>OZ240616.1:0-4152244 GCA_965198315.1 Candidatus Aldehydirespiratoraceae bacterium | reverse complement strand
TGGTGTTCTTCAGTGGCAGCGCAGTGTCGACGAGGGCGTGACGTGGGCTGGCATCGACGGCCAGACCGGCACCGGTTACACGATCTCACGCAGTGATCTGGGGGCGCAGGTCCGGTTGCGGGTGAGCTTTGTCGACGAGGCCGGCTATGACGAGGTGTTGCGCAGCACAGGCGTGTTGGTGGTGCTGCCGTCGGCGGCGTCGGTGGGTTTGGGCGATGCCCATGTGACAGCGGGCGGGTATCACACCTGTGCGCTGTTGACGGCGGGGAGTGTGCAGTGTGTGGGTTATGACGAGTTCGACCAGACGAGCGATATTCCGGCTTTGGGTTCGATGGAGACTTGGGAGTTGTTGTCGGCCGGGGAGTTCCACACCTGCGGGTTGGTGTCTGACGGCACAGTGAAGTGCTGGGGCCGCGACAACTTCGATCAGGCGCCTGCGTCGAAGTCCGCGTCGAGCGGGGAGTTCACATGGGTGGACGCGGGGGCGTGGCACACGTGTGCGCTGACCGACGCGGAGGCCATTGAGTGCTGGGGCCGCAACGACGACGGCCAGACCGATGTGCCCGAGCTGGTGGGGAGCCTCACCTGGCTGGCAGTGTCCGCGGGAGGCAGCGCGGCGTATTCCTCGCCAGGCGACGACGGGTGGAACAAGGGCTACACCTGCGGGCTTGCATCCGACGGGACGATCCTGTGCTGGGGCGCCTATGGGCCCAGCGCCATGGTGGTGAACTCCTTTGACGGCCCGGTGTCTGTGGATGTGCCCGGCCGCGGCGTCTGGCAGGTGCCCGAGCTGGACGGCGGGCTGTTCTACACGTCGGTGACCGTCGGCGGCGCGCATGCCTGCGCCACGGTCTCGGACAGCTCGCTGCGCTGCTGGGGCGAAGGCGGCCCGCACCTGGGAGCCGCCCAAGTCGACAACGGCCAATCGGCGTGGTCACAGCCCGAACCGCCCCCAGACACCGCATGGGTCTCGGTGACCGCAGGCGCCTACCACACTTGTGCCACCGCAGGATCAGACACCCCGGCCTCGAAGATCGTCTGCTGGGGCAACGAGAGCTTCCTGCACCGCATACACCCCACCAAACGCGCCCACCCCACCGGCCGCTTCGTCAACGACCACGCCCGATTCCCCTCGGTGGGCAGCTGGCACACCTGCTGGCTCCACAGCCAAAACGCCACCCGCGTCACCTGCAAAGGCGACAACAGCTTCGGCGCCCACACCTGGACCAACAAGACCCTCTAGCACGGCCAAACGCTGACTCGCAGGAGGCATCCGACGAGCCGGCGTCTGAGATCAGTCTGACCGTCGCAGATGACCGCGCCATAGGTGCGACTTGGATTCGGAACCTTCGGTCGCTTGGGGAGCGAACCGCCCTGAGTCGGGTTCTGTAGATCACAGGTTCGCCAGCGGTCAGAGTCCTAGGTTGTTGGCGAGTCGTAGGGCTTCGAGGGCTTGTTGGGCGTTTTCGAGCAGTGCGGCACCGCGTCTGGCGAAGAACTCGTCGGAGTCGGTGACGGCATCGCCGCCGTAGCGTTGGTGCTCGGTGTCTGAGGCGCGTTCGAGCATCAGCGGGGTGAACCAGTCGTACTTGACCGCTGATGCGGCCATGGCCAGTTCGACGATTCTTGGGTCGCCTTGCCAGCCAACATCTCCGAGGCCGGCAAGGTAAGCATCGAGTGTCGCTTTGCGAAGCTTCGGTAGCTGGTCCGGTTCAACGAAGAAGTCGTGTGCGGCGTCGGGCACGAGGTTTCCGATGTCCTCGCCGAGCGCTCCGTCACCGACGAAGGCCCAATCCAGCAGAACAAAGCTGCCGTCATCAGTCTCGATCAGGTTCTTGGTCCAGAAGTCGAGGTGGCACAGGGTGCGCGGAAGCGATTCCAGCAGCGAGTAGAGCCGATGACGCTGTGCGTGCAGTTCGTTTGCGGCCGACCTCAGAGCCGCTGGGAAGTTGTCGGCAACAACGGGTTGGTTCCATGCACGATCGTCGTCAAGCAGCCCCCAGATCACCGGTTTTTCGCTGCTGTAGTCGCGCAAGAAGCCTTGAGACAGCCATTCAACGTCCGGTATCTCGCCACCGAGGGCAATTCTGCCTTGTGCTGCTCCTAAACGCCGTGCTACTTCGGCATAGGTGTCAATGTCCCAGTTCTCGGCAGGTGTGCCGTCAACGAACTCCATGGCAACAACCGCATCCTCGTCGGAGATGTCAACGCCGACACACAACGGTGCCTGTAAACCTTCGTCGGCGAAGCATCGGACGACACCAGACTGGTAGGCGAGAGGTTCCCGCAGCCAGTAATTCCAGTGATCGGCCGATTCGCAGTCCTGCGACCAGTGCCGCGTGAACGCCGTGGTACCCCCCGAGCGTCGGCGAGCCAGTCGCTTAACGACCAGATGGCGATCACCCTTCGTCAATTCCCAAATATCAGCAGTGAGCCAGCGACTGTGCTGAGGCTCCACGACCTGCCAGCCATCTTGCTCCAACCCAACCCGCACAAGGGATTCGCTCAACCGTAGATCCACCCTGCAATCCTAGAAGCACTTGCAATCGCCGAGGGCGGCAAGGTTGATGAACCTGTAGGTGGTGCGCAACAGTGGGGGAGTCCAAGCAACCTGGCCCAGTTGGCCGTCACGAACTCCGTGTCACTTCCCGTCAGGGCTTGTCCAACGGAGCGACAGGTATAGTTTGAGGCGCACTTCCCCGCCGCGACCACATCGACGCACTCTCCCACGATTGCCAGGACGCCAGCTGTGTGCCCACCATCTCCCGACACGAACCCGAACAATCCTGTAGCGGGCGGCCTGCTCAATACGACCTACTTTGTCTACGTCGATGACTCGGGAGACGAAACCCAGGATCTCCTGACCGCGCTGGCGATCCCTGTGCCAGTGTGGGCGGACACGCTGCAAGCCTGGAAGAAATTCCGGCGCTGGGTAGCGCGGCGCTATCACATCCCGACCAACGTCGAGTTGCATGCGCTGGACCTCGGCACCAACTCAAACGCCGGACGGGGCGTACTGTCTCGTCTCAAACCGGGCGACCGAAACGACATCACGCGCGCCGCCTTCAAGACGATCAAGTCGATCGCTGAACTGCGAGTCCTGACTGTGTTCAAACCAGTTGCGGCTGGGTCAGGGAAGCTCTATCCGAATCTGGTTGCGTTTGTCGAGGAGTTCTGTAAGTTCCACGACTCACACGCCGTAATCTGGTACGATGGCACAGCAGAGAGTCTGGCTCGATCAACCCGAGCCGTTCACAGAGCACTCCCGTACACGCGCCGAGTGCTCGAAGATCCGAGGGGCTATGCCAGTTCCGAGAGTCATCTGATACAGATGGCCGATTTCGTCGCCCACTCGGCGCACCATGCGGTGCTGAACGATCGTGGCGTCGGGCCGGCAGACTCATACCTGCGCGAATGTGCCTACTCCGCATTGTTGTCCGCGGACAACACTCCAGGCCAAGTCTGGCCCAGTGGCCTCGATACCGGTGGCCTGCCGTGCTTGCACCGCGGCTCGGCATCCGCGGCTACCCTTAAAAGCACGATGAGCCCCCGATGAAGGGGACTCTCGCAAGCCACTTGCGTGGCTCAGACCATCGAAACGAGCACTTGGTGCTCCGATGACCTCAACACACATGGTACACGAAGTACGTCCGAAGTGCGAGTCCCGTGAACCACTTGTCACCGGATTTCTCGACGCGTCCTGTTAGCACACCGAGGCGGTACGGTCATCGGCCGCGCCTTGATCAGGCCCGGTGGCAACTACTTTGGACTGCTCAGGTGGTCGAGCCTGTGGCCCAGTCATCAGTCGCCATCCAACAAGGCTGACTTGGCTTCGGCGAACTCAATGTCCGTCAGCGACCCGGAACGATGGAGTTCTGCGAGTTCCGAGAGCTTCGTCACCAAGTCAGCGGAGCCACCCTGGTCTGCAAGAGGTGTAACAGGTATCGGCCCAGCAGGGGAAGGCGGCGCAGTCTCCGCTTGGGCTGCCTTCTGCTCCGCCTTCCATTCCTTTCTGTATTCGCGACCTGCTGGTCCGTCGTACGGTTTTCCACTTCCCGTGTCGTTGTATTTGCCGCAGCGTTGGCACTTCAGTTTCTTTTTTGTGAGTAACGCCGCGGTTCCCCCGCAACGCCCACTGTGAGCAAACCAGCGCCCACAGCGGTTGCCTTCGCCCGAAACGTGCGCTTTTCTGTGAAGCCCTTGCTTCCGCAATTCCAACAACGAGGCAACCCGTCCTTGTCGATTCTGATATCTTCCACAACTCGCCTCCTGCGCGGCTCCTCGGGGAGTGTAGGGCAACTCGGCCAGTAGCCACTGCGCTGGGGCAATTGGCAGCGCTGGTGATCACGAAATGATCGGACACTGCAAGCACATCACCCACATCTATGATCAACGTGTCGATCGCCTTCTTGTCGTCGGTAACAACAGCGGCCAGACGCACCTCTGGACGTGTGGGAAAATGCATCCGCTCGGTTCCGAGGCGGTGATGTGTGCCAGGACACACTGAACCCAGGTCCATCACAAGAACCAAATCAGCATGACTGGGCCGAAGCAAAGACCGTCAATGCCAGGAACGCCCCGGTCGTGGGATCTGAGATGTTGTACGGGTGTGGGCGTATGAAGCGGCCGTTTGCTGCTGTGATGGTTTATATCATGCAGTGTCACACCCTTTGAGTAGGTTGTGGTCATGTTCGATTCGATGATCCAACAGGCCCGGCAGGTGACGACTTCTGGGCTTTGCCGTGGTGAGTTGGAGGGTCTGGTGGCGGGTGCTGGGCGGGCTGTGGCGGCGTTGTCTGCGTTGCAGACGCGGTGCGCAACCGAGATCGAAGCGCTCGATGACGGCGGGGTGAACTCCAAAACCGTTTTACGCGAGCAGGGGCGTATGTCGACTCGTGCGGCCAACTCTGTCGCGAAGACTGCTGCTGGTTTGGCTGAGATGCCGAAACTGTCCGAATCGTTGGCTGAAGGCACGATCACCGCAGAGCATGCGGCTGTAGCAGTCGCCGCGGCAGCCAAGACTTCGGCTGAACAAGTCGAAGACGAACTGTCGAAGCTTGCGGAGACATCGTCTGTTGACGCGTTTACAGAACAGTCACGGCGTTGGGTGAACCGCAACCAACCCGACGACGGCGCCGAGTTGTATAAACAGCAGCGCCGTAATCGGTTGTTGAAGCACTGGATAAACGAAGAAGGCATGGGTGTGCTGTTGGCAGAACTCGATCCGACCAGCTATCAACAAGTGGTCAAAGCAATCAACGTCGAACACGACCGGCTATGGCGTGACGACGGCGGACGCGAAGGCAAACCCGATGATGTACGCACAACGCCACAACGAATGGCGGACGCCTTCGTGGCGCTGTTGACAGACCCGACCCGCCGCGGGCCTGGTAGTACACGGATGCAACTCATCGCAGTAGCCGACATTGAACGGCTGCGCTCTGACAACCCGACAGGTGTCGCCGAGATCGTCGGTGGTGAAGCACTACCGCAAACCGTGTTGGAACGTTTGATGTGCACCGCTGCTGTCACCGGAGTGGTCTTTGACGGTGAAGGACAACCCCTTTGGGTGGGACGCACCCATCGACACGCAACCGAGGCTCAAGTCAAAGCCATAGTCGCCCGTGACCGGCACTGTAGAGGTAAAGACTGCACCGCCGGTCCTGAACGATGCGAAATCCATCACATCGTTCCCTGGGACAAAGGCGGGCTCACCGACATCGACTCCATGTGCTTGGCCTGCCCCCTGTGCCACCACAACATCCACGACCGCGGCTACATCGTCATCAAAACCAACACCGGCTACAAAATCATCAACCCCAACAACCCACCAAACGGCCCCTAACCACCAGCCTCGGTGTCGCCTAACCGCCAGCCTCGGTGTCGGGAGTGGTGCGATGCCCCGGGTTGTTCGGTCAACAACCCAACATACGGCCCCTAGCCAGCCAACCCTATGAAGCACAGTCCTATGCCGACAACCCGACTGGTAGCGGTTGGATCGTTGGGTGTGACCCGGGCGGGATGGCTAGGGGCTGGGTGTGGAGTCGGAGTCGGGGGGATGGGTGACTTTAAGGGACAAGAAGCGGAGTGGGAGTTCGATCAGCGCGGTGGGACCGTGTGTCACCTCACCCCGAAATTGCATGGAGTCGCCTGCGTTGAGCACGTACCGCTTAGTGCCGTAGCCGTACTCGACGCAGCCCTCAAGGATGTATATGAACTCCACGCCACCGTGTTGGAACAACGGGAAAACCTCGTCGGGTTCGGTGATTGTGACGTACAGCGATTCGATCTCACGGGTCGGACCTCGCAGCGATCCGAGATCGCGATACACCCTGCCGGGTCCAGCACCTTCGTGAATGATCTCCATCCCCTGCCCCGCTGGGACGATCACTGCATCGCGTTCTTCGTCCAGCCCTCGAAAAAAGGCTGTGAAGGGAACCTCGGCCGCGTCAGCCAAGCTGATGAGTGTGCTGAAACTTGGTGAGGTCTGCCCATGCTCGACTTTGGAGAGCATCCCGATTGATAGTCCCGCGGCGTCTGCGAACTGCTCCATGGTCAAGCCCATGCCCACTCTCAGTTCGCGCACTCGCCGACCAACGCTCTCGCACACCTCATCGGTTGTCAGTCGGCCTGTTCGGCTGTCGCTGATGGTCCGCGGAGCTTCTGGGTCGCTTCCTTCAGGTGGCATGTTGGTGGCGTCAATTCTCAGAACAGAGTGAGGTACTGGTCGATTTCAGATTGGGTTACCTGGTGATGGTGGGCCATGAACTCAGCTTTTTTGGTCTTTACAAAATAGTCCCGATAGGAGCCGTCGGGGGTCATCCCGAGTCCTTTCTCAAGCACGTCGCAGTGGGCCAGGTTCTCCGCTGCATGCAGCAGAGTAGGTGGCAGCGTGACGATCCCTCGCTGGGCGATCTGATCGGCGGAAAGGGCGAACAAGTTGTCCTCATTCGGTGGACCGGGGTCGACGCCTCGGTCAATACCGTCGAGTCCGCAAGCAAGCATCGCCGCGAACATCAGGTATGGGTTCGCTGCGCCATCGGCGAGACGGAGTTCCAACCGGTCCGGCTCGGGTACGCGGATCATCTGGGTGCGGTTGTTGCCCCCGTACGCCGCGTAAGCCGGTGCCCATGTCGCCCCCGATGCTGGGGCACCCACCCCCATTCGCTTGTAGGAGTTGACGATCGGGCAGAGGATTGCGACAAGCGACGGGGCATGTTCTATCAACCCGGCCGCGAACTGATAGGCCAGGTCGCTCAACCCCAAGCCTTTGGAGTCATCGTCGCCTCCAACGAAGAGCGGCTCGTTGTCGAGCGACCAAAGGCTTGAATGGGCATGGAGTCCGTTGCCGGTCTTGTCAGCGAAGGGTTTGGGCATGAACGTCGCATAGCGGCCATCGCGGGCGGCCATTGTGTGGATCATCAACCGGAACAGCACCAGCCGATCAGCGGTTGTGAGGGCATCGGCATACAGCCAGTTCTGTTCGAACTGGCCGTTGGCGTCCTCATGGTCGTTGGCGTAGTTGCCCCATCCCATGGCGTTGAGATTGCGGGAGACTTCGGTGAGGTGGGGCAGCATGCGGGTGAGGCCCTTGGCGTCATAACAGGGTTGTTCGTCCACGTCACGCTCGTCTGCGACCACGATCGACCCGTCGGGGTTCCTGTTGACCAGGGAATACTCGGCTTCTACACCCGCGTTGAACACCAAACCACGCGACGTGAGACCGTCGAGCGCTCGGCGCAGGATCACGCGTGGTGCATAGGGCCAGAGTTCGCCTTCAACGGTTGGGTCGCATTGCAGGGCGGCGACATTGGGTTGCCATGGCAACTGGGTGTAGGAAGCGGGATCGGGAATGGCCAAGATGTCGGGGCTGGACGGGTCCTGGCCAATGGGACCCGCGGCAAAACCTGCGAATCCGGCACCTTCGTTCATCACCGTCTCGAGCGCTTCAACCGGAACCAGCTTGGCGCACGGTTTGCCGTGCATCTCCACAAACATGGCGTAGATGAACTCGACATCATCGTTTTCGACCCGTGCTTTGATTTCTTCGTATGCGCCCATCGGCAACTCCTTCGTCTGAACTGAACCTGTGCGCGATTCACCTTAGGAAACCTCTACTGTAGGTGAAATCTCTTCACCGTTGTCAAGAGACGCGGCTAAGGTTTGCGAACCTGCCCGAGGTAAACCGCCGAGGTAAACCGCCCGAAGAAAATTCTTGGAGGAGTTGAACTCAAGCATGTGTGGGATTGTCGGTTTATTCCTGAAAACTGCCACTTACCGCGACGAACTGGGAAGGCTCACCGCGGTCATGCTGCATGAAATGCGTGAACGAGGCCCCGACAGCGCCGGATTCGCCGTCTACGACCAAGGTGACAGCGAACGAACAAGGATCACCGTGCTGGTGACCGACGATTCGATCAACCGTCCCCAAACAGCCGACGCTTTAGAAGCCGAGCTCGGAGCCGAAGTCACCTTGCGAGAAGTTCATGACCACGCCGTGTTCGAAACGACCGGAGATGGTCGTGTTGCGCGCCAATGGCTCATCGACAACGTAGCTGGAGTCGATGTGTTGAGCTATGGCCAACAGATCGAGCTCTACAAGTCGGTCGGAGATCCCGATCTGGTTGCTATCCGCTACGACCTTGCGTCACGCCGCGGTACACACGCCATCGCGCACACTCGCATGGCTACTGAGTCCGCCGTCACCACCAACGGATCGCACCCGTTCGTAACCGGGGCGGACACATGCTTGGTCCACAACGGCTCACTGTCGAATCACAACCAGCTTCGGGAACGGTTGGTCCAGCGAGGCGAGTCCTTCCAGACCGAGAACGATTCCGAAGTCGCTGCTGGATACCTCGCCTGGAAACTGCGCACCGGCGACACCATCGAAGGCGCGCTCACCAGTGCTTTGACCGATCTCGACGGTTTCTACACCTTCGCCATCGGCGTCAAGAGCGGTTTTGCCATCCTGCGAGACCCGATTGCATGCAAACCGGCCGTCGTGGCGGAAACCGATGATTGGGTAGCGATGTCGTCGGAGTACCGAGCAATCGCCCAACTCCCCGACGTAAGCCATGCAGAGATATTTGAACCCGAACCGTCACGCGTCTACTCATGGAGCCTGGCCTCATGACCATCTCGATCGACCTCTCGCAGGTAACGCTACGCGAACTGAACAAGCGCCTGCACGAAACCGATGAGGGACACTTCGTTGTGCGCAATCCACGCGGGGCTCATGCATTGGCGGTCGGGATCACTTCGGCGGTCACTGTCGATGTTGAAGGATCCGTCGGTTACTTCTGTGCTGGGATGAACACGACGGGCACGGTGCGCGTCGACGGCAACGCCAGCACCGGACTCGCTGAGAACATCATGTCGGGGATGGTGCGGATAACCGGTAACGCCACGATGTCGGCGGGCGCTACGGGTCATGGCGGTTTGGTGGTCATTGAAGGCAACGCTGGGGCTCGCTGCGGTATTTCCATGAAAGGCGTCGACATTGTGGTCGGTGGCCATGTCGGGCATATGAGCGCATTCATGGCTCAAGCCGGCAACCTCGTCGTGCTCGGCGACGCCGACCACGACCTCGGCGATTCGATATATGAAGCTGAGGTGTTTGTGCGGGGCAAGGTCGCATCGTTGGGATCTGATTGCGTGGAAAAAGAAATGACCCGGCAACACCGAGACACGCTCAGCCGCCTGCTCACAGCCGCAGAAATGTCTGCCGAACCAAGCGACTTTCGTCTCTACGGATCAGCCCGAGAGCTCTACAACTTCCATGTTGACGACGTTGATGCGGCCGCTGCAGCGAAAGGACGGCCATGAACCATCAGAGATGGCACCACCGAGAGTCCTACACGTTCGACCGCAATGTGATCGCGGAGATCCGGCGGGCGGCCAACACCGGGATCTACCGGATTCGAGGTTGGGGAGCCAAGCGGGAGTTGCCCACTTTCGATGATCTCGTGTTCCTCGGTGCTTCGATGTCGCGCTACCCGTTGGAGGGTTACCGCGAGGCGTGTGCCACCGATCTTGTGATTGGTGAGGCGCGTGCCGAGCGACCCGTTCGTCTCGCCATTCCGATCACCATCGCAGGGATGAGTTTCGGGTCGTTGTCGGCGCAGGCAAAAGAAGCTCTCGGTCGGGGTGCCACCGCGGCCGGTACGTCCACAACCACCGGGGACGGCGGTATGACGGCTGAGGAGCGCGGACACTCCAAGACTCTTGTGTACCAGTACTTGCCGTCGCGTTACGGCATGAACCCAGATGATCTGCGCCGCGCTGACGCTATTGAGGTAGTTGTTGGGCAAGGTGCCAAACCAGGTGGCGGCGGGATCCTGCTAGGGCAGAAGATCAATGAACGGGTGGCGGAGATGCGCACGCTCCCCGAGGGGATCGATCAGCGGTCAGCGTGTCGTCATCCCGACTGGACTGGTCCCGACGACCTGATGATCAAGATCATCGAACTGCGCGAGATCGTCGATTGGCAGGTTCCGATCTATGTCAAGGTTGGGGCCGCTCGCCCGTACTACGACACCTGCTTGGCGATCAAGGCGGGTGCCGACGCGATAGTTGTCGACGGTATGCAGGGGGGCACAGCAGCCACGCAAGATGTCTTTATCGAACATGTCGGTATCCCCACGATCGCTGCTGTTCCGGAGTCGGTGCGTGCGCTAAAGGAACTCGGTGTCCATCGTGAGGTGAAACTGATCGCTGCTGGGGGGATTCGTTCTGGTGCCGATGTGGCTAAGGCAATAGCGTTGGGGGCCGACGCGGTTTCGCTCGGTACTGCCGCGCTGATCGCCATCGGAGACAACGATCCCGCCCTTGACGAGCAGTATCGGGAATTGGGTTCGGCGGCCGGTTTTTGGGAGGACTTTCAAGCAGGCAACGACCCGGCGGGAATCACCACGCAGGAACCTGAGTTGGCGAG
Organism: Candidatus Aldehydirespiratoraceae bacterium; assembly: GCA_965198315.1. Lineage (GTDB taxonomy): Bacteria > Actinomycetota > Acidimicrobiia > Acidimicrobiales > Aldehydirespiratoraceae > VXYK01. Next base: position 4,141,308 of record OZ240616.1, on the reverse strand, counting down.
CCGCCTTGATCCAGAACTGGCCGGTCGTCGCTTGGCCAACTATTTGCAGGTTCTGACCCTCGAGCTTCAGACCCTGGCTCGGGCGAACGGCAAGTCTCATGTCCACAACCTCGAGCCTGAGGACCTGGCTGCTCTCACCGTAGAGGCAGCAGCCATGGCCAGGGTGCCTCTGGCAGGCACGGAATGGATTCCCGGTAGTTCTTGACGGAGAATACACCGATGGCTCTGGCTGATTTCCGTATCGAACCGTTCTCACACGGAGGCATCACTCACGATGTCTACTTCGCCGGTGACGGCCCCTGCGTTCTGGTGGCGTCAGAAATCCCAGGAATCACACCCGAAGTAATCCGATTCGCCGAAGACCTGTTGGCTACCGGTTTCTCGGTTGCGATGCCATCCATGTTCGGGGTTCCCGGCAAGGAACCCACGGTGGGGCGGATAACCAGGACCCTCGCACGGGCCTGCATCAGCGCCGAGTTCCACGCGATGGCTACCCGCGACAACTCCAAGGCCACCGAATGGCTTCGCGGTCTCGCCCGCAAGCTTCACGCCGACCACGGCGGGCCGGGCATTGGTTTTGTGGGTATGTGTTTCACCGGCGGATTCGGGCTGGCGATGCTGCTCGACGAGGCGGTGATCGCGCCGGTGCTGTCCCAGCCGACGCTGCCCTTCCCTATTGGCGCGAAACGTCGGGCCAACACGGGACTTGACGAAGAGCAACTCTCTGCGGTGGCGCAACGGGCGGCGGCGGGCTGCGCTGTTCTGGGTCTTCGCTTCACGGGTGACCCGATGGTGCCGGCCGAGCGTTTCGCCACGCTGCGAGAGGCCCTGGGGGAGAACTTCATCGGTGTCGAGATTCAGAGTCCCGACCCAGATCACGGAATCCCAAAAAACGCTCACAGTGTGCTGACTGAGGAGCGCTCCGATGCCCACGGTCATCCCACCAAGGAGTCGTTCGATCAGGTAGTGGCCTTTCTTGGGGCGCGTCTCCAAGGAGAATAGCGAGATTCTCTACTACGGTCGCAGGTATGGACCGTCGCCAATTCTTGCAATCCGGAGTTTTTGCCGCGGGAGGCGCCACTGCCTTCCCGCTTTTCGCTACTGCTACGGCTAGCGCCCAAGCCGCGGGCGAGAGCCCTTACGGCTCTTTGGAAGGCATCGCGCCCGATGCCAACGGAATGATTCTTCCGCCTGGCTTCACGTCTCGTGTTGTGGCTGTCGCCGGTGAACCAGTAGGTGATACCGACTTCGAATGGCACATATTTCCAGATGGCGCGGCGACCTTCGACGACGGCAACGGTGGCTGGATTCATACCGTCAACAGTGAGGTGTTTCTCGCGGGCGCCGCGGGTGTGAGCGCCATTCACTACGACGCCGACGGCAATATCATCGATGCCTACCCGCTCCTGCGAAACAGCAATTCCAACTGCGGTGGGGGTCCGAGTCCATGGGGAACGTTTCTCTCAGGCGAAGAGGTCTTCGCCTCTGGTGGATATCTCTGGGAATGTGACCCGACTGGTGCCACCGAACCCAAGGCGCACGCGGCGATGGGGATTTTCGTTCACGAGGCCGCGGCCGTGGATCCGGTGCGGGAGCAGGTGTACCAGACCGAGGACATGCTCGATGGCCGCCTCTACCGCTACACCCCCGACAACTATCCAGACCTGAGCAGCGGATTGCTTGAGGTCGCCGCGGTCGCCGACGACGGGTCGGTGTCATGGATCGAGGTACCCGATCCGTCGGGCGCAGAAATGCCCCCGCGTCAGCAAGTCCCCGAATCGACAGGGTTCCTAGGCGGTGAGGGAATCTGGTACCACGACGACTGGATCTTCTTCTCAACGAAGTTCAACAACAAGATCCACGGGATTGACCTCGTCAACTCGAACCACACCTTGCTTTATGACCCGAACCCCGAAGATGTTGCCGCTGGCACCGCGGTCTTGTCCGGAGTCGACAACCTCACGGTCGATGCCGGATCGGGTGACATCTTCGTGGCTGAGGATGGCGGCAACATGGAGGTGGTCATCATTACGCCCGACGGGGTTGTCGCACCGTTTGCACGCCTAGTCGACCAGGACAACTCCGAGATCACCGGACCGGTGTTCAACCCACGTCGCGATCGCCTCTACTTCTCGAGTCAGCGGGGGCCGTCCCCGAAGACGATCGGCGAGATCAACCCCATGGTGGTCACAGAGGACCGCTTCGGCGGGATCACCTATGAGGTATCCGGACCGTTCCGAGGGATCGTGGAGGAGGTCGCTGAGGTACCCGAGACGACGACCACCACGACCGCAGCGGCTACAACCACGGAGCCGCCAGCCACGACACAAGCGCCGACCACCACCGCCGCGCCTACAACAACGGTGCCGTCACCCACTACGACCATTGCTCAGATAGCTGAGGAATCGGGCGGTGATGGTGGTTCCGGTACGGGCATCGCCATCGGTATCGGCGCGGCCGCGGTGATCGCCGTAGGGGCAGGCGTGGTCGGCCTTCGCCGCCGCGCCAGTTCCTAACCAGGCTGTCTTTTTCTTTGAGTCGATAGTCGGGGAAGGTTACGATCAGGGGGATGGATGTTGTCGTTGCGTTGCACGTAGCCGCAGCGCTGCTCTTGATCGTGGCGGGCGTCGCCAAGATAGTTCGGCCAGTACCAACGACGGATCTTTTGGCCTCGGTCGGTTTGCCAGAACTGCCTGCGGCGGTCGTTGTAATCGGTGTTGTCGAATCTGCGGTTGGTGTCTTGGCGCTGGTGGTCGGGGGGCCGCTGTTGGCCGTGGCGACAGGTGCTCTCTACGTCGGATTCGTGGCGGTGGTTTGGAGAGCACTCGTCACTGGTGCCACAACCTGTGGCTGTTTCGGTCGGGCCAACTCGCCGCCATCGTGGCTTCATGTAGTCGGCAACGCCACCTTCGCTGTGGCGTCATTTGTTGCAGTTGCTGGGCAGACGCCGACACAGGTCATGGCTGACCAGCCTGCAAGCGGAATTGGTTTTGTGCTCGGGTCCGGAGTGATCGCAGGTTTGGCTCTGGTTGCGTTCACCGCGGTGCCCGAAGCGCTCGCCGCGCGCCGCGGTAACCCGTCATCGGCGAGCTTCCACATCAACAGCGAGCGCCACAACCGATGAGCAGAACTGTTGTCAACGCTTTGAGTCGTGTGGTCGCCCATCGGACATCTCGGCGCGGTCTCCTCGCTCGTTCCGCTTTCGGAGCAACCGCGCTGGCTGTGGCACCGGTGGCTTTCACGATGCGCCCGATTTCTGCTCACGCGGCGATTTGTTCCTGTGGGGGTTCCGAGTGTGCTTGCGGTGACCTCTGTTGCGACGGGTACTCCGAATTCTGCTGCAAGTTGACCGGTGAGAATCTGTGCCCGCCCAACACGGTGGTCGCGGGCTGGTGGAAAGCCGATGGCACCGGATTCTGCGATGTCGGTGACAGTCCTCGTCCACGGTATTACCTGGACTGCAATCATTTCTGTGACGATGGTTGTGGAAATGTGGGAACTTCTGGCATCACTGCGTGAGACCCCGTTCGTACCCCCCTCCGACACGCCACTTTGGAGCGCAGGCCTGGATTCAGGCCTAGGAGCCGACCTGCGGGGTGTCGGGCTCGCTTGGACTCGGGTCGTCACTGCTGCACGCGACACAGGTGAACAACATCGCTGCCGCCAGTAACCCGGCGACGAGTCGCTTCCTCAGAACGGGCATCGGCCTAACCTTTCTTTCTACCTTTGCGGCGCGGCTCACACCGGTGATTTCGACCGGGCGACGTTCGCTAGCGAGGATCGCTTGCGAACCACCGTGCACTCGCATTGTAGACCATTTCGTGGCTTGACTGGAAGTAGACGAGCAAGGCTCGACCCGACTGTCGGGCGAATACGGGGGCGGGGTCTCCGTCCCCGAAGTAGGTCTCGGTTGTGATCGACAGATGGTCGGGAACCCTCCCCCGACCGAAAAGGTCCACCTCCGCAGCGCTGAGGCGGTCGTCGGGGTCGGCCAGCTGATTGAACACCTCGGCGCCCACACTCGGGGGCACGAACTGATCGCGGATGCCCTGAGCGATGAAGATCGGGACCGCCTGGTCGCGGGCCGACTCCAGGTACGTCGCCGGACTACGGGTCAGACACTCCTCCTGCGCCGAGCCGGCGTCCCTCGGGTCACCTCCGCAGGCCCGCCTGATGTCGCTGGTATAGCCCAGACCCGTCCTCCTCGCGTGCTCGTAGAACTCCACGAGGTCATGCGGCGGCCCCCAGACCGAGACCGCGCTGACCTTGTCAGGGTGTCGCCCAGCAAGGAGGAGCCCCATCATCCCGCCGCCGGAGTAGCCGACGGCGTACACCCGATTGGTATCCACCCCTGCCTGGGCGACGGCATAGTCGATCGCATCCACCGCGTCCTGGACCGCCAAGTCGGATCCGACCGCGTCGGCGTCGTCGTTCTTTCCTCGGAACTCGGGGACGATGACTGCCCAACCATTTTCCTGGGCCCACATCGCAAAGGGAATCCCGGCGTGCTGGGTGTACGGGGCGCTCCAGGAGTGCAATATCACCAACACGGGCTGATCGCGGTCGCCACTCGGAGCCAGCCAGAAGACGGGTTGTTCAGCGCCGTCCGCGGTCGAAATAATCCGAAGCTGTTCGATTCCTGGGACCGACCGCTCCCACCGGGACCGGCCGGAGGACACGTATTTGCTGAAGTCGCGGATCATGTTGATCCGGTCAAGCGATTCGAATGTCAGAAGATCGAGTGGCGGCGGAGCCTCCGCCGTAGGGGCGACAGTCGCTTTAGGGGGAGTCTCCGTCGTAGGGGGGACGGTCGCTTTAGGGGGAGTCTCCGTCGTGGGGGGGACGGTTGCTTTAGGGGGAGTCTCCGTCGTAGGGGGGACGGTCGCTTTAGGGGGAGTCTCCGTCGTGGGGGGGACGGTTGCTTTAGGGGGAGTCTCCGTCGTGGGGGGGACGGTTGCTTTAGGGGGAGTCTCCGTCGTGGGGGGGACGGTTGCTTTAGGGGGAGTCTCCGTCGTGGGGGGGACGGTTGCTTTAGGGGGAGTCTCCGTCGTGGGGGGGACGGTCGCTTTAGGGGGAGTCTCCGTCGTGGTCTCCACAACTTGCCGCGCGAATCCGGCGTCAGTCGCGGACTCGACGGCATCAGGGCCGCTGGCGGACAGCAAGTTCAGCAGCAGGAAAAACGCAATTGTGACTCCTATGCGTCGGGTTGTTTCCATGCTGTTGGGTGTCGGAGGTATCTCCCGCCGTCCTTTCAGCGCAGGCTATGCGCTCCGGCTGGCGATGCGTTATCGTCAGCTGATCTGCGCTGCGAGAGTAGCACTAGGAGGTGCGATGCGACGGGTCCCCGCGCTCGATGGATTGCGCGCCGTAGCAATTGCGGCAGTGGTCGGCTACCACATCGACAGTGCCGTCGTGCCTGCAGGGCACTACGGCGTCTCCCTGTTCTTCGTCTTGTCGGGCTACGTGGTCACCGGCTCGCTGTGTGCCGAGATGGACCGGACCGGTCGGGTCGACCTCGGCTCGTTCTATCGAGAACGAGTGCTCCGGCTGCTTCCCGCCCTTCTGGCCGTCTGTCTCGCAATGGTCGCAGTGGGGACCGACTGGTCCCGCTTGATTGCGGTGCTCGGCTTCTACGCCAACTATGCGCGAATCGAAGGTCTCGACCTGGAGCGGCTGACGCACACCTGGTTCATCGCGGTGATCGCCCACTTTTACGTGCTGTGGCCGCTCGCCATCGCTGCACTACGAGCCAGGCATCGGACCCGCATCGTCGGAGGCCTGGCGCTGGTTGCCATCGCCTGGAGAGCAACTGCGATCGAAGTCATGTCACCGGGCTGGGTGTACAACGCGACCGACACCAACGCCGCGGCACTTCTGGTGGGGTGTTATCTGGCCGTCGCTCGGCCCACCACGTGGCGGTTCGCGAGGTGGTCGGTTCCGGCGCTGCTGGCGCTAATGCTGGTGCCCGCATTCGGCAACACGGGCACAACCGTTCTCTGGGGCGGTTTCGTGGCCCTGGCGCTCAGTGCGCTCACGGTCCAGTACGCGCTGACTGGCCCCGTATGGTTGGCGAACCGGGTCCTGTTGCGGGTCGCCGAATTGTCCTTCGGGCTCTACCTCTGGCACTACGTGTTCATCCGCTCTGACATCGCCCTCTGGCTGGCCCTCGTCCTCACCGTCGCGGCGACCGCCGCCTCGTGGTATCTCCTCGAACAGCCGGTCCTGCGCTGGGCGGCAAGGCGGAAGGGTCAGGATCGGAAACTTCCAGCGCCATGAAGAGATCCTCCGTCTTCCGACAATGGCTCGCTCTGGCCGGTTCTGCGTTGTTCTTCGCGGGCGTCCTGTTGGTGAACGAAACGGTGATCAAGGCAGACGGTGATGCTCCTGCCATTCCTGTCGACGGTGACGTGCCGGACGGCGGGGTCACAACGACGACCGAACCGGTAGAGGACGTGTCCGCGGCGCCAGTTGCACCTCCTCCATTCCCGGACCAGTTCGAGCCTTCGCCCAATGAGGTGCAGGCCGACGCCAAGCGGCTCGGTGCCGGGGTGGCCTACCAGATCACGAACTACGGCCCGGGCTCGTCGGTGATTGAATTGGCGGCGGGCGTGACAGCCGATCCTGCTCGCGCCGACGCGCTCGCGAGGGGGGCGGCGACCGTGCATCACCCCGGGATGTGGTCACGCGGCACGATCGAGTACGCCCAACTCGGCGGTCACCTTGACGACCGGATCTCGATAATGGTCGTGGTCCACCAGGAGCTGGGTTGGAGGGGCACAGCGGATGCCGACCGAGCCGAGACCCGGACGATGGACGTGCGCCTTCTGAGGGGCGCTTCGGGTGCGTGGGAGTTCGAGGAGCTCGCTTCGGCCGGAGGTCAGCCGGTCGCTCGGCCTGCGGACCTCTCGCCCCTCGCCGCCTCGGTGGTCGACGATCCCCGAATCGATCTCACCGATTCGGCGATCTGGGACATCTACTCCGGGTACACCGATCATGCGCTGCACGAGGTGATGCTCGACATCGCCGAGCGAACCCCCTACTCCGTCATCGTGTTGATAACGGGACACCCGCACAACGTGTTCGGAACGGATAGGTTAAGCAATCACACGGTGGGCCGGGGGGTCGACATCCACGAAGTGGACTCGGAGCTGGTAATCGACTCGCACGACGCGACGTCATCGATCTATGCGCTATCCGAGTGGCTGGTGTCGCGGCATGACATCAGGGAGTTCGGAAGTCCGTGGCGGTTCGACGACGCGGTTGCGCACAACTTCACCAACGAGGTTCACCACGATCACCTCCACGTGGGCGTCTTCCCGGAGGGTCACACCGCGGGGTGAGTCCCGGCGACGTGCGGGCTCGGAGCGTGATGTGCCCGGTCGAGCCTGATCCAATTGCTTCGATGCCGTGGGTTAAGGGTTGCGCTCGCCCCGCCGACATGAACAGGCGTTCGTTCGTTCGACCTGGCGGGCAGGCATCGGTGGAGCGCGGCCTGATCTCGGGTTCTGGCAAACCCGTATCCCCAAACACGCGCGCAACAGCGGGCCGCAACAATCCCCGACCGCCGGCCGATCCTCGGAGACTACGCCGCACGCCGTCATCGATCGGCGCGGGGACGCGTCCCAGTTCCGCGGAGCCCGGGGTTGTGGGGAGGTCTCAGCCGCATTGGTTGATCAGCGCGTTGCCGACCGAGGCGAGGTGGTCTCGCACACCCGGGGGCCGGTCACTTCGAGCCATTCGACGTCCGCCGAATCCTGGCATTGCCCAGTCCGGCAGATGTGCGATGAGTACTGGCGGTCAGCGTTCGTGGATAGAGATCCTGGGGGCGATCGTTACAGATCGGTTCAGCACCCTAGTGGGCGGGTTGGAAGCGGCGGGATACGGCTCGGTGGGTGGTCAGCATTTCTTCCAGGCGGGGTGAGGTGAGCTCGCCGTTGTACACGACAGATTCGCCGTTGACGATCGTGTGGTAGGCACCCACCGGGCCGCAGCGAAGCCAGCCTTCGATGAGATCATCGAGTACACCTGCAAAGGCGGGACCGTCGAGCTTCCAAACCGCGATGTCGGCGACCGCGCCGAGCGACAGCTCCCCGATTTCACCAGAACGGCCAAGGCAGGCAGCCCCTCCGCGGGTGGCAATATCGAGCACCGAACGAGCGGGCATCGAATCGGCGCCGTTGCGGAGTTTCCCCAGCAGCATCGCCTGACGCGCCTCCTGCCACAGCGACGCACAGTCAGCTGACGAGGAACCATCACATCCCAACCCGACCGGCGAACCAGCAGCTAGAAATTCGGCAACTGGAGCGATCCCAGAACTGAGAATCAGATTGGAGCTGGGACAGTGGGCAATCCCAACACCGGCCGTTCCAAGCTTGACGACTTCGTCGGGATTCGGCCGTACGCAATGAGCCACCCAACTTCGATCGCTGAGCCAGCCGCAATGCTCGAAATGCTCAACGCAGCGCATCCCGTAAGTCGCCATCGAAAAGTCGTCGTCCTCGACGTTTTCAGCCAAGTGCGTGTGCAAGCGCACATCCAGTTCTTCAGCCAGCGCAGCGGTTTGCTGCATAAGGCCGGTGGTCACGGTGAAAGGAGAACAAGGAGCCAAAGCGACTCGGGTCATGGCCCCGTGGCTGAGGTCGTGGTGCCGGGCTACGGCGCGTTCGCTTTCGGCGAGAATGAACTCTTCGTCACGCACTGCGTTGTCGGGCGGGAGCCCCCCGTCCTTGACCGACAGGCTCATCGAGCCGTAGGTGGGGTGAAAGCGCATGCCGATGTCACGCGCCGCGTCGATCTGCGCGCTGAGGAGATCGCCCGCGCCGCGGGGATGCAGATAGTGATGGTCGGTCGATGTGGTGCAGCCACTCAAGGCCAGCTCAGCCAGGCCGACCCAGGTCGAAACATGGGCGGCCTGTTCGTCCAATGCGGCGGTCCACAGTGGATACAACGTCTGCAGCCAGCCGAACAGCGGCGCAGAAGTCATCGGCGTGTACGCCCGCGTCAGATTCTGGAACAGGTGATGGTGGGTGTTGATGAGACCAGGCGTGACCAGACACCCGTCAGCCGAGATCGTTCGTAGAGCCGCGGGATGGGGCTCGTTGCGTCCTCCGATTCCTGAGATCTTGCCATCTGTGCAGGCAACCCAACCCCCGGGGATTTCACGCCGCTGTACGTCCGCAGTGGCTAGGAGCGAAGCATCAACGATGAGCAGGTCTGCGGGCATGTTCTAACGCTCTTCTCGGCGAAACGGCAGACCGAGGGCGGCTGGTGCCGCTGGTGGTCGGTTGCGAAGCACCAGCGCACCGACGATCATCACCGCAATAGTGAGGATGTATGGCAGCATCGACCACAGAATCGGGTCCCAGGGCAGGTCGAAGCTCTCGGTTCGGTTCGGCAACGCCATCGCAAGACCAAACAGGAACGCGCCCAGTGCCACCCGCGGCACCTTCCAAGCACCGAAAATCACCAGCGCAACGGCGATCCAACCCCTGCCGGCCACGACCCCGACGGTCCAACCCGGGCTGATCGAAAGCGACAAATAAGCGCCGCCGATTCCCGCGAACGCTCCACCAATCGCAACTGCGAACAAACGTAAACCGAGCACAGAGTGTCCAGCCGTATCCGCGGACGCGGCCGACTCGCCAGCGGCCCGCAACGCCAAACCTCCGCGGGTGCGGTTCAACACGAACCATGTGACAAAACCCAACAAGACGGCCAAATATGCCAGCGGAGACTGTTGGAACAAGATCCGACCGATCCAGGAAATGTCACTGAGCGGACCCCAATCAACGTCTACAAACTGGACTTCGGGACGGACGCCTTCGTAATCGGTGCCCCAGAAGTTGGCGAGACCGACCCCGAAAATCGTGAGCGCCAGCCCACTTACAACCTGGTTGGCACCGAGTACCACCGCGAAGAGTCCATGAATCATCGCTACCGAACCACCGATGATGGCCGCGGCGAGCAGCCCCAACCAGGGATTGCCGGTCTCAATCGCGAACACGAAGCCACCGACCGCGCCCATGGCCATCATGCCTTCGACACCGAGATTGAGCACGCCGGCCCGTTCCGCGATCATCTCGCCGAGGCTCGCCAGATAGATCATCGCGCCGAATTGAATGGCGGCAAAGAGCAGGCCGATCAGAGCGGTTTCAGGGAAGGTAAGGCCGAAAATCATGCGCTGCGCACCTTCGGTTCAGCCATCTCAATGCGATACACGATCAGCACCCCGGCGGCGATCACGCCAAAGAGGATCAGCGCTTGCAGCACTGTCGATACTGCGTCGGACACACCGATCGCCTTGATTGATTGTCCGCCCACCTGCACGGCGCCGAACAGCACCGCTACCGCCGCCACTCCGCTCGGACGCATCAACGCCAGAGCCGCCACGATGATCCCCGCGAAGCCGTAGCCGTTGGAGACCGTTTCGGTTAGTCGGGTTGCGTTCCCTGTCAGTTCTATACCGCCAGCGAGTCCTGCAACCGCGCCAGACAACACCAGCACCGTCAGGATCTTTCTGTTCAGCGAAATACCGGCGTAAGTGGCGGTCGCGCCTGAAGAGCCGGCAACGCGTAGCTCATAGCCCCACGAACTCCGCGACACCATCAAACCGATCACTGCCAGCACTGCAATAGCGATCAGCAACCCGATGTGAGTTCGCTGAAATAGATTTGGAAGGAATGACTGTTCCGGTAGCGCCGGGGCTTGCACGAATCCGTAGCCTTCGGGGTCTTTCCATGGGCCGTTGATCAGATAGCGAATCAGCCGAGTGGCGATCTCGTTGAGCATCAACGTGGTGATTATCTCGTTCACGCCAATGTATGCCTTCGCCGCGGCCGGTCCGAGCGCCCATAGCGCCCCGCCGATAGACCCTCCAACAATCATCGCCAAGATCAGGACTGGCCCGGACCAGCCTTCACCGATCTGTGCAACCCCAGCGGCCGCGGTCGCCCCGAAAAGGATTTGTCCTTCGGCACCAATATTCCAAAGGCCCATAGTCGCCGCTATCGCCACAGCTAAACCGGCGAGAGCAAGCGGAATTGCCCGGTTGAGGGTGACAGAAAAAGCTTCCAAGTCGCCGAATGAAGCCGACAACATCCGTCTGTAGACCTCCATGGGGCTATCGCCGGAGACAAGAAGAAGAACCGCGCCGAGCAGAAGCGCCACCATCAAGCCCACCGCGAACGCCAACGGCTGTCCACCGCGAACGGGCACTTCTCTGCGAACTAAAACTGGACGTATCATGGCGACTCGCCCGCCATAATCTCGCCCGCCATAATCTCGTCCGACTGTGTCTCGCCCGCCATGGCCAAGCCGATCGCTGCCCGGTTTGCATTGGCGCCCTCATACTCAGCGGCGATCCGGCCGCCGTGCATCACGATGATCCGATCAGAGATCGCCAGTAGTTCGTCGAGATCTTCGGAGATCATCAACACACCCAAACCTTCGTTTCGGGCTTCAATGAGCAGTTCTTGAATCGCCTTCACTCCCTGCACGTCAAGGCCGCGCGTCGGCTGTGAAGCGACTATGACCGACGGTTTGGCGGTCAACTCACGACCCACAAGCAGTCGCTGAAGATTGCCGCCCGAGAGCCCTGCAATCCGCTGATCCAACGAACCTGCACGCACCTTGAACGAGTCAATCACGTCGGCGCAGAAGGCCTTTGCCCGATCAACCGCGATCAGAGGACCGCGGGTGTGTTCTCGGTAGGAGCGCAAGATTGCGTTGTCGGTGACGCTGAGTTGTGGAGCGAGCCCCACCCCGACACGATCTTCGGGAATGTAGGACAACCCGGAACGAAACCGATGACGCGGAGTAGCGATTGTGATGTCCTGGTCGAACAACGTCACGGTCCCCGATGTTGCTTCGCGGAGACCCGCGATGACATCTGAGAGTTCTCGTTGACCGTTACCTGCCACACCAGCTATCCCAACGATCTCACCGGCATGAACCGTCAGAGTTATGTCGGTGAGTGCCTCAAGATTCCGGTTGTTGAGGGCGCACACCTTCTCGACAGCCAATAACTGGTCGCCGGGTTGTCTGGGTTCGGGTCGAAGTGCTGCATCGGTGGCCTCGCCGACCATCAACTCCGCGAGTTGTTGAGGTGACAGGTCGGCGACCGCCAAAGAAGCCGCCACGGTCTTGCCGCCTCGCAGCACTGTGGCCTCGTCGCAGTACTGCTTGACCTCGTGCAGTTTGTGGCTGATGAAGATGACGGATCGACCGTCGTTTGCCATGCGCCGGATCACCAAACCGAGTTCGTCTGCCTCGTTCGGCGTGAGAACTGCAGTCGGCTCATCGAGAATGAGAATCTCCGCGTCACGCCACAGCGCTTTGAGAATCTCAACCCGCTGACGCTCACCCATCGACAATTGCCAAATCTGGCGTTGCGGATCGACGTCAAGCGAGAATTGCTCCGCAAGCTCAGCGACTCGGCGTTCGACGGCCCCCATATTCAAGACACGGTCCGCGGCGCCCAGTACCACGTTTTCGGCCACAGTGAAGGTCGCAACTAGTCGGAACTCTTGATGGACCATCCCCACGCCTGCCGCTAGCGCAGCCGCGGGATTGGCGAACACCTTGCGTTCACCAAAAAGACGAACTTCGCCCTCTTCGGGGCGATACACGCCGGCAAGGACGTTCATCAAGGTCGACTTGCCAGCGCCGTTCTCACCAAGGACAGCGTGAATGCTGCCCCGCTTTACCTTGAGCTCAGTACCGGCATTGGCGACAACGCCGGGGAACCGTTTCCAGATTCCTGTGAGTTCTACAGCAAGCGAGGCAGCATCCACTGTTGTGTATTGGCTGAGTGTGTTGGTTGGTAGCGCGGGGGAGGTTGTTCCCTAGCCGATGTCGCCAACAACGCCTTGGACGAAGAATGCTTCGCTCAGCAGTGTTCCTGGATCCATGACTTCGCCTTCAGCTAGCAGTTGTGTGCCGTCTTGGGCGAACAGGGGACCTGAGAACACCGCGAAGCTGCCGTCGATCATCTGCTGGCGGACGTCGTTCACTTCGGCGACGACATCAGCGTCAACGTCTGCGGCAATAGAGCCGATGTCGACGATTCCGTCGTCGTAACCACCCCAGTAGAAACCGGGTGTGTAGCTACCGTCGGCAGCTGACGAGATGATCTCCGCATACCGCGGGCCCCAGTTCCAGATTGCCGAGGCAAGGTAGGCATCAGGAGCAAACTCGCTCATGTCGGAGTTGTAGGACACCCAGCGGGCACCGGCTGCTTCAGCAGCGAGGCCGGCCGAGGTGGTGTCCTGATGCATCGCAATGACATCCGCACCACCCTCAAGGAGCGCGTCGGCCGCATCGCCCTCAATCGCCGGGTCGAACCAGGTACTGGTCCAGTTGACGACAACTTCAACATCGGGGTTGACCCGCTGGGCACCGAGCGCGAAGGCGTTGATACCGCGAGCAACCTCAGGAATTGGGAACGCCGCAACATAGCCGATCCGGTTGGTCTCGGTGGCAGCACCAGCGATCATGCCTGTGAGGTAGCGAGGCTGGTAGATCTTTCCGAACGTGTTTCCGAAGTTGGTTTCGTTGATCTTGTAGCCCGAAACGTGTTCAAAGACGACGTCGGGGAACTCCGCGGCCATTGCCTCCATGGTGTCCATGTAGCCGAACGAGGTACCGATTATCACGTCGTGACCGTCGGCAACGAGCGTACGTATCGCTGCTTCAATGTCTGCAGGCGATCCGTCATTTACGCTATCGACGAAGAATGTTGGGATTCCGGTGGTCGCTTCTGCGTATAGACGGCCCTGGTCGTGAGCCCAGGTCCAACCGGCTTCACCGATGGGACTGATGTAGAGGAACGCCGCAGAGAAGTCGTCGTCCATGTCGTCCATGTCGCCGTCGTCGTCCATGTCGTCCATGTCGCCGTCGTCGTCCGTGTCGCCGTCGTCGTCGTCCATGTCGCCCTCGTCATGGGCGTCACCGTCGTCGTCGTCCATGTCGTCGTCGTCCATGTCGTTGCCGGCATCGTCGCTAGCGGCTGAGTCGCCGTCGTCAGCGCCTCCGTCGTCGTCATCATCGTCACCGCAAGCACCGGCGATCATGACGAAAGCCATGAGTAGAGCTAGTAGACGCAAGAGCGCCTTCGTACTTTTTGTTAATTTCACGTTCCCTCCAAGGGTTCGATCCCTGAAAGTCCGGTGGACCCTCATGGGCGGTTTGTTTCCCGGGGCACTCCTCAAGAGGTGCACCCCACTGAGAACCGATCACGATTCTCTTGAGCCTCACGACATTAGCGCTATCTGCGTGCCTTGTCATGAGCGAGCCATCGCTGTCGTAACCTAATCTGACAGCCCCGCACCTCGGAGGTTCCGCCCAGCGTGCATGACGTCCAACTCCCGGCACTTAGACCAACCTCATACGCCGCGCCCACCACCATCGCCGAAGCGCTGGCGATGCTTGCCGACGGTGGGCGAGTGGTGGCCGGCGGCACCGATCTCATGATTGAGATGGATCGCCGGATCTGCAACGACGTGAAGCAACTGATCGACATCACACGTATCGCCGGGCTGGACAAGATTTCAGTAGTTGACGGCCGAGTACATCTGGGGCCGCTGGTCACCCATAATCAATGCACAAGCAGCCCGATAGTGGTTGAACACGGCTTGGCGTTGGCGCAGGCCTGTCTGGAAGTGGGCGCTCCTGCATTGCGAAACCGTGCAACGGTGGCCGGAAACGTGGTGACCGCCAGTCCCGCAAACGACACCATCAGCGCATTGAGGGCCCTGGAGGCGGACATAACGCTGACATCAGCAACGGCCACAAAAAGACAGCAGAGCCGCACTGTCGATCTGGCCGATTTCTTCGTGGCTGTGCGCGAGACGGTCCTCGAACCGCATGAGCTTGTGACCGATATTTCGTTCCCGGTCCGCAACGGCGACAGTCGCTCAATGTTCTTGAAGCTGGGCCTTCGCGGGGCTCAAGCGATCTCGGTCGTGCATCTGGCGATCCGCTGCGACTTCGACGATGGGGCTGTTTCCGATATAGCGATCGCCTTGGGCAGCGTGGCGCCCGTCATCGTGCGAGCAACCGAGGCTGAGGGGCTGCTGATCGGCGGGTTCCTGGACGAATCCAGCATTGAAGCGGCTGGCGCGCTTGCTAGGGCCAGCGTTGCGCCTATCGACGACTTGCGAGCCCCTGCGGCTTACCGCAGCCAACTCGTGGGGGTGATGGTGCGTAGATGTCTCGAGGCGATAGCAGCGGGTGATCATCAAGCCGCATGGCCAGAGTCTGTGCCGACCCTGGGAGGCCCCTGCGTTGCTGCAGATGCGGTCGCTGCGGAGTTCGGTCCGGGTGACATGATCTCCACAACAATCAACGGCATGTCGGTCGACGCACCCTGGACCGCGGTGTCGCTGCTCGACTGGATTCGCGACCAGACCGAGTTGACGGGCACCAAAGAAGGATGTGCCGAAGGAGAATGTGGTGCCTGCACACTCCACCTCGACGGCACCGCAGTGCTCAGTTGTCTGGTACCAGCGGGCAGAGCGCACAAGTCGCAGATTACGACAATCGAGGGACTTGCCACAGGTGGTGCCCTCCACCCGCTTCAACAGAGTTTCATCGACTGTGCAGCGGTGCAGTGCGGCTATTGCATCCCGGGGTTTTTAATGGCAGGAGCGGCATTGCAGGCCAGCGACCCCGACGCCGACAACGACGCGGTCAAGCAGGGACTCTCCGGCAATCTCTGCCGCTGCACCGGCTACTACGCCATTGAGGCTGCGTTTGACGTGACACGCCACACGGGGGTCAATTCGTGAGTCTCGGTGAAGCGGTAGCAAAACCCGACGCACACGGGAAGGTCACCGGAGAGGCGATCTACGCCGGTGACATCGCGGATGCTGAAATGTTGCACGCCAAGGTCGTGTTCACCGACCAAGTCCATGCTCGCATCACTTCTCTCGACATCAGCGCCGCCTCCGCGTTACCGGGTGTGCATCTGGTGTTGACCGCCGCCGATGTGCCGGTGAACGAGTACGGGCTGACCATGTTTGACCAGCCGGTCCTGGTCGGGCCACGTAGCTCGGGTCGAGCATCAGTGGCGGCCGATGTCTCGCGCTGGGAAGCCGACCATCTAGCAGTGGTTGTGGCGGACACAGCCGATATTGCTTTGGCGGCGGCTCAACTCATTGTCGCCGAATGGGAGCCCTTAGATGTGGTAGCTGACCTGGACGCGGCGCTGAAACCGGGGGCAACTCTGGTCCACCCCGAAGATGGCATCGGTTCCAATGCCTACGCGCATCTAAAGGTCCGCAAAGGTGACACAACCGCTGCCTTCGCTGATGCCTTGCATATTGTCGAAGGCACCTACGAGTATCCCTACCAGGAGCACGCCTACCTTCAGACCGAGGTCGCTGTTTCCTACATCGACGCCGAAGGCAGGGTCACCGTCGAGACCGCCGGTCAGTGGACTCACGAAGATCAAGAACAAGTGGCCCACGCGCTCGATCTTCCCGTTGAACAGGTGCGCATCATCTACAGGGCTATCGGCGGCGCTTTCGGCGGTAAAGAAGACATGAGCCTGCAAGTGGTGATGGGGCTTGTTGCGTTGCGACTGCACGAGGCCGGAACAGCTCGACCTGTCCGCTGCGAATGGAGCCGCGAGGAGTCGATTGTCGGGCATCACAAACGCCACCGGGGTAGGGTCCACACCCGCTGGGCAGCGGCTGCCGACGGCCAGATTCTTGGGCTGGAAGCAGAGGGTTGTCTCGACGCCGGCGCTTACAACTACACCTCCAACAAGGTGCTCGGAAACCTGCACCTGACCGTGTCCGGCGCCTATGTGATACCGAATGCTCGCATTGATTCACGGGCCGTTTACACGAACGCGCCGCCGGGTGGAGCATTCAGGGGTTTTGGCGGGCCGCAAGGCACCTTCGTGGCAGAGATGCAAATGAACAAGCTGGCCGAGCTTGCCGGTATCGATCCTGTCGAGATCCGTCGCCGCAACATCTTGGCGGACGGATCGCTGGGGATCACCGGCACGGAGATGCCTGCTGGTGTGAGTCTCGGAGAAGTCGTCGAGGCTTGTGCGGACGAGGCCGACTGGTCAGAACCGCTGCCGGAACCTCGAGCCGCTTCGGTGTTCAGCTCCCTTGCGCCTTCGACGAAAGCGCTCAGGCGTGGCCGCGGCTTTGCCTGCGCCTATAAGAACATCGGCTTCTCGTTCGGGTTCCCCGAAAGAAGCGAAGCAACCATTGTCCTGCATGAAGACGACGGATCGCTCGGTGCCGACACCGAGTTCCCGGCATCCGCGGAACTTTTTTTGGCTGGCGCTGACGTGGGGCAGGGAGCTCACACCGCTTTCCTCCAGATGACTGCCGAAGCGACCAGCGTGCCTGCCGAAGCGATCAAGGCGAGATTCTCAGACACTGCGACCAGTGGGGATTCGGGTTCGGCATCGGCGTCTCGACTCACCTGGATGACCGGAAATGCCATCCTGGGCGCCGCAGAGGAAGCAGCAAAATCCTGGCTCAACGGAGATCGCCCTGCCATCGGCGAGTTTCGCTACGTTCCCCCTCCCACCGAGGGGCTTGACCCCGATGGCTTGCAACCCACGACACCGAACTTCGCATACGGCTACGTGGCAGAAGCGGTGGACTTGTCTGTTGACATCGAAACCGGCCACATCGTGGTTCACGATGTTGTGTGCGCGGTCGATGTGGGCCGTGTCGTCAACCACGCTCTGGTTGTCGGGCAGGTCGAAGGCGCGGTCATCCAGGCTCACGGTTACGCGTTGTCGGAGAATCTGCAGGTAGTCAATGGGCGGATACTCAATCCGCGATTCAGTGGTTACCTGATCCCCGGGATAGTGGACATCCCCGAACAGGTTCGTTCTGTGCTGCTTGAGATTCCCGACCCGCGTGGCCCCTTCGGCTTGCGGGGCATGGCCGAGATGCCGTTCATCCCCTACGCGCCCGCGATTGCGGCGGCGCTTCACGACGCCACCGGCGTGTGGTTCGACTCCTTCCCCCTAACCCCCGCCCGTGTCCTAAAGGGCCTGACTTCCGGCAACAACACCGCCTACGGTTTATGATCTGATGTCTGTGCGAGCACCCAGAATCATCGTCGCAAGCTGATGCACCTTCTCCACCGGTTCAGCGGGAGCCTCGTCCCTCTAGTAGCGGCGTTGGCAGCACTGGCTGTTGGCGCGGTGGTGATCATCGTGCTTGGGGCCGACCCCCTCGTCGGGTACGGAGAACTTGTCAAGGGCGCGTTCGGCAGCGGTGACGCTCTCGCCGACACCGCGGTTCGGGCCATGCCGCTGCTGTTGGTGGGCACCGGTATCTGTATTGCCTTTCGTGCCAGCGTCATAAACATCGGCGGTGAGGGACAGATCGTCGCGGGCGCGCTGCTTTCAACGGTCACTGCGCTGGCTGTACCCGATCTTCCAACGATTGTTCTCATACCGGTGGTGATGCTGGCCGGGATCATTGGAGGAGGAATTTGGGGAGCGATACCAGGAGCGTTGAAGGCCTATCTCGGCGTCAACGAAATCCTCTCCACCATCATGTTGAACATCGTCGCCATACAGGTGATGAACTACCTGCTTCGCGATCCTTTGATCGACCCCCTCGAAATTGAACGCGGCACGCGCATCCCGCAGACCGAGCGCCTGTCGGAGAATGCCGACCTGCCAATCCTCATTGAGGGCACCCGTTTGCACCTTGGTGTGGTGATCGCCCTGCTCGCCTCGGTGGTGGCGTGGGTCTTCTTGTGGCGCACGACAGTAGGGTTCAAGACCCGCGCGGTGGGGCACAACTCAGCGGCCGCCAACTACGCGGGCATGCCTTTCAAGCGCATGACCATGCTGGCGCTCACCTACTCGGGAGCTATGTGTGGTCTAGCCGGCGCTGTGCTGGTGTTTGGGAGCCAGTCACATCGGCTGATTACCGACGGATCGTCACTCGGGTTCACAGGATCGGCCGGGTTCAACGGGATCGTTGCCGCGCTGTTCGGCGGGCTTCACCCGCTATGGACTATCCCGTCGTCGTTCCTGTTTGGAGGTTTGCTCGTCGGTGCCAACGCCATGCAGCGCGCCATCCAGATTCCCTCGGCATTGGTTATCGGCCTCAACGGGTTGATTGTGGTGTTTGTAGTGAGCAGTAACAGCGTGCGTGACCGCCTCCGCCAGGCGATGGAGATCTCCCGCATGCGAACCCACGGCGACACCGGTTCTGCGGCACCGTCCGCCGGGTCTGTAACCCCAGAGAGTCAAGACGAGTCTGCGGCGCCGTCCGCAGCAGTAGAAGAGCGGCCTGATGAGTGACTTCTTCACGCTGTCGGTGTTGGTAGCCACGTTTGCTTCCGCGATGCGCTTGGCCACTCCCTACCTTCTGGCCGCGCTCGGCGAGACGATCGGCCAACGCAGCGGGGTGCTGAACCTAGGCGTGGACGGAGTAATGCTCCTGGGAGCCTTCTTCGCCTATTGGACAGTCTTGGAAACCGACTCGCGTCTGCTCGGAGTGGGAGTGGGTCTTGCCGTGGGGCTGATAATGGGAGTTGCCTACGCGATTGTGACTCTGGTGTTCAAGGCCGAACAAGGCATCAGCGGTATCGGGATCTACTTGTTCGGCTTAGGAATGAGCGAGCTGCTATTCCTCAAGCAGGTGGGTATACCACGCGGCATTCCCTCCTTCGATGATCTCAAGATTCCGCTGCTAGGCGACATACCCCACATCGGCAACATGTTCTTCAACCACAGCATTCTGGTCTATTTGGCCGTGCTGATGGTTCCCGTGCTGACGCTCGTCGTCAACCGCACCACCCTGGGACTCAACATCCGAGCAGTTGGCGAAAGTCCCGAGGCAGCCGATTCTCTGGGGGTCAGCGTCTACAAGACTAGGGCGATAGCGATGCTGGTCGGAAACGGGTTGGCCGGCCTCGCAGGCGCGGCGCTGACCATCGAACTCGGCACGTTTCAGAACAACCTCACCAACGGGATCGGCTTCATCGCTGTGGCGCTTGTCTACTTCGGAGCTTGGCGTCCAGTTGGGGTGCTGGCCGGGTCTCTGCTCTACGGGTTGATAACGGCAACCGTGACACAGTGGAAAACACTAGGTATTGTCACGGGGGCGACAGCGAGTCTCACCACCATGGCACCCGCTGTTCTCACAGTGATCGCGCTAGCGATCATTGCTCGCCGGGCCGCTGATCAACCCGCAGCGCTCACAGTTCCATTTAGTCGCGACGGGTGAATTGCTCAGTCACGAAAACCCAGGAGGGAAAAAATGAAAAAAACATTGATGTTTCTTGTGGCGATTCTCGCCACGCTAAGCCTCTTAGCCGCATCGTGTGGAGACGATGAAGATCCGGTTGAAGCCGAACCAACCGGCGACGACATGGCCGAGGAAGATGATATGGCCGAGGAAGATGACATGGCCGAGGAAGATGATATGGCCGAAGAAGATGGTATGGCCGAGGAAGATGGTATGGCCGAGGAAGCCATGGATCCGGCTGCTACCGCTGAACGAGCTTGCGATACGGGTAGCGAAGGTGAAGGAATCCGGGTCGCCATTGTCGCCCCAAGCGCCGAAAACGACTTGGCCTTTACTCAGAGCATCGTCGACGGCGTCGATTGTCTCGCAGGGGTTTCTGAGGTAGCGATCACTCCGGGAACGTTCATCGTTGAAGATGCCGGCGTGGCGTTGCGCCAGTACGCCGAGGATGGCTATGACCTAGTGGTCGGACACGGCTCGCAATATGGCGGCCTGATCCAGGAGATAGCCCCCGACTTCCCCGATACTGCATTTGCCTGGGGTACCGCGGTTGACACGTTTGGTTTGCCGAACGTGTCTGCCTACACGGCGGCTTCAGATGAGGGTGGATACGTTCTCGGTGCCGCTGCTGCGGAACTAGGCAGCAGTGTTGGCATTGTCGGGCCGATCGAGGTCGGCGACGCGAAGCTGTACGTCGACGGTTTCCGCCTCGGAGCAGAAGCTGGAGGCGCGGAAGTAGCCGTCGTCTACATCGAATCGTTTGCCGATGTGCAACTTGCGTCTGAGACCGCCACAGGGTTCGTTTCCAACGGTGCCGACATCCTTACCGGCACGGCTCAGATGACCGTGGGAGCGATCAGCGTCGCCCAAAATGAAGACGTCTTGTGGTTCGGCACGCAGTCGAACCAGACCGGTGCTGCGGCAGACGGAGTCGTGGCGGCTAGCCAGGTGTACCGCTGGGAAGTTGCCCTGCAGCAACTCGTTGACGACATCAACAACGGCACGCTTGGTGGCTCCAGCTATGAGATCAACCTGGAGAACGCTGGTCTCGGTATCGAGTACGGCAACTGGGATGTGCCCGACAACATCACAGCATTGGTGAACTCCACCATCGAAGCGGTGATTGCAGGCGATGTAATCACCAGGGTCGGCTGATCCCGCTGATTCCATGATCCCACTGGGGGAGCGTCGACCACGGCGCGCCCCCAGTGTTTCTTCGCTAACCAGATCCAGCTTGCTGAGGTTATGACTGACTCAATGCTTGAAATGAGGGGAATCACCAAGCGCTTCCCCGGTGTACTCGCCAACGACAGCGTTGATTTCGACGTACGTCGCGGTGAAGTGCACACGCTCCTCGGCGAGAATGGGGCGGGTAAGAGCACTTTGATGAAGATCCTGTTCGGCCTCTACACCGCCGATGAAGGGACCATCACTTTCAAGGGAGAGCCGCTTCGAGTCGATTCTCCTGCGGCCGCGATCGACGCCGGCATCGGGATGATCCACCAGCACTTCATGCTGGTGCCCACCTTCACGGTCACAGAGAACGTTGCGTTGGGTCTGGGCACCTCAGACATGGACCGAGTGCGTGAACGCCTCACCGAACTGGCGGAAACCTACAGCCTGGACGTCGATCCGGACGCTTTGATTTGGCAGCTCGCGGTGGGGGAACGTCAACGAGTCGAAATTCTCAAGGCGCTGTATCGGGATGCTCGACTTCTTGTCCTTGACGAGCCGACAGCGGTGTTGACCCCTCAGGAGGTCAACGACTTCTTTGTGACCCTGAGGCAGATCGCCGATGACGGGCGCGGCCTCATCTTCATTTCTCACAAACTCCATGAGGTGATGGCTCTATCGGACCGAATCACGGTGCTACGAGACGGAAAAGTATCGGGATCGACGACACCCGGCGAGACATCTCGACAGAAACTCGCCCAGATGATGGTGGGGCGTCCTGTCAAACTTGCTCCCGATAAACCTCCGGTGGCGGCGGGTGTGCCCAGACTCGAATTCAAAGAACTGAGTGTTATGGGCGATCGCGATGCTTTGGCGGTGCATGCGGTCAACCTCTCTGTTGCCGGTGGTGAGATCGTCGGTATCGCCGGCGTTTCCGGCAACGGTCAACGCGAACTCTGTGAGGCAGTGGCTGGGTTACGCCCGGTCACAGCCGGTTCAGTGCTGCTCGACGGTCAAGACACCACAGGTGCCTCGCCAAGACGTTGCCGCACGGCTGGTCTCGCCTTTGTTCCTGAGGAACGCATGCTTCATGGCGCTGTAGCTCAGTTCAGTGTCAGCGAGAACTTGATGTTGCTCAACCACGACTCGCAGGAGTTCTCCCGATTGGGATTCCTTAAACTGCCCGCTCTGCGGGAGCGAGCCGGTCGGCTGGTCGAGCACTACGACGTTAAGACCCCATCGATTGACACTGCTACCAGCGCTTTGTCAGGAGGCAACATCCAAAAGTTGATCATGGCCAGGGAGTTGTCGGCTGAACCGGCGGTGCTGATAGCCGCACAACCCACTCGTGGGGTTGACATCGGTGCCGCTGAGTACATCCACGAGCGTCTGATCGCCCAACGGGAACAGGGGACGGCCGTGCTTGTCGTTTCTGAAGACCTTGACGAGATAATGGCGCTTGCCGATCGCGTGGCGGTGATGTTTGAAGGTTGGATCGTCGCAGTCATCGACCGTTCCGAATGCACCGTCGAAGATCTAGGCCTGTTGATGGCCGGTGCCCAACCCTGACCGGCTCCTGTCAGATTGTTTTCCTAGAGAATTAGCCGGTTTGGTGTAAGAATACGACTGTGGACGAGCTTCGAATCAACGGTGAGCGTCTGTTGGCCCGGATAGCGGAATTGGCCCAGATAGGCGCGATCGAAAACACTGACGGCTGCGCACGTTTGGCATTGACCGACGAGGACAAAGCGGGCCGGGATCTTGTCATCACCTGGATGCAGGATCTCGGGATGGAGATCACCATCGACGGAATCGGCAACGTCACCGCCGTGTGGACGGGCCCAGACACCGACGCCTCGCTTGATCCAGTCATGACAGGATCACACATCGACACCGTTCGCACGGGTGGACGATACGACGGCAACCTCGGCGTGTTGGCCGGCCTCGAAGTGGTCGAGACGATCGCCGAGGCTGGACTGTCAACCCGTCGTCCGATTGCCGTGGGATTCTTCACCGACGAAGAGGGATCAAGATTCCCGCCCGACATGTTGGGCAGTCTCGTATATGTCGGAGGGATGAGTCTCGAAGAGGGACTCGACACGGTGGGCATCGACGGAGCGATTCTCGGCGACGAACTCGACCGGATCGGCTACCGGGGCGGTGCTCCGTGCCCGGCCGCCGCGCCGCACGCGTTCGTCGAACTGCATATTGAACAGGGGCCGGTACTCGAAGCCGAAGGAATCACAATCGGGGCTGTGGAGAGCGTTCAAGGCATCAGCTGGACCGAAATCACCATCAAGGGCCAATCGAACCATGCGGGCACCACACCCATGAACCTGAGGCGCGATCCCGGATATGTGGCGGCACGAATCGCCACGTATGTGCGTGAACTGGCCCTGGAACTGGGGGGTCGCCAGGTGGCGACGGTCGGGCAGATCAAGCTGCACCCCAACCTGGTGAACGTGGTGGCCGCGAACGCCACACTCACGGTTGATCTTCGCAATACCGATGAGATGACGCTGCAGCAGGCAGAAAAACAGCTCGCCGTGTTCTGCGATGAACTGGCCGAAAGTGAAAATGTCACGATCACCTCCAGGTCGTTGGCTCGTTTTGAGCCGGTTGTCTTCGACCCCGAGGTTGTCGACCGGGTTGCTTGCACCGCCGAAGCGCTTGGGCATTCGGTCAAGCGCATGCCTTCGGGTGCCGGGCACGACGCGCAGATGCTTGCCCGGGTCTGTCCAACCGCCATGATCTTCACCCCAAGCTGGATGGGCCTTTCGCACAACCCCTTCGAGTACACCGAACCAGCCGACATCGCGGCTGGCACCAACGTTTTATTGCATGTCCTGAGAGGCTTAGCCGACGGGGACGGGTAGACCCATAGGTAGAGAAGAGAAGCTATGACCACATTTGAACTCAACGGAACTGCGGTCACCATCCGCGGAAAGCATCCACATCTACTGAGCGCTCTGCGCGAAGAACTGGATGTCACGTCACCCAAAGACGGCTGTTCACCTACCGGACAATGCGGTTGTTGCACCGTGCTGATTGACGGTAGGGCTCGGGTTGCTTGTCAGGTCAACCTCGACAAGATCGAGGGACGCGCCATCACCACGCTTGAAGGCATGGACCCGGACGAGGTTGATCGCATGGCTCGCGCCTTCGCGGCGTGCGGTGCGCTGCAGTGTGGATTCTGCACACCGGGAATCGCGGTTCGGGCCAAAGCGCTGATTGATCGCAAGGGATCGGCATTAACCCGCGAAGAGGCGTCCCGCCACCTTGGTGGACATCTGTGTCGTTGCACCGGCTACATCAAAGTGCTCGATGCTGTGGAGGCCCTGGCCTCAGGCAACATTCCCGAGCCGGTGGTCCCTGGTGGTATCGGCAGCAGCGGTGTCAAGTACGAGGGGCTCGAATTGGCGGTCGGTTTGCGTCCATTCATAGACGACATGCGACCACAAGGGCTGCTTCACGGCGCGTTCAAGCTCTCAGATTACGCGCGAGCCGACATCGTGGCGATCGACACCAGCCGGGCCGAGGCCGTTGAAGGTGTGGAAAGCGTGCTTACCGCTGCGGATGTTCCCGGTGAGATTCGTGTGGGCCTGATCCACAAGGATTGGCCCATCTTCATCCCCGTTGGAGGTCGCACCAGCTATCTCGGCGATGTGATGGCGATGGTGGTCGCCGGTGACCGTGAAACGGCCCGGGCCGCTGCGGAACTCGTCGACATCACTTACGACGTGCTGCCGCCCATGGTTCACCCTGCCGACGCGGTTGCCTCCGACGAGGACGCCGTCTGGGGATTGGACGGCAACATCTTGTCGAGATCTGTTTATTCACGTGGCGACACTGAAGCGGCTCTGGCAAGCGCGGCCCATGTCGTGCGTGAAACCTTCCAAACTCAGCGCATCGACCATGCTTTCGTAGAACCCGAATCCACGCTGGCAGTGCCCGATGACAACGGCGACTTGATGGTCTACAGCGGGGGGCAGGGGATTTGGGATGACCGCAACGACATAGCGGCCATTTTGGATGTTGACCCCGGCCGGATCACCGTCGAATTGGTATCCAATGGTGGCGCTTTCGGGGGCAAGGAGGACATGTCGAACCAGGGCCAGACAGCGCTGGCGGCATGGCTGTTGCAACGTCCCGTCAAGACCACCTTCTCCCGTGAGGAATCGCTGCTCGTCCACACCAAACGTCATCCGATCCGCATGGAGTATCAGGCCGGCTGCGACGCCGACGGCAAGCTCGTGGCGCTGCACGCGCGGATGCTCGGTGACTCCGGGCCGTACGCGTCGGTGGGGATGAAAGTGCTTGAGCGAGCGGCGGGCCATGCCAGCGGCCCCTATGTTGTTCCCAACATTGACGTCGAAGCGATAGCGGCCCGTACCAATAACTCGGTGGGCGGTGCGTTTCGTGGTTTTGGGGCGAACCAGGCACAGTTCGCCATGGAGGGAGTCATGGACCGGCTCGCCGACGCGGTCGGAATCAGTGCCTGGGAGATGCGACAGCGCAATGTGGTTGAACCCGGCGAGATCTGGGGGCCCGGGCAGATCATGGACGACGGCTGCCTAGGGGCACAAGCCTGCTTGGACGCGATCAAACCTGCTTTCGACGCTGCGGTTGCTGCCAACAAGCCGGTTGGTCTGGGCCTGGGCCTCAAGAACTCCGGCCTTGGCAACGGTTTCAAAGAAATTGCCAGGGCGGTGGTTCATTTCCGTGAAGACGGTCAGGTGGAGGTCCGGCACTGTTGGACCGAGATGGGCCAGGGGGTTCACACGGTTGCGTTGCAGGTGGCGGTCGAGGAACTGGCTATCGACCCGGACCGGATCGAGGTGATTGTGGACACCACCCGTGAGCTGGGAGCGGGCCAGACAACCGGGTCACGAGGCACTTTGATGGGTGCAGGCTCGGTGCAGGACGCGTGCCGCGCCGCTTTGGCGGACGGTTGCAAGGTCGGTGTCGATTACGAGGGTGAGTACCGAGTGGATTGGACCAACTCATTGTCGGATGGAGTTGAGAACCCGATCATTCACTCCACTTTCGGCTACGCGGCGCAGCTCGTTGTGCTCGATCCTGACACCGGTTTGGTAGAGCGTGTTGTTGCTGCACACGATGTGGGACGAGCTGTCAACCCGATACTGTGCGAAGGCCAGATCGAAGGTTCTGTCCATATGGGTTTGGGCTATGCCCTCACTGAAGGATTCCCCTGCGATGAGGTTGGCATGCCCGACAATATGACTCTGCGAAGCCTCGGGATCATCCGCCCCAAGGACATGCCGCCGGTTGATGTGATCCTTGTCGAGTCAGCCGAGCCCAACTCTCCCTACGGGATCAAAGGCGTCGGCGAGATCGGTTTGGTTCCGACGGCAGGAGCGGTCGCCACAGCCATTCGCAACTTCGACGGCGAATGGCGAACCGAACTGCCAATGGCGGCTGACTCCAACCGTGAGCGCGCACTGGCGTGGCAGTAGTCACGGATCTCAAACCCAATCAGACGCACGGTTTGGTCTGCGCGCATCATCACCTGTATTCGGCTCTCGCCCGCGGGATGCCGGCGCCACCGCGTACACCGGGATCGTTTCTCGACATCTTGGAACTGGTTTGGTGGCGCCTCGATCAAGCGCTCGACCTTGACACGATCGAATGGTCCGCCAAACTCGGAGCCCTTGAAGCCCTGGAGCGCGGCACCACCTGCATCATCGACCACCACGAGTCGCCTTGGGCCATCGAAGGATCCCTTGAAGTGATCGCCGCGGGTTGTGCCGAAGTCGGTGTGCGGGTCAACACCTGCTTCGGGGTCACTGACCGTCACCCTGGCGCCATTGATTCTGGTGCCATTGATCCTGGTGGCTGGAGCTCCGTTCGCTTCAACCCGGCCGGCCCGATGACGGAAGGTGCACGCCGCGGGTTGGCAGAGAACCGCCGCCACCTTGAGAGTGGGGCGGCAGGGATGGTTGGAGTACACGCCGCTTTCACCTGCACCGACGAGACCCTGTCCGCGGCCGCCGAACTAGCTGCAGAATTCGATGTCGGCGTGCACATTCATGTCGCCGAGGGTGCAGCCGACCGGGACGCGGCAGCGCGGCTCGCGCCACTAGCCACCGACGAGTGGCTCATCATCCACGGAGTTCATCTCTCAGACGACCACGGTTTGGCCGGCACTATGATTCACAACCCTCGTTCCAACATGAACAACGCCGTCGGGTATGCACGCCCAGTGCGTTTCGCCAATGCCACAGGGTTGGGAACTGATGGGATCGGTGCCGACATGCTTGATGAGTTCCGGGTCGCCTATGTGCGCATGCGAGAGGACGACGTGACAGCGGGCCCCGATGCTGCTTGGAACATGTTGGAGGTCAACCGTGATCTCTTCGTTGAGAGTCGCAACGATGTTGTGACCTGGAACTATGACGACATGGATCCGTGGCGCCTGGCCTTCACCACGGGCGTGACCCCGCGCCATATCACCGTTGACGGAGAAACGGTGATGGACGACGGTCGCTTGACTAATGTCGATCCGGTTGAGATTCGGGCCAAAGCCGCCGAAGCCGCTCAACGCCTTTTTAAGAAACTGGAGAACCTGCCATGACCCAGCCTGTTGCTCTGTACATGCAAGATGCCCGCAGCATCCGTGATGCGATGGACCATGTCCGATACGCCGAAGAGTGTGGATTCGACGCTGTTTGGCAGGCCGACTCACGCCTGGTGCGAGAAGTGTGTGTACCTATGGCCGCCTTTGCGTCGACAACCGACACCATCAAGGTCGGCAGCGGCGTGGTTGATTGCTGGACCCGCAACCCCGCGCGTCTGGCGTCAACCTTTTCGACCCTGGATGATCTGGCCCCGGGGCGCATCATTATGGGTCTTGGCGCCTGGTGGGACCCGCTCGCTGCCAAAGTCGGGATCGAACGGTCTCGTCCGCTGCGGGTGATGCGTGAAGTGGTTGAGTCGTGCCGAGCCCTGCTGGCCTGCGACGGCCCGGTTGACTACGACGGCTACTTCGTGCACCTCGACGGTGTTGAACTCGACTATGTCCATCAAGAGCGCCGAGCCAAGGACGTTCCGATCTATATCGGTGCGACCGGCATGAAGATGATGGAGCTGGCCGGCAAGATCGCCGACGGCGTGGTCTTGAACTACATGGTCGAGCCCGCCTACAACGACCGGGCCATGGACGCGCTGGAGGCGGGTGCGGCGGCGGTGGGCCGTGATCTTGACGACATCGACCGTCCTCAGCTGATCGTTTGTTCCGTCGACGAGGACCGTCAGGTCGCCTTGGATGGTGCCCGTCTGCTACTGACCCAGTATTTGGGGCAACAGCCGCACATCATGGCTGCTAGCGGTGTGTCTGATGAGCTTCTCAATGACATTCACCAAGTGCTCACCTGGCCCGCCACGCACGAACAAGTAGTGGCAGCCTCAAAACTCGTGCCCGACGATGTGGTTCAGCGCTGCACGGCCTCCGGTACTCCCGAAGAGGCTGCCGCCAAAGTGTCGGAGTACATCGCCAAGGGTTGCACCACCCCGATCCTCTACCCCTTGGGCCCCGACGTGCCCCTGATGATCGACACCTTCGCCGACTGGCCCCGCTAGCCGTCTGACTCTTTTTTTGAAGGATCAAGATGCTCAACCATGTATGCCCAACCTGCGGCCTTGACGATGCTATCAGCGAATCTCTTGACGATGGAGGGGGACAGTTACTGCATTGCGATACCTGTGTCTACACTTGGGTACCAACGCCTTCAACTGTAGAAGGTTCGGATAACGCGATCCATGCGAGTGGTGTAGGAAAGCTGCTGCGAAAGGAAGGTCTGCACCGTGAGTACGGGCAACGCGGACCGGATCTCGAAAAGGACGGTGGTCCCGGATTTCGTGCGCAGGGTTCCGCTAAGGCTCACAACCACAAAGCCTATGAGCAGGGCGTCAAGATTGTTTTAGTGTACTGCGACAATGATCAGACTGTGAGACTTGTGCGTGAGGTTGTTGAAGACCGATATGGCAATGTAATACTTTGCCAGCGTGATAACGTAATATTTTTGGAACGAAAGTAGCGCTTCGGTGGCGATTTTAAGTGTCGGAATCCGACGTAGATGCGTCTTGCGCAAGATCAAACCGTCGTCTCGCGACTCGAACTCCGGCAACATTCCCAAAAACAGTAGAGGATCGCGACCCTATCTTTCGCTTCCTGCATTTGTATTAGCTGGTGATGCCGCGTGGCTCCAACTTCCACAGATCTCCCGCAAAGCATCGATCTCGAGTTCCTTGTCGGCCACGATCCGCTTCAACCGGGCGTTCTTGACCTCCAGCGCCTTGAGCCGTTTCACATCATCAGCCTTCAAACCGCCGTACTGGTTGCGCCACCGATGAAACGTCTGCTCAGACACCTCCAAACGCCGCGCTACATCCGCGATCACCGCGCCCTCACCCAAAAGCCGGTCAGCCTCCCGCAACTTGCACACAATCTGCTCAGGCGTATGCCTCCTGCGCCTCGCCATAACCATGATCCTCCTTCCATCCAGCAATACCGGACAACGGACTCTCACAACAGGTGGACCAGTCTCAGGGGGGCCATACTAACCTGACCATCGTCGGAGGCCATACTTCAAGCCGACTAGAAGGAGGCAAGAATGGCTAAGTTCTTGAGCAAACTATTCAGCATCATCTTTAAGGGTATGAAAGGTATTACCAAAGATGACTGAAGCTAAGAAAATCAAGTTCGGGATCGCGGGAAGATTTCACGTCCTGAGTTTAGTGATAGGGCTTTACAGTCAGACTGTCAAGACTGCTAAACGTATAACGGAAACAATGAACTCGATGTCAACGTTTCAACACAACATAAAGGCTAATCCGTTTGACGGTAAAGCAACTCACGAAATTGT
This sequence comes from Candidatus Aldehydirespiratoraceae bacterium, assembly GCA_965198315.1. Lineage (GTDB taxonomy): Bacteria > Actinomycetota > Acidimicrobiia > Acidimicrobiales > Aldehydirespiratoraceae > VXYK01. The sequence goes on along the minus strand of OZ240616.1, from coordinate 4,111,007 downwards.
ACGTTACAGCGCGGAAGGCGCTTTTCTTTTGGTGATCTCAACGGAATTAGAGCAACAAGAAAAATACGGAAGTGAACAAGACGAACCTGCTTACTTGTCTGGTGTCTCTGAAGCGGAATGGGATAGAGCGATTGAACAAGTAATGAAGGAACAAGAATGAAACGCCACCGCGTGGCGCTGTTATTGGCTATCTCGATTGCCTTAGCGTCTTGCACAAGTGCTAGTTGTCGGTTCGCGTGAGGTTGTTGGCGCGTGATGCGGGTGGGCCGCCGATGGCGGTGTGGTGTCGGTGACAGTTGTAGTTGTGGATCCAGCGTTTGAGGCGGATGTGTCGGTCGGTTTCTGATCTGAACTTGTAGTTGTATAAGAACTCGTCGGCGAGGGTGCGGTTGAAGCGTTCGGCTTTGCCGTTGGTTTGGGGCCGGTATGGTCGGGTCCGGCGATGCTTGATGGCTCGTTCAGCGAGCAGCTCGGCAAACGCTGTGGAGCAGAAGTTCGGCCCGTTGTCGGTGAGGACCTCATCGACAGCCATGTTGTTGGCCCAGAACCAGTCCTGGGCGCGGCGCCAGAACTTCACCAATGTGGCAGCGGTCTCGTCGTCGTGGGCTTCGACATAGGCGACGCGGCGGCGGCTGTTGATCTCAGCGCATGAACGCCTCAGCGAACACGCAGACGGCAAACTCCGGGGTCTGCTCACCGCGGGTGACCCCAAAGGCGAAGTCCGCCTAGCGTGGCACGCCAAAGAAACCCTGCGCGGCCTCTACGACATTGCCTGCCCATACGTCGTCGGCACCTACCTCGCTGAACTCGCCGACAACCTCACCGACGGCGACTGCGGACCCGAGCTGTCGAAGCTGGGCCGCACCCTGTCGCGTTGGCATACACAGATCATCAACTGGTACAAAGCCCGAGTCACAAACGCAGCCGCCGAAGCCGCCAACACTCATAATGGAAGGGTCTTGCTGTTGGGTCGGGTCTGACTCGGCCGTCAACTGGCTTTGTGCCTTCAGGTTGATCTGTCGGCTCGCTTCAGTGGCAGGGCGCGCACCGACCGGTCGAGCGGACGTGACCTGATAGGAGCCTTGCCCACATCACAGCGTTATGCATCTTGAGTGTTCTGTCCGCCGTCGCGGCCGGTGGTGCCCCACACTTTGGATGACCAACAGGAGGCATCATCATATGACACGAGATCAAGCCGTAGTCTTCGGCGGGGTCGACACCCACAAAGACATCCATGTGGCCGCGGCGGTCGACCCCGCCGGACGGCTGCTGGGCACTGAATCCTTCGGCGCGGACGCAGCCGGCTACACGTGTCTGCTCAAGTGGCTCAAGTCGCACCAGAACGTGGCCGCAGTCGGCGTGGAGGGCACCGGTTCTTACGGGGCCGGTCTCGCCCGCAGTCTGACAGCCGCCGGGGTCGCGGTGCTGGAGGTCAACCGTGTAAACCGCCACATGCGCCACGGACGCGACAAGACCGATACCGTCGACGCCGAGGCCGCGGCTCGTGCCGCGCTCAGCGGCGAGGCCGCCGCAGTGCCCAAAGCCGCCGACGGGCCGGTGGAGGCAATAAGGATGCTGAGCGCGGCGCGCCGCTCCGCGGTCAAGGCCCGCACCCAGGCGACCAACCAGGTCAACGGCCTGCTGGTCACCGCCGGGGAGCACCTCAAAGAACGGCTGCGGGGCCTGCGCAGTGCCGATGTCATGGACTCGTGGGTCCGTCTGCGCCCCGACACCAGCAGCGACGTCGTCGAGGCCGCAGCCAAGCGGGCACTGCGCGCCCTGGCTCGACGCCACCAGGAGCTCAGCGCCAAGACCCGTCGAGCTCGACGCCGAGCTGCTGCGCCTGTGCGAACACGCCAACCCCGCTTTGCTCGCCGCCTGCGGCGTCGGCCCCGAGGTCGCAGCTGCGCTGCTGGTCACCGCCGGCGACAACCCCGACCCGATGCGCAGCGAGACGTCCTTCGCTGCTTTGTGCGGCGCCAGCCCCATCGAGGCCTCCTCGGGCCGAACCACCAGAACTCGAACGAGTGTCCCGTGTCAAGAATTTGGGACAGATTCTTCGTTTCTTGGTTGGGTGGTGGGGGTCTGGCGGTAGTGGTCGTGGGGTCGGGTCATGTTGATGGCCTAGTGGGGGCGGATCTGGTTGTTGGTTCTGCGGTGGGCGTTGGTTTGGGCGGCGAGTTCGAGGCCGTCGTTGATGTCTCGGCGGTAGAGGTGTTCGTATTTGATGGCTTCGAAGAACCGCTCGATCATTCCGTTGGTCCACGGAGCCCGATGTCGGGTGCGGGCATGTTCGATGTGGCGCGTTGAGGCGACCCGGGCGGCGAACCGGCCTGATTTGAAGCAGGGACCGTTGTCGGTGACGATCCGGAGCTTGGCGATCTCTTCGGTGTCGGGGTCGGTGAGGTCCTCGACCCAGCTGACACCGTGCAGCCCTTCGACCTCGGCTAGGGTGGTTTCGAGGAATCCGACGGCGTCGCTGGTGGTCTTGGTGGCGGTGACGGTGCAGGCGAGGGCGGCCTTGGCCCAATAGTCTATGACACCGCCGAGGTTCCAGGTCCCCACGCCGTTGGTCTCGAACTCCGAGAAGTCGGCCTGCCACAGACGGTTGCGTCGCGTCGGCGGGTCGATGAACGCCTGTTTGCGCACACCGGCTGCCTGGCGGGTCTGGGCGGTGTGATTGGCTGGCAGCGCCAGGCCGTTGCGGGCTAGGACCCGGTGCATCGTAGAGTCCGACACCGGACCCGGCTCTACGTTGTCGATGCCGACACGTTTGAGCGCCGCCAGCTTGCGGTGCTCCCAACTCTCCCAGTCACCCGCGAGTGTCTTGGCGTCGGCCTCCACAGAGTCTTGGGCCGGCGTCGGCCTCGGCCCGGTGCTCGACGCGCACCGCCACCGATACCACGTCGCCCGAGGGATTCCCGCGATCTCACAGAACCTTGTAACGGTCACCGCGGCTTGTTCGCGGACCGTGTCGAGCTCGTCGAAGGCCCATACAGCAAGCCCCCTTTTTTCCACACCCGCAGCTCCATATGGGCCTCGCCCAAAGCAGTGTTGAGCTGCTCGACCTCCGCGGCCAGCTGCTGCTCACGAGCAGACGGCCCATGCCGAGCACCGACCTCAAGGGCTTGCCGGGCCCCCAGCAACAAACCGGTCACGCCATTTGGAGATCGACATCGCCGACACGCCCTCGCGACGCGACGCCTCCGCGATCGTGACCTCATCTCGCAACACCGCCAACACGATCCTCAACTTGTCTTCCAACGACTTCCCCGACCGACGAACCACCGAAATCCCTCCCTCAGACTCAGATCAAACACCAAACCACGACCTGTCTCAAAAAGCTTGACACGCGACAATAGGAGCATCAACCTCACCGGACGCGTCAAACGCGCCGCGTTCGGGTTCCGACGATTCACCAACTACCGGAACCGAGCACTCCTCTACACCGGCAAACCAAACTGGGAACTCCTCAACACACTCACTCCCCCCAATTACGCGAAGAGCCAGGAAAGTTCGCGTTCTAGCCATTGTTTGTCCGGCGGGTGAGTTCGGTCCCGACGTGAGCCTATGGTTGGCACCTTTGGCGACTGGTCGTCAGGTGGGGGAGGTCACTTTCCACCCGGATACTCTCAACTCTTCGGCTGCTTCTGTGGGGTTGTTTCGTACGGCGGCTCTCAACTGGAGGTCTTGCCAGCGGCCTCGGTGCTTCGCGATGGCCTGTTTCCATTCCGGACGAGGCGTCGCCATCTCTTCGAGGATGACGAACTCCAAGAGGTCCTCCAATGTCGGCCTGTACCGACTTCCCCCGACCGGCAGGTGCAATTGTCGGAGGGTCCGGTGCTTTCGGGCACTCCCCAAATAGATCGCGTCGAGGTCGTTCCGTTCCCCTGCCACATGTAGGTGCGCTCGAGGAAAGTCGTTCTTGGGGTCTCGTGTGTAGTCGATGCCCAACAGCAGACTCTCGTTGCTGATCTCCTCGGAGGTGTACAGGTTCATCGTGCTGATGAGTGTCGCCAAGTGCGTTTCGTCGTCGTCAAGACCACACCTGTGCATGTACGTTAAGTAGACGTTGGCTTTGTTCCGATTTCGGGAGAGCGGTATCGGCTGAGGGGTTAGCCTGTTGCGCCCTACCCCACAACCCAAGAGGACTTCTTGGGGTACGTTTGGAAACGTCGTTGCTGAGATGCTGATCCCGTCGGTGACCGTGCCATTCAGCAGGTCCGACAGGTCTTGGGCAAACAGGCGCGCTTGATCCTGCAGACTGGTCTTTTGCATAAGGGGCGTGGTCTGTTAGAAGCAGCCCGTCCCAGCCAAAACGTGCCACGCAAGTCGGAGCTGTTCGGTCTCGAAGCGACCCAGCTCTCCTTGCGCGCGAAGTTCCGGAATTGTCGTACCCGCCTCGTCCAATACTGTCTGAATGAGGATGTCAAGTTCTTCTTGGCTGCCGATCTCTTCGACAACTGGTGTTCTGGAGCCCATGCCGGGGTTGCCTTTCTGGCGTCAACTCTACATCCGTGTAGTTTCGTGCAACTCTACGCTACAGCCTTCAATCCCGCAACAGCGGCCAGCGGTTGGGTGGGCAGGGCTTAGCCCGAGCCGCGGGTGGTTAACGGCGGACGCCGGTGATGAGCACGGCGGTTCGGTCGGTTGGGGAGATCGTGCCTTGGCGGATTGCCGCGAGTAGGCCTGCGTAGCCGGCGCTGCCGGTGTGGTCCGCTTTGTAACCGGCGGCGCGGACTCGTTGGTTGGCGGACTCGATGTCATCCTCGCTTGCTATCACTGATGAGCCGCCGGTCAACAGCAGTGCACGGGCCACTCCGAGCCAATCGTAGGTGACATCGTCGAGTATGCCGGTGGCAGCCGACGACGGATCTGGCCAAGGAGTCATCAACTGCTCGGCTCGTTGCGTGGCGAGACTCAAGCGTTCGTCCACACTGGCTGCGGCTGGTATCTGCGACCATGCCTTCTCGAAAGGCGCGCACCGTTCTGCTTGCACCGCCCAGACACGAGGCGCACGTTCGAGCGGACCGAGTGCCGCACCCTCGAGCAGACCGATGGCGCAGCTTGTGAGCAGTGCACCACCGCCGACTTGCACCAGCACATGGTCAATCCCCTCGGCACCGAGTTGGTCGGCCAACTCCCAACCGATCGTGCGACCGCCGTCGAGGGTCCACAGGTTCTCGGTGGCCTGAACACCGAAAGGCAGCGCACCGCCCGCTACCGCCTCTTGGAAGCGCAACATGCACGGGTCGCCCGATTCGCCGCTGCGACGTTCACAGACATGGATCGTGGCTTCGAGACTGTCGAGCGCTGCAACGACCTTGGGATCGGCCCAAGTCGGGATGAAGACGTCGATCGGGCGGTTGGCGGCGCGGGCCACTGTGGCAGCGCCAAGGGCGGCGTTGCCGCATGAGGAGATGGCGAGACGAACATCGTTGGCCACGGCATCGACCGCTAGATGCAACAGCAGGCCCATAAGGTGGCGGGCTTTGTGGGAGCCGCCCACGTTGCCTGTCTCATCCTTGGCGAACACCGGTGCTTGTGAAACTGCACCAAGCGAATCGACCCAGCGGGCCGGAGTCGTCACGAAACCGGTTCCAGCCACCTCTCTGACCGAATCGTCGAGGGCTCGGGTCATGGCGACGAAGTCGTCATCGCTCAGACCGGCGTCGCTCCAGCGATGCCACGACCACAACAGTTGCCGATAACGCACAAACGGGTTCGTCTCAGTGCGCTCGGCGGTCGGCCAAGCTGCGCCTTCCGGTGTTTCGAGCCAGGAAGCCGTCATCGCCGAATCGCTGCCCTTGAGTTCTAGACCGACACGCCGGTAGCGGCGTTGAACTCGTCGATCATGGCGTCCCAGCCGGGGGCCATGGTGTGGAGATGGTTCCAAAAGCCCTGGTCACGACGTACGTCGAAGTCTTCAACGCTCACACCCTGCTGTTCAACCCAGGTGTAGTAGCCAAGGTTGAAGATACGGTTGCGCCCAACCGAATCGAGTTCTTCGAGGTGTTCGGTGTCGGCCCCGGCCAGGTGCTGGGCCACAATCTCCGCGGCGTGGATCTCACCGAAACCGCCAGGGTATTCGGCCGCTAGGAGTTGTTCTTTTTCGCTGACGTATAGCTCGGAGCCATCGGTCGCCACCGAGATCACCACATCGTCGTGGCCAAGGTCGAGCTGCTTGGCGGTCTTGACAGCCGCCAACATGTTGCAGATCGACGAGAAACCGAAGTGGCGAAGCTGATCCACGATCTCAGCGCCAACACCGAGCCGGTCGACCAGATAGCGCTTGCCAGCTTCGGTGGTGAACACCAGATTGAGCCCGTCGGTTGCTTCGTCGCTGATACCCGCCACGATGTCGGTGTTCATAACGTTGTGAATCAGTGGGATGTGCTTGTCGCCGATCCCTTGGATATTGTGCTCGCCGTAGCCGTTGTAGAGCATGGTCGGGCATTCGAGCGCCTCAATCGCCACGATCTGGGTACCGAAATCGTCCTTTAGCCGGTCACCGGTGGCCAAAGTTCCAGCCGATCCCGATGCCACCGTCACCGCGGCAAGCCGAAGCTGGGGATCGTCGGTCAACATCGAAGTGAAGACGTGTCCCAAGGCCTGGCCGGTGACCGTATAGTGACCGATGTGGTTGGCGAACTCCGAGAACTGGTTGAGGATGAAATTGCCGGGGTCTCTCTCGAGTTCGTTGCAAGCGTCGTAGATCTCTTTGACGTTGCTTTCTGACCCAGGTGTACGAATGACGTCGTCAGGGTTCGGAACCCAGGCATCGAGCCAGTCGAAACGCTCCTGTGACATGTTCTCGGGCAGCACGGCCACGCCTCGGCTCTGCATCAACCGGGAGATCGCTATCCCGCCCCGCGCGTAGTTGCCGGTGGACGGCCAGATGGCGCGATGACGAGTCGGGTCGAACTGGCCACTCACCACCCGAGGCACCAAGCAGGAATAAGCCGCCAGTACCTTGTGGGCCCCGATCATTGGAAAACGGTTGCCGAACACCAGCACAATCCGGGCGTCAACGCCCGTCAACTCGCTGGGCAGCACCACATGCTCGGGAACTTCGACCTGCCCAGCGCTGTCCCAGCCGTTGTACCAGTGGACCCGAAACAGATTCAGTGGATGCGCTTCGTTGCGGCCCACCCCGTTGAGAGCACTACGTATCTCAGCAGGGATCGTGGAAGGATCGGCAAGCTGCGCAAAGGTCGGAAGCAAGATGTTGGCCTCCCGAAACCGTTGGACTGACCGCTTGTAGCTGTCGGGGTCAACAACGGATTGCAGGAGCCCGTATCTGGCGGAATCGATCGTAAGAACCATGGCCTGACACTATCGCTTGCGCACCGAATGGGCGTTCGAAACCTGCTGGGGTAACGGCTCAGCGTGGTTGGCACGCAAGCAGGATCTTGCCGGCCAGTGTGCGGCTTTGGATCAGCCGGTGAGCCTCCGCGGCATCGGCCAAGTCAAGGTGAGCGGCGATGCGCACTTCCAGATCGCCTGAAGAAATCCAGCCGAACAACTCGGTTGCCCGAGCCTCGAGTTCGCTGCGCTCACTGATGAAGCTCCACAGCGTCGGCCGGGTCAGCCACAGCGACTTGCTCATAAGATGCAGAGGCGGTTTGGGTTCAACTGGCCCCGAGGTGTTGCCGAACGTCACCATCGCCCCCCGGGGACGCAGCAGAGCAAGGCTGTGGTCATAAACCGCGGCGCCCACTCCGTCGTAGACCACATCGATTGCGTCAGGCCCCACTGCAGCTTCAACACCTACCACAAGGTCGGTGGTGGTGTAGTTCACCACATGGTCGGCGCCGGCCGAACGGGCCAGCGCGACCTTCTCCTCGCTGCCGACCGTGGCGACCACCTCAGCGCCGCGCAGCTTTGCCATCTGCACAAGTAACCGTCCAGTCCCGCCCGCTGCGGCGTGGACAAGGCAGCGGTCGCCGGGTTTGAGCCGGGGGCAGTCGCTGGCCAGATAGTGAGCGGTCATTCCTTGCAGCGGCACGGCTGCTGCGACTTCGATACTGATGTCGTCGGGTACCTGCACCGCCACCGCAGCGCGCACCAAAGCCCGCTGGGCATAAGAGCCCCCAGACCCACACCAAGCGACACGATCACCTACCGCGAACCCCTCGGTTTGGTCGCCTGTCGCAAGCACAGTTCCGGCGCCTTCCTGGCCCAGCACCGCAGGCAACGGCAGCGGGTAGAGCCCGCTGCGGTGGTAGGTGTCGATGAAGTTCACGCCGGCCGCAGCCACCTCCACCAACAACTCACCGGGCCCGGGCTCTGGATCGGCTCGTTGCACGAGTCCCATCACCTCAGGACCCCCGGTGCGTTCTATCTGGACAGCCGAACTCATCATCTCGGTCATGGAACTCCGATCGGTTTTGGTCTGCGGGAACCGTTGGAAAGGTACTAGCTGGCGCGCTGCTCCACTTGCACCCGCAAGCGGTCCATTAGATCGACCCCCATCTGGCGGAACAGGTCGATCAAGTCGATTGGGATCCAGTTCTCAACCAGCAGATCACCCTCTCGTTTCCACCAGTCGAAGTCACGGATCGTCATCAGCTTGCCTGTAGCGGGAACTCCTGCGTATTCGCCGTTGTGTTTCGAGAACACGGTGTCCCAAATGCCGCCGCAAGAGTAGTTGCCCTCGCCCACGAAGCCCATCAGGCGTCCTCCGCCGTCCTGGCTGAGGCCGCGGTCGCCAAAGCCGTGAAGCCAAGGCCGCTGATGGAAGTCCTTGAACTCCTCAAGATCGAAACACAGACCGATCCCGGCGGGGCCATACCACTTCATGTCGCGATGCCAGTACTGCCACTGCTCCATTTTCGTCATGTCGGCGCCGTCGCGTGAACGCACGTAGCGTTCAAGCCCCCGACCCATGGCATCGACCAACTGCACCGTCCTGCGGCTCTCAAGAGGGTCCTGGTCAGTGAGCATCACACCGTCTTTGGCTGCAGGACCGGGGACCTTGCCGCCCTCGGCTCCGGGCGCAGGAGGCAAGACCTGAAAACCGGCCTGGCGCATCACGGACAGAATGTCGAACATCACGTAGCTCTCGGTGATCTTGCCTTCCGACATGACGTAGAACTGCCCGAAGTGGATGTTGGTCTTCTTCCCCGTGGCGGGGATGCCGAGCCAGTCCCGAACGAACGTGCCAGTCAAGTAGCCGCAACCGGAAACCCATTGGTCACCGTCTCCGGTACCGTATGCCGACTCGCCGTCGTCGATGCCTCCAAGAAAGATGTATGGCGTTCGTTTCAGGTCGGGAAACGAATTGAGCAAGGGCTCCCAGAAACCGGAGATGAGCGCATCGACGCCCAAGAGCTGGTCGATCGGTGCCGAGCCGTTCCAATTCACATCCTCGTGAACTGCGGCACGGATCACCTCCGCTGTGCCATCGGCACCTGCATGGTTGAGCTTCTGCCAGAAGTCCCAAACCGCGGTCTTGTTGGCCTGGTTCAGCGATATCGGCATTGTTGTTCTCCTTGGGGATGGGGGTATAGGTGAGAAGGGGTTGACTCGAACAGCGGTGGCTACCAGAGCCGTTGTGATGCCACAGCGGCTCCCTCGACCAGCGACGCCAACTTGGCGTAGGCAATCTCGGGATCCACTCCCGCATAGCCGGCAAAGGTAGAGAAGCCGCAGTCTGTACCTGCCATCACCCGCTCACGACCGACGATCGACGCGAAGCGCTCGATCCGTTGAGCGATCAACTCAGGATGCTCGACGAAGTGGGTAGTGGTGTCTATGACACCCGGCACCAACACCTTGTCATCAGGCAGGTCCGCCTCGGCGAACACAGTCCACTCGTGGGCGTGACGAGGGTTGGCGGCCTCGAACAGCAGAGCCTGCGGTTTGGCCTTCAAGGCGATAGGCAGAACCTGCGACATCGGCGCGTCGTGCGTGTGAGGGCCCTCATAGTTCCCCCAGCAGATGTGAAGCCGCATGCTCTCAGCCGGGATATTGCGAACCGCGTGGTTGAGAGCCTCGACATGGATGCCGGCCAGCCGCTCATACTCGGAATCTGGTCGGCCCTTGAACATCATGTGCCGACCCAGACCCAGATCGGGCGAGTCGAGTTGCAGCACAAAACCTGCCGCAACGATGGCCTCATACTCGGCTCGCATGGCTTCGGCGAGCGCATAGAGGTAGGTCTCATGATCGCCGTAGTAGTCGTCGGGTTGAAAGAGCGCGATCACCCCTGGAGACGCCGCGTTCATGAACGCTTCAAGCGGTTCGCTGGCATCGGCGGCGGCCCGAAGGTTGGACGTATCCTGGCGGCACGGCTCAGAGTCTTTGACCTCGACGGGGCCGACGCACATGGGTCGCTTGTAGGTCGGGGTGCCTCCCGTTTTTGCTTGGCGCTCCAAGAACGATGGGTGTTCTTCAAGATCTGCGGGTGCCCTTCTGGGACTGTCGCCTACGAAACCGGTGACGCGGTGCTTGATGTAGGTTGCGTAACTGAGCTTGCTCATCTCGCCGTCGCTCACAACGTCTATGCCGACGGCCACCTGGCGGGCGACCACCTCGGCGACCGCCGCGGAGACCTCCCTGCAATGTTGCTCAAGGTCGATGTCCTCATCGTTGTCGATGGCGAAGACTCCACGCGTTACTGCTTCAGAACGCGGCAGGCTTCCGACATGGGTGGTAAGGATGCGGTCGGTGCTGGTTCTCAAGATCTGATCGCCTTGTGAGTGGCCGGGTCGAAGAAATGCAGGTGCTCTGTGTCTACGTTGATCTCAATGTGGTCGCCCACCCGAGCACGGGTGGCAGCACTGAATCGTGCGGTGCAGCGACCGGTGTCCTCTTCGCCGAGTTCGTCGAGAGCATCGGGATCGCCGCTGTCCACGGTGGGTGCAGCAACACTGAAGTGCATCAGCGTTTCAGCGCCCAACGCTTCGCGAACTTCGATTGTGGCGCTGATGCGCTGGTCGCTGGGGTGGTCGGGCGCAACCGCCGCATCCTCGAGATCCTCGGGGCGGATTCCGACCACCAGTGGTTGGTCGACGTATCGGGCCAGAGCAGGTCGATCTATCATCACTGAACCTGAGACAGCGAGTTGATGATCTCCGAGATGCAACCGGTATCCGCCGTCGTTCGCCGAGAGTGTCGCTTCGTACAGGTTCATCGACGGCGACCCGATGAAGGCGGCCACGAACACGTTGTCGGGATGGTCGTAGAGCTCTTCTGGAGGCGCCACTTGCTGGAGAAGGCCGTCTTTGATGACCGCCACCCGTTCTCCCATGGTCATTGCCTCCACCTGATCGTGGGTGACATAGAACGTCGTGACCCCCAGGTCGCTCTGTATGCCCGCGATATCGGCTCGCATCTGCACCCGGAGTTTGGCGTCGAGATTCGACAGGGGTTCATCCATCAAGAACAGAGACGGCTCGCGCACGATGGCTCGCCCCATGGCCACTCGCTGACGCTGACCGCCGGAGAGATGGGAAGGCTTGCTGTTGAGTTGTTCAGTGAGTTCGAGCACGCGCGCCGCGTCTTCGACAAGAGTTTTGCGCTCTGCTTTGGAGATCTTGCGGAGCCGGAGCGGAAAGCCGATGTTCTCGGCGACCGTCATCTGCGGATACAGAGCGTAGCTCTGGAAGACCATGGCGATGTCGCGATCCTTGGGTGCCACCGTATTGACGCGACGATCTCCCACGTAGAGGTCGCCCTCGGTGATCGGTTCGAGCCCTGCAATCATGCGCAGCACTGTGGACTTGCCGCATCCCGATGGACCCACGAGCACCATGAACTCTCCGTCTCGGAGTTCCAACGACAACTCGGTGACTGCTTGAAATCCGTTCGGGTAGACCTTGGTGATCTGGTCGAGAGTGACTGTTGACATTAGTTTGCTCCTTCTGCGATAGCTCCCGGGTTCCCGCCGTCCCCTAGGCCACTCCCGGTGCCCAACTCTTCTATTCCGAGCAGTTGACGCATCCGGGCCAGTACGTCAAGACCCTGCATCGCCAGCCAATGGAGAAGATCGATGAACACCCAATTTTCTGCCAGCTTGTCGCCATCCCGTCGGTAGATGTCTACGACTCGCATGTCAGCAGAATTGCTCGCAGGCATACCCATGAACCCGCCCACAGGACGGTTGCTCAGGTTGGCCCACCCGAAGAACCCGGCGTAGTTGCCTTCCGCGAATCTGGCGATATGACCCTTGAAGATCTTGTCGGTGACACCGAACCGGAACGGGAATTGGTGTTGTTGTTGATAACGGTCGATCGTGAAGGTCGCTCCTATGCCTTCAGGACCCATCCAGATCATGTCGTCATGCCAAGTGGTTCTCAGAAGTTCGGCCGGCATGTGGTTGTTGCCCGTGGCGTTCCCCAACTCGTTCCAGTCGACGAGGTCAGTGATCATGCGATTGACCAACTGCATTGTTGCCACGCCGGCCGATTCATCTTGACGTTCGTAGAGCAGACCATCGTGGGTCCGGGGCCCGGGATGAACGAAGGAAGCTCCGGTCTGGGGAGGGAACGGGTACTGACCGGCCTGGCTCATGACGCTCACAACGTCAGTGAAGAAGGCAGTTTCAGCGATCAAGTCTCCCTCGACTCGGTGGAACTCGGCATAGCGAAGGAAAGCCATCTTGCGTGTCGGCGGTACGTCCAACCAGGCGTGATCGAATAGTCCAACGAACTGCCCCATCTGGCAGACCCAGGTGGTCTTGCCCGCGTCGACGTCGTTCCGGCCGGCCATGAACACATCGGGCCGTCGCTGAAGGCGTGGGAAAGCTTGGCGTAGTGGATTCCAGAAGTTGCCGGCGACCGGAGCTGAACCCACCTGTTCGTTGAACGGGTGCACGCCACGCCACAGATAGTCCGCAGTTGTGTACCGGTCGATGACGGCTTCGATCTCATCTTCCGAAGCTGCGTCGAGCGCGTCAAAATACTTGAGCACCAGGCGTTTCGCATGCTGGAGTCGGTCCGACATTGCGCGTTATCCCTTCACGGCGCCCGCACCCAGGCCTTTGACCAGGTGCTTTTGGAAGATGATGATGACGATCACGATTGGCAGGGTGATCGAGACGGATGCTGCTGCGGATTCCGTGACAGTGCTGGCGCTGTCACCGCCGGTCAGGGCGGAGATGGCGACCGGCAATGTCCACTCCGTGACGGCCAGCACACGCACGAAGAGGAACTCGTTGTAGGCGAGCAACATTGTGAACAACGACGTGGCAATGATTCCGGGCCACATCATCGGGATGACAACCATCCGGAAGGCTTGAAGACGAGTGGCGCCGTCCATCATGGCCGCTTCTTCTATTTCCCGCGGAACCTCCATGAAGAAGCTCCGCAGCATCCAGATAGTAAAGGGTTGGTTGATGGCAACCAGGGCCAGCACGATGACAAGTCGCGAGTCGAGGATGCCCAATTCCTTGGCCACAAAAAAGTAGGGAAGCACGAACGCGGTGCGCGGCAAGGCCCGGAAGCCCAGTGCGACGATCAAGATGACAGCTCCCGACAGCCCCGAGTATCGGGCCAGTCCGTAACCGGCCAACAAGCCGATCGTGATCGAGATGATCACAGTCAAGACTGTGACGTAGATCGAGTTCACGAAGAAGTCGAACTCGCGGTTCATCTCGAAGACTCTCGGGAAAGCGGAGAATGCGACCCAGAGCGATCCGAGAATAAGCAGGGTGAACGGCCAGGTGGTCTCAACTCGACGCCTGGCCAGAGCGAGCGCGGCGATGGCCGCGACCAGGATGAGAAAGAAAAGACCCACATCCCACATGTTCTGTTCTTCGTTGACGAACCAGAACTTGCGGTAGGGGTCCGCTGTCACATCGAATCCCCAGAGCGTCGGCTTGCTGGAGATCGTGTCTCGAGTGAACTTGATCGAGGTCTGCGCGGCCCAATAGAACGGCACCGACGTGACCAGGGCGGTCAGCAACAACGTGGTGTGTATCGCCAGAGTCTTGAAGATGTTCCCTTGTTCGGTCATGGTCGCGCGCTCATCGTTCGGCGATCTGTTCTTTGTAGGACTTGACGAGGAACGGGATGAGGACCACGAAGATGCCGATCACGGTGATCACCGCGATGGCGTTGCCTTTCCCGATGCGTCCGAACTGCGAGGTGAGCGCGACATTGAAGTTGTAGACCTGCAATGTGTGCGCGGCCTGGCCGGCGCTCTGGCCGAACACGAATGAACTGTCGAACACTCGGTAGGCGTCCATGATCGTGATCAGCAGGACGAAGATGATCAGTGATTTGAGGTGGGGAATGACCACGAACCACTGTTTGGCCCAGAAACCGGCACCGTCCATGTCCGCTGCTTCGATCCGTTCCTGGGGCAGGGTCTGCATGCCAGCGAAGAAAGTGATCACCGCGAATGGGGTGAATGCCCAGACGCCGTGAGCGATGAGGATCCACTTGACATTGTCCGCTGTGATTACGAACGGACTGTCGGTGAAGACATCCCAGAGCCAGCTGATGAGCCCTCCGCGGTCGAAGAGATCGCGCACCATCAGGGTGCCGACAACGGGCGTCACGATGAACGGCAACAGCAGGGCCGCCATATAGAGACCTCGACCGCGCTTGACTCGATCAAGCACGTTTGCGAGGCCGAACCCCACCACAAGATGGATCGGGACGACTAAGACGACATAGAGGATCGTGAGTCTGAACGCTGTCCAGAATTCTGGATCGGTCAATACGTCGGTGTAGTTCTCCAAACCGATCCATTCGCGCTGTGACAACTCCCGCAAGTAGATTCGGTTGAGCGACAGGATGACCGTGGTTACCAGGGGGAACACCATCAACACGGACATGACGAAGACACTCGCTGCGGTGAAGCCAGTGAATGTTCTCCGGTCCATAGTCTCCCCCCTTTGATGTCGGCGTGGATTCTGGCTCTCTGGAGGACGGTACCCCCTTCGTCGGGGTCAACGCCCAGAAGCGTTGACCCCGACTGAGGTGAGAGCAGCTGCTATCTAGAGAAAGCCAGCCTCCCCAGCTTCCTCGATGTATTGAGCCTCAGCATCGGCCAGCGCCTCGGCTGGGTCGGCGCCACTGGCTGTGATTTCCAACAGAGCTTGACCGAGGATTCCCTGGGCCAACGGAAGTGCCGCTTTTTTGGTTCTTGCTCCGACGCCCTCGGCAACGCTCTGCGCCGACGCGGCGCCGTTGCGCGGTGCGTTGGGGTTCGTGGCGCTCAGACGGGCCACAGCCGCGTGTGCTGCCGCCGCGTTCTGTGACTCCAAGTCCACGGCTGCCATGATCACCTTGAACACGAGTTCGGGATCAACGCTGCCGCCTGCTGGGATTGCGTAGTAGTCAACGAACGCGGGACCGTTGCGCAGTGAATCAGCGTTGGTGCGCAACGCTGGCGCGAACTCAATGAGGCCCACCACCAGAGAGTTCTCTGGATCGTCCATCTGTGCGGCTCGTGAAGCCCAGATGGATGCCATCGGCAACTCGCCGGCGCGCAACGCCGCTTCAGCGTCGTCAATGCCGAACGAACGACCGGCGTCGCTCATACAGGCGTCGGAGACTTCCACAATCTTGTTCACGGCTTGAGTGCCTTCAGGCGTGTTCCAGGCAGGGGAGTTGTCGTCGTTGAGGATCGTTCCTCCGAGTGACTTGAGGAGGTTGCTGAACTCAATCTCCCAGGCCCAGCCCGCACTCAGGTTCATGTTGAACGGATCATCGAAACCGGCGTCCTGCAACACTGCGCAGGCCTCGATCACCTGGTCGTAGTTGTCTGGAGCGTCCAAGCCGTTGTCGGCAAGGATCTCGGTGTTGTAGAAGAAATGCATGGTGTTGCTGAACAGCGGCACACCGAGGATCTGCCCGTCGACAGCACTGCCTTGCCACATGGCGTCAGGAATGTCGTCGAGGTTGAACTCGTCGCGGTACTTCTCGATGAACGGTGTGAGGTCGACGAGGTTGGCGGAATGCTGACCGACAGTGGAATCAGTGGCGTGAATGATCTCAAACTCTGGTGATCCGGTTGACAGGTCGAGCGCAATCTGGTCCTGGGCATCTTGTGAAGCCAACAGTTGCACATTGATCGAGAGGTTGTCGGAGTCGCATTCTTCGATTTCCTTGCGGATCTCGTCGGTTACTGGGAACTCCCAACCCAACAGGTCGATGGTCACACTTTCAGAAGGAGCATAAATCGGACACTCGCCAGAGATATGGACCGTTTCTTCGGCCATATCGTCTTCGGCCATGTCGTCTTCGGCCATGTCGTCTTCGGCCATATCGTCTCCGGAATCATCTCCGGAGTCGTCGGGCTGAGTCGCCGCCGGCTCGCTGTCGTCGTCATCGTCACCGCAAGCAGCGGCGATGAGGGTGAACGCAAAGATGATGGCGAGAAATCGCCACCACTTATACTTGGTTGTATTCATGGGCAGTGCCTTTCATGGGTTGGTTGGTGTTGCACAAATTCAGCCACTGGGCAAGGAGACTGGTGAGCTCCTCGGGCTGATCGATCGTGGACAAATGCCCGGCTCCGTCGACTATCGACAGCTGAGCGTGAGGTATCCGGTTGGCGAGGTCGCGGTGCATCGCGGGCGAGCAGAGCGTGTCTTCGCGGCCGCAGGCAACCAGGACGGGACAACTCAACGAGGCCAGGTCGTTGCGGCGGTCGCGGCGATGCAGCAGAGCCTGGTTTTGCCGGAGGAAGGCTTCGGGGCCGACCCGTGTAGCCATTTCGATGATGGCTTGGCCGTGGGTCTTTGGGTCGATGGTCAGGTGATCGACGGTCTCGATGAGATCGTTGAAGCGCCCAGCCCGCACGAACTCGGGCCAGAGCCGACGGTTTGCTTGTTGAACCTCGTCGGCGAACGCCAAGTTGGTGTCGAGCAATGCCACGCCGGCTACACGACTCGGCGCCTGTACGGCGACCTCTGCCGCGACAATGCCACCTAGAGACAAGCCCGCCATCGCGAACACGGGAGGGGCGTCATTGAGAACATCGGCTGCCATCGCTTCGATGGTTGACGACCTGGTCAGGTCGCCTACCGACGCGGCTGATCCCAGAGACTCGAGTTGCACGGCAAACAAGGCGGCATCGCACATCGATCCGGGCAGAAGAACTACGGGAAGCGTCACAGCACCGGCCCCCCGATCAGTTCGACAGGCGCTATGTAACCGCCTGCGTCACGGCTCCAACCCGCCCGTTGGGCAGCGTCAACGATGTTGGGGTGCCACTCGATCACTGGCCTCTGATCAGATGCACAAACGACAACGGCATGAGCTTCGCTGTCGCCGACGTTCGACAAATCACGCCACGCCCCGGAGTTGATAGAGACAACCGATCCTTGCGCGGGGCGAGAGTGCAGCGAACTCTCCCCGCGGTTCACTGCAATATCCCAAGAACCGTCGATGACGATGACTACCTGGTTTTGTTGGTGTCGGTGCAGACCCGTGCTGGAACCAGGCGGCAGTCGCAACCACTCAACGCTGAACCCGTGGGCCGCCGTGATGGGTGACCGGTGGTGACGATCCTCGGTCATACCGTGTCCGACGACCGGAGCTATGGCGCTGGGGTGCCCCGCCGCGGCGCTCGACAGAAGCGATTGTTCAGACCATTGCAGATCCTCTTGGTGAACTGCTCGGGCAGCTAGTTCGGAGTCGGTGTAGCGGTCGACCGAAGCCAACTGAGCAGGCTCGAGGGGTTGCACGACGTCGTCGTCCGACAAGCCGTCGAGACAATCGACCACGGTGTAGTCGGAGCGCAGATGCAAACCGGTTTCCGCAGCCGCTCTCAACACGTCTGGTGCCCAGATGATCCCGCCGGTGTCATCGCCGCCAAGCACCGCGTACATCCATCCTTCATCGTCTCCGATATTCTCGAAACCCCGAAATACCCAGGTAGGAGTTGAAAAGATGGTTCCAGGGCCGATCTGGAGGGTCTGTTCGCCGTGCTCTCCGATCCTGAATCGCCAGTGGCCGCGGGTGCAGATGAAGACCTCAGCGGTGAAGTGGAGATGCTGACCGTTGACGACACCGGCGGCCATACTGGCAGCCCCAATGTTGAATCCATGAGGAACATCGAGATTCACTGTCTGGTCCTGATTCTGCGACACGCCGGGTCCGATGAAGGAGTAGCTGGCCTTGCCCGCGGAGCGCTCAAGACGCACATCGATGAAAGCCGCAGTGTCGGCCACAAAGTCGACAGGCTCAATAACACGCCGGGCGAAGTCGTCGGCATCGACGACCACCTCCGACGATGACTGGCGGAGGGACTCAGTCATCGTCGGCTCCTGTGATGCAGAAGATGGTGATCGACGAAGTTGGGCGAGGGAGGAGGTGAAGTGGAAGCAGCATCGGTCATGAGGTCCCAAGAGGCCGACCGCCGTCGACGCTGACTATTGATCCTGTGGTGAACGGCAAATCGTTGACGACTGCGCTGACCGCCGCGGCCACATCGGTCGCTGTTGCCAACCGGCCGAGAGGCGTTGCCGCGCATTGGGTGTCGAGAACATCTTGAGGCGCACGCATGGCGTACTCGCCCATCACCCAGCCGGGGGAGACCGAGACGACTCGGATTCTCGGGGCCAATGCCCGGCCTAACGAGCGAGTCATGCTGTCGAGGGCGGCCTTCGACGCGCAATACGCGACGTTGGAACCCTGTCCGGTGACCCCACCCACTGAGGAAATGTTGACCACAACTGGGTTTGCTCCCTTGTCCAGCAACGGACGAAGAACCCGAATAGCGGCGAAAGACCCGCGCCAATTTGTGGCGAAAATTTCATCAATCAGGTCGTCGTCAAGGCCATCAAGGTCGTTGTGGGGTACGGGTCTGCTCATTCCTGCGCAGTTGACCAAGACGTCAAGTTGGCCGAAGCCGCTAGCCACGGTCTCGCTCAGCGCATCAAGAGAGTCGGGCTCAAGCACAGAAATGCGCTGGGCCATGTGCTGGTCACCCGGAAGCTCAGATACCAGAGTTTCAGCGGTTTTCGCTGAGCGGTGGTAGCCGACCACGACCGCGAATCCATCAGCGGCTAAGCGGCGGGCGATGGCTGACCCGATACCACCGCTTGCTCCGGTCACGACGGCGCTCTTCACTGGGCGACTCCGCCATAGCGCTTCACACGGATATCGGCCTGGGCCTGATGGCCGGCAAAGTTCTCAATGGCACACAGCCGACTGCAGTACTCGCCGATCATGGCGCTCGATGCCGGATTGGTGACCCGCTGGTAGGTGACAGTCTTGATGAACTTGCCGACCCAGAGACCACCGGTATAGCGAGCCGCGCCTTGTGTCGGCAGCGTGTGGTTGGTGCCGATTACCTTGTCGCCATAGGAGACATTGGTCATCGGACCCAAAAAGAGCGCCCCGTAGTTCACCATGTTGGCCAGGAAGAAGTCGTCGTCGTCGGTCATCACTTGAACGTGTTCGAAGGCGAGTTCGTTGGCCAGAGCGAGCATCTCGTTGTTGTCCTCAACCACGATCACCCGCCCGTAGTCGGCCCAGGCTCTAGAAGCGATGTCCGCTGTTGGCAGAGTCTTGAGTTGGCGCTCGACTTCGGAGATGGTGTCGAGGCCCAACTGCCGTGAGGTTGTGATCAGAACAGCTGGTGAGGTTGGTCCGTGTTCGGCTTGGCCCAACAGGTCGGTGGCGCAGATCTCGCCGTCGACGGTGTCGTCTGCCAGCAGCAGCGTCTCGGTGGGCCCGGCCGGCAGGTCTATTCCCACACGCCCATATAGCTGGCGCTTGGCCTCGGCCACGTAAGCGTTGCCCGGACCGACCAGCACATCGACGGCTTCGACGAACTCGGTGCCCAGAGCCATTGATGCGACGGCCTGAACGCCGCCGAGAAGGTAGATTTCATCGGCGCCCGCTAGGTGCATGGCGGCAACCGTTTCGGCGGGAATTTCTCCGCCGATTGGCGGGGTGCAGGCGGCGACACGCGCTACTCCGGCGACCTTGGCTGTCAGAACGCTCATGTGAGCCGAAGCAACCATCGGGTAACGCCCACCTGGAACGTAGGCGCCCACTGCGCTCACCGGAAGATTCTTGTGACCGAGTGTTACGCCCGGGAGGGTCTCTACTTCGACGTCGTGCAGCGAATCGAGTTGGGCTTGAGCGAAGTTCCGAATCTGTGACTGCGCGAATTCGATGTCGGTGATGGTGCTCGGGTCGACTCGATCAAGCGTCTGTTGGATCTGGGCTCCGGTGAGTCGGAACTGTTCGGGTTCCCAGGAATCGAAGTTCTTCGACATCTCTCGAACGGCAGACTCACCGCGGATCTCGATGTCGGCGATTAGAGACCGAACGCGTTCAGCCAACTCCGGGTCGGCACCATGGTCGCTCTTTGTGTTGGCGTCTTTGAGGAACTCAGGCATGGCTCTTGCGGGTTGTCTTTCCGTATCGGATGGTGCCGGGCACGACCACCGAAACCGGATCGCTGTCTGTTGGTCGGCCTGAGGCGAGCAGAATCTCAATGGCCCGAGCTACCAGCACATCTGTGGCTTGTACCAAGGTGGTCAGGTCGAATCCGGCCCAAGCGGACTGTGAGAGCCCGTCGAAGCCGGTGAGGAATAGATCGGCGGGTACCTGAACGCCGACGGTTCGCAGGCCGTCGTGGACGCCGAACGCCACTTCATCGCTGCTGACCATCACAGCATCAGGTCGCGGTTTCCGCTCAACGATGTGCTGAGCGATCTTGTAGCCCGCTTCGTAGGTGAATGCGCCGGCTTCAAGGTAGGTGCATGCAATGCCTTGACTGCTCAGCGTTCGAGATGCGCCTCGATAGCGGGTTTGATCCGTGGAGGCGCTCGATACGCCTCCGACATAGAGAACGTCGCGAGAGCCGACGTCGATCAGGTGCGCGGCCAATTGCGCCATCCCGGCTTCGTTGTCGACCGAAACCGACGGCACCACCCCGGCCGCGGCTGGGTGGTTGAAGGCCACCACAGGCCGGTCTGACTCGCGCATCTGGGCCAGTTGAGCTTGGCCGATAGTGGCAGAAGCCAGAACCAGTCCGTCCAACCGGTACTGCGCTACCGAGGCCAGTACCCCGTCGACGTCGCCGGGTTCGGCAAAGCTGAACAGCAGCAACTGGCGATCCCGTTCGGCGAGTTGACGAGAGAATTGAGTAAGAACGCTCTGCCAGTATTCGCCGAACGCCGGTACGACCGCGCCAATGATGTTGGTCCGTTGGGATTTGAGGCTGCGGGCGATCACGTTGGGTATGTAACCGAGTTGCGCTGCGGCGTCCTGAACTTTGTCGCGGGTAGCAGGCGAGACCTTCTCAGGTGACGAGAAAACCCTGCCAACCGTGGCCTGAGACACTCCTGCCGCCGCGGCGACATCGACCGACGTCACCTCTCTACGGGTTGGACGAGTTGAATCAGATTGCGATTTTGACGACATCTGAGATCCCCTCCCATATCGTCATGTCGTTTGTCTAGGAATGCGTCCAGGAGTTTCGATGCTTACGTAGTCATTGAATCTATGCTTACGTAGTCATTCTGTCAAACCGAGACCGGGAATTTTCTAAAAAAAGTTCACTTGTCCGTGCAACCCGAGTGGTATCAACCGGTATGGAGCAGGATTTGTTTGTGGATGGCCACTTCGTCGTAGAGCACGAACTCGCGATGCAACCCACGCGGCCCGTACTCAGCATGACTGATCCCCATCACATGTACGGGCGCACCGGTTGGCGGACCGAACGCACCTGCACCGCTGTGGTTACCCGTCAACGACCATCGAAGTGCTGCGCGGGGAGCCATGTCGGCATCGGTTCGGCCGATCTGGTGGTGAACCTCGAAGACCGCATCGGGTAGGGCGCTGCCGAGATCGGCCCAGAATCGGCCCGTCTCCTCCCAGCCATGAACCGTGCGGCCGCCCGGCAGGTCTAGCTGGGCAGCCCGGTCATATCGTTGTTCAACGGCTCGCGTTTCGCCCGACAGAACCTCGCTGAGCGTCTCGGCATAAGTCGCACCGATCTCATGGGTGTTGCCTGAACCCAGATATAGGGGTGCCACATCGTTTTGCGGGGTCAAAGGGTGTTTTGCCAGTTCAGGCCCGCCTTCGGCTTCAATCTGGTTGGCCGCGAAGGTTCGGGGATCAATGCCCAGTTGCCGAACGATGGCACCAAGGTCGCGCACCAGCCACTCGTCGTAAATCTGGTTGTTGATGACCGCGCAATCGGCAATGACTCGATAGCACAGGCTTGAACCGGTGGCTGCGCCAAACACACCGCCGCCAGAATGGGTAGCGGTCGAGAGAATCCGGTGAGATGACAGATAGCCGTCTTTGTCGTTGCCGCTCCAAATTACGTCCTCGCCTAGGAGTTGGCGGTCTGGGAATTCCGCCAGAGTGGCCCAAGTAGCCTCAATTACCGCTTGGTTGCCGATCACGACCCCATCGGGCGACCGCACCGGAATATTCGGTGTGTAGTAGTGGTTGAGCGTCTCAACACCACGTTCCTCCCAGATCTCTTTGGTGATCCCAATAATGAAATCAGGCAGATCCCGAAACTTTGGGTCGAACCCCCGCATCTCGTCTCCCGTCGAAGCCGACGCGGGAGAGTATACGCACACA
The DNA here is from genome assembly GCA_965198315.1 of Candidatus Aldehydirespiratoraceae bacterium. GTDB lineage: Bacteria > Actinomycetota > Acidimicrobiia > Acidimicrobiales > Aldehydirespiratoraceae > VXYK01. The sequence goes on along the minus strand of OZ240616.1, from coordinate 4,088,493 downwards.
TGAGATTTCTCCCTGCAACTTTTGGTTGACCGGATTTGTCGGTTGTCGTACAATTTCTGAACCTCGAGTCGGGCAGGCAGCGAGGTTAAAAGGTGTGTGCCCAGCCCATACCAGCCCGACTTGAGAGGACATAACCATGCGCTTTGGGTATTTTCTGAATTCCAACAACCTTGGTCTGCGCAAGACCTTTACCCAGGTTCTGAACGAGGGCCGCAAGATTGCACAATATTGCGATCAACACGGCTGGCACTCGATCTGGACCACTGAACACCACTTCGGCCATGAAGGGCTCGAAGTCTGCCCCAACCCGGTACTGATGTGTGCTGATCTGGCCGCTCACACCGAAAGACTTCGGATAGGCCAGGCTGCCAGCATCATCACGTTCCGGCATCCGCTTCAAGTAGCCGAAGATGTCGCCATGCTCGACCACATGTCGGGCGGGCGAGTCGAGTTTGGCGTCGGGCGGGGCATCTACCCGCGTGAGACGCTCAACATGAATCCGATTGCTGATGTGCGCAACCCGGCCGTTAATCGGGAACTGTTCGCTGAAGGCCTTGAAGTGATCCGACGCGCTTGGACTGAAGAGTTCTTCTCGTATTCAGGCAAGCACTTCGAGTATCCGTATCCCGGTGTTTCTTTCCCCCATCCGATGAGTACCCCGCTGCCGGAGAACACCGATCCTGACACGGGGGACATCACCGCACTGGCGCTTGTGCCCCGACCCCTGCAAGACCCGCATCCACCGATCTGGCAGGTTGTCGACACGATGCCGTCAATCACCAGCGCGGCGCAGATGGGCCTTAACGTGATGTTCTGGATTCCGCCAACAGACTCGTTGGTTCCGCGGTTCGAGATGTGCCGCGATACGGCCTCTGAAGCCGCTGGCAAAGAAATCCCTCTGGGTTCCGGCGTCGCGGTTTTGCGGGACATGTGCGTCACCGAGACCATGAAGGAGGCCGAAGAACTGGCCGGTGAGGCGATGTTGCGATATGTGCGTTGGGTCTGCCATTACCGGGGACTCAACAATCACCGGTATCCCGGCGAAGAACTGCCCGAGACCGACAACAAACTCGACCTGTTGAGCTACGACTGGGTGCATCCCCGCAACCTGCTCTTCGGCACGCCCGAGTATGTGACTGAGAAGATTCAGGAGATGAAAGACAAGCTGAACCTGCAGAATTTGTTGGTCTGGTCGAGCTTCCCAGGGATGCAACACGCGGCAACCATGGCGAGCATCGAACTGTTTACCGAGCAGGTCATGCCCCACTTCGTTGAAGACGAGCAGACCGACGATCTGGAAGGAGTTGCCTGATGAGCCTCGAACTACGAAAGCTGGTGGCCACCAGCGAAGAAATCCATGTGGAAGGCGGTAAGGCATGCGAGGTGCCGTTGCGGTTGTATGGAGTGGCCGCAGTCATCACCAACCCCTGGGCAGGTCAAGGGTTCGTGGAAGACCTCAGGCCGACGATACTTGCGGTCGCCCCGGAACTCGGAGCGGTCATGGTGCCGCGCCTTGTCGAGATGGCTGGCGGCGGCGATGCGGTCGAGGCGTACGGCAAAGCGGCCATGGTCGGTAGCAACGGTGAGGTCGAACACGGATCAGGCATGATCCACACGCTGCGCTTCGGCAACGTCTTTCGAGACGCGGTTGGCGGTACCTCGTATCTGTCGTTCACCAACACTCGGGGCGGTCCGGGAGCGACCTTGTCGATCCCAATGATGCACAAAATCGACCCTGGCTGGCGTTCTCACTACCTCACCCTGGAAATGACCGTTGCCGACGCGCCCGGCCCCGACGAGATAGTCGTCGCGATCGGTGCGTCGGGTGGGGGCCGCCCGCATCACCGAATCGGTAACAGGTATTCCGATATGGAGGAGATGGGGTTGGACAACACCCCATGAACGCGACACTTGGCCGTGTCGCAGGGGCAGGACCTCCGCTGGTTCTGATACACGGCGTCGGTCTAGACCACACCATGTGGGATCCGGTGGTCGAGGTCTTGGCGCAGCAACACCGGGTTCTGCGATACGACCTTCTGGGGCACGGAAGCAGCGACGATCCCCCCGGACCGCGCCGGCTCGACGATTTTGTTGTTCAACTCTTGGAAGTCCTCGACTTCTACGGCATCGATACCAGCGACGTGGTCGGCCTGTCGTTCGGTGGCCTCATCGCTTTGATGACTGCGGCCCGTCACCCGAATCGGGTTCGCCGGGCAGTGCTCGTGAGCACCGTTTTTGGTCGTAGCGAAAGCCATCTGACCGGGGTTCGACAGCGTCTACAGCTAGCCGAGAACGAAGGACTCGAGCCGGTGGCAGACTTGGCGATCGAGCGTTGGTTCACGCCGCAGTGGCTGGCTTCGCATCCCGCTGAGGCAGAATCGGTGCGTCAACGATTACTCACCACCGACCACCTTGGCTACCTGAAGGCGTACCGCTTGTTCGCCGAAGCAGATGACCTAGCTTCAGCTTTGGCGTCTGATATCGAAGCGCCCACGCTGGTCCTCGCCGGCGAACGCGACAGTGGATCCACGCCCGAGATGGCTGTCGCTCTTGCCGATGCGATCCCAGGTGGAGAAGCTCGGATAATGCCTGGGGTGCACCACCTCGCTCCCATAGAAGAACCAGACCTATTCTCGAATGCCCTTCTGGAGTTCCTCAATCAGGAGAATCACTCATGACCGACTACCAACTATTCATCGACGGAGTGTTTTGCGATGCTTCCGACGGCGGCCGTTTCGACTGTGTCAACCCAGCAACCGGAAAGCGCTGGGCCAGTGCGCCAGCGGCCACCGCAGACGATGTCAACAGAGCGGTAAACGCGGCGCACCGGTCGCTTCGTCATGGGCCATGGCCTCAAATGACCGCGACCCAGCGAGGCCAACTGCTGTTTCGGCTCGCAGACCTTGTTGCCGAGAACGCTCATCACCTCGGCAGTATCGAGACGACCGACAGCGGCAAGCTAGCTGCTGAGACTCGCTCGCAGACTGCCTACGTGGCCGATTACTACCGCTACTACGGGGGGCTCGCCGACAAGATTCAAGGCGCCACGCTGCCCATCGACAAGCCAGACATGCACGTCTTCACCAGGCGCGAACCAATAGGAGTAGTTGCAGCCATCGTGCCCTGGAACGCCGAGATGTTTCTTACCGCAACCAAGCTCGGACCCGCTCTGGCAGCAGGAAACACCGTTGTGATCAAGGCTTCTGAGGAAGCCCCGTCGGTGATGCTTGAGTTCGCAAACCTGATAGCTGAAGCTGGCTTCCCTGCTGGTGTCGTCAACATCATCACCGGTTTCGGCGAACCCTGCGGCCGGGTGCTTACCAGCCACCCGCTTGTCAGCAGAGTCGCCTTCACCGGCGGGACTGCAGCAGCAAGCAAGGTGGTCGTCAACACCGCTAACAACTTCGCTCATGTGACTCTCGAGTTGGGCGGCAAATCGCCGATATTGGTATTTGACGACGCCGATCTGGAAGGCGCAGTCAACGGGGCCATCGCGGGCAACTTCGGTGCCACCGGACAAAGTTGCGTTGCGGGATCACGGGTCATCGTGCAATCGGGCATCCACGACGAGTTCCTGGCGAAACTCATTGAACGGGCCAAAGAGATTCGTATCGGCGACCCGCTTGAGGACCTTACTCAGATGGGGCCGTTGGCGACACAGGCGCAGCTTGAGCGGATACAGCAGGTAGTCGCGGAGTCCGAAGCGCAAGGAGCTGTAGTGCACACAGGCGGTAGACAGCCCGATGGCTTCGATTCCGGGTGGTACTACGAACCAACGATCATCTCCTGCGTGGACCAGAACACACCCAGCACCCAGGTCGAACTGTTCGGTCCCGTTATGTCGGTGCTGCGTTTCGAAGACGAACAAGTTGGCGTTGCTGTGGCCAACGACAGCCCGTTTGGCTTAGGTGCCGGTGTGTTCACCAAAGATGTCGCCCGGGCTCATCGGGTCGCGGCGGAGATCCACTCGGGCATCGTCTGGGTAAACACCTATCGCGTGATCTCTCCGATCGCACCTTTCGGGGGTTTCGGCCAAAGCGGCTATGGCCGCGAAGCCGGAATGGACGCCATCTACGATTACACCCGCACCAAGACGGTCTGGGTCAACACCTCGGAAGATCCCATGGCCAATCCCTTCGTGATTCGCTGAGACTCTTGGGTTCTTCTGCAGAATGGAGCAACCGCAATGAACACCGCAGTTCCAAAGAACACAGCAACGGTGCTGCTAGACGACATCGAGACGGTCACCAAGCGAGCCCTGCAAACCCACGGTGCCTCTGAGGCCATCGCTTCCCATGTCGCTCACGCGGTGCGCCTCGCCGAAGCCAACGGCAACCTGATTTGTGGCCTCTACTACCTCGAGAGCTACTGCCAACAACTGGATTCGGGGCGAGTTGACGGTCGCGTGGAACCGGTAGTGAGCCACGACAAGGCAGGAGTTGTTCGTGTAGATGCCAAGTTCGGGTTCGCTCAGAGCGCCTTCGCCGCGGGATTCGACACCGCGGTGGCGGCCGCAAAAGCCAACGGGACCTGCGGCTACGCCATTGAACACAGCCACACCTGCACGTCACTCGGCTACTTCACTGAGCAGTTCGCCAAAGCCGGGCTGGTCGCCATCGGAGCGACGAACTCCACGGCCCGGGTCGCCCCTCCCGGAGGGTCGCGGCCGCTGTTGGGAACCAACCCGATTGCGATGGCAGTCCCGGGACCCGACTCGGGGGTGGCGTTTCAGTTCGATTTCAGTACCAGCGCGGTGGCTCTTGGCAAGATCACCATGGCGGCCGCAGCGGGTAGTGCAATACCCACCGGCTGGGCGGTAGACGAAAATGGCAACGACACAACCGATCCCGAAGCGGCACTGAGAGGATCGCTGCTTTCGGCTGGCGGCTACAAGGGGTATGGCATGGGGCTGATGGTCGAGGTGCTCGCGGCGGCGTTGACCAACTCGCTCGCCAGTGTCGAGGTGCCTCCGCTCAAGGCCCCCGAGGGCCCACCGCACGATCTAGGCCAGTTCTACTTGCTGATCGATCCTGGGTCATTCTCTGGTGATGCCTTCTGGGAGAGCCTGTCGCAGCTGGCGGAGCGAGTTGACGAACAACCCGGTGCCCGTCTGCCGGGTACCGCCAAAGCACCTGCTGATTCAGCCTCTGCTGATTCGGTCCGTGTGGACAGCGAACTCTGGGCGACTGTGATGGGGCTGAGCCAGACCGTCTGGTAGCCGCTGCGGTTACGGGTCAGCGGGGCTCACGGTGTAATCGTGTCCAGTGTCCGCTCAGCGACCAGGAACTGTGCTGCGCGGGACTCGAGCTCCACAAAGGCTGAGGCGGCAATCGGGAGACCCTGTCGATGTGCGGTCGAGTACCGCTGCCGCGCCGATGTTCGCGCCACTGGATCAAGTGCCTCAGTGACGAACTCGATGCTCTTGACCTGCTGATCGCCTGGCGCGGTGGCTGAGATACCGATACTCGCGACGCCCCGTTCGGCTGCATGCCATAGCGAATGGCTCATGGCCGTCAAGGGAACAGCGGAATCAAAGGTTGCGGTAGCGACACCTTCGCTACGAGCAGCGACCTCAGCCAGTGCAATGCGATCGGCCGCGGTCGTAACTCGGGTCAGGTCGTCCGCCGACGAAGTTGACGAAGTCAGGACGGAGAGGAACGTCTCGACCGCTGCTCCACGGTGGATCTGGGCATGAAGCAGGTTGTCAGCAAAACGGTCAGCAGTGCCTGGGTCGACACCTTGAACACGACAACAGCGGTACACGAGGTCTCTCAACTCCCGCGGCGCGATGATTGTCACCGAGTCGCCGTCGTTGGACATCGCTGCCATTAGCCGGTGATTGATGGAGCGGTCCGGAACACTTCACCGAAGAGCCGCAGCCAGTTGTGGCCGAGAATCGCATCGGTTTCGGTCGGCGAGAACCCGGCCTGATCCAGACCAACCTTGAGATTGGTGAAGTCCGCAGGACCTGAGAACCAGTCCGGCCAGTCAGGAAACGAAGGCACAGCAGTCTCGACGGGTCGATCCCATCGGCCGCTGCGCATCCATGCCAGTGCGTCGGCCGGCCAGCCCAACACAGCGTCAGACCCGATAGCCACATGGTCGATTCCGATACGGGAGACGAGATCGCCCAACATTGAGCAGTACTGCGCCAGCGACACGCTGCTCCCGCCCATAAACAGCGGGTACAAGGTGCAGCCGACAACGCCACCGCGTTCGGCGACCGCATCAATCAGCCAATCAGGTTTGTTCCGCGGTGAGTCGCAGAACGACTTCGGGTTGCCATGGGTGATGGCGATTGGTTGCGACGAAGCATCAACGGCCTGTGAGCCGGTGGTATCGCCGACATGTGAGATGTCGACAAGCACGCCTGCTTGATTCAGCGCTGCGACCATTCGGTGGCCGACGCGGGTCAACCCGGCATCGGTAGGTTCCCAGCAGCTTGAGCCAAGATGATTGGCGATGTTGTAGGTGAGCTGAACGACCCGCACTCCCACGTCCGCGAAAATTTGCGCCATTTCGGGATCGTCGCCGAGCATCGAACTGTTCTGGAATCCGAGCACGATGCCCAGCAGGCCGTCGTCGACCGCCGCGGTCAACTCGTCAACTGATGTAACGATTCTGACGACATCGGAGTTGTCGCGACAGAAGCGACGGAACGCCCCGATGCGTGTCATTGCGCCACCGAGATCTTCCCAAACTCCCACTGTGGCGTGGACCGCATCGACCCCACCATCCCGAACCGTCTCGACTACCTCACGGGACCAGTTGTTGATCTCCAACCCGTCGATGATCATGAGGCGCTCCTCGGCCGACTGGGGAAGGCCCATGAGTCGTTCATAGCCGAACCGAGATCACAGATACGGGGAGCGCCCTGAAAGAGTGTGACTCTGAGCCAGTCTGTGGATTTGGGTTTGAAGTTGTCCATGCCGTACATCGCCAGTTGAAATCGCTGAAGCTGGAGCGGCAAGAAGCGTGCTCCACAGGGGTTGTCGTGAGGCTCACCGTAGAGGCAGTCGCTCGCAACCAGACGATTGACGGCCATCCGATGGCCTGGCTGCTGGGTCAAGAAGTGAGCAACCGAAAGATCATCGGGGAGTTCAGCAAGGGCGGAGCGCAGATGCCAGATCCGGGTCGCGAAGTCGATGCCGACGTCACGTCCTTCTGGATCCAGATGAGGGCGCGGCACGCGGCGGGGCTCTTCGGTGTTGTCGCTGATCACCCACCAGTAGAAGTCGGCTTCGTCGTCATCAAGGTGAAGTTCGTCGAGCCACCCGAAACGCTCGGCGATCAATGTCTTTAATTGACCCACGGTGACCGCTGGATCGGTGTCGGTGTGTTCGGTAACCGTCAACAACTCGTCGACGACAGAGTCGTCACCATCGTGAAGCTCGATCAGCAACGACACCACCAACTCGGCAGTTTCGGGATCTTGTGTCTCGGCCCACCGGTAGATGGCGTCGAAGGCGCTGGGGTCAGATCGAACCGTGTCGATGAACGATCTGATCTCCTCCAACACACCCACCAGAGCGGGAGCGTTCAGAAACGGTGCGCAGTCGTCGGAAGTACCTGTAGCAAAGTGTCGATGAGCTCTTGCAACCCAATCGTCTAATCGGGCAACTAGTGGCGGAGTAGCCTCCAACGCCCGCACATCCGCTAACGCCAGCTCGCGGATCGAGGCCCAGGCATTCAGTACACGAGGATGTTTGAAAGCATAAGGAACCAGTCCGAGCCCGGTCGCGTTGCCGAGGCCGAAGTACCGTTGCCACTCCTCGTCAAAACCAACCGCGTCGACGCCGCCCGAAGCTCTGGCGCAGTGTTCCACCAGGTCGTAACTCAGCTCTCTGAAGAGCCACGCGGTTACGAACTGAGCTCGGTAGGGAACCGCTAGTTCGTGGTCCGGGGGGTAACCCTCGAAGGAGCGCATGCCGTACTTTCCGTTGGCATAGAAAGCGGTGCTGCGCAAGATGTAGCCAGCGTCGGCCACTTGGCCCGGTTCAGGTTGCGAACCCGTCGCCAGGCAGTCAACCAGATACTGAAAGAAACGGACGCTGCGGTTGCCTCGCGTCAACACCAATACCCGCGGGTCGAAACGGCCAGCCTCTTGGAGAGGAACCTGGTGCCGCAATATATCCAAGTCGTCGCGCGTGGGCACTCCCTCAAACAGCGCAGCACTTATCTCCCAACCAGCGGCGACAACACGGTCCGTGTGTTGGTCCTCGCTGATGGTGGTCGTGAAGGCGATGAAGCTGAATTTCCGAGACCCGATGTCGAGTTCGTAGACTGCCTCACCTCGTCCTTTGGCGTCCATATCGAACACCTTGCGCCATGCTTGCCAACCGTCGGCAGCGGCCCGACGAAGCATCATCCGGCTGAAGCTGTAACGAGTGAGCCGAGCGGCTCCAAGCATGGCGGGTCGCATCACCACTTCTGGCGATCGTACCTCTGTTCGGCGCCTTTGGAGTTCGGCGCGGAGGTGGAGTTCGGCGCGCAGCCGATCAGCCGTGGCCACAGAAATCGTCCTAGCTGGCGTGCCGTGTCGGTGTCCGGGCGGGAGTTTGGCTCCTACCCGGACACCACCATACGGCGATTAGCGCTGAGCTGGATCAGGCAGCTGCCAGGGCAGCTTCGAGCAGCGGATCAAGGACATCGCGGTTATTGGCGATCCAATTGTCTGCTGCGGCATTGATGTCTTCTTGGGAGTCCTCTCCGGCGTCGATACCAACGGCGACCACTGCGACATCGACCGGGTTCATGACAAACCCTTCGAGCAGCACCCTAGCCGCGGGGTTGGCGTCGAGCCATGCATCGTTGGCCGAGACGACAATGTCAGACGGAGTGAACATGGTGATGCAGGGGTCTGAGGTGCAGGCGTCGCCAACATTGGACACGCCGTCCTGAGTTTCCAGAGTGCTACCCGGAGCCAGTGCGAGCCACAAGACATCTCGACCGGGCACGAGCTTGCCGACGAACGCTGTCGGGGTCCAAACGTATTGCAGAACAGGGCCTCCGGAATCGAAGCTTGCCTGAGACTCGGCGAACAGGGCCGAGTGCGTAGCCGAGATCTGCTCGATGCGATCATCCCAACCGTTCATAGCAATGGTGTCGTTCATGACCTTCTGACAACCCCAGCCGTCGTCACAGCCGTTGAGGTCGGCGCGTCCGTTGCCGTCGGAATCGAAGTGGGCTACCGCATCCGGATTGTCGAGCAGTTCGTTGAGCGTGGTGAAGCCGAACTGTTCAACGCTGGCGATATCGACGAGCAGTCCCTGAAGGGCACCTGAACTCATCATCGTGCCCACATGACTGACGTGATCTGCGATGATGCCGCCTTCAGGCAACTCTCCCTCGGTTAGGGGATCGTGGTTGAGAGGCCATGTCGAGCCCCACAAGTCGAAGTCGCCGAGCGCTAGCGCTGGGAAGAATGTGGCGGGGGCGATCTCTTCTGGTATCGGCACGTCGTAGCCGAGTTCACCGAGAAGCTTTTGGATCACAGTGTTTTGGAAGTTGGTCTCTGCCCAGTTGCCCCGTGCCATTTGCACGGTTATGCCTTCCCCGGGGAGACTCATTTCTTCCTCGGGTTCTGTGGTGGTTTCGTCATCGTCACCGCAGGCTGCCGCGAGCAGCGTGAATGCGAGGAACACGGCGACCAAAAGTCGCCACTTGCTGGTTTTCATTTTTCTTTCCTTGGGTTGTTGGGTATTTGGGTTGTTGGGTCGTTTGGGAAGGCCGGTTACGAGGATTGTGCGGTCCTGTTTCAGTCTGGTGACAGAGATCGCCAGCCGCGGGCGGCTAGGAGCAAGCCGCCACAGGCAGTGAGGAAAGCACTCGCGCCGGGTGAGATTTGCAGGGTGTCGAGGCGGACGAGGCTGGCTATCCAGGCAATGGCGATCACGAAAATCCCACAGCCGATCGCGTAAGAACATCCAGCAGCGAATCGCTGCGTCTTGGCGCTACGTGCTGCTCGCGTCAGCAGGGCGGCAACCGCGCCCGCAATGGTGAGAGCGATAATGATGTAGCCGATCTGAGGACCGCCGGCGTCGATTCCCGTTACAGTCACTCGTCGTGTGTTGGCCATGGCTTCCGCCAGGATGTCCGCCGCGACACCTCCTTGGTCGGCACCTCCCGCTTCCGCTGCAAGCTCCCTGGCGATTTGAGCAGAATCGCTGCGCTGATCAAGAATCCACGATCCCGAGGCTCCGGCGAAGACGAGGAATGCGCTCAGCACTGCGACTCCGAGCACATCGCGCCAACTGGTCCGGGCAGCCTTCTGTTCGACCTCAGTGCCTAGAGCGGCCCACAACGCCGAGATGGTTATCACCGCACCAGCGGCTAGAGCCAACCAGACACCAATCCCGTTTGAGTACGCATCGCTCTGGATCTTGATGGTCAGGTAAGCGGCCGCCAATGACACGATTCCCAAACCAAATGCCAAGAAGGTCGGAACGGCGACAAAAGCCGATCTCCGGGTTCGCGGCAACAACAAAGCCGCCAAACCGCAGGCCGCCACGCTGATACCGATGATGGCAACAAGCGCGCCAAAATACGATCCGCCGGTGGCGTCAAGGCCCGAGTGAGAGCCGGGTAGGAGCAAATCGTCGAAGCGGACATGACTTGATATCCGCCCCGAACCGTCACCCCAAGGCAACACCGCGGCCACCGCCGCGACCACACCAGCAACGACCGAAACCGCAGCCGTCAAGCGGTGCGCTGGTTGCAGAATAACGGGCGCCTCGCGGCTAGTCACGAAGCCGGACTCCCGAGACGGATCGGGCATGGGAGGAACTACAGGATCGGTACGCGTGCTCCAAGCCGAGCGCATTCGAGAAAACAAGTTGATCCGTTTATCGGTGGCCTCAGGCTGAGAAATTCGATCCAAGAGCACGCCAACGAAATAGAGGCCAGCTCCCGCCGAAGCGCCAAGGGGAATGTCGCTGGTGTTGAGAGCGGTCAGAATGGGCTTGCCGAGTCCTCCGCCGGCGATGATGGCAACAATCCCTACCATCGACAGTGACAGCAAGAGAGTCTGGTTGAGCCCTGCCATGATCGCCGGTCGAGCCAGTGGCAGCTGAACCTCACGCAACACCCGTGACTCCGTCGCCCCGAAAGCTCGAGCGGCTTCAACAACATCCGCGGGGACTTGCCTCACCCCCAGGTTGGTCAAGCGCACAATAGGCGGCAGAGCGAACACCAACGTCGCCAAAACACCAGGAGTTCGGCGGACACCGAACAAGAAAATGATCGGCAGCAGGTAGACGAAAGGGTGGATGACCTGCATCCCATCCAGAATTGGCCGCAGACGGTTCCAGAACGCATCGATCCGGGCCGAGAGCACACCCAAAGGGATGCCGAAGACAGCGCAGATGATCACCGCCACAATGATCATGCCAATGGTTTCCATGGTCAGGTCCCAGAATTCGTTGCCGAGCAGGCCACAGATCAATAACGCGACGGCGCTGCCGAGACCGACTTTGAAGTTCCTAGTCGACGCCCCCAACAACAAGAACATCAGCAACACGACCGGCCAAGGCAGCCAATCTTGAAGCAGATTGTCGATAACCAGCTTGAGCATCTGATCGACCGGCCATTTGATGGCGTCGAGCAACCCGCCGATATTCGTGGTCAGCCAAAAGACGATTTCTTCGATCCACAGGCCGAAGGGGATCTCCCATTCGCTGAGGTTCTTGTTGTCCCAGAAGTTCTCCGCAAGAAGGTTCATGATTCAGAGTCCTCTGTTGAAGCCTCTGATTTGGCCAGCTCAAGCCGTTCGGAGATACTTTCAACCCGGCCGAGTTCAGCCAGAATCTCCAGTGGTCTGACCGAACCGATGAGCGTGCCGTTGTCATCGACCACTGCTAACGGCAGGCCCTTGTCACAAAGCTGATAGACCTTCGCCAACATCATGTCGTTGGTGACAGTCGGTGTTTGCTGCACCAAATCGTTGAGGTCTTCTGTTCCTTGAGCCTTGGCGCTCTGAGCGTCGCTGTGGGTGACAATCCCCATGGGACGGCCGCCCGAGTCAACAACATGCGCTACCTGTCGGCTAGTTCGGGCCATCGCTTCGAGAGCTGCTGTGACCGAAGCGGAACTGTCAACCGACGCCGGTTCCTCGCTGACGCTTTCAATCAGCAGTACCCGACCCTGGTCCACGTCTTGTACGAACTCGGCCACGTAGTCGGTGCCGGGCCTCATCAAGATGTCTTCAGGCGTACCGATCTGGTGGATCGCGCCGTCCTTCATGATGCACACTCGACTCCCCACGCGAAGAGCCTCATTCAGATCGTGGGTGATGAAGAGAATTGTGTTTCGCTCCGCTAAACCTGCCTGAATAGAGAGCAGTTCGTCTTGCATCTGGCGCCGGATAAGGGGGTCGAGGGCGCTGAAGGCTTCGTCCATCAGCAAGATGTCGGGGTTGCTGGCGAGCGCGCGAGCGAGTCCGACTCGCTGCTGCATTCCACCGCTTAGTTGGCTGGGGAAGCTGTGTTCGTAACCGGACAATCCCACCAGTTCGAGCGCCTCTTCGGCTGCCTGGTTGCGTTCATCGAGTGGAACACCCTTGACCTTGAGTCCGAAGGCCACGTTCGAGAGCACGCTTTGATGGGGGAACAGACCGAAGTGCTGAAAGACCATTCCGGTCTTGTTGCGACGAAACTCTTGGAGTTGACGGGGATCAAGGGCGGTGACATCTTCACCGGCGACGATCACTTTCCCGTCTGTTGGTTCGACCAAACGGTTGACGCAACGAATGAGCGTGGACTTCCCAGAACCCGATAACCCCATGACCACAAAGATCTCACCGGCTTCAACATCGAAGTCAGCGTCGTCGACTCCAACTACATGCCCGGTCCGCTCCTGAATCTCGTCCTTTGAAATTCCGGCCTGGAGCATGCTGAGCGCATCGCCGCGGGGTTCGTCGCCGAAGATTTTCACTACATGCTGGAGTTGAATCATGGTCGACATGCGGTGCCCCTCCAGACAACTTTCGCAATTCAACTGAGGTAGGGCCGAATGTTATACCTTCTAACGCGTTAGCGAAAGGCTAAAAGTCGATATTTTGTGGTCCCGTGGGATCATCGGGATCATCCACGACGGAGCTGCGATTGTCGGGCTGAGCTCTCGTCTCATCCCGTTGCTCTGCCGAGACTGCCGTTCGGGCGTGCGTCAGTAGTCCGGGTCAGGATATTGGCGCAGGCGGTTGCGGCTTGTTGGGCTTGAAGAGCCAACTCGGCGGGGGTAGCGCTGCTGATGGGATGGTTGATGACGGCGAACGGGTAGCCGGATGCGCCGAGGACCTGACTCATCAACTGGGCAGCAGATGCGAACTTGTCGGTCATTATCGCGGTTGCGGGAACACCACGATGTTCTGCGGATATAGCGTCGTGCAGACTGCACGACGAACAGCTTCCTCAATCTCCAACACCGGCTACGAGAGCATGCCAGCGCTCCGCTCGGTCCATGATTTCGTCGTTGGCAGGGGCGCTGTAATTTTCTTTGATGACCTCAACAACGTCGCCCGCACCGTGGTTGTCAAGGAGTTCTCGCCGAAAGTCGTCGAAGAAGCGCCGGGTTCCCTGCTTTCCGTTGGAGATGATTCCGATCGTCAGACCGGTGAGCGACGTAGGCCTGGGTGCGAGTGACAACCCGTCTGGGTGACCGTCGTTTGTGGGAACCAGCACCTCGATCGTCACTTGTTTCTCCTATCGTTTCAGCAGTCAACGCGTCTCAACAATCAACACAGGCTCCGACGGGGACCGTCACAGCTTTGGATTTCAGGCCGAGCCATGGTGATATGACGGCCCCGAAGCCACCGGCGGGTCCTCCAGCAGCGATAACCAGCAAGTGGTCGGGATCAGGGAGTGCACAATATTCGTGATCACCTTTGTCGGCCACCACATTCGCCTTGCCACACTCCGCCCACGCGGAGCGGCGGATCCGCGCATGCTCGAAGACGTAGTTGCGGATATCGGGTTTTGACCACCGGGCCGAATCGAAGTGTTGGCGGAGTTGCGGCGGGATTACGATCGCGTAGTTGCCGGCCCAGATCGAGTAGTGGGCCATGTTGGCTTTGATCTCTGCCACGAAGGTGTCGAGTATTTCTTCAGGGTCGGTGGTCCACTCGTTCATTACCTGGCGGGGTGCCATGGCCGCCATCACCGTTACCGCCGACACATGCGGGTCTCCGAGTCTCTCAGCGGCGAGCGATGGCCAGCGCGAACCCTCCTCGTCTTCGGCGATACAGAAGCTGATCTTTCCGGGATGACCGAGGGTTGATCGGTCGATTCCGCCGGCACGCACATCCAATAGGTTGTTCAGAATCAGGCGAATCGCCCGCCCCACGACGGTTGATGCCCGGTCGCTGGGGCCGAGCGCATTGAACGTCGATTGCATTCCAGTTTGGACTCTCACGGGTCCGTTGACGATCAACAGAATGCCGCAGCCTCCCGTGCTGGCGGTCGCGCCATGGACCAGGAAGTCCTCGTTGAGAACCGCGGTCACGGCCGTGACAACAAGGGGAAAGTGCGTCGGTAGGCATCCCGCCATCACGGCGTTGACCGCGACCTTTTCGGCAGTGATCGCTTGTTGGCGCACAGGTTCAACGCCGATCACATGCTCGGGCGACATCAAAGCCCAGTCCAGGCAGGCCTGGACTGCATCCGGTGTGGGCGGTACGACCGGGAGACCGTCAGTCCAACCCCGGTTGTGGAAGAGTTCCTGAACGGCGCTTACGTCGGCAATCTCCAACCTTTCGGACTGCAGTGTGGTGCTAGTCATCGGGTCTGCCCATCCGTTTCGGCGGTCGCTGGTAGCTCACCATCGACAAGTCGTCGTTCACTATTGTCGGACAGACTAACTTCGGCCTTGGGTAGGCTGACGGGTCCATCGCTACGGAGAGCAACCCGAAGGCTATATGACCTGGATAGACGAGACGCTTCAGCGGGCTCGATCGCCGATCTATATCAACGACTCAAAGACACCGAGCGGAGTGGCCCACGTTGGCTCGCTTCGTGGTGTCTTGACCCACGACGCGTTGTTACGGGTGGCGCGCCATAACGGTGCACAAGCGCGCTTCACATACGGCTGCGACGATATGGACCCGGTCGATGAGATCCCGCATGGAACGGGGGAGTACTTCCGCGAACACCTCGGCAAGCCGCTCTGTGCCGTGCCGCCGCCACCCGAGCTGGCCGGCGACACGGAGTCGGCCAGCAAGACGGAGTCGACTGGCAAGAATATGGCGCAGGCCTACTTCACTGAGTTCACGTCTACCTTCGCGCCGCTTGGAGTTGAGGCCGAGTTCTACTACATGAGCGACATCTACCGCGCGGGACGCCTTGACGACACGATCGACGTGTTCTTGCGTCGGGCCTCTGCGGTTCGTGAGATCTATCTGCGTGAGACCGGAGCTGTGCGACCAGACAACTGGCTGCCTTTCCAGCCGATCTGTGAGAACTGCGGACGAATCGGCACGACCTACGCGTCGGACTACGACGGCGAGACGCTGGCCTACGAATGCCAACCCGATCTGGTTGCTTGGGCGCAGGGTTGTGGTGCGGCCGGTCGAATCAGCCCGTTCGGAGGCGCTGGCAAGTTGCCCTGGAAGCTCGAATGGGTAGCCAAGTGGAAGGTCTTACCGGTGACCGTGGAAGGCGCCGGCAAGGACCACATGGGTGCGGGCGGGTCGCACAAGGTAGCCGCGGCGCTGGCTCGCGAGGTTCTCGAATGTTCGGTGCCAACTTCGTTCTCCTATGAGTTCTTCACCCTCGGCGGGGCCAAGATGAGTTCTTCCAAGGGGATTGGCCTCAGCGCCTTTGAACTGGTGGCCTGCCTGCCCCCACAGTTACTTCGTTACCTCGTTCTCAAGGTCCAAGTAAGGCGTGCTCTCGACTTCGACTTGGATCTCTCAACGCTCAACGGTGCCTTTGCGGAGTATGAGCGTCTTTGGAACGCCGTTTACGAAGGTGACGCAAACAGCAATCAACAGCAGCTTTTTAAGATCTCACAACTGATCGGGAGCGAAGCGACGGCCCCGCCTGCCTACAGTCCACCCTTTGATTCAGTAGTGAGTGTTGTGCAGCAGCCTCACATTGATCTTTCCGCCCACATAGATGCGCTCGGCGTAGGGCCGTTGAGCGACGCCGATCGAGACTGGATCGATGTCAAGCGTCTCACCGCAAAGTCTTGGTCGCAGCGATTCTCGGAGAGTGCTTCGAGACTGATGGTCGCTGATGTGTTGCCCGAGACGACCGAGGATCTTTCCAATCAGCAGCGCGGCTTCCTTTGTGTGAGCCAACGACTGCTCAGCGAGCTTGAAACGTGGCGAGCGGCGAGTATCCAAGCGGCTCTGTTTGACGCCGCTCGCATCGTTGGCATCACCCCGGCGGAGGCTTTTGAGGCCCTGTACACCGCTTTCTTCGGTTGGCCGGAAGGCCCTCGCGCCGGCTCGTTTCTGGAATTTCTAGGCCCCGGTGCGGCATGTGAACGGCTCGGCGAAGTGAGCTACTCCTACCCCGAATTGGTTGCTGTGACCGCTATCGAACTTGATGATTGGAATCGTGCTGTGAGCGCTGCCGCGGCCGAACGATACGAATTCTCGATCCTTCCCAACTGGATTTCCGACAGTGGCGATCCAGACAAGCTCGCATACTCCGGGGTGCTTGAGTTGTTCGTTGCTGACGCCAAGGGGCGGACGTCTGCTCAGCGAGCAGTATTCGAAAGCTCAAATGAGGCCATAGCGCAGGCAGCCCGAGGCCATGTGGCGCGGCTCTTGGGTATCGCCGAAGCCGAGGTTCCGATCAGGCCCGACAACCCGTTCGGCTAGTCCGTATCCTGTTAGCAAAACCCCGAAGGTCAAGGAGGGTCCACCCATGACAAGCCCTATCGCCGCTCCCATGATCGATATAGGCATTCCCGAAGAGGATCGCCTCGCTGTGGCCGACGGCGTCAGCCACGTCTTGGCCGACACCTACACGCTCTACCTGAAGACGCACAACTATCACTGGAACGTCACCGGCCCCCTGTTCAACACGCTCCATCTCATGTTCGAAACCCAGTACAACGAACTGTGGGTGGCGGTTGACCTTCTGGCCGAACGAATCCGCTCCCTGGGCGTATTCGCACCCGGCAGCTACGCGCAGTTCGCGGAACTCACAGTGATCCCGGAGGCCGACGGTGTGCCCAGCGCTGAACAGATGATTGCTGATCTGGTTGCAGGTCACGAGGCCGTTGCCCGGACCGCGCGAAAGGTCTTTGGTGCCATCGAACAAGCTGGTGACGAATCAACTGCGGACCTGCTGACGCAGAGACTCCAAGAGCACGAAAAGACTGCTTGGATGCTGCGCTCAATGCTCGGCGGCAGTTGAGAGGCCGAGCGGAGGCGGCTAGGCGCGACTAGGCGAGATTGTCGGGTCCGAAGGCTTCGGGGATCAGTGCGCTCAACAGCAGTGGTTCGGGTTCCCAATCGACGAGCAGGTCGCCGCCACCGTGCTCGAACAGCAGTTGGCGGCAACGGCCACAGGGAGCGACCGGCGTCTTGTCTCCTTGCACTGTGGAGACTGCTAGTAGGCGACCCCCACCGGTTCGAACCAGGTCGGAGATCATTGAACACTCCGCGCAGAGGGTGAGTCCGTAGGAAGCGTTCTCGACGTTGGTTCCGACCACGGTGCGACCATCATCGACGATTCCAGCAGCCCCGACGGGAAAGTCGCTGTAGGGGGAGTACGACAGAGCGAGTTGTGCGATCGCCAGGTTCCGGAGTTCTGCCAGATCAATGTCAGTCATGAGTTGGTTCGCTTTGCTGGGGGTCGCGCTCTCATAGGTTAGTAGCCGAGGTCGAGATCGATTGGGCCGAGAAGTTTCTGGCCAGTTGAGTAGCGGCGAGTGTTCTCGGTGACCCGTTCGGCCAGCAGATCAAGACCCATGAGAGGTGTGTTGCCGACATGGGGTGTGATGATGCAATTGTCGAAGGTCCACAGTGGGTGGCCTTCGGGGAGCGGTTCGGGATCGGTCACGTCCAAGCAGGCACCGCCGATGTTGCCCGACCGGAGCGCCGCGACGAGAGCTTCGGTATCGACATGCACACCCCGAGCCAGGTTCACCAACCAACTCTGATCACCCATGAGTTCCAGTTCTTCAGCGCCGATCACGCCGATGGTCTGGCGGGTGACCGCCAGTGCCACCACCACCACATCGGCCAACGGGAGTTCATTGTGGAGGTCATCAAGCGTCCCCACAGTTGTGGCACCCTCAAGCGGAGTGGGCACTCTTCGCAGGACCACGTTGTGAGTATGAAACGGGGCCAGCAACCGCAGCAGATTCTCGGTGATGTCTCCTCCGCCCAGGATCAGCACCCGGCAGCCGTGCAGGTTTCGGCCCACCGGGTCGGTCCACTCGCTAGCTGCGGAATAGGGGCCGAGGTTGTGGAACGCGGCCAGTATCAAGGCCAGGATGTGCTCGGCCACCGGCCGGGAATAGACCCCTTTGCCGCATGTCCAGAGCCGTTCGCGGTCAAGCATGTGGATGAACGGTTCGACACCCGCATACGGAAGCTGCACCCAGTCGATCTTGTCGTGGACGTGTCCGGTCAGTAGTTCAGGCGTTTGTGGGTCGGCCCACACCAGTGCCGTTGCCTCACTGCATTCAACGACGTGTCCGCCTCCTGCTTGAACCGCCTCAACCAGTGCTTGCCGGCGCCAACACGGCGGTTCAACCGCGATCGCAACGCTGCGAACATCATCAGGTCGTGACTTCATCGAAACAGCATCGTACCGATCGAGCTAGCCTTGCTTTTGGATCTGCAACCAAAACTGCTTACGGATCGATTTTCTAACATTATCGTGTCCGCGTAGACCTTCTTCAACAGCGTTCTCGACAGCAAGGAACAGATCCGCGTCAAGTGACATCGGGATCCGGGGGAAAGCACTGCGTAGTGTCGCGATCTCTAGGTCGGTTGCCTCATTCAGCCAATCTTGCGCGTACTCTTTCGCTGCGAGTTCTGCCGCAGGAATCTGATTGTTGTTGAGGACGCGAGACTTGTCAGGTTGGACTCGAGGGCTGATGAAGCTAGATAGGTCTTTTTTGGCAAGTGTGACGATCTCGTCTGCTTCGTTGGCCAGATCGCGTGACTGGTTGCGCGTTCCAGAAGGCGCCTGAATCCCGATCAGCGTCACTCGAACCCCGACATTTTGCGCTGCCTTTACGCCTTCTCGTAGGTCTTCGTCTCCTGATAGCAGAAAGGCGTCGCTGATCGCCCGTTCCTGAGCCAGCGTCATCAAGTCGTGGTAAATCAGCGCGTCAACTCCCTTCTGCTGGTTGTGAGCGTTGATTCGACCAAGTCGTAGCTTAACGTTCGGTAGTTGTGCAATTTTCAATTGTTCGGCTGTTGGGATTCTGTCCTTCGCCCCGTCGTACCAGTATGTTCGGAGTCTCTGTACACCGCTATTTTCTATGGCGAGATGTGTCAGAAACTCGTGAGCCTTCAGCGCATCCATCTGGATCGCTTTTCGTGCTGTGACATCGTGGCAGATTTTTCCTCCAGCAGCATACAGATAGCCAGCGTCAACAAAAACCGCGCAGCGGTCCACGACAAAACCTCCCAACAAAACAAAGCGAGGACCCCGAAGGGTCCCCGCGGCTCCCCAAAGGGGGAGCTATCAGACTTCCGGCAGCATACGCCAGATTCTTGTGTGACGCAACGGTGGTTGTGTGACAGTGCCTGACTCGGGTTAGCGGGGGCGGTGTTGGGTGTCGAGGCCGGCGGTGATGAACAGGGCGGTGGCGTGCTCAGCTACATCGGCGGTGTGCCAGACACCGGGGGCGTTGATTGCGTATTCGCCGGCGCTGATGGTGGCGGATCGCTGCGTACCGTCGGGTAGTTCTTGGTGCAGGGTCATCTCACCAGCGGTACACACCACCACTTCGGAACCTAGTGGGTGCATCTCCCATACTTCCCACGGTTCGGTGAACGAGTGCATGGCAACTAGTCGGCCCTCCGCGCCATCGCCGGCGTGGCGTTGGGTGTAGTCGCCGTACCAGCTCATGTCGCCGGTGAACTCCGGCTCAACCTCCGCGGTGGCCCCCAATCCGAGATGGATCAGGTTGGAATCAAGAGCAAACACGGGTCCTTCGGGAATAGTCATACGCCCATTGTGGCTCAGACCTACCGGGCGCGCCCATCCTCAGGCGCTCACGAGACTCCGGGTGCGCTGTCGGAGGCGAGGTTGACTTCGACGCGGCGCGCGGCGATGGCCCAGATCAGCAGAGCCACGATCACAAAGGGGTCGATAATCTCGAAGGCGGTCTCGTTGTCGTTGGTGAAATACGCGTAGATGAACAGAGCAACGCCGAGCGCCGCGGCGCTGGTCGCCACAAGCTGCGCGGTAACGGCTGTTGGCCCTGGGTCTTTGCGCAGGCCCCAGGCGCTGGAGGCGGCCACAATGGCAAAGGCGAGGAACAATGGGTCGATGGTGTACCAGACGTTGAGCGCGTAATCTCCGAAGGTGTTGGTGTATTGATTGATCAAGATGCTCACCGCTAGAAGTGACAGGGCCAACGTGCGCACCCAGGGAACCCGATGCGTGTTACGCCACAGAATCCAAACGCCGATGACGGACACCACGAGGGGCGGTGCTTGCCAGAGCTGCCATTCCCAGCTTCTGGAAAGTTCGAAGTCGGGGTCTACGACTACCGACCGCTCGGTCCAGGTGAAGACCGCGACAACCAGCATCGCCAACCAGAGGATCGCGTCCAAAGCTCCCAAGTCGCGCCGCCGGAAGATGTGATTTATCATCTTGACTCCCTTGTGTGGTTACTCCTCACAAGGTAATGCGACCAGCGGATCACGAGGTGGTGTCGTTGAGAATCATCACTGTTTTCAAGTCGCTGTGAAAATCGAGCGCGTAGTCGCCGCCTTCGCGGCCGATGCCGGAGATGCCGAAACCACCGAACGGTGCAGTGAGATCGCGCACCAGGAAAGTGTTGACCCAAACCAAACCGGAGCGGACCGCCGCGGTGACTCGTTCGGCCCGTTGCTGTGAGCCGGTAAAGACAATCGCTGACAAGCCGTAGCCCGTGGAGTTCGCAAGCCGAATCGCTTCAGCCTCGTCGTTGAAGGTCTGGAAGGTGAGCACCGGACCGAAGATCTCGTCCTGCACCACTTCACTGTCGTTCGAGGAGGGCTCGATCAGCGTTGGTTCGTAGTGGAGTGACCCCTTCACCGGTCTTCCGCCGCGCACGATGGTGTCGCCTGCGGCGCGGGCCCGTTCAACGAAGCCGTGCACTCGCTGACGGTGATCGGGATGGGCCAGCGGTGCGATATCGGTG
Organism: Candidatus Aldehydirespiratoraceae bacterium; assembly: GCA_965198315.1. Taxonomy (GTDB): domain Bacteria; phylum Actinomycetota; class Acidimicrobiia; order Acidimicrobiales; family Aldehydirespiratoraceae; genus VXYK01. The sequence goes on along the minus strand of OZ240616.1, from coordinate 4,067,175 downwards.
TTCGAATCGCGGGAGTCGCCGAGGACCAGTTGATCGGCATGGTGGTGAAAGCGTTCCAGGAAAGGTCTGCGGATGGAGCGTTCCACGAGCAGCCTTGTACCCGCCAGGCAGACCTGGCCCGAATCATCGAACTGCCAGGCGGCTCTGTGGGCCGCGGCGTCCAGATCAGCGTCGGCAAAGACGATCAGCGGACCCTTTCCGCCCAGTTCGGCGGTGAACGGAACGATATTCTCAGCGGCCGCCTTACCGATCACACGCCCGGTGGCAGGCGACCCCGTGAAGCTGATCCGCCGTACCCGCGGATCAACGACCAAAGCCGCGCCCACCTCGGATCCGATCCCCTGCACAAGGTTGTAGGCACCCGGCGGGAAGCCCGCTTCGAGAGCGAGTTCGGCGAGCAGAGCAGCGCTCAACGGAGACCACTCGGCCGGTTTGTGGATGACCGAGTTCCCGGCCGCGAGGGCCGGGGCCAGTTTCCATGTGGCGAGCATGAACGGCGCGTTCCAAGGGGTGATCACCACAGCCGGTCCAGCGGGCATTCGCTGCACAGTGTTTGTCATCCCCTTCGCGTCCCAACGCCTGTCTTCGTGGGCGACTATCAAGTCGGCATAGGTGCGGAAGTTGAGCGCTCCCCGAGCCACGAGCCGCAGTTTCATCGACTCCTCGAGGAACCCCATGTCGAGGCATTCGACATGGGCGATCTCATCGGTGTTTTCGTCGATGAGGTCTGCCAACCGGTGCATCGTCTCGGCGCGCTCCGCCACGGTCGTACGCCTCCACATTTTGAAACCGTCCACCGCGGCGGAGACCGCGGCCTCGGCGACCGCTGAATCGCCACGGGCGATATCAGCCAGATGGAGTCCGTCCCAGTCCAGCGGCGAACGAGTCCCAAACCTGGAGTCCGAACCGACCCAGTCCCCACCGATCAGATGCCCGGTCGCTACCGAGACTCCGTCGATGTCAGCGCGGCGTGGCTCAGTCATTCGTCACGCTTCGTCTGCTGCGGCCCCGGTTGCCGCGGCCTCGGTCGCCCCGCCTCCGGTTTCGGCGGTTGCGGCTTCGGTCACTGTGGCTTCGGTTGCCGCGGCTCCGGCTGCGCCCGGCGGGAGTACGGCGCCGGGCCCGAGCGGTGCCCTGATTCCTCGGTACTCCCAGTCGCCCCCCAGCGCGGTGGAGCGAACCTCTTCAGAATCGCTGGGTTGGGCTCCCACGTCGTCACGAATTGAGGTTGGGCCGGTGACGATCGTGTTGGTCAACTCGCCGAGACCCTCGACTGATACCGAAACCACATCGCCTGGGTACACCGTGCGGGAATTGGCAGGAGTGCCGGACAACAAGATGTCCCCGGGCACGAGCGTGATTGTGCGGGCGATGTCGGCCACGATGTAGTGCATGTCCCACTCCATCTCGTCTGTGGTGGCGTCTTGGCGGACTTCGCCGTTTACGAGGGTCTGGATCCGTTTGCCTTGATAATCCCAGTCGGTGACCAGACCGGGGCCGACCGGGCAGAGGGTGTCGCTTCCCTTCACCCGCAGCATCGAACCCGCATCGGTGTCGCGAAAGTCATGCAATCCGTAGTCGTTGGCGACCGAGTAGCCCGCGATGTAGTCACCTGCTTGTGCGGGTGAGACGTTGCGACAGGTCCGGCCGATCACGATGGCTATCTCACCCTCGTAGTTGAGCCACTGGCAGCCCTCAGGCCGAACCACGTCGGCGCCGTGACCGCACAACGCGGTCACAGGTTTGTGGAAATAGGTGGGCGCGGCCGGGAGTTTCGTCATGAACTCGTCGACCCTGCTGCGGTAGTTGAGATGAATGCAAATGATCTTGGTTGGTTCGACAGGTGCGAGGTGTAGGGCGTCCGCCAACTGCACCCGACGACCATCGCCAGCTATCAACTCGTCGCCTCGGCGTTCTGTGAGCGTTGGGTAGCCATCGACAAGAACACGGCGGTATTCGGTCATAGCCTGCGACAATAGTCAATTGCTAGATCTTTTGGTACCGAACGATCCATGGACTTAGGTTGGACACCTATGGTTGGTACCCGGAGGACAACGAGAACTTGACCGATAACGAAGCCTCGACGGACGGTGAAGACTTCTTGGCCGCTGAGCGTGACATCCGCAAACGACTCGGTGATCGGGAACTCGATTTCGATTCGTTGCACGCTATATCCAACATATATAGAGCCGCCACGGCTGTGCGTCGTCGAGCGGAACGCGAGGTTTTGGCGCAGCACAACCTTTCTTGGGGTGGCTTCACCATCTTGTGGGTTCTGTGGGTTTGGGGGCAGATGGACACTGCCCGGCTGGCGTCTGAGTGCGGGCTGGCCAAAGGCACCCTCACGGGCATGCTCTCAACGCTTGAACGAACCGAACTCGTCGAACGAGAGAGAGTCAAAGCTGACCGACGCAAAGTGACGGTTGCGCTCACCGCTGATGGGTTGACGCTGATCGAAGATCTGTTTCCTCGCTTCAATGCCTATGAGACGGCTATGTCTGAAGGACTCTCCCCTGAAGAAAAACGAGAAATGGCCCGCCTCCTCCGCAAAGTAATTTCGAACGCGTTGCTCTAGCCGGGCGTAGCCGGAGCCGCGGTGGCGGGGTTGGGTGTGGTGGCGGGCTCGGTTACTGGGGCTTTTGGGCAAGGCGGGTGAAACCGTCGCGGGTTTGGGGGAGTTTCATCTCCAGTACCCGGGAAGCCACGACCGTGCGCAGGATTTGGGCGGTGCCGCCGCCGATGGTGAACATGCGCACATCGCGGTACATCCGCTCCAAAGGATTGCGCCGCGAATAGCCGGCAGCTCCGAAAAGTTGCAAGGCGTCGCTGACCACCGCGATGGATGTTTCAGCGGTGAAGAGCTTTGCTTGAGCGGCAAGCGTCGGATCAGGGAAGGGACTGTTTTTGGAGCCGCGTGACGCGGCAGCCCGATAGGTGAGACTTCTCGCTGCTTCAAGCCGAGTGGACATGTCTGCGACCATCCATTGCAAACCCTGGAATTCAGCGATCGGTCGTCCGAACTGCTGGCGTTGTTTCACAAAGGCGACCCCGAGTTCGTAAGCACCTGCGGCCAAACCCAATGCCACCGTGCCCGCTCCCACACGTTGGCTGTTGTAGGCGTTCATCAGATCAGCGAAACCGCGCCGGAACCCGGACGGTGGCAAAAGCACCATGTCGTCTGTGACTTCCATGTCCTCAAAGATCACTTCGCGTTCGGGAATCCCTCGCAAACCCATGGTCGGTTCGCGCTTCCCGAAGGATAAGCCGGGAGTCTCATCGCGGATGGCGAGAAATCCGCCGATGCCCTGTTCAGTGCCAGTTTCATCAAAGACCCGAGCGAAGATCAGGTGGAGTCTCGATACCCCCGCACCGGTGATCCAGTGCTTCTTGCCGTTGACGATGTAACGATCGCCGCGCCGGTCGGCACGGGTAGTCATCTCCGAAGCAGCACTGCCGGCGTCGGGTTCGGTGATGCAGATTGCTGGTTTGTCACCAGCCAGCACCAACTCGGCGGCCCGCTTGCGCTGGTCGTTCGTGCCGTAGGCCATGACCGCTGAAATTGCTCCCATGTTGCACTCGACAGCGATACGGCCTGTTACCCCGCAAACCTTGGCCATCTCCTCCACGACGAGCACCGCATCGAACAATGATCGCCCCGGGCCGCCGAACTGCGGGGGAATGGTCATGCCCACGAGCCCTGCATCAGTGAGCGCTGCTACGTTGCCCCACGGATACTCCTCGGTGTGGTCGATCTCGGCGGCGCGAGGAGCGATCACCTCGTTCGCCAACTCGCGGGCGCGGTGCTGCAAAGCGAGTTTTTTATCAGTAAGCGTCCAGGTCATGTAGATGCTGCCTTAGCTGTGCCTTCGTCAAAGGAGAGAGTGGGACGGGCGGACGCGTCTCGGGTCAGGGTGAACAGCTCGCGTTGGGCATGGCTGCCGCCTATGCGACAGAAGTCGGGTTCCAAACGGTTGAGTTCGTTCACCGCAGCGACGTGGTCCCCCTCGACATGAGAGCGAACTGCAGCAAGCAGTGGTCGTACGACTTCGATGAAAGTGCGGGCGTTCTCCGACACGGGGGCTGGGTGAGCGGCTGCAATGCCAGCAAAGAACGGCGCCGCTCCGGGATGCTCCGAGCGGCGCAGAAACACCAAGCAGGCATGCAGATCAATGAAGCCGCAAGTGTGGCGTTCGGCGATCGTGGCCCAGCGGTCAGCCAACGCCGACCAACGGTCAGTCACATCAACACCGGTAAGTTCAAGCCGCCACAACAACGAGGTCAGGTCGCACAAGCGGAACGCCGTGTCGGCGACGGCCAACTCCTGGTCGTGGATCGACAAGACCCGCTGATACTCGCCTACCGAAATGAGTCTGAGCGCCAGATGCCACCAAATGTGGGTCGATAGCGCATCCTGGTCGTGCCAGACAGCGTCGGGTCCATCGAGGAGGTCTAGCGCACCCTGTTGGTCATCTGCAGTTTCATACACGTGGGCCAGAGCGTGTCGAGCCCACAGGTCCTGTGGGTCGAGATCGAGGGCCGCTCGCCCGACACTTTCGGCCTCATCAAGGCGACCGGATTCCTCAAGGGCGAAAGCAAGCTGTCCCTGGACGAAGCTGTAGCCGTGATCGTCGCTTTGCCAGCGATCCGCGGCGGCTAGCGAAGACCGCAAGCGTCCTTCGGCGTCTCCAACGTGAAGATAGACATCGTGCGCGATCCGAACCGCCGCGAAATCGTGGACTCGCGCCGCGATTCCGTCCCACACTTCGGCGGCTCTGGTGTAGTCGCCTGCCAAAAGGTGCCTCAACGCTCTCGCGTGGGCCTGTTCACGTTCGCCAGCAGCGTCGACCCGCTGATCAACCCGTTCAACCTCACCTCTCAACGCTGCAGCGTCACCGGGAGTCCCGGAAAGAACGTAGTAGGCAGCGTTGAAGACGGGGCCAAGAACGAACGCACGATCATCCCGGTTGGCAGTCTCCAGCTCGGTCATCGGGTCACCCCGAAAGTGCAGCATCTTGGCCCAGGCCCGATCCCAGCTAGCAACGCTGTCGGCGGTTCCGCTGACTGGTTCACCCCAGGCGTCAACAATCATTGGATTCTGACCTCGACATGCTCAATCCCGTTTACAAAGTTCGAACGAACGAACTCCGGCTCACCGAGTACCTCAATTTGCAGACGTTGCGCGGCGATCTCGTCGAGCAGAATGGCGACCTCCAAGCGAGCCAGTGGCGCTCCGAGACAGAAGTGCGCGCCGCCCCCGCCGAATGCAACGTTGGCGGGAGGCACCGGCCTGCCGACATCAAACCGATGAGGATCGGGAAAAACCGTCTCGTCAAAGTTGGCAGCGGCATACCACATGACCACCTTGTCGCCCTTTTTCAGTGGAGTGCCAGACAGCACGACATCTCGGGTAACGGTGCGCCGAAAATACAAGATTGGCGACGAGTACCGAATTACCTCCTCCGCCCCTGACTCGATCAGCCTACGGTCGTCTTCGAGACGGGCGAACTCTTCACCGAAGCGATGAGACTGAAGGGCCAAGTGTGCAATCGCGGAACGCGTGGTCTCGTTACCGGCGAAGATCATCAATCGGAAGAAGTTCGTGAACTCGTTGTCGCTGAGTCGCTCGCCGTCAACTTCGGCGTTGATGAGCTTGGTGATCAGATCATCAGCGGGATGCTGACGCCGCTGTTCACCCAACTCACGGGCGTATTCGTTGATGCCGTGGGCTGCGGGGCTGTTGAAGGGGAGCAGGCGGAGTTCGGTGGTGTTGCCGTAGGCGTCAGGCTCAAGCGGTTCGTTGGATGTTCCCGCCACGAGGTAGTCGGAGAGTTCGATCATGTAGTCGTGATCGGCTTCGGGCACGCCCATGAGGTCACAGATGACCGAGATCGGGATTGGCTTGGCGACGGTGGATATCCAGTCGCCTCCTCCGTCGGCAGTGATGTCGTCGAGGCACCGGCGGACTCTGCTGCGGATCATGCGCTGATATTCGAGCACATGGCGGGGTGTGAAAGCGGAACTCACCAAGCGTCGCAGTCGGGTATGCACCGGGGGATCCATATCGATCATCGAAGCCCGGGTTTCGAGCGCGTCGTCGTCGATGTCGTATATCTGAATGTGACCAACCGCTGACGAATAGGTCGTGGTGTCACGCGATACCTCCACCACATCGGCGTGTCGAGCAACTGCCCAGAACCCGTCTTCGACGGTACTGTTGGAGTCGGTGCCACTGGAGTCGGTGACCGTGTTCCAGCAAAGACTAGGTGTGGCTCGAATCGTGGCGAACACATCGTGGGGAATGCCCTGCGAATACAGGTCGACGTCGGCGAGATCGACGGGCGTTCGGGGCACGGTCGTCACCACGGTTGCCTTTCAGCCGATCACGAACGGGTCGCGGGTCTTGCCGCTCAACTCAACCCAGATCACCTTGGTGTTGACGAAGCCGTCGATCGCTTCAAGGCCGTTGTCTTTGCCATGACCCGATTGCTTGACACCGCCGAAAGGTGTGTTGTAACTGACCGACCGGTAGGAGTTGATCCACACCGTGCCAACGTCAAGAGCACGCGACACTCGATGAGCGCGTCGAATATCGTTGGTCCACAGACCTGCTGCCAGTCCGAAGTCCGAATCATTGGCCAAGCCGATTACCTCGTCTTCGTTACGAAAGGTCATCACTGCCAGCACCGGACCGAACACTTCTTCGCGCACGATCGTGGTTTCGTTGTTGACATCGACGATCACGGTCGGTCTGACGAAACGCCCGCCAAGTTCGGGATCAACCACACCCCCGGTAACGACTGTGGCGCCTTCGGCTTGAGCCGCTTCAACCATCTTCAGGATCCGGTCACGTTGTGCGTCAGAAGCGGTGGGACCCATTTCGGTAGTAGGGTCGCTGGGATCGCCGAGAACCAGGTTCTCGGCTCGCGCTACCACCCTGGCAATCACCTCGTCAGCAATGTCTTCGTGAATGTAAGCGCGGGAACCAGCCACGCACGTCTGGCCACTTGCTGCAAAAATGCCTGAGAGCAGGCCATTCGTGACCGCCTCAAGATCAACATCGTCGAAGATGATCTGGGGCGACTTGCCGCCGAGTTCAAGCACGGTGGGGGTCAAGTTGTCGGCCGCGGCACGGGCCACATGGCGTGCGGTCGCCCCTCCGCCGGTGAAAGTGATCTTGTCGATACCAGGGTGAGAGGTGATGGCAGCGCCAACCCCCGCTCCGCCGGTTACCACGTTGATCACACCGGGAGGGAAGCCCGCTTCGGCGGCTCGCTGGGCGAGCAGCAGAGCCGTTACCGGGGTGATGTCGGAGGGTTTGACAACCGCGGTGCATCCCGCTGCAAGTAACGGTCCAAGTTTCCAGGTGAGCAGCATCAGCGGCGAGTTCCAGGGCACGATCACGCCAACAACCCCGACCGGTACCTTCTCGGTGTAGACCAGAAAATCAGGTGAAGGGTTGGGCAATTGCTCGCCGTGGATCTTGTCAGCTACGCCCGCGAAGAAGTCCAGATAGCTTCTCAGGGCCGCAGTTTGCGCTGATGTCTCGCGGATGATCTTGCCGTTGTCGCGAGCTTCGACAACCGCGAGTTCTTCGGCGTCACGGGCCAGCGAGTCGCCTAGTGCCCGCATTAGTCGGCTCCGCTCCACAGCGGGCATCGTGGCCCACGGCCCCGTCTCAAAAGCCTTGCGTGCCGCTGCGACTGCATCGTTGACAGCGCCAGGATCGTCCGGTACTTCTGCCCAAACCTTGCCGGTGAACGGGTTGCTGGTCTGCATTCGCTGCCCGCCGGCAGGGGGCACGAAGGCACCGTCTATGAAGTTGTCGAAGCTTTCAACCAAGTCAGTGGGATCGGTCATTGCTATTGGTCCTCGCAAATAGAGATAGCGCTGCTAGGGCATTTGTCGACGACGATTTCGGCTCGTCGGCGTGGGAGCTGACCATCACCGATCACCATGGAGATGCCCTCGTCGTCGTCGAGCAGAAAGACATCGCTTTCGAGCAGTTCGCATTGTCCAACACCTACGCAAACCTCATGGTCAAGTTCGACGGTGACCAGATCGCCTTGAACGTCGAGCGGATCAGCTTCAGCCACGAGACGCTCCCATCTCCACCGACAGCACACCATGCACGAAGTTCGACGGAGCATGCACAGCTTCGCCTCGACGCTCAAGCACCATCGAGCGCTTACTCATCTCTGTGAGCAGCACCGTTATCTCCATGCGAGCCAAAAACGCCCCGAGGCAGAAATGGGGACCCCCGCCGCCGAATGCGAAGTGGGGATTGTCGGGTCGGCCCACGTCAAAACCAAACGGATTCTCAAAAACGGTCTCGTCACGATTGGCCGACACATACCACATCACCACCTTGTCGCCTGCCGATATCGGAGTGCCCGACAGTTCGGTGTCGATAGCGGCGGTTCGGCGCATGTGCAACACGGGGGACGCCCAACGAAGAACCTCTTCGGTAGCGGGCGTGAGCAGCGCCTCATCGGCGAGGATTCTTTGCCATTGATCGGGATGATCGGCGAGCGCCATGGCGCCGTGGGTCATGGCTGTGCGGGTGGTCTCGTTCCCGGCGAACACCAGGACGTGAAAGAAGTTGCGATATTCGTCGTGAGACAACCGATCGCCGTCTTCGGAAGCTTGCACCAGCATCGTGACCATGTCATCGCGCGGATCCTCGCGTCGTTTCGCGCCGAGGTTCTCGCCGTATTCGTACAGTGCATGGCTCGCCGCGCTCCCGAATGGCAGGAGCCTCAAGTCAGTGGTGTTGCCGTATGCGTTCGGCGGCAGAGAAGGTTGGTCACCCGTGCCTTCGACCAGGTAGTTCGAGAGTTCAACCAGGAAATCAGCGTCTTCGACGGGCACACCCAGAATTGCCAGGATCACCCGAATCGGCAGGGGAGCGGCAACCATCTCCACCCAATCACCACCGCCTGAGGCCAGATATTCATCGAGCAACTCCTCGGTGATCTCGCGGGTGAGCCCCTCCCAGCGGCGGATGTTGCGCGGGGTGAAGGCCTTGCTAACTAGACGGCGCAACCTGGTGTGATCAGGAGGGTCGGTGTCGATGATGGATCGTCGTGCTTCTAAAGCGTCGGGTTCCAGATCCCAGAGATTGCTGTGCCCCAATCCGGACGAGAACTCCTTGGTCCGCTTCGACGTTTCTTTTATGTCAGCGTGTCGAGTCACCGCCCAAAATCCGGAAGACTCGTAGGGATGCCAGGTGAGACCGGGGCGCGCTCGCATCTCCGCGAACCGCTCGTGTGGCGCACCGCGGAGGTACAGCGACGGAGTAGTCACATCCGGGCCATCGGTGTCAACCGTGGCATCAACCGTGTTGGAATCAGCGGCTGGATCGGTGATGGGCTTTGCGGCGGCGGTGGTCATGGGGTCATGGGGTCATGTGGGCTAGGTGGTCATGTGGGCTAGCAGTGCTCAATGAAGCGGTCTCGTTCCCATTGGTTCACGTGATCCGGGTCGTCGGACTCGGCGTTGGCGCCCGCGAGGTCGACCTCGGCTGCGGCCATGCTCACGTAACTGCGTGAGAACATGTCTCCGAGTTGCTGTGCGATCGGGCTCGATTGGTAGGCCGCGATCGCCCCGGAGAGATCGGTGGGTAGTGGCGGGCAATCACCGGGATTGCCGTACATGTCACCGTGGCTCATGGCCGGTGGAACAAGCCCCCGTTCCATGCCGTCGGCACCCGCAGCCAGCACACCGGCGATGACCAGGTAGGGGTTGGCATCGGCGCCGGCGGGGCGGAACTCGACGCGATTGGCCGACGACCCCGCTTCGGTGATGCATCGGGCCAAAACCGAGCGGTTGTCGAGGCCCCAGTGAACGTGGGTGGGGGCGAAAGTATAGGGCCGGATCCGTTTGCCGCCGTTGGGCGTCGGTGAACCCAACAAGGTGAGCGAAAGAGTGTGTTCCAAGATACCGGCGAGCCACTTCGCCATCAGCTCGTTCGGTTCCTCATCGGAGTCAGCGAAAGCGTTGGCGCCATCGACGTTGAGGCTGGTGTGTACGTGCATGCCCGAACCTGATTGTTCGGTCCAGGGCTTCGGCATGAAGGTCGCACGCAGGCCATGTTGCACCGCAACCTGCTTGATGATGCTCTTGTACAGAACCGTGTTGTCGGCCGCGGTCATAGCATCGGTGGGGCCTGTGTTGAGCTCGATCTGACCCGGCCCGTATTCGGCGTTGGACGACTCCACCTCGATTCCCGCACCGGCGATGGCATTGCGCATGTCGCGCAGCACGTCCTCGAGTTCGAGTGCGTCGGTCAACGAGCTGTACTGGATGTGGCGCTGCACCGGCTCCCAGTCCGGCGTGCAGAGATAGAACTCCATCTCGGTGGCCACAAGGGGGTCGAGGCCCTGCTTTTGGCAGCGTTCGATCTGTTTTGCCAGAACCGACCGGGGTGCTAGCGGGTGTGGATCGTTGTCGGGGTCGAACGCATCCGCGAAAACCAGCGCGTATCCGGGGCGATACGTCAAAATTCGCATGGACGACAGATCTGGTACCAAGCGGCAGTCGAGATAGCCGGTGTCCATGTTGATGAACTCGTTGTCGGGCAGGTCGTCTTGCATGTCGAAGACAAACATGGCGTCGGCAATGCTCACTCCGCTCTCCGCGATGCTCGTGAAGAAGCGATCAACGGGTACACGTTTGCCGCGTAACCGGCCCTGGGTGTCGGGAGCGCCGACCTCAACTGTGTGGATGTTGTGCTCGATGGCTTTCTGTCGGAGTTCGCTGATCATGTGAAGTCCCTTTCACTGACTAGATGATGTATTGACTGGCTGGTTGGTTGGGTTGGCAACAAGGAGGACGAGTCGGCCGCGAACGTCTCCGGCGCGGAGTCTGTCGTGGGCTTTCTGGGCATCCACTAGAGGGAGCGTCTCAACGGGTTGAATGATCGACGGTTCGCGACGGGCAAGATCCAAGAGTTCGCCGAGTTGGTTGCGGCTGCCCCAAATGCTGGAAAAGAAGCGGGCTTCGTGGGGCACAGCGCCAAAGCCGAAGGGGATTCGGCCGCCCTGCAGGCCGACGACGGCGACCATGCCACGCTTGGCCACAACCGAAGCGGCAGTGGCGAGGGTGACTTCCGCGCCGACAAAGTCGATCACAACGTCGGCGTTTGCTAGATCGTCATCCGGCGAAGCGGCAGCGTGCGCGCCAATCTCTAGAGCAGTGGCACGCTTGTGATCCGAGGGGTCGAGCGCCGTTACGTGAGCGTCGCTGAGCAGACGCAGGTAGCGAATGGCGAACTGGCCCAGCCCTCCTGCTCCGATCACAAGAGCCCGTCCAGCGGTTCCGCGATCGTGCAGGATGTCAAGTCCATGGTTGACCGCTCGATAGGCGGTCAGACCACCGCAGGCCAACGGCGCGGAGGCCACCGGATCCAGATCACCGAGCGGGGCCAGATAACGGCGGTGCTTCACCCACATCTGTTCGCAGTAGCCACCGTCAACCAACAGACCGGCTTCGGTGCTCTTGCCGCAAATCATCTCCAGGTTGGCGTTGCACTCAGTGCAGTCACGGCATCCCCAGGGAGCGTAAACCATCACGGCTCCGAGTTCAGGGTGCTGCCCGGTGACTTCATGGCCCAACACGAGTGGGTAGCTGCTCACATACTCCCCGTCGACCACATGAAGATCCGAGCGGCACACACCACAGGCCGTGACCTCGATTATTTCGCCGCCTTGTTTGCTCCCGCCCGGCTCAGGGTGGTGCTCGTCTACTACCAGGGTTTGGCCCGGCGCGGGGAGAACAACCGCACGCATCAGTAACTCTTGGGTAGGCCGAGGCACTTCTGGGCAACGAAGGCCAAGACGAGATTGTTGTTGACGGGTGCCACTTGATAGAGCCGGGTTTCGCGAAGTTTGCGCTCAATGTCGTATTCGGTTGCGAAACCGAAACCGCCATGGGTGTTGAGCGCCGCGTTGCCTGCTTCCCACGACGCTTCGGAAGCGAGCATCTTTGCCATGTTGGCTTCGGCACCGCATGATTCGTTGGCGTCGAACAGGTTGGCAGCCTTCCAACGCATGAGGTCGGCGGCCGCAAGGTTGGCGTAGGCCTTGGCAAGAGGGAACTGCACGCCTTGGTTCACGCCGATGGGGCGGCCGAAGACCTCCCGTTCACGGGCGTAAGCGCTGCTTCGCTCCAAGAAGAAGCGACCATCACCGATGCATTCGGCAGCAATCAGGATTCGTTCTGCGTTCATTCCGGTGAGAATGTGTCGAAAGCCGTTGTCTTGGGTGCCTACCAGGGCGTTGCCTGGGATGATCACATCGTCGAAGAACACTTCGGTGGTGTTGTGATTCATCCAGGTTGGTATGGGGTTGATAGTCAGTCCGTCTATAAGTTCTCCGTCGTTGCCTCGCAATTCGAAGATGAACACCGACAAGCCATCAAGTCGCCCCTCAGCTTCGTCGGTTGGCGTGGTGCGGGCCAAAAGGATCATCAGGTCCGAATACAGCGCCCGGGATGTCCATATTTTCTGGCCGTTTATCAGCCAGTCGTTGCTGTGGCGTTCTGCTCGGGTGCGAATGGCGGAGGTGTCTGAACCGGCGATGGGTTCGGTGACACCGAAGGCCTGCAAGCGCTTGCGACCGTCCGCGATCTGCGGGAGGTAGTGCCGCTTCTGTTCTGTAGAGCCGTGGCGCAGCAACGTGCCCATCACATACATCTGGGCGTGGCAGACTGCGGGGTTACCACCACTGGCGGCAATCTCTTCAAGGATCACAGATGCGCCGGCGAGGCTGAGGCCACCACCTCCGTACTCCTCGGGGATCAGAGAACCTAGCCATCCTTGAGTAGTCAGTTCCTTGACGAATTCTTCGGGGTAGCGGTCGGGTTCAAGCCCTCGCCAGTATTCGTTGCCGTATTTGTCGCAGAGTCGCCGCACCTCGGTGCGGATCATTTCGAAGTCCTCAGGGACCTGGGCGACCTCGGCGATGCGCGTTGTCGTGCTGGCGGCTGTCATGGTGAAGTCACTCCTCCTCGTCGCTCCAGAATCCTTGGCGCCTCAGCGCTTCAGTGGCGGCCACACCGCTTTCGTGCAGGTGCGCCTCCATAGCTTCCCTGGCACGCTGCGCGTCGCGTTCGATTACCGCGTTGAGGATCTTGCGATGATGTTCGACAGCCTTTTCGTCCCAGCCATCGGCGAACTCGTAGTAGTTGGCGGGAACTGATCGTACCAGCAAACGCAGCAGCCAACGGGTTCGGCGCGGTGCGGCGGCATTGATGATGCGGTGAAAGTCGTCGTTGAGAGCGGAGAGGTCTTCGTGGGAATCGGCGACGAAACGCTTCTGGATGGCTTCGAGCTCGGCGATTTGCTCGTCTTTGAGGGTGTCGGCAGCCATTGCCGCGGCTCGGCCTGAGACCACGCCGTACAGTTCGTAATGGTCGATGATGTCGTCGGGAGTCAAGCGGGCGACGAAGAAACCGCGTCGTGGCGCCACATCGAGAAGCCCTTCCTGCCCGAGCACGATAAGCGCTTCACGGATCGGGCTGCGACTCACATCAAGCGCACTGGCGATGGCGTCCTGGTCAACTTTGACTCCCGGTTTCAACGCACCGGTGAGGATTAGATCCCGCACGTAGCGCGCGACCTCATCAGCGAGTCCACCGCGGCGCCGCATTTGCGGTTCGACCCGGGTGTAAGGAGTGTTTTCAGCCGTGGTGTCGGCCATGTCAGGTCCCTCCCTCAGTTCCGAGGTAGGCGACCCGCACTAGTGGGTCTGCTTGTACCTCTTCGGCTGATCCATGTGCGATCACTTCACCATGGTCGAATACGTAGATTCTATCTGAGATACCGGTGATGAAGTTCAGGTCATGGTCGATGACGACCACACCCGCGCCGACAGTTGCTGCCATGTGGCGGACTTGCTCGATCATCTCGGCGGACTCAATGTCGCTCATACCGCTGGTCGGTTCGTCGAGTAGTAGGAAACAAGGCGCCAGAGCCGTAGCTCTAGCGAGCTCCAGACGCCGAGAGTTGCCGTAGTCGAGTTCGGCGGCCCGCCGATCACGGTGTTCCCACAATCCAGCCTTGGCGATCACCGAGTCGACATCAAGCAGCGTTCGGTCCTGTCGATGACTCGCCGCGATCAACGCGGACACCTCCACGTTCTCCTGCACGGTCAGGGCCGCGAAGAGTCGCAGGTTCTGGAATGTACGCACGATGCCAAGTCGCGCGAGCCGATAGGTCGGTATTGATGTCAGGTCTTGGCCGGCGAGTGAGAAACGACCCGACGAGGGCTGCACCAGTCCGGTGATGACGTTGACCAATGTTGTCTTGCCGGCTCCGTTCGGGCCGATGATGCCGATGACCTCGCCGCTTCGTGCGGTAATACCTACGTCGCTAAGGGCCTTGAAACCACCGAAGGAGACGTCAATCCCGTGCGCTTCAAGCACCGATGACTCAACCGATTCGAGTTCGGGAAGCGGGTCCGGTTTGGTTTCGGTTCCCTCAGCGTGGTCTTTGCCTCGGACTCGGAAGCGCCGGAAACGGGAACGGAGCCATTCGTCGAACTCCCAATCGCCGAGCAGTCCCGAAGGCCGAAGGAGCATGAACCCCAACATCGAAACGCCCAGAAAGACTGTTTGAAGGTTCTCGCGGAACACCCAGTCGAGCGGTTCGCCATCGAGACCGATCCCGAATATCTCGAAGCCGTCCTGCCCGAGTCGACGGGCGAGTTCGCGGCCGGCCGTCATCACCGCGACGCCCACAAGTGCGCCGGTCACGCTGTTGCGTCCACCCACGATCAGCATCACCAACGTGAGCAGTGTGTAGTTGAAAAAGAAGTTCTCGGGGAGCAGGGAGCCGTCCTCGTAGACGCGCAAGCTGGCGCCCACACTGACGACCGCTACCGAAATCAGCAAGGCGACCATCTGTTGAACCAGTGGGTTCACACCCATGGCACGGGCAGCGAGGTTGTCTTCGCGTGCCGCAACCGCGAGGCGTCCGCTACGACTTTGGGCATAGAGACGAGCCACGACCAAAGCCCCAAGCAGGGCTGCATAGATCGGGATCCGAGTGTCGAGCTTTCCGCCAATCGGGAAGAACAGGCCTGCTCGTTCTCCGCCGGTCAACTCGGGCCAGTTGCGGGCTACTTCGTGCGTGACGAAGAGCAGAGCGAGGGTGATGACGGTGGCCGAAACCGCCCCGGATTGAGCACCTGAGCGTGCGAGTCCTACACCAATGATGAAAGCGACCCCCACAGTCAGCAGCACGGCTACCAGAACCGCGGTAGTTGAGCTCACCTCGACTTCGGCGAGACCGAAAGGCGCGTCCGGGATCCGCTTGGCTTTTTCTGTTGGGGAGATTGCGAATACCGCAAACGTGTACCCCGCTATCGCGCCGAATCCGATGTGACCGAAAGACAGCACGCCAGTGTTGCCGACATAAATCTGGATGCCGAGCACGATCACAGCATCGATCAGCATGACGGTGACGAGCCGCTCAGCGGCTCCGCCCAACCAGTTCTGATAAATCAGAGCAGCGCCAACGAACACGCTGAACAGCAGCACCGAGCCGATGATCGGGAAGCCGACGTCTCGTTGCAGGTTCGGGAACATCACACACGCTCCGCGTGGGCGACTGTGATAAGGCCCTGCGGTCTGAAGATGAACAGCAAGGCGATTAATACGAAGACCACGCCTTCGGTGAGGCTCGCTATTGAGTCAGGCAGCCGACTGCGCAGGAGCACTTCGGCCAGTCCCAGCGCAAAGCCTCCCAGGACCGCGCCGCGCAAGCTTCCGAGTCCGCCGATGAGGGCTGCCAACACGCCTTTGAGCATCGGGTCGATGCCGGCGGTAGGGGTGGTGCTACCGGACCGCATCAGCCAAAACACGCCGGCTATGCCTGCTAGCAGACCGGACAACGCAAAGGCTCCGCGGATCACCGAGTCCGATTTCACGCCCATTAGTCGGGCTGTGTCGAAGTCAGCTGACGCCGCGCGCAACGCCAGACCGAACATGGTTCGTTGCAAAAGAATCGTGGTTGCGATCAGGGTGATGATCGTGACCACGATCACTACCGTGTCGAATACCTCAATGTTGAGTGGGCCAACCGAGTAGGTATTGCTCACCCAACCAGGGCGCGAATACGTTTTGACCGACGCAGAAACGTAGAGAAGAAAAACTGCAGATACCACGAAGTGCACACCAAAAGAGGTGAGCAGCAACGTGAAGTCGGATTCTCCACGCACTCGACTGAAGGCGACACGTTCAATCACCAACGAGGCAACCACCGCGCAGACGATGATCAACGGCGTAATGACGTACCACGACCAACCTTGTTGGCCTGCTGCGTAAGCCGCGTAACCGCTGATGGTGATCAGTTCGCCGTGGGCGAAGTTGAGCAGGTGCATGACGCCGAACACAACTGCCACTCCGAGGGCCAACAGCGCGTAGATGCTGCCCCTGCCGAGTCCGTCGATGAGATTCTGCAGTAGTTCGATCATTTCTCAACCGCTGATGAACGTGCCGAAGAGGTCGTCGTGTTCGCTGAGTTCGCTACCAGCGCCCTGCGCTACTATTTTACCACTTCGCAGGACATAGGCTCGGTCAGCGATTTCGAGCATCCGGGTGGCGTTCTGCTCAACCACTAGGAGCGTTCGCCCCTGCTGTCGCAGGGAGTCGATGAGTTCGAACACGGCATCGATAAGAATGGGCGCAAGGCCCAGCGATGGTTCGTCCATCATCAACAACCGGGGTCTTGACATCAAAGCTCGGGCGATTGCCAATTGTTGCGCTTCACCTCCGGAGAGAAAGCCTGCCGCGGTGTTCCATTTCGAGCGCAGAACCGTGAAGAGTTCCGCCATCTCGTTCAGGTCCTGATCCCGGTTGGTGCCGGGCTGGGTGATCCCGCCGATCTTGAGGTTCTCTTCCACGGTCATGTCGGTGAAGATGCGGCGGTGTTCCGGCACCAGCGCGAGCCCCGAACGCAGAAGTCGTTCAGCGGAGCGCCCGGTGACATCTTGGCCATCGAATACCACCGTACCCACTGACGGTTTCAAGAGGCCCGCGATTGAGTTCAGCAGCGTCGTTTTTCCCGCACCATTGGGTCCGATGAGGCCCACCACCTCACCGGACCCAACGCTGAGCGTTGCATCTCGAAGCGCGGAAATCGCACCGTATCTGGTTGTCAACCCCGTGACTTCGAGCACGGTTTGGTCAGCTTCTGGTGTCGACTAGGACATCCTCGCCGTTGACGATCCGGTTGATCGGGACGGCCTTGGGCGGAATGCCGTTGGTGCCCGCGTAGGTGATCTCACCAGACAATCCCTGGAATCCAGAGAGTGCTTGAACGGCTTCGCCGATCTGGGCTGGGTCGTCGCATCCGCAGTCAAGCATTGCCTGAATCCCGACGAACATTGAGTCGACGTAGAGTGCCATGAAGCCACGGCTTTCGAGCGCTTCCCCGTTGACGGCCTCGTAGTATGCGAGGAGTGAGTCGATCGGGTCGCCTGTGCTGATGCTGGTGTGCGGCGTATGGGCGATGCCTTCGTTGTTGTCCTCGTACTGGATTCCCGTTGCGTCGAGTGCGTCGGTACCTATGTAGGTAAGTCCGTCGAGTCCTTGACCCTCGAGTTGGCCCCGCAAGGCGGTGACCTGGAAGCCGAGAGCGGCAGAGAAGACGACTTCGGTGTTGTCGGAGATCCCGGCGATCTCGTTGACTTGGGCGGAGAAGTCGGTGTCAGCGGCCCACACGTAGGTTTGGGTGCTGACGACTTCACCGCCTCCGGCGATGAATGCTGCGGCGAAGGCGTCTGGGTTGACGCCGGTGTAGGGAACTCCTTCACCTTCGGTGAACACGATTGCACGGGTTATTCCCTGGTCAAGCGCCCAATTGGCTGCTGCGGACGACATCTGGTTGTCGTCGAAGGTCACCAGGTAGGAGTTGATCGAGGCGTCCGCCAGTGTCGGTTCCGTGGACGCTGCCACGAACAACGGCACCTGTCCTTCGGTCGTCTGCAGGATTGGCAGCGCGAAGTCGGCGAACGGTGGCCCGATCAAGAAGTGTGCACCCCAGTCGAGTAGTTCTGCGGTCGCTAGAGCGGCGTCGGCGCCGACTTCTGCAACTCGGACTTCCACAGGTCGGCCATTGATACCGCCTTCGCAGTTGGCGAGTTCGGCTACGAAAGGCACGAGTTTTGAACCCGGAATATCGACGAAGCCGACAACATCACTGAAGTCCATGGCCATACCGACCCTGATCGGGTCGCCACTCGGCGCGTCAGCACAGTTGTCGAGGTCAGCGGCGAGGATGCCGGCAATATCGACTGTGTCATCGGTGTGTGGCTCTTCGGCCATGTCGTCGCCGTCGTCGGTTACGACATCAGTAGCGTCATCGTCGTCGTCGCCGCCGCATGCTGCGGTGAGCAGTGTGAAGATCGCGAACAACGCGATCAAGGTCTTTAGTTTCATTGGGTTCCCCTCCTAGGGCAATTGCTTGGAATAGTGACACACTATTCGTTTGGTAGCAAACGAATAGTTGTATATAATACACAATATTGATTTTGGAGAGTAGCACAAGTCAATTTGCAAATATCCAGGCTCTTCCGACATATCGCTCTTGAACCATTTGGTACCAAACGATTAGTGTCTCAGCCATGGCCAAGCAAAAAGGGTTCATGTACCCGCGCACACCGACTGGCGCTGCCGGGATACTTCCGGGACCCCCATGGCACTACTCAGGTGAGATGCTCACGATTGAGTTCCGAACTGATCCGGCGAATGTGACCGAGCTACTGCCCGCTCCGTTGGAACTGGCCGATAACGATCCTGGCGCCGTCGCTTTGATCTGGGCCGATTGGCAGAGTTGCAGCGACAGTTTCGAAGAACTGCTCGACCCGGCCCGAGCCCAATACAAGGAGGTCTTCTTGGTCGTGCGCTGCACTTACCAAGGTCAGACTTACAGCCGTGCCGCCTACATCTGGGTCGACAAAGACTTCGCCCTGGCTCGAGGCGTGGTACAGGGCTACCCAAAGAAACTCAGCGAGATTTGGATGACGCGCGCCGTCAACTACGGAAAAGCCGGCCCGCGCCTCGAGCCAGGTGGCCGGTTCGGCGCATCCGTGAGCACATGGGGCAGGCGCATCGCTGACGCAGTCTTTGAGATCACCGGCACGGCCGAGACCGCAGGTTTCGTCAACGCCCATCCCATGCTGCACAGTCGGCAGATGCCCGCAATCGAAATGGACGGACGCGACTCACTAGACGAATTGGTCACCATGCGCGGCTTCGATGTCGAACTGGGTCCGGTGTACGCAGGAGACGCCGAGCTGCAGATCCACGACAACCCGACCGAAGAACTCGAACGTCTGAAACCCTTCGAGATCATCGGCGGTTACTACCGGCAAGTGGGCAACTCCATGGCCGCAGGCACCACCGTGTGGGCAGCTCCCAACCCCATGGCCCGATGATCGCGGTGCCATGACCTTTGTTGACAACTACCTGGCTGACATGGGCACAGACGACGCCGACATCACCAGCCATGACACCTACACAAGCGGTGTTCCGCACGCAACCTTCAACCGGCTCCGCTCATCGGACCCAGTCCACTGGACCGACGAGACCGACGGGTCGGGATTCTGGTCGATCCTGCGCTATGACGACGCCCTCGCAGTGAGCCGTGACTACAGCACCTTCACATCCACAAGGGGTATTCGACTCGAAGAAATGGACTCCGAACAACTCCACGCCCGCTGCACGATGATGGAACTAGACCCGCCCGAACACACCCGATACCGGCGGCTTGTCAACAAAGGCTTTACGAGGCGCACGGTTGACACGTTTGAAGATGTCATCCGCCAACTCGCAGCCGAAGTAGTCGAAGCAGCCCTTCCCAAAGGCGAATTCGACTTTGTCGCCGAAATCTCAGAACAGCTACCGATGCGGATGCTTGGACGGCTGCTCGGCACCAGCGATGAACACGGCCATCAACTAGTGGCTTGGGGGGATGCATTGCTAGGCAACACGGACCCCGAGTTCACCGACTTCCCAGTCGACCTCACCGACACGGAACAGTACCGAATGGTCCCCTTCCGCAGTCCGGCCGCATTGGAGATCTTCCAATTCGCGCAACAGCAGGCGGTTGAGCGGCGCAGCTGTCCCCGTGACGACATCATCACAAAGTTGCTCGAACCAACGCGCGACGGTGTTCCGCTCAGCGATCTCGAGTTCAACAACTTCTTCACCCTGTTGGTGGCAGCGGGTAACGACACCACTCGCTACACCATGACTCACGGCGTGTGGAACATGATGAACCATCCGCAGCTCTGGCACACGCTGCGTGAACGCCCGGAGTTGATGTTGTCGTGCGTGGAAGAAGTGCTGCGGACCAGTTCGGTGACCATGCACTTCCGGCGAACCGCCACCCGCGACATCGAGATGCGAGGAAGCAAGATCAAAGCCGGTGACAAGGTCGTGATCTGGTTCAATGCGGCCAACCACGACCCGGATGGATTTGCGATGCCTTTCCGTTTCGACCTAGCCCGCGAGCCCAACGACCACATGGCCTTTGGTCGCAATGGTCCCCACTTCTGTCTTGGTGCCTGGTTGGCTCGGATGGAGGTCCGACTGGTTTTCGAAGAGCTTATAAAACGTGTTGATCACCTCGAACCCGCCGGACCGATTGAGCGATTGCGATCCAACTTCATCTCCGGGATCAAACGTCTACCCGTGAAGGTCATATGAGCATGCACAGAAATCCACTAGTGAGGGTAAGAGCATGGGAGAGATAGTCGGTGCCGCGCTGGTATCCCATGTCCCGCCGTTGGTGATGCCCGAGACCGAACGACGAGCCCTCAACAACGGCGACGACACCACGCTGTTCGCTGGACTTCATCAACTCGCAGCTGAAAAGCTTCGCCCCTCAAATCCAGACACTGTGGTCGTGATCGACACTCACTGGTTCACCACCATCGAACACATCGTCAGTTCCCACCAAAACAGGCAGGGGCTGTTCACCTCCGATGAACTGCCCCGTGGCATGGCACAGATGCCCTACAACATCAGTGGTGATCCTGAACTGGCCCGCACCTGGGCAGCATGTGCCGATGAACGCGACGACACCTGGATCGCAGCCATCGACGATCCTTACCTGCCGATCCACTATCCCACGGTCAACCTGCTTGGATTCCTGCAAGGGGATGAGAACTGGGTCTCAGCCAGTGTCTGTCAGACAGCTGACACCCAGGACTTTCTGCTGTTCGGAGAGATGCTCGCCGCCGCTGTCGACAAACTCGACCGCAGGGTAGTGGTACTGGCCAGTGGGGGACTAAGCCACCGTTTCTGGCCTTTGCGCGAGTTCCGTTCGCACGAGGCTGCGGATCCTGATCGGCATATTCGAACTCCACAGGCCGCGGCCGCTGACCGTCGGGTCATCGAATGGCTCAAGGCCGGAGACCACGCCGCGGTGCTTGACTTCGTCCCCGAGTATCGCAGTCACGCACCTGAAGGCTATTTCGGGCACTATCTGACGATGGTCGGCGCACTCGGCGCAGCGGACTGCGAAGCTCCCGGAACCCAGTTCGGCGAGTACGAAGCGGTAGCCGGTACCGGCCAAGTCCACATATGGTTTGACCTGTGAATCACGCCCAGCGAGCACTCATCATCATTCACGAACCCGACGGCGTTGGCTGTCAGATTGAAGTGAGGCTCCGTGAACTCGGCTGGGAGGTTCACAACCATCTCGTCACCGCCGACTACGAGCGCCCCAACGAACCAGCGCCCTGGCCCGACTTCTCGGACTACGACATCATCGTGCCGATGGGGTCGATCCGCTCGCTTACCAGCAAGGACGAGGTCTCGAACTGGATCTACGCTGAACTTGAGTTGTTGAAGACTGCTCACGAGCGTGGCACGCCGATTCTCGGTGTGTGCTTCGGGGGCCAACTTCTAGCCGAAACGCTTGGTGGTTCCGTGTACAAGGCGCCGGTCACCGAGATCGGCTGGTATGAGATTGCCGCTGTGGATGGAGTCGAGAACCCGGTAGGCCCAGGGCCTTGGTTCGAATGGCATCACGACAGCTTTAGCGTCCCGCCCGACGCGGAGGTCCTGGCCGTCAACGAGAACGCTGTGCAACTCTTTCGAATCGGTCGCTCGGTAGGCACCCAGTTCCACCCCGAGGTGGATGTCGGCCACGTAGCGGGGTTCCTGGACGGGTCCGCAGAAGACTACCTCGCTTCCCTCAACCTCGACCCCACCCAAATGCTCAACGAGATCAGCTACCACGAAGAACGCAACACCAAACAGTGCCACGCCCTCGTCGACTGGTTCCTAGACCAGTCGCAGCGCTGAGCCTGAATCCACCGATTCTCCCGGTGGTCACAGCTAAAACTGCGCGATTAACCACACTATATGTAGTAGAACGCGCAGATTTTCGGCTCAGCGGATGGATCCAGGCTGAGAAGCCGGGGCCGCGGTCGGGTGCGATCAGCTGGTCAGGACGTGCACAGCGAGCGGGCCACGGAACTCGAAGCCTCGGAGTTCAACTTGGTGGTCCGGGTCGAGTCGGATCTCGGGAAAGCGCTTCAGGAGCCGTTGGACGCCGACTCGCACCACCTGACGACCGAGCCATTCCCC
This sequence comes from Candidatus Aldehydirespiratoraceae bacterium, assembly GCA_965198315.1. GTDB lineage: Bacteria > Actinomycetota > Acidimicrobiia > Acidimicrobiales > Aldehydirespiratoraceae > VXYK01. Next base: position 4,044,576 of record OZ240616.1, on the reverse strand, counting down.
GAGACAACGATGCGTGCCCAGCGCGAAAGCGGCGTGCTCGCCCTCGCGTCGATCAAGATCGATCTCGGTTGGGTTGGACCAGTGGGTCTCACACAGATTGACGGAACGAAGGACCCCGCTCACCAGATCGCCAGCCTTGATGGCGACCCCTGCCAACTCCAGATCACGGGTCGCCTGACGAGTGATTGTGCCGACCGGGCTGTAGACCCTGAAGACCTCTTCGATGAGCCTGCGCATACGGGCCGGGTCGGTTTCCACGACCGCTCGCAGATCAGGCCTCGACAGAAGAACCCACCCAACGAGGCCGATGCCGTCACGGGGTTCGTTGATACCGCCCGAGATCATGAGACGGACGTTGTTGACTATCTCGTCGTGGGTGGCGCCTTGACGGGCGAAATAGCTGATGGCGCTGTCATCGTCACCGGCGGTGGCTATGCGTCGTGTGATGGCTTCACCCAGTTCGGCTTGGTGCGTCTGCCTAGTTCCGTTAGCTCGGGGTCATTTTCGAAGTTGGCGATGTCGGTGCAGAGCCCTTCGCACCAGCGCCACATTGTGCTGAAGGCGTCTTCTTCGGAGTCGTACTCGGCGAGACCGAGCACGATAGACAACGAAGCTGCCGATAACGGCTGGGCGTAACTTGCCATCAGATCAAACCCGGCCGGATCGACCCGTTCGAGGAGCCGGTCAGCGAGGGGCACCAACTCGGTCTTGACGAACTCCCCGCTTCGGCCCCCCGAACGAAATGGTGGTTGCATCATCGCCTAGACGCGGGTGTGTTCGGGTGGGTCGGTGGTCAACATGTTCGGGCCAAGAGCCCGGGCCAAGAACGAGGGGTCTGTGGCCGCGGAGAATAATTCTGGATGCGCTTCCATTTCCGCCACATCGTCCCAGCGGGTAACCAACCACATCTCCATAGGACCGGACCAGCTAACCGGTTCGGTCCTACGCAGTCGGGCGAGGATCGGATCTGGATCCCTTTCGAGATCTGCCAAGGTGATTTGTGGATTGCGTGACAAGTTCAACTCCTAGCTCGTTGGGAGCGAGGCGGTTCTGCCTATGGTAGTTCGCACCGATGTCGCTACTGTTTGGTGCCTAACGAATCATGGAGCCAATGACATGACCACCCGTCCCCTGATCGGACTACCCGGTCGGCGCAAGGCTGGCCGGGACATAGCCGGGATGCTCTCGATCTTTGCTGATATGCAAATCGACTTGTATTTTGCAAACTACGCAAAGGGTGTGATTGCTGCTGGCGGGCTTCCCGTGCATCTGCCCGTCGATGTTGATCCGTTGTCGATCATTGATCGGCTCGACGGATTAGTGCTCACGGGAGGTACCGACATCGAGCCGCGCCTCTACGGCGCTGAGTCAGAAACTGATATCTACCCCCCCGAACCCGAACGAGACGACCTGGAACTCGGCCTGATGAAAGGAGCGCTTGATCGAGAGATTCCTGTGCTGGGGATCTGCCGTGGACAACAGATTGTCAATGTTGGTGCCGGGGGCACGTTGCACCAGGACGTGCCACCCCATTCCGCTGTCGGCCACGCTGCCGACACCGAACTCCATCGGGTCACGCTCGAACCCGATTCGATACTGAGAGAGCTATATGGCGCAACGGTTTGGGTCAACTCACTTCATCATCAAGCGGTCGACGTCGTGGGGACGGACCTTCGCGTCACTGGGTGGTCTGATGATGGTGTTGCGGAGGGCCTAGAACACACGAGCCTTCCGATCGTTTGCGTCCAGTGGCACCCCGAGATGATGCTCACTCGTGACACCGACCCCATTTTTTCCTGGCTCGTTGAGGCTGCCAGCGATGGATAGACCGCTCGATGGGGTTGCCGTTGTCGCCCTGGAGCAGGCGGTTGCTGCTCCCTTTGCGACTCGTCAACTAGCTGATCTCGGTGCGACCGTGCTTAAGGTTGAGCGACCGGGGGAGGGCGATTTTGCGCGTGATTACGACTCTGCCATGGGCGGGACGTCTGCGTTCTTCGTCTGGTCCAATCGTGGAAAACAAAGCATCGAACTAGATCTGAAGGATCCCGAACAGCGCGCCACATTCGACCTCCTGGTCGCCGGTGCAGACGTGTTCATCCAGAACCTCTCGCCTGCGGCGGCTGAACGGGCCGGGGTCCTTGCCGACCAGCTAAGAGCAAAGCACCCGCATCTGATCGCCTGTGACGTTTCAGGGTATGGGCTTGGCGGCCCTCGAACCGATGACAAGGCTTATGACCTCGCGGTGCAGGCCGAAGCTGGTGCGGTTGCTCTGACCGGAACCGTTGATCAGGCCTGCAAGGTCGGGTTCTCAGTGGCGGATGTGTCAGCGGCCATGTATGCGTTCTCGTCGATTCTGGCTGCTTTGTATCGCAAGCAGGCGACGGGAGAGGGCGCGACGGTAGAGGTGTCGATGTTGGAGAGCCTCGCGGAATGGACTTCTGCTCCGACCTTCGCGGCGGTCGGCACCGGTGTGGTGCCTCCGCGGGCGGGCCATCGCCACACGATGATCGCACCCTACGGCATGTATCAGATGAGCAACGGCGACTACATCATGATCGGCATTCAAAGCAACCGGGACTGGGTGTCGTTCGCCGAGCACGTGCTCTGTGACCAGAGCCTCCGCGTGGACCCGCGGTTCTTGAACAACGTCGACCGTGTTGCCAATATCGACGAACTTGAACGGTTGATCCACAGCGTCTTCGCAACAATTTCACCCGAGGAACTCCTCGAACGGCTCGAGCGCGGCCGGGTGACGCACAGTTCGGTGCGCGACCCCCACACACTCTGGCAACACGAACAGCTTCGGGCTCGGGGCAGGTTCATGACGGTGACCACCCCCACCGGCACAGCGGAGGTTTATCGCTCCCCGTTCAACATCAGCGGCATAGGCGAACCCGATGCCTCAGTCCCCGACCTCGGAAGCCACGACCCCGCCCTCATCCAACAGCTCCTAACCCGCGCCCATTCCCGCACAAGCGCTGCGACGAAATAGTGGCTGAGCAACCGCACAACGAAAACACCCATGATCTGGAGCTTGAGTCGTTTGTAGGGGGCTACCCGGGACGCGGTCTGCTTCTCCATACGAGTTCTGACGCGCGACAGACTTGGATGTACTTCATTACCGGTCGCAGTGAGTCGTCTCGCTCTCGCCGAATCCGAGTTGCGCCGCATGCTCTAGTCGTCGAACCGACCGGAAGCGAGGCTGACAGGGACCGACTACGGCACTACACGTGTGCTCGCAGGACAGAACATGGGTTGGTGATCGGCAACGGCGACCACGTTGATGAAATTGTAAGCGGGCTGATCTCGGGTCTTGCCACGACAGAGGTCGTTGCTGACATCGTCCCAGAGCCCGATCCGCCGATCTTCACCCCTAGGATCGCCATGATCATCGGCGCAACGGTGGAGATGTTCTCGGCGTTCTATGACGGTGACACCGTTCGACGACGGCTCAAGTCCGTGCCGACGCGCCCCAACTCGGCAACGGTCTTGTTGACCTACTCCGGTACGTCCAATGAACCGCAAGGTTCGGCGCCGACATCCACTGTCGAGGAGGTAAGGGACCGAGAAACCGTGATCGAAGCTCTATGGTCAGCTCTGGACCGTAAGTTCAGAGTCGCTCTAGTGTGGGGACCGGTTGATTTCGAACAAGGCCCAGTCCTAGGCGCAGTACGGAACACCTGGCGACAGTAGAGCTTGCGCCAAGCCTCAAGCGGGTCGTTTCGGCGCGCAGAGCAGCGGTCGCTCGTCGCCGAACATTGGTTAATCGTCGATGTCGTCTGTGAGGATGTCGAGGAACGGCGAGTAGCGATAGACACGGTTGCGTCGCCGGCCAGTGATTTCTGCGACCATCCCCAATTGAGCCATGTGATCGAACAGTCCACCGATGGTCGTGGAGGTAGCGCCCAGTTCCGCTGTCGCACGTTTGATTGTCATGATCGGCTGTTCGGCCAGCAGGTCCAGCAGCGGCCACCCGTATTTTCCGAAATCGTGGGAGGTCGCGATTTGGTGGTGATTGTCGGTCAGTGCCGATAACTCACCTGCGACCCGTACGGCATCGCTAGCCGTCGAGGCGACCCCGGTGAGGAAGAACTTGAGCCAGCCCTCCCAGTCACCGTGGGTTCTGATCGCGGTGAGTCGATCGTAATACTCGAGTCGGTTCTGCTTCAGGAAGAGGCTCAGGTACAGCAGCGGGCGAGCCAGCGCACCACGTTCCACCAGCAACAGGGTGATGAGCAACCGGCCGACGCGGCCATTGCCGTCGAGGAACGGGTGGATTGTCTCGAACTGGGCGTGGGCAAGTCCTGCCAGAACCAGCGGCGGATCGTCGCTGTCGTTCAAGTAGATCTCTAGATCATGGATAGCTGTTCCAAGGTCGTCAGGCGACGGCGGAACGAATGCCGCAGTTTCGAGCGTGCAACCGGCGGGACCAATCCAGTTCTGTGACTTGCGAAACTCTCCAGGCGTGCGTTCCTGGCCCCGTGTCCCGGTCATCAGCTCTTCGTGAACCCTACGGATCAGCCGACCCGACAGCGGCAACTCGTTGAGAAGTTGAAGTCCCAGACCCATCGCACGCACGTAGTTGACGGTCTCGTTGATGTCAGCCATCAGGCCGGTCCGCTGCACCTCCACTTCGTGGGCGAACAAGTCGTCAAGGCTCGACTGGGTGCCTTCGATCTGGGAGCTGAGCACCGCTTCTCGCTTAACATACGAGGCGACGAATAAATCGGGATCCGGCAACGTACCGGCCATCCCGTCCAACCGCCCTAGGGCTGTGGTGGCTTCAACCAGTAGACCGAGAAGTTCAGCGTCCCATTGAAGTTGCGGATCGGGTGGTAGCGGTCTTGGCATGAACGCTTCGTATCCGGTTAGCTGTCGGCGGAACCTGCCAGCTCGATCGCTTGTCATCTCGCTCCCTATTCCAGTTATTGGAGATTGTAGTGAGAGAAGTGGCCGTTATTCTAATTTGGAGAGAGATTCTGGAATAAAGGGTTCCTGAGTTGTCGTCAGTTGGTGGTGTCTTCTTATTCCAGTCATTGGAGATTGTGGTGACTACAGCGGCCGTTATTCCATTTCAGAGAGAAATTCTGGAATAGCGGATCTACGGCGGGATCGTGGTTGGGGGGCTTATCCTTGGGGGTTCGCGACTCGATCAGAAAGCGGCGAAGTATGGACACAGAGCAGTTCAACAAGGTCAAGCAGGACGACGGCTTCATCGCCGCTCTGGACCAGAGCGGCGGTAGCACGCCCAAGGCGTTGAAGCTCTACGGAGTCGCCGAGGATGCTTATGAGGGTGACGCCGAGATGTTCGATCTCGTGCATGAGATGCGCAGCCGTATTGTGACCAGTCCCAGCTTCGACGGTGACCGCATCCTCGGGGCGATCCTCTTCGAGATGACAATGGACCGCGACATCGCAGGCCAGTCGAGCGCCTCCTACCTCTGGAACGAGAAACGGGTCGTGCCCTTCCTCAAGGTCGACAAGGGGCTTGACACAGAATCCAACGGCGCGCAGGTGATGAAACCGATGCCGGCGCTGGACGAACTGCTTGGACGGGCCAACGACTTGGGCATATTCGGCACCAAGATGCGTTCGGTCATCAACGAGGCCGACCAGGCCGGTGTCGATGCGGTTGTCGAGCAGCAGTTCGAGGTCGGCAAGCAGATTCTCGGAGCGGGCCTGATGCCGATCATCGAGCCTGAAGTCAACATCCACAGCTCAACCAAGGCTGAAGCCGAGACGATGCTCAAAGCGGCGATTCTCAGCCATCTCGACCATCTCGACGAAGGCCAGTCGGTGATGCTGAAGCTCACCCTTCCCTCCACCGACGGGTTCTACAGCGATGTGATTGCCCATCCACGGGTGCTGCGGGTGGTGGCCCTGTCGGGCGGTTACAGCCGTCAAGAATCCAACGATCGGCTGTCTCACCAGCTTGGCATGGTCGCCAGTTTCTCCCGAGCCCTCACCGAGGGACTCAGCGCCCAGCAAAGCAAAGACGAGTTCGATTCGTTGCTCGACTCGTCCATCGGGAGCATCTTCGAGGCGTCCTGCACATGAACTCGACAACCGCGGCGACCGAGACAGCAACCGGATTGAGCGTCCGGCGAATCTCGGGTGCGCTCGGAGCGGTCGTCTTGGGGGTCGATCTCTCAGCCGATCTGTCTGCTGAGACGATCGGGGAGATCCGCCGGGCTTTTGTTGAGCATCACGTCCTCTTCTTCCGCGATCAGAACCTGACACCCGAGCAGCAGATAGCTTTCGGTAAGCGCTTCGGCGAGCTCGACACACATCCGTTCGTGTTGGCCAACCCGGATCACCCCGAACTGATCGACGTGATCACCGAACCGGACGATGTGTTCAACTTCGGCGGCGGGTGGCACACCGATGTCACGTTCCTCAGCGAACCCGACCTTGGCTCGATCCTGTATGCGGTCGAGGTGCCCGAAGCCGGTGGCGACACCTTGTTCGCCAACCAGCATGCCGCCTACGACGCCCTGAGCGACACGATGAAGGAACTGCTCGAACCCCTCTCCGCGTATCACTCGGCGGGTCCGCAGTACGCGGAGGGTGCCCTGTCCACCCAGACCAAATCAATCAAGACGACCAATCCCGACCTTGCATCTGAGACTGTCAGCCATCCTGTGGTGAGGACCCATCCCGAGTCGGGACGCAGGGGTCTGTATGTCAACGGTGCCTTCACCGTCGGTATTGCGGGCCTTCACCGCGACGAGTCGCGGGCCCTGCTTCGTTTTCTTCTGGGCCATGCAGTCAAGGAGCGGTTCACCTGCAGGTTCTCCTGGGAGCCGGGCTCGTTGGCCATGTGGGACAACCGCAGCGTCCAACACTACGCGTTGCATGATTTTGCTGGTCAACGGCGCCACATGCGCCGCATCACCATCAAGGGCGACCGCCCAGTCTGAACCCTCGTTCGAGGCGCGAGACGCGTCGGTGACACGCCGGGATGGGAGTTTGGGCTGACAAGTGCGCTCAGCGTAGGGTCAGCGCAGGGACACTCGAAGGGCAGAGCCACTCAAAGGAAAGGCATCATGGGTCAACTCGACGGACGGATAGCTGTGATCACAGGGGCGGGCGACGGTATCGGTGCCGCCATCGCCCAGCGCTTCGTCGATGAGGGAGCCCGAGGCGTGGTGATCGCTGAGCTCAACGAACGCACGGGCCAGGCGATGGCCGACAGACTGGGCGACGCGGGCCTGTTCGTGCGCACCGATGCAGGCAACCGTGCTGACGTGGAGGCGATGATCGACGCGGCGGTCGATCGTTGGGGTGGTCTCGACATCCTGGTCAACAACGCCTGGGGCGGCGGTGTGATCAGCCGAGTCGAACAGAAGTCCGCCGAAGGCATGGCCAGGGGTATCGACGTTGGTTTCCTGGGCCCGTTCTGGGCCATGAACGCGGCCCACGCGGTCATGAAACCCCGCGGTTACGGACGAATAATCAACCTGTGTTCGCTCAACGGAGTCAATGCCCATATGGGAACCGTCGAATACAACTCTTCGAAGGAGGCGCTGCGGGCAGCGACCCGCACCGCGGCTCGGGAATGGGCCGTCACCGGGATCGTCGCCAATGTGATCTGCCCGGCCGCCAAGTCCGCTTCATTCCATGCCGTCATGTCACAGCATCCCGAACTTCTCTCAGCCGCAGATGCGGGCAACCCGATGGGTCGAATCGGTGACTGCTATGACGACATCGCCCCCGTCGCCGTGTTCTTGGCGAGCGAAGGCTGCGGCTACATGACCGGCAATACCTTGTTTGTCGATGGCGGAGGCCACATCAACGGCTCGTCTTGGGCCCCCGACCTAGGAGACTGAGTCGACCATGTCTGTGGATCAAGAGCGTCAATTCGACCCGGAGAAGCTGACACAGGGTCTATGGAGAATGATCCCTTTCGCTCAGCGCACCGGTGTGCGTGTCGAGCACGCGGAACCCGGTCATGTGCGGTTGCGGATGCCGTTCGAGCCCAATGTCAACCATGTGCAGATGATGTACGCGGGGGCGTTGTACACCCTGGCGGAGGTGCCGGGAGGAACCATGTTCACCACGACCTTCGACTACAAGCGGTTCTATCCCATCGTCAAGGAGATGAAGATCCGCTTCCGACGCCCGGCGCTGACCGACATCACCGTCGAGGTGCGGTTGTCGGAAGCAGAAGCCACCCGGATCACGAAAGAGGCAGAAGCCCATGGCAAAGCCGACTACGAGTGGGAATGCGAACTCAAAGACACCGACGGAGAGGTTGTCGCGATCTCACACAACGTCTACCAGCTGCGCCGGATCGGAAGCTGAACGGGCGCCTGCGGCTAGTTGACGCCTCGGCCGTGCTCTTCCCAGAACGGCGCTCGTAACTCTCGTTTGAGAACCTTCATGGCTCCCGAGAGAGGCAGGGGCTCGCTTCTGAACTCCACAGATTTGGGAACTTTGTAGCCCGCGATCGACTCCCGGGCGAAAGCTTGGATCTCTTCTTCGCTCGTCTCGACGCCTTCGGCGCACACCACGACCGCGTGGACTTGTTCACCCCAGGTGTCGTGCGGGATGCCGATCACCGCAACCTGGGCGACCGCTGGATGCTTGGAGATGGCACTCTCAACCTCTGCGGAGTAGACGTTCTCGCCACCGGTGACGATCATGTCCTTGACACGGTCAACTAGGAAGAGATAGTCGTCTTCGTCGAGGTATCCGGCGTCTCCGGTGTGGTACCAGCCGCCTTCGAACGCTTCCGCGGTGGCGGTCGGATTCTGCCAGTACTCCTGCATGAAGTTGCCGCCTTTGGCCCACACTTCGCCTGTTTCACCGCTTGCGACTTCGTTGCCGTGTTCGTCGCGGATCGACAGCAGGACTCCCGGGACGGCTCTTCCCGCGGACCGCAGACGAGCGCCACCTTCGCGGTGCTCGCGCGCGCCGAGCATGCTGAGTACCGCGGAGCACTCGGTCATCCCATAGCCCTGCAGCACTTCCATCTCGGGCCAAGTCGACAAGATGGTGTCGAGGATGGCCGCAGGCATCGGACTCGCGCCGTAGAGGAGCTGCTTCACGGAGTTGAGACGGTCCGGTGCGAAATCGGGGTGTTGTAGCATCATCCCGATCATGGTCGGAACCATCACGGTCTGGGTTACACCGTGGGCTTCGATCAAAGCCATTGCTCCTGCGGGATCAAACACCGGAATACTGACTGCGGTGCCACCGCTCGAAGGTGTGCCCAAGATTGCGCCCATCGTGGCGGCGTGGAACATAGGGGTCTGGATGAGGTTGACAGCCTCGTCGTCGAAGCCGAACACGATGGCGATGTGATACAGGTTGAGCATCTCGGCTCGGTTGTCGACCAGAACACCTTTGGGCAATCCGGTCGTTCCACCGGTGTACATGAGGACGACGGGATCTTCTTCTTCGGGTTCTTCGGGCACAGAGGAGTCGGCGCCGTCGATCAATTCTTCGTAGCTGAGGTCGTGGGGAACGTCACCATCGCCGATCAGCACAACGCTGCGAACATTGTGCGGCTCTTCGGCCGACTCAAGGACCTGCTTTATCGCACCGGCAAAGTATGCGTCGGCAAAGACAACCTCGGTGCCGGAGTTGCGAAGGATGAAATCGAGTTCTTTGCCCGCGAGGCGCAGGTTGAGGGGGTTGATGATTCCGGCACCGAGAAATGCGGCGTGATACAGCTCCAGATACTGGTGGCTGTTGAGCGCCATTACCGCAAAGCGGTCGGACCGGGCGATATCGAGGCGGTCCTTTAGAGCGTTGCTCAGGCGAAAGACACGGTCAGCGTGCTCGGCGTAGCTGGCGCTGTAGCCGCCATCGATAATCAAGGTCTTGTCGGCATAGCGGTCAACTGTGGGTAATAGAGAGCGATGGTAGATGAGTTCTTTCATCCATCGACTATGCCCGAGAACATGAGAAAAACGACACAGACGGCCACCCGAGTCGGGCGGACGCCTGTGTCGATGTTCAGTACGTGGGCCGTGGGGCCTGGATTCGGCCTAGGGGAAGATGTCGATGAGGTCGGTCACCGGCACGGCTGCGCCGTCACCTTCGGTGTGGTCAAACGCACCCAAGCGGAAGAGGTCGCGGGCCCCGAACTTGGTGGCACTGAGTGAGGATGCTCCGCCTGGAAGGTTGAATTCGCTCAGGCCCTCAGCCGCGGCCCTGAAGGAGTCATGCGTGAGGTTTACTCCAGCTGCGGTTGCGATCTCCACGAACAGCGCGAGATGGCGGCAGGCACGTCGAGTCGAGTTGAACCAGTTCTCTTCGTCTACCTGGTAGTCGGTTGGTTCACGAAGGTCGGCGTCGGGTATGGCCGCGGCGATCACATCGTTACAGGCCGACTGGTAGAGCGGGTCTGCATAGATTTCGGCGTCGGTGGGTCCAAGAGCGGTGAGCACGCCGTCGGCAATCGACCTGTCGGTGATGGTCTCTCCGAGGTTGTTGAGTCCACCGGAGTTGTTGGTCCACACCGGGATCGTGCCGTTGAGACCGGCTAGACCGATACCGCGAATCGTGGCGGCGGGGTTGCCGTTGATCATGATCGCTTCAGCACCGGACTGTCGGAATCGTTCCAGGATCACTTCCAGTTGCTGGTTCTGAGCGAGAGTTTCGCCGTCGTTGGCTTCGATGATCGAGCTACCGACGACATCAGCGCCGTGCGCTTCTAGTTCCGCAATCGTGGCGTCCATCGTGCCTTCGGCGGCGCGACCGGCTATTACGTAGACGGGCATACCGTCAGTCAGGCGGTCGGTTTGCACCAACAATCCGAGCAGGTTCTCGGTTGAAGCTTCAACGGTGGGTTCGGGGTGATACCAAGGAGCACTCGTCTGAGCGAGTTCAGCAGCGTTGATTTCGCCGCCGACGAGGATGGTGTCGTTGAGACCAGCGATGCAGGGATCTGCCGTTCCGGCGAGGGGTCCCACGAAACCGCCGAGAACGGCGAATGTTTCATTGTCCTCAGTAAGGGCTGTACACACACGCTCGGCATCCACGGGGTCGATCGGGCTGTAAAACTCATACACGGCTTCAACGGTTCGGCCGTTTATTCCACCGTTGGCGTTGAGGTCGGCGACCAGTGCCTCCCATATGCCCTGTTGGTCTCCCCAGCCAGCCGGCGACAGGTTGATCTCTTTGAGCAGGTCGAAGTCGAGCATTGAGACACCGATGGTGATCGTGTCTTCGGTTACACCTCTCCAAGAGGCAGTTCGCGGTTCCGGTTCGGGCTCCGGCTCGTCACCGTCGTCTGCCATGTCGCCGTCATCGCCGTCGTCGCCGTCGTCTGCCATGTCGCCGTCGTCGCCGTCGTCGCCGTCGTCACCGTCGTCGTCTGCCATGTCGCCGTCGTCGCCGTCGTCACCGTCGTCTTCGGCCATGTCGTCGCCGTCATCGCCAGCTACCGTTTCGACGTCGTCGCCGTCATCTCCGCCGCAGGCAGCGGCCAGCAGCAAGAAACTCAGAAAAAGTGCCAGCAGGCGCAAGGTGGTGTTCGGTCGTTTACGAGTCATTGTCCCCCCAGGGTGTCAGTACGAACTCAATCGTGCAGTATACCCATATGTCTCGTTCGGGGACAATATTGCCTTGGGCGGCTAACCTTGGATTGTGGCCGGCGAACCCAAGACTGATCTCAACGGACGGCGCGGACCGGGACGCCCGCCGAACGCTGCCAACCGGCGAGCCATATTGGAAGCCACTCGTGCCGTGCTTGTCTCCACCGGTTACGAACGGATGACCCTGGAGGCGGTCGCTCAGGAAGCGGGCCTTTATCGCAGGTACATCAACCGCACCTGGTCATCGAAGGCAGAACTCGTACGAGATGCATTGTTCGATGATGTCATCACCTTTGAGTCTCCCGATCTCGGTGACCTTCGAAGTGATCTGCGAGCGGTTGTTACTCAACATGTTGATCTCACCCTCCGACCGGACTTCCTCCGGGGTCTTCCGGCGATCACAGCTGAGTTCCGACTTCAACCATCGCTATTCCAAGACACGCTTCGGCGCCACGTAGAGCCACCCGTCGCGGCTATGGCTGAGGTCTTTGATCGCGCGGTCAATAGAGGTGAAATCAATTCCGCGCCCAGTGCCCGCGTTGTCGTCAGCACGATCTCGGGAGCAATCCAACAGATCTCGTTGCTGGGATTACTTGACCGCGATGAGCTGATCAACCATGCGTTGGCCATGGTGCTCGACGGATTGGTTGGGCCCCTGTCAGTCGCCGGATCCGGCTAGCAGGGCGACACCGCGCACGGTTGTTTCGTAATCGGCGGCGGGGTGAATCTCCAACCCGGTTGTCTCCCGTATTGCTTCGAGAAGCACCTGTGACTGGCTCAACCCTCCGTCGACCAGAAGCGGGCCGGTTACACCCATGTGTGCTGTCAACTCGGCTACCCGAGTGGCGATCCCGGTGAGCGCGCCGAGCACAATGTCGGCCGCCGTTGTCTCCAACCCGATTCCGCGCACCGCACCGCGAGCCTGAGGGTCCTGGTGCGGTGATCCGAGTCCCGCGAGTGAGGGCACGAACTCCACACCGGGCGTACCGGACGCGGCGACCTCGTCAAGTTGTTCGACGTGATCCAACAGACGAGCCCTGACCAACCACTCGATCACCGAACCGGCGGTCAAGATTGAGCCCTCGACCAGGAACTCGTCGACGAGTTCGCCATCAACGGTGCGGCGCCACAGAGGCAAGGCGTAACAACCGGCGGGAGCTTCCGCCACGGATCCGCCGGTGCCGACATCAAGCATGCCTGAGGTGCCGAGAGTGAGCTTTGCAGTACCGTCGACCATGCCGTGAGCCATGCTCGCTGCGGACTGATCCCCACAGCGGGCCGCTAGCGGGATGGCCGCGCCGACAAGCGCCGGATCGCAATGACCAACGATTTCGTCGGATGCCACAACCGTGGCCATCGACTCACGGGGCACACCGAACAGTGCCAGCACATCGTCGGACCAATCACCGCTGTACAAGTCGTAACAGCCGGTTGCCCCTGCATTTGATGGATCCGTGACGTGCGCCGCCCCTCCGCTGAATGCCCAACTCAGCCAGGTGTCGACCGTACCGAAGCGAAGGGTTCCCCTCGAATGAGCGTCGGCGACAGAGTCGTCGTTGGCCATGAGCCACTCGAGTTTGGTGCACGACGCCGAGGTATTGAGCGGGATTCCAGCTGACACGAACTCCGCGACGCGTCCAGCGGTGCGGGTGTCCTGCCAGCCGATCAGCGGACTCAGGACCTGCCCGGTGTCGCCGTCCCATGCGACGACGCTTGATCGCTGGTTGGTTGTGCCCAGAGCATCAATATCGGCTGCCTGGACACCCGCCTGTTGCAGGCTCCTGTGAAACACTCCGATAGTGGTGCTGACGATCTCCTCAGGGTCCTGCTCAACGGCACCGGCAAACGGGTGCTGGTAACGCAGCGTTGAACGGGCAATGCTGAGACGTTCACCTTCACCATCGAACACGGCGGCACGAACCGTCGTGGTCCCGACATCAATCGCGGCGATCAGGCTCATGGTTCCAAGTCTGCAAGTTGAGCGATGGTCATGCCAGCCCGACTGCCGGACTTCGGGTCATTGTGATTTCGTTTGCGAACAGAGTTGTGTTCTCCGGCACGGTCTTGGAAACTGCCTGTCAACGGGTGAATGGGTATGGGTTCAAACGATGCGCAAGGCGAACGGTAGTGCCGATGTGAGCGTATTGGGCCATCGGCGGTCGGTTGTGATGAGGGCGTCGGCTTCGTGCACAGTGGCTGTGGCGATTACGAACGCGTCGGGGAGTTTCAAGGAGGGGTGTCCGGCTCGCAGCGCTGCGGCAGATCGAGCGATATCCACATCGGCGTTCAGGACGCTGATCGGAATGGCTGCGAGTGCCGCTTCATAGCGGGCGGCCGTCTCGCTGCCCGCCTTGGTGGGGTGGACGAGGCCCTCCGCAAAGGCCGTGACGGGCAGAGCCAGCCGTTGAGCTGAAGACGCCGCTTCGCGCAGCGCGTCGGTGGCGGCCTGGTGATGTGGATTGCTCCTATCAAGGTGGCCGATGACGACGCCAGCATCGACCACGATGAGTCCGGCCTGACTACTCCCACTCATCGCGGAGAACTTCGACGGTATCGGCGGGATAGATATTGTCGAAGATTCCCGCGGTGTCGCCGAGTTGGTCGCCTACGCGCTCGAACATGACGCGCCCAGGGCCGAGAGCCGTGCCTCGCAACGACTCACCTTTCGCAAGACCCGCGGCCGCGAATGCCTCGGCGGGAATAGTCACTTGGTGCTTTGAGGTGATTGTCGTGCAACCACGCGGCCGTACTCTTACTGTTTCATCCATTAGTATTACTGTAGATGACCCTCGCTTGGTTCGCAAGGCCATGTGATCCTGAACTCTAGTATGTTTCATGAAAAGAGATGCTATACAGCACCACTACGTTCGCGGCGTGACTTCGGTAGTGAAGGAAAGCCGCGGTGATCATGGCCCCAATACTACGAAGGGGATGGTCAACCCGACGAAGGTGCTGTCATCGAGAGGGGGATACTCACCGACCAGCAGACGGTATTCGCCCGGCTCGAGGTTGTCGATCGTGAACTCGAAGGTTCCCCAAGCCTCATGCCAACCGGTGGCCGTCAGGCCCCAACTGCTGCCGGTGCCCGGATTGAACGCCTGGGGTCCGGTGACCGTGGCCGTAGCGGCTGTTCCGTCGGTGTGCTGGATCTCGACAATGCCCGCGGATTCGAACCAACGGGAGTAGCCGCGCACCGTCAGGGGTAGTGCGACCTTGGTGGGGTTCCGCTCGTCGAGTTCGCCTGGCCAGGCCACAAAGCTGCTCGAACTAGCGTGGAGTTGCGTGAGGGCGGGGGAGGGCGAACCGTCGCCGTTGTCAACAGCGGGAATGACATCAACCAGCAGACGAGCGGGATCGCGTAACTTTTGGGCTGCGAACAGTGACGGCTGAGGCGCATACACGTCGATTACGACCGCGCCGTCCGTCGAGCGCGCCACGATGGAGACGAGGTTCCAGCTCTGCTCGGATGCGGCGTCGAGACGCGCTGCGTCGAGTCCCGGAACGCTGATCCGTGCCCAAGTGCCGAAGGCTTCGACGGTTAGATCTTCTGGGACAGCCGCGGCCAGTGGCCCACCGCTGTCGTAGTCCCATGCGGTGCCGAAAGCGATGTGCAGACGGTCGCATCCCGGCCCGAGCAGGTGCCAGATCTGTGCCACATGGTCGACCCGCCCCTCGCTGTCGCCGACTCCAGTCGCCCCGCTGATCGGTGCGGGGCCCTCGGCCGCTCCGTCGGTGGCGCAGGGGTCGTCGAAGTAGGACGTCTGTGCCGCTCGGTTGATTTCTACGCGGTCCGCCTCCACCCAGCCGGTTCGTCCGAATCCCAAGAGAAGTTCGCGCCAGCCGACCCCTCGGTCGTCGGTTAGCACCGCGCCCGTGCCCTCGATGACCAGCCTTGGCACGGTTATCATCGTGGCCTCGTCGTAGTCGATGCCCGGGCCGGAGCGAACGGTCGCGCGCAGGGGATCGCCTCCGTCTCGGGCGTACCATTCACTGTCGGCCACGAGCAGGTCAAACAGCAGAGGCGCTTCTTGGTGCCATTCCGGCTCTGTGGTTGTGGGTGGCTCTGTGGTTGTGGTTGTGGTTGTCGGTGGCTCGGTGGTTGTGGTTGTGGTGGTAGGTGGCTCGGTGCTTGTTGTAGTGGTAGTTGGTACTGGGGCGGTCGTGTCCGGCGCTCCGGTTGTGTCCGGCGCTCCGGTTGTGTCCGGCGCTGACAGAGAGTTGTCGTCGGCGCTGTTGTCGGAGTCGCCCCCGCAACTGGACATCAGCAGAATCACACCGAATAGCCAAGCGGTGCTGTTCCAAAACGATCGTGGCGTGACTATCAAGCTCATGGCAGCAACACTCCAGGATTCATCAGTCCAGCGGGGTCGATCGCCACTTTAACCGAACGCAACAACGACAATCCGCCAGCGCCGAGCTCAACCGGCATCCAGTCGCGGCGAACTCGCCCGACACCATGGTGATGGGCCAGACCTGCGCCGATACTTGCAGCTGCTTTCATTGCTGCCGACCATAGAGCATCGTAGGTGGACTCGTAGTCCTCAGGTGATGTGGGTGTGGCGGCAAGCGTGAAATAGAGGTTTGCTCCAGACCGGTATGCGTGTGAGGTATGAGCGCTTGCTGCAACCACGCCATCGACTGCTTCCAGAGCATCGATTACCGAGCGGTAGAGCTTTGGAAGTCGTGACCAATCGCTAGCCATCTCGATTGTGTCTGCCACGATCCCCTGAGCTAGCAACTCATCCCAGGTGGGCACGGTGTTGCGATGCTCAAACCAACCATCGACTACCTCGTCGGGGGCTTTGGTGCCGCCGTTGGATCCGCAGATGCTCGATACCGCAGCGGCTTCAACTGCGGTCAGTGCCGCCGGCCCCATATGAGCCAGGATGAGCATCGCGTTGCCTTTGGGCAGGCGTTCGCGGAAATGTCGCCAAGATTCACGACCGTCATAGAGTCGCAACACGGCGGGACGCCAGCTGGCACGAATGAGCTTGCGCGCTGCTTCGAGTCCGGCGTCGAAGTTGCCGAAATGAAAAGCTTGACGTACTTCAGATTCGGGCTGTCGGCGTAGTGAGAAAGTGACCTCGGTAACCACGCCCAGGGTGCCCTCGCTGCCCATGAGCAGATGGCGTAGATCTGGCCCCGCGCTGGCGCGTGGAGTGTCGCGGCTTCGATAGATCGACCCGTCGGCAAGCACGGCTTCCAGGGAATACACCATGTCTTCGATGTTGCCGTATGAGGTCGAGTACTGACCCGACGCCCGTGTCGCCACCCAACCCCCGACCGTCGACAACTCAATCGACTGCGGCCAATGACCAATACTCAGACCCTCGGCCTGCATCCGCTGCTCTGCTTCCAATCCGTTGGTTCCGGCGCCGAAACTGGCGAGCAGATCCCTTGACGAGAAGGCTCGTAACCCGGTCATTCGTTCGGTGCTCAACACGACGGAATCAGCGTTGGCCAACACTCCACCAACCACCCCGGACCCTCCTCCGCGGGGAATCATCGCGGTGTTGTGGGCGATACAGGTGCGTACCACCTCGGCTAACTCTTCACTGCTGCTCGGCGCGCAAACCGCGAAGGGTGCAACGACTGGCGTTCCCGCTGAAATGGGAATCTGTGACCGCATCCAAGTGTCGCGAGCGCGGGCGCTTCGTTGGTCTTCGGTTTGCAACAACCCATCGCCCAAGATTGCGGCCAAGTCACCGATGAGCCCGCTCATTGCGACACTCCAGACATGCCAGACACTTCAGACACTTCAGACATAAACGAGAGTTCGTCGCTAAATCGGCTGTGCACAGTGGCTAGCTCGGCCTTGACCCGTTCATGTGACCAACCTAGAACCGAAGCCATCTTGTCGGCTATCGCGACGGACAACTCCCAACGGTGCTGGGGCACGAACCAGGCCACTCTCAAGCGGCGGTAGACCACATCGACGAGGGTCGTTGCTGCCTCAACCTGGACAGCCCAGTCCACTTCTCCTGCAACCACTGGTGCATCGTCAAGCAGACGGTTCGGGTCGAGTGAACAGATTTCTTCGGTGTCGCTACCGTAGAGCCGCCGGAGCCGCAGAGCTTGCTGATCAGTCGGGTCGACGACCGTGGACATGCCGCCCGGGATCGGGGTTGTCCCGGGGCCGGGTGGCAGGTCCTTAGCGAGTTGTTCGCCCACGACCTTGAGAACATCTTCAGCCATGCGACGAAAGCCGGTGAGTTTGCCGCCGGCGATGGAGATCATCTGACCGCGGCCGACTGTCACCTCGTCTTTGCGCGACATCTCCTTGGGGGCTTTGCCTGGCGCCGCGATCAGCGGACGCACGCCCGCCCAAGCTGCCACAACATCGCTGGGGGCGAGAGGCTCAACGTCGAAGTAGCGGGCCAAGGGTGCCAGCAGATACTCAACATCGTCCAAATCAATCTCGGGCCACAGCGGTCGTGTGCCCTGGTAGTTGGTGTCGGTTGTGCCGATATAGACAATGTCACCGCGAGGGATCGCAAAAATCGAGCGCCGATCTGAGGTGTTGCAAATGACCAGATGGTTGACGCAGAAACGTTCGCGGGGCACAACTACGTGGATCCCTTTTGAGAGGTGCAGCAGTGTTGTGGGTGGGTCTTGTTCCATGCGAGCGATCTGATCTACCCACGGACCTGCGGCGTTGACCACGATCTTGGCGTGCACACGCACTTCTCGCCCACTCGTTGAGCATTGGGCGACTATTCCGTTGATACGGCCACCCTGGTGAGTGAGATCGGTCACCACAACACGGGAGGCGACTGTTGCGCCAAACTGGACTGCAGCCCGTAGAACCCCCAGTACGAGCCGAGCGTCGTCGGTCAGATACTCGCGGTATGCGACCGCAAAGTTGTAGGTGTCTGTCCGAAGGAGCGGTTCGTTGACGCTGATCTCGTCTTGACGCCAAAGCTGATGGCGGTCCTCGTCGTCCACCGCCCCCAGGCGTTCGTAGGTGGTGATACCGGCACGAAATTTGGTGGCAGTCACGCGGTTGCGAGCGGGCACGACCATCCAACACGGCTCAGCAAGATGGGGTGCCATGGTGTGAACCGCGGTGCGTTCGGCGACAGTTTTGCGGACGAGATCGACCTCGCCGTTGGCCAGGTATCGAAGTCCGCCGTGGATCAGTTTGGAGGATCGCCCAGATGTGCCCGCGGCGAAGTCGTCGGCCTCCACGAGAGCCACTCGCAAGCCTCTTCCAGCGGCTTCGCGAGCGATTCCAGCGCCAGTGATTCCCCCTCCGACCACAGCCACGTCATAGGTATCTGCCTCCAGTTCATCGAGCAGATCCGCTCGGCTTGCGGGGGTAAGGCGAGGATCACTCACGTTCTGTTTCTAGCCCAGTTCGCGGCGATAGTGTCGGTAGATGACATCGACTAAACAACTTGATTCACCGATCGGGCGTCTCCGTTTGGTTGCTACTGACCAAGGCTTGAGTCATCTGCTGTTCGACCAGCAGGTGGGTGAAGACATGGATTCAGACGGCGACCCGGCCGAGGCCGACGACCATCCAGTGCTTGCCGCGGCGACTACACAACTCGCGGAGTATTTTGCTGGGCGGCGCCAGGAATTTGATATTCCCCTTGATCTGACGGGGACCGAGTTTCAGCGTGCTGCCTGGTCCGCTCTGGCCAACGTCCCGTTCGGTGAGACACGGTCTTACCGACAGCAAGCTGAGGCGATCGGCCGTCCCAAAGCAGTTCGGGCGATTGGAGCAGCCAACGGTCAGAACCCGGTTCCCATTGTCTTGCCGTGCCACCGCATTGTCGGTTCAGACGGTTCGCTCACCGGTTACGGCGGAGGTTTGCCGATCAAGGAGTATCTCCTCAACCACGAACAGGCACAGTCTCAATAGCACTGGCCTCAATGGCACTGGCTTCAGCCGCGGTGGCCGAACCGCGGGCTTTCATGAGGCGGCGGTGGTGGCGCAGAATGCGCTCGGTGTAACCGTTGGGTTCGTTGCGGCCCTCCAGCACGAGCGACAAGGCTGCTTGAAAGGGGATCGAGTTGTCGGGATCCGGTGCCATCGGCTGGTAGGCCGGGTCATCAGAATTCTGTTTGTCGACCTGGGCGGCCATGCGGGTCATTGATTCGCGTACTTGGGCTTCGCTGAGAACTCCGTGGTGCAGCCAGTTGGCGACATGCTGGCTGGAGATCCGCAGGGTCGCAAGGTCTTCCATCAGCCCGACATCGTGGATGTCGGGCACGGTTGAGCAGCCGACACCAATACCGACCCAACGCACGATGTAGCCGAGGATGCTCTGGGCGTTGTTGTCGAGCTCGAGCTGTATGTCTTGGGCGCTCAGCTTGCGGTTCAGCAGAGGGATGGCTGTCAGGTCTTCGACGCTGTGCAATGGACGGCTCGACAGTTCTGATTGGCGGGCGGCGACATCGACCTCGAAGTAGTGGGTGGCGTGCAGTGTCGCCGCAGTCGGCGACGGCACCCAGGAGCAACTCGCTCCGGCTTGGGGATGGCCGATCTTCTCAGCGAGCATCTCGGCCATGTTCGACGGTTGCGCCCACATCCCCTTACCGATTTGTGCCCGCTTCGCCAGACCGCATCCCAGCCCCGTATCGACGTTGCTGTCTTCATAGGCCAGTAGCCAGCGGGCACCTTTCATCTCGTTCTTGGGCAGCACGGGTCCGGCTTCCATGTCTGTGTGGATCTCGTCTCCTGTGCGGTCGAGGAACCCGGTGTTGATGAACACCACCCGTTCTTTGGCTCGCTCAATGGCTGCGGCGAGGTTGAGGGAGGTGCGCCGCTCCTCGTCCATGATTCCCATCTTGATGGTGTGTCGTTCGAGCTTGAGCGCGTCTTCGACACGGCCGAACAGTTCACAGGCCAGCGCTGCTTCGTCAGGTCCGTGGAGCTTGGGTTTGACGATGTAGATCGACCCGGTGCGACTGTTCCGGTGGGCGCCGTCGCGGTGGGTGCTGTTGTTTGCGAGGTCGTGCTTGGCGGCGAGGGACGTCACCATGGCGTCGAGGAACGTCTCGAAGATCGGTTCACCCTCGTAGGTCACGGCATCAGTGCGGAGATGGTGTCCCACGTTGCGCACGAGGATCAGAGCACGACCCGGCAGCGTCAGCGAGGAGCCGTCTGGCGCAGTGAAGACTCGGTCATTGTTGAGCCGACGGTTGATCGTCTGGTCTCCCTTTCTGAAAGTCCTGGTGAGGGTCCCTTTCATCAACCCCAGCCAGTTGCGGTACACGACCACCTTGTCTTCGGCGTCAACAGCAGACACGGAGTCTTCGCAGTCCATGATGGCCGTGACCGCTGCTTCCAGAGTGATGTCGTTGATCCCTGCTGGGTCATCACGACCGATGTCGGCGGTGCGGTCGATCTCTATCGACAGGTGTAATCCGTGTTTCTGCAGCAGCACCGAGGATGGAGCGTCAGGTTCGCCTTTATACCCCACGAGTTGCGACGGATCGCCCAGTGTGTTTTTGCCGGGCGTAGCCGGAGCCGCGGTGCCTTTGGTGGGGGTGGCCGGAGCCGCGGTGGGTTGGTCGGCGAGGGTGACGGTCAGTTCTCCGTCGGTGATCGTGTAGGCGGTGGCGTCGGCGTGGCTGCCGGTTGCCAGGGGCGCATGGCGGTCAAGAAAAGCTCTCCCATTTGCAATGACCTTGTTGCCGCGGACCGGGTTGTAGCTGGTGCCGGCCTGGGCACCGCCCTCGTCACTGATGACATCGGTGCCGTAGAGGGCGTCGTAGAAGCTGCCCCAGCGGGCGTTCGCCGCATTCAGGGCGTAACGGGAATTGTCGAGGGGCACGACGAGTTGAGGCCCGGCGATCGAGGTGATCTCAGGGTCGACACCAGTTGTGGTGATCGAGAATTCGGTCGGGGGCTCTTGGAGGTAGCCGATCTCGCGTAGGAACTCAATGTATGCGTCGGAGTCGTGGTTCTGGCGGTTGGCAATGTGCCACGAGTCGATCTTCGCTTGAAGCTCATCGCGCCGTGCCAGCAGAGCGGCGTTGCGAGGCCCGAGATCGGCGACTATCGCTTCAAGGGCGACCCAGAACTCTGCTGCGGTGACCCCGGAACAGGGTGTGAGTTCGTCCTCGACGAACTCGGCGAGCACAGGATCCACCTCTAGCCGACCGAACATTTTCATGCGCTGAAAGGTAACGCCTGATTGTTCGCGTCGAGCCATCGGGCTCACTCAACGACGTCAACGGTGATGTTCCATCCTGTCAGTACTGCTCCAGAGATGCGTCTGTCCAGAGTTGTCAGTGGCGCGTCGAGCACTCCCGCCAGTGCCACGAAGGCGGCGTCGTAGGCGGTGAGATCAGCCACTCGACTACGGCCGAGGAGTCGAGGACGATCAACGCGCGTCGCGTTCTGCGCGGACTGTGTCAACAGCCGATTCTTGCAGGGAGTTGCGTTCGAAGGATGCGACCCGTTCGACCAGTTCGCGCCTTGTCGGCCTCTGCATGGCGCGGCGCAACTCGCTCAGCGCGTATTCTGAGAGTGAGTGGCCCTCAAAGGCGGCTCGGGCCTTGAGTTGGCGGTGGAGTTCGTCAGGCACGTTGCGGATCTGCAGCGAGGTCATGCGATCAGCATAAAGCATGCAATCGGCGTGACAACGTGGATGTGAGGGTTGCAAAAACTATAGTCATCTGTGTAATTTCAAGGTATGGGTTCCGAACTGCTTCCCCGAGTCGCCGCGCCGGTCCTTGAGGACGCCCTCCGGCGGAACCCGGTCGTGGCGCTCATCGGGGCTCGGCAGTGCGGCAAGACGACGCTCGCGCGCCAGTTCGTCGAAGCCCACTCGCCGAACTACTTCGATCTCGAGGACCCCCTCAGCCTGGCCCGCCTGGATCAGCCCATGACAGCGCTCGGACCGCTCTCGGGCCTCGTGGTCATAGACGAAGTGCAACGTCGCCCTGACCTGTTCCCGATCCTGCGGGTTCTTGCCGATCGCGACGACAGTCCGGCGACGTTCTTGGTGCTCGGCAGCGCTGGTCCCGAACTGCTGCGCCAGAGCGCAGAATCGCTGGCCGGACGCATCGAGTACTTGGAGCTCACGGGCATCCAGGCAGCGGAACTCGGCGCCGAGCACATGACGACGCTGTGGCTGCGCGGCGGGTTTCCCCGTTCGCTGCTCGCCGACAGCGACGAAGACAGCCTGATCTGGAGGCAGTCCTACGTGCGGACGTTCGTCGAGCGCGACCTTCCGCAGTTTGGAGCGGGACTCACAGCCCCGACGATCCATCGCCTGCTGCTCATGCTGGCCCACTACCACGGCCAGATCGTCAACGTCCGGGCGCTCGCGACCGCGTTGGGCATCAGCGAGACCACCGTCCGGCGTTACTTGGACCTTCTGGAACAGCTCTTTTTGATCCGCCAGCTTCGCCCATGGCACGAGAACCTCCGCAAACGACAGGTCAAGCGGCCGAAGCTCTACTTCCGGGATTCGGGACTGTTCCATCATCTGATAGGGGCCGGCGTGATGGACAAACTGCTCATCGACCCCAGGCTCGGCGCGTCCTGGGAGGGCTTCATCCTGGAGAAGACCCTCACAGAGGCGCGCCCGGACCAGGCGTACTTCTGGGGAACCCATGCGGGCGCGGAGCTGGACCTGCTGCTGTTCGTGAAGGGCCGCAGGATCGGTGTGGAGATCAAGAGGGCAGACGCCCCGCGCCGCACGCCTTCTATGACGGCGGCGCTGCGGGATCTGTCGCTCGACGCGCTCTGCGTCGTCTATCCCGGCGACCTGCGCTATGAGATCGGAGAGCGGATGACGGCGGTTCCTGCTGCGGAATTCTTCTCTGCCGACGATGGTGCCGCCGTCAGCATTGGCGAACCCAACGGGCACGGCATATCCCCCGTTGAGGACTGTCCCAATTCTGTGTAAGCGGCCTTGATGGTGTTCATCTGATGTGGCCGGCGATCCGGTCGCCGGGTTGAGCACCGCCTCGCAGAGCGCAGCGCAATGCCATCGTTCCCCGCTTGGCACGGGCCTTGAGTAAGCGGTGGAGTTCGTCAGGCACGTTTCGGATTTGCAGCGAGGTCATGCGAATACGCGAACGACCGGATTGACCATTCCACCGTTCCAATCAACGCCCGCGACGGGTACCACACGACGTAAATCAGCAACAAGAAACCCCAACTCGCTCCCGGCCGCGGAACCTTTTCACCGACCATCATGGCCGATTTGTCGCAACCACCGATGGAGGTCGCCCCGTCCGATGCTCACTGGTTGTTGTGAGGGCCTGGACCGGATGATAATGTCCGATATATGAAGAAAATATATCGAACACATGATTTCATGCCTCTCAGACATCGGAGGTCGTCTACCTGCAAGCGAGGGAGGCTGAAGCGATTGCTCATAGCGACGCTGGCAGCGGCTCTGGCCACGGCGACGGTCGCCCTGTCTGCCGCAGCACAATCCGGGGACGACGGCGCCTTGAACACCTGGGATCGCGATTCGAGCCGGGACATCAACTTGCACGCTGCCTGGAACAGCCCGACAGCGATTGCCGGTATCGGGTCCACCATGTACGTCAGCATGCGCGACTCGACTCAGGTGCGCGCATTTTCCCTGGGGAGCGCTGGTGCGTACGGGTTTGGCGATCAGATCCATGAGGACGACGTCGACACTGCCGGGATTGCCGAGTCTCACTCGGGCATTTGGGCCGACGACCGGTATCTCTATGTGGTCGGCCCGACGGCTGGTTCCCCTGCGGGTGGTTCCGCTGCGCCCAGTGGACCCAGCCAGCGAACGATTGTTGCGCTCGACCGTGAGACACACGAGCGAGTTCCGGATGCAGCAATTGTGCTCGACCCAGCGAACCGGCAGCCAGAGGACATCTGGTCCGACGGCCAGACGATCTATGTGCTCGACAGCCAATTGGACCTGATTTTCGCTTACGACCTCTTAACGGGCGATCGTCAGCGCAGTCAAGAGCTCACATTGGATCCCTTGAACGGACGCCCGCTAGGACTCTGGTCCGACGGTGATGTCATGTGGGTCAGCGATGTGAGCGACGCCAAGCTGTATGCCTATTCGATGGACGACGCCTCGCTCGGCGAACGCCAAGTCGAGCATGAGTTCGAGACTGACAGCGACAATGACCGCCCGCGGGGCATCTGGTCTGACGGCACGACCATGTGGATTGTCGACGAGGCCGATCGCAAGCTGTTCGCATACACGCATCCGGGCGACGCCGGCGACACAGAACAAGACGTAGATCCCGGCGTGGAGCTGATGATTCCCGACAGTTGGGGTGATGTCCTCGAAGGAGACAGCGTTGCGTATTCGCTCGTCCTGTCGGCTGAACCCGAAGCCGATGTTGTCATTGATGTCACCCGCACCGAGAACGAGGACTTCTTGATATCGCCGAGCTCGTTGACGTTTACTCCGCAGAACTGGTACACGCCCCAAGACATCACGATCAGCATCACCCATGACAGCGACACGTTCAACGACGGCATCCAGATCACCCATACCGTCAACGCCGAGAGCAGCTCGGACGAATACGACGCCGTCGTCATCGACACGCTTGGGCTCACCGCACTCGACATCGATACCGCCGGGATAACGGTTTCCGCCCTCGCACTGGTGATCGACGAACCGAGCAGCACCTCCTACACCGTGGTGCTTGACTCAGCCCCTGCCTCAAATGTCGTGATCGAGGTTTGGAAAATGGGAGATGCCACCGTCTCCGTCGCACCCAGCCTGCTGACCTTTACGTCAACGAATTGGTTCGAAGAACAGCAAGTCGTCGTCACTGCGAGCGACGACGCAGACCGGGCCGACGGAACCGCAACCGTCTTTCACCGTGTGACCGTCGACGGCACGTCGAGCAGCGAGTTCGTCGGTGTCCGTATCGACCCGGTCGCGGTGGCTGTGAACGACACGGACGATGTGGTGGTCAGCGTCGATTCGCTGGCATTCGACGAGGGCAGCAACTCCTCGTACTCGGTCGTGCTCGACGCGGCTCCAAGCAATGACATCGCCATCGACGTCACGGTGAGCGGGGACAGCGATATCACCGTGTCGCCGTCGACACTGACGTTCACGACGACGAACTGGTCCACATCGCAAGACGTCACCGTGTCCGCGCTCGACGACACCGACACCACGGACGACGAAGCGACCATCAGCCACACAGTCAGCACCGCGGGCAGCAGTCACATCACCGTCAGCGATGTCACCATTGCTGTCACCGACAACGATGAAACCAGCGGTGACGACACTGAGGATGACGATTCTGGTGACGACACCTCTGGGGACGACACTTCCAAGGATGACGATTCTGGCGGCGACGCCGTTGTGGTCGCTCCGGGAGCCACCGTCTCGGTCAGCAGGCTGACGGTAGATGAGGGCGGTGAGGGTTCCTATACCGTTGTGCTCAACGCCGCCCCGGTGTCCTCCGATGTCGTCGTCAAAGTAGCGGTGACCGGCGTCTGGGAAGTCGAAACAAAGCCGGCCAGCCTGACATTCACTGCCTTGAACTGGTCCACGGCGCAGACCGTCACAGTTACTGCTGCCCACGACGCTGACAGCGGCCATGATTTCGCTCGTCTTTTCCACCTTGTCGACGCAGACGTCAGCTCGAATGAGTATGACAGCGTCGGTATCGGCACTGTCTCCGTTGCCGTCACCGATGATGACATCAACGTGAACGGTTTCGGGTGCAGTGGCGAGACGCTGACAGACGCGGATACGTCGAACGATTCCACAACGTTGTTCGGCCGAGTGCAGAGCAAAGACATCAACTTGAATGCCGGCTGCAACGACAATCAATATCGGTCGGTGAACTCACGAGGCGTATCAGGTGACGCAAGCCGCAACCTTGTCTGGGTGGCCGATCAAGGGCGTGACGTGGCGTTGGCATGGTCGATTGACGACGACTCGTTCAGCGAATACAAGCCCGACGATTCGTTTGTGTTCCCTGGCCATGTGTCTGCTGTACGCGGCTTCTGGGTCGATGTCGACTCTGGCAGTTTCCATATTGCCAACGGCAAGCGCTCCACTCACTATTGGCGTGACGACGTCTACTCGAAGTTCTACGAATTGAACTCCTCGGGTGAAGAGTTGGCATCCGCCGAATACGACTCTGCGAACGAGTTTGCATACGGCATGTGGGGCAATGCAACGACGATGTGGGTGCTGGACAAGAGCGATTCGAGAATCTATGCCTATGTGCTCGAGACCGGAGCTCTGGACCCCGAAAGGGATATCGGGCTCCATGCAGACAACCAGGATGCGAGCGGCATATGGTCCGACGGCAGCACCATGTGGGTGGTCGACGAGAGCGACGACATGGTCTACTCCTACCGCATGACCGACACCCAATGGGGTACCCGCACTCTCACCCAGGAATTCAATCTTGCCAGCGCAAATGACCATCCGCGCGGGCTGTGGTCAGACGGGTCGACAATGTGGGTGCTCGACAGCACAGACCACAAGCTGTACGCCTACAACGCGACCGGTCAGCGCGCCGGCGGTCTGTAGGAAACAGCAGCCGGTCGCGTCGTGCAGGCGTCGGCCGGTTGGCCAAGCCCTTTTCTTAAGTCAGGAGAATGCAATGCAAATGCAATACCCCCCCCTCTTCGGTGAGGACGCATAGTCGAGGTTGGGCTGTGGCGGCTGTGGCGGCCGTGGTCGCCGCGGCAGTGCTGGCGCCGGTGGCGGCACATGCGGCGCCGTCATCCGACCGCCCGTCGCGACCATCCGCAACGGTCGTCGACGGTGTTGTGGAGTTGAGCTGGAACGCGCCTGCACAAGACGCCGCATCGGTGACTGGCTATCAAGTGCTGCGTCGCCGCCCCGGCGTAGATGCAATCGGAGCGTTCCATGTGATTGCCGACGACACGGCGGCGACCGACACCTCGTTTGCCGATGTGTGCGCCCGTGACGCGGGTGCTTCGTACACCTATCGGGTCAAAGCGTGGCGCGACGGCGAGTTGTCGGGCTGGTCGGGGTACAGGCGCATCAATCTCCGGAGCGACTTCGTCGCGGCTGAGGATGCGCCGGATTGCGACCCGGACACCGGGGTCATCGCCGGCGACAGCAGTGACGACAGCGATACCGAGATTGACGCTGACGACACCGACGACGGCGATGACGGTGACGACGCGGATGACGGTGAGGACGTCTGCGCACGAGCAGGCACACCGGCCGCAGAGGAGCAGACATCGGAGGAGCCGGTGTCGGGCGGGGTGTACCGCATCGCCTATTCCAGCCCCGGCGACGCGTTCTCCATCCAGGTGATGGATGCCGACGGCAGCAACCAGGAAATGGTCACGAGCCATTCGAGCGACGTGCATGGAACCGAGTGGTCGCCCGACAGCACCAAGATCGCGTACTACACCGAAGTCGCCGCCGATTATGAGCTCTTCACCATCGGCGCCGACGGCACCAACCGTGTGCGCCTCACCGATGACAGCTACGAGAACCGTTACCCGTCGTGGTCCCCTGACGGAACCACCATCATCTACCAGACAGAGCAGGCGCTCGGCCATCCGGCCAAGATCAAGTCCATTGCGCCCGACGGCTCGAACGAATCGGTGTTCTACGCCGGGAGCGCCAGGGAACCCGTATGGTCGCCCGAAGGCACCAAAGTGGCCTTCTACGACAGGGACTACTACGTCGTGGACTCCTCCGGCGAGAACCTCGTGCAGGTCAACGACACGGTCACGGTTGACGATCAGATGGCGTGGTCGCCTGATGGCACCAAGATCGCCTACCGCAACAACGGCTGGATTCACGTAGCGAGCGTCGACGGCAGCGGCAGCACGGTGGTCGCGAAAGGCAAGGACCCGGTGTGGTCGCCCGACGGCAGCAAGATCCTCTTCTGGCACTACGACGAGCGCGAGCTGTACACCGTCGAGCCCGACGGCACCGATCTCACCCAGGTCACCACCAGCGGCCACACCGAGCAAACCGCATCATGGTCGCCTGACGGCACCAAGATCGCCTACTACGCGTGGGGCGCCCACGGCGGCGAGATCTTCGTGGTGGATGCCGACGGCAGCAACGAGACCAAGCTGACCAGCGACCGCAACCACAACATCGACCCGGTCTGGTCGCCTGACGGCACCAAGATCGCGTTCAGCAGCAAGTCCACCGACGACGAGATCTTCGTGATCAATTCCGACGGGACCGGCAAGCAGCGGCTCACCGACAACGATGTCGACGACTGGGCCCCGGACTTCTCGCCTGACGGCACCCAGATCGCCTACGTCACCAACGACGGCGACCCCGAGATAGCCGTCATGGCAGCCGACGGCACCAACGTGGTGCAGCTCACCGACAACACCACGTCCGATTCGCTGCCGCAATGGTCGCCTGACGGCACCAAGATCGCCTACGAGATCGATGACGGCGACAAAGAAATCGGCGTCATGGCCACCGACGGCACTGACGCGGTGCAGCTCACCGACAACAGCGCACACGACACACAATTCTCGTGGTCGCCCGACAGCACCAAGATCATCTACACCAGCAACGACGGCGACAACGAGATCTCCGTCATCGGTGCCGATGGCACCGGAGGGGTGCAGCTCACCGACAACGACCTCCGCGACGAGGATCCCGACTGGTCGCCCGACGGCAGCAGGATCGCCTTCACGCACATGGCCTCCCCGGGCGATTTCGAGGTGTTCACTGCGGATGCCGACGGTGGTTGTCTTCAGCAGATGACCGACGATCCGACGCACAGCTACCGGCCGAAGTGGTCGCCTGACGGCAGCAGCATCCTGTTCACCAACAGGCTCCTGTGGTTCCAGCGGCCCGGAATCCTGCTTGCGGACGGCACCGACGACCGGACCACCCAACAACAGCTGCTCGGGATGTTCCTTTCAGCCCCGAATACGACGTGGTCGCCCGACGGCACCCGCCTTGCGTTCGTCCGGGCGGGCATCGGCGTCATGAACGCAACCGGGGACGGTGTGCGATGGCTGACCTACAGCTACGACGACCGTGACCCCGCGTGGTCTCCCGTGCCCAATTCGCAGTCGCACGTTGATTCGTCGATGGCGCAAGTCGTCCCTTGCGTGAATTGTGATGTCCCGCATTTGGGCAAAGCGGCAGGATCGAGTGCAAGACGGTCGACGGCCTCGTGACAGGACCCGAAGTCAACGCCGATTTCGATCTCGTCGGCGGCGACTTCGACGGGCTCGTTCCCGACAGCCCCCGCCGTCGACACGTTCGCCTCCTAGTGCCGCATCAGGCAACGTTGGGGGTGTCGTGCGGATGGGCGCAAACAGGCAACCGCGAACGGCATTTCTGCACACAGAACGCGGGCGGAACGAAATCTGCGCAACAAAGCCGCCCTGAACGGCATTTCTGCACACAGAACGCGGCGCAGCGGCATTCCGTCTGCTCGGCACCGCCGCACTATGGGCCGATCGGCTCGGCGCACGACCGCTGTGGCGGTCTTTGGGGCGGCGCTGCTGGCGGTGTGGCTCGGCGTTCCTGGTTTGTCGAGCGCGCAATCGGCGGTGTCGGTGTCGGTGGAGTTATCGCCGGGCCGGGCCGTGCCGGCCAACACTGCGATCGACGTGACGGTGTCGTTGAGCGATCTCGGGGCCGACGGTTCGGTCACGTTCCGGGCCGATGTGCGGCGCTACGGCGTCGACAGGGACGAGTGCGAGGGCAGCGGCATCGGTGCGGACACCCAGCACACCGTCGACGATGGCGGCCTCGTCGTCTCGGCCACGATCAGTGCGCAGTGCCCGGTGGGCGGGCCCTATGTGCTCAAGACAAGCCTTGGTGCGGCCCGGGGCCACGCCGTCAGATCCCGAGGTCCCGCTGGCGTCGACCAGCACGACGTTCGTGGTGTCGAGATATCTGGTCGCAGGCGTGACGCCAGGTCCGCCGCCCGAGCCCAAGCCCGACGCGTGGCTTGATCCCGATCCGCGTTCGCTGGGCATGCGAGTGCACGGCGAGTGGCAGCGGATCTTTGTTCGCAGCGATGTTGTGCTGTCGATGTTCGGGCATGCCTATGTCTATGTCAACGCTGCCCAGGCGGGCCAGTTCGCGTCGCACGCACAGCAGTTCAGCGTCACCGCGCCGCCGTCGGTGGACCCTGCCCAGGCGTGCGCGGCCCAGCAAGACGACACCTCTGGATGGCGTCGCGCGATCGACCAGTCGCTGTGGATCGTGGCCTGCAAGCCGGGAAGCGCCCTCATCGTGCTGACAGACGAGTTCGAACCCGGGGCGCTGTACAGCTACGAGTTCACCGTAGCCGAGGCGGAAGACACGCCGGGCAGCGACAGCAGCAGCAGCGGCGGCGAGACCGTCGCGGTCACTGTCGACCCGCCGGCATCCGCCGCGCTCAGCGATGACGCATCTCTGTCGGCCCTGTCGCTGAGCGGCGTGGACATCGGCACCTTCGACGCCGACACCACGGCCTATTCCGCCGACGTGGCTGCGACGGCGGAGTCCACGACGATCACCGCCACGCCCAATGACAGCGGGGCCGTCGTCACCGTGACCCCCGACGACGACGACTCGATCGCCGACGGCCACCAGATCGACCTCGAACACGGCGCCAACGTCATTACGGTGACTGTCGAGTCCGCCGACGGCACCGCTGAGCGGGCGTACCAAGTCGTCGTGAACCGGGCTTCCTCGGCGTCGGTGTGGGGTGTGCTGCCCGACCACAAGCTGTTTGCCCCAGACAACTCGGCGGCCCGGGCGATCTGGTCTGACGGTGAGACGATATGGGTCACCAACCTCGGCGGCTACCTCTACGCCTACAACCTGGCCGACATGACCCGCGACGCCTCCAAGGACATCAGCGCGCTGGGCTCGGCAGGCAATCACCACGCGAACGGCGTGTGGTCCGACGGCACGACCGTGTGGGTGAGCGACGACAACGACGTCAAGATCTACGCCTACGATCTGCACACCGGCGACCGCAAAGCCGACGCGGACCTCGACGGGCTGCTCGCAGCGGGCAATGACAGCCCCAAGGGCCTGTGGTCCGACGGGGCGACGATGTGGGTGGCCGACCACAGCGACGACATGATCTACGCGTACGACCTGCATACCGGCGACCGCAGGTCCGGCCAGGACATCACCGGGCTGGGTTCGGCGGACAACGGCCGGGCTGCTGCTTTGTGGTCCGACGGCACGGTCATGTGGGTGAGCGACGACAACGACGCCAAGATCTACGCCTACGACCTGCACACCGGCGACCGCAAAGCCGACCTGGACCTCGACGGGCTGCTCGCAGCGGGCAATCCCAGCCCCAAGGGCATCTGGTCCGACGGGACCACCATGTGGGTCGCCGACCCGTCCGGCGACAGGCTGCACGCCTACGACATGCCCGAAACCGCGGCTGTCGTCGTTGTCGTGGGCGAGGAAGCGGTTGTTGTGGTGCCGTTGTGGTCGGCGACGCTGACCGTGGGCGGTGTCGAGTCCGCTGTGGGGTTCGATCTGTTCACGGGGCTGGGGGGCCTGTCGTCGCGCAGTTTCTCGTTCGGGGACTGGGCTGGGTTTTGGGTGGTGGGCTCGATCTATGTCTACGAGGACGGTCACCTGTACTTCGTGGTGAGTGATCCTGGGCTGCCGGCGTTCACGTTGGATGTCGGCGGGTTCCGGTTCTCTTCGCGAGATGCCGAGGTCACCGTGACTGACTCGTTGTACCGGTACTGGTGGCCGGCGGGCGAGTTGACCCTGTCGGTCGGAGACGAGGTGAACGTCAGCCTCGTCCAGTCCGATTCGGCCCAAGACGAGCCGCAGCCTGCGGCGCGGGAGGCTGCTGAGCCGGACAGCGGCCAGGCCGTATCCGAAGAGGCGATTGTGCCCGAGGCGGCGACCGCGCTCCCACTGGTCACCGCGAGTGCCGAGGGCGTGCCCGACAGCCACAGCGGATCGGGCGAGTTCGCTTTCGAGATGCGGTTCAGCGAGGAGTTCCCCCTGAGCTATCGGGTGCTCAAGGACCACGCTTTCACGGTGACCGGCGGCACCATCGCCAAAGCTCAGCGGCTGGAGAGGGGCTCCAACATCGGCTGGCGGATCAGCGTGCGGCCCGGCGGGAACGGCGACGTGACCGTCGTGCTACCCGCCGCCACCGACTGCGACGCCCGGGGGGCCGTCTGCACCGCAGACGCCAGGAAGCTGTCCAACCGGCTCGAGATCACCGTCTCGGGCCCGGGCCAATAGCCGCCGGGGAGACACCGAAGCCTGAATCCAGTCATCCGCCTCCACCAAGCTCAGGGACCCCAGCGCCTCCATCGAACTCGGGCATTCACACGTTCTTGCCGGTCCGGATCCGCGGAGGTCAGCTTGGACCGCTGACGGTCATTTCGAGCCGATTGGAGAGTTCCCTGCCGTCCTGCGTGCATATGGCCCCGGACGCATCGCAGTCAGTCGTGACGGGCAGGACAACGGTCACATCACCGTCGCCGTCCGGCCGCACCGTAACGCGCCGGCCGATGTTGCTCGGCTTGTCAAGCCGCCGCGCCTTCAGGACCTCGCCGTCGGTAGGCGCAACGGATGGACAGGCCCAGCAACATCCGTTGGCGCATCACGGTACGACCAGACTCCGACGGCGATGTGACCGTCGTGGTGCCCGTCACCACCAATTGCGGGGCCCGGGGAGCCATCTGCACCCACGACGGCCGAAAGGTCTCCGGCCCGCTAGAGTTGACCGTCAACGGTCCACACTGAGCGACATTCTTGTTTCCATCTGGGATCCCATCGAACTATCTTGCGGCTTGAGTTACACTCGACGGATTGAACCCTCCCCCCCTGTCAAGCCGAACACCAAAAAAATTTCTCAACAAGCAGAAACCCTGCCGGTTCACCGAGTCCTCGCAGAGCGCAACGCAATGCCATCGTTTCCCGCTTGGCACGGGCCTTGAGTTGGCGGTGGAGTTCGTCAGGCACGTTTCGGATTTGCAGCGAGGTCATGCGATCAGCACAAGCATGCAATCTGCATGTCAACGGGTAACCGCTATGTGAGGCTGGAGAACTCCGTGGTGGCGTCGTGGACTGCGTCGTAGAGGTATTGCCCGAAGGAACGATCGGCGAGTATCAGATATGAGGGTTCGTCGTTGATGTCGTCGCGGATCAGATCAGAACTGACCTTGGCCACTGAGGCGGAACCCGTTGCACCGTCGGGGAACATCATGTCGTCGAAGTCGAGACTGCAGACCTTCTCGAGCGCGGACGCGCTGCGTACGCCGGTCAAGCGCAGACACAGACGGCTGTGGGTGATGTCGATCTGGTTGACGGACAAATCGAATTCAGCGACAGCTGACAGGGCTTCGACATCTGCGGCGTTGCCCAACAGCAGCCATTCGTCGGGTCGGATACCAGCGATGAGCACGCCGTCACGCGTGGCGGCCCGTGTGAAGTCGACACCTAATGGCGAGGCACCGACTTGAGCCCTGACACTCACCTTGGTGAGCGAGGATTCGTCGGTCAGTGCCGGTGCGCCGACGGGCGTCGCAGCAAGCTTCGTGACAGAGCTTCGGAACTCGGGTTCAGCCACGAAGACGCACCCCCTCGGGATCGAAGTGTGCGTGGTGTTCCATCACCTTCGCCGTGGTGTCGGAACCGTCGCACAAGCGCACCGTGAGTTGAGTGCCGGCCGCAGCGAACTCAGGTGTCACCTGCCCCAAACAGACCGAGCGGCCCAGTGTGGGAGAGAAACGTGAACTGGTGATGCGTCCGACTATTTCTGTCGTGCCTGCACGCAGAATCTGGCAGGCCTCGTCGGGTACGAGTTGCGGGTCTGTCGGGGTGATAGCGACCAAGACGGGCAGTTCGGGTGCCTCAGCGTCGAGCGACCATTCGAGTTCGGGTTTACCGGCGAAATCGTCTTTGTCGAGTTTGATCAGCGGGGTCAGTCCCGTGGTCGGGGCTTTGGTCAACCCGTCGGTGTCCTGGCCCACGATGAAATGCCCTTTTTCGAGACGCATGATCCGTTGCGCTTCGAGACCGAAGGGCCCGACCCCGAGGTCAGCACCCTTTTCGAGCAGCTGTTCCCAGACATGCAGGCCGAAACCTGCCGGTACGTGCACTTCGAAGCTGAGCTCTCCGGTGAAGCCGATGCGCCACATGAAGCAGTCGGGAACTCCGGCGATTGTGCCGGTGCGGACGTTCATGTATTCGAATGCTTCCGCGCTGAGATCGACATCATCAACCAAGCGTTCCAGCAGGTCACGGGATCTTGGTCCGGCAATATTGATGCTCGTGAATCCCGTAGTGACGGGCGTGACATGCACCTGCCAGTCAGGGTGCTCGGTCTGGAGCCACATTTCGACCCACTGCCAGATTTGACCCGCGCCAGAACTGGTGGTGGTCATCAGGTAGTGGTCTTCGCCCAGTCGACCGGTTACGCCGTCGTCGAGCACCACTCCGTCCTCGGCGCACATCATGCCGTAGCGGACTCGGCCGATGGGAAGTTTCGACCACTTGTTGGTGTAGAGCAGGTTGAGCAGTTTGGGAATGTCGGGACCGCGCAGATCCAGTTTGCCCAGCGGGGTCACATCGGTGATTCCGACGTTGGTTCGCACGTTCACGACTTCGGCATTGGGATCGCCGTAGTGCTCCGGCCGGATCCATTGGCCCGCGAGGATTGGAGTCATGTTGTGGGCCGTGTGCCATTCATGGATTGACGACACGCGCACCGGTTCGAAGACTCGACCGGCCAGCGCTCCGAGACTGATGGGAGCGTAGGGAGGGCGCCATACGGTTGTGCCGACCTCCTCGATGGTTTCGCCGCGTGCCTCGGCGAGGACGGCGACGGTGTTGACAGTCTCGAGTTTGCCCTGCGACGGCCCCATCGTGGCTGTGGTGAAACGCTTGACGAGTTCGACCGAGTCGAACCCTTCGGCGGCTGCGCTGACGAGGTCTTTCGAGCTGACGTCTTCGGAGAAGTCGACCATGCCGTGAGTGTCGGAACGGTACAGCTCCGGGTGGAGTGCGCGGGACAGACCGATACGGCGATCTTCTTGTAGTGGGGGTTCTGGGCCTTCGCCGTCATGGGCGCGAGTGACCGTGGACCGCAGTCGGTGCTTCACGACTTCCGCTCGTTGCGCGGCCAACTCTCCGCTGCTGATGCCGTGAGCGATCAGTTCGTCGAGGCTGCCGTCGCCCACGAGGGCGCCGGTGGCGATCACGTTGTCGGGCAGCGCGGTGGGGAAGAAGCGTGCCGCGATGGGGTCGTAGCTTGGTCGATCACCGGACATGTTGAGCAGGGAGGTTGGGGCAGTCCAACCCGCAGCGACAACCAGCAGGTCGGCTTTGACTGTCGAGCCGTCTCTCAGCGTCACCGAGCTGAGTCGTTTCGGTCTACCGGTTGCTTTTGAGATTGTCTCGCCGGCCCGAGCGTCCACTACCTGAACTATCTCGACACCGGCGCGTTCGAGATCGGCGATAGCGGCGTCGCCTTCGGCGTTGGCGGTGAGTACAACGGCACGATTTCCGGGACGGACGGCATACATGTTGATCAACCGTCGGACTGCTCCAGACAGCATCACCCCCGGCAGATCGTTGCCCGAGAACACATAGGGCCGCTCGACTAGTCCGGCGGCCACCACCAGGGTCTTGGCTCGAGCTTTGATGAGCCGTTCGACCACGCCCGGGTGGTTTCTCTGAGAGATGGCGATCCAATTGTCGTCGTAACGCCCGGTCACGGCGGAGTCGGTCAGGATCTCTACGCCCGCCACCCGGGCGGCCGCTTCAAGTTCATCGGCGGTCGCTCGATCTTGATCGGTCCCCCAACGGAGATGACCCCCGAGCTGATGACTTTGTTCTACGAGCATCACGCTGCTGCCCACTTGGGCCGCGCTGATGGCCGCAGCAAGCCCTGCGGGACCACCGCCGGCAACGACAACATCAGGGTGTGAGTAGCGTTTGTCGTGATAACCGTGAGGCGTCTTGAGGTCGACGACACCTCCAGGAGCGAAACGGGCCAGCACCTTCTCGTAGGCCGGCCAGAGTCGCTGCGGTTTGATGAACGTCTTGTAGTAGAAACCCGCGGTCAGGAAACGGCCGAACAGCCCGTTGGCTGCTTTGATATCGAAATCAAGTGATGGCCAAGCGTTTTGTGCCGAAACTTTCATATCGGCTTCAAGTAGACGGTGTGCTCCTCGCACGTTCGGCTCTGTGCCGACCTGTACGGTCGTGTTGGGGTCCCAGTAGTCGGCGGTCAACACGCCACGAGGCCGGTGGTATTTCATCGAGCGGGAAAAGACGCGTTCGTTATTGGCCAGCAGAGCCGAGATGATGGTGTCGCCGGAAAAACCAACGTATTTTTTGGAGTTCCAGGTGAACTTGAGCGGTGTCGTGCGATCAATGACTTCGCCAGTTTGGGGTTCGAGTCGGCGGATCACGACCCACCTCCGGTTCGGTCGACGTCGGTGCACGGTTTCGCGGTCTTCGATCCGGGCAGCGTTGGTTCGCGGAACTCGGATGTGACGGTGTGGCGCTCGACGGTGAAGAAGCGGCGGCACCCGCTGCTGCAGTACCAGTTCTCCCGCAGCCAACCAGCAGGGTTGTATTCCATGTAGAGGTAGTCACGCCACTGAGCGGGCGTTGTCGATGATGGGTCCGGACGGCTCGCTGCTTCTCCTTGATAGGACAAATCAGCGGAGTTTCGGGGACCGCAATGGGGACAGGGAACGAGCAGCATCAGTGTCCTACCGCCGCTGCGCCTTTTTCGCCTACGAGGACGCCGTCATCAAATCGTGACAGCGCAAAGGGGGAGATCAAATCGGGTGTGGTCTGTTCAGCGACGCATTTCGCCATCTGCTCCCCTGAAACCGGTCCGGCTTTGAAACCGTAGGTACCCCAGCCAACGTCACAGAGGAAACCTTCGACGGGAGTGAAGCCCATCACCGGCGAGTAGTCGGGGGTAATGTCACAAAGGCCGGCCCACTGTCGCAGAAGCCGCATTTGAGAGACAGCAGGCATCAACTCAAGGACATGACCTGCGAGTTCTTCGGTGAAATCGAGGGTGCCGCCCATGTCGTAGGTGGCGAACGGGTCGACTGATGCTCCGAAGACCAGTTCGCCGCGGTCGGTTTGGCTGACGTACACGTGCAGCGAACCGGAGACGACCACGGTCGGCAGGAAGACCTTGACTGGTTCGGTGACCGCAGCCTGCAATGGATGTGTGGTGATCGGGAGTTTGAGACCGGCCATGGCGGCGATGAGGCTGGCCCAACCGGCGGTGCAGTTGATCACCACCGGAGTGGAGATGTCGCCCTTTGAAGTCCGTACTCCTGTGACCTTTGCTCCTGGGCCTTTGCCGTTCGGGCCTTCTCCACCTTCGCAGACAATGTCAATGACCTCGGTCTTCTGGTGCATGTCTACGCCGTAGGCATCAGCGGCGCGGGCGTAGGCCCACACCACGGCGTCATGGCGGATCGTTCCACCGGGGGGGTGGTACAGGGCAGCGAGGATCGGGTAGCGAGTGTTGGTTGAGGTGTCGAGGCTCGGTGCTATTTTCTTGATCTCGTCAGGGCCAATGACTGTGGAGTCGATGTTCTGCAGTTTGTTGACCTCGGCTCGCCAGCGCATTGTGCGCACCGCCGAATCCGTGTGGGCCAGTGTCAGGTGGCCGCGCTCGGAGAACATGACGTTGAGGTTCAAGTCTGCCGACATTGTTTTGTAGAGATCAAGCGAGCGGTCGTAGAACGCCACGCCTTCCGGAGTCAGGTAGTTCGATCGGACGATGGCGGTGTTACGC
Source organism: Candidatus Aldehydirespiratoraceae bacterium (assembly GCA_965198315.1). GTDB lineage: Bacteria > Actinomycetota > Acidimicrobiia > Acidimicrobiales > Aldehydirespiratoraceae > VXYK01. The sequence goes on along the minus strand of OZ240616.1, from coordinate 4,006,354 downwards.
CCAGATCCGCCGCTTCCGAGGTATGCCTTGTCGAGCACGGCCACATCTGTGATGCCGTGGTTGGCAGCCAAGTAGTACGCGGTAGCGAGTCCGTGTACACCGCCACCGACCACGACGACGTCGTAAGACTTCTTGAGCGGTGGTTCGCGCCAGACACGCGGCCAACTGCTGTTGCGAACGCCTCGCCAAAGCAGCGCTGCACCTGAGTAGCGCGGAGCAAGCCTTCGTTTGGCCACGGAGCGTTGGATCACGGCGAGTAGTTTGACAGATTTTTCAGATAATTCTATTACTTGTTTCTTTCATATTAAGATGTAACAGTTATGAATATTCAAACGGTAACTCTTAAGAGACTGAACTATTTCGTTACCGTGGCGGCGGAACTGCACTTCGGCCGCGCCGCTGAGATCCTTCACATTGCTCAACCCGCACTGAGCCAACAGATTCGTCAACTTGAATCAGACCTCGGCTTGCAACTCTTTGAACGCACCACCCGGCGTGTCTCGTTGACCACCGGAGGATCAGCCTTCCTGCCCCATGCCCGGCATCTGTTGGTGACCGCGCAAGGCGTGGCCCGTGCCGCCGCCGAGTTGCGTGTCGGCCAGCGAGGAACCCTGCGTGTCGGCTTCGTGGACTCGGCCGCCTATGAGTTCGTGCCACGTTTTCTGCATCGTTTCCGGCAGGCGAGTCCCGCAATAACGCTGCAACTTCACACGATGTCCTCAGATGAACAAGCCGCCGCGTTGGTGGCCGGCCGAATCGATATCGGCATCGCCCGTGTCACGCTTGAACAGGCGCCTCTGTTCGCAACCGTGGTGGATGATGAACCGCTCGTCGCGGCCGTGCCGAGCAGCCATCGGCTGGCGAGTGAGAATTCAATTCGGCTGGCTGAGTTGCGCGACGACGTGTTCGTGGGGTTCGCGCGGGAGCAGTCGCCGACTCTGCACGCCAGGTTGCGGGCCATGTTGGCACCCCATGGAGTCAGCTACTCGCCGACGATCGAGGCCACCGAATACACGACCATTCTGGGGCTCGTCGCGGCAGGGGAGGGCGTGGCCATCGTGCCCGCGGGTGTGCAGTCACTGCGCCTGGGCGGCCTAACCTTCGTAGCTGTCTCCGACCGGGAAGCCACTGTGCAGCTTGTAGTCCTTACTCGTATAGATGATCCTTCGGTGATCGTCGCCAACGCCGTCGAAGAACTGACGCAGACCGTGACCAGTGAAATGAGCGCTGCGAAATGAGCGCTGCGACATGAGCGGGACGCAACAAGTCGAAGTGTTGGTTCGCCAGTCGTGACGGCCGTTGAGCGACCTGGGCTCGGCGCTGAGCTGCGCCGCTTGGCCGTGCCCGTCTATCTTCCATGGTCGCTGCCGATGCTTGGCGGCACGGTGTTGTTGCCGGTTCTGCCCCTGTATCTCATAGAACAGGGAATCAGCCTCTCGCTTGCGGGTGTGATCATCGGTGCGGTCGGGGTGGGTTCGGTACTCGGAGGAGTTCCGGCGTCTGTGTTCGGTCAACGCTTCGGCAACGACACCTTGATGTTCGTGTCTGTTGCGATGCAGGCTGGCGTGGTTCTGGCATTCGGGTTCACTGAGTTGGCTGTTGCGCTGGTCGTGTTGCGGGTTGCCACAGGTATCGGAATGTCGGGAACCCGGCAGTCTCGACAGGTCTATATCGCTCGCAGCGTTGATGTGGGCGTTCGAGGTCGGGTGATGTCGCTAGTGGGAGGCACACACCGCTTCACTTTCGTTGTCGGCCCACTGCTCGGCGGATGGGTGTATGACATGTGGGGTTCGGAGTCGGTCTTTGTTGTTGCGGCGGCGATCACCGCCGTCGGATTGTTGTGGATCGCACTACCGGGGGGCGCCGACCCCCACGACAGCCATCATCGCCGTGTCGAGCAGCCCAGAGTCGGAGTCGCCCTGCGGCGGCACGGGCGACTTCTGGCGCGGGCCTCGCTGGGCCCGATGCTGATCATGGCAGCCCGGGAGGGACGATATGTGGTGATCCCCCTGTTCGGCGACCGGTTTGAGCTCTCCGCCTCCGCGATCGGCGCGCTGGTAGCGGTCGGTACCGCTGCGGACTTTGTACTCTTTCCCGTCGCCGGGTTCATCATGGACCGCTTCGGGCGGCTCTATTCGATGGTCCCGGCCTTCGGTCTGATGGCGTTGGGTCTGCTGCTGCTCGCTGTGGCCGGCTCCACGAGCGAAGTGGTTGTCGCCGGAATCGTGATTGGTGTCGGCAACGGGTTGAGTTCCGGGTCGATGCTGACAATGTCGACCGACCTTGCCCCGAGCGATGCCTACGGGCCGTTCATTGCCGGGTTCAGCATGGCTGCGGGTGTGGGGAGGCTGGTGGGGCCGACGGTCGTTGGATGGGCGGCGGAGTCTATCGGACTGGGAGCTTCGGCTTTCGCACTTGCGATCACCTTGGGTTTGGGGCTCTCATGGATCGTGTTCGTGATCGGCGAGACAGGAGGGTCGAATCATGTCAGCTGATACTGTGCCGACTGACCCAGGCCCACGGCAATCAGTTGGGGACGACAGCGCCGGTGGTCTGATGCACCCGGATTGGTTGCGTCGACTCAACTTGTTCGGTGATTCGGTTGGAGCTGCGAGCCGCATGGTGTCGCTTGACCCGGACGAGATGCTCAACACGGCCGCTGAGTCAACGGGCTTCTCGGACTTTGGAGACGAAGATCGTTGGGAGGAGGGATACCGAGCCATGGTTGCGGCTCTGGAGGAGAACGCCGCGCTCACCGTCTTCGGCCGGCTCTCAGCACGCGGCGAGATAATCCGCAATCTCCAGACACGATTACGGCTCCTCGACTTCTGGCGGCAGCACCCGGAGATTCGCAGTAAGCCTGTGGTCGCACCCGTTTTCGTCCTCGGACCGCCGCGCACGGGCACCTCTATCCTCTTGGAGCTTCTGGCCCTCGATCCTGGTCTGCGCCCGGTGATCGCGCATGAGGCTCACCATCCCCTCGGTCTTCTTGCCGGGAGTGCAGTGAGCACCGTGCTGCAGAGAAGCGAACCTGAACAGGAGTTCTGGGCTGACGTGCATCCTGAGTTCATCACCATGCACGAACTGCGCAGCGACCTGCCCTGCGAATGCGTGCATTTCGTGCAGCCTGAGTTCCGGAGTTGGCATTGGGCGATGATGCACAACCTCGGTGATGTTGAGAGCCGCAAAGACGCCCTGGCCATGACTGCTGTTTATGCCTTCCACGAGGGGTTCTTGCAGACGATGCAGTATCTCGACGGTGAACCTCAGACGTTCCTTCTGAAGTCGCCGGCTCACCTCGGCTCCCTCGCTGAACTCTTGGCGCAGTACCCCGACGCCAGAATGATCCATACTCATCGCGACCCGTTGAAGTTCATTGGTTCCTCAGCCAACCTGACCGGCGTGTTGCACTGGATGCGCAGCGACGCGGTGGATATGACCATTCGCGGCCCGTTGATGACTTTGGCGTATCAATTCCTGTTGAGCGGCGTGATGGCGCAGCGACAGTCGGGGATCGTGCCCGCTGAGCAGATGGCTGACATTCATTTTCTAGAACTCATGTCTGATCCGGTGGAAGCGATCAAGCGGGCTTACGAGCACCTCGCCATGCCGTTTCCCGATGAGATGGCCGAATCGGTGCCCGCCTATCTGGCCAACAAACCGAAAGGGAAGTTCGGACCTCACGTCTATGAGGCGGCCCGCCTCGGTCTTGACGAGTCGACACTGCGAGACGACTTCGCCGACTACATAGACCACTACGGCGTAGCCCTGGAGTCCTGAACGTGCCATTCGGGGCGTGCGCACCGATTTTCGTCAGCTATCCAGAGGAATGTAGGCTGTGTGGTCTATGGGATCATCGTCTGTGGCAACAGTGTCCAAACTCGAGGTGCGACCGATTGCGGGTTCGCTCGGGGCGGAGGTCATCGGTCTCGATTTCAACGCGGTCAGTGTTGTGGCCGACGAGTTGATCGAGGCGCTGAACGAGCACCTCGTCCTCTTCATGCCCGGTCTGGACCCGACTGCGGAGGGCCTTCGTGACATTGCGGCGACGTTCGGTCCCCTGGAGGTCCACCCCTATCTCGACAAGGTCGATCCCGAGATTCCCGAGGTGATCGTGCTCGACACCTCGACGACTCCCAAGGCCGATGTCTGGCACACCGATTTCACCTGCTCGGACCATCCGCCGGTGGCCGCCCTGTTGCACATGGTCGAGTCTCCGCCGTGGGGTGGCGACACGATGTGGATCAACTGCTACGAGGTCTACAACTCGCTGTCCGCGGCGATGAAGCAGTTTCTCGAAGGGTTGACCTGTCTGCATGAGGACACGCGCACCGGTGGCGCACCCGCAGCAGAGCATCCGGTCGTGCGGGTGCATCCTGGCACCGGGCGCAAGAGCCTCTACGTCAACAAGCAGTTCAGCAGGCGCATCCCCCAACTTTCACGGCCCGAGTCACAGAACCTCCTGTCTTTCCTGTTCCGTTGGGAGGAGCAGGTGAAGTTCAGTTGTCGTTGGCGCTGGAACGTCGGTGACGTGGTGCTCTGGGATGAACGGGTCACGTTGCATTCGGTGGTTGACGACACGTCCGAGCGGCGGGTTCTGCGACGCTCCACGGTGCTCGGCGACGATCCGTGCCCGCCGGACGACGCGACGATTCTGCCTCGTCACCGCACCCCGAAGACTGCTTCGAGCGGCTTCTACGGCATCGGCGGATACGAGTTTTAGCAACGTCGGCCTTCGCGCCGGTGCCGCAATCGCGACTGGAACCGGTGCCGCGCCGGTGCTGAGCGTCGCTTCGGGGCTGTGGCCGTGGAACTAGACTGTATTAGCCGTTTCGACTGGGAACAGGTCGTCGATGGTCCACGCGATGGTGGGGCGGTCTCGCTGGACCACCTCGTAGAATGATGGGGTGTAGCCTGCGGCGGAGACGAACCAGAACGCTGATTGGGGCGCCAGCGCTTCTTGGGCCCAGCCGAGGCCGCTGTCGGCGAGTCGCTGCAGTGCGGCAACATGGTCCAGGTAGGTCTTGGCATTGGCTTGGCGGCTGCGGAACTTGACCGAACCGGTGACTACTTCGCCGGTGAGGGTTCGCCCGACCAGGTCGATCTCCACCTCGTTTCGGGTCCGGTCGAGGCCAGCCCACCTGCCCCATTGAGCGACCGCTGGAAGCCCTTGTTCCGGACCCCAGCGACGACAGGCCTGTCGGGCCACGTCTTCGAAGACCTGACGTCCTACATAGGCAGGAAACACCTTGGGCTCGATCCAGGCTTTCCAAACGGCTTCCGGACCCAGGGTGGCCACCGCGGACTCGGCTTGCAACCCGATCCCGTAGTGAAAGCGCGCCGCTGGGTCGGCCAACCGGTACCGCGTTCCCCGCTGGGGAGAAGCGCCGAAGTTCACCTCGCGTACCAGGTAGGCCATGTCCTCAAGCTGGTCGATCAGCCGCTTGAGGGAGCTGTCGGATTTCCTGCCCATCTTTGCCGCGATCTCACCCGTGGTTCGGATTCCGAGTCCGATGCTGGCCAAGACAGCTCGGTATAGCGCGGTCTGGCGCAACCCCTCTTCCTGGTCGATCTCGGTCAGCAAGCGGGCGCGGACCACACCGTGGGGCGACAACAGCAGTTCGGCGATGTTCTCTCCCAGATTTCGAGCGTCGTCGACTGCTGCGAGGTTGGCGGGTAGCCCTCCGAACGCGGCGTAGGCGCGTACCCGGTCGGCGAGCGAATAGCGGGCAACCATCTGGCCGGCGTCGAAATAGTCGAACGGCTTGAGCGGAAGTTGTGCGTGTAGCCGCCCGTAGAGCGGCGAACCTCCCTTGGCCAGAGCTTCCATCGTGCGCACTGCCGATCCGCAGAGCACCACCAAAAGGCCCGCCGAGCGCGGCGGCTCCGATTCCCATACCGCATTCAGCTCCGAGGCGATCTCGCGCAATCCGCTCTCGCCTTCGGCAAGATATTGAAACTCGTCCAACACAATGACGATCGGCTGATCGGGGCGGAGATCGAGCAGAGAGCGAAACACCGTGCGCCACGTGGGATGGTCCTGGGACCGGAGTTCTTCGCCTGACCACCGGGCGGCTTCTTCGATCAGAGCCCGCCGGTTTATGGCCGGGGTGGTCGACGAAGCTGAGTAGAATAGAACCTGTTCTGGGGGCCAGAGCCGAGACAGCAGGAAGGTCTTGCCCACTCGTCGGCGCCCGTGGACGAGGGCCAGTGAGGGTTTGCCGCTGTCGAGCAGACTCCTCAACTTGGCTGCTTCTGTCCCTCGATCGATCAGTTGTCTGCGCGCCATGAGCACCCTCGAATGATCTTTGTGGTTAGTTACCTACTGTATTAGGTAATTACTATATTAGGTGACTAACATAGTAGGCAACTATGAAGCGTCGGCGTTCAGATGGGATTTGAGGAACGCTGAGGTGCGGGCCCAGGAGGCCGCGGCAGCAGAGGGGTTTGCGAACATCGGGTTCTTGTCGTTGTCGAAGGCGTGGCCTGCCCCTGCTTGCACCAGGATCTCGACGTTGGACATTCCCTCGGTGGCTGCGCGCAGGCCGTCGACATGCTCGTTGGGGAGGAACGGATCGTCGTCGCCGAAGTGGAAAAGGATCGGGCAGGTGATTCCGGGAGCCTTGTCGAGGTTCTCGCCGATCATCGAGCCGTAGTACGACACCGCACAGGTCGGCTCATGAGCCGCCGCAGCCAGGTAGGTCATCGAACCGCCGAAGCAGAACCCCATTACAGCAACACCGCCTTGTACCTCGGAGTGGCTTCGGAGGTGGTCGAGAGCGGCACCGATGTCGGCGACACCGTCCTCGGGCGGATGCTGATTGGCGATCTCGAAGGCCGGCCCCAAGTCTTCGGGGCCCCGTGCGTCGACACGGAACGGGTGTTGGATCCGGCAGTACATGTGGGGCGCCAGCACGACGTAGCCCTCGTTGGCGAGCCGCTCGGCAACGCTGAGGATGTAGTCGTTGATCCCGAAGATCTCCTGGATCAACACGACGCCGGGTCCGCTTCCCGAGTCGGGAGTGCACAAGATTGAGGGAACGTCGCCCGAGGCGACGGATATTACGTGGTCTGTTGTTGTTGGCATGGCTTGGAGTTTATGGGCGTTAGGGTGCTCACGCAGATTCGCCGATTACACAGGAGCGCTCATGGACGTCAATCGCATCACTTCACTGTTCGGTCTTGAAGGCCGGCGTGCTGTTGTTACCGGCGGCAGCCGCGGTATCGGCCGGATGATCGCAGAGGGGTTGCTTGACGCTGGCTGTGAGGTGATCATCACCGCCCGCAAGGTTGAGCAGGTCACGGCGGCCGCCGATGAGATGTCAACGAAAGGCACGTGCACTGCGGTTCCAACCGACCTCTCCAGCGACGAGGGCATCGACCACCTTGCGGCGGCCATCAACGAACGCTGGGATTCGCTGGACATTCTGGTCAACAACGCCGGTGCATCCTGGGGTCAACCGCTCGAGGATTTCAGCGCGCAGGGTTGGGACAAGGTCATGAACGTGAATGTCCGGGGAGTGTTCTTTCTCACCCAGCGATTGCTGCCGCTGCTTCGCGCCGCGGCCCAACGCTCCCATCCTGCCCGGGTAATCAACATCGGTTCGGTCAACGGACTGACCCCACCGGAACTGGAAACGTTCTCCTACTCTTCATCAAAGGCGGCGGTGCACATGCTGACCCGTCACCTTGCCAAGGAACTTGCCGACGAACACATCACGGTCAATGCCATCGCCCCCGGACCGTTCGACTCCCAGATGATGGCCTTTGCGCTCAACGACCCCAAGACCCGCGCCGGTATCGCCCGAGATGTGCCACTGGGCAGGATCGGCATGCCTGACGACATGGCAGGGGTGGCGATCTACCTGGCGTCTGCGGCTGCTTCCTATGTGACCGGTGCGGTGGTCCCTGTCGGTGGTGGCCTGTCCACGGTCGCCCAGTAGCCGGCTCGTAAACGCACCTCTAGCGAAGTAAGCGCACCGGGAGGTGTTTCAGGGAGTTGTTGAGGTTTGATTGTTGGCGTCTCGGTTCGCCGGTCAACTCGATACGAGACCAGCGCTTGAGAACTTCGTCAAAGAAAACCCGGCCCTCCAGACGGGCCAGATGCACCCCCAGGCAGAAATGGGTGCCGAATCCGAAGGAGAGGTGATGGTTGGGGTCTCGGGTGATGTCGAATGCCTGCGGATTGTCGAAGACCGCTTCGTCGCGGTTGGCCGACGTGTAGATCATCGCAACCTTGTCGCCGGCGGCGATTGACTTGCCGCCGAGTTCGGTGTCGACGAGCGCGGTGCGCCGGAAGTAGTGCAGCGGGTTGGCCCAGCGCAGGATTTCTTCGACGGCCTTGGGCAGCAGAGCGGGATCGTCGCGCAGCATCTGCAACTGGTCCCGATGTTGCAGAAGGGCCAGCAATCCGCCCGACAGCATGGTCCGGGTGGTGTCGTTGCCGGCGGTCACCAACTGCACGAAGAAGCGGCCGAAATCAATATCGGTCATCAGCTTCTGATCGAACTCCGTGCCGAGCAACAGGTCGGTCAGATCACCCTGTAGAGGTTCGCTGCGACGTTTGGCGGCGAAAGCCATCCCGTACATCGCCATGTCGATGCTTGATGAACCGCGGTCCTCCGCCGCGGCGATATCAGGGTCCTGCCCTCCACTGTTGCGTTCGGCCATAGCGTGAATGGCCGGCCAATCCTCCCGCGGGAGTCCCATCAGCTCGCCAACGACCTGGCTCGGCAGATGAGCGCAGACGTCGTGGACAAACTCGACCTCGGGACTCATCGCCTCAGCACGGTCGAGGATCTCTGTTGTGATGGTTCGAATACGGTCTTCCATCGCGCCGATCACACGAGCCTTGAACTCAGGTGAAATCGGTCGTCGGTAGGCCGTGTGGCGCGGCGGATCCATGGCCAACAACATGTCCCGCATTTGCGCAAGGCCGGGAGGGTCGAGGTTTTCTATGACCACGCCTCCTTCGTGGGCCGAGAAGATCTCAGGGTGCTTGGCGACGTGCACTACGTCGGCGTGGCGTAGGACCGCCCAGTAACCGGGTTCGTCCTCCATCTCTTGAAATACGACAGGCTCTTCACGACGTAAACGTGTAAACAAATCATGCGGTGGTTGGTCTACGTAGGTCTCTGATCTGTGCAGAGCCAGTCCTTCGGGTCTGGTATCGGTACTCACGCCGTATAACTTATCGGGCTGGTTCGTTGGATAATGGGCGTCGGTGCTCGTACCCTCAAAGGTCGGTCAGGGTCAACGCGTCGTCGACCGGAGAGGAGCCCGCAATGGCAACCGGACGATCCAGTTTTGCGAAACGGCAGCGTGATATGGCCAAAAAGGCTAAAGCACAGGCCAAGAGAGAGAAGCGTCTCGACAAGAGTGAGTTCGACGATGATTCCGATAGCGAAGAAGTCGTCGATGATGGCCCGAAGCTGTCAAACGATGATGTGATGGCCCGCATCGAGGATCTGCACCGTCGCTACGACGACGGTCAGATGGACCTCGACACCTTCGATGAACAGAGGGCCACGTTGATGGCTCAGATTTCCATCGACTGATCTCGCTTAAACGCGTATTTCCAGAAGGCCGCTGATGCGATTGCGCAACTCGGCGATACCGGTGCCTTTGTTGGCGCTGACCCAGGTGATTTCAGACTTTTCGACCCCGAGCTTTTGAGCTAGGTCAACTCGGCGCTTTTTGGACTTTGCCGGTCGGACCTTGTCCGATTTGGTAGCGACGAAGCAGATTTGACGGTTGAGATGTTCAAGCCATTCCAAGGTTTGCAGGTCGAGCGCGGTTGGGCCGATCTCGGAATCAATGAGCAGCAAGATCGAAATGAGGTTCTCTCGTTCTTCGATGTAGGTGTTGAGCATCTCTGCCCACCGCTGCTGTTCGCCCTTGGATACTTTGGCGAAGCCGTAACCGGGTAGGTCCATCAGCCAACGCCCGGAATCACAAGCACCGACCTCAAAAGCATTCAACAGCCTGGTCGCCCCGGGCGACTTCGATGTTTTTGCCAGGGATTTGCGTTGTGCCAGTGCGTTTATCAGCGACGACTTTCCAACATTGCTTCGACCCACCAGCGCGAGTTCCGCGTGGACGTGCGGAAGATCCTCCACTCGCACGAACGAGCGCAGGAAACGCATGGGGAGTGGGCCTGCCATCCCGCAAGGTTACGTGCGTGACAAGCGAGCCGAGCGGCCTTAGCGGCCTATGTCGTTTGCGAAAGCGTTTTCCAAAATAAGCGCTGCGTCGGCTGGGCGAAGGAAGCCTTCGGTGACGGATTGTTCAACCGAAGTGGTCATGGCTTCAAAATACGTGGCTTTGTCGGGGTACAACTCAGCTAGCTTTGCGCTGCTGAACAGCGTCGTTGAACCAAACAGGCCACAGAAACCCGCACCTCCGGGTGGTTCGCCAGTGAGCGTGGCCACTGGCACGTCCACCCAAGCGGTACGGATCCCACCGAGGGTGTTGCCGTGCTCATCAACGACGAATTCGTCGCCGTCGGTCTCCAACAAGGATGCGCTTGGTGGTGGCGGCCCGCCACTGACCCAAACGTTGAGAGCGTGGACCGCAGCGTTCATGACCCAATGCTGTGGTCCGCTGTTGATCGGCGCGTCGCATTCGAATATTCCCGGGATCGGAGCGCTTACCTCCACCACTTCGGCAACTGCGGGGTTGTCACCGATGTCTTGAGGGCCCACGGACAGCGCAATGTTGTAGACATCGCCATGCGCTGTGCCTGCCACCTCCCACAGAGCGATGTTGTGTGCGTCAGGTTGTCGAGAATTGATGGAACCGAGGCGGAAGATGTCGGTCTCGGTCTGGAAGGTCAACGCCGGGACCCGCACATCGCTACGGATCAATACCTGCTCGGGAGTATCGATCTCGGACTGAGGCGACTGCGAGAGGGCCGCACTACCGTCTCCCCGGCTGTGGATCAAGAAACCATCAAAGAGTTGAACGAGTGGGTCGACGCCGTTGACGTAGGTCACCAGCCGGAACGCCGATTGTGAATCACCGACTGCGATCAAGCGCTCCGGTGAGAGGCCCGGCAACATTTCAATATTGGCGGGACCAATCAACCCCTGAGCGGCTTGGCTGAAGATGTCGTAGGAGAACGAATCACCGGGATGATTCAGTGAACCGTAGCGCTCCGGATTGTTGCCCTTGAGGTGAAGCGGGAAGCCGATATCGATCCCCGGTCCACCACCCTCAACTCCCCGGGCCTGAGCAGACACTCCAACCCAGGCGTAACCCTCGCGGATCTGTTCGACATGGGACATGGTCCAGTTGGGTGCGGCGTCGAGTCCGCTGCTGACGTTGTACCACTCGACCATGACGGTCCCATTGAAAGCGCTCGGGTCGCTCGGGCGTATCACGGTGACACGAGTGGTGTAGTCGGCCTCATCGGCGAACTCGAGCATCCACCGTCCATCTGGAGTCAGTTCTGTCTCGTCCGCGGGGGCGAATGATCGGGCCGTCCCCGAGATGAAATACTCTTGCTGTTCGTATCCCAACAAAGCCGGGTCGAAACTGGTACCCGAAGAGAACGGGTTACCGACGTCTGGCGGGTACATCACGATCGGAAGCGGGGTGGGTGCTGCTTCGCTGATAGCAAGCGGGTCGACTGTGGTGGTCGTCGTGGGTGCTGCGGTAGTGGTTGTTGTGGAGGTAGTGGTGGGTGCTGCGGTGGTTGTTGTTGTTGTGGTGGTGGTGGTGGTAGTGGCGTCAGCGTCGTCGCTGTCGTCGTCGCTGCAGCTTGCCAGCGCCAGCCCGAGCGCCGTAATCAATACGAGAACCGTTGAGACAATGGCTACCTGAGGTTTCCGCATGCAACGAGTCTGTGCCGTTCATTGGCTTTAGTCCAGTCGTCGCGCCTTGATCACTCCGACACAAGTCTGTGCGTAGGCTATGGTGTGGCACCGGATGGCGCCATAGACGGGGAGTAACCGATGTCAGAAGTCGTTCTCGAGAAGGTAACCAAGATCTACGAAAACGGATTTCAAGCGGTGACGGACCTTGATCTCAATATCGAAGATGGAGAGTTCCTAGTGTTGGTCGGCCCGTCCGGTTGTGGGAAGTCCACGGCCCTGCGCATGATCGCGGGTCTTGAAGAGATCTCCGGCGGTGAGATGCGGATCGGTGACCGTGTCGTAAACGATGTGGAATCCAAGGATCGCGACATCGCTATGGTGTTCCAGAATTACGCGTTGTATCCCCATATGACGGTCTACGACAACATCGGCTTTGCCCTCAAACTCGCCAAGACGCCGAAGGCCGAACTGGACCGGCGGGTGCGCGAAGCCTCGAAGATCCTTGAACTGGATGACCATCTTAATTCTAAGCCGGGTCAGCTTTCGGGTGGTCAACGTCAGCGGGTGGCGATGGGTCGAGCCATCGTGCGTCAACCCGCCGCCTTCTTGATGGACGAGCCTCTTTCCAACCTGGACGCCAAGCTACGTGTTCAGATGCGAGCAGAGATCGCCAAACTGCAGAGAGAACTTGGAGTCACAACCTTTTACGTCACCCACGATCAGGTTGAAGCGATGACCATGGGAGATCGAGTGGCCGTTATCAAAGACGGCATCCTTCAACAGGTGGACACCCCACAAAACCTGTACGACCATCCCGACAACATCTTTGTTGCCGCTTTCATCGGTTCGCCTTCGATGAACCTCTACGAGGCGACGGTGACCGGCTCGACGATGCAGCTTGGCAGCCACAGCATCAAGCTGGCAGAGGTTCCAGCGGGAGTTGCCGCCCTTGAAGGCCAAACAGTGGTCGTGGGTATCCGTCCTGAAGACATGGATGACGCAAACCTCGTGGACGGCGACACGACCGGCCTAGTTGTCTCAGCAACCGCATCGCTGGTCGAGTCGCTTGGTTCGGAGATCATGGTCCACTTCGAAATTGATGCACGAGCGGTAGATGCGGGTGACCCCGATGTGCTTGAGGAGTTGTCCGACGAAGCGGTCGCAGAAGCGGTTGCCCGCTTCAACCCGCGCAGCAAGGCGCGTGCTGGTGAACCCATCTCCGCGGTGTTCGACATCGAACGCCTGCATTTCTTCGACCTTGATTCTGGCCTGGCACTGCGCTAGACGCAGGGGTTAGCCCTTCACAGAACCCGCCAGAATCCCTCGCACGAAGAAACGTTGCAGGCCGCCCCCGACGCGGAAGCGCTCCTATTTCGCAGGAGGGATGTCGACGGTGGCGATGAGGCCGTTCAGCAAAAGGCGCAGGGTCGCTTCGTGGTGGTCGGCGGGGCGGCCTACCTCCATTGCCTCGGCGACGAGCGGGAAGGTGCCTTGGCGCTCGTTGACCTCGACGTCGACTTCTGTGTTGAGGGCGGCCCCGATGCAGTAGTCGTCGATGGCGAACAGGAACCGGGCCGAGTCCTGCGCTGAAAGCCCGGCGCCCCTTAGGCGCTCGTGCATCCGCTCGTAGTAGGCGAGCGACGGGTCTGTCCTCGCGGGACGAGTGGCCAGAATTCTCATCATGTTGGGGTGCTGCTGTAGCGCGGCGAGGAAGGCAAGCGTGCCACCGTAGACCGCTTCAGCCCAGTCAGGGTGGTCGAGCGGCGTGAGGTCGACGCTGGCGAGGATTCTGGCGTTGAGGAGGTCGAGGAGTTCTTCTCGGCTTGTGATGTGGTTGTAGAGCGACGCCTGTCCCACACCTAGGCGTTTGGCGATGGCGCGAGTAGTCATCGTCGATATTCCGCTCTCGTCGACGATGGCCATTGCGGCATCGACGATCATCTCTTTGGACAGCAGCGGTTTTGAGGGTCGGCCCACACAGAAAGGTTAGGCCCGCCGGTCGGCGTGCGAGTAACCGCGTAAGGCACTTGTGCTCGAGACGAAGCTTCTCTACTATAACGATCAATGATCGTTTATTGGGGAGATGGTGACTGAGGGTCTAAGTATCCGCAACGTCACCAAGACGTTTACGGCGCCCGAGGGTGGTGTCGTGCGTGCCCTCGACAACGTGTCGCTCGATTTGGGCGGAAGCGAGTTCGTCGTGTTGCTGGGCCCATCTGGCTGCGGCAAGACCACGCTCTTGAGGGCGATCGCTGGGCTGGAGGATATCGACGCAGGTCAGATTCACCTTGACGACGAGAGGCTCGACACATCGTCGCCGTTCCGCCGGGCTGTCAACACGGTCTTTCAGAGCTACGCGCTGTTTCCGTTCCTGACAGTGGAGCGCAACATCGCCTTCGGCCTTGAAATGGAGAAGCGGCCCAAGGCGGAGATAAAACAGCGAGTCGTCGAGGCCCTCAAATTGGTCGAGCTGTCGGGGTTCGCCAAGCGGACCCCTGTTCAGCTCTCGGGAGGGCAGCAGCAGCGGGTGGCGCTGGCTCGCGCCTTGGTCAAGCGGCCGAGGGTGCTGTTGCTCGACGAGCCGCTGGGCGCCCTTGACCTCAAGCTACGCCACCAGATGCAAGCTGAGCTCAAACGGATTCAGCGCTCGACCGGCATCGCCTTTTTGTTCGTAACCCACGACCAGGAGGAGGCGCTTGCGCTAGGTGACCGGATCGCGGTGCTCAACGGCGGCCGCATCGTCCAGGTCGGCACGCCCCAAGAGATATACGAGTCACCGGCAACCAGGTTTGTGGCCGACTTCATCGGCGAGACGAACCTGTTGCCGATCGAGTACGACGAAACCGGGACCTTGATGGTGGCCGGACAGTGGAAGCTGGACATCGCCGAAATACCCGGTCCCACCAGAGCCGTCCTCGACGACGGGACTGAGGTTATGTTGGCGGTGCGCCCGGAACGGGTAAGGATCGACTCAGACGGCGACCTCCAGGGGGAGATCACCGAGGCCGCCTACCTCGGAGCGGACGTCCATGTGGCCATCGATCTGGGTGGAGGGTTGCTCATCAACGTCAGGTCGGACGCGCAGGACGCGAATCCCGAAATCGGAGAACAGGTCGCGGTGCGCATCGATCCCCGGCACACGAGGTTGCTGTCGTCATGAGGGTCGGAACCCGGTGGCTGGCTTCCCCCGCGTTGGGGTTCATCACGTTGATGGTTGGCGGGCCGATGGTGGTGATCGTCTGGTATTCGCTGCGGACCCGGGGTCCGGGTGGCGTCGGAGTCGGCGACGGTTTGACGGTAGACGCTTACGAGCGGCTCGTGGTGACCGAGGACTTTGCGGGCAACGTCGGGTTCGACTCGACGTACCTGGAAGTCATGGGGTCGTCGATTCTACTGGCTGCGGCAACGATGCTGGTCGCTTTGGCCATCGGGTTCCCGACCGCGGTATGGATCTCAAACCGGCCCCGCCACCTTCAGCCGCTTTTGGTGCTTGCGGTCACTATCCCGTTTTGGACCAGCATGCTGGTCCGAACCTATGCGTGGATCGTGATTTTGCGCGAGACCGGCCCGCTGGCATCCGCGTTCGACGCGGTCGGGATCGACTTGCCGCGGATGCTCAACACCCGCGGGGCGACCTTGGTCGGCATGGTCTACACGTTCTTGCCGTTCATGATCCTGCCGATTTACGCAGCCGCTGAGCGCTTCGACCACCGGATCGCCGAGGCTGGTCTGGACTTGGGCGCCCCGCCGACTGTCGTGTTGCGCAGGATCGTGTGGCCGTCGGTCCGCCCGGGCGTGGTCGCCGGTTGTTTGCTGGTGTTCATACCCGCGATCGGCGCGTTTTTGCAGCCTGAGCTGTTGGGCGGGGGGCGTTCGTTGATGATTGCCAATTTGATCCAGCAGCAGTTCGGGGCATCCCGCAACTGGCCGTTCGGGTCGGCTTTGGCCATCTTGCTGCTCGTCGTGGTCGGCGTCGTTTTGGTGGTCGCCCGACGCGCGGCGCGCGAGGCCCGGGTGGTGCTGTCGTGACCGGCCAGATCGATACACGCCGCTACCCCGGCGTCGGGCCGGCGGCCCGTCTGGCGTTCGCGTTCTTGTACGCGCCGCTGGTGGTCGTGGTGGCGTACTCCTTCAACAGCGGGCCCATCGTGTCTCGCTGGGAGGGCCTCAGCCTGGTGTGGTACCGGGAAGTCCTCGAGCGTACCGACGTCCGCGACGCGGTGTGGGTCTCATTGAGGGTCGCGGTGGCGGCATCTACCGTCGGAACTGCGCTGGCGCTGCTCGCCGGCTTGGGGATCGTCGCGATGCTAAAGCGCGGCTCGTCGCTCGCCGTCGGTTTCCTATCGACCCCACTCTTGGTCCCCGAGATCGTCACCGCCGTCGGCACCCTCTCGTTTTTCGTGCTGCTCGACTTCGAGCGGGGGATGACCACCCTTGTGCTGGCCCATACCGCGTTTTGCATCCCGTTCGCGTTGTTGCCGATCAGAGCCCGCATCGCCGAGCTTGACCCTGCCGTGTTCGAAGCTGCCAGCGACCTGGGTGCGTCGGGCTTTCGGCTGTTCCGCAGGGTCACCCTCCCGCTGCTGGTCCCCGGGATCGTCTCAGGTGGGCTCTTGGCCTTCATTATCAGCCTCGACGACTACCTGATCTCGGCCTTTGTGGCCGGCCCGACATCGACGACGCTGCCCATGTTCTTGTTCGGCCTCATCCGCAGGGGAGCGAGCCCGCTGATCAACGCAGTCAGCACACTTCTTTTGCTGGTGACCGTTGCCGTTCTGACCGCATCGTACATCACCAGCAAATGGAGAAAACCCAAATGAATGGAGAACCCATGAACACCACAACCACTTCGAGCGGCTCCGCTTCTCGGCTCACCAGAACCCTCCTGTTACCCGTTCTGATTGTCCTTGCCCTGTTCGCAGCGGCATGCGGCAACGACGACGCCGAGCCGGTGGCGACGCCCGACCCATCGGAGCCAGAGGCCCCAGACCCGCCGGACGCGGCCGACACCGCAGACGGCGAAGACACCGCCGCACAGGAAGAGGAGACGGCCGAAACTGACGAACAGATCGGCGGCGACGTGAACCTCTACAACTGGACGGACTACATCTCCGAGGACCTGCTCGCCCGGTTCTCCGAGGAGACCGGCATCGAGGTCAACTTGAGCAACTACGACTCCAACGAGTCGATGCTGGCCACGCTGGCCGCCGGCGCCACCGGTTACGACGTGATCGTCCCATCCGACTACATAATTCCTCTGCTCATCGAGCAGGAGCTGATCCAGCCCATTGACGCGTTCGCCTTGGACAACGCCGCCCACATCGATCCCGCGTTCTTGGACCCGTACTTCGATGTGGGCCGCGTCTACACCGCCCCCTACCTGTACGGAACCACAGGGCTGGCGGTTGACACCTCCCAGGTGCCTGACCCGCCGGACTCCTGGGCCGAGTTCTTCGCCGTCCCCGAGGGCTCACACGGCTCTATCGGGATGATGAACGACCAGGTCGAGGTGGTCCACGCCGTGCTTCGGGCTGTCGGCGCTGAGCCGTGCTCGACTGATCCGGGCGACTACGCACGGGCCGAGGAGCTGCTCGGCGGTTTCAAGTCCTCAGTGTCGGTGATCAACTCCGACGGGATCATCGAGCGGATGGCCGCAGGCGAGAACTCCATCCACATGGAGTGGAACGGCGCCGCCTTCCGGTCGTCGCTGGAGAACCCCAACCTGGTGTACGTCTACCCAAGCGACGGGCTGACTCTGTGGCAGGACAACTTCGCCGTGCCCACCGGCGCGCCTAACTTCGAGCAGGCGCTGGTGTTCATCAACTGGATGATGGACCCGGCCAATATCGCAGAAGCCACCAACTGGAACGCCTACGGCAACGCCATCGTGGGAAGCGACGCCTACGTCGATGCCGAGCTGGCGTCCAGCCCGATGGTCGTGCCGGGATCCCAGGAGCTCTCCTACGCAGGTCCGGTCGAGTCGTGCCCGATCGAGGCGATTGATCTCTACGACCGCCTCTGGACATCGTTCCGGTCATAGGCCCCGAGATGGAATCCGAACACCGCGAGCCCGACCAGGAGGGACGCCCGAGCAGCTGGGGGAAGATCGCCAGCCGGCACCTGTGGAGCCACTTCAGTGTGCCGACCGCCCTGCCCGTCATCGAGAGCGGAGACGGCTGCTATATGTGGGACGACTCCGGCCATCGTCTCCTGGACGGACTCGCGGGCCTGTTCGCAACCCAGATAGGCCACGGCCGCACGGAGCTGGCCGAGGCGGCCTACGAGCAGATGAACAGGCTCGGCTTCTTCCCGCTGTGGGGGTACGGCCATCCACCCGGCATCGAGCTGGCCGCCCGGCTGGCCGAGCTCGCGCCGGGTGACTTGAACCGCGTGTACTTCACTAGCGGCGGCAGCGAGGCGGTCGAGTCGGCGTGGAAGCTGGCCCGCCAGTACTTTGCTGCCGTCGGCGAACCGGCCCGCCACAAAGTCGTCAGCCGCAACCTTGCCTACCACGGCACCTCGCTCGGGGCGCTGTCGATCACCGGCCTCGCTTCGATCCGCAACGCGTTCGAGCCGCTCGTCCCCGGAGCGGTGAAAGTCGCCCACACCGACGAGTACCGCGTCGGCGGGATATGCGGGCACGACGGGGAGTGCCTGTGCGCCGCCGAGGAGATCGAGCGGGCTATCGTCCGCGAGGGCCCCCACACGGTCGCCGCGGTGTTTCTGGAGCCCGTTCAGAACTCGGGAGGTTGCTACGTCCCGCCCGACGGCTATTTCCAGCGGGTGCGCGACATCTGCGATACCCACGGCGTTCTGCTGGTGTCCGACGAGGTGATTTGCGGCTTCGGCCGGCTCGGGCACATGTTCGGTGCCGACCGGTTCGGGTACCAGCCCGACATGATCACCATGGCCAAGGGTCTCACCTCCGGGTACGCGCCGCTCGGCGGGGTGATGATCAGTGACAAGATAGCCGAGCCGTTCATCGCCGCCGGACAGGAGTTCCACCACGGCTTCACGTTTGGAGGCCACCCCGTGGCAGCGGCCGTAGCGCTGGCCAACATCGACATCCTCGAAGAGGAGAACCTACCGAGCCGAGTGCTCAACAACACTACAACGTTCAAATCCAGGCTCGCTTCGCTGTGCGACCTGCCGATCGTGGCCGACTTGCGTGGCGACGGCTACTTCTTCGCCCTCGAGCTCGACGCCCACGCCCCGTCCGATCCCGCCAAGGCGCAGGACCATGCCGCCGCAGTGTCCGCGTACGTCACCAAGCGGATGTACGCGCTCGGCCTCACATGCCGGGCCGCGGCCCGCGGGGCAGCGCCGGTCATCCAGCTCTCGCCGCCGCTGGTCGCCGGGCCGGAGCAGTTCGAGGAGATCGTCGCGGCGATGCGTCCAGCTCTGATCGACACGATGGGGGAGTTCGTTCCATGACCGAAGTGCACGCCAACCCGGACCGGCTGTGGTCGCGGCTGATGGACATGGCCGAAGTGGGCGCCACGCCAGCGGGCGGCTCGAACCGCCAGGCCCTCACCGACGACGATAAAGCAGGCCGCGACCTGTTCTCCGGATGGGCCGAGCAGGCAGGCTGCTCCATCGAGCTCGACGGGGTTGGCAACCTCTTCGCCCGCCGACCGGGCACCGACCCCGATGCCCCGCCGGTAGTGCTCGGTAGCCACCTCGACACCCAGCCCACCGGAGGGAGATTCGACGGCGTCTACGGCGTACTCGGCGGCCTCGAAGTCATCGAGGCGCTAAACGACTGCGCCGTCCCAACCCGAACTGCTGTGGAAGTGGCGGTGTGGACCAACGAGGAGGGGTCGCGATTCCCGGTGTCGATGATGGGCTCGGCTGTATGGGCCGGGGTGCTGGCCCTCGCCGAGGCCCGCGCGCTCACCGACCGCTCCGGCACCAGCGTCGGCACCGAACTCGACCGGCTTGGCTGGACCGGCAAAGCGGCGTTCGCCAAGCCGTTTCGCGCATACCTGGAGCTCCACATAGAACAAGGCCCGATTCTGGAGCAAATCGGCTCGTCCATCGGCGTGGTGACCGGTGTCCAAGGCATTCGCTGGTTCACCGTCACCCTCTCCGGTATCCCAGCCCACGCCGGCACCACACCGATGGACCGCCGACACGACCCGGCCCGACCACTGGCCGCTGTGCTGAACGGACTCTACGAGATGGTTGCCCGCGACTTCCCCGCGGGTCTGGTCACCCCCGCACAGTTCCGCTCCGAGCCGGCGTCACCCAACACAGTGCCCGCCGAGATTGTGTGCTCAATCGACATTCGCCACCCCGACGCAGCCGCGCTCGACGAGATAGGGGCAGGCTTGCGAACCCTGGTCGCTAGTGCAGCGGCCGGGCATGGCTGCGAGGCGCGCATCGAGATAGACAACGACTGCGCACCCATCATCTTCGACGACGAATGCGTCAAAGCCGTGGAAACCGCCGCGCAGCACTGCGGCTACTCGAACCAACGGATCAACTCCGGAGCCGGACACGACGCCTGCCACGTCTCCCTCAAAGCACCTACCGGAATGATCTTCATCCCCTGCCTCAACGGCCTCTCCCACAACGAAGCCGAGTCCATTACCCCCGAAGCCGCCGGACAAGGCGTCCAGGTGCTCCTCCATTCCGCTCTCCAACTAGCAGGGGTGGCCTAGGCATCCGAGTGTGCGGTCGGTCTACCGGGGAACCCAACACCGCGATAGAAACCCCTGGTGGCGGCATGCCCTTTACGGTGGCGGCGGGTGAGGAGTGTGGGACCCCAGAGTGGACCTTGGGACCAGACCAGCGTCCGTCCTAGTCGACCCGTTTGTGGGGTCCTCGGCCTGGCACTCCAGGGGTAACGGCTTTCATCTGGAATAGTCCCGGAGGAGGCTGGAAGGATTCAGGCGGGTTGGCGTGGTGTTGGTGTGGTCATGGAGATGGTGGGGGTGACTCCTTCCATCTCCGAGGCCTCTTGGATCAGCGCCAGGAGCTCGTCGCGGCTGTCGGCGCCCGCGTAGTACCCAGCGTCGCCCAGCGTGCCGATGGCACACCACGCGGGCCCTTGATCCATGTTCCTGTAAACCTCAATATGGGACATCGCCCTAAACCTCGCTGTCTGTTTGGTGTCAGAGCAACTCGTCGATTTCTTGGTCGGACAATCCAGCCTTGACCACGAGCATATCTCTTAGGTGTCTGGGAGGGACCTCTCTACCTGCATGGGTGGAGAACACGATCGGCTGTCTTCCGCGTGCCTCTAGCCGGATATGGGATCCAGACTGCCTGACCTGGGTGTATCCGATTCTCCGAAGGATGGCCAGCACCTTGCTGGCCTTTAGCGCAGGATATTGCGCGGCTGGCCTCGACATGAAACGAGAATATCAGGAAAGATATGGAAATAACATGGATGGGCAGTGCTATTCAGAAGCTGCAAGGGCTAGCCCTTTACAGAACCCGCCAGAATCCCTCGCACGAAGAAACGTTGCAGGCCGAAGAACACAACCAACGGGAAGAATGCCTGTACGAACGCGGCTGCGGGCAACAAGTGTTCGTTACGCCCGAAGTCGCCCGCGAGGTTGGCGATCCGGATTGTGGTGGCGATCGCGTCGGGGTTGGTGCCGGCCATTGTGTTGGCGATCAGGAAGTCATTCCAGGTCCATAGGAACTGGAAGATTGCGAAGGCGGCAAGCACCGGGATC
The DNA here is from genome assembly GCA_965198315.1 of Candidatus Aldehydirespiratoraceae bacterium. Lineage (GTDB taxonomy): Bacteria > Actinomycetota > Acidimicrobiia > Acidimicrobiales > Aldehydirespiratoraceae > VXYK01. The sequence goes on along the minus strand of OZ240616.1, from coordinate 3,984,852 downwards.
GACAGTGGCAGCACCAGACGCCAGAAGATCGTGAAATGGTCGGCGCCGTCGATGCGTGCTGCCTCGAACAGATCGCTGGGCAGCTCAGAGATGTAGTTGTGGAGCAGGAAGATGGCGAACGGAAGTGCGAAACCGGTGTGTGTGAGCCAGACCGCGGTGGTGGTGTTCACCAGATCGAAATCGGGAATCAAGGTGACGGTCTTCTCGAGGAAGGGAATCGTCCAGTGAGAGCCGAAGTTGTAGAGCCTCAACAGCGGGATCAACGCAACCTGAAGAGGTATTGCCAACAGTGACACGGTGGCGATGAACAGCCATTTGCGGCCTTTGAAGTCGATCCATGCGAAGGCGTAGGCAGCAAAGGCGGCAATGGCGATCGGAATGACTGTGGCCGGGATGGCGATAGCGAAGGAGTTGAGCAACGACTCCTTGAGCCCGGCAGTGGCGCTCGCCGAGAAGACGACATCGTAGTTCTCGAGCGTCAGACCGTCATCGCGCCAGACGTTCCACCAGCCGGCTCCCCGTTGATTGTCGCGGGTTCGGAACGAGTTCACCGCCAAACCCAGTGTCGGCAGGCTCCACACCAGGACGATCAACCACAGCAGACCGGTCGGGATACGGCGCAAGAAGCCGTAGATTGCGGTGTCGACGCTGGGGCGGTCACCGGACATTTCAGGCCTCCCGCTGCATGCGACGAATGTTCAAGACCATTACTGGCAGAACTGAGACGAACAGAATCACGGCCAGTGCCGCGCCCACGCCAGTGTTGGAGAACAAAAAGGCTTCCTCGAACATGTCGTTGGCGAGAACCTGCGATCCGAAATTGCCGTTGGTCACCACTTTGACGATGTCGTACACCTTCATGACCAAGACGATGAGTGTGGTGACAACAACGCCGATGGTCGTGCGGATCTGAGGCAATGTCACCCGCCAGAAAACCTGAGACTCATTGGCACCGTCGACCTTTGCCGCTTCAATGAGTTCGGTGGGTACGGCTTTGATCGCGGCGGACATGATCACCATCGCGAACCCGGTCTGAATCCAGATGAGGATCACCATCAACCAGACATTGTTGAACGGTTGATCCTGAACGAAGAAGATTGTCTCTGACACGGTGTCGCCGGCGGTGTTGGTCCGGAATCCGCCGATTCCGTCGAACGTGAAACGGTAGGCGATACACAGCAGGGCGACGGTCGCTAACGCTCGCAGGGGGATCTTGTCGTAATTTCGCGAGGTCAAAGAACGGCTGATCGACGCGACTCCCAAGACAACCAGTACCCAAACGAAGACCGTACCGAGCACGGTGGGGATACCACTTCCTGTACTCCAACGGCCGAGTTCAACCCAGACCGCATTCATCAAACCCGTTTGAGACTTACTGGTGTCCCGGGCGACGTACACCAAGCGCCAGATGATGGCAGCTCCAACCAACGAGATGGCCATTGGCATGAAAATGATCGACTTGGCCACCGATTCAAGCTTTGCCCGGTCAGCGAGCACCGCGATTGCCAGGCCCAGTCCGGTGGAGAAGACGGTCACGGTGAAGACCCACCAGAGGTTGTTCAGGATCGTGCCCCGCAACACCGACAGCACGCCGAACACGATCATGACCATGGCGATCATCAATGGCCCGAAAGCCGGACCACCTGCCGTAAAACCATCACCGGTACGTTTGCGCAACACCAAACCGATAACGAGACCAACCAGACCGATCAGTACACCCAGCGCGAACAATGAACTGGTGAAGATGCTGGTCCAGTTGCCGACATCGAAGGAGTTGATGTCGGTGAACACCGAACCGTAGTTCTCGAACCAGACAAAGTCGACTGAGTCACGGTCCTTGAGAGAGAGCCAGATGGTGATCAGCGTCGGCGCGATGAGCGCGACGGTGACGAAGAACAGCGCGGGAACCAAAAAGATCGCGCCTCTGGATTTCGCGTCGATCCGGGCCCTGCCGACGACACCGGCGTTGGAACTGAGCCCGATGCGCGCACCTATCGCCAGGCCCGGAACCGCTGCGGCGATGGCGGATTCTAAAGCGGAGCCGTCGCCCAACTCGGGCATTCCGAAACCACCGATCAACCATCCCAGCGCACCTCCAATGAGAGCTGCGGTCGCTGGGTTCTTGCCGCGAGCTAGTGCGATACCTGCGCTGATGCCGCCGATGATGATTGTTGAAAGCAACAGCGGCAAGATCTCAAGCTCGGGACGGGCGTGCTCGGCAAGCCGGATCCCGATAAAACCCCCGAGCACCAGACCCGAGCCTGAGGCAATCCAGAGGCGTTGGGTCCTGTCGTCGTTGTTTGCGAGGATCACCGCCAAAGCCGAGAAAATCAGGGCGCCGAGAACCGGTGTCCACAGCAGTTCACCGAGCCCGGTGATCGAGTCGCTACCGGGGCCGTGCGGTTTGAGAAGTCGGTTTCCCTGTAATAGCAACAGCAGCAGGAAACCGATGGCGTAGCCCGCAAGAGCATTGAAACGAGTCCAGCTTGTGCGGACCTGGTTGAACAGAAGGTTTGCGCCGATCCAGAGAGCCGCGCTGGCACCCACGGCAACCACGATCAGAATCAAGGTGCTGACGATCTTGCTGAGGTCTTCCCCGCTCAGGATCGCTCCTTGCACCACTCTCCCTTTCGTGCGCGCTCTGCGTTCGCTGAAAACTAGCGGATCTTGAAGCTGCCCGCAGAACCAGAGTGGGGGTGGCCCTAGAGCCACCCCCACTTCATGGGCCTTCAGTTACGAGAGTCTCAGTAGTTACGAAAGTCTCAGTGATGAGACCCGGGAACTATTGCGGCCAGCTGGCCTCAATGCGGTCGGCTGCTTCAGCGGCGGTGATGTCACCGTTGACCGCTGATGTGCCTTCGGTCCAGAAGGTGCCTGCACCCACGTCTGCGGGCATCAGGTCCGAACCGTCGAAGCGCACGATGGCTGCTGTCTCAAGCACTTCGAGGAACGACTGCTCAAGGGGTTGATAGACGCTCGGGTCCTGGCCTAGAGCGGCTGACAGGAAGCCGGAGAGCGTTGCGCCGCCACCCTTACGGGTCGCCTGAGAAACCTGGCGGGCCTCTGCATACTCTGGGGTTGACAGGAAAGCGAGAAGCGCCATGGTTGCGTCGTTGTCGTTGAACGCGGCAGCAAGAGTGCCTGCACCAAGAACCGGCCTGTCACCGTTGATGTCGGGGAAGTAGAAAACATTTACAGCACCTTCATCATCGCCGAAGACCGTACCTTCAGGCATGAACGCACTGAAGAAGCTGGCCTGACGATGCATGAAGCAGTCGCCGTCCACTAGGGGCTGGCCGTTGTCTTGGAAAGAGGTCGCGGCGATTGAACCTGAGGAGGCAAAGACGTTGTCTTCGGTCCACAGGTCGAGCACGGTCTGCATCGTCGAAACGATGCGGTCATCGTTGAACGGGATCTCATGGGCCACCCATTGGTCGTATACCTCGGCACCGTGCTGGCGCAGCACCATGTCCTCGACCCAGTCGGTGAAGGGCCAACCGGTTGCCTGACCTGATTCGATACCGACACACAGCGGCCTGTTGCCGTCTGCGGCGATCTGGTCAACCAGTGCGGTGAACTCGTCAAATGTGGTCGGGACTTCGTAGCCGTTTGCCGCGAAGCGAGCTGGCTGGTACCAGACAAGCGACTTCAGGTCGGCCTTGACGGGAACTCCGTATTGGACGCCGTCGACGTTGCCGAACACGGTCCAAGCGTCGGACCAGTTTGCGGCTGTCGCCGCGGCGGCTTCGTCGTTCAACGGAACTACGTGGCCGTCGCGTGCGAAATCGGCAAGCTTGCCGGGCTGCGGGAAGATCGAAATGTCAGGGGGATTGCCACCCTCGACTTGGACGTTGATCTCGGCCTCCCAGTCGGCGGAACCGAGGTAGGTGACCTCAATACCGTTTTCCTCGCCCCAGGCACCGAGAACCTCTTGGATTGCACCAGCCTCGTTCTCGTCACGTTCGGGGCCAGTCACGGTGATCGAGATGTCGTCGCCGTCGTCGCCTTCGGCCATGTCGTCGCCGTCGTCGGCTGCGTCGTCGCCGGTGGTTGTCTCGCCGTCGTCGTCACCGCATGCTGCAGCAATGAGCGTAAACGCGAACAACAGCGCGAGTATTTTCAGGAAACTTGATTTCATATCTTTCCCCTCCAGGGGGGTCGACAAACCTCTGAGTCGACCGGTTGTGAAGGGCGGAGTGTAGCCGGATTTTGGTGTTTCTCCACTAGCCGACACACTACGCAGTTTGCTGAGTTACCACGGTTTCTGCCCCTTCAAGGCGGATCGTTTGGCTTGATCTTGTCAATTGACCGTTGCCGGTGCGATGGACCACCGACCAAGCTCCGCCGGGAGTGAAGTCGACGGCGTCGTCGTTTGCATTGAGAGCGAAGAGGTGATCCCCTCGACGGTAGGCAACAACTCCGGTGGGTGCTTCCAGCCAATTGACGACAGCGTCCAAGTCACTGATCCCGCGACGAAATCGCAACAGCGACCGCATCTTGTGAACATGCGCGTCAGGGTTCTGCCGTTGCACCGCGACGGAGTCCTCCACGCCGTGTCCCAACGGAAGCCAAGTCTGATCGGCGGTCGAGAAACCGAGATTGTGTCCAGGTTCCCAGGGCATCGGCGTGCGACAGACATCGCGGCCAACCGCGCCAACATTGCGTTTGGCGATTGGGTCGGAACGTAATTCGGGCGGGACATCGCCATCTTCGAGTCCGAGTTCTTCGCCCTGATAGATGAACGGTACTCCCGGTAACCCCATCAGCATCGCGGCAAACGCAAGTGAGCGGCGTCGTCCGATATCACCACCGCCGAAGCGGGTCGCGGGACGACTCTCGTCGTGACTCGACTGCACCCAACCGACTCTGTCACCGAGGCGCACGGAGGGTTCGCTCAACATTCGCAGAATCTCAGGCGCGGCCCAAGGCATCTGCATCGGCGCAAACCAGAACCCGAGATGAAGCCCATCGCCTGGCACCAAGTCCGCCAGTCCAGCCGGATCGAGCACGTAAGTCTCCCCGATAAGCGCCGTGCCGTAGCGTTCGGCGATACGACGCCAATCACGGTATATCTCAAGGCTCTCGGGCTGCTGAAGATCGTATCGATGCTCGAAGCAGCGAAACTGCTCGCGGGGATGCGCCAGGTTGGCGAGATCGGCAACTTGAGGGTTGTCGCGAAACTCGCCGTCCTTGATGAGCGCGTGGGCCACGTCGATACGAAAGCCGTCGATGCCCCGCTCAAACCAGAACTCGAGAGTCTGCTCGAATTCTGCTCGCAGAGCAGGGTTGCGCCAGTTGAGGTCGGGCTGTTCAGGCAGGAACAGATGGCAGTAGTACTGTCCGCTTGCTTCGTCGAGAGTCCAGGCTGGGCCTCCGAAGTGTGCGACCCAGTTGTTGGGCGGCCCGCCGTCGGGTGCTGGGTCACGCCAGAGGTAGTAGTCGCGGTAGGGGCCGGTCGGGTCCTCAACTGCAGCTCGGAACCACCGGTGTTGGTTGCTGGAGTGGTTCGGAACGATATCGAGCACAACTCTCAGACCGAGTTCATGCGCGCGATCAATCAGCTCCTGCATTACTGCCAAGTCGCCGAAGATGGGTTCGATGTCGACATAGTCTGCGACGTCGTAGCCGTGATCTGCCATGGGCGACGGGTAGCACGGCGTGATCCAGACGATGTCGATGCCCAACCAGGCGAGGTAGTCCAAGCGTTGGGTGATCCCGGCCAGATCGCCGACTCCGTTTCCGGTGCTGTCAGCGAACGAGCGGATATAAACCTCGTAACCCACGGCATTGTGGAGCCACGACAACTTACTTGTTTCTGCAAAAGGTCTGGGGGCCAACGCACTACCGCCTCAGCGACTCGAGCCAGGAGACCATAGCCGCCGCTAGTGGCTCACCGATGTCGTCTTGGATGAAATGGTTGCCGGGATCGAAGAACTGGTGAGGCTGATTGTTGGTGCCCGGGATCAGTTCCAACAATTCGGCATCAAGATGTCCGAGAACTGGATCGCTGCGACCCCAGAGCAGCAGCACCGGCTTGGTCCACTCAGAAAGGACCTCCCGTGCGGCCTTGTTCTCGGCCACAGATCCGTGCTCAGGGGTGATCGGTACCAAACACGGAAACTCACGCAAACCCGCCATGTAGTCCTCGTCGGGGAAAGGCGCACTGTAGGCGGCTTGCTCGCCGGGGCTCAGGGTTCTGGTGCTGACGGCATTGCTTATCAGGCGTCCAGAATCGAATGGATTCAGTGTCTGTGACAACTCAAGCCAGAAGTCGAAGCCCGGGCCGAGACTCTCACCATGGGGCAGGCCTGTGTTCCCAAGCACAAGGTGCCCGAACCGCTCAGGTTGTTCTGCGGCTAACCGCAGCGTGATCAATCCGCCCCAGTCCTGACAGAAAGCGTCCCAGGTTTCTACGTCGTTGAAGTGGTCGAGGAACTCGCTCATCCAAGCCACATGTCCGGTATAGGTGTAGGTCGAACGCTGCGTGGGTTTGTCGGAGCGGCCGAAGCCGATGAGGTCGGGCACGATCACACGATGCCCCGCTTCGGTCAAAGTTGGGATCATCCGGCGATACAGGTAACCCCAGGTTGGCTCTCCATGCGGTAGCAGAATCGTGCTTGCTGTGCCGGGGCCTTCATCGAGATAAGCCATTCGCAAACCGTCTACCGCCAGGTAGTGCGGTTGGTAGGGGAAGTCTGGCAGGTCCGAGAAACGGTCCTCGGGGGTGCGGAGAAAGGGGATTCCCCGGGCGGTCTGGTGTGTGGTCATGAGTGTGAAACCTACGGCTTGTGAACCACTTTGCTCCACCCGGACTTTCTCGCTCTAGCCGAACCTCCTTGAAAGGCGTCTTGTGAGTAGCCCGAGCGGGCAGAGTGTGGGCATGGATCTTCCAGCCTCCGGTCCTCGTAGTCTGCTGTCGCGGTTGTTGACGGTGTTGGGCCTTCTGGGCGTGGCCGTCGGCGCGGTGTGGTTGATTGCCGCTGACGGTGACGATGGGAGCCGCGAGACTGGTCCGTCCACCTCGACCGTTCCCCCGACGACTGCGGCACCCTCGACATCGACCACCACGACTACGACAACGACGGTGCCGGTCCACGAACGGGTGCTTTCGTCGCTCGTCGGCGGGATGTCGCTGCGCGACAAGGCCCTTCAGTTGCTGGTGGTGGGGGGACCGGGCACCGACCTGATTCCTGTTGTTGAACAGAGGGTGGGATCAGGATGTGTCGGAGGGGTGTTCCTCACCGAAGCGGCGGGCAATTGGAGTGTCGAACAGGACGGCACGACCTCCGCTGCGCAGGTCCTGGCGCCCGCTGTCGACTGTGATGTTGCACCTCTGGTGGTGACTGATGCCGAACCGGGAACGCAGGTGCTGAAGGTTCCGGTCGCACCGCTGGCGCATCCGCGCGAGTTCGGTGCTGTTGGCGCTGAGGATCTGCCCGGGGTGGTTGCGGAGTTCACGGCTCGTTCAACCCGGTTCGCCGCGGATCTGGCCGAAGCGGGCGTGCATCTGAACCTTGGCGTGATCGTTGATGTGGATGTGGACGCGAGCCACTACATGGCTCGTCAGCGACGTAGTTTCGGTGGTGACCCAGTGGTCGTTCAGGCGTTCGGCGAGGCGATGGTGACCGGGCACTGCGACGCGGGCGTGGCGGCGGTCCTCAAACACTTCCCGAACCAGGGAGCGACCCTGGCGGACCCTCATCTGGGAGAGTCTGTGTCATCGAACTCGTTGGAACAGTGGCGCACATTCGGTGCCGTCCCCTATTTCGGCACAAGTGCCCCGGTGGTGATGACGGGCCATATCCGATATCCGGGTGTCGACGGCGGCCGTCCAGCTTCGCTGTCTGCTGAGATCACCGAAGGCTGGCTCCGCGGTGAGCTCGGATTCGACGGTGTGGTCATCACCGACGACCTGGCGACCATGCGGGGCGTCACGATCGAGGGGACTGCCGGGGCCCGCGCTGTGGCTTCGATTGAAGCTGGGGCTAATCTGGTGCTCTTCGTCTCGCACGGCGAGGTTCAGCAGATAGTTGCTTCGATCATCGAGCGTGCCACCACCGACCCCGCCTTCCTGGCTCGTGTTGATGCGAGCCTCGATCGCCTGCTGAGGCTCAAAGCCGCGCTCGGCCTGGTCGCCCCTCTCGATCCGGACCAGTTCACCCTCTGCTGATTCACCCTCTGCTGATTCACCCTCTGCTGATCGAGGGCATATATTCACTGGAAGTGGAATCGAACTACGTCGAGGCTCCCGAACTGGCTGTCAGTCGCTGGTTCAACACCGATGACACCCCGACGCTGGCCGGGCTCAGAGGTGCGGTCGTGGTGATCGAGGCGTTCCAGATGCTCTGCCCGGGTTGTGTTTCGCACGGGATCCCGCAGGCCCAGCGGATCCAGCGGACTTTCGGCGACGATGTCACTGTGCTGGGCCTCCACTGTGTGTTCGAGCACCACGATGCCATGACACCGGTGTCGCTCGAAGCCTTCCTGTACGAATACCGGATCACTTTCCCGGTCGGTGTCGACGCTTACGAAACCGGTGTCGACCTGCCGATCACGATGGCCAGGTACCAGCTGCGCGGCACACCGAGTCTCATTGCTGTGGACCGGGCGGGGCGCATCCGCGTGCATGCGTTCGGGCAGGTCGATGACCTTGCAGTCGGCGCCACCCTCGCTCGTCTGATCGACGAGCCGGTTCTCTAGCGACGGGCGCAGGGCTACGAATTCGGTGGAGTCAGTCGTCTTGCGCGGATCTGGAGCGTATCCACCGGCTGGGAGTCCCGGCGACCTCGACAATGACTCTCAGAGTTCTTGAATCGAACGGGCGGTTGGGCGAGGGGGGAGGCCCCCACCCATCTCAGCGCGGACCCAGTGCCCGCTTAAGTTCGAAGAGCCACTTTTCTCGCGCGGCACACATGGGAATCACGGAGTTGGAAGGCGCATGCGAACGCTGTACTATCTCAAATCCATATTCAATCAAGGAAAGATAGTGAAATATGGCTTCACATGGTCATGGTGGTCATGGTCTGGTCTAACTCCTGGCCTCACTCCTAGGCACTATCTTTGCTGATAGGAGTAGTTTTTGAACTGGATTAGCTATATCGTGTTCATGGCGATCTCTGTTACATTCGCTTGCTTGTTTCTTAAAGCCAGCTATGTGGAAGCAAGCATTAATGCCCGAAAATTAGGGACATTGCTGCTGCTGATCACTTTTAGCGGTGCAGGGTATCATATACTACGAGAACCGACCGAATTGTACACAGTGCCGTTGGTGGTCTTCGGTGCGAGCCTTTCGATCGGTGGATGGATGTATGTTTTTGACTGGTTTATGGCAAAGCGAGCTAGAAATTCCGATTGTACCAGCTAGACACATGTCGTAGTTCTGCGGAACGCCACACGAACTTCGGGTGCGGTGAATCCGGTCCAACCATTCCCAACCTCTGATCGTGCCGCCGATTCGTCAATTACGTAGGCTCCTATCCACGGAGCCTACGTAATTGGGCTCTTCGGATCTAAGCGGGGAGTGGGTCCGCGGTGAGGTGGCTGGGGGCCTCCAGAATCGTTAACACACACCGAATCTGAGGATGCCCCCGGTGGAACAGGATACTACGCGTATCTGTGAGTTGTCGCCTGAACCACCGTACCGCTGGGTTCCGTCGTGTTCGTGGCTTGAGCAAACAACAGCCCCGACGATTCTGATCGTACACGCGTGGTGGTGTCCCACCGCGACGTGGGTGAACTCCCCTTCACGGGCGATGCTAGGCTCGTCATCGGTCCAGCCAATCTCGGCGAACTCGCCTCGACACCTGAAAGACCGGTCAACTCTGATCGCGCACAGCGTCCCGTTCGGGGCTACCAACACATCCAGGTACTCCCCGTCGAGGCTGTATTCGAGCAGGTCGGCTTCTTGGTGGTCATGGGGCCAGCAACTCAAGGACCGGTCAGCCGCAGAAACACCGCAGAACGTTCTGTTGCCGGTGAACACGCGCTCAAGGGGCAGAACACTCGATGGGGGAGCACCGACCAAGCCGGTCATGGCAGAGGCCCAGCGGATGATCTCAGAGGTGTCAGCAGAGATCCCGCAGCGTCCCTCGCTGTAGATATCAGTGAACCGGCCAGCGGGGTTCGGTTTGTGGATCTCGATTTTGTGGGGACTGTATTGGAGGACTTGGCGTCAACACAGCACCGTCTGATCGAGCCTCGACCCGCAGGACTCGTGCTCGTTTCGACTGTTCTAAGGCCCTGCGAAAAAGAGTCGAGCGAACTCTTCCGCGGCGCAGCGCCGATAGAAGTTGTGGCCATGGAATTCAAATATGCGACAGCCAAGTTCACTCGGTCTCTCGATACCACAGAAGACCTCTCTCACCACACTGTTCGCGCTTACGAATCCGATCTACGCGCACTCGAAAGGTTCGTTGGGCGTAGCTTCGAAACAGCGGAATTGACCCCGGATCACCTTGTTCAGTTCATCGCGGAAATGAATCGCCAGGGCCTCAACCGTTCATCGGTGAGACGCCGCGTTGCCGGTATTCGGAAGTTCTGTCGCTGGCTAGTGGAACACGGCGTCATCGAAGAGAATCCAGCGCATGGCTTGACTGTCCGGTTGTCTCGGACGAAGACACTTCCTCGCGCACTGTCGCGCCACGACCTCGAGATCTTGATGCTGTCACTTCGTGATGCTGCCACCAGCGGTCGGAGAAGCAGTCGCCGTGACCCATTCCCGCCTCGGTCTGAAACGACGATCTTGCTCGCCGTTTCATTGATGATCAGCACCGGGATACGTGTTGGCGAACTGGTGGCGTTGCGAATCGCTGATCTCGACATGTCCAACAGGTCGATCAGAGTGCTCGGGAAGGGTCGCAGAGAGCGCATCGTCTACCTGACAAACGACTGGATCTGCGCAGCGGTCACCGATTATGTAGACCGGCCGGAGGGGACAAATGGTGACAGTCCTCTGCTTCTGAACCGAGACGGAAGCCAGCTTACGACAGCGGCAGTGCGCGGTCTTCTGGCACGAGCAGCTGAGAGGGCGGGCCTTACCAAGCGCGTCACGCCTCACATGCTCCGGCACACCGCTGCGACCCAGTTGATTGAAGCAGGTGTCGACATCCGTTTCGTACAACTCAGATGCTCTGTCCGGGATGTGTTTCGCACGGTCTCCCGCAGGCTCAGCGGATCCAGCGCACGTTCGGCGATGCCGTCAAGGTGCTCGGACTTCACTGTGTGTTCGAGCACCACGAGGCTATGACACCGGTCTCACTCGAAGCCTTCTTGTACGAGTACCGCATCACGTTCCCGGTCGGTGTCGACGCTTACGACACCGGTGTTCAACTGCCGATCACGATGGGCAAGTTCCAGTTGCGTGGCACTCCGAGCCTCATCGCCATAGACCGAACCGGACACATCCGTCTTCACGCGTTCGGCCAAGTTGACGACCTTGCGGTCGGCGCCACCCTCGCTCGCCTGATCGACGAGCCATCCCCCGATTGAACTGTCAGCACAACCATTCTCTGGACTCCAGCCCGCGTTGCGGGGAGCGCCGGTAGCTATTCGGAGCCATATGCTTTACCATATGGGTATGGCTCGTCGGGAGGTTCTGGTTCAGCTTGATGATGATCTGGTTGAGCGTTTGGCCCAGATTGCCGAGGCGCGGGGCACGAGTCGGTCTGAGTTGCTTCGACGGGGGGCTCGGGCTGTTATTGAGGCTGAGGAACTGGTCGCTGCCGACGCGGAGCTTCTTGAGGCATACCGGCGCCTGCCTCAGGATCCTGCGCTCGTTCAATCTGCGATTCGGCTCGCGTCTCGGACCGTGCCCTCGTGGTAGCGCGTAACGAGATCTACTGGACTGATCTTGGACCGCCGGCAGGCCGACGGCCCGTGTGCGTATTGACGCGCGATGCCGCTGCGGCTGTCCTGACAGCGGTTACATGTGCGCCGATTACGCGCACTGTCCGAGGTATCCGCTCTGAAGTTGAGATCGGAACCGATGAAGGTCTCCCCGAGACCTGCGTGATCAGTTGCGACAACGTAATCACGGTGCCGATCTCGGCCCTTGATCCAGAGCCGGTTGGACGGATCGGTGGCGTTCGTCGAGTCGAACTTGACCGAGCGCTGCGGTTTGCGCTCGATATTGTCTATTGAGTCAGGCTGAATCCCAAGTTTGCACCGATGATTGGGCTTAGCTTTCAGAGAGGGTTCTCGGCGCCTTTGTAGAAGATGCGGTTCCTTGCAACGACGTCTACCCCGCAGAGTTCGAAGTCGCTTTCGCTCAGGCGGGCCTTGGGGGATGCAGCAATCTGAAAATGATTCCATCGGTCTTCGCCGTTGACATGGGCAACGAGGGCCTTGGTGCCGTCATCGTGGCTCGTGGAGGCGTTTATGAAACGGATCGCGCTGCCGATGCGTCGTTCGTCGCTGTTGTTCGGTCCTGAAGAATGGAACATATACCCGTGATGCATGGAGAACTGCCCCGGCTCCAATCCCCAGTAGGTCAGGTCCTGATGCCAGGAGACGATCTTGGGAGAATTCGCTTCTTTGGTGAACAAGGCAGCACTCCAGACCATCAGATCTTCCCCGAGAACACTCGCCGCGGCTGCGATGAGCCGCTCGTTGCGAATGAGTGCATCGAATGAAGGCAGCAATCGGTCCGGGTACAAGCGGAGCAGAGCGAGCTTCTCCGGTTCGTCGGCGAGTTCAAGCTCGGCCGCTTCCAGGTCAGCTCGGATATCGGCAGCGGTGGCTTCGCTGATGGCGTCGAGGGGAAAGAGGAATCCGTCGGTGTGGTAGCGCTGAGCCATTCCCAGGCTGCTCTCTTGCACGATGTTCATGCTGGGATTCCGTTCGTTTCTCCACTCATGTCGAGCCGACCTCGGCGGCCCAGAGTCACTTCGATACTAGCGACCGAGCCTATCTGGACGAGCCGATAACATGGAATCGATTTTGCCGACGGTGCGAATGCCGAGGAGGCGTGATGATCAAGATCACTGGTGCATCAGTAGTCGATCTCCGCTATCCGACCAGTAGACAGCTCGACGGGTCGGACGCCATGAACCCGGATCCCGACTACTCCGCCGCGTATCTGCGCCTGCACACATCTGATGCCGATCTGGTCGGTCACGGGTTTGCTTTCAGTATCGGTCGCGGCAACGACCTGCAGGTCGCAGCGATCGAGTCGCTGGCCGGCAGGCTGGTGGGGCGTGATGTGGACGGACTCTGCGAAGATCCCGCTGCACTCAATCGCGAGCTTCTGTGGGACAGCCAACTTCGCTGGTTCGGGCCGGACAAGGGCGTCATGCATATGGCAATGGGTGTGGTCATGACCGCGGTGTGGGATCTCCGTTGTCGGCGGGAACAACGCCCGTTGTGGGCCGCTCTGTTGGCCCTGACGCCCGCTGAGGTGGTCGCCATGGTCGATTGGACCTACATCGCTGATTTCTTGGATCCGGGGCGGGCCCGCGAGCGTCTCGAACAACGTCTTTCGGACCGCCCGCAGCGTCTGGCACGAATGGAGACTGAGGGCATCGCCGCCTATACCACCACTCCCGGTTGGCTTGGTTACACCGATGAAAAATTGGTTCGACTCTGTCGCGAGGCCGTAACCGACGGCTTCGCCACCATCAAACTGAAGGTCGGCGCCGACATCGACGAGGACCGCCGGCGGTTGGCCCTAGCCAGGGAGGCCGTGGGGCCCGACATCAATATCGCCGTCGACGCCAACCAGATTTGGAGCGTGTCCGAGGCGATCAACGCGATCAATCAGTTGCGGGAATTCGATCTGCGCTGGGTTGAGGAACCAACTCACCCCGACGACATGGTCGGCCACGGCGAGATCGCTCGGGCGGTGGATCCGCTCCCTATCGCTACTGGCGAGATGTTGGCAAGCCCGGTCATGGCCAGGCAACTGCTGCAGCTCGGCGGTGTCCAAGTCCTGCAGATCGATGCCACACGCATGGCCGGTGTACACGACCTGCTCGCGGTCATGCTGTTGGCTGACCATGCGGGTGTTGACGTCATCCCGCACGCCGGGGGAGTCGGGCTTTGCGAGGCGGTCCAGCACTACGCCTATTTCTATAAGGTGGCGCTGGCGAGCGATCCGAGCCGCGTGGAGATCGAGTACGTCGATCATCTCCACGACCAGTTGGCGGTACCGGTTCGTGTCTTTGACGGTCGCTACTATGCGCCGCTTGAGCCCGGTGCGGGGACCGCCTTCACGTCTGGAGCGATCAGCGACTTCGCGTATCCTTCTGGGACGGAATGGGTGGAGTGATGAGTGCTCGACTTGCTGGTAAGACGGCGCTGGTGACTGCGGCCGGTCAGGGTATTGGTCGCGCCTCGGCGCTGGCGATGGCGGCCGAAGGGGCGAAGGTGCTGGCGACCGATGTCAACCCAACTCTGCTCAATGAGCTTGACGAAGCTCAGACGCCGTCGCTGGAGACCTTCGTGCTCGACGTGCGAGACGATGTGTCAGTCCGGGAAGGAACCCGCGGCCGCGATATCGATGTTCTGTTCAACTGCGCGGGGTTCGTACATCACGGCACAGTCCTCGACTGCACCGACGATGAGTGGGACTTCGCGTTCGACCTCAATGTCCGCTCGGCGTTTCGCATGATCCGGGCTGTTCTGCCGGGCATGCTCGACAGAGGCAGCGGCTCGATCATCAACATGTCGTCAGCGGTGTCATCGATCATCGGTGCTCCGGATCGCTTCATTTATGGGACCACCAAGGCAGCGGTCATCGGGTTGACCAAGTCAGTCGCCAAGGACTACGTGACGAGCGGCGTGCGATGTAATGCCATTTGCCCGGGCACGGTAGACAGCCCGTCACTGCATGAGCGTGTCGCTGCCAGGGGTGACTACACCACGGCGATGCAAGCGTTTGTTGATCGACAGCCGATGGGAAGGATCGGCACCGCCGACGAGATTGCCGCTCTGGTCGTCTACCTGGCGTCTGATGAGAGCGCTTTCGTTACCGGCCAGACCCATACGATCGACGGCGGTTGGTCTAGTTGAAGTAACATCTGCTGCTATGGAGTTGTCGCTGGATCGCTATCCGGGAATCACCTATGACGCTGGGCAGCCCGTTGTCACCGATCTTGAAGAACTGCGTCAACTACGCAAGTGGGAGGTGGCCATCGGCTACCGCATCTTTGGTGCTATGCACTGGGGGCAGATGGGCGACGGCCACATCAGCGCCCGAGATCCAGAGTTGACCGACCACTTCTGGGTGCTCGGCTACGGTATCCGTTTCGCAGACGCCACCATGGACAACCTCACCTTGGTCGGTCCGGACGGACAGGGCGTGGCCGGCCCCACCGACAACGGAGTGAACTTCGCGGCTCACCACATTCACTGGCCCATCTTGGATGCGCGCCCAGATTTGGTCTCAGCAGCTCATGTCCACACGCCTTACGGCACACCGTGGGCGGCAAATGTTGAGCCGTTCCGGCCGATAAGCCAGGAGTCGTGCGCCTTGGTGTTCGACCAATCCATGTACAACGGTGAGGATCTTGAAGTGACCAGCACCGCGGGGGGCGAGGCCATCGCACGGGCGATGGGCGACACGAAAGTGTGTATCTTGCGCAACCACGGTCTTCTCACAGGCGGCCGTTCTCCTGGCGACGCTGTCGGCTTGTTTGTCACTGCAGAGCGTGTGGCCGAAGTGCATGTGAAGTCCCCCGAGGCTCGGCCTATCAGCGACGAAGCCGCCAAAGAGGTGAGTTCTTCGCTGTATTACACCGATGTGGGTTGGCGAAATTTCCAGTGGCTGGCCCGAGACCTGGTTCCCGACCCCTCAGTTGTCTTGGGCTGAACGGATATCTGTGATGTGGCCGAGGTGGTTGAGCTGGCCAACAGTCGGTCTGGTAAGAGAACTTGGCCAGGTTCTTACAACCCAACTCCGAAGAATGCTTCCAGCCTGTTGCGATTCTGTAATTAATGCTGTTTCATGTAATACAGATGAATTCTGTAGATATTGTCATTTTGGATCGGCCTGGTGCTTTCTACCTTTGGACTGTCATGTCGGCCACAACCGAAGAGCTGGTGTGGGACCGGGTCGCAATCGACGGTTTGATCGAACAGGCCGACAGGATTCTTGGCGGATCCGCGGGTGATCCGTCGCTGTCGCTTCGGCGAGCCCACGATGGACTTGACCGGTTGGCGGCCGATCTGAAGTCGCGTCTCGATCAGATTGACATGCTGTGGGCCGACATCGAGCGGATCAACGAGTTGTCTGGTCACATCTCCGATTGGCAGGTCAGCGACAGCGCCTCCCAACTTGACTTTCTGGTGCGGAATCGTCGCGAGCGGATCAGCGCCTTTATGGGCGGTGATGAGGCGGCTACGCAAATGATCGTTGAATTGATTGACGGCGGGCTTGATTTTGCCAACGCGATCGGGATCGCGGAGCAGCGTCTGTTCAATCTGCGTGTGGCCGAGGTCGTTGCGGCCGAAGGCGGGTCGCTTGCCGAAGCGGAGGAGTACGTCCACCATCTCGACTATCAATTGGCGGTGCTGGGTGCCAACGGTTTCGTTGGTGAGGATGCGGTAGTCGGTGTTTCGCTCGCCATGAGCCTCGACATCGACATTGTTGAAGTCGTGGCCGTTGTTGCCGACCACGACGTGGACTTGGTAGACGCCGTCGCTTGGATCGCGAGTAGTCGTGCCCTTGGCGTATCCGTCTCGGAACTACTGGCGCTGCGTGGCTTTCGTGAGAATCTGAGCGAACTCGACAATCCATCGGGTGGCAGGACCGATGACAAGGTCAGCATCGGTGATCTCCGCTACGTAGTCGAGCACCCATGGAAGTTCGCTGATCCGACGGTGGTTGCTGCGCAGGCGTTGCTGGACAACCCTGATCTTTGGAATCGCCTCGATACGGCCGCTCGCAACGAGGAGATTCTGTCGGGTGATGTGTTCGGCAGCCGAAAACCCGGTGATGGAGTGGTGTCGCTCGACGATCTTGAGATGTTCATGGCAAAAAGCCAGATCCACTCGGTGTTGAAGGAGTTCCGAAGCGAGATCGATGTTGCTGCCGACGCCTCCGGGGAGGTTGACGGATTCTACTCCCGCGCCGATTTCCGACGTTTCATCGAAGACAACCCGCATCTGCCCGATGAAGTGCTTGTGGCGGCCGATGCGGCGCTCGAAGCGGGATGGTTCGACCGGACCTGGTTTGAGGAGCACCGCGACGAGTTGGCGCTCGGCGCGGCAGTCTTGGCGGGAGGCGCCGTGATCGTCCTGAGTGCCGGGGCGGGCACGCCTCTGGTGTTGGCTGCGGGCGCTGCGGCTGGGGCAGCCGCGGCGGGCGGCACCGCGTTGACCATCAATCTGACGGGTGACGCCCATGACGCTTTCGATGGTGTGATCCGCAACGTCCGCAACGGGGCGGTGGTCGGATTCACCGTTGCGGGTCTACCAACAGCGATCCAGTCGATTGGCGCTACGACCGGCGCGGCGAGGGTGGATGCCGTGTCGATGGCCGCTACCGATGTGGCAGCTCTCGCTGCTTGCGGCGCCTTCGACATAGTGGTTCCCGAAGAGTGGGAGGACGAAGTGCACACCACCGCGGGCTTGGCTGCTTCGGCGTCGACGGCTTGGTCGATCGGCGGTGATGTGACCAGCACCGACCCGGCGCCGCAATCCTATGATTCGCTCGGGGGTGGGCTGGACGCGGCAGCCAACCTGATCGGCTGCGAAGAACCCGACGATGGCGAGACTCCGGAGTGGGCACGGAAGGCGGAGTCGTATCTGAGGTCGTCGGGAGACGTCCGCTCAGTGCTCGACGCGGTGCAGTCCGGTACCGATAGCGAACCCTCGTCTTAGATCAGTTGATTTGGCGTTCCTGGTCGGCCCAGTAGGGGGCTCGCAGCTTGAACTTCTGCAGCTTGCCGGTTGCGGTGCGGGCCAACTCGTCACGCATTTCGATGCTGGTGGGGCACTTGTAGTGGGCGATTCGCTCCCGGCAGTGATCGATCAGGTCCTGCTCGGTTGCTATGGCGTCGGGGGCCAGCACGACGAGGGCCTTCACCGTCTCCCCCCACTTCTCGTGGGGCACGCCGATCACCGCCGCCTCCGTCACGTCCTGGTGAGAGAACAGGCAGTCCTCGACCTCGATGGACGACACGTTCTCGCCACCGGAGATGATCACGTCCTTCTTGCGGTCCTGGAGGGTGACGTAGTTTTCGTCGTCGATCACGCCCCCGTCGCCGGTGTGGAACCAGCCGTCGACCAGTGCATCCGCGGTGGCTTGGGGATTGTCCCAGTACGACTTGAGGATCACGTTGCCACGCGCCAGCACCTCGCCGTCGTCGGCCAGCGCCATGGTGACACCCAGAGCGGCATTGCCCTGCCGTGAGAGTTTCGATGCCCGCTCGGCTGGGGTGAGGTCGTCCCATTCGGCTCGGTTGCGGTTGATGGTCAGCAGCGGCGCCGTCTCGGTCAGGCCGTAGATCTGGATGAACTCCCAGCCCAGTTCGGTCTCGACCCGTTCGATGGTCTTGGTGGGGGGAGGCGCGCCCGCTACCACGATTCGGACCTGACCCCGCCCGGGGATCTCGCCGTCCCAGTCGGCCGCGGCGTCGAGGATGGCTGCGACCACCGCAGGCGCACCGCACATGATGGTGACGCCGTGCTGTTCGACCCGCCGCAGTATCTCGGTGCCGTCAACCTTGCGCAGCACCACATGGGGGACGCCCATGGCGGTCATGACGTAGGGCATGCCCCAGCCGTTGCAGTGGAACATCGGCAGCGTGTGCAGGTAGACGTCACGGTCGCTGACCCCTGTGTGCCAGCCGAAGGTGGCCGCGTTGACCCACAGGTTCCGGTGAGTCATCTCCACCCCCTTGGGACGGGCGGTCGTGCCGCTGGTGTAGTTGATCGAGGCTGTGGCCGACTCGTCGGGGGACCACGAGACTGGTTCGCTGCCGACCCGATACAGCGAATCGCTCTGGGCACCAGCGATGAAGCGGTGCTTCACCGGAATGTCTCCGAGGGTCGACTCCAGTTCGGGGTCGATGATCAGAACCTCAGCCCCGCAGTGTTCGACTATGTAGGCGACTTCGGCGCGGCTGAGGCGGAAGTTGATCGGCACTGCGACCCGGCCGAAGGCGCTGGTGCCGAACAGGTGAACGAGCACCCGGGCGGCGTTGTGCGAGACCATTGCGACCCGGGTCCCGAGACCGACCCCGAGATGGTCGAGTCCTGCGGCCAACCCGGAGGCGAGCTCCTCGAAACGCCGGTATGTCAATTCGCCCAGCGATGGCGCCACCTGGTCTGGTTCGTCGATGACCCCGATCCGGTCTCCATAGACGAGCGAGGCCCGGCGCAGATGATCAGCAATGGTCAGCGGTACTTCCATAGTTCCTCCCAGTGTCCTCGATCTGTCAGCCTAGGTGTTCTGGGCATCAAGGTTGGCAGCTCCAGATGGGGTGAGCCTTCTGTGCGAGTGTGGGGCTGTGGTTACGGTATTGGAAGCACTCGGCTAGAGCGTGTAGGTCGGTTCACAATTCTGTCGGCACGGGTCTCTCTCACCGTCTCCTACACACGTCGGTGTTGACCTGACCGCGCTCGACCTGCCAGCCGGGATGATCGCGTCACTGGCAAGCTCGCCGGGTTGCCTCTGCCGCGACGACCAGATCAACCCGAGAATTCAAGGTCACATCGCTTCGTCGTTCGGAGTGGTAGCGCAGTGTGTTTCGGTCACCTGCATGCTCGCGCGGTTGCTTCGCTGGCGAGGATTCGGTCAATCCTGCTCATCGTTAGTTGTTCGTCACTGTCGGCGTGGTCGTCGTTGCCACTCGCATGGTCGGCGGCGTGAGCTGCATAGGCAGCTAGGTACACGTCTTCGGCCTCTGCTTGAGCGGCAGCCGCGGCGCGACATTCCGAAGTAGGCCAGTCGCTGCTGCAGCTAGCCAGCGCGAGCGACACGGTGACGATCACGAGAGTTGCGCGTTTGTACAAGGTATGGTCCCGTCTGGTGCAGCTACCAGCAGTAGCCAGGGGTGGGGCTAATGCTGGTAGCTGAGTGCGGTTTGTATTGTTGCGCTAGCTGTGCCGTCGAGCCTCTCGATGGCGCTGCACTCTCCCCCACGCGTACAGGACACCGAATCCGGCTAAGCTGATCGCCCCATACACGGTTGCGGTGGTGTCTGTCAGCCGAGGCACAACAATCGTCACGTTCACGGCAACCCAGATTGCCAAGATGACGTGCATCCATTTGGGCTGAGAAGTTAGCGCAGTCATTATCTCGTGTTTGCTTGTCGCAGACATCTCGTCCTCCCTATAGCCAGTCTAGCCAGATGATGTCCGGCACCAGACGGCAGACTTCCTTGCTGGCCCAGTATCCGGCTGCTGCTCCGGCAGCAGTTCCGGCCACGTATCCAACGTTGGCGCCAGTAGCGGTGCCAGCGGGGCCAACGGCGGATCCAATCGCACCGCCTGCCAACGTTCCAGTAGCGGTCACTGCCGCGGCAACAAAAACCCTGACGGTATTACACACTTCGTTGCTGACGTGGTAATGCCGCTTGTTTTCGGTCACCGTGTAGTTTTCTCTTTAGCTGCCGTCGAGGAACAAGAGGGTGTCGGTGTGGAACTGGCTCCAGGCGAACCAGAAGGCTTGATGCGCGGCCAGGGGGTTGCCTGTTGTGTCCGAGGTGGCGGTGAAACCTGCGCCGTCGCTGGTGACGGTGACTCCGCCGAAGGTGATCGAGGCGTCGTCGGCAGTCAGGGGCTCAATGGTGGCGACGGGGAAGGCGACCGGTGTGCCGTCATCAGCGATGACACCGACGACTGGTTCTTGCACTCCGAGTCTTGGGTCGACGTCGCCGATCGGGAAGATCGGTCCGTCGTCGTCGCGGCCGCGCAGCGGATCGCGTGGATAGGTGCGTCCTAAACCACCGTCCTCGGCGACGATGCGGGTGTCGGGGTGGGCGGCTTTCCAGTCTCCCCAGGTGCTGGTGCGCACGCTGGCCTGCTTGAGCACGACGCCGGCTTCACGCAACGGTCCGCTCTCAGCCTCGCCGGTGAAGGTGTCGATCACCGACATCGTGTGGAACTCGAACATCACCTTGTTGGACCTGCTCAGCAGCCCCGAGGTCCGCAACTCGTAGGTGTCGTAGCCGTCGAGGTCGATCCCGGGGGCCACATCGTCGGTAAAGTACGCCTGAGCGGACCCGCAGAGAGTGCAATAGGGCATCCCCAGCCGCCGACCGCCGATGGTGATGTTGACCATCTCATGGATCTCCATGATGTTCTTGGGGAACGCCACCGCTTCGTCGCCGACGACCACACCGAACACGATGGAGTCGTCTGGATACCAGGAACCGTCAGCCGCCGATGTGAGCGCCGGGTCGTTGAGCGCGGGAATGCAACCCTGAGGGCAACCGAAATTGGTCTGGCCGATCGGCCGGTCGTCGATGTACACGCCTCCCCATGACACCCAACGCCAGTCGACCGTCGCGTCGGGGTCGTCGAACAACGGCGCCCACCGCGGTTCTTGTAGTTCGAAGAGTTGACGTTTCCAGTTGATGTAGTTGGGCGGCGCGGGAACGTCCCAGGCGATCATGTGGTTGGTGGTGAAACCCCATGCCGACCCTTCCGCCGGGATGGAGACACCTGTGAGCGACTCCCAGGCGGCTTCGGTGTGCTCAAGGATCTCGCCTGGGCGGGTGAAACGGATGATGTCGGTGAGCAACCAGGCCACCCTGGGATCACCCGAGGCGCCGATCCGATCAATCGCTTCGAGCAATGGATCTATCGTCGGCGAATCGAACAGCGCGTCGAGATCGGCTTCCAAGGCGGGATCAAGGGGTCCGCTCGGCGAATCCGGGGCAGGGCCGAACGGACTGTCGGTGACATCGGAAGTTGTTGTGGTGGGCGTTTCAGTCTGGTCGGCAGACGGTTCTGCCTCGCTCGTGTCGTCCGGATCAGCCGGCTCGCTGGTCGTGGCAGTTTCGTCACTTGTCTGCGCCGGGGAGGCTTCGGGCAGGGGATCCTCAGAAGGTCCGCAGGAAGCGGCTATCAGACCCACGACAATCATCGGCAGGGCAATCAGCAACGTGAATGCATGGCGTCTCATGTGGTCGAACCTCGCGATGTCAGTGGACTGTCGATCTCCAGTCGTGGAACTATCCGGTCGAGCCATTTGGGCATCCACCAGTTCCTCGAACCCAGCAACTCCATAGTTGCAGGTACCAGCAGCATTCGCACCAGGGTGGCGTCGAGGACGATGGCCGAGGCGAGACCCAGGCCGAATACGGCCGGCACGCGGGCGTCTTCGAGGATGAAACTCCCGAAGACGAAGGCCATGATGGCCGCTGCCGCGGTGATCACCCGTGCGGTTGCTGCCAGCCCGTCACTGACCGAGGTGACGGGATCACCGGTGCGTTGATATTCCTCGCGTATGCGGCTGAGCAGGAACACCTCGTAGTCCATCGAGAGGCCGAAGACGATCGCGAACATCATCATCGGAATGAACGGCTCGATGGGTCCGGGGTCGACTCCGGTAATGTCGCTGAGCCATCCCCATTGGAACACGGCCACGACGATCCCGTAGGCGGCGCTGATCGACAGAAGGTTCATGATCACGGCTTTGAGGGGCACGAGCACTGAACGGAAGACCGCCATCAGCAGGACGAACGAGAACAGCAGCACGGCGGTGAAGAAGACGGGCATGCGACTGCTGAGATAGTCGGAGAAGTCGATGCCGGCGGCGGTTCCGCCGGTGAGCGCCACCGCCAGTGTCGTGCCTTCGACAGCTTCGGGGATGACCTCGTTTCTGAGACGTTCGACCAGCTGTTCAGTGGCGTGGTCCTGGGGTGCTGTGTGGGGGATCGCCTGGATCATGAAAGCGCTCGGGGAGTCTGGGTTGTTGGGGAATGCCTGGGGTACTGCGGCGATGCCGGGATCGCCCTCTATCGCTGAGACGAGGGCACCGATTGCTTGCGTGTCGGGTCCGCTGTTGATGACTGCGGTGATGAGGAACGGTCCGTTGAATCCGGGGCCGAAACCTTCGGCCAACAGGTCGTAGGCGCGTCGTGTGGTCGTCTCTTCGGCGAAGTTGCTTTCGTCGGAGAAGCCGAGGCGCAGGTCCAGCAGTGGCGCGGTGATGAACAGGAGGACTGCTGCACCGACTACGGCGATGGTGCGTGGGCGTGCTTGCACGAATCGGCTCCAGCGGAACGCCACGGTTTCTCGCAACGGTTTGACTTTGCGGGGCGGAAGTTGTCGACGGAGTGCGGGGACGAAGAACCCGGCGATCAGCACGACGATGGCCAACGGGAAGCAGAACACCAGGGGGTCGAGGCCGAACCCGAAGCCGAACAACGCAACGGCGACTAGGCCCGCGGCGATGATTCCACGCCAGCGGGTGATTTCGAGCCGTTCCCCGGCGAACCCGACCAGGGCGGGCATCAGCGTCAGCGAGGAGATCAGCGTCACCAGCACGGTGACGGACGCGGCTACGCCGATCCCGGTGACGAAGGGAAGACCAATCACAAGCAGTCCCAGCAGGGAGACCACCACGGTGATCCCCGCGAACAGCACGGCACGTCCGGCGGTGCGCATGGCACCGACTGCGGCTTCAGCGGGGTCGGACCCTACCCGCAGGAGTTCTCGGTAGCGGGTGACCAGGAACAACGTGTAGTCGATTCCGACTCCGAGTCCGATCATGGTGGCGAGGGTGGTGGCGAATTCGGGGCCGCCTGAGATGTTGGAGGCGAGCACCGTTGCCGCGATCCCGCCTATCACGCCGAACAGGGCGACCCCGATGGGGAGGCCCATGCCCAGCACCGATCCGGTGGCCAGAATCAGGATGAAAATGGCGAAGGCGACACCGATCAGTTCTGATTGCGGGGGTTCGAATCCTGCCAGGGCGCTGCCGCCGATCTCCACCTGTAGACCTTCGAGGGTGGGGATCAGGTCTCTGATCTGTTCTCCGATCGCACCGGAACTCTCCTGGTCGACGTTCTTGCCGAGTTGAACGGATGCGTAGGCGATCTGTCCGTCTTGGGATGTTCCGCCTCCGCTTGTTGGCCCTGTGTCGTAGGGCGACAGGATGTTGGCACCGTCGATTTGGTTGGCGGCGCTGAACATCTGCCGCATGACTGCGGCGACTTCCGGGTCGTGGACCCCTTGTTCGGCGGAGAACACGATGCTTCCCGTGAGTCCGCTGCCGGCCCCACCGAAGGCCCCGAAGTGTTCGTCGAGTGCATCGAATCCGGCTTCGGTTTCTGATCCCGGCAGTGTCTGTTCGGCTGTGAAGCCGCTGCCGATTCCCAGTGCTGCGCCGAGGAACGCCGCCAGCCCCAGGATCCACAGTCCGAGCACGGTCTTGCGCCTTTGGAAGCACCAACGTCCGAGTCGAGCCAGCATCCCGGCGAGTCTGCCCGATATCGGCCGGGATCAACACGTCGCAATCGGCTGTTCGTTGGGAGGAGTCTCGGGAGGTGTGTCGTCGGTGCTCTGCTCAGGGCGTCTCGTGGGGGAGCAGGACGCGGGCTGCGCGCAGGTAGCCGTAGGGTGTCTCGGCTCGGAAGTTGGAGACACGGCTGGTGTAGACGTCGGCATGCTTCTCGACTTGGCGTGCGAACAGGCTCTTGTCGACACCCGCTCTCATCAGCGGACCCCAATACTTGTTCCCCTGCTCGCTCGTTGCTCTTGCCAACGGTGCGATCCGTTCGTCGAGCGCGGCCAGCTCGGCAGTGGTTCGGCCGATCGCGGCGTTGATCTCGCCGGTGGGCTGTTCGTCGACTGCGAGGTGGCGTCGTTGCATCCGCAGGCGGGACTGCGTCAACTCCAACTCACCCTTCTGGTCCATCAGCTCGGAGAGCTCGAAGCTCGTGTCGGCTGCGGTGGTGCTTGTTGATATCTCGTCCTCGAGTTCGCGCACGATCAGCGCGGTGCGCCACCGCAGCACGTCTTTGGTGACGTATACGTCGCCGAAGAGATGGTCGCCGACATAGAGGAACTGTGAGCCTTCATGGCCCAGGGCGTCTTCGACGAGTCGGGCGTTGCCTCCGTGGTAGACGGCACCGGATTTGATCGCGCCGCGGTGTGGTTCAAGGAGTCCCCGTTGCGGATCGACCACCTCGTAGATCGGCCCGACATCGGAGAAGAACCGGGGTTTGTTCGCGGCCACGATTATCAGGTCGAACAGGTCTCGCCAGGTCTGGCCGTCCGGCATGAAGCGGTCGAAGCACCAGTGCATCATCTGCTGGCTGTACGTCCAGTCGGAGTTGGTGATGAGGATCAGCTCCTTTCCGGCGAGGCGTTGGTCCATGAGCGTTGGCACAGTCTCGGGGTCGAGGTCGACGAAGCGCTTCGGGTCGGAGACGATGGCCGCTTTGAGCGACCCGTTGTTGTGTGCGTTGACCAGGGCGGCGTCGATGGTCCGGTAGAGCTGGCGGTAGGTCTTGATTCCGGGGAGCGGGGAGCGGTCGTGGCGGTCGATCAACTGGCACCACAGCGAGGCTCGACTCAACTCGAAGAGCGTGTTCATGAACTTGAACCGCTGATCTGAGAGGTCGATGACCGTCGCTGCGTAGGTTCGCCGCAACTCGTTGAACGGCAGCATCGCTCTGCCGTGCTGGGCGCGCACCACGTAGCCGAAGCGGGTCGCCTTGACGATGTTGCCGAGTTCGAGGTCGAAGGTGAGACCGAGCGTGAATGCTGCGGGGTCGAACACCAGGTCGTCGACCGGCCAGCCGAGTTCTTCAAGGTAGGCGCAGCCGTGATCGAACGCTGCCCGCTCCCACTCGTTCACGAAGTAGTGGATGAGGGTGTAGTCCATGTCGTAGCCGATCGCCCGCACGCCGCGGAGGTTGAGGGTGCGGTTGCAGAACACGCCGCGGTTGGGCTGACGCTCGGGGAGGGGTTGGATCACCGGGTCATTGTCTCACGTCGAAGGGCTCCGATGTCGTTGATTGTTCCGTTGCGTCCGAATCGGGGGCGGTGGGCGAATCGGGGGCGGTGGGCGAATCGGGAGCGGTGGGCGAATCGAGGGCGGTGGGGCGGATCAGCGCTGCAACGTCAGGTTCGTGGTCGAGCAGCGATGCTCGGGCGACGGCCTTGTTGCCCCATCGCGAGCGGATGCTGTCGATCATGGTGTCGAGTTCATCGGTAGGTTTTCCGGCGTCTGCGAACGGGAGTGCCATTTGTATCGCGTCGGGCGAACCGAGCGACGAGTAGGTCACTCCGATGAGTGTGCAGCCGACACGTCCGAGTCTGCTGCCTGGACCGTGGGGGCCGTCGAGCAGGTCGAGCAACAGTTCGTCGGCGACCGCGGTCAGTACGTCGGTCTGTTGGGTGGCCTCGGCCAGGGTACGGGAGCGGGTCTCGTGGCGCATCTCTGATGTTCGGTAGCGCACGGTGACGGTCCGGGCGACGCGCTGAGCTTTGCGCAGACGTGCTGCTACCTTCTCAGCGAGGGCAAGCATCTCAAGGCGCAGTTCTTCGCGGTGACGAACCTTTTGTCCCAGCGCCCGCTGGGCGCCCATCGAACGGTCACGACGGTTGGTGTCAATTGCACGCGGGTCGTGGTTGTGGGCCAGCGCCAACAGGTGGGCGCTGGCGTGGTCGCCGAGATAGCTCTTGAGTCCTTCCCGTCCACAGGAGGCGAGGTCTCCGACCGTGTCGATGCCGTGATCGTGGAGCTTGGCGGCTGTGACCCTTCCGACTCCCCAGAGAACCTCGATGGGCAGCGGATGGAGGAAGGCGAGTTCTGTGCCGGGTTCGACGACGATTATGCCGTCGGGTTTTGCTTGGTCGCTGGCGACCTTGGCTAGGAACTTGGTATGAGCGACCCCCACCGAGAGTGCCAGCCCGACTTTGTCGAGCACCCGGGCCCTGAGTTTCTGAGCGATCTGCGCGGCGGGTCCGAAGATGTGTTCTGCTCCTGCGACCTCTAGGAAGGCTTCGTCGACCGACAGCGGTTCGACGAACGGCGTGAACTCGTGGAACTGGTCGAATACCTCGGTAGACGCTTCGGCGTAGGCCTTCATGCGGGCCGGAACCGTGATTGCCTGAGGGCATAGTGAGCGGGCTATGCCCCCGCCCATGCCGGAGCGGACTCCGCAGCGTTTGGCCTCGTAGCTGCAGGCCAACACCACTCCCTCGCCGACGATCACTGGATGATTCCGCAGTTTGGGGTAGTCACGTTGCTCAACTGACGCGTAGAAGGCATCAAGGTCGGCATGGAGGATCGTGGCTCGGTCGCTCACGACCTTATTCTAGTGGCAAACATATGTTCGATTCCAGTGGTGAAATCGACAATTGTTTTCGCTGATTCTACGATCCGTGCACACGTCAAGGGGATCTAGGGGGATCGAATGCGTCGTTTGTGCATGGTTGTACTGGTGGCTGCGTCTTTGTTGGCTGTTTCGTGCGGAAGCGGTTCCGATGGCGACGGTGAGGAGCAAGTGACACCGACCGATACGAAAACCACAGAGTCAGATACCCCTGATACCGCCGCACCCGACAGCGACGACTTCGATGCGGATACGCCCGCAGCCGAAACTCCTGAAAGCGGCGACAGCGACGGAGAAGACGAACCCGGGTCCGAACCCGAGCCCGAACCGGTGGTGTTGACCGATTCCTGGACCGGGGTCACCGCAGAGACGATCAAGGTGGGCGTCGCCGGGATCGACTTCGCGCGGCTTCAGGAGTTCGGGGTGGACATCGAAGGGATCGCCACCGATATTTGGGCGCCCGCCTGGGCTGACGCCTTCAACCGGCGTGGTGGCGCCCTGGGTCGGATGATGGAGGTCCATGTTCGTGATTTCCTGCCGATCGGCAGTGTCGAGTCTGATGCTGTCTGTGCAGAGTTGACCGAAGACGAAGGTGTCTTCGTTGTGCTCGGGGCAATGCTCGGCGACAATCCGCTTTGTGTCACCCAGCTCCACGAAACGCCTTATGTGGGTCTGTTCGGTCTCACCGCGGAGCGGGCCGAGAAATCGATCGCGCCATTCTTGGCCAGCGAGATGGCCGCTGATCTACAGCGAGGAAATTCGACCAAGACACTCATCCGTGACGGAACATTCGACGGTGTCAAGCTGGCGGTTTTCTGGGAGATAGCCGATGAACCGGTAGCTGACGACGTAGTTTTGCCGATGCTTGAAGAAGCCGGGGTTGACGTGGTGGCCACAGGGACTCTGCTGGACTACGCGGGCGACGTTCCGGCATCGGAAGCCGCTATCGATGTCGTCTTCCAGAACTTCGCGGCCGCGGGTGCCGATATGTACCTGAACATCAGCGGACTGGTTCCTTTCAACCGCGCAATAGATCGCAACCGGCCCCGGGTTCCGTTCGTCCTTCTCAACGGCCAGTTGACGAACTCGGCGATAATCGCCACCAGCGGTTACGACCCGGACATCCTTGTTGACGCGATCGGCATCACGGCGAGCAAACCTACGCTCGAGGAGTGGTTGGCCACCGACGAGTGGCAGGTATGTGTGGACGAAATCAACGCATACTCCCCGGGCACTATCGAGGTGGAGAGTCTGCCCGAGGGTCTGGTTGAGGGAATCGGCCAGGCGTGTCAAGGATTCAGGCTGCTTGAGCATCTGTTGATCGCTGCTGGTCCGGACTTGACCCCTGATGCGCTGGTCGCTGCGGCTGACGCCACCGGTGAGTTGCATTTGCCGGGAATGATTGCGGGTTCGCTGGGACCAGGAAAGTACTCGGTTGGGGATGTTGTCCGGTACTACACCTACGACATCGACAACACGCTCATGGTGCCCGATGGTGACCCGATCGTGGTGACCCGCTAGGTGTCGTTGTCTGCGTTGACGATGGCGTGGATGTCTTCGCCGTATCTCTCGAGTTTCACCGGGCCGATACCGCTGATCGACAACAGGTCGTCGTCGGTTTGGGGGCGCCGAGCCGCGATTTCGTAGAGCGTGGCGTCGTTGAACACCACATATGCGGGTACCCCGGCTGTTTTTGCGGTGGTTGAGCGCCAGATCTTCAACTGTTCGCGCAAGCGCGCTTCGTCGAGGGTGGACGCTTCGGGCGGGTCGATCGGGCCGCGGCGCCGTGGCGGTGTGCGGGCTGGTTCGGTGTTGTTCTTCGCATCCGGGGTTTGGTGCCGTGGCGGTGTGGGGGTTGGTTCGGTCTCGCTTGCCGCGGGGGCCGGGCGGACGGGTTCGGGCTGTGCAGGGGTACGCATTTCGGCGACGAACCTTGACGGCGGGCGACCTGCGGTTATTGCCACGGTCTCGCTCGCACGGGTGATCGCCACGTGGAACACCCGCCGTTCCTCCTCGCTGTCCGCTGAGAGTCGGTGCGGCATCAATCCCTCGCCGGCGTCGTGGACGATCACGTGAGGCCATTCGCGCCCCTTCACCCGGTGGATCGTGCTCAGCGTTATCCGGGGCTCTGCAGTGCTGGTGGGCCTGGGCTGGTCCGTGCTGGTAGGACTGAGCCGCTGCGCCAACCAGCCGGGGAACTCGGCGGGGTCTTCGCAGCGTTTGGCCACGGCGAGCAGCGCGGCCAGGTCGTCGCTGTGGGTCGAGCGGTCAACCGACCGTCGGCTGGCATCGAGACGGTTATCGAGTGCTCGTCCCAGCCCAATATCGTCGCGGATCGCGACGAGGAGCCTGACCGTGTCGGCGTTGCGGTCGGCGAGACGACGAAGTGCTTCAAGTTGAGTGGTGAACTCAGCAATTTTGAGCTGGTCGCGTTCCTGGTTCAGTCGTCCTGTCAGTGCCTTCAGCTGGCGCGGGCTTCGCTGTTCGCCGACCCAACCTGCCAAGCGGCGACTCAACCCTCTTGGAGGTCTGCGCACAGCGGTCTCGAGTGCGTCGCCTGGAAGGGAGTTCTCGGGAGCAGCCGCCAGGCGCAACCAGGCCAATGCGCCCGCGACTCCGGTTCGTTCCATGAAACCGGTCCCGACCGGGCGGTTGGTGGGGATTCCGTCCTCTTCGAGAAGGATCATCGGGCCCAGCAGAGTCGCGTTCACCCGGGCCAGCACGGCGATGTCGGATGGTGGCACGTTGCTGTCGAGCAGTTCCGAGACTCGGTTGATGGTTGCTTCCAGCGGGTCGTCGCCGACCAGGGCCTCGATCTCGTTGTCGAGCGCGGCTCGCCCGGGGCGCGCCTTGATGGTCTTGTCGACACGACGCCGGTTGTGCGTCAACAGCGTGGCCGCGGCGTCGACCACGTTCGGCCCGCAGCGATAGTTGACCTGCAGGTCATGGGTGGCAGAACCCGCAAACAGGTCGGCGAAATCGATCAGCCAGGACGGCGAGGCTCC
This sequence comes from Candidatus Aldehydirespiratoraceae bacterium, assembly GCA_965198315.1. Classification (GTDB taxonomy): domain Bacteria; phylum Actinomycetota; class Acidimicrobiia; order Acidimicrobiales; family Aldehydirespiratoraceae; genus VXYK01. The sequence goes on along the minus strand of OZ240616.1, from coordinate 3,954,611 downwards.
GGCGTAGCCGTAGATGGTCTGATCATCGTCGCCCACCCCGAAGACGTTCGCGGCCGGACCGGCCAGCAGGCGGATCAGCAGGACATGGGCGGGTGTCAGATCTTGGAACTCGTCTACTAGCAGCACCCCACAGGCCCGTCTAGCGGTCGCCCGTGAGTTGGGATCGGTGCACAACACCTCAATTGCTCCGAGTATCTGCTCATCGAAGTCAACGACCCCAGCTTCGTCCAAGGATGCACGGAACTGAGGCACTGCATCCGCGAAGCCGCGAACGTCGCCGCCGAACTCCTGTTCAACCGCACTCGGCGAACGCAACCCCAACCGTGTGGCGGTGAGAGCCTCAATCCAGACGGCGAAGGGATCGGCCATCGCTACTCGTCGCCCGCCAACAAAACTGTTGAGCATCTGCCGGACTTCGTGTTCGTCGATCACTCGGGTTCCATTGCGGCCAACCGGCGCGCGGAACGGGCCTGATCCGCGCAGAATAGCCAGAGCCAGACTGTTGAGAGTGCGGATCTGCAGGCCCACCAGGTCACTGGTGCGCTCCTGCATTTCTTCGCGTGCGCGCACGTTGTACGCGACGAGGCAGACGGTTGCGGGATCTATACCGCGGTCCCGAATCAGGTGTCGGGCTCGTTCAGTGAGCACCCGAGTCTTTCCCGATCCTGCCGGAGCGATAATCCTGGCGCCTGCACCGCTGTGTGCGACGGCACGAAGCTGATCGTCGGCGAGGTCGGCATTCGGCGCGATGTTGCGGATAGCTGCCACCGAACCGATACCGAGGTGAACAGTCGGTATTAGCGGAGCGCCGAGATCGCTGTCGTCGAACCACTCCAACGGCCCGCCGTCGCACCACGCCGGCCCGTGGTCGGCTTCGACGTCTCCCGGACCTCGGGTTAGCGGCTTGGCACCCGCACTGACGGCCAGCGACACTGTTCGGATCGTGGGTCGGGCGGGTTCCCGGGCATCCACTGAGTGGTCGAACACCAGATGTTGCAGTGCCTCGCCCTCCAGGTCGGTGTTGGGTGACAGGTGCCAGTAGGAGACGTCGAGCACAGGTGGTTCGTCGCTGAGGTCGATCCGCAACTCGATGACTGCTCGGGTTCTTGTCCTGCGGAGCTCTCGGAGACGGCCGAGTGCCCCCGGTTGCCCGTCCACAACAATGCGCTCACAGTCCGCCCACGGTTCGGGAGCGTCCTGCCCCGGATTCACCACCAGGTTGCGTCCCAGATCCTCCGGCCCGGCCAAGCGCCGCCAATCTGGTTCCAGCACCACCGGCCGACACCCGTTCGGAGGTTTCGGGCGGTCCGCGGAGAACTCGGTCAGCCTCGGTGGCGACGATTCTGAGTCAATGTCGGTGGACTCGGTGTCGAGCGAGCAAGTCCGCACCTCGTTGACGGTCGCATGCCTCCCGCCGCAGTGTCCGCAAGCAATCATCGCCGGGGTCCAAGCATCGGTTGCACGTTACGCCGGTATTCGTTCACTGCCCTGTCACCTTCTCAGCAATCAGCGACCCTGAACGGACCCGCTCCGGTCCACCCTAGATTCAGCCTGTGACAACCAGCTGACGGCTGATCCTGCGCCTGTAGAAAGGTGGTCGCGCAAAGCAACGCGACACGAGTTGAGGTAGCTGTCGCAACGGGCGTCAGGTTCGGAATTCGTTCAAGCGTTCTCTCACGCGAGCGCGCATCGCGCTTCGGTCCAGGCCTGTCGGAGCGGAATAGATCACGGTTACAAGGTGCTCCCCTTCCTCGGCCGTGAGCTGCAGTTCCTGCGAGAGTTCATTCGCGCTGAAGTATTTTGACAACTGCTTGAGGCACCAGTCGGGCAGCTCGCTTGTCTGCGGGATCGTCTCAACCTCGCAAGGTCTCGGTGCGGGCTCACCCGAGCGCAGGACGTCGTAGAACGTTGCTTCGTCGACCCCGAGTTGCTTCAGAATCCCGGGTGCGAGTCTCCGATATTCTGGACGGCCGCGAGAAATAACGGTGCGCAGTTCGGTATCGCCGATCTGTTTCGTGTAGGTGTCGTGCTTCGCTCCGCGCCGAAAGACCCAGCCATCAATTTCGACGAATCTGCGGTGTTCGTTTGCGTTGATTGCCAGTCACCGCCCGAAGAGCGAGTCTGGGAGTGATGAGTCCTCATCAGCTTGCTCCAATTTGTGGACGATCCGCCTGTTGTTGGTGTGTGGTTCCCGTTCGGATAGAAAGTCGTGCCAGTCGTTGATGTAGTCGCGCACTTGGAACAGCAAGTCCTCTTGGACCTCTTCCATGTCCTCTCCGGCCGCGACGAGACCGAGTTCTTCTAGAGAGACGACGAACACTCCGTCACTTAGTTCGATGGTCGCGAGGCCGGGCGGCTCGGTACTGTAGCGAGGGAAAACCTCCCGCAAGAGTTCCAGGTCGGAAATGTTGCGATCAAAGTGCTCTAGCGCGAGTAGGAAGTTACCGGTCGACAACACATCCGAAACCGAAAAACGGGAATCCCGGTCGTCGGCGACTTGTAGACGAGTTTTTAGCCATAGCGCAGGGTCGCTTCCACGGCGCTCGATCAAACGGGCAAACGCCGCGAGCTTGCAGAGCGTGCTGAAACGGCGGCTGTCCGGTGACGCCTGTCCGTTCCGCCACTTGGCCACAGACTGACGACTGATCCCAGCCACTTTGGCGATCTCGTTCCACTCGATACCGAAGTGTGAGTTCAGGCATGCGAGAAGGTCTGCCAGCGTGCGCCGTCGATATTCTTGCGCAAGGTCGCTCAATCGGGGGAGCCCTGGGGAGAACGTCCGTACTCCTGAGCGCTCGACAACGGACCGGTAGGCGCCCCGCGGATTCCACAAGTGATGAACGAAGGTCTTGCCGGTGTCCTCGTGGCATCGACGGTCGAATTGCGGGCGGACCATTATCAGAGCGCTCATGTTTCCCCTCTCATCAGATCTAACGAAGCTGGCGTCAGGACTTGCAGAAAGGCCTCCTTTATCGAGGCGTGGAGCGAGTTGAGCCCGTTCAGAGCGTCTTTGGTGCTCGCGGGATCCTCGAATCGGCACGAACCTGCCCATTCGATAGCAAACACACTGTCCTCGGGTTCTTCGTAGAATTCGTGCAGCGGATGATCTACTGCGATAGCTGGCTCGTATGTGTGCGCCCACTCGATAGTGATGTGCTTGCTGTCGTCGAGGTGGAGAACGAGCCCTCCATAGGACCCTGCGACATGGTCGAGCACGACGTCGCGGGTGACGACCGGTAGGTTCGCGTACTTCGACCAATCCAATAGTTCCGTCGATGACGGTGGCCGAATCTCGTCAAGAAAAACGACGGAGGCATGGTCGATTCTTCGTCCCTTGATGGTTTGCGCGAGCAGTGCGTCGACGACGCCTCGAAATCGCTCCCAGCGCACGTACTGGGCCGTTGAGATGAACAACGCGTCCTCCCCGACGATCGCCAGGTCGGCCCCGTGTTGAGCGGAAAACAGCTCACCATCGGCACCCTCGTCGCCGGAGGACGGGAGCACCACGTTGTATTCGGCATCAAGGACCGACCGCAGGATCGCATCGTGGTCTGAATCCTTGAGCTTCGTATCGAAGAGCACGAAAGCATCGACCCGCCGAACGAACGGGTACGGAAAGACTTCGCGCTCAGGATCAAGTTCCAACGATCTCTCCCTGTCGGTGGGCGATGCCGCCTCTCGACGACAACCAAAATGTTAACCGGATCGCCTCACCTTACGTCAATGGTGTGACAATGGTTCGGTTCGGTGTGTTTTTTCTGCGGGGCGGTTCGTGATGAATGAACGGTTATGCGTGGCCGCGGTTGCGCAGGGATGCGGCGATGGGGACTGAGATTGCGCTGACGATCACCAGCAGGAGCATTGAAGCCCGAAGGCCGTCCACGGGGTCGTCGTAGCGCACGAAAAGGGCGATCACGATGGCGATGCTGATGGTTCCGCCGATCTCCATGAAGATCCGGTTCATGGCACCGCCGATTCCGAGCCGGTCCTCGTCGACCGTGGACAGCGCAGCAGCTTGACAGGCCGCGTGCCCAAGGCCCACGCCCACGCCGTACACCACGACCACCGGAACCCAAAGAGACCAGATCTGGGGTTGCGAGCTTGCAGCGGACCACATCCAAGCCCCGCCGGCCGCCATCAGCAGCGACCCCGGCAGGATCACCGTCCGATGCCCGAAGCGGTCGGCGAGGCGACCGGCGACGACAGACATGGGTCCGCCAATAGCCGGGATCAGGCCGACGGCCAGCCCCGCCTTGAACAGTGACAGACCCCAGCCTTCGTGCAGGAAGGTCACGAACGCGAGGAACGACCCCATGAAGTTGCCGGCCAAGAAGAACGACAGGGCGCTCCCCACCCGGAAGTCGTGGTTGGCGAACAGCGGCACATACAGGATCGGTTCGGGGTGGACACGGGATCGCATGACCAAACCGGCCAGCAGGAGCACAGCGGCGATCAAGGCTGCGAGGGTCCGCGTGTCTCCGAATCCCCAGTCGTCGCTCTGGACGATTCCCAGAGCCAGCGAACCGACACCGAGCATCAACAACACCACACCGATCAGGTCGGGGGCTCTGCGTGCCATATGCACCCTGTTTGGGGGAAGGCGCGGTCCGACCAGTGCCAGAACCACGATGCCGACCGGAACATTGCAGAAGAACGCCCAGCGCCAGCCCAAGGCTTCCACCAGGGCACCACCCACAAGGGGCCCCAATGCCGCGGCTACCCCTCCGGCGGCGCCCATGGCGCCGACGGCTGTTGAGCGCATCCGTTTGGGGAAGGCGTCGAGTACCAGCGCGAACGATGCGGGTGCTTCGATGGCCAGTCCCACCGCCTGCAGGACTCGGGCCGCGATCAGGATCTCGACCGAAGGTGCCACTGCCACGCTGGCACTGCCTGCGAGGAACAACGCGAAGCCGATCAGGAAGATCCGGGTTCTGCCGAATCGGTCGGCGAGCCACCCACCGGGCACCATCACCGCGGCGGTGGTGATGGCGAAGCCGGTGAGGGCCCACGAGATGGTGCTGTCACTGGCGTCGAACGAGTCAGAAATCTCGCCGAAGGCGACGAAGATCATCGAGAAGTTGAGCGTCGCCAACGCCACCGACCCGGCCACCAAGCCGAAAATGCGCCACGGAGAGCGGATGGTCGTGTCAGCGGTCACCACAGATAGCTACACCCTCAAGTGCTTCAGCAACTAATCGAAGGCACTTACCGTCAAGTCCTTATGGGAAGGGTTACCGGGCCACCGGGGATCTGTGGCCAGGTTTGCTTTCCACTCAGCCCGGCGACGATCTAATTTTCTGCGGCTTGCTCCCCGCCTGTCACACCCAGTCCCTACTATGAGTGTCATGGATGTGGCCTACGACGCCGACAAGTTCACCGAGATGGTTGTTCATATCGCGGGGCGACTGGAGGATGATCGCGCGGGTGGAGCCACGAAGCTCAACAAAGTGCTTTTCTTCGCCGAGTTCACCCATTTACGTCGACATCAGCGGGTCATCTCCGGTTGCGAGTTCCAGAAACTGCCCCATGGCCCAGCGCCTCGTCAATTGCTGCCGGTACGCAAGAAGTTGATCCGCGCTGGAGCGGCTGAACTGGTGGAGGAGGACTTCCTCGGCCGGCCCCAGCAACGGCTGATCCCTTCGCGCGCCGCAGACCTTGATGTGTTCACCGACGAAGAGTTGCAGACCATCGAAGATGTGCTTGACCAGTTGGCCGGTATGACTGGCAACCAAGTCAGCGAACTGTCTCATCAGGAGCCTGGTTGGCGGCTCTCCGAGGTCGGCGAGACCATACCGTTCTCTACTGCGTTCCTTGATTTTCCACAGGTTAAGACGCGGACCAGTGAGCGATTGTCCGAATCGGTGGGGGAGCGTTACGGACTCGCGGCTTCGAGGTGATCCCGGAGGTCAGGGTCAGCGAATTCGCTGCCCGCAAGATCGCAGCGGAGTTCGGCCCCGAGCGGAGTGCAGCAGGTAAGCCGTCAGAGTGGGACTTCTGGTCGGGTCCACTGGCCGCTGCGCTCCTAGGGTTCCGGGACTTTGAGAATCTCCTGTGGCACCCACGCCCGGAGATTCGGTCACTCCACATTGTCGACCCCATCTTTGGTGCCTTGGTATTCATCGGTGTGCTAGTCGACACCGACACAATCGAGATAGCGGACTTCGCCATAGACCCGGACTATTGGTCGACCGTCGAGAATGACCGGAATGACTGACGTGGGCACCTGGTCTGACATCAGCTTTGGACGCAGGTGCTGGCGCTGTTCAGCAAACTCTTCCGTCTGCTCTCTTTGAACGGGTTGAGTTACTCTGCCAGCTATCGGCGGTTCAGTTGTGGCGACAAGTGACTACACTGTCGTCATGCCTGTGGTCTCGATCCGGTTTTCTGACGATCCGTTGCACAAGCGACTCAAAGCCAGTGCCGAGCAACGACAAGTCGCCATTTCCACGTTGGCCGAGAGGTTGATCGATGAGGGTCTCAGGATGGAAGCCCACCCCGCGGTCATGTTCCGAAACGGCCCAATTGGTCGCAGGGCTGTGCTGGTCGGAGGACCCGAAGTCGCTGATGTGATTTCTTCAATGATTTCCGGCGATGTCCCGGCGAACGACCGACGCGGCAGAACTGCTGATTTGATGCGGCTGGACATTGCCATGGTCGACGCGGCGCTTGCTTACTACGCCGACTACACAGCAGAGATCGACGCCGAGATAGAAGCACGGGAGCGGCAGGCGGTTGAGGCCGAAGCCGCTTGGAAGCGCCAGCGAACGTTGCTCAACGAGTGAGGCTGTTGCTTGATGAGATGCACTCCCCCGCGGTCGCCGAAGTGCTCGTCGCGCAAGGGTCAGATGTGATCGCGGTTGCTGCGGAACCTTCACTGAGGGGATCGAGTGACGCAGAGTTGTTTGAACATGTGAGTAGTTCGGGACAGATCTTGGTGACCGAAAACGTCGGTGATTTTTCGGTTCTGCATTCCGACTGGCTCGTAAGTGACCGGCCCTGTCCGCCTGTGGTCTTCACCAACCCCAAGAGGTTCAATAGGGCGTCGTTGGCATACCCCGGCGACTTGATCGCCGCGCTTGACATATTTCTCAGCGACCCACCGATCCAAGGCAGATCGTGGCTCTGGTGGCTGTGAAGGCCTTCAGCAACTAATTGAGGGCAGGGGGTAGCCGATGTGGCAGTAATCGGTCAGAATCGCAGCATGTCAGAACGAATTTCAGTAATGGGAGCAGGAGTGATGGGTTCGGGGATTGCCCAGGTCATGGCGATTGCCGGGCACGAAGTTGTTTGTCGCGATTTGAACATGGAGGTGCTCAACGTTGCCCGAACCTCTGTGGACAGTGGCCGCTTCGGAGTTCGCGGCGCCGTGGAGCGAGGGAAGCTCACCCACGAACAAGCCGAAGCCGCGCTGAACCGCATCACTTTCACGACCGATCTCGAGACGGCTGTGAACACCGACGTCATCATCGAGGCAATTCCTGAAGACCTCGCTTTGAAGATTCGCTTCTGGCGGGAACTCGACTCGATGGCGCCCAGTCACACGATTTTCGCCAGCAATTCCTCGGGGTTTTCTATTGCTGCTTTGGGCGCAGCCACCGACAGACCAGATCGTATGGTCGGTTGGCATTGGGCTTCACCTGCTCCGGTTATGAAACTCGCGGAGATTGTCAGGGGCCCGTTGACATCGTCAGACACCGTCGACACCGTGGTGCGATTGGCCGCGGCTGCGGGGAAGAACCCGGTGGTTGTGAACGACACAGATTCCTCCTGGGGCTATGTCACCAACCGGGTATATTTCGCCATGGTGCGTGAAGCTAACCGAGTCGTCAGCGAGGGGATCGCCGACCGAAGCCAGGTCGACCAGTTGATGACAGACTGTTTCCGCTGGCCGGCAGGTCCCTTCGGGATGGTTTCGGGGGCTACTTCGGGATGGTCGCAGTGATTGCCTTCGCACGCCGGCATTGGAAGATCCTGGTGCCTGTCGGCGTGGTTGGTCTGGCCGTGGCCTACTACCTCGTCTTCATTTTCTTCGCTGTTCACCTGTTGTTTGTTGACGACAAAGTCAACGAGAGTGGCCCACTGTTTGACTCTGGGGCGGTGATGACCCCCGAGGCCGAGCCCGGCGAACCCGGCATTCCCGAACCCAGTGAACCCGACGTTCCCAAACCCGGCATTCCCGAACCCAGCGAGTCTGCCGAGGTCGTGCCCGAGCCCAGCGAGCCTGCCGAGGTCGTTCGGTTGATAGAAGGCGCTTTCATCGACCGCAGTCACCCCACAGAAGGTGTCGCTGTCGTGCTCAACGACGGTACCGAACAGCGGTTCCTTCGCTTCGAGGACTTCGCCACAGACAACGGGCCGGACCTCAACGTCTACCTGTCGTCGGCCCCAGCCGATGCGTCTTCAGGAGAGTTCGATGACGATTTCGTCGACCTCGGTGATCTCAAGGGCAACATCGGCGCGCAGAACTATGAGATCCCGACCGATGTCGACCTCAGTCACCACTCCACCGTCGTGATCTGGTGTGTTCGTTTCCGAGTCGCTTTCGGAGCGGCCGAACTCAGCTAGTGGCTGAACCGGACTGGAGCGTCTCGGCTACCTGTTGTTGCATGCGACGTTCAATCCTGCGCTGTATGGGACGATCAGCCAGGATCGCCACGTAGACGAGGGCGACTGCTCCGATGACGTCAAGCCACCAATGGTTGGCAGTGACAACGACCGCGAGCGTCATGGTGATCGGATGGGCGAAACCGAGCCAACGCCAACGGCTCTTGGTCGAAGCGGTGATTGCCCACCCCGCGATCAGTGCCCAACCGACATGAAGCGAAGGCATGGCAGCGATCTGGTTGGCGGTGTTGGCAATCGTCTCGCTGTCGTAGATCTTGGGACCGTAGATCTGGAGTGTGTCTGCGAAACCATGCTGGGGGAACCAACGCGGTGGTGCCAGGGGAAAGCTCACATGGATGATCAACGCGGTCACCGTCGAGGTGAAGAGCACGCGACGAACTCGCCCGTAGTAGTCGTATTGAGCGACATACAGCCAGATCAACAGCATTGCCATCCCCAAGAAGTGCCCGAGGAAGTAGTAGCGGTTCAGCACCCAGATCAAGGCGTCGTTGCCTAGGACCAGGGATTGCAGTCCGACTTCGTTGAATATGCCCAGCGCTCGCTCCCAGTCGACGATCCGCTGCGAGTTGAGCAATGCTGTGTCGAGTTCGTCCATCGCCACGAGACGGACGAGACGGTAGAGAAGTAAACCGACCGCGATGATTGTGATTTCTCGGGCAAGAGGCCAGCCCCACCGTGAGGGCGCGCGAGTTTCGTTGGTGGCTTGTGTAGACCTTCGAGATTCGATTGCCGTCTGGGTCATCTTCACTCCAAACGAAGCAGGTTAGCGAACACTGCGCAAGCGGCCTATCTGATTCAAGTCTATTGAACGGGAAGGGTCTCTGCTGAATCCACCGTCCCGAAGAGGTCGGTGTTACGCCCCTCCAACAGAGAGAGAAGCACGCGATGACTAGCGGTAGGGATCGCGAAAGTTGCTTTCGCTCGATTAATCGCTGCTTCCGTGATCGGCCCGAGCAGACCGTCGACATCGGAGTCGGGGTCGAGGAAACCCTCGACCCCCAGCAGCCATTGAAGCGTGCTGAGCTCGTCGAATGTCAGCGGCGCTTCGGCGTTTTCGGGTATCCCGCCGATCCTCAAGCTGTCACTGGCTTCGTCGGGACTTCTTGCGATTATCGCTCCTTCATCTCCCAAGGCTTCATCAAAGACGGGACCGGCGAGTTTCGCGGCACCCCACAACGCCGCAACTAGCAGGATCAGAAGGGCTACTCCTCGGATGTGGGTGTCCATGAACTCGGTCGTGTACTCGGCAGGCGGTCAGTTGGATTTGCGGGAATCAAGCTTGGCCTTGATCTCGGCGCAAGTCTTACAGATCGGGTATTTCAGCGGATCGCGGCTCGGTACCCAAACCTTCCCGCAAATCGCAACCACGGGTGTGCCCTCCACCGTTGCGCGGGTCACGTCGTTCTTGCGGGCATAATGCGAGAACCGGTCGTGGTCGCCGTCGTCGGTCACCGGGTTGGTCACGGTTTCTTCGGTCGGCGTGATCGTTGGGGTCGAAACAGTGTCGGGCATGAGTCAAGTTTGCCTCAATCGCAGCGATTCAGCGCAGATTCGGTTCCCGCATTTGCTTAGACCTGCGCTCCTGGGAGTCATGGTGTCGCTGTGACTCTCGGTTTCTGCGCGATTCAGATTTTTTCTGGTCCTTGTGGTTCGGCCGGCGGGTAAGCGTAGCGTGTGCCGGTGAAGCGGGGTGTGCTGCTCGGTGTCTCGGCCTATCTGCTGTGGGGTCTGTCGCCGATCTATTGGCGGATCGAGGGCGACGTACCGCTGTTCGATGTGATCTTGTGGCGTGCTGCGGCAGCGGCTCTGTTGTTGGTTGGCTGGCAGGTGATCGGGGGTTCGCTTCAGAGGCTTCGAGCGTTGGTGGCTCGGCCCCGCGACTTTCTCATGTTCGCCCTGACCGCCTCTCTGTTGGCCACTAACTGGGTCGCGTTCATCTGGGTCGTGACGACTGACCGGGTTCTGGAGGCAAGCCTCGGCTATTTCATCAATCCGCTGATGAGCGTGGTGCTGGGTGTACTGGTGCTTCGGGAACGCTTGCGCCTGGTGCCGATGTTGACTGTGCTCATCGCCGCGTGCGGCGTGTTGGTTCTCGCCTTCGATGTCGGGTCGGTTCCGTGGATCGCCCTCTACTTGGCTGGATCGTTCGCTCTTTATGGGCTGTTTCGCAAGACTTCGCGGGCAGGTTCCTGGGACGGGTTGACCATTGAGATGCTCGTGCTGTTGCCTTTCGTGTTGTGTCTGATGGTGGTTCGGGCGCTGAGCGGCGACGGCGTGTTCGGCTTGTCCGATGTAGGCCTCGATATTTGGCTGTTGGGTGCCGGTGCGATGACGATTGCACCGCTGCTGCTCTTTTCTGCTTCTGCCAGGCGTATCGAATTGTGGATAGTCGGGATGCTTCAGTTCCTGGCGCCGACAATCCAGTTCTTCTTGGGCGTCCTGTGGTGGAACGAACCCTGGGGCGGTGGGCAGGCACTGGGATTCGTGTTGATCTGGTTTGCCCTGATCGTGTTCGTTGCCGACACCAGTGTCCAGATCCGCCGCGCCAGACGATTGACGAATCCCACCATCGGTAACCCGTCAACCTGAAATAGAATCGTTGAGGAGCTGGCGGGCTATGTCTCGGGCGTCGTCGAGGGTTTCTACGGCATGTTCGGCGGGGACACGCCGTAGCACGTTGAGCGACTCCAGAGTGGCCGCTGGAGCGCCAGTCAGACCTAGCACGATGCACTTCGTACCGCTGGTTGCTGCCGTGTCGATCAGTTGTTCGATTACGAGGGCAGCGCTGTCATCGATGTAGGCGGTCTCAGAGAATTCAAGGATTACGACCTCGTGCCCGACAATGTCGTCGCCGATGGTCCGCATCAACTTGCTCGACGACGCGACGGTGTAGCTGCCGCGCAGCTTCACGAGTCCGACACGAGCCGAATAGGGCGTGATTCCATATTCGTCAGGGTCCTCGTCGTCCAGAAAAACCTGGTCGAGCAGGGGTACTGAGATGATGTTGTCGAGTTGGAGTCGTTCGAACTGCCGTGCTCCGATCATCCCCGACACGATCAAACCCACCGCGATAGCGGTGATCAGGTCCACGAACAGCGTGATGCCAAGGGTCGTGAGCATGATCAGCAGGTGTTCACGCTGAACCCGGTGTATCCGCACCAGGAATCGCCAGTCGATCATCTCCCAGCCGATAATGAACAACACACCGGCGAGCGCGGCATGCGGGATGAACTCGAGATAGTGCCCGAAGCCGAGCACTGTCAATAGCAGTGCCAGCGCCCGCGTTACAGCTGAGACCTGCGTCTTTCCGCCCATTCGCATCGTGAGCATCGTTGTCGCGAACGTCATATGACCCGGCAGGCCACCGACGAGACCGGCGGCCACATTACCCACCCCCAGGCTCAGAAGGCCTCGGTCTGGATCTTCGCGCGTGCGCGTCTGGGAATCGACGGCCAGCGACGACACGAGACCGCGCAAAGAACTGAGTAGAGCAATCGTGAGTGCCGGTACCAAAGCAGAAGCCAGGAAGCTGACCGAGGTGCTCGGTAGCTGTAGATGCGGGAGGCCGGCCGGGACCTCGTCGATTGTTGAAACGTCGGACAGGTAAGTAACGCTGAGCAACGTCCCGGCGGTTAGACCGGCGAGCATTGCGGGCACCATCTGACGCAGTCTGCGCGGCCAGAAGAACGTGACGGTTAACGTGACCCCCGCGATGATCAAGCTGGACGTGTCCAAGTCACTCAACGCGTCCGGCCATGTACGGATGGTGTTGACCGGTTTGGAGATCTTGATCGTCCCACCGAGAAACGCTTGAATCTGCGAGAGCACCAACATCACCCCGATGCCCGACGTGAATCCAGCGATCACCGAGTAGGGCGTGTAGGAGATGTAGCTCCCGATCTTCGCCGCGCCGAACAGCATCTGCAGCAGACCCGCAAGGATCACGACGGTGAACGCTTCCGCTGCTGTGTCTGCCGTCGTGGCGAGGACAGTAGCCATGGCCACTGCCATCACGCTGCTGGTTGATGCCACTTGGGGGCGCTCGCGCCCAAACAAACCGACGAACAAACCGACCGCGATGGCACTGTAGATTCCGCTGGCAGCACCGAGCCCGGAGACCACTCCGAAAGTCGCGGCGGCCGTGATCGAGACGACCGCGGCCATAAGGCCACCGGTGACATCGCCACGAAATGTTTGTAGGTCGTAGCGCATCTCGCCAGAGAAGCTTAGTTGACCGCGAGGAATTCTCTATCGGTGCCGCTCATGCAAAGAACCTGTCGCATGGCGGTTCCTCCCGTCGGCTCAGGGTGTCGGTGTGAGTGTGTGGGTACGCTCGATGTTGGCAACGATCGCGTCGCAAAGCTCTTGCCAGCGTGGGCGGGGAAGGTCGTGGCCCGTGTCGGGCAGCATCAACAGTCGAGAACTAGGGATGGCCCGAGCTGTGGCGATACCGCCGCTGGGCTTGACGAGCGGGTCTTTCATGCCATGGACAACCAGTGTCGGCACATGCACCTGAGCGAGTCTTTTGGTGCGGTCTCGACTGGCGCCGATGGCTGCCGCTTGGCGGGCAGTGCCCATGGGTGCGAAGCTCCTTTGGACCCCAGCGGTCGCTGTGATTCGGTACCGCTCGGCGTCGAAATGGTCGCCGGAGATGGCCCGAAACATCTTCAGGGATTCGTCTACCGCGTTTTCGGGTGTGAGTTCGGGTCGTTTGCGAAACTGTCGGATAAGCGACAGGGCGATGCCACCGGACTTTCGATCTCCAGGTTTGCTGGCAATGGAACAAAGGCTACGGACTTTGTTCGGGTGATTGATGGCCATGGCTTGGGCGATCATGCCACCCATTGAGATGCCGACGACATGTGCCGAATCGATGCCCATAGCGCCCAATAGTTGGGCGGCGTCAACAGCCATTTCTTCGACCGTGTAGCCGATGCCTTGCAGAGGCCGTCGGGTCAGCATCGACATCATGGACTTGCGGGTTGAAGGGGGTTCCCAATCAGTTTGAGTCGACAGGCCTGCGTCGCGATTGTCGAAGCGGATGACCTGGAAACCACGAGCAACGAAGAGGTCAACGAATTCCTCGGGCCAGTCGATGAGTTGCCCACCGAGACCCATCACAAACAAGATCGGTTCGCCCTCCCCCCGAACCTCGTATTCGATGGTCATCCCGTTGGCTACTTCAACACTAGGCATCTTTCGATATTACTAGGCCCAGGGCTAAATCGATTGAGAAGTCGCCAACGCGGCGTGATCGCGGAACTCATTGAGCGTTTTGGGGTTGGCTAGAGCTTCGGTATTTGTGACCTTGTCGCCATGAACCACGGCCCGCACTGCTAGCTCAACGATCTTGCCACTACGGGTCCGCGGAATTTCGCTGACCTGGCCGATCACCGCTGGCACGTGTCGCGGAGTTGCGCCAGCCCGCACGGTTGCCTTGATTCGATTCACGAGTTCCTCGTCAAGTGATCGACGCTCAGCGAGGACGACGAACAAGACGATACGGGTGTCGCCCTCATGGCTTTGGCCGATGACGACGCTCTCGATCACTTCCGGGACTTTGTCGAGTTGGCGATATATCTCGGCTGTGCCGATGCGGACACCACCGGGATTGAGGGTGGCGTCGGAACGGCCATGGATAATGAACCCGTTGTGCTCGGTCCGTGCGGCGAAGTCGCCTTGGTGCCAAACACCTGGAATTCGCTGGTAATACGCTGCTTTATAGCGGGTGTCGTCGGGGTCGTCGTGAAAACCGAGTGGCATCGACGGGAACGCACTGCGACACACCAACTCACCTCGGACCCCAGTATCAAGCGGGTTGCCGAGTTCATCAACTACATCCATATCAAGTCCCAACGCAGCGCGCTGGATCTCACCGGCGTAAACCGAGCTGGTTGGATCACCAGCCACGAGACATCCGCAAAGATCAGTGCCTCCAGAGATGGAGGCCAAGTGCAAGTCAGGTTTGACACGCTCATAAACGGTGCGAAACCCCTCGGGTGTCAGCGTCGAACCGGTGGAAGTCATGGTGCGGACGCTTCTTAGATCGTGAGAATCGACGGGGCGCAGATCAGAACGCCCTAGCGCTTCAATGAACTTTGCGGAGGTGCCGAACAGGGTAATTCGGGCTCCATCGGCCAGGTCGAAGAGCCGGTTGCCATCGGGGAACATCGGAGCTCCGTCGTACAGCACCAGGGTCGCCCCGGAAGCCAGGCTGGAAACCTGCCAGTTCCACATCATCCAGCCAGCGGTCGTGTAGTAGAAGACCCGGTCACCAGTTCTGATGTCGCAATGAAGTTGATGTTCGACCAGGTGTTTCAACAGGACCCCGCCGCTGCGATGGACGATGCATTTCGGTTTGCCGGTGGTACCTGAAGAAAACAGCACGTACCAGGGGTGATCGAAACCGAAACGAGTGAACGTGGGCTCGATCGGCTGGATCTGGTCGACGAAGTCCTCCAGCGTGACGGCCTTGGCGACACCTCCGAGGCCACCGTCGCCCATGTGGGGGACCACAACGATCTGCTCCACTGACGGCAACGCCGCGTCGACCTCGCCAAGCAGCGCGAGCCGGTCGTGGGTCTTGCCGTTATAGCTGTAGGCGTCGCACACAAACAGCAGCTTCGGCTTGACTTGGCCGAACCTGTCGACGACTCCATCGACGCCGAAATCGGGGGAGGTTGACGAGAACACCGCCCCGATTGAGGTGGTCGCCAACATCACCGCGACGGTCTCGATGATGTGCGGCAGCCACGCTGCTACGCAGTCGCCCGGGCCTACCCCTGCTCGACGCATGGCAACCTGGAGTTGCCCGACAAGCAACCTGAGTTCGCTGCCGCTGATCTCTGTGTAGATCGAGGGGTCTTCCCCGAACGACATCACCGCGGGCTGGTTGCTTGCAACAGAACCCAGCAGGTTCTCGGCCACGTTCAGCGAGGCGTCGGGGAAGAACCGAGTTTTCCAGAATGGCTCGGCTGGGTCGATGATCCGGTCGCCTTGGTCGCCGATCACGCCCAACCCATCCCAGGCGGCGGCCCAGAAATCAGCCGGCTCAGCGACCGACCAGGCATGCAACTCCGGGTATGTCGCAAACCCGTGACGGGCCGCAAACTCAGCCAGATTGGTGCTTTCAGCTTGGGATGACGACGGCGACCACAAGGGCGATCCAGAGGCGTCCACCGCGGCACCATACCGCGCTCTGCTTTCTCCGGTCGCAGCCGGAGCCGCAGTCTCCCGGTTGTCACACCCGAGTCAGTGGTTCGAGCCGTTTTGGTTCGTAGCGGCTTGGCTGGCCAAACAGAACACGAATCCAATCAAGACTCCTCCGAGATCGGCTTCGGTTGAGATACCACTCACCGGAACCGTCGCTAGTGCCAGCGGCGGCCGCGATCTAAAGATCTGATCAGTCGTCCAAGAGTCTGCCGTCTTGGAGCTGGAGGGTCAGTTGTGCCCTAGAGGCTAGGTCTTCGTCGTGGGTCGCGAAGAAAATGAAACGCTGTTGCGCCGCTGTTTCGAGGGCACTTGTGAGGACTGATCGGGCGTCGTCGTCCAGGGCGATTGTTGGTTCGTCGAGCAGGACGAGATCGGCGGGTCGGGAGAGGGCAACAGCCAGCGTGGCCTTTTGTCGTTGACCCCTACTGAGCTGGGAAGGGAAACGTTTCGCTAAGCTCGCAAGACCGAAGCCTTCCCACAGGTCGGCACCGAGCAGATCAGGATGCGGACTACGGGCCAGGGTCAAGACATGATTCCTCGTGTCGGCCACGGTGATGTCGTCGAATAAGACTGGACGATCCGGCACGAAAGCGATATTGGCGCGGACAGGACCTAGTTGCACGTCACGTCCGTCCAGCGTGACTGCACCAGTCTTTGGAACGGTCAAACCGGCCAGAACCTGCAGCAGGGTCGTCTTCCCAGCCCCGTTGGGGCCTAGCAGGGCGACTAGCCCCGGTCCTGTCAGCACCTCGTCCGGGATGGCCAACACAACGTGAGTTCCATAGCGTACGGTGAGGTCACGAACGAAGAGTTCGATCTTGGTGGGAAGTGAGTTCATGGTTCCGCTTTCATGGGTGCGAGTACCGCTAGCGCGGCGAGACTCATCACTGCGATCCACGAACCGTCGATGAGTGTCACCTCGTTTCGAGCTACGCGGGTCATGCCGATGATGGCAGCTAGTGTGACGACGAAGGGGATGAGTCCACGCACTGCGAGCACTCTGCCGAGTCCAAAAAAACCGACCGCATCTAGGATCTTTGCGATGTTCGGGGGTCCGTTGCGGGCTTGCAGGGAGGTTGCTATGGCCACACCTGCGGCAAGGCCCAGCCATGGCCAGAAAGGCGGAGCGGCGCTCCAGACATCCGCCAGAGTAGAACCGACCAGCGCCAAGGCACCCACAGCCGCCAACATCACGTTCAGATGCCCGCTCAACAGCGCGATCCAACGGACAGAAGCAATGTTGGACAGTATTGGCTTGGCGGCGAGCGAAGCTATGGGTTCGGCAAGGTCGATAGCAGCGACAAATAGCAGCGCCGCGCCCACCATGAACTGGGCGTTGGTACCGGGAACGACGGTGAAACCCAATGCGATGACAGGGGCAATTGCTATGACTCGGATCAAAGCGACCGCGGGGGCGCTCGACAAGGACCGCACGGACCGCCACACGGAAAGCGGGCGCCTTCGTCCAAGAACCAGCATTCGGCGGTGGACCCGCGGCCCGTCCCGGAAGAAGCGCAATTCCGAGAGCACGCTGCGCAGGTCAAGCAAAGTAGCGCTCACCCTCAGGTCGACCAGACCCCGGGACCGTGCCCACAGAACCGGCACCGGAATCGCAGTGCTGCGCCGCACGGCGTAACCCGCCGCGGCCACCCCCACGGCCAATGCCGACATCTCCACGAACGCACTTCCGGCTGGGACGAGTACCGTCGCAACCACCGGGACCGCTGAGCAGGCAACAGCAACCAAGCGATCTGCGACGCGTCGCTCACCTGTAGTGCTCCACAGAACGGCCAACGCCAGGAGCATCATTCCGACGCCGAGACCGCGGACCGTGGCAGACAAGGCCAACCCGAGCGTGTAGTCGTTGTCGAGACTCATCGCAGCGAGACACACACCAGCGATACCTCCGATTCCAGAGGCCAGTAAGGCTTGGCGCACGATGGCTTCTCTCAACCGCGCTTGTCCACGCCCCAAGACCAGATCGAACATGACAGTCGGTTCGGACAACAACAGCGGCCCACCCCTGACGCCGGACCAGAATGCGAGCGGCCCGGCCAAGACTATGGCGATCAACAGGATCCGGTCGACGTCAGTTTCGCTGATCGGGAGCGCCACGGCCAGCACTTGGACATAGACCGGCGTGAGTATCCAGGCCATACAGAACAGGTACGCGGGCCACAGCACACCTTGGAGCGTGGAGCGCATTATCAGGTGTCTGGAGCGAATCCCCAACGGGACGCGAATTCCACGGGGGAGAAGACTTCAAGGTCAGCTGCAAGTGCTGCACCGGGATCTTGCTCGTCGCCGTAGGTGCTCTTCACCGTGGTCAACACTCGACCGGTTTCGGTCTCAACAACTTTCCACACGCGATTCGAAGGGGAGACGGCCCCTCCCATTGTCAACAAGGCGATGACCAGCGTTGAGACGGTGCGCAACACGCGGATCGGCAGCGCGCGCTTGCCAACCTCGATATGCCACACACTTGCCGTGGTCCCATGCATGTTCATGGAAAGGGTAGTAGGCGGTGAGTTATTCAGCTTACTAGTCGGTGGCTTCTAGTTGTTCGGCTGCCTCGGTCCAGTCCTGCATCAAGGTCGCGGCTTGAACGGTGGCTTCGTCGTACAGCGCAGCCAGTCTCTGTAGTTCCTCGGGGTCGTCGCAGATCTTCGGATCGGCAAGGCGCGCCTCCAGGTCGGCGACGACCGCATCGGCTTTGGCCAGGTTGCGTTCCAAGCGGGCCACCTGCTTACGCAGATCGGCGGTGGCTTGGCGGGCTTGGGCTGTTTCGCGCCGACGCTGTGTGCGGGGATTCGACGACTTGTTCGGCTCCAGTTTCGCTGATCCGAACTTGCTGGGGTCTGCGGGAGTCAGGACTTCGTCCGGTACACCTGCGTGCCAGGTTGCCTTGCCGTGGCGTACTTCGATGATGGCGTCGGCCACGTTGCGTATCAGATGACGATCGTGGGTGACCAGCAGAACCGTGCCGGGATAGGCCGTCAGTGCGTCTTCCAAGACATCGCAACTCGGCAGGTCGAGATGGTTGGTGGGTTCGTCGAGGACCAGCAGATTGACAGGTTCGATCATGGTTCGAGCAAGAGCTAAACGGGTGCATTCACCACCGGAGAGATCTCGTACATAACGCTCGGCGGCGTCGCCAGGAAAGCCGAACGAGCCGAGCACGGTCCGCAGATTTCGTTTGCCTGGGTCGATCCCGCCGGAGAACAGCTCGATAACGGTCTTGGTGCCGTCGAGTCCATCGGCTTGGTGCTGATGGAACGCCGCGACACTCACGTTGTTACCGAGCTGAGCGGTTCCCTCGGTGGGTTCAAGCTGCCCCAGAATGAGCTTCAGGAGAGTGGTTTTTCCGCCGCCGTTGGGTCCGACAAGGGCCACTGTTTCGCCTCGTTCGACGGTCAGCGACACATCTGACACGACTGGTATGTCGTTGTAGCCGACAGTGGCGTTGTGAAACTCCGCGACGACCCGTGACGACCGAGGCGGCTCTGGGAACGCGAATCGGGCCACCAGTTCCTTGCGGTCAGGGACCTTGATCATCTCCAGTTTCTGGAGGGTCTTGACGCGGCTCTGCACTTGGCGGGCTTTGGAGGCCTTGTAACGGAACCGATTGATGAACCGCTCCACCTTGGTTACCTCACGGGCTTGGTTGGCGGCGGTGGCTTCTATCCGCGCCAAGCGTTCCTCGCGGGCGACCACGAACTCGGCGAACCCGCCCACGTACTCGAGCGCAGTGCCTTCGGCTAGCTCCACAACTCGGTCGGCGATGGCGTCGATGAAGTCGCGGTCGTGACTGACGAACAGCAGAGCACCGGGCCACGCCGCGAGCTGTTGTTCGAGCCAGGCGACCGAATCGACATCCAGATGGTTGGTTGGCTCGTCGAGGATCAACACATCGGGTTTAGCCAACAGCAAGCGAGCCAACGCGACGCGCATTCGCCAACCGCCGGACAGTTCACCCACGTTGCGTTCAGCATCACCCTCGGCGAAGCCAAGTCCAGCGAGCACCTTTCGAGCGTCTGCTTCGAGGGCGTAACCACCCATCGATTCGAAACGGCTCTGCGTCTCCCCGTAGTTGTCCAGAATCTTGTCTTGGTCTTGGTCAGGGTCGCCCATCAAGGTTTCGAGTTGGTTGAGGCGATCAGCGAGGAGTGCCAACTCGCCCGCCCCGCTTACTACTTCGGCAAGTACCGTTCTTTTGGAGGTGTCAACAAGATCTTGTGGCAGATAGCCCAGGGTCATGTTTCGGGGTTTGGTGACCGAGCCGGCGTCGGGCCGGTTTGTGCCCATGAGGATCTCAATAAGCGTGGTTTTGCCCGTCCCGTTGCCGCCTACCAAAGCGATCCGTCGACCGGCTGTGAGCAGCAGCGTTACGTCGCGAAAGAGTTCACGAGGGCCATATGACTTGGCCAAACCCGACGCGGTGAGCATCGAACTTCAGCCGAAGAAATCATCCAGTGCCGATTCAGCACAAGATGCGATGCCTGCGTTGGGTGCTTCGCCTTCAAGCCGGCTCAGCCAAGTCACCGAGGCATAACCGGCCATCACCGCGCCGGTGTCGTCCTCGGTCGGAGTATCGATCGGGTCGCCCCAAGACATGTCAACGGTGAAAGTGCCGTCGTGGCCAGGTTTGGAGACAAGCGAAGCCGAAGCTATCGAGCGTGGCGGCGCGGAACAGACTTTTGTGCGCTTCCAGCCTTCCATCTCCGCTGCGGGCCGGTTCGGCACATTGATGTTGATCACGACCGGGTCGGTCGGGAGGTCGGTGATCAACTGTTGGACCACGACCGCGGCGACATCGGCAGCACCTTGCCAGTTTTGGTCGGCGAGCATGGCTTCCCAGCCTTGGCCTTCAACGCCCCAGTTGTCGATCGACTGGCTGACCGCGACCGCGTTTATGCCACCGTTGCGAGCGGTGAGGCACGCTCCGACCGTCCCAGAGTGGTAGACGCTTCGTCCCACGTTGGCGCCGGGGTTGATGCCTGAGACGACGAGGTCGATGTCGCCGAAAGCGCCGAGACGCCCGAACATGGCGCACAGAGCGGGCGCTGCGGAGACCGACCAGGCTTCGTCGATACCCTCGATCTGGGTGCGATGTACTTCGGGCTCCATGTGCCAGATGGACCCGATCGCGGCACCGTATCCAGAGTATTCGGAGTCGGGTGCGGCGATGATCACATCGCCGAAGGGCCGCATTGTCCTGGCGAGTACATGCAGCCCGATCGAATCAATACCGTCGTCGTTGGTAACCAGAATGCGCACCGCACGACCCTATCGGCGCCCGTCGTGGCGCCGTCGCCCTGAGCGGAGCAACTCGGCGAGCGGCGGCTAGCGGTCCTGCATGAAAGGGAAGTCTCTGCGGACCTGTGCCACAACTGCCGATGAGACTTCAGCACAGATGGTCGTTTCCACCTCTGGGATTGCTTCGACCGTCTCCCCCAAGGGATCGATGATGCGGCTGTCGCCCGAGTAGTCGAGTCGCCCAGCCGATCCGACCCTGTTGACTCCCACGACATACGCCTGGTTCTCGATTGCACGGGCCCTCAGCAGAGTCATCCAGTGCAGGCGGCGGGCCTCGGGCCAGTTGGCCGGCACGATGAAACAGTCGGTGGTGGCGGCGTTGTCCCAGAACAAGTCGGTGAAACGCAGGTCGTAACAGATCAGCGGGGTCACTTTCACGCCTTCGATTTCGACTGTGATCGTCCCGCTTCCAGCGGCGTAGTGCTCGTCTTCTTTGGCATATGTGAAGGGGTGGATCTTGGAGTAGCGGTGGTCCTCACTATTGGGCCCGGCGAGCAGTAGACGGTTGGTGGGCAGGTCGTAGCCGTCGGTGTGTTCTGGAAACGATCCCGTGATCCAAGCGCCTGTGGCAGCCGCTGTCTCGTGCATGAACGTGGCTGTGGGACCATCCGGGGCTTCGGCTATGTCGGCCGAGTTCATCGAGAACCCCGTGGACCACATCTCGCTCAGCACCACCAGCGATGCACCTTGCGCAACCGCTGATTCGATCTGCGGACGCAGGCGCTCAAAGTTGCGTTTGGGAGCCTCCCACGCGATGTCGTGCTGAATCGCCGCGACCAACATCAACTCACTCCTGCTGCTGGTTGGCCGAGCGGTTGGAGTCGTCGGCTTGCTTCGTCCAATACTTCATCGCGCTTGCAAAAGGCGAAGCGCACCAGTGAACGGCCAGCCTCGGGATTGTCATAGAAGACCTGAGTCGGAACCGCTACCACACCGCAACGCTTCGGAAGCGACATGCAGAAGTCTATCCCGTCGGTCTCGCCCAACGAGGCGATGTCGGCGGTGACGAAATACGTGCCTTGAGGAACGATCACATCGAATCCGGCGGCATCGAGCCCGTCCACGAGCCGGTCTCGTTTCGACTGCATCTGCGCTGTGTAGCTGTCAAAGAAATCATTACCCAGCCGAAGCCCGACCGCGACCGCCGGTTGCAACGGCGCGCCGCTCACAAACGTCAGGAACTGTTTGGCTGTGCGCACCGCGTTGATCAACTCCGCTGGGCCACACGCCCAGCCGATCTTCCAACCGGTGAACGAGAAGATTTTTCCGGCAGACGAAATCGTGATGGTTCGCTCTGCCATGCCCGGCAACGTAGCCAGCGGTATGTGTTCGGCGTCGTCGAACACGAGATGTTCATAGACCTCGTCGGTCACGGCGATGACATCGTTCTCGATACAGATCTCGGCGATGACTTCGAGTTCTGAGCGAGAGAAGACCTTGCCGGTCGGGTTGTGCGGCGAGTTGAGCAACATCAGTTTCGTGTTGGGTGTGAACGCGGCTTCAAGTTCATCAGGGTCGAACGCGAAGTCGCGACCTCGCAGTGTCACAACCCTGCGCCGCGCACCGCTCATGGCGATCCCTGCAGCATACGAGTCGTAGTAGGGCTCGAAGGTGACGACTTCATCACCTGGTCCCGTCAACGACAGCATCGCCGCAGCCAGTGCTTCGGTTGCACCGGCGGTTATCAGCACTTCGCTGACTGGGTCGAATCTCTGGCCACGGAACCGGAGCCGATGCTCAGCAACTGCGGTGCGCAGCGGCTCAATACCCGGCAAAGGCGGATACTGGTTGTGACCAGCCTTTATAGCGTCGATGGCGGCTTGAGACACGGCGACGGGACCATCGGTGTCCGGGAACCCCTGCCCGAGGTTCACCGATTGAGTCTCAATCGCCAACGCCGACATCGCCGTGAAGATCGTGGTACCGAACCCTTGCAGGCGTTCAGTCAGATACGGCACCGTTTCCACCGCCGCGATCCTAGTGCTTGCCAAACGGCGATCTACTCACCGCGCATTGTTGAACCAGCAAGGACACCGCTAGGGCCAAGAAAGGCTGAAACAACGCTAGAGGGTGGCGAGGAGTTGCTCTCGGAGCTGGCGTTTCACGAACTTGCCGTTGGCGTTCTGGGGTATCGGCTCATCGACGAACCAGACGTGATCGGGCTGTTTGAACTTGGCGATAAGCGGTGCCAGGTGGGCGGCTAGTTCCGATTCGTCGAGAGTGCCGCCTTCTGCCAAGTAGATCGCTGCGCCGACAGTCTCACCGAGCCGGTCGTCGGGAACACCGAAAACGGCAGCCTCGGCCACATCAGGGTGTTCGTAGATCGCCGCTTCGACCTCGGCGCAGTAGACGTTCTCCCCGCCGCGCAACACCATGTCTTTGATCCGGTCGACGATGTGAACGAACTCGTCCTCGTCGATATATACGATGTCGCCGGTACGAAACCAGCCTTCACGGATGGCCTCGGCGGTCGCTTCTGGGCGGTTGATGTAGCCCTTGACGACCGCAGGTCCCTTAACGCACAGCTCCCCGCGTTCGCCTGTCGGCACTTCGTTGCCGTCAGCGTCAAGCACCTTGTACTCGAAAGTCGGCATGACAAGTCCAGCAGAGGTTGGCCGAGCCGAAAAGAAATCGTTGCTCACAGCGGTGATAACGCCGCTGGTTTCGGTTAGTCCATAGCCGGTCGCCGGCCTCACGTTTCCGGGTGTGTTGTCGATCTTTTCGACGAGGTCTGGTTGGATGGCCGCACCCCCGCCGCCCAACGCAGCCAAGCTGGATGTGTCACGGGTGTGCCAATCGGGGTGTGCCAACATCTCGCGGGCCATCGTCGGAACGCCGGTGAACATGTTGACGCCTTCGCGTTCGATCAACTCGATCGCTCGAGCGGTGTCCCAGCGATACATCATCACCATCTTGCCGCCGGAGATGGTTGCTGGATGAAGCACACAGTTGTTGGCGGTGACGTGAAACAACGGCGTCGGCACCATGATGACCGCCTGAACGGGTTCGTTGCTTTCGCCGGGCGTAGCCGGAGCCGCGGAGTCGGGTTCGGTGTTGCTTTCGCCGGGCGTGGCCGGAGCCGCGGAGTCGGGTTCGGTGTTGCTTTCGCCGGGCGTGGCCGGAGCCGCGGAGTCGGGTTCGTTGCTTTCGCCGGGCGTGGCCGGAGCCGCGGAGTCGGGCTCGGTGCCTTTTCCGGGTGTGGCCGGAGCCGCGGAGTCGGGTTGGTCGTTTGCAGCGAGTTTGGCGGTTGCGATCGAGGCGGCGGTGTTGGCGAAAGCCAGGTGCAACACGTTGTGCACAGAACCGCGATGGGTCAACTGTGCACCTTTGGGAAAGCCGGTCGTGCCCGAGGTGTAGAAGATGCATATGTCATCGTCGGGAGCTATCTCGGCGGGCGGAAGATCATCTGGCGCGCCCGACACGACGACATGGTCGTCCCACCGCGAAGCGTCGTCGGGCAGTTCACGGTCGCTGCGGACCGAAATAATGTGCAGCGGCGCTTCGGCCCGCACTGCCGGGAGCACCTCAAGTACCCGTTCAAGCCGTTCGTCATCGGCGATCAAGACCTTTGGACGAGAATCGTTGAGGGCGTATTCGAGTTCGGACGCTGTCCACCAGGCGTTGACTCCCACCGCAGAAGCACCCACTACGATCGTTGCCCAATAGGCCAAAGCCCACTCTGGGTAGTTGCGCATGGCGATCGCTACCCGGTCGTTGGGACCGACTCCGTGCTCGTTGACCAAGTAATGGGCCAATGACCGAACCATTGCATGGGCTTCGCCGTAGGTGATGGTCTCGTCTTCAAACACGATGTAAGGCCGATCAGCAAATTGAGCTGACAGCTCCCAAACAAATCGCATATTGGGAGGGGCGGTGTCGAAGATCCGCATTGGCATGCCCCGAACCTCTTGAGTTGACCATGCGAAGGGAGAACCCTTCGCGGTTAGTTCCGCCCACGTTTGCTTGAGTATCTCGATCACGGGGTTATTGATAGCGCACTCAGGGAGTGTCTGCCTACCTGCAACACAGGCCATAGGCTTCGGGCTATGGCCGAGGGCGCAAAGTTCTTTCAAGTTGGTGACGAAGTCGCTGCGGCGTTGGCGGGGCATCGGCGGGTTGTGGCTCTTGAGTCCACCATCTTCAGTGGCTTGGGTTTGCCGTCGCCAGCCAGTCGCGAGTGCTTGGATCGTTGTGTCACCGCGGTTCGCGATGAGGGCGCGGTCCCGGCACTGACTGCGGTGATCGACGGCGTGGCTGTCGTTGGTGTTGACGAAAGAGACCATGATCGTGTGCTAGCCGCTACGCACAAGGTTGCGGCCCGTGATTTGGCTAGTGCGGTATCCGGCGGCCTTGATGTGGGAGTTACGACCGTGAGCGCCTCGCTGACATTGGCGGCGCGTGCGGGGATAGAAGTGTTTGCCACAGGCGGGATCGGAGGAGTTCACCGCGGGGCTGAAGTCACTGGCGACGTGAGCGGAGACCTTGTTGCCTTGTCCCGGCACCCGGTGGTGGCGGTGTCCGCTGGGGCCAAGGCCTTTTTGGACTTGGCCCGCACTCTCGAATATTTGGAGACCCTGGGTGTGCCAGTAGCAGGTTGGCAAACAGATCGCTTTCCCGCGTTTTACGTGCGCGACAGCGGGCTTGAGGTTCCGACTGTGGTCAACAGCGGCGACGAGGTGGCAGCCATGCTGCGAGCCGCGGCAGCCGTTGGTCATCCGGGCGGTATTCTCGTGGCCAATCCGATACCGCTGGGCGCAGAACTTGACCCTGAGCCGATCAACCGCGCGCTCGACTCGGCGCTTGCCCACCTGGAGCAGCAGCGTTTGCGCGGTCCGGCGGTTACTCCAGTGCTTCTCGACGCGATTGCCGCGGCGACCGATGGTGTCAGCGTCGAGGCCAACCTGGCATTGGCCCAAGACAACGCCCGCGTCGCCGCAGAGATCGCTGCGGCGCTAGCTCTGTGAGCCGGTAGCGTGCCGGGGCAATGAAGCCCGACGATATTTTGCTCACCTTGATGGTTGATCCGTCAGCGATAGCTGATCCATACCCGCTTTACCGACAACTGCGCGAGACGGCACCGTTGTTTCGTACGCAAACAAGCGGTACCTGGGTGATTTCTGGATTTGAGAACGCCAGAAACTTGTTACGGGACCCCCGTTGCGGCAGCCCACCGGACGAGGGACCTGTCGGTCCGGTATCGATCGACGGCAGTCCTCGGAGGCAGTTTGACCGCGACAACGTGTCAATGTTGTTTTTGAATCCACCGGACCACACACGAATTCGGGGACTTGTCAGTCGGGCATTCACACCGCGGAGAGTTGAGCGGTTGCGTCCCGAAGTAACCGCAATGACTGACGAGTTGCTCGATGAACTTGGTGGGAACGGTGACTTCGTCGACAGCGTGGCATTTCCGCTACCGGCAAACGTGATCAGTGCGCTAGTGGGTGTGCCGCAAACCGACCGTGATTGGCTCCGGCCCCGGATCGCTGATTTATCGGCCTCGCTCGAACCGGTTTCGACCCCAGAAGAGATCGACCGGGCAGAAGCAGCGGCTCTGCAAGCCCGTGCGTACTTTTCTGATCTGATCAAGACTCGGAGGGCCGACCCTCAAGATGATCTGCTCACGGGTTTGATCCGGGCCAGCGACGGGGAAGACCGGCTGAGCGAGAACGAAGTGATCTCCAACGTGTTGTTGATCTACGCGGCTGGTTTTGAAACGACCACACAGTTGTTGAGCAACATGGTGAGGGCCTTGGTTGCCCACCCCGATCAGTTGCAGTTGTTGCGAAACGATCTTTCTCTGATCCCAGCCACGGTAGAAGAGGTGTTGCGCTACGACCCACCCGTCCAAGTTGATGGGCGTTACCTGTTTGCAGATATTGAGGTCGGTGACATCACTATCCCGGCAGGTTCAACAACGCTCATGCTGCTAGCCGCAGCGAACCGCGACCCGTATGTTTGCACCGATCCTGACCGTTTCGATATCACCCGCAGCGATACCCACCTGCTGTCGTTTGGATCTGGTATCCACTTCTGCCTCGGCGCGGCGCTAGCTCGGCTTGAGGGACAGGTAGTGCTCGAACGCCTGTTGAGCCGGTATGAGAGATGGGCTGTTACCGAAGAAGTATGGCGACCACGCATCACTATCCGGGGCGTCGAGCGACTGACAGTCGAGTTTCAGTAGCCCTTCCAATTTGGTGTTCGGCGTTCACGAAAACTGGCGACTCCTTCTTCAGAGTCAGCTGTGTAGGTGTTCAGTTCCACTGCCAGCGCTTCGTTCTGGGCCATCTGGGCTCTGTCGCTATCGAGGCTCTGGTTGACCAGCCATTTGGTGAAACCGAATGATCGAGTCGGGCCGGCCGCGAGCCGTTCGGCCCATTCGCTTGCCGCGGACTCCAGTTCATCGTGGCTGACGACTTTGTTGACGAGTCCCCATTCGAGTGCCTTGCCGGGGAGCAGGTCCTCGGCGAAGAGCATGAGTTCCATGGTGCGGCGCACCCCGATGATGCGCGGCAACAGCCACGGTCCGAGCGCATCAGGCACCAGACCTCGGCGGGCGAAGACCTCTACGAACTTGGCCTTCTCGGAGCAGATCACGAGATCACAGGCGAGGGCGAGATGCGCGCCCATACCGGCCGCGGTGCCGTTGACCGCAGCGATCACCGGCACTTCACAGTCCAAGATGGCGGGGAACAGCGTGTATTGCCCGTCGAGCATCATTTGACGTGGGTCACCTATCACCCTCTCGGGGAGGTCGGTGGCTCGATCGGTCTGGTAACTGTGGGTGAGGTCGGCACCGGGGCAGAACAGCTTGTCGCCGGTAGCGGTCAACACGACTGCTCGCGCACGATGGTTGGAGTTGAACTCTTTGAAAATGTCGCGGAGCCGGTCTCGGCACGGAGGGTTGAGCGCGTTGCCGACTTCGGGACGGTCAATGGTCACCCACGCCACCTTCCCTCGATACTCCAGGCGGACTTGTTCTTCGAGCGGGCGATCATCGGCCATAGATTCACAGTAGCGACCAGCGTGGGTCCCTGGTCGCATTGGCTACCGATCAGCGTCGGATTGGCGCGATGGCGTCGGGGGCAGGATCATTTGCAGCATGGCCAACACCGATATCACCGGATTCTGGAAAATCGCCGAAGCGGATCGGAAACATCTCGCTCTCGTCGACCCGGATCACAACCAGATGACCTACGGCGAGTTGTCTGAACTCACCAACAAGATTGTCCATGGCTTGCGGGCCGCCGGGCTAAAAAGGGGTGATCAGGTCACGACTGTGCTGCCCAACAGCTTTGAGCAGGTCGCAGTGTGCCTCGCAGCATTCCAAGGGGGCTTTTTTGTAACGACTATCAATTGGCATCTTGTTGGGCCGGAGATCAGCTACATCGTCAACGACGCTGAGACGAAAGCCCTGATCGTGTCGAGCCGTTTCGAAGCTGAGGCTACGCGGGTGCTCGGTGATTGCCTTACCCCCGCATCCAACCGATTCTCGGTGGGTCCGGTGGAAGGGTTCAGGCCCTTCAGTGATCTGATCAATGGCCAGTCAGGCGAACGTCCCGATGATCTCTACCCCGGCTCCTACATGTTTTACACCTCGGGCACCACTGGGCGTCCCAAGGGTGTGCGTCGCGCGTTGGCCGATGGGGATGTCGACGAGATCTCCGCAGGCTCCGGCGGGTTGTTCATGCTGTTCGGAACGATGCCGCACGACGACAATGTGCAGATCACCCAGGCACCTACCTATCACACCGCTGTCAACAACTGGACCACCATGTCGCTGCACATGGGTCACACCGTGATCCTCATGGATCGTTGGACCCCTGAAGGTCTGTTGGAGCGAATCGAGCGCTATCGGGTAACTCATTCACACATGGTTCCGACCATGTTCAACCGGCTGTTGCAACTCCCTGATGAGGTTCGAGAAGCCTACGATGTCTCGTCGCTACGCCGCATGGTTCACGCCGCGGCACCATGCCCGATCGAAACAAAGCGCAAGATGATCGAATGGTGGGGCGACTCCGTCTGGGAGTACTACGCGGCGACCGAGGGAGGCGGCACCATCGTCGGGCCCCAAGAATGGCTCGCCAAACCCGGCACAGTTGGAAAGCCCTGGCCCGGCGCTGAGGTGATCGTTGTCGACGAACAGGGAAACGACCTGCCGCCGTTTGAGTCCGGCACCGTCTACATGAAGATGCCGGGCAACCTCTTCGAATACAAAGGCGACAAGGAGAAAACCGAGAAGAGCCGCCTGCGAGGTTTTTTCACGGTCGGCGATATCGGCTATATCGACGATGACGGGTTCTTGTTTCTCAACGACCGAGCCAACGACATGATCATCGCCGGCGGAGTCAACATTTATCCCGCGGAGATTGAAGGGGTGCTGGTGCAGCACGAAGCGATCGCCGATGTGGCTGTGTTCGGGATCCCCAATCCCGATTCGGGCGAGGAGATCAAGGCGGCTGTCGAGCTGGTGGCCGGTTGGGAACCCAACGACGAAACCACTGACAACATCATGGGTTGGCTCAGCGGTCAGATCGCCAAACAGAAATTGCCGCGGTCGATTGACTACACGACCGAGATGCCCCGCGACCCCAACGGCAAGCTCTACAAACGCCGACTAAAAGACCCCTACTGGGCAGGACACGCTGGCAAGATCGTCTAGAGTTCGGTGCCCGTTGGTGCTCTGTGATCCGAGCAACGCTGGGCTCGGGGTGAACTCGACGGGTAGACGGCTGATGCTGTCGACGAGGTTGGTGCGGAGTCGTTCGACGTCTCCGACCAGGTGAATGTCGGGGATCCGTTTGGCCAGTTCTTCGAAGATGATCTTGATTTCTAGTTTGGCGAGGTTCGCGCCGAGGCAGAAGTGCGCGCCACCGGCACCGAAGGCCATATGGTGGTTGGGGATGCGTCCTATATCGAAGGAATCTGCCGTCGGCCCGAACTCCGCCTTGTCGCGGTTTCCGGATGGATACCACAACAGAACTTTCTCGCCAGCAGCGATGTGTTGACCACCGAGTTCGGTGTCAGCTGTGGCGGTGCGCCTGAAAAAGTTGACTGGACTGGTGTAGCGCAGTACTTCGTCGACCATCGTGTCGGATAGTTCGGGGTGCGCTAACCAGCGTTGCCACTGATCTGGATGGTCGAAGAAAGCGATCATGCCTTTGGAAATGCTGTTTCGGGTGGTTTCGTTACCCGCAACGATCAACAGAATGAAAAAGAGGTCCCGCTCAGTTTCAGTCAGCTCTACCTTTGAGCCGTCCTCCATGGTCACCACAGCTTCGGTGAGCTTGGTCCACAGGTCGTCAGCGGGTTCTCGGCGTTTGCGTTCGGTCAGACCGTGAGCGTAGATCCCCATTTCGAACAGGGCAGCGTAAGCATCGTCTAAGTCGTCGGAACCACCGACCGCCCGGTTGCTCCATTCAAACAACATGGCTCGATCTTCTTGAGGCACACCGACGATCTCAGCGATTGCAATCAGAGGAAGTTCTGCGGCTACCTGTGTAACGAAGTCACAAGAGCCGAGCGGAGTTATCTGATCGAGGATTGTGGTGGTGCGCAACCGGAACGCGTCGGTGAGACGGTGCACTACACGCGGTGTAAACCCCCTGTTGACCAGTTTGCGATAGCGAGTATGCGCGGGCGGGTCGGTCATCACCATCTGCAAGCCGGGACCTTGTATGGGTTCTTGGTCGTTCATCGTGATGCCGCCGGCGCCGTCGCGGCCGGGGCCTGTTTGGTGGCTGAAGAGCGTGCCGGATCGGTGCACCTGTTGGATGTGTTCATAGGACGTCACGCACCAGAACGGTTCGTTGTCGGACCGCTCATTGGCGGGGTGTTTCCAAACGGGGGCGTTTTCACGCAGGAAGCTGAACCAGTGATGAGGGCAGCGTTCAGCGAAAACGCCGAGATCGGTGAAGTCAATGTCTTCGAATCGAACGTCGGGTGTTGTCTCGGTAGTAATGGCCATTCGCTTGTTGTACCTTCCTGAGAACCTTCTCACGAACCTTCTCGGGAACCTTCGTGAGAACCTTTCTAGGAAGTATTGTAACTTCCTGGGAAGTAATGTCAACAGTCTTCCTGGGAAGTTATTTTCTTTTTCAAGTCTCGATGTGCGAGTTGTCTCTTTGGGACGAGCGAAGGAACCGGGCTAGCCTGCAGACGTGCCCGATGAAGCAGCAGATGAGCTGAGCCCCGAACTCCTGGACACGTTGCGTCCGCTCGGGGGTGAGCGAAAGACGCGGTCGGTTGTTGACCACAGCTGGAGCACTGCACTGGAATCTTTGGCTCCAATGGTGGGTGAGCGACACCGCGCAACCTTCGTAGTCCTGCTATGGGCGTTCAGAACTGGCCGTCAACTTGAAGCCCTGTTGTCAGACGTCCTGCTGGACGAAGGTCTCGACACTTCAGAGTTCACCCTTTTGAGCGCACTTCGCATAGAGGACCCGCCCCACCGTCTCGCTGCCGGCGAGCTCGCTGATCGACTGGTGCAAACGACAGGAGGTACGACGAAGACCATTCGTCGCCTTGAGGACCGCGGGTCGATTCGACGTGTCGCTGATCCCGACGACAAGCGCCGGGTCCTCATTGAACTGACCAGTGCAGGCGCTGAACTCGCCCGCTCGTCTCTGGAGTTGGTGCTGGACGCGTTCGATCTCGACATTGGAGAACTCGACGTAGCCGAGCGCGCCGAACTGGGCGTTCGGATAGCTCGACTCTCCGAAGAACTGAGTGAGCGAGTCCGCCGCCGCTAGACCCACAGGCAGCAAGCTGCTGATCCTACTGAGGCCTTACAGACCCTACAGATCTGGATGCTGGGCGTTGAGACCTGATAGTTCGGCGAGTTCGTGGGTTCGTTGCTGAACTTCGGCAACGGCACTGCGCAGGTCGGGAAGATCCCGTTCGATCGCACCGTCTTCGCGGAGGAATACGAACACCATCCGTTCGACGGTCAGCTTGGTGGCGGCTTCTATGGCGGCGACGTAGCTGGCCCCTTGAAGTCGGTAGCGGTCGAGTTTGGTGGCGATGTCGTCACTATCGTCGACATGATCTGTCTTCCAGTCAACGACAACCAAGCCGGAACCGTGTCGGTAAAGGAGGTCGATATAACCCTCCACCAGGCAGCCGCCAACGGTTGCCGCAACCCAAACCTCACGCCAGTGTTCGGTGGCCGAGGCTTGTCGGGCTACCTGGGTGTCGATGGCACTTCGGGCCACTTGTTCGACGGTTGATCGCCGGTTGTTGACTCCTTCGGCTACAGCTTGGGCGGCTGCGGCTTCGTGCAGTCCCTCGCCGGTGGCCAAGTCGATTACTTGCATCACCCCGTGCACCGCGCGACCGAAATCAGTACCGAACCGTCCTTTGAGCCACGGTGGTAGATCAAGGTTGCGGGCATTCTTGTTGAGCCCCGGATCAGCTGTCTCCGCAACCTCTTTTGCCAAGGTGGTGGCGGAAACTACGGTGCGGCGCCGCGCGGCCGCGGTGGCTTCGGATCGTCTGGCGATCCATTGATCCTTGTCGACCAACTGTGCTCGGCTTGCCAGTCTGAGCGGGTTCAATCCGGTATGTGAGGGAACGAACGGTGTAGCCGATGCGGACTCCAACGCGTGTTCCGCGAGCACGGTTGCGCTCGTCGTGGATTTTCGGCCGAATTCGGGTCGATGCAGGCAGACGATGAGATGGTCGCGAGCACGGGTTGCGGCCACGTAGAGCAGGCGCAGCCTCTCATGCCGGTCCATCGTGTCGTTGAAGGGTTTCCATTCGGCATAGCGTTCCGATGCGACCCTGCTCGAGACCTTCAACAGAGCGGGTTCTCTAGGCGGGAAGTGCACGGCCGGTCCACGTTGTGGACTGGTGAACATGGTTGTCATCCCGGCCATCACGGTGATTGGAAACTCCAGGCCCTTGGAACCGTGGACAGTCATGATCCTGACGCTGTCATCGTCTGTCTCGGGAAGGACCGTCTCGGAGACGCGGGCGTTGTCGACACCCTGCCTGCGTGCCCATTCCAGATAGGCGCGGAGGTCGGTGCCACCCGCATCAGTCCATGCCCTGGCCTGGTCGACCACGAATCGCAGGCGCCGCCAGACGTCTCGGGGTGATCCGGTGGCGACGGCACTCTCCAATACCGCCCGCTCCCGGATCACTCGCTCAAGCAGCCCAGCAGGTGTGAACCAGTGACGGTCCTCGTGGAGTTGCGCGAGGTGTGACAGCGCGTCGGCGACTGGGTGGTCCTGGTGGTCATCAGTTATTCGATGGTGCAGAGAGAAGCGGCCGTTGTGTTCGAGACGCCATGTGGCCAGGTCGTCGTCACCACAGCCGTACACGAATGAACGCACGGCGGCGACTGTGGCCAATTCGTCGGTGGGATCAGAGACGGCGCGCAGCGTCAGCATGAGCTCGCGGACTTCTCGGGTTGCGTAAACCAGGCTTGAAGTCTCAGCCCGGTAGGGAATGCCGTTGGCGTCCAGGGAGCGTTCCAGGCCGGCCAGGCTGATCCTCGTGGGCAAGAGGATGCAGATGTCGCTGGGAGCTGCGGGTCGCCACTGCCCGTCAGGATCTTCGACGTTCCAAGGCGTGGTACCTGCCAGAATCTCCGCAACCGTCGCGGCGACATCGTCGGACTCGGCCCGGCGCAATTCAGCGGCGGTCATAGCCGCTGGGATGGGTTCTGCCCCCAGAAGCGCCACTGCAGGGCCCGTGCTGTCGCAGCCGAGGCGATGCGAGGACAGCGGCACATACTCGGGTTGGCTGCCGTCGGCCGCGATGATCAGCTGCGAGAAGACGTCGTTGATCCAGTTGATGATCGGTTCGGTGGTACGGAAATTGACTGTCAGAGAAGCATGGTCACTGAAGTGTTCGCGGGCCGTGAGGTATAAACGGATATCGGCTCGCCGAAAGCGGTATATCGACTGTTTGGGGTCACCGACGAAGAACAGTCGTCCGGGTTCCACATCCAAGTCGGTCCACTCGACATCGTCCACGCGCTCTGCGGTCGTGGCGATGAGTACCGCGATCTCGATCTGAATCGGATCGGTGTCCTGGAACTCGTCAAGCAGAAGGTGGGTGTACTTCTGGTGAAGCGAAGCCCGAACTTCGGCACCCAGTTCCTTGTGGCGCAGCAGCTTACGGGCCCGGACCAACAGGTCGTGAAACTGCAGGCGCCCGTTCTCACGTCGTTCCTCCACTGTTTCGAGGACAAAGCGGCCGATCCGTGCGCCCACGTAAGCGAGCGCAGCGGTCGTCACCTCGCCGACGGCTTCGTCACAATGGTCGGCCAACCCTCTGATCTCTGATCGGACTGCGTCAACAGCGATTCTCCAGTTCGCTGCTTTACCGGTGTTTCCCGGCTTGACCGCCCTGCCAGCGTTCGGTTTAGCAGCACCCATGTCAGCCGCCAGGGCCAACGCCTCGACATGGTCAATATTGCTGAAGGCGTTCGCCAAGGAATCTCGGTTCTCCGCAACCCGAAGGAGATGCCCGAACAGTTTGTCCTCCGGGTCTAAGCAGAAGCGTTGAAGTTTGAGCACCTCATCGAACTGCCGGATCAAGCGGGACGCGTCGATCGGCTCAGGCTGCGGCGGGTTGAGATCGAGACGCTCCTCCACCAGGTCCCAGTTGTCGGACAGTTGCAGGGTGAGAGACCGGAGGTGCTCGAGTTTCACGCCGGCGACTTCCAACGACAGCAGAGACGGGCCCACCGACTGGTCTTCAAGAAGGTCGTCGAGGAACTGCTGCCATTGGTGCTCGAACTCGACTTGCGAACCGATCTCGTCGAGGACTTCGATGCCTGGGGGAAGCCCAGCTTCGACCGGATGCTCCGCAAGGATTCGCTGGGCGAACGAATGGAGCGTGCCGACGGCGGCACCGTCAAGTTGTTGGATCGCCGCCAGCGCGAGTGGATCGTCGGACCTTTCGAATCGTTGACGGATGCGGTCTCGCAACTCTGTGGCAGCCTTGTCGGTGAAGGTGATCGTGGCGATCGTCTCCATGGCCACCCCGTCCTCGAGAACCAATGCCTCGACCCGGTCAACGAGGGCCCGGGTCTTGCCGGTGCCTGCGCCGGCCTCCACGAACAGGTTCACCGATCGTTCAGTACGTATTCGGTGCCGTTGTGTTTCGTCGGCTGGTGGACGTTCCTCGCTGTCCGGCGTAGAGATCGCTGCGGAGGCCCCAGGTGCGTCACTCACTGTCGCCTCCGTTGATTTCGAGATAGGGCCGCAGTTCGGGGTCGTCGCGTTTTCGCTGCCAGTCCGAGTACTGGTGGGAGAGCCCCAGCCCGTCGGGTTCGCAGAAGTGACAGTCGACCCAGGGACGGAACTGTGGTGGTGCGGGATGTGGGGGAAACAGCCCGGACTCAATGCACTCAACGATGTCGGCTACGGTGCTCAGCCCCTCGGCCTCCAGCTCCGAGGTGATCCGATATCCGTGAGGTTCGAACTCGCCTTTTCGCGTGACGAACCAGTACGAGCCTGACATCGGGGTATTGGGCCGGTTCAACAACTGCCGAGCGGCTAAGCCGTAGAGCAGGAGTTGCAGGCTGGTGCCGTTCGCTAGAGGGTCTTCATGGAGGTTCTTGTAATTTCTGGCGGAGCCGGTCTTGTAGTCGATCACCAGCAGATTCCCGTCAGCGTGTTCATCGACGCGATCAATGGCGCCCCGCAGTTTGATTGTCCGGCCGTTGGGTAACGCGATAGCGATCGGACCCTGATCACTGGTGGGCAGACCGAACTGCAACTCAGAGGCGACAGGGCTGGTTTCACGGAATTTACGTTGGTCGGAATCAAACTTGCTGAACCCACGAAGGTCATCCAAGAAAACCTGCTTGTCGCGTTGCCAATAGACCGCCCGCCCGACCAACCCGCGGTGCTCCAGGCGCTTGGCTTCTTCGATTCCGATTTCGATGAGGCGTGCAACATCGTTGTCGCTCCAGGGTCGGTCCGGCGAAGGGAGAGTGTTGTCGGCTCTTGCTTCCTCGATCCAGCGCTCAATCACCGAATGGACCAGCGTGCCCAGGTCGAGAGGACTGATTCGATACTGCTCCTCGGGGTCCTCGACCGGGTTGATCCCGAGTACATGACGCAGGAAGTAGGCGTGCGGGCACTTCGCCCAGAGTTCGAGTCGACTTGCCGAGGTCACTTCCCCCCTGGACTGCAACGACTCCCGTGTGGCAGCGCTGAGTTCGTGGCCGAGGTTGCCGTCGAAGCGCGTGAAGCGATCCGCGTAGCGACCGGTTATCAACTCGACGCCCCGGCGCAGTTCTCGGCGCTGCGATACCGGCGGCGCTTCGAGGATGTCTCTGCCGTCCTCGGCCCAGTCGAGGAGCGCGCGCATGTCGTACTCCTGGTTGTGCGCCGGGAAGGAGACGGCACGCAGACCGGCAACGAAGGAGGGCACCTCGACCAGCCAGTCGCCGGTGCTGCGAGCGAGGTCTTCTGCGGTCGGTCGCACCCTGTCGAGGGCTTCACAGGTGTCGAGCAACCAGCGGCTCGGGGCTCGTTGTGCGTTCTTGCGAAGATCCCCACGAGGAAACATGAACAGCGTGTGTGCTGTGGCCGACATTACGGCCAGCAACGCTCGGTGCGTGTCGTTCGTCAGGTCTGCTCGGGTTGGAAGGCAGGACCCGGCGAGCTCCCGGATGTGATCGGGGATCAGCGGATCATCGCGTCGCCGTGCAGGCATTGTTCCCTCAGCAAGCCCCAGCACGATCACCCGCTCTAGTTCCAGCCCGACGGCCATGTTCACCGGTCCGACCAACACACCCCTGCCGAAGTTTCCATGGAGACCGAGATCATCGGCGAGCTGGAGTTCCAAGGCTCTGCGGAAGGCGGCCACGCTGGGATTGGGGTCGATCCCGTCCAAATCGCCGATCCGGGAGACAGCCGCGTCGATGCGCTCAGCGGCGATTTTCTCATGAGCCGGCCATTTGTCGCGCGACGCCTCACTGCCCAGGTAGTCGCTGATCAGCTTTCGACACCAGCGAGCGATACCAGACCAGGATTCGGCGCTGTTGCCACCCTTGAGATCGGCTGCCAGTCTGGCGACGAATACTGCCAACTCCGACGCATCGTCGGCCTCTCTGTGCAAGCGCGCAACCCGCCATTCCTGCTCTTCGTCGTGCACAAATCGTTGTGCGTCGGCTTTGCAGTCGTCGACCAAACGGGCCAGTCGAGTGCTCCACTGATCCACCCCGGACACCACACCTGCAGCCCGCGAGGCTCTCTCCCAGGCGGCCGCTGGGATCTGGCGGTTGTTGGATCGGCGAACCGGAGCGCTCGCCAACCAGGCACACACATCGTGCCGCGAGAAATCGTGGTCGCTCAGTTTGAGCATGCCGAGCAGTGCTCGACCCAACAGTGATGATTCGGTAGTGCGCACGGATTGCCCAAACCATTCGATGCCGGCGGCGTCGAACGCATCGCTGACCATGCGGGCGTACGGTTCGTGACTGCCATAGAGCACCGCACAGCGGTTGAACGGGATGCCGTCAAGTGACGCTTCGGTGATGCTGCGCACCGCATGGCGGACCTCGTCGTCGGCGTCCGAAACGCTGAGAGCACGGTCTGCGACGGGTGCCTCAATGCAGGACGGCGGTGACCACTCGACCCCGAACTGCTCGACTGCGAGCCGTACCGGGTCGTCGGCTTCGGGAGTGCCCGATGCTGCGGCGATGATCTGCATTTCGTGGTGGCTGCCGAGGGCTTTCAACAGACGGATGTGGTTGGTGCTCATCCGTTGGGGGAGAAAGAGAATCGCCGGACCCAGGTCAGCCAGGGTAGAAGCCCCGGTCGAGATCGCTTTGATCGCTTCGTCGACCAGATCTCGTTCGTTGGAGAAATTGTTGTCGATCCGGTGGTTGACCGCGTGGAAGATGCGGATCACATCAGCGGTCCGAGTGGATCTCTCTGAGAGGAACTTGAGTGTGTCCGCCGGAATCTCGGAGAGGACGCGATGAGCCTTTACCAGCGACCGTTCGGTTGCCGGATGGGTTTGAACTCCCTCGAAACGGCCGGGTTCACCGCTGAGCACCGCCCGCATGGCACCGGCCAGGATCGGGGTGGAAATCGGCCGCTTTCCCGCCGCGGCCACAGCCGCGGATCCCAATAGTTCAGCAAGGCGGTAAGGAGTAAGGAAGGTGACCGCGGCGACCCCTCGGCGCTGCCCGAGTGCACGCCGAGCAGCGATGCCCATGTAGTTGGACGGCACGATGACGCTGACGGGCCGAAGCGGATCGACCTCCTTGTAGTGCTCAACAGTGTTGGCGAGGGCGCTGTGTGCCGCGTCTCCGTAGCCCGTGATTTCAAGAGTTATTGGCATCAGGAGTCGATGGTACGCACGCTGTGTGACACCGTGGGGAATGATCGTGATTGATGCAATGAATGTGATCGGATCAGTGCCCGACGGCTGGTGGAAAGACCGTGATGGAGCACTGGCCCGGTTCGTCGATGCGTTAGTGGCTTTCGACTTCGACGAATGGGTTGTGGTGGTCGCTGATGGTCGCCCGGTACCCGGTCTGCGTGCGGGCACGCGAGGCAATGTTGAACTGCGCTACGCAGGCCATTCGGCCCCCGATGCCGCCGACGATGAGATCATCGCGTTGCTTGTCGAATTGAGGTCTGGGCTTGGCGAATCGAGGTCTGGCGACGGTGACGACGTCGACCACGACCCGGTGACCGTGGTGTCGTCCGATGCTGGGCTGATCACCCGGGCCGAACAATTCGGCGCCCGATCCCAAGGAGTTCGATCATTCCGCAAGCGCATCGGCTGGTGACAAGCGGCCTAGTGGTCCGGCCGAAACAACGATAGGAGTAAGGACTCGGGGAGTAAATACTCCTATAATTGATCGCCCCACCGGACGACCCTGGCGAGAGCGTTGTGAACTACCGAGTAGAAGATCTGGCTGAAGCTGCCGATGTCGGTGTCGACACCGTCCGCTACTACCAGCGCCGCAAACTGCTCGCACCCCCGACCCGACAGGGTCGCATCGCTGTTTACAACGACTCCCACCTTCGTCGTCTGCGCCAAATACAGGACCTCTCCAACCGCGGATTCACGCTGGCTCAAATCAAGGAACTATCAACTGGAGACGCCTCAGGGCTTCTTGCCGATCTCGCCGATCGCAACGCGCCCGACCCTGACCTCGACCGGGCCGAACTAGCACGGCGAGCAGAAGTCCCCGAGTTCATCATTGATGTCGTGGTTGGCGCTGGTTTGATCACTCCGAGCGGTGAGGGCGCTGAGCAGCGCTTCGGACCCGACGCGGTCGAGATGCTGGTTGCAGCCCGCACGCTGGTTGCCACGGGCGTGAGTTTCGAAGAGTTGACCGCTTTGGCGATGCGCCATGCAACCCATGTGGAAGACGTCGTCGACGACTCAATCGAACTTTTCAAACAACACTCAGATCGTCAAGGCGGCGACCGCGAGGACCTCGTAGCCTTGCTCGCCCGCCTAGTACCGGTCGTTTCCGGTCTCGTGGCGCGGCACTTTGAGCAAACTCTCGTAAGCCGTGCCCTCGCCCGTCTAGGGGACGATCCTGCAATGGGCGGGGGGACCATCATTGTTGGCAGGCGGCTAGCTGAACGGCTGGATCCCGTTGCGGTGTTTGCGGCATCTTCTGAGCAACACAGGACACTATGGATGCGCCCGGAGGCCGGTCTCTCTGTAGTAGGACTCGGCGCGGTCGAGACCATCGCCCCCGTCGGTGACGGACGCTTCTCGGCAACATCAGCGGCACGGGCAGCCCTCGCGGCGCGCACCCAACGGATCGGTCCGAGAAATGCCCCGGCTCCCGTTATTCTCGGAGGCTTCTCATTCTCGTGTGCAGACCAGTCCCCACCACCCGCTGAAGGGGAAACCACATTCCCCGACTGGACTGGGTTTTCAGATGCGCGTTGGGTGCTTCCAGAACTCACCGTTGTCGACCGGGCCGACGGCACATGGTTGCTAGCAGCCGCCAAAGTGGGCGACGGCGAAGACGAGGCCGGCGCCGGCGCCGCACTCGACAGGCGCCTTGATGCTTTCGCCGCCGACTTGCCAGCGCCTTTGAGTAGTCCCTTTGAAGTAGCTGCGGGCGAGGTCGTTGCCGATGACCAGAGCTATCTGAACCTTGTCGACGATGCGGCTGATGCGATCGCTCACGATCAGTTTCGCAAGGTTGTGCTGGCACGGGTCCACGAAGAGGGCAACGTCGACCCTATAGACGTGTTGCATCGGCTCCGGCATCGCTACCGGAACTGCGCGGTGTTCTCCGTGGCGGTCGGCGACCGTCAGTTCCTGGGTGCGAGTCCCGAGCAACTCGTCGCCCTTGACGGCCCCGAGGTCCGTACCGAGGCGGTCGCCGGCACGGTTGGTATCGGCCCAACAAACGCGACCGCTGAGGTTCTGGCCGCTGAGATGATGGCTTCACCCAAGACCCGCGCCGAGCATCAGTTCGTGGTTGACGACATCATCGGACGTCTCGAAGTGCTCGGGTTACAGGGCAGTTATCGCCTTGAACCGGAGGTCATGCGCCTGGCTCGGGTCCAGCACCTTCGCACCCCGATAACCGCGCAGGTCCAGCGCCGAGCGGGAGGTGTCAGCGATATGGATGTGCTGCGTGTTGCCAGTGTTCTGCATCCCACACCTGCGGTTGCGGGTACACCGACCGAAACGGCTGTTGAGTGGATCCTTGAGCGAGAAGGGTTTGCCAGGGGTTGGTACGCGGCGCCGGTCGGCTGGTGCGACCTAGATGGCAACGGAGAGTTGTGTGTTGCGCTGCGGTCTGCTTTGGTGAGCGGCTCGACCGCAGTGTTGTTTTCGGGCGCAGGCGTGGTGGCCGATTCAATACCAGCCGAAGAGTTGGCCGAAACCGGTGTCAAGCTTCGCGCCCTACTTGATGTCATGGAGGCTTCAAGTGGCTACTGATCTTGTCTACGACACCGTGGCCTCGTTTGCTGCGGGGCTGGTGGAACACGGTGTGACCGATGTGGTGATCAGCCCAGGCTCGCGGTCAACGGCTTTGGCGCTTACCTTGCATGCCCAACCCAAGCTGCGCACTTGGATTCAGCTCGACGAACGATCGGCGGGATTCTTCGCGCTCGGTCAAGCTCGCCGTACGGGTCGGCCCTCGGTGCTGGTGTGCACCTCAGGCACCGCGGCGGCGAACTACTTTCCGGCCATCATCGAAGCACACCACGCGGGTGTACCGATGATCGTCTGTACTGCCGACCGCCCCCCTGAGTTGCGCGACTGGGGATCGCACCAAACCATTGATCAAGTCAAGATTTATGGTGCCACCACCCGTTGGGCAGCCGATCTGGCAGTCGCCGGTGAGTGGTCTCCAACTCAGGGCCAGCTCGTCGCACATCGTGCTGTGGTCTCGGCCACTGGGATCAACCCGGGTCCGGTCCATCTCAACTGGCCCCTGCGCGAACCGCTAGAGCCGCTTGCTGCGGTTCCGGTGGTCGAGGCACCAAATCGGGAGGCTCCGGCTACGCCCGGCGAGAACACCGTGCCCGGCGATGGCACCCTGGGGGCTCCGGCTACGCCCGGCGAGAGCAACGCGCCCGGCGAGGCTGACTCACTGGCAGAATTGAAGTCCTACGAACGGGGCGTGATCATCGTCGGCCCCGACGCGGCGGCCGGTATCGAAGCTCAAAACGAAGTGGTTGCTGCGCTAATGGAGCTGAGTGCGGCGACCGCTTGGCCGGTTATCGGTGAACCGATCGCAGGTACCCGCCGTGCCCGCGGTGATTCGGCCGGGACGGTGATTGCCAACGCCGACCATCTCCTTCGCCACGCCGATGTTGGCGAGGAATTGCGCCCTGATGTGGTGGTTCGGCTCGGAGGGACCCCGACTACGAAACCCGTCCGGTTGTGGCTCGAAGCGCACCGGCCCACCCATGTGGTCCTGATAGATCCAGCGAACCGTTGGAACGACCCATCCTTTGTTGTCACGCGCCATTTAACGGCAGACCCGGTGGCGGTGCTGTCCGAAGCTGCAGGTGTGGTACGTCAAAGATCGGTCTGGTGTGAGCGATGGAAGGAATTGGATCTGATCGTTGGCCGTGTCGTGACCGACGAAATCAGACGAGGCCCGCTGCTGAGCGCTCTGGTTACTTCGGTGTTGGCCGAGGCGGTGCCCGCTGGGACTTTGTTGATGGCCTCCAACTCCATGCCAGTGCGCGAACTCGACTCGTTTGTCACGACCGAAGGTCCCCGCATCGATTTCGTCGGCAACCGCGGTGCCAGTGGCATCGACGGCGTCACCTCAACGGCTTTGGGTTTGGCATCGCAACACGACGGTCCTGTGGTGCTCTACATAGGCGATCTTGCCCTGCTGCACGATCTCGGAGCCCTGTTCGGTGCAGCTCGCTGTGGCCTGCATCTAACGGTCGTGTGTGTTGACAACAACGGCGGAGGCATCTTCTCGTCACTTGCAATCGCGTCCCGTGGCGATGAGGTCGACTTCGAGACGCTCTTTCGAACTCCCCACGGACTCAATCTGGTCGGCTTCGACGGTGTTGGTGGAGTCCGCATCAGTGAGGTGACCTCAGCCTCCGAGTTTGCCGAGGCGCTGCGCTCAGCCTGCGAGAGCGAGACTCCTGGCGTGGACTTGCTGCTGATAGAAGTTGACCCCGATACCGACCTTGCTCAACATCAAGCCATCACCAAGGCAGTGAAAGACGGCATCTCATGAGAATGATCCGCGCGTGAACCTGGTGAAGGTGGCGCCAGGAGTGGACCTCTATGTTGAGCGACGGGGGAGCGGGCCGCCGGTGGTTCTGCTGCATGGTTTCACGGGAGATGGCACCACGATGGACGGCTTGGCTCCGGGGCTCGAGGCCGTTGCCGAAGTGATACTTCCAGACTTGGTCGGACATGGTCGCAGCAGTGTCCCCGGCGATGAACGGGACTATTCGGTTGATGCGATGGCCGCGCACATTGCAGCAATTGGCGAGGAGTGTGCGAGTGGCTCGTTTCACCTTGTCGGCTATTCGATGGGCGGCAGGGTGGCGCTGACACTTGCTTGTCGTCACCCGGAGTTGTTGCGCTCGCTCACGCTCATCGGGGCATCGGCGGGCCTGTCCAGCGAAGCTGAACGTGCCGACCGGCGGGA
The DNA here is from genome assembly GCA_965198315.1 of Candidatus Aldehydirespiratoraceae bacterium. Taxonomy (GTDB): domain Bacteria; phylum Actinomycetota; class Acidimicrobiia; order Acidimicrobiales; family Aldehydirespiratoraceae; genus VXYK01. The sequence continues at coordinate 3,911,362 of OZ240616.1, read as the reverse complement.
GTCTGACCACGAGTTGGCCGAGAGCATCGAGCGCGATGGTCTGGAGATGTTCGTCGACCGTTGGATGGCGAATCCGCTATTTGCCACACAGGCACGTCTTGGAGAGGACTTCTTGGCGGCGTCACGGGCACAGCGGTTGCGCAACTCAGCGGCAGGGTTGGCCCGAAGCCTGCGTGCCGCCGGAACCGGCGTGATGGTGCCATTGCACGACGACCTCAAATCGTGTGCGGTTCCCACCGTGTTCGTTGTCGGAGCCGAAGACCCGAAGTTCACCTGGATCGCCGTCGAACTGGCTGCCCGAATGCCGAAAGCCGATATTACCGTTATCGACGACGCAGGCCATGCTGCGCATCTTGAGCAACCCGACGCGGTCGCTGCCGTTATTCGTCGACAGATGGGCTTGGGTTGACCGTGGGCCTGTCCACCGAACTGCGGGACTACCGACTTGGCTTGGTGTCGCCATTGGTCACCGCCCACGGTGTTGTGGACCACCGGGAAGGGGTGCTGTTCTCGATCAGCGACGGGACACATGTCGGCTGGGGTGAAGCCGCCCCATTGCCGGGTTGGTCACGAGAATCTCTCGATGACTGCAAGATCGTGTTGGCGTCTGTTGCTCCCCGATTGGCCCAGTTGGATAGCGTCGACGATTCCCGCTTGACCGCGATTCTCACAGAACTTGAGGCTCAACCTCATGCCCGCGCGGCACTGGCTGGAGCAGCCTTCGATTTGTCCGCCAGCAGTCACGAGCTAAGCCTCGCTTCGCACCTCATGGCACATCCTGTGCTCGGATCGGCTCCACCAGGCTCGCTGACAGCGGAGCCAGGAGAGCTCCGTCCGGTGCTGGTCAATGGGTTGATTTCAGACGCTCATCCCGAAGCAGTGGCTACGAAGGCGGCTGTGTTGGCACTTGAGGGCATCACCGCGGTCAAGCTGAAGGTCGCTGCTACAGATCCGCGGACCGACTCGGCCAGAGTCGCGGCCGCGCGATCAGCTATAGGCGACGACATTGAGCTGCGCCTCGATGCCAATGGCGGTTGGGACGTCGACACCGCCATTGCCACCTTGCACAAGATGGCCGGCTACAACATCGCCTTCTGCGAGGAACCCACCGTCGGCATTGATGGCATTGCCGCGGTCGGAGCCGCGAGTGCGGTACCGGTGGCGGTCGACGAGTCGGCGGTCAACCTCAGCGACATAGCCACGGCCTTGAAAACAGCCACAATCAGAGTCGTGATCGTGAAACCACAAGCCCTCGGCGGACCCGACTTGGCGCTGGCCGCGGTGGCACTGGTCGAAGAGTTCGGCGCTGGTGCCGTGGTCACCACCATGATCGACAGCGCGATTGGTGTGGCCCACGCTGCCCATGTCGCCGCGGCTGTTCTTCCACAGCGGGTTCACGGCCTGGCCACTTCAAATTTGCTGGCCAACGATGTAGCCCCGCGCCTCAAAGTAGAGGACGGCAAACTGCACCTCCCCCAACCCCCTGGCCTAGGCGTTTCTCCAGCTCGCTAAACCCAAGGAGACTTGGCGAACCCTCTCGGGCTGTCGGCGTCCTACTAGGGGTTGCGTCGAGGCCGTCGAGCTTCTGAGGGTGCCGCCCGGGAGGGGTCGGCCAAGTCGGCCTTGATTCGCTCCACAAGTTCCGGGTGACGCAGAAGGGCCGCTTCGTGTGCCGACATGACCGCCAGTCTATGGTTCGGGGATGGAAATTCTTGAGCGTCCGGAGCCGTTTGTTGGAGGAATTGACTTTGGTGAGGGGCCGCGGTGGCACGACGGGCGCTTGTGGTTCTCGGACTTCTACCAGCATGCGGTGAAGGCAGCGTCACTGGATGGAACCGTGGAGGTCGTGCTCGAGATTCCCGGCCAACCATCGGGTTTGGGTTGGCTTCCAGACGGCGACCTCCTGCTGGTGTCGATGCTGGACCGGAAAGTGCTGCGCTACGACGGGACCGAATTGCACGAACACGCCGATCTGTCCGAAGTGGCCACCTCCCTCTGCAACGACATGGTTGTGGACGCACAAGGCCGGGCGTATGTGGGCAATTTCGGTGCCGATCTCCACGCCGGGGTTGAGCTTGTCCCTGCCACGCTGGCCTTGGTGCAACCCGACGGCACGGTGGAAGCAGCTGCTGCTGATTTGATGTTCCCCAACGGGTCGGTCATCACTCCCGACGGGAGCACCCTCATCGTGGGTGAGAGTTTCGGTGGGGAGTTCAAAGCGTTCGACATCGGCGAAGCTGGTCGCCTCTCCAACCGGAGAGTCTGGGCCACAGTTCCAGGCACCGCCCCCGACGGCTGTTGTTACGACGCTGAAGGCGGGATCTGGTTCGCTGACGCCATGGGAAATGCGGCCCTTCGGGTCCTCGAAGGCGGCGAGATCACCCATCGAGTGGAAACAGAGCTGAGCTGCTTTGCGTGCATGTTGGGCGGCGAGGACAGACGCACCTTGTTCCTGGTGACAGCACCGGACTCTCATCCTGACCGGGTGGGTGGCACTGGTGCAGGACGCATCGACACAGTACGTGTGGAGGTTCCCGGAGCCGGTTTGCCGTAGGTGCCGAAGATATCCTTCGTCAACCCCGCCAGGTTTCGCCCGAAGGCAACACCGAACTTGCGCACGATTCTGGGTTTCGCTGATCGGGTGTTGTCGCCGTAAGGTGCATACCCGTGGATCTGATCATTGTTCGACACGCCCGACCGACACGTCACGAAGTTGATGGTGAACATGAGACGGCTGATCCGCCGTTGTCAGAACTCGGCCATCAGCAAGCCAAGCGAACCGCCGAGTACCTGAAGAACGAGGGAATCGACCACATCGTGGCGTCGACGATGAGGCGTGCGCACGAAACGGCGATGCCATTGGCTGATCTGCTCGGCTTTGAAATCGAACTGATCGACGATCTCAAGGAGTCGGACCACAAGAACAAGGCGTATATCCCGGTCGAGGAGATGGACGCCGACGGCGCCGACGCCGCCAAAATCCTGGAAGGCGACATCCACGCGAACCTCTTCAGCGACGGGTTCGACGCCTTCGAGGAACGTGTAGTGGGTGCTTTCAATCATGTGATCGAGTCCAACCGGTCGAAGACGGTTGTGGCGTTCTGCCATGGGATGACCACGATGGTGTTCCTGCGATCCATCCTCAAGTTCCCGGACCCACTGGCGATGATCGTCGACTACTGCAGCATCACCCGGGTGCGGGCAGCGTTTATTGGTATTCGGTCGGTTCGCTCCATCAACGAAACGCATCATGTGCGGGATCTGATCGATTGGTGAAACGGTGATCGAGGCCAACCCAGCGGAATCTGTGGGCTGATGAAGGTCGTTCGGGTGATCGATGGGAAACCGACGCTAACTGACGCGCCGATGCCTGCTGACCCGAACCAGTTTCGGGTGAAGGTAGCGGCCGTAGGTATATGCGGTTCAGACCTTCACATGATCGATAACGGAATGGCCGAAGGGCGGGTGCTCGGCCACGAAGTCTCTGGATATCTCGACGACAGCACGCCTGTGGCCGTCGAACCGCTGCGTTCGTGCGGTCATTGCGGGAACTGCAGAGAAGGCGAACGGCATCGCTGCGATGCTGGCGCAGACATCATCGGCGTGTTCAGCGACGGAGGCATGGGTGAGTACCTGATGGCACCTGCAGAAGCCCTGGTACGGCTGCCGAACGGGATCAAGGTGACCGATGCCTCGCTGGTTGAGAATCTGGCTGTGGCGGTCCACGCGGTGAACCGGGCTCGGATGCAAACCTCCGAACGGGTCGGGATCATTGGAGCCGGTCCTATCGGCTTGGCGACAGCAGCGGTTTTGCGACAGGCAGGGTTCGATGCCGATCTCAGCGCTCGCCACGATCATCAAGCAGCCGCAGCCCAGTCGGTAGGAGCCAACGTCGGGGTTGGCGACGGTTACGACATGGTGTTTGATGCTGTCGGTTCCACGTCTTCGCTGCTTGAATCAGTGAAGCGATGCAGGTATGGGGGGCGGGTTTGCATGGTTGGTTCGTTTTGGGACCCAGTGGAACTGGACATGACGATCCTCATGCAAGAGGTGACGCTGATTCCGGCGATGATGTACAGCCAAACCGCGGCGGGACGCGAGATTTCCAGCGCGGCTGCGCTGCTGTCGGAAATGCCTCAACTCGGTGATGCCCTGATCTCGCACCGGTATCCACTCGACGGTGCCAAAGAGGCCTTTGCTGCAGCACGAGACCGTTCCTCGGGGGCTATCAAGGTTGTCTTCGAGCCACACGGATGAGCGTGAATTTAGAGTGAAGCAACCTATGATCTCACCGTGTCGGGCATGGAACTAGCCGTTTCGCGGCGGCGGTCCCGTAAGCACCGCGACCGGTTCGTGCTGGGCGGTTAGTGGCCGCTTGGTGGGTTGTTGGCTGGACAACTCGAGATATCGGACTATCGCCGCCACTGTGCTAGGCGGTTTAGGGGCCGTTTGGGGGGTTGTTGGGGTTGATGATTTTGTAGCCGGTGTTGGTTTTGATGACGATGTAGCCGCGGTCGTGGATGTTGTGGTGGCAGTGTGGGCAGGCGAGACACATTTTGTCGATGTCGGTTAGTCCGCCGTCTTCCCAAGGCACGATGTGATGGATTTCGCAGCGTTCAGGACCTGCGGTGCAGTCTTTGCCTGTGCAGTGCCGGTCGCGGGCGATGATGGCTTTGATTTGGGCTTCGGTGGGGAGCCTACGGTCGCGTCCCACCCAAATGGGTTGGCCTTTGCCGTCAAACACAACGCCGGTCACTGTGGCCATGCACATCAAGCGTTCCAGCACTGTTTGGGGTAAGGCTTCACCACCGACGATCTCAGCGACACAGGTGGGGTTGTCGCCTCGTAGACGTTCAACGTCGGCTACTGCGATCAGTTGCATCCTTGTGCTGCCCGGCCCGCAACGGCCCACATCGGTCAACAACGCCACGAACGCGTCGGCTAAGCGTTGTGGTGTTGTGCGAACATCGTCAGGGGTGCCGTCGCGGCCACCGTCGTCACGCCACATGCGGTCGTATTCAACATTGATTGCTTTGACCGCTTGTTGATAGCTAGTCGGATCGAGTTCTGCTAACAGCACACCCATACCTTCTTCGTTCACCCAATGCTTGAACAACCGGTTGCGGCGTTGCTGTTGATACAACTCGGCGCCGTCGTCGGGTTGGTTGCGGTTCACCCACCGCCGCGACTGTTCAGCGAACGCATCAACAGACGATGTCTCAGCAAGCTTCGACAACTCGTCGTCTACTTGCCCAGACGAAGTCTTGGCCGCAGCCCCAACCGCCACCGCGGCGTGTTCGACAGTGATGGCACCTCCAGCCAACGCTTCGGCCAGCTTCGGCATCTCCGCCAACCCAGCAGCAGTCTTCGCGACCGAATTAGCGGCACGAGTGGACATGCGCCCCGCCTCACGCAGCACCGTCTTGGAGTTCACACCACCATCATCAAGACCCTCGATCTCGGTTGCGCAGCGTGTCTGCAACGCACCCAACGCGGCGATCACCCGCCCAGCACCCGCAACCAGACCCTCCAACTCGCCGCGGCACAGCCCAGAAACCACCACCCCCCGGGTCTGTTTGATCATCGAATCGAACATGACCACAACCTAGCCAAAGGGTGTGACACTACATGAAAATATATCCGTTCAACATGTCACAAGTCCACACCCGTGCCACGCCTTGAACCCCCATGAAACCGGGGCGATCCCAGCCGCATCACGAGCCACAACCTCATGTGATTCGACACCGTCCGGGACTGTCAGATTTTTTGTGTAAGCGGCTGTGATGGTTTTCATTTGATGTGGTCGGCGATCCGGTCGCCGTAGTGGATTGTCAGTGTGTTCAAGATGGTTTTCCAGCCGTTGGTCTTGCCGGTGAGGTTCTCTCGGTTCTTGTGTTTGGTGGTGGCGACAAGGTAGAGGATTTTCATGGCGGCTTGCTCGTTGGGGAAATGCCCTCGGTGTCTCACGGCTCTTCGGAACCGGGCGTTGAGGCTCTCGACGGCGTTGGTGGTGTAGACGATCCGGCGCAGCTCGGCGGGGAACTCCAGGAACGGCACGAACTCGTTCCAGCTGTTTTGCCAGCTGCGGATCATGGCCGGGTAGGTGGCTTCCCAGTCGTCGCGGAAGGCCTCAAAGGAGGCTTCGGCGGCCTCGATGGTGGGGGCGGTGTAGATCTTGCGCATGGCTTTGGTGATCTGGCCCCAGTGCTTTTTGGAGGCGTAACGCAAGCTGTTGCGTACCATGTGCACGACGCAGGTCTGCACCGTGGCGTCGGGCCAGGTGGCCCGTATCGACTCCGGCAGGCCCCTCAGACCGTCACAGCACACGATCAACGCGTCGGCCAGCCCCCGGTTGCGGAGCTCGGTCAGCATCGTCGCCCACTGCTTGGCGCCCTCGCCGCCTGCGGGTCCGAGCCACAGGCCCAGCACATCTCGCTCGCCGGCCAAGTTCACGCCGATAGCCACATAGACGGGCCGGTTGGCGACCTGGGAGTCGCGGACCTTGATGACGATCGCGTCGATCAACAGCACCGGATACACCGCGTCCAGCGGCCGGTTCTGCCACACCGCCATGTCCGCGACGATCTCGTCGGTGATCTTCGAGATCGTCTCGCGGCTCACCTCGGTGTCATAGATCTCCGCCAGGTGCGTCTGGATCTCACCGGTGGTGAGCCCTTTGGCATACAGCGAGATCACATTGCCTGACAGGCCGTCGAGGCGGCGCTGATGTTTGGGCACCGTCACCGGCTCGAACGTGCCCGCCCGGTCACGGGGCACCCGCAGATCAACCTCGCCGATCTCGGTCTTGAGTCGCTTGGGCGACGAACCGTTGCGCGAGTTCGGCGTCCCGCGGCCCTCAAAAGCGTGACGCTCATAACCGAGATGCTCAGCCATCTCGACCTCCAAACCCGTCTGCAACACCTGGCGGACCAGGCCCGTCAACAAGCCGTCCGCACCGGTGAGCTCCACGCCCTCGCTGCGTGCCCGAGCCACCAGCAGCTCAGCCCAGTCTTTCATCGCCGCCTCCCCAGCAGCCCCGTTCGCCGGCATCACCGACATATTATGATCAGTCATAGACATGATCCTTTCCGGTCCACAACACCAAGCCGCGGACCCTCAGATCACACCCGATACACAAAATTCCTGACAGGCCCCACCGTCCCGCCACGGCTGCTTGGTTGTATTGGGTGGGCTAGGGTGCCGTGTTCATGTCTTGTCGATGTTCTGAATTTGTGGTTGGCTGAGCCGGGTCTGGTTGACTGTCGGACTGGTTTTTCGTTCACGGCCGCGGTAGCGGTGTCGCCGTCACCGGCTGGGGCGGTCGCGGGATACGGCGACGTGTCTGAAAGCACCTGGTACACAGACGCGGTGCAATGGTCGGTAGACAACGCAATCGCTGACATCGAAGGGGTCTGTTTCGGTCCTGACACGGCGGTGTCGCGCGGCGAAACCGCGGTGTGGATTCACAATATGGAAGACCGACCGTCTGCCGGTGCTGCCCATTCGTTCACTGATGTAACCAACCAGTCACAAAACGACGCGGTCTCTTGGATGGCCGACGCTGGTATTACTACTGGCACGTCGCCGACGACGTTCGCACCTGATGAGACGTTGACGCGCGCTCAGGCTGCGACGTTTCTGCATCGGTTGGCCGGTGAGCCTGCCGCGCCGACACACAACTTCAGTGATGTCGTCGCGGGTTGGCAACAAGACAGCGTGTCATGGATGGCCCACACAGGTATCACCACCGGCACATCACCCACCACCTTCGCACCCGAAGGCACGCTGAATCGAGCCCAGTTGATCACGTTCCTGTACCGCTACCAGAACGAACCAGACGTAACCATCAATCCCACAACCCCCACCTGTCAAGCGCCGTCCACCACTGAATCAGCGGCGGATACGCCAACGACGACAACAGTGTGGCGAGAAGCAACCGACCGGATTCCTGTAGAAGCGGTTACCACCTATGTCCAAGAAGACCCGTTGCTTGCCCCGGGCCTAGACCCCATCACGTACGGGGCTTCGAACCCGATGCGGCTGGAACCCGGGATGAGGCTCGTCACCGACATAACCGCCAAATACTGGGGGTCTGTTTTTGAACTTGACGGGGTTTGGATCATCGGAATCCTGCACAGTAACAATTCAACAGACACGATAAGAATGTATGTGTGCATCGAGGACGCGGTCCATCAAGGCTCAACACAGAACTTTGTTGCGTCATGGGGTTTGGCACGCACCGAAACCGAAGGCGTGTACCAAGTGCTGTACACGGGTTATCGTCCATCAGATGGAACATATCTAACCGTCGCAATCCCACTCACAAGAGCGTGGTGGGAAGAACACGCCGCCGCCGACCGGCGACACTTTGCTAACAAAATTGACGTGAGCGAGTGTTGGTAAAAGCCGGTTTCAGACTCGCTGGGGGCTGATCCGCGTTGACCGCAACCATCAGAGTAACGGCGCGGTTGCGTCACCGATGCCCACCTTTTTCAACCGAACTAGACTTGCGGTCTGTTAGTAGGTCTAGTTGTTCGACTTGTTCATCACTAACACGCGTAACATCATGTAGCTGCGTTGCAGCGGGAGTGATGGTGACATGTCCCTCACTCAAACTGAACCTGTCCTCTCTAGTGGTCCATGCGTCGAGACTTGTTCAGCGGTGGCGCGCACGAGGATCCTGAAGGGTCTGGCGGCGACGACACGTTCCTGCAACGTGTATGTGAGGCCAGAGTTTGGTGCTTTAAAGACGGCGGAACATGGAACGCTCTGATCCTCGGGTGCCCTCAAGGTGGTCTTCGAGCCCCACCGATGAGCGCGAATTTCGAGAGAAGCAACCTATGATCTCACCGTGTCGGGCATGGTCTCTCTGGTCGTAATGGCAGCAGGCCTCGGCTCGCGGTTTGGTGGCACCAAGCAACTCGCGGTTGTCGGCGCTGACGGCGAGGCGTTTGTTGACTTCGCGATCCGCGACTCGGCCGATGCGGGTATCGAGCAAGTTGTGCTGATTGTCCGTAGCGACATCAAAGACGATGTGCGACGTCATATCGGTGATCGCTACGGAGACCTCGAGATCAGCTATGTCTGCCAGGACGAGCACGGACCACGCCGCGCTAAACCGTGGGGTACTGCGCACGCCGTGCTGGCCGCGGCTTCGGAGGTGAACGGTCCGTTTGTTGTGTGCAATGCCGATGATTATTACGGCCGTTCCACATATGAGTCTGTGGTTGCTCGGGCCAGCGGGCTTGAGGCGGGACATGCACTTCTTGCTGGGTTTCGTCTGGAACTGACCCTTCCCGAAGTTGGCCACGTGAGCAGGGGCATTTGCACGGTAGACGGCGACGAACTTGTCTCGTTGGTTGAAACCCATGGCATCAGCAGGCGCAAAGACGGCTCAATCCGTGCTGTTGAGCCGCCGGGCCCGTTGGATCCGGATGCGGTGGTGTCCATGAACTTCTGGGCTTTCGGAGAGCAGATCTTCGATGATCTCGACGCGGGGTTCAGGACGTTCATACGTCGTTACCGCAACGATGCCAAGGCCGAGTTCCTGCTTCCCTCGCTCGTTGATGAGTTGATGTATGCCGCCGAGTTGACAGTTGAGGTGATCCCAACCACCGAAGCATGGGTCGGAGTGACCAACCCCGACGACCTGGAGATCGCCCGCCGCCGCATCGCGGAGTTCCGCACCAACCGATAATCCTGGGTTGCACAGCGAATGCTGCGCAATACAGCGAATGCTGCGCAATACAGCGAATGCTGCGCAATACAGCGAATGCTGCGCAATACAGCGAATGCTGGAGTACACAGCGAATGCTGCGCTATACGGTGCCAACGGGTAGGGTCTGATGCGCATTGTCACATCTGAGCGAGGCTGTTAAGCCACAGGAGAGCGCATGCGTGGCATCATCGCCGCCGGGGTCCACGTTCCACATCACCGTCTTGATCGACGGGAGATCGCGGCGCTTTTCGGCAAGGGCGGAGGACAGGGAACTCGCTCGGTTGCGTCCTACGACGAGGACACCACAACCATGGGCGCAGAGGCGGCTCGCAACGCGCTGCGCAACGCCACCGACCTCGCCGTGGATTCTCTCTGGTTCGCCACATCTACTCCGGCATACCTCGAAAAGACCAACGCCACCGCCATCCACGCGGCGCTTCGTCTGCCGCCGTCGGTGGGTGCGCTCGACATGGGCGGCGCGCTTCGTTCTGGTATCGGAACGCTACGCACGGCCCTGTCCGGGCTGGGTACAACCCTGGTCGTGTCGTCCGATATTCGCGACGGCATGACCACCTCGAACGACGAAGCGACCGGCGGTGATGGTGCCGCGGCGCTGCTGGTAGGCGACGACACCGCGGGCACGGTAATCGCGGAGTATCTCGGTTCCGGCATTGCCACCGATGAACTTCTGGAACGTTGGCGGATTCCCGGCGCGGCACGTTCGCGGGTATGGGAGGAACGATTCGGCGAGGTCGCCTACGCGCCGTTGATCCAAGAAGCGTTCGCCGCGGCATTGGCCGCGGCCGGCATCAGCAGCGATGAGGTTGACCACTTGGCCTTAACCGGAATGCACAGCCGGGCTGTTCAACGCAACCGGGCGCGGCTTGGAGTTGCAACCGAGAAGATGGTCGACGACTTGGCAGGCACGGTCGGCAATACCGGCACCGCTCACGGCGCTTTGATGCTCGCGTCAGCGCTTGACGAAGCAGGCCCCAACGAGATCATCGTGCTCGTTGTACTTGCCGATGGTGTGGAAGCCGTAGTGCTGCGAACCACCGAAGCCGTTGTGGATCATCGTGGGTCCTCGACCGTTTCGGCGCAGATAGCCACGGGTGGAACGGTGAGCTATGGCAAGTATTTGTCGTGGCGTCAGATGGTGGCGGTTGAGCCTCCGAACCGACCGGCACCCAATCGGCCTTCAGCGAGCGCTGCTCACCGCCGTGAAGCGTGGAAGTTTGGTTTTGTGGGCACCCGCGATCGGACCAGTCAGATGGTTCATCTCCCGCCTGCGCGAGTGTCCGAAAAGGGCGGGGCTGTTGACGACATGGAACCGATAGCTATGGCCGACACGGAGGGCACGATCGCCAGTTTCACCGTCGACAAACTGGTGTATTCACCGAGCCCACCGGTGGTGTTCGCGGTGGTCGACTTCGATGGGGGAGGACGGACTCCGCTGGAACTCACAGACGTCGCTGCCGACGAAGTCGAGGTTGGCTGGCGTGTTGAACCGACCTTCAGGCGGCTGTACACGAGCGACGAGATCCACAACTACTTTTGGAAGGTGCGACCGGTTCGCAGTCCCGGCCAAAACAGTGCCGGCACGCCCCAGGAGAGCTGATGGGATCACACGGAATAAAGGACCAGGTCGCGATCATCGGTGTGGGATGCACTCCCTTTGCCGAGCACTGGGACAAATCGCTTGACGATCTGATCATCGACGGCGCTCAAGCGACTTATGCCTCAGCCGGAGTGGCCCAAGACGACATCGATGCTTTCTGGTTCGGAACGTCACAGTCGGCAGCGTCGGGTCTGGCCATGGGCGGGCCGCTCAAGATCCACGGCAAGCCGATCACCCGTGTGGAGAACTATTGCGCCACCGGTGGCGAGGCGATGCGCCAAGCGGCCTACGCGGTGGCCTCCGGTGCGTATGACCTAGTGATGACATTGGGTGCCGAAAAGGTGAAAGACGGCGGCTACCAGGGCCTCAACGCCTTCCCAATCCCAACCGACGGAACTCAGCGAACGCTCACCGCGGCGGCCATGTTCAGCTTGATTCTTCCCGCCTACGCGGCCAAATACTCCATCGATGAAGACGATCTGCGTTACGCCGTAGCCAAAATTGCTGAGAAGAACCACTACAACGGCGCCCGCAACCCGCTGGCGCAGTTCCGGCGCGAGACATCCGCTGAGCAGATCTGTCAGATGGCGGCAGTGGCGGGACGGCTGTCGGTGTTCGACTGCGCTGGTGTCGCTGACGGAGCCGCAGGTGTGATCATGTGCCGTGCCGAAGATGCCCACAGATATTGCGACGATCCGCTGTACATCAAGGCGCTTTCTTGTGTAGCCGGTACGGGCGCCGGATCGCTTGACCCCGACTATGACTACACCACCCTCAACGAGTCGAAATGGGCGGCCGACGATGCCTACTCGCAGGCTGACATCACCGACCCCACAGCCGAGATCGCCATGGCTGAGGTGCACGATTGCTTCACGCCAACCGAACTCGTGTTGATGGAAGACCTTGGCTTTTCTGAACGAGGCGGGGCCTATCGCGATGTGCTTGACGGCGCATTCGCGCTGGATGGCCGGCTACCGGTCAACACCGACGGGGGCCTCAAGTCTTTCGGCCATCCAGTCGGAGCATCGGGCCTCCGAATGCTCTATGAGGTTTGGCTGCAACTGCGAGGCGCCGCCCCTGATGATCGCAAGATCCCGGCTAGTGACCGAACCCTCGGATTGACCCACAACCTAGGTGGTTACCCAGGGGAGATGGTCAGTTTTGTCGGGATCTACGGCACCGAACTCGGCTGATCCGTGGACCTGGAACTGAGCGACGATCAGATTGATCTGCGGGACAACGTTCGGGCCGTTCTTGCCCGTGAGTGCCCCGCTTCGGTCGTGCGTGGTGTCTACGAGGGCACCGCTGATGCCGATGCTCTATGGCAGCAGATGGTTGAGCTTGGCTGGCCCGCGCTCGGGATCCCCGAAGAGTACGAGGGTCTCGGCATGGGGTTTGTCGAGTTGGGGATCGTCGCGGAGGAACTGGGAAGGGTCAGCGCGCCGACACCGTTGCTTGCCACCATCACTCAATTCGTGCCGCTGCTTCTTGAGGCGCTGCAGAGTGTCCCGAACCCTGAGATTGGTGAACTGCTCGCTGAAGTTGCGGTGGGTGCCCGCACTGGTTCGCTGGCGTTTGCAGAGAACGGGCGATGGTCCGCGGGTTCGATCAACACCAGGGCATTTGGCGAAGGCGACTCCGTGACGGTCACGGGCCGCAAGACAGATGTACTTGCCGGTACCGAGGTCGATTCGTTCGTGGTCGTGGCCCGCCGAGCCGATTCCGACCGCGGTGACCGGTTGGGGGCTTATCTGGTTGACCGCGCAGACGCCGAAGTAGTTGCCTCGAAGGTCATTGATCCGGCTCTTGGTTTGGCCGACGTGAGCTTCGAAGCGGCGCCTGCCAGGGCTCTTCTTGGTGGAGAATCCGACAGTGAGATTGCGCGGGCTACCGAGCAAGCCGTTGTGGCGATGGCCTTGCACACCGTTGGTGCTTGCCGCAGGATCTTCGAAGTCACGCTCGAATACGCCAAGGTGCGTGAACAGTACGACCGCAAGATCGGTTCGTTTCAAGCGTTGAAGCATCGTTTCGCCGACATGTACCTGGCGGTGGAGAAGGTCAATGCCATCTGCTATTTCGCGGCGCTGGCCATCGCCGAGGACGATCCTCGTCGCAGCGAAGCGAGCCATGTCGCCAAGGTGGCGTCGAGCGACTGTCAGAAGCTGCTGGCTGAAGAAGGGCTGCAACTTCACGGCGGGATCGGTTACACATGGGAGAACGATCTTCACTTTCTGCTGAAACGAGCCAAGGTCGGCGATGTCTTGTGTGGCTCGGTTTCGTGGCATCGCACACAACTGGCTGAGCTGTTGGGACTTACCGTTGAGGTGTCGCCATGAGACTGCGATTCGACGAGAGCGTAGAGGCGTTTCGGGCCGAGTTCCTGCAGTGGTTGGAACTGAACCGTCCGTCGGTTCAGGAGATGGCCGACGATCCGGCGCGATCGAGCGGTCATAATCCTGATTGGGTCAGAGCCTGGACCAGACGGATGTTTGATTCGGGCTGGTTGGTTCCGGGATGGCCCCCGCATTTGGGAGGACGTAACGCCGGGCCGATCGAGACGCTTGTCTACCTGGAGGAGTTGAGCCGTTCGGAGGTGCCCCGTACCACCAACCCGCAGGGACTGGGGATTGTCGCCCCCTCTTTGGTGGACTACGGCACTGCGGAACAGATCGAGGAGTACGCCATGCCACTGCTGCGTGGTGAGCGAACCGCTTGTCTGGGGATGAGCGAGCCGGATGCCGGCAGCGATCTGGCCAACCTCAAGACCCGTGCGGTGCTTGAGGGTGACCGTTTCGTCATCAACGGGCAGAAAGTCTGGACCTCGGGGGCTGGTTACGCTGACTTCTGTTTCTTGTTCTGTCGAACCGATCCTGACGCCCCGAAGCATCGTGGCATCTCCATCGTGCTGTTGCCGCTGGACACCGAAGGGGTGACGGTGCGGCCGCTCAAAGAGCTTGTACATCCCGACTTTCCCGATCTGTCTGAGGTGTTCCTCGACGACGTGATCGTTCCGGTTTCCAACCTTGTTGGCGAACTGAACGACGGTTGGAAGATGGCCGGTGGATCGTTGGCTCATGAGCGCTCCATGGTGTGGCTCACGAGCGTGTTGGGCGTGGAGTCGGCGATGGCGGAACTGCTGGAGATGGCCCCAGAGATCATGGCGCCGCTGAGCCACCGCGAGCAGGTGATCGCAGCCGACGACATTGTCGGGTTCTATGTCGAAGCGCAATGCGCTCGGGCGCTGGGTTACCGCGGCTTTGCCCGCTTTGTGAAGGGTGGCACTGCCCCTGAGCAGGCTCTTATGAAGATGTATGCCAGCGAGTTGCGGCGTGAACTGGGTCGGGTGACAGCGCAGTGGCACGGCCCCGCGGCGTTGGCGGTTTCGGAGGGAAGGCGCAGTTCGCTGGGACTCATCGAAGATTATTTCGCCACGTTCGGTAGCACGATCTCGGCTGGTTCCTCGGAGATTCAGCGCAACATCATCGCCGAACGCATCCTCAACCTCCCCCGCGGCTGAGCACGCGATTGTTTGGGCATGGCTGCCTGGTAGCTCTACGATCAGCACTCTGAAGTATCAAGGGGGAAATGTGGCCCTTCGTCCACTTGCCGGGATTCGAGTTGTTGACCTCACCGTTGAGCGGGGTGAACTGTGCGGTCGCGTATTGAGCGACCTGGGGGCCGATGTCATCCGAATTGAGCCGCCTGGTGGTTCTGCGTCACGCCGGATGGCACCGATCGACGGTGACCATTCGCTGTTTTGGACTTTCCGCAACTGCGGCAAACGCAGTGCTGTGGTCGATCTGTCAAACGAAGCAGACCGTGAACGACTCCACGGGCTGATCGTGGCGAGCGACGTAGTGATCGATTCGGCAGAACCCAGAACACACGCAGACCCGGCGCTCGATGCCGAAGCTCTCTTTGAGCTTCACCCTCATCTGATCGTGGCTTCCATCACCGCGTACGGTCGAACTGGGCCGTGGGCTGGACGGGATGTGCCCAACGCGGTTGTCGACGCAACCGGAGGCATGGCTTTCAAGGCGGGTACCCATGAGGGGGGCCCGATCCTTCCACCCGGCAACATCGCCGATGACACAGCCTCGTTCACCACGGTGTTCGGGATCCTCTGTGCTCTTTGGCAGCGTGAAAGCTCCGGAGCAGGTCAAGTCATCGACGCCTCGACCAACGAGTGCGTGGCTCAGACAACGGACTGGTCCCTGTCGAATTGGAGCCGTTCTGCAGACGCCGGAGATCCCTCCTCGGAACGGCGTGCGGGACCGGGAGTGGTCTACACGATCATTCCCTGCGCCGACGGTTTTGTCCGCTTGATCGTGCTGAGTCCTCGCCAGTGGCATGCGATCCGTTCTTGGATGGGGGAGCCCGACTTTCTCCAGGACCCTGAACTCGATGGGTTCATCGGCCGCTTGATGATCGCCGACGCGGTGCTCAACCTTCTATACGCCGAGCTCTTCGCGACGATGACCATGGCCGAGGTGTCCGAACAGGCCCAGGCGCGGGGGATCGTCTGCACGCCGTTTCTGAAACCCGACGATGTTCTGGTCAACCCCCACTTTGAGAGCCGCAATACCTTCGATCACGTAACGATCGACGACGGGCGCGTCATGAAGTTGCCCTCGGGCTACTTCGAGGTGGACGGGGAACGCTGCGGTCCAACCGGTCGCCCTCCCCATGTAGGCGAACACACCGAGGAGGTGTTTGCGTCTACCCCCGAACCGACTCCCGTGCCCGCTGCACCGGCGAAACAAGCACCGCCTGAAAAGGCGCCGCCCCTGAAGGGCCTGCGAGTGATGGACTTCGGGCATGGTGGGGTTGGCGTGGAGTGCGGTCGCATGTTCGGCGAATACGGAGCTGATGTCGTCAAGATCGAGAGTCGTAGCTATATCGACTTCATTCGTTCGGTACTCGGTGGGGAGATGTCTCCGTCGTTCGCCTCGTCGAACCGCTCCAAACGCAGCCTGGGTGTCAACGCCAAGACCGAGCGAGGAGTGGAACTGCTACGGAATATGGCGCGTGACGCGGACATCATCATCGAGAACAATTCCACGGGCACGATTGACGATATGGGACTCGGCTATGAAGTAATGAAGGCTTCCAACCCTGATGTGGTGATGGTTTCGAGTCAGCTCATGGGGTCTCGGGGTCTCTGGGCTGACTGGTTCGGGTATGGCCCGAATACCCAGGTAACTGGGGGTTTGGCTCATCTGTGGAACTACGAGGACTACCCTGAGCCTGCGGGTAACCAGTCGATCTACCCCGATCATTTCGCAGGTCGAGTGTGTGCGGTGGCCGCGCTGGCAAACTTGTTGGGGCGACAACGGCTTGGCGTCGGTGGCGCGCATGTGGAGGTTTGCCAGGTTGAACAGGCGGTGTCGACGATCGGTGATCTTTTGGCCAAAGAGTCTTTGGTTCCCGGTTCGGTGCAGCCCCGCGGCAACCACTCCGACCATGGGTCTCCTTGGGGTCTCTACCCCTGCGCAGGCGACGACCATTGGGTTGCGATCTGTGTGCGCAACGACAGCGAGTGGGAAGCGCTGGTCTCGTTGATGGGGTCACCGACCTGGGCAACGAGCCCTGAGCTTACCGACGAGCAGGGTCGCCGCGCCGACGAAGTCACCGTCGACAAGAAAGTCGCCGATTGGACCCGCACGATGTCCAATGCGGAGGTGGCCGACATTTGTTTGGCAGCGGGGGTTCCTGCTGGAATCATGCACACCGGCAGTTCGCAAGCGACAGATCCGCATCTCGAAGCTCGCGGCTATCTGCACTGGATGAATCAGCCACCAATCGGCGACATGATCTTTGAAGGAGCCGGGTTCCATGCCAGCGCCATGGAAGGCCCCGATATTTTCCCAGCTCCGGGGCTCGGCGAGCACACCCGTGAGGTTGCCTCGGAATGGCTGGGCCTCGACGACACCGAGATCGAGAATCTGGTGGCCGAGGGCGTACTGGAGATCGACCTGAGCAGCTAGCGACTAGCCGGCTTCGGAGTGGGTGACCGCGGGTTCACCCATCCACTCCCGCAGAGTGTTCTTGAGTTTGGTTTGCTGAATGAACAGGTCCTGTTCGGCCAGAACATCGCCTGCGGCCTGTGGGGCTTTGAGATAGAAGCTCAACCATTCCTGCACGCCGGACTCACCGGCGCGAGCCGCTAGATCCATGAACAGCGCCAGATCCAAGACGATCGGAGCGGCCAGGATCGAGTCGCGGCACAGGAAGTCGATCTTGATCTGCATGGGGTAGCCCATCCATCCGAAGATGTCGATGGCGTCCCAGCCCTCCTTGTTGTCGCCACGCGGCGGGTAATAGTTGATTCGCACCACATGGTCGACGTTGCCGTAAAGGTCGGGGTAGGTCTCGGGTTGCAAGATCGTGTGCAGCACCCCCAACTTCGACTCCTCTTTGGTCTTGAAGTTCTCCGGTGCGTCGAGCACCTCACCGTCTCGGTTACCCAGAATATTGGTGGAGTACCAGCCGCGAAGCCCCAGCATCCGGGCCTTCAGCCCAGGTGCGATAAGGGTTTTCATGAGCGTCTGTCCGGTCTTGAAATCCTTACCCGCGATCGGCACGCGGTTGCGATGAGACAACTCGATCATGCACGGCAGGTCGGTCGACAGGTTGGGGGCGCCATTGGCGAACGGCACACCGGACTGCAACGCGGCGTACACGTAGATCTGGCTGGGGGAGATGTTGTCGTCGTTGTTCTTGAGGCCATTCTCGAACGACTCGATGGTGGCGTGGACCTCGCTGGGTTCTTGGAAGGCCTCGGTTGAACCACACCACACCATGACCAGACGATCGCAGTCGTTCTCAATGCGGAAGTTCTCGATGTCGGACAGGAGCGCCATTGCCTGA
The DNA here is from genome assembly GCA_965198315.1 of Candidatus Aldehydirespiratoraceae bacterium. Classification (GTDB taxonomy): domain Bacteria; phylum Actinomycetota; class Acidimicrobiia; order Acidimicrobiales; family Aldehydirespiratoraceae; genus VXYK01. Next base: position 3,893,156 of record OZ240616.1, on the reverse strand, counting down.
TCCCACATGTTGGTCTCGGCTTTGACGCGGGCTCCGTTGAGGCGGCTGACCCAGCGTTGGTCGAACACCGCGTCCATGGCGATGATGCCTTCCATCTCTGCCGAAATCGGGGCCAGGTCGCGTTCATCGAGAACTCCGCAGGTGCGGGCAGCTTCGAGGGCGTTGGCTGAGATCGGATCCCATCCCCCGAAAACGATGTCGTCGAGGGAAGCCAAAGGCACGAAGTCGCGGATCAGCGGATTGCGGTTATCGTCTCGGGTTCCCAGACGAATGTGGGCCATCTGACTGACAGAACCGAGGGGGGCAACACCGCTTTGGCGTGCCGCGAGCACACCGGCGGTGAACGTGGAGGCTACCGCACCCATCCCTGGGGTGAGCACCCCGAGTTTGCCGGTGGGAGGTGTAATGTCACGAGCAGTCATCCCCTGAGCATATGAGCAGGAGCGGTGCTCGAAGTGTTGCTAGGCGCGGGTTCGTTCTAGAGTCACGACGGTCAAGACAATCGAATCAGACAATTAGCCAGGGAGACTCTGATGAGTAATGCAGCAAACGCCTATGAACTTCTGAAAGCGGGAGAGGGCGTCGATGAGGGCCACGGCGAATGGTTTGAGATCACCCAGGAACAGATCAATCAGTTCGCTGATTGCACCATCGACCATCAATTCATCCACATCGACGCGGAGCGGGCGACGCCGGTGTTCGGCGGGACGATCGCCCACGGTTTCCTGACGCTGTCGATGCTGACCCATCTCACCAACTCCATCGAGCAGGATCTACCGCCGCTCACGGGCGTGATGATGGGCATCAACTACGGCTTTGACCGGGTGCGGTTCCTAACGCCGGTCATTTCTGGTAGTCGAGTTCGAGCCAATAGCGTGATCAGCAAGGTGGAATTGAAAGGTGCGGCGATCAACAGCACCCGCGTGATAACCGTCGAGATCGACGGGTCCCCGAGGCCCGCGCTGGTGGCCGAATGGATCGGCCGGATTGTATTTGACAGCTAGTTGCTGGAATTCTTGGCGGCTACAACACAACTACCCAGGGAGCAGGAATGAACGATTACCCCATCAGAGTCGGTTCCATGTTGTTCACAATGGTCGACCCCGAGAAGGGCCACGAAGTCGAATACAACCGATGGTATGAACGAGACCATTTCTACGCGGGTTGCATGATCGGCCCGAAGCTCTTCGCGGGTAAGCGCTGGGTCGCCACCAAGGAACTGAAGGATCTGCGCTTCCCTCGTGGCGACACGCCGGTGGCCAGTCCAGTTGAGGCTGGCTCCTATCTGGCGATCTATTACGTTCTCGAAGGATGCCACGCAGAACACTTTGCCTGGGGGGCGGATCAGGTGGTGTGGCTCTACCAGAACAACCGGGGTTTCCAGAATCGGGTTCATGCTCACACCGTGCTATTGGAAAGCCCCGGCTACCACTATCGCGACGCCGACCCTGTCCCGATTGAGTTGGCTTTCGACCACCCGTACAAAGGACTCGGGGTGGTGGCGGTCGATCCAGCAGACGGAGTGAGCGAGGAGCAGTTGGTGGCGCATCTCCAAGATCAGGCCTTGCCGGCGCTGATGAAAGGTTCGCCGGTCGCCAGCATGGTGTCTTGGCACTATCAAGACTCGGGCAGCGGTGACACGGACCGTGCGCCGATGGATCTGGGGATGCCACCCGGGCCGACCGATCGTCAGTTGCAGTGTTTCTTCCTCGACGACGAACCGACCGCGGTTTGGGACAGGTTCCGTGCCTACGCCGACGATCTTGCGGAGAGCGGACTGGGCGAGGTGGTTTTCGCCGCGCCGTTCCTGCCGACGATCGTGGGGACGGACACCTACACGGACCAACTCTGGTAAGGGAGCCTCACGATGATTCTTCAAGACTCGACAGTAATGGTGGTTGGGGTTGGGCCGGGACTCGGCAGATCGTGTGCTGCGGCGGCTCTGCGTGATGGTGCCAACGTGATCGCGGTCGCTCGCAACCTGGAACGTCTGACCGATGCGGCCGCCGAACTCGACCCCTCAGGTGAACGGATTCTCGTTGCTGGGGCCGACATGATGGATCAGGCTTCACTTGAAGCCGCGGTGAGCGCAGGCGTGGAGCGCTTCGGCAGACTCGATGCGGTAATCAACGTTGCTGCTATGGACGCGACAATTGGGACCTTTGCCGACCTTGACAATGACGAGTTGCGGAAGGTACTTGATATCAACGCGCTGGGCGCGGTCAATGTGGTCCGTTCGGTCACGCCGACGTTCACTGCCAATGAGCACGGCGGCTCGGTTGTGCTGATTGGTTCGCAGGCCTCACTCAAACCTGTGGCCGCGATCCCGCAATTCGCTTATTCAGCCGCCAAGTCTGCGTTGCTCTCTATGGCACGGAATATGGCCGCGGAACTCGGTCCTCAAGGCATCCGCGTGAACACCGTGGTGCCCACCTGGATGTGGGGGCCCAACGTGAAGATGTTCTGTGAGTGGCAGGCAGCTGAACGAGGAATCACCGCAGAAGAGGTACGAGACGAAATCGCTCAGGGCATGGCCCTGCGGATCATGCCGACTGACGCCGATGTGGCCGAAGCCGCGGTGTTCTTCGCTTCAGACCGTTCACGGATGATCACCGGCCAACGCCTGTTGGTAAACGCCGGAGAATTCTTCGACACATAGGCCCCGACAGCTGACCCCAAAAACTTCGGTAAGTTGCTCTATGTGACGATTGTTGCAACGCGAGTGAAGTATTTCGAGAATTGTCTGTGAAGCAACTGGCTTAGTTTCATTACGTTTCGACGTAGATACAGTGTAGTTTTCCCCAGTTCTTTACTTTTTTGTTGCGGTTTCTTTGCTTAAGTGTTGAATCCGGTTTGAGTTGTGCACTAGTGTTACATGTGGGTTCGAGGTCATCTGGGCGCAGGGCCGGATGCTTCAGACTCGGGAACTTCATTCCCGTCCCCCTCCAGGGAAAACAGGGTCCGGTTGGCGATTTCGCTAGCCGGACCCGAGTCCCTTTTCGGGTGTGGTCTGCGGCGTGATTTCTGCTGAAATGGCGTCGGCAGCCGCGGTAGTGCGATTCTTGTAGTCGTGAGCACCACAGATCTCTTCGAACGCTTCGACGTCATTGACGTCGATACCCATGTAACCGAACCACCCGACGTGTGGACGGCGCGAACCCCGGCCTCTATGCACGACAAGGTCCCCCATGTGGAACGCATCGCCGGACAGGGCCTTGGGCCGCTTAGCGGCCGCCTCCACGGATTCGTAACAGGCCATAGGTGCGAATAGGAACGGTGTGTCTCTTGGTGCGGTCGCCGAGGCCGATCGCGAATCCGAGTGTGCTCAGCACCAGGATCGCGACTGCGACCCAAAAGAAGGTCCACTCGGGGCCGTAATTTTCGAAGAGTCTGGGGGCCACCAGCGCGCTCACCCCTGCGGCCAGTTGCCCTGTTGCGGCTGCGAGCCCTTGCCCGGTTGCTCGTTCCCCGTCTTTGGTGGACGTGGCCATCAGCGTTTGGGCCGAGGGCATTCCGAAACCGTTGGCTGCGCCTTCTATCATGGCCAGGCTCATCAGCAGCAACGGCACGGTCAGATGTCCATAGATCACCGTGAGCGGGATGATCGCTGCCAGCGCACCCATTGCGATTCGCATCGGTCCGTGGCGGTCTGCGAGTCGCCCGCCGATGGGCGCGGCGATCATGAACGGGAGTCCGTACAGCACCAGGCTGACGCCTATGAATGTGGTTGAAGCGCCCAGGTCTTGCAAGAAGATTGCCCAGATCGCCTCGTACATTCCGGCTGGCATTATCAGTGCCGCGCTCAGTATCGCGGCCGCCAAGGCGTCGCGACGGCAACTGATCCTTCCCATCGTGACGAGCATGTCGGCCGTCGTTCGCAATGCTCCCAACGGAGGGCCGTCAGAGACGACTTCGTCTACATGTGTCGTGGCGATCGGACCGACGAGCAGTGCGAGAGCGGCGGCGAGGAAATAGAACGGAGCATCGAGACCCCAGACCGCGACGAGTCCCGCGCCTATTCCCGGGCCGACGATGAAACCCGCGGTCTGGATACCGGCGAGTCGACCGAGGTGCAGCCCGGCGCGCTCGGGATCTGCGGCGGTGAACAGAGCCTGCGCTGCGGGTAGGAAGGCACCGAAGGCAAGCCCGGCAACGATCCGAGCAGAGACGAACTGCCAGGGTTCCGAAGCCACCGCGAAAATCAGCGATGCGACCACTCCGCCGAGCACCGACAACACCATGACTCGTCGGGCGTAGCCGCGGTCCGCGAAAGGCGCAATCAGGATCTGCGAAGCCACTGCAGCAAAGAAGGAGACTCCGGCGATCCAGCCGAGCGCGCCGCCACTCAGATCGTGTGCATCGCGTAGTTCATGGAACAGCGCAAAAACCATCCCTACCGAGGCCGCGAGCGTGAACAAGCCCACCGGGATCATCAGACTCACGCGTGTGTTTGTCACAGTCCTCGACCTCAGTAGCGCGGCAGAATCGGCTCCGCCTCAACAATTCTCAAGCCCGCCAACACTACCCCCAACTTCGCAACAGAGGTGATGGCGTATGTCCTCAAGTGGTCAAGCCAATAGGGGGGACCTCACCACCTGCTCATACCCACGGTTGAGATACGCTGCTCCGCAACTGGATCGAGGAGTGCATGCGACGATCACACGAGTTCAACATGCAACGATCACTCGGGTTCATGACTACAGCTGCTGCGGCAGCAATCGTTTTGCTGGCAGCAGCTTGCGGCGGCGAGCCTTCCCTTCAAGCGGCAGACGAGAAACCCGACACCGTCGCGCTCGTCGAATGGTCGTACCACTTCACCAGCCTTGAAGAGATGGTTGCGACCTCTGATCTGGTCTTGGTTGGCGAAGTCACGGCCATCGAACGGGGTCCCATGCCCACGGACGACCCGGACGGAATCGGGCTCCGCAACGTCACCGTCACCATCTCCGAAACCCTCAAGGGCACTGCACCGGGCACCACCGTCGTGATCGGCGAGTCGGGCTACGACGCCGCCGGTTCTTATGAACCGGCCGACATGCCCTGGAGCCGGCTCGGTGATATCGGCGTGTTCTCGTTGAAACACTATGACGGCTTGCCCGCGAACCACTATAGGCATATACATCCCGATGGGCGCATGCTGACCCATTACCGCGGCGAGGACGGCCAGTCCCACATGTATGAAGGGACTGTGGAGACGTTCTCACACACAACGCTCGGCGCGACTCTGACCGAGTTGGCGCCCGACCGAGCCGTCGAACATGTCCGGCAAGCTGCCGTAGCTGTGGTGACCGAGGGAATCGAACCGCAAAGACCGTTCTATGAGTCGAGATTCGAGATCGAGTCCGACGACACCAATACCGGCGGGATCAACAACACCGGCAGCGGCACTGACAGCAACATGCCTGTCGGCCCCGGTGAACCCAGCACAACGTCGGAGCCCCGTGGGAGCCAGCCCGATGACAGCGCGTTCTGTGAGCAAGCCGAGTTCTTCGCGTCGCGGAGCGTGCGAGACATCGACAACCACACCAGCGAGTACCAGTCTCAGTCCGGTACGCCGTTCCTTGATGCTCTAGCGAATCTGCGGGATCTCGCACCGTCATCCCTGCGAGCCGATCTGGATCTGCTCGTAGCCTACGAACAGAGCTACGACCCGGCCAACGGCGAGGAGTCCACCAGTGTCGAGGTCACCCGAGCCGGGGAACGGGTCGGTTCGGCCATAGAACAGCTTTGCGATCTGCAACTGCCTTTTGTCCGCGGATAAAGCTGGCCCCTTATGGACCTGGGCAGGGTTTCCCATTTCCGCCGAGAGCACCGTTCACCGAAGCTAGTAGGGAACGGACTCTGATCGATGTGACTGTCATACTCGGGAATTCCGAGCAGAAAGCACTCGGGTTTTCCGAGTACAGGATCCTGACATAGGTGTGAAAATATCGACTATAGCCATAGAAATATGACTATAATCTCTGCGATGGACACTGAATCGGAAAAAAGTACACGCTCCCGGCCTGACGAGCGGGTCTTGGCGGCAGGCGAATTCAAGACGCACTGTCTGCGCCTGATGGACGAGGTGCACGAGACTGGCACCGAGATCATCGTGACGAAGCATCGCCGCCCGGTGGTACGAGTCAGCCCAGTACGAATGGCACGGCCCAGACTCGTTGGGTCGTGCATCGACCAGCTTCAGATACTGGCAGACATCGACCATGAACCCGCCATACCAGTACAGGACTGGGATGTCATCGAACGCCCTGACGAACTGCTCAACCCGGAGCGATATCAGTGAGCATGCTCTTGGACACCAATGTCCTGCTGCGGTTGGTAACCGACAACCCACACATCGGTGAGTCGTTCAAACAAGCTGTGGAGTCCGGGCTGGACAACGGCGATGTCGCTGTCTCAGCCGTGACATTCATGGAGACGACCCGGCTGCATCATCACAGACGGATCGATCTCGGATGCCACCCGGCAACCTGGCGAGTTGAACGCCTGATGTCCGGACTGTTGGAGATACCCATTGACGGCGACCTCGCTGTTGAGTCTGTCCTACTGATGAACTCGGGGTTTCATCGCGACCCCGCGGACCAACTGATCGTCGCCACAGCCATGCGGACCGGAATGGAACTAGCGACTTTCGACGCTGAGATCCAAGACTGGGCATCACGCACACGCCTGATCGCGCTCCGAGACCCCACAAGGTGACTCACGCAGAGCCCCTGTCCTCTGTGGCGTTCAACGGACGGAGGCGATGTCGATTCAACGAGCCAAGGCACTGCTGTAGATGTCACGCGCCAGCAATTTTCCGTCCCGCTAATCGACATTTTGCCTACAAGCTAATCGACAGTTTTCCCTTTAGTGAGTTTCCTGACCCGGCAATGCGTGGCTGTGATCACGGCCGGCGGTTATGGATTCGAGTTGCCCGATGGCATCGCGGTCACCCCGTCACTGCTCCGGGTTCGTGACGCACAAGAGCGACGTGTCCCGGATTTCGGACCGAGACCCCACCGCATAGCCCGTCGACACTATTGCCGTGGAGACTCACTGACTGCTGAAGCGGTGCAGTTGGACCTTACGGGAGAATTTCATGTCCGCCGATCCGCAACCACACGATATGGAGCTTGCCATCGACGATGGGATGGCCTATAGAGAATGTCGCTCGTCCGTCAGGAGCCCATGACATCTCGTAGACGTCGACGACACCGGACAGCTTCTTGACGCACAACCCGGCGCGAAACCATGAGCGTCCTCCGGACTCCATTTGCCCCAGATCGTCGATGAATTCCTGCAACCGAAGCCGGAAACGGTCAGCCTGTTGAGAGGTCAGGCCACGTTGATCGCGCAGGAACGCTGTCGTCTCGGAGTGTGTCGGCATCAGCGGCGCTCAGGCCGTTGAGGTTTCGTTGTTTCTCGCTTCGAGCGCGGCGAGGAATTCTTCGTCGCTGTAATAGGTGTTCGCGATCTCCATTGAATCCGAACTCGGTCCCTTGCCCGTGCTGGCCTTGAGATCCTCAATCGTCAGCGGCTCGGCAGGTGATTTCCCCCGCGCTGCTCTGCTCGATTCAGGCCGGTACCTAGAACTTGCCGTGGTCATCGCCTGTCCTCTCAGAGCAACCTGTGACAAACCCTATCCGATGCGGCGCTTGACGGACAGAGGCGATGTCGATCGACCGAGCCAAGGCGCTGAAAATTGCTGGCTAGGTTCTCGTCGGCCACGACCGGCGCGAGACTTGCTGCCCCACTCAGTTTTTTGGCACTTGGAACGGCGATAAATCAGCACTTGATTCGTTAGTTTCTTGCGGAGTTTGCCAACGAATGACTGACGCCCGAAGTGCCCTCCATGAGGGCTCGGGCTTCTTTGGAGGACGTCGTTGCCCTCCAGTTTCGTGGTGGCGTCGCTGGCGGTTTCCTAGGAAATGTGTGCTAAGCAGACTCCCGTGAGCCTGAGGTCGTTGCGGTTCTTTCATGTCAATGTGAACTGTTCTGATCTGGAGCGGTCGCTGGGGTTCTATGGCGATCTGGTCGGGTTGAAACCGGCGGTTCGCACCCGGCCGGAGCAGCCCCAGCCGGGAGGGGCGTTCGGCTTGGCCCAGGTCCAGTGGGACGCCTGGATCATGGCCGGAGATGACGCTCCGGACGGGGTTGTGTTGGACCTGCTGGAGTGGAAGGTACCCCTGCCGTCGGGGTCGCCCCCGGCGTCGCTCACCGAGTTGGGCTTCGGCCCACTCAGCATCGCCAGCGACGATCTGGCTGGGCTTCACCGGCGGTTCAGCGAAGCCGGGCACGATGTGTGGTCGCCTCCGGGCCGTCTCGGTATTGGTGCCAACGGCATGGCTGACGCCGAGATGTTCTTGTGTTCTGACCCGGACGGCACCGCGGTTCTGGTCGTCGAAGGGGAGAACACTCGATTGGCGAGCGTCAACATCAACTGTTCCGACTTGGAGCGATCTCGGCGCTTCTACTGCGATGTGCTCGGGCTGGAAGCCCGGATGCGTGCTCGTCCGGCAGAGCCCCTGCCCGGCGCCGGACTCAGAGTTGCAGGGCCAGTGGTCTGGGACGCTTGGTCCATTGGTGCGGTGACCGACAGCGCGTCGGGGTTCGTTGTCGACTTGGTCGAGTGGACCGAGCCTCGTGCTGAGGGCTCTGGTCGACGGCGGGCCAACGAGTTGGGCATCTTTCGCGTGGCCCTGCTCACAGAAGACATCGACCGGGACTATGCCGCTCTGATCGAATCCGGGGTCACCTGCCAGTCCCCGCCGGCCGAACTGGAGATGGGCCCCGGCCTGCCGTCAGATCTGCGGGTGCTCTTCTTTGAGGATCCCGACGGCGCCTGTGTCGAACTCATCGAGAGCCCACCGCCCAGCTAGCAGCGACCGGTCAGGCTTGGACCCGCAGTTGTTTGGGCTGTGAGATTGATCCCTTGCGCTGAACAAGTCAGTCCAATCTTGCGAGTGTGGGTGCGAGATCGGGTTCTACGGAAAGGAGTTTCCGCTTCCAGGTTGATCGCCTCGTTGAGGTCGACGAGCCCGGGCGAAGAGTGAGCGCGAAGGCGCGCCTTACGGAGAAATCGCCCTGGTGGCAGACATGCTCCACAGCTCGTCCAGACTTGTACGCCTTTGAAGAACCCCAAGCTCGTGCGGCCCATGATTGGAGCGGAACGTGCCGTGTTAACCGGGTGTCGGTAGCCAGTTCTTCCAAGAGTTTTCCGTGGTCTTTCGCAGTCTGGATATGACTCGCAGCTCGGCATACCTGAAGCTGGCCTGCCAGTGATCTAGGTGAACAAGTTCCCGTTGCTCTTTCTACTAGCCAGTCTCGGTCGATCTTCCTCCGTGATTCTCTGTTGGCGGTGAGCGCTACCAGGTACTTTCCGACACTGAGTGGTATCTCATGCAACATGTTCGGGTGGTCGTAGAGAAGGTCGAGCCCGTTTGTGCTTTGTTGGAATCGAAGTGTCCCCAAAAAGAACTTGACCAGGGTCCAGTCGGGTTCGTCGTGGGCCAGCAACGACCGGATTTCTCGGGTTGCCATTGACGGTGTGCGGTAACGGCTATAGCCCGAGACCAGGTAGGCAATATGTTCGTGCTGCATGGCTTGTTCTGCGTCACCGCCAACTCGCGAGTGAATCTCAACCTTTGAGCGGTTCACTTCAAGGCCGAGAGTTGAAACGACAGCAGAGTAGGTGTCGTACACCTCCGGCCACTCGCTCTCAGACTGTAGATACAGCCAGCTATCGTCCATGTACCGAACATGACCCAACACATGTTCAGCTATTGAGTCATCCAACCCAAGTAAGGCTATGTTGCCGAGAAGCCCTGACGCCTCTGGACCAACGGGCAGACCCGAAGGCGCGCCGAGGAGGGCTAACTCGCGGAGGAATCTGTCGATCAACCGGACGGCCCCATGAGGAGCGCCCGTCTGGTCTAGCACTGTCTCGAGGATTTGAGGCTTGATCGATGGGTAGTAGTTCCGGATATCGGAAACCGCCATCGCATTGCACCGTGGGTCGGACAGCAGTTGCTTGCCGCGCTCTAGTCGGCGTTGAAAGGCTTGTCGTGCATCTTTGGTGACCCAAGCGGGAGACGTGTCGCGAATTCGATAGCTGTACACATCTTGACCTAGGGCTGCGTCCACGGTTGACGCAACTCTTCCCACGATGATTCGGTAGTAGAGTTCGTCGAATGGGTTAAGCCAAGCCATGTTCCGCAATTCAGGTTTTCCAGGCTTCGAAAGCGGAAGGGTGTTGGTTACGGAGGGGCACTGGCCGTTCGCTAAGCGGGAGACTAGGCGCTGATGTACCAACTTGGGAGCAGCGCCAAAATCAGCCCAAGAATCGACATCCGGAAGATCACGGTCACCCACCCAGGATGCACCAGCTCGTGTGTTCGCGGAGACTTCCATCAGAGTCGGCAGATGTCCGCCATCGCGAGAGCACAAGGTGCGCATGGTTCCAACTTACCTTGAAATTACTTCGATGTGATTAGAGGTCCACGGCGCCTCCGATCTGTCGCCTCCGAAGTTACGAGATTCCGTTGGTATGACTGAGAGACTCCACAAGGATCTGCTCGCAGTGTCCACACGCGCCGGGCGGAAGATGGGGCAACTGCGCTGGAACTGTAGCAAAATCGGGGGAGACGATGTGTCTTCTCCAGACCCGGCACGGGGCCTATTTTTGGTCCGCCTTACGCGTTCGTGCCCCGCCGGAGCGGGGCACGTTCTGCATTGTCGGCAGAGGAGCAAGCTCACGGGACCGAATAACTGCGGTCCTCTCCGCCGAGAGCACCTTACACCAGTTGGTCCCTGGATATCCCCTGACCCCAACTAGGTGTCCAGTCCAGCACAGGTCTCCTGATTTGTCGTTCCGCCGGGTTCGAACAGCCTCCGCAGGGCGTCTGCGAGTTGCATGGCCCGCTTGGGCTGCCCGCGCGTGAATGCGACCCTGAGTTGTCACGGGACCCCGGTAGATTCGACGGATGGCATCTGACCCTTTGGTTTCGCTTGCTTCCAGCATTCATGCCGGCCGCAATACCTATGCGCTCCTGCTCGGTTCTGGCATCAGCGCCAGTTCGGGTGTTCTGACTGGTTGGGACGTGACAGTTGATCTTGTTGAGCGTCTCGCAAGATTGCGGGGTGAGGATGCCGGAGATGACCCACTGTCCTGGTATCGAAACCAAACCGAGGGTGATCCTGACTACTCTGCCCTGCTCACTGAGTTGGCTCCATCTCCAGGCGATCGCAGGAACCTACTAGAGCCGTACTTCGAACCCTCGGAGGAGGAGAGGGATCAGGGTCAGAAACTCCCGACGAAGGCTCATCACGCGATAGCGCGCCTGGTTGCTGACGGTTTCGTGAAGGTCATCGTGACGACGAACTTCGACCGGTTGCTTGAGCGAGCACTATCGGAGGCCGGAATTGAACCCAGCGTGATCTCCAGTGCAGATTACGCAGCCGGTGCAACAGCGATCGCCCACAGCCGGTGCACACTCGTCAAGGTTCACGGAGATTATCGGTCAGCAGATCTGAAGAACACGGTTGATGAGCTAGCGGGGTACGCCCCAGAGATCGACACACTGCTTGACGAAGTGTTCGACCAGTACGGACTTGTGGTCTGCGGGTGGTCGGCAAGGTGGGATACGGCCCTCAGGGCAGCGATTCTGCGATCACCCGGTCGGCGGTTTGCCACTTTCTGGCTTCACCGCGGAACACTGACACCCGAAGCCCAAGATATTGTGAATCACCGCCAAGCCATCGATATTCCGATCCGAGACGCAGACGACGCCTTCGAGTCACTAGCCGACAAGGTCGAGTCTCTCTCCGAAGCCATCGATCAGCGTCCCATTGACACGGCTCTCGCAGTGGCGCAATTAAAGAAGTACCTACCCGACCCTGTTAATCGCATCAAGCTCCACGATCTTGTGATGGGTGCGACCGATGACGTGATTGACCGGGTTCAAGAGTTCCCGATGGACGGTCCGGTTCCCCTCCCAGTTCAGGGGTACCGAGAACAGTTGGAGGCTTACGAGGAAGCCACTGCCGGGTTGCTGAGGCTAATCGCAACCGGAGCTTTCTTTTCGGATCGTGTTGAACACGACCAACTTCTGAAAAAGTGCCTGGACCGCCTCGCCAACCGAAGCAAATTCAGCAATGGCACGACAGTCCTGCTCAATTTGCAGGACTACCCGTTACTGCTTGGGCTGTATGCCGTTGCGTTGGGTTCTGCGGCGGCAGACCGTCTGGATTCGGTTGCTGGCGTTTTGGGATCGGCCACGGTTACCAGAGATGGTCAACCACTCCCCGCATACGTCATTGCTCAGTGGGCACTCGATCATGGCCGGGTCGGACAACCTGCCGCACAATCTGGGGGGAGTGCGACACCTGTATCGAACCGCCTCTTTGACGTTCTTCGCCCGTCTGTTTCTGAGATCATTCGAGAGGATGGGCGATTCGAGGACCTATTCGACGAGGTCGAATACTTGATGGGATGCGCGTACACCAGCTACGGTTTTCCGGGTCCAGTAGGCCGAGCCGCATGGCGCCGCTACCAAACACGCCGGTTCCCTGGCTCGATGGTTGAACGCCACTCCGCGGTACTAATTGAGGCCGGGATTTTCAATAGTGAGGAACAACTCGCCGAGGTCCGCAAATCTCACGACGCAGCGATCAAGAATAGCTTCTTGTAGCTCGTTAGCTCGGATTCTGTCGCAGAGAAACAACATCCGCGCGGTACCTGTCACAGATCGCTGACCCTTGTAGCGCGGCGGAATCGGCTCTGCCTCAGTCGGATCTCAAGCCCGCCAGCACGACCCCCCACATCTCCCAGCAATTCACACGAAGGTCGCGGCGCTCAATGAAGCGACAGTGTTCATTCTTGCCGCCGACTGGCACAAGCGGGGCACTTGCACCTCTTGAAGTACGAACTGTCGTGGATTAGCCCATGCATCCGGCCATTGTCGGCATGGAACTGTGACCAGAGTCGGTGCACGTAGCGCTCGTCGTTTCTTCCTTGTGGTTTTGAGTAGTACCTGTACAAGGCATACGCGACCAGATCTGCCGCCTGCAGAGCCCTAGACGCGCGGGAATCAGCGAACATGGGAACATCAGCGAGATTTCTCAGAGGTCCAAGCGAGCTGCTGGCGACTCGCCACTGATTCGTCCAGCTTTGTAGAGTCCCTTCGACGTTGCTGCGGTCATGGACAATAAGCCCGGTCTGTTGCTGGCCGCCGCGGCTTACATGGTGCACGAAGTCGTCAAATTTCTTGACTAGGAGTTCATACGCTCGGAGCTTCTGGTGACCTGAATCTCGTTCCATTACAGCGCCGATGAGTCGCCATGGCAGGTTGCGATTGACGGGGGCGAAGCCAGCCAGAGCGCCGTAGGCACCGTTGAGGATTCGATGCCGATCAGACTTGTCCACGTTCCCCCACTGCTTGGTGCCGTTCCTAAGCTCGTTGGCGTGGAGCTCGTAACTGGTGTGGTCTTTCCCTAGCGGATGGAGCTTCCGGAACAGGAACGAGTCGAGGCACTGCTGGAGGTGCCACGCGTCCAGTTCGTGGATGATGATCCCTCCCACCACGAACACAGGACTCCCACCGTGTGCACCAGACTCGTCAACGAAGCACAGATACACAAGCCCTCCTACGCGTTCGTGCCCCGCCGACGGCGGGGCACGTTCTGCGTTTTTGGCAGAGGAGCAAGCTCACGGGACCGAATAATTGCGGTCCTCTCCGCCGAGAGCACCTTACACCAAAAGGTGAGCGCAAACCACCTTTCCCTGCAACCCGGTGCTTGGGTCCATCGCGAGCTGAGGTATCCGTGATGGAATATCGCGGGTTGCGTCAGGTTGATCGTCTGTTGCGGGCGGCTTTGGCAGCGGCGGCTTGGCGTTGCACGCCGGTGGTATTCCATCGGAACTGTGCCATTTGTCTGGTCACGCCAAACTTTCTTGCGATCTGATCGACGGTTGCACCACGGAGGGCCTCTCCGAGCAGGGCTGGCCGGGGCAGTAGCAGAGTCCCCCCGAGGGCCGTGGCTTGCTCCTCCTGATCGGGCTGACAGGTGCGGAACGTGATTCCGTTGAGGTTTTGGATCTCTGTCAGATCGTGCTCAAGAAGTATGTGGGCAAATTCGTGAGCGATGTCGCTTGCTTGCCGTGGTGCGCTTCTGAGCGGGTTGTAGACAATGACGTAGCGTCCGTTGATGTCGAATGTGCATGCGGAGAACGCATAGGCCTGAATGCGTTCGATTTCCTTTAGTTGTTCGATAGGCACAAGTTCATCAGCGGAAATAATCCGCACATCCTGGCTATCGGCGGCCTTGGATAGGTCAAGACGGTCCGTTGCTTTGACACCGATCTCGGAGCGGAGTCTGGCTGCGGTGCGCTCAGCGTCCGCCTTGAATCCACGCGGAAGGGCCACTCACAGTTCCCCTTCGGCATCAAGAACCTGTAGGCGGTCCTGCATTTCTCCGAGTAGCGCGCCGAGCCTTTCAGGCACTCCAGGCCGCAGTGTTGCTGCGGCCCGCAGGTGGCAGGCCACGGTAGCTGGTATCTCTGGTTTGGAGGCGAGCGCGTTGTACATGTCGCGCACGACCTCGGCAATCCTCGAAGCGGCTGCTGGTTCAAGTCGGGGGTCGGTTTGAAGGTGCGTTGCCACGATCTCGGGAGTCTCGGGCTTTCGCGGCGCACCCGTTATGAAAAAGGTTTCGGGAGGAACCCGCAGCCAAGCGCACAGGTGTAAGAAGGTTGCAAGGTCCGGTTGTCCCCCAGCCTCAACGCGGGACAGTGTCATAAAGCTGATGTCTGCGGCCTCGGCGGCTCGGCGCATCGACAAACCAGCGGATGTGCGTCGGTCGCGGACTGCAGTAGCTAGTGCATCAATGTTGAGGTGCGCAGCGTCTGAACCCTGGCGTGTTGGGTCACCAGCCTCGGATTCCGACGACGGTAGGGGCGCCACCACAGTTGCAGTGTACCAGTTACGAGACGATGAAACTTAGATGGGTCAATCCGTATGGTATACTAGGCTGTCAATGCAACGTTGCTGTTGCAACGACCGGTCAATCTGGAAGGATCGATAGACCATGATAGCCAAGCTCAAGAGGTACCTAGGGAATGTCAACACCCTTGAAGTCCATGACACGTCCAACGAGAAAGCCCGGTGCCGTTTGGATGAGATCAAACCAGAGCACCGTCGCTGGTACGCAACACTCGCGGAGGCAAAGCGTGACTATCGATACGACAACTGCCACTGGTGTCTCGGTGGGAGCACGCGTTGATCTAACCGCGACTGCCTATTGCTTCAACGAAGGGAGGTGGAACATGGGAAAGAGAAATCGATCGGCCGTGACGGGACGTTTCGTCAAGCCTTCAACGGCTAGGCGAAATCCCCGGACAACGGTCACCGAAACGACCAAGAAGCGCCGGTGAACACGGCACGCGGCCCGTGCGGTGTTCACCGCGCGGGCCGCTCAACAGCTGAGGTCGTGAGAACTGGGGCGTTGGTTGTTGATACCTTGAACTCGTCTGGGTTCGAGGATCTCGAATTGCGGGAGGCCTCGGGCTCGCGATTGTCTGAATCTTGGTTTCGCTTGCGTCCAGCAGAAGGCACGGATCCGAGGATCTAGCTTCTTAGCGACTCCTGTTGTTGTGGTTTGGGGGGTCTGCGGGAGGCGGGGGTGGGGGTTGGGAGGTCGGTGGCGAGGATCAGGGGGCCGTTGACGATCTCGTTTAGGAGTTCGGTGGCTTGGGGAGTCACCTCGATGGTGTGCTCAATAATGGACAGCACGAGGAGAAGTTCCTTGGTTTGGGTCCAGCGGGTGGGGCGGGTCTCGTCCAGGGTGCTGGACTTCCTGCCCTTGCGTTTCTTCATTCGGTAGCCGAGCCAGGAGCGAAGGACTTGCAGGCCGGACACTTCGAAGTCCCAGGCCGCCTGGCTCACGGGACCGAAGACACCGGTACCGACGGTCAGGTGTTGGGTGTCCGGGTCGTAGGTGAACGAATCCGGCATACCTGATACGGGTGTGATTTCAGTGGCTCGTCCCTCCGGGAGGCGGGTTTGGCTAGAAGGGGCGAAGCGTTCATCCCATGAGTGCCACCAGAGGAGATCGCGGCCGAAGGTTACAGCCCGCTGAAAGAGAGCGGGATCAGCGGTAATCGGGACGTGGATTGGCCCAGCTTGCTCTGCCAGCTCCTCATCGAAGCGTTCGCTGAACGCGGGTGTTGCGCCTAGAGAGTAGACGTAAGCGAGCAGATCCTGAGGGGTGATCTCGATCTCCAGTTCCTCGCTCAACTTGGCGAGGAGATCCAGAGTTACGTTGGGTTCGTTAGCGGCCGCATCACGGTAGAGGGGCATGGCGTTCTTGGCACCGCGACCGCTGAAGTGGTCGAGGTCTGGTACATAGGGCGTGGCGGTGAGCACTGGGCCGCGCCCGAGCTTGGTTGAGGTCAGGGTCGTGAGAAAAACTTGCCGCGACCCTCGGACACGCCAAAGATCAGGTCGCGGAAAATCAGCTAAGCGGTTGTCAGCGATCACCCACTGCCGATCGAAGCTACGGTAACCGTATTGTTCGAAGCCCTCGGGTTTGGCCCCCTGATCAAGCTCTCGAATCGGTGGCAAACGAGAACCGACTTGCAGCAGTGGGAGTGGGGTGCTCTCGGTCGTACGGTCTCTCGTCTTTCTTAGAAGTGGTTGGCGTTTCCGGGGGACCGCCTTCAGCAATTTGCGCCACCTCCGCTCCAGTGTGTTTCGGTCCTCGGCGATGGGCCATGCTCGTTTGATTTGGCACCCGCTGTGCGACCACGGGAACAGATCGGAGATTTTGGGCCAGTCGTAGTACGGGCGGTCGCTTCTAGGTGTCATTAGGTCCATACCATCACCAGGTATCTCCTCGAATATGTCACCGAGGCCGATTTGGCCCAACCGCGTGAGCTTCTCAGGTCTGCTACCCGTTACCCGTAGGTAGCGAACCTCGCACTCGCCGCCCTTTTGCCCGGTCCGGACTCCAATAGTGATCGCTACGGGCGTCTGTATGTCGAAGATGTTGTCGTCCGTTCGGGCGCCGCGTCCTTCACCACCGAGATCCACAATCCAAAGCTCGTCGAACGTGTCTCGGAGGTGGTGACGCACTCCACCCATTGAGACCCCGTCGAGAAAGGATGACGCGGTGATGAAGGCAACCACCCCAGGACCTGCAGGAAATTCGGTTGCTTGCCACGTAGCCCAGCGCCAAAAGTAGACGTAGTCGTTGTAGACGTTCTGCAAGTGGCCTCCGAGACCCGCCTCTTTCATCGGGCCGGTCACAGCCTTAAGGAGTGGTTCGATGCCCGCCTCCCCGTGACGGACTACGCCGCCTTTGCGTCTTGTCGTGTCGCCAGCAGAGCGTTGCTCGCGGTCATATGGCGGATTTCCGAGCACGACGGTGAACCGCTCTTTGTCTTTGAGGTCGGCTGCCCGTTCGCCTTCCTGAGCGACCGGGTCGCTCATCGTAACGAACTGGCCTTGGCGGGCCGAATGATCGAGCGTGTCGGTGAGCAATACCTGGATTGCGGTGCTGCCTTCGTTGGTTCCCGAGTGGTGTAACTCAAGAGCGACCTTGAGGTGCGCGATGGTGTAGGGAGCAAGCATCAGTTCGAACGCGTGGATCGACTCAAGAACGTGATTCTCGAGGTGTTGTTGCCAGCCGTCGGAATCGTTTGAATCTTCGAAGGACTCGCGGGCTCGGCGCAACCATTCCACAAGGAATGTCCCGGTACCGGTGGCCGGATCAACCATTGAAACAAAAGGCTTGGCTGGATCAACGCCTTGCGGTACTTCGAAGCAGTTACGTTCAGCCACCTCCTGCCACGATGTCGGATCTGCTGCGCCCAACAGCAATCCGAACCGAGTTCGCAGGACTTCGTCGACCATGCGGACTATGAACTCCACCGCAGGTTGCGGAGTGTAGAAAGCCCCAGCGTCGGCGCGCATTTTGGAGTCATACTTCTTCAGGAACTCCTCGTAGAAGTGAATGACCGGGTCACCACCCTTCGCGGTAGATCCGAATTGGTCGAGAATGTGTTCAACGTTCGTCATGCGAAGGTCAGCACTGAGCTGGGGTAAGTCGCTACCAGCCAGATCAAGTTCCACTGCCTGGTCGTGCACCTGTTCAAAGAAGGCCTCGAGAAAAGGGTTTCCGAGTGGGACTGATGAGAAGATCGGTGAAGATCCGAAGTCCTCTGGGCTGGTCACGCGGCTGCTCAAGGTTCCGTAGACGAGCGTCTGAGCGCACATGTCGGCGAAACTCTCTCGGGTGACATCGCTGACCAACTGGTCTCTAATCTCGCCCATCAGCCTGGAGAAAGGCGCCGATGTTGTCCGACCACCCGAATAGAGATCTTGGTCGATATTGTCGCTGTTGTCGCCTCGCCGAGCGGCTTCGCGAGCCCGCTCTGCGTCCAGTTCCTCTAGAATCTGATCGCGCAAGTCGCGTGCGGTTTTCGCCATCCGTTCAGCGAGGCGGGCTGCGTCCTTGATCGCTTGGCCAACCGGGAGCCTGAATGCTTCCCTCCAGTCAGCCCGCCAGAGTTCAGGAGTTTTTTCCTCTGGCCACATCAAGTGGGGGAGCAGCTCCTGGTGAAGGCGGCGAAGGTGCGCTGTCGGGGACTGAGCGGGGCGCCAAGACAATGAGCGGAACTCGGCTGATTGAGCGATATCGCCGCTGAACGCGAGTAGGTGCAGTTCCACTGAGTTGCCGGTGCCTGTAAGAACAATGAACAGCAGGTCACCGAGTCGCCATGTGTGGTGACCGAGACTCGGAGCGCGTTTGCGGCGTACGAGCCCCTGTAGCAATCGGCGGACTTGCATTCTGGGCAACCTGGCTCCGTCGAACTCTACGAAGAAGACACCCCAAGGCTGTTCGGCAGTCAATGGCTGCATTTGCCTGAGTCGCTTTAGATTCTTCAACCGTTCTCGTGGGATCCCAAGTTCGTTTGGGTCCCAGTCGAAAGTGATGTCTTCCAGACTCTCGTCGTCCAGTCGGGATAGATCCAGCGGCCATTCAAGTTCGTCTACGAAGTAGTCGCACACGTCCGCGAATGTGCGGATGCCGCGCAAGAACTCATCGTGGTGCGATGACCGCCCGTGGTTCATCAGTTCAACTCCATCCAGCAACGCAGGGCCGGATCGGGAGCTTCGATCGGGGCGTTGATCTGTTTCAGATAGGTGTTGCGCACGTGACGGAGGACCTTATCGCGTACTTCCTGGAGGGTTTTCCGCTCCGTTGAGCAGCGGCGAGGAGTATTGGGCCTGGAACGAATGCTTGAGACGATTTCGTTCGGAGATTCGACAATTGCGTCATCGTCCAAGCTGTACAGGTACCAGCGGGTCGGACCTGCCTCCAACGTGAAGACTCCCCGGCCGGAGTCGAGAGCGGGAAGGGAGTAACAGAAGAAAACGCCGCGTAGCCCCTTTGCGAGCTTCCGGCGACCCGAGAAGACCGCACCGGGCAACCCATCGAGCCACCCGACCAGGTCGGGGTACTCCTGGAGCAGAGCTTGGTACTCCAAGTGCATCTCCTCCACGGTCGTTCGTGTCCCCTCGTAGTTGGCATTGAACTCACGCAACGGGTCGTAGTCGTCATCGGGGCGCAGCAACTTACGACCCTCAATACCCAGCGTGTTAGAGATGAGCAGGGTCTTGCCCGTAACCCGCTCGTAGAGTTTCAGTACTCGTTCAAGATCGTCCGGTGGCAGGAAGTTCCAGTACCGGACAGTGCCACGGTCCGCCGCCGACTCGGGGTGATCTGCCTCCAGGCAGCGTTCAACCTCGGGACTCATTCGACGGTCCACGCGGCCGATCCTTTGCATCAGCCGGACCGGGTTCCAGTGAAGGTCATAGTTGATGAGTCGGGTGGCGTCCTGGAGATTGAGCCCCTCAGAGAGCACATCAGTAGAGATCAACACTCGGATCTCATCTTCGCCTCGTTTGCGTAGCTCCGCTGTGTTGGTTCCGTTGTAGTAAGGAGAGAAGCGCCTGATCACACCGGCTCGATCCACGGTTGACCCTCCATCAATGCGCGCGAGGCCGCTGACTCCGTCGGCAAGAAGTCGCGACTCCACATAGCGGGCTGTGTCGGCGAACTCGGTAAACACAAGCACCCTGCGATCTATCAGATCCTTGGTACGGAGCAGACGGATGAGTCTGCGCACCTTGTCGTCCTGTTCGGGAGTGATCCGGCTGATAGCGGACTGAAACCTGACTATCTCGTCAAGGTCTTCGAACGTCTTCTCTAGAATCACCGCTACGTCGTATTCGGCGCGATCCAGCTCAACTACTGCTTCGAGCAGTTCCTGGGGCACGACATCCTCGTCGGCGTCATCGTCATCCATCGCAGTATCGTCAAGGTCAAGTTCCAACTGGACCTCGGGCCGGTAGTCGATCACCTCCGAGTGTTGGCGTTTCCAGCGGTCAAGACGGTCCTGTTCTGCTCCCGGCTCGCAATGAACCACCGCGAAAGCCAACAATTTGCGGAGCAGCCGATCGAGCGACTTCTCAAAGGCGTATACCGAACTCTCGAACCTCTTCAGGAACATTGTGCGGATAAGGCCAACCACCTGTCGCTGGCGATTCTCGTCAAGCGGGTTGATGTCCTCAGGGCCGATGTAATGGGCCAGGGGGTAATACAGTGCCAACGAGAAGAGAGGCTGCTCACGTTGGAACGCACTCTCGAACATGTCGAGAACCTGCCCGTATGAGGAACGGATTGAATAGCCGGCGACCTGTGGTGGCTTGCGTACCGGAAAGTCGGCCGACTCGCCCCGCTCCTGAATCTGGCTGGCCTTGGCATAGGAGCGGCTTCGCTGAACCACCAGTGCGCTGAACACCTCATCGGCGGCCAACGCAGCGCGCGCTTCAGGTGTCATCCCCTCCGAAAGTACGGAACCAAAGAGTTCGGATGTATCGCTTTGGGTGCCCGTCCGGAGAGAACTCTGCAGCGCCCGCTCTTTCACGTTGAAGTGAGCGGAGAGATTGTGCACGCCGAGGCTTTGGCTGAAGAAGGCTTCGTCGCCTCGGGTGAACAGTTCGGTCATGTGACGGAAGTCGGCAAGCCGGTTGTTGACAGGTGTAGCTGTGAGCAGGAACAACATCTTTGGGCGGTGTGAACCATCCAGCATGTCGAAGAGGCGGTAGTAGCGAGAGCGGCGGTCTTGATCGTCCTCGGTTTCCTGCACGATTCCGGAGCCGTTGTTCCGGTCGCCGCGGCTGCCACGATTTCGAAAATGGTGAGCCTCATCAACGATCACCGCGTCGGCTAGGTCTGTCATGCGCTCAAACCGCGCAGGGAAGTCGCCGCTGCGACCCAGATCGGTGTGGCTGAACACGCTGAGGTTGGAGAAATCGGCACCACCGCCGACACCGCCAATGTGGGGCAACCAGCGCTGGAGGTGTGGTTCCCATACGCCTTCGCGGGCCGCCTTCGGGGCGAGCAACACCACTCGCTTGTTTTCGTGCAACACGAGTCGCTCTATCAGCATCAGTCCCACGAATGTCTTGCCGAGACCAACGCCGTCGCACAAGAAAGCCCCTCCATATCGCCGGGCAATCTTCATCAGCGACCAGTAAGCCTCGTGCTGGTAGCGGTCGAGGTTTCCGAACATCTTGGACTGCGACTCGTCCCACTCTCCGGCGGTCAACTCGCGGCCTCGAAAGAACTCATGCATCGCTTTGGCGTAGATGTCGAATGGTGAGTACTCAGCTGTATGGCGTTGGATTGTGCGCAAAACATCGGCGGTTACATCCTCCGCATCGGCCCAGTGGGCGTCGAACCAGTCTTGAAGTTGGGCCACCTCCCTCCCGCTCTGAACTTGGATGTTCAACTCAATGTTGTGAGTGAGTCCTGCTTTCGTGAAGTTGCTGGAGCCAACCAGTGCCTGCGCACCCACGACATCGAACTTGGCGTGTGTGATGTAGGTCTTTGCATGGAACTTGTCGCGCCTGTAGACCCGGCACTCGATCCGCCCTTCAGCGATAGCTTCAACCACCTCCTCCACTCCCTCAAGGAATGGATTTGGCCTCTTTTCGCTCTCCAAACTGTCGTTGAGACGGTCGACACGATTACGTAACGCCTCGGTGAACACAGCCTTGGTGCGAAGCGACACTTCATCGCCCATAAGCAGCCGGATCTTCTCCAGTTTCTGCCAGTCGCCATGAAGCGCAAGCAGCGCTCCGATCTCAAAGAACCCTGTGGCAATGTCGAATGACTTAGCCAGGTCGCTCCACTGCCGCAGATACTCCAGCCCTGTCCAACCCGAGACGCTGTTGTCGACGATGAACAGGTTTCCACCGTCTGTTTCGGTCACGCCGGAAACCCTACCGGGCTGTCACTCGCAGTCTCAAGGTGTGATGCCATCACTGGCGGTTGACGTGATGGCACGGCTAGGACTGGTCGCAGACCAGGGAGTGGAGGCGGGACGGGCGGGGGCTCGACAGGAATCGGGAACTTCAGCAGATGCGGGTCAACCGCGGCGAACTCGCGGGCGGTCTTGATCACCACACGGCGCCTGTCGCTGGGATAGTCGAGATCGTAGAACTAGGCGGGGATCAAACTCCCACTCTGGAAACAGCGAAGGGATCCGTTTCGCAGTGCGGGAGTGAGCCTGACCCATCCAGCCGATACCGATAACGCCAATACCGATTGAGGTGCGGGTCATATCTGTTGCTCTCTGTTATCGCTGCGGACGGTACCGCAGACTCCTGCTTGAGCCTTGTTGAGTTCAAACCCGGGTTGGTCGTAGACCTCCGGGTTGACGCATGTGATAACTCGGTTTCCGTTGAGAGCCGTCATGGCGTTGTTGAGCGCGGCGCTGAACATCCGGTGACGGCCACGGTCGGTTGCTGAAGCAATGTGGGGGGTGATCATAACGTTGTCGCGCCCCTGCAATGGGTGATCGACAGGCAGCGGCTCGGGCACTGTCACGTCCAGGCCCGCTCCCGCTATGTGCCCCGAGTCGAGAGCTGTTGCCAGGGCGTCTTGATCGACGACGCCACCGCGGGCGGCATTTATGAATAGCGACCCGCGGCGCATTTTGGCGAACGCGTCGCTGTTGAAGAGCTCATGGGTTTCGTTGGTCAAGGGACAGTGAGCACTGACCACATCGCAGCGTTTCAGAAGCTCGTCGAAAGAGACCAGTTCGATGTCTTCGTTGTTCGGGTCAAGGTATGGGTCATGGGCGAGGACCTCCATGTCGAGACCGCGTGCGGCTTTGACAACCCGTTTACCGATCGGTCCGTAGCCGACAACACCGAGGGTTCGCCCCGCTAATTCGATGCCTTCGTTGTCGACGTAGTAGTCGCCGATATGGGCTCGCAATCGCCGTTGGTTGGCACTGAGCGACTTGGCGACATGCAACAGCAGAGCCAAGGTGTGCTCGGCAGTGGAAACCGTGGGTGATGCCGGGGCGTTGCAGACGACGACACCGCGTGCTGTGGCTGCTTTGAGATCCACCGCGTCGTAGCCGATGCCGGCACGTGAGATGACTTGTAGCCTCGGGGCGGTATCCATGCGCGGTCCGTCCCACACCGAACCACCGGCGATTACTCCCTGTGCCACGGCCACCGCTGACACTTCGGGTCCAACCAATGCGGCTCTCCCCATGAACATTTCCTCAAAGCCCGGGGGCATTGTCCGGTCGGTATAAATCGTGGGTAACGCGCTCATATCGCCTTATTCTGCTCTGTTGAGAGTCTGGAGACGAGGAAATCATCGATCTCGGCCACCGACGGCATGTTATCGGCGCACATGAGCCGATTGGCGACGATCGCACCCGCGGCGTTTCCGTACTCCACGGTTCGTATGAGGTCCCAGTCGTTGAGTAGGCCGTGGCAGAACGCTCCGCCGAAGGAGTCACCGGAACCGAGTCCGCATACGACTTCGACCGGAAACGGCGCGATCGTTTCGCGTGTGCCATCGGCGAGAACTGCCATCACCCCGTCGGCCGCCTGCTTCCCGCGGCCCCGCGCACGCTCTAGATCTAGTAGACCGAATAGATCGAAGAACCCGAATGGACCCGTGAGAGATCACCATGACCTTCTTTACTGACGTTGCCGATCCGATCCCGTTTGCTGGAGGGGACCCGCCCGATGAAGGTCTCGCCTACCGGGTGTACGACCCGAATCGCATGGTTCTGGGAAAACGTATGGAGGAGCACCTGCGGATAGGGGTGTGCTACTGGCACAGTTTCAACTGGCCCGGCTCAGACATTTTCGGGGTTGGAACGTTTGACCGTCCCTGGCTTGAAGTCGCGCTCGACCCGATGGCGGCAGCCCGCGCCAAACAGGACGCGGCCTTCGAGTTCTTCGCCAAGCTCGGCACGCCTTACTTCTCGTTTCACGATGTCGACATGTCACCGGAGGGAGAAACCCTCAAACAGTCAAGGGCCAACCTCGAAGTCATGGTCGAGCGTGCTGCCGAGAAGATGGCCGAAACCGGTGTCGAACTGTTGTGGGGGACCGCCAACCTGTTCTCCCATCCCCGCTATGCGGCGGGCGCGGCAACAAACCCCAACCCCGAAGTGTTCGCGCATGCGGCCGCTCAAGTTCGCAGCATGTTGGACGCCACCCATCGTCTTGACGGCCACAATTATGTGCTCTGGGGAGGTCGTGAAGGCTATGAGACCCTGCTCAACACCCGCATGGCCCAAGAAGCAGACCAACTGGCGCGTTTCTTGACGATGGTTGCGGAGTACAAGCACCAGATCGGCTTCACAGGCACGCTTCTGATCGAGCCGAAGCCGCAGGAGCCGACCAAGCATCAATACGATTACGACTGCTCGTCTGTCCACGGATTTCTTGATCGCTACGACCTTCTGGGCGAGTACAAGGTCAACATCGAGGTGAACCACGCCACCCTCGGCGGGCACTCGTTTCACCACGAAGTCGCTTACGCCATCGCCAACGGCATTTTCGGCAGCGTCGACGCCAACCGGGGCGATCCCCAAAACGGCTGGGACACCGACCAGTTCCCCAACTCGGTGGACGAAATGTCGCTGGCGCTCTACGAAATCGTTCTCGGCGGAGGCTTCGACACCGGCGGATTCTTGTTCGACACCAAGCTGCGCCGCCAGAGCATGGACCGCACCGACCTGTTCCATGGTCATGTCGGCGGTATCGACACACTGGCTCGGTCTTTGCTGGTGGCGGAATCAATGATCAGCGACGGCGGCATCGAAGCCGCTCGCGATGCTCGCTATGAGGGCTGGGGTCGAGATCTCGGCAGAGACATCCTTGCGGGTTCACTGGACCTGGCAACCCTGGCCGATAGCGCCACGAAAAACAACATTGACCCCGCACCCAGATCAGGACGTCAGGAACACCTCGAAAATGAGGTCAACAAGCATGTTTGGAGTATTTCGTAGTGCCGCGAAGCCAGCGATTGTTGGCAGCGGGGGTTGATTCCTCGACGCAGTCCACGAAGGTGGAACTTCGCGATATCGACTCGGGTGAACTGGTTGCGAGAGCAAGCTCCCCACATCCGACCACCGCTCCACCGGTCAGCGAACAGCACCCTGAGGCCTGGTGGACAGCACTGGTGGAGTGTTTTGCTCAGCTTTCGGGCCATAGTCGTGACGTTGTTGCGATAAGTGTGGCCGCACAGCAGCACGGGCTGGTCCTGCTTGACGACCACGGTGTGCCGCTGCGGCCTGCGAAGCTTTGGAACGACACCACCTCGGCACCGCAAGCCGAGCAGCTGGTGGCCGAATATGGGGCTGCGAGTTGGGCTCAGGCGTGTGGCTCGGTTCCGGTGGCGTCGTTCACCATCACGAAATTGGCGTGGGTAATCGAGCACGAACCTGAACTTGTCGACCGAATAGCTCAGATCATGCTCCCTCACGACTACTTGACTTGGCGTTTGACCGGTCGCCATGTGACCGATCGGGGTGATGCGTCTGGCACGGGTTGGTTCGATCTTCGTGCCAACACCTACCGAGATGATCTGCTCGAACAAGCGGGGGTTGTGGATGCCGGAGCATCTTGGCGGCCGCGGCTGCCTGAAGTGCTAGCAGCGGATGTGGCCGCGGGCGAAGTGAGTGACGACGCGGCATCGTTACTGGGACTCGGCTCGGGTGTGGTTGTTGGCCCCGGTAGCGGAGACAACATGGGTGCTGCGCTGGGCCTCGGGTTGAAACCCGGCGATGTGGTGATTTCTCTCGGCACCTCCGGCACTGTTTATGCGGTATCGCTGACCGCAACGACCGATGAGTCGGGCGCGGTCGCCGGTTTTGCCGATGCCTCTGGAAATTTCTTGCCGCTGGTATGCACGCTCAACGCCACCAAGGTCACCGACACGGTCGCTCGCTGGCTCGGAGTTGACGCTGCGGGTTTGTCCAGTCTCGCCCTGGCCGCGCCGCCGGCAGCTGAACCGCCCGTGCTGGTGCCGTATTTCGACGGTGAACGCACCCCCAACCTGCCTGAAGCGAGTGGTGTGTTCACGGGTCTTCGCAACAGCACCAGCCGGGAAGATTTGGCTCTGGCCGCGCACGACGGCGTGTTGTGCGGCCTGCTGGCCGGCTTTGATGCGTTGACCGCAGCAGGTGTTGATGCCTCCGGTCGTCTGTTGTTGATCGGCGGCGGGGCGCGTTCGGCCGCTTATCGTCAACGGGCGGCAGACTTGCGCAACGCTCCGGTGATAGTGCCAGACGACGACGAAACCGTGGCGGTAGGCGCGGCAGTTCAAGCCGCAGCGATAAGCACCGGCAGCCCCTTCGGCGCTATCGCGCAAGCCTGGAACTTGGGTGAGGGTTTGACCGTTGACCCCATCAGCGACGCCACGAACGTGCGGGACCTCTACCGGGCAACGTCTAGTCTCGTCAGCCAGACCCGAATAACCTGAAGCGAGGGAGCAAACGACATGACGGCCGGCTATGAGCAAGGATTGACCGAGGTCGCCGACGGTGTTTGGGCCTGGATGCAACCCGACGGAAGCTGGGGATGGAACAACGCCGGGCTAATGGGAGGCGATAGCGCATCTCTGTTGGTTGACACACTTTTCGATCTTCGACTGACCCAAGAGATGCTCGACGGTATGGGTGGCATAACCGGTACTCGGCCGATTCAGACGCTGGTCAACACACACGCGAATGGAGACCACTGCTTCGGCAACCAACTGGTTGAAGCTGAGATAGTCGCCACCGAAGCCTGTTTCGAGGAGTTCGGAATGGACTCGCCCGAACTGTTGGCCCAACTCACGACGGCCGATCTCGGTGATCCGGTCGTCAACCGGTTCGTTCGGGAAGCTTTCGGCGCGTTCGATTTCTCGGGCATCGTTGCAACCCCACCAACCAGGACGTTCGTCGATCAACTCCAACTGGCGGTCGGTGGGAGAAGGATCGACCTGATCGAGGTGGGACCTGCGCACACGAACGGCGATCTCATCGCCTACGTACCTGACGCGAAGACTGTCTTCAGCGGCGACATCCTGTTCATCTACGGAACCCCGATCGTCTGGGCTGGTCCCGTCGACAACTGGATCAGCGCCTGTGACCGGATCCTCGCACTCGATGTTGAGACAATCGTTCCAGGCCACGGCCCCATCACCGACCGCGAAGGCCCCAAAATGGTGAGTGACTACCTCCGTTTCGTCCAAAAGGAAGCGGGTGAGCGACAGGATGCCGGGATGTCGGCCGGCGATGCGGCTCAGGACATCGAACTCGGCGAATTCGGTGAGTGGACAGATTCAGAGCGTCTGGCTGTCAACGTCCATGCGGTGTACCGGGACAATGATCCCGACTATGCAGCACCCCCGCTGGCCCAACTCGTCGTCGAGATGGCCTACTTGGTCGATCGAACGTAACCAACGAACCTTCAGTCTTCGTCTGCTCCGTCGAACAAGTGAGCGTCCGCTCTGTGGTTGGCGCTCGGGGCCACTATTGATGGTTGGTTCCCGCGGACTGTAAGTTCGGGCGGTGCGGGGCTTTCTTCTGTGTCTGATTTCCGCAGTCCTCGTCGGCGCGGTGTTGATCGCCCCGTCGCCAGCACACGGTGTTGCCGGATTTGGTGACGTAGCCGAGCACAGGTACTTCACGCAGGCAGTGCAGTGGATGGTTGACAACGGCATCACCACTGGAACTTCAGAGCAATGTTTCTCCCCCGACGATCCGGTTACGAGAGGTCAGGTGGCAACATTATTGTGGCGTATGGAAGGCGAACCGGACGCCCCTGCGCACGGATTCGTCGATGTCGCGGCCTCTTATCAGCAAAAGCCGATCTCTTGGATGACCAGCGAGGGCTATGCCGTTGGGACAACACCGACCAGGTTCTTTCCTGATGATGCGGTGACCCGAGGTGAGTTCGCAGCGATGCTGCATCGTGTAGCTGGACAACCGGTCGCACAAATGCATCCGTTCACCGATGTCACGGCCTCACAGCACCAACAACCGGTCGCTTGGATGGTCGCCGAGTCCATCACGACGGGTACCAGCCCCACCACCTTCTCTCCAGACAGCACTGTCACCCGTGGTCAACTCGCCAGCTTCCTGTACCGCTACCAGGGGAGTCCAGCAGTCGAACTGGACCCCGCCGGTCTGCGATGCATTCCGCCGTCGGATGAATTGACTCTGCGGCGAGTCGGCGAGATACGAGGGGCCATCACTCCCAAGTCGGTGGTGTTTTCAGGGGTAGATCGGTTCTTCGCCCAGAACATGGCGTATCGGCACACCATCACGGTTTATGACAGATCCTTGTCGCTGGTGGGAACGATCAGCGATCGGGTGGTGCTCTCAGATTTTGACGTTGCCGGTGCCACCCCCGGTGCGGCGTATTCGGGTGCACCGGTGGAGGCCGCGTTCACATCCGATGGCCGCTACGCCTACGTCTCAAACTACGTCATGTCCGGCCCAGGATATGGCCGGTTCGGTCACGATTCGTGCCAACCCGGCAACTGGGACAATAGCTTTCTTTACCGGGTTGACGTTGAGTCGCTGGCCATTGACCAGGTCATTGGCGTCGGCCCGGTGCCAAAGTTCGTAGCGGTCACGCCGGATAACACCAAGGTGTTGGTCACCAACTGGTGCGGTTTCAACCTGAGTGTCGTCGACACTGCAACCGCGACCGAAATTGCCCGTATCCCGATCGGACGGTATCCGCGGGGCGTTGCTGTTTCGAGCGACTCGACCGAGGCGTATGTAGCCGTTATGGGCGGCAGTGAGATTGCAATTGT
Source organism: Candidatus Aldehydirespiratoraceae bacterium (assembly GCA_965198315.1). Classification (GTDB taxonomy): domain Bacteria; phylum Actinomycetota; class Acidimicrobiia; order Acidimicrobiales; family Aldehydirespiratoraceae; genus VXYK01. The sequence continues at coordinate 3,863,981 of OZ240616.1, read as the reverse complement.
CGACCTCGTGGACCTGGATGCCCCGGTTTTGCTGATCACTGGGGTTGGTCGTGCACCGAGGTCACTGGTGCTCAGCGAAGATGATCGATACTTGTATGTGTCGCTCAACCACGTTGGGCGCGTGGCCAAGATCGACCTGAGCGCTAATACCGTGGTGGGTTCGGTGTTTACCGGCGCGGCTCCGCGTTCGCTGGCGATCAGCGATGACGGCACCGCCGTTTTCGTCGTCAACTACCACTCCAACACCTTCAGCAAAGTGCGCACTGCCGACATGGTCGTACTGCAAAGGATTGCCACGCCCGAACGGCCAATCGGCATCACCTACGACCCCGAGACCCGAAGAGTGTGGGTCGCCACATATCGCGGCACCATTCAGATCTACGAAGACACACCCCCCTGATCTATGACTGGCGGGGTCAGAACTCGATTACGCAGCGGCCGCGGACACCGCCGGCTTCCAGAGTTCGGTGTGCCTCAGCGGCGTTTTCCATCGGGAACACAGCCGCCACCCGCAGGGTGAGTTGGGCGTTCTCGGTCTGTCGGCGCAGGCGGTCCAAGCGGGCATGGTCCGAGGCGTACGCGAACACCCAGGTGGTGTGGAACTTGATGTCCCGTTTGTTGTTGCCCCGCCACCCCCTCACGGAGGCGAATCCGCCACCGTCCCGTATCGCATCAAGCAGCAACTCGTTCTGGACGGACCCGTCGGCCAAGCCGTCAACGCCGTGGGGGACGTGTACTCGGATGTGATCGGCCACATCCTCGCCTCGCGGCACCACCACGTCGGCCCCGAGACCCGATACCAACTCCATGTCGGAAGGTGAGGCGTCGGCGATCACCCGCAGTCCGTCGGCTTTGGCCAGCTGAACCACGTAGCCCCCGTAGCTGCCGGCAGCGCCGGTCACCGCGAGGGTCTGGCCCGGCTGAAGTTGTAACTGGTCGAGGCTCAATCGGGCGGTGAGACCGTTCATGGGCAGGGTGCAGGCTTCGGCAAACGAAGTCCCCGCGGGGATGCGGGCCACCGCATCGGCTGGCACCACTACATACTCCGAATAGGCCCCGTGAGCCCCCTGGGGCAGCACCATAGCCATCACTTGGTCGGCCACCGCCAAGTCGGTTTCCACACCTTCGCCGATCTGGTCCAGCACCCCGGCGGCGTCCATACCCGGCACATATGGCGGTGGGCCACTCTTGGCCAGCTCAGACGCCCTGGTGCCCGCCCTGATATGAGTGTCGGTCGGGTTGACCGCCGCAGCCCGCACCCGGATGCGCACCTGACCCGGTCCGGCCTGAGGGTCGGGCAACTCCACAATCTCCAAGACTCCAGGTCCGCCGAATTCCATCACTCCCACTGCTCGCATCCCCCGAGGGTAGACGTTGAACTCGGCAAGTCGGTCAACGATGTCCGGAGGGCCGCTTCTGGAGATTGGACATGGGGGTGGATCATGGGGACTATGGAACCCATGAGTGAAAAGGGTGGATCGTTGGATCCGCGGGTTCTGGTGCTGCTCGACAACGCTCACCCTGCAGCCGGGCATCGCCTACGCCGACGACTTCACCGTCGGCCTCCGGGACCGCTCCGATATCACCTACACCCGTGCGGGACTCAGTGGGCCGCGCCCCGAACCTCGAAAGTTGTGAGCGCGTTTCACCTGGTTGGAAGGTATTCGGTTGGCAGTCGCCCGACTAGAGGAGTTCGCGGTAGGCGTCCAGGGTCGCCTGGTTGAAAGCGACGAAGCGGACCTCGCTAACGTTGCTGGGCGTGGAACGGATCGTGCCCACGGAGACAACGGCCGCAGCCTCGATCGGGTAGCCGTACACACCCGTAGAAATCGCAGGGAACGCAACGGTAGCAGCGCCCACCTCATCGGCACGGGCCAAAGACTCTCGATAGCAGGAGGCGAGAAGTTCTGTCTCGCCTCGAGTTCCGCCGTGCCACACCGGCCCGACGGTGTGGATGACCCAGCGTGCCGTCAGCTTGAAACCCGGTGTGATCTTGGCCTGCCCGGTTTCGCAACCTCCAAGCAAGCGGCAGTGTTCGACGAGTTCTGGACCTGCGGCACGATGAATCGCTCCGTCGACGCCTCCACCTCCGAGAAGAGAGCTGTTGGCGGCGTTGACGATAGCGTCGACGTCCTCGGCAGTGATGTCGCCGGCGACGAGGGTCATGCGGGGGCTGTGGTCGTGCTTTGACACCATCGATTGATTCTCGCGGTTGCTCTGGGAGTCATCAATCCCGCGCACCAACTCGCGTCACTGCGCCGGACCCGCACCCAGAGGCTCTAGATACGGGTGTCGGGGCGTTGGTAGCTCGTGCCGGGGCCGGAGTAGCTGAGGCCGTAACCGGGTGGGGTGTCCCACAGCAGATCGGGTGGGGTTGCGGTAGCAGATTTCCACCAGGCGATCAGCCGGTCTTCGTTCTCGTAGTCGAACGGGTCTTCAAGAATTCGTTCGACCATGCTGCCCGGAGGATGAGGATTCTCGGCCAGCCACCGAGCAGTGCGGGCCACGCCTTCGCGGGCACTCACCACATCGCGGTAGCCGAGCACGTGGCGTAGGGCGCTGATGTCGAACACTCGATGGTGGGTAGACGGCCCCATCATCAGGGGCCGGGCCGGAACGGCCAACTCCGCGGGCATCGACACGATCTCCAGTTCGGCCCCCAGAGCAGCGGCACAAATCTCGACCACTTGACGAACGGTAAGGGCTTCTTCGTCGGCGGCATTGAAGATCCGGCCCGCGGCCAGTTCGGGTTGATCTACAGCGAGGTGGATCGCATGCGCGAGGTTGTCGACATAGCCGAAGCTGTGGGCCGATTGCCCGCCGTCGGCCAGGACGATCTGGCGACGTCCGTCCAAGATGCGTTTTACGACGCACCATTCCCGGGGAACGAGTTGGCGGGGGCCGTAGACGTAGGGGTAACGGAAATGCGTGGCGCTCGGATGGCACTCGAATACGTACTGCTCGGTACGGGCGACCCGGTATGACTTCCCGTCCTCGTCCTCGTTGCTTGTGGGCGCATCTTCGGGAGTGGGTAGTGGAAGTCCTGGCGGGTCGAATGCCCAGGGATCGAAGTAGCCCCGCAGGGCCGGTCCACCTCCGACAGAGACAAAGTGGCCGACACGTCCTTTGAGCACTTCAGCGATAGTGCGCAGGCGTCCGTAGGTGATTATCGCAACGTCCCAGTCCTGGGTTCCGATGGTTTGTCGCAGCGAGTCACGGTCACGCACATCGCAATGGATATGCCGCAGGTGCATCACCTCGTCGACTTCATGATTGCCGGTGTGGCAGATCGTCACGTCGTGCCCACGGGCCTCAAACCCCGCCACGATCAACGGCCCGGTCGGACCCGTACCCCCCACAACCAGCGCTTTCGAGGCCATGCCGATTATCCAGTTCAGGCGGGCATGACGTTGCCGCCGTCGACGCAGATGACTTGGCCGTTGACCATGGCGCTGTCGTCGCTGGCCAGGAACAGCACCGGGCCGCACATGTCTTCGGCTTGGGAGTTGCGTTTGGCGGCGGACATGTCCGCGAAGACCTGGTCGAAACCGGCCGGTACCTGCTTGTCTGTGGCCGGAGTCATCACCAGACCGGGTGCGATGGTGTTGGCGGTGACCCCGTATTTCCCCAATTCTCCGGCGAGTTGCCGCGTCAAACCCAGTACCGCGAACTTCGATTGTTGATAGGCGAACGAACCCAGCGACCAGGTTTGGGGATCACCGGGCGGTCCCAAGGCACCGAGAGGCAGGTATCCGGCGATGGAGCCGATGTTGATGATCCGCCCGCGACCCTTTCGAACCATTGTGGGAGCGAACGCCCGGGCCATCAGCCACTGTCCGATCACATTGATGTCGTAAACGTGCCGCAGGTAGTCGACGGAGTTGTTCGAAGTGTCCAACTCTCCGTAGAGCGCGGCGTTGTTGACCAGCACGTCGACCGTACCGAAAGCACCGAGTACAGCGTCACGGCAGGCATCGACCGAAGCCTCGTCGCTGATGTCGGCGGCGACGAAGATGGCGTCGTCAGCGAGCGACTGGGCGACCCGAGTTCCCTGCTCACGGCCGATATCAACGACGGCTACTTTGGCGCCTTCTGCGACGAAGCGACGGCAGTAAGCCTCCCCGATTCCGCCTCCACCGCCGGTGACGACCGCAACCTGCCCAGCGAGCCTGCCGGTCATGCCGAGGCTGTCTCGTACTGCTCGCGCAACACCCTCTTGAGCACCTTCCCGGTGGGGTTGCGGGGGATGACATCGGTGAATTCGACGGCCTTGGGCATCTTGAAGCGAGCCAGTTTGCCGTCGCAATGAGCGATCACATCTTCGGCGCTGACATCGTCGCTTGCTCGCACGATCACCGCCAGAGGTGACTCGCCCCACTTCTCGCTGGCGATCCCGATGACCGCAGCATCGGCGACACCTTCCATTGCCATCAACACGTTCTCGATCTCCGCTGGGTAGACGTTCTCGCCACCGGAGATGATCATGTCCTTGATTCGGTCCTGAATGTAGATGAACCCGTCGCCGTCCATGATCGCAACGTCGCCGGTCCTCAACCAGCCATCGGTGATCGCTTCGGCGGTGGCGTCGGGCCGGTTCCAGTAGCCGATCATGACGTGGGGACCCGAGATGATGACCTCGCCAGGTTCGTCGGGACCGCAGTCTTCGCCTTGTTCGTTGACGACACGCACTTCGGTGTGGAAGAAGGTCTTGCCGGTGGACCCCGCCCGTGTCAGCGCGTCGTCAGGAGAGATTAGACAGCCAGGTCCGCAGGTTTCGGTGAGTCCGTACACCTGGTGAATCTCGATGCCCATGGCCTCGTAAGCCTTGATGAGGGGCACGGGTACTGGCGCCGCTCCGCTCATTACCCAGCGCAGGTGCGAGATGTCGTGGGCCTCCTTGTTGTAGGTGGACAACATGAAGTTGAGCATGGCGGGTACGGCCAAGGTGACGGTTATCCCCTCTTCGGCGAATACTTCCCAGATCTTCACAGGGTGGAATTCACTCATGATCACCCCGGTGCCACCTTTGTGAATGATGCTGAGCATTGGGTTGAGGGCACCCACATGAAAGAGCGGCAGACAAATCAGGTAGCGGTCGCCGTAGCGGGTGTCGGCGGTGGTGTTGCCGGTGATCACCGACCACAAAGCGGTCAGGTGCGAGTGCATCACACCTTTGGGCAGGCCGGTCGTACCCGAGGTGTACATGATGAAGAGGAGGTCGTCGTCGCTTGAGATGATCTCCGGCTCAGCGGTTGAGGCGTTGGCTAGGAGGTCTTCGTAGCCGGCTGCGAAATCGGGGCGATCCGCGGCGTCGCCTACATATACCCAATTGGTGACAGCGGTTGCTTGTGAGCCACGTGAGTGCAGTTCGGCTACAACCTCGTTGAAGGCAGTGCCGAAGACCAGCGTGGTGGCGCCCGAATCGTTCAGGATGAAGGAGAGCTCATCGGCCACGAGCCGCCAGTTGAGGGCGACGATCACACCGCCGGCTTTGGCAGTTCCGAAGAAGATTTCGACGAAGTCGCTGCCGTTCATCAACAGTGTCGCTACTCGGTCGCCCTGGGTGAGTCCGCTGTCTTGCATGCTGTTGGCGACTCGGTTGCAGCGCTCGTTCAGCTGTGCGTAGGTCTGGCGTTGACCGCTGGTGACATCAACGATGGCTTCTGTTGTGGGGTTCAACAGTGCGCGTTTTGTGACGAACAATCCGATGTTGTTTTTCATTGTGAACTTGTTCCCTGTTCTCAGCTGCTGCAGATGGAGGTGGACCAAATGGCCGCTACAGCATATGTTGAACCGCTCTGTGTTGGCGGTTGTCTGGTGAGGGTCAGCTGAGCCGTCGGCTGCGCTTAGTAGTGGCAGTGTGAATGACAGATGTATGGTGGGCGATCAATGAACCGTTTCGAGACCCGATGGCTGATAGTTCCCTGATGAGCAACTCCGACGATCTTGGTGACATTGCCGATGTCGTCAACATCGACGGCCGCCGGGCCCGGCGCGACCGTAACCGAGAACGGGTTGTGGACGCGATGTTGGAGTTGTACCGAGAAGGTGACCTGCGGCCCTCAGTCAATACCGTGGCAGAGCGCTCGGGTGTGTCACACCGCAGTGTCTTTCGGTACTTCGATGACCTCGGCGAGTTGTGCCGGGTCGCTGTTGAACGCCAGTTGGCGGCGACGATAGACATCTGGGTAGTCCCCGACACGGGTATTGGACCACTCGAAGATCGGGTGGCGCGGCTCGTTGAACAACGCCTCACGCTCTACGACGCGGCCGCGTCAGTGTGGCGCGTCGGACAGACACGAGCCCCTTTCGAGCCGGTCCTGGCGCGAAACCTCGAACGAACAGCGGTAAACAACGCTGAACAAATGAAGCGACATTTCGCTACTGAACTCGACGGCCTCGCCCCAGACCGCGCTGAATTGTTGGCCGAGTCACTGGCCGCGATGTGTTCGCTCGATGCCATCGAATTGCTTCGACATGTCCGGGAATTAGACCGGCCGACCACCGCAAAGATTCTCTCGTTGATGCTGTCTGCCCTCTTGGCCGAGGTCTGAACCGTGATCGCTGTCAGGAACGAAATAACTGTCGCTGCATCCCCAGCGGCGGTTTGGGCGCTGTTGGCCGCCTTTGATCGGCTCGCTGGTTGGGCCCAAGAAATTGATCACAGTTGTCGGTTGACCGAACGCCGCGAGGGTGTCGGAACCGAGCGCAGAGTTCAGGTCAAATCCAACGTTCTGCTCGAACGAGTCACCGTCTGGCAACCCGAGGAAACTCTGGCCTATGAGGTCGTTGGTTTGCCGAATGTGGTTGGCAGGGTTGTCAACGAATGGACGCTGAGGGCCGACGGAGATCACACACAACTTGCGCTCACCGCCCAGATTGAACCAGGTCCTAAACCGCCCATGAAGCTTGTGGCCCGACTCCTCGCCCGACAGATGGGTTCGGTCAACCAACGCTTGCTTCGTGATCTGGACGCGGCGGCGACACGAAATGCCTCCAGCGGAACCGAAAGGAGTTAGCACGTGGCCGACCAACGACCCGACATATTAATAGTGCTGACCGACGAGGAGCGGGCCGCGCCGGCCTACGAGACAGCCGAGATACGGGCCTGGCGCGAACAGCATCTTCTAGGCCGCCGCTGGTTCACCGAGAACGGCGTGGACTTTCGGCGTCACTATGTTGCATCGACTGCATGTGTCCCCAGCCGACCGAGCCTGCTGACTGGCCAGTACCCCGATGTGCATGGTGTGACCCAAACCGATGGGCTGGGCAAACGGGCCACCGATAGCCGGATGCGCTGGCTCAAACCGGACGAGGTTCCCACAATGGGGGACTGGTTGCGCGCCGCCGGCTACGACACCGCGTATGTAGGCAAGTGGCACGTGAGCCACGCCGACCTCACCGTCGATGGTCAGCGCCTTCGCACCAATACATCCGACGGGCAGGTGATTCCCGAAGCGGTCGATGCATACCTGGCTGCAGACCCTCTCGACGAGTTCGGCTTCTCCGGCTGGGTAGGACCAGAACCTCACGGTGGGCACTGGTCTGACACGGGCTATGTCCGGGACCCGATCTACGCGGAACGGACGGCGGCATGGCTACAGGACCGCTACAAGCGCCGAGCCGAAGGCGACCAAGAAGCGGCTAAACCGTTCCTGTTGATCTGCTCGTTCGTCAACCCTCACGACATCGTGCTCTGGCCCATACTGGCCGTGCACAAACGGCGTGGCAACGAATTTGCGCCCTCGTTGGCTGAGCCACCGGCGATCCCGCCGTCACCCACCGACGACGAGGATCTCTGCAGCAAACCCGCGTTGCAAATGGCCTACCGCGACGGCTACTACTCGGCGTACGGCCCGGCACCTCTGATACGGCGGGCATATGAGAGCAACGCCGAACGTTATCGCCAGACCTACTACCGGTTGCATCATGATGTGGACGGGCCCATTGATCGGGTTCGCCGTGCGGTTACTGAAGGGAGCAGCGCCGATACCGTCCTGGTATTCAGCGCGGACCACGGTGATCTGCTCGGTTCACATGGGGGTTTGCATCAGAAGTGGTATCAGCTGTACGACGAGGCCACTCGGGTGCCGCTGCAGATCGTTCGAACCGGGACTAGTGCCACTGAACAGGCAGTCGTTGACGTGCCGACAAGCCACATCGACCTGCTCCCCACGTTGTTGGGGCTGGCGGGTGCCGATGAAGCGGCGCTGGCTACCGAGTTGGCACGGACCCATACAGAAGTCCACCCCTTACCGGGCCGAGACCTGAGCAACCTGCTGTCGGCGCCGCAGCACCCACCAGCAGATTCGGTTTATCTCGTCACCCGCGACAACATGCTGGAAGGCGACGGTTCGAGCGCCGCAATGCTGGCAGTGCGAGGGCGTGTTGATGCTCCGTTCCCGCTGCAGATCAAGGTCCCAGCACATGCAGCCACCAACGTGGAGGCGGTCGTCGGTACCGTCGACAATCAATTGTGGAAGCTGGTCCGCACTTTCGATGACCCTGCCACCTGGACCGAACCCCATGAACGGCAACTCTCAGCGCGTAGCGCGGGTGGTCCGCTGTATCGGAGCGAACCGATCCCTGACCAATGGGAGCTCTACTGCCTCAGTGACGATCCCATCGAAGCGCACAACCAATGGAACAACCCCGACTGTGTGGAGGTATTTGAAATGTTGAAGGAAGACCTGAAGCGAATCCGGCGCGAACGGATCCCGGCGCGTAACGCCGAGTGGCCCACCGCGCCCCGACTCGCAGATCGTCCCAAAGCGAAGCGCCCGCCGCTGCCCGCGCGTGGGGTACGGAGGTTGCTTCAATCCGCAGGTCTGCATCCCGACGACCCCGAGTCGGTGAAGCTGGACTTGCGAGGTCACCGTGCGCTGATCGTTGCCACCAATCAGGCAACGCTCGAGGTTGGCAAACCGACCGGTGTGTTCGGTTCGGAGTTGACGGTTCCGTACTACGAGTTCGTTGATGCCGGCATGGAAGTTGATATCGCTTCGCCCAAAGGCGGCGACATCCCATTTGATCCGAAGTCGTTCATCCCCTTTGTTCGCTCTCATCACGATGACCGCTTCATGACAGACGACGAGGCCAAGGAGAAAGTCACCAACAGCCTGGCTATCGGAGATCTCAACATGGACGACTACGACATCGTATATTTCGCCGGTGGTTGGGGAGCCGCATGGGACCTCGGCACCTCGGATGTGGTTGGTGAACAGGTCACCGTCGCCGCTGCGGCGAACAAGGTACTCGGCGGGGTTTGCCATGGACCGCTCGGTTTGCTGAAAGCCAAGACCGCAGACGGGGAGCCGCTTGTCAAGGGCCGTCCACTCACCGCGGTTACGGACAAGCAGATCGAAGAACTCGGTATCGGTATGACCCCGCAGCACCCTGAGACAGAACTGCGCCGTATCGGTGCCGACTTCCAAAGCACCCATCGACGCCGCGACATCTTCGCCAACCATGTGGTGGTTGACGGGGATCTCATCACCGGCCAGAACCAGAACGCCGGGCCCATGGTGGCCAAAGAGATGATGCTGAGGGTGTTGTCCAAACGTGATACCGCAGACCGGAACCCTATTTCGGTGGGTGCCGACTGACCTTGGAGGCCTAATGGAAATCGTTTTGCTCGGGACCGGTTCGCCGATCCCTGATCCGAATAGAGCTGGCCCCGCCACGCTGATCAAAACCGGCGAAGGTGGCCTCGAGCAGGTGTTGATTGATGCTGGGCGAGGTTGCGTGATGCGCATGGCTGCGGCTGGTTCGATGCCTGTGTTCCTCTCGGGAGTGCTCATCACCCATCTGCACAGCGATCACCTCTGTGCCTTGAACGACGTGATAACCACCCAGTGGATCATGACCAACGAACCCAGACCACTCCGGATCTGGGGCCCCGTGGGGATCAAACGCTTCGTTGAGCGCACCATGGATGCGCTCGGACCCGACATCGGTTACCGGATCGCCCACCACGATGATCTGAATTGGGAACCGGTGGTCGAAGTCAGCGAAGTGCAAGCGGGCGATTCGTTTGAGATTGGTTCGATGCAGGTGAGCGTTTGTGCAACGATTCACGCGCCCGTGGAGCCCACCGTCGGCTATCGAGTGGAGCGGGAAGGCAGGGTCGCGGCTCTGGCAGGCGACACGATTCCTTGTGCCGGGCTTGACGAGTTGACCAGCAACGCCGATGTCTATGTGCAGACCGTTATTCGCGACGACCTCGTGAAGCTGGTGCCCATAGAGCGCATGCAGGACATTCTCGACTATCACTCAAGCGTTGAGCAGGCAGCGCAGACTGCTGAGCGCAACGGCGTCAAGACTCTGATGCTCACCCATTTGGTGCCTGCTCCTCAGCCTGAGCAATACGACGAGTGGCGGGCCATGGCCGCGCAGCATTTCAACGGCGAGATCGTCATAGGCGACGACCTCACCAGCGTCTCGCTCTAGCCCGCTGGCTAAAATTCAAGCGCTGAGTCGGGGGCGGGGGTGATCATCGACTCGGCAAAAGCGTAGGAATGCGCGGGGCTGACCATTGCGTGTTGACTTCCGGCATGAATGTCGCGGAAGCAACGCTGAAAGCCGCCGTCTCGCAAAGCTGTGGTTCCGATATGGCGGTACAGAGTCTGGATTGCTTGGGTTGACTGCTGGGTGAACCAAGCGGTTGCCTGGAGTGCTTCGCCAATGGCGGCTTGGTCGATGTTGTCGTTGAGCGCTGACTGTTCTGCTTTGCAAAACGCTGTACGGATCCAGAGATTGCCGGCGCGAAAGAGGCTTTCGGCTTCGGCCAGGTCGTACTGGAAGCGGGGATCGTCGGCCAGGGTTGACTTGCCGGTCATCCGTTGCTTGGTCTTGGCCAGCGCGGTTGCTTCGTCGATAGCCCGGCGCGTAACCCCGAGGATCCAACCGGCGTGGCCGACTTCGGTGATGCACAGCACCCCGAGGTTGTAGCGGGGTCCACCGCGGTACTTGGTGAATCCGAAGAACGACAATGTCCGGTCTTCGGGCACGATGCTGTCGATCTTGTAGTCGTACGATGCGGTCGAACGAAGACCCATCACGTGCCAGTTGCCGGTGATATCAGCTTCGGCTACCGGGACCACCGCCAGCAGGAAGTCGGGGTCGCCTTCAGTGGGCGTGCTGAAAGACCCGCATCCGGCCCATTCGGCGTGTTGCAACCCAGACCCGAAGGCGTAGTTACCGGTGATGTGATAGCCGTCGGGACAAGGCACCGCAGTGCCGTTGGGAGCGAATTGTCCGGCTACCAGCGGCACCCCGTCGGCGAACATCACATCGCTGAAGGAATCCGGCGACCACGACCCGAAATAGCAGGCGGCGGTGCTGCCCGCCATGACCACCCAGCCAATGGAACCATCAGCACGGGCAAGTTCGCTGAACACGTCGAGGGATTCGCCGAAGGTGAGCTCCGCCCCGCCCACTTCGCGGGGGATGAGCGTGCCGTAGAAACCGGCCTCACGGCAGAGCTTCACTGCTTCGTCGGTCATCGGCGTACCTTCGGCTTCGGCTTTGGCACCCTCGGCATCAAGCGTCGTGCGGAGATCACGAGCGGCATCAAGTAGCTCAGTCATCTAGACAGTCTCCCAGTTGTGGGTGTGCGGGTTGAAATCGTTGGAACCGTCAAATCGTTGGAACCGAAAGGCCCACAGTAGGGTCCGCACTCAATGAGTTACGAACCCGACACGGTGGTGTTGATCGGCGCGGGCACTGCTGATCAGCGGCTCGCCGATCCCGGCGCTGGTCTCGACACCACAGAATTGATGACCGAAGCGCTGCGATTTGCGCTGAGCGACAGTGGCGTAGCCGGTCTTGGCCCCAAGATCGGCTGGATCGGTGCCACCCGCGGACTCTCCAGGTTGCCCGACGCGGCCCGTCGTATCGGAGAGGCGGTGGGCGCTGACCCCCATACGGTCGCGGTGGATGTGGGCATCTCCCAGCAGACGCTGATCAACCTGGCGTTTGAGGCGATCCACTCTCGCCAATTCGATATCGCGGTGGTATGCGGAGGGGAGACGAAGCACCGCGATGACCTGGCCCGCCGGGCCGGGTTGGAACTTCCGGGACACGATCAAGGCGATCTGGTGCCCGACGAGGAGTTCAACCCCAGCGGTGAGATTGTCGCCCGCCCCGAGATAGAGATCGGCGCGGTTGTCCCGGTTCAGCAGTACGCCATGATCGAGAATGCTCGCCGAGCCGCTCACGGCTGGACATTGGGCCTGCACCGAGACGAGATCGCGTGGCGCTGGCACAGCTTCAACCAGGTCGCGCGGCTGAACCGACTGGCCGCTTTCGGTGAGCCGATGCGCCCAGAGGAGATACGCGATCCCGCACCAACGAACCGTCCCATGGCCTTTCCGTACAACAAGTGGCACAACTCCCAATGGGGAGTGGATCAGGCTGCGGCTCTGATCTTGTGTTCGGCTGGGACCGCGGAATCCCTCGGTGTGCCTCGTGACCGCTGGGTATTCCCTCATGTGGGGCTCGAGTCGTCGATGTCGCTTTCGTTGTCACGTCGTGGCGAACTGCACCGTTGGCCGGCAATGGGGGTGTTGGGTGCAACAGCGGGGTCGCACATTGGTCGCCGCGTCGCCGATATGGAACACATCGAGCTCTACAGCTGTTTTCCTGCGGCGGTTGCGGTTCAGCAGTCCGAGTTGGAGGTGAATCCCGACAGGGTCTGCACCCTCACCGGAGGCATGGCCTTTGCGGGGGGTCCGTTGAACAACTTTGTGTTTCAAGCCACGGTCAAAATGATCAACCAGCTTCGGGCTGAGCCGGGTGCTTTCGGTGCGGTCACCGCGGTGAGCGGCTTATTGACCAAACCGGGACTCACCGTTTGGAGTACCGAACCGCCAGCGGATGGTTTGCTCATCGCCGATCTGGCAGATGAGGCGAAAGCCGCTACTAGAGAGGTTCCTCTCGACGAGGATCCCGACGGCGCGGGAACCGTGGCCACCTACACCGTCGTATACGACGGCATGGACCCGTCAGGTGTGCGAGCGATAGTGGACCTCACTTCGGGCAGCCGCGCCGTGGCAGCCCTCGATGATCCCGAAGTCGCGTCCGCTGCGGTGGCCGAAGACCTGATCGGCACCCCCGTCGCCGTCCAGGGCACCACATTCACGCCTTAGGGTTATTTCGGAAGGCTAATAGAGTAGTCTTCCGAAATGGGCCAAGATTCGGAAGGCTCGCCGGGACGCGAGGTAGAGGCGGAATGGAACGGACGTCGGGTCCGGACGTGGGTTCCTGCGCTGCTCAAGGAGAGGCGTTTCGATCTGTCGGGACCAACAATCCGAGTTGGAGAGCGAGCGTGTGCTGCTCTTCGGTTGTCCGAACTGCGTATGCAGGATCATTGGGAGCCCATGGCCAGGCTGTTGCTGCGGAATGAAGCGGTGGCGTCGTCAGGCATCGAGGGGTTGCGTGAGCCGATCGAATCTGTTCTGGTCGCGGCGCGAACGGGCGGGGGTGGTGCCGCCGGCTGGGTGGCCGACAATCTGGTGGTCATCGACTGGGCGCTCGACACGGCACACGAACCGCTGACAACCGACATTCTGCACAGTTGGCACCGACAGCTCATGCAACACGGAATGCTTCCGTCCGACATGGTCGGAACGTTCCGCCCCGCGCTCGGCTGGGTGGGCGGAACCTCGCCGTTGAACGCGGCCTACGTACCGCCGCCACCTTCGGAGATTCCACGATTGACCGACGACCTGATCGCATTCTCGAACAGCGAACCAGAACACCTCGACCCGGTCTCTCACGCAGCGGTCATTCACGCCCAGTTCGAAGCCATCCATCCCTATGGCGACGGCAACGGGCGCCTCGGGCGGGTACTCGTCAGCCGAACCCTGCGACGGCGTGGCGTGACACCACGGTCCACGGTGCCGATCAGCATGGCTATTGCTCGTGACCCTGGCGGGTATCTCGCAGGTCTCCACCTTTTCGAGCAGGGAACGCCCGACCCGTGGATCAAGTGGTTTGCGGAGGTCGCCGTGAAGGCCGCCCTAACCACCGACCAGATATATGACCGGGTCCGAGCACTCATTGCTCGATGGGAACAAGCAACCTCTGGTTTCCGAGCCGATCACACTGTGCGCGGCTTGCTCGTCCACTTACCTGCACACCCGGTCTTGAGCGCCGCTGATGCGGCCGAGTTGCTCGGGGTCAGCGAACGCAGCGGGCGTACCGCGTTGAAGGCACTTGCCTCGTGCGGTGTCGTGTCTCGCGTCGATGTCGAGAGCAACGGGTCGGGCCGTAACCGCCATTGGTTCGCCGCAACCGAACTGCTCGACCTCTGGAGTCCCTGAGTCCTGAAATCGAAATCGACGGAAACAATCAGTGATTGAGGAGGATTCTGACGGCTGGCGACAACTCGTCAACCGATGCCATCGGCGACCGAGGTGGTTGCTGCTTGAGCGAGGTAGTCGTTCCAAGCGACGGGATCGCTCTTCAGCACGGCGAGTTCTTCTTGAACGCGCAAGCCGAACCGAAGGCGTTGTAACGTCTCTGCGGCATCACCGACTGGTTTTTGTGAGGGTGTCACCGCTCGCCGCGCTGATCGCCGGTTATGTCGATGATTCCGATGGATGGTCGCACGCCTAATCTCACCTGGGGGGCGGTTCTGCGCTCGCGTCCCACACCGGTGGACACATACACCGGTGTTCCGTGCAGTTCATGCAACCCTCCCGCTGCCACGTGTCTCGGTACGTCCGATGCGGTGACGAGCGGGCCGATGAAGGGGAGGGCGATCTGTCCCCCGTGGGTGTGTCCTGAAACCAAGAGATCGACTGGCGTTGATTCGATCAGCCGAATCTCATCTGGTTGGTGAGCAAGCAGAATTCGCAGATCGGCTGAACTCTCGGCTAGTTGTTCAGATCGGAGTTGGGCGATTCGCTCGTTGCCGAACAAAGTTATGCCAAGCACACTGACGGTGTTGCCGTTGATCTCCAGTGTCTCAATCTGGTTGTTGAGGACTCTTGCGCCCGTTCCACGCACGATTTCGCCGAGACCCGCGATGTGGTCGGTGTTCCCGCTGACCAACAAGACATTCGGAACTGCATCGACGAGCCTTTGGATCGCTTCGTTGAACTCCGGGACTTTTTCATCGAACCGATTCTGATCGATCTGGTACAGATCTCCGGGAATCAGGACAAGGTCTGGCGCGGCATCGATCAAACGGTCTACTGCGCTGCTCTCGTACGAACCGATCTCGGTCGTTTGCAGATCGGCAAGCACTCCGATCCTTATATTCTCGCTTACGCTTTCAACCTCCAGCTCGACGTGGTCTGTTCGCAACCAGAATGGCTCGATATAGGTGGCATAGATCCCCAAGGGAACAGGGACTAGAGCAAGCACGCAGAGCGCTGTGATCATCCGTGTGCGGTTGCGAGCAAAGACCAGGACGATTGTCCCCGCCAAGGGGACTCCGACTGTCAGTACGAGGTAGGTGACATGGATGCTTGTGAAGACGTCTGGTCGGGCGATGAACAGCGCTCCGATATTGAAAAAGAACGTACCCCCGACACCGATGGCAACGGCTGAGGCCACTATTTGAACGCTTCTGAAACCTTGCCGAATCAGCGAAACAACAACGGCGCCCGCCACCGCACCGGTGATAATCGCAGCACCGATCGTGTAGTAGTTCAGGAGCACCGGGAGAGGCTACTTCGCTGTTGTGGTTGGGCCTGTTTGGACGGTGCTGTTGTCAGGAGAGTCCGAGTTCGCTGATGCGGTCTAGGACCCGTTGGCGTTCGTCGTCGATGGTGGTGCTATCGCCGTGGCCGGTGTGAACGGTGGTGTCACCGGGGAGAGTCAGCAGGCGGTCGCGGATCGATCGTAGGATCGTCGGTTCGTCGCTGTAGCTGCGTCCGGTTGCTCCGGGTCCACCACAGAACAACGTGTCGCCAGACATCACCCGCCCAGCGTCAACATCGAAGAAACAGCAGCAACCCGGCGAATGCCCCGGAGTGTGAATGATCCCGAGAGTGTGGCCACCGGCAGCGATGGTTTCGCCGGGCGTCAGCGCGCCATCGGGCGAGTCTTCGGGGAACACCACATCCCAGAGCATCTGATCGTCGGGATGCAGCAGAATCGGGGCGTCCACCGCCTCACGCAGGGCCACCGCGGCGTTGATGTGATCGTTGTGGCCATGCGTGCACACAATCCCCGTCACCCGCCGACCGTTGACCGCTTCGACAATCGGCTGATGATCGTGAGCCGCGTCGAAAATCACTATCTCCCGATCGTCACCGACCAACCAGATGTTGTTGGTGACCTCCCATTCGCCCCCGTCGAGAGCGAAAATACCGTCGGTTGTAACGAGCTCTACAGGCATCAGATGATGACCACTGATCGCAGCACCTCGCCCCGCTCCATCTTGTGGAAGGCCTCTTCCACACCGTCGAGCGAGATCGTCTCAGACACGAAACCGTCGAGATCGAGCCGACCCTGACGATAGAGGTCGATCAGCATCGGGAAATCTCTGCTCGGCAGACAGTCGCCGTACCAGCTCGACTTGAGTGCCCCGCCCCGACCGAACACCTCCTGGAAGGGCAACTCGATTTTCATTTCGGGCGTGGGCACGCCGACGAGCACGACAGTGCCCGCCAGATCCCGTGCTTCGAAACACTGCTGGTACACCTCGGGTAGACCGATGGCGTCGATGGTGACATCGGCACCGAACCCGCCGGTGTATTCCTGGATCTTCTCCACCGCGTTCTCTTCGCGGGAGTTGATCGTGTGGTTGGCTCCGAATCCCTTGGCCAGTTCGAGCTTTCGATCGTCAATATCGACGGCAATGATGTTGGATGCCCCGGCCAGCTTCGAGCCGGCTATGGCCGCGTTGCCCACACCGCCGCAACCGAATACGGCCACGCTGTCGCCGCGGCCGACCCCACCGGTATTGATGGCCGCACCGATACCGGCCATCACCCCGCAGCCCAGCAGGCCCGCAGCGGCGGGGGAGGCCTCAGGGTCAACCTTGGTGCATTGACCGGACGCTACGAGCGTTTTTTCGGCAAAAGCACCGATGCCTAGGGCGGGCGACAGTTCGGTTCCGTCCTCCAGCGTCATCTTCTGTTGGGCGTTGTGCGTGCTGAAACAGAGATGCGGCCTTCCCCGGTTGCATGATCGGCAGTCACCGCACACGGCTCGCCAGTTGAGGATCACGAAGTCCCCGGGAGCAACCTCGGTCACGTCCTCCCCGACGGATTCGACGACACCTGAAGCCTCATGGCCGAGCAGGAACGGGAAATCATTGTTGATCCCGCCCTCGCGATAGTGGAGGTCCGTGTGGCACACACCGCAAGCCTGTATCGCCACGACCGCTTCGCCCGGCCCGGGATCCGGAATCACGATGTTCTCTATAGTGACCGGCTCTCCAACCGCCGCAGAAATTACTCCCTTGACCAATTGTGGCATTGTTCTGTTCTCCGTAGTTTCGGTAACCGTCTCGAATCCTTGACCTTAGCCCCACGACCCGAATCAGTCGATACTCAGCGGGGCGAAGGGGCCGCGCGGATAGGCGATACGGGCCTCGGAAGAATTCGTTTCGACTGTGATCAGTGGCAGCAAAGCCTCAGTTCAGGGGATCGCAGCCATTGCCGGAAGTTCGGGCGTTCCCGCAGGTCAGCGCCTATTCGCTAACGCCCTGAGGCTTCAGGGGTTTCGGCGGGCGAGTGGTGAGCAGGGCTTTGACCGTTTCTGGGTGGGCATTGACGACGTGGAGCGTCTCGTCGCGGCCAAGGGCCTGGAGGTCATCGAAGCTGAGGTCGCGTAGTTCGTCGACGATCTCCTCGTAGCGGTCGAACAGCACAGTGTTGTCGGGGTCGAGGCCCGAGACGATTGCCAAACCGGTGGGTTCGACATCGACGGTTGTCACCGTCAAGTCCTGCCGGTAACGACGTAACGCTACGACAACCTTCCAAACGTCGCCGGACCAGATCATGCTGGTTTGCTCCCGGGCAGAGGTCGCCGCGTCGATCGGCAGACAGTCGTGTATCAAGATGATTCCGTCGGGGTTGCTGTGGTGTTCAACGTTGGCCACATCCCGCAGGGCCTGCTCAAAGAGGTGGAGCCCGTCGACGAAGGCCAAGTCGACCGGACCTCCGAGCAGGCCGAACAGGTCGGGGTTGCTGAAGAAGTCATCGGAGCTGGCAGGCACAATTACAGCTTTCTCGGGAGGGTCTTCGACCGTTGGTTCGGGGTCGATCCCGACCGCGTGGGTCTCGGGTTGCACCAGTGCCAGCGAATGGCCCCTGTGAACACCTATTTCCAGATAGCGCCGAGGTTGGAGAACCTGATGGGCCCGCCGCAACAACCCGTAGTAGGTACCGATCTCTCCCATGTCAGCTACTGCGCCGCCAGTGGATTCCGGTCCAGTCGGCAGTGACGATCTCGTCGCTGATCTTCTGTGCCGCACGGTAGTCGTCGACGGCCTTTCGGCAGGGTTCCCAGGCTCCGTAGTCGTCGACCAGCACATATCCGCCGATGCTGAGCTTGGGGTACAGCGCAGTCAGGGCATCGGTGGTTGATTCGTACAGGTCGCCGTCGAGCCTCAGGATCGCAAGTTGGTTGATCGGAGCGGTGCTCAAGGTGTCGGCGAACCAGCCCTCCAGGAAACACACCCGTTCATCGAGCAGTCCGTAACGTTCAAAGTTTGCACGGACTTCGTTGGCGGACACATGCAGGGCCTTGACCTCGGACATGTCATGTCCCTCATCAGCCGGGTATGCCTCGGGATTGGGCACGGGCAAGCCGCTGAAACTGTCGGCGACCCAGACCCGCCGGTGGGTGTCTCCCCACGCCTCAAGCATCCCTTTCATCAGGATCGTCACGCCGCCGCGCCAAACGCCCGTTTCGATGAAATCTCCTGGTACCTCCTCGGTCATCACCTGATCAACACACCAGCGCACATCAGCGAGCCGTTGCCGACCGACCATGGTCTCAGCAGTTGGCGGCCAGTCGTGACCTTCGGCTCGTGCTTGGGGTTTGCCACCCTGTTTGGTTAGGCGCCATCCGTTGGCCTTGAGAACCGAACGAAGTTCATCGGAGTTCCCGGGCCATTCCGAGAGATCGACATCGTGGGTCTCCTCAGCCAGAAACAGCTCGCGGGTGAGGCACCCCATCAACAAGTCGACATACCGATCACGCTGTGTCGACAGGTTCTTGGTGGTCAGCAGGTTCTTGGTCTCGTCATCTGCCGTGGGATTTCGGCCGCTGGTCACTGCCGATACTCGACCCCGGGCAAGACGCAGAGCATCTCGTAGAGCATGTTCGCGGCGGTCAGCGAAGTGGCGCCGCTGGTGTCGTAGATGGGAGCCACCTCGACAAGGTCGCAGCCCACCAGATCCAGGCCACGACAACCACGAATGATCTCCAGGGCTTGGATCGTGGTCAGACCTCCGATCTCGGGGGTTCCCGTGCCGGGAGCAAACGACGGGTCGAGGCCGTCGATATCGAAGCTCAGATACACCGGTCCCTCCCCGAGTTGGGCACGCACTTCTTCCATGAGCGGATCAAGGCTCCGATGCCAACACTCTTCGACCTGCACCACCCGAAACCCCTGTTCACGGGACCAGTCGAAATCATCAGCTGCGTAGCCGGTGCCGCGCATCCCGATCTGGACCACGCGCGGTCCGTCAAGCAGTCCTTCCTCCACAGCACGGCGAAATGGCGTGCCATGAGCGATCTTCTCGCCGAACATGGTGTCGTTTATGTCGGTGTGGGCGTCGATGTGAACAAGGCCGACAGGACCGTGCTTGGCGGCCATGGCCCGAAGAATGGGCAGCACAATCGTGTGATCACCACCCATGGCGACAGTCACGAGGTCGTGCCGCAGCAAACCCTCGAAGTGCGCGGTGATCCGCTCTACGGAGTCGGCCAAGTTGTAGGGGTTGGTGGCCACATCGCCGGTGTCGTCGATGCGCAGACTGTCGAAGGGAGCGGCCCGTGTGGCCATGTTGTATGGACGCAGCAGCACCGACTCCTCCCGGATTCCTCGGGGACCGAATCGAGCACCGGGCCGATTAGAGGTGCCGATGTCGAAGGGCACCCCCACCACCGCAACATCCAACTCCTCAGGCGACGAAGTTGCCGGCAGGCGCATGAACGTGGCGATACCACCGAACCGCGGCATCTCGTTGCCACCCAACGGCTGAGGGTTGTCGCTCATCTCCGGTCTTTCTGCTGGTCACTAACCCGGTAGCGGAACAACTTAGCCAACTTCTCCTGCGAGCCGCATCTACGATGAAGCATGGTCGAAACCGCGGAACCGAGGCGCTCGTTCTGGCGACTGCTGTGGACACCGATCGGTTTGCTGGTCTTGGCCCTCGTTGTGATGTGGGGGATCGAGATTGTCGACACGCTCGCGCTCGGTGATCGTCTTCAAGGCAACGGCATCCTCCCTCGGCGTCAAGACGGACTCGACGGAATTGCCTGGGCACCGTTTCTCCACTCCGACTTCGGCCATGTCGCGTCGAATTCGCTGCCTCTCGTGGCCCTTGGTGGACTCGTCGCGGCGCGGGGGATGCGCTACTGGGCCTGGGTGACAGTGACGGTGATGGTTGTAGGCGGCGCACTGACCTGGGCGCTTGCGGGATTCGGCAACCACATCGGTGCCAGCGGGGTGGTGTTCGGGTATTTTGGCGCGATCCTCGCCGCGGCGGTCTTTGAACGCCGCTTGCGGGCGTTGGCCCCAGCGGTATTGGTGCTCGTGTTCTACGGCGGCATGGTGGCCGGGATCGTGCCGCAGGACTTCATCTCGTGGGAAGGGCACCTGTTCGGCATGTTCGGCGGAGTGGTAGCTGCCAAAGCAATGGCCGAACCGCGCCGTCCGCGGCCCGCGGAAACTGACAAGATCGAGCCCTGGGAACTTGATGAGCCGTGGCTCGGTTGAGTGATTTCTGAAAACGTGGGGCAGGATGGGCGCTCCACCAATCAGAATCAGGAACCAGAGATGAAATTCGGACTTGCGTTTGCCAATGTCATGCACTTCGGTACCGGCGAAGGTGCCAAGACAATCGGTCAAGCCGCGGAGGCGGCGGGATTCGAATCGGTATGGACCGTTGAACACATCATTTATCCCGAGGGCTATCAGTCGACCTACCCCTACGACGACAGCGGGAAAATGCCTGGAACCGGTGACAACCCGATCCCCGATCCGTTGATCTGGCTCGGTTTTGTGGCCGCTCACACCACGACCTTGCGTCTCGCCACCGGCATCTCGCTGCTCCCTGAGCGCAGCCCCATCACCTATGCCAAGGAAGTAGCCACGCTCGACAACATGTCGGGTGGGCGAGTCGAGTTGGGAATCGGCATCGGCTGGCTCAAAGAAGAGTTTGAAGCGCTTGGTGTCCCGTGGCCCCGCCGTGGTCCGCGGACCGAGGAGTACATGGCGGTGATGCGCGCGCTTTGGGCCGACGATGCGGTGTCCTTTGACGGCGAGTTCGTCAGCTTCGACCCCATCTCCTGCAACCCGAAACCAGCCAACGGTTCTGTACCCATTCACATTGGCGGACACAGCCGAGCCGCTGCGGAACGAGCGGGCAGGGTCGGCGATGGTTTTTGGCCGGCCAAGGGCGACCTGGCGGAACTGTACGAGATCGCTCGGCAGACTGCCGCGGACCATGGCCGTGATCCATCCGCGATTGAGTTGAGCGGTCAGCACATGGGCATCTTCGGAGAAGATCCGGCAGCAGCAGTCGAGGAGTTGGCTTCTTGGGGAGCGAGCCGCATGATCGTGCCGTCCTTCCTGTTTTTCAGAGATACGGCCGATGCGCTTGCCGCTTGGGGAGACAACATCATCGCTGCCTCAAGCTGAGGTGAGTCGTTGAGGTGAGATGGTGACGTGATCCTGCAAGACATACGCGTTGTCGACCTCAGCAGCGGTATTGCCGGCGCGTACCTGTCGCGCCTGTTCGTTGATGCGGGCGCTGATGTCATCCGGGTTGAAACCGAGGCCGGTGCCGGTCTGCGCCGACGCAGTTCGGTACCGTTGGCGGACGGGGCGAATGGGCCGTTGTTTTCGTTTCTGGCCGCGGGGACTCGTTCAGTGGTGGGTGCGCTGGGCGACACTGCAACCGAAGAACTGCTCGCTAGCGCCGATCTCATCGTTGTCGACGACACGCTCACACCAGCAGATGTTGCGGGCATTCAAGAGCGCCATCGATTTGCTGTCATCACCTCGATTCGGCCTTACGGACTGGAAGGACCGTGGGCGGAGCGGTCGCTCAGCGAGTTTTTGGTGCAGGCCGACACTGGTTCGATCATCTGCCGCGGTCATGTCTCTTTGCCTCCGTACATGGCCGGCGGGGATGTGTTCGAGTGGATGGCGGCGTGTTACGCGGCACCGCCCACGCTGGCAGCGGTTGATCGATCTCGTCGTTGCGGCCTCGGTGAGGTGGTCGATGTGTCGATTGCTGAGTCGACGGCGTTGGCAGCGTCGACCTTCGCAGACTTGTCGCAGCAGATGTCGGGTCGCACCGATTTACCGAAGCGATCACTTGAGACTCCCTCAATTGAACGTGCGAAGGACGGATGGGTTGGCTTCAACACCAACACACGTCAGCAGTTTCAGAACTTCTGCTTGATGATTGAACGTCCTGATCTGATGGACAGCGAGTGGGCGGATCTTCGTACCCGCACCGGTCGTCTCAAGGAATGGTCGGCGATCGTCAACGAGTGGATGGCCGAGCACTCTGTTGCTGAGATCGTGGATCTGGCCTCGGAACTGCGAGTCCCCGTGGCTCGGGTCAACGATGGGGCGGGGGTGCTCAGCGAAGAGCATCTGGTTGCGAGGGGTTTCTTTGCAAACACAGCGGAGGGCTTTGAAGCCCCGAGGTCGCCACGAAAAATCGACGGCGAACGCCCGCCGATTCCCGGACCTGCACCGGTGATCGGTGAACACACCGGACAGATTGAGTCCCGCCCCCGTCCCGCCCCCGCTGCGTCTGCTGCGAACGCCCCTGATGACCTGACCGCGCGACCACTCGCAGGGATTCGTGTAGTAGATCTCACAAGCTGGTGGGCGGGACCCTGCGCGACGCAAGCGATGGCGGCGTTGGGTGCCGACGTGATCCATGTTGAATCGGTGATCCATCCCGATGGCATGCGTCTCACGGGCATGATGTTCGGCAAAGAGCGTTGGTGGGAGTGGGGGCACATGTTCCTCGCCGCGAATCACGACAAACGCGGGTTAACCCTTGATCTCAACGATCCCCAGGGTCGGGAACTGCTCCTGTCGCTCGTGGACAGCGCGGATGTCGTCGTCGAAAATTTCAGTCCTCGGGTGATTGAAGCGTTTGATCTTGGTTGGGACGTGCTCAGCGAACGCAACCCACAACTCGTGATGGTGCGCATGCCTGCCTTTGGGCTCGACGGCCCATGGCGTGAACGTGTCGGCTTCGCGCAAACCATGGAGCAAATGTCAGGAATGGCCTGGCTGACTGGTCATGAGGCGGATCAACCCCGCATCCCTCGCGGGCCATGCGATCCGATAGCAGGGATGCATGGCTGCTTTGCGGCGCTCCTTGGGATTCGGAAGCGGAACAGTACTGGCAGCGGCGTTTTTATCGAATCGGCGATGGTTGAGGGAGCTATCAACTGCGCCGCGGAGATGATCGTGGAGTACTCGGCGAATGGTACGACGCTGAGTCGCCTTGGCAATCGCAGCCGTTTCGCTGCTCCCCAAGGCATCTACGAGACCGCGGAGCCTGAGCAGTGGTTGGCGATCTCATGTGACAGCGACGAAGCATGGCTGGCGCTAGCGGCTGCTGTCGGTGTTGATGCGGGTGAGTTGGCGACGCTGGAGGATCGCCAAGCTGCCCATGATGAGATCGATCAACTTGTTGCCCGCTGGGCTGAGAGTCGGGGCCTGACCCAAGCTGTAGAGGAACTGGTTGGCGCGGGTGTGCCTGCTATTGCCTGTCGCAACCATGCCACATTACGCTTCCACCCTCAGTTTGAGGCTCGGGGCTTCTATGAGTTGGTGGAGCATCGCGAAGTGGGCACCCACTACATGCCAGGTCAGCCTTTTCGGATGCGAGGCATTGAACGCTGGATCACCAACGCCACGCCTACTCTGGGGCAGCACAATCACGAAATCTTGACTGAACTGGGCCTGAGCGCCGCCGAGATCGCGTCTTTGGAGCAATCCGGCCGAATTGGCGCCATTCCGGTGCTGTAATCGCCAAGACTTCGGCACGACCGGTGATCTGGTCTGACAGACTGTTGACGATGACCGCTGATGACCAAGAACACGGTACAGACGAAGATCACGAGAATGATCACGATCATGAGCACGATCACCCGCACAGCTATCTGGTGCATCGCCACCGCGATGTGCAGGGAGGTGAAGCCCGGGCTGCCGTTTTCGGCTTCAGCGACGGTTTGGTGTCAAACGTCGCTCTCATCATCGGAATTACGGGGGCATCGGCTGACGGATCGCTGGTGCGACTCGCGGGTATCAGCGGGCTCCTGGCGGGTGCCATTTCGATGGCAGCGGGGGAATGGGTGTCGATTCGTGCGCACAACGAATTGGTCGAAAGAGAGCTCGCGATTGAGCGCAAGTCCCTGGAAGAGAATCCCAAAGCGGAGATTCGAGAACTTGCCGCGATATATCGAGAGCGAGGACTGAAACCAGAGAGCGCCGAGCATCTCGCCAGCGAGATAATGGCCGATCCCGAAGTTGCCTTGGATGTACACGCACGCGAAGAACTCGGAGTAGATCCCGAGGGCGCTGGTCACCCGTTGCGGGTGGCGCTGTCGTCGTTTGCTGCTTTCGCTACGGGCGCTTTTGTTCCTTTGTTCCCCTGGTTGTTTGCTGAGGGTGCCGGTGCCGCGGTCGCCTCGGTTGTGATGGCGGTTGTCGCTGCGGCGCTGGCGGGAGTTGCGCTAGCAATCTTCACCGGGCGTTCCAAGATTCGCACTGGTGTGCGCCAGGTTCTGGTTGCGGCAGGTGCTTGCGGAGCCACGTTCTTGATCGGCTCGCTGTTAGGTGTGTCTGTGACATAGAGAGCTCGTGATCGTGGGCTTGCGTTGGCAATGTTGTGCCTCGTAGCTTCGGCTGAATGGCTGGACCTCTTGCTGGTGTGAAGGTGGTGGAACTGGCTGGTCTGGGTGCGCTTCCGTACGGATCGTTGCGTTTGGCAGACATGGGCGCGGAGGTTGTGCGGGTTGATCGCCTATCGGAGGTTCCCGACGAGAAGGTTCCTCGCGGATATTCGTTTTGGGATCGCGGGCGTCGTTCTGTGGCGGTCGACCTCAAGAATCCGGCTGGTGTTGAGGTTGTGCTGCGTTTGGCGGAGAGCGCGGAGGTGTTTCTTGAAGCCTTTCGCCCCGGTGTCGCCGAGCGGTTGGGGGTGGGTCCCGATCAAGTGATGGGCCGCAATCCGGCCATTGTCTACGGGCGACTCACGGGTTGGGGCCAGACTGGTGCGTTGTCACATGCAGCCGGGCATTCGCTCAACTATGAGGCCATAACCGGTGTGATTCGTTCGATCGGTCCCCAAGGTGGCCCGCCGGTGCCGCAACTCAACATCCATGGCGACTTCGCCGGTGGTGGTCTGACGCTGGCTTATGGTGTGGTTTGCGCCCTGCTTGAATCTCGCCAGTCAGGAAAAGGCCAGGTCATCGACACCGCTATGGCTGACGGTGTGGCATCGCTCGCATCGGTGTTCTACCCCATGGCCCACAGCGGCATGCACACCGACGAGATAGGCGCCAACCTCTTCGACGGCGGAGCGCCTTTCTACGCCATCTACGAGTGCGCGGATGGCGGTTACATGTCGGTCGCACCCATTGAACCGCACTTCTGGTCGTTGCTGCTCTCGCTCATCGGGGTCGATGAAGCCGACTTGCCCGCACAGTACGATCGGGATGGGTGGCCGAGCGTGAAAGCTCGCCTAGCTGAAGTGTTTGCCAACAAAACGCGCGACGAGTGGTGCGAGATTCTGGAGGGAACCGACACCTGCACAGCTCCGGTGCTCACCTATAACGAGGCCCGCGCCTATCAGCACAATGTTGATCGGGGAACTTTTGGTGGCGCGGACGGCACCGAAGTGGTACCGATTCCGCGTTTGTCGAGAACCCCTGGTGAGATGCGGCCTTCGCCAGCTTGGATCGGTGCCGATACCGATGATGTGCTCACTGCGGCTGGGTTCAACCTCGCCGAGATATCCCAACTCCGTTCACAGTCGGCCATTGGAGGCTGAAAGGCGCTCGGTTTCTAACCGGTGGGCAGCGAGGCGGCGATGTTGCGAATGGCGGTGGAAACCTGGTCAGGATGCGAACGCATCACATAGTGACGGGCACCCTCGACAGTTGTGCGTGTCGCATGCGGCAGCTTGCGTTCCATGTAGTCGTTGGCACCGAGGTAGGCCTTGTCGCCGTCACCGATCACGAGCGCCAGCGGCAACGTCAATTCGGCCATTCGGTCGATCACCAAGGAATCAACATGCAGCCCGACCGTGGCTGCCAATTCGCTGACCCCGTAGTTCGGGGCGTTCTTCAACAGTCTCGAATTCCAACCCTGTCGGGCTTCCGGGTCACGAAACCCGGGACCTGTCGATACCAACACCAGAGCATCGACAGCGTCCGGGCGGGTCAGGGCATAGGCCATAGCGAGGTATCCGCCGAGCGAATGTCCGACAAACACGACGGGGCGTGTCAACTCAGAGATGACCGCGTCGAGATCTTCGAGCATGACGCTGCGCTCGTAAGCCACGGGGTCGGTGCTAGCCGGTGACTTGCCGTGTCCGGGCAAATCGACAGCAACGCACCGATGATCCGCGAGAAGATCGATGGTCGGAGTCCACACCTCCGAATCAGAATCAACGCCGTGAACAAACAGCAGCGTGGCCGTACTCGTGGTAGCCGACCCTGCGGTGGTGACGTGACCTGCGGGCGTGACGTGACCTGTGGCGGTGATGTGGAGTGCGGTGCTCATCGGCTTGGATTCATTCTCAGGCGCAGATTCAGCGTCTACTCTTCGTCGGTCCGGGAGGCATCCGGAGCGCTGATGTCGGGTTCGATGTACATGGGGCGAGCTTCAGGCACATCGCTGCGGACCCTCGCCTCGATCTCGTTGATCGTGTCCGTCAGCTCTCTGGTCGTGTAGTTCGGGTCGAACGCCACCTTCGCTCCGACGAGAAGTTCGTCGGGGCCAAGGTGCTGAGTGCGGATGTGGATGATGCGCTCAACGCCGTCGACGCTCTCGACAGCGCTGACGATTTTCGCCTTGGTCTTGGCGGTAGCTCCCTCGCCGATCAGCAGGCTCTTCATCTCAATGGCAAGAACCACGGCGATCAGACCCAGCAGAACACCGATCGAGAGGGTGCCGATTCCGTCCCAAACCGGAGCGTCGAAAATCACCGCGATCGCCAAGGCACCGAGAGCCAGGACCAAGCCGATCATCGCGCCAAGATCCTCAAGAAGCACAACGGGGAGTTCTGGGACGCGGGAGCGGCGGATGAACGTTGTCCAACTCAGGTCGCCGCGAATCCGATTGGATTCGACAATGGCAGTGCGAAACGAGAGGCCCTCAAGCACGATGCCGATCGACAAGACGGCGAAGGCCCAGATAGGAGCACTGATTTCGTGCGGGTGGCGGATCTTCGCCACACCTTCGTATACAGCGAACATCGAGCCCACGCTGAACAGTACGAGAGCAACCACGAAGGACCAGAAATATCGTTCGCGTCCGTAACCGAACGGGTGGGTCGTGGTGGCTTCTCGTCTGGCGAGCCGCCCGCCCAGAAGGAGCAGAGCCTGGTTGCCGGTGTCGGCACAGGAGTGGATCGCCTCGGCCAGCATCGAGGAGGCTCCGGTGAAAGCGAACGCCACGAACTTGGCGATGGCGATGCCGAGATTTGCGAAGAAAGCAGCCAGAATTGCCTTGGTTCCGCCACTTGCTGCCATTCAAGCTCCTTTAGTCCGGCCGCGCTGTGTTTGCGCCGGGCATGGCCGGAGCCGCGACCGCTGGTGTCGTCTGAGGATAGCTGGGTAAGCGCCGGGCGTAGCCGGAGCCCAGAAAGAACGCAGCGGTGACGTGCACACGCGCGCCGGGTACCGTTGCATCTCATGGTGACTGTCTTTGAATCCCCGGATGACTTGCTACAAGCCGTAGGAGCTCAGCTGGGGTCGAGTGAGTGGCTCACAATAAGCCAGGAGCGCATCAATCTGTTTGCCGACGCAACAGGGGACCATCAGTGGATTCATGTTGATCCAGTCGCGGCCGCAGAGGGCCCGTTCGGCGCCACTGTTGCCCACGGCTACCTCACCCTTGCGCTCACCAACCAGTTCCTGCCAGAGATCGTGCGTGTCGACAACGCCTCAATGGGGATCAACTACGGCACCAACAAAGTGCGCTTCCCTCAACCAGTCACGGTTGGGAGCAAGGTCCGGGCCAGCGCGGTTCTGAGCGATGCCCAAGAAGTCAACGGAGGAGTTCAGGTAGTCATCACCATTGCTGTCGAGATCGACGGTCAGACCAAGCCTGCCTGCGTTGTTGAGTCGGTGAGCCGGTTTCTGCGATGAACTCTGCTTGCGCAGGCCGCACCCTCAACGGTGCCGTGTGATGGCGAAACGCAAACGGCGCGCTCCGCGGCCAGCGCTTGTCAAGCCGTCGTACCCGCCTGTGGTCCCGGGTTTGTTGAGTCCCACTCGGCGTGTGCCCGCGGCAATCAAACGCCCGCCTTACGCCCTCACTGGTCAACCTCCACCTTCTGGGTCCTCGCTGGTGCGCACCCCAGAAGAACTCACAGCTATGCGCCGCACTGGGGCCGCTGCCGCAGAGATCCTTTTGCGGGCTGGTGAGGCGGCTCGACCTGGAGTCACCACTGATGAGATCGACCGACTCGTACACGAACTGGCGATCAAAGCCGACGGTTATCCGAGTCCGCTCAACTACCGGGGCTACCCCAAGTCGGTTTGCACATCTGTCAACGAGGTGATCTGCCACGGTATTCCCGATAGTCGGCCCCTGTGTGACGGCGACATCGTCAACATTGACGTGACTCTGTTCCGCGAGGGAGTGCACGGAGACACCTCAGCCACGTTCCTCGTGGGCGATGTGGATGCAGAATCGGTCATGCTGGTTGAGGTCACCCTCGAATCTCTTGACCTCGCCATCGCCGCCTTGGGCCCCTATGCGATGGTTCGTGACATTGGGCGGGCCATTGAGTCGCATGCCATGAAGCACCGCTTGGGCGTGGTCCGCGAGTTCATCGGACACGGCGTGGGCACAGAATTTCACTCCGGTCTGCAGATACCTCACTACCACGACCGCCGGCTCACGATTCCGTTTGATTACGGCACCACGTTCACGATCGAACCAATGCTCACTCTTGGCGCGCCTGACGCGGCGATGTGGGACGACGAGTGGACTGCGGTCACCATCGACGGGAGCCGCACCGCTCAATTCGAACACACTCTGGTTATGGGCGAAGGTGGAGCAGAACGGCTTACCGTCACCAAAGCGGGCGAATGCGCTCACGACCTGGTGCGCGCCGCGGTTGAGAGCCGTTAGTAACCCAATCCCAATCAGCGATACGACGCTGGCCGGGTCGGTCAGGGTTAGGAATACAGGGTTAGGAATACGACGTGCTGTCGGAACGGGGGAGTTCGATCCAGGTGCGACCTTCCAGGATCGAAATCCGACGACCCTGGGTGTCTGAGTAGACGGTCACGTCGGTAGCTCTCTGACGTGACCAGGTGGCCTCCACCACATGACCATCGCTAAAGACCAGAGCCCGGCCGGTGCCGACGGTTATAGCCTCAGGCGAGCGAGAATCGGCGGCGGATTGCCCGTACCTGGTGAACTGCACGATCACCGTCGCGGGGCTTGTGCGTACACCCCTGTTGTCGAACATCGGCCGGCCGTTCTGGGACCGATCCCACCCCGACCCGTTCCAGGAGTATTGAACTTCGGTGTAGGCGTAGTCAATATCGATGGAATCGGCAGGCATTGCTGTCGAGTTCACCGGTTCGTCCGGTGCTCGGAAAACGAACATCGGAGCAGGAAGACCGACACCGGAATAACCGCTTCCCACAGACCACAGATTGCCTGCGTTGGTAAAGAGGTTGTGAGGCACTCTCCGGCTCGAACTTCGGTAGTAGAGCTGTGGGGCCGCACCCACTCCGATGTCAACGAGCGTTGAGTCAGCCAGTGCCGCGCGCGTGCCTCGGTTTCCTCCCGAATTAGCAAACAGCGGGCTGTTGAGCTGCGCTAGCAGGTCGAGGTCGCTGGTGCGCATCGAGCGAACCGGACCTACCTCATCTGGTGCCGTCGAATGAAACACCGCCGCCAGTCGAGTCGCAAACTCAACCTCTTCAACAAACACGATGTCAGCTTGGTTGATACCTGCCTGCGGCATCGCGGCCTCAACGTTGTCGATCTTCACCACGAGGGCTGGTCTGGAGACGGGAGTGGTGATGTCGAGCCCGGTGAGGACTGCGAGAATCTGCCGTGTCTGTTCCTTTTCGATTCGGATAATTGTGTTCTGTATTGCGGCCAGGGTGTTTTGTAGCTCGGCTTTTGCAGCGGCAATCTCCTCGTTGAGTTCTCGTTCGAAGGCTTGGCCTTGTTCAAACTGGTCTTGCGACGCGGAGAGGAGTTGTCGCGTCTCGGCGAGTTGGTCGGTGAGGCTTTGCAGGCGGGTGTCGAGCTCGTTCAGGCGTCGGGTCGCATCGGCGACCACAGACTGATAGAGCACTCGCCGCTCGGGTGTCTTGGTGCTGCCGTCCAGAGCGCGGATTTCGTCGATCAACCCGCTTTGTCGAGGGTCGCCTTGCCTGAAGCTGATAATGGCTATTTCGATGCGGGTGGCTGCTGGTTCGCGCCGCTCGTCCACGGTTTCTTCAAATTCGTCGGCTACCAGTTCCAGCTGCGTGTTGTCTGTAGCGATCGTGTTGACAAGGGTGAAGATCTCGTTGTTCAGTTCACCCAGAGTCGCTTCTTTCTCTGCGATTGACGCGGTCAGCTCATCGCGTCGACTTTCTTGCTCGCGCAGGTTTGCTTGTTCCTCGCGCAGGATCTGCTGGTCCCCTTGGCTGAGTGCAGGCGCCGCCAGAACCGACAAAGCCACACAGCAAACGATGATGAGGGAGAGGACTCGAGAGGTTTTTGCCATGGTCAAGACGGGGAATCTGCCCGCTCGCTGGCTCATGGTACCGGTCGCCGACGCTACTACGGGGTACCGTTGCGATGGTGCCGACACAGCCGTTGAAACAAATCGAGTTCGGGCGTGATGATCTCTCAGCGGTGGTGGCTGCGATGGCTGAAATTGCCGCCGCTCCAGGCGCTGCCGGCTGGGTCAATATCGGCCCTGCGCTAACCGACGAGCAGGCGGCGGCGGTCCCCGCCAAGAGCGGACTCGCGGCATGGTTCTCCGGTCGTGGGCCGACCGTGGCGATGGGCACCTGGATGCCGGCCCCGACCGGTGCTCGGTCGAAGGCCGCGCAGGTCGGCGTTGAGCACGGGCAGGGGCCCAATGCGCTGAAACGGCTGCGAGAGGCTGGTCTGGAGTTGCCGCGGGATTGGGTCAAGCGCCAAGACCATGCCAAGCACGGTGTTGTGGTCGAAATCAGTAGCAACGTTGACCTGTCGGCCGTGGTCGAGTGGATCGTTGCCGCAGTGACGATCCTGACAACCGGTGTCGCCATCGAGGACCGCTTCATCGCAGCGCTGTATCGCCCGGTCTGAGACCTGTTCGTCAGGTTCGAGATTCGGGAACTGCGGTGACGGCTTCGACGATCAGCTCGATAACGGCATCAGCATCGGCAGTGCGAAGAACGCGGACATTGTTGTCGTTGTCTGCTGGGGAGCCGCGATCGTCAACCACGGTCATTCCCCGGGTATGCGTGCCGGTGAGCTCAACGTTGACCGGTTGCCGTTTGCCGTCGAACAGCTGCGGGTGGGTGACCGCTAGTACCGCGCAGGCGTCGTGAATGGGTGCTCCGGTCCAGCCCCGTAGTTCTGATGAGCGATCAATTGCGTAGTCGAGGAGCTCGGCAGCCAGGCCCGCGGCCGGGGTGTGAGCTGCTCGCATCTGGTTGACTTGATCGGATCCGAGCAGCACCTGTTGGGTGACGTCGAGCCCGACCATGGTGATGTCGCCTCCCAGGCGAAAGACGATGTCGGCCGCTTCGGGGTCGGCCCAGATGTTGAACTCGGCGGTGGCGGTGACGTTTCCCCCGATTGCCGCTCCACCCATGATCGTCAATCCGCTGAGGCGGTCCGGCAATGTGGCGTCTTGTTGCAGTGCCTCGGCGACATTGGTGAGCGGCCCGACGGCCACTAGATGAAGCCCTTTGACGCGATGGCTGGTTTCAAGGATGAACCCGACAGCGTCATCGGATTTGATGGACCGGGTGATCGCGGGCAGTTCCACGTTGCCGAGTCCGGTGGCACCGTGTACGTGCCGCGCTCCTCTGGGTTCGTCGACCAGCGGATGCGCCGCACCTCGGTGTACGTCAACGTCGAGGTTGGCGACTTGGGTTACCGCCAGAGCGTTGCGGGTGGTGTGCTCGATCCCCACGTTTCCGTCGACAGTGGTGATCCCGACCAACTCCGCAAAATGCGCCGCGGTCAGCAGGGCAACAGCGTCGTCAAGCCCGGGGTCACAATCCACCAGCATCGAAACACGAGTCATATTCCCACGCTATTGGAACCCACGCCGATTGCTGAACAGCGGTCTGCGCCATTACTTCTCCTTGTGTACGAACTCCAGTTGTTGGAGTCGCGCAGTTTCACACACAGACCACACAGTGATCGCGGATCAATCAGAGAAAGCTGTCGGCGGCTGCGGACAACGTGTGCGGCCTCCCCGACAAACAAGGAGCTGAGAATGTCAGAAATCGTTCAAACGCCTACACCAAGGCGTTCAAACCGCAAACCCGTGATCGGAGTGTTGTTAGCGACCCTCATGCTAGGTGCGACCCTTGCGGTCGCGCCTGTATCAATCCCGCTAGCCGACGAGGTCAAGCCAGCGTCGGCTGAGGCGGAGTACCAATGTGTCAATAGGCAAGTCCAAAATCCCGGTACCGGCGTTTGGCGTGGTCCCACAATCCTGCCTGGTACCGGTGTTTGGGTTCCCCCTCGTTGGGTTCTCCCTAGATGGGTGTCTGGATATTGGTTCTACACGGATACTGGGGAAGGGCCCGATTATTCTCCTCCGCCTCCTCGATGGATACCAGGTTATTTGGTTCCCGGTTCTTGGACTCCTGCTCGTTGGATTCCGCCCTTCGTCGTCGCGCCTCCGCACTACGTGCCCGCTACCTATTCGACTGTGCAAGATTGTACTGTTCCGAAGACTCATAGTCATGACACTGATTTTGAAGTCGTAGCGGAGGCAACGGGTTGCACTTTACTTGGCTTTGTTAATCTGGGGCTTGGGGGACTGTGTGCGGTAGTCTTGGCTCCGACTGACCAAGCATGTAAGGTCATAACCACTCCGCCAAGACAGCATTGTTAGATGCTCACGGCCTGGACTGCGTTAGGATGTGTCATGTTTCTACGTTTGTTTCTAAGATTTCCTGGTGCTAGAGAGCGTTCTCGTAATGGTCGACTGTTTTTTGTCTTGTGGCTGACGTTCGCGATACCTTTGATTGCATTAGTATTCTTAACCCGTAATTCTTCAGCTTTTGAAGTTATTTTATGGATTGGAATGTTTTTCATGCTGCACCGTGTTGGTTGGGCTTGGTGGTTTTCGCGGGACTGTAAACGGTTCCCGTTGCCCTCCGAGGAGGAGTCCGTTAGCTGAAGTTTCGTCTTGTTGGCATCGTCGTTGCGGCGGCGGTGCTAGCGGGCTCTTGCTCCTCGTCGCTAGATACTGAGGCTTGCATGTTGGCTGCTGAGTCTCGGGCGATAGCGGAGGATCGTTGGACGAGTTCACTCCGAGAGAACGCCGCTGCTGACCATGACTTGGCAGAGGATGCCACATCTCAGAGTTCTGACGATGAGTCCGCGGGTCTAGTGCTTGATGTTCGTGGTGAGATGATGCTCGCCGAGGCCCGAGACACGGCGTATCTGCGGCTAGTCGCCGACCCGGCGTCGACACTGCTGTCATGTGGTCTAGGAGTCCTAGCCACATGAAGTCCTTGGAACAGCTTGGGTTCTAGCCCTTCTCCAAGAGGGAAGCTACCTCTGGGGGGGTGGGGAGGGAGGGTTGAGCGCCTGAGCGCAGCGTGGTTGCGGCACCGACTCGGACGGCCCAGCGGACTGCGTCGTCGATCGATTCTTTGCGTACCAGGGCGTCAGCGAGTGCTCCGCAAAAGGAATCGCCAGCGCCGGTTGTGTCGATCGGCTGGACTTTGGGGGCCTCAATGTGGGTGCAGTTGCCTTCCACCACCGCCAGCGCTCCCAGCGCGCCGAGCGTCACCACCACGGTAGGAGCTTGAAGTTGCACGGCCAGATCAGCCGCTGTGTCAACG
This sequence comes from Candidatus Aldehydirespiratoraceae bacterium, assembly GCA_965198315.1. Taxonomy (GTDB): domain Bacteria; phylum Actinomycetota; class Acidimicrobiia; order Acidimicrobiales; family Aldehydirespiratoraceae; genus VXYK01. The sequence goes on along the minus strand of OZ240616.1, from coordinate 3,829,538 downwards.
TCGACAGGTCCATCGTGACCGGCCAGCAAAGCCAACTCGGTTTGGTTGGGGACGATCACATCGACCGCGCCCAACAGCTCCGCTGGAAGCGGCGTCGATGGTGCCGGTGCTGGATTGAGTACCACGGTGCCTCCGGCGATCCGCGTGGCCGCGACGATGGCATCGAGCGGCACCTCCAATTGAACAAGAGTGACCGCCGCGGCACCCAACACATCGCCGGCTGCTTCAACATCGGCCACTGACAAGCGATTGTTGGCGCCTGGACTCACCACGATGGCGTTGTCGCCGTCCGCGCCCACGGCGATGAGGGCAACTCCGTTGGGCACTTCAGGTGTGGTCGTCAAATGGGATGTGTCGACGCCGTCCGTTTCGAGCGCGTGGCGCAGCATTCGGCCGCCCTCGTCGTCGCCGACACGACCAATCATGGCCACCGCGCGCCCCAGACGAGCCGCGGCGACGGCTTGGTTGGCTCCTTTTCCACCGGGAATCCGAGACAAGTCGCCACCGAGGACTGTCTCGCCGACCAGTGGCACTCGCAGCACTTCGACCACGAGGTCAAGGTTGGCGCTGCCAACCACAGCGATCTCTGAAGGACGGTTGTTCATCGTCAGCTGATCCTTGACACAAGTGTGTGGGCGTGTTCAAACATGGCGTCGGCTCGCTCGGAAATCTCGGCGGTTGGTCCGCTGGACTCCATGCCCCCTGCACTGCCGCGGAGTCTTCGAGCGTAGGCGCCCTCCACGATGCAGGCCTGCTTCCACCACGAGAATGCTTCGTAGAACGGGTAGTCGGACAGGTCGAATCCTGTGGCTTGTTGGTATTTACGGATTACCTCGGCGCGGCGAGGGAACGAAGAAGAGAGTGTCGGTGGGTCAGGCAACCACCACATGTGATCGTCGGGATCCCCCCAATACTGCGCGGACCAAGCAAAATCGGCGATGGGGTCGCCGGTGGTGCACAGTTCCCAGTCAAGTACCGCGGCGATATCGAAATTGTCGTCGAGAACAACGTTGTCGAAGCGGTAGTCCCCGTGGGCCAGAGCCGGCGCTGCCCGCTCTGCTGGAATAGCCGCGCTGAGCGCATCGTGAAGCTCGTGCAACAGCGGCAGGGGGCGTGTGTCGGCTCGTTCGACTTGAGTCACCCAACGTTTGAGTTGACGTGCGACGTAGCCGTCGTGGCGCCCCAAAGTGGCGAGCCCTACGGCTTGGAGATCGACGGTGTGGAAGGCGACCTGCGCGTTGATCAGGGCCGCGGTGGCCGCGGCTGCTTGTGCCGAGGTCAACACGACGGCGTCGCCGCTGGTACGCAGGATCTGGCCGTCAACGAAGTCCATCACGATGAAAGAGGCGCCGGTGACAGCGAGGTCGTCGCAGCGGGCGAGACATTGCGGCACGGGAACCGCCTGCGCCGCGTGCAGTGCCGACATGACGCGGTACTCGCGGTCGGTGTCGTGTGCTGTTGCCAGAGTCGAACCTTCGGGAGGTCGTCTCAGCGCTACGCGGTTGCCGTTGGAGGACCTCACGTCGTAGGTCAGATTGGAACCGCCCGCGGCGATCAAGTCGAACTCGAACGGTGGATCGAGCCGTGCAACAGTCGAAGCGAGCCATTTAGAAACGGCTTCCACATCTAATCCGCGCGGACCTACGGTCATGAGTTGCTCGCTGTGCCGGGAGGTTGCGACTATTTGACGACGCTTTCTTCAAGTTCGTGAAGCCGTTTCACGGCACCGACAAGAACTTTGCGAGCGACCAGAGCGCTCTCGTCAAGCAGCGAGGAGAACTCCCGGCGGTTGAGCGCCTCAATCACCATGTCGCTGTCGGCGGTCACTGTGGCAGTGCGGGGAACACCGGCAATGACTGCGAGCTCGCCGAAAAAGTCGCCGGGTCCGAAGCGTGCGATCACGCGACCATTACGCCGAACGGTTGCCTCGCCCTCGCTGACAATCATGAATTCACGGCCCGGTTGGCCCTGCACAGTCAGGTTGCGTCCAGCCTTGACATTGACCGTCGTCATAAACGACGCCACCTTCTTGAGTTCTCTTTTGGACAACTCCGAAAAGAGTTCGATCTCGGCCAACTGCTCGATGAGTGCCATCTGTTCAACCTCCAAACAGATCCCGCAAATATCAGTTCTGCGAGCGTGTCTTTAGCCTATTGGTCTATCAGAAGATAGCGACAGGAGCGACGGGCGCTCCGGTCCCGCCCACGAACGGTTCGGGTGTGGCAGACAGAAAAAACTCGTAACGACTATGTTCGCGGCAAACCTCTGTGAGAGTCTCAAGGTTCCAGTTTTGACCTTGTGTGAACCCCATGTCGACCACGGCCAGGCAGTGAACCGCAAGAGCGTTGTTCCAATCCAGGCCAGGAAAGACCTCAAAAATGAAGGTGTCGGTGGCTGCTGCGGCGATGTCGTTGCGGTGAAACCAGCGCACCGCGTCGATCCCCGGGCCCGGACTTTCGCCGGCGAGGTTCTCGCCGATGTTGTACTTGTGGGCGTCGCCGTCGTTCAGCCACAGTTGCATACGGCCGGTTCGAATCAAGATGATGTCGCCGCTGCGGATCTCCACGCCGGCCCACCGGGCCGCGGCGTCGAGTTCGGAGCCTGTTATCTCGTGGGCATCCGCGATTCGATCGACTCCGAGCGAGCCGGGGATGTCCAAGAGCACGCCACGGCCCACAACAGAGCGCACATGCTCGATGCCGAGCACCTCTGACCCGTTGCGGGCGGTGATGGTGGCTGCGTCGATGCCGTTGTAGAGCTTGTGGCCGTAACTGACATGGGAGAGTCCGTCCCAGTGGGTGCCGGCTTGGAGTCCCATTGTGACCATGTCATCAGAGAAATGGGGCACCATGGCATTGCCGTCGGCGTCACCGAGGTCGGGGTGATCAATCGTCCCCATCACATGGACAGGGTTGATGCGGGTAGGAATCGCTCCGATTTGAACCCCGTTGTTCTGCAGATCAATCGCCAGCGGGACTCGCTGACCGGTCTTGATGAGTTGCGCTGCGCCGGCCACCACTTCGTTGGTGATCAGGTTGAGCGTGCCGATGCGGTCGTCGTCGCCCCAGCGGCCCCAGTTGCGGACCTCGTCGGCGACCTCGTGAAAATAAGCGGTGAACGACATGTTTCCGAGCGTAGGCGAGACGGGGCCGAGGTCAATAACCCAAGTCTCGGTCGACTATTCCTTCGAGTGGTTCGCCTGCAGTGAAATGGTGAAAATTGGCGATGAAAGTATCGAACATTGAGCGCCCCGATTTGGGCGCTGCCCATGAGATGTGGGGCGAGAGACGAACGCTGGGATGCGCGTAGAGCCAATGCCCGTCGGGCAGAGGTTCGGGTACGACAGCATCGAGTGAGGCTCTCGCCACACGACCGTCGTCAAGTGCTTCGCGCAGTGCGTCCTGATCTATCAGAGTGCCGCGAGCGATGTTGACAATGTGAAGCCCCGGCGTGACCCGGGCCAACATCTCCCGGTCGATGAGAGCGACCGTTTCGTGGGTGGCTGGCGTGGCGAGAACAAGATGATGGGCTTCACCGATGACCCCGCTGAGGTCGGTGGTAATTTCCATTCCAACATGCGGCGCAGGTAACGAGCGGCGGCGAACACCAATCACTCGCATACCGAAAGCGAGCAATAGCCGCGCCACCTCAGCGCCGACGCCACCTACACCGACAACCACGGCGGTGTGCCCGTGAAGAGCCCCGATTTTCGGCCCGGTGTGCCAACCGTCGGGTGGTGGCTCTTTGATCCAAATGTCGGGCAGTGCTTTTGCGTGGCCCAACATTGCCGCTAAAGCGAATTCGCTGATCGGTGTGGCGGTAGAGCCGCGGGCACAGGTGAGCGTCTGGTCAGATCGGATCAACTCCAGAGGGAAGTCATCGATACCCACACCCATGACGTGGACCCAGGTTGCGCCGCAGTCCATGATCGCTGCCAAGTTGGGCGCTCCGCGTGTGTGGGTGAAGATCACATCGCCTTGCAGGTCAGGAGGAACTTGGGCATCTGCGTCAATCCTGATTTCGCGGAGACCAGGAAGGGACGCCACCTGCTCGGGGAGATCGTGCCCGAGATTGTTGACAACTGTCACTTTCACGGCGGCGACCTTACCTGCTAGCGGAACAGTTGAGATCGGTAGTACGGTTCATGGCGAATCGACATGACCGGACTCTATATTTTTCTTCTCGCCGCGGGTGGACCGCTGTTGTTGTGGTTGGTGTTCGCGGGAGACACTGACGCCGACGCGGGTGGAGACGCGTTGTCGGTCATCCCGCTCTCGTCGATCGCCTTTTTTGCGGCGACATTCGGCTTTATCGGTGTGGTCGGAGGTGCGACGGGCGCAGGAGCGGTGTCGCTGTTCGTGGTTTCTGCGGTGGTGGCGGTTTTGGCGGGTCTGATGAGTACCCAGGCCTTCAAGTGGATCCGGAAGAACTCCGTCTCGAGTGAGGTGATGGACTCAGAACTCGAAGGATCGATGGCCCGGGTGGCCCTTGAGTTGAGTTCTGAACACAGGGGCAAGATCATCGTCGACATGGCCGGGGCACGTGAGCAGATGACCGCCTCACCCATTGACGGGTCGACCATCAAGGAGGGCGAACGGGTCGTGATCGTAAAGATCGAACGCGGGGTAGCCCTAGTGGCGCCTCTCGGTCCTGACCTTAGGCTTGAATAAATCGCTAATGGCCGTTCAGGCTGTTTGAAAAAGCGCTTCGGCGCAGGAGGAATCAGCAGATGTCTTTGTTTTTGATAAGTGGCTTGGCGATCGGGGTGGCGGTGATCTTGCTGATCATGATTCTCAGTTCACTGATTATCATCTGCCCACCGAACCGGGTTGCGGTGATTTCGGGTCGTAGTCGAACGATGTCCGACGGCCGAACTGTCGGGTATCGCATTCTCAAGGGTGGTCGCACAGTTCGCATTCCCCTCATTGAGAAGGTGTCGTGGATGGACCTCAACACGATCCCGCTCGAGGTGTCGGTCACCAATGCCTACTCCCGGGGCACGATCCCTTTGAATGTGCAGGGAATCGCCAACGTCAAGGTTTCTTCGAAGGAAGGTGTCTTGGAGAATGCCGCGGAGCGCTTCTTGAACGTTCCGAACCAGCACATCGGCCAGATCGCAAAAGAGACGTTGGAGGCCAATCTCCGCGGGGTGCTCGCCACGCTGTCTCCTGAAGAGGTCAACGAGGACCGTCTGAAGTTCTCCCAACAGTTGATCGACGAGGCTGACGACGACATCAAGACCCTGGGGCTCGATCTAGATGTGATGAAGATCCAGAACGTGACCGACGACAACCTTTACCTCGAATCGGTCGGTCGGCGACTAACAGCGACGGTCGTGAAGGAGGCCCGGGTAGCCGAAGCCAACCGGAAATCCGAGTCTGAACAGGCCGAAGCCAAGGCACAGGAGCTTGCCCAGATTGCCCAGGCACTGGCCGACCGCAACATTGTTGAGGAACAGAACAACCTGCGAGTGCGCACAGCTGAACTCGACGCCATTGCTCGTGCCAAAGAGGAGGAGGCAGCGGTCGCAGGCGATATTGCCAGAGCAGTCGCCGAGCAGGAACTTGAGCAGCAGCGCATCGAACTGGAGCGTCGCCGTCTCGAAGCTGACGTGGTCACACCGGCCCGTGCCAACCTCGAGTCGAAACAGCTTGACGCCCAGGCAGAAGCGGCAAAGATCATCGAAGATGGCAAGGCCCAAGTTGACGTGTTTCGTCGGATCACCGATCAGTATCAACTGGCAGGTGACGACGGCCAGAGGATTTTTGTGCTCAACATGCTTCCCGAACTCGTCGACAAGATCGTCTCTACGGTCAACAACGTCTCGATCGACCGGGTCGCGGTGGTCGATGGCGGCGGCAACGGCGGTCAAGGAGGCATCCCTGCGTTGATGGCGCAACTTCCCGCTGCCGTGGTGAGCCTCAGCGAGCAGATCGAAGCCGCTACCGGTGTCGACATCTTGTCGAGCATGCGTTCTGATGATGACGACGAATCGTCGGTTTCTGAGCTTCCGCCGCCACCGCCTTCAGCTCCCTGACCTTGGTGCCCGTCAGCGTGCATCGCTGAACCGTAGCTTTTCCAGATTCCTAATGGTGCGATTACGTGTGTTGTTGAGTGGTCCGCGATGATTTGGGACTATGACTCTGAGAGACAGCAGCGCAGCGGTCAGCCGAGAAGCTCGTCGCTCGCGCATCAAGGATGCCTCAATGCGGATGGCCGCTGAGGGTGGCTACGAGGCGGTCCAAATGCGCGCTGTTGCAGAACGCGCTGACGTATCTCTTGGCACCATCTACCGATACTTCAACGGTAAAGACGACATGCTTTTGGCGGGTTTGGTGAGCTGGATTCAAAGAGTTCGCGAGGGACTCGAGTCTCATCCTCCCCGGCAGGAGACCGCTGGCGATCGCTTGTCTGCTCTGCTATCCGGAGCCGCTGAGATGGCTGAACGGACGCCGATGCTCATGAGCGCCCTCTTCACGGCTCTCAACACCACCGACCCGGCCGCGGCAGAAACCAAGCGAGCTGTCGAATCGGAGATACTGCAGTTCATCGTTGCCGCGATCGGTGATGATTCCGAGATCGATGCCGCGGGTGCCGCTCGAGTGATCCGCCACGTCTGGTTCTCTGCGACCAGCAGGTGGGTTGGTGGTCTCGCCAAAGCGGGCAGCGTTGAGGAGGAGTTGCGCCACGCAGTCCAAATGATGATTGCCAGTGAGGCGTCGGCCTAGCGTTCACGGCCTAGGGTTCATCCACATTCACCACATTCATGACATACCAGGAGACCGGTAAGTGTCCAGATTCCTTGACGGCAAGAACATTGCGATAACGGGCGCAGGTGCGGGTATCGGCAAAGCCATTGCAACCGCAGCCGCAGCCGAGGGCGCCAACATTGTTGTTGCTGACTACGGCGTGGCGATGGACGGTAGCAACCCGACAAGCGAGGTCGCCGACAAAGCAGTAGCCGAAATCAAAGCTCTAGGCGGACAAGCCGTTGCGGTTGCAGGGGACATCAGCCAGTTCGATGTTGGCGAAGAAGTAGTCGCGGCTTCGTGTGACAATTGGGGATCCATCGACGGCGTTGTCTGCGGTGCGGGAGTCTTGCGGGAACGGATGCTCTTCAACATGAGCGAGGACGAGTGGGACCATGTCGTGGCGGTGCACCTGAAAGGGCATTTCAATGTCTACCGGGCGGCGCTGGCGCGGATGCGCAAACAGGAGACTGGTGGTTCGCTGGTCGGGTTCACTTCCGGAGCGTTCACTGCGTCTACAGCCCAGGCCAATTACTCTGCGGCCAAAGGAGGAATTGTCAGTCTCACCCGCTCAGCAGCGATGACCGCGGCAAGCCTGAAACTCCGCGGTGGACCGGCCATCAACGCCAACTGCATCGCTCCGGTAGCCAAGACTCGCATGAGCGAGAACGTGCCTTTTGAGATCGAGACGGGTGAACCTGAGGATGTGGCGCCGATGGCCATCTATCTGATGAGCGATGCCGGTCGTCACGTGAACGCGCAGATCTACACGGTCGTGGGCAGGCGGATCTCTGTTTGGAATCAGCCGATGGAAGTACGAACGATGATCGCGGACGGTGATCGGTGGACCTGTGATCAGATAGCGGAGGCTCTGCCGGGCGGCGTCGGACAGGAACCGAATCCCTTCATTGCCGACCTCGAACGCCGGATGGCCGAGATGGCGCTGAACGCCGAGTCTGCGAGCGGCAACTGATGTCTGCGGGGCCTGAACCGCAGGGTCGGGGCCTGCTTGACGGCAAGCGTGTGGTCGTGACCGCGGCTGCGGGCACCGGGATCGGTTCTGCGGTGGCCAAGCGCTGCCTGGTCGAGGGGGCGGAGGTGCTCATCTCCGACATTCATGAGCGGCGCCTGGACGAGACAGCCGACCGACTCGCGCACGAAACAGGGAACCGGCCGTTGATCGCAGTCTGTAATGTCACGGTCGAAGAGGAAGTCGCGACTCTGGTCGAGGCGGCGGTCAGCGGCCTCGGCGGAATCGACGTGATGATGAACAACGCCGGTTTGGGCGGCACGGTACCCCTTGTCGATATGACCGACGGGCAATGGAATGCGGTCTTGGGAGTCACCCTGGACGGCACGATGCGCTGCACACGTGCGGTCTTGCGGCACATGATCGAAGCAAACATCGAGGGCGCGATAGTCAACAACGCCTCGGTTGTCGGGTGGCGGGCTCAAGCCGGCCAGTGCCATTACGCGGCGGCGAAGGCGGGAGTGATGGCGTTGACCCGATGCTCCGCCATCGAGGCAGCCGAGCACGGCATCCGGGTGAATGCAGTGGCCCCGAGTCTGGCGATGCACCCGTTCCTCGCCAAGGTCACCGATGAAGCACTGCTCGATGACCTGTCAAGAAGAGAATCCTTCGGCAGGGCGGCGGAGCCCTGGGAGGTCGCCAACGTGATGGTTTTCTTGGCAAGCGATCTGTCGTCGTACATGACCGGTGAAGTCGTCTCGGTCAGCAGTCAACACCCGTGATCCGCGCGACGATCTGAGCAAAGTTCTGCTGTTCATTGCTCGCAGCGCGCCCAGAAAGTGTTTCAAAGTGCTAGACCTTGTGGCGTGAGTCACAGGCCGATTGTGATTCCTGGAGGAGACAAAGACATGAAATCCCGTACTAGGCCCACAATGCTTGCGCAGTTTATTGCCTTGCTCCTGGCGTTGGCTCTCGTTGCTGCTGCATGCGGTGGCGATGACGACGGAGGCACCGATGGTGACGACGGCGAAGTTGCCGTTGGTGACGATGGCGACGACGGCGACGATGGTGACGATGGCGATGACGGCGACACTCCATCGACCACCGCGGCACCCGTGGAGGATGTAACCGAAGGCAACGTCTGTGTGGGCGACGCCTGTGATGAACCGACAGGGGATGACGAAGAAGGACCCCAACCAGTATCTGGCGGGACGCTGCGAATTGCCGTGGAAGCCGAGACTGATGGCCTCAACCCTGCAGCCAACAACTTCGCGGTGGCGGCCTACACCATGGGATTCGCCATGTTCGATCCGCTCTTCTATATCGACAAGGACGGTAACTGGTTCCCCTTCCTGGCTGAATCAGCGACTCCCGTAGGCGACGGATCGTCCTGGCAGGTGAAGGTCCGCGAGGGAATCACCTTCCACGACGGAACACCGCTGAACGCGGATGCGCTGATAGCCAACTTTGAGACGGCTATCACCGATCCGATCATTTCGCTGGCGATCAGGCCGAGTTATCCGGAAACGAACCGCTACGAGAAGATCGACGACCTGACGCTTCAGTACAACCTGATCCGGCCGTCGGCTCACTTCCCGATCAATTTGACGAGCCAGTTGGGCATGGTGGCCTCGCCGACCTGGCTCGCGGCCGCGGCTGCTGATGACAGCCTCAACCAGTCACCTGTCGGGACCGGCCCATTCATGCTTGAGAGTCGCACCCAGGACGTGTCCACGAAATTGGTCAAGAACCCTGATTACTGGCGTGGCACCGATGACATTTATCTCGATGCCATTGAGATCTTCATCACCACCGATACAGCGCTCGCAGCCGAGCAGGTAGCGGCGGGCGAACTCGACCTCGTGGTCACCTCCAACTCAGATGCGACCCTCACCCTGCGGGATGCCGAGAACGTGTCCGCGTTCGAGAACCTGTACTCCGGCGAAGACTTCGTCATGCTGAACACCAGGGCGGCGCCAATGGACGATATCCGCGTGCGCCAAGCGATCACGTTCGCCACGGACCGTCAGGCTTACCACGACCTGATCGGGCAGGGCAGCAAGCCGCTGGCCGACTCGATGTATCACCCGGATCTCATTTGGAACAACCCTGACGTCGTGCAGGAAGGGAACATGGCTGATCGGGCCGGGCCGCTGGTGGACTCCTACTGTGCGGACTTCCCGGAGAACTGCAGCAACGGCAAGGTCAGGATCGAGCTCCAGTTCTCGGGTCCCTCAACGCTTCAGACTCGGATCATGGACGTGTTGAGTTCGGGCTGGGAACCGTTCTTCGAGGTCGAGCGCCAGCAGCTCCCACAGGATCAACACATCCTTCAGACTGCTATCGGCCAGTTCCAAGTTGTGACCTGGCGCCAGTTCGGGGCAGTCGACCCCGACAATGAGGTTGTATGGCTCGAGTGCGCAACCGCCACCGGAGGTATCACGCTCAACTGGGTCCGCTTGTGCAATGAGGAACGTGATGCGCTGCTGTTCGAGCAGCGGGCCACATCAGATCTGGACCGCCGCGTGGAGATCATGCAAGAAATCCAGGCCGAGATTCAGGCGACCTACTCCTACATCTTCTTGACGCATTCCAACTGGACTGTCGGCTTCCGCAACGCCGTGAAGAACATCTGCGGCCAGACCGGTCCTGACGGAGTTGTGTTGGTCTGCAATAATCAGGGACGTGGCTTCTACCACAACGTCTGGATAGACGAGGGCTGAGGAGCCGGGTACTAGGAAACGAGCACCAGTTGTCGCAACCTTTGGAGGAGATGGTTTGAAGCAGTTCATTCTCCGTCGGGTTGCGCAACTGGTGCTCGTTGTCTTCGCGGTCACCTTCCTGACGTTCGCGTCGTTGAACCTGGTTGGAGACCCGCTGTTCAACATTGTCGGGGTGATTTCGGGTATTCCCGACGAGCAGTGCGAAGCGGTGGCCCGCGGCGAGGTTGAGGACACCAAGTCGTCTGGTCTGAACATGGGTGACTGCGCTTTGATCGCCCAGGCCAAGGAGCAGAACAATCTCGACAAGAATGTGGTCCAGCGCTATGGCATCTGGCTTTCTGACATGTCAACGGGAGACTTCGGCACCTCGTTCGTGAACGGTGATGAGATCACCGACATCGTCAGGGATCGGTTGCCGGTGACGATCCGTCTGATTGTGCTTGCACAGATCGTCGCACTGGGCATAGCGATTCCTTGGGGGGTCGCTTCGGCGTATCGAGCCAATCGTGGTTTCGACAAAGTGTCGACGGTGGGTTCCTTCGGGATGCTCTCGATCCCCAACTTCGCCTTGGGAGTGATCCTTCTCTACTTCTTTGCGCTCAGGTGGCAGATCTTCCCGTCACGGTATGAGAACGCGGGTTGGTGGTCCGAACTGCAAGCCCTGACGCTTCCGGCCCTGACTCTCGGACTCGGTCTGGCGGCGACGTATCAGAGGTTGTTGCGCACCGATCTGATCACGACGCTGCAGGACGACTTCATTCACATGGCCCGGGCCAAGGGCATGTCGGATCGGCACATCATGTATCGCCATGCTCTGCGGCCATCGATGTTCTCGGTCATCACCGTCTTCGGGGTCAACACCGGCGCGCTGATTGGCGGGGCTCTGGTCGTTGAGCAGATCTTCTCGATCCCTGGAATCGGAACGGAACTGGTTGAGGCGGTGTTGCGCAACGACCCGCCGGTGGTCATCGCGCTGATCTCCGTGGTTGCAATCGGCTTTGTGCTCATCAACTTTTTTGTTGATCTCATGTACGGCTATCTCGATCCGCGAGTGAGAACGTCATGAGCGATGTCGACACCAACGACGGCAACAGCAACATTGAGATAGTGACGCTCGACGACGACATGGTCGATGATGTCGTCAAGAAAAAGCTCGGTGTCGGCTTCTGGATAGCCATCGGCTGGTTGGGTGTGCTCGTGGCTACCGTTGCGTTCGCTCCGTTTCTGCCTTTTGACGACCCCGACAAATTGGCGGCTGGCCCCGCCCGGACTGGCCCATCGCTGGACAATTGGTTCGGGACCGATGCCCTGGGGCGTGATGTGTTCGCCAGAACCGTGTACGGTGCCCGTGTCTCCTTGGTGGTCGGCTTCATCGCGATCGCCTTCGGCATGGTCGTCGGCGGAACGCTCGGCATGATCGCGGGCTATTTCCGCGGACGTGTCGATCAGGTGATCAGCTTTGTGTTCTTCACGCTTCTGTCATTTCCAGGTCTGATCCTGGCGTTGCTGATCACCAGCACTTTCGATCGGTCGCTTCGCACTGTCAGTCTCACTCTGGGTGTGTTGGCGGTTGCCCCGGTCGGCAGACTCGCTCGAGCGGCCACTCTGGTGTTCGCTGAGCGCGAGTTCGTGCAGGCGGCCCGGGTGATCGGGGCCAAGCACTTTCGGATCATGACCCGAGAGCTCCTACCCGTGGTGCTGATCCCCATGGCCGCGTTGGCCCTGCTTGGTATGGGTGTGGCGATTGTTGCTGAAGGTGGCCTGGCGTTCTTGCAGCTTTCGGTCGAGGACATCAGCTGGGGTGTGATTATCAACGACGGCCGTGGTATCCGCGACCTTCAAGAAAACCCGCATGTCGCGCTCATGCCGATCGGGGTGATGTTCTTGACCATCCTGGCCCTCAACTTCGCAGGGGACCGCGTGCGCGAGTACTTCGACGTACGCGAGACGGCCTTCTAGGAGTGATGATGTCTGCGCCCCATGTATCAAACACACTCCATGGATCAAACACACAGTTGTCGGTACGTGACCTGACGGTTCGGTTCCCTACCACCAGGGGTACGGTGCAGGCCGTGAACGGCGTCACCTTCGACTTGGCAAAGGGCGCATCGCTGGGGATTGTCGGTGAGTCGGGTTCGGGCAAGTCGGTGACAGCCAAGACCCTGATGAACCTCCTGCCCCGAACCGCGGAGGTCAGCGGGGATGTGATTTTTGAAGGCGAGGACGTTCGGCGACTCGCAGAGGAGGGTCGGGAGCATTTTTGGGGTGTCAAGATGACAATGGTCTTCCAGGATCCGATGACATCCCTCAACCCTGTTAAGAAGTGCGGGGAACAGATCGCCGAGACACTGCGCTATCACCTTGAGCGAGACAAGAAGACCGCACTTGCCGAAGCCGAAGATCTTCTTGGGCAGGTTGGCATTCCAGAGCCGAGCAAGAGGGTCGATCAGTACCCGCACGAACTGTCCGGTGGTCTGCGTCAGCGTGTGGTGATTGCCATGGCGCTGGCCTGCGAACCGTCGCTGCTCATCGCCGATGAGCCCACCACCGCGGTTGATGTGACCGTTCAGAAGCATCTGCTTGATTTGTTGGACAACCTTCGTGAGGAGCGGGGCATGTCGATGATTCTCATCACCCATGACCTCGGCGTGGCTCGAGGTCGTTGCGATGAGATCGCGGTGATGTACGCGGGGCGTCTGGTTGAGCGTTCGGCACCCGAAACTCTCTTTGACGACTCGCGTCACCCCTACACCGACGCGCTGTTGCGTTCGATTCCCCGGATCGATCAGCCGAGCCACACCCGGCTCGAACCGATACCGGGACGACCACCCGAACTCATCAATCCACCAGAGCAATGTGCCTACGCGCCGCGTTGTCGGTTCGCGCAGGCGGACTGCTTGGAGTCGATCCCGCAGATCAGCGGTGTCGCAGGTATGCATGAGTTCGCGTGTTTCCACCCGGCCAACACGGATCGAGGGCGGGAGGCTTTGGCCGGCAACCTGGCGCAGGGCCACACAGCAGCCGGCCTTGAGGTGACCGATTCTGGAGTCTCGCGCTGATGGCCGGTTCCGGGCACGCACCGTTGCGCGAAGACCTTGAGGTGCTGTTGACGGTGCGCGATCTCGAGGTTGAGTTCCCGGTTGGCAAGGGAGCTGTGGTTCACGCCGTGAGCAGCATTTCTTTCGACGTGGCCGAGGGCGAAACGCTCGGGATCGTGGGTGAGTCGGGTTGCGGCAAATCGACCGTGGCGAAGTCGATCATTCGTCTCAACGACATCAAGAGCGGTACCGTCGACTATCAGGGTCATGATCTCGCCCAGCTTGAGGGCGAGGAATTGCGTCGCCTTCGTCCTGACTTGCAGATGATCTTTCAGGATCCGATTTCGTCGCTGAATCCGCGGCGCAAGATCCGCCAGGTGATCTCTGAGGGTCTTGCTGTGTGGGGTGACGAAAGGGGTTCGTGGTCGCAGAGTCGCATTGAGGAACTGATGCTGTCGGTGGGTATTGATCCCAAATTCGGTGATCGGCGAGCCCACCAATTCTCGGGTGGGCAGTGCCAACGGATAGGCATCGCTCGGGCGTTGGCGCTCGACCCCAAGGTCTTGATCTGCGACGAGCCGGTGTCGGCGCTCGATGTGTCGGTCCAGGCTCAGGTTCTGAACCTGTTGGAGGACATGAAGAAGCGCTACGGACTGACTCTGCTGTTCATCAGCCACGACCTTTCGGTGGTGAAGAACGTGTCCGACCGGATCATTGTCATGTATCTGGGGAAGGCCTGCGAGATCGGTGACGCCAACGAACTCTATGAGAATCCACGGCACCCCTATACGAGGGCATTGCTGGCTGCCATTCCCGAGCCTGCGCCAACGGTCGATGTGTCTGAGGGCGATATTTCCGGTGAGCTTCCGTCACCGATCAACCCACCGGTCGGCTGTCGATTCAACACCCGCTGTTCCCACGCGACCGAGATTTGTTTCACTGATGAACCGGAGATGCAGCGTGTCGGCGACAGCGATCACTACCTGGCCTGTCACCACCCCGTAGCGGTATCGATCAGCGCCTGACACTCGAAATCGACGCAATCGGCACGTTTTCGTGTTGTGATAGATCGGGTTTGTGGCGTCACGCGCAATCATGGTGGTGACCACGAAGTTGTGGGCAGGCGTTAGCTGAGGGCCCAGACTGTGTCCGATGACGTTGGTGAGGCGTCGTCTCGTGCGGGTGCGGCTCGGCCTTCTTTGCGCAGTTTGACGAGGTGGGCGACCACGGACCGCGCCGCAGGCCGGTGCAACTCCTTACGTACATCCGCGTAGAGCACCGAGACGATCTGTCTTGCCGAGGATGGTCGTTGGGTCAACTGCTCCAGGATCTGGGCTTCTCGGTTCAGGCGATGGTTGAAAAGCGCCGACACGTAGCGGTGCGGGTCGTGGACCGGTCCACCGTGGGTCGGGTAGAGGACCTCGTCGTCGCGGTCCAGCACCAGCTGCAGTGACCGCAGGTAGTCGCTGACGTCGCCGTCGGGTGGCGGAATGATGGTTGTCGACCAGCCCATCACGTGATCACCGGTCAACAGCGCGTTCTCTTCGGCCAGCGCGAAACAGAGATGGTTGGATATGTGCCCGGGAGTGTGCAGCGCCTGTACGGTCCAACCTGGCCCGTCGACCGTGTCTCCGTGCACGAGCCGGGTTTCGGGATCGAAGTCGACGTCTGGCCGGTGTGCGTCGTGTCGGTGTGCGTTGTGTTGGTGCGCGTCGGCCCGGTGTGGGCCGTGTTGGTGCGGGTCGTGTTGGTGCGAGTCAGCCCCGTGTGCTTGGTGTTGGTTGCTGTCAGCGCCCTGATTGCCCCGGTCGGCTTTTTCGTCGACCTCGTCGTTGGCTTCGTCGTCTTCTTCGCTGATCGCATCTTCGGGGTGGGGGCCGAAACCGAGCACCGGCGCGCCAGTGGCGTCGTGCAGCGCGGCAGCGGCTGGGGAGTGATCACCGTGGGTGTGGGTAATCAAGATTGCGCGAACCGTCTCATCGCCGAGTGCACGAAGCAGTGCTTCGACATGGGCGGGGTCACGGGGACCGGGATCAACCACGGCCACGTCCGTGTGGCCTATCACGTATGTGCCGGTGCCGTGAAAGGTGTATTTCGAGGGGTTGTTGCAGACGATTCGCCGCAACAGGGGTGAAACGTCGACCATCTCTCCATGACGAGGGTCGACGTCGGTGTTGAATTCGGGCGCGGTGTTGATCTCGAACGGCATGCTACCCGTGATGCTAGATCGGGTCAGGTGGCGCACTCCGAATCGCCGACGACTGCTTCGTAGGGGCCGGCCTCGTCGAAGTCGGTGTAGAACACTGGGTCGTCGTCATATGCCGGGAACTTGTCGAGTTCCTTCAGCTCGGAGGCGATGCTTCGAACCCCGCCGGAGCGTTCGATCCAGCCTCGGAACGGCTCACCAGCATTGCGTTCGTTGTTGAAGCGACGTACGACTCGCAGCGCTGCCTCGGCCGCGTTCTTGGCGGGGAGGCGTAGAGCTTTGGTGCCGAAGTGAGCTTGCTCCTGACCGATGTAGCCGCCGAGCATCATCTGATATCCGGGTGCTGAGCGACCATTGGCGCGGCGTTCGGCCCCGAAGAATCCAATGTCGGCTGCGTGATGCTGTCCACACGAGTTGGGGCATCCACTGATGTTGATCCGCAAACCCGGGACATCCGCGAGGCCTTCTGATTCCAGGGCATCACCGATTGCTTTGGCGAGTCCCCGGCTCTGAGTCACGGCGAGGTTGCAGGTGTCGGCACCGGGGCAGGCAACAACGTCTCTGACCAACTCCGCGCCTGGCCGTGCCATATCCACAGCAAGCAACCGTTGGTACAGTTCGGGCAGCTCTGACTCGTCGAGTCCCCGGATGATGAGGTTCTGGCGGTTGGTCAAGCGAATGTCGGCTTCGAAGTCCCGGCTGATCGCGGCAATAGCGCGGAACTGTTCAGCGGTGATGTCTCCGAGTTGCGCCCAGGCATAGGCCGAGACCTGTCCTGACGCAATACCGCGCACCACGTTGACACTGAACCATCGGTCGTATGGGGAGGCCCCGCCGATGCTGACCGGTGTTCCCTGTCCGACTTTCGTGACCGTCGCTGTGGCATCGATCCCCGCGGGCGCATCGCCTCCTACTCGTACTTCGGTGGGGAGACCACCCGGATACGACGAGGAGGCGAGTAGGAACTTGCGGATGGCGAGCACGCGCCTGCGAACTTCGTCGATCCCGAGCTGTTCAACTACCCATTTCATCCGGGCACGGAGTTTGTTGTCTCGATTACCGGTCTGATCGAAGACCCTCAGGATCGCTTCGAGCGTGGGCAGCAGTTCTTCTTTGCGGGTGAACTCCTCAACTGCCTGAGCGGGGAACGGCGTTGTGCCGAGTCCGCCGGCGATGAAGACTCGAAAACCTGCTTCGGTCGTTCCGTCTTCGAGCGTGCGGGTGGTGGCTATCACACCGGCGTCGTTGAACATGGCCTGGCCGCAGTCGGTTTCGCAGCCTGAAAAGTTGATCTTGAACTTGCGGGGCAGTCGCTGACTGAGAGGGTTGCGTACGAAGTGGCGGTAGGCGGCCTCCGCCCACGGAGTGATGTCGAGGTTCTCGTGGGGGCAGGCACCGGCGAGATGGCAGCCCTGCACGTTGCGAACTGTGTCGCCGCAGGCTTCGCGGGTTGTCATGCCCACTGCCGCGAGGTGGTCGAGCACGTCGGGGATCTGATCCAGTTGCACGAAGTGGAACTGGAGGTTCTGTCTCGTGGTGATGTGCCCCCAGCCGCGGCTGTAGCGCTCGACGATGAACGCCAGCATCTCGAATTGTTCTGGGTCCATAGATCCGTAGGGGACCTTGACCCGAACCATCTGGTTGGTTCCACCTTGCCGTTGTCCGTAGATGCCGTTGGTCAGGCGGAATACTCGGAACACGTCTTCTGAGATTTCGCCTGTTTCGTACTTGGCGAGCACGTCTCGGAATTTGTCGATGTCGGCCTGAATATCGGGATCGACGGGCCGTGTTTCGATTCTGTTGGTTTCGAGAAGGGTCATTGCAGAGCCCCTTTCTGGGTTGGTTCGTGACGTCCGGCCGGTTTTTGGTGGTGGACCGGTTCGTGATGGTCGGCTGGTTTTTGGTGGTGGGCCGGTTCTTGGTATCCGGCTGGTTCTTGGTGGTAGGTCGGTTCTTGGTGGTGGGCCGGTTCTTGGTGGCCGGGGAGTGCTTGCGGGTTGAACCGAATGGGGACTGCCGGGGCCGCAACCGGAGTCCGCGCGGCTACGCCCGAAGTCAGCACTGTGTGGAGCACGGATTGGGCAGCGACTGCACCGATCACAAGCGTGGACGGGTTGGTCACCTCGATGTCCGGAAGCTCG
Organism: Candidatus Aldehydirespiratoraceae bacterium; assembly: GCA_965198315.1. Lineage (GTDB taxonomy): Bacteria > Actinomycetota > Acidimicrobiia > Acidimicrobiales > Aldehydirespiratoraceae > VXYK01. Next base: position 3,811,711 of record OZ240616.1, on the reverse strand, counting down.
GCGAGAGTTGTTCGTGTCACATTTTCGTGGTCGGTTGTGGCAGAGTAGACGACGGCAACTGCTGTGTCGGCTGCTAGTCCGCCGGCCATTAGCCGCTGCGCGATCCAAGCGGTGCGTGATGCTCCCATAAGGATCACCAAGGTCGTGCCTGTACGAGCCAGCGCGTCCCAATCGAGCCATCGTTCGGTGTTGGGGTCTTGGTGACCGGTGATAACGGTGAATCCGCTGCTGAGGCCTCGCATGGTGACGGGAATGCCCGCAGCCGCGGGTGCTGCGATGGCGGAGGTGATACCCGGCACCTCTTCGACATCAATACCTGCAGCCCGCAGTTCCAGGGCTTCCTCTCCGCCACGCCCGAACACGAAGGGATCGCCGCCTTTGAGACGGACGACGCAATCAAATCGGCGGCCCCGGTCGACTAGCACATCGTTGATTCGTGTCTGGGCGTTGGCGGGTGTTCCGGGGCGCTTGCCAACATCAATCATCTCGGCCCAGGGCGGGGCAAGTTCAAGCACTGCCGGCTCGATGAGTCGGTCGTGTATGACGACATCAGCGCGTTGCAGGAGCTTGGCGGCTTTGATGGTGAGCAGGTCGGGGTCGCCCGGTCCGGCTCCGACGAGGTACACGGTCATGTCAGCACGCCTTGGGGAGTCAGGCCCAGGTGATCCAAAAGACGTTCTCGGGCTTCGTCTATGCGGTTTTGCTGCACCAGTTCGAGCAGTCCGTCGTTGAGGGCGGCGTCCCATCCGGTTATCTCGGATGTGCCGAACACCGCGCGGGCTTCGGCTCGGGCGTCTGCCAACAGCGTCAGGAGTTCGTCGTAGCCTTCGCTGAGGTGACCTTCGAGTCTTAGGCGCAGCCAGCGGGCGAGGCCGGGGCTGCGACCGCCGGTGGACACGGTGATCTGCAGGTCACCGCGGCGGGCAACGGCAGGGAGAGTGAAGGAGCAGTTCGATGGGTCATCCGCGGAGTTGACGAACACGTTGGCTTTGTCGCCGTCGACGCGTACTTGGGCGTTGATCGCTGGGTCATCTGTGGCAGTGATGACGAGGCGATAGGCGGCTACCTCCCCCCGTTGGTACGGGCGTGCCAACCAACGCACGTTGGGGTCAGCGCTGATCTCGCGGACTGCGGTGGGGGAGACGACAGTCACGCGAGCATCAGCGCTTCGCAGGCCCGCTACCTTGCGGGCCGCGACCGGTCCGCCTCCGACGACGAGGACGGGCCGACCGCTGAGTTCTAAGTTGACCGGGTATGGAATCATGGGCGCACAATCCAGATAATCCCGATCCGAACAGTCAGGATTCCAGGACACCATAACCGAGCGCGTCAGCTAAAGCATCTAATTCCGATCATTTTTGTCAGATATATCGCAGGCCTCTTTCATCAACTGCTGAAGCGTCTCGACGTCGCAGGGCTTGTCTTGGTGGTGATGTAGCATGGCGTGGCAGTTCGGGCAGACCGCGACCAGGTCTGTCTCCGGGTTGATCCGATGGTTCTCGTGATCGTCGATCTGCGACAGCGGCGTCTTGTGGTGGACATGCATGAATCCAAGGGCGAATTCGCCGTAGCGTTCCTCGAACCTCAGACCACACACTTGGCATGTGTAGTGGTAGTGTTCGAGGCACCGCTTTCGCGCGACGGGATCGCGTTCGTACCGGTTCACCTCGACGCGAGTCTTGGCTCCTTCGGGCACTTCGGTCCCGTCGGCGGGCAGCACCCCGGCTTCCTCCCCAGACCAGTAGTAGTCGTCAGCGAGATGCCTGGACAGAGCATCCTTCACCTGACCTGGATCGAGTCTTACTACGGTCCACCCTCGCGCGTTGATCCTGTCAATCTTCACCTCCGAAATTGGAACCGCTTTGGTAAACCACTTGACCCCACGGCGAAGCCTGGCGCCTCGGGGCTGGCTCGGATCGCGGACCGGATGACCGATCACCTCGCCGATCCTGATCCACCTATGTGCCTTCTCGAGTCCGAATGAAGGCAGCACCACAAGGTCACCGATGTTGATCTCGTTAACGAATCGCCAGATGCCAGAGCAGGAAGTCACCTTTTGCTTCTCTGTCCAACCTCGTTGATAGTTGCTTTCGTAATACTGCGCCAGGTAACTCTTGAGCCGCTCTTTGTCGCGGAACGATTCGGCGGGGGCGTCGACAACCCAGTCTCCCCACCCAAGTGTCACGACTTCGCCTTCGAGATTGTGCTCTACGGTCTCGCCTTTCCGGCCGCCACGCACAAGCCAGGCGCACGCTTCCCTGGGCGGACTCGCAGGAATGATTCCAACACGCTCGGCACTCATGCCGACACCTTACAGGGCACTGGCCAACCGTCTCCGGGACGTTGAGCGTCCCCCGACAGACCTCGCCAGCTTCGATCAGGAGGTGTCCATGTCATTGCTAGTGTCGGTGTGAGGGCCGGTGGAGGTGTTGGTGTTGTTCGGGGTCGGTCGGGGTTTCTGTTTGGACGGATCGGCGTCACCGGCGCCGACTGCGTGGTGTTGTTCGGGGCCGGTCAGAGTCATCTGTTTGGGCGTCTCCGGATCGCCCGGGCCGGCGGCGTCGGTTGCGGTGGTTGGGTTGGGCTCGGCGGTTCGGCTTTGTGTCCTGCTCGGCTTGACTGTGGTTGCCGCGTCGGTGGGGCCGGGGGGTTTGAGGTGGTATTTACCGGTGTCGGGGTCTCGGTGGACTTGCCAGCCGTGGTCGTGGATCTTGTGGTGGCAGTCATCGCATACCAGCACCAGGTTGTCGAAGTCGGTGGGTCCGTTCTTTGACCACCAAATGATGTGATGAGCACGGCACCACAGCGGGTTGGCGCCACAGCCAACACAGTGTTGATCGCGTGCGATCAACGCGACCCGTTGAGCTTCACTGGCAGTGCGTTGTTTATGCCCCAGCCACATGTTCTGGGCTTTGGTGTCGAAGATCGAAGGCAGAAGGTTCGCTTCGAGTGCCAGTCGATGCAATTCGACAACCGGTATTGGTGAGCCGTCGGCTAGGCGGGGGTTGTCTAGTCGTTGTTTGATCACGTCGAAATCGGCGATCACCAACAAGTCAGTACCCGCAGACTTGCCGGCACCGGTGGGTTCGCAGATCAGTTCGGCCAACGCGTCAGCCATCCGTTGTTGGGGTGTGGCACGCGCCTTGGGGTCTTCACGGTGCCATAGTTGGCGTTCTTTGGCTGTCAGTGCGGTGGCGATGCGTGCTCCGGTGATCTGGTCGAACTCGCCTGTCAGCACGAACATTCCCGATTCTGGTGACTCGAAGATACGGGCTTTGCGGTTGGAGCGTTGACGATCCAACAACGACTGACCGTCATCGTCGGCTAGGTCTTGTTGATGACGTTTCACAGTTCGTGCGAACTCATCAAAAGGCTCAGTGTTGGCTGCCTCTACAAGCAGGGCTTCATCGATAGTGCTCTCACCAGAAGCGCGGGCAATGAGGCGGGCGTGACCTTGGGGGATCTCACCAGACTCCAACGCCTCGCTGGTGGCTGGCAGTTCCGCCAGCCGAGCGGCTGTTTCGACATCGCGTTTGGCTTCGCGCTTCGATGCGTGCAACTCGTCACGGACCAGACGCTGCGCGTCGCCGGTGCTGTGACGGCGACCCACCTCAGCAAGCACACGGGCCTTCATCGCCGCTAACCGAGACTCCGCACGACCCAACACTCCCAACCGTGACCGCAACCCCTCATCACACAACCCCACTTCATCAACCGCCTCGACATGAACCGCCCCGCCAGCAGCCGTGTCCGCACCAGCGGTGGTGTCCAAGAGACCGGAGACGGGAGCTAATTCCATGCATGTAACTCTACACACGGGGTGTGACAACAACACTTGTAATATGGTGAAAAGCTAGAAAATTATTGAAATATCTTTTCCCTTTTCGACACCATCCGCAAAGAACCATGTGTCAAGCACGGAGGGCGAATCCCGCTCGGTTTGATTGCAACTAGGTGGTAGCGGAATCGCGCAGTTGTCGATGAGGCAGACTAGAAGGGCGGCGGGGATGGCTAGGAGGTTTCCAACAGGGGTTCGTGACCGTGGGAGTGGAGCGGCTATCGCGAAGATGTTGCTCGGCGGGTGGCGCGGATGACCTTCGTGGCGATGAAGGCGAGCCCGATTCCCACAGCGCCGAGGGTCAGGAACTGCGCCCAGCCACCCCGATCGCCAGAACTTTGTGGTTTGGGTCCTGCGTCATCGCAGCCGATGATCGTGCGACATGCCGAAGACGGGCTGATGCGTTCGGTGCTCGCGAAGGTCGAGCCGATGTCTTCTGAGTGGTCATGGGTGCTGTGATCGTGTTCTGGATCTGAAGTGCTCACGTCGGTCACGACGTTTGCACTGGGATGGTCGTGGGTGCTGTGATCGTGGCGGTTCGTCAGCCCGATAACGACGAGGATCGCTACGGAGGTGACGACCAACAGCGCCGCGATGGTCGTTCGGTCAGTCAACAACGAGCGCCGATCAAGACCTTCTGGACGGTCCGCGGCCTCGGTCATGACTTCGGCCGGGCGGACTGCTCGACAGTCGAGGCATCGATGTAGCCGGGGCTCTCACCGCCGCCGTGCACCGGGATCGCGCAGCCCGATACCCAGCGGGCCAGAGGCGACGCAGCAAACAAGACAACATCGGCTACTTCAGCAGGCGTTCCCATGCGCTTGAGGGCCAGGGTTCGGCCGACTGCGGCGATCCCTTCTTCGTCCCCGTAGAACAAGTGGGCCTGTTCGGTGACGATCATCCCCACGACCAAGGCGATCACTCGGATTTTCGGACCCCACTCGTGCGCCAGCGTCTCTGTCAGATTGATGAGCCCGGCTTTGGCCGCCCCGTAGGCCGCGCCCTGGGGGTTGGCTCGGGTCCCGCTGACCGAGGTGATGTTGATGATCACGCCGCCGTCGTCTTGTGACTGCATCTGATCGTGCACAGCCTGAGCGAAAGTCATCGGTGCCAGGAGGTTGAGTGCAGTGATCTTGTCGTTGAAGCGCGGCGACACCGTCGCGCTCGCTGTAGGGGGCGCCCCGCCGGCGTTGTTGACGAGCACGTCCACCCGACCCGTTGCGTCAACCGCAGCCGACACGACGTCTGCCACCTGATCTGGATCGCGAATGTCGGCGGCGACGAAGACCGCTTGCCGGCCCTCGAACTCGACCGGGAACTCCGGTTCGCTGCGGGCGCAGATCACCACATCCGCGCCCTGCTCCAGAAAGCGTGCGGCGATCACCCGCCCGAGACCCTTGGTGCCACCTGTGACGATGACAGTGCGACCGCTCATGTCAAGAGAGTCGTGCGTCTCGACCATGCCGCCACCCTACCGGCGAGCCTTGCGGGCCAAGCAAGCCGAGAAACCGAGGGCAACCCCCGAGTCCGGTGATGGGTGCTTGCCAGTCGATCAACCGGCGGTCGACCAACTAGCGGTCGACCAACTAGCGGTCGACGTCTCCGATCCTCAGCGTGTCCAACGCGATCGTTCGGCTCCTGCCAAGGAGAATTTCCGGCTCTGACATAGCCGGGAAACGCAGAGTTCCGTCATTCTTGAGCACTCCCATCAGCGCTCCACCTTCGAAGATTCCATAGATCCCAGGTTCGTAGTCGAACACTGCGCTCTGCGATAGGAACAACACCACCGTCCCAAGGTCTGAATAGTCATTGTTTACGGCATCGAAACCAATCCCAGAGTCGAATACAAGACCAACGGTAGTCGTCCCGATATTCTCTTCGCTGGGCGGGGCAATCACCTCCGACACAGCGACAGTCAAGTGAACAGTATGAACCATTGCCCTATCGTCGCCGAAAGGGTATTGGGTTTTGATCACTGTGTCTGTTGTGTCATCGACATCCCAACTGAACGACGCACCTCTGTTGACCTCGGTGATCTCACCGACGACAACCAATTCGTTTCCAATCCCTGACTCCTTGCGTTGAGTTATCAGGTCGCGGAGTTCGGTGACCGAGGAGTAGGGTCGCTCACGCGAAGCACTATCGGAGCGATTGGCGATGTGTTCCAATGCTTCGCCGTCAGACCCGCATGACGCTGGCAGCAGGATGCCGAACACCAGTACCAGAAGCAGCTTTGTGGCTCTTCGGATATGAGCGGCGAGTGGGTCCATATTGGTTGCCTGGGCCTCCAGAATCGGAGTCGAGACGCACCGAATCTGAAGGAGGTCCGGTGGTGTGGAACCTTACGCGAATCTACACACCCCCGGCGCCGAACAGTGACTGTCCCCGTCTTTGTGCCGGTGCTAGCGGGAGGGACCTCCACTGCGGGCTTAGCACTGCGAGTCAAGGTGGAATACCGTCAGGTGGCCCTTGAGGCTAGGACTGGCAGGATCGATGAGAGGAGTCTCAGTGGCAGACAAACGAATGACCGAGGACGAGGTCATCGCTGAGCTCCACAGCGGGATGACGCTCGGCATCGGCGGTTGGGGGTCTCGTCGCAAACCGATGTCGCTGGTGCGGGCCATTCTGCGCAGCGACCTGACCGACCTCGACATCGTCTCCTACGGGGGACCCGATGTCGGGATCCTGTGCGCTGCCGGGAAGGTCCGGAAGGTCACCTACGGTTTCGTTTCTTTGGACTCGATTCCGCTGGAACCCCATTTCCGAGTCGCCCGCCAGACAGGCGCCGTCGACATCTCCGAACTCGACGAAGGCGCCTTCTATCTCGGCTTGCTGGCCGCCGCTCATCGAATGCCCTTCTATCCCACCCGAGCAGGCCTGGGCACCGCGATGATGTCGGAGAACCCTGACCTCAAGACCGTCAGATCCCCCTACGACGACGGCGAGGAACTGGTGGCGATTCCGGCATTTCAGATGGATGCGGCGATCCTCCACATGAACCGGGCCGATGCCAAAGGCAACGGTCAGTTCCTAGGACCGGACCTGTATTTCGACGACCTGTTCGCAATGGCTGCCGACAAGACCTTCATGTCTGCAGAGCAGATCGTTCCCACAGAGCAGTTTCTTCAAGAAGGATCGATCCACACGCTGCGAATCCCGCGAACACACGTCGACGGAGTCGTGCAGGCACCACACGGTGCCCACTTCACCGAATGCCCTCCTGACTACGATCGCGACGAAGCTTTCCAGTCCACCTATGCAGCGACGGCCCGCGACTCTGACGCTTGGGAGCAGTTCCGCAAAGACTGGTTGGAACTCGAATCACACGATGCCTACGTCACCAGACTCAACGAACGGAGCCGGACATGAGCGCCTTTGATGATCCGGTCACTCTTGATGAAGTCTGCGTAGTCGCTTTAGCGGAAGCCTTCAGGGGTGACGGCGAAGTGCTGTGCAACCCGATGGGCCCGGTGCCGGTCATAGCGGGGCGTTTGGCCCGGGCGTCCTTCGAGCCCGGCCTCATGCTGACCGACACCATCGCCTATGCGATCGAGGGCAATCTGCCGCTCGGGGGAGACCCTTCAACTGCAGTGATCGAGGGATACATGCCCTTCCGAACGGTCTTCGATCAAGTGTGGTCGGGGAAACGCCATGTGGTGATGGGAGCCAGCCAAATGGATCAATACGGCAATCAGAACTTTGCCGCCATCGGGCCGTACCGCAAACCCAAGGCACAGCTGTTGGGGCTGCGGGGGGCACCGGGCAACCTGATCAATCACCCCACGACCTACTGGATACCGAATCAAGCCCGCACCTTCAGCAACACGGTCGACGTTGTCTCCGCCCCCGGATACGACCGCATCGCACAGCTTCCCGAAGCGAGCCGCAAGCACTTCGAGATCAGGCGTGTGGTCACGAACCTCGCGGCCTACGACTTCGACACTGAGGACCGCAGGATGAGAGTCCGTTCGCTGCATCCGGGGGTCAGCCTCGAACAGGCGCAGGAGGCCTCCCCCTTCGAGTTGGCTGTGACCGGCGACCTCAGCGAGAGTCGGCTACCCACCGATGAGGAGTTGAGGCTGATCCGGGAGGTGTTCGACCCTGACGGTGTGCGCAAGGGCGAGTTCCGCTGATGGACCTTGAGTTGTCGCCTCGATATGTCGAGTTCCGCGACGAATGCCGGACCTGGTTGCACGACAACCGGCCGGCCGAACCGTTCTCTTCGATGGACTCGGCGGCGGGGTTCGAGCAGCATCGGGGCTGGGAACGGACTCTGTTCGAGGGAGGCTGGTCGGTACCGGCGTGGCCTGAGGCATACGGCGGGCGTGACTGCGATCTGATCGAGTGGTTGGTCTATGAGGAGGAGTACTGGCTCTCGGGCGTACCGGGCCGGGTGAGTGCCAACGGCGTGAGCCTGCTGGCACCGACGATCTTCAACTTCGGCACGAAGGCCCAGCAGGACTACTTCCTCCCGAGAATGGCCAGCGGTGAACAGATCTGGGCACAGGGCTGGTCGGAGCCCGAGGCCGGGTCGGATCTGGCGGGAATCAAGACCACAGCGGTCCGTGACGGAGACGACTACGTCGTCAACGGCCAGAAAACCTGGTGCTCGCGGGGCAAGTACGCGGACTGGATCTTCTGCATCGTGCGCACCGACCTGACCGCCGAACGCCACGCCGGCCTGAGCTACCTGCTGGTGCCGGCCGATGCGCCGGGTATGACGCGCCGGACGATCCAACGCCTCGACGGCGAGTCGGGATTCGCGGAGATCTTCTTCGACGACTGCAGGGTCTCCGCTGATCACGTTCTCGGCGAGCCGGGCCAGGGCTGGGCGGTGGCGATGGCAGCAGCGGGTTCCGAGCGCGGGCTCAGCCTGCGCAGTCCCGGCCGTTTCATGGCTGCTGCGGAGCGCCTGAGACTGCTCGCCGCCGAGATAAGTGAAACGGCTGACGGCCTTGACGCACGGCTGCGGGACGAGGTGGTGGACGCTTGGATCCGGGCGGAGGCCTACCGTTGGCAGACCTACTTTGTGGCCGCCGAGTTGATGGCTGGCGGCGACCTCGGATCAGAGGCCAGCCTGATGAAGGTCTTCTGGTCTGAGATGGATCTTGAACTTCATGCCACTGCGCTTCGACTGCTCGGCGACCAAGCCGAAGTCCCGAGCGACTGGCTCGACGGATACGTGTTCGCCCTGGGCGGGCCGATCTATGCGGGAACCAACGAGATTCAGCGCAACATCATCGCTGAACGCGTGCTGGGTCTGCCCCGGAGGTAGTGCTGATGCACTTTGCTTTCACCGACGAACACGACATGTTCCGCGACACCGTGCGCGAGATCTTTGCCGGCGAGTGCAGCGCGGAGGCGATTCGAGCAAGCTGGGACAGCAATGACGGGCGGATACCCGGCTTGTGGACGACGCTTGGCGAGGTTGGGGTGCTGGCGATCATGGCCCCGACTGAAGCTGGTGGACTTGGTATGGACGAGGTGGCCTTGGTCCGTCTGCTTGAGGAGGCGGGTTACAGCGCCGTACCCGAACCGTTGGTTGAGCATGTGGCCGTGGCGATTCCGGCGCTTGCCACCGCCGGTGCATCTGATTTGTTGGACGCGGCGATCAGCGGTGAGAGCACAGCCACGTTGGCACTGGTTGCAGGCGGCCCCAACGTGCTGGCCGCAACCGCGGCTGACCTTGTGATAGCTGAACACTCCGGGTCGCTGCTCGCTGTTGATGCGCAGGCGGTGACTGTCACCCCCAAAGACTCGATTGACCAGTCTCGTCGCCTTGCCGAGATCAGCTTTGATCCGGGCACGGCGACTCTGTTGGCTGGCGCGGATGCATCTCTGGCAGCTGATCGGGCTGCTCTGGGCACTGCGGCCCAATGTGTCGGTGTCGCTCGCCGTCTGCTTGACACCACAGTCGAGTATGTGACCGAACGCAGACAGTTCGGGAAACCTGTCGGGAGTTATCAGGCGGTCAAGCACCATCTGGCCAACGTTCGACTGGGGATTGAGTTCTCCGCTCCGCTGGTGTATCGAGCGGCATGGTCGCTTGCTCATTGCGGCGACGCGGATATGCGAGGCCGCGACGTGTCGATGGCCAAGGCGCTCGCGTCGGATGCGGTTGATCGCGCCTGTCGCGCGGCGTTGCAGTGTCACGGTGCCATCGGCTACACGTTCGAGTACGACCTGCAGATCTGGCTGAAGCGAGGCTGGAGCCTGTCGGGAGCGTACGGCACTGCCACCCAGCACCGAGACCGGGTTGCCAGCGCCCTGGGACTGTTGCCCTAGCTACGATTCAAGACGTATGCAAACCGACCGGGATCCCGCAACCCAACAAGGTTCGCTTGTGGACCCGGTCGAACGGGTGGTGATCGTCATGGCCATGGAGGCAGAGGCGGCACCACTGCGAGACGCTCTCGGAGCGCAACCCTTTCAGTCGCCAACCTGGGCTGCTGGCCTGCCTTGTCGGCTGTCACATGCGCCCAAAGCAGAAGCGCGACCTGATGTGGTCCTTGCCGTTAACGGGACCGATCCGATTTACGGTGTCGATGCTGTTGGTACCACAGCCGCGGCCCTCACTACCCATGTGGCCCTCAACTTGGATCGGCCCAGGCCGGATCTGGTTTTGTCGGTGGGAACAGCCGGCGGCTGGTTGCGAGCCGGTGCTGAGATCGGTGACACTTTCCTGGCGTGGCCCCACTTCGCCTGTCACGACCGACGGATCCCGCTACCGGGCTTTGATGTCATGGGCAAGAGCGAACTTCCCGCAGCGGACCTGCGGAGTCACGCTTCAGCGCTCGGTTGTCGACTCGGCATCGTCACCACTGGCGACAGTTTTGACGAATCCCCGATCGACCGCGAGCGGATAGTTGCCAGCGGAGCAGAGGTCAAGGAGATGGAGGCTGCGGCTGTGGCCTGGGTTGGGCAACTTCACGGCGTCCCGGTAGGGGCGCTCAAGACGATCACTGATCTCGTCGACTCGCCAGTTGCCACCGAAGCTCAGTTCGTTGAGAACTTGGCAACAGCCGCTGAAACGCTCCGCCGCACAACTCTCGCTCTACTTGAGCGGTTAGCCGTCGACAACCCGGACTGATTCCGGCTGGTCAGGTTTCGCCGAGGTAGCTGGCGCGCAAGTGGGGGTTGGCAAGGAGCGCTTCGGCGGTGTCGTCGAGAACAACCCGGCCCGTTTGAAGCACCCAGCCGCGGTCTGCGATAGAGAGCGCCATGTTGGCGTTCTGCTCCACCACGAAAATCGCCACCCCCTGAGAATGGATCCGTTTGATCAACTCGAAGTTGGTTTGCACCAGGGCTGGAGCGAGTCCCATCGAGGGCTCGTCCATCAACAGCACCTTCGGGTCAGACATCAGCGCTCGGCCTATCGCCACCATCTGCTGCTCGCCACCCGACAAGGTGCCGGCCTTCTGGTTGAGTCGTTCCTTGACCCGTGGGAACATCTCGAATATCCGCTCCAAGTCTGCATCGATAGCAGCGCGGTCCGAACGTAGGAAAGCCCCGAGTTCGAGATTGTCCTTGACCGACAGCCGTTTGAACAGTCGCCGGTTCTCAGGAACCATCGTCACGCCCCGCTCAACCCGATACGAGATCGACTTGTCGGTGACTATCTCGCCGTTGAGCAGCACATCGCCGGTGGTGGGCGTCACCATTCCGAGCAAGGCTTTCAGCGTGGTCGACTTGCCTGAGGCGTTGCCCCCGAGGAGACACACCAACTCGCCGGGATAGATCGAGAACTCGACATCTTTGAGGATATGGACAGCGCCGTAGTGCGTGTTGACACCGCGCATCTCAAGCAGAGCGGTAGCACCGTTGCCGTCGCTCATGCGGATTCCTTGGTGGAGCGTCCGAGGTATGCCTCAATGACATCGGGGTTGGTCGACACTTCCTCATAGGATCCATGGGCGATCGTCTCGCCGTGGTCAAGTACCACGACTCGGTCGCTGACATCGCGTACGACGCTCATGTCGTGTTCGATCATCACGATGGTGAAGCCCCAGTCGCTGCGAAGCTCACCGATCAGTCCGGTGAGCGCCGCGGATTCCTTCGGGTTCATGCCGGCAACAGGTTCGTCGAGAAGGATGATGGTCGGTTTGGTGGCCATTGCTCGGGCGATCTCCAGCCGCCGCCGATTTGCATACGACAGCACGGCGGCGGGTTGATCAAGCCGGTAGCCCACCAGGCGGGTACCGAAGAAGCTCAACACCTTCTCACCGTGTTCGCGGATTTCTTGCTCTTCTCGTTTGAACGGGCGTGTCTGAAACAGTGCGCCCCAAATTCCCTGCCGGGTGCGGCAGTGCTGGGCGACCATCACATTTTCGAGGATGGTCATGTTGGCGAACAGGCGAACATTTTGGAAGGTGCGCGCTATTCCCGCAGCGGTTACCTGGTTGGGGTCCAGACCCAACAGTGACTCGCCTTTGAAGATGATGTCGCCAGATGTCGGTGTGACCATCCCAGAGATCATGTTGAAGAAGGTTGTCTTGCCCGCGCCGTTGGGACCGATGACCGACACGATCTCGCCTTCGTCGACATAGAAATCGAGGTCTTTGAGGGCGTGTAGCCCACCGAAGGTCACGCTGAGTTTGTCGATGGTCAAGAGACGCCGGCTCATGCGGGCAGCACCCCCATGTCGGTTCCGTTGGCGTCGTGTTCGTCGTGTTCGGAGTCGCTGTCGATCTCTCCGCGGAGCCAGGCGTCCTGGAGGTACTCGTCCTGGTGGAGTTCTCGTGTGCGCCGAACGTTCGGCACCAAGCCCTCGGGACGTTGCAACATCATCCAAATCAGCAACACGCCATAGATCAGCAGTTTGTATTCGGAGAACTCTTGAAGGAGCCCCGGTTGCCGAGGTCCGCCGAGAATGCCGATCAGCACCACCGAGCCGACAATCACGCCCACGATGTTGCCCATACCGCCCACGATCACGACCACCAGAATGACGATCGAAACCAGGATGATGAAGCTACTGGGGAAGACCGAGCCCACCTTGGCGGCGAGGATGGCACCCGAAAATGAGGCCAACACCGCGCCCACCACAAAAGCCATGAGTTTGGCGTTGACCGTGTTGATTCCCATCGCTTCGGCAACCGACTCGTCTTCGCGGATCGCCATCCAGGCACGGCCCAGCCGACTGCGTTCCAATCGCCACGAAACGTATATGGCGATCGCGCAAAAGAACAGCACCAGGTAGAACACGGCCCGCGGATCGGTCCCCTTTACCGTGGCCAAGCCGAAGACCTGCACACCGGGAATGTTGGTGACCCCTTGCGCGGCACCGGTGTAGCCCCCGAGCCAGTCCGAAAGAAACAGCAGGCGGATGATCTCGCCGAAGCCGAGAGTGACGATGGCCAGATAGTCGCCGCGCATCCGAATAACCGGCGCGCCGATGAACAATCCGGTGAGTGCGGCCAACATCACCACCACAATGAGGGCTGTGCCCCAGTAGAACTGCGGAATCCAATCGGGCCAGGATTCTCCCCGGTTGGTTGTCGTAAGAATGCCGGCCGTATAGCCACCGACGGCGAAGAAGGCAACGTATCCGAGGTCGAGTATTCCGGCGAGGCCAACTACGATGTTGAGGCCGAGAGCCAACAAGACGAATAGCCCGACGTTGGCCAGCAGCTCGTTGGTGATACCGCCCAAAAAGAGGGGCAGGATCACCAAAGCAGCTGCAACTACCAGCAAACCGATGGCGTTGGCCCGGGTTCGGCTGGTTCCCTCCAATGCTTGGAAGCGCTCTTTTGCGCGACGGGTTCGGCCACGTCCGAAAGCTGCGAACAGACCACCAACCACAGCCAAGACAGCGGCCCCATGCATCGTCAGACCGCCCCGGATGAAATAGAGTTCATCAACCAGCCATTCGGCGCCGAGCCAGCTAAAACCTTCCGATAGATCGAGAATCACCGTCTCGAAAATGGCGAAGGCAATCACGGAAATGAATGCCCAGATCAGCACACGCCGTGCTGTCGTGGGCAGCACATGTGCCAGCCCGCCGAGGGTTCCGAGCACCAGGCCGACGGGCAGCCAGATGCCGATGCCGAAGGTGGTGCCACGTTGGAACGAAAGCAGATCGAGCAGTCGGGGGCTCCAGTTGACCAGAGGATCGCGAAGGTTGAAGTTGTCGAGAAGGAGAGCAAGGACACTGAGGCTGGCGCCACCGATCAGCCCAACCAGCGCACCGGCGAGTACCTCGCGGCGTCCCTTCGCGTAGCTGGGCATGCCCGTCAAGACCGGTTCGCGGCACACCAACAGACCGAAGACCACCGGGAGCCAGAACAGAGACAGGTAACCCATCGAGAAGATCGGTTCGATCAGCACTCGGCGGTCGAGGTTGACGGGCATGTTGGTCAGTGCCACGAACACCGACACCATCCCCAGCAACAGCCCGTAGTTGAGCAGTCTCCGCCAGTCCTGGTCGAGCAGATCGCGCGCACCGAGATTTTCGGATGTTTCAGTTTCGACGAAGATGGCGCTCATGCTCGGTCCTCGGCAGACAGCCGTTCGCCGAACAGGCCGGTGGGCTTCACCAACAGCACGAAGATCAGGACGAGGAAAGCGACCGCGTCCTTGAGTTGCGTGGGGCCATTGATACCCCAGGGTTCGAGCAGGACCAGCGGGGCCACTGATTCGGCGCTGCCCAGGGTGATCCCGCCTGCCATCGCACCTCCCATGTTCCCGATACCACCGACGACGGCCGCGCTGAATGCTTTGATACCGGGCAGGAACCCGGTGGTGTGCACCACCGAGCGGAAAAGGATGCCCCAGAGGATCCCCGCGACGCCGGCCATCGCGCCGCCCACGGCGAAAGTGGTGACGATCGTCCGGTTGACGTTGATCCCCATCAACGAGGCGATCTCCCTGTCCTCGGCGACTGCCCGCATGGCCTTCCCGATCTTGGTCCGCTCGACGAGATACCACAGCGCCACCATTGAGACTGCCGCCACTACGAGCACCATCACTTTCGTGCCCTCAATGCTGACCAATCCGAGCGGTTCCCGTTTCCGGGACAACCAGTCCGGTAGTGTCGGATAGGACTTGGCGCCCGGGCCCAGCAGCACGACCGAGACGTTCTGGATGAAGAACGACACACCGATCGACGTGATCAAGGGAATCAGCCGCGGAGAACCCCGCAACGGCCGGTAGGCGACCCGTTCCATGATTACTGCGGTCAGCGTGGAGCAGATGATCGCTATTACCAGGACGAACAGCAAGGAGAGCAGAAAGTTGCTCTCCCAAGCGCCGGACTCGTCGAGTTTGTTGGAGGTGATCATCCCCGTCATCGCGCCGACCATGAAGACTTCGCCGTGGGCGAAGTTGATGAAGCCGAGCACGCCGTAGACCATCGAATAGCCGAGCGCGATCAGCCCGTACATCGCTCCCTGTGAGAGCCCGGAGATCACCAGGCCTTCAAACTGGGCCGCGGTCAGGCCGGTGGCGTCGGGGTTGATGCGGGAAGCAATGAAGTTGTCGGGATAGATCTGCTGCCCGATGAACATGAGCAGGCCCAGGATTACAAAGGTGCTCATGACCACCCGCATGAAGGTCAGGAAAGTGTCAACGCCGAGGCGACGGGCTACCTTGCTGTTCTCCACGGTGTCGGGTGATGGCATTTAGCGTCCCCCCATCGCGGAGATGTTAGTTCCTTGGGATTGATGCAGGGGTCAGCTTGTATTCTATGGGCCTACCATGCCGATGGTTGCGTTGCGGCTGGGCCGGCGGTATTGAACCGGGCATCAATTGGCGCTCAGTTGTCGGCCCTGAGTTGAGGTTTGAGCGTGACGCGGCGGGCGGACGAGAAACGCCGCTCGAAGGTATCGATCGGCCGCCCAGGGGCGAGCGTGGCACTTCGCAGAGTGTCTGGAGTCGATAATCGCCCATCGTTGTACCTTTTAGCAGTACCCGCAGCGCTACCAGCCTTTCACCTGCTGATGTTTGGCTCTTCCCCCGACGGTGGTGACTTGCTAACGTCGCGGGTGAGAACGGTTCTTTTTGATCCGCCGCGATATCCAACGAAACCAATCTGGAGGGAAAATGGGACTACTACGCAAACTTCTACTGCTCTTGGCGGTGTTGGCTTTGTTCGCCGCCGCTTGCGGGGATGACGACGAGACAACCACCACAGGTGATGACGGCGACGACATGGCCGAAACCGACGATGCTGACGACATGGCCGAGGACAGCGAGATGATGGACCACCTCGGTGACGGTTCGCTCGGAACGATCGTTGTGGAGCCGGGTGCCGAGGTGCAGATTCGATCGCTCAACGCCATCACCGGGGACGCAGCGCAGTTCGGTTTGCCGATCCACCGGTCGATCGAGATCGCCGTCGACGACTACGGCGACATACTCGGCTTCTCCGTCAGCCCAGGCGAAGGCCTCGACGACCTCTGCTCATCGGACGGTGGCCAAGCCGCGGCACAAACGATCGTAGCCGACGAGCAAATCGTCGGCGTGGTTGGTACGTCGTGTTCGGGGGCAGCCGTCGCTGCGGCACCATTGATCAGCGAAGCCGGGATCGTGATGATCTCGGGCGGAAACACTGCACCAGCCCTGACCTCTGACCTTGAGGGCAATGCGGGCGAGAACTACAACGAGGGCTACTACCGCACCGCACACAACGACCTCTATCAGGGTCGGGCAATGGCCCTGTTCGTGTTCAACGACCTCGGTCTGACAACCGCCGCGGCAATCCACGACGGTGACCCCTACACCCAGGGTCTCGCTCAAGCGTTCGTCGACGCCTACGAGGAGATCGGTGGCGAGATAACCGGCTTTGCGGGCATAGCAAAGGGTGACACCGACATGGTTCCGGTCCTCACCGAGATCGCCGCGGCCAGCCCGCAGGCACTCTTCTTCCCGATCTTCCAGCCGGAGGGCAACTTCATCGCTGCGCAAGCACCGGGCGTTGCTGGGCTTGAGGACACTCAGCTACTCGCCGCGGACGGTCTGTTAGTCGAGGACTACCTGGGGTTGGAAGAAACGGAGGGCATGTATTTCTCTGGGCCGGATCCCCGCTTCGGCGAAAACGTCAACGAGTCAACCGGCAAGACCGCCGAAGATGTCAGCGACGCCTATGAATCCTTGTATGGCGACGCCCCGACTTCGCCGTTCTGGGGCCACGGTTACGACGCCACCGCCATGCTGCTTGATGCCATTTTGGCGGCAAGCTACGTGGACGGCGATGGCAACCTCGTCATCGACAAGGCAGGCGTACGTGAGCACCTCAACAATCTCACTGGGTACCACGGTCTTATCGGTCTGATCAACTGTGATGACTTTGGTGATTGCGGATCTCAGAAGGTGACAATCATTCACCACCTCGATTCCGGCGACTTCCGAGCCTCCATGGCCAACGTGGTCTTCGAATACGCCCCCTCGTAATCGACCAATCGTTGAGAGTGAACCGGCTCCCGTGCCTGCGGCGGGGGTCGGTTCTGTTCAACACAAGATGTTTGGCCGAACGTCGGCAACTGAAGGCCGATAGTACGGATGGCACTGCTCAAACCGATTGCGACTCCACAATCGCAAGGCGCCACTCCCGCGGCGCGACGCTGGGCGACCGGTTGTCACCTACTTGTACACCGGCAACGGACCCTGAGAGACGCATTACTCACGAACTCCGTCACGCGAACCTACAACTAAGCGTCTTGTTCGGTTCCCTCCTGCGAGAAATCTGTCGCGCCAGTTCTACCGGTAATCATCCGGTGTAAAGAGCGCGTCGGCAACCACAGAACAAACATCGCGCAAATCAACAGCAACCACGAGAACTCAACGAGAAGCGCTATACTGAACCCCAGAATCATCGTGATCGCCCAAACAGCCTGAAATCCGTTAGTGGATGCTGGCTGTATGAAGAGTCCCCAGAATCGGTCGTTTGCTGGGGGTGGTGGTGCAGTTTTTGCCCAAGCAACTAGACGTGACCGGGCCCCCTTGTTGGTTGATAACATGGCGTCGCTGCTTTCTTGTTGCACATCGTTCTTTCGTGGTGGCTATTACCGTCAATCTAACAACCGCCAACACTTGCCTACAAGGCTGGACCGGTGTCATTTGCTCAGATGCGTTGATGTAGGGCAGGTAATTTCTCGTCCGATTTCGGCGCTAAGTGCTGCACACAGTTTCATAGGTTCAGTATCATTGAGGTTGTCAATAATCATACTCAAGAATTCGGCCTCGGTAGCCGGGCGGCCCAATTCCATGAGGTCACCGAGTTGCTCAAGTCCATCGGGTGGCGCGGCGCAAGACCCCGACGACGCGACCCAAGCGTGTAATGCGTTGTGATAGACAGACACGTCAGCGAGATACTGGGCCGCTTCGGCGTCAATCACTTCTGGGTCGTCACCGTTAGCCATCAGTTGAGCCAAGTGCTCGGTGCTAGTTGCCATCGTGCGGCTGGCGGCGCTAGCCGCAGCGTCAATCCGGTCACAATCAGGGGCGCTTACGGTGCTATCACCACCGCACCCGGTCGTGATAGCCACCAGCACAACGATACAGATCCCACTGACGCAGCAGCGAGCGGTTGATCGCAGCCCAAGAACAGCTAGGGAATCTAGACTGGAGGTGGCACGAGCACGCGGTATTCGCGGTGCATCAAGCATCGAGTCACCAAGGCCACAAACTCTCTACCCATTCCCAAACCGTGTGGCATACCTCGTGCGCGGCGTAGCCAGTTGCAGCGGCACCTCCTCCAATAGCGGCGGCAGTACCAATTCCAGCGGTAGGAGGAGCCGACGCAACGCCAGCCGCGGCAGTACCGCCTGTAGCGGCACCGCCAACTGTAACGCACACGACGTTTTGTACCAACCTTCTGCTTGGCGCAGTGGTGGTAGTTGGTGGTGGCTCATGGGTGTGAGAAACGGGGCTACACACCATTGTCCAAACGGGACCGTAGGTTGGCCGTCTGACTGTGCGGTAACGGTCGTAATCCCAGAACGTATAGTCGGTGTAGCCGGTGATGCCTTGAACGTACCGGTACCCGCATGTGGTTTCGGTGTGGGCGCTCGCTGGTTCGGCTTCCAGACTAGAGAGTATTGGAACATCGGAACTCGTTGTTGGCGCTAGTGCTAGTGATGTTGTGAGTACAATTGCCGCTAGAGGAATCGCAAATAGCTTCTTGCGGTGATGCCAACCAACACTCCCACAAGTGCCTGATCGGCAGCGCCACCGGGGCAATCTCCAGTCACGTAACAACTTTGACCAACGGGATTCTAAAACAAATCGGCTCTTCATGGCCGTAATACATAGCCCCCCCCCGTTGTCAAGCGCGGACACGAGAATTTATTATTTCTTGAGGACTCCATGAGCACCAAGCCCAACAAAACGTGCAACTACCAGCCACAACAGGAGTCTGTTGACGAGTAGGCGGTTGGCCGAATTGAGCATCCCCGTTTGGCTCGATACCTTGATGAATGTCATGGGTCGAGACGACCGGCGCGGCACTGCTAGACAGAAGACCGATGAGCGACGATCAACCTTTGACGATTCGCGAGGCACCACGACCACAGCATGATCGTGAACGACCGACGGTCACCTTCCTGTGTACTGGCAACGCGGCCCGTTCGGTTATGGGAGCTGCGATGATGCGGGCTCACTATGGCGAGGACCCGCCGGTCTGGGTTCTGAGCGGGGGGACCCATGTTCTGGGTGGTCAACCGATGAGCGTGCGTACCCGCGCCGCGTTGGAGCGGCACGGTTTGCGTGACCCGTGGCATCGCAGCTGTCAATTGTCTGCCCAAGACATAGAGCGCTCTGCGTTGATTGTCGCCATGGAGCCCGATCACCTCCGCTGGATGCGACGGACCCACCCCGAGGGAGCCGCCAAAACCGGCAGTTTGAAGCGTGTTGCTCGTGACTTGGCACCGGGATCCGTCGATGATCTGGCGTTGCGGGTCGCTGAGCTCGGTCTCGGCGAGATTGACCCTGAAGCCTGGGAAGAGGTGGTTGATCCCGGTGCGGGGCAACAAGATGACTACAACGCCGCGGCAGACGAGGTGGCGATACTCGTTGCCCGACTGGTCGAACGTCTGGTGTGCCAGTGTTGATGTGCCAGTGCTTGTCTGAAAGGGCTTGCAGATATGCCTCAGATGACGCGCGCTGCGGGTGTTATGGTGGCAGACTCTCAGGTGATGTCCGTGTTGGCTGCAGACGCTCCGGAACTTGATCTCGCCGGGCACAGCTTTGTCGTGCGGGGCCCCTCTCCCCTTGAGGGAACGGTAGAAGTCTCCGGCGCCAAGAACAGTGTGTTGAAGTTGATGGCGGCGACTCTGCTGGCCGAGGGCACCTATCGCATCGCCAATGTCCCTCGTATCACTGATGTGGGACTGATGGCTGAGTTGTTGCGGGCCATCGGCTGCAAGGTCACGTTGCCGACCGAGCATGTTGACGGATCGTTGGTCATCGAAGTTCCAGCGAAGATCGAACCGGTTGCTCCTCATGGCATTGTCGACCAGTTTCGAGCTTCGATTGAGGTTCTCGGACCGATGTTGGCTCGCTGTGGTGAGGCGGTCGTCGCGCTCCCGGGAGGTGACGACTTCGGCCCCCGACCCATTGATATGCATCTGCAAGGGCTGGCCAAGCTCGGTGTTGAGGCCGAAACGGTTGATGGATATGTCCATGCCCGAACCCAAGAGTTGCGCGGAGGATCGATCCGGCTTGACTTCCCGAGTGTTGGAGCCACCGAGAATCTTCTTATGGCGTCTGTGCGGGCTGTGGGCACGACTGTGATCGACAATGCCGCGCGTGAGCCTGAGGTTGTTGATCTTTGCGAGTTTCTCAACAAGATGGGTGCACGAATTGAGGGGTCGGGTTCAAGCACTCTCATAGTCAACGGTGTTGACCATATTGAGGCGCTTCATCCGGTCGATCATTCGGTCGTTGGTGACCGCATAGTGGCAGCCACCTACTTGGCCGCCCTCGGGATTGCTACGGGCGAAATCACGGTCAGCGGTGTGAACCTTGATCACATGGCGGTGTTGTGCGGCAAGCTCGGCGACATGGGCATGGAGATATCAGCCGATGGTGAGAGCATTCGCGCTGCTGTGTCGAGCCGTTTGAGTTCGGCGAAGTTCTCAACCCTTCCGTACCCGGGAGTAGCCACTGACTTGAAGCCTTTGCTGGTTGCGCTGCTCGCCACCGCCGATGGCATCGGCTCTGTTACCGAGAATCTGTTTGCCGAGCGGTTCCGCTATGTCGACGACCTGCGCCTCATGGGTGCAGACATTCGTATCGACTCGCATCATGTCGTGATCGAGGGGAGAGAGTGCCTGTCGGCGGCGAAGGTGAAGGCCCCTGATATTCGAGCGGGCGCTGCTTTGGTGATAGCCGGCCTCGGTGCTGACGGGAAGACGATCGTGAGCGACGCTCACCATATAGCCCGTGGTTACGACGACCTGGCAGGCAAACTCTGCTCGTTGGGAGCCGACGTCTCGTTCAGTCGTTGTTGATCTCTGCCTGGGATCGCGCCCGCCGCCGGGCCACGAGCAAAAGCGAGCCGAAGACGATCATCGGCGCGCCCACCGCGAGGATCTCATCCCAACCGCCTTGGTGAGCAAGGAGCATGGAGGCAGTATTCGTGCTTCAAAGTTACTGCCCTCCCCGACGTTTGCTGGGGTAGGTGATGAACCAAATGTGTTGAATGCTGGCACACTGGGAGTGTGCGCACCCAGGTTGAGAAGGTCATCAATGCGATTCGTCCGGCTATTCAGGCCGACGAGGGCGACATTGAACTGATTGAGGTCGACGAAACCTCGGGTGTTGTCACGGTTGAGCTGTTTGGCGCCTGTGTCACCTGCCCGGCGTCAACGCAAACCCTCAAGGCCGGGATAGAGCGGATTATGAAGGACCGGGTTGTGGGAGTGACTGAGGTTGTTGAAAAAAACGCCCTGGGTATGAGCGAATCCTCGGTGATGCTCTAGCCGCTTCGGGTGCTTCGGCCTGCGGTCCGCTGGTTTGTTCGGGCAAGGTTGCAGGCGTTGTTGATCAATCCGAGGTGTGAGTATGCCTGAGGGTGATTGCCGAGACCTGACCCGGTTTCGGGGTCGACTTCTTCGGGGATCAGCCCGGTCGGACCGGCGAGGGCAAGATACGACTCGAAGAGAGACCGCGCGTCGTCGAGGTCGCCGGTCAGGATCTTGGCGTCGATGAGCCAACTGGTCGTCAGGTTGAACCCGCCTTCGGCACCTGAGATCCCGTCGTCGTGCTTGTAGCGGTAGACAGTCTGGTCGTGTCTCAGCGACTTCTCGACCGCGGCGACGGTTGCCGCGAGTCGGGCATCGTCGGGTTCGATCAGTCCACTCAGGCCGATTGTGAGCACCGAGGCATCGAGGTCGGTGCCGTCGTATGCGGTTGTGAATGTGCCCGCTTCCTCGTTCCATGCCTCGGCCATGATGTCGTCACGGATCCGCTTCCGCAGTGCGGCCCAGTCCGGTCGATCGCGGCTGTAGAACTCGTTGCTGATCCGAATGGCACGATCAACGGTCAGCCAACACATCACTTTGGAATGGGTGTGATTCCTGGCGGCGGAGCGGATTTCCCAGATCCCTTGATCGGGTTCGGTCCATCGTTGTTCGACGACCTCAACGAAGGCTTCGATCAACATCCAGTGTGTCCCCGAAATCACACTTCGGGTGGTGGCGAGGTTGTGGATCAATTCGACCACGGGTCCGAACACGTCGAGTTGCAGTTGATGGCAGGCCGCGTTGCCGACCCGCACGGGACGGGAATCCGCATATCCGGCCAGTTCCTCAACGATTTGCTCCGGTGGCAGAGACTGTCCGTCGACCGTGTAGAGCGGCGACAGTTCATCGGCGTCGATGCCGTGGTCCTCAATCACTCTCGAGAGCCAGTCGAGCAGGCAGGCCGCCTCGGTGGCTGAGCCGAGTCTGAGCAGCGCGCCGGCCGACATGGCCGCGTCCCGGACCCAGCAGTAGCGGTAGTCCCAGTTGCGGACCCCTCCGATGAACTCGGGAAGGCTTGTTGTTGCCGCGGCGGAGATTGCACCGGTGGGACCGTAGGTGAGCGCTTTCAAGGTGAGCGCAGAACGGCGGACCATTTCTGGTTCAACCTCGGGGAGTTGCAGTCCCTGCGCCCAGTCGCTCCAGAAGCGTGCGGTGAGCTCCCGGCGTTCAGGCTCTGCTGGCCGGTCTGGTCGGTCTGGTCGATCCTGCCGGTCTGGTCGGTCTGGCCGGTCTGCTGTCCGGGGTGACTCGGCACCGGTCGGCTCTGGGCCGTAGCACAAATGGAGTGTGACCGGCCCCCGGGTCAGATCGATTTCGGCGACTGCGGTCTGGTGTACCCAGTGGTCTTCGATCGACCAGTCCACGCCGGTACTTCGCAGAACCACCGGGTGTGCCGCGCCGATCACTTCGAGACCACCGTCTCGGATTTCGATCCGGGTCGGTACGCGTCCGAAGTCGAGTCGGGGCGCAAACACGACTTGGACTCGTCCGCTGCCTTCGATGTGGCGGATCAGATCGGTTCTTCTGGCTACTTCCTGGGATTGGCCCTCGGAGCAGTCGAGGTAGTCGGTCACGCTGAGCGTCGGCCACGAGGTCTGTAGGACCAGAGTGCTGTCGATGTAGGTCTGAGTGGGTTCTGCGTAGCTGTCGTCGTAGAGCGGTTTGATTGAGAAGTGACCGGCTTCGGGTCCACCTAGCAGCGCGGCGAAGATCGCAGGGGAGTCAATTCGGGGAACGCACAGCCAGTTGATCTGTGCCTGCGGGGTCACCAGAGCGGTGGTGCGTTGGTCGCTCAGCATCGAGTGACTCTCGATCGGCGCGATTCCAGACTCTTCGAGCCGGATGGGTGGCCGTTCGTGAAGGCGGTTCACGGTCCCCGAAGCTATCGCTGTTGTGCCCGGCGACGGTAGCTTCGTCTGTGTGACTACACAGTCGGACCCTTCAGCGGTCGTCAGTTGCTATCGGCACCGGGACCGCCGTGCCGGGGTCATCTGTCAGAGATGCGACCGCCCGATCTGCGCTGAGTGCATGAGCACGGCGTCTGTCGGCTTCCACTGCCCGGCGTGCACGGCGACCAAGAGCCAGCGCGTGATTGTTGGTCCGGTAGTGTTCACGCCGGTCCTGACCACCGTCTTGGTGGCCTTCAACGTGGCGATTTGGTTTGCTTCGACAGTTCAAGGCGTGAATTTCTTTGCGGACTACGCCCTGTGGGGACCGCTCGTGGCTGACGGGGAGTGGTATCGGATCGTGACGTCTGGTTTTCTCCACGACGGCGTCTTCCATCTTGGTTTCAACTGTTTTGCGTTGTGGATTATGGGCAAGTCCCTAGAACAATTTTTGGGGCGGCCACGCTTCGCGGCTTTGTATTTTGTGTCGCTGCTTGGTGGGTCTTTGGGCGTTTTGTTGCTGGAACCGAGTGCCGTTGCGGTGGGTGCTTCGGGTGGTATCTTCGGTCTCTTCGGAGCAATGGCCATAGTCCAACGATCAGTTGGAATTAGCGTTTGGTCGACCGGTTTGGGGCCGATTCTGGCGCTGAATCTCTTTCTTACCTTTGCGGTTTCGAGGATCTCGGTTGGTGGCCACGTCGGTGGTCTTATCGCCGGGGGAGTTATCGGCTTGATCTACGTCTCGTTGAAGCGGGCCAACGCACCGAGTCCGGCGGCTGTCGGCTCTGCGGCTGCGTTTGGTGCCGTGCTCGTCGTGCTCAGCCTGATGCTGGCGTCCAACCCTGTGTTGTAGCCGGGCACAACCGGAGCCGCACAAGCGGTAAGCCTGATCGCTGTCGGCGGCCGTCAGTAGCGGGCCTGGAGCAGCTGCAGGTTTCGGCGCCAGACTCGTAGCAGTATTGGTCTGCCGAACCAGCCACCGATTCTGCCACCGAGCCACCAGGGGAAATAGAGGGCTTCGGCCCACACGAAGCGGGTGGTGTTGTCGCCTGTCGCGGTGAGCGTGAATCGTCCCTCGCCGGTCACCAGCCCCACATGTCGTACGCCTATGGCTGTGCCGTGAATCCATTCGGTGATCTCCATCTGGTCGGTGAGCCGGATCGGGCCGACCTTCGTCAAGCAGTCGAAGGTGGTGCCGAGACCTTGTGTCTGGTCGGAGGTGAAAACGATGGCTTCGGCATCGTGCATCCACTCAACATGCGAGGCGATGTCGCAGATGTCCTCCCACACCTCTTCGACCCCCGCCGCAAGTTCCGTCTCCACCCGGATGTTGGCCATTCCCCAAGCCTAATGACGCCTGGTAACAGTTCGAAAACGACGGAGGGCTAGACCGCGAACGGGTCTTGGGTCGGGAGTTGTGGGAACATCGAGAAGTCCCGGTCCCGGGTGAGTAACGCTTCAACGCCGTGAGCCTTACAGATGGCCGCGATTCGAGCATCGTGGACGATTCCCCCGATGATTCTCGGGCGGTCCACGAAGACCTGCAGTGTGTTGAGGAATCCTGCCGTTTCGCCGATCAAGCGGTTTGATGGTGATGCTGTCCAGGCCAGTAACTGCCGCCAGGCTTGTTGTGGAGTGGTTGCGCCGTCGTTCCAGATTCGGCGATTGGTCACCACGCTGAGGAACTCGTAGCAGCACGGCCACGGGATGGCCCAGGGCTGGTCGCCTTCGGCGAGGGCTTTGAGGAGTTGGTATCCCGCCTCGCCGTGACTCGACTCGCGGCGGTGCGCGTAGACCAGGATGTTGGTGTCGACAGCGATCATGTAGGACCGTCGCCTCCGTAGATCAACTCGCGCAGTTCGGGCCAGGAATAACGCTCCAATGGGTCTGGGGCCTCGGGATCTCCCGCGCGCAGGTCGGGAAGAACGTATGGCGTCGGCTCCGGTTCGGAGAGTACCCGACGCAGTCCGTCTTCCACGACTGCTCGGAGCGGGCGCCCGGTCGCCTTCGCGAGGTGTTTGGCACGCGAGAGCAGTTCATCGTGTATGTCGAGGGTTGTCTTCATAACCCCATATTACCCATATCAATCTATATGGGCCAGCAATATCAGTCTCTAGAGGTATGGGTGGCCGCCGTAGTCGAGGATCTGGGCGGTGGAACGGTCAGCCATGGTGATGAACATTTCGTCGCCGCGCTCGGTGTCTGTTGCCGCGAAGGCACCCAACACAGTAGTGAAGGGACCCGACCAGGCGCCGAGCGCACAGTCGGACTTGAGTCGATCAAGGTCGTAGCCGGCCACGTCGTATTCGCTGAGAGCGTCGAGGTACTCCTCCAGAAGGGCATCCTCGTGTGTGCGACGGGCCTCTACAGGCAAGCTGTTGCCCAAGAAGTAGGCGACATCTTGACCGGGACTGCCGAGCCGTATTGTCTGCCAGTCGACCGCTGCGACTTGCTCGGGGCCAAAGAGCAGGTTGTCGAGTCGATAGTCGGCGTGGGTCAACGTGAACGGGTCATGTGTTTCGTCGAGCCATCCCACCGCATTGGGTACGAACGCTTCGAGGACCTGTGCGGTGTGATCCGCGAGCCGGGAACCGTAGCGCTCCATGAACTGCGTGTGGGCCAGGGCATATATGTCGTTCAGTAGCGAGTTGTCTTGAGGTGCGAAAATCGGATGCGCGGCTACTGATGAACTGTTCCAGGTCGCTCCGTGCAACAGAGCCAGATTCTTGAGCGCAAGTGAGGCTTGTGCCGGCGTGCATCCGGCAATCTGGTCCCCCTGTCGGGCGGGTGCGAGGTCTTCGAGCACGAGGGTGAAATCTCCTCCCGTCTCAGCGATTGCCGCGAAGAAACACTTTGGGGTCCGGCAAGGCAGCGTGGAGGCCAGGTCTGCATAGAAGCGGACCTCGCGCTCATAGACGCTGGTGGCGAGTTCTCGCAGCGATCTGTCCTCGGCGGGTACCTTCAGCACCACGCTGGACCTCCCGTCAGCGACGAACTCGAATCGGAAGTTCCTCGACATCTGGCCGGTCCCGATCGCCTCATGTGCTGTGATTTCGGTGACGCTGATGTCGAGTACTCCGCTCAGCCAGTCGGTGGTGACGTCTGCGGGTTCGGTGACGATCGAAACCATCGGGTAACCATAGAGCCGGTCGATGCAAAGTTACGTAGGATCGGGTTGTGCCCACCTCGGAGATCTATCTTGACCACGCGGCCAGCACGGTCGTGCGTGCCGAGTCTCAGGCGGCTTGGACAGCGACCATCGAAGCGCACCATGCGAACCCGACGGGAGCGCACAAGGCGGCCCGTGACGCCCGCCGCGCACTTGACGATGCCCGTGACTTGATCGCTTCGTTGGTTGGTCGTGATCCGGCGGAGGTGGTGTTCACCAGCGGCGGGTCTGAAGCCGACAATCTCGCGGTCCGCGGTGTGCTCGACGCTCGTGGAGGTGCCGCCGTGTGTTCCGCGGGTGAGCACCATGCCGTTCTCGAACCGGTTGAGCACGCTGGCGGGTTGACCGTCGGTTTGAACGCCAAGGGCCAGGTAACTCCTGAAGCCTTGGCCGACACGCTGAAGGCGGCCGACGATGTGAGTGTCGTGTCGATCATTGCGGTCAACAACGAGACGGGAGCGATCAATGATCTGCCGACGCTGTCGCAGGTAGTTCGAGAGCACGCCCCCGGGGCGCTCTTTCATACAGACGCCGTGCAGGCTCTCTCCTGGATAGACCTTGCCTCCGCCGTCGCAGATGTCGACTTGGTGTCAATAACGGGGCACAAGGTGGGTGGACCCATCGGCACTGGCGTGCTGTTTGTTCGTACCGGGATCGAACTCGAAGCCCAGATTCTGGGCGGTGGGCAAGAACGGGGCCGCCGTGCCGGTACTCCTGATGTTGCTGGCGCGGCAGCTTTCGCGGCTGCAGTCAAGGCCACCGTGGAGCGGCGCCCCAACGAGGTCGTGCGTCTGGGAGGGCTGCGTGACCGGTTGGTCGATGGACTTGTTGACCGGCTCGGTTCGGTGGTGGTGCCGACCCTGCTCGGCAGGGGTCATGATTCTGAGGTTGCCGCGGGTATCGCCCATCTCTGTCTGGACGGGGTCGAGGCCGAAGCGCTGCTGTTTCTCCTCGATGCGCAAGGACTGCGTGCTTCGGCGGCGTCGAGCTGTTCAAGCGGTGCCCAAGACCCCTCGCATGTGCTCGCGGCGATGGGTGTGCCCCGTGAGCTTGCCATCGGGTCGCTGCGCCTGTCACTCGGCCACAGCTCCACGTCCGCCGATGTTGAGGCTGCGCTTGAGATCATTCCGCCGGCCGTCGAGCGCCTGCTGAGCCACGGCGGCGGTTGAGCCCGATCTGGGTTGTTCGGCGCGGATTGAGCGCGGCCGATGAACTCTGTGGGTTGTGCGGAGCGGATTGGCAGCGTCGAACCTACGCTGACAGGTATGTCGATGAACGCACCCTCGATCCACGATCATGGGGGACCTGTCATGGTCGCCATGTCGGGCGGGGTTGATTCGTCGGTAGCGGCCGCTTTGCTGTTGGCGGCCGGTTACGAGGTCGTTGGTGTCACGATGAAGCTGTGGGGTGGGCCGAGCGACACCGGGTGTTGCGCGGTCTCTGATGTTGACGACGCTCGCCGGGTCGCTGACCGGCTTGGTGTCGAGCACCATGTCTTCAATTTCGGTGACGACTTCGAACGCGATGTCGTTGCCCCGTATGTCGCCGACCACGCGAAGGGTCGCACCCCGAATCCGTGCATCGAGTGCAATCGACATCTCAAGTTCGATCGTCTGCTGCGCCGGGCCGACGCGCTCGGGTTCTCAACCATCGCAACCGGTCACCATGCCCGTGTCGTTGCCACTGCCGATGGGTATCGGATCGGGCGAGGCGCCGACACAGCCAAGGATCAGTCCTATGTGCTGCACATGCTCGACGATGCCGTGCTGAGGCGTCTGCTGCTTCCGCTCGGTGCCATGACCAAGTCCGAGGTGCGCAGGATTGCCGCCGATCTGGGCCTTCGCACCGCTGCCAAGCCTGAGAGCCAGGATGTCTGCTTCATCACCAACCAGCATGGTCGGGTGGCGTTTCTCGGTGATCGAATCGGGCTCAAACCGGGAGTTGTCGTTGATCGCGCGGGTACCAGAGTCGGCAGGGTGGGTTCGGTTGAGTTGGTGACGGTCGGGCAGCGCAAGGGACTGGGCCTCGCCGGAGGCACCGTCCCGCATTACGTGATCGACGTGGACCCGTCATTGTCAACGGTCACCGTGGGTACCGCTGAGGATTTGTTGGTTGAGGTGACACCGCTCGAGTCGTGGGCTTGGACCGGTGAACCGCTCAACGGTGAAGTGGAGTTGCAGTGTTCAGCGCATGGCTCACCTGCGCTCGGTGAGGTAGTCGACGGGTCTGTGCGTTGGCGCAATGAGCATCGTCGGATCGCCCCCGGTCAGAGCGTGGTTGCCTACCACGACGACCTGGTGGTCGGCGGCGGCACAGCCGGCCGCGACACACCACATTGAGATCCAGTCACTTGGGGCCCAGACCTATGGATAGTTCGCCGGCAGACCAATATCCACCTACCACCACTGCGGTTCAGACGAGTAAAGAAACGCAACACGCTGAGCGCAAGCCATCTATGTTTCGCGTGTGTTTTCATTGGATTTTTTCGTTAGGCGCAGCAGTGACAGGAGCTATTAATGTGCACCTCCTGATCTACAGTGAATTTGACAGATTTGGCGTTGTTGCTTCAAGTCTTGCGTTCGTGGGCGCCGGTTATGAGTTTGTTGTAGGCCTGCGGGAGTACCTAAAAGTAGTTGAAGCTCGGAACCAACAGGGTTCGGAATTGTCGCCAAGTCACTATTACCCCCACTTCGCCAAAGAAGCTGAACTGGATTGTTTCCTTGAGACACGAGCGACACTGCATCCCCCAGCCCCCGGCCCACCGGAAATGCCGGGCCCATCGCTGTCAGTAGATTTCGAAGCGGGCGTTCAGGCGTGACATGTCATCGGGGTCGCCCGTGAGGATGAAAGTACCCAGACTCTCTGCGACCACGGCAAGGTGAGCGTCGACAACGTCGGAGGTTCCAGTCTCGGCGAGCCTGCGTCCGAGGGTCATCGACTCGTCGAGAGAGTGGATTTCGAAGTAGCGGACCGCTCGCGCCAGGTTTGCCTGTCGTGTCGGGTGCCGCCAGACCTGGGCGAGTACTGGGTGGGTTGTGTGCAGCTCGTCACCACGTTCCGTCGCTCTTCTGATCAGCGCCCAGAGTCGAGAATTCAGGTTCTCGCCGTCGACGATCAAAGGGCCCGCATCGATGATCAATGATCGACCCCTTGGCGGTCGAGAACCGAATCGGCCCATTCAAGGTGCTCGCGGTCGATGGGACCTTCGTCTGCTTCCCAGGAGGCAATCATGTCCAGCATGGCCTGACTGCGGCGGCGGCGCTTCACCTCGGCGAGAAGGGATCTCTTGATGGCGAGCTTCTTTGTGCCATCCATTGCAACCAGTTCAGCGAGGGCCGCCTCCATATCGTCATCGAAGTTGATGGTCGTCTTAGTAGCCATACAAGTATGGTAATTGAAGCATATTTATATGGCAACCGGGATGCTCAAGTACCCTAGCAACTCATCCAGTTCCTGGGTGGCGGCGATGATCTCGTCGTCGATGCTGCGCAGTTCCGTACGCTGCTCGGCGTTCGGTTTGTCGCCGGCCTTCTTGGCCAACTCGGTGCGGCTCTCGGTGGCGTGCTCAAGCCACCGCTCCGCCGCGTAGGGTTCGGTGAAACGGACCAGCAGGTGCCGAATATTTGTGGTTTATCTAGCATTTTTCGGCTATATTTGCTGTGATGCTATACGAACGGATGACCGCGCTGCCGGACCGCAGCTTCTTCTTACTCGGTCTGCGAGGCGTCGGCAAGAGCACTTGGGTGCGCTCGGCGCTGCCGTCGGCCATACGCTTCGATCTGCTCGACGAGGCGCTGTTCACCGACCTGCTCGCGGACCCGGCACTGTTCGGCCGGATGCTCTCGTCGACGGGGGCTGGCGAGTGGGTCGTCGTCGACGAGGTGCAGCGGCTTCCGAGCCTGCTGAACGAGGTGCATCGCCAGATCGCCGACCGGCGCGTCCGGTTCGCGCTGCTGGGATCGAGCGCCCGCAAACTCAAGTCCGCAGGCACCAACCTGCTCGCGGGCCGAGCGCTGCGCAAGGCGATGCATCCGCTCACTGCCGCAGAGCTGGGCGATGATTTTGATCTCGACGAGGCGCTGCGCTACGGGACCATCCCGCTGGTGTGGTCCGCCCCTGAGCGCGACGAGGTTCTCGCGAGCTACACCCAGCTGTACCTGCGCGAGGAGATCCGTGCCGAAGCGGCGGTGCGGAACCTTGCCGGATTCGTCAGGTTTCTGCCCGTCGCGGCACTCATGCACGCACAGCCGCTCAACACCGCCGCCATCGCCCGTGACGCCGGCGTCGCACGCTCCACAGTGGAGGGGTACATCGAAATCCTCGACGACACCCTGCTCGCGACCCGGCTCGGGGCGCTCGAGGCCAAGCTGAGGGTGCGCGAACGGCGTCGCCCCAAGCTGTACTGGGCCGATCCGGGCCTGGTGCGGGCGCTCAAGCGCCAATTCGGCCCGGTGGTGCCCGAGGAGCGAGGCGCGCTGCTGGAGGGATGGGTGCTGGGCGAGCTGCGCGCCCACAACGAGCACCAGCGTCTCTACGACGAGATTGCCTACTGGGCCGCGACGGAGTCACGCATTGAGGTCGACTTCGTCCTGCGTCGTGAGCACCAGTATGCGGCCGTCGAGGTGAAGTCGGCTGAGCGGTACAACACGTCGTTCGTCAAGGGGCTGCGAGCGATCGCAGACCTGCCGGGTCTGGCACGGCGTATCGTGGTCTATCGGGGCCGCCGAGCCTTCCGCACCGAGGACGACATCGAAGTCTGGCCGATCGACGTGTTCCTCCAAGCACTCGCCGACGGCCGCCTGTGGCACTGACCCCGGCTGCAAGCAGCCCCCGAGTCGGGCGTGCCGTTCCGCTGCGCGGTCGCGGGCGGCGGCTCACACCAATTCGAGTCGCTTCACCAGTCCGCGGTCTCGGGCGAACTGGCGGGTTCCAGCGGTTTGATGTGGACGGTCACGATATCGAGATCGTTGTACTGCTGATGAAAGACTTCCGAAGCGTGATGTTGCAGCATCCGCAGTGAAATATCCCGCTCGAGCGGCAGACCGACGGTCTGAGAAGCGAGCAGGCCACGTCCGCGACTGTCGCGGTCGTGTCGGGGGTGGGGCGGGGCCTTAGCCCGAATCCACCGATTCTCCCGGTGGTCACAGCTAAATCTGCGCGATTAACCACACTATATGTAGTAGAACGCGCAGATTTTCGGCTCAGCCTACCCAGACACGAAAAGTGTCTCCTGTTCTCAACCCGAACCCGAACATCCAGACCACAGACGTCGCACATCAGGGAGGTCTTTTCCGCGGGGACCAACGCCCACACTCACACTCCCAACCGGTGGATCCAGGCTTAGGCGTGGTCGTCGTGTCGGACCCGAGGGGTGCGGCGAGGTCTCAGTCGTTCTGTGCCTGTTGGGTTTGGAGGTATTGCGCGCCGGGGGTGTGAAGTGCGGTCAGGTGTTGGGTGTAGTGGGCGGCGACGGTTGGGGATTTCCAGCGGCCGGCGCGCATGAGTGCGGGCATGCTGATGTCTTGGGCTGCGAGGTCTTGGGCCAGTCCGATTCGGGGTGAGTGGCTGGTGATGTTGGTGGGGTCGATGCCTGCGGCCCTGGCTGCGGATCTGACGCGGCGCGTTACGGTGTTGGCGGACATGTCGAAGATGCGGCTGTTGGGGTCTACATCGTAGGGTTTGAGTCTGATCAGGGCTTTCAGACAGACTTGGGATATCGGTACGGTTGTCCCTTGTCCGGTCTGGTCGGTTTTCCACCAGGCCGCATTTGCTGTGTTGACTTGTATGCAGATCGGCCCAGGTCAGCGCTCGTAGTTCGCTGCTGCGCAGGGCCGCGTCGTGGGCCAGGGTGAGCATGGCGGTGTCGATTCGGGCGCGGTATTGGGCTTGTTGGAGGGTTTCTTGGCGCCCGCCGGGTTGGTTGCGGCGGGGTATGCGCGCGGTGACGATGATTTGTCGGATGTGGTTCCATCGTATTGGTGCGGATTGTCTGGCGCGTCTGCCTTGTTGTATGGATCTGCGGATCAGTCCTTTCAGAAGCTGGCGTACTTTCGGGTCCTGTGCTGGGTTGGCGCGGGCGCAGTCGCGATGCCGATGTGCTACAGCGGCGAGGTAGGTTCTCAGGGTCGAAGGTGCCTTTCCTTGGCCCAGCAAGGTGGCGAGCCACCGTTGAAGATCCTTGGGTTTGGCCGGAAGGACCCGTGCTCGGTGCTCTGTTGCCCAACGGGTCCAGCTGTTCCATCCGGTTCGATACGTCCTTTGGGTGTTTACGGCGAGCGCGGCTGTTTCGCACTCTGTGATCAACTGCTCGATGTCTCTGACAGAGAGCGCGCAGACGATGCTGTGGCCTGCGAGCGCAGGCCGGATTGTGTTGACGAGTTGACGTGCCAGTTCGTGCATGCCACTTATATAGCAGCCGCTCATTGACTTACCTGGCCGCCGAACCCGGAACATTCCCCTACCTGGCGGATAATTGCCGTTATCTTCTACCTTGGATTCGTCGTCGTTGTCAAGTGTTTCGTCTCGCTGATCTACGAGGACTGTTCGTTGAAGCTTCGAAGTCCTTGTTTACCTGCCGTTATAGCAGCCAGGTCGGTTGGCCATGTTGTTGAGACATGCGCGGGCGGTCGGTGTTCGGTCGAACGGGTTGTGGATCGTCACAACCTCAACGGTCGTCACCCGAACAAGTCGCCGGGTTCGACGAACTCGCGTTGGTCTGGTTCGTTGAGGACCCAGAATCTGGGTTGTAGCAAGGGTTTCGCGCTGGCTAACCGACTGAGGACGACTAAGCGGTCTGGGTTCTACATGGCGGATAACGGCAATTATCCGTCACCTTGAATAGGAGAGTCCACCAATGAAACTGCCAAGTGCCCCCAAGATCTTTGGCCGACGCAAAGGAGCGGGTGTCGCTGAACGCGACATGGCCCGTTCAAGGAAACTTGTACTCGTGCCATTGGCCGCGATTATGGTCGCAAGCGTGCTCGCGGTCGCTCCGCTCAGCAATAGCGGCGTGCCGGTCTTGTCAGCACTGGAAGCCGAACCGGCCGACGCGCACGACCCGCCGGTGACGATCCCTGTACCACGCACAGTGTGCAGGGATGTATACAAGAAGGTAATTGTCGGGTCCTACCATCCCTTGGGACCAAGTCGACCCGCTCAGTACATCTATGGTTACCGTTGGGTCGAGGAATGCGGTACGGAGTACTATTACATCACTATTGTTCATCCACACCGCCACGGCTTCCGCGAAGAATGCGCGTGGATGACCCTTGCCGCCAACGTCGCAACATTAGGTCTGCCTGCTCGCATATTGGGGAATGGTGGCCTAATCTGGGTGTGTCAGAATGTGCCAGATGTCCAATACGAGATTATTGAGCCTTGGCGCTACTAATGTCGGGCGCAGAGTGCAGAACAAACAATGACCCCCACTAGAACAGCGATGGTCCTCACAAAGGTTATGAACAGCAAGGTTATGACCCTGCTCAATACTCGAGCTATGTGGCCGTATAACATACCCATAGGGATTGCTGTGTTTGTACTGCTTTGGTACAGCCCGGCTTGGCTCACGGTCGCGCTCTGTGGCGTGAGTTGCGTCGTCCTTGCGGCCCGGGTCGTGGAGCGTCGCCTCGCGAACCGGCGGGTCGGGTCTGAACCGGCTCACAAATAAGCCCGCAACCTTCGCTCAGCATGTTTGCGCGATCAACTCTCGCGGTTGTCGTATCGGTGGCGTTAGCTAGCTGTGGTGGCGTGTCAGCTTCGGATTGCGTCACTGCGACTACCGCTCAAGCAGCGGCTGAACGCGAGTACATAGCCATGCTGTCATTGCATGATGAAGCCCACGCGGCGGGTAACAACGACCACGCTGACGTAGACGACGAGACGGTAGCTGCGCGGGCTAACCTAGTTGTTGCTACTGAGGCAGCCGCTCGGGCTTGTAGATCACGCAGACGCACGAACGAGAAGTGCGCCTGCTGAGGGGACTGGCTCACCCCGAACGGGGGAAAGCGCATTCGTCTTCCGCGACCCCTTCGTTGTCAGTAGATCTCGAACCGGGCGTTGAGGCGAGACGTGTAGTCGGGTTCGGCGGTGAGGATGAAGGTGCTAAGACCCTCTGCGACCACTGCGAGGTGAGCGTCGACGACATCTGAAGTGCCACTGTCAGCGAGCTTGCGTCCGATGGTCCTCGACTCGTCGAGAGAGTGGATTTCGAAGTAGCGGACCGCTCGCGCCAGGTTTGCCTGTCGTGTCGGCTGCCGCCAGACCTGGGCGAGTACTGGGTGAGTGGTGTGCAGTTCGTCGCCACGTTCCGTCGCTCTTCTGATCAGTGCCCAGAGTCGAGAATTCAGGTTCTCGCCGTCGACGATTAAAGGGCCCGCATCGATGATCAATGATCGACCCCTTGGCGGTCGAGAACCGAATCGGCCCATTCAAGGTGCTCGCGGTCGATGGGACCTTCGTCTGCTTCCCAGGAGGCAATCATGTCCAGCATGGCCTGACTGCGGCGGCGGCGCTTCACCTCGGCGAGAAGGGATCTCTTGATGGCGAGCTTCTTTGTGCCATCCATTGCAACCAGTTCAGCGAGGGCCGCCTCCATATCGTCATCGAAGTTGATGGTCGTCTTGGTAGCCATAGATGTATGGTAATTAAACCGTACTTATAAGGCAACCCGGGGCTTGAAGGTGTCCAAAGCCGCAGCAGCTAGATCTCAGTTCGCAGTGTCCGGGGCATCATGGCCTCGTCCCGGCCGTTTCGATCTGAGAGGTCTTTGAGGAACCGAACTGCGGCTCATTGTTCGCCCAGAGAGTATGGGTTCAGGAATTGGCGTCCCCATAGCTGTTCGCGTTCGGCTCTAGTCAAGCGTGCGAGATCGCAGACTTCGTTCCAGTCACGCCTGATCACTCCGATCTGATGTTCGAAGATGCCACGCGCATCATGGGAGTCGAGGTGATAGCCGGCAGACTGCTCGACGCACCGGTCGATTTGGCTGCTTCGCTCGCCGTCGGCGCCGTAGGCCATCGCCTGGTTGGCTTCTCCGCCGGTGCGCAGCTGAGGGCAAATGTCATACGCCGGGGTCAGCGTCAGCATGTTGCCGTCCCAGAATGCCGAATGATTCTTCGCATGGTCGTCCGTGTTGCTGACCAGGATGTTGAACATTATGCGGGAGAACAACTCGCGCAGCGTCGCCTTCGCGTCGACGAAACGAGCCCTGATGTGGTCGGCGAGGTCGACATAGGTCGCGTAGCGCCCCGCGATGCCGAATGCATCGTGCAGGTCCAGGATGGTCAGGGCCGAAACCATCATTCGGCGTCCGCCTCCTGGCGTGCGGTCGAAGCGGTCCACGAGGAGCACGTCTCGGCCGGCCGCGGAACTCAGTTCGACTGGTGCGACATCAATGCCGACTCTGCGTGCGAGTTCCATTGCAACGAATTCGGCCTTGACCACAGGGAAGCTGTCGTTGGACGAGCTGAACTTGGCGATTATTTGCCGTGATCGCTCAGTGAGCGTGACCTTCGGGCGCGCACCGCCGACCGAAGTGCCGTGCAGCAATGCCTGGTCCAAGGCGGGTGGCAGGGGAATGCCCTGTTCGACGTGGTGGGCCGCGTCGCAGAGTTCGTCGAGCGTGGCTTGCCCCCCGCAGCGAGCGATGTACTCGTAGGGCGACGTTTGGAAATCGAGCGCTCCGGTGCGGTCGGAGCCCGAGTTGAGCAGATATCCGAGTTCTGGCAGGTCTTCGCCTCCGCGGCGATGTTGGTACTGGATCACCCTGCGCCCCCATGCGTCAGGCGCAGCGTCCGCGATGCACCCAGGCAGGCTGCCCGAGGTCGGAGCTATCGGTCCGCTCTTGAGCGGCAGGTCCGGCAGATAGAGCGCAATCGCGTCGGGATTGGCCAGGTAGCTGCGGCCATAGGTGAACGTTGCGACCTTGCCATCGCCGTCAAGGCGACCCGCCACGACTGGTTCGGAGGCATTCGGGATCCAAGCCCAGACGAATACGCTGTGCGGGTTGATCAGCGCATCAGAAATCGTCATCGACAGCACGATGCCGCACTCTCTCGGGCAGCACAGCGAGCCGAGCGTCGACCAGTTCTGACTCTCGACTCAGTGTCTCGGCGTCGTCGCTGAACAGTCGCACACCTACTATCGAGGCTGCCTCGAATGCTGTTCCCAGCGCGACCGACTGGTCGCCGCGCTCCACTTTTCGCATGGTTCCCTCGGATACGCCAACTCGCTCCGCGAGTTGCGCGACGGTCCATCTGCGCTCCCGCCGTCCGAGAGCGATTCGGCGTCCCAGAAGGCGTGCAGCATCCGTCGTGATCCGGCTGAGCGGAGCTCCTCGTTTCATACTGACAATGTATCACTATTAGGTGCTAATATATCACTGATAAACTACTTTAACCAACAAAATAATGACGCTCTCGTGTCCCTTGAAGTCTGGAGACACTGTCGCCACTCAGCCGAGCGGTCGGTTTGGATCGCGCAAGCTGACCCCTTGGCGTCGGCATATTCGTCGAGGACTCGGACAACGCCCTGTGGGCGGCAGCGAGAAGCCGGGCACCGCCAAGAGTGGCTGAAGCCGACGTTGGAGCGGGGCGTGTACTTCGTGCTTGTCTGTCTACGGCTTGTTCGTCCAGGGTTTGTTCAGGCGATGGTGATGCCGCGCTGCTCTGCGGTGTGCATCACGTCGGCGGGACGGGTGGGGGAGATCAGCAGTGATCTGACGCTGTGTTCGTGGGTGCTTTTGCGACCGGTGACCAACGGCAGGGTCGCCGCGGAGTTCAGTTTCAATTCAAGCGCCAGACCGAGCGCCGACGCGGTGAGATCGGTCGCACTGGTGTCGGCTCTGGCGGGGGCCAGACCGACGATTTGATTGCGGGCAAACAGTACGGGTTCACGAAGGACAGTCCGATCATTGAGCACCAGGCCGTTCGGCACGAATACGATAAAACGGCTGGTGAGCCTGTATAGGGCGTTGAAAGCTAGCGCCGCGAGGGACCCTCCGACGATGGTCGCCACCGCGCCCAGAAACCATTGTTGATCGGCCAACAAGATCGGTCCGGTGGTCGAGCCGAGGATCACAATCGCCCATGCGGGTACGACAAGAACTACCAACACCGGCCCGGGTGCACGCAAGGCAAAGCGCCGCTCGTCTCCGTAGCTGGCGCCGTCGATGAAACTGTCGGCAACTCCCGGGGCCAGCACCGCGGCAGTGACGCCGAGGCTGCCTGCGATCCCGAGGACTGCGGGGGTCGTTTCCTGCACTTCGATAGCGGCCCAGGCGGCCGCGGGCAGGGTGCCGGCCGCGCCGATGCGGGCAATAGCGAGAGTCACTGGAAGACGAGCCGCCAACGAGATCAGAATGCCCAACCAAAGAATCCAACTGGCCAAGGTGATGATGTCGCTGAAGGAGTCCGAAGCATGATCCAACGCTTCGCTCAGCAGTGGCCCCAATAGGAACGGTTGCGCGATCCAAAGACCGGTCGCCAGCCAGCACAATCGCTGTGCGGAGGTGGCAGCGCGGAGGCGTCGAAGCACGAATCTACATTAGGCATGTGCCAGCGAGCTTGGCTCGCATGTCGCATGCGATTGCTAGTGTCAGCATTCGATGGCCTCGGATTTTGCTTCGGACTCGACGGACCCCGCAGAGCGGGTTGCTGAACTGCGGGCAACCATCGCCCGTCATGCAGCGGCCTACTACGAACGCGACGCCCCTGAGATTCCCGATGCCGAGTATGACCAACTCTTACGGGAACTAAGAGATCTCGAGGAGGCTCATCCGGAGTTGGTGACGGACGCGTCGCCCACGCAGCGAATCGGGGGCGCGCCCAACGTGGCCTTCTCACCGGTTGCGCACACCGTGGCGATGATGTCGTTGCACAACGCCTTCGACATCAACGAGTTGCAAGCCTGGTATGAACGCATGCGGCGTCGTCTCGAGGGACGGTCACCGGAGTCGTTTGCAGTGGAGTTGAAGCTCGACGGTTTAGCAATTTCTCTGCGTTACGAAGGTGGAGTTCTGGTACAGGGAGCCACCCGCGGTGATGGCAGGGTCGGGGAAGACGTGACCCACAATGTGCGCACGATCCGCGACATTCCGAAGCAGATCGACGGTGCGCCGGCGGTGCTTGAAGTGCGCGGCGAGATCTATATGAAGCTGTCGAGCTTCAGGGCGTTCAACGAACTCCAGATTGCGCAGGCCGAAGCCACCGGCAAGGAACCGAAACTCTACGTCAACCCCCGCAACACGGCTGCCGGATCGCTTCGCCAGATTTCCGCAGAGGTCACCGCCGGTCGCGATTTGTCGTTCTACTGTTACCAACTCAGTCTCGTGGAGGGTGGCCCTGAGCTGCATAAACACTCCGAAGCGCTGGCGTGGCTGGGGTCGCTCGGGTTTCCGGTCAACGAGCACACTCGGAAGTTGACAACGATGCACGAAGTCGAAACCCGGGTCGAGGAGCTCGACGGTATGCGCCACAACCTCGACTACGAATTCGACGGTGTCGTGGTGAAGGTCGACGATCTCGCCGTGCAGCGCGAGCTTGGTGCCGATGCCAAGGCTCCGCGTTGGGCGATCGCTTACAAGCTGCCTCCTGAGGAATGCACCACAACGCTGCTTGACATAAGCGTTTCGATAGGGCCTTCGGGGCAGGCCACACCGTTTGCTGAGCTCGAGCCTGTGTTCGTTGGTGGCGTGACGGTCGGCACCGCGACTCTGCACAACGAGGATCAGGTTGCCGCTAAAGATGTGCGTCCCGGCGACACCGTGATCGTGAGACGTGCAGGCGATGTCATCCCCGAAGTTGTTGGTCCGGTGCTGTCAGAACGCCCACCGGGCTCGACGCCCTGGCACTTTCCCAAGGATTGCCCCGTCTGTCATCACCCGTTGGTGCGGGATGAGGGTGCAGCGGCCACCAATTGCGTCAACTTCGGATGCCCCCGACAGATCCGTGGGCGTATCGAGCATTTCGCGGGCCGTACCGCAATGGACATCGAGTTTCTTGGTGAGAAGAACGTCGACCGGTTCGTTTCAGCCGGTTTGATCGAAGATGTCAGCGACCTGTATCGGCTTGATTTCGACAAGATCCTGGAAATGCCCGGATTTCAGGAAAAGTCAGTGGACAACTTGAGAGCCGCGATCGAGCACTCCAAGTCCCGCCCGCTCGGCAATCTGATCTTCGGTTTGCGGATTCCCGAAGTGGGTCAGGTCAACGCCGCGTTGCTGGCGTCTTCGTTTCAGACAATGGAGCGAATCATGGAGGCCAGCGTTGAAGACTTCGCCGCTGTCGAGGGTTTTGGGCCTGTTATTGCAGAGTCCGTTCACAGTTGGTTCGCAAACCCGCAAGCCCGTGAACTCACCGGTCGACTGGCCGATGCGGGGCTCACCATGGAAGCCGAGGTGAGCGATTCGACGGCCGAACAAACCCTTGAAGGCGTCTCGGTGGTGGTCAGCGGCGCGCTCGCCGGTTACAGCCGCGATGGAGCCAAAGAAGCGATCACTGCTCGTGGCGGCAAGTCGCCGGGGAGTGTTTCAAAATCGACCTTGGCTCTAGTGGTTGGCGCAGACCCTGGCGCTTCCAAGGTCAACAAAGCTGAGGCGCTGCAGATACCCGTGATCGACGAGGTCGCCTTTGTCGAACTGCTCAAGACCGGTGAACTACCCAAAGGATCCACATGACCTATACGACCGCTGTCAAGGAATTCAGTGATGCCTGCAACAATGACAGCTTGCCGTCGACCCCGAAGCAAATGAGTGTCGAAGCAGTTGAGTTCATTGCTGAGATGGTGAACGACGAACTCGAAGAGTTACGAGAGGCAACCGATGTCGTTGAGCAGGCGGACGCCTTAGTTGATGCCATCTACTACATCTGCGACACCGCGGTTCGCCACGGCATGAACCTCGACCGGGTGTTCGAGATAGTGCACGGCGCAAACATGCAAAAGGTTGTCGATGGTCGGGTTGTCCGGCGTGATGATGGGAAGATTCTCAAGCCCAAAGGTTGGCGCGACCCAGGTCCGCTCTTGATCGCAGAACTGGATCGCCAACAACGCGAGGGTTCTTGGAGTTGACAGTCGTTTGGACAAGCCAGCCGGTTCCCCGCTAACCCTTGCGCCATGATCGAAGCAATTTGTTGGGATGTTGGCGGAGTTTTCTCGGCCCGGCCGGTGGACGCCATCACCCGGATCGCGCAACAGCACGGCCTTGATCCCTACGATGTCTTTGCAGCGGTCTTCGGGCCGTATCACCTGGACAGTGATCATGTTTGGCATCGGCTTGAGCGAGGGGAGTTGCCGCTGGCCGATGCTTGGGTAGAGGTTGAGCGTGCTGTTGCCGAACTCGGAATCGGGTTGGCTCTGGCGGATTTCTTCCGGCAGTTCCGCACCGACGAGGCTGATCGAAAGGTGGTGATCGAAACTGCGCGAGAGTTGCATTCCGAGGGCATCGCCATGGCGGTCGTCACCAACAACGTCGCCGAGTTCTCTGGTGGTGACGGGCCGGGATGGCATTCGATCGTTCCCATGGAGATCATGAACGTGGTGGTTGACTCGTCGGCAGTCGGGATGCGCAAACCCGATCCCGCCATCTATCACCATGTTCTTGCCGAACTGGGAGTCGCGGCACGAAACGCAGTTTTCGTCGATGACATGCCGGCCAACGTCGATGCCGCCATCGGTGTCGGCATGCACGGGATCGTCGTCGACAGCGAGCCCGCCACCGCCATGACCGAACTGAAGGCCCTCGTGAGGCGGTCCTAGCGAGACGGCTCTAGTGGGGCGGCTTGAGTGAGGGAACCCTGGTGGAACAGCCCTCGTGGGGCGATCTTGAGCGACCACCAGGCAGATTCGGGGCTCGGGATCAACGCGCAACGCGAGCGATGCTCGGCCTTCGCCGTCGCGATGGGGTACGAGCCCGTCACCGTCGCCGTCGACGCAGGGTCAGCGGCACCGTCGCCCCCGACAAGCGCCCGGCGATGGCCCAGGCGCTCCGAGACCTCGACGACGGCACCGCCGCGGTGCTGATCGTCGCCAGCCTCAGCCGGTTGGGGCGGTCCACCAGCGACGTGCTCGACCTCGCAGCGCGCCGACGCGAACGGGTGGCCGCTGGCGATCCTCGATCTGAACCTCGACACGACCACACCGACGGGCAGGTTCACGCTCACGATGCTCGCCGCGGTCGCTCAGCTCGAACGCGACCAGACCAGCGAGCGCGCCACCTCAGCGCTCGCCGCGAAAAAGGCTCAGGGCCACCGGCTCGAGCGCCCCGCCAGCGAAGCCACCCG
Source organism: Candidatus Aldehydirespiratoraceae bacterium (assembly GCA_965198315.1). Taxonomy (GTDB): domain Bacteria; phylum Actinomycetota; class Acidimicrobiia; order Acidimicrobiales; family Aldehydirespiratoraceae; genus VXYK01. The sequence continues at coordinate 3,769,583 of OZ240616.1, read as the reverse complement.
CACCGCCGGAGCACGGGCGCTCGACCTCCGCGGCGACGGCATGACATGGCGGGCCGTCGCCCAGGCGCTCACCGACGAGGGCCACACCACCCGCGGGGGAGGGCCGTGGCACCCCGCCACCGCTCAGCGCGCAACCCACACCGTCGCCCTCGACATCGACGCCGCAGACAAGCGCTAAGCCCACGCCGCGGCCAAGTAGTCGATTAGGTCACGCATCGGGTTTTTCTTTCTAAGCCGAGACTACAGCAGCGGTGTGTTTGGACATCGAGCCGCCCGCCGGTGCCATACCGCCCCCGCCCCCGAATCCGGAAGCGGGGCGCGGTGTGCGATCAACGCCGACGGGGGGCAGTTTCGGGCCGGATCGTCGCTCACAGTCGCCACCATTGCGCCCAGATCGGCTCAGGGTGGGATCGGAGCCCAGGCCCTCGATGCGGCACGTCGAGCCGTGGCCGCTAGTGGTGTGTCGCGAATTTGCTCCGGGCGGTTCACAAACCGCTGACCTGCGGGAACGAGTTCTCAGCAGCCCGACGTATATTGCCTACGGACAGCGAGTCTTGCCCGCCATGTTGAACTACGCGCGTGTTGTGTTGGTTGGTTTGGTGTTGGCGGCGGTGGTGTTGCCCGCGTCGTCGGCTGGTGCTGTCGCGGGATACGGCGACGTGGCCGCCGACCGTTACTTCACCGAGCCGGTGCAATGGTCCGTCGACGGCGGCATCACCGGTTTGGACGGTGCTTGCTTCGCGCCTGACCGGTTGGTGTCTCGCGGTGAGATGGCGGTCTGGTTGTGGAACATGGAAGGTCAACCGTCCGCGCCCGCGCATGGGTTCGATGACGTGGTCGACGCGGGCCAGCAGGGGCTGGTGTCGTGGCTGGTTGAGGAAGGGATCACCACGGGCACGTCTGACACGACGTTCTCACCCGACAACGGACTGACGCGGGGGCAGTTCGCCGCGTTCTTGTGGCGGTTGGACGGTCAACCGTCGGCTTCGGCGCATTCGTTCGTGGACGTGGCGGCGTCGTGGCAGCAGGGGCCGGTGTCGTGGCTGGTTGAGGAAGGGATCACCACGGGCACGTCTGACACGACGTTCTCACCAGTCAACGGGCTGACACGAGCGCAGCTGGTGACGTTCCTGCACCGGTACAAGGATGAGCCGAACGTGACGGTCGATCCCGACAGCCCCGCCTGTACACCAGCGACGTTCAAGACCGTCTCCGCAGGCCGCTCGCATTCGTGCGCGGTCCGCGCCGACGACACCATCACCTGCTGGGGCCACAACGACTACGGGCAGGCTGATGCTCCGTCGGGCACGTTCCGAACCGTCGCCGCAGGCGTCTGGCATTCGTGCGGGCTGCGCACCGACGGCACCATCACCTGCTGGGGTGCCAACCGCTTCGGGCGGGCTGACGTTCCTGCGGCTTGGGTCGGCTATCGGTGACGGCTAGTTGAGATCACGCCTTCTCTGGCGAGTCGACCTAGACGGCCAACAAGGAAACTGGTCGCAGAGAACTGCGTGTCCGCGATACTTGTGTGACCCCAGCGCCGAACCATCTGTGCGTAGGTGTTGGGATGCGCCGACTTACGCACCCGCCCATCCAAATAACACCTGCTGCATAGTTTGCCATACAGCAGGTGTTATAATACAGGGATGGATCATGAAGGTCGCTTCCAACGTATGCGTTCTACCTCTGCTATCGCCGCCGCGGTCAAGAAACTACGTCGCCGTAACGGGTTGACGCAAGCTCAACTAGCGCATCGGGCCGGTGTTTCCCGTCTTTGCATCAGCGACCTCGAAACAACGAACCGAGACACACGAACAGGGAACCTGTTGCGCGTCTTGGCTGCGCTGGACTACGAGATAGATTTGCGCCCAGCGCGTCGCAGCGAAGACCTGACCGAATATGTCATGTCGTTCACAGAGACAACCCCTAGATGAGTTCCCACGAACGTTTAGCTGTTCTGCTGTGCGACGAAGTCGTCGGTAGCGTCGAACGCGGCCGAGACAGAACCGCGTGGTTCGCATACACGCCGTCCTACACCACCAGCGACAACGCGGTGCCGTTGTCGCTGACTGTGCCGGTCACCGAGGACCGTTATGAGATCAGCCGATGGATGGACGGACTCCTGCCCGACCGGCTAGACGTACGCGAACAATGGGCGCGACGCTACAAAGCAGCGTCTTGGCAGCCTTTCGACATGTTGGCCACCCCCATCGGCCTGGATTGCGCCGGGGCAGTACAGTTCTGTTCTCCTGACCAGATAGACGATTTGCAACAACGGAACGGCAGGCTTGTTCCTGTTAACGAAGAGGAACTAGCAGCGCATCTCGCCACGTTGCGGTCCGGTGTCGCAGCACCGCTGAGAGCACTTGAGGAGTGGCCGCCGTTCAGCCTCGCAGGCGCGCAAACCAAAACCGCGCTTCACCTAACTGACAGCGGTTGGCATTTCGCGACCGGCGGCACGCCAACCACCCACATCGTAAAGATCGCCATGTCCGCCTATCCCGACAACGACCTCGTCGAACATGTATGTATGGCGACGCTGCGACGAGCAGGCATCCCAGCCGCTAACACACAGATCGTCTATTGCGGCGGCGAACGCGCCGTTGCGGTGGAACGCTTCGACCGTCGCCGCCGCGGCGACGGAACGCTGCAACGAATCCACCAAGAGGACATGTGCCAAGCGCTCGGGTTCGGACCGGAATTAAAATATCAACGGTACGGCGGTCCCGCTCCCGGCGACATAGCCGACGAACTCCAAAACCAGCAAGCAAACATTCAACGGTTCCGCGACGCCCTTGTATGCAACGCGTTGCTGGCCGCGTCGGATGCCCACGCGAAGAACTACAGCGTTCTGTTGAGCGCCGCCGGTCCGGTTCTCGCTCCGCTTTACGACGTGTGTTCGATGGCTCCATATATCGGCGGACGCAACCTCGGCGACCTGACTTTAGCTATGTCCATCGGCTCGGCACGGTCGATCTCCGAGATGAACGACATGAACGCGTGGCGGCAATGCAGCAAAGAGCTGGGGTTGTCGCCTGATGACACGATCCGCCGGGTGGAAGAACTCAGCGAGACGGTTCCAGCGGCGTTGACCAGGGTGTTGAACGACATGGCGGACTCGGTGACTTCCAACCCGAGAATCGCAGCGCTGCCAGACCAGATCGAGTCGTTGGCCCGTGCCCGCCGCGATCAACTGGTGCTGTCCACGGCGGACTCTTCAACAGAACTAGGCACGGAAGGATCTTCGACGGCTGGTAGCAGGAAGCGCCGCACCCGCTGCCCATATATCGGGCCTCGAACTGGGCGGCAATGCAAACGCCGATTCAGGCATCCCGGTTCGCATCGCTATAGATGAACCGTCCAGTCGGTGAGTGGGTTCGTAGCACCCCTCGTGGGGCGGTGCTCGGGGAGGTCCCAGTGTGAGGGCTCTGGTGAGGCGGTCGCGAGCTGCGACCGGCGACTAGTTGACGGTGAAGACCCACTCGATGTCTGAGAAACGTCCGGGAGCAGAGATCTTCTCGATCGTGACGTTCACGCAGTTTTGGTCTGGGGCGAGCGCTTCTACCGGCAAACCAGACGAAGGCTGATAGATGAACTGCTGAAGCCCTTCTACTCGGCGGACGTGCTCGGTGACCACAACCGGGCGTGTACAGCGGGCATTGGCAGAAATTGTCATCTCCACGAGGCGATATTCGGGTTCTAGGTCGATTCCCACGCGCTGTTGTTGCAATACTTCGTCGCCTCGTTCTGGGATCAGACCCTCGACTCCAGGGACCGACAAGGCCGTATCCGGTTGGTTGCCGCTGTTGACGATCGCCGCCAAAGCAATCAAGGCGATGCCCGAGCCGATCAGGAGTCCGAAAATTATCTGCTGTTTGCGGAGCACAACTTGAAGTTTGCCAGATTGCGAAGCCAGCCAATGGAGCGGGCACCAAAGATAGCCACTGCATTGGTGGTTGCCGAGGGTACTTTGGTGCCGATGATTCCGTTTGACCCCGGCGCAGATGTCGGTCGTGTGCTGGGCGATCGTTACCGTGTGGTCGCGCCCATCGGCGCGGGCGCGTCGGCGCGTGTGTATGTCGCCGATGACGTGGTGCTGCGTCGGCGGGTGGCTGTGAAGGTCCTTCATGAGGCACTCGCCCAAGACACCGCGTTCTTGGCGCGGTTCCAAGCGGAGGCGCAAGCGGCCGCCTCGCTCAACCATCCCAATGTTCTTGGTGTTTACGATTGGGGCCAAGACGAAGTGCCATTTCTTGTCAGCGAGTATTTGGCTGGTGGGAGTCTGCGGTCACTGCTCGATGCGGTCGGTGTGTTGAGTCCCAGCCAAGGGCTGCTTGTTGCTTTGGAAGCGGCTAAGGGGCTTGACTATGCCCACACACAGGGTCTGGTTCACCGCGATATCAAGCCTGCAAATCTGTTGTTCGGCTCGGACAGGCGGCTGCGTATCGCCGATTTCGGCTTGGCTCGGGCTTTGGCTGAAGCCGGTTGGACTGAGCCAACGCAGTCGGTGGTGGGCACAGTGCGCTATGCAGCTCCCGAACAGGCGCGAGGAGAACGCTTGGGCCCCGCCTCTGACATTTATTCGCTGGCATTGGTGATCAACGAGGCGGTCAGTGGCGAACTCCCCTTTGTGGCCGACACCACGATCGCCACTTTGGTGGCTCGGGCTGAGAACCGACTCGAACCCCATCCGGCACTGGGCCCGATTCAGGGCATCGTGAGGCGAGCTGGAGCGCTTGACCCCGACCAACGTCCCACGGCCTCCCAATTGGTGACGGAATTGACGATTGCCGCTAATGGAATGCCTCGTCCAGATCCGTTACCGCTGCCCCCCTCGTCGTTCGATCTGGACGCCCCGGCAGGTGATCAGACACAACTCCTGTCTCAGCAGCACGAAACGATAGACGGGGACCCGAGTCCGGTTCGCGGAACTGGCCTGGCAGATTCTCCGTCCGGCGCTGTCGCTGACTCCGACTCGAGTCGCTCGACTGCCACGGCGCCCGACAACGACGACGGACCCAACCGCCATTGGTTTGCGTTGATTTTGACCTTGCTGGTGGTTGCTGCCGCGGTTGTTGGTGGGGCTGTGCTGTGGCGGGACAGTCAACCGGTGACTCATGTCGTTCCGAACCTGGTCGGTGTTGATTTGTCTGAGGCGACAGCTGCGGTTGCCGAGTTTGGGTGGGTGCTGGAGAGACCCGACGAGTTGCGGATGGACGGGACGATCGCCGGTGAGGTTTTAGCCACAGATCCAGAGGCCGGGGTCGACCTGGAAGAGGGCGAAACTCTGCGGATCGTCGTCTCGCTGGGAGAGGAATTGGTGGAAGTTCCCGACCTGGTGAACCTGACACTCGTCGAAGCACAGGCGCTGCTTGAAGCGAATCGTTTTGAGCTGGGCCAAGTGGAGTATGTCGCTGACGAAGTCGTCGCACAAGGCATCGTCTTGGATGTCTCCCTCGCCCCAGGCGTCGCCGACCAAGAGCCGGGTACCGCTATCGATCTGGTTGTTTCGGAGGGGCCGGAGGACCGCTTGGTTCCGTCGATTCCCGTGTCTCGTAGCCCCGAGGAGACCTCCGATTTGTTGCGGAGTCTGCGCTTGGTTCCGGTGATCGCGACCGATCGCCGACACTCCGAATCAGTCCCTGCGGGGCAGGTGGTCGCGCTCGAGCCCGCGCCGGGTGGGGTGCTACCCGTCGATTCTGAGGTTGTGATCGTACTTTCTGATGGCCCTGCACCCCGTCCGGTGCCCGACGTGCTTGAACTCACCGTGACCGAGGCGACTCAAATCCTTGAGAACGCAGGTTTCGTCGTGGATGTGCAGGGTGACGCGGGTTTTCCAGTGTTTGAGACGCTGCCGCGCAGTGGTGAGGTCCGAGAGTTCGGCGCCAGAGTGGTCATTATCACCACTGGACTCTGAAGCCTCAGCTCTAAGGCCGTTGGGTGATCGCGTCGATTCGTTTGATCGTCTTGTGGGCTGTCGAACCAAGACCCTCGACTGTTTCGAGGGACTCGTCTGACGGCAGGATGAAGTCGGCTAGCAGCAGGATTTTCGACGAGTCGCCGGTGAGCTTCACCTGTCCACCCAGCAGTACTGGAACTACCGCGGCGGGGTCTCGTTCGACGAATATCTCATAGGCCAGCGAGTAGGGCATCTCAAGGTCGAAATCGGCATCGCTCAGGTGTCCTTCGTCCAGAATCAGCGTGCCGTTGCTGGTGTCTAGATGGCCCAACACGGTTGGCACCTCGAAGGGAGCGTCGACGATTGTGATGTTGGCCCGTACTCCGATGTCAGTTTCTTGCACACCGACGTCGAGTTCGTCGCGAACCCGTCCGACAGCTCTGATCCAAGCAGGACTGAGGAACACATGGGCGGCCACCGTTGCCACGCTAATCCCTTATCCTTGGGCACCGTGGCTGAACGCATAACCCGTGATGAGGTGGTCCATGTAGCCCGCTTGGCGCGCCTTGAGTTGGCCGAGGACGAGATTGATCGGTTCACGCAGCAACTCGGCGCGATTCTGGAACATGCTGCTGACGTTGAAGCGCTCGAAGTGGCCGATGTGGAGCCGACTTCACATCCGTTGCCGCTCAGCAATGTGATGCGCGCCGATGTGGTTTCGGAGTCATTGGAGCGTGATGAAGTGATGGCTCAAGCGCCGGACGTTCAAGACGGGCAGTTTCGAGTCCCGCCGGTGCTGGGCGAACGACCGTGAGCGCAATAGAGATTGCCGCGGCGGTTAGCGCTGGTGAGCGCTCGGCGCTCGAGGTGGTCGACGAACATCTCGCTCTGATCGAACAGCGGGATTCGGAGCTGAACGCCTACAACCTGGTCACTGCAGAGAGCGCCCGCGAACAGGCCGCGGCGATCGATGCAGCAGTGTTGGCCGGTGAGCCTGTGGGTCGGTTTGCGGGAGTTCCGTTGGCCATGAAGGACAACATGTGCACTCGGGGTGTCCCGACCACCTGTTCGTCGAAGATTCTCGAGGGCTGGCGACCTCCCTATGACGCCACGGTGGTGGACCGACTGCGTGAGGCGGGCGCCGTCAGCGTCGGCAAAACCAACCTTGACGAGTTCGCGATGGGTTCCTCCACGGAACATTCCGCGTTTGGTCCTACCCGCAACCCTCACGACCCCTCAAGAGTGCCTGGAGGGTCCAGTGGAGGTACAGCCGCTTCGGTCGCAGCGGGTTTCACTCCTCTCGGCATCGGATCGGATACCGGTGGGTCTATCCGTCAGCCGGCAGCGTTCTGCGGTGTTGTTGGGATGAAGCCGACCTATGGCGTTGTCAGCCGCTACGGCCTGATCGCTCTCGCTTCGTCGCTGGATCAGATCGGACCCTTCGCAACCAATGTGACCGACGCCGCGGCTCTCTTTGACGTGATCGCCGGGCATGATCCACTCGACTCGACATCCATCCGTGACTTTGAACCGACAGCGGAAGCGGTGCTCGACCAAGGCGTTGATGGTTTGCGTGTCGGTGTGGTGAAAGAACTGGCAGGGGGTCCCGGGGGAGTCCCGGGGCTGGCTGGCGATGTGTTGGCGCGAACTTCGAGCGCGGTTGAGGCTCTCGCCGCTGCTGGTGCGCTGGTTGATGAGGTTTCGGTTCCGTCATCGACACTGGGTTTGAGCGCCTATTACCTGGTAATGCCGGCGGAGGCGTCGAGCAACCTGGCCCGGTATGACGGGGTTCGTTATGGCTTGCGGGTTGATGGTCAAACAACTCCGGAGATGACTACGGCCACCCGCACGGTCGGTTTCGGGACCGAAGTCAAGCGCCGGATCATGCTCGGCACGTATGCCTTGTCGGCGGGTTACTACGACGCGTTCTATGGCAAGGCGTTGAAGGTCCGCACCATGATGCTCGACGATTTCGCCCGGGTATATGAGAACTTCGACGTGCTGGTCACGCCGACTACGCCGACCACGGCCTTTGAGCTGGGAGCTCGGACTCAAGATCCGCTGACGATGTACGTCAACGATGTTTGCACGATCCCTTCGAACCTCACCGGTCATCCCGCCATCTCGGTTCCGTTCGGCGTGGGTGATGACGGCATGCCGGTGGGTGTTCAGGTGCTTGCTCCGGCTTTGCATGATGCACAAACGTTTCGGGTGGCCGCTGTACTTGAGGCTGCGTTATGAGCGAGCTAGCGCCTGCGGCCACGGCGGACACGCCGGTGGAACCAGCCCTTCCAGAGGGTTGGGAACTGATTGTCGGGCTGGAGGTTCACGTCGAGCTCGATACGGCCACCAAGTTGTTCTGCGGTTGCATCAACCGGTTCGGTGCTGAACCCAACACCAACGTTTGCCCGACCTGTTTGGGTTTGCCGGGCTCTCTGCCGGTGATGAACGAACGCGCTGTGGAACTGGCGATGATCTTGGGCCGGGCCTTGGGGTGTGAAGTGAACCGGTCTGTGATGGCTCGCAAGAATTACTTCTATCCCGACATGCCCAAGGACTTCCAAACCACGCAATACGACCAGCCAACCAATTCAGAGGGCCAACTGGAGTTGGCTGACGGGTTTGTGGTCGGTATCGAACGAGCGCACATTGAAGAAGACACGGGCAAGTCAATCCATGTGGGCGGCGGGGGACGGATCAACGATGCGGTGTATTCCTTGGTTGATTACAACCGAGCGGGAGTGCCGCTGATCGAGATCGTCAGCAAACCGGACATACGAACGATTGAGCATGCCCGCAACTACGTCGAGGAACTGAGAGCCATCGTGGTTGCGACGGGTGTATCCGACGCGCGAATGGAGGAGGGCTCGATCCGGGTCGATGCCAACGTGTCGGTTCGCCCCCGTGGTTCGTCCGAGTTGCGTACCCGCTGCGAGATCAAGAACATCAACTCGTTACGGTCGCTCGGTCGTGCTATTGAGCATGAGGCGCTTCGACAGATTGATCTTTGGACCACTGGCAGCGGTCCGCAACAACAAACACGTCACTGGGATGAAGACGCCGGGCGTACGACCCCGGGCCGATCGAAAGAGGATGCCGACGATTACCGGTATTTCCAGGAACCGGACCTAGCCCCCCTAGACCCGACGGCAGCCACGATCGCCGCGATCGACGAGGCAATGCCAGCGTTGCCAGCCGCTCGCCGAGCCGCTCTCCGAGCGGCGACAGGTGCTGACATCGACGCTGCGCGCCTTTTGGTTGAGCGCGGTCAAGATGTCTTGGCGATGGCTGCGGTTGCGGTGGGTGCGGACGGCACCAAGGCGGTCACTCGACTGGTCAATGACTTAGCTGTCGATGATTGGTCCAACGTTGATGCCGAGTCTTTCGCTGCCCTTGTCCAGATGGAGTCGAGCGGTGAGCTGTCTGCGAGCCAGGCCAAGCAGGTGCTTGGTGATCTCGTTGAGCGAGGCGGTGATCCTGCTGATCACGCCGCGGCGCGAGGGTTTGAGGCTATGGACGCGACCGAACTTGAGTCGCTGCTCGACGGGTTGATCGCCGCCAATCCCGATGAATGGTCGCGTTATAGCGGCGGGGATGAAGGTGATCGCAAGAAGATGCAGGGGTTCTTCACGGGCCAGATCATGAGAGCCACCCGGGGTCAAGCCGACGGCAAAGCCGTTGCCCAACTCCTCGCCCAGAAATCCGTTTGAAGGTCGACAAAACCCTCGTTCTGGCGGTGCCATGCGTCGGAAACCGACGCATGGCACCGCCAGAACGTTAGAGAACGTCTAGAGGGTCCCCGTAACTTGCCATTTGGGGGTGCGAAAGCGGGCCAAGAGCATGATGGCACGGGACAGGAGCCATGCCATGAGGCAAAACCAAAGCCAGCCGATGCCGGCACCGGTCGCCAACACGACAAGCCCGCCGCCGACAAGCACCACCGCGGAAATCCACATGGTGACGGCCAAGAAGCGCAGGTTGCCAGCACCGATGAGGATGCCGTCGAGAGCGAAGACGACGCCGGCGAGTGGCTGCTGGAGTGCAACATGGATGAGGAGAAAAGCGGTGAGGCTCAAAACGGCTGCATCTGTGCTGAAGAGATAACCGAGCAGAGGCGATAAGAGTCCGACGATGCAACCGAGGCCAACCCCGCACCAGAACCCCCACTGGATCATTCTTCGTCCCAACGAACGCGCCCGGGCCGCGTCTCCACTTCCCAAGGTCATGCCGATCATGGCTTGGGCGGCGATAGCGACCGAATCGAGGGTCAGAGCGAGAAGATTCCAGATCTCGAAGGCGATTTGATGTGCGGCGAGATCGTCAATGCCGATCCGCGCAGCCACCGCGAGCGTGATGGTGAGGCTCCCCCGTAGTGCTGCGGTGCGAATAAACAGGTCGAGTCCGTCGCCGGCTACCCGGGTGATCACCTTCAGGTCAGGTCGGAAATTAACCCCGTGCGCTAGTACCGCGTGGCGGATCCAGGCGACGAACACGGCAGCGGCGATCCATTGTGCGACGACCGTCGACAGAGCGGAAGCCCCAATTCCCTGGTCGAAACCGTATATCAGTACAAGTTCCAAGACGAGGTTGACAACGGCAGTGCCGAGAGCCACGTAGAGCGGTCGCTTCGTGTCCTGGAGACCTCGCAGGTAGCCGACCCCGGCGAGAGTTATGAGCATGGCCGGCACACCCAACAACGAGATCCGAAAGTAGACCTCGGCATGGTTGCCGACATCGCCCTTGCCGCCCATCAGCGAGATCAGATCACTGCCGAAGACCAATCCAAGCAGGGTTAGCGCAATCCCGATGAGTGCCGCGAGCCAGACACTTTGCACTGCGTGGTGCGCGGCGCGACGCATTTCTTTGGCTCCCAGCAGCCTGGCCACGGTCGCAGTGGTGCCGTAAGCCAGGAAAATAAAGACCGAATATCCGATCAACAGTAGAGACGAGGCGACAGCGAGACCGCCAAGCTGTGGTGTCCCGAGGCGCCCTACCACGGCGGTATCGGCAAGAATATAAAGCGGTTCGGCAACTAGAGCCGCCAACGCCGGTACCGCGAGGCGTAGGATTTCCCGATCTTCGCGGGTCCAGTGGACACGAAAACGAAGGACGGACGACATGGGAGCGAATGCTACGGCTGCCGGTGAGTGGATTGTCCCTGCGGCAGGCTGTCATGACACGACTGGTCGTCTCGCGGCGTGAGTGCAGTAACGACCGAGCAGGCCGAACGGCCTAAGTTTGGTTACATCCCGACGTTCGACGGGATGCGCGGATTCTGGGTTGTTCTCGGCCCCCTCCTCTATCACGCCCGTCCTGAGAGCATTCAGGGTGGACCTGAGATAGTCCCGGGCGGCATCCTCAGCCTTGACCTGTTCTTCGTCTTGTCGAGTTACCTGATTGTCAGCATTGCTCTGCGGGAGTGGGATGCCAACGGCCGTATTGACTTGGTTGCTTATGCGGGACGCCGGGTACGGCGACTCTTCCCCGCTCTTTTCTTGGTTCTCGCTTTTCTTTCCATCTACCTGGCTGTTGTCGACGACCCAGACCTAGTTGATCGATGGACAGGTGCGATCATTTCTGCTCTCGCGTATTGCGCCAACTGGCATGAGATCGTGGCGGGGGTCTCATATTTTGAGCAGTTCCTTACACCCTCACCCTTGAAACATGTTTGGTCGTTTTCGATTGAGGAGCAGTTTTATCTCTTTGCGCCGTTGTTTCTGATCGTGGGCCTGCGCTGGGGTGGCCGTAGAGGACGCGAGATCTTGTTGGCCCTGTCGGTGTTGGGAGCGCTTGGTTCGGCGTGGTGGATGAGTCGGGTGCATGTGGTGGGGGAGGATCCATCACGGGCTTATTACGGAACCGATACTCGCGCGCAGGCGCTGTTTGTGGGTATTGCGATGGCGCTCGCAGTCCATTTGTACGGCCGGCCAAGTACGGATCGGGGCAAGAAGTTGTTGGCTCTGGTCGCCTATCCGGCTACGGGTTTTCATCTCTGGACCGTGTTGGCGGTCAGTGAGCGCGACGCATGGATGTTTGAGAACGGCGGGTTCCTGTTGGTTGCTGTGGCTTCGGGTGCGGCTCTGTTGGGTTTGTCTCAAGATGCGCCGTGGAGTCCGTTGCACTGGTTCTTTGCCTGGTTGCCGGTCCGTTATGTGGGACGGATCTCCTACGGTCTCTACCTTTACCACTGGCCGATCTACTTGTTGGTCGACTCTGAGCGAGCGGGAAGTCTTTTCGGCGTCGAACGAGTGACCGGCTGGTCTTTGCTGGCCTTGCATTTGACCCTGACTGCGGTCGTGTCGGTTCTCTCATTTCATTTGATTGAGCAACCGTTTGTGAAGCGAAAGTGGCCCTTCACGTTGAAGGGTCTCCGGCCCTCGATGGCTGCGTTCGCCGGGGCGGCGGCAGTGGTGGTGATTCTCTCTGGTCTTCTGGTGGCACATACCCGGCGTCCGCCTGAAATCCGGCAGATACTTGTGCCCTCTGCCGCGGCGTCTTCGCCTGATCAAGGCACAGAGGTTGAAGACACAGAACTCAAAGGCACCGAGGTCGAAGAATCAGAGGTTGGGAACACAGAACTTGACGACGAACCAGCAGAGTCCGCACACGCTGAGAATGATTCAAGCAACGGCGATGTGGACAGTGTTGTGCCTGAGACGGATGCGGTTGCGGAGACTGACGACGAACCGCCGCAAGAAACCGTTGATTCTTCGGTACGAATTCTGACGGTGGGCGACTCGGTGATGGCTCAGCTTGGCGACGCGCTCGTCGAATGGACGCTCGACAATCCGGATGCCGGGGTGATCGTATTCGACGAGGCCCATATCGGCTGCGGGACCGTCAGGTTCGGCCTCAAGCGTGTGCCCGACGGTTCAGAGGGCCCCGTCGGCGATCTGTGTTCCAACTGGGCTGTTCCGGTAGATCCAGAGTTGGTTTCTGAAGAAGCAGTCGTTTCTTGGCCAACGGTCCTTGAGGTGTTCGCCCCCGACATCGTGATCACTCATGTGAGCCCCTGGGACATCACCGATCGACTGATCCCGGGGGTGGCCGGCAATGAGTGGACCAATGTCGGCGAACCCGCATTCGATGCCTACGCGGCCAGCGAGTACGGCGCGGCGATCGAACTCCTGACATCGACGGGCGCGGACCTCTATTTTCTCAGAGGCGCCGAACACAATCGGCCGATCACCCCCCAGAACACGCCTGAACGGGTGGCGTTGTTGAACGAACTCGTCGCTGCGGTGGCCGAGGACTCCGATGCGCCGGTCACGATGGTCGATTTTCCAGGCTGGATCGGCGAGGTGGGGAGCGACCGCGAATTGAGTCTGCGCGACGACGGCCTGCACCTGTCCACCGAGGGCCTCGTCGAGGTGGTCGACTGGCTCCTGTTCGATGTCGTCGGCCTTGCACAGCGCTAGATTTCCAGCGATCTGCCGCTGTTGACACCCGAAGGGTTGCCGCTGTTTTCGTCTTCAGGGCGAAGCCGCGCTAGATCCGGAGGTTTGGTTGCGTTGGTACCTGGCCGGGTCGGTCCAAGCTCCCGTTTCGGCGTCGAACTCTGCGGCAGCGGTGGTCATCCACTCGGTGCGCCCGGCGCGTGCGGCCGTTGATGAGATTTCGAGCAGGTCGCCGGCAACCGGAAGCCGTAGTTCTGCTGGAATCGCATGTGGTGGCCGGGGAGCCAGCGCAACGGTCGGTAGACGGCTCACCGCCTCGTCCCGAGCCCGTACATCGTCGTTGTACCACCCCGGATCGTTCACCTGGTGCCATTTGTCGGCGCCCATCACGACCAGGTCGTAGCCGTCGGCGATGTCTGTGATCAGTTGAGCCTCGGTGACCACGACCGCGAGGCTCTGGTGACTGCGCAACGACGCTTCGATCACTTCGATCCGGTGCGCGAAGCTCGGCACCTCCACCTCGGCTTTGCCCAACGGGCTCACCGACAGCGCGAAGTCGAGCCTCTGTAGCGAGTATTCCGCCACCGCGGCGTGCGCGATCTCAAGGTGCGCCTTGGTGGGCGGGTTGAACGACCCGGGATAAACGCCGATGCGTGCCACTAAGCAACCGATGTTACAGAACCGGTGCTTCTAGACAGCGCCGACATGAGCAGGGATTGCTCCGAAGTGATGTTGCCAAAGGGCCTTTGAAGCGCCATACTTCTCGTTGTGAACCTGCGCCCAGCCCTCGACCCAGTAGTACTCGTTAGCTAGCGCACGTACGCGAAACCACAGCCGTTCGTGCGCCTCGACCTCCCGGAAGGGAGGTCGTTTCGTGTTTTCGGCGCATACTTCAATAACAACCAGCAGACATGCGGGATGAACCAATGAACAACAAACAGCAGATGTGTGGCGGAGAGGCCTTGGTGAAGGCCCTTGAACGCGCCGGAGTCGAAGTGATGTTCGGCTTGCCCGGCGGCGCCATTCTTCCCGTTTACGACCCGATCATCGATAGTTCGATTCGTCATATCCTCGTACGCCATGAGCAGGGCGCCGGCCACATGGCCGAAGGCTATGCCCATGCCACCGGAAGGCCCGGAGTGGTGATGGTCACCAGCGGCCCGGCAGCGACCAACGTTGTCACCCCACTCTGCGACGCTTTCCTCGACTCTGTTCCGATGGTCTGCATCACCGGGCAGGTTCCCTACGCGGCGATTGGGACCGACGCCTTCCAAGAGTGCGACACAACCGGTATCACTATGGCGGTCACCAAACACAACTTCCTGGTCACCGAAGCCCAGGACATTCCCAGAACCATCCGCGCCGCCTTCCACATCGCCACAACCGGACGCCCTGGCCCGGTACTTGTCGATATTCCCAAAGACATCGTCGATCCGGTCAACCCACGTTCGGCGATGACCTGGTATGAAGCAAGCGACACCGACATGGATCTACCCGGTTATCACCCGATCACCCAAGGCGATCCTGAGCTGATCCGAGCGGCGGCAGAAATGATCCGCGAGGCGCAACGACCCGTGCTCTATGTGGGTGGAGGGATCCTCAAATCCCGTGCCGCCGAAGCACTGCTGGAACTCGCGGAAATGGTTCAGATACCAGTGGTCACCACGTTGATGGCCCGTGGCGCCTTCCCCGACAGTCATGACCTGTGTCTGGGAATGCCGGGTATGCACGGCAATTTCACGGCTGTCACGGCCATGCAACGGTCTGACCTGCTGATCTCGCTGGGTGCCCGCTTCGACGACCGTGTGACTGGCAAACTCGACGGGTTCGCTCCCGACGCCAAGATCATTCACGTTGATATCGACCCGGCCGAACTGGGCAAGGTCCGCCGAGTCGACATCGGGATTCAAGGTGACTGCCGACTCGTCATCGAGGGCCTCACCGCGGCGATGCGTGAACTGGGCGGCACTGAAGCGCAGGCTGATCGCAGAGAGTGGCGGTCAACCATCTCCGGTTGGCAGGAGAAGTTCCCGCTCGTCTACGAGCAGTCTGAACTCGGCGAAAGACTCAAACCCCAATACGTGCTCGAGGAACTCCGTGACAACAACCCGGCCGACACCATCGTCACCTCGGGCGTGGGCCAGCATCAGATGTACGCCAGCCAGTACTGGCGCTTCGACTACCCCTACACCTGGATCAACTCCGGCGGATTGGGCACGATGGGCTTCTCCATCCCCGCGGCCATCGGCGCCAAGGTCGGCAAACCCGACCGCAGGGTCTGGGCCGTCGACGGCGACGGCTGCTTCCAGATGACCGCGCAGGAACTCGTCACCGCCTCGGTCGAGGACATCCCGATTAAGGTCGCATTGATGAACAACTCGTATCTGGGCATGGTCCGCCAGTGGCAGGAGATGTTCTACGACGAGCGGTTCAGCGAGGTCTACCTTTCCGAGCAGACCCCCGACTACGTCAAATGGTCCGAGGCGATGGGCTGCGTCGGGATCCGGGTGGAATCCCCCGAGGAGGTCGCCCCGGCGATCGCCAAGGCCAACGAGATCAACGACCGTCCGGTCGTGGTCGAGTTCCGCACCGATCCCCGTGAGAACGTCTTCCCGATGGTTCCGGCAGGAAAGTCGAACTCTGAACTGGTGGTCGACCCCAGCCAACAGGGCCTGGAACGATGAGAGACCCGGACAGCTTCCATACGATCGTCACGACCGTCGAGAACAAACCCGGCGTTCTGGCCCGGGTGTCGGGGCTTTTTGCACGCCGAGGGTTCAACATTGAATCGTTGGCTGTTGCCCCCACCGACGATGAGCGATTCAGCCGGATCACTTTCACGGTCGACGTCGAATCGGCGCCTCTCGAACAGGTCGTCAAGCAGCTCAACAAGCTCATCAATGTGGTTGAGATCCAGGAGTTGCCGCCAGAGGACTGCGTATCGAGAGAGTTGATGTTGGTGACCGTTGCTGCTGACGCACACCATCGTCGAGAACTGATGGAACTCATTGATGACTGGCGGGCGTACGTTTTGGCAGAAAACACCGAGAGAATAATGCTGTCGTTCTCAGCTCGTACGGCTCGGCTGGACGAGTTCGAGGAATGTCTGCGACCCTTCGGGATTGTGGAACTTCAGCGAACCGGACGGGTAGCGCTCCCAGCGCTCGACTGACCGAACACAGAGAAACAAACACCGAACACAAAGAGAGGTTTCGCGGTGGCGAACATCTACTACGAAAAAGACGTTGAACGTTCTGAGATCCTCAACCGGAAGGTTGCGGTGCTTGGATACGGCTCGCAGGGGCACGCCCATGCACTCAACCTGAAAGAGTCGGGGGTCGACGTGAGGGTCGGCCTTCGTGAGGGCTCATCGTCGGTTGCCAAAGCGCAAGCCGCCGGACTCGATGTGCGTTCCATTGCGGACGCATGTGCTGAAGCGGATGTGGTCATGATGCTCATGCCCGACACCGAAATGGCCGCTATCTACGAAGAACACGTTGCCCCGAATCTTGGAGATGGTGACGCATTGTTCTTTGCCCACGGATTCAACATCCGCTTCGATCTGATCGAACCCGCTACCAACCTCGATGTATGCATGGTCGCCCCCAAAGGCCCGGGCCACCTCGTGCGCCGCACCTACAGCGAAGGTGGCGGAGTACCGTGCCTCATTGCTGTTGAGCAGGACGCCAGCGGTTCGGCCAAGGAGCTTGCATTGGCCTACGCGGATGCCATCGGCGGTGCCCGCGCCGGGGTGATTGAAACCACCTTCACCGAAGAGACCGAGACCGACCTGTTCGGCGAGCAGGCCGTGCTGTGCGGCGGCACGACACGTCTGGTGCAGGCCGGTTTTGAGATCCTGATCGAGGCTGGTTACCAACCTGAGGTTGCCTACTTCGAGTGTCTCCATGAACTGAAGCTCATCGTCGACTTGATGTATGAGGAGGGGATCGTCGGCATGCGCTACTCAGTGTCCGACACAGCTGAGTGGGGCGACCTGAGCTGTGGACCGAAGGTCATCGACGACAGAGTCAAAGACACCATGAAAACACTCCTGACAGACATTCAGGACGGCACCTTTGCTGCTGACTGGGTGGCCGAGAGCCGCTCCGGACGCAGCAACTTCCTCGCCTTGGAGCAAGCAGGCCACGATCACCCGATCGAAGTTGTGGGCAAGGAACTCCGCGCCATGATGCCCTGGATTTCTGCCGGCAAGCAGTCAGTCGCCGAAACCTCCGGCGGTCAGGGTATGGCCTGAGCCATCCCCGAAGCCCGCCGGCGAGGCTACCGGCGGCGAATCAGGGGAACAGGCCTTGCAATAGTTTGTAGACGATAAGCGCGCAGAAGTAGAGCACGGTCCCCGGGAACCCCCAGAAGACAGCCCAACCCAACCAGCGGATCCACCTGGGTCGATCGGCAAAACGGCGATGGTGGTACGCGGCTTCGAGGGCCTGGATCTCTTCGTCAGGCTCGACGCCGTAGCTCAACAGTTCACGTGCATCCTCGGCTACTTCTTCGCGCACAACGACCCGGAACCCTGGCTCAGTCACAAGAGGAGGAGCGATCGAGTGAGCAGGGTCCGCCATCACCGCTCCTTCCAAACCCGCGTCTGTAAGCATGGCCACTGCCAAATCAGCGTCGAACTTCGAGTTGTACTCCCCGACGATGCTCATGCCCGATAGTGGTTCCATCCTCAGAAGTCTGGCACTGCAGCATCGCAAAGCGGTACCTGACCATCGGAGAAGTTGCAGATACCGGCGATCTGATGGCTATGGTCACCACAGATGACCACGGCTATCAGAGTCCGCGAGCTCACCAAGTCTTATGGGAATCTGCGTGCAGTCGATGGCGTCAGCTTTGATGTCGCCGAGGGCGAGGTCTTGGCGATCTTGGGCCCCAACGGTGCGGGCAAGACAACCACCGTTGAGATTCTCGAAGGTCACCGCAGCCGTGACGGCGGCGATGTGTCGGTCCTGGGGACTGACCCTGATCGCGGCGGGCCCCGTTTTCGGAACCGAATCGGGATCGTGTTGCAGGCTGCTGGGGTTGACCGCGAATTGTCGACTCGTGAGGCACTTGAGCTTTACGGTGCGGCGTACTCGAGTCCAAGATCGATCGATGAACTGATCGAACTTGTGGAGTTGACAGACAAGGCCGACGATCGGATTGTTTCGCTTTCTGGCGGTCAGCGACGCCGGGTGGACTTGGCACTTGGTTTGATCGGCAATCCGGAACTGATCTTTCTTGACGAGCCCACCACGGGGTTCGATCCGCGTGCGCGCCGTCGCAGTTGGGACGTCATCTCCAATTTGACTTCGCTCGGTCGGACGATCGTGTTGACCACGCATTATCTCGACGAAGCCGAGTACCTGGCTGACCGGGTAGCGGTGATGTCGAAGGGACAGATCGTTGCCGACGGTACGCCAGCGGAACTTCGCAAAACCGTACAGTCCGACACCAAGATTGCCTTCGACCTGCCCCGGCTCGACGAGCCTTTGCTGGGGTTGTTCGAGCCGCTGGTCGGTCAGGGCCGGGGTCGAGGACGCCGGGTCGAGATCCTGACTCCTGCTCCCACTGCCGATCTCGCTCACGTAACGAGCTGGGCCATGCAACAGGGAATTGAACTCGACGGCCTAACCGTCGAATCAGCCGATTTGGAGGATGTGTACTTGAGTCTCGTGGGCGAAGACGAAGAGCCCGAAGATTCCGAGGATTCTGGGGCGCGCTGATGGGAGAGCGTCTTGGTGCGGGCCGCGTTTCGCTTGTGGTGCGTCACATTCGCGCCCAGAACAGGATCTTCTGGAGAGTCCCGATTGGTGCCTTCTTCGCTCTCTTCCTGCCAGTGATGATGCTGGTGTTGTTCGTTGCCTTGTTCGGTTCGGATACCTACACCACCGAGTACGGCGAGGTTTCGCGGGCACAGTTTTATACTCCTGCTTTGGCAGTGTTCGCGGTCGCCAGTTCGACTTTCACAAACCTTGCCATCAATCTGTCGATCCGCCGTGATGAAGGGATTTTGCGGAGGGTCCGAGGCACGCCGCTGCCTCGGTGGATCTATTTGGCAGGCGTCATTGGTTCATCGGTCTATATGGCTTTGTTGGGCACGGTGGCGGTGGTGACACTCGGAGTGGTGGCCTACGGCGTCAACATCGAAATGGCGAAGCTCCCGGCGATGCTGGTGGCGCTCGTGCTGGGCGCGACCGCTTTCGCGACCTGGGGTGTGGCCCTTGCGGCGCTCACCCGCACCGCGGCTGCCGCTCCTGCTGTGGCCAACGCGGTGATACTGCCGATGGCGTTCGTGTCCAACGTCTTCGTCTCATTCGAGGGCGAGGCGCCTGCGTGGCTGCTGTTGGTCGGCGACACGTTCCCGCTACGCCACTTCGTGATCTCCTTCGGCGAAGCGATGAGTCCCTTCAGCGAGGCACCTGCTTTCATTCCGGAACGCTTAGTTGTGCTGGTGGCGTGGACTGTTGTCGGTGCTTTGGTTGCCTGGCGAAAATTTCGATGGGAACCCGCCGTCGGAGCTTCCTCTTCACGCAGCCGCCGCGGGAATCGATGAGCAAAACCTCGGCAACATTCGACGCATGACCCGAAACGGCTTTGGGAACCTCTCGCCAACGTTGTACGCACTTTGGGATGTCCGTTACTTTTACCGGACAGACTTGTAGCGACGACAAGGAGCAGGCTGTGCTCAGCAAATTTGACGATTACCCGATCCACCAGACACCGGATCCCGTCGCCCACCCGGCGAGCAGCGACAAGGACACCTACGAGCGCTACTGGTTCAACGGGTACTCAAGAGCCGGTGACATGTACCTCGGCATAGGAACCGCGCGCTATCCCCATCTCGGCATCCAGGACTGCGGGATTTCTATCGTTTACGGGGGGCGTCAATATGCCTTCCATGCATCGGCTCGTGCCAGCGCAGAACCGAGCGAGATGCGGGTCGGGCCTTTCAATCTCGAGATCGTTGAGCCGATGCGATCTTGTCGGGTGACGCTTGATCGCAACGATACGGATTTCGCTTGTGACCTGCTGTTTGAGGGGCGCACAGGCAATGTGGAAGAACCTCGTCACCATTTCGGGACCGGCGTTCGCAAGAGTATGGACACCACCCGTTTCGCTCAGCTCGGGCATTGGAGCGGTTGGATTACCTTCGGCGGACAAAGGCTGGATCTCGAGCGCTCCCAGACCTGGGGAACAAAAGACCGTTCATGGGGCATCCGACCCCTGATCGGCGGCGACACCCGCGGGGCGCCGCAACCTCCGCGAGAAGGTGGGATCTTCTTCCTCTGGGCACCGATCAATTTCGAGGACATGTGCATCCACTATCAACTCTTCGAAGACTTCAAGGGGCGCCCGCTCTTCAACGTCGGAGCGATTCTGCCGGTCTACGAATCGCCCGCCGACATCGGTGGCGTTGAGGATGAAGCCGCAAACGACATGCGCAACCTTGAGCACAAGCTCACGTTCAAATCAGGCATCCGCATGGTGAGCGATGCCACCATCGCCATGACCTCGATTGATGATGGAACCCGCCACGAAGTTCACCTTGAGCCGATTTTCGCCTTTCGCATGAAGGGCATTGGTTACATGCATCCCAAATGGGTGCACGGCCAATGGCACGGCGAGTTGGAGATGGAGAGCGAGTCGTGGTCGCTCGATGAAGTCGATGAGATGGCATATGAGAATCAGCATGTCCAGCACCTCGTCTGGGCGGACTACGGCGACCGGCGCGGAATCGGCGTGCTTGAGCAGGTAATGCTCGGCCCATACCGCCCCTACGGACTCGAAGGCGGCTGGCAGGCCCCTTCCTACGACTGATCGCCCGTTTACGACTCGCGCCCCCGAAATCTGCGCGCTCAGCTACATCTAGTGTGGTTAATCGCGCAGATTTGGCGGGATTCAGCGGGGCTGGGTCAGCTTGCGGGGTCGATGAGACGGAACGCTTCGGCATACCGCACGCCTCCGCGGCGGCCGTGATCTCGTGCTTCGCGCAGAATCCGTTGGCGGAACCCCTCTGTCTGGGTGCCGTCGTCACCTTCGTCGATCTCCATGGTGGTCTCGAACTGTGACTCGTGAGCGAGCAGCGCCGAGACTTTGGCGTCGAGGTGTGATTGCTCAACCGTTTCAAGATGGTTGGGTTCCTCGCACTCAAATAGCAGCAGCGCTGCAGGGCGATGATGGTCCATTCCGTGCTCGCGGTGGTAGTGGGGGTCGCGGGCGGCGACCACAGAGTCGACTGTCAGCCAACCGGCGGCCCGATGGTCTGGGTGAATCCGCCAGCGCTGCCACGGGTCGTGACCCAGAACGACTTCCGGTTTCAGTTCCCGGATGACGCGGCAGAGCAGGCTGCGCCACTCGATGCCGTGGTCGAGTTCACCGTCCTCGGAACCTAGGAAGCGCACCTCGCCGGTGGCCCCGAGTCGGCGGGCGGCTTCTTTCTGTTCGGCTTGTCGGCGCGCTGTCAGCGCAGTTGTGTCGGCGTCGACATCCCAGGTGCCCTTGCTCCCGTCGGTACAGATCAGCAGATGAACTGTCGCCCCGGCCTCAGCCCACTTGGCCAGCGTGGCACCGCACCCGAACTCCACATCATCGGGATGCGCGGCGACCGCCAGTGCGGATGCGGGTGTCGGAAGGTCGATACGCACAGCTCGGCACCTAACAGGAACTGCGGGCGTGGTCGCGTGCAAGGTTGATCAGGTGTGACGGCAGATCAGCGGGGCTGTCCACGTCCCAAGCCAAAGACGCATCGTCGATCTCGGTGAAGTCGAGACCCAACCGGGCCGATTCGGCACGGTGCTTTGCGAACGACCCCGGACCATACGAAAAGGTGAAACCGGTGTTGGTGGGGAGGCTTATGACGTTGGAGCCGTCCCGGTGCCGATCAGGCGCCAACGCCACTCCGGTGCCGGTCACCACCCGCAGGTCCGACGCGAAAGGCAGATCGGCGTGGGCGATGATGATCCGCGACGCCCCTGCGTCGGCCGCGGCGGCCGCCGCCACCGTCACGGCGGGGTTGAGCCCGCTCTCGCCGACG
Source organism: Candidatus Aldehydirespiratoraceae bacterium (assembly GCA_965198315.1). Classification (GTDB taxonomy): domain Bacteria; phylum Actinomycetota; class Acidimicrobiia; order Acidimicrobiales; family Aldehydirespiratoraceae; genus VXYK01. The sequence continues at coordinate 3,747,250 of OZ240616.1, read as the reverse complement.
GCACAAGTCAAGGTTCCGAGCGCTTGTGCCCAGTCCGCTACCTCGTCGTCGTCGGTGACCACCCAGACCGGCAGGTCGTGCGCGGCGGCTACCACTGTCTCTGCCATTCGACGGATCAGCGCCCTGCGCGCGTGTGGGTCGAGCGAGGAGGCGAGGCGGCTCTTGGCGTCGTCGAACGACCGGATCGGCACCAACACGATCGTGCTGTTCGTCGCTGGTTCGTTCAAGGCCACGTCCCTACTCTAAGGCTCGTCGGTTGACTCCAGGGCTTGTCGGTTGGCTCGCGGGTTCGTTGGCTTGCCGGTTGACTCCAGGGCTCGTCGGTTGGTTTGCGGGTCCGGGGCTTGTCGGTTGGTTCCGGGGCTTGCCGGTTGGTTCCGGGGCTTGTCGGTTGGCTCGCGGGTTCGTTGGCTTGCCGGTTGGTTCCAGGGCTTGTCGGTCGGCTCCAAGGTTCGCCGGGCCCGGGTCTTGTTGACGAGTCGGTCGGGGTTGGGGCTTTGGGCCTAGGGTGAACCCATGGAGATGCAAGTTGCCGTTGTGGGAGCAGGATCCTGGGGGACCACAGTCGCCCATCTGAGCGCCCACAATGTTGCGACAACCCTGTACAGCCGCCGTGAAGATGTAGCGGAGGCCATCAATACTCGCCATGAGAACCCGCGGTACTTGCCCGGATACCAACTCCACCCGGCGCTGCGGGCGTCAAGCGATCTGGCCGCGGTGGTGTCTGCAGCTGATGTGTTGGTGATGGGAGTGCCGTCAAAAGGATTCCGTGACACGCTCAAAGCGCTGCGCCCGAGCCTTCGACCCTGGGTGCCGGTCGTGTCACTGGCGAAGGGTCTGGAACTCTCAACCCGCCAGCGGATGACCCAGGTAGCCGAAGACGAATTGCCCGGCCACCCCGTCGGCGTGCTTACCGGCCCCAACCTCGCCAAAGAAATCCTGGCAGGCGACGCTGCGGCCGCGGTCATCGCCTTTGACGACGAAACCATCGCCCAACGCCTCCAAGACGTGTTCTCCACGGACCTGTTCAGGGTGTACACCAACACGGATGTGCTCGGCTGTGAGATCGGCGGTGCATTGAAGAACGTGATCGCGCTCGCCGCGGGGATGGCCGATGGACTCGGCACCGGAGACAACACCCGGGCCGCGGTGATCACCCGTGGTCTTGCTGAGTTGACTCGGCTAGGCGTGGCGATGGGTGGCGAACCTGCCACCTTCGCGGGTCTTGCCGGAATGGGAGACCTGCTTGCTACTTGCATGAGTCCGCAGAGCCGGAATCGCCATGTGGGAGAACAACTCGGACGAGGTCGTACTCTTGACGAAATCAACGCGGAGATGGACCAGGTGGCCGAAGGCGTCAAATCAGCGAGAGTAGTGCTTGAACTCGCCGCCGAATACGACGTGTACATGCCGATCTCCCAAGAGGTGCACTCGTGTGTCCAGGGCCTCCAGGGTGCAGATGACGCATACCGAGGCCTCATCGAACGAGAGATAACCCGCGAGTAGCGGTGAGGCTCAGGTGGAAAGGTCGTCTCGGCTGGGTCGGTCGGTTAGGCGGGGTCAGTCGGGTCGGTCGGGTCGGTCGGTTGGGCGTACCCAGGATGCCGATTCTTGGGTGGGTTCTGTAGAGGGTTCGGTGATCGGCGACCTTGAGGGTCCGCTGGCTGTTGTTGACGAGCATGGCCGGTTGCAGACGATCGACCGCAGATGGTCGTTCGAATGGGGTGTCGGTGTCGGGGATCGCTGGCGCATCGCCCATGAGACTGCCGGTACTCGTCGGCATCGGATCAACGACGCCCCGGTCTACGAAACCCGCTTACGGGTAGCCGGAGGTGACGTTGTTCAGCGCGTGGCCGTGGCCAACGACGGGGTCAGCAGAGTCCTCGTCGTCGAGTTCGAGAACGCTTCTAGTGACGCCGTGGCGGTCGCGCTGGTGGGTCGCGCCATCGGCGGTCAGGTCTCGGTCTCTTGTGACTCTGCCAGCCTCGATGGGCGGACGTGGATCCGGCCCGAACGTCAAGCAGGAGGCGTGATCGCGGTCTGTGGTGCACAGGATCCTTGGCCGGAAATCCAAAAAGGTCCAAACACAGCGCCCGTTTCGGTCCGTGGCACCGAAGTCGCGGCCGGTCTGGTGACGGCGTTGCCACATCGACAGAGCGTCAAGTTTCAGGTGGTGATCGAAGGCAAGGTGCCGACACGGTCAGCCTCTCCAGCCGAGGTCGCCTCGGGGTGGCTAGCCGTCACCGCCGATGCGTCGAGCATTGAAGTCGCAGACGTTGATCTCGGCACGGCGTGGAGACGGATCCTCGGCGACCTTGTAGTCCAGGCGGGATCCGACGATCCCCGCAGCGCCGCTGAAGCCGCCCCGATTCTCGACATTGGGGGACTTGATCGCGAGGCTGACCGGGCACGAACCGCAGTGGTCGCGTTGACCGAGGCGGGACACCTTGGAGATACGGCGGCTGTGGCGGCGCTGAGAGCTCTGATATCGCGGGATCTGCGGCTGGGAAAAAACTCGGGTCTCGATGAACTTGCAGACGTGTTAGTGGCCGCCGCGGCAGATTCGCTCGACTCCAACACTGCGAACCTGTTGGCTTGGGCTTTGGAAGCTACCGCACCGCGAGCCGCAACCGACGCCCGCCGGTTAGCTGCCAAGGTAGACCCCGGTGTCGTCTATCAGCCGACGACCTTGGCCGCGAGAGCAGCAGGGCGGGTGCTTGGCCCTTTGATCGACGACTCGCGTCCCAAGCGCATTGACCTACTTGCAGAGGTGCCGTCTGAGTGGTTCGGCAGACCAGTCGACGTGCGCGGCTTCGGCACGCTCTGGGGCCGGATCTCGTTCAGCGTGCGTTGGCATGGTCGTCGCCCAGCGCTTCTCTGGGAACGAATCGGAAGCCGCGACCCAGTCGAACTTCGCTGCTCAGGCCTCGACTCTTCGTGGTCCAGCGTCGAACGCCGAGGCGAAACCCTCCTCGCTGAGCCGCTGTGGGTCCCGAGCGAATAGCCCGAGCGAATGGCCCGAGCGAACGGTCTGCGCGAGCAGCCCGCGCGAACGGCCCGCGCGAGCGGCCGAGCGAACAGCACGCACAAGCCACAACCGCGGTTGGTTCACCGCACCGCGGCGGGTCGGTTAGGGTGCAATTGATGGTTGCCACCACTCGGCCGCTTCGCCAGTCGATCAAAAACAGAGCTCCGGGATTACGGCTCGAGAAAGACTTGTGGGCGGCCGGCAATCAGGTAGTTGCGGGTATCGATGAGGTGGGGCGCGGATCATGGGCCGGTCCGCTCACTCTTGCCGCGGTTGTAGTACCGCAGGGCAGGAGGCTCTACAAGGTGCGCGACTCCAAGATGCTCACCGAACCCGAGCGTGAGGTTATGCATGATCGAATTTTGGACTGGGCCAGCCGGGTTTCTGTGGCGCACGCCAGCCAACAAGAATGCGACGAACTTGGCATGTCGGCTGCGCAGAAGCTCGCCGCGCAACGTGCTATCGATGGCCTCGGCGAGCCGGTCGACCATGTCCTAGTTGACGGAAATTGGGACTTTGTGGAGTCTGTCCCGGCCACCAAGATCGTCAAGGGCGACGCGGTGAGCCTGTCTATCGCGGCCGCCTCGATCGTGGCGAAGGTCACCCGTGATCGCATCATGGGTGACTGGGACCGGCACTATCCGGCGTTCGGCTTTGCCAGTAACAAGGGTTATCCGTGCCCGCGTCACAAGGCTGCGCTTGCGGCGTTCGGACCGACATCGGTGCATCGGCGTAGCTGGGTGTTCATGGATGACCTGCGTTGGACTGCCGTGCCCCGCACCGTCGAAGACGACCCCCAGTTGGGCCTCTTCTGATCCGTCTTCTGATCCGTCTTCTGATCCGTCTTCCGCTCAGCCGCCCAACCCGGGTAACCTGCTGACGCAATGGGACAACCGGTCACCTTCATCCGCTCCAGTTCGCCTCGGCCCGGAGTCGTACGTTTTGAACTCAACCGCAGCCTCACCGGTATGGGCCACGAGAGCTATACCGCTGACGACGAGATTCTCGGCGACCGCCCCCCTGACGTGTTGGCTCGACGCATCTTCGAGTTGGGCGACGTGTCGTCGATCCACATGTACAGCTCGATGGTGACCATCACCTTTGCCACGACCGAGCAGAGTGACCTGGAGTCGGTGGTGAGTGATCTGTTCACCTATTACGTGCCTGGTGTCGAGATCCCCGATGACGAAGTACTCATTGCCATGGTCCCAGGCTGATCGACGTCCGATTCGGTTCGGTAACTATGTGGCCTTCGGTAACTATCCGGGTTGTGCCCAGCGTCGAATCCAGGCGTGCATGGCTATGCCCGCAGCGACCCCTGCGTTGATCGACCGGGTGGATCCGTACTGAGCTATTGAACAAACTTGCTCGGCGGCTTGGTGAGCAGCGGGGGAGAGGCCGGGGCCTTCCTGGCCGAACAGCAGCACACATTCTTGTGGTAGTTCGGTGTTCTCGATGGGGATAGAGCCGGGCAGGTTGTCGATACCGATGATGGGCAGGGCTTCTGCTGCGGCCCAAGCGACCAGATCGTCGATTGTTTCGTGGTGCGTGATGTGTTGGTAGACGTCGGTCATCATCGCCCCTCGGCGGTTCCATTTGCGCTTGCCGACAATGTGGACTTCCGCGGCGCAGAAGGCGTTGGCGGTACGCACGACCGTGCCGATATTGCGGTCGTGCTCCCAGTTCTCTACGGCGACATGAAAACCGTGGCGACGCTGGTCGAGGTCTTTCACGATCGCCTCTACCGACCAGTAGCGGTATTGGTCGATGACATTGCGCCTGTCTCCGCCGGCCAACAGTTCTGGGTCGAGCCGCTCATCATCGGGCCAAGGCCCGTTGTAGGGTCCCACCCCCGCCTCTTCTTCTCCCCCGGTTTCATGCACAATCAACGCGCTCCTTCCCAAATACCAATTTGCTATTGATTTCTATTGAATTAGTAGCAAACGCTCCTCTGAGATGTCGGGTCGGCCTAGTCGATGAGGGGGTCCGAGCGGACGCGGTGGCGCTCGGCGGCTTCGTGTTCGGGGAGGACTCGGCCGAACAGTTGCATAGTGCGTTGCACTCTCCCAACCACCCCTGTTGTTCGGTGTAAGCAAAGATCGCCGCGTGGCGGGGTTGCGAATCGGCGGCAACCCGTTTGACCCGATGCAGCGAATGACGCCCACGGAAAATCTGGAGATCACAGGGCCGGAGTTCAAGGGTGTGCACCCCTTCGCTTCGGCCGTCAGCGAGGTGGCCCCAACCGCGTGACCGGTGGCCTGTCACGGGGTCGACAACGGAATCCAGACGATTCCGTCGATGTGCTCGAAGTGGCTGTCGCCCGATAAGAGGTCGGCGCCGGTTTCCATGGCGTGGGCGGCGATCCAGACATCGTTTGTCGGTATGGGGCAGCCCTTGGCTCGGAGGGTCGCCGCTATTCGGGAGTAGCGGTCGGCGGTGACCGAGCCGACGTCGACAAGGGTCGAATACGGGCTGTTGAGTATGGAACGCAGATCGGCGGCGTTCTGCTCGAAGCGTGTCCCGTGGCGGAATCCGTAGAGAAGCTCGCCGACGACGACGGCAGAAAACAACAACTCCTCGGCCTCCCTCACAATCTCTGCGACCTGCTCATGTCCTCGCATGAGCATGGAGTATGCGTTGGTGTCCAATAGGACCCTCACCCCCAGGCGTCCTCGTCAACGGTTTCGAGATCCTTGATGGCGGCTTCAAACTCGTCGGCCTCCTGCGCAGTCCAAGTGCCGATCAGGTCGTCGAGGGACGCCCCCACCGTCCAGGGCCGCTCAACATCCTCACTCAGCCCAGCGCCGCGTCGGAGCAGCTTCAGCGCAGCTTGATTGAGCGAGATCTTCTCACGAGCAGCGAGTCGGCTCATTGCCGCACCCAACTCATCGCCGAACCCCCGAACTGTGAGCTGGTCCATTCCGACCTCCCCGTATCCTGTATGACTCACTAGTGACTCACTATACCTCAGAAAATGAGTCATCAACCGGCGCCGTCACAGAAGGCTGGTCGGAGCGGGCAAGTCGAGCAGGGGGTCTGAGCGGTGGTGATGTTGCCGGGCTTGGTCGGCTACCGCTTCAGGCCTGCCCTTGCGACAGCAGTTGCGTGGGCGGATCGTTCCAACGTGTCGTCGAGGGGTTCGAGTTCAAGGTTTGCGCCGGAGTGGTCCAGCGCCCATCGCAACACGGTGTCGGCCAACCACGGGTTCTTAGGCAATAGCGGCCCGTGGAGGTAAGTACCGATCCGGCGGCCCGATACAGCGCCCTCAAAGCCGTCTTCACCGTTGTTGCCGTGGCCTTTCTCGATCCGCCCCAACGGAGCGCACTCTGAGCCCAGGTGGGTGCGACCGGCATGGTTCTCATAGCCGACCACCGTGCTGGTGTGGCCGTCCAGGTTCACGCTCAGAACCACATCGCCGATAAGCCGGTCAGGTCCAGCGGCTGTCTCCAGATCCAATAGGCCGATGCCGGCCATCTTTTGACCATCGGCGGCCACGTAGCTGTGACCCATGAGCTGATATCCGCCGCACACTGCTAGCACCGCGGCTCCGCCGTCGGCTGCTCGCCTCAGAGAGTCGGCCTTGGCGACCAAGTCTTGGGCCACCAATAGCTGATCTCGGTCCTGGCCGCCGCCCAGGTAGTAGAGATTGCAGTCTTCGGGTATGTCGTCACCGAGACCTACCTCTACCACCTCCAGCGTCAACCCACGCCACTCCAGACGCCGCTGGAACACTGCGATGTTGCCCCGGTCTGCGTAGATGTTCAGATGGTCGGGGTACAGGTGCCCAAGTCGGACTGTTGGACGGTTCGTGCTCACTCGTCCTCCCAGAACTCCGGTACCAGACCTCGGGCGGCCAGGACACGGCGAAAATCGAGCATCGCTGTGTACGTAGGCAAGACATAGACGCGCCCAGCGGGACCGCAGGCTTGCAAAGCCATATCAAAGGCCGCGGCGGGTTCAGGCACCACCGACATCCTGGTCGAGTCTGCACCGGCGTAGCGGAACCGCAAAGCAAGGTCATGCGCCCGAGTGCCGCCCAGAGTGAGCGATGCCGGCCGGTCGCCTTCCAGCAGGAGTTCGTAGTCCACGTCCCAGATCCAAGACACGTCCTGGCCATCGGCGGTGCGGTCGTTGAGAAGCACCAGCAGGTGCAATGGATGGCTCTCGTTCAATACCATGCGGATGTTTTCGTTGGCCCCAGCGGGATTCTTGGCCAACAGTGTGGTTACACGGCGGGTTCCCACACCGATGTGTTCGGCTCGCCCGAAAGCCGCGCCCCGCTTCCCCAGCGCCTCGGCGATGGTTTCGGGGGCCAGCCCGACAGCGAGGGCCGTCGCCGCTGCCGCAACCGCGTTGTAGGTGTTGGGCAGCCCGGGCAGACGCAGCGACACGTCTATGGATGCGCCGGTAGACCCGCCGATGAGTGAGCTGTCGATATTCCCGCGGGTGGACTCGCCGGTAGGCCCGTCGATTTCCCCGCTGGTGGGCTCGTTGATGGACTCGCTGGTAGGCCCGTCGATTTGCCCGCTGGTCGGCCCGCCGGTGGACCGGTCGGCAATGGAGATGGTGACCTGCTGGCCGTCCATTCCCTGAAACTCCACGTTTGTGGCTTTCACATCAGGTTGTGGCCGGCTGAGTCCGCACGACGGGCAACTCCACTGTCCGAGGTGGCCGATAGTGACCAGCCGATACTCGAGCGGCGAATCGCAGCGGCGACAGTTGGTGTTGTCGGCAGCGTGGGGGAGTTGATCCCGCCCTACGAGCAGGTCCTCGATCCCGTAGGCGACGGAGTTGGGGTGTCCGGCACCGATCTCAGCCACCGCGGGATCGTCAGCGTTGTAAACCAGGGTGGTGTTGGGATCCAGGTCGGCGACCACGGACCGCCATCTTTGGGCCAAGTGTTCCAGTTCGCCGTAGCGGTCGAGCTGGTCGCGAAACAGGTTCATCAGCACCACGACTCTTGGGCGGGTTTGCGCCACCAGAGCACCAAGGGCAGCCTCGTCCACTTCGAACAGAGCGATATCGGGCGCCTCGGCGTGGAGCAGGGCAGTAGCCACACCGCGTTCCAGGTTGGAACCTGCGGTGTTGGCCACAACCCGGGCACCGGAAGCATCGAGTGCAGCACGGATCAGCCGCGCAGTAGTGGTCTTGCCGTTCGTGCCCGACAACAGGATCACACCATCTGCAATGGCCCTCGCCATCTCCGCGGTGGCTTGAGGGCGCAGGCGGTTGAGCAGCAGGCCCGGCAAGGTTGTTCCCCCGCCCCGACCGAGGCGACGTGACAGGCGACCGGCCGCGCGGGCGATTGCGCCGGCCAACCACCGCGGCAGCGACAGACGTGTCATCCGCGAGCCCGACAGAGCCGCAGACCCAGCGGATATGGGTGGTCGTCAGCGTGTGGCTCCGTCGAGACGCAGGATGGCCGCAGGCCCAGCGGATATGGGTGATCAACAGCGCGTAGCTCCGTCGAGACGCAGGATGGACGCGGGTCCAGCGGATATGGGTGGTCAACGGGGATATCGGCCACTGGGGTCCTTCGTGGGAGGTGGTCGCAAGTGAATCTATCGGCGCACCGCCGAAGGGTTGCGGACCGTCGGGGTCTGCGGCTGAGGCGCTGAAGCTGTTTTGGGCGTCGCTCGGCCTCGGCCGATTGCGCGGTCAGGTCTGTGGTCAGGTGGCGGCGAACCCTGTAAAGTTGTTTCTCGGGGAAATTCCTAGCAGCGGGCAATCCGCGTGAGGAGTCGAACATGCCAGATGGACGCACGGAGGCAGCCAACGGCGCGCTGCCTTCTCCGTTTCCTGAAGGCTGGTACTTCGTCGCGAACCGTCAGTCCCTGGAGAAGACCAAGCTCATCCAAAAGACCTGGATGGGCGAAGACATCGTCATCTGGTCCGACGAGAATGGGAACGTCTGCGTGTCAGAGGCCTATTGCCCACACCTGGGCTCCAATCTGGGGCCGGCCGCAGGAGGGTGTGTACGCGACGGTCGACTCGTCTGTCCCTTCCATGGTTTCGAGTACAACGCCGACGGCTACTGCGTTGACACGCCCTATGCCCCCGCGCCGCCCGACATGCGGCTGCGAGTGTTCGAGACGACGGAGATGGTCGGTCTGATCTTTGCCTGGTGGGGGATCGGGGGGAGGGCACCGCAATGGAGCCTCCCCGAGCAACCACCGGATCAGAGTGGGTGGAGCAATATCCGCATCTGGACCCACCGCTTTGCGGGTCATCCGCAGGAAACAACAGAGAACGCGGTGGATCTGGCCCACCTCCGTTACATCCACGGCTACGACAGCGTCGGCCGCGTCGAAACGATAGCGGTGGACGGCCCCCGTTTCGAGAGCAACGTCGACTTCGCCGCGACTCGCCGAGTCGCCGGGATCCCTTTCGTCAGTCTTGAGTTCACCGCCCATACCAAGATCTATGGACTGGGCTATTCGTTCGTGGGTGCACGCGAGCACACGATCGGAATAGATATGCGCCTCTGGGTACTGGCAACTCCGGTGGACGGCACGCTCATCGACCTGTCGATCGTCTCACAGGTGCGAGAGATACGGAGTCCGAGCCGCTGGATCCCAGGTCTGGGGTTCCTGCCGCCGAAGCTGCGCGCACCCATGATGAACCGAATCGCGTTGTATTTTCAACGGAACTACGCAATGCAGGACATAGTCATATGGAGCCGCAAGAAATCCCGGTTGCAGCCGCTCCTGTCACGTTCTGACGGTGAGATCATGGCGTACCGTGCCTACTGCGCGCAGTTCTACCCCGAGACTCCCGTAGAGGTTGGTGACGGCCGGCAATCAGCGACCAACCGGCAGCCGACGCCGACACAGCCGACAACGATCTAGGACCGCAGACAATGCCACCGGACGACTCAACCCAGACGCCGCGCAGAATCGCGATCATCGGCGGAGGCGTCTCAGGGCTGGGTGCTGCATGGGCGCTGAACCACAGTCCCGACCGCTTCGACTTCCGGGTGTTCGAGGCGACAGAACGAATCGGTGGGAACGCGATCACCGCCGACATGCCACAGGACGACGGCACTTCGATCCCCTTCGACATCTCGGTCACCGCCTGCATCCCGTCGGTGTACCAGCACATTCTGCTGCTGTTGGACCGCTTCGACATCGACCTGGTCGAGACCAGGTTCAGCTACAGCGTGAAATACGGGGGGCGGATCTACGCCCACGACTTCGATTCCGAGATACGCGAGCAGCTGCAGTCCGAGATCGCCAAGTTCCAACGAATCCTGCGGCGCCTGAAGAAGTTCGGCTGGTTGAGCCGATCCCCGTACAAGTCCCTCAACGCCCTCAACCCGTTCAACTACATCAGCATGGGCACGGTTCTGAACTGGGGCGGCTTCTCGGGAGACTTCAGGTACAAGATCCTCAAGCCCATGTTCGTCAACTTCTTGATGGCGACGAACGTGTTCGACATGCCCGCTGCGCTGTTCGCGCGATACCTGGAGTTCTTCGACATCGAGTCTGCGACACCGATGCAGACCTGGGACCAGGGGACAAGGCGCATCTACGAGCACCTGTCGGCCGACTATCGAGACAAGATCTACCTGAACCGGCCTGTTGAGAAGGTGTACCGCTCGCCCTCGGAGGTCGTGGTCGAGGACACTGCGGGCGTGCGCGAGACGTTCGACGAGGTGATCTTCGCCTGCAACGCCAATCAGACACTGATGATGCTCGACCAACCCACCCGCCTCGAGCGCTATCTGCTCGCGTCGGTCCGTTACGAGAGCGAACTCCACAACCACACGATCGTCCACTCCGACGCCTCAGTCCTTCCAGACAACGAGGTCAAACCCCTTACAACGCGAAGCAACCACATCGAACAGTACGGGACAAGACCGGACAACTACGAGATCACCTACATCATGCACAACCAGCAGCCGTGGGCGAACCGGTCCGACAAGCCCTGTCTGGTGACCTACAACCCGATCACCCCCATCGATGACGCCAAGATCGTCAAGAAGTGGTGGTTCCAACACATCGTGCACGATGTGCGCCACGTTGCTCTGACCGTCAACGCCTTCCGCTTCGTCCAGGGCAGGAGGCGAACCTGGTACTGCGGCGCCCACACGCTGATCAACAGCCAGGAGACCTGCCTCGTCACCGGACTGGCCGCGGCAAGACAGATCGGCGCGGACTATCCCTTCGACGATCCCGAGACGACGCGGTTGTTCAACTACTACGGCAGCATCCTGCACGGTGGACGGTTCAGGAAGATGAAGCGCTGAACACCGGGGCTCGCAGCGGGCCGGTGGGCGATTCCCCGGCGTCGCAGTCGGGAAGGTACAGTGACACGCCATGACACGCGTGCTCGACAGGTTCAGTTGGCTGGTCACCTCCCGGCCGTGGATCACGATCCTTGTTCTGCTGGTGATCACCGTCGGTCTCGGAGCGGGAGCGTCGCTGCGGGCCGAGCCGACTGAGGGGGCCTCGCTGGAGTTCTTACCCTCGGACAGTCCCTACCTCGATGCGGTCGACGAGCTCGACGAGTTCTTCGGGGAGGCCAGCGACATCAGTGTGGTGACTCTGGTGTTCCGCGGCGAGGCGTTCACACCCGGGGGCCTGTCGCAGATGGACGCCCTGGTGGACGAGATCAAGGCAACCCCGGCCGTGAAGGCGCTGTTGATACCTCCAGATCCGATCATTGCACCGTCCCTGTTGTTCGCGAACTTCGGGGGAGTCAGCGACTTCGGATCGGTCACCCAGGCAGAGATCGACGCGATCAGCGCCGTACCGGAGCTCGCCCCAGCGTTCGCGGCCCTGTCGGGCGACGATGCCGACGGCACCTCGGTGACCGTCTCCACCATCCGCCTGCGCGACACCGGCGACGAGCGCATCGCTGAAGCAGAAAGGGCCGTCAACGACCTGGCGCTCAGTTCTGAGGGTCCGCTGCGTGTCAGCAGCGTGTCGCCGATCGTGGTCGAGGACGAGTACAAGGAGGCCACCGAGTCGGGGATGGGGCCGTTGATCGGGCTGGCCCTGCTGTTGATCGCGGCGCTGATCCTGGTCTTCCTGCGCACATTGTCGGATCTGTTGATCACGCTCACCGGCCTGATCTTCTCGCTGACCTGGATCGTCGGTGCAGAAGGCTGGTTGGGACCGAAAGGACTCGACTGGATCGGTCCGCCGAGCTCGCTCTCAGTGATGGTCCCGATCATCGTGATCAGCCTCACGGTGGACTACGCGATCCAGGCGGTATCGCACTACCGCGAGCAGCGGGGAGAAGGTGAGTCGGTCCTCGAAGCGGTTCGGGTCGGACTGCGGCACGTGGCCATCCCGCTGCTGTTGGCCGCTGTGACTACGATCGCCAGCTTCTTCTCCACGCTGTTCTCTCCGATAAGCGTGATCAGAGACTTCGGCGTAGTCGCCGGGTTGGGTGTGGGATTGAGCCTGATCGTGATGCTCACGCTGGTGCCGGCGGGGCGGACCATCGTCGACCGGCGGCGCGAGGCGCGGGGCAAGTTGAAGGCACCCCGCTCGGTGTCGAGCGCGCTGCCCGGTATCGAACGATCCGCAGAACTGCTCGGGGCGGCCGTGGCGCGCCGGCCTGCGCCCTATCTTCTCGCCGTGGTCGGTGTCACCGTCTGGTTCGGGTTCGTAGCCACCGGCCTCACCTCGGAGTTCAGCATCCGCGACATCCTGCCCCGGGACGGGCACGTGCTCAACGACATGGAGAGCCTCGACGAGGCGGTCGGCGGATCGACAGAGTTGGCCACCGTGCTGGTGCGGGCCGAAGCCACTGAGACTCGAACACTCCTGAACGTGCGGGACCTTTCGGCCGCGTTCGCCGACGAACAACGACGCCCGACCGCCGCTGCAGGACCGATGGCCCCGACCTACGAGACGCTCGTGCACGACTGGACCCACCAGAGCGGCGAAACCGGCGACAACTACGACCAGGGTCTGGCCGACCTGTTCGCGCAGGCCTCCGCGGGGGTACAGCTCGACCCGGAGCTGATGCAGGAGTTCCTTGACAGGCTCGGCGACAGGGATCCGTTGCTCGGGAGCATCCTCGTCAACGATCCGGACGGTGTCGACGCCATCCTGCTCCAGTTCCCCACCTACACCGACGATCCCGAGTCTGCGATGGTGGTCCAACAGGAGATCGAGGCGCTCTGGTCCGGAGACGACGATGCCATCACCGCAACTGCGCTGAGCATTCTGCAGGTCACGATCCAGGATCACATCACCGACGGCCAGACGGAGGCGATCACCACCACCGTCGCCGTCGCTCTGGGCATCCTCACCCTCTTCTTCTGGGTGACGCTGCGCCGACCGGTGCTCGGGTTCGTAGCGGTCGGGCCGATTGTGCTCGTTCTCATCTGGGTGCTGGGCACGATGGCGCTCCTGGATATTCCCTACTCACTGATCACCTCGATCATCACTGCGCTCTCGATAGGTATCGGCGTGGACTACACGATCCACATGATCCATCGCTACCAGGAGGAGTTCGCCCGTGTGCGCAACCCTGAGAAGGCGGCGGTTCGCACACTGGCCACCACGGGCTCGGCGTTGCTGGGTTCGGCTCTGACCACGGCGTTGGGGTTCGGCGTCCTGGTGTTCTCGCCGCTGGAGGGGATCGCGCAGTTCGGCGTGACCTCGGCGATCACGATCGGCTATTCGCTGCTCGTCTCGATCCTGGTCGTACCGCCGGCGATGACCGTCTGGGGCGCCTATGAGAACATGCGTCTGCGCTCAACGGTGCAGAGCCTGTGGGACGACCTCGACGTGGCGATCGACGACGTGCACCAGCGTCACGAGGAGCAGGGTGCTTCCGAGGGGTCCGGCGCGTCAGACGGGTAGTTCGTTCCGTTGCCCGGTGACAGCGAACTTCAGTTTCTTGTTCGGGCACTGCGACGGGAACGGGCTGACCTTGAGCTTGTAGTTCTTGGGGGCGATCTCCATATCGAAGTAGTGCGCGATCATCAAGAGGTTGATCGCCATGTGCAGTTCCGTCCAGCGCGCGCCCAGACAGGTGTGTGTTCCCAAGCCGTACGGGGCATACCCGGTACCGAGATGTTCCTTGCGGGGGGCGACGTAGCGGTCGATATCGAACGTGAATGGATCTGGGAAGAGATCACTCATGTAGTGAGTCGCGGTCGTGGCGATGGCGACCCGTGACCCCTCGGGCAGTTCATAACCCTCGACCATCACCGCATTCATCACGTTTCGAATGGACATCGGGACGATCGGATACATCCGCAGAACCTCCATGATGAAGCGGCGGGTGATGTCGATCGATGGTCCGGTGATCTCATCGGCGTCGGGGTCGCCGTCGGCGAACAGGGCATCCGCTTCGGCACGGATCTTCTCGTGGAACTCCGGTCGGGCAAGCATCGAGTAGATGACGAAGCTGAGTTCATCGCCCATGTACATGCTGGCGAGCAGCGGGGCTGAGAGCACAAAACGTAGATTCGACTCTGGGAGGAACTGCCGGTCAGCGGAGTGCATGTTCAGCAGGTCGTCGGCTAGATCGCGCGGACATCCGGCCCGCTGGGCCGGTGTATGAACGCTGAGGACTCGTTCCACAACTTCTTCGATCAGTTTCGCCCTGCGCCGCATGCCCGGAGTCTTCAACATGAATTTGGGCATGGTCCTGGCAATATGCGTATGGAGCGCCCGAGCCTTGTAAATACAGAGATCGTTGAGGATGTCCTGAGACTCGATGGCCACTGAGAGGGGTGACATCGCCGAGTTGGCCAACTGCCGGCTCATGTCCACCGCTCCGAACACTTGTCCAGTCTCCCAAGTGTCCATGTGTTTCCGAGTAAGGGAGAGACACTCGTCCAACTGGGCTTCGAGCCGCGAGCGAGAATAACCGGGCTGAACGGACTTTCGATATCGGAAGTGGTCGGCACCGTCGAGTGCGGGCAATATTCCCGACCCTCCGTAGATCTTCTCGAAGCTCTCCATATAGTCGCGAGCTCTCAGGTAGGTGCGGCCGTGACGGTGCACCCAGTGATTGGTCTCGGGGCCGACCAGGATGATCATGTTCTCTGAGAACGGGGGCCGGAGTTCGAACACCGGGCCGTATTCTTCGCCTAGTTGCGCGAAGAGGGCTGGAATGTTGCCGGTTTTGACGTGTTCGTTGCGCACCAACTTCCGCAGTGCGACAACAGGAATCGCCTTGCTGAGGGTGGTCTTTCGGAACAACGGTCTGGCGATGTTCTCGTGGACGGCATCGGCGATGGAGCGGCCGATCAAGTCCATCTTGGTGACTTGCTCGACCCGCGCCTCAGACTCTTCATCGAGTTCGAAGATGAAGCGCAAGACGTCGCAGGTGTCGGTGAGGCAGATGATGATGATGTCTCTAGGGTCTGGGATCTCATCGCTGAAGATGGCTTTGCTGATCCGGGTCTTGACGAATTCAACAGCAGTGCCTACTTCGGAGCCTGCGTGGAAGCCGGTCCGCCAAGCGGTTTGGGCCAACGACCAGAAGTCACCATCGTGATGTTGAAGGATGTCGAGGTTGACCAAGCGCTCCAGAGTCGTATCGATGATCGCCTCGGCGCGCGGCGCGAGGCGCTCAACCCAGTACTGGGCGTTGCGTCGGAGCGGTTCGGCTGCGATCGCTTGGAGGATGGGGTCGAGACAGGGGTCACCAGTGGGTGTCTTGTCCAGCAGGATCAAGGATTCCATGTCTGTGTCGATGCGAGCTTGGAGGGACAACTCGGCGAGCGCGGAGCCGACGACGGCGCAGTTCAGGTTCCATCCGGGTACTTGCCTGAAGTAGCCGCTCTCTTCGTTCAGGAGTGTCAGGACGAGTTCATCGGGGAGGGTCAACTGCTGGGTCTTGACCTCGTGTCCGGCGCGCGTCATCAATCCTGCCTTCCGCGTCCTCTGCCGCGAACTATAGCCGTTTCGTGCAACTTGCGGCAACGCACGGGCTACTTGCGCAGGGTGGGGACCACTAGCGGCGGTTTCTGCGACGGCGTTTCAGCTTGGGTCGTTTGCGCCAACGTGCCCGTTGCTTTGCGACGCTGCGCTTGCCCAGTTCATCGGTCGGATTCACGTCCAGGCCGTACATCTCTTCGGTGCTTTGTCGTGACCGACGTTCGAGCAGCAGGATCAACACCAAAGGCAGGCCGAAGATGCAGAGCGCCGCAGCACTGACCATGGTGACCCAGGTCTCGTTGCGCTCAGCTATCAGATACCACGCTGAGAACGCCAGCAAACCCAGCATCGCCAGCCAGAAGGCCACCCCTATCAGCAGCATCACCGCCATCGCCACGTACTCGTAGGTGCGGTCGCCTGCTCTCGGGCGGCGGATGTAGCGGGTCAGGAACACCGCAACAAGTACCATCGCCGCTGCGGCCACCAGCCGAACCGTGCCGATTGTCGATCCTGCCTCCTTGTCGGCGAGCACAGGCACCGCGGCAGCGAACGTTCCAGCCAGCAGGAGACCGATCGCCATCATCGTGAACACGGTCGGGTCCACGCCGGTGTCTCTGCGAGCCATGTCCCTAGGGTAGAACGATGCTCTTGTCGCTTTCACCGTCTCTCTGACGAATCTGCCACAAGTATGCGGGTTTGTATGTCATACAGACTATAATAACTGTATGACAATGGTGAGCTTTCGAGTGGATGATGATGAAGTTGCTGAGATGCAGCGATGGGCGCAGCAACTTGGTATTGGACGGTCGGAGTTGCTGCGAGACGCCCTGCATCGGTACCTCGTCGGGTTGGCGTCGGTATTGGATGCGGACCTTTGGGAGGCGGAACCGTTGGCTGAGGCTGAGTCGGCGTTTACTGAGGTTGCAGATTGGGGGCCGGCCGAGGACTGGTCGGATTGGGCTGATGAAACGCGGTGAGATTTGGTTTGCGGCCACACCAACCGGTGATCGGCCTGTATTGGTGCTCACTCGCGATCCAGTCGCTGGGCGGGTCGGGTCGGTAGTAGTTGCTGTGCTCACCCGCACGTATCGTGGTCTTGTGTCCGAGTTGGAGTTGACGGCCTCTCAAGACGGTGTGCCCACGGACTGTTTGGTGAACTTCGACAACATTCACACGATCCCCCGAGATGTCTTCCGTCGCCGGATAATCTCGCTCAGCCCCGCACGCCTGGCCCAAGCCTGCCAAACCCTCCGCGACGCCACCACCTGCTGATCACGAGCTTCAAGCCTCCCCGCGTACCCGTACCGCCGGCGGGACGACCGAAGGCGTAGTGGCTAGGCCCAGAGCGCTGTATGCAGAATTCGGTACTGATTACCGAATTTGCGCAGTATTGATTACCGAAATCGCACAAATAGCGAATATGGTCGGGCTGCTATCAGCGGGGTTGGCAGGTGGGGCACCAGGTGGTGCTGCGGGCGTCTAGGACTCGGCGGCGCATGATGGTGCCGCAACGGTCGCAGGGCTCTCCGGCCCGCCCGTAACAATGCAACTCGTGTTGGTTGGCGCCAGCTTGGCCGTCTGAGTCCACGTAGTCGCGCAGGGTCGTGCCACCGTACTTGATGCCGGAATCGAGGGCTGTGCGGATGCCTTCCACCAAGCGCTCTGCTCGCTGCGGGCTCAGCCTGCGGGTCGCTGGATTGATCTTGGCGAGCCAGAAGGCCTCGTCAGCGTATATGTTGCCGATGCCCGCCACTGGGCGCTGCGACAACAGCAGCGTCTTGACATGGCGGTCCGAGCGCTTCACGAAAGCAGCCAGTGACCGCCCTGTGAAGGCGGGATCCCACGGTTCAGGCCCCAACGCAGCGAGCGTGGGAATGCCGCTGTGATCACCGCGCTCCACATGGTGGATCCGTCCGAAACGCCGAATGTCGTGGAACGTCAGCCGCCCACCGCTGTCGAGGTCCCACCATGCCCGAAGATGGGGATGTTCCAGCGCCTCGCGAGTCGGCTCCCGCACCGCGAGACGCCCCGTCATCCCCAGATGCACGATCAGCTCCTCCTCACCGGAGAGGTCGAAGAGCAGGTATTTTCCGCGGCGGCGAACTGCGATGATCTGCGCCCCGATGACACCCGTGGCAGGCGTGAACTTGGCCGACCAGTGCGACCCGGCGTCAACGATCTCCGCCCCCACCACACGCGGCTCCAACTGGCGACGGATCGTTTCAACCTCAGGAAGCTCAGGCACGTCGGCACTCTATTGCCCCAAGGCCCAGGGGCCTCCGCGGGCGTGTCAGTAGCGGCAGCTAAGCTGACGAACGTTCGTTCGTAAACCCCGAGAGTCTCACCATGCCCCGACAACTCGAATTCGACCCCAGCTACGCCCGCGAAGTTGTCGATGTGCCCGTTGCCGACGAGATGAGCGAGTCGTTCCTCGCCTACTCACTCAGCGTCATAACCGCAAGGGCCATCCCCGACGTACGAGACGGCCTCAAACCGGTGCAGCGCCGGATCCTCTGGTCGATGCTGCAGATGGGGGTCCGTCCCAACACACCGTTTCGCAAATCGGCTCGCATTGTCGGCGACACCATGGGCCGGTACCACCCCCACGGCGACTCGGCCATCTACGACACCCTGGTACGGATGGGGCAAGACTTCTCGCGGATGCTCCCGTTCATCGACCCCCAGGGCAACTTCGGTTCGCTCGACGATCCACCCGCCGCTTCGCGCTACACCGAATGCCGCCTGGCCGAAGCAGCCATGGACATGGTCCGCGAGCTCGACGAAGACACTGTCGACTTCCGCTCCACCTACGACGGTGAAGGCGAAGAACCGGCCGTGCTGCCCGCGGCCGTGCCCAACATCATCGTCAACGGCACCAGCGGAATAGCTGTCGGTATGGCCACCAACATGGCCCCGCACAACCTGCGTGAAGTGGCTGAGCTGATCCGGCTGGTGATGACGAAACGGCGGCCCAAACCAACCATCGACGAGATGATGAAAGTGCTCCCGGGTCCCGATTTCCCGTCGGGCGGCACAGTGGTTAACGACGGCTTGCGTGTGGCATACGAAACCGGGCGTGGATCGTTCCGCATCCGTGCGACAGCTGATGTCGAGCAGATCACGCGCTCCCGTCAGGCTGTGGTCGTCACCGAGTTGCCGTATCTCGTGGGGCCCGAGCGGGTGATCAGCAAAGTTCAGGAATTGGTCAACAACGGCAGACTTGCTGGAATCGCGGGCATCGCCGATCTGAGCGACATGGACGGCCTGCGCATCCAGATCGACCTGAAACCCGGAATCAACCCACAGGTTGCGCTCCAGGACATGTACCGACTGACACCGCTGGAGGAGACGTTCGGTATCAACAATGTGGTGTTGGTCAGCGGCGTGCCGACCACGCTCGGCATCTACGACCTGTGCCACCACTACATAGAGCATCGCCTCGACGTGATCGTCCGCCGCACCGAGTTCCGCCTCGCCAAGGCACAAGATCGCCTGCACGTACTCGAAGGTCTGCTGGTCGCGCTCGACTCCATAGACGAGGTCGTTGCCATCATCCGCGGCTCCCAGGATGCGGCCGAAGCCCGGGTGAGGCTGATCGAACGGTTCCTGCTGACAGACATCCAGGCAGCACACATCCTCGACATGCCACTGCGCCGACTCACCGCCCTGGCCAAACTCGAACTTGAACAAGAAGCCACCGAGCTGCGGATCAACATTGCGGAGTACCACAAGCTTCTCAACTCTGAGACCAGGCGCCGTACTCTGGTGCTCAAGGAACTTGATGAACTCGTTGTCCAACACGGCGTGCCCCGACGAGCTGAGATCGTTGCCGCTACCGAGATTGTGGTGCATGAACGACCCACCCGCGACGACACGCAAACTGTTGGTGTCGATGAGCCATGCGTGGTGACCCTGTCCACGTCGGGCAACCTCGGACATGCTCCAACCAACGGCGCCAAAAGGGCAACGGTGGGTCGCCACGATCTGATTGCCGCACGCGCCATGACCACCACCGGCTCTGAGATCATGGCGGTCACGTCGGAGGGTCGGGCCATAGCGGTGAGGGTCCAAGAACTCCCAGATGCGGCCGGCCGAGCCCGTGGAGTACCCGCCGCAGCGCTGCTCGGACTCAATAAGGGTGAGACGGTATTGACGCTGCTCACAGACGGCGAGGAACGGCTAGTGCTGGTGACCGCCAATGGCGTCGCCAAGAGACTGACGCTCAGTGAGGTGATGAGCACCCGGTCGTCGGCGACGGTCATCTCGTTGAAAGGTGACGATCGGGTGATTGCCGCGTTTCGTGCTCCTATCGGCGTTGACATTGCTTTTGTTGCGTCTGACGGCCAGGTTCTTCGCACCCCTGTTGATGGAATCAACGATCAGGGACGGGGTGCTGGTGGTGTGGCCGGTATGAGACTGCTCGGTGATGCCGAGGTCGTGGGGGCCGATGTGTTACTGGGCGATGGCGTAGTGCTGACGGTCACCAGCGCCGGGGGTGTCAAGGCAACGCCGTATGGTGACCTGCTTGCCAAGGGTCGCGGTGGTCAGGGTGTGCGCATTGCCAGGTTGGCTAGCGGTGAGACAGTTACGGGCACTTGGTTTGGCCCTGCGGCAATGACTGATGTCTATGCGCTGATGGCTGACTACGACGATCCCCGAAAACTTGACCCCAACCCCGTCGCACTCAATATCGAAGCAAGTGCCCGTGATCTGGTGCCGAGCCGTACTGAGCGCCAGATTGTGGTCGTCGCGGACGCTCGCTGGTAGACCCCGTGACGTGCGTCGGTCAGGTGAACTGATCGAGTGCGTCGATGATCCGCTGCTGTTGCGCGGAGTTGAAGCCGTTGAAAGGTCGGGAGCCTTCGGTCAGGTCGGCGTTGAGCAGAATCATTGAGCTGTTGACGTTGATCCCGTATTGCCGCCAAGTTGTGAACGATGGATCCCACACCATGGTCGGTGTCGTGACTCCGAAGTCGGTGACGAAGCTGAGGGCCAGATTGAAGCTGTCTTGGGCGCCCATGCCGATGACTTGGATTTCGTTGATGTGCTCTCGAGCGAACTGCTCGACATGCGGCGCCTCGCGCCGACACGTCGGTCAATGAGGTGCCCAGAACCAGAGGAGCACCGGTCGGTCACCGTCGACGGCGTTGGCCAGAGAGGTTGTGGACCCGTCTGCGACGCTCAGGACTTGAATGCGTCGCCGGTCGCTGTTGGGTTGCAACAACGGGGCGTTGGCTGCGGCCGCTTCGAGGATCTCTTCTCGGGTGAGAGTCTTGGTGGTCGTGGTTGTTGGTGCCGCTGTGGTTGTTGGTACCGCGGTGGTTGTTGGTACCGCGGTGGTTGTTGGTTCGGCTGTGGTTGTTTGTCCCGCTGTGGTTGTTGATGCTTCGGTGGTTGTTTGTCCCGCTGTGGTTGTTGATGCTTCGGTGGTTGTTGGTTCGGCTGTGGTTGTTGGTTCGGCTGTGGTTGTTGGTTCGGCTGTGGTTGTTGATGCTTCGGTGGTTGTTGGTTCGGCTGTGGTTGTTGATGCTTCGGTGGTTGTTGGTTCCTCGACGGTTGTGGGTTCTTTGGTGGTTGTCGTGATTGTTGTGGTTGCAGGACCTTCAGTTGGGTCGGATTCTCCCTGCGGTGTCGTGGTCTCGGTGGGCACAGGGTCAGGTACAGGTGTCCCTACCGTGGCGTCGCCATCGTCGGTCGCCGGTGCTGTCGTGGTTTCGGCAGGTGCGGGTTCAACTGTGCCTTTTTCTGTGGTCGAAGGCGCGTCCGAAGGATTTGTGGGTTCCGGCTCGAGAGGCGGAAGCGTGGTTGTCGCGAAAACAGCGTCTTCGGAACCGTCTGGCTCTGAAGAGTCGTCGCCACCACAAGCCGCGGCGATGCTCGCGAACACAACAGCAATCGCTAGGGTGAACGCAGGGAGTCGTAGGGGCCGCAAGACCTCGATCTTACCCAAATCCGCTCCAATGTCACCCGTGCCTAGTACGGTATTGCGAACACTCGTTCGTTGACCGTGATCACCCTCGATTCGTTGGATTCTGACTTGGCCGCATCCACCTCAACCGCATACGACGCTGATGCGATCGAGACCCTTGAGGGCATGGAAGCCGTGCGCAAACGGCCGGGCATGTACGTCGGCGGTACCGGCAGCGCCGGTCTCATGCACCTCGTATGGGAGTTGATCGACAACGCCGTCGATGAGGCTGCAGCCGACTTTGCAACCAAGGTGGATGTCACTCTGCACCGCGACAGATCGGTGGAGGTCAGCGACAACGGCCGAGGCATCCCCATCGACCGACACGCCAAACGCAAGGTTTCAGCGGTGGAAGTGGTGTTCACCGAGTTGCATGCGGGGGGCAAGTTCGGTGGCGGCGCCTACTCGTCATCGGGTGGTTTGCACGGAGTCGGGGCGTCGGTTGTCAACGCCCTGGCCAAAAAATTGACCGTCGAGGTTGACCGTGACGGTGGCACGCATGTGCTGGGTTTCAAGAACCGTGTGGCGGGTCAGTTCAACGGACGGGACGACTTCGACGCTGGTCATCAACTCCGAAAACTCAAGCGCATCCCAAGAAACCGGACTGGCACACGCGTGCGCTTCTGGCCCGATTTCGAGATTTTCAAACCCGATGCCCGCGTCGACTTCGACGAGGTCTGTGAACGGGTGATTCAGGCGTGTTTCCTAGTGCCGACTATGCAGGTATCTGTTACCGACAAACGAGCAGGTGGCGCTGCCGAACCGTTCGTGTTCGCTAGTAAGGGAGGTCTCGCTGACCTTGTCGATCACCTTTCGGACTCTCCGCCGGTCTGTGGCGTCATCACCGGCAACGGCATCGACATGTTTGTCGAGAAGGTGCCGGTCAACAAGAAGATGACAGACGTTGAGCGGGACTGCACCGTTGATATCGCGCTGCGCTGGGTTGACGGCTACGACACGAAGGTGGTGTCGTTCGTCAACACCATCCCCACCCCACAGGGAGGAACCCATTTGGCGGGTTTCGACAAAGCCCTCACCCGGGTGATCAACAACGTGGTGCTCAAAGACCACCACAAGCTCGCCAAACTCGCAAAGCAGAATAAGCACAAAGCTGTCAAGGACGATGTACAGGAGGGCCTGGTAGCAGCGTTGAAAGTGACCTTCGCAGAACCACAATTCCGCGGGCAGACCAAACAGGAATTGGGCACTCCCGCAATCGACGGAATTGTCAGCCGGGTGGTGTACGAACAACTCAAGGAGTGGTTCGAGCCCGGTGGAGGGCCCCGCACCCACGTCAAAGCGATTGCCGACAAGCTGTCGAACGCGGTTCAAAGTCGGGTCGCTTCCAAGACCCTGCTGGAGAACCAGCGCAAGGCGGCAAGTCTCGGTTCAACCGGGATGCCTCAAAAGCTCGCTGACTGTCGGATTCACGGAATGGATGCGGAACTGATTCTGGTGGAAGGGGACTCTGCGGCCGGCCCCGCCAAAAGGGGTCGCAACTCTGAAACGATGGCGATCCTGCCGCTAAGGGGCAAGGTGGTCAATGCCCATAAAGCCAGCCCGAAGCAGGTGCTCGACAACGCCGAGGCGCGGGCGTTGTTCACTGCCATGGGTGCTGGAGCGGGCGAAAAGTTCAACATCGAAGACACCCGTTATGGCCGCATAGTGATCTTGTGTGACGCCGATGTTGACGGTAGTCATATTCGTTGCCTGCTGTTGACGCTGATCTACAAGTACATGCGGCCGATGCTGGAAGCGGGCCGGGTATTTGCGGCCCAACCCCCCTTGTTCACCACCAAAATCGGAGATGAGACATATCGGGTCTACTCCGAAGAAGAAAAAGAGGCGGTGACTGATGAGCTGTGCAAAGGCAACCGTCGCCGAGAGAATGTCAAGTGGCAGCGCTTCAAGGGACTCGGCGAAATGAACGTCGAGGAATTGCGTCACTGCGCACTTGATCCGAATACTCGCACTCTGCGTCGGCTCACCATGGACGATGGCGCCCAGACAAAGGAAGCCCTTGAGATGTTCAAGGTGCTGATGGGTACCGACGTGTCGAGCCGACGCGAATTCCTAGTGCGCAACAGCGCCCTAGTAGACAGCACAACCCTCGATATCTAGATGCATCGCTGGCCCTTGAGTGGTTCAGTCGCAGATCTTCGACGGTTTCACCTTGCAGTGTCACACCCATGGTGTAGAACTACATGAGTGAAACTCGACTCCGACTCCGCCGGCTCTACCGAAGTGGGAGTTTCGGCATCTCCGGTCAGCGACGGGTCGACGCCTCCACTAATCCCGGTGCCTCCGCCTCGCCTCTCACCGTCCGGGGCCGGCACCTTCACGCAATGCCCCCGCCGCTGGAAATTCCGGTACATCGATCGTCTGGCCGACCCTCCAAGCGCAGATGCACTGGCCGGGAGCTTCGCTCACCGGGTTCTCGAATTGTTGTTGCAACGCCAACCCAACCAGCGCACAATCGAAGAGGCTCGCCTGATCGCTCGCACCGAGTGGCCTGAGACCGAGGCCATGGGCGACTATCAGGCGCTGGGGCACGACGAGAAGGAGTCCCGCGAGTTTCGCTGGAAGGCATGGACAGCAATCGAGGGCCTGTGGCATCTTGAAGACCCCACCAAAGTAGAAGTACGAGCCACCGAACAAGACGTGGAAGCCGAACTGGCCGGAGTGCCCTTTCGTGGAATCGTCGACCGGATCGAAGAAGAAGGCGACGGAATGATCGTCACCGACTACAAGTCGGGGAAAGCTCCTTCTCATCGTTTCCGTCGGTCACGGCTCGACCAGGTGCTGCTGTATGCCGCCGCGGTGGAGGCATCCACAGGTGAGATGCCGGTGCGAGCACGCCTGCTGTATCTTGGCCAGCGCACTATCGGCATGGACGTGAACCGCAAAGAGATCGAGACCGTCACCGAGAAACTTGCAGGTACCTGGGCAGAGATCCACACGGCTTGTGCTGACGATGAGTTCGAGCCGCGCACCGGCCCGCTGTGCGGCTGGTGTCCCTACGTGTCGATGTGTCCGCAAGGCACCGCCGAAGTCGCCAAGAGATCCAAAAACAAGGCCGATCGAGAAGCTGAATTGCTAGCCATCGCGAGCTGAGTCACAACCACAGGTGTTGAGACGGTTCGTTTCCCAGCGGCTGTTGAGCGTTTATTCCGGGCTGTCGTTTCGAAACCAGCGTTTCCACAGGTAACGCATCACCAGCGCGCCGATCAGCGTGCCAACCGCGCTCACCAGAGCGCTGTTGATCAACAACTTGTCTGGGGGCGGATTGGCGGGCTCCGGAGTAACCGTGGGAGCTGGAGGCGGATCCTGCCCGACGAGCGGGATCTCCTCGTTGTCCCCATAGGGAACCGACGTCGAGATGTCAGCACTAGCACCTTGACCGCTGGCTGCGGTGGTGTCCGTGAGCAGCAGAGCGTCGACCGGGGCGGGACCCTCTGGCGCCGGTTTTGGACGCTGACGTTTAGCTTGTGGGTCATACACCATTGGTCACCTCGGTGTTGACGATGAGATCAAAAAGAGTGTCGAACTCGGCGGCTGCTTCTCTGGCACCGGGCCGGGCCCCGAGTGCGTGGATCGGTAAAGAGTTGGCAGCCGCTTCGGTGACCGCGGCACGAAGCCGTATAGCTGGGAGCACCATGCTGCCATGGTCGGTTCGGAGCTGCTCGTCCCAATATCGGGCATCTCGAGTACGGCCCATGCGGTTGACGGCAACTCCCGCCACGGTGAGCGGCGCGGTGCGGCGGGCAGAGATTCGTTCCACCGTTCTCAGGATCTGGTTGACACCGTCTGAAGCCCAAGCGCCTGGTTCGGTGACGATCAAGGCTTGATCAGCGGCGAACAACCCATTGATAGTGAGCAGGCCCAGCGATGGGGGACAATCGATGATGACGATGTCGTGATCGACTCCTTCGAGCGCAACCGCAAGACGATTGTTGGCCCCGATGGGGTCGGTCATCAATTGTGGTTCACGGGCTGCGAGAGCCGGCGTAGCGGGGACCACTGACGGAGGACGCCCACCGTCGGTCGGCCAGGAAGAGGTCGCCCGCAAACTCGCGATTGAACCGGGACGCTCTTCAGCCAGAGCGTGGTCGATGCTGAAAGGCGGATTCCAAACCCCCAGCCCGGTAGTGGCGTTTCCTTGGGGGTCGATATCGATGACGAGGCAGTCGACTTGGCGAGCCCAAGCAGAGGCTGCCAAACCCAAGGCCACCGTTGTCTTGCCGACTCCACCCTTTTGGTTGACCAGCGTGAGGACTTGCACACAGACAAGGTAGTCAACAGAAGTCCCCGCGGCCACGGCGGAGCGGAGTTAGCGCGAGCGCGGATGTTCGAATTGATCAGGCTGCGCGTCTGGCTCTGTTCGCGCCGCTGAGTATGTCGTCGAGAGCGTCTATCAGATCGGGACGGTTCTCGAACAGTTCGTCCACCTGTGGCCCGCTCCAAGGCACGCAGAGTTCCACCGGTTCTAGACCGGCTTTGGTCCACGATTCGGCGATACGGCGGATGGCGCCGTCTACTTGAGGATCGGCCGCGGTGACCGATGCGATTGCAAGTTCCTCAACGTTCCACTTGTCGTCTTGCACAAGTGGGGCTTTAACCAGTTTCAAGCGATAGCGCAGCGCTTCAGCAGCGATCATTGCGTGATTCACCGGTGGTGCCTCCAACGGATCAAGCCTGTGGATAATCCACAGAGCGTATGAATAGATATGTCACAGACAATAAATCACGTTTCGTGAACTCTGGTGGATACTTGATCGCCTTGTTTATCTTTTCCTTACATCCTGAACAAGCAACAACCGGGGACACAGTCGCGAGGTCGCGCAGGCAAAGCGCTCAGGGCTCGAGGACTCAGATGGCCCAGTCGCTCCTCGATCAACTCGCGGGCCATTGCGATGAATTCGGGATCTGGAGCTGTCGCCGGCGTGGCCGCACGCTCGATATGGAGACCCAATTCGTCGGCTGTTGCTGCTGCTTGGTGGTCTAGGTCCCACAGCACTTCGATGTGGTCGGAGACAAAACCGACCGGGATCACGACCGCTTGTTGGTAACCCTGAGCGGCGAGCCAGCGGAGGTGATCGTTGATGTCGGGCTCAAGCCATGGCACCGAGGGAGACCCCGAGCGGCTCTGCCAAACGAGATGACAGGTGCTGTCGGGCGACACCGCGGTAGCCACTAGATCCATGGTCGCCCGCAACTGGGCTTCATAGTCGCATGAGTCTGCCATCGCCACCGGTATGGAATGGGCAGTAAAAACCAGCGGGGAAGGATCATTTGATGCAAGGCGCCCAAGAGCATCCTGGGTTGATCGAATGAACGGCTCGACAAACCCCGGATGGTCGAAGTAGGGCCGTATCTTGTCGATTTGCAAAGCCTCAACACCCGCCGCTGACTCAGCGCGGTCCAGATCTTCGATGTACTGGCGACAGCTCGAATATGAACTGTAGGCAGATGTGACCAGAGCTACGGCATGGCGGACTCCGTCGCTAGCCATCTGCGCGATCGTGTCGTCAAGCAGAGGATGCCAGTTGCGGTTTCCCCAATACACAGGAAGCGAATAGCCGGCCGAATCGAGTTCCGACTGCAGTGCTTTATGAATAGCTCGGCACTGTTCGTTGATGGGACTGACACCGCCGAAATGTGCATAGTGAGCACCCACCTCGACAAGGCGCTCCGGCGGGATACCACGACCAGCTGTGACCCGCTCGAGAAAGGGCACGACATCGTCAGGCCCCTCGGGACCCCCAAAGCTGACCAGCAGCACCGCGTCGATATCAGACACAACGCGAGGCTACCTTCAAAGCGCCCGCAGACAGGTGAGAGCCTGTCATGTGGCGGCGGTGTCATTCCCGCTCTTGTTCGCTACGCTCACGGGCCGCTCGGGCCACGGCCTCGCGCCGTATGGGCCGCG
This sequence comes from Candidatus Aldehydirespiratoraceae bacterium, assembly GCA_965198315.1. Taxonomy (GTDB): domain Bacteria; phylum Actinomycetota; class Acidimicrobiia; order Acidimicrobiales; family Aldehydirespiratoraceae; genus VXYK01. The sequence goes on along the minus strand of OZ240616.1, from coordinate 3,719,471 downwards.
TTGTCCCACCTATTCGCTCGGCCTCTAGGCGAAGCGCCGCTAGCGTCGGCGGATGGCTGCAATTCAGGTGGAAGGACTGGTTCGTTGCTTTGGTGATCTCCGGGCAGTGGACGGTATCGATCTTGAAGTCCCCAAAGGAGAGATCTACGGGTTTCTCGGTCCCAACGGTGCTGGAAAATCAACATTGGTGCGAATGCTGTGCACTCTGCTTCTCCCCACCAGCGGTCGCGCCCGGGTAGCCGGCTTTGATGTGGTCTCCCAAGCCGCTCAGTTGCGGTTCTCGATCGGTGTGGCCCTGCAAGAAGCGGCCCTCGACGACCGCATGACCGGTCTTGAGATCCTCCAAACTCAGGGCCGACTATTCGGGTTGCGCTCCAGCGAAATCACCCAGCGAATTGAAGAACTCGCGCCGATCCTCGACATGGGAGCAGTGCCTGCGCTTGTTTCGACATACTCCGGAGGAATGAAACGGCGCCTTGACCTGGCGGCATCATTGATGCACAGCCCGTCGGTGCTTTTTCTCGACGAGCCGACAACAGGCCTGGACCCGCAAGGGCGGTTGCGTGTCTGGGAAGAGGTGCGGCGACTCAATCGTGAACATGGCATGACCGTGTTTTTGACCACGCAATACCTCGAAGAGGCTGATGAGTTGTCGAACCGCATCGGGATAATCGACCACGGCAAGCTCGTCGCACAGGGATCGCCCACAGAACTGAAGCGCACCGTCGGAACCGATGTTGTCATTGCCCGCCTTGAAGAGGGCCACGAAGCAGCCGCAGCAGCGCTTGTAGGCATCGACGGCCTTGATTCCGTTGAACACCACGGCGACGAACTGATCATCAACACCAGCGACGGCAACCGAGCACTCAGCCCCGTCGCCTTGGCGTTCGACCGAGTTGGCGTGTCGGTAACCGAACTAGCGCTTCGAACACCGACCCTCGACGACGTTTTCTTGGAAGTCACAGGCCATCGCATGGAAGGAGTCGATTCATGACCACGACAATCACACCGCATCATCACATACAGGCGCGACCAACCGGGTTCTTCCGAGATGTCGGCAGCATCGCCATTCGGTCGGTGCGACAGTTGCCACGTGATCTTGAAGCGGTAGTCCCAGCGCTGCTCATCCCGCTGTTCTTCTTGGTTATAAACATTGGTTCCTTGCAAGATGTTGCCAACTTCACCTCTATAGAGATCGACTACAAAGCCTTCCAATTGCCCGTCGCCATCATCTTCGCGGTCACAGGAGTGTCGCGTGCGCCGGCACTGGTGCTCGACATCCAGAACGGGTACTTCGACCGTCTGATGCTCACCCCAGTGTCACGCAGGGCGCTGTTGATCGGTCATATCGTCGCCGACTTCGTGTTGGTCGTGCTGCTCATAATCCCGGTGCTGGTCTTCGGGTTCATTATTGGCGTGCGGTTCCCGACAGGGCCGTTCGGAGTGGCCACGTTCATCGTTATGGGTGCCCTCTGGGGGGTTGCCTACACCGGCTTGCCTTACGCCATCGCTTTGCGTACGGGTAACCCCGGAGCTGTCAACTCCTCATTCCTGCTGTTCTTTCCTTTTGCCTTCATTACTTCTTCATTCGTCCCGATTGACGCGATGACCGGCTGGCTCGGTGAGGCAGCCAGGTACAACCCAGTGACATATCTGCTGGAGGGACTGCGATCTCTGTTCCTTCACTGGGATGGAGGATCGCTGCTCAAGGCATTGCTGGCAATAGCCGGAGTTGCGTTCATCAGCCAGACGTTGGCATTCGGCGCACTGAAGCATCGAGTCGCCCGCGGCTGACCCATAACCAGCGCGTAGCCTTCGCTTGTGATCCTGGTTGACGTTGACCGTGTCAGTATGAGCCGACCTGATCGTCTTCTGTTCGGCGATGTCTCCGTCACGGTTTCGACGGGGGACCGACTCGGGGTGGTCGGAATCAACGGAACCGGCAAGACAACTCTGCTCTCTGTAATTGCAGGTCAGCGGATCCCCGAAAGTGGAGAAGTTCGTCGCAAGAAGGGCGTATCGGTAGCGACCCTGGAACAGATAACCGAACTTCAATCGGGGTCGGTTCGCGACGCAGTAGGCGGAGGCTGGCGGGGAGAGGCGGCTCTGCAACGGCTCGGTATGGGCGACAAGATCGACCGCGGTGTCGAAACGCTGTCCGGCGGGGAACAGAAGCGGGTGGCGCTGGCGCAAACGGTCGTCGCCGAAGCGGACCTGCTGGTGCTCGACGAACCGACCAACCACCTGGACGTGGACGCCATCGAATGGCTGGAGTCTGAGCTTGCCGCCTTCAAGGGCGGTCTGGTGATAGTCACCCATGATCGCAAGGTGCTCGACGCCGTCACAACCAGAATCCTCGAACTCGATCGGGGTTCGGCGTACCTACACGACGGCGGTTACGCAGGTTACTTGGAGAGAAAGGCGACCCGCGAAGCGCTGGTGAAGGCACACGAATCAACGCGTCGCAACTTGGCACGGCGCGAACTCGCATGGCTGCGCCGAGGGGCCAAGGCTCGAACACGTAAGAGCAGATCACGTATAGACAAGGCCAATGAACTGATCGACGGCGGGACTGCGGTGGCTAGTTCTCGTGAAGTCGACCTCGACTTGGCGTCGTTGCATAACAGCACGCCGCGGCTCGGAGACCAGGTTGTAGAACTCCACGATGTGACTGTCGGCTTCGGCGGCGAACCCCCACTGATCAGCGGCCTCGACCTGTTGTTGGATCGGACCGAACGGCTCGGGATTGTGGGAGCAAACGGATCAGGCAAATCGACGCTCCTTGATGTGCTGGCGGGTCGCCGCGAGCCGCTGGCCGGTCGAGTCGTCCGGGGCCCGACCGCAGTCGTCGGTCTGCACGACCAGCAGGGGCGAAGTCTCGACCCGAACGTGACGGTGCGCCAGTTCATTGCTGGTGACGGAGCCCAGCCCGACTGGTGGGATCTCGCCCTACTGGAACGGTTCTGGTTCGATAGCGACACCCAGAGGTCTCCTATCGACATGCTGTCGGGCGGGGAGCGCCGACGGCTCCAACTGGTGGTCACCCTGGCAGACAAACCCAACGTTCTGCTACTCGACGAGCCCACCAACGACCTTGACCTCGACACGCTGAGAGCTCTTGAAGACTTTCTTGAACATTGGCCTGGAGCGCTCATCGTGGTCAGTCATGATCGGGCCCTTCTGAACCGAACGGTGGACGACGTGCTGGTGATCGACGACCGTCGAGCCCGGCGCTGGCCGGGAGGCTACGAAGCCTGGCTCATCGACCGCCAACGACCAGCCAACAAAACCCACAAAGGCGAAGCATCATCGGCCGGACGCTCACCGTCTCAGAAGCGCCGAATTGCAGCCTCCCAGAGCGCAACCGCTAGATCTAGCGCAACCATTCGTCATGAACTGAAGAAGGCCGAAAAGGAACTGGACCGCCTTGAAGCCCGAAGGCTTCACCTCGAAACGGTCTTGGCGGAGTCGGGAACTGATCATCACAGGCTCGCCGAGGCGGGATCTGCGCTGGCCGATTGCGCGCAAGAGCACGCGCTAGCCGAAGATCTTTGGTTGAGGCTGTGCGACGAACTGGAACAGCGCTGAGGTGCCCAATAGGCCGGTAGCCTGAGCGTTATGACCAACGCGGAACTTGCTGTCGCCGAGACCAACCAAGGCGAAGTCTTGATCGTGACCGACGCCGCCCGCGCCACCGTGCTCGGTATTCGATCCAACGAAGACGATGCGGAAACACTGGGGCTTCGCGTAGAAGTGACCGGTGCCAGCGGGGTGGACTACACCTACGACCTGTCCCTTGAGCCGATTGCGGAAAAGGCCGACGACGACCACATCCACGAAAAAGAGGGGCTCACGGTCATCGTTCCAGCACTCAGCGTCTCGGCTCTGACGGGTGCCACGCTCGACCTTCCCACCAATGCGGGCCAAGGGGGATTGGTGATCCGCAACCCGAACCGTCCGAACCCGCTTGGTGATCTGGGTCAACTCGAATTGACCGGCGACTCAGCCAACAAGGTCCGCACCCTCTTGGCAGAGCGCATAAATCCCGCGCTCGCCTCGCACGGCGGCTACGCCGAACTCGTCGGTGTTGAGGACGATCGGGCGTTTGTGACCATGGGAGGGGGCTGTCAGGGTTGCGCCATGAGTGCTGCCACCCTGCGCGAGGGAATCTCCAAGGCAATCCTCGAAGCCGTCCCCGAAATCACCGAAATTGTCGACACCACCGACCACGACCAAGGCGAAAACCCCTACTACACGTAACTAGTTGCCGGGCACGTTGCTTTCGCCGGGCACAACCGGAGCCGCGTGGCCGGAGCCGTGTGAGCGTCTAGGGGCTGAGTAGTGTGAGAACTTCGGTGGCGATGCTCTTGGCGTCGAGACCGAAGCGGGCGTGGATGTCGCTGGCGTTGGCGTGGGGGACGTACTCCACTGGGATCCCCAACACCCGGATACGGCAGTCAGTGTCGCGGTCGCCCAGAGTGTCACGAACCGCGGCGCCCGCACCTCCGATGCGCAACCCGTCCTCGACGGTGACAATCACATCGTGCTGCGCGATGTCGTCGATCATCCTCGAGTCGAGCGGGACCACCACTCGAGGGTCGTAAACGGTGGCTTCAATGCCGTTGGCGGCTAGCAATTCGGCCGCGCCGATAACCGCGTCCAGCATCTGACCGAAGCCGAGCAACGCAACCTGCCCGTCGCCGGTACGGGTCTTGCGAGCGCTGAGGCCCACGCCGACCTCATGATCTGCCACATGAGCAGCCGGACTGCGCGACCAGCGGATCGCCACAGGACCGTCAGTGAGATCCATTGCGTCTTCCATCATCTGCTGGAGTTCCTGGTAGCTGGACGGAGCCAGTACGGTCATTCCAGGTACTTTCGTAAACAACACCATGTCCAACAGACCATGATGCGAGGCGCCGTCAGGGCCGGTAACGCCTGCTCGGTCCACACAGAAAATCACGGGTTGGCCATGCAACCCGACATCCAGGTTGACCTGATCAAAAGCCCTGCTCAGGAAGGTCGAATAAACGGCGACAACTGGGCGAAGACCACCCATTGCCATGCCAGTCGCAGCAGTGACAGCATGCTGCTCGGCAATGCCGACATCGAAACAACGCTCCGGGAAACGATCCCGGAAAGGCAACAAGCCGGTGGAGTCGGGCATTGCGGCCGTAATCGCCACGAGTTCAGGATGCTGATCACCCAGCTTCACCAACGTTTCAGAAAATGCCGCAGTGTAAGACCCGTCCTTCACCGAGCCGATGTCGTGCATGTTCTTGATGTTGTCGTTCTCGGCCGGAGCGTAACCACGACCCTTGTGGGTCAATACATGCACTAGAACCGGACCGTCGAACTCGGCAGCGTTGTGCAGCGCCTCTTCAAGCGACTCGATGTCGTGGCCGTCGAACGGCCCGATGTAACGAATCCCAAGGTTCTCGAAGAAAGCTGGTGGTTCCCACATCTCGCGGATCGCTGCCTTCGACATCTTCACGCCACGCTTGATCTGTTCACCGACCCAGGGGATGCGCTCAGCTATCTCCTCAACTTTCGCCTGTCGACGCATGTAGATCGGGTTACTGCGAATCTTGACCAAGCTTTCGCTCAAGCGAGAGACCGTAGGTGCATAGGAGCGGCCGTTGTCGTTCAGCACGATCACCACATCGCGGCCGCTGTGACCCAGGTTGTTGAGCCCCTCAAAAGCCATGCCGCCAGTAAGGGCACCATCGCCGACAACAGCCACTACCCGCCGACGCTTGTCGTTGGCGTGAAACGCGGTAGCAAGGCCATGGGCATAGGACAACACCGTTGAGGCATGACTGTTCTCAATCCAATCATGTTCAGACTCCGCCCTCGACGGATAACCCGAAAGCCCGCCCTCTTGACGCAGATTACCGAACCCAGCGAGTCTTCCCGTCAGCATCTTGTGGACGTACGCCTGATGCCCGGTGTCCCACAGAATCGCGTCGTGAGGGGAACGGAACACGCGATGCAAAGCAACAGTCAGTTCCACTGCGCCGAGGTTGGAACCCAGGTGACCGCTGCGCTCGTTCACCGCCGAGATAATCTCCTCGCGGATTTGCTCACAAAGATCGTTGAGTTCAGCGAAGCTGCGGCCCTGCAGATCAATTGGGCCGTGGATGGCATCGAGGCGCATGAGTGTCCTGTCGCGGCGGTGGGAGTAAGGAATCTTAGCCATTTCAGACGGCACTTGTGGAACGGCCTCGGCGACCTCCACCGGGCAAGAACTGTGAGAGTTTCGGGGCCAAGAGCAAGCCCAGAGCGACAGACACAAGCCCGCCGATGGCGTCGATCCAATAATGGTTGGCGGTGACCACGATAGAAAAAAGCGTCAACAGCGGGTAGCCGGCGATGACAGCTCGTGTGGTTCGCCGCTTCAGCACGGGATACAAGCCAATCGTGCACCACACCGCCCAAGCGACGTGCAAGCTCGGCATTGCCGCGTACTGGTTTGAGATTGCCTCCATTGTCCCTGACTCAAATGACCAAAGGCCACCAGGATCAACCAGTGTGTCGACATAGTTGTGGCCCGGCACACAAGCCCCGTACTGCGAAGCACAGTTCGACAACAGGCGCGGTGGCATCAGCGGATACAACGCAAAGCCAATGAGCGCCGATGCCGTGGTGACGGCCAACATCGAACGCATGAAGATGTAGCGGGTCGGAAAGCGAAGAAACAGATACACCATCACGAAGATGGTGACGATGAAATGGAACGACCCATAGAAAACGTTCCAAAACACAATGAACCAGTCCCAATCAAGGAATTGCTGTTGCGTCCACTCCTCGTGATAAAGCCCCATCGCCTTCTCGATGCCGATGATGTCAAGGGCGTTTTCGTAGGACCGGCGCCGGACACTGTCTCCGAGCGCGGAGCCGAACTGGTTCCTGATCAGGGAATAGACGAAGTAGAACCCCAGCGTCATGCCTGCTTCAAGCCACCACTTCAACACCGGACCCGAAGAGGGGTCGGTTTCGACACTGCTGCCGGGGCCTGCTTCGACGCGCATTCGCGGTACCATAGCGACCTCTGGACCTTGGAGTTGCTACGTGCTTGACCATGAGTTGATCAACCGCACCCTCAGCACCGCGCTGAGAACCGGCGCGGAGTTTGCAGAAGTGTTCGTAGAAGACAAGAAGTCATCGTCGGCAATGCTCGACGACGGCCGCGTCGAGGAACTGACAAGCGGGCGCGATCGAGGTGCTGGTATTCGTGTCGTCGTGGGAGACACAACCGGCTTCGCCCACACCGCTGACCTCTCAGAATCCGGGCTCGCTGGTGCCGCCGAAGTAGCCGCAGCCGCGGCCCGGGGCGGGGGAGGTGGAACGCGCACGGTCTCGGTCGGCAGCCACGGCATCGTGGCTAGCGCTTCCGCTCAGATCCCACCCGAAGATGTGGCCAAGACCGTCAAAGTCGAACTGCTGGCGCGTGCTGACGCCGAGGCACGAGCGGTTGGGTCACAAATCTCGCAAGTCTCAGCCCGCTACGGAGACAGCCGTCGCCGGATTCTGGTAGCCAACAGCGACGGATTGCTCGCCGAAGACGACCAGATCCGCACCCTGTTCTCGGTTTCATGCGTGGCCACGGGAGACACTGGCCTGCAGACCGGACGCGAGTCTGTAGGGCGAACTATCGGCTTCGAACTCTTCGATGAGACTGATGTCACCGATTTGGCCCGGCGGGCAGCCAACCGTGCGATCACCAAACTGAGTGCGCGCCCAGCACCCTCGGGGACGATGCCTGTGGTGGTCGGACCTGGTGGCGGCGGAGTGTTGTTTCACGAGGCGTGCGGTCATGGACTGGAAGCCGACCTGATAGCCAAATCGGCGAGCGTCTTCGCTGGTCGTGTCGGTGAAGAAGTGGCCACGCCTCTTGTCACCCTCATCGACGACGGCACCATGGCCGGCGAGTGGGGGCACTATGCAATCGACGACGAAGGCCACCAAGCTGCACACAACGTATTGATTGATCGTGGAGTGCTCACCGACTACATGTGGGACCACTTGCGTGCCCGCAAGCAAGGGCGACCAAGCTCGGGCAACGGTAGACGCCAGAGCTACCAGCACCTGCCGATGGTGCGAATGACCAACACTTACATCAGCAACGGCGAAGACGACCCCGACGACATCATCTCTGGAACCGAATCAGGTGTGTACGTCGCACAACTCGGTGGGGGGCAGGTCAATACAGCCACCGGTGACTTCGTGTTCGGCATGACTGAGGCCTACCTGATCGAAAACGGTGAGATCACCGATCCGATACGGCAAGGAAACCTCATCGGCAACGGACCCGAAACCCTCCAGCTGATTGAGGCCGTTGGCAATGACTTCGCGATGGGACCACCTGGCACCTGCGGAAAGGACGGCCAAGGCGTGCCGGTCGGTGACGGCACCCCGACACTGCGGGTAAAGGCTCTCACCATCGGCGGCACCGCGGCCTGAGGCGCAGTAATGGCTGAGACGAACGGGTCAACCAACGCTGAGTTGTTAGATATTGCCACTCGGGTTGCGGGTTGGGCAGACAACGGTGAACAGGTAGAAGTCTTCGTCGCCGATGAACTCGAAACCGAGGTTCGGGCATACCAAGGCGCAGTCGAATCGTTCACATCGGCTCGAAGCCAGGGGATAGGCGTACGAGTCGTAGCCAACGGTCGGCAGGGATATGCCTACGCGGGCACACTGGACCGATCGGTGTTGTCAGAGACGCTGCAAGAAGCGCGTGACAACGCAGCCTTCGCCGAACCCGACGAATTCAATGGCGTGGCTCAGCCCGATGGCGTGGTTCCCGTGGAATTCGATCTGTTCGATTCGTCGCTGGACAGCTTCTCAACAGACGACAAAGTCGCGCTCGCTGTTGAGCTCGAACGTGCCACCCTCGGAGCGGACCAGCGGATATCAGGGATCGAGTCTGCCGAATACGCCGACACTCGCTGCGAATCGGCGATCGCCACTTCTACCGGGATCACCAGTACGAGCCGTGAAACAGGTTGCTGTCTGGCGACCTACGCAATGGCCGAAGCCGACGGCGAAACACAGACAGGTTTCGGGTACTCGATCGGTAGGGGGCCAGCAGTCCTCAACGTGGAACAGGCAGCTCGCGAAGCCGCGGAGAGAGCCACTCGGCTCTTGGGCGCGACCAAACCGCAGACAAGCAAACTCACTGTGGTGCTCGACCCGTGGGTATCTGCCCAACTACTCGGAATCATCGGTGCAACCCTGAGTGGCGATGCTGCGCAGCGAGGCCGCTCAGTTTTTGCTGATCGAGTTGGTGAGAAAGTTGCGGTAAGCGACCTCTGTCTACTCGACGACGCCACCAACGTTGATGCTTTCACAGCTTCTGCGGTTGACGGCGAGGGTCTGGCCACGCGTCCGAATTCACTAATTGACTCTGGGGTGTTGCAAGGCTTCCTTCACAACTCCTACACGGCCCGGCGGGGCGCAACTTCATCTACCGGTTCAGCGGTACGCGCGGGTTTCAAAGGCGCGCCAGGCGTTGGTTCTCAGGCGTTGGCCCTGCGACCTGGAACGCGCAACCAGAGCGAACTAATCGCCAGTATCGACGACGGTCTTCTGGTGCAGGGCGTGGCAGGACTGCACTCCGGTGTCAATCCCGTTTCTGGAGATTTCTCCACTGGCGCGGAAGGGCTTCGAATCCGCAATGGCGCCCTGGCCGAACCAGTGCGAGAGATCACCATCGCCTCAACTCTTCAGCGGATACTGCTCGACATCACTGAAATAGGCAATGACCTACAGTGGCTGCCCATGAGCGCGGCCGGTATTTCCCTGGTGGTCGCCGATGTGATGATGTCGGGTGCCTGAGCTGGTGAGGCGATGTCAATTCTGCACGCCATTGTTCTCGGGATTGTGCAGGGGCTGTCTGAATTCCTGCCGATCTCATCGAGTGCACATCTTGAACTGACTCGCTGGTTGTTCGGCTGGGAGGAACTCAGTGGTGAACTCGAGACATCGTTCGACGTTGCCGTGCATCTGGGAACGCTCGTCGGTGCGGTCGCCTACCTCCGCGCTGACATCGCCAAGTACATCGTCGCCGGACTAGCCCCGCTGCGGCGTCAACCGCTCACCAACGATGGACGTGTTGGCTGGTTCCTGGTCGTTTCTGCGGTGCCGGCGGGGTTGGTCGGGGTTCTGCTCTCCGATCAGATCAACAACCTTGATCAGATAGCCACGATTGCCGTCATGTTGATTGTGTTCGGGTTGTTTTTGCTGCTAGCCGATCGGATGCCGGAACGGCGCGGCCAAGACGAGTTCACCCTTCGTGATGCCCTGCTAATGGGCGTGGGCCAAGCTCTGGCCCTACAGCCTGGGGTTTCGCGTTCAGGGGCTTCCCTGACGGTTTCACGCTTGCTGGGGTTCCAAAGAGAAGCTGCGGCCAGGTTGGTTTTCTTGATGAGCCTGCCGATCATTGCTGGTGCCGGGTTGTTCGCCCTGGCAGACGCTGACATTCCGTCGTCATTCTGGCCACCGTTTCTGTGGGGCGCAGCAACCTCTGCGGTAACAGGTTGGGTGGCGGTGTGGGGAATGCTTCGCCTGGTCCGGAGCCACAGCTTCACTCCTTTCGTTTGGTACCGGGTGATCGTCGGTCTCGGTGTGCTCAGCATTCTCGCTACCAACTGGCGCTAGCTATCCGACAAGTACCGGCACTACACCTCCGATCGTCAACGATTGAATGACGGCTTGGATCTGCTGATCGGCGATGGCGACGGTGACGAAACCTTCGTGAACCTCGATCACGCTGGCGTCGTTGGCCAGTCGGGTGCCATCGATGAGACCGTACAGATCGACCAAGTCGCCCGCCTCCAAGGGTGTCCCGTCGGTTGCGATAGTCAGCCCTCCCGCAGCGTCGCCGAGCTGAGCGGCTAGTTGCCCGGTGGCCGTCGTCAGTCGCCCGTCCCGGACGACCTCGCCGGTGGCCATCGAATCTCTCAGCGTCAACCCAACAGGGTCGGTGAGTGTTGCATCGTGAGGTGTTCCCGCGGTGGGAAGCCGTGTCGGGGCGAGATCATTAGTGGTAAGGGTGGTGCCGGCTTCCAGGTCTCTGGTGGCGGTCCAGCCGTCGATTCCGGTCTGCCACTGCGCTCGCGCGGTTGTGGTGTCGTTGTGGATACCGACGAGCCAGAGTCCAACGCCCAACCCGATCGCTGCAGTCAAGACGAGTCTCGGCCAGCGACTACGACGAACAGCCACCCGAGCACTTCCGATTGTGGCACGCAACGTTGCTATTGGCGGCCGGTCCAACTCAAACATGTTCGCCCCTTGTTGAGGCTTGGCAATGGTTGGGGGAAGCAGTGTCTGCAGAGAGTCTCTGCGGAAGTGTCAGGCCGCGCTTGAGGCGTTGCTCTTGGAGGGTTTTGAGCCGTTCGCAGACGACCCGGAATCACTGGCCGAAGAGTTCGACTCGCTCTTGGTACCACTTGACTCGGTACTACTTGACTCGCTCGACGACGAATTCGACTTGGACTTTTCCGATGCTCTGGCGCGGGCGTTCGAGCCGTGATCGTTCTTGTAGAAACCCTCTCCCTTGAAAGAGATTCCGACCTTCGAGAACACCTTCTTGACAGGCGCACCGCACTGGTGATCTTCGTTGTCATGGACCTGAGTGCAGGCGGTTATGGCTTCGTCGCGAAACGACTGCCACAATTCAAACATCTCTCCGGTGCGCTGACACCGGTAATCGTAGGTGGGCACGAAGAGAGAGGATACCTGTACCGACAGCGCTCGCCACCGTACGATGGTCGGGTGATTGAAGTTGTCGCCCTTGTGGTCGGCGCCTACGTCGTTGGAATGTTCCCAACGGCGACGATCGTGGGACGGCGCATGGGAGTGGATCCAACACGAGAGGGCTCAGGTAATCCGGGTGCGTCGAACATATACCGACTCGGAAGCCGCAAAGCCGGTGTGATCGTGGGGCTGATCGACATGTTGAAAGGTGCCGCTCCGGTAGCGCTGGCTCTCGCCGTGTCAGGTCGACCGGCGGCCCATGCCGTCTGGATAGCTGCAGTTGCCGGCCATGTATGGCCGGTCATCCGACGCTTTCGCGGCGGTAAAGGCGTGGCCACTGCGGGCGGTGCAGGTCTTATGATCAGCCCCCTCATCGGTTTGCTGTGCGCACTCACCTTCCTCGTTGTGGTGAAAGTGTTGAGGGTCGCCGCTCTGGGTTCATTGTCCATTGCCTTCTCGTATCCGGTGCTGGCGACCATCGCGGGTCTGCCGACTTGGGAAATCTTGGTGTCGATTGGTGTCGCCGCCATCCTCGTCGTGCGTCACCAGTCCAACATCCGCCGCCTCCTCTCGGAACGCTAGCCACCAACAACGCGCTTGCGCGGTGGCAACTGGAGGCGGCTTGAGGCACGCTTTAGGTGTGATCTCGCTTGAAGAAGCTCGTTCGTACGTTCTAGACCGGGTCGACCGTCTGGAGGCAGTGTCGGTTTCGCTAGCCGAAGCAGGTGGGTTGGTCCTAGCGGAGCCCATTGTCGCCCAAGAGTTGGTCCCGCCGTTCGCCAACACCGCGATGGATGGATTCGCGGTGATTGCCGCCGACACGGCGGACGCTCCGGTCACCCTTGAAGTAGTGGGCACGGTAGCGGCAGGCGCCCCGGCAGAGCGACCCCTGGGCAAGGGTCAGGCCATGCGCATCATGACTGGGGCGCCGATGCCCGAAGGCGCTGATGCGGTTGTGATGGTCGAGCGGACCTCCTATGACCCCGAGAACGCGGAGGTTGGTGTGGAGATCACGGTGGCTGAAGGAAACCATGTGCGCGAAGCGGGGGAGGACGTACGGCCCGGCGATGAGTTGTTCGGCGCGGGGACAGTGCTGGCCGCGGGCCACCTCGGCGTCTTGGCCAGCGTCGGTTTCGGTTCGGTGTCCGTTCACCGCAGGCCGGTGGTCGGAGTCGTTTCGACAGGCGACGAACTCGTAGACGACGGTCGGCCACTGAAGCCCGGAGAGATCAGAGACTCGAATCGGCGCACTCTGCTGACGATGTTGGCGGACTCTGGCATGGAACCCGTTGATCTCGGTATCGCCCGGGACAACGAGGCCGATATCGCCGAAGCATTCACCAACGGCGCGGCCCGCTGCGATGCGATTCTTTCGTCAGGTGGCGTGTCGATGGGGGCGTTCGACTTCGTCAAAGTTGTACTTGACCGCATCGGTGAAATGCGCTGGATGCAAATCGCCATCAAACCTGCGAAACCGTTTGCGTTCGGGCTGATCGGAGCGACGCCGGTGTTCGGGCTTCCGGGCAATCCAGTGTCCTCAATGGTCAGCTACGAGCTCTTTGCGCGCCCAGCCCTGCGCAAGATGGCGGGACACACCCTGGTTGATCGTCCGGTCAGGCGAGCGATCACCGAGGATTCGTTGGGCCGCCACGATGACGGCAAGACCCATTTCGTACGGGTAACAGGCGGCCCTGACGAAACTGGGCGTTGGCACATCCGCAAGCTCGCCGGGCAAGGCTCGCACCAGCTCGCGGCCATGGCTCGCGCCAGCGCACTTGCGATCGTTCCCGACGGGACAGAGATCGCGGCTGGCGATGAGGTTGAGATCATCGGTTTAGGTACGGTGGTTACATGACCACGCAGTTGATCGACGGATTCGGGCGCATTCATCGAGACCTGCGCATCTCCGTCACCGATCGTTGCAACTTTCGTTGTACCTATTGCATGCCCCAAGAAGGGATGCAATGGCAGCGGCGTGAGGATCTGCTTTCGTTCGAAGAGATCGAACGCGTGGCCCGGATAATGGTTGAGCGTTTCGGTGTGAACGCCATCCGTTTGACCGGTGGTGAGCCCACAGTACGTGCCAAGCTGTCGATTCTCGTTGCCAAGCTCGCAGCTCTCAATGTTGATCTGGCAATGACAACCAACGGAGTCACGCTGCCATTGTTGGCCGACGAGTTGCGAGCGGCTGGTCTTGTAAGGATCAACATCTCCCTGGATTCATTGCGAGCAGATCGTTTCGAGCAACTCACCCGCCGCAATGATCTTCAGCGGGTGTTGGAAGGCATCGAAGCGGCTCTGGACGCAGGCTTCAGCCCCGTGAAGGTCAACGTCGTCGTCATGAAAGGCATCAACGACGACGAGATTGTCGACTTCGCCCACTTTGGTCGCGATCGAGGTCTGGTCGTGCGCTTCATCGAGTTCATGCCTCTCGACGCGGACGAAATCTGGACCAACGACCAAGTGATGACTCAGACCGAGATCCTCAATTGCCTCTCAGGCGAATTCGATCTGGTTCCGCTTGAGCGAACCTCGGCGCCGGCCACACGCTGGCGTTACGCGGACGGCACAGGCGAGATCGGGATTGTGGCCAGTGTGAGCCAGTCATTCTGCGAATCGTGTGACCGAGTTCGTATCACCGCGGACGGGCAGTTCCGCAACTGCTTGTTCGCCACTGAAGAAACCGATGTTCGGGCGCTACTCCGCAGTGGCGCGTCAGACGACGACATTGCTGGCGCCCTGCAACGGTCCGTGTCATCTAAGTGGGCTGGTCACAGCATCAATCAGGTGCACTTCATCCGCCCCCGCCGCTCAATGTCAGAAATTGGTGGCTGACTATGGCCGACCACGGGTTCACCCATCTGGATCCCGCCGGTCGTGCTCGAATGGTTGATGTCACGCCCAAGGACCCGAGTCATCGTCGGGCGATTGCTCGAGGCCGTGTGTTGATGACTGCTGAAACCGCGCTGGCGGTGGCTCAAGGAGCAATAAAGAAGGGAGACGTATTGGCGGTCGCTCGCGTTGCCGGGATCCAGGCCGCAAAGCGCTGCTCCGACCTGATCCCCTTGTGCCATCCGCTGCTTGTCGGCGCGGTCACTGTCAACTTCGAGATTCTCGACACGAGTATCTCGATTGAATCGCAGGTCGAAACGGTTGACCGAACCGGTGTGGAGATGGAGGCTCTCACCGCATGTAGCGTTGCCGCGTTGACCGTATACGACATGTGCAAGTCGAAGGATCGCTCCATGGTGATCTCAGACATCGAGCTCTGGGAAAAAACTGGGGGTCGTTCCGGCCATTACCGCCGCGAAGACTCGGATTAGAAACAGCGAACCCGAAAGCGTTGCCTTTACATTTCGATTGTAGTATAACTGTAACTTAGCTCTAGGGTACCTGCCCTTATGCTGCCGCGTTCACACAGCCACAACCTCTTGGGAGTTCAAGCACGACATGTCGGAGTCGATCATCATTGTGGCCTTAGCCGCCTGCTGGGCCAGCTATCTCGGTTGGTACTGGCGGCAGCGTGTCCAGAGTTCTCTGCAGGAGAAAGATCGGGTTAGTTCGTTCTCCCAAGGACTCGGCACTCTCGGGTCTGCGCGACAAGTCCGAGACCAGACACAGACGGCCGTGTATCAATCGTCTCCGCTGGCGCCCCGCGGTGCACATGCGGCAGCCCGTCGGCGTCGTGACGTTGGGATTACCTTGGGCCTGCTCTGCTTGACAACTCTGTTCGCGGCGTTGGCCTTCGGTCCGATTTTGTGGGTCGTCCACGTTCTGGTCGACATCGCCACGGGATCTTTCGCCTATGTGGCCTCACAACGCCGGAGCCTCGCCGCTGAGCGTGAGATGAAGGTGCACATGCTCTACCCCGATGGCATGGCTGATCAGCAGCCACTTGTGGGGGCCGGTAGGGCTGTCAACGGTTAACGGCAATTGAGGGCGGGAAGGTCCGTACCTTGGCCGCGTGGCGCTACGATTGCCGGTCGCGGGGGTGTAGCTCAGTTGGTAGAGCGCCTCGGTCGCATCGAGGAGGCCAGGGGTTCAATTCCCCTCACCTCCACAAGAATTCCCGCAGAAAATCCGATCTGAACTGCTCTGGGCCCCGAGGAAGCCGTCAGCCGGGTCGCACACCCTGGCAGAGCCAACCGAAGCGGCAGGCGGTTCACGGGCCAACCCGGCCAACGACCTACCGGACGCTGCGACCCTTCAGCCACACCGACCGGTCCCCACATCCAAGTCGGTGGTTCAAGTGCTCACCTCCGCGACCCGTGTGCATCCGACGGATGCACCTTAGGTCTGGTAGAAACAAGCGATGATTCTCCTAATACAAACGCAGACTGTGTAGAATTTGTCTATGGGTTTGTGGCTTGGGGCGCCAGCTAACAAGACGCTCGTCGTTGCCGCGGCCTCGCCCTTCGAGGATGCAGCAGCCTCCAGAGGGTTCCCTACCGCACCGAAGCGTGGCGATGACAGTCACCACCGTCGCAACCAGATCGAGACCGTCAACTCCCGACCCGAAGCCGAAGGCGGCCTCAGCGCCGTCTCGTGTCAACCGTTCGGCCTAATCGGCCACACCAGGGCCACCAACAAGGTAAAGGGGGGGGGGGGGGTGGCCGCAACCGGTTGCCCGCTCTCAGGCCCGCCGTCTTGCGACCAGGTGAGATGCGTGCGAAATCGCGGTCCCGGCCCCCTGCGTCGAGGCGTTGCGGTCCTCTCGGCTGGCCGGCCGTGTGGACGATTGCAGGATCCCGGTGGGTAGCCCCGGGGGAGCGGTCGTGTTGCCGGGAGTCCTGCGGCGTCTGTGCCGGGCGTGGCGGCTTGCGGCATTGGGTGCCGCGGTGCTTGGCGCCGGGCTGCTGGCCGGGTCCCTCGGCGGTACCGCCGGTGCGCAGCAGTCGGGCCCGACGATCTCGTCGGTGTCGGTCTCGTCTTCGCCCGCCAACGCGCTGTTCTACCTGACCGGCGAAACGATCCGGTTCTCGGTGAACTTCACGTCCGTCGTGGACGTCGAGGGCTCCCCCACTCTCGCCGTCGACGTCGGCGGGACCGAGCGGGAGGCCGTCTTCGAGTCGGTGCGCGGCAGCGCGGTGCTGTTCGGCTACACGGTCACCGACGACGACTTCGACGGCGACGGGGTGAGCGTGGCCGCCGACTCGCTCAGCCTCGGCAGCGGCGGCGCCATCGCCGACTCCGGGGACCGCGCCGCGTCGCTCACTCACGCAGCCGCCGCCGCCGCCGGCGCCGCACACCGGGTGAACATGAGCGTCGTGACCATCGCGGCCGACAGCGACGAGCCCGTGCCCGAGAACGAGACGGCCGGGTTCACGCTGTCCCGTACGGGGAGCCTGGCGCGGGAGTTGACCGTCTCGCTGGGGTTCGAGCGCCGGCAGTACTTCGTCCTCACCGGGCAGATCCCGCGGACTGCCAAGCTCCAGGCCGGGCAGGCGACGACTCGCTTCGAGGTACCGTTGCGCAACGACTCAGACGTGGAGACCGAGGACGGTTCGCTCACCATGATCGTGGCGGAGGGCGAGGGTTACCTCGTCGGATCGCCGGGCTCCGCAGTCGCAGTTCTGACCGATGACAACGACATCCTGCTCGGCCTTGTCCTGGTCCAGGGTGGCGACTTCGTCGAAGGGGGGTCCCGATCCCAGGCCATATTCGGCGTGACGGTGCAGAACAACCAGCCAGCACGGGACAGGCCTCCGGATCCCATCTATTTCACCGTCGCCACACGAAACATCGATACGACGAGCACCAGGGATCCGTCCCTGTTCCCGGGCGACATCCGGTCCGTTGCCACCGAAGTCACAGTGGAGCCCGAGGAGTGGGAGACCCGCACGTCGCAGGACGTCTTCGGACAGCCCTACCAGCAGTACTTCGTCAATCTCGACTTCTTCGTGACGATCTTCGATGATCTCGAGCCCGAGATCCCCGAGCGGTTCCGGGTGATCGTTGAGAGGTCGGCGGCCACTGCGTTGAGGACGTTCAATCAGAGCTTTCCGATCGAGTCGGTCTTCCGGATCATCGACAACGAGGGCAGCTTCGACGTGCACGTCGACCAGCCCCGCGTGGTGGACATCGTCGAGGGCGACGTGCTGGAGCTGGACCTCACCGCCGTGTCACAGTTCCGGTTCAACCCGTTGGGGACGGCCTCCGTGGGGGTCGACCTGGAGTTCGTTGACGGCACCGCCACCCACGGGGACGACTTCGTGCAGCTCGACCGTTCGACGGCCACCACCGAGACCGTCGAGATCACCGGCTTCGCCACGGTCGGCTCCGGCGACGCGCAGCGTCACCAGGCGACCAGCACCGTGCGGATCAGCGCCGTCGACAACGACGACGTGCAGCCCGTGCGGCAGTTCGTCGTGGATTTCGGGAAGACACCGATCGCGCCGGACGACCAGGACTTCAACGCCGACGAGTGCTCGGGCGATCCGCCCCCCGACACGCCTGCCTGCTACGGGCAGAATCACTTCTTGGACTTCTTTCCGGCCGATCTCGACGGCGACGCCGGGTTGTCGGGCTACTCGATGATCGTGCGCATCCACGACGACGACGCCACACCGGTCACGGTCACAGCGGACGAGTCGAGCATCGACGAGGGCGACAACGCCGTGTTCACCGTGACCCGCAATCCCTCCGCCGCGGACCTGCCGGACCCGCTTACGGTCGGCTTCGACATCACCGAGACGGCCGACTTCATCGACTACAGCGGCGGGTTCGTGCTGCCCACCTCGGTCACGATCGCCGGCAACGCGACGACCGCCACGATCACGATCCCGACGGTGGACGACGATGTGGGTGACGGCCCCGGCGACATCGCCGTCACGCTGCGACCCGGGACGGTCGAGCCGCAGAGCAGGTACTCCTACACGCTGGCCGGCAGATCCGCGAGCGTCGCGGTGTCCGAGGACGAGCCGGTGCTGACGATCGCGGACGCGTCGGTCTCGGAGGGCGCGGGCACCGTCGATGTGGACGTGACACTGTCGGGAACGAGCGCCGATGCCGTCGGCTTCACGTGGGCGACGGCGCCCGCGACGGGCGACCGCGCCGCCACCGCGGGCCAAGACTACCAATCCGCGGGCGGTACCGTGCAGATCGACGCCGGGGACACGTCCGCAACCCTCACGGTGACGATCACCGACGACGCGCTCGACGAACCCGACAACGAGACGTTCGATATCGTTCTGTCGGCCGTGACGGGTGCCTCGGCGGCGCAACCGCAGGCGACGGTCACCATCGCCGACAACGACGCCCTGCCAGAGTTCTCGATCTCCGACGCCGAAGCCACCGAGGGCCCGGGCGCCTCGGTCGGCTTCACCGTGAGTCTGGACGCGGCGAGCGGGCGGCCCACCGAGGTGGAGTGGCGAGCGGTCAGCGACGAGGACGACGACCGGCCCGCGACGGAGGACCTCGACTATCAGGGGATCAGCGCCACGCTCACGATTCCGGCCGGTGAGACGGAGGCGACGGTCTCGGTGCAGCTGCTCGACGACGGCGACCACGAGCGGACCGAGACGTTCGAGGTGGGTCTCGCCAACCCGGCCAACAGCGTCATCGCCGACGGCACCGGCGAGGGTCGCATACTCGACGACGACACTCCCGTGATCAGCATCGACGACTTGTCGGTCTCCGAGAGCGCCGCAACGGCGCAGGTCACGGTCCGTCTGAGCCGCCCCGCCTACGACGAGGTCACGCTGCGCTACGGGACGGCAGCGGGCACGGCCATAGCAACCAGGGACTACACCGCTCAGAGCCGGGTCGCCGTGACCGTTCCCGCCGGAGCGACCACCGCAACCGTTGCCGTGCCCATCCTGGCCGACGACGTGTACGAGGCCGACGAGAGCTTCTTCGTCGACCTCAGCGATCCCACGGTCGCCGAGCTCAGCAGCGACACGCGGGCGCTGGTCACCATCGTCGACGACGACTCACCGCCCGCGCTGTCGGTCGGCGACGCGCAGCCGGTCTCCGAGGGTGCCGGACCGCTCGTCTTCACCGTCACCAGAACCGGCTCCACCAGCCTGCCGGCGACCTTCAGCTGGTCGACGGCCGACGGCACCGCCGAAGCGGGCTCGGACTTCACCGCGGCGAGCGGCACCGTGACGATCCCCGCGTCGTCGTCGTCGGCGCAGCTCCAGGTGCAACTCGTGGCGGACTCGGTGGCCGAGGACGACGAGACGGCCGCGGTCACGCTGAGCACCCCGATCAATGCGGTGATCATCGACGGCTCGGCCACAGGGGTGATCCTCGACGACGACCAGACGGCCGCCAGAACGCCGGGGGTGGTGGTGAATCCCTCCGCGCTGACAGTGACCGAGGGCGGCGACGGGAGCTACATGGTGGAGCTGTCGTCGCAGCCGGCGGCGGACGTGACGGTGACGATCGTCGGCCACTCCGGCACAGACCTGTCGCTGTCGGGAACGGACCTGAGCAGCGACGACACCCTGACATTCACCGCCAGCAACTGGAACCAGGCCCAGACGGTGACCGTCAGCGCCGGCGACGACGACGACGCCGTGGCCGACGCGGCGGTGACCCTCACCCACACCGCGACCAGCGGCAGCCACTCCTCGGCACCGGTGGCCGTGACCGTGACGATCACCGAGACCGACACCGCCGAGGTGCTCGCCGTCCCCGGCAATCTGACGGTCGCCGAGAACGAGAGCAACCCCTACACCGTAGCGCTGGCCACGCAGCCGTCGGCGAACGTCACGGTCACCGTCACCGGCCACACCGGCAGCGACCTCACCCTGTCCGCCACCAGGCTCACCTTCACACCCGACAACTGGGGTACCCCCCAGACGGTGACAGTCACCGCCGACGCAGACGCCGACGGCGTCAACGACCAAGTGACGCTGACGAACACCGCAAGCGGGGGCGGATACGGCGCCGCGGCGGCCAAGCTCGTGGCCGTCACGATCACCGACGACGACGCGTCCGAGATCGTGGTGAAACCGTCGGCGCTCACCATGAGCGAGGGCGGCAGCTCGAGCTACACGGTGGAGCTGTCGTCGCCGCCGACGGCGGAGGTGACGGTGACCGTCTCAGCCCCCGAGGCCGACCTGACGATCCTGTCGGCGGAACCGAGGACTCTGCGGTTCACGCCGTCAGACTGGGACCAGCCCCAGACGGTGACGCTGGCAGCCGGCTACGACGCCGACACCGCCGACGACACCGTGACGCTCACCCACGACGGCGAGGGCGGCGGATACGACGGGCAGTCCACGGAACTGCCGGTCACCGTCACCGACACCGAGGGACGGGCCGAACTGCTGGTCGCGCCCACATCGATCTCGATCCGGGAGGGCGACTCGGGCGGGCAGACCTACTCGGTGGCGCTGGGCTCCCAGCCGACGGGGGACGTGACCGTCACGATCACCGGCCACGCCGACAGCGACCTGACCCTGTCGGGGACCACCCTCGGCGACGACGACGCGTTGACGTTCACCGTCACGAACTGGCACGCCCCGCAGGAGGTGACGGTCACCGCCGGCCAGGACACCGACACCGCGAACGACGATGTGACCCTGACCAACACCGCCACCGGCGGCGGCTACGGCACAGCCACCGCGGCCACCGTGGCGGTGACGGTCGTCGACAACGACACGCCGGGGCTGGTGGTGACCCCCACCGAGGTGCGGGTCACCGAGGGCGACGACGCCGGGGCGAGCTACCAGATCTCGCTGGCGAGTGCGCCGACGGGTCTGGTACTGGTCACGATCACGTCCAACTCCACAGACGTTGACGTGACCGACGGCGCTTGGTTCACGACCACCGACTGGAACAACCCCCAGACGATCACCGTCACCGCGAGCGACGACCCCGACCTCGCCGACGAGAACGTGAGGCTGAACCACACGGTGACGTCCGGGAGCTACGCGGCGTCGGCGGTCCGAGTGCAGGTGACCGTCGAGGACGACGACATGCCCGGGCTGGCCGTGAACCCGCAGATGCTGAGCATGGTCGAGGGCGCTTCGGCGACCTACGACGTCGAGTTGACGGCGGAGCCGTCCGCGGACGTGACAGTCACGATCAGCGGCCACACCGACACCGACCTGACCCTGTCGGGGGCCACGCTGACCGCCGGCAGCCTCACGTTCACCGTCGGCAACTGGAACCAGGCCCAGTCGGTGACGGTCACCGCCGGCCAGGACTCCGACACCACCGACGACACAGCGACGCTGACCCACACGGCGAGCGGCGGCGGCTACGACTCCCTCGAGCCGGTCGGCACGCCGGTGACGATCATCGACAACGACAGGCCGCGGATCAACGTGCCGGCGGCAGTGACCGTCGACGAGGCCGACACCGACGGGGTGGTCTACGCGGTGCGGTTGGCGACCGAGCCGTCCGCGGACGTGACGGTCACCATCAGCGGCCACGCCGACACCGACGTGACCCTGTCGGGAGACACGTTGACCAACAACGCGTTGACGTTCACCCGTTCGATCCGAACCACGTTGAACTGGGGGGCCCCGCAGATGGTGACGGTCACCGGAGGCAACGACGACGACACGGCGAACGAATCGGTGGTGCTCACCCACACCGCCACCGGCGGCGACTACGCGGGCCTGACGGCGCAGGTGGAGGTCACCGTGGTCGACGACGACGAGCCGGAGATCATCCTCAGCCACTCCGAGGTGACCATCGACGAGGCCGACCCCAACGGAGCGGTGTACGAAGTGCGGTTGGCGACCGAGCCGTCCCAGCAGGTGGAAGTGGAGATCATCGCTGCCGTGGGCACCGATCTCGTTCGGACCCCGGAGGTTCTGACCTTCACGACCTCGAACTGGAACACGGCCCAGGAGGTCAAGGTGACGGCGCCGCCGGACGTCGACACAATGCACGAACAGGAGTTCATCGTCCACAGCGGGAGCGGCGGCGAGTACGACGGCACCACCAAGACGGTCACGGTCATCGTGCAGGACGACGACATCCCGGGGGTGGTCATCGCCCCCATCGAGGTGGCCGTGGACGAGGGTGACCCGGCAGGCGTCAACTACACGGTGGTGCTGACCTCCGAACCCGCCGGGGACGTGACGGTGACGATCAGCGGCCACGCCGGCACCGATGTCACGGTGTCGGGCAGCACCCTGACCGACGGCGTGCTGACGTTCACCAGGGCGAACTGGGCGGTTTCGCAGACCGTCAAGGTGGTCGCGGAGGAAGACGACGATGCCGACGGCACGCTCGACACCGGCTTCGGCACCGCCGGCACAACCACCACCGACATCGGGAACGACAGCTCCGACGCGGCGTGGGCCGTGGCGCTGCAGCCCGACGGCAAGATCATCGCCGCCGGAGAATCCGCTAACGATTTCACGGTCGTGCGCTACAACGCCGACGGCACGCTCGACACCGGCTTCGGCACCGCCGGCACAACCACCACCGACATCGACAACAACAGCTCCGACAGGGCGTGGGCGGCGGCGCTGCAGACCGACGGCAAGATCATCGCCGCGGGACATTCCTGGGCCGATTTCGCGGTGGTGCGCTACAACGCCGACGGCACCCTCGACACCGGCTTCGGCACCAACGGCACAACCACCACCGACATCGACAACAACAGCTTGGACGCGGCGTATGCGGTGGCGCTGCAGCCCGACGGCAAGATCATCGCCGCCGGAGACTCCGAAGGCGCTTTCGTGGTCGTGCGCTACAACGCCGACGGCACGCTCGACACCGGCTTCGGCACCAACGGCACAACCACCACCGACATCGACAACAACAGCTTGGACGCGGCGCATGCGGTGGCGCTGCAGCCCGACGGCAAGATCATCGCCGCCGGATTTTCCGGTCTCGCTTTCGCGTTGGTGCGCTACAACGCCGACGGCTCGCTCGATACCGGCTTCGGCACCGCCGGCACAACCATCACCGACATCGACAACAACAGCTCCGACGGGGCGTGGGCGGTGGCGCTGCAGCCCGACGGCAAGATCATCGCCGCCGGATTTTCCGGTCTCGATTTCGCGGTGGTGCGCTACAACGCCGACGGCTCGCTCGATACCGGCTTCGGCACCGCCGGCACAACCATCACCGACATCGACAACAACAGCTCCGACGGGGCGTGGGCGGTGGCGCTGCAGACCGACGGCAAGATCATCGCCACCGGACAATCCGGTGGCGCTTTCGCGGTGGTGCGCTACAACGCCGACGGCTCGCTCGACACCGGCTTCGGCACCGCCGGCACAACCATCACCGACATCGGGAACGACAGCTTCGACGTGGCGCTGGCGGTGGCGCTGCAGCCCGACGGCAAGATCATCGCCGCCGGATTTTCCGGTGGCGATTTCGTGGTCGTGCGCTACAACGCCGACGATGACGTGACGCTGACCCATGCCATCGCCAGCGCCGCTGACGACGCCTACGACGCGCTCCCGGACCAGACCGTCACCGTGACCGTGAAGGCCGCCCCGCGGGTGGTCATCGCCCCCACGGCGCTGACCGTGGACGAGGGCGACCCGGCAGGCGCCGACTACACGGTCGTGCTGGCCTCGCAGCCCGCCGGGGACGTGACGGTGACCGTGAGCGGCCATGACGAGACGGACCTGAACATCGCGAGCGCGGGACTGAGCGCTGACGACGTGTTGACCTTCACCACCGCGAATTGGGGCACGGCGCAGTCGGTGACGGTGACTGCGGCTGAGGACGACGACGCGGTGACCGACGCTGCTGTGACGCTGGCCCATGTCGTTGCCAGCACCGACGACTCGGTCTATGACGCGCTCAGCGACTTGAGCGTGTCGGTGGCCATCACCGACAACGATGCGGTGGGGGTGATGATCGATCCGACGGAGTTGACGGTGACCGAGGGTTCGTCGAAGTCCTACAGCGTGGAGTTGACGTCGCAGCCGGCGGGGGATGTGACGGTGACCGTCAGCGGCCATTCGGGCACCGATGTGGCGCTGTCGGGCGCGACGCTCACCAGCAATGTGTTGACGTTCACGGCGGGGAACTGGTCGACGGCGCAGTTGGTGACGGTGACCGCTGCTGAGGACGACGACGCTGTGACCGACGCTGCTGTGGCCCTGGTCCACGCCATTGCCAGCACCGACGACTCGGCCTATGACGCCCTGGCCGATGTGTCGGTCACCGTCTCGATCACCGAGGACGATTCGGTGGGGGTGATGATCGCCCCGACGTCGTTGACGGTGACTGAGGGCTCGTCGGTGGACTACAGCGTGGAGTTGACGTCTGAGCCGGCGGGGGATGTGACGGTGACCGTGTCGGGCCACGCCGGCACCGGTGCGGCCCTGTCGGGTACGACGCTCAGCGCCGACAATGTGTTGACGTTCACGGCGGCGAACTGGGACACGGCGCAGTCGGTGACGGTCACTGGCGCCGACGACGACACCGCCGAGGCGGACGAGACGGTGACTTTGGCCCACGCCATTGCCAGCGCCGACGACAGCGCCTATGACGCGCTCAGCGACGTGAGCGTCACCGTGACCGTGCAAGACAACGATTCGGTGGGGGTGATGATCGCCCCGACGTCGTTGACGGTGACCGAGGGCTCGTCGGTGGACTACAGCGTGGAGTTGACGTCTGAGCTGGCGGGGGATGTGACGGTGACCGTGTCGGGCCACGCCGGCACCGGTGCGGCCCTGTCGGGTACGACGCTCAGCGCCGACAATGTGTTGACGTTCACGGCGATGAACTGGGACACGGCGCAGTCGGTGACGGTCACTGGCGCCGACGACGACACCGCCGAGGCGGACGAGACGGTGACTTTGGCCCACGCCATTGCCAGCGCCGACGACAGCGCCTATGACGCGCTCAGCGACGTGAGCGTCACCGTGACCGTGCAAGACAACGATTCGGTGGGGGTGATGATCGATCCGACGGAGTTGACGGTGACCGAGGGTTCGTCGGTGGACTACAGCGTGGAGTTGGCGTCTGAGCCGGCGGGGGATGTGACGGTGACTGTGTCGGGCCATTCGGGCACCGATGTGGCGCTGTCGGGCATGACGCTCACCAACAACGTGTTGACGTTCACGACGGCGACTTGGGACACGGCGCAGTCGGTGACGGTGGCCGCTGCTGAGGACGACGACGCGGTGACCGACGCTGCTGTGACGCTGGCCCATGTCGTTGCCAGCACCGACGACTCGGTCTATGACGCCCTTGAAGACGTGTCGGTGACGGTGAACATCACCGAGAACGACGCGGTGGGGGTGATGATCGATCCGACGGAGTTGACGGTGACCGAGGGCTCGTCGGTGGACTACAGCGTGGAGTTGGCGTCTGAGCCGGCGGGGGATGTGACGGTGACTGTGTCGGGCCATTCGGGCACCGATGTGGCGCTGTCGGGCATGACGCTCACCAGCAACGTGTTGACGTTCACGACGGCGACTTGGGACACGGCGCAGTCGGTGACGGTGGCCGCTGCTGAGGACGACGACGCGGTGACCGACGCTGCTGTGACGCTGGCCCATGCCGTGGCCAGCACCGACGACTCGGTCTATGACGCCCTTGAAGACGTGTCGGTGACGGTGAACATCACCGAGAACGACGCGGTGGGGGTGATGATCGATCCGACGGAGTTGACTGTCGTCGAGGGCTCGTCGAAGTCCTACAGCGTGGAGTTGACGTCGCAGCCGGCGGGGGATGTGACGGTGACTGTCAGCGGCCATTCGGGCAGCGATGTGGGCCTGTCGGGCATGACGCTCACCAACAACGTGTTGACGTTCACGGCGGGGAACTGGGGCGTGGCGCAGTCGGTGACGGTGACGGCTGCTGAGGACGACGACGCCGTCACCGATCCTGCTGTGCCGTTGGCCCACGCGATTGCCAGCGCCGACGACTCGGCCTATGACGCCCTTGAAGACGTGTCGGTGACGGTCACTATCACCGACGACGACGCGGTGGGGGTGGACATCTCGCAGACGGCGTTGACGGTGACTGAGGGCGACGCCGCCGGGGTGTCCTACACGGTGGAGTTGACGTCGCAACCCGCCGGGGATGTGACGGTGACTGTCAGCGGCCATTCGGGCAGCGATGTGGGCCTGTCGGGCATGACGCTCACCAACAACGTGTTGACGTTCACGGCGGGGAACTGGGGCGTGGCGCAGACGGTGACGGTGACGGCTGCTGAAGACGACGACGCCGTCACCGATCCTGCTGTGCCGTTGGCCCACGCGATTGCCAGCACCGACGACTCGGACTACGACGCCTTGGCCGACCAGACAGTGACGATCACCATCGACGAGGACGACGCTGTGGGCGTGAGCATCAACCCGACGACGCTCACGGTGGTTGAGGGCTCGTCGAAGTCCTACACGGTGGAGTTGACGTCGCAACCCGCCGGTGACGTGACAGTGACTGTGTCGGGTCATTCGGGCAGCGACCTGGGCCTGTCGGGCCTGGACGCCAACAGCAAGTTGACGTTCACGACCGTCAACTGGGACACCGCGCAGACGGTGACGGTGACGGCTGCTGAGGACGACGACGCGGTGACCGACGCTGTTGTGGCCCTGGTCCATGCTGTGGCCAGCACCGACGACTCGGCCTATGACGCCTTGGCCGACCAGACAGTGACGGTCACCATCACCGACGACGACGCTGTGGGGGTGAGCATCAACCCGACGACGCTCACGGTGGTTGAGGGCTCGTCGAAGTCCTACACGGTGGAGTTGACGTCGCAACCCGCCGGTGACGTGACGGTCACTGTGTCGGGCCATTCGGGCACCGATGTGGCGCTGTCGGGCATGACGCTCACCAACAACGTGTTGACGTTCACGACATCGGACTGGGACACCGCGCAGTCGGTGACGGTGGCCGCTGCTGAGGACGACGACGCGGTGACCGACGCTGCTGTGACGCTGGCCCATGCCATTGCCAGCACCGACGACTCGGTCTATGACGCGCTCAGCGACTTGAGCGTGTCGGTGGCCATCACCGACAACGACGCCGCGGGGGTGATGATCGATCCGACGGAGTTGACTGTCGTCGAGGGCTCGTCGAAGTCCTACAGCGTGAAATTGACGTCGCAGCCGGCGGGGGATGTGACGGTGACCGTCAGCGGCCATTCGGGCACCGATGTGGCGCTGTCGGGCATGACGCTCACCAACAACGTGTTGACGTTCACGGCGGGGAACTGGTCGACGGCGCAGTCGGTGACGGTGGCCGCTGCTGAGGACGACGACGCGGTGACCGACGCTGCTGTGACGCTGGCCCATGCCATTGCCAGCACCGACGACTCGGTCTATGACGCCCTTGAAGACGTGTCGGTGACGATCACCATCACCGACAACGACACCGCGGTGACGGTGTCGTTTGAGAAGGACTTTCATCGGACCAGCGAGGGCGCTTTCGGTGGTGCCTTTGCGACCGTGCGGTTGAGCGCGGCCTCGCAAGCCGAGGTGACGATCCCGATCGACGTGTCATCGACGACCACGGCCGGGACGAACGACTATGAGCTGTCGACCCAGCCCTTCCAGGCCGAGCAGAACTATGCCGCGGTCCCGGTCTCGGGAACCTTCGACGTCACGTTCGAGGCGGGCGACTCGGTTGTGTACTTCGCCATCAGGGCCCTGCCCGACACAGTGTTCGAGAACGACGAGAAGGTAGTGCTCGAATTCGGCGCGCTGCCCGCCGGGATCAGCACAGGCAGCCCGTCTGCGACGACGTTCCATCTCATCGACACGCAGTCGGTGTCGTTCGGCGCGAACAGTTACTCGGCGACCGAGGGAGGGCCTGGTGCGACGGTGACCGTCAACCTCGACTATGCACCCACGGGCGGGGCCATCGTGTGTCTGGTGGTGGAGAACCAGGCCGGGACCTCCGACGATGACTACGCGGGCGTTCCCGACGAGCTGGTATTCGCCGTCACCGAGACGAGTCGGAGCTTCGTGGTGACCGTCGCCGACGACGCCGACAGCGACGGGGGCAGCATCACGGTCGGCTTCGGTTGCCTGTCAGGCGAATTCCGCGAGGGCAGCCCCTCCTCGACGACCGTCACCCTGCTGGACGACGACCCGCCGGGCGGGAACACCGGCGCCGAGGGTCTGCCTGCCCCCAGGGGTTTCCTTGCCACCTTCTTGACATTCGACGGTCACTACTACAACAAGACCCAGAGCAGCGTCACCCTGCTCTGGTTTCCGCTGGATCGTGCTGTGCAGTACAGGCTGGAGCAGCGCAAGACTGCCGATGGCGGGGACTGGGCAGTCGTGGCGGGAGACTTCGAGGAGTACACGGGCGGCGGCGACGGCCCGGTGGCGGTGGCGGCGGGCCTGGAGTGCGACACGGAGTACGACTTCCGTCTCAGCGCGGCGGCGGTCGAGAACACCGACGCGAGCGGCTTTGGGGACTACGCCGAGACGCGAGCCCGCACCGGTCCGTGCCCCGAACCGGAGCTGGTTACCAACCTTCTCGTCGCGATGACGCCGGCCTGCGCGACGCTGCACTGGACGGAGCCCCTCGACGGACACGCGGTGGCCTACAGGGTGCAGCGCACCGACAGGGGTCAGCAGCCGGCTGTGACCACCACGCTGACGGCGGGCACCGCCGGCACCACCTTCCGGCACTGCCCGTCAGGCGGGTACCCGCCCGGCAGCGAGTACTCCTTCTCGGTGGCCGCGCTGACCGCCGACGCGCAGGTGTACGGCCAGAACTACTCCCAGATCGTGGACGCGGGTCCGAAGGGTCCTCCCAACGTGGCGCGCGACCTGCGGTTCACTAGACAGAGCCCGCAGGTTCGCAGCCTGGCCTGGGACCCGCCTCCGAACGTGTGGCTGACGACGGTGCGGGAGGCCACCGCCAACGACGGATACTCCGACGAGGTCGCCGACCCGTGGGTCAGCTACGTCGTGCAGCGCGCCGAACTCGAACCCGACAGTGTTCCGGGGCACGCGACCCTGGTGGACGGCACGTGGCACGACCTGGGCGAGGTGACCGGCACGACCTTCACCGACCGCGAGAACATCGGCGACAGGATCTTCGTCTACCGGGTGCTCACCAGGAATCCCCGTGGGGGGTTCGCGGCCGGCTACGACCCCGAGATCTGGATGGAGCGACCCCGATCCGGCTGAAGACATCGCAGCGGCGATGAAGAGGCTATCAAGTTGGAGCCTCGGACAGCGTTGGGCCTGTAGATCGCGTTGTCGCAGGTCAGAGCGTTGCGCTACGTGCCGAATCCGGTTACAGCGCGTGTGCCTTGAGCCCGAGGAGCCGATCGGCGCCTGCTGACCTCGTTGTCTCTAATCATGGGGTGTGTTCTCAGTCCCAGAGTCGACCGTCGCGCAGTGCCTGATGGAAGGTGTCGAGCGGCCAGACGTCGATGCTGTCTTCGGTGCGGAACGCCCGGTGTCCCCGATAGATCACGATACGTCGTGCGAGGCCCGGCAAGCCGGCTGCTGCTCGGAGTCCTTTGACGAACGCCGTGTTGTATCGGTCGGCTGCTTTGACCTCGATCGCTGCGTACCGGTCGTCGAGCCGCAGCACGAAGTCGACCTCGACAGCGGACTCGGTCGCCGCCCAGTACGCGATGTCCTCAAAGAGCCTCTGGTGTTCGTTGTGGGCGCGCAGCTGGCCGAGCACCCAGCCCTCGAGCAGGGCTCCGCGTTCCTCGTGGACCACGGGGCCGAACTGGCGCTTGGCCGCACGCACAAGGCCCGGGTCGACCCAATACAGCTTCGGACGGCGCCGTTCGCGGACCTTCAGCTTGGCTTCAAGGGCGGGAAGCCGCACAGTGAGCAGTGTGTCCTCGAGAATCTCGAGGTAGCCCTCGACAGTTGCACGAGCCACGCCGGCGTCGCGGGCGATTGCCGCGGTGTTCAGCTGCTGCGCGTGCATCAGCGCTGCAACCGGCAGGAACCTCACGAAGCCCGCGAGGTTGCGAACCGCGGCCTCGGCACGGATTTCCTCGCGCAAATACAGCTGGGTGTAGCTGGCAAGTACTTCGCCGCGGTTCTGCGCCGCCCACACGAGGGGGACGGTGCCGTGGCGCAACGCCTCGTTGACGTCGAAGTCGTCGCCCAACTCGGCAAGACCCTGCGTTCCATGCCAAGCGAACACAGCGCCCGTCGATCACTCGCTCGATGCGGTCGCCGCTGGCACCTACCGGGGGGCGGGGCGGAAGTCGTTGCGTCCGGTGATGCAGACGGGGTCGCCGCTGCGCCGGACGAACGGCAACCGCTGATCGCACGGGAAGACGAAGTCCAGCGTCTGGATTGCGTCGGAGGCTTGGGTCTTGTCGGGGCGGATGGAAGCCGGGGTCATGCCGTTGACGTCGACCGGCCCCAGGTTGACCAGCGCTTCATGTACGTCGGCAAGGGTCGGGTTTTCGCCCGCGTCATACAGTGTCCGCGCCATGAGTCGGACGATGTGGCAGACGGTTTCGGTCATGCCGAAAGCAGAATCGCCCAAGGTACGCCAATCGTGGCTGGCTCCCAATGGACTGTGCGCTCCGTACAGTTTGTTGCAGAGGGCTGCCATAGCGTTGGGTTCGAAGTTCGGATCCCGAAACTCACCAGTGGTTTTGAAGTCGATGATCCTTGTGCCGTTGTACAGGTTCCCGGCTTCGACGTTGTTGGCGATCTGACCAGCTACGAGCTCGTTGGCCTGGGCGCCGTATTCGCTGGCGAAGAAGCGCACATCTCCGGGCTCATAACCCTGATTCGCCATTTCTGCGATGTAACCGGGCGCCGAAACCACGTTGAGGACGTTGAAGAACCCGTCGACCCCGGCGTTGACCATATTGGTGACGGATTCAGGGGTGCCGCCGAAGCAGATCGTCCCGCCACCGCAGTCGATCACGTCGAACACGACTTCAAACCCGGCGTCGCGCAGCGGGATTACCAGGCCATCCTCGACGGCCTCGGCCTCCCCTGGGGTGTTCCCCGCGGCAACGCCAAGGGTCAACCCCTCAAGCTCACCGGTTGAGAGCAAGTCCGAAACCATGAAGCGAAGGGTCTCCTCAGATGACGGATTCATGGTGATCAACAGGCCGTCGGCGCGTTCGAGGAACTCCTCGGGCTGGCCGGAGTTGCTGATGAATGCGGTCTGCTGCTCCTCGGTGAGGCACAGATTTGCGGTGCCCCCGAAACCGGTGCTGTTCATCACGATCACAGCACCGAAATCCTCAGTCATCGCCAGACAGGCAGCGTTGCGGCTGCCGTCAACGTCGGCACCGAGGACGTCCGCTTCGGTGTAACCGAGGTCGAGCATGCGGCCTCTGATCCCCCCGCACTGCTCGTTGATGTAGTCGATGAACACCTCGTACATCTCTTTCGGGTCACCGACGGGAACAGCGAATCCGATCCCGGTCAGGTCTTCGAGGCGACTCCGAATGTGCCCGACGTTGATCGAGTCGGCAGTGATTCCGTCATCGGTGTCGACCCGGTCGGCGGCCGGTTCATGAGGGAGACAGAAGTTGTCGACCTGCATGAACGGGTGGTCGCCGCGGTCGAAGCCCTGCTGGAATTCCAGGAATACACCGCCGCGGGGGTCCTCATAGATGTTGGGACCCGCTGCCTCATCGTCTTCTGGCATCTCGCTATCGACATCTTCGGACCCGTCCGCTCCGGTGGTCTCTGTGGGCGCATCGCCAGAGTCATCGCCAGTGTCATCGGAGTCGTCAGTGGAGTCGGCGGCGTCGTCGCTGTCCGCAGACGTAGCGTCGTCGCCGGTGTCGTCGGCGGAATCGTCGCTCGTCTCTCCGCCACAAGCCGAGGCGAAGAATGCAACAGCCAGCAGAACCGCAAGCCAGCGTGATCGTAGGTTGAACATTGGACCTCTTATGGTTGTTTGCCTCAGCAGAGCCGGGATGGTTTACCGGGGGGCTGGGCGGAAGTCGTTGCGTCCTGTGATGCAGATTGGATCCCCACTGCGTCGCACGAACGGCAGCGGCTGATCGCACGGGAACGTGTAGTCCAGCGTTTGGATGGAGTCAGCCATCTGGGTCTTGCCTGGGCGGAGCGATGCAGGGGACATGGCGTTGTTGTCGACCGGACCCAGGTTGATGATTGCCTCGCGGACATCAGAGACAGTCGGGTTCTCGCCCGCGTCGTACAGGCCGCGAGCCATTATTCGGACGATCCCACAGACGCTGCCGACCATTCCGTAGGCCGAATCGCCCAGAGTCCGCCAATCGTGGCTGGCGCCCGATGGACTGTTCTCGCTGTAGAGCTGGTTGCAATTGTCCGCCATCGGGTTGGGCACATAGTCCGAGTCCCGGTATTCACCGGTGGTCCTGAAGTCAATGATCGTCGCACCGTTGTAGAGATTGCCGGCCTCGACATTGTTGGCGATCTGACCAGACACGAGTTCAGAAGTCTGAGAGTTGAAATCCGAAGCGAAGAAGCGCACGTCTCCAGGCTCATAACCCTGATTGACCATCTCAGCTATGTACCCAGGTGCAGAAACCACGTTGAGGACATTGAAGAAGCCGTCCACGCCGGCGTTGACCATGTTGGTGACCGACTCGGCGACACCTCCGAAGCAGATCGTTCCGCCACCGCAATCGATCACATCGAACACGACCTCGATCCCGGCTTCACGCAACGGGATCACGAGACCCTCTTCCACCGCCTCAACCTGCCCTGGCGTGTTCGGTGCCGCAACACCCAACGTGAGGCCCTCAAGTTCACCACTCCCATGAAGGTCTACGACCATGAAGCCCAGGCTCTCTTCGAGTGTCGGTGACAAGGACAGCAACAAGTCGTTGGAACGATCCATGAACTCCTCTGTCTGGCCCTGAGTCGAGATGAATATTGTTTCCTGCTCCTCGACCAGGCACAGATTGGCTGTGCCCTGAAAACCGGTGCTGTTCATCACGATCACAGACCTGTGATCCTCGGTCATGGCCAGACATGCAGCGTTGCGGCTGCCGTCGACATCGGCACCGAGAACTTCTGCTTCGGCGTAGCCAAGATCAATCATGCGGCCTCTGATCCCGCCACACTCTTCGTTGATGTAGTCGATGAAGACTTCGAAAATCTCTTTCGGGTCGCCAACTGGAACGGCGAATCCCAAACCGGTCAAGTCTTCGAGTCGGCTCCGAATGTGGCCGACCTTGATCGAGTCGGCGGTGATTCCGTCATCGGTGTCGACTCGATCGGCGGCCGGATCATGGGCCACACAGAAGCTGTCGTACTGCATGAACGGATGGTCTCCGCGGTCGAAGCCCTGCTGGAACTCCAAGAAGATGCCGCCCCGAGGATCCTCATAGATGTTGGGACCGGCTTCCTCTTCTTCCTCTGGCATGTCGTCGCCGGTTTCTTCACCAGCGTCATCACCGGTGGTCGTTTCGGGAGCGTCGTCGCCCGTGTCGTCGCCCGTGTCGTCGCCTGTGGTGGTCTCGGGCGCGTCGTCACCAGAATCGTCGGCTTGCTCGGCTGTGTCGCCGTCGTCGGCGTCGTCGCTCGAATCGTCGGTCGTCTCACCACCGCAAGCAGCGGCAAAAAAAGCAAAAGCCAGCAGAATAGCCAGCCAGCGGAACCGTAGGTTGTGCATCGAACCCTCCAAGTATGAGCGCCGCGAGAATTTGCGGCACAGCGAGAATTGTTGTCTCAAGTGACGCGCGACACAAATTGCGGGCAAGGGTTTTGGCCCGGATCGCTGCTCGATAGTGGCGCGGCTCGGCCCGTGCGGTAATGATGTCGGCGCAAAGAACCGTCGATCCGGGGGGACGATGACAAGTCAAGACCAAGGCTCAGAGACCGAGGACAGCGGTACACAGCCAGCGGATCGCTCAGCCGCTGGCCTTGCCGCAGCGGTGCTTGACGAAGAAGCGCGTCGCCAGGTCGAACAAGCGGAACGGGACAAAGCCGTAATGTTCCCCGACGACCTGCTCCCAGGGGTGGGCGACGAGCCGATGACCTTGCGCGAAGCGATGATCGTTGGAGGCAAAACCACTGTGGTGATGATGTTCCTGCTGAACTTCATCGACGATCTTCCCCGCGCGGTGCGAGTAATCGGACCCGACATCCAGAACTCGCTCAACATCTCAGACACCGTGTTGGCCGGTGTTCTCGGTTTCGGTGGGGTTGCCCTAGTCCTTGGAGCGGTCCCGATGGCAGCGCTTGCGGACCGCGTGACCCGTGTCGCGATCATTCCTGTCGCCTCGTTGTTCTGGGCTGCGACGATGGCGTTGTCGGGATTCATCGTCAACGCCTTCCAGCTTTTTTGGACCAACGCTGCAACCGGTTTCGGGCAGGCATACAGGATCCCGGTTTCGAACTCGCTGATCAGTGACCGCTACCCGATACAAGCGCGAGCACGAGTCTTCGCCTTTGAGGCACTGGGAAGACCGCTTGGTCAGCTCCTGGGACCGCTTGCGATCGGTTTGATCGTCGCAATTGCAGGCGGTGATGAAGGCTGGCGATGGGCGTTCTACATCATGGCGATCCCGCCTGTGCTCGTTGGCTTGGCCTCAATCGCCATGAAGGAGCCGCCACGGGGCAAGAATGAGCAGGACGCCCTGCTCGAGGACGAAGCCATAGAGGTGGAAGAACTCGAGGCGTCGATGAGCACGGCGTTGGCACGGCTGCGCAAGGTCCGCACGTTCTACTTCTTCGCCACAGGCGTCGGTGTGCTCGGTTTTGCGTTGATCGCGGTGCCCGGGCAGTTCAATCTGCTGCTTGAAGACAAGTACTCGAAAGATGCCCTTGCACGCGGGATCATCGAATCTTTACTTTGGATCCCTGCGTTGCTCGCCATACCGATAGCGGGCCGAATCTTCGACCGTAAGTTCCGTGAGGACCCTGAAGCTGTGGTCAATCTGACCGGAGCGTTGATCATCGCTTCGGGGTTGGTCTATATGGTGGCGTTGCCGCGTACGGACCTGTTTGTCTTGGTTGCACTGATTGGCCTGGCCCAAGCGTTGATCTCAGCGGCCTTTGTTGCGGCCCCCACGATCATTGCGCTGGTCGCCCCCTACCGAATCCGGGCACAGGCGTTCGCCCTGCTACCGGTCTTCATCTTCTTGATGGGGGGATTCATCGGCGGCTTGATCGCGGGACAGATCTCCGACGCCTACGACAACCGCACGGCCATGATGATTCTGGCGCCGTACACGGCGATGCTCGGCGGCTGGTTGATCCGGCGCGGCGCCGGTCACATACGCCGAGACATCTCCCTCGCGGTAGAGGAACTACTCGAAGAGCAATCCGAGGCACGCAAGATCGCCTCGGGAGAAGACGTTCCTGTTTTGCAGGTCCGCAACCTGGATTACAGCTACGGGCCGGTTCAGGTCCTGTTCGATGTGGAGATCGAAGTGGCCAAGGGGGAGGTACTGGCCCTGCTCGGAACCAACGGAGCCGGAAAATCGACGCTGTTGAGGGCTATCTCCGGGCTGGGCATCCCCGATCGAGGCGTGGTTCGCCTCAACGGGCGTACGATCACCTACGCCGAAGCCGAAACGCGGTTCCGAGTCGGCATTGTGCAGTTGCGCGGAGGTGAAGGGACCTTCCCGGCGCTGAGCATTGGCGACAACCTTCGTGCCGCACTTCTGGGAAAGGATCTCGAACCCGAAGAAATCGAGAGAAGGATTGCCAAGGCGGTCGAGACCTTCCCTGCGCTCAACGGCCGACTCGGGGAGCTTGCGGGCGATCTGTCGGGAGGCCAGCAACAGATGTTGGCCTTGGCCATGGCGCTCATCCACGAACCTGAAGTTCTTCTCATCGACGAATTGAGTCTGGGTCTGGCGCCAGTGGTGGTTCAGGAACTGCTGGAAGTTGTGCAGGATCTCAAAGCGCAGGGTCAAACGATGATCATTGTGGAGCAATCGCTCAACGTGGCTTTGGCATTCGCTGATCGGGCGGTCTTCATGGAGAAGGGGGTGGTTCGCTTCGAAGGTTCTGCACAAGAACTCGCCGAACGCGATGATCTGGCCCGTGCCGTCTTCCTGGGAGGCGAAGGCGGATGATCGAACTTCTTGGTATTGAAATCGGCCAACAGTCGATTGTTATCGGGATTATCGCGGGACTCACCTACGCCGCGTTAGCGGCAGGGTTCGTGCTCATCTATCGCTCCACTGGAGTGCTCAACTTCGCGCACGGCGAGATGGGTTTCTTTGGTTTGGCGATCTTCGTAATGATGATCATCAACTATGACCTGAACTGGTGGGTCGCTTTCGGGTTGGCGATCGTGGGTACGGCCCTTATCGGGATGGCCGTTGAGTTGATAGTGGTGAGGCGCCTTTTTGAATCGCCGCGACTGGTATTGCTGATAGCAACTATCGGGGTCGGTCAGATCCTGACCCTTGCTCGGGTCGGCTGGATCCCCGACATCACTGCTGGTGGGAACATTCCCACGGCTTTCGAGATGACCTGGGAGCCAACCGACCACATTCGGCTACAGGCACGGGAAATCACGGTGCTCGCCGTGGTACCGGCACTCATCGCCCTGCTCGGCTTGTTCATGACCAAGACCCGCTTTGGTTTGGCGGTGCGAGCTTCGGCGTCCAATCCTGACACTGCGCGGGTGTATGGCACCTCGCCCCGACGCGTTTCGACGATCGTCTGGACCATCGCAGGGGGGTTCGCGGCGGCGACCGCGGTTCTCACCGCGCCACTTCAAGGTTTCCAAGCAGCGACCGTTGACGACACGGGCAATCTGTTGGTCGAAGAACTCCTGCTGAAGGTTCTGGTGGTGTCGTTGCTGGCCAAGATGCGATCTTTGCCGGGAGTTATCTGGGCGGGCCTCGCGGTCGGAGTTGTTGAGAAGATCGTTCGGAACAACGTTGATTCGACCAACCAGTCGATTGTCAATCTCTGGTTCTTCATCACCGTGTTGGTGGTTGTCCTTTGGTTTGTCCGTTCAGGACGCCAGGATGTGGGCTGGTCTCTGTCGCCGACTCTGCGCCCGATCCCAGAGCGGCTACGCAGCATCTGGTGGGTGCGCAATCTCAATGGCATCGGGTTCGTTTTTCTGTTCGGGTCCCTCGCTCTAGTTCCGATCTTTGTAACCGAATCCGCACCGATCCTGCTGTGGAGCAACATCTTGTTGTTCGCCATGGTGGCATTGTCCTTGACGGTGTTGACGGGTTGGGCCGGGCAGTTATCGCTCGGCCAGTTCGCTTTTGTCGGTGTTGGTGGCTTGGCGACGCTGGCATTCACCGAAGGCCACGACATTCCAATTCCATTTAATCTGTTTGATCTCAGCATCGACGTGCCATGGGGGATAGCGGTGATTTTGGCAACGGTTTTGGGAGTGTTGGTAGCCGTTTTGGTTGGCTTGCCTGCGCTGCGGGTGCGCGGCTTGTTTCTGGCCGTCACCACGCTGGCATTCGCGGTCATGGCCGGCACCTGGATCTTCGTTCAGGACTTCTTCAGTGGCGGTACGACCGCGCCGCGACCACCTGACCGACCGGCGTTGTTCGGGATTGATGTAGGGGAGTCGCGGCGGACGTTGTATCTGGTTTGCCTCGTCACGCTCGTATTGATGTCATGGATCGTCACCCGTATCCGTGCGACGGGCATTGGTCGTTCCTTCATAGCTGTGCGCGACAACGAAGACATGGCGGCGGCCTCCACGGTGCCACCGGGCCGCATGAAACTCGCCGCCTTCGCAGTGGCTGGTGGGATGGCGGCATTGACAGGCGCGCTCTATGTCATCGTTCAACCCTCGCTGAGCCCCGGTACCCAGTTCGCACCGGCCAATTCCTTGAAGGTGATCGTGGTCGCAATCGTCGGTGGTTTGGGGTCTGTCGCCGGACCGGTGCTCGGCTCGTTGTGGATTCTGGGTATTGAGCGGTTGGTGCCGGATCAGCTTCGTGACTTGCAACAGTTGCTCACTTCCAACATTGGCCTGCTGGTGCTGCTCATGTACTTCCCGGGGGGCTTGTTGCAGATCGTCTACTCAATTCGCGATGGTTTGTTGGGGGTGGCTGACCGTCGCCTCAGGGAGCGCGAAACAGGCGAGGTACCCCAAGTTGTGGAGCACAAACCGATTCCGGCAACAACACGACCCGACCCCCCGACAGTCGACGGCCCGACGCTTGCGGCTCGGGGAATTACCGTTCGCTTTGGAGGCAATGTTGCCGTGGCCGACGTTGATTTTGAGATTCACCAGGGCGAACTGGTCGGTCTCATCGGCACCAACGGCGCCGGCAAGTCGACCCTGCTCAATGCGATAGGCGGATTCGTTCCGTCGGAGGGCACGGTCGAAGTGCTTGGAGTCGATGTCACCGAGCGCAGCGCCTCGGCTCGTCACAGGCTCGGTCTCGGGAGGGGTTTCCAGGCGGCCCGCCTGTACCCGGGTCTCACTGTGCGGGAGGCCGTGATGGTTGCGTTGGAAGCCCGTCAGCACTCTCGGTTGGTGCCGTCGATGTTGGCGCTTCCACCATCAGGCGCTCACGAGCGGGCCAAGCGAACCGAAGCCGACGAGATCATCGACTATCTCGGACTCGGCCGTTACTCAGACTCGTTCATTGAGGCGCTCTCCACAGGCACCCGCCGAATCGTTGAACTCGGCAGCCTTCTGGCAGTCGACGCCCGTGTCCTGCTGCTTGATGAGCCGACCGGCGGCGTGGCCCAAAGAGAAGCGGAAGCGTTCGGACCGCTGATCAAGCAGATCCAATCCGAACTCGACGCTTCGGTGGTCGTGATCGAACACGACATGCCGTTGGTGATGAGCATCAGCGACCGGGTGTACTGCCTTGAATCCGGTGCGGTGATCGCCAACGGACCCCCTGATCAGGTCCGCAACGACCCCATGGTCATCGCCAGCTATCTCGGAACCAACGAGGCCGCCATTCAGCGTTCCGGCTCGTCCTAACCCCCTAATAACCCCGTTCTGGCGGTGCCATGCGTCGGTTTCCGACCCATGGCACCGCCAGAACGAACTTGACGGCGCAGAGCTACGAGCGCACGGGCGGGTCTGCGGCGACCAGAGCGGCGCCGAGGGCACCGGACTCGGAGCCGAAGGCGGCCAGCACAACCTCGACTCTGGGACGATGCTCCGAACCCAGAAGCAAGCGTTGCAGCCAGGCGTCGATTCCGGATCTGAGCGGCTCGCCCACCTCGGCGAGGCCACCGCCGATCACCACGCGGCTTGAATCGAGTATCAGAATCAGGTTGGCGATCCCGCGGGCGGCCTCGCGACAGAAACCGTCGAAGATCTCCGCAGCGGTCGGGTCGCCCTGATTCAACGCCTCTATCACATGCTCACTGCGGATCTCGTTGATGTTGTTCACCAACGCGGCTGCGGCGGGGAAGGTATCAGCGGACGCGGCCTCTCGACCGAGACGGCCGAGTCCGTTCCCCGAAGCGAAATACTCCCACGGTCCTGATTCGCCGGTTATGTGGGCCGGACCACTGGCGTCGACGGTCATGTGCCCGGACTCTCCCGCGAACCCGTTGGCACCGAGCAGCAGGTGTCCTCCGGCGACGAATCCGGTCCCGATCCCGCTTCCCAGAGCCACGTAAGCGAAATCCGCTGCTCCGCGCCCGGCACCGAGTTTGGCCTCAGCCCAGGTGCCCGCGGTGGCATCGTTGATTGTGACGACCTGCGTGCCGGTCGCCTCGGCCAGGAGTCGACCCACCGGGAAGTCAATCAGGTTCGGCAGGTTGGGGGAGTAGCGCACCACGCCGGAGCGGGCCGCAAGACCGGCGATACCAAGTCCCACACTCTGCACCGGCGTCGGGCTGTGTGTGCAGAGCCCCGCCACAATCTCGCTCAATCGGGCGACCAGTTCATCACCGCTGCCGTGACTCGACTTCTTGTTCCTGGCCAGGATCTGACCGTCGTCAGGATTGACCAACAGACCCAGCGCCTTGGTCCCTCCGACGTCAATCCCGATGATCACCCCCCGAATCTACTGCCCGGCTCTTGGAACCCGCTCTTGTTCACTTCGTTCACGGGCCGCTCGGGCCACGGCCTCGTTCGGTCGCGGCCGTGTGCGGGACCAATCCGCTCGGCCTCTTGGAACGTGCGCGGATTGAGCATGGCGGGTGTGCCGAGACCTGTTGTCTCCCGCTCTTGTTCGCTGCGCTCACGGGTCGCGGCCTTGTGCGGGATCAATCAGCTCGGCCTCTTGAAAGTCGTACCGATTGGCGAGCGCGGGTGCGGCGAAATACGGTGCTCGGATGCAGACCGGACCCCGAAACCCGTTCCTTGCCGACTCCTCGAACGCCATGGCGCACGGCCGTTGCGACCAGCAGGACAACGTGGCCTGGCGTGGACCTGAAGGACCGAGCGAGGTTCTGGGCGAAGACGACATCCAGTATTCGTGGCTCGGACCGTGCCACTTCGGGTGCACGATTTCGGGTCCATACCCCGACGGCCGTCGGGTGGTGTGGAGCAACGGCAGCCAGAATATTGCAAAGCTCGACTATGAAACCCTGGAAGTGTTGGCTGACCACGAAATTGAGGGAGCTGAAGGCCGCACCCCGATAGCCGAGTTGGAAGCCAACCTCGCGGGTCTCGACAATTTGGAGGGGCAGGACGCGATCAACCACGCGCTCGGGTTGTCAATGCGTTTCATGACTGGGCTGGACGGCGTCTATTGCCTCGTCGACTGCAACAACACGCTCTTCTTGGGTCGCAAAGATCATGCGGTGGCCTACGTGGAGGCCGATTCGAGCGACCCGGCATCGGAGATCAGCGAACGTGACCGCTGGTACAAGCCCGACCATATCGAAGGCTATTTCGTGGGGATGAACATGACCTTCGACGGCCGGCTGGTGATGTCGACCGATCATGGTTGGGTCGTGGTGCTTGCCCGTGACTTCAGCGAGTATCACGCAATCCAGGTTGCGGGCGGCGCGCAGCAGGCGGCGGAGTACTGCGCCATGAGAGCCGCCGAGCGGGGCCATACCGGTTACGGCTGGATGCGTACCAGCATCTGCGTCGACTATGACAACGGCATCTACGTCAGTTCCAACGACCACCACCACAAGCTTCGCTGGACCGGCGAACGGCTATCTGACGATGAGGCCGACGGCTGTTGGTCGGTGCCGTATCGCAACGGAGGTGGCTGCGGGTCTGGCACTACCCCGTCGCTGATGGGGTTCGGCCCCGACGAAGACAAGTTCGTTGTGATCGGCGATGGGGACGAGGTGGTCAACATCACACTGCTGTGGCGCGAGGACATACCCGATGACTGGGAACAGCTCGCCGGTGCCCCCCACCGCCGGATCGCAGGTATCGGCCCAGCAAACATGGGCAATCCCGACCTCGCAGAGATCAAGACCGAGCAGTCGATCACGGTGTCGGGTTACGGGGCCATGACCGTCAACAACGAACCTGCCACGGTCCCGGATAATTTCCCCGCTCGGGGTGCACGAATGCTCTGCTTCATGCTCGGCCACAAACCCGAATACACACCCCACGGAATGCACAAATACAAGTGGGATCCAGTGGCCAGAGAACTGAAAGAGGCGTGGGTCAACCACGATATCTCCTCGCCCAATTCAGTGCCGTTCGTGGCGCAGGAGAGCGGGTTGGTCTATACCTGCGGTGCGCGCAACGGCTCCTGGACCATAGAAGCCGCGGATTGGAAAACCGGAGAGAGCCGCTTCCATTTCGTTGTGGGCGGCTCGAAATTCAACACCACCGGCGCCGGAGTCACCATCGACGAGGACGGCCGCGTGCTCATGGGCTCCATGTACGGCAAGACCCGAATCCTGCGCGACCCCGGTCCTTCCTGAGCACATACTGGCGTTCTGGCGGTGCCATGTGTCGGAAAGCGACGCTTGGCACCGCCAGAACGGGTTAGGGCCGGTTTTGTAGTGCTGCGGTGAAGGCGACGACTGCGGCGCGAACGTCGTCGTCGCTGATGTCGAGATGGGTCACGAGTCTCGCGCCGACCAGTTGCGCATAGGGGCTCGGTCCCTTGAGGCCCCTGGTTCTGGGCACGTCACAGAGCACTCCACGGTTGAGCAGACGCTGCTGGAGATCGCTGCCGGCACCATCAATGGAGATGAACATCATGTTGGTGTTGAGTGCGTTCACCTCGATCCCATCGATGTCGGCCAAACCCGCTGCCAACAGCGCCGCGCGAGCGTGATCGTCGGCAAGGCGGTCTACGTGGTGTTCCAAGGCGTAGATGCCTGCTGCGGCTAGCACTCCGGCCTGGCGCAGGCCGCCACCGAGCATCTTGCGCCACTTCCGGGCCTCATCAATCAGCGCGCGGGGGCCGCTGAGAAGCGATCCAGCGGGAGCGCCGAGTCCCTTCGACAAACACATCGAGACGGTGTCGAACCCGGCGGCCAGTTCGGCACCCGAAACACCCACCTCAACGCAGGCATTCCACATGCGCGCACCATCGAGGTGCACGCTGAGGGCCGCGTCTCTCGCCACCTTGATTGCCTCGTCCATCCGCTCCGGTGACTGGACCATCCCGTTCTTGGTGTTCTCGAGACACAGCAGTCGAGTACGGGCGAAGTGGGTGTCGTCGGGTTTGATGGCCGCGGCAATCGCCTCGGGGCTGGGAAGGCCGTCAGCCTCCGTGGCTACGGGCTGAGGAGCAATCCCACCGAGTACAGCGCCACCCCCAGCCTCCAAGCGAAACGTATGAGAGGTATCGCCGGCGATGTATTCGTCGCCTCGGCCGCAATGGGCCAACAGGGCGCACAGGTTGGACTGTGTTCCGCTGGTGACGAACAGAGAAGCCTCCTTACCTAGCCGTTCAGCCACCATGGCCTCGAGCCTGTTCACAGTGGGGTCGTCGCCAAAGACATCATCGCCCACCTCCGCATCCGCCATCGCCCGCCGCATCGCAGGCGTTGGCTGGGTAACAGTGTCAGAACGAAGATCAATCACCATGGCATCGTCTCTGATCATCCTTGCGGTTCGGGTTCGAGTTCTGCGCTGACGCTGATCTCGCTGCTGTCTGTGACTGTGCTGGAGGCCACTGTGAGGATCACACCCGCCGCTTTCACGTCGTCGATCACCTGATCGAGCATTGCCAACCGTTCAGCGGATGCGGCGAAGGCGGCCGACAGTACAGGCGTGCGCAACTTGCGTTTGTTCTCCGACTTCTTGCGGCGGACGACGCTCAAGGCATCAGCAGCAACCCCGCTGGTCTCAGTGCCGATACCACCCGAAGCCGCGCGCAGACTGTCGCTAATGGGCCAATCAGCTGTGTGGACCGAATTGTCATGCCACCAACTCCAGACCTCTTCGGTGACGAATGGCAGGAAGGGAGCGAACATTCGCTGCATCGTCGACAAGGCGAACCGAAGCGCGTGGCGAGCCGACTCGGCGCGTTCCTCACCGTATTCGCCATAAGCACGGGCTTTCACAAGCTCCAAATAGTTGTCGGTGAACCACCAGAAGAACGCTTCAGTCCGTTCAAGGGCCCTGGCGTAGTCGAAGCGCTCGAAGGCCGCGGTGGCATCGTCAACGAGATCGGCGAGCCGATCCAGCATTGAGCGGTCGAGAGGCTCGCTGACCTTGCTCGCATCATGATCACTGGAGCCATTGGTATCGGTGGGAGCGGTGGCACCCGAGGCAGCGGCGGCATCGTCGGCATCGGCTGCGCCGAATCTGAGCGTGAACTTCGAAGCGTTCAAGAGCTTGATCGCCAAGCGACGCCCGATCTTCATCTGCCCCTGATCAAAGGCCGTGTCAGTGCCGGGGCGACCCGAAGAGGCCCAGTAGCGAACAGCATCTGCGCCGTACTGCTCCAACAAGTCGGTGGGAACCACCACGTTGCCCTTCGATTTCGACATCTTCTTGCGGTCAGGATCAAGGATCCAGCCCGAAAGAGCGGCATTGCGCCAGGGAGCAGTACCCGCGTCGAAATGAGCCCGGACCACCGTGGAGAACAGCCAGGTGCGGATGATGTCGTGTGCTTGAGGGCGAACGTCCATGGGAAACGTGGAGGCATACAGGTCAGCGTCTGTTTTCCAGCCGGTGGCTATCTGGGGAGTGAGCGAGGAAGTAGCCCAGGTATCCATCACGTCAACCTCGCCTATAAAGCCGTTGGGTTGACCCCTCTGTGCCTCGGAAAAGCCATCGGGTACATCGGTAGACGGGTCAACTGGGAGCTGATCT
The DNA here is from genome assembly GCA_965198315.1 of Candidatus Aldehydirespiratoraceae bacterium. GTDB lineage: Bacteria > Actinomycetota > Acidimicrobiia > Acidimicrobiales > Aldehydirespiratoraceae > VXYK01. Next base: position 3,674,768 of record OZ240616.1, on the reverse strand, counting down.
GGGCGCGGGGTGATCGGCTGATCCCAGAGCGGATCACCGTGTGCATCGAGGTGATACCACAGCGGCAGCGGCACGCCGAAGAAGCGCTGTCGGCTGATCAACCAATCTCCGTTCAGACCCTCGATCCAGTTCGAATAGCGAGCCTGCATAAAGTCTGGAACCCAGTTGATCTCGTCGCCCCGAGCAACCAGAGCCTCGCGAAGATCAGCTTCGCGGCCTCCATTGCGGATATACCACTGACGACTCGACACGATCTCCAGCGGTTTGTCGCCCTTCTCAAAGAACTTCACGGGATGAACGATCGGGCGGGGCGCGCCCTCAAGGTCGCCCGACTCTCCCAGAATCTGCACGATCTCTTCCTGGGCCTGCTTGACCCGTTTACCAGCTAGTCGCTGATAGGCCGTTGCACCGTCTGGGGTGTTGAGCCAATCCGGGGTCTCGCTGGCAAAACGGCCGTCACGGCCGATGACGGTGCGCACCGGGAGATCAAGCTCTCGCCACCAGGTCACGTCGGTGGTGTCACCGAAGGTGCAGATCATGGCGATACCGGTTCCTTTGGTGGGATCTGCGAGATGATGTGGATGCACGGGAAGCTCGACACCGAAAATCGGACTCAGTACCGTGACACCGTCGAACAGTGGCTGGTAACGCTGGTCATCTGGATGAGCAACCAAAGCGACACAGGAGGGGACCAACTCCGGGCGCGTGGTGTCGATCCAGACTGGTTCGCCCTCATCGGATCGTGGGAAACGAAGCTTGTGATAGGCGCCCGGTACTTCCTTGTCTTCGAGTTCAGCCTGAGCCACTGCGGTTTGGAAAGTCACGTCCCAAAGCGAAGGAGCTTCAACCTGGTAAGCCTCACCACGAGCAAGGTTGTCGAGGAAGGCGAGTTGGCTGACCCGTCGGCAGTGCTCATTGATCGTCGTGTAGGTGCGAGTCCAATCGACCGACAGCCCCAGGTGTCGAAACAGTTGCTCGAAGACCTTCTCGTCGTCGCCGGTCAGTTCCAGACACAGCTCAATGAAGTTCGGGCGGCTGATTGAGATCGGGCGGCGTTTCGACACCGCTTTGGGGTTGCCGGCATCGGCAGGCGCTCTGAAATCGGGGTCGTAGGGCAGCGACGGGTCGCACACCACGCCGTAGTAGTTCTGCACACGACGTTCAGTGGGAAGGCCGTTGTCGTCCCAACCCATGGGATAGAACACTTCACGGCCGGCCATGCGTTGATAGCGGGCGATGGTGTCGGTGTGGGTATAGCTGAAGACGTGACCGACATGCAGCGACCCGCTCACCGTCGGCGGTGGGGTGTCGATCGAGAAGACTTCGTCACGCGACTTTGTGGAGTCGAAGTGGTAGATACCGGTGCGATCCCAGACGGCATCCCACTTTTTTTCCAGACCGACCAGATCCGGCTTTTCGGGAAGTCGCAGCGTAGCCATATGGCGCATGAGGTTACCGTCCAAGCCCGCCCGCACGCGGTTTACGCTTACGCAGTTGGCTGAGCGTGGTTAATCCGCCACTTTGGGTTGCTCCGAAGTGGTTCGGTAGTCGTCGTAGGGCTCGTCCCTCTCGCTCAGCGCAGCGGTCAGACCCTTTTCTTTGATGTTGCCGATGAAGCGCTTCATTGATTCGCTGTGCACACCCAGCGCGCACAGCTCGGTACCTGCTCGGATACCGGTGCGTAGGCCCATCACCTCCATCTGGCGATGAACCACACGTTTGTTGAGCTGGACCACGTCTGTGGGGGTTTGGGTGATCCGTTCGGCAATTTTCAAGACGCCTTCAGATAGCTCCTCGGCTGGAAAGGCCTTGTTTGCCCAGCCATACTCAACGGCCTCAAGACCGCTGACAGAATCGCCGGTGATCATCATTTCCATCGCCTTGCGCATCCCCATGAACCAGGCATGGAAGTGCATGTCAGGTACACCGAAACGGGTAGCTGGGTAACCCATCTGGGCGTCTTCGGCCACGTAGACGAGATCGCAGCAGGTGGCTAGTTCGCTACCGCCTGCCAGGCAGTATCCGTGAACCTGCGCGATGACAGGCTTGGCGAGATCCCAGATGCTCATCCAACCCTCGGTGACATGGCGTGGCCATTGCCCTTCACCTTGAGCGGTGAAGAACGGCAGTTCGTAGTCGGTGTTGCCGCCGGCCAGGTCGTATCCGGCAGAAAAGGACGGGCCGTCACCCCTCACGATCGAAACCTTGATGTCGTCGTCATTGTCAGCGTCCCGGAGCGCACCGAGGATCGCCCCTCGCAGCGGGTGGATCAGCGAGTTGCGTTTGTCGGCCCGGTTGAAGGTAATTCTGCGGACCCCCGGAATCGGGTCGTCAAGCAAGACCCATTGGTGGTCCACCGCTGGTGCGCCACCTTTGCCGGTGTCGCCTGGATTGGCCGTTTCTTGGCTGTATTCGCTCATGGCTTGACCCTACGACGCGCGCCGCACTCCCCGAAAATCGAACACTGAGAGGAGGAATCCACATCGAGGCGCTGCTTCGAGATCAGCCGTGAGAAACGTGCCAGCCCGACTCCTTCAGTGCGTCAGCGGCGGCTTGTTGGTTGCGGCGAACGGCAGCCTTGAGCTGGATCGTTTCCCACAGTGCTCGATGATCGTCAAGGGTAGTGCGCCAGTCGTTGTGGGGCAGGACCATCTCCTCGGTGACCATGAACTCGATGAGGTCCTCCAAGGTGGGACGGAAGCGTTTTCCGCCTACAGGCAGGTGCAGATCCCGGAGTTTGCGAGTCTTTCTCGCATTCCCGAGATAAACCGAATCAAGATCCTCCCGTGTCCCGGCGACATGAAGGTGAGCACCCGGGTACTGGTTCGGCGATGATCGGTCGTAGTCGATACCGACGATGAGTTGGTCGTCACCCATGTCGGGTGACGTGTAGAGGCTCATCGTGCTGGAAGTCATCGTCAGGTATACACCCTCCGGGTCCAGTTCGTACGAGTGCATCAGATAGAGGTGCACGACTGGGTTGTGGCGTGAGTGCGAAATTGGGATCGGTCTCGGAACGGGGTCCTTACGAGAAACACCAACCCCCATGATTCGGTGCCCTGCTTGAGTCACGAGTTGTGACACCCGAACCCCGGACGTCACTGTGTTGTTCAGCAGGGTTGACGTCTGCTTGGCGAACTGGCGCGCCTGCGAATCCAGGTTCTTGACCACGAGATCACTTGAGAAGAGTCAGCCGCGCCCGAGTCCGTTGACAACGAACCAGGTACGCCGCAACTTCTCCGATGTGAACCGCCCGTTGAGCGCTTGGCGCCGGAGTTCCTCGAGATCAACACCTGCGTCGCTCAGTGTTTTGTCAATGAGAGCGTCCAACTCAGCTTCGTCGGTAAGTTTGTGCAATGTATTCGACATGTTGGAACACCGCTCTCCGTTTGACCATGACCCTAGAACAGGACTGACACCTATTGTAGTCATGGGTGTGACAGCACCGGTAGGAAACTCGACCCCGCCAGCAATCGCGGCTTCACGACGGAATCTGTAGCTGTCCTGCGTGACGCTTTGCGGTGCCGTGCTCATGGACCGTACGTCGCACCGAAGAGGTCGTTGTCACCACACGCGAGAAAATCACATTCGGCACGCGTAATCGTCGGACCCTCACGGTTCAGATTCATCCCTGTCACATCTTTGGACTATTCTGCTGCGCACTGCTGACGACGAAGCCATGACGGTGCTGGGGGATGCTAGGTGAACACGACAAGTAGGGGCCGCTACGAACGCGTCGTACGAGTCGCGGCGCGGTGGGCTAAGGAGTTGACCGACGAATCCGGCCGAAATCTGCTGCTCTACTACAAGGAGTTGAAGTCGGGCACTCTGAGCTTGGACGAGGCCGTTCTCAGCAAGAGAAAAGCCCTCCTGAACGGCAGGAAAGTGCGGATTCAGGAACTGTTCACTGGCGATAAGGCCGCTGACGCTTTGCGGAGAACCCGAGCGGTGAACCGCAAGGCCACGGTGAACTACGAGGAAAGGGGCATCAAGACGCTGTTCTTGGGGTGGGGGATGGCCACGTGGACGCCCGTTTCGTCGAGTGCGACACCGGCCGCACCGGTGCTGTTGTGCCCCATTGAATTGGAGCGTACCGGCGCCGCCGAAGTGGATTTCAAGATGAAGCTGAGCGGCGACTGGACCCTGAACGAGGCATTGCTTCAGCACTTGGAGAATGAGTTCAGCGTCGATGTGTCAGGTGAGCGTCTCATGGACCCCTACGGCGACGGGGAGCAGCTCACCGAGGATGAGGAGCAGGCGATCTTCGCTGAACTGCTGCGGAGGGCGGGGAGGGTGCCGAGCTTCGCCATCGCCGAGCGGGTGGTGATGGGCAACTTCATGTTCAAGAAGATGCCGATGGTCAAAGATATCAACAACAATCTTGAAGCGCTGGCCCAACACGACCTGATCGCGGCGATCGCGGGCGATGAGAAGGCTGGAGAGGCTGTGCGAGCCACCCGCGCCGAGACGGTTGATCCGTCGCTTCCCGACCGCACGCCACCAGCGAGCGAATTCTTGGTGTTGGACGCCGACGCTTCGCAGAACGCAGCCATCAACGCGGCATTGGCCGAAGAGTCCTTCGTGCTGCAGGGTCCCCCCGGCACGGGCAAGAGCCAAACCATCTCGAACCTCATCGCGGTCATGATGGCCGAGGGCAGATCCGTGCTGTTCGTGGCCGAGAAGCGCGCGGCCATCGACGCGGTGGCCAAGCGTTTGACCAAAGTGGGCCTCGACCGGTTCGTGATGGACCTCCACGGTGGGGTCTCATCGCGCAAGGAACTGGCCCGCCGACTCAACGAATCGCTCGGCGTAATAAGCAGAACCCCTCCGGTCGATCACGACGGGCTGCACCGGAATCTGGAGACGTCCCGAGAGGAGCTGTCGGGCTACGCAGAGTCCCTGCACCAGGAGCGCGAGCCCTGGGGCATGTCGTACTTCGAGGTGCTGTCGCAACTATTACCCATTCGGGCCTCGGAGTCACCTGCCGGTGGCGGGCCACGAGCGTCCATGCAATTTCCATCTTCCGCTCTTAGAGAATTGAACCAGGCCAATGCTCAACAGGTACGCAGCGATCTGCGGGATTGGGCAGACCTGTCCGAACCGCTCAGATCGGGCCGTTCGCCGTGGACCGGTGCCCAAATCACCGCCGACGACGGAGTCCAAAGCGCTCTGAGCGCATGTATCAATCTGGCCGGGGAATTCACTTCTAGCTGGCAGACCCAACAGAAGTTGCTGTCCAATGAACTGGGAATTGACGAATCGGGATCGGTCACCAGATGGGCGCAGGTGATTGCCGAGGTCCCTGAGATGGCACGCAACGTCTCAAATGCCGAGGCTGTTCTCACCCTAGAAGTGTTCAACCAAGACCTAGACAAGCTGGTCCAAGACATGGCCCCAGCGACACGCAGCGGACTCGGGAAGCTGTCTGACGATCTAGGAATCGACAAGCCCCGGTCAGCAGCCGAATGGGCGCAGGTGATTGCCGAGGTCCCTGAGATGGCACGCAACGTCTCAAATGCCGAGGCTGTTCTCACCCTAGAAGTGTTCAACCAAGACCTGGACAAGCTGGTCCAAGACATGGCCCCAGCGACACGCAGCGGACTCGGGAAGCTGTCTGACGATCTAGGAATCGACAAGCCCCGGTCAGCAGCCGAATGGGCGCAGGTGATTGCCGAGGTCCCTGAGATGGCACGCAACGTCTCAAATGCCGAGGCTGTTCTCACCCTAGAAGTGTTCAACCAAGACCTAGACAAGCTGGTCCAAGACATGGCCCCAGCGATACGCAGCGTTCCTAGCCGGCTGCTCAACAAGCTCTTCAACAAGCGGTATAAGTCGGCATTGGCACAACTGGAGCACCTCAAACCGGGCCTTTCCGAGACCAACGCCCGAACCCTGTACGACGAGGTCGACGCGGCCCGGACCCTAGCTCAACGCTGGGCCGGACTCGACTGCCCCGGCTCACCCCAAGTGCTGGCAAACATAGCGAACACACCAGAAGAGATTGCCGAACTAGCCCAGCGGTACAAGTCGGCATTGGCACAACTGGAGCACCTCAAACCGGGCCTTTCCGAGACCAACGCCCGAACCCTGTACGACGAGGTCGACGCGGCCCGGACCCTAGCTCAACGCTGGACCGGACTCGACTGCCCCGGCTCACCCCAAGTGCTGGCAAACATAGCGAACACACCAGAAGAGATTGCCGAACTAGCCCAGCGGTATAAGTCGGCATTGGCACAACTGGAGCACCTCAAACCGGGCCTTTCCGAGACCAACGCCCGAACCCTGTACGACGAGGTCGACGCGGCCCGGACCCTAGCTCAACGCTGGACCGAATTGGACTGCCCCGGCTCACCCCAACTGCTGACCAGCGCTGACGCAGCGTTCAAGGCGTTCGAAAGGATGAAGCGTGCCCTGGACGACCTTTCTTCGCTGATACCGGAACGCAACTTCGCGGAGAGAACCGCTGGGGAGGTCGCCCGCATTTCAGAAGAGTTGCTGAGTGATCAGCAAACGCTATTCAGCTTGCCTCGATTGGTCGAAGTAGAGCAGCGTCTGAGGGAGGCGCACGTTGGGCCGCTGATCGACAAAGTCGGTGACAACGCCCTGTTGGCCCATTCTCTGGAATCAGCCTTTGACCACTCCTGGCTGCAATCGATTCAACGAGAGGTGCTGTCGAGTGACAGGCGTTTGTCAGGTTTCCAGGGGACACGGCAGAGCCGATATGTGGGCGAGTTCCAACAAGCAGATACCGAACACTTGGAGCACACCGCAGCACGGGTGGCCAGACGCATCGCAGAGCGTGCTGTGGGCGCCCTCTCCCAGTGCACCGATGAAGATCGGCTGATCCGAAAGGAAGCGTCGAAGAAGACGCGCCATCTGCCTCTGCGCCGGTTGTTCGAACAAGCCCCGACAGCGTTGACCGTGCTGCGCCCATGCTGGGCCATGTCGCCTCTCGACGTGGCCCAAACCCTGCCTCCCGAACCAATTTTCGACCTCGTGGTGTTCGATGAGGCCAGCCAGGTGATGCCCTGCGACGCAATTTCGGCGATCCTGCGAGGAAAGCGGGCAATGGTTGCAGGAGACTCTCGCCAATTACCCCCAACTTCTTTCTTCGACAGCTCTGGACGAGACGATGATCTCGACGAGGACGAGGAGTCGATCACCGACTACGAGTCGATACTCGACGTGCTCGATGCCATGCTCTCTCGGCGCCCCCTTACCTGGCACTACCGCTCTCAGGACGAGCGGCTTATTGCATACTCGAACCGGCATATCTACCGCCGCAGCCTGACCACCTTCCCCGGCGCCGATGCTGACCAGTGCCTCGACTGGGTCCTGGCTCCGCACGAAATGGGAATGCGCACCGAGAAGGGCAGCAACTCCGGTGAAGTCCAACGCGTGGTTGACTTGATGATCGACCACGCCCGGCAGCGACCCACGGAGAGCCTCGGGGTGATCGCCATGGGCCGATATCACTCCGATCGCATCGACGAGACTCTGCGGAAGCGGATTGAGCAGGAACGCAGCCCCGAACTCGAGGAGTTCTTCGCGGATTCGCGCGAAGAGCCAGCTTTCGTGAAGAATCTGGAGTGGGTCCAGGGCGATGAACGTGATGCCATCATCTTGAGCATCGGCTACGGCAAGAACGCCGACGGCAGGATGCAGTACCGATTCGGGCCGTTGAACCTACAAGGCGGCGAGCGGCGCTTGAACGTAGGAATAACCAGGGCCCGCAAGCGTATGACCTTGGTGTCGTCATTCGACTACGCAGACATGGATCCCGACAGGACACGGGCGACTGGGGCCAAATTGCTGCGCGGATTCTTGAAATTCGCTCAATCAGGCGGGACTGAATTGGATGGTGCCGACGATCCTGAACCGTTGAACGCTTTCGAGGTCGATGTCCTCGACAAGCTTGAGCGCGCCGGATTGTCGGTGGTCCCCCAATATGGATGCTCCGGCTATCGAATCGACTTTGCGGTGCGCCATCCCGAGAAGCCCGGCCAGTATGCGCTGGCAGTCGAAGCCGACGGTGCCAGCTACCATTCCTCGCCGACGGCCCGCGACCGCGACCGCTTGCGTCAAGAGCATCTTGAGAGGCTTGGATGGCGGTTCTGTCGAATCTGGTCGACCGACTGGTTCAACGACCACCAGTCGGAAGTGCGCCGCGTGATTGCCGCCTACGAAACCGCACTGGCAGAGATCAACTCTGGGAAGATCGTTTCGCGCAATAGCGATTCCGGTTCGGATTCATCGCGCGACGTGCCCGTGGTCGGTGTTCCATACGGCGAGACCGATTCCGCTCCTCGGCGGGGCTCCGCGCCCGGTATTTGGGTCTACGACTCTATTGACGAGTACTCCCACGAAGAACTCGTCGCGATTGCTCGGTGGATTGAGTCAGACGGGCTGCTCCGAACGAATGCCCAGTTATTCGAAGAGGTTTTTGACGAATTGCCCTTCAAGCGGCGCGGTTCGCGTATCGAGGAGGCAATCAACGCAGCTATTGCTTCCGCCCGTAAGCGGCGACCGCAGACGTAATGGGCGGGTGAGTTCAGCGACCGCCACTTCCATGTTGTGGCAGGCGCCCCATTCGCGATACGCAAAGGGAGGAAACGCAGCAAGCCACAGCGGTTGAGCCTTCGCCGAATTCTCAGGGCGGGGGGCGGGTGAACTTGTGGTCGGACTAGCCTACGGGCGTGACTTCTTACGATGATTTTGAGCGCACACCCGGTGGTGCTGTGCTCATGGACGGCAACCGGCTGCGCGATGAGATCGTTGCAGCCATACGCGCAGAGATCGATTCGCTGCAAAACCCCGAAGTTTGTCTTGCAACCGTGTTGGTCGGCAGCGACAAACCGAGCCAGATATATGTCCGCAACAAGCATCGCAAGGCCCAAGAAGCGGGCATGGTGTCGCGTCATGTGGAGTTGGGCCAAGACTCAACGCAGGACGAGGTTGAAGCGGCGGTCGGTGATCTAGCAGACGACAAATCGGTCCACGGGATTCTTGTGCAACTCCCGGTGCCGGTCGGTATCGACGCCGAAGCGGTGCTCGACTTGATCCCACCCGAAAAAGATGTTGATGGCTTGACTGAGCGGTCGATGGGTCGGCTCGTTCGCGGTCGTGTGGGGCATGTTCCATGCACGCCGCTGGGAGTGATGGAACTACTGGAGCGTTATGGAATCGAGACCAGCGGTAAACGAGCAGTCGTCATAGGACGCTCGACGCTGGTCGGCTTGCCTCAAGTGCTGTTACTGGGCCGCAAGGGCTGCGACGCTACCGTCACACTCGCTCACAGCCGCACCGCAGATCTCGCTGGGTTGTGCCGCGAGGCTGACATCATCATCGCGGCTGCAGGTATGGCACGGTTGGTGACAGCAGAGTTCGTGAGCCCGGGAGCCGCCGTGGTCGATGTGGGCATCTCCCGCACCGAAGCGGGCATCGTCGGCGATGTCGACTTCGACAGTGTTCAAGACATCGCAGGCGCAATCACCCCGATGCCTGGAGGCACCGGTCCGATGACCATCGGCTGCCTGCTCAAAAACACTCTGGCCGCGGCCCGCATGATGGGTTCAATCGCGCCCTGATCGTCCGCCGGCTGCTGATCGGCCGGCTTGCAGCCGGGATCAACTGGGATTCAGGTGCTTGGTGGCACCGACCCCGAGAGTGCGCAAGAAAACCCCAGAGGGCGGTTTCGGGTCCAGGTAACTCGACTTCGGGGGCATGAGGTCACCGGCTGCTGCCACCGCCATCAGATCGTTGATGTCGGTTGGATAGACGAGTAAACCGACGTACCCATCAGCGTCGCAACGGGCCACCAACTCCGCTGTGCCCGAAGGATCGGGCACGTAATCGACGTCGCGGTTGGCGTCGAGTTCGTTCACTCCCAGCACATGGCCGATGACGTCACGGCGCAGCCGCTCAACGTCGAGCGAAGCCAGAGTTGTGGGGCGCTCCAGCGGATCAAGAATCAGCCGAAACCATGACCCATCGTGATACACACCGACCTCGCCACGAGCCGTCGGACGGGCCGCAGCCACAGCGCTGACAGCAGTGACCGTTCCCACGGTGCCAAGGGCCTCGACCAACTCCGGCGTTGAGCGCACCCCGCGGTCAGGTGCCCTGCGATGAAAGGCTGCAACCCTCAGTTGATCATGCGGGAACAACACAGCAAGCGTCCGACCAAAAGGGTCCTGATCGGGGTGTGCGTCTCGACCTCCCAAAGCCGCGGCACAACGATGATGGCCGTCGGTCACGTAGACAACCGGATCTTCGAGGAACGGCTGGATGCTTTGGGTCTCTGAAGCACTACAGGTCCATACCTGGTTCCTGATTCCCTCGACCACTACATCAACCTCTGGTGTTCGCTGAGAAACCGCGGTGACAATCTCAAGCAGTTCGGGTGGTGCGACATGGGTCAACGAAACTGGAGATGAGGTAGCGCCGACATGACCGAGATGGTCAGTAATCAATGACGCTCGCTCAGGACGAATGTTCTCGTGGGTAAGTACCCGCCCGTCGCGCAGTCCGTCGATGTCCAAGGCACCGACAATGCCGATCTGCTCGCAAGGCCGGCTCGTCATGTCATCGGTTGAACGATCACCTTGAGAGCCACCCGTGTCGGCGGAGCTCAGGCGGTATGCATAAAACGCCGGCTGGTCTGAGGGCGCGAAAGCGTCGGCTTTGAGGATCCGTTCAAGAGTTTTGATGCTGAGATTCAGTAATTCGGAATCTGAACATCCCTCGATCTGATCCTCATGGGACCGTGTGACCCCGAGGTAGCTGAACGGGTTGCTTTCGACAATGGCACGACGCTGCTCAGGTGTTTTGGAGTCATATGCACCCGCGATTACCCGACCGGACCACTCGGGCCGGATAAGCCAGCCTTGGAACGGTGCAAGAAGAGGGGCACTCATACGGTCTGGTGCTATCTGAGCGTGGCTTGTTGCCACCGCTGCGTGGCGGCTACCTGGTTGAAGGTGAACATGTGCAGTCCCTCAATACCGAGAGAGTCGAACTCGTCAGCTAGGGGGTCAATGAGGTCGCTGGGGTTGTAGCCAACCGAAGAAAAGAGCTTGAGCAGGCCGGTTCTGTTCTTCTGGACGTATCGCAGCGAGGCCCCCACACCCAGCCGCATACCCATGCGAATTAGCTTTGCCCGGTCGACCACGCCCGCGACTCCGAGATGGACTGGCATGGTGAGACCCTCCGCGCGTTGCGCGTTCAGCCAAGAAATGATCGTGTCGGTCGAAAAGCACATCTGTGTGGATGCGTGCCCCTTGACTTCCGCCTCTTCAAACAGCTCCTGTTTTTCGATCAAAGCTTGGTGTAGAGCTGAATCGTCGATGAAGGCATGACCGTCGGGATATGAGGACACGCCCACCGCAGAAATATCACCGGCGGTAATGTCAAGCAAAGGCCGCAGCAGCGACATGGCGTCGGGGTATTCACCGGCGTCTTGCGCATCGCCCGCGATACAGAAGATCTCACGGAGACCGAGTTGCTTGACACGGGCTGCTATCGAACGCATGTGTGAAGCGTCAGTCACCTTGCGAGCAGCGAGGTGGGGGATCGGTCGGTGACCGAGATCAAGCAGTTCGGCACATACGTCGAGCGTGTCCTCCAACGGCTTCACCGGCGAGGCTGTAACGCTGACACGAGCATTGTCGGGAAGTTGCGCAATCGCCTCGTGCAGGCTCTTGAGCGGAATCACCTCATAGGTCATGTCGGAAATAGCGGCGCGCGCGACCGGAGCGCTGATCGCTCGGGGGTTGGGGCGCAGGATGTTGGCGAGTGGATTCACTTGTGCTCCTGTGAGAAAGGAAGGCCCTCTCAGAAGGGCCGGTGATTCTAGGAAAGACCGACGACGTTGCCGTCGGCGTCAATGTCTATGGACTTGGCGGCGGGAATCTTGCCCAGGCCGGGCATGGTGCGCATATCGCCGCAGATTGGGTAAATAAAGCCGGCCCCAACGCTCGCACGGACCTCGCGTACGGGCAGGGTCCAGCCTGTGGGGGCACCCTTCAATGCAGGATTGGAGCTGATGGAGAGATGAGTTTTGGCTATGCACACAGGCAGTTCAGCGAAGCCCGCCTCAGTGTAGGTAGCGAGTTGTTTGTTGGCTTGGGCCGTGTATTCCACATCGTCTGCTCCGTAAACCTTGGTGGCAACCGCATGGATCTTGTCCTTGAGCGATGCCTCACTGGGATACAGCAGTTGGAATTCGCTTGGTTCGGCCGCTGCGGCCGCCACCGCTTCGGCCAACTCGGTGGCACCCCGTCCTCCATCGGAGAAGTGGGTGGACACTGCCGCGCGAGCACCGTACTCGTCGGCAATCTCTCCGATCGCGGCAATATCAGCCGCATGGTCACCGGGGAAGACGTTGATGGCGACAACCGGTGTTGCGCCGTGAAGCTGCATGTTCTCGAGTTGTTTGCGCAGGTTGTCGCCGCCCATGTGAACCTCGTCGGGGTTCTCAGCCAACAACGCCTCGGGTAGAGGCCTGCCTGCAACGATCCTGTGGTTGCCGGAATGGGCTTTCAGGCCTCGCACCGTGGCGACAAGCACCGCCGCGTCCGGCGAGATCCCAGAGTAACGACACTTGATGTTGAAGAATCGTTCGGCCCCCATGTCAGCGCCGAACCCTGCTTCGGTCAACAGGAACTCACTGGTGTGGATACCGATTTGATCGGCGATGATCGAGCTGTTGCCGGTGGCGATGTTGCCGAAAGGTCCGGTGTGAACGAGCGCAGGCGTGTTTTCCAGCGTCTGCATCAGGTTCGGTTTGATGGCTTCTTTCAAGATGACGGCCATCGATCCTGCCGCACCGATCTCCTCGGCGGTGATCGGAGTGCCTGCTTTGTTGTAGCCCAGAACGATTCGTCCGAGCCGGGCTCGCAGATCCTGAAGCGAGGTACACAGTGCTAGGGCCGCCATGACTTCGGATGCGGCGGTGATATCGAATCCGGTTTCGCGGGGGATGCCGTCGAGCCGTCCACCGAGACCGATCACCGCGTTGCGCAGGGCGCGATCGTTGACGTCGAGCACACGGCGCCAGGTGATGTTGTGAATGTCGAATCCAGCGTCGTTGCCGTGGTAGATGTGAGCGTCGAGCATCGCAGAGCAGAGGTTGTGCGCGGCGGTGACGGCGTGCATGTCGCCGGTCAGGTGAAGGTTGAACAGCTCCATGGGCACGACCTGGCTGTAGCCGCCTCCGGCAGCACCTCCCTTGATCCCGAAGGTCGGCCCCATTGAGGGTTGGCGGATGGCGATCGTGGCGGTTCGACCGATGTGCTGGAAGGCTTGGCCGAGACCGACGGTCGTGGTGGTCTTGCCTTCGCCCAGAGGTGTTGGCGTGATGGCTGAGACGACGACATATGCCGCTTCGGGCCTGTCGCTCATCTTCTCGATGGCATCGAGCGAAATCTTGGCGGCGCCGACTCCATAAGGCTCAAGACATTCAGCTGGGATACCCGCGCTGCGGGCGATGTCAGTGAGCGGTTGCAGATTTGCCTGGTTGGCGATTTCAAGGTCACTGGGGAAGGCCATGTTTGCTCCTGCGCGGGGCGGTAGAGTCTTGCCCCGCTTTGAATCGTTCCGTATCGCGGAACGATTCCGCGAGACGGATTATTGTAGCCGCTTCATATCAACCGTGTGTTCGTCAAAATGGCGGGAATTAGCAAGTCGCAAAACATCGGTCGAAATAATCTGCTCAGGGTTTCGTGAGCGTGCCAATGGTGGCGACTGTGAGCGACCAAACAGCCCGTATTTTGCTGAGATCAAGCACCACGCCGCACCAAGCCACTCGGCCGATGGAGTTCCCGGGGACAGTTCCTACCCGGGTCTACAGACCGGCTAGGGCGAGCAGGTCTGATTTCCGGTCGTCGGGAATGTGGCTTGAGTGGTAGCGGAGTTCCAGGGTGGCGTTGATAGCGACACGTACGTGGTCCTCATGGGTCTCATACGAATCTTCGACGTGTGTGCGCATCCAATGCTCAACCTCGGTCGCGCGCCAGAGCCGGTAGCGGCTGCGGGGATCAGTGACCGGAGCTGGAAATCCGCCGGGGCCTCGCTCGCCGGCAACCAGGAGCCGCACGCTCTCACGGGTCCGTCCGGTGCGCGCTGCGATATCGGCCATCGAGACCAGCCCAGAATCAGCAAGGCGAACGACCACGAGTCCGTCGACAGATTCAATATCGGTCACAGCCGAGAGCACCGCCTCCTCGAGAGAAGCAGCTTCGCGGTCGAAGTCGATGTACTGGATACCGCCTGAGCAACCGACCAAGGAATCATCGCAGCCCGCTTGGAATAGAGCGTCGATGACTTCGTCGCTGTGCAGGTCGGGTCCCTCGACAACAAGGGTGAACATAAACGTCGACATGTCAGTGATCCTCAGTGCTCCATCGGTGGACACAACGTTCTAGCGCTCGGAGCAATTGGCGAGCGTGGCTGCCCGGATTGCGCGGGGACGACCAGATTGAGACCTGGCACCCTGACCGGTTGGACTCGCCACAGCGAGCCACCCCCCAGCGGTGTCCTGACGATGTGGGCGATATCGTCCATTCGGCCTCCTCAAGTTCACTCAGGGCTTCCTCGACCTCTTTCTTGGGATGCCGAGCCCTTGTCACGTTGACACGATACAACACTTCGAATGCAAGGTCAACGGTCGGGTTCGATCAGGGCATTGGGGGTGGTATCAGCAAGTCGTTGACATCTGCTGAAATGATCTGTTGGTGGGTTGAGAGCGCGCTGCTTGCTAGGGCATTGCGTCGGGATCGGGTCCGCGCTCGTTCAGCCATTTTTGCCAGAGGGGTCCGTCTCGTTCGGTGGCCTCAGCTCCGTTGTCCCCGTACAGGTAGGACCAGATCGACACACCGACGTATTCGCCAAAACCCTCGGCGGTCACGAACGCAGTGCCAGCAGACGGCTGCTCCAGCAGCAGGGCGACCCGATTGGGGGCGGCGTCGACTACGGTGCCGGCGAGTGCGGGCACACCGGAGGACTCGACCTCGATCCGCTCGCCGATCCCGGGGGCCGACGGAATGCCGAGCGCGCCGGTGAGCGCCGCCCAGGTCTGTTCGATCGGACCTGCCCACATCGCCATGGGCAGCGAAGAGGAGGCCGTCCTCCCGCTGAAGTGTTCCAAGTGCAGTCGGAGGTTGAACATGAACATGCGCCAACCCTCGGTCATGGCGTCGTACTGAGCATCCCACTCGTGCCCCTCACCGAAGCCGGTGTTGACTAGGCGAACCACGCAGCTGTTGTCGTTGATCGCTTCGATCAACCATTCGAACACCAGGCCATCGACGCCCTCGCCCCCGTCGAAACACACTCTGCGTGGCGGCTCCCAGACAGCAACCCGACCCGCTACGTGCATTTCCGGGCTCGGTCCGAATGAAGCGGTCGCCGCTCCACCCGCGTGTTCCTCGACGGTATGGGGCACGTACCAGGACGAGATCCCGGGACCGGTTGCTACCGCCCTCCACACCTCCTCAGGCTGCCCTGGCACTTCGATTTCAAGCTCGATAGTCGTGCGATCTCCAGACATCCCCCAAACCTATCGCTCTTCTCGTTGGAGTATTCAGGGGGTGTTCTCTTCTATGCAAGGTTCGCAGGCTGCTTGTTGAATGCGACCGAGCAACTCAACGAGTGTGTCGGCCTCGGTGTCCGAGAGGGTCTGGTCGATGACTCGATCAATGACAGATTCCATGTGTGGGGCGAACTGCTCGAGGATTTCGCGGCCCGATGTTGTGAGGATCACTTGTGATGCTCGGCGATCGTCAGGGTCTGCGCGCCGTTCCACAATTCCGAGCGCTTCGGCCCGGTCGACTCTGCGTGAGATATGACTCGGACTCATCAATAGTTGGCGGCTGAGTTCAACCGCTCGAAGGCTGTTGGCGGGAGCCTGGTCGAGCCGTACGAGCAGGTCCAGGGTGGTCGGGTCGTGGCCAGTGGGGCCGACTGCCTCGGTATCGAACAACCGGCCCAGCGCGATCTGAGTTGCGAGCACCGCACCGGACACTCGCAGGGTCTCGGCTGCCAGCACGCTTGTTGTCGTCGGGCGTTGTGGCATGCGTCACAGTATAGGTCCCTTGACAATTATTGTCTACACACGTAATATAGTTGTCTAAACAATTATTGGTTAAACACCTAACTGAAGGAGTCATCATGACAACAACACTCTCGCGAGACCCCCAGACCGACCACCTCCTGACGGTCGAGAACTCCGTCCTGGTGTTCATCGACTACCAACCCGGCCTCGTCAACGGTACCCACTCGATCGAGCACGATGTGTTGATCAACAACGTCGTGGCCATGGCCAAGGCCGCAAAGATGTACGACCTCCCGGTCGTGTTGTCGACAGTCGGGGTGGACGCGGGCTACCAGCAACCCACAATCCCCGAGTTGCAGGACATCCTGTCCGACGTCACCCCTGTCGACCGCAACACCGTGGACGCCTGGGACTCGGCGGAGTTCCGATCCGCGATCGAAGCGACAGGCCACAAGAAGATCATCATGGCGGCGCTGTGGACCGAAGTCTGCCTCGTTTACCCAGCGCTCGACATGCTGTTGGAGGGCTATGAGATCTACGCCCTGGCCGACGTCTCCGGTGGCACCACCGCCGATGCCCACGAGCGGGGTATGCAACGTCTCGTCCAGGCCGGCGCAATCCCTGTCACCTGGGAAGCCGTGATGGCCGAACTCGGACGCTTGGCGTCCTATGACATCAGCGGGTTCGTCGACATCATGAACGAACACCTCCCCAAGAGCGTCCCGCACGGCTGAAGTGGTTTTCGTGTCTTTCGAAAGGTTCGGCTGGGGCGACCTGTCAACCACAGTGCGCCCGCGAACCGGAACTGCATCACCGTGACCGTCCCGGTCGCTTCTCACGCTGACACAGATCAGCGGAGTCACCCCGTAGTCCTTATCGTGGTCTGTACCGCTCTGTTCTTCGGGGTCGTCAACGGCTCTGCGGTGGCGGTTGTTCTTCCCGAAATCGATGCTGACCTCGACATCGCTGCTGGTGACCTGCCCTGGGTGCTGAGCGGGTTCCTCCTCAGTTACGGCGTCGCAATCCCGTTCTACGGCCGCCTCGCCAACCGATTCGGCGCTCGCCGCCTGTTCCTCATCGGGATCGGAGTCTTCGCCCTCGGCTCGGCCTTGTCCGCTATCGCGACCGGCCTTTGGACGCTGCTTGCCGCTCGTGTCGTTCAGGCCACGGGTGGTGCCGCGGTCCCCAGCCTCGGCATGACACTGGCGAGCCGGGCGTTCCCCGAGCAGCGCCGGGGTATGGTCCTAGGCGTGGTCAGCGCCACGATGGGCCTCGGCGCAGCCGCCGGGCCACTAGGCGCAGGGATTGTCACCGAAGTAGCGGACTGGCGCTATTTGTTCGCAATCAGTTCACTCTCAGTCCTCAGCGTTCCTTTCGGCATGCGGTACCTCGACCGCAACGAGACTCTGACCGATGAGCCGCTCGACCTCGCTGGGGGCACCCTGTTCGGACTCGCTGCGGGCGCCACCCTCTGCTTCGTCACCCAAGGCAGCCAGAGCGGCTGGACCGATCCTTACGCACTGGCAAGCGCCGCGGTCAGCGTCGTGGCGTTCGTCGCCTTCGGGACTCATCAACACCGCCAGACCACTCCGTTCATCCCCCGCTCACTGCTCACCAATCGCAGCTACGTGCTGTTGACGCTGCTGGGGTTCTTCATCACTTTCGTCAACCTCGCGGCTCAGATTGGCTACCCCTTCCTATTCTCTGCACTCCACAACATGTCAACTCTCGGCATTGGCATCGCGTTGATTCCCGCGGCGTTCACGACCGCAGTGGTCGGCGTGCTCGCGGGTCAGTTGGTGGACAAGGTCGAGGCCGCCCTACCGGCAAGAATCGGCATGCTGCTCATGATTGTTGCCATTGTCGGCCTCTCGAGTTGGGTCGGTGCGTCCCGCTGGACAGTTGCCGTCATCGCCATGGCCTTGGCCGCTGGCTTCGCACTTGTCAACACCCCGCTTGCTGCCTCGGTCTCACTGTTGGTTGACCCGAAGGACCTCTCCTCGGCGTTGAGCCTGAACACCATGATGTTCTTCATTGGTGGAAGCTTCGGGGCTACCTTGTTCGCTTCGGTCGTCATCAACACTGGATCCGGTGCCGACGCGTTCAATCCGGTACACAACGGCTCGGGCGCGCCGTTCAGCAATGCCTTTGCCGCGCTGTTGGTACCTACTGCCATCGGCCTCGTTCTCAGCGGCACTCTGCCTAACAGACAGCGGACCGGCGACGACGCAGACAGCCGAGGCACCTGGACTCACGACTGCCAGGTTCCGTGGTGCCCAGAGTTCGAAACACAACCCACTACCGCAACAGGAGCAATCTGCAATGACTGACCGAACGATCCGAACCCTCACCGGTGCGAAACCGCAACCTGGATCAGGAATCCTGCATCCGTTCCCCACACCCGAACTGCCGGCCATCGACCCGTTCGTGTTCCTCGACACAGGCACCCCACGGAACCTAGGGGAACACGAGATCTACGTCGGCCCCCACGCCCATCGGGGCGTTCAGCCTGTCAGTCTGTTGTTCTCCGGTCGGATAGAGCACCGGGACTCGCTCGGCAATGAACGCACCGTCGTCTCCGGTGGGATGCAATGGCTCGTCTCGGGCTCCGGAGCCCTGCATGAAGAGGTTCTCAAGGGCGACGACGACGGTGTGTTCCACATGGCCCAGCTCTGGATCAACGTACCCGCCAAGCTCAAGATGGACCCGCCGGAGCACCACGCAGTCGCGGCCGAGGACATTCCCGAACTCACGTCACTTGGTCGAGGCTCGCTCGTGCGCCTTTATGCCGGCGACTTGGAAGGCCGATCTGGTCCAGCTCCAATGCCGACCCCGGTCCTCGTCGCCCATGTGGCCGTTTCGGCGGGCGGCCGCGTGACCGTCCCCGTTCCGGCCGGATGGGCAGCCGCGTTCACCGTCGTCGCCGGCATGGTGGCGAGCAGTGGCCGCACCTTGGTGGGAGGCGACACCCCGGTATTCAATGACGACGGCGCGACCGTCACAATCACCAGTGACTCGGGAGGCCAGGTGCTCTTGATGTGCGGTGAACCGATTGGCGAGCCGGTTGCCATGGGCGGCGGCTTCGTGATGAACACACCTGAAGAGATCGACTCAGCGTTCGATGACCACGAGTCGGGCCGCATGGGCCTATTGACCCCCACACGTTGAAAGAGGTTCGGCTCGCGGTCCTACTCGCAATCGAGGCCGATATCGGCTTGAACTCCGGTGTGATCAGACGCCCAGTAGAGGCCCTCGACGGGTTCGTCGGTGGGTTTGTCGGCCCAGAGCCCGGTATGGGTGCCGTCTCTGTCGGCGTCGCCAACATCGACTAGCAGTTCACATCCGACTGGGGGAGCAGCCAAGATGAAGTCGATCCGTGAACGAAGTGTTTGTTCGGCGATATCGAGACCGTCGAGATCGCCTGGACCGCCGATCCCCGAGGTGCAATTGGCACCGCCTTGCGGTGGGCATTCGGGGTTGTTGGCCGCGAGGTGAGTGTCGATGAAGCCGCCGTCCAGCAAGGTCTGCAAGCGAGGGTCATTGATCTCGGCGTTCAGATCACCCACGATGAGCACAAGGCTGTTGGACGCGGTTCGATTGGCAAGAAAATCAAGCGTTTGAAACGGATGGCAGGTACCGAGATCCCCGTCCGCGGGGCAATAGGACGGACAACTTGTCACCGGGTGCGAATTGTCACACGGCGGGTTGAACGCCGAACTTGCATAGTGGGTCGCGAACACATCGACGACCAGGCCATTGCTGGCATCAAGTTGAGCCCAGTGGGCCGACCAGATCGGCGCACCGGCAAGTTCGGTACGGGCGTGGTCGATAACCGGGAGCGTAGTCAGGATCATTTCCTGATCGATCTGTCCGACATTCTCGGTCAGCAGCACATGGTCACCTCCGCACAGCGCGGGCAGCTTCTTTGGGATGATCTCGAACCAGCGGGGACTGATCTCTTGAAGAGCGATGATCTCCGGGCAGCCGACCTCGTCGGCAAGGTACTGCCAGAGGATGTCGACTCGAATCGGTGCCAGACAGTTGTCGGTGTACTCAGCACATCCCGAGACTGGTGGCGGGAAACCGTGGAGCACATTGATGGTGGCCACTTCGACATCAGTCGGGTCGGTTGCTGGCGCGTCGGTCGTAGTGGTCGGTGCTTCGGTTGTCGTTGGCGAGTCGGTTGGCGACGCTTCTGTGGTTGTGGACGCCGCAGTTGTGGGCGTTCCCCCGGTGGTCGTGGGAGTGAGTGCTTCGGTCGTGGTGGTAGTGGTCGTCGGGCCCGAATCGGTGTTGTCGCCAGCGCATGCCGCGGCTGTCAGGAGCAATGCGGTGATCAAAGCGGCGAGGCGGGTGACCGACCTGTGACAACACCGACCACTGCGGTATCGGCGATGCTTGGCCGAAGCGCTGCAGACAATGTCACTCACGGTGCTTCCTTGGGACTGTATTGGTCGCACGGTATTTCCCTTGCGCCTGAATGCGCAAAAAGCGAACCTTAGCCTGGGATTCAGGCTAAGGACTTGAGTCGGGATCGGGCCAGCGCTCGTTCAGCCATTGTTGCCAGAGGGGCCCGTCTCGTTCGGTGGTCTCAGCGCCGTTGTCCCCGTACAGGTAGGACCAGATCGACACGCCGACGTGTTCGCCGGAACCCTCGGCGGTCACGAAGGCAGTGCCGACAGCCGGTTGCTCGAGCAGCAGGGCGACCCGACTGGGAGCGGTGTCGACGACCGTGCCAACAAGAACAGGCGCAGCGGGCGAGTTGACCTCAATCCGCTCGCCGATGTCCGGGGCCGTCGGAATGGTCGCGGCTGCCTACCGTTCAGACACTGCATGGTTCACGCGGCTTGCCTTGTGGCGGCGGGGTGCCAGAGCGCTTCAAGAGGCAGCAGAGTGAGCCGATCGCCGAGGCTGATCCGGTTGGGGCCCGTGTGCAGCACGTAGCCGTGGACGAAGTCGCCACCCTGGCGGTCAAGGCGGTCCCTCAGCCAAGCGAGCCACCTGACGGAATCCGTTCCGGGCGACACGGCGGCCTTGGCCTCGATGGCCACGACACGCCCGTCGGGGGCCTCGAGGATGAGATCGATCTCGGGACCGCGGTGGTCTCGGAAGTGGCAGAGTTGCGCTCCGGTGTCGTTCCATGTGAGTTGCTTGGCCACCTCGCCGGCCACGAATGTCTCGACGAGTCCGCCGACGGAAGTGTCGGTGGGGCGGGCTAGCGCCGTCGGGTCCTTGTTGGCGAGGTGGGCTGCAAGGCCGGTGTCGGCGAGATACAGCTTGGCGGATTTCGCGGCCTTCGTGGACAAGTTGCGGGACCACATCGGCACTCGTTGCACCAAGAACACGGTGTGGAGCCAGGCGAGATAGTTCTCTGCGGTGCGGACGTTGACGCCGGCGCCTCGCGCCAGGCGAGCCACGTTCAGTTCCTGACCGGTCAACGCAGCAACCGTCGCCAGCACCGGGACCACGGCGTCGGTTCGACGGATGTCGGCAAGCTCCACGATGTCGCGCTGAACGACCGTGCGAACGTAGTCGCGGTACCAGCGCCGTCGCTGGGCCCGCGTCAGCAACACCGCAACCGGATAGCCGCCGGCACAGATCATCTCGAGGTACTGGCCTCGGCTAGGGACGCCCCGCGGCCCGACCCGCAGCGCCTCGGGGTCATCGAACGCCACGCTGACGAAGTTCTCAGCGGGCCCGCGGGCAAGTTCGCCCGCCGAGAACGGCCATAGATCGATGATGGCCAGCCGCCCGGCCAGCGATTCCGAAACCGTGGGCACGGTCAGAAAGTTCGTCGAACCCGTGATGACGAACCGACCCGGTGACGGATCGCGGTCGACGGCCATCTTGATTGCGGCCACCAGCGGATCACCGGCCCGCTGGATCTCGTCGACCACCAGCGGTCCCGGCTGCTCGACGAATCCGACCGGGTCGCCTTGGGCCGCCGCCAGCAGTGCCGGATCGTCGAGCGTGGCGAATGTGCCCCCCAAGCGTTCGCATACCTGCCGGGCGAGCGTGGTCTTGCCCGTCTGCCGGGCGCCGTGAATCAGAATCACCCGTGCTCCGCCCAGCGCGGCGTCGATCTCGCCCGAGACGTGACGCGGAAGCACTGATGCAGACATAAACCCTATGCTAGTACAAGAATATCTGCTGTGCTAATGCAGTATTTTACCACAGTCTGCCGCGAGATTGGCCTTCTGGACGCCGAGCGATCGGTGGCCCGCGTCTGCCCTCGAGTGGATGGCCGACACCTGTCACTCGCGGTGCTTCCTTAAGGCTGTATTGATCGCGCAGTATCTCGCTCCTGAGCGAATGTGCTGGAGAAAGCGAGCCTTAGAACTCTCGATCGCGTGCAAACTGAACGATCGTCCAGTATTGTCTCCGAGGGTTGTACCGCAACGAACGCGCAGCGACCTCAGCGGTACCACCGGCACGACAATCGACTTCAGAATAGAGTCCAACCGTGAGCAAATTCCCCACCAGAGCCAACGTCGTAGTGATCGGCGCAGGGATCGTCGGCAACTGTCTAGTCGGACATCTCGCCCGACTTGGCTGGCAGGACCTCGTCCTCGTCGAGAAAGGGCCGCTTCCCAACCCCGGCGGCTCAACAGGGCACGCATCAAACTTCATTTTCCCTGTCGACCACAACAAAGAAATGGCGTTACTCGGCGAGCAGAGCGCCAACCAATACCGCGACATGAACCTCTCGGTGGACTCCGGAGGCATCGAAGTAGCCCGCAGCCAGGAGCGTTTGGACGAACTGCAGCGGCGCATGACCTCAGCCAAGGCATGGGGCATCGAAGCCCACCTGCTCACCCCCGCCCAGGTGAAAGAACTAGTGCCCTACATCAACACCGAGGTGATCCTCGGAGGCTTCTACTGCCCCACGGTATCGGTAGTCGACTCCCTTGAAACCGGCACCGTAATGCGCAAAGAGGCCATCGAAAAAGCTGACTGCAAGGTCTTTGCCAACACCGAAGTGCTCGATCTCATCACCGACGACACACCCAGGCCCAACGGTCGTCGCAAGATTAGAGCGGTAGTCGCCGACAAGGGCACCATCGAGACTGAATACGTGATCATCGCTTGCGGTGTCTGGTCCAACCGCATAGCAGACATGGCCGACACCTATATTCCGCTCGTCCCCGCAGTGCACCAGATGGCTGACGTTGGCCCAATAGACATCCTCGCCGAAACCAACAACGAGATCGGCTACCCGATCGTCCGCGATATGGACACCTTCTGTTACGAGCGGCAATCAGCGGGTTCAATGGAGGTCGGCTCCTACGGGCACCGGCCCATCCTGCACCACCCCGACGAGATCCCCTCCAACGAAGAGGCCGCGCTGTCGCCAACCGAGATGCCCTTCACTCCCGATGACTTCGACCAGCAGATGGAAGAAGCGATCGAGTTGATGGACATGCTCGGTGACGCCGAGATCAAGTACGCCATCAACGGGTTGCTGTCCCTGACACCCGACACCATGCCCTGTCTCGGCGAAATCCCCGATGTGGACGGCCTCTGGTCAGCCGCAGCCGTGTGGGTCAAAGAAGGCCCGGGAATGGCCCAGGTAGTCGCAGAGTGGATGACCTACGGCTATCCGCGCGTGATCGATGTTCACGGTGCCGATATCGCTCGCTTCTACGACGAAGAAAAGAGCGACGAACACATCTGGGCCAGAGCCGACGAACACTTCAACAAGACCTACGGCATCGTTCACCCCGCCGAGCAGTGGGAGTCTCGCCGTCACCTTGTTGAATCGCCGTACCGTTCCCGCCAGGAAGCACTCGAAGCCGAGTTCTTCCAAGCTCGTGTTTGGGAACGGCCCCAGTGGTACAACTCCAACGCCGATCTCTGCGAGCGCTACGATCTTGGACCTAGAGGGGTCGAGTGGGATAACCGCTGGTGGAGCCCGGTAACCATCGGTGAGCACCTGAACCTGCGTGAGAACTGCGGCGTGGTTGACCTCTCGGCGTTCCAAATCTACGAATTGCAGGGACCGGGAGCTGTTGAGTACGCGGATCGGCTTGCTGTCAACAAGATTGATGTTGCCGTGGGCCGGTCGATCTACACCCCGTGGCTCAACGCCGACGGCGGCTTTCACTCCGACCTCACCATGATGCGCATGGACCAAGATCGGGTAAGGATCGTCACCGGCGTGTTCGATGGTGGACGGGACGAGTTCTGGACCCGCAAACACATGCCCAACGACGGTTCAGTGACCTTCACGAACCTGACTACCCAGATCACCACCCTCGGTCTATGGGGTCCCAACGCTCCTCAAGTCCTGGCGCAACTCAGCGACCACAACCTCAGCCAAGCCGGTTCGCCCTACGGCTCGATCATCCCGATCGAGATCAACTGCGCTGGAGGTGGGCACAGCCGGACGGTCAAAGCCCACCTGTTCCGCATCTCCTATGTGGGTGACACCGGTTGGGAGATCTACACGGACTGGAACAACGGCCCGGCGCTATGGGATGCCCTCTTCGCGGCGGGTCGAGAACTCGGCATCCGTCCGACCGGTGGCGGTGTCTACGGGACCTCGGGTCGGCTAGAGAAGGGATATCGCTTGATGGGCGCTGAACTCGAAAGCGAATACAACCCACTTGAGGCGGGGCTCGCTCGCCCTCGAGTCAAAGCCGCCGATTTCATTGGCCGTGAGCCTTATCTCAAAGCCCGGGAAGCCGGAGCGGAGATCCAGTGCGTGACGTTGACCGTCGAGGACCAGACCGACAGCGCAGGGCGCACGCGTCACATGATGGGGGGCAACGAACCCATCCTTGATCTCAATGGCGAGCGCATCGTCGACTCCCACGGACGAGTTTCGCGTGTGACCTCGGCAGGATACGGACCGTCTGTGGGCAAGCACCTGCTCATGGGGTATTTGCCCAACGAAATGGCCGCCGCGGGAACCCAACTGCAAGTCATGTACATGAACGAGTTGTTCCCGGTGACTGTTGTGGGTCCAGGTTCTGCCTTCGATCCCGACGACTCACGTCTCAAAGCCGATCAAGTGAAGAGTTGAACAGGTCATGAAGATTCTCTGCTGCGTCAAAAGAGTGCCGGCCCCGGGGGCCAAGATCAACGTCACCGCAGACGGCTCCGATGTTGATGCGGCCCATTTGGGTTTCACAACCAGCCCCCACGAAGAGTGCGGCGTAGAAGGTGCTGTCCAACTCTGTGAACAACACGGCGGCGAGGTCACGGTGCTCACCGTCGGCCCTCCCGAAGCCGCAGAACAACTCCGCTATGCCGCTTCGGTCGGCGCGGATCACGGGGTTCTGGTCGCGACCGATGAGGTTGCTTGGGATCCGCAGCGTACCGCCGCGGTGATCCAAGAATCGATCAAGGTACTGGAGGATGAGAACGGAGGGCCTTTCGATCTCATCCTGTTCGGTAACGAATCGGCGGACTCCGGGGGGTTCCAAGTTGGAATACGGGTCGCTCATGGCTTGCGACGACCCATAGTCAACGGCATCAAAGGTATTGAAGTGTCCGGCGACGGCAGCGGTGCCGGTACTGTTACGGCCCGTCGAGCCATCGATGGCGGCTTTGAGGTTTATGAACTCCCGCGACCATGCGTACTAGGGGTCAAAGAAGGACTCAATCTGCCTCGTTATCCAACTATGAAGGGTCGCCTAAGGTCTAAAAAGCTCGAGATCCGCTCGCTCGACATTGACGCTGCTCAAGGCGGTCAGCGTCGGATTCGGCTTCATCGCCCAGCTGAGCAGTTGTCTGAGACGGTCATCCTCGGAGATGGCCCTGATGCGGCAGCCGCAGTGGTTGATGTGCTCGAAGAGTTGGGGGTGCTCTGATGCTGCTGGTAGTGCTCGAACATGATCATGGAGAACTTGCTGAGGCCGCCCGTGAGGCCCTCACCTTTGGTCGCTCACTAGCCGAGAAGATGGATGAAGACCTCGAAGCCGCTCTAATTGGCGCAGACGATGAAGTGCTGGTCACCGAGGCTGGCAGTTACGGCGCTGAGGTGGTCCACACCTGTGTTCATGGTGTGTTGAGTGACTATGGGCCAGACGCTTACGGTGCTGCAGTGGCCCAGATGGTCACCGAACTCGAGCCCTCCGCGGTGCTTGCCTGTGGGTCGGATCGAGGTAACGAAGTCATGGCGCAGGCCGCGGCCCGTCTTGATGCTCCGTTCGTGGCTAACTGTGTTGACGTTGCTCCGGGTTATCCGTGGACCGTGACTCGCGTGCAGTGGGGTGGTTCTCTGCTTGAAGACTCCAGTCTTGAGGCCGACGTCGCGCTACTTACCTGCGGCCTACATGCGGTAGCGGCTCAGCCCGGCGACTCTGTCGACGCCAGCGCTGAGACATTCGATGCTGACCTCGACGACAGTCACCGTATAACCGTTGTCAAAGACCGCACAGTCCAGGAGGCGGGTGTGACTCTGCCCACTGCTCCTGTGGTCTGCGGTGGCGGCCGCGGGGTTGGTTCAGCCGAGGGATTTGCGCAGCTTGAAGAACTAGCTGAACTTCTTGGCGGGCGGGTTGGATGCTCAAGGGCGGTGACCAACCTTGGCTGGCGTCCACACTCCGATCAGGTTGGTCAGACCGGCACCCGCATCGCCCCGGAGATCTATATCGCCTCGGGAATCTCCGGTGCGATCCAGCATTGGGTGGGGGCGATGGCCAGCAAACACATCCTGGCTATAAACATCGACCGCGAAGCCAACATGGTCGTCAAGGCTGATTGGGCCGTAATCGCTGATCTCCACGAAGTGATCCCCGCCATCACCGCCGAGATCCACCGCCGCAAAGGCTAGATATTTCCCTGGCCAACAGCGACCGCTCCGGTGTCATAGGGGTTCGGTACGTTAACGACGATGGAAAGCCCCAGAGACGCTCATTACATTTCCCATATCGGAACAACCGGATCCGCGACGCCTGATGTTGAGGCCTTGAGCCTGTTACGGCGCCTTACTGGTGATGAGTCGAGCGAGTTTCGCGCAGGACAACGTTTGTGCCCTCGCGTCGTCAGCCCGAACTAGTGGCTGGTTTCGCGGCCCGGCTTGCGAGTCGTCTCGGACTAGTCTTCAAGGAAGTGGTCGTCAAGGTCCGTAACTCCGAGCCCCAGAAGTTCATGCAGAACAGCCAACAGCAGTATCGCAATGTGCAGAATGCCTTTGAGATCAGAGGTCCGGTGCCGTCCGGCCCGGTGCTGTTGGTAGACGACATGGTCGATTCGCGTTGGACGTTGACTGTCGTCGGAGCGAGCCTCCGTGAGGCTGGGGCCGGATGCGTGTTTCCGTTTGCGCTTGCGGACACGGCGGGGAGATCGACCCGATGAAACGCGACGACGACTCGCTGGCAACGATCCTCTTGGTGAGCCGACTCTGCGCCGATGGAGTACGACCGCTAAAAGCCTCGGAGTTCTGGGATCTGTTAGGGCGAACCAGCGGCGGGCCGGGGGTTTTCTTGAACCTGAGCCAGGCCCAACTGATAAGTGAATACGACCTGAGTGAGGACTTGGCGGGCCAGATCGCGGAACTCGTTGGGCGCGCAACCGCGTTAGCGTTCGAACTGGAACGACTGGAGCAATCGGGTATCAAATCACTCACCGCGTTCGACGAGCACTATCCCCGTGAGTGGCTAGCTCGGTTAGGTACCAAGGCTCCGCCTCTGTTGCACGCCGCAGGTGCCGTTGAACTGCTTGAATCGCCCGGGTTGGGGGTGGTCGGCAGCCGTGACGTGTCTCAGGTCGGCGGCGATATCGCCAGAGACGTAGCGCGAACGGCTGCAAGCCGAGGTCTGCCGCTTGTTTCGGGGGGAGCCCGGGGTGTGGACCAGCTTGCCATGGATGCGGCTTTCGAGACTGGGGGAGCGGTCATCGGGATACTGGCCGATTCGCTGCTACGCAAGCTCAAACGTCCCGAAGTTCGTAGAGCTGTACATGAAGGGAACACCGTTATGTGTACGCCGTACGCGCCGGGGGCCCCGTTCAGCGCGGGCAACGCCATGGGACGGAACAAGCTGATCTACGCGCAGGCAACGTTGACGGTCGTGATAGCGAGTGACAACGGCACCGGCGGAACATGGTCTGGTGCTTCCGAGGCGCTCAAGTTTGGTTTTGGACCGGTCGCGGTTTGGCGAGGTCCCGGGGAAGGACCGGGCAACGCACCTCTCCAAGAGCAGGGGGCAAGGCCGGTGTCGAAGCCCGACGATCTCGAATCGCTGTTGGATTCGTCGGTACTCCACGAGGCTCGCTCCGTTAGTCCAACAGTTGATCCGAACATCGATACAACCACGCAACCGTCGCTGTTCAGTGGTGTGGGCTGACGCTGTCGGTCACCAATCTGCGGTGTGGTTGTACGGAATTAGGTGTTCAATCGGAGGCTAGGTGTTCGGCGAGGCTGGCTGCGGCGTTGATAACCAGGTTGCCGAGGTCGTGCGTGCGTTCAGGGTTGGGGAAGCGATAGGCCGGGCCGTGGATGTGCAAAGCAGCCTCTACTGTGCCGTCGGCCTCGATAATGGGTGCTGCTACTGAGTTGATGCCCTCGGCAAACTCTTCATAGACCCAGGCATAGCCGAGGCTTCGGATGGTGGCGAGTCGCTTACGGATCTCATCTGGATCGGTTATGGTCCACGCGGTTGATGCAGTGACTGGACCCCGCAAGTAAGCCTCAAGCTGCTTGTCGTCGTAGTGGGCAAGCAACACTAGGCCTGACGGCACTGCGTGGAGCGGAGCGAGTTCGCCGGTCCAACTCCGTACCTGCACGTCGCTCTCTGCTTCTACATGGTCCAAGTAGTAGACGCAACGCCCATCGAGCACCGATACGCCTGCCGCCTCACCGGCTTCGTCGCAAAGGTCGATTAGATGCGGGCGAGCGGTGGCTACAAGGTTGCGGCCTGGTTGAGTTGCGCCAGCGATGTCGAGCAGACCTTCGCCAAGGCGATAGTCGCCACCGATCCCGTCTTGGGTAACCGCACCCTCGTTCTCCAACGCCGCCAAGATTCGAGCGACAGTTGATTTTGGCAGATCGACCCGTTCAGCCAGATCCGTGACCCCGACCGGACCGACGGCTAGGGCGCGCAGCAAAGCAAAGGCACGTTCAATTGACTGCACAGACATGACCTAAGCGACTATAGGAGCTTGTTCCGCAATACGGAACAGGCATGTGTGGGGTTTGGTTCGCAGCGGCTCGGTCAGGCCTTGATCACAAGTGTCTTTGCCACCATGTCGTGCCAACCCTGTCGGTTCTTGCCCCAGAGCAAGGAGAGATAGATCAGCAGTGATACGAGTCCAACGGCTTGAAGAAACGCCCCGACTACACCAAAGAAGCCTGGAAGGATCCAGCGGTTGAAGGAGTTGTTCCACCCGGGCAACTCTCCGTTGTCGGCCCGGATCACCTTGATTCGAGTCGCCATCTTTCCCAGGGTCTGACCTTTCGCAGCGATCATCCAGACCTCGTAGATCAGCCCGATCGCGAGAAACAACAGAGTGGATCCGAGGGGTACACCCGCTGCCTCGTCGGAGTTGTCGTCGAAGTCGGTGGTGGCAATGACCCAGACCACAACGGGCACGGCAAAGATCAGGATGTCGACGATCCGTGCCAGGAACCGAAACCCCACGCCGGCAAGCTCGACGCTCTGCCCAGAATCGGTCGTGGCCCAACCTTTGGTCGCTTGGGCGCTTTGGGCCGGTGGTTCAGGAGGCGGCGGCGGTTGAGAAGAGGATTCAGGCTCGAACTCGGGCGGCGGCGGCGGGGGCATGTCGGACACAAGTAGCTCCTACGATTTGAGTGATACTCTCGGGGCAACGGTAGCACGGCGCGCTGACACGGCCACCGAGCGGTAGAAAGCCGCGTTTAGCGGCGTTCGGATTCGACGGTTTCGACGAGCAGGTCGGCGATGGCGTCGATCAGCACGCGGGTCGTGTCGCCCGTAACCCGGGAAGTCAGTTCGACCTCCCCTTCGGCTAGTGCTCGAGGCCCGATCGTGACCCGGTAAGGGATGCCGATCAGTTCCGCGTCGGCGAACTTCACGCCCGCACGGGCATCACGGTCATCCAGCAAGACATCAACCCCAGCGGAGCGAAGATCGTTGTAGAGCGATTCGCCTGCTGTTACTGAAGCTTCGTCTTTGCCACTCACAATCGTGATCGCCACCTCAAAGGGAGCAACGCTCAACGGCCACACCAAACCCTTGTCGTCGTGGTGGATCTCGGCCACCGCGGCAAGGTTGCGGCCGATGCCGATGCCGTAGCTGCCCATCACCAGAGGTTTCTGTTTGCCGTTGGGATCAAGCACTAGCGCACCCAGCGCGTCGGAGTATTTGGTTCCGAGTTTAAAGATGTGGCCCGCTTCAATGCAGCGAACGATCTTGAGCGGAGTACCGCAATCCAGACAAGGTTCGCCGGCTTTGACCCTGCGAAGGTCGGTCCATTCGTCAACAGCGATGTCGCGAGCCACATCAACCCCCGACCAATGCCAGTCGTCTTCGTTGGCGCCGGTGGTCATACCTCGGCGGCCCTCAAGCGCAGGGTCGCAGATTGTGCGCAAACCCGTCAGGTTCACCGCGCCCAGCGATCCAGGGTTGGCGCCGAGGTGCTGAAGCGTTTCTTGTGGCGTGGCTGGGCGAATTTCTATCGCTCCCGTGGAATCGGCCAACTTTTGGATCTCAAGTTCGTGATCACCGCGTAGCAAAGCCAGCGTTACCTCACCGTCAAGTACCATCACCATCGTTTTGATCTGGTGGACTGCGGGCGCTCCGCCCTCGATGTTCTCCAAGGCGGCGATGGTCCGCACTCCTGGTGTTGGGAAGCGCGCCAATTCTGAGATGTCACGATCCTCAAGCGCAGCCAACTGGGCTTTGGCCCGTTCGATGTTGGCTGCATAGCCACAATTGCCACATATCGCTACGTCGTCTTCGCCGGCGCCCGACGGGACCATGAACTCGGTGGAACCCGAGCCGCCCATGGCTCCAGACGACGCCTCTACCGGTATCGCAGGCAGGCCTAGGGCAGCAAAGATGCGGATATACGCGTCGTGGTGGATATCGAAACTGTGATCGAGGCCCGCTTCGTCGATGTCGAACGAATATGAGTCCTTCATTGCGAACTCGCGAACCCTCAACAGGCCACTTTTCGGACGAGGCTCGTCACGGAACTTCCACTGGATCTGGTACCAGATCTGCGGCAGCGACTTGTACGAGGTGATCTCCTGGGCGACGTCAGTGAAGATTTCCTCATGGGTCATCCCTAAAACGTTGTCGGCGCCTTTGCGATCAACGAGACGAAACATCTCTTCGCCCACCGCCTGCCAACGGCCCGACTTCTTCCAGATCTCGGCGGGATGCATAGCTGGCAACAGGAACTCTTGGCCACCGATGGCTTCCATCTCGCGCCGCACAATCGCGGCAACTTTCTCATGTACCCGCAACCCGAGCGGCAGCAACGAGTAGTGCCCTGAGTGGAGTTGGCGGATGAACCCACCGCGGATCAACAACTTGTGGTTGGCTGCTTCGGCATCGGCTGGCGGCTCGCGCAGCGTGGGTACAAAAAGGTTCGACCAGCGCATTGAGCGACCATATCCGAACACCAGCACACAAGACGCCCAATTCTTATCAAGCGCTCTGCAGATCTGTGCCGCACACCCGTTCGGCATTACGGTATTGTTCCAATGTGGACAACGTTGGTGTAGACAACCGCGAAGAGATGACCCAATCAGAACCGAAAGGACCGACTCGAAAGGGACTCAATCGCGGCAATCGCCGTCAGCGCTACGTCAAGCCCCTGGAACGGATTACTACTCCGATGGTGCGAGAGAACGGTGAACTGCGTGCTGCTACTTGGGATGAGGCACTCACCCGAGCGGCACAGGGTCTCGCACGGATCCGAGACCAATACGGCGGTGAAGCGTTCGGCATGTTCAGTTGCTCAAAATCGACCAACGAGATGAACTACGCAGCGCAGAAGTTCATGCGCTGCGCTATGCGATCCAACAACATCGATTCCTGTAATCGAACTTGACACGCACCCTCGGTCGTCGGTCTGGCGACAGTCTTCGGAGCAGGCGGCGGAACATCCTCATACAGAGAAGTGGAAGAGACTGACCTTGTCCTGCTGTGGGGGTCCAACGCCCGCGAGGCCCATCCGATCTACTTCCATCATCTGCTGACAGGGCTCAACAACGGAGCGAAGATGTACACGGTTGACCCGCGGCGCACGAGCTCAGCGAAGTTCGCGGACGCTTGGCTCGGGCTCAACGTTGGCACCGACATCGCCCTAGCCAACGCGGTCGGACGGGAAATCATCGCTGCGGGCCTCCATGACCGCGACTTCATCGCCCACTCCACGCAAGGTTTTGATGATTACAAGGCGGCTGTCGAGCCCTACACACTGGAACATGCCGAACAGATAACCGGTGTCCCGGGCCACGCCATCCGCGAGATGGCGCACGACTATGCGACTGCCAAGACCGCACAGATCCTCTGGACCCTCGGCATCACCGAACACCACAACGCGGTCGAGAATGTCCTGTCATTGTGCAACCTGGCCCTGCTCACCGGACATGTCGGCCGCTGGGGATCGGGCCTGGTGCCCTTACGCGGCCAGAACAACGTGCAGGGAGGGGGTGACATGGGTGCGTTGCCCAACAAGTTCCCCGGATTCCAGGACGTAGAGGATCCGGTGGCGCTCGCCAAGTTTGAAGCCGCCTACAACATGTCGCTGCCGAACAGGCCTGGACTGCACCTCACCTTGATGTTCGAGGCGATGGAACAAGGCGTGATCAATGGGCTCTACGTGATCGGTGAGAACCCCGCAGACTCAGAAGCCGACGTGGCACACGCCCGCAAGCTTCTCGAGGGTCTCGACATCCTCGTCGTGCAGGACATCTTGATGACCCGAACTGCCGAAATGGCTGATGTCGTGTTGCCAGCAGCCGTGGGATGGGCCGAATCCGAGGGAACGGTCACTTCATCAGAGAGACGGGTGCAACGGGTTCGTGCCGCGGTCTCACCACCTGGAGAAGCCCGCCAAGACACTGACATCATCGGCGACCTCGCGAAGCGTCTCGGAGTCGACTGGGGTGATCCCACTCCCCAAGACCTGTGGGATGAACTGCGCTCGTTGTCACCAATGCATGCTGGAATGAGTTGGGACCGCTTGGAATCGCAAGGCGGGCTCCAATGGCCCTGCAAAGACGCAGATGACCCTGGCAGTATCTTCCTGCACGGTTGGTTGTGGGCCGATGATCTCGAAGGCCGTGATCCGGCGCCGTTCAGTGTGTGCCACCACGAAGGGCCCAAGGAACAGCTCAGCGATGAGTTCCCGCTTCGACTCACCACGGGTCGGGCGCTGGACAGCTTCAACACCGGCGTGCAATCAGGAGGGTACGCATCACCGATCCGCTACGGAGACGGCATCGACATGAATCCCGCCGATGCCCAACAGCTTGGAATAAGCGACGGTGAGCGGGTGCGCATGTGTTCACCCCGCGGCTCAGTTGAAACTTGTGTCCGTATCCAGCCGGACATTCCCCAGGGCCTGACCTTCACCACCTTCCATTTCCCGGAACTAGTCGATGTCAACCAACTCACCAACCCCGAATGGGATCTCCGCTCGGGTACCGCCGAGTTCAAAGCGGCAGCAGTGCGGATAGAACGCATAGAGAAGCAGATTCCCAACTCCGACCCGGCAACCAAACTCGCTGATGGCTGATCTTTTTATTGGCGATGACATCGCGGACGATATTGAACTTGCCGCTGTCACAGCCGCCATAGGGGCTCCGACCGCGGTTGTGCATGAGACTGAGCGTCTCGTCTACGGGGGCAGACACCGTCGCCGTGACCACCGCCACCTGCTGCTTCCCGCCCTTCACGCGTTGCAGAACGCCAAGGGATGGATCAGCCCGGGTGGCCTAAATCACGTTTGTGAAGTGCTGCAGGTACCGCCGGCGGAGGCTTACGGTGTGGCCACGTTTTATGAGATGTTCCGGCTGGACGACGCCAAGCATGACCTCGGGACCACCCATGTCACCCATGTCTGTGTCGATGCGGCTTGTCAGATCGCTGCCAACGAGGAACTGATCGCTGAACTTGAGGCCCAAGGAAATCACGTTCACCGTTCTCCCTGCCTTGGGCAATGTGAGCGAGCCCCCGCACAGTTCCACCAAGGTCTAGGAAGGCCCGACTCGGTACCGGCCGACGAAGTCGCTGTTGCCAAGCAGATACCCCAGCAAGGGGATCCATCGTTGCGGCTGTTACGTAACGTCGGCGTTGTGGACCCGACCTCCCTCGATGCTTACAGGGCCAACGGCGGATACCGAGCGCTTGCACGAGCCATTGAGATGGGGCCCACTGCGGTGTGCACCGCGGTGGCAGACTCCGGCCTCTCCGGTCGCGGTGGGGCTGCCTTCCCAACTGGCATCAAATGGCGAGCAGTGGCCGCGGAGCAGGGCCGACCCAAACACGTGGTGGCCAACTGCGATGAATCCGAGCCGGGCACCTTCAAAGACCGGGTAGTGATGGAGGAAGACCCCTTCGCGGTGATTGAGTCACTGACACTCGCGGGCTTCGCAACGGGCGCCGAAAACGGTTGGATCTATATTCGCGGTGAGTATCCACTTGCCACCGCTCGGCTCCAGAACGCGGTGGATCAGTCTCGTGAAGCGGGCCTGCTAGGCATGAACGCGGCAAACTCAGGACACCGTTTCGACATCGAGATTCGTCGTGGCGCCGGTGCTTACATTTGTGGTGAGGAAACCGCTTTGTTCGCTTCACTTGAAGGCTTCAGAGGTGAGCCGCGCAGCAAGCCGCCGTTCCCCACCACACATGGACTGTTCAGAGAACCGACTGCGATCAACAACCCTGAAACGTTGCTCAACACCCTCGATATCGTGCTCAGCGGCCCCGACGAATATCGCAGTCGGGGGACGGAGCGCTCGCCTGGAACCAAGCTGCTGTGCTTGAGCGGCCGGGTGTCCAAGCCAGGGATCTACGAGGTGGAGTTCGGCACAACGCTTGGTCAGGTGCTCGAACTCGCAGGTCCCCTGACCGGTAGCGGCACTCTGGCCGCGGTGCTGATGGGCGGCGCAGCCGGCTCGTTCGTCGGCCCCGACGCCCTCGACATGCCGCTGACACTGGAAGACACGCGTGAACGCGGCACCACGCTGGGTTCAGGTGTGGTGATGGCTTTCACCGATGAGATTGATATGACCGACGTGCTCGTGCGCATCGCGGAGTTCTTCAAGAACGAGTCGTGCGGTCAGTGCGTGCCGTGCCGTGTCGGCACTGTCCGACAGTTCGAGACGATGGTGCAGATCCAAGCGAAGGGTTCTTTGTCGGCGCAGCGCCGCAGTCTGGTTGACGACATCGCCGAGGTGATGGTTGACGCTTCCATTTGCGGACTCGGCCACACCGCGGCTTCTGCTATCAATTCTGCTATGGACCTTGGCCTGTTGCCCGAAGGAGTGCGCCATGACGATCACTGAAGTGAGCGTGAGCCTGACCATAAACGGTCAGGCTGTGTCGGTTCCTGAAGGCACTTCGATTCACAAGGCTTGTGAGTCGGCGGGGATCGACACGCCAACCCTGTGTTGGGCCGAGAACCTCACCCCGGTCAACGTTTGCCGGGTCTGCGTGGTGGAGGTGGAAGGGTCACGAGCGCTTGTTCCTTCGTGTGCCCGCGCCGCTGAGGATCAGATGGTGGTGCAGACCGACTCGCCCCGGGTTCGTCACAGCCGCAAGATGGTGCTTGAGTTCCTCGGCTCTAGCGTCGACTTGAGCCAGGCAACCGAATTGGCTGAGTGGATGCGTCACTACGGCGCTGACCCGGATCGTTACGACCAACCTGACCTGCCCGCCGAACGGATCAGCGAGGAACCAAAGATCCAGGATGACCTGTACATCCGTGACTACGACAAGTGCGTGCTGTGCTACAAGTGTGTAGAGGCGTGCGGCGACGATGCGCAGCACACCTTTGCGATTGCGGTGAGCGGACGTGGCTTCGACGCTCGGATTTCCACAGAGTTCGACACTGTGCTGCCTGATTCGGCGTGTGTTTATTGCGGCAACTGCATCGGGGTGTGTCCGACAGGGGCGATCCAGTTCAAGACCGAGTTCGATATGCGCGCAGCGGGGGAGTGGCGTCCTGCTGAACAAGATGTCACCACAACTGTCTGCTCGTTTTGCGGTGTTGGCTGCAACCTTGAGTTGCACACTCAAGACGACCAGATCGTGAAGGTGACGTCGCCGGCAGATCACTCAGTGACCCACGGCCACCTCTGCATCAAAGGCCGTTTCGGCTGGCAATACGTGCATCCCCCCACTCGAAAATAACCCATGGATTTCACGCCGAACGAGAACCATGAGGCGATCCGCGAGGGAGTGCGGCGAGTTTGTGGGCAGTTCCCAGACGCCTACTGGCGTGAATGCGACGAGAATCACGAGTTCCCCTGGGGAGTACTACCAAGCGATGGCTCAAGGTGGCTGGATTGGAATTGCGATACCCGAAGAATACGGGGGTGGTGGCCAAGGCATCACCGAGGCATCCATCGTGCTCGAGGAGGTTGCCGCGTCTGGAGCGGCGATGAACGGCTGCTCGGCTGTTCATCTCTCAATGTTCGGCATGGAACCGGTCCGCAAGTACGGCAGCGAAGAACTCGCCCACCAGATCCTCCCAGGGGTGGCCAACGGCACGCTTCACACGGCTTTCGGTGTCACAGAACCGGATGCCGGGAGCGATACCACATCGATCAAGACCCGCGCCGAGCGCGACGGCGATGAGTACGTGGTGCGAGGCGCGAAGGTTTGGACGACCAAAGCCCCGTTCTGCGATGTCTGCCTGCTTCTGGTACGAACCACACCGAAAGAGGAGTGCGATGTACCTACTGGGGGAATGACGCTGTTGCTAGTCGACCTCAAAGATGAAGCTGTAGATATCAAGCCGATCCCCAAGGTTGGCCGCAACGCGGTGGTGTCGTGCGAGGTCCGCTATGACGGTTTGCGCGTACCGGTGTCGCGTCGTGTCGGTGACGAAGGCGAAGGATTTCGCTACCTCCTTGATGGCCTCAACCCTGAACGGATCCTGATCGCAGCCGAAGCGCTCGGCATCGGCAAGGTGGCGCTTCGCAGAGCAGCGAGTTACGCCAAAGAACGCGTTGTCTTCGGTAGACCTATCGGGAAGAACCAGGGTTTGGCGTTCCCGCTGGCCGACAGCCATGCCCAACTGAGGGCTGCAGAACAGATGATCCGTCTGGCTTCGTGGCGCTACGACAACGGCTTGAACTGCAGCGAGGAGGCCAACCTTGCGAAGTACTTGGCCGCGGGAGCAGGATTCGATGCCGCGGATCGCGCTGTGCAGACACTCGGCGGGTTCGGTTACGCCAAGGAGTATGACGTGGAGCGCTATTGGCGCGAAGCGCGGTTGATAAAGATCGCCCCTGTCAGCCAGGAGATGGTGCTCAACTTCGTGTCGAACAAGGTACTCGGCCTACCGAAGTCCTACTGAACCATATCACCCAATATATTGGGTAGTCATCACCCAATATATTGGGTAGTCTATTTGTGTGACTCTTACGGAGCAGGGACACTACCTGCCGCGGCTACTCGATGTCAGGCTGCGGGACACGTTGCGGTACTCGCCGGCGGTCGTCATCGAGGGCCCTCGGGGGTGTGGCAAGACCACCACGGGCAGCCAAGCGGCATCGTCGTTGTTGGCAATGGACGAGGTGGACCTGACTGGTGCCTCTGCGGGCGCGCTGAGTGCTCTTTTGGACCAAACTCCGCCTTTGCTGGTCGACGAGTGGCAGCTTGCCCCGGCGCTGTGGAACGCAGTGCGGCGGGAGAGCGACCGGCGCGCAGGCGCACCGGGTCAGTTCATATTGACCGGCTCGTCGACGCTGCCCGACAACCCGATCCGCCACTCAGGCGCGGGCAGGCTCGCATCGCTGCGTCTGCGGACGTTCTCCTCGTACGAGAGCGGTATGTCCAACGGTGCGGTGTCGTTGGCCGCCATGCTGCGGGGGGAGCCTGCGGACGCGGCTGCGGAACTGACCCTGTCCCGCTTGGAGGTGGCCGAGGCGATTTGCCGGGGCGGTTGGCCGGCTTCGCTGAAGATGCCGTTGGAGCAGGCGCTCAGCTATGTCGAGGCGTATGTGGATGCCATGTGCAACATCGACATCAGGCGCAGTATCGACTCGGCCCCCTACCGCAGCACCGAGACTGCCCGGCGGGTATTGCGGTCCCTAGCCCGCAACATCGGCACCGCAGCGTCGGTCAGCGCACTGGCTCGTGACACGGCCTCGGGTGAGCCGGTGCCCCCGTTGGACCGCAAGACGCTCCCGGCGTTCTTGGATGCCTTCGAGAACGTGTATGTGCGCGAGGACTGTTGGCCGTGGGGATTCCAGCCCGCCTCGAAACAGGCGATGAGGGTCAGACCCAAGCGTTTTCTGTCCGACCCTTCGGTGGCCACGGGAGTCTTGCGGGTCGGCCCCCGCCGGCTGCTGGAGGAGTCCGAATTCATGGGCAGTGCCTTCGAGTCGCTGGTCATGCGCGACCTTCGGGCCTACGCCGACGCCAACAATGCCGAGGTGCGCTACTACGCGGAGAGCGAGTTCGAGGTGGACGCAGTAGTGGAGAATCGCGACGGGTCGTGGGTTGCTGTGGAGGTAAAGTTGAGCTGCAACCGCGTTTCGCTAGACAAGGCCAAGCGGGTCCTGAAGTTGCTTGCGCGGCGGGCGCAGGAGGCGGGCAAGCGCCCGCCCTCCAAGTTGCTGGCAGTGTTCGGGGTGAACGCACCCGATGAGCACACCGGACTTCGCATAGCCCGCGAGGATGATGGCGTTGCCCTGGTACCGATCGCCGCGCTCGGCCCTTGATCCCTCCCGACGTCGACATGCCACTCAGCAGCCGCCCGGTTTGGCTGGCAGTACGTACGACCCCCACCCGCAACGTTGACAACTCGGGCTGGTGGGCTTGCTGGCCTTCGGGTATGCCCTATTCCATCCAGACGGCGTGGGTGATGCCGTGGGCGATAACAGAGAATTCGCCAGTCGTAAAATCAATGGTGCCCATCCGACCGTCAGTCAGGGTAATCAGCAGCCATCCGCGTACCAAGTCCATGTCTGCAATGTTCCCATCCACTTCAAGTTCGTGGATTGGAAGAAGGGTGTGAGAATCGAGG
Organism: Candidatus Aldehydirespiratoraceae bacterium; assembly: GCA_965198315.1. Classification (GTDB taxonomy): domain Bacteria; phylum Actinomycetota; class Acidimicrobiia; order Acidimicrobiales; family Aldehydirespiratoraceae; genus VXYK01. The sequence goes on along the minus strand of OZ240616.1, from coordinate 3,635,578 downwards.
GTTACGATTCTTGAGCGGTCCTGATCACATGTGCCGACATAAAAGTTGCATGGTTGTTCGGACACTACGAAATTGCCGAGTTCATCGCCGGTTGGGTTCGACCACCCTGGGCTGCGCGAGTTCAGCGAAACGCTTTGTTGGGTCAGATCAATAACACCTGTCCAAGAGAACACGTCCGAGCCCGGTAGATCAAAATCAAAAGACCAGAGATCAAACGCAATGCGATCATTGTCTAGCCAGCTCACATTACCGATAAACCCGCGTATGCCAGAAGAAATATCCTCTTGATCGAAAGACAATCCGAAGTAGCTGATGTCACCAGTCAGGGAATAGCCAGGATATTCTGGATCAGAAGCGTTGTCGGAGTTGACATCAAGGTTTTCTATCACATTCATTGTGTACCGGTCCCCGATGTAGCCGCTACCCGCCACGAACAGGAGCGAGCCGTTACCACTGATATTCGGAAAACGGCCGTTCAGAGTCCTCCAAGGAGGTATTTTGGTTTCAGATGTAGCGGGCATGGCCAACAGTTCGAATCGTCCTACCGCCGGTTCACAGCACATGCTGATCAGAATGTAACCCGTATCGATCCATTCGAGATCTTCAATAAATGAAGGCGTGCTTTCATAATTTAGCGGCAATATCGATTCAATATCGTCAGGAAGAGGGTCACAATAATAAAATGCAGTCTCACGGCTGATGTATTTGTATTCCCATAGTTTGGTCGTTTCGCCAGTCGCTGTGTCGACTACAATAATTTCACAAGCCTCCGTAGACGCTAGTATTGAAAGAGGCATGTCACCGGTGGGCACAATCGGTTGTTGGCCCGACGGGTGATCGACCAGAATACTATCAAGTAGCTTTGGTAGATATAAACCTAGATCGTCGGAGTCATTGGGCCTGTCACTGGTGCTGGTTTCGACTCTTTGCAAAGTCGTAACAGTACTGACCGGGTTAGTCGTCGGTGGATCGATCAACTCTACTGTTATGGGCGGTTCCTGTTGTTCAGGCTCTAGTACAGGATCATTAGTTGCGCAGTTCGACATCACTAATAGAGCAGCTAAGAGTGCGCCCAAAGAACGAGTCGATTTGTTGTGCACCATCTAGTGAAGTGTACATAGAGGTTGGTGGCTCCGTTTTGGGGTGAGCGACGGCACCGAACCCCACTGCGGTGGGAGTACTGCGAAGCGATGGCCCCAACACTGATGGGTAGTAGCCTCGCTTGATGCAACAAGACGCCGTCGTCGCTCTTGATGGTGTGTCGCTGAGTCTGAACCGACAATTGGTGTTCGGTAGTGTCTCTCTGAAGATCGCTCGGGCTTCGGTCGTGTCAGTACGAGGTACCAACGGTTCAGGGAAAACCTCTTTGCTTCGCTTGCTTTGTGGAGTCTGCGCACCGACGACGGGAACTCGGCTTGGACCCAGCAGTTGCGCGTACGTCCCCGCTGCGATAACCGCACCACGGCTGCGGGCACGAGAGTGGATCGACTTCATGCCACGGAAGCGTCGAACCAATCCGCAAGAGATCCTTGAGATACTTGGATTTCGCGGAGATCTCAAAGCCTCTTGTCGGCAACTCTCGTTCGGTAATCTTCGCAAGCTCATTCTTGCTGATGCTTTGAGCTCTCAAGAGCCGTTCGTTGCCATAGATGATGCATCCGCTGGGCTGGATGACCGAGGTCTTGTCGGTCTCGCGTCGCTGTGCGAAGAGTTCGCACAGTGCGGGGGGTCTGTCGTGCTCGCTGATCAAGACAGCGCAGCGTTGCAGCAATCGCAACATGTCGTGCGTATTTCTGATGGTTGCGTTTCTGGATGAGACGTTTCCAGTTGTTGCTGTTCTTTAGGTCGTTCCGATGGGTTGCGCCCGCTCTTGTGCTCTTCACCTGGTTGGTGAATCTGCTTACGACCGGCACCGGGTTCGCGTTGGCGTCGTCTTTGTTCCCAGCGTTTCTTCTCTGGTCTCTTTGGGCGACGATTGCCCTTGGGAACATGCACGACAAACCCACACGTGACCTGTTAGCGGCAACTGTGGGGTCATCGGCGCGGTTTCACAGCTCGACCTGGTCAGCAGTCGCGTTCATTTCCTTACCGCTCATTGCCGTAGTTGGCGTGTACGTCGTCGCAATGGGAGGAGAGCCAAGAGCTGGCTTTGGGGCGTTTTTATCAGCGACTTGTGCAACAGTGATCGGCTTGGCATTGGGTAGCTGTTTGCATCAACCGGTGACAAACAACCGAAGTATCGCAATATTGGGTTCCGTCGCGTTGTATATCGGAGTCATCTTGTTGCCGCCGATCACCGCTGCCCACGAATCCCTGTCCCAGGGTCGTCTCACCCCTGTAGTCGTGCTGGTTCTCGTTTGCTGCCTCGGCCTCATCACGATTACTAAGGGATCAGCTCTCCGGGCCAACACTCGAGCCTCGTCTTACTAAGCGGTTTGACGGGTGCCAACTCCAGTTCGCGACCAGGGGGTAGAGGGCGGCGGCTACCAGGCTGAGAGCGGCGACTCCGGCCCAATGGCTGAGACTTCCGAAGCTGCTTATCTCGACGATCACGCCCGAGGCGAGCCCGGCCACTGCCCCTGAAGCCACCATCGTAAAATCAGCCGCTCCCTGCACATTTGCCCGTTCGTGTGCGGGAAACGCCCCTGTTAGTAGGGAACTCCCGGCGATCATGGCAAACGACCATCCCAGACCGATCAAGAACAGCCCGATGAACACGCCGAGACTGTCGGAGGGGTCGGTGTGTGATGCCAGTTCACCACCCACGAACAGGATCACCCCAGCGGAGGCCACCATGGCCGCAGAAGGTAGACGGTCGACGAACCAACCGACCACAGGAGCGAAAAAGAACATCCCGACGATGTGAAAGCTGATGACCAACCCGATTATCTGAGTCTCGTGTTCGCCGTCGTCCATGTGCAGCGGAGTGACCGTCATAATCGCAACCATCACAGCCTGACCAACGGCCATGGCCGCGACCGCGATCAACGCCTTTTGGTGGCGTGCGATGGCAATGAAGCTGTCAACGAGCTTTGGTTTCGCGTCCATATTGCGCCGTTCCACGAGCGCTGGTGGGGTCGCTGCAGACCCAGACAGCTGTGTAGCCAAGATCAAGGGATCGGGGCGGAGTTTGATGTGTACAACGAATCCGGCGATAGCGAAGACCAGTGCACCCATGAGGTACGGACCTGACAGACGAGGCAGGTCGATCTGTTCAGCGAACCAGCCGGTAGGTCCGAGGGCAACGGTAGGGCCGAGAACGGAACCGATCGACGATGCCCATACCAGCACGCCGATGGTGCGGGCCATGCGGTCTGGTAGGGCTAGATCGGCTGCGGCGTAGCGAGCGGCAAGGTTCGTGCCGTTGCCGACACCGATCGCGAAGGCTCCTGCGACCAACAGCACGAAGTTGTCGGCAAGGACCGCAGCGAAAGCTGCAAGAGACTCGATACCGGCGACCGTCCAACCGATCCGCAAACCACCGCGCCGTCCGTTGGCGGCCATGTAGCGGGCCAGCGGGATCGCTGCCGCGGCACCGCCGATACTGATCATAGTGGCAGCCAGCGTGGCTAAAGCGTCGTTGTTGGTGATGTCCTCGGCTGCCAGGCTGGTTGCCGAAAAACCACCGGCCATGCCCATGCCTGCCGGACCTACCGACAACATCAGCACGATCAGCGTTCGTCGCTGAATCCTTGCGGTGTCGGAAGTGGTCGTGATCACCGCAGTCACCCTAACGGTTGATGTGAACCGCCAAAGGTCCAAAGGGCGGATGAGGCTTGTCGGCGAAGTTGAAACTAGTAGTCTGACCGGTCATATGAACCAACAGTCTCCACCTCGACGCAGAGGCCGCCGTGAGCGACCGTCCGGCCCGATTGCGCCGCCTCAACCTGATTGGCATTTGCATCGGCGTGCCTTCGCCCCGACAGCGGTCATTTCCGAAGATGAACTTGAGTCGATCCATGATTCCTCGCTGCTCGTGTTGAGGGACATCGGCATGGATTTTCTTCATCCGAAGGCCGCTGAAATGCTTGCCGCGGCAGGAGCGAACGTCGATGGCGAGAGGGTTCGTTTCGACCCGGAAATGGTCGCTGAGCTCATCAGCACTGCACCAGCAGAGTTTGTGATACATGCCCCGAACCCAGCACACGACTTGGTGATCGGGGGAGACAGCGTGGTGTTCGGTTCGGTCGCAAGCGCGCCCAACGTGGTTGACCGCAAAGGCGGACGGCGCACCGGGAACCGCGCCGATTTCCGCAATCTCGTCCGGCTGGCGCAGTGCCTCAACTCGGTGCAAACCCATGGTGGCTATCCGGTTGAGCCGATCGACATCCACCCCTCGATACGCCATTTGGAAGCGTTTCGAGATCTTTTGACGCTGTCAGACAAGGTTGTGGACGCTTACTCGCTAGGCGCGCAACGCAACATTGATTGTCTGGAGATGGTGCGCATTGTGCGTGGTGTCAGTGACGCTGAACTTGACGAGCAACCATCGATTCACTCGGTGATAAATGTGAGCTCGCCTCTGCGCCTCGATAATCCGATGATCGAGGGGGTCTTGGAGTACTCGTCGCGTAATCAGGTGATCATCGTGACGCCGTTCACGCTCGCCGGAGCGATGGCGCCGGTCACCGTGGCGGGTGCTGTGGTGCAGCAGAACGCCGAAGCGTTGGCCGGAATCGCTTTCACCCAGTTGGTGCGTGCCGGTTCACCGGTGATCTACGGCGGTTTCACTTCCAACGTCGACATGCAGTCCGGTGCTCCAGCGTTCGGCACCCCCGAATACATGCAGTCGGCGATGCTGGGAGGGCAGTTGGCGCGCCGTTACAACCTGCCATACCGCTCGTCCAATGTGTGTGCCGCCAATGCGGTGGACGCCCAAGCCGGATACGAGTCGGTGTTCTCACTTTGGGGCGCAATCATGGGTGGCGCCAACCTTGTGTACCACGGCGCAGGCTGGATGGAGGGCGGGCTTCACGCCAGCTTTGAGAAGATGGTCATCGACAACGACCTGTTGCAAAGTGTGGCCGCTTTCTTGCAGCCGTTGGTTGTTGACACCGCCTCGATGGCGTTGGAAGCTATTGCCGATGTTGGACCCGGTGGTCATTTCTTTGGCACCCAGCACACCCAGGATCGCTACCGAAGCGCCTTCTTCAAACCGGCCGTGTCTGACTGGCGCAACTACGAGTCATGGGAAGAGGCCGGGTCACCCACCGCACTGGATCACGCCGAACGGTTGGTCGCCGAGCATCTTGCGGCCTATAAGCCCCCTCATCTGGACGAGTCTGTGCAGGAAGAACTGCATGCCTACGTTGATCGCCGCGTTGCCGAAGGTGGAGTAGAAACCGACTTCTAATGGCTACTCGACATATGCCTGAGGATTGGAGCGGCGCGGTGGATTGGAAAGGCACGGTGGATTGGAAAGGCACGGTGGACTGGAAAGGCACGGTGGACTGGAAAGGCACAGTGGACTGGAAAGGCACGGTGGACTGGACGAGCCCACTCACATGGGCCGGAACACGGCTGCCGTTGCCGGAGGCAACAGGGTTGCACCCGGGGATGTACTCAGATGAAAGCTTCTTCGCTGCTGAGCAGAAACGGCTGTTTGAGCGAGCGTGGGTTGCAGTCGGAACCGCAGCCGAGGTAGCGGAGGCGGGTCGATTGCTGGTGCGCCATGTCGGTGGACGTTCAATCATCATTACTCGTGATCAAGAAGGCGTGTTGCATGGGTTTGTGAACTCTTGTCGTCACCGCGGAACAGAATTGGCCGCAACCGACTGCGATATCGGCAACACGATTCGCTGCCCCTATCACCGCTGGGGATATGGACTCGACGGATCGCTGCGGTCGACTCCGTTCTTCGAAGAGATTCCACGGGAAGGTTTCGACCGGGACGACTTCGGACTCGTTGAGGTACGAGTTGATACTTGGGGCTTGCTGTTGTTCGCGTGTCTCGATTCAAGAACGCGGCCCTTGCGCGAATGGCTCGGTGACCTTCCAGACCGTATGGGCGGTTATGACTTCGACCAATGGAGAGTGCAGTCAGAGGCGACCTTTGAGGTTCGGGCCAACTGGAAATTGATCACCGAGAACTTTCAGGAGTACTACCACCTGAGTTGGGTACACCCGGAACTGGCCAAGGTCTCCAGGGTCAAGGACCACTACCGTTATCAGGGGCCGGGAATGTACTGCGGTCAGACCACCACGCCGATCTCGGGTGATGACCGTGATGATTGGCTGGTGTTGCCGCCGGCGGAGGGACTCAACCAGTCCGATTTGTTGAGCGGACGCTTTGTTGCGGTGTTCCCCAATGTGATGTTGGCGGTGTTGCCGAACCATGTCTTTTTGATCCGGCTCGAGCCGGTGGAACCCGGGCTTACCAGAGAAAGGTGTACGTTTCTGCTTCCGCCGTCCACGCCCGATGTCTCAGACCAAGACATGGCCCAGACTCGTCGTTTCTGGTTCGACGTCAACAACGAAGACATCGACATCGTCGAGCGTGGACAGCGCGGTCTCGCTGCTGGCACGGTGGCTCCCGGACCGCTTGCCCCGCGTTTCGAGGAACCGCTGCATCGTTTTCACAACATGCTCGCCGACACCATGACCTCCGAATGTCTTGGAGAGATCACGATTCCGTCTGGCGATGACGACAGCGAGGCAGCCCGGCTCGGCAGCGGGGTGAATCCCTACCCACCCGAGTTCGGATAGCGATCGAGAAAGGGACCACGAGCCAGGTGAAGACCGATGCGCGGGTAGTGGTAATCGGTGGCGGGGTGGTCGGCGCATCGGTGCTGTATCACCTCACCAAAGCTGGTTGGAGCGATGTGGTGCTCGTTGAGCGAACCGAGTTGACTGCTGGGTCGACATGGCACTCCGCGGGTGGAATGCACACGCTCAACGGCGATCCGAATGTCGCTCAACTACAGCGCTACACAATTGATTTGTACGCCGAGATCGAAGAGATCTCGGGTCAGGACTGCGGTATTCACCTGACCGGCGGGGTGATGCTTGCCGACACGGCGCAACGCATGGATTGGCTGAGAATGGCGCACGCACGCGGGCGTTATCTAGGCATGGAAACAGAATTGCTCTCGGTTGCTGAAGCGAAACAACTGATCCCGTTGATCGACGAGAAGTGCTTTGTCGGAGCCATGTACGATCCGCACGAAGGCCATGTCGACCCGGCGGGAGTCACCCATGCGTACGCAAAAGCAGCACGTCTGGCAGGTGCCGAGGTGTGTCGCAACACCTGGGTCCGTGAGCTCACCCGCGCCGGCGACGAAGGCTGGGATGTTCATACCTACGACACCGGCTCGGGTGATGAATCAGGTGTGATCCATTGCCAACATGTGGTCAATGCCGGTGGGTTGTGGGCACGTGAGGTGGGGCGCATGGTCGGGCTGGATCTGCCGGTGCTGGCCATGGAGCATCAATTCCTGCTGACCGAGGACATCGAAGCGATTGCGCAACACAACAGCCAGCACGGCGAGCTGATGCACTGCATTGATTTCGGCGGAGAGATATATCTGCGTCAGGAAGGCGGTGGACTTCTGCTGGGAACTTACGAGCGAAACGGCGAGCCCTGGTCACCACGGCAGACTCCGTGGGACTTCAGCATGCGTCTTCTGCCGCCTGATCTTGAGCGCATCGCTGAGTCACTCGAGGTCGGCTTCAGGCACTTTCCGGCAATCCGTGACGTCGGCATCAAGCAAGTCATCAACGGCCCCTTCACCTTCGCGCCCGATGGCAACCCGCTGCTCGGTCCGGTTCTGGGTCTGCCCGGCTACTGGTCGGCCTGCGCGGTTATGGCCGGTTTGTCGCAGGGCGGTGGTGTCGGTGTGGCCCTGGCCAACTGGATCACTGACGGTGATCCTGGGTTCGACATTTGGGGAATGGACATCGCCCGTTTCGGTGACTTCGCCATACCGAGTTACACCAACGCCAAGGTCGCAGAGAACTACAGCCGACGTTTTCGGATCAGGTTTCCCAATGAGTTCCTGCCAGCCGCTCGCTCCGTTGCGACATCGCCGATCTTCGACCTGTTGACCGCACGCAACGCGGTGTTCGGCGACGGGTTCGGCCTCGAAGCGCCGCTTTGGTTTGCCCCCGAAGGCACCGAACCGGTCGAGGAGGTGACCTTCGGGCGATCCAACGCCTGGGATCAGGTAAGGGCCGAGACTCTGGCGGTGCGGGCCAGCGTCGGGATCACCGAGACGACTGGCTTCTCCAAGTTCCTGGTCACCGGGCCGAATGCTCGTGCCTATTTGGATCGACTGGTTACCGCCCGGATACCCAACCCGGGTCGTATGGCTTTGGCCCCGATGACCAACGAGAAAGGCAACGTCATCGGCGATCTCACGGTGGCTTGTCTTGGTGCGGCACCGGGACGAGCAGAGGGTCCCGAGGCCACGATCGTCGGTGGTACCACCGGGAACACCAGAGGCGAAGAGCGGTTCGTGATCTTCGGATCAGGTATCGCGGAGCGTTACTACGAGCGCTGGTTCTGCCATCAGATGTCTGGTAACAGCAGCGTCTCGGTTGAGACTCTGGGTGCGGAGATGTGTGGCTTGTCGATTGCAGGCCCGAACTCCCGGGCGTTGCTCGAAAAGCTGACCGACGCGGATGTGTCTGCTCATGGCATGCGTTTCATGGCTTTCAGAGAGCTGGACATTGGCGTTGCGCCGGTGTGGTGTGGTCGTGTTTCGTTCACGGGCGACTTGGGTTACGAGTTCTGGATGTCGGCGCGTTACCAGCGTTACGTGTATCAACAACTGCTCAGCGCTGGGGAGGATCTGGACCTGCGCCATTTTGGGCTGCATGCGCTCAATTCGCTACGCCTTGAGAAAGGCTTCGGGTCTTGGGCTCGCGAGTACCGTCCGATTTACGATCCCTTCGAAGCTGGACTCGATCGTTTCGTACGGCTCGAGAAGGACTTCATCGGTCGAGACGCTCTAGCTCGAAAGTATGCATCGGATGGCCCTGGTCAGAGATTGAAGCTGTGCACTTGGACCGTTGATTCTGAGCCCGGCCGCGCTGGTGTCGATGTGATCGGTGACGAACCGATCGCTTACGACGGCAAAGTAGTCGGGTGGGTGACCTCAGGCGGCTACGCGCACCACTCGGAGACATCGGTGGCCATGGGTTACGTATCTGCCGAGTTGAGCGCGGTGGCGGACCATTTCGAGATCGAGGTACTGGGTCGACAACGCCGAGCAAAACTGCTCGACGGCTGTTTGTGGGATCCGCAGGGCGAAAGGATGCGTTCTTGAATGCCAACTCGCGGCCGCTGTCAGCGCGTCACTTTCCACGAATCGCGGCGCACTCAGAGGTTCCAACCTGGCTGGTCGAACACACCGAACGTAATCGCCATGAGTTGGGGCCTCATCGGTCAGTCGTTGAGGAATGGACCCGAGCGGGGTTGAAGCTCCCGGATATGGCTGCGGTTCGTCGTTACCGCATCGAACGCGTTCGAGAGCAACTGAGGGTCCACAACATCGACGGCGTGGTGTTGCACGATCCGTTGAACGTCCGCTACGCCACCGATACCACCAACATGCCGGTTTGGACCATGCACAACGCTGTCCGCTACGCCTGGATTCCAGCCGACGGTGAGGTTGTGATGTTCGAGTTCTCTCATGGCGAGTTCCTCTCCGCACATTCCGAGGTGGTTGACGAGATCCGCCCGGCGACTTCTTTTGTGCCGTTCTATTCGGGTCCGCGGTCAGAGGAGATAGCGGGACGATTCGCAGACGAGATCATCGAATTGTTGCGAAGAGACCAAAGAACGGGTGACATGCGGCTGGGCATCGACACCATTGGACTGGAGGGCCTGCGTGCACTTGAGGCGCGGGGAGCACAGGTGCTGTCGGCACATCAGTTGATGGAGGATGCGCGACTGGTGAAGTCCGGCGATGAGATCGACGCGATGCGGTGCGCAATCGAGTCTTGTCAACGGTCGATCAGCGACATGCGGTCGTTGTTTGTGCCGGGCGTGACCGAATTGGAGCTGTGGGCTGAGCTTCAGAAGGCCAACTTTCTGCGACACGGTGAATGGGTCGAGACACGGCTCTTGGCTTCCGGTTCTCGAACCAACCCGTGGTATCAGGAGGCGAGTGTCAAGGAGGTCGAAGCGGGCGAGTTGATGGCTTTCGACACCGACATGGTCGGCGCCTACGGGATGTGCGTCGATATGTCCCGCACTTGGTTGTGTGGTGATGGTCGGCCGAGCGCGGCTCAAACCGATGTACACAGCCGGGCGCGCGACATGATTGAGTCGAACCGGCCTCTGTTCGTGGCCGGTGCCACCTATCGCGAGATAACAGAGCGGCTCTGCTATCCCGATGTCGAGGAGTTCAACGGTTACACGGTTCTGGCTCACGGGACCGGCCTGTGCGACGAGTATCCGTCGCTGTTCACCCGTGAGCAGTGGGACGACAGGGGGTTTGATGGCGTGGTCGAGGTGGACAACGTGTTCAGCGTGGAGTCGTTCGTGGGCCGACGCGGCACCGGCGAGGGCGTGAAGCTGGAGGACATGATTGTGGTCACCGAGTCGGGCCCGGAGTTGCTCACCGACTACCCCCTTGAGCTCGTTTGAATCAGCACTCTGCGCGGAAAACTTTTGATTGACATGGCAGCAGCCAAGGTTCATGATCTCCCTTGTTGATAGAACTCGCCGCGACTGAACAGCTTGAAGATCATCCATGTACGGATCTCGCATTGGTGACATCCGATAAGGCTCTGCTGGCCTACATGCTCCAAGACATACGCGTCCTGGCGCGGCAAGTCGGAAACCGCGAGATTGATGTTCAACCCTACGAAACACTGCAGTGGGATGTCCACGGTTTGGCGCGGCGTGCGGTGATCTGTGACCCGAAAGCGCTCTCTCAACCTGTGGAGCGCTGTGTGGTCGGATTCTTCGGTGAGCGACGACCTGAAGCCAGGCAATCCGTGGTAGATGACATTGAGGTCGATCTTCTACTCGAGTTCAGATCTCATCCCGGGATTCTGAGCTACAGCTCCACAGAACTCGTCGACAACTACTGGGCAAACCTGGTCATCCACGAAAAACCGGTCGACTCGCAAGAGTGGCGCAACAGCGACGTACACAGGCGAGCGGTTGCGGAGATCTCGCCACGGCAATACCGGTCTGTGCGCATTCACAATGGTTGGCTGCCCGGTGGTGTCGTGGGCAGCGCGGCGATAACGATAGACCGAACCAAATTCTGGGACTACGGCGTGCCGGGAACCTGGGAAGCGGTGCGCGACTACGCCTGAGTCCGCCAGCGTCGGTAACCGCCGATCAGGTCGGTGGCGGCAGAGAAGCCCATCTTGACCAGGTCCGCTGCGGCGAGACTTGAGGCGTATCCCTCGTTGCACATGATGATGATTTGAGTGTCGGGTTCAATGTCTATGATGCGCGCCTCGCAATTCGGATCAAGGCGCCATTCAAGAACGTTGCGTTCAATCACCAGGGCATCGGGATGGATGCCTTCTTCTTGGCGGAAGGATTCGGGGCGAATGTCGACAAGGATCGCGCCGGCACTCAACATTTCGGGTAGATCAACCGGTTCCACACGGTCAAGATTCTGACGCGCCTCCGCAAGGCGTTTGTCAATCGGGGTCATGTTCGTGTTGCTCACAGGTGCCTCCACAGGATCTGGCAAAGAGGCCGAGCGAATCGGTCCAGCGCACACAATACACCTCCCGCCCGCTCTGGGGAATAGGCAAAAATGTGAGGGGGTGGGGCCGAAGCCCCACCCCCTCACGTCAGTTGGTACTTGCTATTGCTAAGCAGGTCGGCCTCAGGTCAGGCGGCTGCTAGTCCTGCTGCTAGCCACTCATCGACTTGGTCACGGTTGTCCGCAATCCAGCCGCCTGCTGCTTGGGCAATTTCAGCCTCGGTCCAGTTGCCAGCGTCTTGCTCGACGTTAACAATCGACACCTCAACTACTGAGAGCTTGACGGCCCTGAGAAGCTCCGCAGCTGCAGGGTTGGCGGCTAGCCAGTCCTTGTTAGCTGTCACTTGGATGTCGGCGGGTACCCAGCCAAGTGGACAGTGCCCCGCGTCAGCCGCTGCTGGACATTGTTCAGCAGGAATCGCAAGTTCCACGAGATCGGTGGTGCCCGCCCAATACCTTTGGTCGTGCGCCTCGCCGCCATCTACACCGGACGGGTTCGAGTCGTCAAGAGTCTCCTCCATTCCGATCCAGTAAACATTGTCACCGGGACGGAGTTCGGTGATGTAACCGCTGGGTGTCCATGTGTAAACCACCATCGGCTCACCCGCATCTGCTTTGGCTTTGGCCTCAGCAAACAGGGCTTCGTAACCGGCAATTGTCTGGGTGATGTTGTCCCAACCGCTGAAGGCGATCTGGTTGGTGATGATGTCGTCACAGGTCCAACTCTCTTGACAACCGTAGATCTCAGCGACTCCGTCGCCGTCGGAATCGAACAGGGCTCTGATCTCTGGGTCGTCGTTGATCTGATCAATGTAGGAAATGCCGTATTCGTCGGCTGTCGCCTTAGTGATTAGGAACCCCTGGAGTCCGCCTCCGAGGAATACGCCTCCCACCTTCTCTAGGTGATCGCCTACGAACGAGCCGTCTGGCAGTTCCGGTGCCCACCACGAGTCGTGGCCGGGATACCAACTGTTTGCCCAGAAATCGACATCGCCCTCGGCCATAGCGAGATATGCCAAAGACGGGCCGAGTTCCTTTTCAGACGGTTCAGACACGTCGTAGCCAAGTTCTTCAAGCAACTGCTTAAAAACCTGCGCTTGGTAGTATCCGGTTGACCAGTCGGCCCGAGCCATCGTGATGGAAGTGCCCTCTCCCGGCAACATGTCTTCGGCCATGTCGTCTTCTTCGGCCATGTCGTCTTCTTCGGCCATGTCGTCTTCTTCGGCCATGTCGTCTTCTTCGGCCATGTCGTCTTCTTCGGCCATGTCGTCTTCTTCGGCCATGTCGTCTTCTTCGGCCATGTCGTCTTCTTCGGCCATGTCGTCGCCCTCGTCAGGCGTCGTCGTGGTGTCAGAGTCATCATCTCCGCATGATGCAACGAACAGAGCGAACGCTGCTAACAAGGCGAGCCACAAAAGCGCTCGTTTTTTTCTCATGTTGGGTTTCCCTCCTGGGTTGGATTTCCTAGATCGCGCCGAGCTTGAGGCTCGAAGCGAGCGGACCGTAAGACTAACCTCTAATTTTTTGTCACGCCACCGGTCGCCCTTCTGGGGCCAGTTCCTCGTCAGTTGATGTCAAGATGGGCTCGGGTGTTGGTTCCGTATCGGTGTACACCTTGGAGCGTCCGAATTCTCTCAGCACGGGGACAGCGGTGGAGACAATAACCACACCACCCAGGATCGCGAGGAACGAACCGACTCCGCTGAAATAGCTGTCGTCGGCTGAACGGACATGAGTCAAGACCCACGCGAACGCTACGCATACGATTCCGGTACCGACTCCGGCGACGATGGCGTTCCAACGCCAACGATGATGTTCGTCGCGACTCCGGAACCCTGCTGCCGGGACGATCACTGCCAATCCCGCCAAGCTCGCAAGTAGTGTCCATATGCCGAACCCTGCTCCTGCTTCGCTAACGCCATCGGTGATTATCCTGTCAGTGGCAGAGAGTTCAGCCTCGAGAGTGGAAATCTGCATTGCGTATACGCTGGATTGTCGGGGTTCTGCTTCCGCCTTTGCTACGAGTTCGTCAATCTGAGCCTGAACCTCCGGTGTAATTATGATGTCGGCTCGTTCGTCAAAGCTCCACCCCGAAATAGAGCCGATCGCGATGAACACAACGGCGACACAACCGCCGATTATCTGTCCCCAACTGACGCGGGCACTGAGTGGGTGTGCTGGGGTGTGGGGTGCTTGGCGAATCCACAACACTGATCCCACGGTAGCCATGATGCCTCCAATCAGAGCAACGTATGCTCCAGCGCCGGTGCTCTGTCCGACCGTGAGATCAGACGGATTCGCCAGCAGGTAGGCGATCATCATGATCGACAGGGCGAGCGATGCAAGCAACGATCCGTCAGCAGTCCACCATCGCGGCCCTCGTCCTGGTTTGAGCAACGTTGTGACAACGGATGCGATCACAAAGAGACTTAGCGCGAAGGCTAGAAATCCAAACCATGAGCCACCGCTTGCTGAGAGACCGTTGAACGATTGGCCGGCAAGTTGTTCGTCGACGCGGCGACCGTATGCGCTGATGAAACCGGCATCGCTACTCCAAGTGAGAAATACCGAGAAAGCCGCGAGGAGGCCCCCAGCGCCCGCGATCAGCATGGATGTGCGCTCGGTTTTGGTGAGTGCTGTGAACGAACCTTGGTCAGCTTCGGCAGAATCGGTATCGGCTGTGCCTGCATTGGAGTCGGGTTCATTGGTTGCGAGTAGCGTTTCCGGATCACGCCTGTGCGACCAAGCGAATCGGATACGACGAAACAAACCCCTAGTGGTTTCTCCCTCGCGTTGAGAGATGCGGTCGAGCACAACGGCAACAAGGAAGAACGCGAGTCCAGCAGCGGCTCCATCAGACACACTTTGGTTGTTGATTGCCTTGAACAGCAAGCGACCCAACCCTCCAGCGCCCATGATCGCCGCGATTCCGAGCATCGAGATGGCAAGTAACAGCGTTTGGTTGATTCCGGTCATGATGGCCGGACGAGCCAGCGGGATCTGCACATCAATGAGCACGCGCCATTCAGGAGCGCCGTACGCGCGGCTCGCTTCAACAACGTCACCCGGTACTTGACGCACCCCGAGGTTGGTAAGGCGAACGAGCGGTGGAACCGCAAAGACCATTGTCACCATGGTCGCTGAGACTTCGCCAATGCCGAAGAAATAAATAAACGGCAGCATGTATACGAATGAGTGGACCACCTGCATAGCGTCGAGCACTGGGCGCACAACCTGCCAGATGGCGTCAACTCGCCCGCATGCGATTCCTAAAGGAATTCCAACGATCACGCACAGCAACACGGCGACGCCAATGAAGCCGATGGTGCGGGCCGTTTCCAACCAATAGGCGTTGCCCAAGATTCCGCACACGCTCAGACCGAGTGCGGCGAACGCGCCGACTCTCACGTTTCGTGCAAGCGTACCGATCAAGAAGAATGCGAGTACCACCCACACCCAAGAAATCGGCTCAAGGATGTCCGCTACGAGAAAGTTGATCAGCGTTTCGAAGGGCCATTTGATGATGGATAAGAGCCAATCGAGTTCAACATCGATCCAGTCCACAGCCTGGTCCATCCACTCCCCGAACGGGATCTCAAACTGATCGAGTACCTCGTTGTCCGTTATTGATACGTCGGGGATCTCCCCATTACTTTGCTGGGCCAAAAGGCTCACATGAACACCTCTCGTTCGAAGTCGTCAATTAAGTTCTCCACGCGACCCATTTCTTCCATGATGTGGCGGGGGTCAAGGTTTCCGACGAGTGTTCCAGATTCGTCACAAACGGCGATTGGCAGCCCCCGACCAGCGGCGGCGTAGACCGTGTTGAGGCAGTCGTCTGGCGCGCAGCGTGCAAAGTCGGAACGTAGAGCAGACATCAGGTCGGTGGTGCCCATGCTTGAAGCTCGCACCCCGTCCTCAATTGTGAACAGGTGCGTGGGCGTACCTCTGGAGTCAAGGACGAACGCACCGGAGCGTTCCACTGTCCTCTCTAGCGCGTCGGCTAGGGAAGTGTCAGTCGTGAGAGGTGCTGGAGGTTGCATCACCTCATGAACCTGAATGACTCGGCCTTGGTCCACGTCCTGTACAAACTCCGCCACATATCCGGTGGCGGGTTGGGTGAGGATCTCTTCGGGTGTGCCGATTTGTACTACAGCTCCATCTTTCATGATGCACACCCGGTCGCCGATGCGAAGTGCTTCATTCAGGTCGTGGGTAATGAACAGGATTGTCTTTCGCAGTTCTCCTTGAATTTCCATCATCTCGTCTTGCATCTGACGGCGGATGAGCGGGTCGAGAGCACTGAACGCTTCGTCCATCAACAAGATGTCGGGGTCTGACGCCAAGGCTCGAGCTAGTCCGACCCGCTGCTGCATGCCTCCAGAAAGTTCTGAGGGATAGCTTTGGGCATAGGTGTCGAGCCCTACCAGTGCGAGCGATCGCATGGAAGCATCGTCACGGGCCTGCTTTTTGACTCCCTGCACCTTGAGCCCGTAACCCACGTTGTCAATCACGCTGCGGTGCGGGAACAACGCGAAATGTTGGAACACCATTCCCATGTACTTGCGACGAAACGCCTGTAGATCAGAACCCTCAAGCTGTTGCACGTCTGTGCCGTCGACGTTTACCGTCCCGTAGGTGATGTCAAAGAGTTTGTTGACGGTGCGGATGGCGGTTGATTTGCCTGAACCGGACAGACCCATCACCACGAAGATCTCACCCTTCTTCACTGAGAACGAAACATCTTTCAATCCGATCACATGACCGGTCTCGGCTTGGACTCTGTTCTTGCCCATTCCAGAGCGCACCAAGTCGAAAGCTCGCCCTCGCGGTTGCGGACCGAAAATTTTGTAGACCTCGTCCAAGACGACGATCTCCTCACCCATCTCCACCATGCAATAGCCTCCCAGCAGCGGACAATCCGGCACCTTAGCGCAGCCGACGCCCCCAGCGCGGATTGGCGCCCTTTTCGACTGGCGCCAGCCGCCAGATCAGCAAGGTCCGATGCCCGGACCTAAGAAATATAGATTTGACTTGATATAGATCGAACCTTATAGTGCGGCGATGGTCTGGGAGGTCGACGGTACCGATGAGTTCGCCGACTGGTTCGGCGGTCTTGCTGAGTCCCACCAGAGAGAGGGCAATCGTGGGACACCGAAAGTTCAGCGACATTGTCGGCGACCTCAGCCCCGAGCGTCGCGAACGTATCGAAGCCATCAAGAACGAGGCCCGAGCGGACACAATCGCTTACAACCTCGCACAACTCCGCCGCCATCGAAGGCTCACACAATCCGAACTAGCACAAACGCTTGAACGGACCCAAGCGTCGATCTCAGCGATGGAATCCGCCGACGACAACCTCTTGTCCACTTGGCGCAACGTCATCGAAGCCATGGGAGGCCGCCTTGAACTCGTTGCCGTCTTCGACAACGAACGCATCGCGCTCCCAGAACCTGAGACGATCACCGCTCCCTCATAGAGCATCAGCAACCTCCGAGGGGGTCGTGCGATGCCTGCGGGTGATGTCGCCATTGCGCGTCCAGCTGGTGTGCATCGTACATTGAGTCCTGAATTACCTCATGGAAGTACAACAACCGCGGCATGACTGTCGTCTAATCTGCGGGATGGCAGGGGTATAATCTGCGGTATGGAATTGGGAAAAGCTGCTCCAGACGGTTATCTGCCACGGGTCGTCGACCAGCAGATGGACCGTTGCCTGAGATCATCTCCTGCCGTGGTAGTGGAAGGCCCGAGGGCGTGCGGGAAGACTTGGACGAGCAGGCGCTTCGCCAACAGTGTCGTCCGGTTCGACGAACTGCCGACCACCCAGATCAAGCTGGAAGCCAATCCCGCTGCGTTTCTCGCCGGCGACACCCCACGGCTGCTAGACGAATGGCACCTGGCCGACGGAGTATGGAACGCGATGCGCCACGCCTGTGACGACCGCGCGCTCAACGGCCAGTTCATCCTGGTCGGGTCGGTTCGCCCGACCCACACCCTCACAGACCACAGCGGAGCAGGGCGGGTGGCGAGACTGCGGATGCGCCCGATGTCGTTGTTCGAGTCACACAACTCAACCGGCAGCATCTCTTTGAGCGGACTCCTCAAAGGCGGAGCGTGCCACGCCGACGCGCCGGAGCCGGATCTGCACCGGGTGGCCGAGTTGGTGTGCCGGGGCGGCTTCCCTCGCTTCATCACCCTGGACCCAGCCGATGCCGGCGACCGGATGGGCGATTACCTGCGGGACATCGCGATGCTTGACATGCACGGCGGCCAAGTGTCTCACGATCCGCTGAAGATGCTGGCACTGATCTCGTCGCTGGCTCGCAACGAGGGCACCGCGGCCTCGGCCCGAACGCTCATCGCCGACACTGCCGGAGCAGGCGGACCGTCCGACCGCGATACCGTTCGCAGATACCTCGATCGCCTCGTGGAATCGTTCGTACTCGAGCCGCTGCCGGCATGGTCCACGCACTTGCGCAGCAGCGCCACGTTGCGCTCCACACCGAAACGCTACTTCACCGACCCGGCCCTACCCGCGGCCGCCTTGCGCGCCACACCCCAGGGGCTGCGCGCCGACCTGCCCACGCTCGGACTACTGTTCGAGTCGCTCGTGATACGAGACCTGCGCGTCTATACACAAGCCGAAAGAGCCGAAGTCCGCCACTACCTCGACAACAAGAACCTTGAAGCCGACGCGATAATCACCCGCGGCCCGGGCGACTGGGCGGCCGTGGAGATCAAACTCGGCGGATCCCATGCAATCACATCGGCCGTGGAGTCCCTGCGACAAATCCGCAACAGGGTAGACAGCGACCGAGCCGGAGAGCCTTCACGACTGATCGTAGTGACCGCGGTCGGACCAGCCTTCGAGACGGTTGACGACATCGCCGTCGTGCCCATCACTCTGCTAGGCCCCTGAGCCCGTCTCACCGAGTGCGGGAACGTTTCACACGTTGATATCGGGAACAAGCACGGCGAACTCCATCGGTGGATGCGAATGATCGGTGAGAATGATCGGTTGCAACATCAAGCATCTCACCGATGGAGGTTTTCAGTTCGGCACAATGGCTCAGGGTTGTTGAGCGTCCTTGGATAGAGGTGATGTAT
Organism: Candidatus Aldehydirespiratoraceae bacterium; assembly: GCA_965198315.1. GTDB lineage: Bacteria > Actinomycetota > Acidimicrobiia > Acidimicrobiales > Aldehydirespiratoraceae > VXYK01. The sequence continues at coordinate 3,616,793 of OZ240616.1, read as the reverse complement.
ATCGTGTCTCGGCGCGAACCGTGGAGGCTTAGAATGCCGGGATGCGGAATCGCTACGACTACGTGATTGTCGGCGGGGGTTCAGCGGGCTGTGCGTTGGCGAATCGTCTGTCGGCAGATCCGGCGGTCTCGGTGCTGGTGTTGGAAGCGGGTCGGCGCGACTGGAAATTCGACGTGTTCATACACATGCCCGCGGCGCTGTCCTTTGGAATCGGCAATCGTTTCTACGACTGGATGTATGAGTCTGAGCCGGAGCCTGAGATGGGTCAGCGGCGTGTCTACCATGCCCGGGGGAAAGTGCTCGGCGGTTCTTCAAGCATCAACGGGATGATCTTCCAGCGGGGCAATCCTCTCGACTTTGAACGGTGGGGAGGCGACCGGGGGATGAAGTCCTGGGATTACGCCCATTGTCTGCCTTATTTCAAGCGAATGGAGAACTGTCTCGCTCCACAGGACGGGTCGGTATATAGAGGAGACCAAGGCCCGCTGGTTCTGGAACGAGGACCGGCAACCAACCCACTGTTCGAGGCATTCCTTGAGGCGACCGAGCAGGCAGGCTATCCCCGCACCACCGATGTCAACGGTGAACGCCAGGAAGGATTCAACGCCTTTGACCGCAACGTCCACCGCGGTCGCCGCCTGAGTGCCGCCCGGGCCTATCTGCATCCCGTGCTGTCACGCAAGAACCTGGATCTGGCAACCAAAGCCTTCGTCACCAAGGTTCGTTTCGACGGCAATCGCGCAACCGGAGTAGAACTCGAGCACAGGGGCCGACCCCGCTCGGTAGCAGCGGACGAAGTGATCTTGTGCGGTGGCGCGATCAATTCGCCACAGCTCCTGCAACTCTCGGGTGTCGGGCCGGCGGCACTGCTCGAAGAACATGGCATCAAAGTGATCGCCGATGTGGCCGGCGTGGGGCAGAACCTCCAAGACCACCTTGAGGTGTACGTCCAATACTCATGCAACGAGCCAGTTTCGCTACAACCCAATCTGGCCATGTGGAAACGACCCTGGATCGGGTTTCAGTGGCTGTTCCGCAAAGGCCCGGGATCGTCCAACCATTTCGAGGCAGGTGGCTTTATTCGCAGCAACGACGAGGTTGAGTACCCGAACCTGATGTTTCACTTTCTGCCTATTGCGATCCGTTACGACGGCAGCACTCCAGAGGGCGGTCACGGTTATCAGGTACATGTGGGTCCCATGTACTCCGATTCCCGAGGGTCTGTGGAGATTCGCAGCAGCGACCCGAAGACGAAACCAGCACTGCGATTCAACTATCTGTCCACCGATCAGGACCGCCGAGAGTGGGTTGAGGCGGTGCGTCACGCCCGACACCTGTTGAACCAGCCGGCTATGGAGCCGTTCAACGGAGGCGAGGTCTCTCCAGGTCCGCAAGTCGCGAGCGACGAGCAGATCCTCGACTGGGTCCGCCGTGACGCCGAAACCGCCCTGCATCCGTCGTGCACGGCCAAGATGGGAGTCGACGACGATGCCGTGCTCGACCCGTTGACCATGCGGGTCTATGGCACAAAAGGGCTGCGGGTCATCGACGCATCGTCGATGCCCTATCTGACCAACGGGAACATCTATGCTCCGGTCATGATGCTCGCAGAAAAGGCTGCTGACCTGGTGCTTGGCAATCAACCCCTAGCACCTGAGTACCCCAAGATTTATTCCCACCGAAACGCCGCGCAATGATCGAACCGGAGTTCCTGAAGTTCGACACGCTCAGCCTCCACGCCGGTCAGCAACCAGATCCGAGCACCGGTGCTCGAGCCGTGCCGATCTACATGACCACCTCCTACGTGTTTGACGACAGCGACCACGCGGCAGGACTGTTCAACTTGGAGATACCGGGACATCTCTATTCTCGGCTCACCAACCCCACAGTCGCGGTGCTCGAGGAGCGGATCGCCGCGCTGGAAGGCGGCGTCGGCGCGGTCTGTACGGCAAGTGGCCAAGCCGCGTTTCATCTTGCCGTTGTGACCCTTATGGGACAAGGCGGTCATATCGTTGCGAGCCGCAACATCTATGGCGGAACCCACCAGATGCTCAATGTGACACTGCCCCGGTTCGGGATCAACGCGACCTTTGTCGACCCCCGAGAACCGCAGCAATTCGAGGCTGCCATCACCGACGACACTCGGCTCGTATTCGCCGAAACGCTCGGCAACCCCGGGATTGAAGTCCTCGACATCAGCGCTGTTGCGCAGGTAGCCCACAACGCCGGATTGCCCCTCATGGTCGACTCAACTTTCTCCACGCCTTATTTGATCCGGCCGATAGAGCACGGCGCAGACATCGTGATGCACTCGGTCACCAAGTTCCTCGGTGGTCACGGGGTAGCGCTCGGAGGAGTCCTAGTGGACGGCGGACGTTTCGATTGGGAAGCGTCAGGCCGCTTCGAGACTATGACCGAGCCCTATGTGGGATATCACGGCATCTCCTTTGCAGACGAGTTCGGCCCCGGCGCGTTCATCACTCGTGCACGAGCCGAGGGTCTGCGTGATTTCGGCGCGGCCATGAGTCCAGCCAACGCCTTCCAGTTGCTCCAAGGCATTGAAACGTTGCCGTTGCGAATGCAGAAGCATGTAAGCAACGCGGAGGCCGTCACCGAGATGTTGGTCAACCACGATGCCGTTGGGTGGGTCAAGTACCCCAGCGCCCCGGATCACCCCGATCGGGAATTGGCCGAGCGGTTGTATCCCCAAGGCGCCGGTGCGATCTTGAGTTTCGGGATCAAGGGTGGCCGTGAGGCGGGACGGAAGTTCATCGAGTCCGTGAAGCTGGCATCGCATCTGGCGAATGTGGGCGATGCCAAGACTCTGGTCCTTCATCCTGCCAGCACCACTCATCAGCAGCTTTCGGCGCAGGATCTGCTGGATGCGGGTGTGAGCGAAGACCTGATCCGGGTCTCTGTGGGAATCGAAGATCCTCGAGACATCATCGACGACCTGGCCCGGGCCTTGCGTGCCTCGCAGCGGTAGGCGAGGGGCTGGGGACGAACACGATGCGGATCAAACACGACGGTCGCACGGTTCGTTACGCCGATGGGGGCAACGCAGGCGATCACAGCGACCCTGGAGTGGTTATGCTCCACGGGTCCGGCATGAACCGAACGGTCTGGCATCTGCAGACTCGCTTCCTGGCCCATCACGGTTACCGGGTAGCGGCTCTTGATTTGCCGGGTCATGGTGGAAGCGACGGTCCACCTCTCGCGAGCATCGAACAGATGGCTGACTGGGTCGCAGAAATGGTCGATGTGCTGGACTTTGGTTCAGCACATGTTGTTGGTCACTCGATGGGCACCTACATCGCCTTGGAGACGGCCGAGCGTCACCCCACAGCGGTGCGTTCGCTGGTGTTGCTGGGCACCGCCGCGGCGATGCCGGTTCATCCCGAACTTCTTGACTCGGCAAAAAACAACATCCCGCACGCCGGTGGTCTGATGACTTCATGGGGTTACAGCAGCCGAGCCCATGTTGGCCGTCACGCCTCCCCGGGGTTCTGGCTGTTGGGCGGGTCGCGGGCGTTGATTGAGGTGTCTCCCGACGGTGCGCTTGCTGCGGACATGGCCGCGTGTCAAAGCTACGCGGGGGCCGTCACCGCTGCGGCGTCTGTTGCTTGTCCTGTTTCGGTCATCTTGGGAAGTGACGACAAGATGACGCCTGTCACCTCAGCTCAAGACTTGCTCGCTGGATTTGACCCTCCCGCTACGGCGCCCGCCCTTAAAGTGACAGTGCTCGATGGTGTCGGTCACATGATCCCCCTCGAAGACCCGGACCGTGCTCGATCCTGTATTGCCGAAGCGCTCAGAACAGCGGACCGGTCACTCGCTACTGACAACCGGGACTGATGACCTGTCGAACACGCGTGCCGGAATCCAGCCTCGTACTGAGTTGATCAGCCAGACCGAATCGGCTCGGTCGAGGTCTTCGATGGTCACTACTGCTTCTTGGATCCTACGGTTGGCTATCAACTCCGCTCGCAAAGTACCGGGCAACAAACCGCTGGATTCGGCTGGAGTGATCGCAATCCCATCGATCTCCAGCACCAAATTGGCGATCGTCGTTTCGGTCAGTTCGCCCCGTTCGTTCCACAACAACACGTCGTCGGCATTCCGGTGACGGGCGAGGGCTTGCTCGTAGCGGTCACGTCGGGTCGTCTTGAAGCGCAGGAACTCGTCTTCGGTGGACACAGGCATCGTGTCCACCGCGATGCGCCAAACCGGGTTCGCCGCAGGCGGCGACATCTCCGCCACTTGCACTTCAATGGCACCGTCGGCCGAGACCAGGATCCGCACCCGTTGAGTTGTGTCAGCGCGAATTGCGTCTAGTCGGCGTCGAACTTCTCCCGGATCCATGTCAAAGCCGAAATGTTCGGCGCATGCAGTTAGCCGGACGAGGTGGCGATCAAGCAGGATCGGTCCCGCGCCAGGCTCCCACGCCAATGTCTCAAGCAATCGAAAGGGTCGTGTTGCTCGATGCAACACGCGGGCCTTGTCGTGAGCTTCGTGCCACTCTGCGGTGGGCTGAGAATCCCAAACGATGCCTCCCCCGACGCCGTAGACGGCATGCCCGATCCGTTGATCGATCCAGGCAGTTCGAATGGCGATGTTGAACTCGGCGTCCCCGCTCGGTTCGACTACGCCGACTGAACCCGTGTAGATCCCACGCGGCTCGGTTTCGAGCTCCGCGATGACACGGCTGGCAGCAACTTTGGGAGCACCGGTGATGGAAGCTCCAGGGAATGTCGCCGTTAGCAGTTCACGTAGCGATGCGTTGGTCTCAGCGGTGACTGTCGAAGTCATCTGGTGCACGGTCGGGTAGCTCTCAACGGTGTGTAATTCTGCTACTCGGACGCTGCCGATGTCAGCCACGCGACCAAGATCGTTGCGGGCCATGTCGACGATCATCGTGTTTTCGGCGCGGTCTTTTTCGCTGCGAACGAGTTCGTTGGCCAACCCACGATCAATCATCGGGTCCGGGTGGCGAGGTCTAGTTCCTTTCATCGGTCGAGTCACCACGGTCGTGTTGCGCCGAGAAATGAGTTGTTCAGGCGAAGCCGAGCACACAGCCACTGCGCCAAAGTCGAGAAAGGCGAGATGGTCAGCTCGCTGCGCCCTGCACAACGCCGCGAACAAGCCTTCGGGATCTCCAGCGAAATCACTGTGGAGCCTCAATGTGTAGTTGACCTGGTAGGTGTCGCCGGCGGCGATCAGTTCTTGGATGGACTTCACAGCGGCCTCGAATGTTTGCTGGTCTGCGCTAGGTGTCCACGCTCGTGTGTTGAAGGCACGACCAGCGGGTCCCCGTGAGGGGTGAGGTTCTTCAAAAGCAGCGAACGCAACCAGCGGCACGGCAGGGTCACGGAGACTGTAAAGTGCTTCGTCGAATGCGGGTGCCGCGTCGTAACTGACGATTCCAACCAACCACAGGCCCTGCTCGGCGGCGGATTCGACAGCATCAATGGTTGGCCCGACGTCGCTGAGATTTGGGGCCACAAAATGAGCCACGGGATCACGGAACTCCAACCATCGACGCCCCTGATCCGAGTCGTGACGAACCAACGCGCGACGCAGCAGCAGTGGCCTCGAATCGCTGTTGGAAAAATCGTCAGACATCCCGCCTGAAAGTATGCCAACAACGGGGTGTGCAATGCTGAGGTCGGTACGCTTACCGACGGTGAGGAGCGGCTCGTGCCTTTGACCCGATACGCGCGTATTGAGGAGTCGCCATACTTGCGGCGCGCCCTCAACCATGCGGATCCCGACACGGCGGCGTTGGCTGTTTACAACCACATGTATTACCTGCTCCACTACGGAGATCCAGTGGCAGAGTATTGGGCGCTGGTTGACGGAGTGACCCTGTGGGATGTGGCGTATCAGCGCCAAGTTGAGATTTGCGGTCCCGACGCGATGGCGTTCACTCAGATGCTCGTGCCACGAGACTTGTCGAGCCATGAGGTTGGCCAGTGCAAATACGCTTTCATGACCAACTCAGTCGGCGGCATCATCTGTGATCCCGTCATCTTGCGGCTCGACGAGGACCGCTTCTGGCTTAGTGCGGCGGATGCTGACGTGCATCTTTGGTGCCAGGGTCTACTGCATAGCGCCGAGCTCGACGTAGAGATCACCGTTCCCGATGTGGCGCCGGTGCAGATCCAAGGTCCGCAAGCCAGTGCTGTCATGGTGGACCTCTTTGGTGAAGAAATCCTCGACATCGGCTATTACCGCCTAGTCCAAACTCGTCACGGCGCCCTTGATTTGGTCGTGTCGCGTACAGGCTGGGGAGGGCTTTATGGTTACGAGGTGTATGTGTGTGGCGCTCGCACGGATGACAACATGGCAGCGGAGCTTTGGTGGGACACCGTCATGCGCGCTGGTGAGCGTCATGAGATCATGGCCGCCGCGCCCAACCATGTGCGGCGGATCGAAGCTGGGATGCTGGCCTTTGGATGCGATATCGATAACAGCACCAACCCGCTTGAAGTCGCCAACGGCTACGACTGGATGGTCGACCTGGACCAACCTGACGATTTTGTCGGCAAGGACGCTTTGCGTCGCATCCGTGATGAAGGCCCGACGCGGCGCTTGGTTGGTGTTGACATAAGCGGCCCCAACCTCGGAACTTTTACTGACGGTGCTATGCCACGCGTGCTCCCGGTACACCTAGACGACACTGTGGTCGGACAGCTCACTTCTGCCTGCTACTCGCCGCGGCTCCGCAAGAACATCGGCTACGCGATGGTCGGTATCGGCCATGCCTCACTGGGACAGGAGTTTTCTGTGCCTCATTCGGTTCATGGCTGTCTTAAGGCGGTCACGGTGAAGAAACCTCACGCCAAGTGACCAGCGATTCCCACTCTGGTATGGCAAACATGAACGAAGAAGCGGGAATCGAGGGCGGTCCTTTCATCTCGGTCAACCCGGTGGTGGCGGCCCGCGGCCTGTTGCTCGGGATCGCCCTTTTGATGGCCGGCAACGGCCTCCAACGGTCTCTGTTGGGGGTCCGTTCTGAATCCGAGGGCTTCAGCGTGGTTGCTATCGGAGTGGTGATGGCGTCTTATTTCGCCGGGTTCTTTCTTGGTGGTCTGTACGTTCAGCGGCTCATCACGCGAGTGGGACACATTCGGGTGTTTGCGGCCTTGGCATCGCTGGTCTCGGGTGCTGCGCTGGTGTATGTGCTGTTCATCTCGCCAGTGTCATGGGCGTTGATGATGTTAGTGACCGGAGTGTGCATTTCGGGTTTGGTGGTGGTCGCGGAGTCGTGGCTCAATGACATGGCCACCAATGCCACCCGCGGTCGCCTCCTGGCGATGTACATGGTCACAACGATGGGTGGGATGACCGTCGGCCAGTTCCTGCTCGAGACCGCAGATATTGACGGGTTCAAACTCTTTGTGCTCGCCTCGCTGTTGGTTTCGGCTTCCTTGGTCCCGGTGACCCTGTCCGCCTCGAGCAACCCGCCGCTCGGTATTCCCGAACCGCTGTCGACCCGTGAACTGGCGCGCAACGTCCCGACAGGAGTGATATCGGTGTTCTGGGTGGGGACCTCAGCAGGTGTACTGATGGGGCTTGGTGCTGTCTACGCCGTGACGGTCGAGCTTCCCGCGTCGCGAATCTCGTTGTTCCTCGCCGCGCCGTTGCTCGGTTCGATCGTCATGCAATGGCCGGTCGGTTGGCTTTCCGACCGGGTCGGCCGTCGTCCGGTCATGTGGTGGGTCGCCGCTGCTGCCAGCGCCATAGGTGTTGCCCTGGCCCTGGTTGATCCAATATCTTGGCTGGTGATCGTCCTGATGTTCGGCCTCGGAGGGATGACCTTCTCGTTGTATTCGTTGGCGATCGCATACACCGCGGACTGGCTTCCCCAATCGCAGCTCACCGCGGCCTCGGCGTCGTTGGTGCGGATCAACGGTGTGGGGGCGGTGATCGGCCCGCTCGTCGTGGCCCCCGCCATGGCCTACACCTCGACTCAAGCCTATTATTGGGCGCTGGTGGTGACCCACGGATTGATAGCGGCCTACATCAGTTGGCGTGTGTTGTTCCGCAATCCAGTGCCCAAGGAACTGCAGCGGGTGTTCGTCGTCTACCCGGCGAGGGCCTCCGCAGTGGCCTCCAACCTGATCGGTCGCCGCCGCCGCGTCTACGACTCCCCGCAACCCCCAACCCATTAACTCGTTCTGGCGGTGCCATGCGTCGGAAACCGACGCATGGCACCGCCAGAACGGGGTTGGTCGGTGTGTGTGGGTGCCGGGGAGTGTCACAGTGGGTGGCAAGGATTGGGCATGTCAAAACTTGAAACCGACCGGATCATCAATTCCTTGGCCCAGGGCCAACTCGGGCTCGTGAGCCGAAGACAGCTTCGTGAGTGTCTGACCTCCGGGGTGATCAGACGACGAATCGACGGGGGAAGCCTGGTGCCGATGTCGGCACGGGTTTTGCGAGTGGCATCGACCCCTTTGACTCCAGAAGTGCGGGTAATGGCCGGAGTGCTAGACGTCGGTGACGATTCCGTCGCTTCGCACACGACCGCGGCAGCCTTGGTTGGGTTCTCCGGGTTTGCTCTTGAGCCACTGCATGTCACCGGGGTGCGACCGCGGGTGCGTCACGCTGAGGACTACTTGTCGACCTCTCATCAACCTCGGCGTCTGACGAAAGCTCACCTCACCGAGGTTCGTGGCATTCCGGTGACCACTCCAACAAGGACGCTCTTCGATCTGGCCAACGACAAGAAGATCCACCCGAGGCGTCTTGAACGTGCGCTTGACAGCGCTTGGGCGAGTGGTGTCGTGAGTTATGCGAGTCTGCGACGGGTACTTGGCGACTTAGCCTGCCGTGGGCGTGCTGGAGTGGTTCTGATGCGTCAACTGATTGAAGATCGAGGCCCAGACCACTGCCCACCGGGGTCCGGACTCGAAAGCAGATTTCAGGAACTCGCTCGCAAGGGCGGATTCGGAAGATTCGTCCGGCAGATTGATCTGGGTGCAGAGGATGGTTGGATTGGACGGGTCGACTTCCTCGACCGGGACAACGGACTCGTGGTCGAGGTCGACTCGCGCCGGTTCCATACGTCGAAGAGCGACAGGGATCGAGACGAGAACCGCCACTTCGCGTTGAGAGCAGCGGGTTGGCGCGTTGTAAGCGTCACCGACCATGACCTTTTTCACGAACCGGCCAGCGTGATCCATCGCCTCAAAGGTTGTTAGTCGATTCCTAATCGGCGTTCTGGCGGTGCCATGCGTCGGTAACCGACGCATGGCACCGCCAGAACGGGGTTTTAGTAGGCGGCGTCGGGCATTTCTGACTTGCGACGGGCGATGAACTCGCGTAGTTCGGTGTCGATGGCTTCGTCTAATGGTGGCGCCTCGTATTCGGCCAACAGCTTCTTCCACTGTGCGTTGGCTCGTTGCGCGGCGGTAAGACTGCCTTCGGATTCCCATTGCTCGAAGCTGTTGTTGTCTGCGATCGAGGAGCGGTAGAAGGCCGTCTCGAAATTGGCGAGCGTGTGAGCATTCCCCAAGAAGTGATCGCCGTGGGGGTTGGTGTAGAACGCATCCATCGCTTGACCGTTCTCCGACATGTCGATGCCACGGGCATACACGCCCATCATCCCGAGTTGATCGGCGTCCATGATCAGTTTTTCGTAACCGAGCGTGAGTCCTCCTTCGAGCCATCCCGCGGCATGCAGCACGAAGTTCACACCGGCTGCAAGCGTGGGCAGAATTGTTGAAGTGGACTCGTAAGCCGCTTGTGCATCGGGTGCTTTGGACGACGTGAACTGGCCACCGGAGCGAAACGGTACGCCGACCCTTCGGGCTAACGCGGCCATCACGTTGATCGCTTGTCCTGCTTCTGGCGTGCCGAAAGTCGGTGCGCCGGTCGCCATCGACATCGAGGAAGCGAACGTACCGAAGATGACCGGCGCTCCGGGGCGTACGAGTTGGTAATAGGCCATCCCAGAGAGCGCCTCAGCCAGCGCTTGCGTGCACAACGCGGCGACTGTCACTGGCGACATCGCTCCGGCGAGGATGAAGGGCGAGATGATGGCTGCTTGGTTGGCTCGGGCGTATTCGGTGGCCGCGCCGAGCATGGTGGAATCCCAGCGAAGTGGTGACGAGGCGTTGATCAGCGACGTCATCACAGTTCGGTCGTTGAGATCGCCGCCGAATGCAATACGTGAAAGTTCGATCGAATCGGCTGCTCGTTCCGCCGCGGTGACCGAGCCCATATATGGTTTGTCGCTGTAGGCGATATGGGAATACACCATGTCGAGATGTCGCTTGTTGACGGCCACATCTACCGGTTCGCAAACGGTGCCGCCGGAATGATGCAGGTGGGGCAGCGAATATGTCAGCTTGACTGCGTTTTTGAAGTCGGTGAGCGTGGCGTAACGCCGCCCAGTGTCTAGGTCGGTCACAAAAGGTGACCCGTAATTGGGCGCGAACACGGTGGTGTTGGCGCCGATTTTGACGCTTCGTTGCGGGTTACGGGCATGTTGTGTGAACACCTTTGGAGCGTTGCGCGCCAAGATCTCGCGACACATACCCCGCGGAAACTTGACTAGATCGCCGTCGATATCGGCGCCCGCGTCGCGCCACAATTCGATGGCGGAAGGGAACTCCTGAAACGCCACGCCGACCTCGGCCAGGATTGTTTCGGCGTTGGATTCGATCTGAGCTAGGCCTTCTTCGTCAAGCATCTCTACTGGGGGGAGTTTCCGCTCTAGGTATGCCACCGTCTCGGTGGTTGCGTTGGATCGTGCTGCTTGCCGACTGGCGCGTCCACCGCCGCGGCGACCTCGCCTTGGCCCTTCGTTCTTGGGTTGAGGCGCTGTGGGGCGGGTGTCGGTCATGTTGCCTCCGTGTTGGGAGTCTCGGTTGTAGTTGTGCGTCGTCGCCGGTTGCGGTTTCGAGCAGCGGTAGAAGGTTGCCTTTGGGGGAGATCAACCACCTTCGACAACTCGACCGAGGGCGCAGATACGTGAGGGAATGCCATTGCTGCGACGAAGAGTTCCTGGAAACGGGGTTCAGTTGCGGTCTCGATCTTTTCGATACGGCTCACTGTGTGGGCGATCTCGTGGCGTTGTGTCGCTGATAACAACATCCGTACTGCTCCAGCGCCTGAGGAGTTGCCAACAGAGGTCACTGCGGCTACCGGGCAGTCGGGAACTAGTCCCAACACCAGCGCATACAGAGGGTCAATGTGAGCACCAAAGGCTCCCGCGAGCCGGATGTCGCCGACTTCTGAAATTCCGGCGTGTTCCATCAACAAGTCGATACCGGCGCGTAGAGCGGCCCCGGCTAGTTGGATTTGGCGCACATCGTTTTGGCTAATGAATAGTGGAGCCGGCCCTGAACGAATCACATACCGGAAGGTGCGTTCTTCGGGCTCAACGTATGGTGAGCGCTTTGCCAGCGACCCTTGGATTACCCCGTTGCTGTCGCACACACCGGCGAGAAACATCTCGCCGATGACCTCGATGATCGCCGAGCCGCACAGGCCCGCAATATCGAGATGAGCGACGTCTGCTGCAAAGTCGGGATCGTCGCTCCAGAGATCCGAGCCGATCACCTTGTAACGGGCCACAAACGTCTCGCGGTCGATGCGAACCCGCTCGATGGCTCCCGCTGTGGCTCTCATACCGCACGATATTTGGGCACCCTCGAAGGCGGGTCCGGTAGGCGAAGAGGCGGCGTAAGTCTTCGACGATGTACCGAGCACTATCTCGGCGTTGGTACCGACATCGACCATTAGTTGTGGTGTCGTGCTGCGATGCGTTCCCTCGTTGAGTACAGCCGCAGCAGCGTCAGCCCCGACATGACCTGCGATGCAAGGGCCGATATGGGTACGCGCATACCGAAGCGACAAGTCGAGTTCGTCGGCTCTCATGTCGACCGGTGCGCTCACGGTGAGGGTGAACGGCGCAGCGCCCAGCGGGGTCGGGTCGATTCCCAGCAGTAGGTGGTGCATAACCGGGTTGCCGACCACAACCAGGTCGTGAATGCGGGTTCGCAACTTCTCGCTCGGTTCGCTGATCTCGTTGGCCAGGTCGTCAATCAAGGCATCGAGTGCCCCCCGCACCACCGCTGTCAGTTCTTGGTCGCCGCCCGGGTTCATCATCACGTAGCTGACTCGGCTCATCAGGTCTTCGCCGAAGCGGATCTGCGGGTTCATGACTCCGGCGTGGGCAACCACATCACCAGATGCGAGGTCCACCAAATAGCCCGCAATGGTCGTGCTGCCTACATCAATGGCGACGCCGTAGACCGCTTCGTCGAAGCCGGGTCGTACTGCCATTACCGTGCCGTCGGAATGCACGATCGCGGTGAGTCCTCGCCTACCGTCGGTTATCGCCGGATGGAGGTCGGGCAGTACTCGGGCGTCCACCGAGGCTTGGTCGATACCCCAGTCAGATTTGAGCGCTTCGGCGAGCAGGTCGCTCTGAGCTCGTTCGTCGCCGAGTAGCTGCTCTGGGAGTTCGACGTATCGAGCGCTGATCAGAGGGTCGACAGTGAGTCCTTCGAGGTTGATCTTTTTGCGAACGACGGGCCTGTGAACCTGGCTGTCGGTCGGTATATCGATCACTACGCCGGATCGCACGGTTGCTTGACATCCCAGGCGATTGCCAGAGTCAATGGCGCGTCGGCCCTTGTAGTTGTCTTCGCTCCGGGTCCAAGGGTTCAGCGCTTGGGTGGTTGAATTGATGTGCCACTTGGCAAACTCGCCGAACGAAGGAGTCACTTGGCAACGTCCGCAGAGTCCGCGTCCCCCGCAAGTGGAGTCAAGGTCGATTCCAACCGAGCGGGCGGCGTCGAGCACCGTGGTTCCCACCGGCACGGTCGTAGATACCCCCGAGGGCATGAAGATCACCGAGGCGTCGTTATCCACAGTTGCAGATTCTGCGACCATTGCAGATTCAGGCGATCCTTCGACGGTTGGTGCGCCGCCGACCTCGTCCCTCTCCGTCGATCACCGGGGCGCGGTATTCGCGAATCCATGCTGCACAGTCCCGGTCGTGGCCAGCTAGTACATCGGCCGCCATGACCGCCGTCTTCACTTCGGGGTGCATCGGATTCATGATGGCTGAACTCATACCTGCACCGATACCCATAGCAAGAAACGTACCGGTGATGGCATGGCGGCTCGGCAAACCGAAACTGACGTTGGATGCACCGCAGGTGGTGTTGACTTTCAACTCATCGCGAAGGCGACGAACCAGGGCAAAGACCTGCCTGCCAGCAGTGCCCATGGCTCCGATGGGCATCACCAACGGGTCGACTACTACGTCGGCAGCGGGAATCCCGAAGTCGGCGGCTGCGTGGACGATCTTGCGGGCTACTTCGAATCGCACATCGGGGTCTTCGCTTATGCCGGTTTCGTCGTTGGAGATTGCGACCACTGCCGCGCCTGCTTTTGCCACGAGTGGGAGCACTCGTTCCAGTACTTCGTCTTCGCCGGTCACGGAGTTGATCAACGGTTTGCCTTCATAGACGGCGATACCGGCTTCCAACGCTTCGATGATTGACGAGTCAATCGAGAGAGGGACGTCGGTTACCGACTGTACGAGTTTGATTGCTTGGCTGAGGAGGGCCGGTTCGTCGGCCAGCGGGATGCCGGCGTTGACGTCAAGCATGTGCGCTCCGGCTTCAACCTGGGCAATGGCATCGGCTTCAACTCGGCTGAAGTCTCCGTTTTTCATTTCTTCGGCCAACAACTTGCGACCTGTGGGGTTGATGCGTTCACCGATCATCACGAAGGGCCGATCAAACCCGATCACCACTTCTTTGGTGGCGGAACTGATGACGGTTTCAGTCATTGTGTTGGAGTTCTTTCTCGTTGGGTTTCAAGAGCACCGCGGTTTCGAGCCCACCGTTGGTGATTAAGGCTTCAAGCCGGTGTCTGTGATATTCGCTGTCGATGCCTTCAGCTGCGGATTGCGCGGCTGCTACGGCATCGCCCGGCACTGTTGTTGTGACACGACGCCACTGCTCAATGTATTTTTGAGTTTCGGTCAGTCCAGCTACGTGAGCGGCGCGATCAATGGCGTGTTGAAAGCGGGGATGGAGAATGATCTTTTCGTTGTGACCGTTGGCTGTGGTGGCGGTGATCTGGGCGGGAATGTCGCGCCAGTAGATGGTTGTGATTCCTGGGGTGCGGCTGCGTCGTCTGCTCATAGCGAGGCTGTCTGTTTGCGGGCGAGATCGAAGATCTGGCTTTCGAGTTCGCCATATCCCGTGCTGAGCCGTTCGTAGGCGAGACCGAGCCGGTTGGCTGCGGCGCGGGCCTTCTCGTCGAGCACCGGATCGTCGGTCTGGGCCAGGTAGGTCATCTTGGTGTAGTTGCCGAAGTACATGTCGCGCAGTTCGGGGTGGGCTTCGATTCCCAACCCACCCATGATGATGCGCTCGAAGTGCTTGACGAGATAGTCGGTGAGGTAGAACGAGGTCGGGTCGTTGTCATGCATTGCGGTGAAACGCGGCCCACCGGCGTAGAACTGGTAGCAGTGGGCGCCGGGCATCATCTCGATCGTGGTGCCGGATCCCCGATACTCGTGACAGATGTCGACGAGTTCGCCTGCGGTGCCGCAATCGGCGTACCCGAGCAGGATCCGTTGGTATTTGCCTTTGGAGCGGTTCAAGCGTTGGCGGACAGCCTTGCCGATGTTCTCTGGTCGGTTGTGAAGAGAAGCGGGGAGACACTCGAGCGTGACGTTGTCGAGTTGATGGAGGCGGGAGATGTCGCGGATCTCTCGGGCCAGCGCGCCGCAGGCGAGGATCAGCACCCGAGGAGCACCGCGGTTGGTGCCCGAAGGGTCTGCCGAACCGTCTGCGTTGGTCATGCTGCTCGGTGAGCTTGAACCAGCGACGAGGCGACTTCGGCTGCTACCGCGGCGTCGCGACAGTAGGCGTCCGCGCCGATCGCTTCGCCGAATTCCTCGTTGAGGGGCGCTCCTCCGACGATGATGATGTAGTCGTCTCGCATGCCCCTTTCTACGAGCGTGTCGATTACCACTTTCATGTAGGGCATGGTGGTGGTCAGCAGCGCTGACATCCCCAGAATGTCGGGCTTGTGTTCTTCGATTGCGGCGAGGAATTCGTCGACGTCAGTGTTGATGCCGAGGTCGAACACTTCGAATCCGGCGCCTTCGAGCATCATTCCGACAAGGTTCTTGCCGATGTCGTGGATGTCACCTTTGACTGTGCCGATCACGATGCTGCCGATGGGCTCGACTCCGGTTTCTGCCAGCAAAGGGCGCAGGATCGCCATGCCCGCTTTCATTGCTTTGGCAGCTAGGAGGACTTCGGGAACGAAGAGGATGCCGTCGCGAAAGTCGATGCCTACGATGCGCATGCCTTCGACTAGAGCGTCATTCAGGACCTTGTCTGCGGACCAACCTCGGCCGAGCAGAATGCGGGTGCCCTCGTCGATCTCCTCGTCCAACCCATCGTAGAGATCGTCGTGCATCTGAGCCGTCAAGTCTTCGTCGCTCAGTGCGTTAAGATCAATTTCGTCTGCGTCCTCGTCAAAGGCGTTGTTCTCGCCGGGCGCAGCCGGAGCCGCGGAAGCGGAATCGGCGAAGGAGTCGGGGCTGGTTTCGTTGGTCATTCGGACGGCTCCTAGAGGTGTGGCTTGGTCTGGGGCATCCACGGAACTGTTGTCCCGCATCGTGGAACCGTACCGTATCATGAAACGCGACTGATTCTGAACCGATTCTCGTAGATAACATCGCGAAACCAGCGGCGGTCATCGAACGGTAACCTGTGGGCCATGTCGAACCCTGAAACGTTGCCTCCGCATCGCTACGACGCGCGCATGGCTGACGACATCGAAACTCGCTGGCAGGCGCATTGGCGAGAGCAGGGCACATACCACTGCCCGAACCCCGGCGGAGCGCTGTCGGCCGATCCTTCTGGGCTCACTGATCGGCCGAAACTGTTCATTATGGACATGTTTCCGTACCCCTCAGGAGTGGGCCTGCATGTCGGCCACCCACTCGGTTTTATTGCCACCGACGTGTACGCCCGTTTCAAACGGATGACGGGGTTCAACGTTCTGCACACGATGGGATTCGATGCTTTTGGTCTTCCCGCGGAAGAGCATGCCCGCCAAACCGGCGAGCACCCACGAGAGAACACTGAGCGCAACATCGTCAACATGTCCCGCCAACTCGACCGATTGGGACTCGGACACGACGAGCGACGCTCCTTTGCAACCACCGACCCGGATTACTATCGCTGGACCCAGTGGATTTTCTTGGGACTCTTCAACGCCTGGTTCGATGAGTCCCGCCAAACTGCCCGCCCGATCAGCGAGTTGATCAGCGAGTTCGATTCGGCAAGCCGCGTTCCGAAAGGCGGCGAAGACTGGGCGCACGCCGATCAGTCGGCGCGCCGTCGGATCTTGTCTCAGTATCGGCTCGCGTATGTGGACGAAGCGCCCGTCAACTGGTGTCCCGGGCTCGGCACGGTGCTTTCCAACGAAGAGGTGACCGCGGAAGGTCGGTCGGAACGGGGCAATTTCGCTGTCTTCCAGCGACCGTTGAAGCAATGGATGATGCGGATCACCGCATACGCGGATCGGCTGTTGGATGATCTGGATCTGCTCGATTGGAGCGATTCGATCAAGACGATGCAGCGCAACTGGATCGGGCGCAGCCTCGGTGCATACATCGACTTCGGACCTGTCCGGGTATTTACTACTCGGCCTGACACTGTCTATGGCACAACGTTCATGGTTCTCGCGCCAGAGCATCCATTAGTCGACGAACTGACCGCTGACGAGTGGCCCGCGGGCACCGACGAACGTCTCAGCGGTGGTTTCGCGAACCCGCGCGCGGCGGTCTCGGCCTACCGCGAACGTGTTGGGGAGATGACCAACTTCGACCGGCAGGAAAACAAGGACAAGACCGGTGTCTTCATCGGGACAAGCTGTCCGGTCCCCGTTGATGGGCGGGAGGTTCCGATCTTTATCGCCGACTATGCCTTGATGGGCTACGGCACAGGCGCGGTTATGGGTGTGCCGGGCGAGGATCAACGCGACTGGGAATTCGCTGAAAAATACGGTATGGACATCATCCGTACCGTTGAACCACCCGCTGACTTTGTTGGCCAGGCATACGTTGGCGATGGCCCCGCGATCAACAGTGGGTTTCTCAACGGGATGGAGAAAGCCGAAGCCATAGCTGCGATCATCGAGTGGCTCCAAGACCAGGGACTAGGTGAAGGCGCGGTCACCTACAAGTTGCGAGACTGGCTGTTCAGCCGTCAGCGCTACTGGGGCGAACCGTTCCCGATTGTCTATGGTGACGACGGTTTGCCACGTGCAGTTCCCGATGAAGACCTTCCGGTGCTGCTCCCCGATCTCATGGATTGGGCACCACGCTCACTAGATGAAGACTCAGAACCCGAACCTCCGCTCGGGCGGGTAACGCAATGGCGCGAGGTTGAACTTGATCTGGATGACGGCGAAGGTCCAAAAAGGTACCGACGTGAACTCAACACCATGCCCAACTGGGCAGGTTCATGCTGGTATTACCTGCGATATCTCGATCCTGACAACGACCGCGCCCTGGTCGATCCTGATGTCGAGAGGTACTGGATGGCAGATCCCAGCGGCGGTGTTGGCGGCGTTGACCTCTATGTGGGCGGCGTGGAACATGCGGTGTTGCATCTGCTCTACGCCCGGTTTTGGCACAAGGTTCTTTACGACCTCGGTCATGTGTCGGGTCCTGAACCATTCAAACGGCTCATCAACCAGGGATACATTCAGGCTGCCGCGTATCAGGACAGCCGGGGTGCCTACGTGCCTGCTGACGAAGTTGCGGGCACCCCCCGAACGGGCTTCACCCACGACGGTGTGGAAGTCACCCGAGCGTTCGGGAAGATGGGGAAGTCGTTGAAGAACGCGGTTACACCCGATGACATGTACGAGGTCTATGGGGCCGACACACTGCGGCTCTACGAAATGTCGATGGGTCCAATCGATCAGGACCGACCCTGGGAGACACGTTCGGTGGTCGGTTCTCATCGGCTGCTGCAGCGCGTCTGGCGCAGTCTAGTCAATGAACAGACAGGCGAACTTCTGGTGGCCGACGACGAACCGGATGACGAGCTTCGCCGGATGCTGCACAAGACAATCGATGGTGTCCGCGCCGACATGGACGGCCTTCGCTTCAACACCGCGACCGCCAAGATCACAGAACTCAACAACGAGTTGACGAAGCGTGATTCTGCGACTCCGCGCGAAGTTGCTGATGCAATGGTGCGGATGCTGGCACCCCTTGTGCCTCATGTGGCTGAAGAACTCTGGCAGCGGCTCGGAGGGGTTGGCTCGGTGACTCAAGCAACGTTTCCGATCGCCGATCCACGCCTCCTGGTCGACGAGATGATTGAGTTGCCTGTTCAGGTCAACGGCAAACTCCGGGCCAAGATATCTGTGGCTGTAGATGCCAGCGATGCGACAGTGCTTGAGCTTGCATTGGCTGAGTCCAACGTCTTGGCCCATGTGGACGGTAGGGAACTGCGGAAGTCAATCGTGGTCCCCGGTCGCATGGTGAACTTTGTCGTTTGATCGCCCGGCCAAACCGGTGAAGCTGTCCGCAGCGCGAGCGCGCCGGATTGCCTTGGCTGCTCAAGGTTTCAGGAGTCCGCGCCCAGTCGGAAGAGTCGACCGGCGTCATCTGCGGCGGGTGATGTCTGAACTCAACTTGTTACAACTCGACTCGGTTCCGGTCGTGATACGCACCCAGTACATGCCCCCTTTCTCGCGCCTCGGGCCATACCGACCGGAGTTGCTTGATGAGATCGCCTACCGTGATGACGAGTGGTTTGAGGCGTGGAGTCATGAAGCGTCGCTGGTACCGGTGAACGATGAACCGCTGTTGCGCTGGCAGAAGGAGCGGGCTCGCCGAGGTGACACCTGGGGCCAGCTGGCGGCGTTGGCTCGTGAGGATCCGGGCTATATCGAAGAAGTTCTTGAGCAGGTGAGAGAGAGTCCCCTTGCCCCCAAAGAACTTCGGGAACCGCGTCGACGCAGCGGCGAATGGTGGGGTGACCGTTCCGACGGATCGATCGCTTTGGACTGGCTCTTTCGTATCGGCGAGGTTGGCATTCGTCGCCGCCCCGGATTCGTCAAGGAGTTCGATCTCCTTGATCGGATTGTGCCCAAAGAAATCCTTGCGCTTCCCACACCGAGCGAGCACGAAGCGCACCGCGATCTACTGGTGCGTGCAGCATCGAGTCTCGGTGTGGCCACAGTTTCCGATCTCGTTGATTACTACCGGCTACCCAAAGTCCCCGCCAAGACCCGCGTAACAGAACTGGTTGAGGACGGGCGACTAGCAGAGGCCGACGTCGAGGGTTGGAACCGGCCGGCGTTGTTGCATCCCGAGGCGGTTGCTCCCCGCTCGATCGAGGCCTGCACCTTGCTGTCGCCGTTTGATCCTGTGGTGTGGTGTCGCGAACGCGGGGTTCGTTTGTTCGACTTTGAGTACAAGATTGAGATCTACACGCCAGCGGCGAAGCGGATCTACGGCTACTACGTCCTGCCCTTTCTGTTGGGTGACCAAATTGTCGGCCGAGTAGACCTGAAGACGGATCGTCAGGCGGGCGTGCTGTTGGTCAAAGGGGCGTTTTCTGAATCAGGCCATGACCGCGACAAGGTCGTCGAGGGTTTGCGACAGGCGCTCAACGATCTGACCGTCTTCGTCGGCTGCGACTCTTGGCGGGTCGTTGGCACCGCCGGTGACCTGATCGGCAGCCTCTGATTCCCGCGCGTCAGGCCGAGTCGGTCTCGTCGGTCTCGTCGTCGTTGTCACCGGTTTCGGGGTAAGTGACAGGCGGCGATGTTGGACGGGTAGTCGGGTACTCGCCCGGCTCGATGGTTGGATATTCGGGGGCGGTGGTAGTGGGTGCGGCGGTGGTCGTCGATGCCGCGGTGGTCGTGGGTGCTGCTGTGGTCGTGGGTGCTGCTGTGGTCGTGGGTGCTGCTGTGGTCGTGGGTGCTGCTGTGGTCGTGGGTGCTGCTGTGGTCGTGGGTGCTGCTGTGGTCGCTGGGGCGCGTGCCACTGTCGTAGTGGTCGTAGTGGTTGTGGTCGAGGTTGTGGTTGAGGTTGAACTTGTTGTAGGGGTCGTCGCGGGAGGCGCGGGATCGTTCTGTAAGGCGTAATACCCGATCAACATTCCCGTCGCGAGCATTACCGGTAACCACCACTCAAGTCGCATCGGATGAGATGTTATCGCGTGACCTGCTCAGGTGGCGACATATGCTCAAGTGCTTCTGTCCCATTAGGATTTCGCTGGTGCCGTTTACGCTCCGCCGTCCCGCCGCTCGCTGCGTACTGCTTGATCGAGCAGGCCGCATCTTTTTGATCCGAGCCGAAGATCCAATCGATCCACGCAAACCCGAGTGGCTGGAAATCCCCGGCGGAGGGATGGGTTGGGGTGAAGACTCTGGCACGGCCGCGCTGCGGGAACTGTATGAGGAGACCGGAATTCCCGATGTCGAGATGGGACCATGCGTCTGGGTTCAACAGACTGAATACGACTTCGGTGGGTACCATTTTGAATCCGACGACCACATTCATGTCGCGTGGTGCGACGGTGGCGAATACCAACCCAAGGGCCTTGAGGCGCTTGAGGCGGCAGCGTTCTTGGGTGCCGAATGGTGGACACTGCAGGAACTTCTCGATAGCGACATGCCAACCGTGCCGTTTTGGTTGCGGCGATTTCTTCCCGCGATCATTGCTGGTGAACTTCCTGCCGAACCGATCGACATCACGCCGCCTGCCAGCGAAGGCGGGCGGTTCAGCTAAACCGGTCTGCCATGTTCGATGTCGTCGCGGATGGCGGCCTTGACGGCGTATCCGGTGATGATCGCCGGGGCGAGAACGATCGAACCCGCAATCACGCCGGCAATAACAATCCGTGAAATACCGTCGCTGAAGCCAGTGGTCAGCCCGAAGACGAACACCACGATGGAAATTGCGAACAGCAGGTAGCCGAGGCGCTGGCCCCGACCGGCCCAGCGGGCAGCGCGGGCACGCTGCACAAGTACTGGGTCAGTTGCTTCATTGGGTGCCATTACTGTTCACGGTAGCCAGCCGGCGTCAGCCAGCAGCGCGGCGATCGCCTCGGTCATCACGGGCAGCGATAAATGTTTGATCGCGACTTTGCGGTTTCGCTCGATTCTGTCGTTGTCGCCAACCCTCAACGCCCCTCTGAGTGGTTCGGCATCGTCAGTGGGAAACCACTCAAAGCCAAGCGCACGAAGTTCGGCGGCCACAGGGTAGTTCGCAACAGCGACGGGCACGCGATGAATCGATGCCTCCACTGGGGGGTTGCCGAATCCTTCCCAGGTCGAAGGAAACACCACTGCGTCGGCGGCCCGGTAGAGATCGACCGCCGGTTCTTTGGTGGTGCCGTGCACCACGCGGCACGCAGCGCCGCAAAGCAGTCGTTCGAGTTCGTCGTCGTAGCCGTCTTCGGCTGGCCCCCATAGCCAGTACACGCCTCCCAACTCCTCGCACAGAGCTATGGCGCGTGCGACATTCTTGCGTGGGATAGCCCGAACTGGATGGGCTACCAGAAGGTCGCTTTCGCTCACCTCCAGTCGACTGCGCACTCCTGAACGATCGCCGACTCCGGTAGCGGTCGAAAACCCGTTGTATATGCAAGTCGCCTCAAAACCCCTGCTCTGCATCTGTTTTTTGGTCAGGTGGTTGATTGTGACGTGGCGCCAGGCCCCGTTGTCGATCGGTAACTCGCTGATATGGCTGAAACGCTCTCGCTGCCACGGCGGGTCATGGTGGTGCATTATCGTGGGCCGACCCCGCAACACCGCTGCGGTTACCCGAGCCGCTTTGAGGTTGAGCGGAATGGTGCAGAGATTCTCAACGACAACAAGATCCGCTTCGGCTAGCGCTGCGATCAATTCTGTAGATGATGGTGGGTCTGTTGCCGAAATCGATAAGCCGGGTACTGTCCGGTCGACGGGTCCTTCGCCGGCAACGGTGATGACCTCGAACCCCAACTGCTCGATTGCTCGCTGCCAGTTGCGGGCCACAACAGACACGCCATCGGCCATTCCCAGCCGAAACGAGACGAACGCACACTGAGCCATGCCCGACACGATGCCCGCTGAACCAACAAACCCCACCTCAGACGAGCTTCGAGAAGCGGTCGCGTCAGTCATGGAACAGGCCTGGGTACCGCTCGGTTATACCGCGCCCAACCCAGTCACCTACCCATGGATGTGGCTCTGGGATAGTTGCTTCCACAGCTTGATCTGGCACGCCCTTGGTGACGACGAGCGTGCGGTTGTTGAACTCAAGTCGGCCTTGTCAACCATCGACGACAGCGGGTTCGTGCCTCACATGGGTTATCAGTTGGACCCACAAAGATCCGTTGAAATATGGGGTAGTAGGGGGGCGTCGTCGATCTCTCAGCCGCCGATGTACGGGCATGTGATCGCAAGACTTTCCAGGGCCGGGGTTACCGTTCCGGAGGAACTGGTGGATCGAGCTGATCGGGGGCTTCGCTTCCTTCTTCATCGACGTGTTCGCCACCGTGCGTCGGGTTTGATCGAGGTGGTGCATCCTTGGGAGACAGGCTGCGACGACTCGCCTCGTTGGGATGATCTGACAAACCAAGAGCCTTTCGATCTGGAGCGCTGGAGGGAACTCAAGAACCACCTGCTTGCCCGTGTCGAGCGGGGTTCTAGCGGAGAGCCTTTAGCCAATCCGGACTGTGCTGTGGCCCCGTGTGGATTCAATGCGCTCGTAGCGTTCAATGCTGCAGAGTTGGCGACGGTGACTTCTGATCGGGACCTTGAAGTCGGTGCTTTTGAACTGGCCGAAGCACTCGACCAACGGTTTGACGCGCAGCGGCGTACTTGGGTTGATGCCGGCACCCTTAGTAGCGGCTCGGGGCGTACCCGCACAGCCGACGGTTTGTTGCCTCTGCTGGTGAGTCGCAGTGATGTGGCCCGTCAGCGGGTGATCGAAGAACTATCCAATCCAGACGCCTATTGCGCCGCATATGGTCCCCGCGGGGTTCACGCCGAGGAGCCGACCTACGACCCGACCGCCTATTGGCGCGGACCGGTGTGGCCGCAGCTCAGCTACTTGCTGTGGTTGGCGGTTGATCGGGCTTCCGCACCGAAATCTTCGGTGGCAGAACTCATCCGGACTCACACGATTAGAGGAGCGATGGTTTCGGGCCTCGCCGAGTATTGGGACGGCGACAGTGGCAGGGGGCTCGGCGCGATCCCTCAATCATGGAGCGGCCTAGCTTTGCTGCTCGACCGTGGTCACTGAGACCGAGGACTCGCTCATCGAATCTCAGGATGAGGGGTTCCATGGTGGTTCGGACCATGGCTGTTGAGGCTGTTGAGCGGTCGGGGGCGACTCGGGGTAGACGGTCGGGGACTCGGAATAAACGTCGTGTGACTCGGGGTAAACGGTCGGTGACTCTGGAGTTTCGAGATCCAATTCGATGGGGATTTCGGCCTCCTCATCTTCATATTCAGTTTCAACGGACTCATCGCCCTGGAAGAACTGGCTGTATGTGTAGCGCCGCCGTTGATTGCCAAGCATCAGGTTGCCTGTCACGTTGGCCAAGCCAACCAAGAAAATCAGGTCGCCGATCGAGACAACCTGTTCGCTCCAACGAATCGGGAAGGTGTCACCCAGGAAGTCGAGGACTGAGTCGTCGTCGGCAGCTTCGACATGCCCTGAGATGGTGACGCCCCGTTCGAGTTCTTCGGCTGTGACGATCTCGGCCTCCACCAGGGCATTCGGCCGAACGGGCGTCTCCAAGTTGAGTATGAATACGAACAGGTTGAGCGCAAGACCGATCGAAAGGATGACCATGCCGACAAGGTGAAGGTTCATGATGGTGAAAGCAAAGGCACCGACGAGGGCGACGAAAGCTATGACACCGTCGGAATCTATGTCGGTCACGCTCACGAAGAATGCGCAGATGGCCGATGAGACAAGAAACTCTGGATGGTAGATCTGGGTATTGAGGATTGTCGGGAAGTCGCCGCGGCGGATAACACCAGCTATAAGACCGATAATCACGGCCAGTATCAAAATCCAAATTGTCATGTCCATCCTCCAAACTGCGTACACGAGTGAGCTGGTGGCCCAACACTAGCCGTGTCAGATGGACAACTTATACATCCTGCGGATTACTGGTTACCAACCCGACTGGTATGCGTCACCGAGCAGGGGTTCTCCGTCGGACCGTTCGATCCAGCAGTGGATAGAACGGTAGCGAGCGACGTCGTCCTCGAAGTTTGCCTGTGGCGGCGTGATCACACCGATGTCTAGTTCGGATGTCTCGTAGTCGTTGCCTACCCACTGCGCGAACTGGCGGTAGCAGGACTGGACGGCGAACTCACTCATGACATCGTCGCCGGGATAGATGGACGGGTGCGGGGCCGGATAGTTGAGGAGGTGGTAGATCTGGTGATGGTGAGGCTCTGCGCAACTGATGAGGCTGGTGATGACGACCGATTGTCCGGCAGCGAGGTTCTCTAGTCGGTTGAAGCAGTCGCCGACGTCGAGCGAGAATTGATTGATCACTGAGCCGCGTATTTCGGCGGGGGTCGATGATGCTTGTTCAGGGATTGTTGTGGCGCTTGATTCCGACGGGTCGGCGGGTTCCCCTTCCTCCGCGTCAAGCCTTTCCGAAACGAACTCGGCGGGATCTTCCAAAGAGAACGGTTCGACAGTGTCACTGGAACATGCGGTAGTGAACACAGCCGCGCCGATCACGATGTAAAGCAGCACTTTCATTGCCGGAAGGCTACGCCTTCGCGAAGGGCTATGGGGGCGGTCGTGAAGGGCTATGAGGCTCAGCCGCCAGCGGTATCAGCCGGTAGCGTCTTGTTGTGTCCATCGTTGCGTTGCGTGATGCGGTTGTGTTGCTTGGCCGTTTTCCGGCCCTTTCTGGGGTCAACCTTGAGGTCAACGCAGCTGAGGTCGTGTTGCTTCAGGGTCCCAACGGAGCCGGAAAGTCGACTTTGCTACGTTTCTGTGCCGGGCTTTTGCGCCCGCACTCAGGGAGCGCGGTCGTGTTGGGTCACGATCTTTGTAAATCTCGCCCTGCGGTTCGTCGGTCGGTAGGTCTTCTAGGGCACGACACCGCCCTCTACGACGACCTGACAGTTTTGGAGAATCTTCAATTTTTCGCGAAGGCATCGCGTATTGAGCTTGAAGCGGTGGAGTCTGCTCTTGATCGTCTTGGTGTTTCTGCGCGTTTGCACAACGTGGTCGTGGGCCGGCTTTCGGCGGGTCAGCGGCGGCGGGTGGCGCTGGCCGAGGTGGCTCTTCGTCGACCTGAGTTGTGGTTGCTTGATGAGCCTCACGCAGGGCTCGATCAAGGGGGTCGAGACCTTGTCGACGGACTCGTTTCGGAAGCGGCGGCCGACGGTGCCACCGTGCTGGTGGCATCCCACGAACTTGATCGCACGCTTGATCTAGCCACGCGCCTCGTCACGGTTGTTGGCGGCACTATCACCACCGATGTGGTCAACACCGCGAGTGTGGCCGACACGCCCAGTGTGAAGAGCAAACGGGAGAGTTGATGTTTTCTGACATCTGGCTTGTGACCAACAAGGATCTTCGAATCGAATGGCGTTCACGCGTCACTTTGAGCCAGGTCGTGCCGTTTGCACTAACTGTTCTTGTGCTTTTTGGATTTGCTCTGGATGCCAACCGTGGAGTCCTCACCGCAGCCACTTCGGGCCTGTTCTGGTTGACGGTCCTGTTCGTGACAGTCGTTGCTGTTCAGCGATCGACCGCCATCGAGACATCCGATGGGGCCCGCCGCGCATTGTTGCTCTCAGGCATTGAACCCTCGGCAGTATTTGCCGGAAAGGCTCTGGCGATAGCCGTGCAGATTCTGGGAGTTGAGGTTCTGATGGTGGGTGGTGTGTTGGTGTTCTACGGCGCCACCGTTGAGTCGCTGCCGCTGTTACTTGCCACCTGCGCGGTGGCAACCCTTGGGATCGCGGCGAGCGGCACGCTTCTTGGCGCGCTCGTGGCTGGTGTCAAGGCCCGCGAGACGGTGTTGCCAATCTTGCTTCTGCCGGTGCTGGCACCTGTACTGATCGCTGCTTCGAGAGCATTCGACGATGCACTCGGAGTCCTCGCTGTCGATGGCTGGGCCTGGCTTGGGTTGTTGGCCGGTTTCGTAGTAGTCAATGCTCTGTTGGGAACGTTGGCATACGGCCCCTTGTTGGAGGAGACATGAGCGTTTGGAGGCGACATGGGCACTGACGCTGTCAGAACGGGGAGCCGAACCACGCGCCTACTGGGTTTTGTGGTGCTCGTCGGCGTTTTGGCTCTGATCCTGCTCGGTTTCTTCGGTGCGCCCGAAGATGATGAGCAGAGGGACGCGGTGCGGATGATCTTTGTGCACGTTCCGTCGGCCTTCCTTACTTATGCGGCTTTTGTCACCACCGCGATCGGTTCGGTGATGTGGTTGTGGAAGCGTTCGCGCTGGTGGGACATTGTTGCTCACTCGGCTGCAGAGATCGGAGTGATCTTCTGCGGTTTAATGTTGTTTACCGGCTCAGTTTGGGGTCGCCCGACCTGGAACACTTACTGGGATTGGGGTGATGTGAGGCTCGTCACCACCTTGATCCTCTTCTTGATGATGATCGGTTACCTGGCTCTTCGATCGGCGGGGGGTGACGAGAACGCTGTGGCCACCCGTGCTGCCGTGGTGGGATTGTTGGCGGCGGTCAACTTGGCAATTGTCAATCGATCAGTGGAGTGGTGGGCCAATCGCACGCTGCATCAGAAATCGTCTCTGACAGATGGCAACCTTGAGGACCTCACCCTGTTTACGCTTGTCGTGGGACTGGTCGTTTGGGCACTGTTTTTTGTGTGGGCGATGATTCATCGTTTCCGGATAGGTTGGCTGGAGCATCAACTCAGAGCCATTGATTTGGAAACGGCGCTGATTCAACGCCGGGCTGAAGTGGTGACCGAATCAAGCGGGGAGGCAAGCCTGTGACTCATCTCGGGTACTTGCTTGTGGGCTGGGGTGTCAGCCTTGGTTGCGGAGTGCTGTACGCGACGCGTCTGATGCTTCGGGGTCGGGCGTTGTCGGCCAGAGTCCCAGCCGGCCAACGCCGATGGATGACCAGCGATGACAAGGCTGGTTACACTGCGAAATCAGCCGCGCCCAACGAAGAGGCGCCTCTGTGACCGGGGAGCTCACTCCTCGAGCGCCGCGGCCCCTGCGTGCTCGTAAGGCACCGTGGGTAGCTCTGGTGGTTGCTCTGGCTGTTGCGGGGGCCGTGGCAGTGCTGATCTTCAATCTTGTTGAAGGTTCGCTGTATTTTTACAATGCCGATGAAGCGGTTGAGGAGCGCGCAGACATCGGCGACAAGCGCTTTACGCTGCAAGGTGCCCCGATCGGCTGTTCGATAGTGGAGGGGTTCAGTGGTGACGAACCAGTTGTCGCCTTCAGTTTGTCCTTCGGTGGTGCCTCCGTTGATGTTGTGCATCATGGAGACCCTGCTGAGTTGTTCCAGCCGGACGTGCCGGTAGTGCTCGACGGCGTTTGGGTCGAGCAACCACCGCTGGTTGAGGGTTTTGCGGGCATCGCCAACGACGGCTGGCATTTCTCATCGGATCGCATGCGCGTCAAGCACGACAACGACTACATCAACGATGACGAATACGACGAGCGGTTGGCCCTCAGTGATGCGGGTGCGGACTCAACCGGGGTGGTCTGCGAGGCGTGAGCAACGTCACCCTGGGTGCGCTTCTTGTTGCGGTGGGAGCGGCGAGCGCGTTGGCCGGCACAGGTGTTGTGGTCCTGGGCCTGCTCGGCCGGCGGCACGGCTGGTGGCGTGATTCAGCCATGTTGGTGGGGGTGATGATGGCCGCGGCGGCCGGTGCTTTCCTGGTCATGGAGCGGGCTTTGATTACCCGCGACTTCACAGTTTCGTTTGTGGCTCAGCATGGCTCGTCGCGTACCCCGGCGGTGTTCAACGTAGCTACCTTGTGGTCTGCGCTGGAGGGTTCGATCTTGTTGTGGACTCTGGTTCTTTGCGGCTACGTCGTGGCGGTCGTGATCAAGTTCCGTGACCGCCGCGATGATCCGATGATGGCCTGGGTGATGCTGACTCTGTTTGTCGTTTGCGGGTTCTTCTTTCTGCTGATGGTGGGACCGGCCAGGCCATTTGTCTCGTTCGACCCGTTGCCTCTCGCCAACGGGCAGCCTTTCGACGGGCCCGGCCCCAACCCGCTGCTGCAGAACCACATTCTGATGGCGTTCCATCCGCCGATCCTCTATCTCGGCTATGTGGGGTTCACCGTTCCTTTCGCTTTCGCCATCGGGGCTCTGGTCACCGGCAGAGTGGGGGAGGGCTGGCTGCTTGCGACTCGGCGCTGGACGGTCATGGCCTGGGGTTTGTTGACCTTGGGAGTGATGCTCGGAGCTTGGTGGAGTTACGAGACTCTCGGCTGGGGTGGTTACTGGGGGTGGGATCCGGTGGAGAACGTCTCCCTGCTCCCGTGGCTCACCGGTACTGCTTTCATTCATTCGGTAATGGTGCAGGAGCGACGGGGGATGTTGCGGGTGTGGAACCTGTCGCTGGTCATTGCGACTTTCTCGCTCACAATTCTGGGCACGTTCATCACCCGTTCTGGTGTTCTCGAATCGGTGCACGCGTTCGTGGAATCGGGTATCGGGCCGTGGTTTCTGACCTTCTTCGGGATGATCGTGGTGGTTTCGCTGGGTTTGATCGCCTGGCGCGGCGATGAACTCCGGGCGCCCGGGCGGATTGATTCGCCTCTGTCACGGGAAGGCGCGTTCTTGATGAACAACGTGGTCTTCGCGGCGTTTGCCTTCGTGGTTTTGCTCGGGACGATCTTTCCTCTGATCGTGGAGGCCTTCGATGGACGAACTCTCACTGTGGGCAGTCCCTACTTCGAACGGATGACCATGCCGATCGGATTCGTGCTGCTTTTTTTGATGGCCATGGCGCCAGTGCTCCCTTGGCGCAAAGCTTCGGCCGGATTGTTGAGCGAACGGCTTGTCTGGCCCGCTTGGCTGGGTGTTGGGGCGATCTTTCTGAGCGTTTTGGTCGGGGCTCGGGGCTGGGCACCCTTGCTGGCGTTCGGCCTTGGGGGCTTTGCCGGTGGAGCTGCTGTTCGTCAGCTTGTTCTGGCTACCCGACGACAGGGTTGGCGTGGGCTGATAGGCCGTACCAACGGGGGCATGATCGTTCATCTCGGCGTGGTTTTGATTGCGGTCGCGTTGGCTGCCAGCAACGCTTACGTGCGTCAGGAGATCTTTGAGATGACGCCCGGTGAGACCGTTGAGTTGTCGGGTCACACCTTCACGTTTCTGGGAACTGAGGTGGTCGAGTTTCCAAACAGGGTGGAACGTCAGGCCGCGGTGCGGGTCGACGGTGAGCAGGTGTACGAACCGGCGATCGCCATCTACGACTTCGCAGGTCGGCTGATTGGTATTCCGTCGGTTCGATCCACTCTGACCGACGATGTGGCCCTGTCGATCAGGGAGTTGTCCGACGATGGCCAGACCATCTTCTTGCGGGTGACGATTCAGCCGTTGATTGTGTGGTTGTGGATCGGCGGGTTTGTGATGGCCGCGGGCACGCTGCTGGCGATCGTGCCGGGTAACCGTCGATCTCCTACCGCTCCGGTTTCAGCCCCAGTGAAAGCCCTCCAGAAGAGTGGGAAGCAGTGAGTGCAATGAGCGCTGAGACTCCAAGGCGTGCTGTCTGGATCGTGGCCCCTGTTGCGGTCGTGATGATGCTGTTGTTCCTGCTGTTCGCGACTCGCGACCCGGGCACTAGCAGTGGTAGTGCAGCGATTGGGAGAGGCCAGTTGGCACCAGCGATCGTCGGTCCGACGATCGCTGGTGGTGAGTTCGACCTGGACGATCAGCGCGGCCGTTTCGTGGTGGTCAACTTCTTCTCGACGACGTGCGTGCCCTGTATCCGCGAACACCCGGAACTGGTCAGTTTCCATGAGGCTTATGCGCCGACTGGGTTTGCCGAAGTCGTGTCTGTGGCCTTCGACGACAGCGCTGCCAATGTGGCTGCGTTCTTTGAGTCCAACGGCGGAGATTGGCCGGTTGTCGCCCGCGACACAGGCTCGATTGCTGTGGCTTACGGAGTTCCTCTGGTGCCGGAGAGTGTCATCGTCGCCGACAATGGCGAGGTCATCGACAAGCTGATCGGCGGTGTCACCAGGTCCCAGATCGAGAATGTGATCGCCGCCTACATCGAGGATGCCGAAGCGTGACCCGCGGTGCCGGCTCGGTGTTGGGCAGGGGGACAACCCGCCGCTTGCTGGCCTGGTTGGGCGTTGTGGTGATCGGTGGATCCGCGTTTCTTTTTGGCGCCATCGATGAAGGTCCTCCCCGCACCGACGCGGACCGCGTCTATTCCTTGGCGCAGAACTTCGGCTGCCCTGTATGCGATGGGCAGTCGGTGGCCGAATCCGACACGGTCGTGGCCCGCAACATTCGCCAACAGATTGCTCGACGGGTAGACGAAGGACGTAGCGACGAAACGATCATTGCCGAACTCGAAGCTGCATTCCCCGGCAATGATTACACGCCCGCGGCCTCGGGATTGTCGAGCCTGGCTTGGATACTTCCTGTCGTTGCGGGTGCCGGCGCGCTCAGCGGGCTGGTTGTGGTCTTCAGACGATGGCGCCGTGAAATCGAACCAGGAGCCACGCCCGCGGACGAGCGACTGGTCGCCGATTTCCTCAGCGAATCCGACGCCGAGAACAGCGTCGAAAACTCAGCTGAGACCGACGCCGAAGCGCAAGGCGATCCTCAGGAACCGACGCGGGCCGACGAACTGACGCGGGCCGACGACCCGGCGCAGGTCGACGAACTGACGCCGACTGATGAGCAAGGGCATGCCTGAGAGCCGCGAGGCCGCCATGGAACGGGAGCGGGATTTCCTGTTGGGGTCGCTCACCGATCTTGAAGCGGAACGCGAGGCGGGCGACCTCGACGCAGATGACTTCGTTGCTCTGAGATCGCATTACGTTGCCCGCGCCGCCGACACCATCCGTGCGCTCGACGGAAGTGTCGAGGCCAGCGTCCGAACCGAGCGGCGTTGGGCCAGGGTCGTGCTCTGGGTCCTGGGTATAGGGCTGTTGGCAACTGTCGCGGGGGTGGTGTTGGCCGATTTCTCGGGCAGTCGCGGGGCCAGAGATCAAATCACCGGCGATATCCGTGAGTCGGTTCGCTCCCGGCTTTTTGATGCGCGAGAGGCGATGGGTGACCAAGACCTGGCGCGGGCAATAGAGATCTATGACGACGTGCTGACTGATGAGCCTTCAAACGCCGAGGCGTTGACTTACCGCGGTTGGCTCACAAATCTGGCTGGTGACCCTGTGGTGGCCCGTGACTTCGTCGAAGAAGCGGTTGCAGCGGATCCGAGCTTTCCCGACGCACGGGTGTTCGCGGCGTCTTTGACTTTGGCGGCAGGGGAGCCGCTGGTTGCCAGTGATCATCTCGCGGCGTTGGACCGGATCGACAGCCCCGCGTTCATCTCCCAGCTGGTTGAGGCTCAGCAACTCGACTTGAGAGTTGCAGAAGCGGCGGGGCCGACAGCGGTTTCGCTAGTTGCGCCAGTGCTCGAAGGCGCCGCTTACGACCTCGCTGAGATACCGGTGCGCCAGATGGCCCGCGCGGCCGATCATCTGGCCGCGACTGGTCGAATTGATGATGGGTTGGCGCTGTTCAACGCAATGCTCTCGAGTGCGGGCGACGATCCCGACGTGTTGGTCGCGTTGGCTTGGTTTCTTGCTCGCGCCTCGGTCGGAGTTGAAGTGGGCATGACAACAGCGGGTTCCTACCTGGACGCGGTCATTGAAGCAGACCCGACCCGTCCCGACGCCTTGGTTTACCGCGCTCTGGTGCGTTTCCAGCTTGAAGACCTCGAGGGCGCCGCGGCTGATCTCGATGCTTACGACGCTTTGGAAGTGGTGCGACGCGACCTGGATCGATTGCTCGCGCAGACCGAACTGCGTGACGTGCTGGTCTAGTGCTGGGGCTACCCTGTGACCGACTCTATGGACCGTTTGCGGAATCTCGACCTTGGCCGTGTTGCGCTCCTGTTGTTGTTGGTGATCGGCACGGTAACGCTGCTGACCAGGAACCAGTGGGACTGGTTTTTCGGCTCTGATGAACCCCAGACACAAGATGTCGTCGCTGAGCAGATTGACATAGACGAAGTTGATCCGGGCACTGAGCGTCTGTATCGGATCAGTCCCGACAATGGTTCTGAAGTCAGCTATCGGGTGACGGAGCGACTTGCCGGTGTTTCTCGTGTGGCTGTGGGTACGTCAACTGTTGTGGCGGGTGACATAAAGATCAATCTCGTAGACCCGAGCCTCTCGGAGGTGGGTGAGATCGTTGTCAACGTCGAGATGTTCGAATCGGATTCGAACTTGCGCGACAAGCGAATCCGCCACGATTTTCTGGAGTCGACTCACTGGCCTTTCGCCCGTTTCGTGCCAACAATGATCGAAGGGCTTGATGCTGTTGCTGTTGACGACAACAGCGTCGACGGCAGCAGCTATGAGGTTTCGATCACTGGTGAGTTGACCGTCAAGGAGACGACGCTTGAGCAGACTTTCAACGGAGCTGTCACGGTAGGTCCCGATCAGATCACGGCGTTGATGACGGCGACGGTATTGAGCAGCAGCTACGACGTTGGTCCCATCAACATCGCCCGGCTCACCCACACCAGTGACGAAGTCGAGTTGGTCTTTGGACTGGTTGCGGACCGAGTGGAAATCGATCCCGGCACTCGAGTGGATCTGCATCGTGAACTCCCTGCGGTCGAGATTGCTTCTGGTGCCTTCGCCTCACATGTCCAGCCGATTCTTGAAACCAAGTGTGTGTCGTGCCACACCACGGGGGGTCCGGGCTGGAGCACACTGGCCTTCGACACTGCGGGGCAGGCCGCCGAGGTTGCCGAGGACATAGCGCTGGTCACGGAGATTCGTTTCATGCCCCCCTGGTTGCCTTCGGATCTGGGCCCGGCCTTCGAACATGACTGGTCGCTCAGCGATGAGGAGATCACCGTGATCAGAGACTGGGCGAAAGCAGGTGGAGGTCTTGATGTCGCAGTTGACACTCCCTTGCTGGCGCGGGTGCAGGCGGTTCTGCCGATTGAAGAAGACCAGAAGATTCCACCTCGTGACGGGCTCTACACGGGTTATTCCGATGCTGATGGCAACCCCGTGAAAGCCGACGATTATCGTTGCCAGGTTCATGAGGTGAGCGACCCTGAAGGCGACGGCAACTGGATCAAGGGGTTTGAGTTCCGACCCGATCAGACCTCGGTCGTCCACCACGCGATCGTCTACAGAGTGCCGGCGTCCGCAGCCGACGAAGTGAAAGCCAAGATCGCCGCGGAGGACAAGATCGAAGCCGATTCCGGTTTCTCAGATGAACCGGGTTGGACCTGCTTCGGCTTGTCGGGTTTGTCGTCACAAGGCGTTTACTCGATCCAGGGTTGGGCGCCGGGGCAGTCGCCGACCATCTACCCCGATGGCTACGGTCTCTACCTCAGTCCGGGCGACATGATCGTCAACCAGATCCACTATCACTACGATCATGACACTCCAGCGGACGGTTCTTGGATCATCCTCGATACTGCCACTCCGGCTGAGATTTCTGCAGGTATTACCCACATCACCGGCTCCACGTATCTGACTCCTGCTGAAGTGCCCTGCACGCCTGAGGAGATGGCTGTTGCGGAGGAGCGGGCTGAGACCATCGACGGCTATGCCAACCTGTGTATTCGGGAGAACGTGCTGAAAGAAATCGGCGAGAAGTACGACCTTTTTGCCACCTTTATTCCTGATGCCCTGCTGCGAGGTTGTCGTGGAACAGTCGACGACTACGACGATCTTGATGGCTCGGTCGGCTACAGCTCGTGTGACATGAGAGTTCGGGACACCGGAACGATCCACACTGTGCTCGGGCACATGCACGAGTTCGGCGCGGCTTACCGAATGACCCTCAACCCCGATACCGCCGAAGAGCGGATCCTGCTCGACATCCCGGTCTGGGACTTTGAGTGGCAGCTCAATTACGCCCCGATTGAGGACATCCGCATTGATCGGTCCGACACGGTGCGTTTCGAGTGTTGGTGGGATCGTTCCCTCAAGTTCATGCCGGAGCCCCGCTACATCACCTGGAACGAGGGAACGGTCGACGAGATGTGTTTCTCGTCGATCTCGGTTCTGCCTGACTAGGGCCGTCGGTCTAGTTGGCCTGTTGGGTTAAGCGGCCGGCTGGGTTAGGCGGTTCAGGCCTGCCCGAAAGAAATCGAGGGCGGTCTGTACGGCGTTGTCGGTTCCCACGAGCGCAGCGTAGGGGAGTGAGGCGCCGTTGAAACTGGTCTCGTTCCAGTAGGGGTCCGCGCGGTCCACATCGCCCCAGGCACCCACATACAGGTAGGGCTCGTCGTGAGCGTCGTCGCCGGGAGAACAGCCATAGGTGGCACGCCGACCCAGTTCGGCGCTGCCGATTGCGGCGGCGGGGTCGAAGTGACCGGGCCAGAGCTGGGTGCGTTCTGCATCGACGGCACCGGGCGTCACCCTCAACTCCTCGAGCACGGCCCAAGAGAACCCGAACCAATCGCCCAGGAACGCGCCGGTCTCGCTGGTGGTCTCAAGGTCCGAATCGACGTCACCCAGAGGTGGAGAATCGTGCTCAGCTGCTGCGGTGCCGAGTTGGACACCGACGAATTCCGCGGCGGCCCGAAGGCTGGTGATGGCGCTGTGCCTTACCGATGCGCCCTGTTGCACGACTAGGAGGCCGTCTTGCACTCGGACCTGCTGGTCGTCACCAAAGAACGGGGTGCCGAAGCCACCTCTTGTGTAGCGCAGACCGAACTTCGTGTTGGCGCAGCGACGGGCTTCGGCGACGATGGCATAGGCGAGCCGATGGAAGGCGTTGCGAGATTCGGGGTAACCGGCGGGTACCGGGTTCAGTGGCCGATAGGCGGCCAACCAGCGTTCGGAGGCCCAACTGGAAAGCTCGGGTCGTTCGGCCAGCACATCGCTCCAGGTCCGGTCAGCGGCACTGGTGGGACCAACGGTTGCTGTTGCACCTGGTGGAACTGCGGTCGGGTCGTCTGCGAAGAACGGTTCGGTATGGATGGCCGGAGGTGACGGCTCCAACACGAGAGCGGTGACGCCGCTGCCGAGCTTGGCGTTGGCTTCAGCGGCTGGGTTGTGGTGTCGGATTGTCATGCGTGTGGTCCTTTCGCAATGGCGGCGCGGTCGGCTAGGGCTTCGCTGTGTAGATCCCCTCGGTGATGACACCGTCGTGGACTCTGAGTTCCCACACGCTGCCTTTCGCGCAACCTCGTGCCCCGGATACTTCGAGGCCTGAGCGCAGCAGACGATTGAGAACCCCGGGAATGACATCCCCGTGGCTGGACAGTATGAGATCGTCGGGTGCTGCAGCTTCTTCGAGGATCAATTCCAGAAGGTGCCTCGAGCCTGCTCCTTCGTAGAGGTCGGCACGGATTTGGACATCCAGAGAGTGAGCAGCAGCCACCGGCTCAACGGTTTGCGCGCAACGGGTCGCGGGCGACGACCAGACGGCCCGAACTGTGGAATCAGCGAAGAAGTCGGCAATTCGCAGTGCCTGTGCGCGGCCCCGTTCGTCGAGTGGGCGTTCCAGGTCGGTGAGGTGCCATCGGCTGCGATCCCCGGCGGAAGCATGTCGAACGAGAAAGACACTCACTAACCCGAAAGCCTAGGTCCTCCGCAATACAACCTTGCTTGCAACATTTTGCATGAGGCACGCGGTCAGAGGGTCACGTGGGTGACGCAGATGTCGTCGCCTTGGGGTTTTGAGGAAGCGGTGGAAGCGTCGGCTGGGCCGTAGAGATGGCCGAGCATTCCCTGCACCATGCCGCGGTCGACGGCGCAGATGACGGGATGTTCCACCACCGCATCACCGAAGGGGCAGTTCTGGGCGACGATCTGGTATTTGTCGTCCTCGGCCCGCTCGGCTCTGGCCGCGAATCCGTGAGCTGACAAGGCGTCGGCCACGGCATGCAGGGCTCCCTGGTAGCTGCGGTGAGTCTCGCTGGGATCGATCGCCGCGGCCATCGCCTTGCCGTACTCGACACCCACCTCCTCAGCCATTTCTTCGGCAGCATGAGTAGGCAGCATCGCCAAGGCTCGCCCCAATAGAGAGACCAGCACATCGTCGTGGCGAACGTTCACTTCCAGGCGCACCTCGGTGTGCACCGGCCGGTAGTGCTTGGAGGGTCGCCCGACTCCGCCGTCTGGTTTGGCGACCTCAACTCCGAGATGTCCTCCGGCGGTGAGTTTGTCCAGATGATGACGCGCCACATTGGCGTGGAGTTCGAACTCTTCGGCAACTTCGCTTGCGGTCACACCGTCGGGGTTCTGGTGGACATGCAGATAGATGTCTCGTCGGGTGATGTCGCCAAAAGCCGCGGTTATCGCAGAGACCGTCGAAGCGAACTCTGTCGGGCTGAGGTGCTGGGCGTCCACGCCGCTATTCTACGCATATATGACCGCCACCGAAGCCGAAGTGATTGAGGCGCTACGTCCGGTCGAGGATCCAGAACTTCATCGCAGCATCGTTGATCTGGGCATGGTTCGCTCCACCACGATTGATGGCGGCCATGTTGAGGTCGGCATTGATCTCACGATTGCCGGGTGCCCGCTGCGCAACGAGATCCAGAATCGGGTGTCTCGAGCTGTTACTGCTCTTGATGGCGTCAAGGTCGTGACCATCGAATTCGATGTGATGTCTGATGAGCAACGGGCGAAGATCAAAGAGATGCTTCACGGCGATCCCGCGGCGACAGCGGGGTCACAACCGGCCCACGGCCACGCCCAGGGGCGTGCGATTCCGTTCGCTCAGCCGGGCAACAAGACCCGCACGCTGCTGGTCGCCTCCGGCAAAGGCGGCGTCGGCAAGTCGTCGGTGACGGCCAATCTGGGTATCGCTCTGGCGCAGCGGGGTCACAGCGTGGCCGTTGTCGATGCTGACGTCTGGGGTTTCTCAATCCCACGGATGCTTGGTGTCGAGCAGGCTCCGACGGTTATCGACGACATGATCATTCCCCCCGAGACGCACGGCGTGCGCTGTGTTTCGATGGGTTTCTTCGCCCGAGAGGATCAGCCGGTGATCTGGCGCGGCCCGATGTTGCACAAGGCGCTGGAGCAGTTCCTGACCGATGTCTTCTGGGACGACCCCGATTTTCTGCTTGTCGATCTGCCTCCCGGTACCGGCGACATCTCGTTGTCGCTGGCTCAGTTCCTGCCCCGTGCGGAGGCTTATGTCGTCACCACCCCCAACCCGGCGGCCCAACGGGTTGCTCAGCGTTCGGCGTTCATGTTCGAGCAGGTGAAGATCAAGGTGAAAGCCGTGATCGAGAACATGTCGTGGTTCACCGGAGACGACGCCAAGCGCTACTACCTGTTCGGCTCTGGAGGAGGCGCGGAGCTAGCGAAACGCCTTGAGGTTGATCTCATCGGTCAGATTCCGATGGCGATCGCGCTGCGTGAGGGGTCGGACCAGGGTCAGCCGATCATGGCCGT
Source organism: Candidatus Aldehydirespiratoraceae bacterium (assembly GCA_965198315.1). Classification (GTDB taxonomy): domain Bacteria; phylum Actinomycetota; class Acidimicrobiia; order Acidimicrobiales; family Aldehydirespiratoraceae; genus VXYK01. Next base: position 3,579,172 of record OZ240616.1, on the reverse strand, counting down.
CGACCCGCAAAGCGAGGCATCGTCTGTCTTTGCTGAGATGGCTCAGTGGATTGAAACCCACAAGCCGTCGAAACGTTCGCATCCTGAACTGATAATCAACTAACAGATCCGCCCTGCACCAAGGTCGCCCTGCAATAATCCGTTGAGTGCGCCTGAGCCAACTGAGGAGAACAAACTGTGGATGTCCGCATAGGAGTGAGTGACCACGCCCGTGAGATCGTCGTTCAGCTTCCCGACAAAACCGACCGTTCTGCTGTCAAGGATTCGATTGACGAGGCGATCAGCGGTGCGACTGCAACGTTGTGGTTGACCGATGAAAAGGGCAAGGAAGTGGTGGTGGCGGCGTCGAAGATTGCATTCGTTGAACTAGGCCCCGAAGGGGGCAACCCGATCGGCTTCGGCTGAGGTAAGGCGGTATTTGCGGTGGCCAGCCTCGCGGAGATTGCTCGAGCGAAAACAACTCTTGACTCCGCGGCGATTGCTCATCTTCAGCGCTTGGTCAGTTCATGGTCGCTGTTGAGTGATCTGTCGTTCAGCGATTTGTTGCTTTACGTCCCGAGCAATGGCGCGTCGAACATCAGTGACGAGAGCAAGTTCGTGGTGTTGGGGCACACACGTTCCGTGACCGGAACGACGGTTCACTACGGCGACCCGGTGGGGCAGACCGTCTCGGTTGTCGATCACCCACAGTTGGCGCGAGCGATGGTGGAGCGCAAGCGGTTTCAGGGTCTGATAACCAGAAGCGATTTCCATGGACCCGACCACGATGACCAACTGGTGGAAGAAGACATCAGGCTGCCCGGCGCAGGTGCACAGATTGCGGTTGACTACATCCCGGTGCTTGGCAACGGCGACACCGTGGCGGTACTGACAAGAGAAGCCGAATCTGCATTTGTTCGCCATCCGAGTCCAGTCGAACGTCCCTACCGTGCGGTTGGGGAGCGGCTGGCTCAAATGGTTGTCGATGGCGCCTTTCCGTTTGTTGAATCGGAGCGGGTGGGCGAACTGCGTGAGCCGCGTGTGGGTGATGGCGTGGTTGTTCTGGACCGCGAAGGGCGGATCGAATACGCGTCGCCCAACGCCGTTTCTGCCATGCATCGCCTGCGTGTGCTCAGCAACCTTGAAGGTCGGCGACTGCGAGAGTTGGGTATCGACGAGTCGGCAATGCGACGGGCGTTTTCTTCGCGTCACAGCACAGTCGATGAATTCGAAGAAGCCGAGGATGCGTGTGTGGTGGTTCGGTGCCATCCACTGATTGAGAACGGACGAGTTACGGGTGCCGTCAGTTTGCTGCGTGACATCTCTGAGCTCCGCAGCCGAGATCGACTGCTGATCTCCAAGAACACCACGATTCGTGAAATTCACCATCGTGTGAAGAACAATCTGCAGACCATCCAATCTTTGCTCCGTTTGCAGACCAGACGGCTTTCTTCTCCGGAGGCGATCGCCGCGGTTGAACAGTCGGCCCGCCGGATCGGATCAATCGCGGTGGTTCACGAGACCCTGACCGCGGATGCGGGCGACATCGTTGACTTTGATGCGGTCGTCAGCAGGCTTGTGCGGATGGTCGAGGAGGGTCTCGGTGCGCCGGAGCGGCCGGTGAAGATTGAGGTGAGCGGAAGCATCGGAGCGCTCGGGGGTGACGTTTCGATGCCGTTGGCGGTGGTCGTCACGGAGTTGTTGCAGAACTCCATTGATCACGGTTCTGGGTCGGATCATCCGGTGATAGTTCGATTGGGTGGGGACAGCAAGGAGTTGTCGATCTGTGTGCAAGACCATGGTCCGGGCGTCCCGGATGGGTTTTCACTTGATCGCGACGCGGGACTGGGGTTGACGATTGTTCGTACCTTTGTCGTGTCGGATCTTGGTGGTCGGATCACGTTTGTTCGTCCAGACACCAACAGTGGTCGACCCGATGTCGGAGGATCGGCGGGAACGACGGTTGATGTGCGGGTTCCTCGCCCGGGCCCCGCGCTGCCGTTCGGTTAGGGCTGTTTAGTTAGCTGAGCGGTTTGGCGAGTGCTGCGGCGGCTCGCAAACGCCTGCGGATGACTCGGCGTTCTTCTTCGGAAGTGGCGCCCCAGACGCCGGTGTCCTGGTTGGTGGACAGGGCGAAATCGAGGCAGGCGTCCTTGCAGAGGCACGAGTGACAGACCTGTTTGGCGGATGCGATTTGATCGACTGCGGGTCCGGTGGTTCCTACCGGAAAGAACAAGGCTGGGTCTGTGTCGCGACATGCCGCGTCAACTCTCCAGTCGATTGCGGATGCGAAAGCGTCGGCTGTAAGGGCCACGTTTGTCCTCCTACTGGGCTTATTTTTGGCCACTTCATGTCGCTGGTCTCCCAGCGATCAAGCAATAATAGGAACAGGTTCTACTTCCCCGCAAGGGTTTTCTTGAAACTTGTTCTCTTTTTTCTGAATTGGCAACTGTCGAAACGGTGTACTTGTCGGGCCGATATCCGCGAGACTCTGGGTAATGACCCAAGTGATCGCACACCGAGGAGCGTCGAAAGCAGCCCAGGAAAACACGTTGCCGGCGTTTCGCCTAGCCCAGACGATGGGTGCCGAATGGGTCGAACTCGATGCTCGCCGTGCCGCCGACGGGGTAGTCGTGGTCCATCACGACGCCCACCTTGCCGATGGCCGGATACTTGCTGAGGTCTCCAGCGAAGAACTGCCTCCTTACATCCCGAATCTCGCTGAGGCGCTGGAAGCCTGTGAGGCGATGAGCGTAAACATTGAGATCAAGAACCTTCCAAACGATCCCGACTACGACGAGGATCACCTGGTGGCCGACGCGGTTGCGGGTCTGGTGCAGGCATATCTCGGCCCCGAGCGAGCGCTGATCACTTCTTTCAACATCGACGCAGTTGATCGGATCCGCTCTGTTGACCCGTCAATTCCCTGCGGGTGGCTGTTGTATGAGATGACTGACCCGGCCAGCGCCATCGGCCGTGCGGTCGCCCACGAAATGACGACAATCCACCCGTGGGATGTCCTTGTCGACATCAATTTTGTCAACCGAGCCCATGCTGCAGGCCTGCTGGTGAACGTGTGGACCGTCGATGACCCGGAGCGGATGGTTCAGCTCATAGAGATGGGCGTCGACGGAATCTGCACCAACGTTCCCGATGTGGCGAGAAGCATCATCGACGCCTAGAGCCTGCTAACGAGCGGAGATTCTAAGGGGGCTCGGGCATCAACAGCGAGAGGCGCTCGGGCGTCCAGGTGAAACGCAGCCGCTTGCTGGCGCCGAGATAGTCGCCGTCAACCTGATAAGGCGCCGGAGGGTCACATTCGATGACCAGCGAACGCATTTCGGTGCGGAGGTCGACGTTGCGCCGCCCACTCAGGTCTTTGCCTCGCAGCGCGCCGGCCAGGACAGGGCCGAGGCTGGAAAGTCTGAGTTCTTCCAGGGTGACCACTGCGAGCGGATCGGTGAGCGTGAGTCCCGGAACAAGGTCGATTGGCCGGTTGCCGAAATAGGTGTACGGATTGGTGTTCATCACCACCGTCAAGAAACCCTTGGTCAGCTCCTCACCGTTCGGGCCGATGACCCGCAGCGAAGGTTTGCGTCGGTCGACTCCCCGGACCCAGGTGTCGAGCGCCGCCCACACAAACAGAGGATGGCCGGCCCAGCGTTTCCACGGACCTCGTGTCTCAACCTGTTCTACAACTGCCGCATCGAAGCCGACACCGCAGTGGAACAGAAAATAACGGCCCTCGACTGCTCCTAGACCGATGCGGTGAATCGAGTTGCGGTCGATGGCGTCGAGCAGCACCAGAGAAGCGTCGGCGGGGTCATCGGGAAGACCGAGTATGCGGGCGAGCACATTGGTTGAACCCCCGGGAAGTGTCGCCAAGGCAGTCGCGGTGCCCGCAAGACCGTTGGCGGCTTCATTGACAGTTCCGTCGCCCCCGAGCACAACCACGAGATCGTAGTTGTCGTTGGCCGCAGATTGAGCGAGGCGCGTGGCGTGGCCAGGACGACTGGTTTCGGCCAGAGTCACGTCGTGGTCAGCCGACAGAATCTTGTAGGTGATTACCCGTCGGCGGGCTGTCACCGAGGAGGCGACAGAATTGACGATGAAAAGGATGCGCAAGAACATTAAAACTATCCGCTCAACTCAGATAGGCATTCGACAACCTCGCTGGCAGACTCGTGGGCTATGAAAGTCGTTGTGTGCGTTAAACAGATCCCGGACCCGGCAGACCCGGGTGCGCTTGATCCAGAGAGCAAGACACTCGTCCGTGATCAGAAGCTGATTCTCGACGAATCTGACAGTTACGGAGTCGAGATGGCTTTGCAACTCGTCGACACTGCCGGCGATGGTTCGGTACACCTTGTCTCGATGGCTCCCGACAATCAGGTGACGGGTCTGCGCACTGCGCTGGCAATGGGTGCCGACAGCGCCACGCTGGTGAGTGACGAGGCGCTCAAGGGCACCGATGCGCTCGGCACGGCCAAGGTCCTTGCTGCTGCTATTGCTCGCAGTGAACCTGACCTGGTGTTGGCAGCGACCGAGTCGAGCGACGGTTACACGGGCACAGTGCCTGAGATGGTGGCTGAACTATTGGATCTCCCGTCGGTGACGTTTGCCAAGGCGGTTGCTGTTGAAGAAGGTGTGGCCAAGGTAAAACGCCAAACCGAAGCAGGCTACGACGATGTCGAATGCCCGCTACCCGTCGTGGTGTCGGTAACGGCAGGCGTGGTGGAGCCGCGTTATCCCTCTTTCAAAGGGATCATGTCGGCCAAGTCGAAACCGGTTGACGAACTCGCGATCAGCGATCTCGGAATAGACGCCTCATCCGTTGGTTGGGCCGGCGGTGGTCAGGAGATTGTGAGCGTCGCAGACGCTCCCACTCGTGATGCTGGTGAAGTGATCGAAGATGAGGGGGATGCCCACGAGCGCATCGTGGCCTTCCTCGACGAACTCAAAGTTCTTTGAGGGAGGACACGATATGGGACTCGACAAGATCTGGGTATTCGGTGAAGCCAATGGCGATGCCGTAGCCACGATTACTCTTGAAATGCTGGCGAAAGCCCGCGAAATCGCTGACACCGTAGAAGTGTTCATGGGCGCTGATGGCGACGATTACGCAGAGGAACTAGGTGACCACGGCGCTGAGACTGTGTACTGCACGGGTGACCTTGATGGAGCTATGCAGGGTGTTTCGGTTGCCGCCGCGGTTGCGGAGGCCATCCGGAGCGGCGATGTGGACGCCCCAGCCGCTTTCATGGTGGGCACCACCCAAGATGGTCGTGATGTTGCCGCCCGGTTGTCGGTGAAGCTCGATTCGCCTGTCATCACCAACATTGTTGACCTTGTCCTTGAAGGCGATGATTTACTTGGTAGCGAGCCGATTTTCGGTGGTGCAACCGATGTGATGACCAAGAACACGTCTGATAACCCCGGGATCTTCTTGGTCAGGCCGAAGTCGTTCACGGCGGAGCCGGTCGGCGGCGCTGAAGCCGATATCGAGGATCTTGATGTTGGCGACCTCGGTGGCGCGGGTTCTGCGCGTGTTATCGCCACCTTCGCCGAGGAGTCAGACGGTCCCAAGCTTGATGAAGCCAACATCGTCGTCTCCGGTGGCCGTGGACTCGGCGACAAAGAGGCCTATTCGATGATCGAGGACTTGGCCAAAGCGGTGGGCGCCGCTCCTGGCGCTAGTCGCGCCATTGTTGACGCCGGTTGGGTTCCCTACAGCTACCAGGTTGGTCAAACCGGCAAGGTCGTAAAACCGACGGTCTATATCGCCTGTGGAATATCGGGAGCTACGCAGCACCTTGTTGGCATGAAGGGGTCCAAAAACATCATCGCCATCAACAAGGATTCTGAGGCGCCCATCTTCGCAGTTGCAGATCTCGGCATTGTGGGTGATGTCCACAAAGTTTTACCCAAGCTGATTGAGGCGCTCAGCGGCTGATCAATCGCTGAATGACTGGGATTTGGCGCCGTTACTGCATTTTGTGGTCAACGACAAAATGCACAGACTTTTCCACACCTGTTGAATAACAGCTGTTCGACGCTGCTCCTAAACCAGTGGCCAGGGCCAGCGGTGTCTGTTGCTATCGCCGTGTGGAAAAGCTCCGTTGGTGGCCAAAGCCTTGGTTCGGGTGAGCATCGCGTCTTGTTCTAGTGGGTCGAGAAGTACCGCGATCGAGTCGGGAATACCTCGGTCGAGGAACCCCCAAAGATCGGCTCTGAGCCGCTCGGGGAGTGGTTCGCCCGCGAAGTCCCACAGCACCGTGCGAAGTTTGAAATGGTGGTGAAATGCCAGGCCATGGTCGATTGCCCAGATTTGACCGTCTGTTCCCAGCAGGCAGTGCCCCGATTTTCGATCGGTGTTATTGATTACCAAGTCAAGAGCGCAGATCTGCCGGAACGATTCGTCATAACGATCACTGGCCTCGTGCAACGTGAAGTAGTGCTCCTCAAACTCGTGTGGCACAAAGAGTTGCAGTGCTCCCGTTTCGAGTGGCGCGTCGTCGCGCACGACAGTGGGAGGGACCAGTCCCCAGCCGAGAGCATCGGCAACCAGAAAGGCCGCTGTTTCCCGTCGGTACAACCCGTTCGGGAAATCCCACAAAGGGCGCTCTCCTTGAAGTGGCTTGTAGATCGCCTGCGCCCGTAGCCCCTCATGGCAGAGGTTGACCAGAAAAGTCGCGTTTGAGGAGTACGGCATCCGCCCGACGAGCTCCAACTCACCATCACTGAGCAACGTCAGCGCCCGTTCAGTACTGATCGGTTCTCGATCGAAAAACGGCGACTCGTTCTCGCTCATATCACGGTTTCGGCTGCGCCCGGCGCTGCCGCGGCTCCGGCTGCGCCCGGCGATAGCACAGCGCCCGACGCTGCCGCGGCTCCGGCTGCGCCCGGCGATAGCACAGCGCCCGACGCTGCCGCGGCTCCGGCTGCGCCCGGCGTTAGCACAGCGCCCGACGCTGCCGCGGCTCCGGCTGCGCCCGGCGTTAGCACAGCGCCCGACGCTGCCGCGGCTCCGGCTGCGCCCGGCGTTAGCACAGCGCCCGACGCTGCCGCGGCTCCGGCTGCGCCCGGCGTTAGCACAGTCAGTTCCGGCACGGGCACCAGTCGCCGTTGCGGGTTTCAAGCGGTTGGCCGCAATACAGGCACGGTGGACGCCCGGCTGCCACGACGGTGCGGGCGCGTCCGATGAGTCCTGTGACTTCACTTCGCTGAAGGAAAAAACGGGCTTGGAACGGTTCGTCGTCTTCGTCATCAACGAACGATTCCGCCACGACAACGAGACGGTCGAGCTCTTGCGCATAGGCGATGGCGAGACTGGCGACGGTCCACTCCGCCACCACCGGTTCTCTCAGGTCGAGATCTGTTGGTGGGTTGCCGATTTCGCCCTCCGGCAGTTCTTTGAGCACCCGGTCGAGGTACTCCGCTAATGCCGCGACTTGCTGCTTCTCGATCTTCAGCGACACCAGGCGACCTTCGCTACGTGCTTGGAGAAAGAACTCGCGCTGTCCTCTGGGGCCAAGAGTTCCGACTGTGAGAAAGTCGAGTTCTCGAAAATCGAAGGATTGGCTCATGACGGCACCAACGTCGTCAGGTCGTCGCCTGTTGAGTTTACGGTCAACACGATTGGGCCTTCGGAGGTGTAGAGGATCGCAGTGATGGAGCAGGGAGACACCACGATGCGTTGGAACAGGTCAAGGTGGGTGCCGGTTGCTGATGCCACGATTGCTTTGATGACGTCTGCGTGCGACACGGCCACGATGGTCTGTTTGGGGTGGGCAGCAACAAGGCGGTGGACCGTGTCCAAAGCACGACTCTGCATCTCCGCAAACGACTCACCCCGGGGGAAACGAAAACCGCTCGGATAGCGCTGTACCTGCTTCCATTCGGGTTTCTTGCGCAGATCATCGAGCTTCTTGCCAGTCCACGCCCCGAAGTCGCATTCGATTAGTCCAAGGGACTGTCGCACACGTAGTTTCAGCGCTCGAGCGATCGATTTGGCGGTTTCGCGTGTTCGTTCCAATGGCGAGGCATACACGGCAGCGACAGAGTCGAGAGCGGCGATCCGCTGTGCTGCTGCTTGGGCTTGCGCGACCCCTTTGTCGGCGAGGTGTAGGCCCGGAGTTCTGCCTGGGAGTGTGGCTCCGGTTGTGGGCGTCTGTCCGTGGCGCACAAAAAGCACCAGCGTTGGCTTCGGGGCGTCTGATTTGCGGGCCATGGCTGCTGCACAACGTACCCTGTGAGTGATGCAATCCCCCGATCCGCGCGCGGAGGCCGCGCTTGCTCAACTTGAAAATGAGGTCGTCGAGTGTCACCGATGTCCACGGCTTGTTGAGTGGCGTGAACGGGTCGGACGCGAGAAGCGTGCGGCTTACAGGGACCAACAGTATTGGGCTAAGCCGGTGCCCGGTTTCGGTGACCCTCAAGCTGGTTTGCTGGTGCTTGGATTGGCGCCTGCAGCTCATGGCGCCAATCGCACAGGGCGCATGTTCACTGGCGATCGCTCGGGTGACTGGTTGTATCGGGCTTTGTGGCGCGCAGGCTATGCCTCGCAGGAGTCGTCAACGAGCCGTGATGATGGCTTGACGTTGTCTGGGGCTTGGATCACGTCGCCGGTGAAGTGTGCGCCGGTGGCCAACAAACCGACGCCGGACGAGCGTGACAATTGTCAGCCTTTCCTAGTGGCTGAACTGGCTGCGCTCACCTCGGTCAAGGTCATCGTGGTGTTGGGCGGTTTCGCACACAATGTGATCTGTCGGCACTTCGGATTGCGACCTCGTCCCAAGTTTGGGCACGGTCAAGAAGTTTCTCTCGATAACGGAATGACCTTGCTGTGCAGTTTTCACGTAAGCCAGCAAAACACCTTCACTGGCCGGTTGACCGAACCGATGCTCGACGCAATTTTTTCTCGTGCCCGTGAGTTGGAGGCATGGTGAGCGTAGGTGTACAATCTGTGTGTTCAACTTGCAGATTGTGCAATTCAATTGGTACGCTTTAACGATGATCGAACGGGTGATCACCGCACAATTGACGAAATTGTTTCGCCAATACCCGTTTGTGACCGTGACCGGGCCTCGTCAAGCGGGTAAGACTACGCTCTGCCGCTCAACATTTGGAGATGCGGCGTACGCCAGTCTGGAAGCCCCTGATGATCGCGCCTATGCAGAGGGCGACCCCCGAGGGTTTTTGCAGCGACTCGGCACCCCAGCGATTATCGACGAAATACAGCATGTACCCGCACTGTTGTCCTACTTGCAGGTCATTGCCGACGAGGACGGCCGTAACAGCCTGTACGTACTTACAGGAAGCGAGAACTTGAAGCTGTCTGAGGCAGTCGGTCAGTCGCTCGCTGGTCGTACCGCTCTGCTGCGCCTCCTACCGTTCTCTCTTGAAGAATCCAGACGAGCGGGTGCGAGCGAAGCATTCGCTGACGTTGTGCTCAACGGCTTCTACCCGCGCATCGCTGATCAGCGACTGGAGCCTCGACAAGCTCTGGGCGACTATTTTGAGACATACGTCGAACGCGATGTGCGCCGTATGGGAGGTGTCGGCGATCTGTCGGCATTCAGGCGGTTCGTTGCGCTCTGCGCTGGACGCGTGGGTCAGATGCTGAACCTGACGTCGCTCAGCGGTGATGTAGGGGTGTCGCACACGACGATTCGTCAATGGGTGACTCTGCTTGAGCGCAGTTACGTAGCGTTCTTGCTGCCACCCTTTGCAGCGAACATTCGTAAGCGGCTGGTCAAATCCCCGAAGCTGTATTTCTACGATGTGGGTCTCGCGAGCTACCTGCTAGGTCTCGAGAGTCCCGGCCAAGTGGCAACGCATCCATTACGCGGTTCGCTTTTTGAGAACGTCGTCGTGGCCGAGGCGGTCAAGCACTGCTACAACCGCGGTCGTGAACCTCTGCTTTCGTTCTTTCGCGACTCGCGTGGCCTCGAATGCGATTTGTTCTACGAGACCGAGCGAGGGATCAATGCAATCGAGGCCAAGTCGGGCATAACAATCGCGTCCAACTTCGCGCGTTCGCTCGACCGCATCGCCGAACTTGTTCCAAGTCTGACTGCGAAAACGATTGTCTATGGTGGTGTGATTGCTGAGGAGCGAGGCGAGTACGACATAGTGCCGCTAGGACAGTTTGACGAGGTGTTGGAAGCGTTCGATGCGGAAATAGCGGTGCGGGTTACCTGTGGCGGAACCCCCGTTGATGGCGTAGATGTCCTTGCGCTATACCCCAACAATGTGTGGCAGCGTGCGACGAGTGACATCGCTGGAGTAGCACGACTCAAGCTGTACACGACAGACCTTCCCATGACTGTATTTGCAGCGGGAGAGCGACTGAGTGCCAAGATCGTCCGCGATTGGATTCCCGCGCAGGGCGCGCTGGAGGTGGAACTTGATGGTCTAACCGATGGCGGTTCGGTGATCTTTGCGGATCGAACGGGTTACGTGCCGGGTATCGAGGGCCGTCTCAATCCGATTCTCGACAACGCTCAACGAACGTACCTGTACACCACGAATGTCGCGGTCAACGGCGGTCAACAACAACCCGTCCAATTCTCTATAGGTAAAGATCTCCTTAATCTTGTCGATGTCAACGGCAAGGAGTGTGTCCTTCGGATTGTCGCGATGAGCGGCCAATCGTCTTTACTTGAGTACCGCCTGCCTCACGAATCTGCCTGAGTGCTGAATGTCTGGCTGCGTCACCAAAATGTGGTGAGCAACCGCTAGCCTCGCGGCGGCATGACTCGCAGAAAAAAACCTCAGTCGACTCGACGGATGAGCGTGATCAGCGTTGTCTTGATCGGATTGGTTTTGCTTGCTTCGGGTTGCGCTTCCAACAACGACCCTTCCAATTGGGAAGAGGCAATTGCCGACGGCACGCTGGAGGAGAACTTCATGCGCTCCTGTAGGGAGGCGAACGCCGGAGGCAGTCTGAACGCAACGCAGGTCACGTCCTATTGCGAATGTGCCTTCGAGGGACTCGCCGAGCGTTTCACAGAGGACTTCGACGACTTCAAAGACGCCGAGAAACGCCTGCGTAACGATCCCAACGATATCGACCCCGCGGTGCGCGAACTGCTCCAGAGGTGCGTCCCTCAATAGTGCTGCTGGTCAGTCGCTAAATGGTTTTGGTGATGGACACGGTGTGGGTGCTTTCGGTGCTGGACTGGACGGTGATCGTGTAGCCGCGGATCGTGACGCTCTCACCGTCGGTAAGGATCGGGTAGCGATCGACTTGTAGGCTGTCGTTGTTCCCGGCAATCGCGATCGGTAGCCGGCCTCCGGGCCGTGATGTGTCCACGGTGTAGACGAGCACTCCGTCGGCCAGCAAAGTAGGGAAAGGTTCGACTACGCGGTCCGGGTAATGTTGTTCGCGGGCGAGGTCATAGCCGACTCTGCGTCTGTTTTCAATGACGATCACTTCGGTTCCCGACAGAGGTATCGCGACCATTGCTATCCCATCACCGGGTTCAGCTACCGGGTTCAAGTCAATCACCGAACCGGCTTCGGTCACGCAACTGATCTGCTCCGAGTCAAGCCAGCCGAGTTGCCAACGACTCCAAGCCAACATCTCGTCGGCTTCCAAGTGCCTAGTGTACTCAGTGAACTGAGCGCCGTTGGGTTGGAGCCAGGTTCGCACCAGTCGTGGATCTTCAGGGTCTGCTGGGAAATCGACCCCTAAGCCCATGAGGCCGAACGTGGATGTGACCCAAGTTTTGCCGACAGGCGCGAGAGCCGCATTGTCAACGACATCCTCACCAGCGTACGGGTACATGTCTAGTAACCCGAGGTTATGGATCAACTCATGTGCTGCGACGGAACCCCACCGGTGGAGGTCTCTGGGGTACTTAGATATACGAATGACGTTGATCCGTGTTCTTCTGATGACGTTGCTTTCGTCGGTCTCGATCGCACCTGTGGCCACCCCGCCGCCGAAATGGGAGCTGGGCAGCACAACCATGAGGGCGTCGATACCGGTGAAATCGAACTCGGGGTCCGCCAACCGTACCGCTGTTGCATCAATAGGTGGCCCGACCCCATTGATTGGGAGTGACTGGTCGTCCAGGTAGTACTCGTAATCGTGTTCGGCCCGTAGCCACCGGTGCAAGGGCACGAATTCGATGTCCAACATCCCGTGACTGGACGCCTCAAGATAGGCCTCGGCGTACGGAAGACCTAGCTGGGCTTCTGCCACGGTGGAATGAGACGCTTCGGCGTCGGGGAAGTCGACGAACAACACTGCCACACGCGCGGTGCCGGTCGAGCCAACCCTCCCTGACGGCAGAGGGAACCCCGCCGTATGATGGCGGACGCCGAACGGCCTACACATGGCTGGGTTCGCTTGCGTGGACCCGACGAGAGACTCGACACCAAGTGGGGCCGGGATTGTAGAGATTCCGTACCAACATGAGATGGTTGCATCGGTGTGCAACCCGCACGACAACCGGGTGCCTGCGCTGGCGCCGCTAAACAAGCCGCTTTCAGCGTTGTGGTAGCGACCCCAGCAAATGATCGTTCGGTTGGTGTTAATTCCACAGCTATGTTTGTCGCCTCCACTGATTGCGGTGAATTTTCCGCTGGGTACGTTGGTTTGGCCGTAGCCGTTGTGTCCCCAGCACTCGATTGTGGCGTCGGTGCGTATTCCACAGGAGTGGTCGTTTGCGGCGCTGATGGCCGTGAATTGTCCGGGCGGCGCGTTCGTTTGGCGGTTCCAGTTCACGCCCCAGCACTCGACGGTCCCGTTTGTGCGTATCCCGCAAGAATGGCGATGTCCAGCACTGATTGCGGTGAATCTTCCGCTGGGTGCATCGGTTTGACTTCCTCTGTAGTTGCCCCAGCACTCGATTGTGGCGTCCGTGCGTGTTCCGCAGGAAAAGTCGACTCCTGCGGTGATTGCGGTGAACTGTCCGTCGGGCGGGTCCTTCTGGCCATACTGATTTTCGCCCCAGCATTCGACGGTCTCGTCAAAGCGAAGCCCACAGGTATGTTCTGCTCCTGCGATGACGTCGATGTACGCACCAGTGGGCGGGTAGGTCTTGCCGTTGATGTCGTACCCCCAACAGGAGATGGTCGCGTTTACACTTAGAGCGCAGGCGTGTTCATCTCCCGTTGCAATTGCCGTAAACTCGCCATCGGGTGTCTCGTGCTGATCTGTCCAGTCCCTGCCCCAGCAGGTGATGGTGGCGTCGGTACGTAGAGCGCAGGAATGGGCTTCGCCTGCGCTGATGTCGGTGAACGACCCTGTGGGGGCATTTGCCTGCCCATGTATGTTCCCGCCCCAGCATTGGATCGTCGTGTCGGCACGCAAAGCGCACGTATGACTATGACCTGCGCTGATGTCGGTGAACGACCCTGTTGGGGCATTTGTTGGTCCGTGTGTGTTCCCGCCCCAGCAGGTGATGGAGGCGTTGGTGCGTATTCCACAGGAGAAGCCATGTCCCGCGCTGATTGCGTCGAACTCTCCTTCGGGCCCATCCGCTCGGCCATCTTTGCCTTGCTCCCAACAGGTCACCGTGTTGTCGGTGCGCAGAGCACAGATGTGATAGACGCCTGTGCTGATTGCGCTGAACTTTCCTTCGTTGTAGCCCGGCCGGGCTTCGCTGATCGCTCCCCAGCAGGCAATGGTTGCATCGTCGAATATCCCGCACGAATAATGGTCTCCTGTGCTGATAGCGCTGAATTGTCCCGGCGGCGCGTCCAGTATTCCGTAGTTGCGGCTGCCCCAGCAGCTGACGGTGTTGTCGATGCGTATACCACATGACCGTGAGGTGCCTGTTTCGATGGATTTGAACAGTCCGTCCGGAGGGGTGGCAAGGCTGTGGTCATTGCTGCCCCAGCAAGCAATTGTCTGGTCGGCGCGCAGACCGCACGAATGCCGAGCGCCGACGTCAACGGCGGTGAATCTGTTACATGCGGGCACCGGGTTGACTGTCACCGCTGGGCTGCCCTGGTAGCGGTACAGGAACGTGGCCAACTGCCCACGGGTGACGGGTTCGTCTGGTGCGAAGGTTGTGGGGCTCGTCCCGGTGGTGATTCTGTTGGCGACCATCCATGCAACCGGTTGTTGTTGCCATCCCGCAGAAACATCAATGAACGGATGCCCCGAAGCAGGCGGCTTGCCGGCGAGTCGATGCAGCAACGCCGCGACTTGGGCTCTGGTTAGTTGCTCGTCGGGCGCGAAAGTTGTTGGAGTGGTGCCGGTGGTGATCTCAGCGCCATACAGCCAGGACACCGCTGGTTGTTGCTCATCGTCGGTTACATCGCTGAAGGGATGCAGTGGGGCGTCGGGTTGGCCTTGAATGCGCCACATGTACAGGGCGGTTTCGCCACGTGTTGCGGGGATGTCGGGTCCGAAACACGCCGGGGTTGTGTCCGTCACGATGTTGTCGGTCATCCATTGGACGGGCTTCGTGTAGTACTGCTCGCTATTAACTTCGACCGAGCCGTCCTGAGCCGCCGCTGGTGATGCCGGTAACAACAGACCGGCGAACATCCCCATGACAAGCAGGCACACCGAGCAAGACCGCGCCCAGACCCGCATACCGCGCGGTTGTCGACCAGAAAAAGCAGAGACCGCAGGGTTCACGGAGAACTCGGCCACCGACCCACAGTATCCGGGTCCGGGAGTGAGAGGCTTCGTTCTCCCGGGGCTAAGGCAGGGCGGCGAAACCCAGGCGTTCGGTTCGGGAGCGTTTCAGTTCCCAGAATCCGTCGATGTTCCATAATGGTGTCTAGTCGGGATCAGTGATTTTGGTGATGGACACGGTGTGGGTGGTTTCGGTGCTGGACTGCACGGTGATCGTGTAGCCGTTGGTGGTGACGCTTCGGCCGTCGCTGAGGATCGGGTTGTGGTCGATGATTCCATTGCCGGTGTCTGTCGCCACTTTGACGGGAAGTTGACCTGTGTCCAGGGATGTGTCGACGGTGTAAACCAGCACGCCTTCGGTGGGAAGACCTGAACGGCCGGTGAGAACTGAGGGCGCGTCATAGCCGATTTGGCGTCGGCTTTCGATGACGATCACTTCAGTCTCCGATAGAGGAATCGCAGCCATCGCAAAGTTGTCACCAGGATCACCGACCGGACCCAGGGTGACCGTTGACTCGTTTCCGGCCACGCAGTGGACCTGAGAGGGATCAAGCCACGCAAGTTGCCATCGACTCCACGCCAACATTTCATCGGCATCCCAATCAGCCGAGTCCCCGGGGTAGTGCACTCGCAGACCCATCAGTCCGACCTGTACCTGTGTCAAAGCGCTTCCGTCGGTCGTGTCGGGACGTTTGCGCAGGTCTTGATCGTAGGGGTACATGTCGAGCAGTCCGAGATTGTGCGCAAGTTCATGCGCTCCAACCAGCCCCCAGGAGTGCGGCGCCCTGTGCTGCTCCAGCGGATTGGAGTTGATCCGCACCGTGTTGTAGACGGTGCCTTCGTTTGTGTGGGCAATTCCGCTCGAAATGCCGTCGCCGAACCTTGAACTAGGCAGAACAACCATGATGGCGGCGTAGTCCGTGAAATCGATGTGGTGGTCGGCGAGACGCGTTGCCTCAGTATTGATCTCGCGCCCGATCGCGTAACCTCCGATCGCGGTCGTTCCCAGGTAACTTTCGAAGTTGTTCTCGGCGCGTAGCCACTGGTGGAGGGGCACGAACTCGAAATCGACTCTGCCGTTGCCGGATCCCTCAAAGAAATCCTCAATATAAGGCAGTCCCATGTGGGCTTCTGATTGGGTGGAGTGAGTGGCTATGGCATTGGGGAAGTCCACGAATAGCACTGCCACCCGAACGGTCCCTACGGATTTCAGCGAACGCTCCGGCAGCGGAAAACCCGCTGTGAGCATCTCTGAGTATCCGAATGGTCGGCACATCTCGGGGTGTGGCCGGTCTGAAGAGACAACAAAATGAACACCGAGCGGTGTTGGTCTAATCAGCTCACCCCAGCAGGTGACGGTGGCGTCGGCACGCAGCCCGCACGTATGGTTGCTGCTTGAACTGATGGTATTGAACTGTCCATCTGGCGCGTCGGTCCGTGAGTTGAGCGTGTCACCCCAGCAGGTGGCAGTGCTGTCGGCCCTCAACCCGCAGCTGTGGTGGCTCGCAGTGCTGATGGCAGTGAACTGTGCATCTGGTGCGTCGGATTGGGCCGAACTGTTGTCTCCCCAACAGGTGATCGTGGCGTCGGCGCGCAGCCCGCACGTATGGTTGGTGCTCGCGCTGATGGCGGTGAACTGTCCCTCGGGCTGATCGGTCTGGCCGTCCGAGTTACTCCCCCAGCAGGTGATGGTGCTGTCGGCGCGCAACCCACATGTATGAGATCCACCGGCGCTGATGGCGGTGAACTGCCCCGTAGGTGCATCTGCTTGTCGGTACTGGTTGCGGCCCCAGCAGCTGATGGTGCGATTGGTGCGCAGCGCACATGTATGGGTTCTACCGGCGCTGATGGCGGTGAACTGCCCCTCGGGCGGACGGTTGGGTCCATTCCAGTTGGTACCCCAGCAGGTGATGGTGCTGTTGGTTCGCAGCCCGCATGAATGCGACCAACCAGCGCTGACGGCGGTGAACTGCCCTTCTGGGGGATCGGCCTGTCCGTGTTCGTTTTTGCCCCAACAGGCGATAGTTCCGTTGGTGCGGATAGCGCACGAGTGCTGATCACCAGCATCAAGGGCGGTGAAGGCTTCACACGGTGGGCTGTGGGGGTCTACAGCTACCGCGGGGCTGCCTTTGTAGCGGTAGAAAAAGGTTGCGAGTTCTCCGCGCGATACAGGCTCATTTGGTGAAAACGTCGTCGGACTGGTGCCGGTAGTGATTTTGTTTGCGACCATCCAAGCAACTGGCTGTTGTTGCCAACCAGCGACCACATCAACAAACGGGTGACCCGAAGCTGAGGGCTCGCCGGCTAGGCGATGTAACAACGCCGCGAGTTGGGCTCTGGTCAGCTGCTGGTCAGGCCCGAACGTTGTGGGACTGGTGCCGGTGGTGATTCCAGTGTCATACATCCACGACACAGCTGGTTGTTGTTCGTCGTCGGTCACATCGTCGAAGGGATGTGGCGGTGCTTCGGGTTGGTCTTCCATACGCCACATGTACAAAGCAGTCTCACCACGCGTGGCAGGCGTGTGCGGGCCGAAACACGGTCCGGTGGTTTCTGTGACGATGTTGTTGTCGACCATCCACTGGACTGGTTCGCTGTAATAGAGGCCGTCGTCCACGTCACCGAACCCGGCCACAGCCCCGGCGGGTGATGTCGACAGCAACAAACCAGCAAACATTCCCGTAACCAGCAGCGATACTGACCAGCGGCGCGCTGCGACCGCCTTGCGCCGCGGTAGTCGGCCTTTAGAGGTAGAGTCCGCCTTGCCCAAAATGAACTCGGCCACTCCGACGAAACTACAGGACCACCAACCACGACACGTGCACCTTCGGTGGTTGCTTCGTGATTTGTGTGCTACGCGGTGTTCTTGGTGATTGTCACAGTGTGAGTTGTGGCGTTGTTGGATTGCACGGTGATGGTGTAACCGCGGATGGTGACGCTCTCACCGTCGGTAAGGAGCGGGTAGCGATCGACTTGTAGATTGCCCGTGTCTGTTGCGATCGCCAGTGGCAGATGGCCTCCCGGCCGCGAGGCGTCCACTGTGTACACCAGCACGCCTTCCGTTAGCAACGAAGGTGTCGATGCGGCTACGCCGTCTTGGAAGCTCTCGTGGAAGGGTGCGTCGTAGCCGATTTTGCGTCGACTCTCGACGACGATTACCTCGGTTCCCGATAGCGGAATCGCGGCCATCGCGATGTCACTGCCGGGGTTGGCTACCGGACCCAACGTGACTGTCGCTTCGTTCTCGGTGACACAGATAATTTGCGGTGGATCAAGCCACTCAAGTTGCCAGCGACTCCAAGCGAGCATCTCCCCGGCGATTAGACGAGTCGCGAGAGAAAAAGTCTGGACCCCATCGGGGTGCACCCATTTTGTTTGCATGTTTGGATCCTCAGGGTCTGCGGGGAAATCGGCTCCGAGGCCCATGAGACCGAATCGGGTTGTGATCCAGGTCTTTCCAGCGGGCGCATCGGATCTGCCATCAACGACACCAGCGGTTGCGTACAAGTCCAGTAACCCGAGATTGTGAATTAGTTCATGCGCGGCCACATCACCCCAGCGGAAGGGATCTCGGCGCTCATCCAAAAGAAAAGTGTTGATCATCGTACGTCTGGCGACGTTGCCGTCGTCGGTCCTGATGAACCCGGTTGCAGTTCCTCCGTGGAAATGGGAACTGGGCAGCACAACCATGAGAGCGTCGATGTTGGAAAAATCGAACTCAGGGTCGGCGAGTCGTATAGCAAGAGAATAAATGACGGGACCAGCGCCGCCGCCGTGAGCTTCGGGGTCTTGGTAGTGTTCGAAGGCGTTTTCGGCACGCAACCATCGGTGCAGGGGCACAAACTCAACATCGAGTTGCCCGTAGCTTGATGCCTCCAGGTAGGACTCGGCGTAAGGCAGACCCAACTCAGCTTCTGAATGGGTGGGGTAAGTAGCCTCGGCATTTGGGAAGTCCACGAACAGGACCGCAACCCGCGCGGTGCCTTTTGATCGGACAACTCCCGATGGCAGCGGGAACCCAGCTGAGGAGCCGGGCAAACCGAATGGTCGACACTCTGCCGGGTCGGCTGAATCGGCATCGGCAACATACGTCACGCCGGGTGGTGTGGGCCTACTCGCCTCACTCCAGCACGAGATTTCGCCGTTCTCCCGTATCCCGCATGAATGCCACGTGCCGGAACTAACCGCAGCGAAAGACCCGGCCTGGGCTTGACTGTTGCGTGGGTCGCCCCAGCAGGTGACAGTGCTGTCGATGCGCCTGGCGCATGTGTGGTCCCGCCCGGCGCTGATGCTGGTGAACTGTCCGTCTGGCGCGTTGCTTTGTCCAGTCCAGTTTGCGCCCCAGCAGGCGATGGTGTTGTCGCTGCGTAAAGCGCATGTGTGGTCCTGCCCGGCGCTGATGCTGTTGAATTGTCCCTCTGGTGCGTCAGTTTGGTGCTGTGTGTTGTCGCCCCAGCAGGTGACGGTGTTGTCGCTGCGTAAAGCGCATGTGTGGTCCTGCCCGGCGCTGATGCTGTTGAATTGTCCCTCTGGTGCGTCGGTTTGTCTACCCCAGCAGGTGATGGTGTTGTCGCTGCGTAAAGCGCAGTTGTGGATAGAGCCTGAACTGATGGCCGTGAACTGTCCGTTGGGTGAGTTGGTTTGGCCGTAGTTGTTCTCGCCCCAGCAGGTGATGGTTTCGTCGGTCCGCAGAGCGCATGCGTGCGACCAGCCACCGCTGACGGCCTTGAAAGAGCCGAAGGGATCATATTGGTTCGGGAAGTTGCCAATGCCCCAGCAGGTGACGGTTTTGTTGGTGCGTATCGCGCATGAGTGTTTGTAATCAGCGCTGATTTCTGTGAATTGCCCGCTCGATGGGATGATTAGAGTGGACCAGTCGTCTCCCCAACAAGCAATGGTGGCGTCGGCGCGTAACCCGCATGAATGATCCCAACTTGTGCTGACGGCGGTGAACTGTCCCGTTGGTGCATCCGCTTTGAGGTGTGTGTTGTTTCCCCAGCAGGTGATGGTGTTGTCGGTTCGCAACCCGCAGGTGTGATCCTGGCCGACATCGACGCTAATAAACTGGTCGATAGGTGCGTCGGTTTGGCCGTACCAGTTTGCGCCCCAGCAGGTGATGGTGTTGTCGGTCCGTAAAGCGCATGCGTGCGACCAGCCAGCTCTGACGCTAGTGAATCGCCCCGTGGTAGGCGATGTTTGACCAACGTCATTCGTGCCCCAGCAGGTGATGGTTTGGTTGGTTCGTAACCCGCATGTGTAGTTGGAGCCGGCGCTGACGCTGGTGAACTGTCCTCCTGGTGCGTCGGTTTGGCCGTTCCAGTTTGCGCCCCAGCAGGTGATGGTTTGGTTGGTTCGTAACCCGCAGACGTGGTTGGAGCCGACGCTGACGCTGGTGAACTGTCCCGCTGGTGCGTCTGCTTGGAGGTGTGTGTTGTTTCCCCAGCAGGTGATGGTGTTGTCGGTTCGCAACCCGCAAGTGTGCCACGTGCCCGCGCTGATGGCTTTTAAAATACCGTTGGGTGGTTCGGTTTGGCCTCCGAAATGTGCTCCCCAGCAGGCAACAGCCCCGTTGCTGCGGATGGCACACGAGTGCTGGTTGCTGCTGTCAAGGGCGGTGAAGGCTTCGCATGGGGGGCTGTGGGGGTCGATGGTCACATCTGGGCTGTCGCTGTAGCGGTACAGGAATGTGGCTAGCTGTCCGCGGGTGACCGGTTCATTGGGAGCGAAGGTTGTGGGGCTGGTTCCGGTAGTGATCTCGTTGGCGACCATCCAAGCAACCGGTTGTTGTTGCCAACCAGCAACAACATCAACAAACGGGTGACCCGAAGCGGCGGGCTCACCAGCTAATCGATGCAACAATGCCGCGAGTTGGGCTCTGGTTAGCTGCTGGTCAGGCCCAAACGTTGTGGGGCTGGTGCCGGTGGTGATCTCAGTGTCATACATCCACGACACTGCTGGATGTTGATCATCATCGGTCACATCGTCAAAGGGGTGTGGCGGCGCTTGGGGCTGGTTTTGTATGCGCCACATGTACAAAGCGGTTTCCCCGCGTGTGGCTGGTGTGTGTGGCGAAAAACAAGGTCCGGTGGTGTCTGTGACGATGTTGTTGTCGACCATCCACTGGACTGGTTCGCTGTAATAGAGGCCGTCGTCCACGTCACCGAACCCGGCCACAGCCCCGGCGGGTGATGTCGACAGCAACAAACCAGCAAACATTCCCGTAACCAGCAAACACACCGACAAATACCGCGCTATCCGTCGCATACGGCGCGGTTGTCGACCAAAAAAGGCAGAGGCCGCAGGGTTCATCAAGAACTCGGCCACCAACCCACAGTAACCCAAGCTCTGAAGCGTAGGGTCTCGCCGTCTCCGGTTACGGGCGGGTGCCGAACTCCGGGCGTTCGGTGCGGGTGCGTTTCAGTTCCCAGAATCCGTCGATGTTCATCATGGTGACAAGGGAGTCCCACATACCCAGGGAATCCTCAGTTGAAGGAACTCGGGTGATGACAGGACCGAAGTAAGCCTGCTTTTCACCGCGTCGGTTGTCGAAGGCAATGATCGGTGTGCCCACATCCTCACCGCAAAGAGCCAGCCCGGCGTCGTGGCGTTGCGCGATTTCGGTGTCGAAGGTTTCGGAGTCGTACGTGGCGGCATGTGAAGCGTCGAGACCGATGCTCTCAAGAGCTTCGACGAGATCAAAGTCGAACTCCTCGTCGTGGTGGATCCGTCTGCCGTATTCCCAGTAGAGGTCGAAGACCGCGTCCTCGCCTTCTGCCGCACGCACCGATTCCATCACCCGCAACAAGCGGTAGGTCCGGTGGGAAGGTTCGTAGAACGGCGAATCTTCATCGGGTTGGTTCTTCAGCAGGAGACTGATGGGTTGCCAGGTGATGTTGAGGTCACGGGCGGGTTTTATTTCGTCGACGACCCAACGGGCCGTCACCCAGCACCA
Source organism: Candidatus Aldehydirespiratoraceae bacterium (assembly GCA_965198315.1). Taxonomy (GTDB): domain Bacteria; phylum Actinomycetota; class Acidimicrobiia; order Acidimicrobiales; family Aldehydirespiratoraceae; genus VXYK01. The sequence continues at coordinate 3,557,639 of OZ240616.1, read as the reverse complement.
TGGTCAAATTGGGTCCACCCAGAACTCGATATCCATGTTGTCACCCCGCTGGTTTGGTCGAAACGGATACCTTAGCGGCGGGCTGAGCCCAGTCCGGCCACCGGTCGCGGCTCTTCTGGGCCAATTTGTGCATCAGCGCAATCGCTTTGGGGTCGTCGTCTCCGGGCCTCGTTTCGATCACGCCGTCGGCCACCATTGCGGCGATGACGGCACGTCCGAGCTCGGTGCGAACGATGGTGAGGGTCCAGTCGGTGAGTTCGCCGATGCCTCCCGTTGAGATGTCGGCGTGTTCAGCGGCGAAGTCGGGGCAGAGGTGGCAACCATCACGGGTCCAGGCGTGGCATTCCTTGAGGTTGATCTCGTAGTAGCCGCCGTCTTTGGTCCAGATCTGGAACACGCCCTTGATGTTCATCTTGGAGATGTTCTCCTTGGGGAGGCCGTACTTGACCTCGAACAGCTCGTCAAAAAGGGAGTCGTCGAACGATTTGGAACAAAGCAGACCGATGTTGAGCTTGATCGGTTTGGAGACCTTCCCGACCTTGCGATGCCACATCACGGGCGGCACCGAGGTTTGGCAGCTCATACCCACGAGGGCAAGACGCTCGAGGCCCTTTTCTTTCGCTTCGTTGAAGGCCATGGTGTTGGCGGAGTAGGTGTAGCGGCTCCCTGCGCCTCGCAATACCTCTTCTGGGTTGGTGGCGACCATCGGGAAGGCTTTCCAGCCGGGTTCTCCGTTGGGGAGGCTCTCAACGCCGCTGGTGAGGGCCCCGTCAATGATGTTGTTCTCGATGCACCAGATGAGGATCGCTGAAACCAGGCCGCCATCTTGGCCAGTTTCATACACGAAGTCGTCGGTGGCGCGGGTGAGGAGAATGTCGGAGTAGATGCCCGACACCTCTTCGGGTGTGCGTTCACGACCGAAGAGGTGCATGTCGGCTTCGGGTTCCCACATGCGGAATCGGGGGCATGCCCGGGTGCATGAGGTGCAGCCCTTCTGTCCGTGGATGCAGTCGTCAAGACCCAACTCTTCTTCGAGGTGAAACGGCGTGTATGCACCGGGTTCGTGTTCGTAGCCGATCACGTAGTGCGGGCACGAGATCACACAGCCGGCGCAGCCTGTGCAGAGTCCGCTGGTGATTACCTCGTCGAACAGCTCTTTCCACTGGTATGTCCAGCGCGGTTTTTTTGCTGGAGGTGCTTCGGTGACGGCCATGTGTTCAAGGTAGTCGCTCCCAACGCAACTGCCGAGACGTGGGTTGGGTCGTGGTTGTGGGGCGAGGCATCGGGGTACACCATATTGCGCTTTTGACTGGCAATAGATAGCAGCGACAAACCACGCTTTTTGGACGATATACCTGTGCCAGCAAAGGAGCCGGCTAATTTCTTGGAACAAATCTATTGCGCTTTATACTGGCACTAGTCTAGGATTGTGGCATTGTCGCACGGCTAGGGGAGATCGCGTCATGTTCAAGATTCGCCGATTCGTTGCTGGAATTCTCGTAGCACTACTCGTCGCCGCCGGATGCTCGAGCGACTCAGCTGATGAAGAAGTGGTTGATCCCGCCAGCGGCACCGACGAGACGCCTGAGGTCGACGAGCCGTCGAGCACGGAATCCAGCGCACCCGAAGAAACCCCCACTGACGACGAAGATGCTCCCGAAGGTGACCCAGCGGACGAACCCGAACCCGAACCAGAGCCGGATCCAGAACCCGTCGAGCTGACCGCCACCGATACCGGTGTCAGCGCCACGACGATCAAGATCGCCGCGGTGTTCCCAGACATGTCGGTGCTCAACCGTCAGCCCGGTGACCTCGAAGCGAAGTACCAAGTCGCCGTTGATGCCATCAATGAATCCGGTGGCGTCAACGGACGACAGATCGAAATGGTCTTCTCGCTCTACCACCCACTCGTAAACGTCGAAATCGACGCGCTGTGCGTGAGCAATGTTGAAGACGAAGAGGTCTTCGCTGTGGTCGGGATTCTCATTCGCGAGTCCGCCCTCTGCTACACGGAACTCTACGACACGATCGCAGTCAACACGTTCGCTATCTCCCCCGATCAGTTCGAGCGATCCCAAGCACCGTTGATCGCCGTCGACCCGATCCCTACGCGGTTGATTGAAGTCAACATAGACACGCTGATCGATTCGGGACACCTGAGTCCGGGTATGCGGATTGCGCTACACGGGATCGCGTCGAAAGAGGACCTCCACGAGAACTATCTCAGCGTGCTTGAAGACCGTGGTATCGAGGTTGTGTCGAACACGCTGCGCACCATCGACAACGACATCGCCGCGGCCGAGGCCGAAATCCAGGTCCAAGCCCAGCGCTGGGCCGCTGACAACGCCGAGACGATTCTCGGCAGCGCACCTGAGAGCGCCCAGGACATTATTGGGTTCTATGACAGCGCGGGCCTTGATATCCCGATTCTGCTTCCGGAAAACACCCATGTTTCGCTGTCGCTGATAGAGGAGACTCTCGGCTACGACCTTTCGGTGTTTCACAATGCGGTGGCGCTGCTGCGTGAGACCGACGATGCCACTGCGTACCAAGAAAACCTGGCTGGTGTAGCGGATTGCGTTGACCGGTTCCAAGAGGCGACAGGTGAAGTCGTTGATGTGGACCCCAGCACCGACGGGATGGACAATCTGGGGCCAACCATTGAAGCTTGCCAAGGGATTGAGATCTTTGCGGCTATAGCGCGAGCAGCCGGTCCAGAGCTCACCACCGAGTCTTTCGGGGCCGCGGCGGAGAACTATGGTCCCATCCAGATCACCGGGATACCGCAGGGTTCTTTGGGTCCGGGCAAGTTCGACATCTCCGACGCACCAGCTCAGATCGGACACTACGACCCCGACACGCTGGCGTTCGTCGCCTCCTAGCCTTGACTTGCTGATTGAGAGCGCACGCTCGCGGTTCGCCGCGGTTGGCTAGCGCCCTCGGCAGTGTTGTGGTTCAGGACATGTGCAAGGTATGAGTCAAGACATGTGCAAGGTTCGGGGGCGGCGATTGTGGCGTCATGTCGAAGCGTCGCGCAGCAATCTTGTCGGTGGTGATCGAGGGTAGAACCCAGGCCGAAACAGCCAGGCAGTACGAGGTCTCGGAGTCGTCGGTGTCGCGTTGGGTGGCCCGCTGGCGTGCTGAGGGCGACACGGCTTTCCAAGCCCGGTCGCGGCGTCCCCGCACCGCGCCGACAGCGATCCTCGACGAGGTGGTCGAGCTGGTCGTGAACCTGCGCGCAGAGCTCGAGTCCCAAGGGCTCGACGCCGGCCCGCACACGATCGCTTGGCACCTCCAACAGCGCCACCAGATCACCGTGTCGCCCTCCACGATACGCCGCCGCTTCGTCGATCTGGGTCTCGTGGAGCCCAACCCGAAGAAACGACCGAAGTCGTCCTACGTACGGTTCGAGGCTGATCTGCCCAATGAGATGTGGCAGTCAGACTTCACCCACTGGCGCCTCGCCACAGGTGCCGACACCGAGATCATCACCTGGCTCGACGACCACTCCCGCTTTGCCCTGTCCGTCACCGTCCACCGACGCATAACCGGCCCGATCGTCGTCGACACCTTCGACCAAACCTGCGTTGACCACGGAGTTCCTGCGTCCACGCTCACCGACAACGCCATGGTCTACACCACCCGCTTCTCCGGCGGCAAAGGCGGCAGAAACGCCTTCGAAGCCCGCCTCGCGGCCCTAGACACCGAACAGAAGAACTCTGCCCCCAACCACCCCACCACCTGCGGAAAAGTCGAACGTTTCCAACAAACCCTCAAAAAATGGCTCACCGCCCAAACCCCCGCCAACGACCTCAACGAACTCCAGGCGCTCCTCAACGAATTCACCGACACCTACAACCACCACCGACCCCACCGCGCACTCAAACGTTCAACCCCCGCAGCCGCCTACACCCGACTACCCAAAACCAGCCCCCAACACAACGGTGCCGACATCCACTTCAGAGTCCGACACGACCGCATCGACAAAACAGGCTCCGTCACCATCCGTCACAACAGCCGGCTCCACCACATCGGCATCGGCCGAGCCCACAAACACACCCCCGTAACCCTGCTAGTCGCCGACCTCGACATCAGAGTCATCGCAACCCAAACAGGCGAACTCCTCCGACACCTCACCCTTGACCCAACCCGCGACTACCAACCCCAAAACCAACCCTGAAAACCCCCGCCCCGCGCAGGTTCGCACCTTGCACATGTCTTGACACATCACAGCTAGCGCCCTCGGCAGGACTCGAACCTGCGCACACGGCTCCGGAGGCCGATGCTCTATCCTCTGAGCTACGAGGGCTCACCCCTAAGGGGTCGGCCAATGCTACCGCTAGGATCAGGCGCTCCCAGCTACGTTGAGGTCCGGCCCATGGATGTTCGTCAGCATCTTCGCTCTGCGCTTGCCGCGGCGCTCGGTGGCGCGGGGATTGAGACGGCGCCCGACGAGGTCGGAATCGAACGGCCGGGCAATCCCACCCACGGCGATTGGTCGAGCAATGTTGCTTTGGCGACGGCCAAGCGTGCCGGTCGCAACCCCAGAGAACTGGCCCAAGAGTTGGCCGACGCGCTCAACTCGGATCTTCCCCGACATGTAACTGCCGTGGAAGTTGCAGGCGCCGGATTTGTCAACTTCCGTTTGGCTCCGAGCTGGTTGCACGATGTGCTGGCCAGCATCGTGGACGCGGGCACGCAGGGTTTTGCCCGATCCGCTGTTGGCGCGGGATCGTCGGTCAACATCGAGTACGTCTCGGCTAACCCGACCGGCCCGCTGCATGCGGGGCACGGTCGTTGGGCGGCATATGGCGATTCGCTGGCTCGCTTGTTCGAGCGCTGCGCCTATGACGTGACCCGGGAGTTCTACGTGAACGACCGGGGTAAGCAGATGTTGTTGTTCGGGGCGTCGTTGACGGCCCGCAAGGCTGGTGAAGATCCTCCCGAGGGTGGTTATTTCGGGACCTACGTCAGCGAATGGGCCCAAGAGATGCCCGCCGAAGCAGACCCGGTCGCTTGGGGGACGCAGCGCGCTCACGTCGACCAGGTTGAAGTGCTGGCATCGATGAACGCCGAGTTCGATCATTGGGCATCGGAGGACCGTTTGGCGCAATCAGGTGCAGTTGAGGCGACGCTGGCCGACTTGACCGAAGGCGGATTCGTCTACGAGGCCGAGGGTGCGACATGGCTGCGCACCAGCGAGTTTGGCGACGATCAAGACCGGGTCCTCATCAAGTCCGATGGCCAACCCACCTACTTTCTGCCAGACATTGCTTATCACCAGCAGAAGTACTCTCGTGGTGACCTGTTGATCGACATCTTGGGTGCTGACCATCATGGTTATGTGGCTCGGATGAGCGCGGCCATGCAGATGTTGGGTCACCCGGCCGATAGCTATGAGGTGCTGATTGGTCAGCACGTGACTTTGATCCGCGACGGTGCCGAGGCGAGGTTGGCCAAGCGCTCCGGAAATATGGTGGAGGCCCGCGAGCTGGTTGAGTTGGCCGGCGCTGATGTAGCTCGTTTGACTTTCTTGTTGCAGTCGATCGACACGACCCAGGCGATTGATGTCGATCTGGTCGTGGCCGAGTCGAGCGAGAATCCTGTGTATTACGTGCAGTACGCCAATGCCCGGGTGCATTCGCTGGCTCGTCAAGCCGCCCACCGAGGGGTAGCTGTGTTGCCGCTGGCCGACGTCGACTTGTCGGTTCTCACGCATAAGCGTGAGTTGACATTGCTGCGTGTGCTTTCGGAACTTCCAGACACCGTTGAACGGGCAATGCAGGCCCGAGCACCGCACCAGATCACGACCTGGGCCAGAGAATGCGCTGCGGCGCTCCACGGTTTCTGGCACGATTGCCCAATATTGCGCGACGACATTGACGAACAGGTGCGTCAAGCCCGGATGTGGCTGGTGGAGGCAACCCGCATCGGACTAGGCGTCAGCCTTGATCTGCTTGGCGTCTCCGCGCCCGAATCGATGTAGCCATGTCTCCGTTTCCTTTTCGCTTGCTGCCCGACTCTGCGGAACTAGTCGACGGGCAACTCCAGATCGGTGGATGTGGCCTGCTTGAGTTGGCCTACGAGTACGGCACTCCCTTGTTTGTTTATGACGAGCAGCATTTGCGTGACCGGTGCCGGGAAGCGGTGGCGGTTTTCGGTGATGGTGTGGCCTATGCGACAAAGGCGTTTCTCTGCATGGAGATGGCGCGGCTCGCGTATTCCGAGGGGATGCACCTTGATGTTGCGACCGGGGGAGAACTGCATGTCGCACTTTCGGCCGGTGTTCCAGCGGACCGGCTGGTGCTGCACGGCAATAACAAGTCAATGGCCGAATTGGCCGCGGCGCTTGAGGCGGGTGTGGGCCGCATTGTTGTTGATTCCTTTGACGAACTCGACCGTCTCGATGAGTTGCACGCCTCGCTTGGTGTTTGCCCCAAGGTGTTGCTGCGTTTGACTCCGGGCATCAAGGCGGAGACCCATGAGTTCGTGGCAACCGGCCATGACGACACCAAGTTTGGTTTCACCGTCTCTACCGGAGCCGCGGACAGTGCGATCGAACGCGCCCGCGCCTCGTCATCGGTGGAGTTGGTGGGTGTTCACGCCCATATCGGTAGTCAGGTGTTCGCGCTCTCTTCTTTGGAGCGAACAGTCGCGGTCATTTCCGAAGCGGCCGCGGGATATGACCTTCCAGAGATGAGCGTGGGTGGGGGACTCGGCGTTGCTTATGTCACCGACGAGTGGGCGCCAACGATCACCGAGTGGGGAGAGGCTGTGATCCAGACCTGTACCGATTTGGGTGTTACGGCTCGAGTGTCGGCTGAACCTGGCCGCTCTATTGCCGCGGCCGCCGCGGTCACGCTCTACGAGGTGGGCACGATCAAGAGAATCGACGGCGTTCGCACCTATGTGTCCGTTGACGGCGGAATGAGCGACAACCCGCGCCCGGTGCTGTACGGCTCCGGCTATGAGGCGTTTTTGCCTCGAGACATCGAAGCTGAACGGCCCATGACCGTCACCGTGGTGGGCAAGCACTGCGAATCGGGGGACTTGTTGGTGCGCGATGCGCAGGTTCCCGCTGATCTGGCGGTGGGCGACGTTCTGGCAACGGCGGTGACCGGGGCGTATGGACATTCAATGGGCTCCAACTACAACAAGGTGCCGCGTCCCCCGGTGGTGTTCGTGGCTGATGGCACGGCGCGTTTGGTGGTCCGCCGCGAGACCTTCGAGGACCTCACCCGCCTCGACCTCTGAGATAACTCAATAGCTCGGATTGTTTCTTGCGATACCACATCAGACAGTCGTTGAGTGTCCGCTGGATCCTCTCCTGCCAGCCCACAGCGGCTACGGGTTGGTTGAACGCCTCGGTTGTGCTTGGCAATGGGTCGAGGCCCGCGATGGCCGTCGGTTCGAAGTCGATGGTGGGTGTTGGGTCGTTGCCGGTGTGAATCCTCGCGGCGTCAGGCAACCGCTCATCGCGATTTCCCAGCAGCGCGGCCACGCGGCGCGGATCGGTTGGATCGGCGAGAACCGCGGCAAGGTCGTGGGCGAGTTCGTTGCTGCAGCCGAGCTGCGTTAAAGCAACCGCCGACCACTCGGCGGTCGGATCGATCACGATCCCGGTGGCGCATTCAGCCACGACTAGCGCCACGCCGACGATGTCGTCGCTGCGGTCGAGGGTGGTGTGGTTTCGTAGACGCTGCGGTGTGCCCCTGGAGCGCGGGCTCGACACTGGCCCGGCTGCGTCGAAATCGGAGATCCACAGGTCTCCGTCGGGGGCCATCACGATGTTCGCGGGCTTCACATCGCCGTGAACCACACCGCGCTCGTGAATCTCTGCCAACGCTGCGGCGATCCGAGAGCCGACCCCCCGACACTCCGATTCGCTGAGCCGACCTCGTTCCGCCAAGACATCGGCAAGGCTGCCGTTGCCGACGACGGTCTCTACAACTGTCGGGTCGCTGGGGTCGGCGCGTTGAACCGCTGGGCCTGCTGGCGTCGGGACCACACCAGGACCTTGCACCAACCGCATAACAGCGCGTTCATGGGTAGCACGGCCCACAGGAGACACTTTTCGGTGATTCGATGACATTGAGAATCACAGAATAACAATAAATATACTCAATCACACGGTGGACTCAATTGCCTGCGACTTGACTCACAAGCAAATCACCGCTTGAGGTACCCGGCTGTCAGCTACGCTCGTCGCCCGTGAAGCAGGTATCGATCGGTGTGCTCGGATGCGGCAATGTTGGTGGCGCGTTCGCGTCCTTGTTGGAGCAACGGCGAGCCACGATCCTGGCTCGTACTGGAGTTGAGCTTCGGGTAACCCGCATAGCAGTTCGCTCGCTCGACAAAGACCGCGGGCTCAGTCTGGGGCCAGAGGTGTTCACCGATGACCCAGTGTCGGTGGTCGAAGATCCCGATGTCGACATAATCGTTGAGCTGATCGGCGGAATAGACGTGCCTCTGGGGTTGCTTCGCAGGGCCATTGAACTGCGCAAGCCGGTGGTCACCGGCAACAAGGCGCTGCTCGCATCCCACGGTGCCGAGCTGTTCGGCGCGGCAGATGCGGCAGGTGTTGATTTCCTGTTTGAAGCCGCCGTGGCCGGAGGAATCCCGCTTATGCGGCCGCTGCGGGAGTCGCTTGCGGGTGAACCCGTTCGTCGTGTGATGGGGATCATCAACGGCACCACCAACTACATCTTGACCAGAATGACCGACGCGGGCATCGATTATCGAGAGGCTCTGGCTGAGGCCCAAGAACTCGGTTATGCAGAGGCCGACCCGACGGCTGATGTGGAGGGATACGACGCAGGCGCCAAAGCCGCGATCATCGCCTCGATTGTCTTTGGCGCAGTGGTGCAGTCAAGCGATGTGTTCCACGAAGGAATATCGAACATCACCACCGAAGACATCTCTGTGGCAGATCGTATGGGTTTTGCCGTCAAGGCTGTTGCCGTCATCGAGGCATTCGGAGACAACGCCAAGAACGATCCGGAGATAGCCATCCGGGTACACCCCGCGCTCGTGGTGAAGTCACACCCGCTGGCCGCGGTCCGTGACAGTTTCAATGCTGTCTTCATAGAGGGTGAGGCAGTTGGCGATCTGATGTTTTACGGACGCGGCGCCGGCGGTCGACCGACCGCGAGTGCGGTTCTCGGCGATGTGGTTGACGCAGCCACCAACATGGTTCATGGCACTCCGGGCCGCATCGGCGCCCTTGCTCCCGCGCGAATTCGGCCGGTGGACAACCTGACTTCAGCCTTCTATATGAGTCTTGCGGTGACCGACCGGCCGGGGGTGCTCGCCCAAGTTGCCGATGTGTTCGGTCGCCACGGCGTGTCGATTCAATCAATGGAACAGCAAGGCCTCGGGGATCGAGCCCGCTTGATCTTCATTACCCATGAGTCACGTGAATCAGCAGTCCAGGCCACCATGGCCGAACTCAAGCACCTGGATGTGGTTGTCAACGTCCACTCTGCCATTCGGGTGATCGGTGCCATTCGGGTGATCGGTGCCATTCGGGTGATCGGTGGCGAGGTCTGACCATGGCCGTGGTTTACGGCAGCTCCCGAGGCCGAGGGCCGGAACTAGGTTTTTCTGACGTTCTGCTCACGGGCTTGGCGCCCGACGGCGGACTGTTTCTGCCGACCGAGTGGCCCTCGCTGCCCGCACACACGGTCTCGGCGTCGTCGTCGTATGTGGATCTGGCGACCGATGTGATTCAACTTTTTGTTGCCGGCGCGATCGAGCGGGAACAACTCCAAGCGATGCTGGCCGATGCGTACGCCTCGTTCAACCATGCCGACGTGTGCCCCCTGGTGCAACTCGATGAGGGGCATCACCTGATGGAATTATTCCACGGGCCGACCCTGGCGTTCAAAGACATAGCCCTGCAAGTGGTGGGACGGATGTTCGACCACGAACTTGAGCGTCGTCAGCAACGGGTGATGATCGTGGGCGCGACCTCTGGCGACACCGGCTCGGCGGCGATGGAAGCAGTGCGCGGAAGCGACCACGTCGACATCGTGGTGCTCTTTCCTCACGGTCGAACCACCGAAGTGCAACGACGCCAGATGACCACCTTGAGCGATTCCAACGTGCATGCGGTTGCGGTTCAGGGAACATTCGACGATTGCCAAGATCTGGTGAAAGCGATGTTTCGAGATGAACCATTCCGTCGGCGCCACAGTCTGGCCGCGGTCAATTCAATCAACTGGGCACGGGTGATGGTACAGATCGTCTATTACGTCTGGGCAGTCCAGCAACTTGACCGCGGCATGAAGGTAACCACCTTCTGTGTCCCCACCGGCAATTTCGGCAATGTTTTCTCAGGGCACGTCGCGGCTCGGATGGGGTTGAATGTGGAACGTTTCCTGGTCGCGTCGAACCGCAACGACATCCTTTCGCGCCTCATCGAAACAGGCGAGATGCGTGCCGAAGAAGTGGTACCTACCCTCTCACCGAGCATGGACATTCAGATCTCCTCGAACCTCGAACGTTTGCTGTATGAGTTGCTTGACGGCAACGGACCGGCCACAGCTGAGTTGATTGCCGGTTTTCGAGACCATGGTCGTGTTGCGCTGACCCCGGCGCAGCACGAGCGCTTGCAGGCTGAATTCGCCGGAGACCGGGTTGACGACTCTGAGACGCTCGCCATTGTCAGCGACTTCTATGACCAGCACGGCCTGCTGATTGATCCGCATACCGCGGTGGGTATCGGTGTCGCCCAACGCCACCGTCAACCCGACGAACATGTTGTCTCTTTGGCAACCGCACACCCGGCGAAGTTCCCCGACGCGGTGAAACAGGCGACTGGTATTCGCCCTGACTTGCCACATCACTTGGCCGACATCTTTGATCGCCGCGAGGATTATGCAGTGCTTCCCAACGACCTCGCGACCGTTGAGGACTTCGTGGACGGACTCAGCTAGTGCGCGTTCGGGTACCGGGTTCTTCGGCCAATCTCGGCCCTGGGTTCGATGTTCTGGCTCTTGGGATTGATCGCTACTACGAACTCACTGACGAGCCCCTTGACGGCTTCGAGCTGGTTGGCCCTGACGATCTTGTCTGGACCGCGCTGAAACGCACCGGAACCTCCTTTGATCGATTGTGGTCCCGCAGCGAACTTCCGATCGGCAGAGGCATGGGTTCGAGCGCGGCCGCCTGTGTTGGGGCGGCGTATCTGGGCTTTCGCAGCGATGGGTTGGATCACCGCAGAGCGCGTGAAGAGGCGTTCATGGTGGCCGACGAGATCGAGGGCCACCCCGACAACGCTGCGGCTTCGGCATACGGCGGGTTGAACCTCGCGGTCGGTGGCCGAATTCATACCGACGTTCCGCAGTTGCAACCCGGTCAGTTCTACATGTGGATCCCTGCGGGGGTGTCTTTCACGGCCTCGGCTCGCGCAGTGCTTCCTGAAGCTCTAGACATTGTGGATGTGGTTGCCCACGCTGCTTGTTGTGCGGCGGTCTACGCCGGGTTGCTGAACGGATCATGGGAGCTCATCGCGGGTGCCAACGGAGATCAGATCCATGAGACCGCCCGCTTGAGCGCGCTCCCCGACAGCGCGGAAGTGGTTAGTCAGCTCAGAGCCGCGGGGCACGCAGCGTGGCTGAGCGGTTCTGGTCCCAGCGTGGGAGCACTCATTGAATCGGGTGGTGAGCGCCTGCGTCCCGAACCACCCGGTGACTGGGTGCCCCTTGGCATCGACACCGACGGTTGCGTCGAGGTTTCCTGAGTTCCCGTTCTACTCCCGCTGTTGTTCGCTGCGCTCCGCTTCCCGCTCTTGTTCGCTCCGCTCTGCTTCCCGCTCTTGTTCGCTGCGCTCTGCTTCCCGCTCTTGTTCGCTGCGCTCACCGGGCCGCTCGGGCCACAGACCGGGCCGTTCGGGCCACAGGCCGGGCCGCTCGGGCCGCGGGGGCCGCTCGGGCCAGAGGCGGGGTTCGGTTGCGGCTGCGGTTTTCCGCCTCTAACCTGTTGTGCGCTGCCCGGTTGCCGACGGCGAGTCGTATTTCGTACGACCCTGGTTGTTACATGCCGAATGCAGCGACACTCACGAACATGAGGAGACGAATCCGTGGAAACCGCGGAGATGCGCCGGTCCACCCTTCAGCGTAAAGACCGCGAAGAACTCACCGAAATCGCCAGCACGCTCGGCAAGAAGCCGCCGACGCGCGCGCGCAAGGGTGAAATTATTGACCTGATACTCGAGTTGGTAGGCGGCACAGACTCCGACCGGGCCGAGCCCAGCGCTGCGGCAACCGAGTCCACCACACAGTCCGATGGGGCCTCTGCTGCTGTCGCTAGTGCCGGTGTCGACGACAAGGTTGCCGGAACTGTCGCTGAAGCGACACCTCAGGCGACCAAACCTGAGCCAGAACCGGCAAACGACGGTGATCCCGCTTCGCAAGCTGTCGGACATGAGGCTGAGCCCGGTAACAGGCGTCGGCGCCGTAGGGGCCGGGAGCGAGAAAACAACAAGGACACAACCGATCCCTGGAACGGCGATGTGGTGCCGGTTGCGGGCTATCTTGAACTGCGTCCGGAGGGATACGGGTTCCTGAGAGTTGACGGGGCCCTTCCGTCAAAGGACGACGCCTATGTACCGGTGAAGATGGTTCGGCAGTACAACCTTGACAAAGGCGTCCATCTCAGTGGTACTTCGCGTCCTGCGGGTCGCAACGAGAAGAACCCTGCGATGGTGGACCTGTTGACGGTCAACGGCGGCCCTCCCGAAGCTGCGACTGAGCGTGTGGCTTTTGATGAGCAAGTACCAATTTTTCCTGACGAACGCCTGGTTTTGACGGGATCTCAAGAATACGACGACCCCACGGCTCGGATAGTCGATTTGTTGACTCCGCTGGGGAAGGGTCAGAGGGCGCTGGTCGCGTCAGCGCCGAGAGCGGGCAAGACGACGGTTCTCAAGCAGCTGGTTCGTTCGATAGAGATCAACCACACCGATGTGGAATTGCTTGTCTTGTTGGTCGACGAGCGTCCCGAAGACATCACCGATATGACTCGCTGGGTGGAGCGCGGTGAAGTGATCGGGTCTCCATTCGATCAGCCCACCGATGAGCAGATCACGATCGCGGAGATGACGATTGAGCGGGCCAAGCGCATGGTTGAAGATGGCAAGGACGTGTGTTTGGTTGTCGACGGCATCACCCGCTTGGCTCGTGCCTACATCCTCGAAGCGTCCCATGGCGGCCGTTCCGCATCGGGTGCTATTGATCGATCTGTGATCTACGCATGCAAACGATTCTTGGGCGCTGCTCGCAACATTGAAGGCGGGGGTTCATTGACGGTCATCGCCACGATTGTTGTCGACAGCGGTAGTTCGGTCGACGAGGCGATCTATGAGGAGTTGGCCAATACTGCGAATCTGGAATTGCGGCTTTCGCGAGCTCTGGCGGTCCGTCGGATCTATCCGGCCGCTGATATTGGCGCATCGGGAACTCACAACGAAGAAATCCTTTTGTCTCCGGCAGAACTTGAGGAGTCTCGTGAGTTGCGGCGACGCCTGATGGCGCTCGCTGAGTCTGCTGACGCGGCCCCTGGAGATGATGTGTTGACGCTGTTGAGCGAAGTATCTGCGAGCAACGCCAACTCCTAGTCGTAGCGGGTTGTTGGCGGGTGTCGGAGTCGTAGACTCGTGGGGCTATGAAATCTGACATTCACCCCGAGTACCGCGCTGTCGTATTTCAGGACACTTCGGCTGGTACGTCGTTTCTCACGCGGTCAACGATCGAGACCAAAGAGTCGATCGTCTGGGAAGACGGCAACGAATACCCCCTTGCGAAGGTGGAGATCTCAAGCGAGAGCCATCCTTTCTATACGGGTCAGATGAAGATCGTAGATACGGCAGGTCGTGTGGAGCGCTTCGAAAAGCGTTACGGAAGACGTAAGAAGCTCGACTCCTGAGGTTGGCGCTGTCGTGACATGCCAATAGATTGTGCATCAATTCACGAGCGGGCACCGTCGGCCCAACTCAAAGAGGTTCTTACCGTGGACGAACGGGAGCAACGCGAGATGCGCAAGGGCGCGGGCGATGCCTTCGCGGCAGCCTTTGAGATGATCGTCACACCGGCCTTGTTCGGTCTTTTGGGCTGGTTCATCGATTCCCGGCTCGGTTTGTTTCCCGTTTTCACGCTGGTTCTCGCAGGCATCGTGCTCGCCTATGAGACTCAGAAGTTGTGTGTGTCCTACCGCCGGTCGCTTGACGAGGCGTTGCAACAGCGTCGCGCCACCTACGGGCAGGGTCCGCAATGAAAGCTCAAGCCAAAGATCGCATGACCGCATTTCCTGCGGAGGTCTCGGCTAGTGCACCTGAGCGCGAAATAGCCCGCGACCTCGCGGTGCGCACCTTGCTGATCGCCCCGGTGATGCTTGCTATCGGTGTGATTTTCTGGGGTTGGTCCGGGCTCTGGTCATCTGGCTATGGCCTGGTCATCGTGGCCGTGAATTTCTTGGTAGGTGCCGCGATAATCACCTGGTCCGCCAAGATCAGCCCCGCAGTGATGTTCGGCGCAGTGATGTTCGGCTTCATTGCCCGCCTCGGAATCATCACCGCCGCGGTATTGCCAATTCGCAACAGCGACTGGTTCGAGGTAGCACCTTTCGCGATCAGCCTGTTGGTCACCCACATTGGGCTACTGGCCTGGGAGACCCGTCACGTTGCGGCATCGCTGGCCTACCCCGGTTTGAAGCCAGGCGCGGCAGTTCTGTCGCCGCGTGACTCTTCGACCGACTCGACTTCCACTGACTCAACCAACGATTCGACCGCGGAGCGCTCAGCATGAATCTCCTCGCTTTAGAGTTCCCGCCCGTAAACCACCTGTTCGACTGGCCGAGCATCTGGTTCGAGGGGACCCCCTACGCGATCAACAAAACAGTTCTCATCTATCTCGGCTCAGCGTTCGTCACCATGATCATCTTCGGGCTGGCTGGTCGGCAAAAAGAGTCGCTGGTTCCCGCAGGGGTTCAGCATGTGGCTGAGTCGGGCGTGAATTTCATTGAAGAGTCTGTGGTCATGCAGACCATTGGACCAGACGGCAAGAAGTTCATGCCGTTCCTGACCACGATGTTCTTCTTCATCCTCTTCTCCAACATCACCGAAGTCATCCCCTTCATACAGTTCCCGGCCAACTCTCGGATGGCGATGCCGGTAACGCTCGCCCTGGTTGTATGGGTGATCTACAACTTTGTAGGAGTTCGCGCCCAGGGTCCGTTCGGCTACCTCAAGAACTCGCTGTTCCCCCCGGGCGTGCCGAAGGCGCTGTACATAATCGTGACGCCCATTGAGTTGGTTTCAACTTTCGTGGTTAGGCCCTTCTCACTGGCGATCCGGCTCTGGGCCAACATGGTTGCCGGCCACCTGCTGCTCGTTACATTCGCCATCCTCTCGGCCACCATGTGGGCTTCGGGGGGCCTGGGTTATGGGGGAGCGCTGTTCCTTTCGTTCCCGATGCTCATCTTGATGACGGGGTTCGAGATTCTCGTTTCGGTACTCCAGGCCTTCATCTTCACGATTCTCACCGCCGTCTACATCGGCGGATCAATGCATCCGGAGCACTAGAGCTTGCTCATTGACCACCATTACCCGTCCATAAACCGTCTAAATCAACCCAACCTCGATACAACAGGAGAAAGCAAGTGTTCAACCTTCTAGCGCAAACCGGAACCGAAGCTGGAGAGTTCCTCGAGGGACTCAAAGCGATTGGTGCCGGGCTCGGCTATGGCCTCGCCGCCATTGGACCGGGCATCGGCATCGGCATCGTAGTCGGCAACGCCATCTCCTCGATGGCCCGACAGCCCGAATCGGCTGGCATGGTCCGTACCACGATGTTCCTCGGGATCGCATTCACCGAGGCCCTTGCCCTGATCGGCTTCGTCGTGTTCATTCTTCTGCTGCCCTAATCGCGGTAGACGACCGCAGCACCCCAAGCAAAGGTTCAACTATGACAGCAACTATTCGGCGTGTGGCCGGAGCATTCGGATTCATTGGAGTTCTCGTTGTGCTCGGCGCGGTTCCCGCCGCGGCTTCCAGTGAAACTGCCTGCGTCTTTGAAGAGGTCGACCATGCCGAGGCAGAGTTCGGCTCGATTCATGCCCTTGAAGAAGCCGGACACGAAGCAGACCTCGCCAAATTCGAGGAAGACCTTGAGAAGTGTGTAGAGGCCCCGAGGCCGATCGTCCCTGAACTCGATGAGATCATCTGGGGCGGCGCCGCCTTCCTGATCCTCTTCGGTTTCATGTGGTGGAAGGGATTTCCTGCGGTGCAGAGGGCTATGCAGGCTCGGTCCGACAAGATCGCGGCTGACCTCGACGCCGCTGAAGAGGCCAAGACCCAAGCGACCACGGTCCTGGCCGACCATGAAGCACAACTCGCGGGTGCCAAAGCAGAAGCTGCACAGATCGTCGAGGACGCTCGTGCTCAAGCAGATCTCGTGGCCGCGGAGATTCAGGCTCGAGCCAACGAGGACGTAGCGCAGATGCGCGCTCGGGCCGCGGCTGATATCGAGTCCGCTCGTTCCCAGGCGGTATCAGATTTGCGAGGCGTCGTTGCCGACATCGCGGTTGGCGCGGCCGAAAGGGTCATCAAGTCCAACCTGGATGTCAACACGCAGCGTGCTCTCGTGGATGCCTACATCGACGAGGTGGCTAGCGGCAATGCCTGACGAACGCCTCGACGGTTACGCCGAAGCGCTCTTGGCGGTCGCTGCCGCTGAGGGGCAGTCAACGGTGATTGAGGACGAACTGTTCCGCATTGGTGAAGCGTTGAGAGGCAACGACGAACTGTTGGCGGCGCTGTCGGACAGTCGGCTTCCGATCCAACGACGCCAGGGTGTCGTCGAGGACCTGCTCGGCGACAAGGCGTCTGCTGTCACCACGGCGCTCGTATCCATGGTGGTCGGTACTGGACACGGCGGCCACCTTCCCGAGATCGTCGATGCCATGGTCGCTCGAGGCGCAGCCAACCGGGACCGGGTTCTGGCCAAGGTGCGATCCGCCATCGAACTGACAGAAGACCAGAAAACCAGATTGGCGCAAGCCATCAAATCGTCCACCGGCACTGACGTCGAGATCCGTGTGATCATCGACGAGAGCGTGCTCGGTGGTCTCGTTACCGAAATCGGCGACGACGTGATCGACGGCAGCGTGCGACACCGACAGTCGCAGCTCCGAGAGAACTTCGGCTGATCAAACACTCCGCCCGAACACTTCGCCCAACAAACAGGGACAGAGCAGAAAAGACAAGAAATGTCAGATCTCACGATCAACACCGCCCTAACCATCAACACGGATGACATTGCCGAGGCGATCCGCGGCAACCTCGATGACTTCATGCCGAGCCTGGAGCAGACCACTGTTGGTCGAGTGCTCGAGGTCGGTGATGGTATCGCCCGGGTATCAGGCCTTCCGGGTGCAGCCGTCAACGAGATGCTGCGCTTCGAGAACGGACTGGTGGGTCTGGCCCTCAACCTCGACGAAGAATCCATCGGTGCGGTTGTGCTCGGTGATGTCGAGGGCATCGTCGAGGGCCAAGCGGTGGTGGCCACCGGCGACATCCTCTCGGTTCCGGTAGGAGACGGCCTGCTCGGACGGGTAGTCAACCCGCTCGGCGAACCAATCGACGGGAAGGGTCCGCTCACCAACGTGGAGCCCCGCCGCATGGAGATCCAGGCCCCCGGTATCACTGGACGCAAGCCTGTCCATGAACCGATGCAGACTGGCATCAAGTCGATCGACTCTTTGATCCCGATCGGTCGCGGCCAGCGCGAGCTGATCATCGGCGATCGCAAGACCGGCAAGACCACCGTTGCTCTCGACACGATCCTCAATCAAAAGGGTCAGGGCGTTAAGTGCATCTACGTGGCGATCGGGCAGAAGGCTTCGACGGTCGCTCAGTCCGTGGCCACCCTTGATGAACTCGGAGCGATGGAGTACACCGTGGTGGTCAACGCCCCGGCTTCTGATCCGGCACCGTTCAAGTTCCTCGCCCCCTACGGCGGGTGCGCCATCGGCCAGCACTGGATGGAGAACGGAGAGCACGCACTGATCATTTACGACGATCTCTCCAAACAGGCCGAGGCTTACCGTCAGGTGTCGTTGTTGTTGCGTCGCCCTCCAGGCCGCGAAGCCTTCCCCGGCGATGTGTTCTATCTGCACAGTCGCCTCTTGGAGCGTGCCGCCAAGCTCTCTGATGAGCGGGGCGCCGGTTCGCTGACGGCGCTGCCGATCATCGAAACCAAAGCGGGCGATGTGTCGGCGTTCATTCCCACCAATGTGATCTCGATTACCGATGGTCAGATCTTCTTGCAAGACGACCTCTTCAAGTCGGGTATCCGGCCTGCGGTTGACGTTGGTATCTCGGTGTCCCGTGTTGGTTCCGCGGCTCAGATCTCGGCCATGAAGGCCGCTACGGGCACGCTGAAGGGCGACCTGCAGCAGTTCCGTGAGTTGGAGGCTTTCGCGGCTTTCGGATCGGATCTCGACGCAGTTTCGTCTGCTCAGCTGGAGCGCGGCTATCGCCTCACCGAACTGCTCAAGCAGGGCGTCAACTCGCCGTATCCCGTTGATGAGCAGGCTGTTTCGATCTACGCGGGTACTCACGGCTACCTCGACAAGCTTAAGATCGAGGACGTGACGCGTTTCGAATCGGAGCTGCTTGACTGGTTCCGTACCCGGCACCGCGAGGTCATGGCGAAGATCCGCGACGAAGGCGTCATCGACGATGAGGATGCCTTCGAGGCAGCCATCTCTGCCTTTGCCGATCAGTTCGTTGGTTCGCGGGTCGATACTGCCGAGCCCGAAGCGGAAGCTCAAGGCGACGCCCACAGCGACATCGTTGACTCCGAAACCACGTTGCCCGAAGAAGAGATAACCCGAGACGAGATCTGAGCAATGCCCGGTGGCAAGGAGCGCGAGCTTCGTCGACGCATATCAAGCGTCCAATCGACGAAGAAAATTACGCGCGCCATGGAACTGATAGCGGCGACGCGCGTGGTCAAGGCCATGCAGCGCGCCGATGCCGCCCGTCCATATGCCCGCCGGATCACCTCGGTTATCGAGAACCTGGCTGCCAGTGGCGCTGAAGTCGATCATCCGCTTTTGCGCGAAGCCACAGATATCAAACGGGTTGGTTTCATTGTGATGGCGGGTGATCGCGGTCTTGCCGGGGCTTACAACACCAATCCGATTCGTGCCGCCGAGCGACAAGTCATGGCTCACCAGAGCGAGGGCAAAGACTATTCGCTGTTCACTGTCGGCAAGAAAGCGATGGCCTTCTACAAGTTCCGCCACTATCGCGTGGACCATTCCTATATTGGGTTCACCGACAATCCCACCTATGAGGACGCCCGGCGGGTCGCCGACGATGTCGCGGCAGCTTTCGTTGCCGGTGAAATCGACCAAGTCGAGTTGATCTACACAGAGTTCATCTCGATGGGAACGCAACGGGTATCTGTACGCCGTTTCTTGCCTTTGGAGGACACGCAGGTAGTGGCTGAAATCGGCAGTGGTTCCGCGGCGGCGATCTCTTCATTTGAGTTCGAACCGTCGCCTGAGGCTGTCCTTGAGTCGCTGCTTCCCCGCTATGTCGAGGCGCGCCTCTATGGCGCCCTGCTTGATTGCGCTGCTTCTGAACATGCCAACCGGCAGCGGGCCATGAAGTCCGCTACCGACAACGCCGAAGATTTGATTACCAAACTGTCGCGGGAGATGAACGCAGCGAGACAGGCTGCGATCACCACCGAAATCATGGAGATCGTTGGCGGGGCTGAAGCGTTGGGGGCCGAAGTACCCATTGACGATTTCGCCGCGGCCTTCGCCTCTGTGTTGCCCAGCGCGGTGTCTCCCAGCGCGGTGTCTCCCAGCGATGTGGCTCCCGCCGATTCTCATCCCCTTACCGAGACCTGAAAGCACCCCTAGATATGACTGTTACAACTAGTACCTCTGTTACCGAAGGTGATCTCAAGTCCGGTCGCATTGTCGGCATTGCCGGCCCTGTGGTCGACGTTGAGTTCCCACCCGATGGCCTGCCCGAGATCAACACTCAAATCGAGTTCAACGTTGAGGTTGACGGCGAGACGATCAACGTGCCTGCCGAAGTTGCCCAGCAGATCGGCGATAGCCGGGTTCGGGCCATTGCCATGAAGCCGACTGATGGCCTCACCCGTGGCGTTGAGGTGCGCAACACAGGCCATGGTGTGCAAGCGCCGGTGGGCGACGACACTTTGGGCCACATTTGGAACGTGATGGGGGATTGCCTGGATGAACCGGGCCGCACGACCGCCGAACGCTGGGACATCCACCGCCCGGCGCCCTCTTTCGACAGCCTTGAGCCCTCATCCAAGATGTTTGAGACCGGCGTGAAGGTGATCGATCTGCTCACTCCTTACAAGGAGGGCGGCAAGATCGGCCTGTTCGGTGGTGCGGGTGTCGGCAAGACCGTGCTCATCACCGAGATGATCACCCGTGTGGCTTCCAACCACGGTGGTGTTTCGGTCTTTGCGGGCGTGGGGGAGCGCACCCGTGAAGGTACCGACCTGTTCATCGAGATGGGTGAGACCGTTATGGGTGACGGTGAGACCACCGTGCTCGACAAGGCGGCATTGGTATTCGGCCAGATGGATGAGCCTCCAGGGGTGCGTCTGCGGGTGGCGTTGGCGGGCGTGACCATGGCGGAGTACTTCCGTGACGTCCAGAACCAGGATGTGTTGTTGTTCATCGACAACATCTTCCGTTTCGTGCAGGCCGGTTCGGAGGTGTCGACACTGCTTGGCCGGATGCCTTCAGCGGTGGGTTACCAGCCCACCCTGGCTGACGAGATGGGCGAACTTCAAGAGCGCATCACTTCGACTCGGGGTAAGTCGATCACCTCGTTGCAGGCCGTGTACGTACCTGCCGACGACTACACCGACCCAGCCCCGTTCACTTCGTTCACCCACTTCGACGGCACCACAGAACTGAGCCGTGACATCGCCGCTCTGGGTATCTATCCGGCTGTGGATCCGCTGGCTTCCAGCTCCACGATTCTCGATCCTCAGGTTGTCGGTGATCGCCATTATCTGACCGCCCGCCGGGCCCAGGAGGTGTTGCAGCGTTACAAGGAACTCCAGGACATCATCGCCATCCTGGGTCTTGATGAGTTGTCTGAGGAGGACCGCATCACGGTCGACCGGGCACGCAAGGTTCAGCGCTTCTTGTCGCAGCCGATGTTCGTGGCCAAGGCATTCACCGGTCAGGACGGCATCTTCACACCGGTCTCCGAGACGATCGATTCTTTCGAGGCGCTGCTCAACGGTGACCTTGACGACCTGCCCGAACAGGCGTTTTATATGGTCGGCGGTGCTGAGGACGCGCAACGCAAGGCCGCTGAACTCCGGGCACGGACTTAGGGTCGAGGATCGATCTGATGTTCAACGTCGAAGTCGTCAGTCCGGAGGCTGTTTCCTATACCGGTGTTGCCGACATGGTTATAGCCCGCACGGTCGAGGGTGGCGATATCGCTTTCCAGGCTGGTCACGTGCCGTTCATCGGCACTCTGGCGGTTTGGTCCGTGGAGGTCGTCAAACCCGACGGCGGGCGTGACATCTTCGCCGTGCATCGTGGCTTTGTGCAGGTACACGGCAACCAGGTCACGATCCTGTCCGACGTGTCCGAATCCGCCGAAGATATCGACGTGGCCCGCGCCCAGACCGCACTCGACAACGCCAACGCAGCACTAGCGGCCGATACCGACGATACCGAAGCCGAAGCCGAAGCCGAAGCCGCCCAGGTTCGCGCCGAACTTCGCCTCAGAGTCGCCGCACTCGCTACCAGCTAGTCCTAGCCGCGGCTCCGGCTGCGCCCGGCGCTAGCACCGCGTGGTGGGTGAACGGGGGTTGTGCAGCGGGGGTTGTGTAACGGGGTTAGGCTCGCGTGCCTATGTCTGGTTCTTCATCCAGGTTTGTGGTTGGGTTGAGCCGGGTCTGGTTGAGCCTCGGGTTGGTTTTTGCGTTGACGGCTGCGTTGTTGATGGCGTTGCCGTCACAGGCTGGGGCGGTGGCGGGATACGGGGACGTGTCTGAAGAGAATTGGTACACCAACGCGGTGCAATGGTCGGTCGACAACGGGATCGCCAGCATTGCGGGGTCCTGTTTCAGGCCTGAGACTCCGGTGTCGCGTGGTGAAACAGCGGTGTGGATCTACAACATGGAGGACCGGCCCGATGCCGGGGATCTTCATTCGTTCACCGACGTGACCGACGACTCCCAAAATGATGCGATCTCGTGGATGGCCAACACCGGTATCACCACCGGCACTTCACCCACCACCTTCGCACCTGATGACACCCTGACCCGAGCCGAGGCCGCAACATTCCTGCATCGCCTGGATGGTAAGCCCGACGCGCCGCCGCACAACTTCAGCGACGTTGTTGCGGATTGGCAACAAGCTGGTGTGTCGTGGATGGCCCACACCGGTATCACCACCGGCACTTCACCCACCACGTTCGCGCCTGAAGACACGTTGACCCGTGCCCATCTCGTCACCTTCCTGTACCGCTACAAAGACGAACCAGAGGTAACCATCGACGCCTCAACCCCAGATTGCGACCCCACCGACGATGTGGCGGAAGGTGGTTTCAAAGCGGTCAGTGCAGGCAGTAGCCATAGTTGCGGAATACGCGCTGACGACACGATCGTCTGCTGGGGCTTCGATGGGCAGCGACGGACCGACGCGCCGACAGGTGGGTTCAAAGCGGTCAGTGCAGGAAGCTCACATAGTTGCGGGATTCGTATCGACGACAGCATCGTCTGCTGGGGCGACAACAGGTATGGGTGGCTCGACGCGCCGACAGGCAGTTTCAAAGCCGTCAGTGCAGGCGGCACCCAGAGTTGCGGGATTCGCACCAACAACACCAACATCTGCTGGGGCCTCGGGGATACCCTGGGCAGTCCTTTCAAAGCTGTCAGCGTAGGGCCGGACTATAGTTGCGGAATAACCAATCGGTCCGACGAGTCGATTGTCTGCGCGGGCAACGCACCAGCCAGCGACCCTGAAGGCAGTTTCAAAGCTGTGAGTGCAGGCGGGAGCCATGTGAGTGTAGTTGGGGGAGGAAGCCATTTTTGTGGGATTCGTACTGACGACACCATCGCCTGCTGGGGCGACAACAGGTATACGCAGACCGACGCGCCGGAAGGTACTTTCAAAGCCCTCAGTGCAGGCGGCGTCCATAGTTGCGGGTTGCGTACCGGCGGCAGCATCTTCTGCTGGGGCAACAACGGGAATGGGCAGACCGACGCGCCGACAGGTAGATTCAAAGCCGTCAGCGCAGGCCACGACCACACCTGTGCGATACGAGCCGACGACTCGATCGTCTGCTGGGGTTTCAACGGGCTCGGGCAGGCCGACGCGCCGACCGCCTAGTTACGAACAGTCGGCGAGCGAACTTCGACCGAGAGACACCAATCAAACCAACCCCGCCGAGACACACGAAAAACGGTCTCTACCAAGCCCGGTGTGATTCAGTTGGCAAGCTTGACACCGCCGAAGAGCATGTAACCAGGTGTATTTGCTTTCTAACAATATTAACTGTAAATTGTGTTAATGATCTTGCTCAGCCAGAGGGCGCTCGGAACATCGGATGCTGATCGCGATCTATTCGTTGATCGTAACAGGGAACTGAAGCGTGTGGATCGGGCATTGAAGCTCGGCTTGAACGTCTACGTGCATGGACTCCCCGGTATTGGCCGAACATCGTTTCTGCGTCAGATTCAGCGAGGGAGGCCCGAAGCTCGCTATGCCCGCCTTCACGGGTTCGACACACTTACCGAGCGGCTCGAAGAAGTAGAACGCGGACTAACGGGTCAACGGAGATTGAGAAGAGAAGCCCCGAATCAATGGGCAGCATCAATAGAGAAATTCTCTGGCACGACGTACAGGTCGGCCGAAAACCCCTACGAGCACTTGCAAGCGGCAGCCAAGGAACTTCCAGACAATCCCCCGCCGGTGATGCTCGTGGACGATCTAGACGAGAAGAGTATCGTCGGGATGTTCGGACGCTTGCGAGACCAGGCTTGGGAAGTTCCAATTCAATGGGTCGTCTCAGGGACCAGTGTCTCTCTCGATCCACCGGCAGACACGTTCTTCGATGTCATCGTTGAGCTGGAGCGCTTTGACTCCGAAGAACTTCAAGACCTCCTGAGGCGCAGAACCGAGACAGGCTCTCCAGTGCAACGAGATACATTGAAAGTAATGTCCGAATCGGCCTTGGAAGCGATCTCTCCATGTACTCCACGCCGGGCTCTGTCCGTGCTACGCGACCTCTACCTTTCGGACGATCTTGAGTACGAGGCCAGCCGTCTCGAAGAGATGCAGAAGGTTCGTTCACTCTTGAAACCAACAGCCATCAAAGTCCTGGATGCTCTCGGAGAACGCGGACCAACATACGCTGGCGACGAGCAACTCCTTGCGGAGGTCGGCGTTACTCGAAGCCGAGTGGTGCAAATACTGGCCGAGTTGGAAGCACAAGGCATGGTTACGGCGGAGCGGTCGGGTCGCCGCAAGCTTTACAGGGCCGACCCGAAACGATCAACGTCGACCGCCCCCGCCAGCTTGGCTGCACAGGAAGCACCGTGACTCTAGCGAGGCTCAAGCTGCTACGCGATAACTATGCCTTCGACGCCACCCCGAAGTTCAATGATGTCGGCGTCTACCATGTCCCATTCGAATCGATGTCCGCAGGCACACCGGTGGAGCGTAGGTTCCGTGACGGGACACTCCGCGGTGAACGTATCGCTTTGATTGGGGACAGCGGTTGCGGCAAAACGAGCTTGGTGTCCTACGTACTCGGCCCTACCGCTGAATCTGTCGCCCCGATCCTGGTACCGGTCCATTCGCTCGAGCACGACGCGACCAAAGAGAACCTGATCGCCGACATGATCATCTCGCAACTCACCCGTCTAGCCCGAGAGGCTGGATACCCCATAACAGACACCAACCACACCATCGGGCAGAGGCGGCAAGTAACCCGCACAAACAGGCGCAGCAGAGGCTTGAGCGTGCAACCCCCGGGATGGATGGCGCGCGCTGGTATCGCCGAGCAGATCGAAAGACAGACCACTACAACCGAACCGAACACTCTCGCCGACAAGATTGAGGTAATCCATCAATGCCTTCAACCGATCCACGGGGATGAACTCATGCCGGTATTCGTGTTCGACGACACCGACAGGTGGACCGCTGCTGCCGACGAAACGATCGTCTCAGGATTCTTCGGTAACGCCATCCGCTGGCTCGCGGACTTGCAGGCTTCGGTAGTTGTGGCGACGCATACCCGCTACCTCGAATCCACCGTTGAACACTCCAACTTGCTCATGTTCCTCGACACGAAGGTGGAGCTTCCCCGCATACCGTCGGTAGACCAACTCGCACGCATCCTGCACCAACGCGTACAGATCCATTTGGAGCATTCCAACGGCGATGAACAAGCTTGGCAACTCGAAGATGTCGTGGAATCGTCTGCTATCGAAGGACTCTATGAACAGTATGAGCAGGGCTCCTCGCTACGCACAGTGATCCAATTGGCTCACATGGCCTTGGTCGAGACGGTCGACGCAAACAAGGACACCATCACAGGCCGCGAAATTCAGGCTGTTGTCCAAGCCTGAGGCTATGAGATTCCTCCCGTTGGCTTGACACCTCGAATCAAGACAGCACCGCGCGGCTCCGGCTGCGCCCGGCGATGGCAACGCGCTACTGGTAGTCGATGGCTGAGAATTCGGCCAGCTTGTGGAGTTTATGGTGGGCCTCGATTTTGCGTACCGTGCCCGATCGTGAGCGCATCACCAGTGACTCTGTATGGCATCCATTGCTGTCGAAGCGCACGCCTTTGAGCAGGGCACCGTCGGTGATCCCGGTGGCTGCGAAGAAACAGTTGTCGCTTTGTATCAGGTCGTCGGCGGTCAGCACACGGTTCAGGTCGTAACCGGTTTCGATGGCGATCTTTCGTTCACGTTCGTTGCGGGGCCAGAGTCGACCGAGTTGTTCTCCGCCCATGCATTTGAGCGCGGCGGCGGTGATCACGCCCTCTGGAGTTCCACCTATGCCGAGCAGAATGTCGGCACCGGAGCCGGGCCAGGCGGTCGCTATCGCACCCGCGACATCGCCATCGGGAATAAGACGAATCCGAGCGCCGGCAGCCCGCACCTCGCTGATGGTTTCGGCGTGGCGGTCTCTGTCAAGGATGACCACGGTCAGGTCCCGCACCGATTCGCCTTTGGCCTCGGCTACAGCAGACAGGTTCTCGGCGATCGAGTTGTGCATGCTGATGACTCCGGCGGCCTCGGGCCCAACGGCGATCTTCTCCATGTAGAAGCAGGGGCCGGGATCAAACATCGTTCCTCTGGGGGCCACCGCTATCACTGCGATGGCGTTGGGTCGGCCCAGCGAGGCGAGGGTTGTGCCGTCGATCGGGTCTACGGCGATGTCTGTCAGAGGTGGTGAGCCGTCACCGATGGCTTCACCGTTGTAGAGCATCGGGGCCTCGTCCTTCTCGCCTTCGCCGATGACCACTATTCCGTCCATCTGCACCGAGCTGAGCACTGCCCGCATGGCGTCGACCGCGGCGCCGTCGGCGCCCTCTTTGTCGCCTCGACCCATCCAACGAGACGCTGCCATGGCTGCAGCCTCGGTGACTCGGACAAGTGGAAGCGCAAGGTTTCTATCCGGGGCTGCCTGTGTACTCATAGGTGCGACCGTAGCAGTTTCGCCTCCGTCATCTCGGAATCGTGCAACTCGTGGCAACATGGCGGTCGTGGCATTTCGATTCGGCTCCCGACAAGACGACAACGCGGCAGATGGTGACCCTTCCGAGTCTCCAGAAGATGCCGTCGATGACGGTTCGTTGGAGGACGACGACGAGGGGGAATGGCTGGCAATCGAGCTTCACGAATGGGCTGCTGAGACCCGCACGATGTTGGCTCAGTTGCTGTTGGCCGATGGAGTGGTCCATTCCTGGCAGGGGACCACTTTGCTCGCTCATGAGTCGGTCGAAGAGGAGGTCGATGCGTTGATCGAAGAAGTCGAGACGGCTGAGGCTCGCGAACTCGACCCTGATCGGCCCCAGTTGGCCTTCGAGATGACGGGGTGGTCCGGGCGACTCCAAGCGCAACTGTCGGAGCGTCTTGGTTCTGCGGGCGTGCCTCACGAATTCGATTCTGATGGGGACTTGATATGTCACGAGGACGACGAAGAACATGTTGAGTTGCTGATTGAGGATCTGCTAGCGCGAACCGCAGATTCTGGGCTAGAGGAACTCGATGGTCTTGAAGCCAACAATTTGCTGAGTGCCTTATTTGAGGCGACCGACCGCTTGCGTCGTGACGTGCATGATTCCAAAGGTGTGCTCGGCGCGGTTACCCATGGTGAGCGTCTGGTCGCAACTGCGACTCCGTTCGGGTTCTCGGCAACAGCATGGAGTTCCTTGCGTGAAGCTGCCGATCAACTGGTTGACCTGATCGAGTCAGAGGACTCGTCGGATATCGAGATCTCTGATCTTGCGATCCGCCTCCGCGACACCCTTCAACGTTTGGTCTAAGGCGCCGGTTAGGTTGTGACTGATGCTGTTGGCTGAGCTTGAAGTGTGCCATTCCCGGCCGATTGCGCCGACTCGTCGGGTTGCACTCGGCCGCACGTTCTTGCCTTGTGACCCGGTGCCAGGATTTGGTGGTTTGCTGCTCGGCGGAGTCGTGGCCCGTTTCGCTCAAGACATGGATCCCGATGACATCGGTGAACTGTTGGCGTTGATTTATGACCTGGATGCCGGCTATCGGATCCCTCAGCCACGTTTACGTCATCGTTTCCAGGCTGATCGGGTCGGTTTGACCCGCAGCTCGCATCGGCTCTATCGGGTTGACGACAGCGAGGGTGAACTGCGACTGCAGTTCACGACCGACAAGGGTGCGCCGTCTCAGCACGTTCTGGGCGCTGTTTATGCTGCCGGGAGGCTGCCGTCGAATATCAGAACAGGCGTATTCGCGAACATTCGCCGTGCTCTGGCGTGGCGTGGTGAGATCAACCTCGGGTTCTTGGCGTACCTGGCGGGTGGGGCTTCCTCGTCGTTCTTGAGGTCTGCAGTGCAACATGGGGCGATGAGCGACAATGTCGACTGGGCAATGCGTGTGCTCGGTCTTTCCGCTGTCGCTGACCGACTCAACAAGGGCCTGATCCAGCAGGGTTACCGTGATGCCTTGTTGACCGTACACCCCGACCACGGCGGTGAAGTCGCGAGCGCCGCTGAGCGCATCGCTGATATTGCTGAAGCGCGTCGAATCTTGCTGGCCCAGAAATGACGGCCCCTTCAGCGCTGCTTTTGACCCATGGTGCGGGTGGTGACTCTTCGCACCGTTTGTTGGTAGCACTGCAGGATCAACTGGACCTGCCGGTGTGGCGCATGGACTTCCCCTACCGCAAGGAGGGGCGCAGGTTCCCGGATCGTGCTCCCAAACTGATCGACGCTCTGCTAGCCGAGGTGGAGCTTGCGTCTGAAACGCTTGGTGTGGATCCCGAGTCCATGGCGTTTGGCGGGCGTTCGATGGGTGGGCGCATCTGCTCAATAGCCATGGCCCAAGGGATGGCTGCTGTCGGCTTGGTGGCGCTCAGCTACCCTTTGCATCCGGTCGGGAAACCCGACCGCCTTCGTGTTGAGCACTTTGGTGATCTGTCAGTGCCGACGTTGTTTGTGAACGGCGACCGTGACCCTTTCGGCACTCCAGACGAAGTAGCTGCCCACATTGGTGCCATCGCGGGACCTGTCACGATGCACTGGTTGGAAGGCCAAGGCCACAATCCCAAGCCGGAATGCGACCCCGAGATCATCACCGTCGTGAGCCGATTCCTGGCCTCACTCTAAAGAGCGGCCGTTTTGAGGATCAATCCGCTCGGCCTCTTAGCCTCAATCTCATGTGGGACCGCGTTGAACGCCTCCAACAAGAGCTTCGTGACGTTGAGATCCGTCTCGGTGATCCAGCGGTGCAGGCAGACGCGTCTCAGCTAGCGGACCTCGGTCGCCGTTTCAAGCAACTTGAAGAGATCGTTTCTGCGGGCTTGAGCTGGCGTTGTGCGGTCGAAGACTTGGAGGTCGCCAATGAGATGCTGCGAGACGCTCAAGGTGCTGAACGAACCGAGATGCGCGCAGAAGTCGTAGAACTCGAAGCCCTTGTCGCGCAGAGCGCTGAGCAGCTCCGTGTTCTGATGTTGCCCTCCGATCCAAACGATGGACGCAACGTCATCATTGAGATCAGAGGGGCGGCCGGTGGTGATGAAGCCAACCTCTTTGCCCGAGATCTGCTTGTCATGTACGAGGCGTTTGCGAAGCGAATGAACTGGCGCATGGAAGTGCTCAGTTCGTCGCCCACCGAACTCGGAGGACTGTCGGAGGTAACGGCACTGCTATCGGGTCCATCGGTGTGGACCAGGATGAAGCACGAGGCCGGGACTCACCGGGTGCAACGGGTGCCGGTGACTGAATCGCAGGGGCGGGTCCACACATCGTCGGCCACGATGATGGTGTTGCCGGAGCCTGAAGAGGTTGAGGTCCACATTGACGACAACGACCTGCGCGTCGACACCTATCGGGCATCGGGCCACGGTGGTCAGTCGGTCAACACCATGGATTCAGCAGTGAGGATCGTTCATGAGCCGACAGGTTTGGTGGTCACCATGCAGGACGAGAAGAGCCAGCTCAAGAACAAGAACAAAGCTATGCGGGTGCTGCGAGCGCGTCTCGGGCAACTCGAAAAGGAACGTGCGGATGCCGAGGCGTCGGATCTGCGCAAGGGACAGGTTTCGATGGGCGACCGCTCTGAGAAGATCCGCACCTACAACTTCAAAGAGAACCGCCTGACCGATCATCGGATCGGACTCACAGTCCACAAACTCGATCGGGTCTTGGCCGGCGAGTTGGACGACATCAGCGACGCCCTGGTAGCCGAGGAGCGCCAACTGCAACTCCAAGACGATGTCTGAGTGCACCTCTGGCACAGTCAACGCTGCTGGCACGGTCAGGTGGTCGGAACTTCTCGCTGAAGCAGTAGCTCGTTTCGAGCATGCAGGTATCGACACGGCACAAATCGATGCTCGGCGGGTGGTTGAGGAGATAACCGGCGCGCGGCAATCGGGGGTGCACCGCGTTCTTGAAGATTGCGTCACGACCAAGGCGATGGCACGCTTTGACGAGTTGGTGGAACGCCGCGTTCAAGGCGAACCGTTGCAATATGTGTTGGGTCGTTGGGGGTTCCGAACCCTTGATCTGATGGTCGATCAGCGGGTACTCATTCCTCGGCCCGAGACAGAGATCGTTGCCGGTCTCGCCATTGACGCCATTGACGAGGTGCGCAAAAAAAAGAGCCGAACCAGTGGCGGTACTGAGGGTATTGTGACCGTGGCTGATCTTGGTACCGGCTCGGGTGCGATTGCCTTGTCAGTAGCGGTCGAATGTAAGGGCTGCCGGGTATACGCCACGGATGTGTCCCGAGATGCTCTTGCGGTGGCTCGGGCGAATCTGGCGGGGATCGGGTCTGCGGCAACTTCGGTCAGCTTGCATCACGGAGATTGGTTCGAAGCGTTGCCCGACGAGTTGCGAGGCACCCTTGATGTTGTGGTTTCGAATCCTCCTTATGTCGCCCAGAGCGAAGCGCTACCCGCGGTGGTGGCCGACTGGGAGCCCGCAACCGCGCTGTGGGCCAAATCCGAAGGGTTCGCCGATCTGCGCGGCATCGTGACTGAAGCGCCGCAGTGGTTGGCGCCTCGCGGAGTGATCGTGCTTGAGATGTCACCGGCCCAGACTTCCAGGGTGCAGCAATGGTGTCGTGATCTTGGCTGGCAGGCGACGATCCATGAAGATCTCAGCGGCCGTCCCCGGGCTGTGATGGCACGCAGATGAGCGATCTTGATCGCGTTGTTGCCGCGCTGCAGGAAGGTCAAATTGTGCTGCTTCCGACCGACACGGTTTATGGCTTGGCAGTGATGGCCACGAACAGCGCCGCCCTCGCTGCGGTTTTTGCTCTTAAGCAGCGTCCGGTCGATACCTCGGTGGCGGTACTTGTTGCAGATACTGCTCAGGCTGCGAGCTATGTAAATCTTGGTGCCGACGGAAACGCCCTAGCCGAGCGTTTCTGGCCAGGCGCTCTCACCATTGTTGCGAACCGTATTGACAACGGAGCGGTCGCCGCGGGAACCGATTCGACGCTCGGAGTTCGCTGCCCTGACGACGAATTCGTTCGTTCAGTCGCCTCTATTGTTGGGCCGTTGGCCGCTAGCAGCGCCAACCTTCATGGTCAGCCAACCCCCGAGCTGTGCTCTGACGCTGCCGAGCTCTTCGACACGGTACAGATCGTGGTCGACGGCGGCCCTCGGCAGGGTTCGGCGAGCACCGTAGTGTCGATCGTCGACGGTGCTCCGGTGCTATTACGTCAAGGCCCCGTTTCAATGGCGAATATCAACGCGGAGCTGAGCGCAAGAACCTAAACTGGCGGCATGCGTATAGCGGTCGGTTCCGATCATGCCGGGTTCTCGATGAAGGAGTCGCTAGCGCAGCGATTACGGGACTTGGGTCACGATGTAGTTGATTGTGGTACCTACTCGACTGAGCGGGTCGACTATCCAGACTTCGGTGCGGCCGTCGGCAGGGCGGTGGTAAGCGGTGGCGCCGAGGGCGGTGTGTGTGTTTGTGGAAGCGGAATCGGGATCGGTATGGCGGCTAACAAGATCGCGGGAGTGCGCGCGGCGACGGTGTGGGATGCCACATCTGCACGTTCGGCTCGTGAGCACAACGATGCGAATGTGATCTGCGTCGGTGAGCGGTTCGTCGGCCCCGAGGTGGCCGCCCAAGCGATGCAGGCATGGCTTGACTCCGAGTTTGAAGGCGGTCGCCATGTGGCGCGAATAGAAAAGCTCGGCAACCTTGACGACGAATCCGTCTGAGCGCTTGCCAACGGACGCTACGATTCCGCTGTTCGGCCTTATTTCCTCCATATAGAGTCCCGGACGTCGACCAAGCTAGGAGCACTTGAATGTCGTGGCCCCACGTTGCCGATGATCCAGTTCTGGAGATGATTGTTCGAGAGGAGATCCGCCAGAACTCCACCCTTCAGTTGATCGCCTCGGAGAACT
Organism: Candidatus Aldehydirespiratoraceae bacterium; assembly: GCA_965198315.1. Classification (GTDB taxonomy): domain Bacteria; phylum Actinomycetota; class Acidimicrobiia; order Acidimicrobiales; family Aldehydirespiratoraceae; genus VXYK01. Next base: position 3,525,479 of record OZ240616.1, on the reverse strand, counting down.
TCGCCTCCCCAGCGGTTATGGCCGCTACCGGCTCGGTTCTGACCAACAAATACTCCGAGGGTTACCCGTACAGGCGTTACTACGGCGGCAACATGGTCATCGACGAGATTGAGGACGAGGCTCGACGCCGAGTGTGCGCCTTGTTCGGTGCCGATCACGCCAACGTGCAGCCCCATGCCGGGGCGATCGCCAACATGGCGGTGTACCAGGCAGTACTTGAGCCGGGCGACACGGTGCTGGGAATGAGCCTGGATCACGGTGGGCATCTGACCCACGGTTCGCCGGTCAACTTCTCGGGTCGGCAATACCGCTTCGTCTCCTATGGGGTGACGGCCAGCGACGAGCGCATCGACTTCGAGGACATGGCCAGCAAGGCCCATGCCGAAGAACCGAAACTGATCGTGGCCGGAGCCACTGCTTACCCACGCATCATCGATCCGAATCCACTGCGAGAGATCGCCGATGAAGTCGGCGCGCTGCTGATGTTTGACGCGGCGCACATCGCCGGCTTGATAGCGGGTGGCGTTCACCCCAACCCGGTGGGTATTGCCGACATCGTCACCTTTACAACGCACAAGACACTGCGCGGTCCCAGAGGCGGGTGCGTTCTCAGCTCCGAGCAGTACGCCGCGGCCATCGACAAGGCGATGTTCCCGGGCATCCAGGGAGGCCCGCTCGAGAACGCAATCGGAGCCAAGGCGATCGCGTTCGCAGAAGCATCAACCCCGGAGTTCGCCGACTATGCGGCGTCGATTGTTGCCAACGCTGCGGCTCTCGCAAAGGCGCTGGCGGGCCACGGGTTCAGGTTGGTGAGCGGCGGGACCGATAATCACCTTCTGCTGATTGATCTGCGGACCTTTGATCCCGATCTAACCGGCAAGGAAGCTCAGGCTGTGCTTGATTCCGCTGGTATCAGCCTCAACAAGAACACAATCCCCGATGACCCGCGCTCACCTTTCGTGACCTCAGGAATACGGGTTGGCACGCCCGCGGTATCCACTCAGGGCATGGGCCCCGATGAGATGGCCACCATCGCCGAACTCATTGCCAGAACGCTGAGCGGACGTGACGATGACAGCGTGGTTGGTTCGGTCAAAGCCGACGTGGCAGAACTCTGTTCGAGGTTCTGCCCCTACCCCGATCTCGGGGTATGAACGGCGAGTTGAGGTAGCAGAGATGCCGGCACCATCGCTGTCGGCGTATCTGTTGGTTGCTGCCGTCGCGGCCGTTGTCACCTTTGCGGCAACACCTCTGGTACGCCGCTTGTCGGTTCGTCTCGGCGCGGTCGCTCCTCCTGATGAGCGCCACGTTCACACAGTGGCAACACCTCGCGGTGGTGGTGCGGCAATGCTTGTGGGGGTCGTGGGTGCGTTTTGCGTAGCTGCATTCATGGATGACTTTGCAGATGTCATGTCTGCGCGTACGGAGATGCTCGGAGTGGTTGTTGCCGCGGCGGTGATCTGGAGCGTCGGGTTCGTCGATGATGTGCGCGAGATTTCCGCCCCGGCGAAAGTCGCCGGAATGGTGCTGGCGGGAGGTGTGCTGTCGATGACAGGCGTGTCAATCCTGGTGTTCCGCGTGCCGTTCTTTGATCTGTTGTTCCTGTCGGCCGATTGGTCAGCGTTGGTGACAGTTCTGTGGGTTCTGGGTATGGCGACAGCGGTCAATTTGATCGATGGCCTCGATGGGCTCGCCGGTGGCACCGTTGCCATAGCCTCGGGAACTTTCCTGCTCTACGCCTTGCGATTGAGCGACGCCGATGTCATCGGCCCGAACAATCCTGGAGCGCTGTGGGCTTGCATCACCCTGGGTGTCTGCGTTGGGTTTCTGCCCCACAACGTGCATCCCGCCAGGATCTTCATGGGCGACGGGGGAGCGCTGCTGCTGGGTTTGTTGATGGCGGTCTCAACCATGTCGGTGGGCGGCCGAACCACCCAGGAGTTCTCTGGTCAGGCGTTCTTCTTCTTCGCCCCGATCTTCATTCCGCTGGTCATTTTGGGTGTGCCGATTCTCGACACCCTCTTCGCTATTGTGCGCAGAGCGGCGCGTGGCGGTGCGGTTCATGCGGCAGACAAGGAACACCTTCACCACCAGCTCATGCGGATCGGTCATGGCCATGGGCGAGCCGTGCTCATTCTGTGGATGTGGACGGCCTTGCTGTCGGCCTTTGTGCTGTACCCGACCTACACCGGAGAGGGCGACGCCTTCGTCCCGATCGGTATTGCGGCTTTTGCGCTGGCTCTCTACACGGTGCTGCATCCGCGTTGGCGACCGGGTGTTACTGAAGTGGACGAAACCGAACTCGAAGCCCTGAAAGCTTCCACCAACGGCCGCCTCAAATCTCTCCTCCGCCGCCGCTAACCCTGATATTGGTGACACGCCCGTGCTGACGTGAACGGTGTATTTATGGCGAAGGTGGGTTCCAGGGGTTGAGGATCTTGAGATGGGTGAAGCGTTCGAAGTCGTGAACGTTGCGGGTCACAACCACCATCTTGTTGACGATGGCGGTCGCGGCGATCAGGGCATCGGCGATGGGGGCCGGGTCGGGTACATGCAGCGTCGCGGCCAACCGGGCCACTCTGGTGTCGACCGGAAGGATCTGTTGCTCGAACTCATGGCACACATCGTTTTCGAACCAGGTCCGAAGAACTGTTGCGGTGTGGGGGTCGCGGCGCTCGGCCAACAGCACGCCGTGTTCAAGTTCTTGGATCGTGATCGCCGACATGTAGGTCTGGTTGGCATCGACAGCGCAGGCCCAATCTGCCACGTTCGCATCGGCTCTCCCGGAGTTGATCTTGCGGATCTCGGAGACCACGTTGGTGTCGAGCAAGTACATCAGTCGAACATAACCGGACGGGAGTGAGAGTTGGCCGCCGATGAGGGGTTCAGCGTCGAAGGTGACGTGTTTATCAGCCGAAGACAGCGGGTCGGGCCGGCGCGCCGCGGTCGGGGACCTCAAGGTCGATGTCGCCCGCGCCCGGTGTGTTGCACAACACCTCGGCGAGGCTCTGATCGTCCTTCACGAGTTGGCGGTAGTCTTCGTAGCTCAGCAGCACATGGGAGGGCTTACCCCGGTCCGTGACATAGACGGGTCCGTCAAGAGCCGCTACCTTCGCGGAACCGGTTCCCTGGTTGAACTCTCTGCTGCTCATGCTGCGGACTGATCGATTCATCGACGACTCCCTTCAAGTAGCAACGTTACTATATCATCGGAGTTCCCGTTGGCGGATTTCCGTGACAGGGATCGGAGATTCGATTGTTTGCCAAAAGGAACGATGCACTCTGCGGTTTGAGTCTTGGCAACCAAGTACTTGGCTAGGCGTCCTCCGGGTTGATTTCTTCGAGTTCTAATCCGGCGGTTTCGGGGAAGCGGGCGAGGATCAATCCAGCGACAATCAGTGGACCGGTGGTGAGAATGGCGAGAGCGGGTCCCACAGCAGACATACGATCCGAAAGCTCGCCGACGAAAATCAGTCCGATAGCGCTCCCGAGCACACCCACCGTGACGATGGCCCCGTTGCTTTGCCCGCGGCTGTAGGTGCCGAAGAGTTCTGGACCGTAGACGGCCAACGCCGGCACCGCGAGCCCGCCCAGCACACCTCCCAGCAGGGTAAATGACCAGAGGGTGACCCCATGGGCGAAAAACGAGGCGCTGGTTGAAGTGGCGCCGAGCACAACTCCCAAAGCCCCGACGCGGCGACGACCGTGCCGTTCGGCGAGGTAGCCGCCCAACAGGATCCCGATACCAATCGGGGTTGCCGTCGTGACCGTGAACAAGGAGATATCCGTCCCCGAGAATCCCCGCTCGTCTTTGAGGAAATCGTTGCGGAATCCTGATGCCGGGGCCCAGTACATGGCCAGCAGGAAGGCCGATGTTGCCAACAACACAAAGCGACTTCTGCGCCGGGTCCGCAAGGGTTCGGCAGGGGTCGCGATGGGTGTGGCCTCAATGAAACGTCGGCTCTCGGGCAACCGTCGGCCCAACAATGCCACAACCGCAACACCGGCAATAGCGACAAGGTAGATCGCCCGCCAACCCCGTTCGCTGAGATCAGCGACGGGCAGAATCCACACGGCCATGCCGGAGCCGAGTCCGGCGCTGAGGGTGAGAACCGAAGCAGCCCAGGCCCTTGACCTGTAGGGCATCTCCTCGACGGCCACAATGACAATCAGAATCCCGAGCGCGGTCGAGAGACCCCGCGCCACTAGCTGCGAACCTCCCAGTACCCACAAGTTCGGTGCTAGACCACCCAGCACAGTGAAGGCACAACTGGCAATCCCAGCACCGATCAACAACGAGCGCCGGCCCCGTTTATCAGCCAGAGCGGCGGTCACCAGCGCGATCAACACACCCGCCCGAACCACGCCAAGCACCCAACCCTGGGCCTGATTGCCGTGACCGAACTCGTCGACGGCGAAGGTGATCGTCTGGGTCAGAACGGTACCGAGGTACCCATCGACAAGCTGTATTCCCGCGAGCAGACCGAGCACTGTAGCGGCCCGTTGATCGAGACGATCGGGCGGTGCCCACCAGTAGCCGTACCGCTCCTTTCGATTCTCCATTGCATGGCGCACCGGAAAATGAAACAACCAAGCCCAAACGGGAACAGCCAACTTGTATGTCGTCTTCTCTGTGACTTCGTAGCGGCCTTCACCGTCTGGCTGGGCAACCAGAGTGCGTTGGTACTCGCGAAAGGGCCCCTCACGACTGCTCCAGCGGTCCGTGCCACTTGGAGCTTCGGCCACGATATCTGTGCGGGGTTGCCGACGCTGCTGTAATTCGGCGCTGTCACATACCGAGGTAGTCGAGATGGTCGTCATAGAGGGCCGAACGGAGAGTCTACCGTTCCTCACAGAGACGAACTAGAGCGTCTATTCTTGAGGTTGTGCCAAGTCCTTACCACGCTGGAGACGGGCAGCTTTCGGCCGCGGCGGTTCGGTTGCTTCGTCGCCCCCGGCCCCGCTATCGCGGTTACCTGCATCGTTGGGCGGCGTTGGCTGCGATTCCGCTAGGCGTGACACTGACGGTATTCGCCGAAGGAATGCGAGCACAGTTCTCGATGTTGCTCTATTCGTTTGGAATCACCGCGATGCTCGGGGTTAGCGCGGTCGTTCACGGGCGAGACTGGTCCGCAGAAAGAGTGGAACTGCTGGTACGAATCGACCATTCGGTGATCTTCTTGATGTTCGGTACCTGTGCCACGCCCATTGCCTTGCTGGGCTTGGACCCACCGGTGTCGGGGCTGCTGATCGCCGTCGCCTGGACCGGAACGCTACTGGGAATCGCAGCCGAATGGTTGCCCCTGCATCCACGGGCAGGGTTCATGAACGGTGCCTATCTGGGCTTCGGCTGGTCAATGATCGTCTTCACCCCCTGGCTCGTCACGTCGTTGTCGATCCCGGAGTCGATCCTGCTGTTCGGTGGGGGTGCCGCCTACACGTTGGGAGCGGTTGTGGTAGGCGCTCGTCGTCCCGACCCATGGCCCGACACGTTCGGTTACCACGAAGTATGGCATGTGCATGTCGTGGTCGCGGTCGTTTGCCACACCCTTTTGGTGATATCGCTTGCTTATTAGCCGCCCCGCATATAGTCGCCGGATATGAAATTCGGAATTTTCTACGAGCATCAACTGCCTCGACCGTGGGATGAGCGCAGTGAAGCCGAGCTGTTGCGCGATGCTCTTGAACAGGTTGAGCTGGCCGACTCGCTTGGCTTTGAGTACCTCTGGGAGGTGGAGCACCACTTCTTGGAGGAGTATTCGCACTCGTCTGCGCCCGAACTGTTCTTGGCGGCGTGTTCTCAGCGCACCAGTCAAATCCGGCTGGGGCACGGCATCTGTCTCACGGCACCTCAGTTCAACCATCCGGCACGGGTGGCGGAGCGGATCGCAACGCTCGACCTCTTGTCTGACGGACGGGTGGAGTTCGGCTCCGGCGAGTCTTCTTCGGAGGCCGAACTCGGCGGCTTCGGCATTCCCTATGAACGCAAGCGCGACGCCTGGCTCGAAGGTCTCGAAGTGTCGCTTCGTTGCCTGACCGAAACACCGTTCGGGGGTCACGAGGGAGAGTTTGTGTCGATGCCCGCTCGCAACGTCGTGCCCAAGCCCCAGCAGTTGCCCCATCCACCGCTGTGGGTTGCCTGTTCTCGCCATGAGACCATCAAACTCGCAGCCCAAAAGGGCATTGGAGCGCTCACCTTCGCATTCATCGACCCGGAAGACGCCAAAGGGTGGGTCAACGACTACCGCCGGATCATGGCCGAAGAATGTGTGCCGGTCGGCAAGGCGGTGAACCCGAATCTTGCCTGCGTCACCCCGATGATGTGCCACCCCGACGAATCGGTGGCAATGCGCATGGGGCTTGAAGGAGGCAACTTCTTCGGTTACTCGTTGGCTCACTACTACCTGTTCGGAGAACATCAGCCGGGTGTGACCGACGTGTGGCAGGAGTTCCAAGCCAAACGCACCGAGCACGGTTACGACCCCGATGCGGCGCTCGCGCAGCAAGGCTCACTCGCTGCCAAGACAGCGGTCGGTGACCGTCAGGGACTACGTGGAGCGGTTGGAACGCCAGAACAAATCCGCGAGTTCTGCCGCCGTTACGAAGAGGCTGGCGTGGATCAACTGATATTCGTGATGCAGGCAGGCAAGAATCGCCACGAAGACATCATGGAATCGCTGCACCGCTTCGGCACCGAAATCCTGCCCGAGTTCAAGGAGCGAGATATAGCGAACGCTGGTGCGTTGGCGGCTTCATGGGAACCGATCGTTGCCGCGGCGCTGGCCAGGCGTCCTGCTGATCCCGAGCCAGTGGCAGACGACTATCGGATCAAAGCCATTCCCAAACAAATTGTCGACGCCGGTCTCGGCGACACCTTCGGAGTCACCCAAGAAATGCTCGACGAAGCGGAGCGATCTCAAGCCCTCGGCCAATCTCGCGGCCAGGGCGGCATTCTGGACTGAACTCGACCTGCTGTAGCTTTGAGGTCGCCACCAAGACAAGGAGACGATGTGGAAGATGTAGCGCTGATCGCGGGGGCCCGCACTCCCATCGGCAAGTTCAACGGGACGCTGAGGTCTCGAACCGCGATGGAATTGGGTGGAATCGCTATTGCCGCGGCATTGGAACGCGCTGAGGTCGCGGCGGGTGATGTTGATCATGTGCTTATGGGCCACGTTCTGCAGGCCGGGCAGGGACAGATCACTGCGCGTCAGGCCGCGGACGCGGCAGGCATTCCGATGAGTACCCCGGCCACCACAATCAACAAAGTGTGCCTTTCTGGTCTTTCGACGATCTATGTGGGCGCGCTGATGTTGGCCGCGGGCGATGTGAATGTGGTGATCGCCGGCGGGATGGAATCCATGAGCAACGCCCCGTATCTTCTCCCCGGTGGCCGCGCCGGGATGAAGATGGGTCACGCGGCGGCGATCGACTCAATGATCCACGACGGCCTCTGGTGCGCGTTCGAGGATCGGCACATGGGCAGCGACACCGATCACTACACGCGTCAGGCTGCTATAACCCGCGAGGCACAGGACGAGCTTGCGTTCTCGTCACACCACAGGGCCAGCGAAGCCCAGAACAATGATCTGTTCTCAGCTGAGATCGTGGCCGTTGGGAATCCGGGCGACAGAGGTTTCCTTGATCGCGATGAGGGTGTGCGACCAACGACGAGTGTCGAACAGTTGGCGAAGCTACGTCCGGCATTTGAACTTGATGGGACTATCACCGCCGGGAACGCCTCGCAACTGAGCGATGGCGCCTCGGCAATTGTCATGATGCGTGCAGACACGGCCGCTGAACGAGGGCTGGCTGACGACATCCGGGTCGCTGGATACGGTCAGGTAGCGGGGCCGGAGAACACATCGTTGCTCCACCAACCAGCGCGAGCCCTGCTGCGCGCTCTCGCGGCTGCGGACCATGAGGTTGGTGACCTTGATGTGCTCGAAATCAACGAGGCGTTCGCTGCGGTATCGCTTGCATCGTCTGACGAGCTAGGCATCGATCCCATGTTCCCGAACAAATTCGGAGGCGCGATTGCTATGGGTCATCCACTGGGTTGCAGCGGTAGCAGGCTCGCGCTCACGGTGATGCAACAGCTTCGAACCAGCGGCGCTTCGCTGGGTGCAGCCGCGCTGTGCGGCGGCGGTGGACAAGGAGACGCTCTTGTCCTGAGCCATTCCGCCTGAAGCTTCTCAGAACTCCCTCGTGCCTAAAACTCCATAGAGCCTAAAACTCCATCACGAACGTCTCGGGCCAGGCATCGGCTCTGAGCAGGGCGTCGGTACCGCCATCGACGAAGATCACTGAACCGCAGGCGAAACGAGCCGCCGGGGAGAGTAGAAACACGATCCAATCTGCGAGCAGATCAGCGGTCGCGGGGTCCCCGGCAGGGACCGGGAAGCCCTCCAGCAGCGGTCCGTAGTCGTCGTCGTCCTTGCCCATCTGGAACAGGGGGGTTTGTACGGGCCCGGGAGCGATCACGTTGAGTGTGATCCCTTGGCCAATCCAGTCGTCGCTCACGGCCGCTCGACGACACCAGCGAGAAACAGCGAGCTTGGAAGCGCCGTAGGCGATTGCACCGTCGAAAGGCTCCGGTGTGAGATTCACGAGCCGGATCGCTTCGGATTCATCACCGCTCAGGTAAGCCTCAACTAGTTCGGCAGGCAGGTTTGGTGATGTGGTCGAAGAGTTCGAGCCGATCTGTACGACCTGAGCATTGTCGGCTTCGGCCAGAGCTGGGCGCAGACCCTCAAGCAATGCCACAGATCCGAAATAGTTGACCTTGGCGATCAACTCCCCGCGGACGGGCGGACCCAAGCCAGCAGCGGTCACCAGACCGTCGAGCCTGCCGTTGCAGCGCTGCAAGGTCTCGCTTACGGCGCTGGATCTGCCCTCATCGGTGGAGAGATCGGCGATGACTTCGGCGTCTCGCAAATCAATACCGATCACGGTATGGCCATCATTTTCTAAGTTTTTGCGGGTGGCTGCACCCATGCCGGATGCGGACCCGCTAATCGCGTATGTGCTCACGGCGCACGATGATCGTTCAACCGCGCCACACTAAGCAAATGGACTCTTCGCATTCCCAGCCCAACTCGCCGCAAATGGACCCTGAGTACCGCATCAGTCGGCTAGCCGCGGACGGGCAAAGGCTGCTCGATGTTGCCTCCCGTGACCTTTCCGCCACGGTTCCGGCATGTCCTGGGTGGGCCAACGAAGATCTGCTTTCGCACATGGCCGTTGTGTGGAGCGCTATTGCCGCACAGGTTGAGCAGCGTGCCGCAGCGCCGATTGCATGGAAAGATCTTCCCGATCAAACGCCCGTCGAAGCGCTGGACCAATTGGTGGCGGTGCTGAGCGAAGCTGATCCTCTAACGCAATTGTGGACTTGGGGCGCTAACCAGACAGTTGAGTTCTTCATAAGGAGAGCCCATCTTGAGACTGCGATCCACCGCGTCGACGCGGAACAGGCAGCCAATGACCCGACGCCAGTTCCCGCAGCCGACGGAATCGACGGTGTTGACGAGCTCTTTACCGAGGTGCTGGCCGGGCGGGCACGAACGACGCCTTCCGGTTCACTGCATCTGCATCAGACCGATGGCGACGGGGAGTTCATGTTGCGAGCCGCCGACGGAGCGATCACTGTGACCCACGAACATGCAAAGGGAGACGCCGCGGTTCGCGCCGGCGGCGAAGAACTATTCTTGTGCGCCTGGGGCAGGCGGACGCTTGACGGGCTTCAGATCTTCGGCGATGTCGAGGTAGCAACCCAGTGGATGGCTCTATCACCGTGACTAACAGAGACACCATCACCGGCAGTGATGCTGGGACCGACGAAGACGCTGGGTCTGGCGGGGATTCTGGGACCGGCAGTGACTCAATGCCCGGTAAGAAACCGCGTTTCGGTGGAGGCGGAACGTTGGACCAGTTGATGCCCGTGCTGCTGTTTCTCGGGTTCTACAACTTCGTCAGCATTGAAGCGGCTGTCGTTGCTTCAACGATCTGGTCGTTCAAGGCCGCTGTTAGCAGGCGTCGTCGAGGCCTCAACATCGGGCTGATGCTGCCGAGCGTCACCGCCTATCTACTATTGCGCAGCGCGGTCACTATTGCGGCTGAGCGTGAGCTCGTCGATTTCGGGATCAGTACCGAGGCGGTGTACTTCGGGATCGGCTTCGCAACAAAGATTCTGGTTGGCGTGGTATTGGCGATCACCATCTTCAGGGGTCGATCCTTTATGGCATGGATTGCCGAGAGACTCCTGCGATTGCCGGACGGTATGGCCCAAGACCGTCGTTTTGTGCGCACAATGGCGACGGCTACCTGGTTCATTGTCGCCTTCGAGATCCTGACCGCTGTCTGGGACATCTACCTCTACAACAACACCGGGGTGAACCTCTTCGTGCTCACTCGCTTCGGTGTCAACTTCGCCCTGGGGTTCATCGCCATCACTGCGGGACTGATCTATATCGACCACAAACTCCAGCCGATCCCCGGCTATCCCGGGCTCACCGAGTTGCTGCAAAAGTCCTCAATAGTTCCCGACAAGTCCAAAACAGCAAGCGAATAGCGCTAACGGGCCACGGCCGTCAGTCAGTGGCCATCAGTCGGTGGAGGGCGCGAGGCTGTCCAGGGGGTCGGGTCCGAACTCTCGCAACAGCGTGCCGTAGTCGGCACCTCGACGCAGGTTCTGACCGCCGTCCACGGCGAAAGCCTGCCCGGTGATCCATGAAGATTCGGGGCCGATCAAGAACCTCACCATGTCGGCAATCTCTGAGGGTTCACCGACACGACCCAGCGGAATCGCAGGCAGATAGTTGTCGAGCAGTGCACCGCCGCTGGTAATCGGCGTCATCAACTCGGTGGCCACGATGCCTGGCTGCACAGAGTTGACCCTGATCCCAAATCGGCCCATCTCGTCGGCACCAACCCGACACAGATGATCAAGAGCGGCTTTGGCGGCACCGTAAGCGCCGAGGCAGCGCATCGAATCCTGGCCGGCATGGGACGAACAACCCACGATTGATCCGCCGCCACCCTGTTGAGCCATCTGAGCTCCACCAGCTTTGAGGCACAGGAACGTGCCGATGTAGTTGAGCTCCATCGTCGAGCGGATGTCGTCCACGTCAGCCAGAACGAGAGGACCCATACAGGTAGAACCACCAGCGCAAGCAAACAACCCGTCCAGCCGCCCGGTGATGCCCGCCGCGGCCGCTACAGCCGCGGTTACGTCGGCCTCTTGGGTCACATCGGCAACTATGTGTTGCACTGTCACTCCCTCAGCCGCGACACCAGCGATGCGGTCGACCGCATCGAGCAGTTTCTGTTCCGTGCGTCCGCAGATGGTGACGTGCGAGCCGTCAGCGGCGAGCCTCGCCGCAGACGCTTCTCCGATACCGCTTCCACCACCGGTGATGAGCGTCGCAAAACCTTCGATTGATCCCATGACGCGGCACCTTATCGGCCATGCGCCCCCAGAATCACTTCCAGAGTCGTGTCCGTGCCTGACTGATCTTGATCGGGGTCAGAGCCGCTTGACCCGGATAGGGGTCACGACCGCGCGATCCTCAAGGCGAGACGCGGCGAGGTCGATTTCGGCCTCGAGCACCCATTCCATGTAACGCTCGGGATCGCACAGCGTCTGGGTGGCCAACCCACGCTGCAGATCGATCACAACCCAGCGGCTGCTGCGGGCGTCGGCGTCGATCTCAATTGCTTCATGGTCGGAGAAGTACGCCTCAATGCCCTCAATCTCCGGCGTGATCTGACGGCGGGTGGCCAGCGAGGTGACCGTACGAAACAATTCGTTGCGCACCAGCACCCCGAAGGCCCGCTCATTGGCGGTGATGTCGAAGTCAACGGGCTGTGTTGGTTCCACCTCAACGATGTCGGGATCGCGAAGGCGTTCCCACTCATCAATGAGGCTCGAATCAACCCGCCGAATCATGGCGCCGAGCCATTCGATCACATCTTCAAGATCGTCGGTCAAGTGTGCTGAGGGCACCGTCTGGATCAGGGTCTTGTAGCAGTCCGTCAGATAACGGAGAAGCTGCCCTTCGGAGCGCTTGATCCCGAAGCGAGTCACGAATTGGCTGAAGGTCTCCGCGAATTCGAGCATCTCGCGGACCACTCCTTTGGGGCTGACCGTGTCACGCCCGACCCAAGGATGATGCCGGGCGAAGATAGCAAAGGCAGGTTCAATGAACTCTGCTTCGGGTTTGGGCCAGGTGACCTGCTCAAGGCGATCCATGCGCTCCTCGTATTCAACGCCCGAAGCCTTCATCTCGCTAACCAACTCGTCTTTCAACTTGTCCTTTTGAGCAATCAGCACCACCATCGGATCTTCCAGCACGGACTCCACCAGGCTGAGCACCTGAAGATGGTGATCGGGCACCTCTGGATCGAGTGCCTCGACTGCCTCAACCACGAACAGCGAAAGCGGTTGATTGAGACGGAAGTCATCCTGTAGATCAATGTTGATCCGCAGCGGGTCGAGTTCGACGATCTGCGCCTCAAGCAGAGATCGGTACACCGCAATGGCCCGGCGTATGTGGCGTCGTTGGGCGCTGCGGGGTTCGTGATTGTCGGTGAGCAGGCGCTTCATGGCAGCGCAGCCGTCGCCGGGGCGGTCGAGCACGTTGAGCAACATGGCGTGGCTCAGCGAGAAACTTGACTTGAGTGTCTCGGGTGTGCCTCCGCTGAGACGAGCGAGGGTGTCGCCGTCCCAATGGACATAGCCACGCTCCGGGGGTCTCCTCTTGACGAGTTTCTTCTTCTTTTTTGGATCGGTGAGGGCCTTGGCCTCCGCCCGCTTGTTGTCAATGACGTGTTCGGGGGCCTGCACGACGATGCTGCCAGCGGTATCGAACCCTCGCCGACCTGCACGTCCCGCTATTTGATTGAACTCACGCACCGAAAGCACCCGCACTTTTCGACCGTCGTACTTGCAGAGCTGAGTGAACAACACGGTGCGAATCGGCACATTGACCCCGACCCCCAAGGTGTCGGTGCCGCAAATCAGTTTGAGCAAACCCTGCTGCGCGAGTTTCTCAACGAGCAGCCGGTACTTCGGAAGAAGACCAGCGTGGTGAACGCCGATGCCGGCCCGCACGAAGCGTTGCACGTCTTTGCCGATCGGGGTGTCAAACCGAAAGCCACCGATCGCCTCGTTCACGGCGGCCTTCTCGTCCTTGCTGAGCACATCAAGGCTGGTGAGGCTCTGGGCTCGCGCGGTCGCTTCCCGTTGAGTGAAATGAACGATGTAGACGGGCGTCTTTTTGATCTTGAGGAGATCGCCGAGTGTCTCCAGCAGGGGAGTCTCACGATATTCGAAGTCGAGCGGCACAGGCCGTGGCGCCTGGTCGATGAGCACGGTGTCTCGGCCTGTGCGGGCGCTGAGGTCGGTGCGCAGGTCGCTGGTGTCGCCCAGCGTGGCCGACATCAGCAGAAAACTCGGATGAGGCAGTTCCAGTAACGGCACTTGCCAGGCCCAACCACGGTCGCGGTCGCCGTAGTAGTGGAACTCGTCCATCACCACCAGATCGACATCCAGGTTCGGCCCCTCGCGCAGCGCCCGGTTGGCCAGAATCTCGGCGGTGCAGACGACTACCGGAGCGTCAGCGTTGACAGCCGCGTCACCGGTCACCATGCCTACATTACCGGCACCCAACTCGCTGACAAGTTCGAAGAACTTCTCACTGACCAGGGCTTTGATCGGCGCGGTGTAGACGGTTCGTTTGTTGTTGGCGAGCATCGCGAAAGCGCCGGTGACGGCCACCAGGGACTTGCCCGATCCGGTCGGGGTGGCCAACACCACGTTGTCTCCGGCCAGCAGCGACAAGATGGCGTCTTCTTGATGAGGGTACGGTTCCACGCCGCGCCCATCAGCCCAATCCAAGATGGCTTCGAGCAACGATTCCTCGTCGGTTCTGCTGGGAGTCAGCTCTATGAGTGTGGCTGTGTCAGTCACTAACGGAGAACCCTACGCCTGTCGCGGCGAAGAGTGCGGGCTATCCGAGGCCAGAGAAATCGACTTGGCCGGTGGTTATGAAAGCACTGAAGCCGTTGTCGGCGACGGTGTTGTGGCCGTTCATGGCAATCGAAGCGTCGCTGCCGAGCATGACCAGCGTGCGCGCTATGTCGTTGGCCGAGAGCATAGTGCCGCCGGTCTGGTCGACCGTCCATTGAATGACCTGCTCGGTCATGGTCTTGATGAAGTCGTCCATCAGCGGCGTGTCGACCGGTCCGGGGCACACCGAGTTGGTGCGCACGCCGAACTCGTTGCGGGTGCGGGCCGAACTGTGCATCGTCCACACCTGGGCGAGCTGTTTGGAGAAACCGTAGGAATCGGCACTGACGAGTTCGTCGTTGTCGGCGAGCCAGCCGAGCGCTTCGTCCCATCCGTCGATGGCGATCAACTCGGAGATCTTGGCCAGGTTTTGTGGCCAGCCCTGTCCTGCGATTGAGGCGGTGTTGACGATAGCCCCGCCTTCGTTCATGGTGGGGAGGAGGCCCTCGGTGAGTCGACGAAGACCCAGGTAGTTGACCCGAATCACGAAGTCAGGCGCGTGGGTTGCCGCCACACCGGCGTTGTTGAACAACACGTCTACACCCCCGCCGATGTCTGCGACAGCCTTGTCGACAGAGGACGGATCCGACATATCGGTGGGGATGTACCGGGTCGCCGGTCCTGTCGGCTCAGCGATATCGAGCACGGTGAGGTCGCTACAGCCAAGATCGGCGAGCAGTTCAACTGCCGCGGCTCCGAGACCGCTGGTACCCCCGGTCAACACAACGCGTTTTCCGGCATAGCTAAACAAATCAGACATGGCTCCTCCAGTGGAATTTCTCGGTGCTTGTGCGGCCCGCTTACGGTCTACTTCAGAGTTGCAGATCAGGTCTATTCCAGTGTGCCAGAGGTCTATTTCAGGGTGCCGTGCCTACTTGAGAGTAAAGGCCATGTGGGCCTCCTTGAGGCCGAAGACGAAGGCGTTGGGCATCTCGACGTGGGGCAGTTCCGGTATCCGTCTGAGCTCTGAGACCCGCGCCACCAACTGTTCGAAGAAGGTCTGGATCTCCAGGCGGGCCAACGACGCTCCCAGACAGAAGTGGGTTCCGAAGCCGAAGGCGACATGGTGGTTCGGGGTGCGCGTCACATCGAACGACTCGGGATCGTCGAACTGTGCTGGATCACGGTTGGCAGCGGTATAGGCGAGCAACACCTGTCGGCCTGCTTTGATGGTCTGGCCGTGCATCTCGTGGTCCTGTGCGGCCACCCGGCACATGTTGTGGATCGGGGTGACCCAGCGGATGAACTCTTCGGTGGCGACCGTCATGTCGGTGCCTGCTTGGAGCGCTTCCCACTGCTCTGGGTGGTCGGCCAGCGCCAGCAGGGTTCGGGCGATGACGGTGCGGGTCGTCTCCGCTCCACCGTCGAGCACCAGCAGACAGTCCGAGAGGATCTGGTCGTGCCCGAAAGGTGCACCTCCGATGACCCCGTCGTTCTCCTGTTCCACCGATACCCAGCGCGACATGACGTCGGTGGCCGGGCAACCCTTGCGGTCCTCGTAGAGTTGCGAAGCCGCAACAGCGAATTCCATGGCAGATTTGAAACCTTCGTCGTTCGCGTAGCGGGGGCCGCCACCGAGCGCGATCGTCGTCTCCGACCAGTGCTGGAGCTTGGGCCAAAGCTCGTCGGGGAAACCGAGCAAGAGACCGATCATCATGGCAGGCAGCGGCGCCGCAAGCTCGCCCACAATCTCGGCCTGCCCCTTCTCCAGGGCGGCGTCCAACAACTCGTTGACCGTGTCCGTGACGTGGTCCTCCCAGTTGCGCACGGCACGCGGAGTGAAGCGGCGGGCGACCAGCAGTCTCCGGGTCTGATGAAGCGGGTCGTCGAGGTTGATGATCGAACTGTCTCCTGGGATGTTGGGCCGGGAGCCGCCCTTCACCTTGTCGGAACTGATGAAGACCGTCTTGTTCTTCTCGATCTCAACGATGTCGTCATAACGCGTCGCCACCCACAGTTCGTTGATGTCGTCCCAGTGCAGCGGGGAATGCTCGCGGAGCCAGCCATAGCGCGGGTAGGGGTCATTGACGTAGAAGTCACCGTCGAGGATGTCGAGCGGACGCGGATCAATGAGTTCCATGCGGCGTACCCTACGCGCAGCCTCTCAGTTGGGGTAATCGGAGCCGGTCGGCATCCCTTTGGAAATAATGGTGACGATCAGGCCGTAGCAGATGATGACGCCAGAGGTCAGAAGCAGCGTCGTCCGCACCCCGAGGTTCAACCCATCAGAGTCCGCGATGGCTCCGAGAATGAGGGTGCCTATCCAGACCACTCCGGCCCAGGAAATGACGAACAGTGACATGACCCGGCCACGGGCAGAGTCAGCCACCACCTGCTGCAACAGAGTCTGCAGCGTCGTCATGGTGGTGAAATAGCAGAAGCCGACCCCCAACTGCCAGGCCAGCGCCGTCTCAAGCTGTTCCGAAGCGGTGAATCCAACCAGGCATATGCCGTAGACCAGCAGCGATATCGAAGCTCTCTGCAGACTGGGTTCGACCTTGCTGTACCCGACGGTAAGCGCCCCAACGATGGCGCCAAGACCGGTGGCAGCAATGATCTTGGCGAACTGCCCGGGTTCCTGTTCAAGAATCTCGCGAGTGAAACTCGGGACCAGAGCCGTGTGGGAGACCCCGAAGACCGATGTCACAGCGGTAGTTGCGATCGCCAGCAGGGCGGGTTTTCGTTCACGAGCGTGGTGGAAACCGTCACGGATGCGTCCGAATACACCCAATCCGTCCGTGGCAACGTCGTGGGCGTCGACAACAACTCTGGTAATCATGAGACCAGCCAGCGCAGATGCCACCGCGAATGCGGTGAAACCAATATGGAAGCGACCCGAGCCGATGACTTCGATTGCCATGATCGGCCCTACCACTCGAGTCAGGTTCTGCACCGCAGCCTGCATTGAAATCGCGCTTTGTACAGCCTCGCTGGTAACCGAATTGACTACTAGGGCTCCAGCCGAGGGACCCAGTAGGGAGAACGTCGTCCCGAGAATGAACGCAAGAGCGTAGATCGACCACAGTGGGGGAGCGCCGTTGATACCAGCGAGCAGTGCTAGACCCGCGGCGGCAGCCGCGGAGGCATAGTAGGACCAGGTTACGACCAGTTTGCGTTCGACACGGTCGGCAAGCACGCCTCCGAACGGACCCACGAACAAAGCAGGTGCAAAGAGGGCTGTGAACAGCGCGGTGATTGCCAGTGTGTCGCCATCGCTCCGCTCCTCGATCAGTCCCTGCAGCGTGAGGTGACTCATCCAGAAGCCGATCTGCTGGATGACGAAGCTGGCGTATATCCAGCGGTAGGCCTTGTGTCTGAACGCGATGAACCCGCGGCCCATGTCCGAGCGGATGAAACGGGCTGCGAGACCTGTCGGGCCCAAGCGGACCCGATCTGGAGTTTCAGTCAGAAGGCACCCGCGAGTTCTGGCACCTTGAGAATGCTAACGGTCTGTCGAGCAACCTTGCCGACGGGCCGTCGGTGACATGGTCGCATGTGATGCAAGCATCAGCGTCTGACCTTCTTGAAGCGATTCGTTGTCCGGAGAATCACCGGGGCTACAGGGCGGCTTTGAGTTCGTTGATGCTCGGATACTCGGTCAATTCATCGGGCTCCCGCGCCTGGCGCAGGGCTTCGACGGTTTCAGCGTTGGGGATGCTGAGATCAAAAGGAACACCTTGGCGTAGGACTACCTGCTTGTAGAACAGGGTGATCGCGTCGGTGGCCGACAAACCGAGTTCACGAAGGACGCGCTCGGCTTGCACCTTCAGATCTGGCTCTACACGGGCTCGGATCATTTCGGTTTTGGCCATCCTGTGCCCTCCTGTGTTGACCCGAGAGTGTACCACAAATGAGGAACACTCAAGGGAAGGTTTGTCGGGCGGGGCTGCGAGACCTGTCGGGCCCAAGCGGACCCGATCTGGAGTATCAGTCAGCACGCGCCCTCGAGTCCGGTCGCTCCAAGAATGCTACCGGGAGGGTCTTGGGTACGGTTTGGTGGTGGGTGATGCCGATGATGACCTGGTGACTGTGAACCGTGTGCTGGACGCACACCTGCACGTGGTCGACCGCGAGACGTGTGTGGACGACCTGACGGGCAACCCCAACGCCCGCTGGTGGACGGAGTTCGACTGTGGGCCGGAGGCGGTAGCAGGCCGAGTAACCGCAGCGGGTGTCTCCGGTGGCGTGCTGGTCCAGGCAGTTGGCGCGCACGGTTTTGACAACTCGCTGGTTCTGCGAGCGGCTGAGGCGCTCGGGGACGACTGGCGGGCCATGGTCGCGGTGGGTTCGACGGTTGAAGACCCGCTGAGCCTGCTGGAGGGGGCTGTGGCGCAGGGGGCCTCGGGACTGAGGTTGTTCTCGATCTCCGACCCTTGGCTTGACAGCGATGTTGCCGTGGATCTGGTGCAGCACTGCGCAGACTCGGGCGTCGGCCCGAGCGTCTGCTGTTTCGCCGAGGAACTGCCGGCGGTCGCCCGTATTGCCGCGGCGGTGCCCGACTGTGAGATAGCGCTCGAACACTGTGGTTTTGTGTCTCTCGGGGGTGAAGATCGTGCGCTCGCTGATTTAGCCGGCTACGAGAATCTGGTCGTCAAGCTGAGCACCGGAGTATTCGACGCTGCCGCCCTGTCCCCGGGCTCAGCGGTATTGCGACTGGTCGACTTGTTCGGTGCCGAGCGCATTGTTTGGGGATCGGACCACCCCCAAGTGCATTATCGCGCCTACCCCGAACTGGTCACCCTTGTCGGCGACGCGCTCAGCGGACTCGACGCAGCCACCCGAGCAGCCGTCCTGGGGGGAACCACTGCCCGCCTCTGGTTCGATCCCTGATCGTTGGATGATCCTCGACATCCCCGCCCACCGCGTTCCGGTAGAACTGAGTCTCCGTCACTGGACCTGTTGCGACGCACCCAGTTTTGCGACGTGAACTAGATTCGGTGTCAGAAACTCCACCATCGACTGTCACCCTCCTTCGTCGGTCCAAGCAACAGGTCACCGCAACGGCCATTCGGCAAGCGGCATTGTCGGACAATCGTGAGCGGTTCAGCGCGACGGCGAGGACCGCTGCTGGGTGTTCCCCGGTGTGGACACAGATGTTCAGCACGGGCATAAGGCCAGACCTCCGATTACTCACATAATCGAAGGAGAAATTCATGTTTCGGAAGATTTTGGCCGTTCCGCTCGCAGCGGTTGTTATCGCCATGTCGTTGGCGCTGGCACCAACGGCGGGGGTTCCAGCGCTTCTCAGCCTGGAGGTCGAAGAAGCCAGCGCGCACCCTCTGACAGTGACGCTGAATGTCCCTCTAATCCCAGTGAGTGTTTGCACCCTCGAATGGAATTATGTTTACAAGATCGTTGACTGGGAGACTTCGCGTTACTTCCCGAACGCCGAGCCCGAGCCTCGATGGGTGGTTGGGCCATGGCCCGTCTACGGTTGGCGATGGGACCAAGAAGAGGTGTGCCATACGGAATGGAGACGCCCCACAGCGCCCAACCCGCATTACCACGTCAATGAAACGGTCTGCAGGTGGTTCGTTAGGGCCGGTGGTTTTTCCCTCGGTTACTTCCCTACCACTCGGGCCGCAAGAGTGGCTGCCGCTTTAACGGGTGTTGGCGCAGGTGAGATAGACATTCAGCAGCGGTGCCACACTGAGGATACAGTTGTTTATCTTATCCCGGGGCCCTATGACTAATGACTAGCGACAGTGAACCCAAGTTCTTTGACACGCGCCCGATCCTAAAGCGCCCTTTGCGCGAACATCTTGAGCTCGCCGCGTGGGGCGCGGCGTTCGTTGTGGTGATTCCAAGAGTTTCACCCTTTACACAGCGTCTGATTCTCGGGGTGAGCCTCGCCGTTTTGGCTGTTACGGTGGTGCTGCATTTTCGGGCTAAGCGTCGTTGGCGAGCGGAGCAGGCCGCGACAAGCGAACCGGTCTCGACTGGTGCGTGACCCCAGGTTACCAGCGTGCGTTGCAGCGCTAGTCCTGTTGGCCGGCTGCGTGGTCAGCGAGGAAGTCGACGCACCACTAGTGTGAGGTGCCCCTTTGCCTTGTTGGTGGCCCTGGTGTGGCATTGTCGTTGTTTGCTTCTGGATTCCCTGTCTTGACATCCATTGAGTCGGCTGGTCCGGTCCTCAACCGGCCATGTCCGAGTGTGCTCAAGAGTAATTGGCGTCTAGCCTGAGGATGTGACCAAAGGATCGCCGAACGCCGAACAATCTTGGTTCGATTCGGGGGATCACTCTGAGAAATTCGTCAATGACATCGACTCGGGGCACACCGTCGACTCCACAGAATCGGTGGACTCCGGGGATCGAGGCCGGCGACGCTGGGTGTCGCCGGGAACGGTGAGCCTGAAGGGTGCCATGCGTGAAGCCGTTCAGGCCCCGCCGACGGTCTATGAAGCAGTCGGCGGGCAGCGCTTCTTCGACGAGTTGGTCGGCCGGTTCTACGACGCGGTGGAGACCGACGCGCTGCTGCGGCCGATGTATCCAGCCGACATGGGTCCGTCCCGCCAGCGCCTCGCCGGTTTCCTGGCGCAGTACTGGGGAGGGCCTGCGCACTACAGCGAGCAGCGGGGCCATCCCCGTCTGGGGATGCGCCACATGCCCTTCGTCATCGGAATAGCCGAACGCGATGCCTGGATGAAGCACATGACAGCATCGCTCGGCGTCGCCACTCTCGCCGACGGTACGGACCGCCCCTTACCGGCCGAAATACGGGACGCCATGTTCGATCACTTCGACAACGCCGCCATGCACCTGGTCAACCATCCCGCCGACTGAACCCCAGCGTTCTCGGCGCTAACAGTTGTGGGCGAAGGCTGAGAGGTCGCGCGCTGAGGCCGCGTAGACCTCGGGGATCGCTCCCCGGAAGATCACGTCGCCCGCGTGGCAGGTACCGTTGACCGTGCGGCTGTTGGCCGTCACACCCGCCTTCGTGAGCTTGCGGAAGTAGGCCAGACCCTCGTCGCGGAGGGGATCGAGTTCGTTCACAGAGATCACGTGCGGGGGCAGACCCTCGAGGTCTTCGATCTCGGCGTTCAGCGGCCAGGCCAGCGGATTCGCGAGGTTCTCGCCGCTCGGGTCGTAGGCGCGCACCATGACGTCCATCATCTCGCTGCCCAGAAAGTACCCGTCGTTCTCGTGGAGCGAGGTCAACTCCATGGGCGGGTTCCCGTAGGCGCCGGAGATGTATGGACACTGCGCGTAGACGCCGTCGATCATGTGCAGGCGCCCCTCGCGACTGGCTCTGAGCGTCGTGGCCAGCGTCAGGTTCCCCCCTCCGGACTCGCCGGACACCACGATCTTCGACACTCCCAGTTCAGCGGCGTTGGCATGCACCCACTCCAGCGCCGAGGTGCAGTCGTTCAATCCCGCCGGAAACGGGTGGGGGCCCAGCGCGCCGCCGGCGTTGCGGAACTCCACGCCGACGACCACAAGGTCAAGAGCGGCGAGTTCGTCGCGCCAGCGCCGGTAGGAGGCTCCGGAGGCCTTGAGGATCACCATGCCCCCGCCGTGGATGTGCAGAATGCAGGGCCTTGGATCGCCGCTGCCGCCAACCGGCTGATGGATGTAGAGGCTGATGTCGTTGCCGTCAACCCCGGAAATGACCTCCGTACGTGACTCCACACCCTGCACAGCCGGGAGGTCTGCGTAGATCATGTCGAACAACATCTCGAAACCCGGTTCGATAACCGCGGTGAAGTCGTAGATCTCGGTAGCCGATGCATCAGCGGTGAGCGGAAGCGGCTCGGGCTCACCCGCCATCCCCAGCTGTGCCAGTGCGGCCACCATGCGTGAATCCGCGCGGGGATCTGTTCCCAGAGTCCGGGCCGGATCACCGAGCTTTCCTGGTAGTGCAACGTTCTCTGACATGGTTGTGCCCTCCTGTGCGCAGCTTGTTCAGTTCGGTTCAGTTGAGTCGTTCAACGATCATGGCCATGCCCTGACCGCCGCCGACGCACATCGACTCCATGCCGATCGTGGAGTCGGAGTCTTCGAGGCCGTTGAGCAGGGTGGTCATGATGCGGCTGCCGGTCATCCCGAACGGGTGACCGAGCGCAATCGCTCCACCGTTGGGATTGAGGACGTCGAGGTCGATACCGAGTTCGTCGGCTGAACCTAGAACCTGCACGGCGAACGCCTCGTTGATCTCCACATGGTCGATGTCGTCGATGGTCATCTGGGCACGACCCAAGGCCTGGCGACAAGCGTCGATCGGACCGAGGCCCATGATTTCGGGATGCAGCGCCGACACGCCGCTCGAGACGATGCGAGCAAGGGGCTCGATGCCCATCGCCCTTGCCTTGGTGTCGCTCATGACGACCACCGCGGCCGCGCCGTCGTTGAGCGGGCAGGCATTGCCCGCAGTGACTGTGCCGTCGGGCCGGAACACCGGCTTGAGCTGCGACACCTTCTCGATGGTCGTCTCGGCGCGGATACTGTCGTCTTTGGCTACAACTGTTCCGTCGGGCAGCGTGTACGGGGTGATCTCACGTTCAAAGAAGCCGCGGTTCAGAGCGGCTTCGGCCCGGTTCTGGGAACTGACACCCCATTCGTCCTGGCGTTGACGGCTGATCCCGGTCGCCTGCACCACGTTCTCGGCAGTCTGGCCCATGGCGATGTAGATGTCGGGGAGCCCCTCAGGCGGGGTCCAAGTCGCTGACCCCTCGCCGGTGCGGGACGCGCTGCGTTCCTCGGCGTCAGCGAACTTCTCATTGTGGGGGCCGGAATCCGCGGCGCCAAACATGTAGCGGCTCACGGTCTCCACCCCGCCTGCCACGAAACAATCGCCCTCACCGGCCTTGATCGCGTGCGCGGCCATGCGAATCGTCTGCAGTGAGGAGGAGCAGTAACGGTTGACAGTGACGCCTGGAATGTCGAGGCCGCCCATGGCGGAGATGACCCGGGCGATGTTGTAACCCCCCTCGCCCCCAGGTTGGCCGATCCCCCAGATCACGTCTTCGACGTCGGAAGCCTCGACTCCAGCCTTGCTCATAACATCACTGAGGATGAACGACGACATGTCGTCGGGGCGAGCGTCGATGAGCGAACCCTTGTTGGCCCGACCGATAGGTGTACGGGAAGTGGCGACGATTACGGCTTCAGGCATTGCGGTTCCTCTGAACAGACTGGCTGTTGGACAAATTGGACTGTTGCTGAGGCTAGACGTGACCACAACGACTCACGACATTGGGACAGGATCTAACAAGCTTGAGGATCTGCCAACGGGCCACCGAGGACTCACTTAGGGGTGTGGGGGACGTCGAAGGTAACGTTTGGGGCCATGAGCATGATTGATGTCGACAAGAACTGGCGGTTGTTGATCAACGGAGGATGGGTCGAACCCGGTGCGGGGCACTACGACATAATCGACCCGCACACCACCAAAGTGGTTGGGCGGGCGCCCGAAGCTAGCGTCGCGCAGGCTGACGATGCGGCCGCTGCGGCCAAAGCGGCGCTACCCGCTTGGAAGAAGCTCAGCCGCGAAGAACGCTGCGCCTGTATTGGTCGACTCGGTGAAGAGATTGAGAAGCGGTCACCAGATTGGGTCGCAACGGTTCAAGCAGAGACCGGCGCCACCATCGGCACCACCGAGACTCTGCAGGTCGGAGGACCCGCAGTCGATCGTTTCCGTTATTACGCCAAGCCCATCAATCTCGACGAGAGCCTGGCGCCGATCCCTACCGCAGAAAGTCCGCTGGGTCCCGCCGGGCTGTTGAGCGCCCAAGTCAAGCGCCAGCCCGTCGGTGTTGTCGCTGCTATCACGCCCTACAACTTTCCTGTCACCAACGTCGCAGGCAAGATCGCTCCGGCGTTGGCTGCGGGATGCACCACCGTTATCAAACCGGCGCCGCAGGACCCGCTCGGAATCCTGTTAGTCGGCGAAGCTGCTCAAGCCGCCGGTTTCCCCGCCGGTGTGATCAACATCGTCAACGGTTCTCGCCCCGATGTGCCCGCCGCCCTGGTCGACTCGACAGACGTCAACATGATCTCGTTCACGGGTTCGTCCCCGGTGGGTGCCAAGATCATGGAGAACGGTGGCAAGACCATGAAGCGTCTGTTGATGGAGCTTGGAGGCAAGGGTGCCGCGATCGTCACCGAAGACGCCGATTTGGGGACAGCGGCGCAAGCGATAGCTACGGTCTGGGGTTTCCACGCAGGCCAGATATGCACTGCGCCGACCCGGGTGATCGCCCATCGCGATGTCTACGACCAACTAGTTGAGACGCTCAACACATTTTCGGGATTCATGAAGGTTGGTGATCCGACAGATCGATCCACGATCATCGGCCCGGTCATCACCGAACTTCACCGCGACCGCGTCGAGCAGTTCATCCAATCCGGTGTCGACGCCGGGGCGAGGTTGGTTTGCGGCGGAGACCGCCCCGACCTTCCCGGCTATTTCATCGCGCCGACCCTGCTTGCCGATTGCACCCCGGACATGCATGTGGTTCGTGAAGAGGCTTTTGGCCCGGTCATCGTGGTCATGCCCTACGGTGACGAAGAAGAGGCAGTACAACTTGCCAACGACTCTGACTACGGGCTCTACAGTTATGTCTTCTCGGGTGACACGAAACGCGCCTACGCTCTCGCCTCGCAGCTCGAATCGGGCTGTGTGGGGATCAACTTGATTCAACCCCACATGGAGGCGCCGTTTGGTGGCTTCAAGATGAGTGGTGTGGGTCGCGACCGTGGCAAGTGGGGCATTGAGGCGTACAGCGAGTTGCAGTCGATCAACTGGATGGGTTGATGATCTTGGCGGTTGCCGTTGACGACGTTGGGATAGTCGATGATCCCGCCACTTGACGGCTTTCGGATAATCGAGGGTTCGGCTTTTGTCGCGGCCCCTTCGGGAGGCATGGCGCTGGCTCAGCTTGGGGCCGATGTCATCCGTTTCGATCAGATTGGCGGAGGTCTCGATGCGCGCCGCTGGCCGCTCACTGCCGAGGGTGAGTCGCTGTATTGGGCCGGACTCAACAAGGGGAAACGATCAATCGCTGTTGATTTGCGCTCCGAGCGTGCACAGGAGTTGTTGACCGAACTGATTGGCATCACGGGAACGTTTCTTACCAACTTTCCGGCGCGGGGCTGGATGTCATATTCGGCGTTGCAGAAACGTCGCGCCGATCTGGTGATGCTGGCGGTGACCGGCAACCGCGATGGATCCACGGCGCTTGATTACACCGTCAACGCAGCGATGGGTTATCCGCTGGCGACTGGCCCGGTCGAGTCGTCCGAACCCGTCAATCATGTGCTGCCGGCATGGGATTTGATCTGTGGTCAGACCGCCGCGCTGGGTTTGTTGGCCGCTGACCGCCGCCGCTTGCAGAGCGGGGAGGGGACTTTGATGAGCTTGGCGCTCAGCGACGTGGCGCTCGCCGCGGTAGCGGCCCTGGGCCATGTCGCCGAAGCACAGATCAACGGCACTGAGCGCGGGCGTTTCGGAAATGACCTTTACGGCGCTTACGGAGCCGAGTTCACAACCGCCGACGGGGCGCGGGTTTACGTAGCGGGAATCAGCCCGAAGCAATGGTCAAACCTGTTGGAGGCAACTGAGTCCACCGCTGCCGTGTCAGCCATCGCCGAGGCCAAAAGACTTGACTTTGGCAACGAAGGCGATCGTTTCGAGGCCCGCGCTGAAGTATCGGCCGCCATTCGCCCTTGGATCGCAAACCGGACGGTTGCCGAAGTGGCCGCTCGCTTCGATGAACTGGGTGTCTGCTGGGGTCGGTACCAGACCTTCAAACAACTTGTGGATGATGACCCGAGGTGTTCGGTCGACGGTGGATTGTTTCGGGAAGTGGACCAGCCACAGATCGGCACTTACCTGACACCGGGTTCACCGCTGGCCTTCGACGGAACGCTTGCTATGGAACCAACGTCCGCCCCGCGTTTGGGAGAGCACACCGAAGAGATTCTGGCGGACGATCTCGGGTTGACGACCGCTGAGATTGGGTCGTTGCGGGCCAACGGCACAGTCGCCTGAGCAGGCAACTCGGTTGATGACGGCGTGCCCACGGTGCCGTCACTGCGTCCCAATCTGACTTGGTGTTCAAAAATGGGCTGTAGGGGGTAAATTGCGTGCCTATGACTCATTCATGTTCTCGTTTGATGGCCGGGTTGAGCCGGGTCGGGTTGGTTGTTGCGTTGACGGCAGCGTTGTTGGTGGCGTCGCCGTCACCTGCTGGGGCTGCGGCAGGGTATGGCGACGTGCCCGCGGGCACTTGGTACAGCGATGCGGTGCAATGGTCGGTTGACAATGGGATCACCGATAATGCGGGGCCTTGTTTTGGACCCGATGTTCCGGTGTCGCGTGGTGAGACGGCGGTGTGGATCTACAACATGGAGGATCAGCCAGATGCGGGGGACCCCCATCCGTTCAACGATGTGACCGACGCGTCTTTGAAGTATGCAATCTCATGGATGGCCAACACTGGCATCACCACTGGCACTTCACCGACCACGTTCGCTCCTGATGAGACGTCGAAACGTGGCCAGGCCGCAGCGTTTCTGCATCGTCTGGCTGGTGAGCCCTCCGCGCCCCCGCACGGCTTCAGCGATGTGGTCGCGTCCTGGCAACAAGACAGTGTGTCCTGGATGGCCCACACCGGTATCACCACCGGTACTACACCGACCACCTTCGCACCCGAAGACACGTTGACACGTGGCCAACTGATCACGTTCCTGTACCGCTATCAGGGCGAACCGGACGTAACCCTCAACCCCGCAACCCCACACTGCGACCCCACCGCCGAAGAACCTGAAGACACCGAAGACGAAGAGATCGCCGCTGTCGAATGCGAGGACGTGGAAGCCGCCGACGACGAAGCCACAGGTACCGAAGAAGGCTTGCTGCCGGTGGACCCGACGGTGCGGATCGGCACGTTGGACAACGGCCTGACCTACTACCTCCGCTGCAACGACAGCCCCGGACAGAGCCTGGAGTTGCGTCTGGCCGTGAACGCCGGATCGCTCAATGAAGCTGAAGCGGGCAGCGGAGTGGCCCACTTCCTCGAGCACATGTTGTTCAACGGCACCGAGAAGTACCCCGGCAATGAGCTGACCAAAGTCCTGCAGAGCATCGGCGTCGAGTTCGGTCCCGACATCAACGCCTACACGTCCTACGACGAGACCGTCTATGAACTTGCGTTGCGAACCGAGGATGAAGAGGCCGTGAATCTTGCGTTCGATGTTCTGGCGCAATGGGCCCATGCAGCCACGATCAACCCCGATGATGTCGAAGACGAACGCGGAGTCGTGCGCGACGAATACCGCCTCGGATATGAAACCGCCGATGGCGTTGTCAGAGTGGCATTCCCCCGCATGTACGACAGGGGGACACCCTATGAGGGTCGCTTGCCGATCGGTTCGGCTGAAGGAATCGCAGGGATCACCGCGCAAGATCTGCGCGACTTCTACGAGAAGTGGTATGTGCCCTCCAACATGGCGGTGATAGCTGTTGGTCATCTGCCGCTCGACACACTGGAGGATCTGGTCGAGAAGCACTTCGACGCGATCCCCGCGGGCGAAGAACCGACCGCTCCCGACACGTTTTCAGAGCTCGACCCGGAACCGAGGTACGATATCGCCACTTCGCCGGGGCAGGGGTACTCCTATCTGTCCCTGGACATCCGCCTTCCGTCCTGGGACCGCAATACTGTCGAAGGCGAACGACAGTTGTGGATTGAGCAGCTCATCTCGATCATGCTCGGGAACCGCCTGCAGGACGCTTACGAGCAGGGTTATCTCTCACAGACCGATCCGACCCACTGGAGTTCGTTCGGCCATACCCGTGGTTTGCGCTTCTACGGCTCCAACCTGCGAGCCGTCGATTACGAGACTGCTCTCAACGACTTCTGGTCGATGATGTTGACCCTCGAAGCCCATGGCTTCGTCGAGGCGGACCTTGCTCGGGCAGTCACGGCGATCAAGTCAGGATTGGAGTTCGGCGTTGAAGCTGCCGCCACGACCCAGGATCGCAGCTACGCCAACCTCTACGTTGCAAAATTCCTGCAGGGAGGCGACATCGGCACGGCCACTGACCGGTTGACACGGGTGTCGGCCCTGTTGGACGAAATCACTCCCGAAGAGTTGAGCACACGTCTCCAAGAGATAATGGATCAAAGTGGCCTGTTGGTGATCGGCGTTGCTGCCGACCCCGCCGACCTGCCCACCGTCGAGGAACTGTCCGCGGCGATATCGAGTTCGGAAGTCGGCGAGCTGCCTGCTTCGATTGCCGACGCTGATGAGTTGCTAGCCGTGCCCGACCCTGTCGAGCCGGTGGAATCCGGTGAACTCGACTTCCTCGACGACTCGGCCGAGATCTATGGCGACAGATTCGGCGACACGTACGAGTGGACTTTCGCCAACGGTGCCCGGGTTATGTTCGTCAACTCTAAAATAGCCGAGAACCAGGTCAACCTCCAGGCAGTCTCTGAAGGTGGATGGTCCGCCGGCGAACCGGCAGACCGTATGTTGACGGGCAGGCTGGCCACCCGAGCGGTGCGCCAGAGCGGACTCGGGAACCTCAGCCCCGCTCAGTTGTCGCGCTACCTCGACGGTATCAACGCCGCGGCGCAACCGTTCATCGGTGAGACGACCCAGGGCGTGTCAGGCGCGGCCAGCACCGCCGATGTGGAAACGATGTTCCAGTTGATGCACCTGTTGTTCACCGCGCCACGGGTGGACGACCAAGCCTTCGCAGAAGTCGTCAACGTCGGGGAGATTCTCCTCAACCTGTCTCAAGTCGATCCTGGCTGGAAGGCATGGGTGGCATACAACCAAGCCCGCTATGGCGCCGAATTCGAGTGGTTCAACCCGGTCGCTTCGCAGGAGACGCTCGACGCTCTCACTGCAGAGTCTCTGCTCGAACGCTATAAGCAGCGGTTCGCCAGCGTCGACGATCTGGTGGTGGTCGTCGCCGGCGACGTCGACCGCGAGACGATTGAGCGGTTGGCTCGCACCTATGTGGGAACTCTGCCTGCGGGAGAACCGGACAGCTATGTGAACCGTCGACCGCCCGCACCCGCCGAGACCGTGCGCCAAGAGGTGGAACTCGGTCCAGATTCCCAAGCCACCGCGCTCGAGCTGTACCACGAGGTGCTGATGGATATAGACCCTGCCGTCGAGGTCGCTCTCGAGGTACTCGACGTCATTCTGGACGCCAGACTGGTCAACGACGTCCGCGAGGACATCGGTGCCACCTACTCCGTATCGGTGGGGCTCTCGTCGTACTTCACACCCGAGCAGGGAATACAGTCCACTCTCACGGCTTCGGGCGATCCCGAACGGATGGATGAGATTGAAGCCGAGATCTTCCGCATCCTTGCCGATGTTGCCGGCGGCAATGTCCTCGCTGACGAATTCGACAGCGCGGTTGCTGTTGCCGGATTCAACTACGCGGGGCTCGGGAATGCAGACCTGATGCGACCGCTAGCTCGACGGGCTAACGCCGCAGACGATCAACTCCCCACTCCGCAGCGTCTCATTGCAGAACTGCAGCAGCTGGAACTGGCAGATGTGATAGCTCTGGCCGCGGCGATCTTCGACCCGGACCAATACATCAACATTGTTCGGGTGTTGCCTGCGACAGACGGGTGACCCTGATCGACGTCGGAATGCGGGGTCAAACCTAAAAACCTGCTCGTTATCAGGCAAGAGTCGGCTATCTGTTTTAGCGATAGTTTCCAACGCGAAGAATTATGACACTTCGTGCGACAATTGTCGGCTGGTTTCCTAAGTTGAAACCGCTAGCCGAAAGGGGCACCGTAAGCCGCATCCTCGCATGGGGTGAAGGGCTCCATCCAAGCGGGTGTTTATGCTTGACATGACTCAACTCTCCGAGAACCTGGCCGGCCCGATCGGGTCGACTTCGTGGATGAGCGATCCGGCGTGCAGCGGTCACGGTGATCTGTTCTTCGCCCCCTTTGCCGAGCGTCCTGAGGCGAGGGTTCGTCGTGAGACCGCGGCGGAGAGAATCTGCAATTCTTGTGTGTCACTCATCGAGTGCCGCGACTACGCCCGGAAGAACCGGGAGCTGGGGTTCTGGGGCGGCGAGAGCGAATCGGAACGGGCGGCCGCGGGGTTCGCTCCCACGACTCCGATCATCGGCCGCAAACGCGTGGCCGAGCAGCGGGCCCGCGACGCCATGAAGAGCGCTTCCTAGCCGGCGCGTATCACGCGGCACGCACAGCGGTATCCAACGCCATACTTGAGAGGTGACCGACGACGCCTGCTGCACTCCTTCGCGTGCCGGTGGTTCGGAGGCGACTGATCTGGGTGGGCCTGATTCAGGTGCCGGTGTCGGTGGTGACCGTGGCGGTGGGGGTTCGCTCCCACAGATGGTCGAGATTCCGGCTGGTTCGTTCCTTATGGGTACCGCGGACGGCCGCTTCCCAGCAGATCGCGAGGGTCCGGTACGCGAGGTCGCAACAGAGCGGTATCAAATCGCTTCGCATCTTGTCACCAACGATGAGTTCGCGGGTTTCGTGAAAGCCACGGGTTTGATCACGTTGGCCGAGTCTGACGGCTGGTCTTTTGTTTTTGCCGGAGCCCTGCCCGACGACTTCTGTGATACCCGTGGAGTAGTCGGCGCAGAGTGGTGGCGTGTTGTTGAGGGGGTGGACTGGCGGCACCCGGCCGGCCCGCACAGCGACCTCGAAGGCTTGGGTGATCATCCTGTCGTGCATGTGACCTGGCACGAGGCGGCGGCCTATGCCGCCTGGGCCGGAGGCCGGCTCCCCACAGAAGCCGAATGGGAACGGGCGGCCCGCGGCGGGCTCGAGCAGGCAACCTATGGCTGGGGCGATGAACTCACGCCCGACGGAGTCCACCAGTGCAACATCTGGCAGGGCACGTTCCCGTCGAGCAACACGCTCGATGACCGATGGTATGCGACGTCGCCCGTCGGAAGCTATCCGCCCAACGGGTTCGGGTTGTACGACACTGCGGGCAAC
Source organism: Candidatus Aldehydirespiratoraceae bacterium (assembly GCA_965198315.1). Taxonomy (GTDB): domain Bacteria; phylum Actinomycetota; class Acidimicrobiia; order Acidimicrobiales; family Aldehydirespiratoraceae; genus VXYK01. The sequence continues at coordinate 3,494,452 of OZ240616.1, read as the reverse complement.
GTCTGGGAGTGGTGCTCTGACTGGTTCGACAAGGGGCGTTCCAGAGTGATCAAGGGCGGGTCGTACCTCTGCCATGACTCCTACTGCAACCGTTACCGCGTTGGTGCCCGGTCGTTCAACACGCCCGACACATGCACCGCCAACATGGGAATCCGCATCGCCGCCGATCCCGCAACTTGATCTCTCGTTGACGCCCGGCGACAGCACCGCGCGGCTCCGGTTACGCCCGGCGAAGCACCGCGCGGCTCCGGTTGCGCCCGGCGAAAGCACCGCGCGGCTCCGGCTACGCCCGGCGAAGACAACGTTAGAGACCCAGGTAGCGGCCTCCGTCGACGGCCAGGGTCTGTCCGGTCATGTGGCGCGCCAGACCCGATGCCAAGAACACGGCTACCGGACCGATGTCTGAGGCTGGATCACCGATGCGGCCGAGCGGGGTCCGCCCGATCAGACGGGCTTCCAGTGTCGGGTTGGCTTCGATGGCTACGTCCATTGCCGGTGTCCACGCCACGGGTGCGATGGCATTGACCCTCACCCCGTGGGGCCCCCATTCGCGGGCGAGGCTCTTCAGCAGTCCCCGCTGGGCGCCCTTGACAGCACCGTAGAGAGGCAGATGCCCCGACCCCTCAATGCCGGACGGCGACGTGAGGAGAATGAGCGTCCCGCCACTGGATCGGAGCTCCGGGAACGCCGCTTGGGCGCAGTGGAAGGTCGCTGTGGTGCTTGTAGTGATCTGCAAGGCGATGGTCTCGTCGTCGACTTCTTGAATCGGGCGTGGCGGCCCTGGTGGTGACACCGCGTTGTGGACCATCGCATCCAGACGACCCCAGTGTTCCAACGAGAACGCCACGGCAGCGTCCACCTCCTCGCGTCGGGTCACGTCACAGCGGCAGAACAGTGCTTGGCCTCCCCGGTCGCGGATCGCCTGCGCCGCAGGTTCACCATTGGCGGAGCGGCGAGCGGCGATAATCACGCGGGCACCGGCTTGCGCCATAGCCGCAGCAATCCCCTCGCCGACTCCTTGACCGGCACCGGTGACGATCGCCACCTGGTCTTCGAGAAGTCCGCTCATCCCGGCATCCAGAGACCGCCGTCAACCACCAGGGAAGCGCCGGTCAGCGCGGCGAACGCGTTGGTGGTGAGGGCATCGACTACGAGGGAGACTTCGTCGCTGAGGTCGGGGACCCTCCCGAGCGGAGGGTCGTGCAGCGAGTTGGCCTCGGCCATGCCCGCAGCGTCGTCTGGTGCCAGGAAAGCGCTCGGATCAAGGGTGATGGCGTGGGCGCGGATACCGTCTTCACCCCAGGTCTTGGCGAGCGATTTGGCCAACACACGAAGTCCTTCCGCGGCTCCGGCGAAGGCGGTGAACCCGTCGCCTCCGGCAGAGGCCATCAGCGGCACCAGGTACACGATCGTTCCTCCCGCGGCGCGCAACGGCTCATACGCGCCGCGGGCGAGGCGGATTCCCGCTTCGAGCGGTTCGTCGCAGGCCTCGTGCCATTGTTGTGCGGTCAGGTCGCAGAGGTCCAGACGCCTCCGGCACAGACTCGGATAGCGGGCGTGTACTACCAGGTCCAGGTGCTCCAAGGCAGGGAAGGCCGCGGCGACCGTGTCGTCGTTGATCGGATCGTCACCCAGTCGCAGGAGGCTCCAACCCGCGGCAACCAGGCCTACCCCCACCGAGTCGGCGGGATCACCGCTGCCGACGACCAGCGCGGTACGCGACTCCCCAGAGGTCATCGGAGCCACTCCGGCCAGTCTTGGGAGATTCTCAAGGTCCAGTCGGGTTCGCGTTCTTCCATGAACGACATCACGCCTTCTTTGGAATCAGCGGTACCCATCAGATGCAGGTGCAGTTCGCGCTCCAAGGTGTTGATCTCGGTAGGTGTCGGCGCAGACATCCACAGAAGTCGTTTCGACACCCCGACCGACAGGGGCGCGGTGTTGATTGCCAGATCGCGGGCAAGTTCGGTGGCCCGTTCGAGCACCTCGGGCGCCGGCACGCTCTCCGACGCCAGACCCCATTGAGCGGCTTCGGTACCGCTGAACATTCGGCCTGTGAGCATCAACTCTGTGGCTTTGGCGTAGCCGACTAGACGGGGGAGTGTCCAGTGCGAGTGGAGGTCGGGCATTATTCCCCGTCGGACTTGCACGATGCCGAGTTTCGCCTCGTCGGCGACTATCCGGATATCGCATTGCAGCGTCATGGTCAGGCCGATCCCGACGGCGTGGCCGTTGATTGCGGCGATCACAGGTTTGCGAACGTCCCATGGATGGAAGTCGTCGAGCGGGTCTGAGGAGAAGGGCGGTTTCTTGTGCCCCGTGGCATCGGTGTCGTCGGGCGTGCCGAACACTCCGGCCCCGCCTGAGAAGTCGGCACCGGCGCAGAACGCCCTTCCCGCGCCGGTGATCACGACCGAGCGCACCTCGTCGTCGGCATCGCAGGCGCGCAGGGCCGCGGTGAGTGAGCGGCCCATGGCCGAAGAGAACGCATTGAGGCTCTCAGGCCGGTTCAGCGTCAGCACCGCTACGCGGTCGCGGAGTGTTGCCGAAAGGTCGACGAGTTCGGCGGACTCGGCCAGTTCGGCGATACTCACCGGCGGTAACCTCCTGGGTGGGGCCGGGTGCCGTCGAGGCTCATGACGGTGAGCTGTTCCCGTTCGAGAAGGTCAAGGCTCGACTCGATCTCCCCGGTGTGGTCTGCACTGCAGTCACACAACCAGAGGATTGCCTCGCACATCGCTTCCATCGACTCGATCTGGTCTTCAGACAGCAGGTGCCCGACTATCTTGTCGGCGCCCTCGGACATGACCGCGGCGGCGGGTTCCACGGTGTTGAGGCGAATCCCGGTGCCGTGCAGTTCTGAGGCCATTGCGGTTGTGACCCGGTTGAGCATTGCTTTGGACGCCCCGTAGTAGCCGTAGACCCCCTTAACTCCGCTGAGGTCGTAGGGCGGACCCTGAGGATGGTTCGCCGTTGCGCTCGAGAGGTTGATGATCCATCCCTCGCCGCGTTGTGTCATCGAGGGGATCACCGCTTGGGAGAGATCGACAGGGCAGTGGACGTTGAGTTCGACCATGAGTCGCCGACGCTTCAACGGGTAGTCCTCCATCGGCTGGTAGATCGCCCCGGCTGCGTTGTTGACCAGGATGTCGATGGGTCCGCCGAGGGCCGCGGTCGCCTCCGGCACGACTCTGGCGCGGTCGGAGTCGTCGGTGAGATCGGCGACGATCAACGCCGCTTCGGCGCCGAGCTGTCGGCATTTGTCGGCGGTTTCTTCGAGCGAACCCGGAAGATCCGGATGCTCGTCGAGCGTGCGCGCCACCAGCGCCACCGAGGCGCCTTCCGCAGCGATGCGTTCCGCCGCACCGGCCCCGATCCCTCGACTAGCCCCGGTAATGATCGCCCGCCTCCCGGCGAGCCGCTTGGTTTCTGCCATGCGCCGACTCTAGAGGCCGAGCGGTTCGGCTACAGAATCCAGTGCCGTAGCGAGGCGACACGTCCGCTTCACGACCATGTGTGTGCGAACGTCATCTCATCGGAGCGTCAGAATTCCGGTGCCGGACGCTGATGAACGCAGTCCGTCAACTCGCACTCCGACCGTTCAGGCAGCCGTGTCGCTGAACGTCATTCGTCGAGGAGGTGGGTGGTGATGGTCACAGCCACAGCGCCGATCACCGAGGCGATGACCACCGCCACCCAGGCCGGGTTCGGAGGCAGGTCCAACTTGAAGTAGTCGCGTGAGAACGACCAGAACAACGTCAGCAGGTAGACCCCGGTCATCGCTATCGGCAGGGCGATCTTGGCCGGCTTCAGGGGCAGGCTGACGAGCACCAGGATCACCAGCACGATCGCCAGCAGAGTAGCGGTGGAGGCCGTTCGGGCCTCGGCCAGCGACACCTCGTCCATGTGTCTCACGACCTCGTACAACACATAGGTCACCGCACCGGTAATGAACCCGGCGGGCAGCGAGAAGCGCAGCACCCGTCTCAGAAAACCGGGGCGGACCAGGGCATCATTGTGAGCCAGCGCCAGGAAGAACCCCGGGACGCCGATCGAGAAGGTGCCGATCAGGGTGAGTTGGCGGGGAAGGAACGGGAAGGGCGAGCCACCAATGCTCGCCAGGGCGGTGAGCAGCACCGCGTAGGCGGCTTTGGTGATGAACAGGTTGGCGACCCGCTCGATGTTGTTGATGACTCGGCGGCCCTCGGCCAGAACCCTCGGAAGTGTCGAGAACTTGTTGTCGAGCAGGACCAGCTGCGCGACGGCGCGGGTCGACGACGACCCTGAACCCATGGCGATGCCCATGTCGGCATCCTTGAGCGCCAGCACGTCGTTGACACCGTCGCCGGTCATCGCCACAGTCCGTCCTCTCTGCTGCAGCGCGTGGACCATCGCCCGCTTCTGATACGGCGTGACCCGGCCGAACACGGTGTTGGCCTCGAGGGTGTCGGCGAGGTCGCCGGGTTCGCTCGGCAACGAGCGAGCGTCGATGAAGGAGTCGGCTCCGCTGATCCCGGCGCGGCGGGCGACCGCAGCAACGGTCGCAGGGTTGTCGCCGGAGATGACCTTGAGCGCAACCCCCTGATCACGAAAGAACGCAAGTATCTCCGGGGCGTCGCTGCGCACGGTGTCTTCAAGATGCACCAATGCCACGCCTTCGACTGTCGACGGCAGGGTCTCATCGTTCCAAGGCTCCTCTGAACGCGCTACCAGGAGCACCCTGGTTCCGCTCGCGGCGATCTCGGCGGCCCGGTCTCGACCAGCGGTGTCGCTCTCGTTGAACACGATGTCGGGCGCGCCGAGGAAATAGCAGCCGCGGTCTGCGAACGACGCCGCAGCCCACTTGCGGGCCGACGAGAACGGCAGGCTCTCCGTCAGCGTCCAGTCCTGCGGCTCTGCGTGGTTCGCGGCGATTGCGGCGAGGGTGGCGTTGGGTGCGGGATCGGCTGCTGCAAGTGCCCCGAGGGCCTCGGACACATGCTGCGCGCTGAACGAACCGAGCGGCTCGACCGAACCTAAGGAGATCTCTCCGGTCGTGATCGTGCCGGTCTTGTCGAGACACAGGGTGTCGACACGGGCCAGCAGCTCAACCGAAGCGAGTTCTTTGGCAAGCGCACGGCGACGCGCCAGAGCGATCACACCGGTGACGAAACTCAACGAGGTGAGCAGCACCAGACCGTCGGGAACCATGGCTACCGCCGCGGCGACGGTTCCCTGCAGGGCGTCCTGCCAAGCATCGAGGGCATCCAACTGACGCGCCAGCAACAGCAGGGCCGTCGGCGGGATGATGAACGACAGCCATCGCAGAATGACATTGACTCCCCGCCGCAGTTCACTGTGCGCCAGCTCGAAACGGCGGGCGTCCTCTGACAACTTGGCAGCGTAGGAGTCCGCACCCACACGAGTGGCCCGGTAGATTCCCGAACCCGCAGAGACGAACGAACCCGACAACACCTCGCTTCCGGTGGTCTTCTCGACCGGGTCCGCCTCCCCGGTGAGCAGCGACTCGTCGATTTCCAGGCCCAGAGCGGAGATCACCTCACCGTCGACGACAACCTGATCGCCGGGTGCGAGTTCCAGCACGTCGTCAGCCACCACACCGCTGATCGCAATCTCGGAGCTCTCTGAATCACGGCGGACCCGGGCCTTGGGGGCGGACAGGACAGCCAGAGCGTTGAGGGTGCGGCGGGCCTGCAGTTCCTGGGCGATGCCGATCACGCTGTTGCTCACCACCACACCGGCGAACAACGCGTCAGCGGGGAACCCGGCGATCAGAATAAGTGCCAGCAGGGTGGCGATGATGCCGTTGACCGGTGTCAGGACGTTGGCCTTGACGATCTCACCAAAAGACCGGACAGGGGCATCCGGCACGTCGTTGATGAGTCCCTTGGCGACCCGTTCCTCGACTTGGGCAGTGGTGAGTCCACTGATCACGGTCTCAGAGTCTCGCATCTTGTTCTGGTGTTTCCTGTGCAAGCGTGTCGAGGTAGCGGTAGCCGTCGGGGAACATCTCCAGTCGATGCCGGGGGCCCTGCATGGTCACATCGTGGGCCTCGTAGCCGGCGTCGCCTGCCCACATGGCGATGGGCCCATGCTCGGAGTCGCCGATGCGGGTTGCGTGGTGCCGGGGTGGGCGAGCTTTCAGGTAGGCCAGGGCCGATTGCGCGCTGTGGTGATCGCGAAGCGTGGCGAGGGTCACCCAAGTCGGTGGTGCGAGCTCGATCTCGCCTTCGTGATGCCGTTGCAGGCAGGTTTTTGGAGTCATCCATTCGCCCTCGACGATCTCGCCCTCATCAATCTTCACGTCGCTCTCATTCTCGCTCCGGTCGTTGACATGGGCTGCGAAGAACCAGGTGGCATAACGTTTCGGAGCGACAGCCGGCGGAATCCAGTGAGCGAAGATCACCATGGAATCGGGATCGACTTCGATCTCTGCCTCCTCGTGGGCCTCGCGGGCTGCAGCATTGCGGGCAGTGGCCAGATCGTCCAGGGCAGCATTATTGGCCCCGACGCGGTCGCTGTCGTCTATCCGACCGCCCGGAAAGACCCACATGCCCCCGAAAGCGATCCTCGAGTTCTTGCGCAACATCAGAGTCTCAAGGCCGTCGTCGCTGTTGCGCAGCAGCACGACCGTGGCCGCGGCGATGGCCGGGGAGTCGCCGTGCTCGTGGGCGAAACGGGCCCATTCACGAAAGCGGGCGCGGTCCGCAGCAACTCGATCGTCGGCGCTCATCGGACGGTGCTCATCAGACAGTGCTCATCAAACAGTGCTCATCGGGCTGTGCTCATCGGGCTGTGCTCATCAGACAGTGCTCATTGGATCACACCGGCCTCACGGAGTTCGTCGAGGCGGTCGCTCCAGCCGTACTCGGTCAGGACCTCGTCTGTGTGGGCACCGAGCACAGGTGCTTCGGGCGAACGGATCTCTGCTGGGGTCCCGTTGAAACGCGCCGGGGGACGCGGCTGTTGAACTTTCCCCAACAGTGGGCTCTGGTGGGTCACGAAGGTCTCGTTGTGCACGACCTGGGGGTCGTCGGCGACCTCGTCCACGCCGAGCACCACACCGAAGGGCACGTCGTTGGACTCCATCGCTGCGGTCGCTTCCGCCAGCGTTCTCGTCGCAGCTGAGGCGTACACCTCGCGCATCAAGGCGCTCATCTCCTCTTTGTTCTGTACCCGGTCAGCCATCGTGGCCAGCAGCGGATTTGATGAGTCGACGTCGAATGAGGCGGCGATGCCGTGGAACTCGGCGTCGGTCACCGGCGTGACCACGATGAACCCGTCGAGTAGTCGCATCGCCTTCTGCTGTGCCGAGAAGGACTGCGACACATGCGGCATGTCGTTGTCGAGCAGTATCTCGTGGCCTGCGGCATCGGCGAAGAGGAAACTGATGACGGAGTCGAGCATTGAACACTCGACTACTTGACCACCGGCGCCGCGTTCACGGGCCAACAGCGCCGCGGTGATGGCCTGACAGGCGGTGTAGGCGGTGATCTTGTCGGCGGCGACCTGTCGAAGGAAGGCCGGCTCGTCGTCGTACAACCCCATCTGCGAGGCGGCCAGCCCCGCTTGAGCCTGCACCACCGAGTCGTAGACGCGGCGATGGGCGTAGGGCCCGGTCTGGCCGAATCCCGACAGCGCGGCGATGACCAGATCAGGGTTGCGGGCGTGCAGGGCGTCGGCACCGAGCCCCATCCGATCGAGGGCACCGGGGCGCATGTTCTGCACGAACAGGTCGGCGTCGGCCACGAGGTCGAGCACGATGTCGCGTCCGCGTTCGTCGTGGGTGTCAACCGCTATCGCACGCTTGCCTCGGTTGCAGACCTGGAACATGGCCGAGATGCCCGCTTTCATGACACCCACGTAACGGCCCTGATCACCGAAACCCGGCAGTTCGATCTTGATCGCCTCAGCGCCTTGATCGACCAGCATTCCCACAGCCAACGGCCCGGTCAAAGCCACCGACAATTCCACGATTCTTATGCCGTCGAGTGGTCCGCTCATTGGGGCTCCGTTCACTAGGGCTCGGTTTCCTAAGGTGTAGTGAGGTTGGCAGGCATACCGGAGAAGTAGGCCGATTCTTCTATGAGTTTGTGGCTGCGCCACCCATCGGGCGTGCGGACGAGTTCGTGGTGGTACCAACCGCCGGTCTGCCAGGCTGATTTATCGGGCATGACCATCGGATTGTGGAACATGACTTCGGCCGTCGCGTTGTCACCGTCGATGTTGATGTCGAAGTTGGCGACGAGATGCTGTGTCGCTGGAAACTGGGCGAGAGCCGCATCGAGCCAGGTGACCATTTCCTCCACCCCACTGGCGATCCCACCAGCCGACGTGTAATCGATGAAAGCATCGGCGGTGAATACCGAGCGGTACAGATCCCAGTCTTTCCGGTCGACGGCCTTGCCGTAGCGTGTAACCAGCGTCTGGATTTCGAGGTGGTCCGAAATTTCTTGTATGTCCATCCCCGCAGGGTACGCGATCACGCGCGCATGAGCACTACAGGCTCATCGGGTATTTCAGGCGTCGACGCTGACCTCGACGGCACAGCCTTGTTCGATTGATCTGTGGGCAGCGACTCCGACAGCCACGGCCCACATGCCGTCTTGGAGGCTCACTGCGGGATCTCCTCCTGACCGGATCGCCTCCAAGAAACCGAGATGTTCGATATAAGACGCGCCGTGGTGGCCGCCGGTGTATTTGATCCTGGAGTCCACAACGGTCTCTTCTTCGACACCTCCCACCCAATGTTCGCCACGGCGACCCACGCGTATGGTCGAGCCCGGGAGCATTGATTCAACCTTGCCGGCATCGCCGACAGCCACGACTTCCTCCTGGTTCTTGGTGGCGTCGGCGAACATGCAGAGATCGACCATGCCGCGCACACCGTTGGCGTAGTCGACGACGACGAAGGCGTTGTCGAGGATGTCGCAGCGCTTGCCGTCGTAGTACTCGTCGAGGTGGTTCACGTCCTGACCCCCCGATGCGAAGACCCGTGTCGGCCGCTGCCCGACCAGCAAGTTCATCAAGTCGAAGTAGTGACAGCATTTCTCGACGAGGGTGCCGCCGGTGTTGGCATTGAAACGGTTCCAATCGTTGACCTTCTCGAAGAACGGAAAGCGATGCTCGCGGATCGACACCATCTTCAACTCTCCCACAGTGCCTGCCCGAACCTCCTGCACAAGTCGCGCCACCGGCGGCATGTAGCGATATTCCAGGCCCACCCAGGCGACTGCGTCGTGCGAGCGGCTGGCCTCGACTACAACTCGACAGTCATCAAGCGTGGTGCAGAGTGGTTTCTCGACCAGCACATGCAGGCCGGCGGCCATTGCGTCGAGCAGGGGAGTGACATGGCGATGGTTGGGTGTGGCGATTACAACCGCGTCGCACAATCCACTGTCGATCAGTGCCCGATCATCGCTGAACTCGACTGGACTTGCGGTGCCGTTGCCGGTGGTGGCCGCGGCCTGTCTTGCTTTTGTCAGTGAGGGTTCGTGGGGGTCGCATATGGCGGTGACGACGGCGTCGTTGAGCGCGCCGATGTTGGCGATATGTTCACAACCCATCATTCCCGTACCGATCACGCCGTAACGCACGACATCGTGGTCACGGTCGGATCCATGGTTGTTACCAAGCTCAGGGCGATTCGTCGCTTCGGTCATCGGCTCATGCTAGGCAAGGTCTATGAAAACTGATTCGAGATTGTTACCAGACGGGCGACGAGTCGGCCCTCTGTCATGGGGTTGTTGGCGTCTGGTCACTGACGACGTCTCCGAGGCCCGGCGCCGTACGGAGACGGCGTTGTCGCTGGGAATGAACATGATCGACACTGCTGACGTCTACGGACTCGACTGGGGAGGCAGCGCATTCGGTCTCAGCGAAACAATCATTGGCCGGGTGCTGGCGCAGTCTCCGGGGTTGCGGGACGAGATGGTGCTGGCCACCAAGGGCGGCATAGACCCCGGTGTGCCCTACGACAGCAGCCCCGCTTATCTCGAATCGGCGATCGACGCTTCGTTGACGCGACTCGGGGTTGAACGCATCGACCTCTGGTACGTCCACCGGCCCGACATGCTCACCCACCCCGCCGATGTCGCCGACACGCTGGCCGGGTTGGTCGCGAGGGGCAAGTTGGCGGCCATCGGCGTATCGAACCACACAGTCGCCCAGGTGGACGCCCTGATGGCACATCTGCCCGAGGGAGTGCCTGTGGCCGCCAACCAGGTCGAGTTCTCCGCTGCTCATCTGTTGCCGTTGCGCGACGGCACCCTCGACCAGTGCATGCGCGACCAGCGCATGGCGGTGGCCTGGAGTCCTCTCGGGGGTGGTCGCTTGACAGCTTCGGGCGCCGAATCTGCTGAACCTGAAGGGACACAGGCCGCACTGCTCGCGGTCGTCGATGAACTGGCTTCGGACCACGGCGTGTCGAGGGCAGTGATTCTGGTGGCCTTCGTGCTGGCTCACCCGTGCGCGCCGGTGGTCGTGATCGGCACCCAGAACACTGATCGCATGGCCGATCTAGCCGGCGCTGCAGAGGTGTCGTTGAGCCGCGCCGAGTGTTACCGGATCATTGAGGCGTCCGAAGGAGTTCGGTTGCCATGAATTCGACGACTGCCGGCCAAGAGCCGATCGAGGTCGCATGGTTCTCGGCGTTGTGCGACGACGATTACGAGTTCTTGGGCGTTCCAGACCCCACGCTGCAGAGTTCATGGGACCATTGCGCCTCGATTGTCACCGCCGCCGACCGGCACGGCTACGACAACGTCCTGTTGCCCTCGGGCTATGCGCTCGGGATCGACAACGCCGCTTTCGCCGCGGCGATAGCCACCCGCACTGAACAGATCCGCCTGCTGCTCGCCATTCGGATGGGTGAGTTCGTCGCCCCTCAGGTCGTCCGCCAAGCGGCGACGCTGCAGCAGATCGCGGCCGGTCGTTTGACGATCAACATCATCAGCAGCGACCTCCCCGGCGAGACCATGGCGTCTGAACCCCGCTACCGCCGCAGCACCGAGTACATGCACGTGATCCGCGAACTGCTCGACGGCCGCCCTGTCGATTTCCACGGCGAGTTCCTTGATCTGACCCTGGATCCGCCACGGATTGCCAGCGAGGGCTCGGGGTGTCCGCCGTATTACTTCGGGGGACTGTCCGAAGCGGCACGGGAATGCGCGGCTCGTGCCGCGGATGTCTTTTTGATGTGGCCCGATGTTGTCTCCGGCGTAGAGAAGGTGAAGGCCGACATGGACGCCCGTGCTGGCGCATATGGGCGCACATTGGCTTATGGGTGGCGCTCTCATGTGATCGTTAGGGAGTCCGAGGACGAAGCTCGGGCCGCGGCACGGCGTCTTTTGTCCAAGCTCGATGATGCAACCGGTGCTGAGATCCGGGCTCGATCCCTCGACTCGAAGAGTGCCGGTGTTGCCCGTCAGGCTGAACTGCGTGAGGGTGCCGACGAGGAGGGATATGCCTCGCGCCATCTGTGGACGGGAGTCGGTCGGGCCCGTTCCGGGGCCGGAGCGGCAATCGTGGGCAACCCTGATCAGGTGCGCGACACGATACTTGAGCTGGCCGAGGCCGGAATGAGCGCCTTCATTCTGTCGGGTTACCCCCACCTTGCCGAATGTGATTTGTTTGCTCGCTACGTATTGCCTGAACTCAATCATGGACGACTTGAAATTGAACCACAGCCGGTAGTGCTCAACTCCTGAAAGTCCCCAGTTGATGTTCCCACGTCATCTGACGAGGCGCTAGCTCAGCCTTTCGAGTCCTCCGACAGCATCGAAGCCGCTGTCAAAGCTGAAGATGCGTGTTACGCCCGCGTTCGTCATGACGGCTGTGTGCAACGCGTCGCGTGCCGAGAGACCGGTGACACTCTCCAGCAGCGTTCGTGCCGCTCGAACTTCGGCAACACCGAACGCAAGGACATCGTCGACGATAGCGTCGAGGCTCGCGAAAGCAGGCTCAATCGCATCGAGTCGGCCGATGGCGGCGTAACGGTGAAGGATCTCCTGGTAGACCTCAATGTCGGTGACGAGCGTCGTGCCGGACAGCGCCAGACGCGTGAGCACGGAGATCGTCCGGTCCTTGTTCGGGTGAGCGGCGCCGACCAGATACATCGGCACGTTGGAGTCCACGAAGATCATGAGGCCGTGCGGCCGGCGTCGATGTCACGAAGCATGTCGTCGATGTCTGCTGTCGGGAATTCGTGCTGCGATGCTGCTGCTATAGCTCGCAGCCTCGCGTCAGTGGAGTCAGAGGGCCGGTTCGAGTCGCTCCGTGCCTCGCGCATCGCCTGACGGACCCATTCCGCGACCGTCATGCGACACTCTCGTGCAGCGCCTTGGATCTCGACGTATTCATCCTCGGGCACAAGCACTTGCAGTCGTTTCGACACAACAATGAGTATATCTAACTATTCAGAGAATGTCGATTGACTCATTCTGGCGCTTGCCGAGTTGCAGAACACGAACATATGTTCGATACTGAACTGATGGCAGCAACAGCAACTGCAGAGTCACAGGTTGATCGCCGAGCCCGTCTGCAGCTCGTCGCTGACAGGGTGGCACCCCTGGCGTTGGCTCACCAACGCACATTGCCGCTTCTTCCGGCCGTCTCCGAGCTCTTTGTCGGTGGGTCGCTTCAGCGTGGGACCACGGTCGCGGTCAACGGCATCGGTGCAACGTCGCTGTCTCTGGTACTGGCGGCGGGTCCCTCGCAGGCCGGATCGTGGACTGCTCTTGTGGGGGCTGAGGGGCTGGGGCTTGCGGCTGCAGCTGAGGCGGGAATCGCCCTTGAACGACTGCTGGTCGTCAGTCCCCTTGATCCTTCGACCAACGTCGGAGTCGTAGCGGCTCTCATCGGTGCTGTCGATGTGGTGATGGTCGGGCCGGGTCTGCGGTTTCGTCCCGCTGATCTTCGTCGTCTGTCAGCTCGTCTTCGGGAGAGCGGATCGGTGCTGATACAGATCGGGTCCAGCCAGATTGAGTCCAGTCAGATCGGATCCAGCAGAGGGCCGGGCGTTGATGTCGGAGTTCGGGTGGTGGCATCGCAATGGTCGGGGCTCGGATCCGGCCATGGCCTTCTGCGTTCAAGGAGGGTGGAGGTGTGCACTCAAGGACGTGGCGCGGCCGCAAGACCAAGAGCTGTCTCGTTTCTTCTCCCCGGTCCCGATGGTGCGCCGATGCTCCTTGATACGCCCGCGCACTGCGATGTGTCTGTGCACTGCGATGTGCCTGTGCACTGCGATACGCCCGCGCACTGCGATGTGCCGGCGGTGTGCGATGTGCCTGTGCACTCCGATGTGCCGACGGTGTGACCGTGGCTGTGCACTGCGATGCGTCGGCGGTGTGACTGTGGCTGTGCGGACTTTGGTGGTGTGGTGCCCTGATTGGCCGGTGGTTGCTCTGGGTTGCCCGCTTGATGAACCAGTGGCGGTGGTTTACGCCAACCGTGTTGTGGCCGCCTCGCCGGCGGCCAGAGAGTATGGGGTTGTCCGCGGGCTCCGTAGGCGGGTGGCGCAGGCCCGCTGTGTCGAACTCAAGGTTCGCGAACGTGAACTGGACCGCGAGGCGCGGACCTTTGAGCCTGTCCTTGGCGCACTCGACGATGTGACGCCGGGGGTCGAGGTCACACGTCCGGGGACCTGTGCGTTCGTCACCCGTGGTCCAGCCCGATATTTCGGGGGTGAAGTCGCGCTGGTTGAGCTGGTCCTTGCTCGAACGGGTGCAGTCATTGATGATCTAGTCGCAAGTGGTCCAGAGGGTGCGTGTGCGGGTGTGGTTCGTGTGGGGATCGCTGATGGGCCGTTTGCAGCTTCGTTGGCGGCGCGATCCGCCGACCCGGTACGAATCGTTGAACCCGGCCACAGCCCTGAGTTTCTGGCACCAATGCCGATCTCGGTGCTGGGTCGTCGCGAACTTGGCTCCGGGCTGTCCAGTGGCTCTGGGCTGTCTGATGGCTCCGGGTCAGCTGACGGCTCCGGGTTGACTGAGGTATTGGCACGGCTCGGCCTGGGCACTCTCGGAGCTTTCGCTGCTCTGAAGACTGCAGATGTCCTGGCCCGCTTCGGCAATGAGGGGGTGAGCGCCCATCGTCTCGCCAGAGGCCTCGACGAACGCTCACCGCAGGGACGGCTGCCACCACCCGACTGGTCCGTTGCCGGCGAGATCGACCCTCCGGCAGACCGCATCGACCGGGTTGCCTTCTGTGCCCGTTCGTTGGCTGACGAGCTTCATCAACGGCTCAGATCAGAGGGGGTGGAGTGTGTCCGTATCGCGATTGAGGCAGAGACCGAGCACGGCGAGTCGATGGTGCGTGTCTGGCGCCATGAAGGGGCGTTGTCGGCAGCGGTGATAGCGGACCGGGTGAGATGGCAGCTCGATGGTTGGCTGAGCGGACGGGCAGGTGGTTCAACAGACCGGCCGACCGGAGGTATTACCCGAGTGGTTCTGGCGCCTCAGGAGGTGGTTGCGGCCGGCGGCTGTCAACTCGACTTCTGGGGCAGCGGCAGCGCGAACGAGATCGACAGGCGGGCAGCGCGTGTTGCAGCTCGACTGCAGGGACAACTGGGCGCTGAGGCGGTTCTGGTGCCTGTGTATGGCGGTGGCCGCCATCACAATGAGCAGCTGAGGTTGGTTCCGTCCGCTGAGGTCGAGCTTCTGGGCAGGTCGGTGACAGCGGCCGACACACCGCGGTCTGCAGGTGCTGATGGTGTCGCTCCCTGGCCCGGGGCTCTTCCGGCCCCTTCACCTGCTCGAGTGCTGTCGACACCTTGTGCGGTGGAGTTGCTCGACGCTGACGGCTCAGCAGTTGCGGTCAGCGGCCGCGGACGGGTGTCGTCAGCTCCTCATTTGTTGGTGGTCGACGGTCGCTCGTGTGAAGTTGTGGCCTGGGCCGGACCGTGGCCCGTTTATGAGCGGTGGTGGGATGATGAGCGACGTTGTCGGCAGGCTCGCTTCCAACTTCTCACTGATGACGGCCTGGCTCGCCTCGTGGCTCTCGAGTCAGGCCAATGGAGCGTTGTCGCCATCTGGGATTAGCCTCGCCCGTCTGAGATCCCCGTTTCGTCGAAGTACTCGAACGTGCCGTGGTGAAGTTAAGAGGATTTCGCTACAATAACCTCTTATGAGCACGGCCCGCCTAGTTCGTGACCATGTCGCGCAGATGCCAGCGCGTTCGTTTGTATTCAGCAGCGACCTGCAAGCACCGCCACATGCGGTTGACTGCGAATTCGTGCGTCTTGTTGAGAGGAACGAACTGTTGCGAGTGCGCAAAGGGCTGTACTGGAAAGGGCTGTGTACGCGAGCCGGCATTCCGGCCCCGCAGCCAATGCAGGTCGGGCTGGAGGTGGCAGGCGATGGTGCCGGACCGGCGGAGTTCTCAGCCGCAGCGGCACTGGGATTGACCAGCCAGGTTCCGTCCACGGAAGTCGTCGCGGTGCCAGGACGCACTCCGACGCCCCCGCAAGGTGTCCAGTTCGTGGCGCGGTCAGTCGAGCGTCGGATCCGTAAGCTGCGCGTCCTCGAAGTCGCCGTCATCGAAGTGCTGCGCGACGGTCTCCGATTCGTCGAGGCGGACTGGGACAGTGTCGTGGCAGCTCTCGCGCAGTTCGTGGCAAACGGCGAGATTCGGCTTCCCACGATTGCTGAGCAGATTCACGATGAACACCATGTCGGCACTCGCACCCGTTGGCAGCATCTGGAAGCGTTGCTTCAAGCATGACCTTTCGCATGCTCGACAACCAGGGCGAGATAGAGGGATACGCCAGCGCCGTGGCACAAGTTGCAGGGATTCCTCAGCAACACGCCTGCGCTCCCAAACTGCCGCTGCTGCTTGAGTGAACTGGCGATCTATTGCTAGGGGATCGGTCCCAAGATCATCTCGAACTCTGACGGAGTGATCACGGGGGGTACCTGCTCCTCCCATTCCAAGAGGTCGTTGTCTCGGCTCACGATGTAGTTGGCGCCGTGTTCTCTGGCGAGCGCTACGAGGTAGTCGTCGTCGACGTCGCGTGTCCACCGCTGAACATCAGCGGGATCGGGCATGAGACCGATTCCGGTGGTCAAGTGCGAGATCAGCCTGTTCGCGAGTTTCTGGTCGACACGCCGACTCACCCGAGGTCGGGTTGTCAAGACTTCCTGGACTTCGCTCAGCAACTGTTGGCAAGCGATGATCTCAAAATCTGAGAGTCGGAGCCAGCGTTGGAGAATGCGGTGCGGAGAGCCGTCCGTGATCACAGCGGACACGAACACGTTCGCGTCCAACACAACTTGCATCTGATTGGGTCAGCGTGCCCGGCGGGCTCTGCGGACCTGGCGTACTTCCTCGACAGCGATGTCGAGTGCTTCGTCTTCAGAAAGGTCTGCGTTGCTCGATGCGCTCGCGGCGAGGTCAGCACTGGCAGCAGCAGCGTCTGCTGAGTAGAGCGCCCAAGCCGACTGTCGGGTGCTGCCCAGGGCTTCACCGATGGCCTCCCATGTGGCGCCCGCCTCGCGGGCCGCAGCAACCGTCTGGCGCTTGAGATCGTCGCACTCGTTGATGGCGAGCGCGAGCTCCCGCAGTGCTTCGATCGGCTTTGTCGGCAGGCGGTCGTGAGCTAGGAGGCTCATGTCTGTCAGTCTAGCCTGACAGACACCGCCAGACAAACTCTGGGAAAGACCGGACAAGGTATTCCGGCGATTTACGCATATGCACAAGTTTGCGCAGGAGCGTAATCAAGATGGAATCGGCGCTCCTGCGTATGCCTCGTTCGACCGTCTTGCCAGACGGACAATGGAGTGTTGTCGCCATCTGGGATTAGCTTTGCCGGAAGTGGCTAGTGAGGATTCATTGAGCAGCGTCGAGCTTGAGCGGGATCGTGACCGTACCGAACGTTGGTTCATACGCCGCGGGCTTCCGCATCTGATCGACCACTATTCGGTTCGTGAAGACGTCTTGACCCGGATGTTCCCCTTCCTCGTATTCGTGGTGTTCCTGGAGTTGTTCCTGGCATTCGGCGACCGCTGGGCCGGCTGGGCGCAGGCCGCGGTCTTCGTCGGTTGCGTCGCCCTCGGAGTTGCTGCGTTCGCATTGATCAACCGGACCCGCGGACGTCGACTGGTTCAGCTCCCAGACCGCGTGGGAGTGCTGGAGATAGTGCTGTATCTGGTGTTGCCCGCAGTCCCGACTGCGATCGGTTCGCAGAACGCGGTGGCGGAGAACGTTCTGGTCGTAGTGGTCTTCAATGTGCTGGTTCTGCTCGTCGCCTTCGTGGTGACCTCCTGGGGGCTTCTGCCCATGGTCCGCTGGTCTGTCTCGCAGTTGAAGACGCAGATCGGCGACATTGTGAACCTGACCATGAAGTCGTTGCCGATCCTGTTGATCTTCTCGGCCTTCATCTTTCTGAACGCGGAGATGTGGCAGGTGGCGAACGACTTCACGTTGCCGTATTTTGCGGCGGTAGCGGTTCTGGTCGTGTTCATCGGCTCGGGTTTCGTGATGCTGTCGGTGCGGCGGCTCACAGTCGATCTGGCTCGTTTTGAACGCTGGTCCGATGTGCGTGTGCGCAGCGTCGACACGCCGGTCGAACAGATGGTGCCGAGCGATGAAGATCCCGCTCCCGACGCGCCGAGGCTGCACCGCCGTGCCGAGTACAACGTTGCGCTGCTGCTGTTCGCGTCCCAAGCAATTCAAATCCTGTTGGTGGCGTTGGTGATCACCGCCTTCTATTTGTTGTTCGGTCTGTTGACAGTTCGCGAGGACACGTTGTTGCAGTGGACCACGGCGACAGAGCTGACAAGCAGCGCTGACTGGGCGTCACGTTGGTCGCTGTGGGGCGCTGAACTCATATTCAGCCGACAGTTGGTACTGGTCTCGGTCTTCATCGGGCTTCTGTCGGGCTTGCAGTTCGCGGTGCAGATCGTGACCGACACCTCATATCGAGCCGAGTTCGCCGAGGAGATGACCGGCGAGATCCGTGAAGCGCTCGCGGTTCGCGCGGTGTACTACCGCCAGTTGGTCTCCGATCGATCCGGTTAGGGAAGGTTCCGGTTAGCCGAGCGCGTCTACAGCTAGAGCGACACCGGACATGGCGTGCTGTTGATCGTCCATGCGGGTGACATCGTCGGTGTACCAAGCGCCCTCGACAACGTCGGGCCGAGCATAGGGCGCTGCCCGTTCGGTGTCGTACTGGCGGGCGACGAGGATCCCCGCGCCACAGAGGAGGTCCTGACGCAGTTGCGGCTCGAGGTCGGCCATGCCGGGATCCTGTCGGCTCAATCGCCAGAGAGCAGAGAGAGCCTCCACAGTGGTGCCGAAGGCGGCCCCCCGGGACTGTCGAACCGACTCGCGTGGTGGCTCGGTTCCGTCCCCCACCCGGGACGCCTCGCGCCGGATCTCGCGTTCAACGCGCTTGTGGTAAGCCTCGCTGAGCGAGCGGACATAGGCGAGTTCGGGCTCGGCGAGGTCGCCCCAGGTCCGCATCTCGGAGAATCCGTAGGAAGCCCATTGGTCGGCCAGCGGCGGGTTCTCGATGCCTTCTTCTGCGTCTCGTGCCGTTGCGAGATAGTGGGCGACTTCTCGGGCGGAGTCGTCCCAGCCTTCACCTGGGAACTGGTTGGCCAACAGCCCGAACCCCCAGAACGCTTCGCCTGTGTAGAAAGTCGACGTGCGCCCCACCATCGGTTCGAGCCCATCGCTGAACGCTCCGAACCACATGCCGCCGTCGGGGCGCAGCAACGATTGCATGTAGCGCCCCATGGCTCGCAGCAGGTCGTCGTATGCCTGGTCGTTGGTGGCTATGCGTCTGTGCACCAGTGCGTTGACTGCCAGCGCGGTTGATCCAAGATCGGTATCGCGTCGATAGTCGTCGAAGGCGGTGATGTCCCCGACTGTGTTGAGGTTGTCCAGGATGTACTGCAGGCCTCCGTCCGCGGTCTCGAGCACACTGAGATCACCGGTCGCGGCCACCTGATAGAGCGACATGACCACCCCGGCGTGACGAACGTCGAAGTAGTTGCTGGCAAAGGTGTCGGTGCTGCGGTCGTACTCGTACCAGAACCGGTTGTTGGGTTGGAGGGCGCGTTCCATCCACGCTGCGCTCGAAGCAACCGCCTCATGCAGTTCCGCTGATGTCGGGAGGTCACAGGGTGGTAGAGGTGGCTCATCGCGAAACAGGTAGCTGCCGGTCCCGGCCGCGACCCCAACGAGCAGAGCCGCCACAATGGCGAGACTCAGAAATGCAGGTTTCACGCTCACGCTTGGGGCAAGCTCCTCAGCTATGCAGACGTGTCTGCCGGCAGTCTCAGATCGCGCTGGAGGTTGCGGTGAGCTTGATACACGTACGCACTGTTCTCGTTGACGCACACTCCGCTGCTCACGAGTTCCTCAGCCGACTCCCTCAAGCGCGGAAGATAACCGAACTCGTACTCCTCGTAGCTCATCTCCTTGCGCTGCGCCCGACGTTCGAACAAGTCTGCGAGATCGTCCTGGGACAGGTTCCCCTCCGAGTAGTCCACGTAGTGGTTGCGGATGAGGAAGTCGAATCTGCCGAGAATCATCATGACAGCCAGTTCCAGGATCGTGGTGTTCTCAAAGACCGAACCATGGCAACGTCCCCATTCTTGCCGTTCGGCCTCCACGTGTTCGGTCAGCCTGTCGTGACCAATGCTGGGAAAATGATGATGGGCAACGTGGTAGTCCTCGCCGTAGGAATCGTCGGGCCCGTCGAGAATCGTCCCCGAGGTTACATGTTTCACATGCCGTCCGGCTTCGTCGAATTCGAGGAATCCATGCCACCCGAGGTTCATGAGCGAAAGGAAGGAGGACATGGCGCACAGGGGTTGAAAGTAAATGAGCAACAGGAAGAGCAGAGCCGAGGAGAGGCTGGACCCTGTCGCCGTCAATAGCGTGAGAATGATTGCCGGCACAAGAACCCAGTAGATGACCATGCCTCGAATCAATGTCCGGCGCGCCCGGTCCACAGCCGGCAGAACTCCTCGCTCACGTCGAAACTCCACGAGGCTGCTGATGCCGGTCATATATCGGAAGAACCGCCACTGGTATCGCGTTAGGTCCCAGAAATTCGTCCGGTCAATGTCCCATAGGTAGACCGGGTCTCCCTTGCCACCGTTCAATCGGTGATGCAGGAAGAGGTGGGAAGTCGAGAAATTGTACGGGACTGTGCCGTACCAGGGGCCGATCCAGTTCTCAAAAACGTTCCCAACCCGGTTCCCGATCCGAGGACGGTACATCCTTCCGCCGGGCAAATGTCCCTCACGATGCGCGAACGTATATGCGGCCGCCACACACCGCGCGCCCGGTCCAACCCAGACGAAGTAGTAGGCAATGACCACGTACCACGGCAGCGACTTGGTGACGATCTGCAGCGCGAATATGCCGCCGAGAGGCACGAGGAAGGCGAACACAAAGAGAATCGTCGTTGCGAAATAGTCGACGTGTGCCGGTCGGCGATAAATGTGCTTGGCGGCGAAACGCCGTAGGGCGGGTGAGCCGTCCAGAAAACGGTGCACGGGACGCAATACGCGATGCAAGCCTTGTCTGTAGAGCTGACCTTGAATCACGAACGGGCCAGCCCACAGCACGACAAAATTCAGCGTCAACAGGGTTCCGAGGGCGGTCCGCAGGCGGACAAGCCATTGCTGTCCCCAGGTTGAGGTCATCGGCTCGAACTGATTCTCGATTCGCGTGAGCATTCCGACCCCTCAGGATTGTTGACGAATTCAAGGTTCCTCAAGATCATTTCGCGCACCCTGATCTTGATGACATATGTCTGCAGCCAGACGCTAGCAGAGATGCGGCTCTTCCCGCGAGACTCAGAATGCAGGTTTCACGCTCAATCAATGGTATTGGTGATGTTGTGCGCTTCGGCTGTGACTCCGACATTGTAAGCGATGACTGCTGTTGAACCCGTAGCCACACCGCAACTGGCCCGCTACGTCACCCCTCAGGGTCGCCCCAGTCCTAACGCCTCCAAAGGCTGGCTGCGCCGTTTGTGGCCCGTGGTCGCGCCGATGAAGATGGGAATGGCCGTTTCTGTTGGAGGCACCGCGATCGGGATGCTGGTTCGCACGGTCATCCCCGCGGTCCTGATGCTGGCGGTGGACAATGCGCTTGACGAGCAGTCAGGCCCGATCGCCCCGTATGCCTGGACTCTGGCCGGTTTGACGGTCATCGGATTCGCCAGCGGCTACGCCGCGCGGGTGCAGATGTTCAAGGTTGCCTTCCGGGTCGAGACTGCTCTGCGGCACGCGGTGTTCGACCACCTCTCGCGGCTCTCAGCATCGTTCTACGACACCAGCGAGACCGGCCAGCTCCTGGCGAGGGCCAACGGCGACATCCGTGCCGTGCAGCTGTTCCTGAACTTCGGACCGTTCATGATGCTGTCGTTGGCGTCTTTGGTGTTCGCCCTAGTACTGATGTTGGCGGTCAGCGTTCCTTTGACGCTGGTCACGGTTCTGCCGGTCCCTGTGGTTGCCTACATCGGGCTCAAGAGCCGCCATCCCCAGTTGCCGGTGTGGTGGTTGGTGATGGCCCGCCAAGCCGATGTGGCGACGCTCACCGAAGAGAACATCGCCGGTGTGCGTGTGGTGAAGAGTTTCGCCGGTGAACGCCACGAGGTCCGCCGGATGGCAGGGGTTGCCGATCAACTCCGCTGGGCGCAGGTGAAGGGTGCCGATGTGTCGGCGCGTTACATTCCCGCGCTCGAGCACCTGCCCCGCATCGGCCTTGTTGTGGTGCTGCTGTATGGGGGACTCTTGGCGGAGCAGGAGCAGATCGGGATCGGCGCGCTGATCGCCTTCAGCGCTTACGTGATGATTCTGCAGGTCCCTTTCCGGTTCATCGGCCACCTGATCCAGATGGGTCAGCGAGCCAAGGCCTCAGCGTTGCGGGTTTATGAGATCTTCGATCAGCCGATCGATGTGGTTGAGGCACCCGACGCCGTGGATATCGACGGCGGGCCGGGCCGGGTCGAGTTTCGTGATGTGCGATTCGGCTATGGCGCTGATCACGACGTCCTGCGCGATTTCAGCCTCGATATCGAGCCGGGCGAGACCGTGGCCATCGTTGGCGAGACCGCTTCTGGCAAGTCCACGGTGGCCCGGCTTCTGCCTCGGTTCTATGACCTGCGTGGCGGGTCGGTGTCGATTGACGGGATTGATATCCGCAGCGCGAAGCTCGACAGTCTGCGTCGCACGGTGGGGGTGGTGCTCGACGACCCCTTCCTGTTCTCGATGTCGGTTCGGGACAACATCGCCTTCGCCGATCCGACTGCTTCAGACGAGTCGGTGCGCGCGGCCGCGCTGGCAGCGCAGGCCCTGGAGTTCATCGAAGACTTGGAGCACGGATTCGACGAGGTTCTCGGCGAGCGGGGATACACCCTGTCGGGAGGCCAGCGTCAGCGGATCTCGTTGGCCCGGGCCTTGTTGCACGACCCTCAGATCCTGGTGCTCGACGACGCTACCAGCGCCATAGACGCCGGAGTCGAGGAGAGGATCCACTCGGCACTTCGACAGGCGATGGTCGACCGAACAGTGATCGTGATCGCCCACCGATTGTCGACGATCGCCCTCGCGGACCGGGTGGTGCTGCTTGAACACG
The DNA here is from genome assembly GCA_965198315.1 of Candidatus Aldehydirespiratoraceae bacterium. Lineage (GTDB taxonomy): Bacteria > Actinomycetota > Acidimicrobiia > Acidimicrobiales > Aldehydirespiratoraceae > VXYK01. Next base: position 3,471,856 of record OZ240616.1, on the reverse strand, counting down.
GCCAGGTCGTGGCCAGCGGAACCCACGCGGACCTGCTGGTGGACGAGCCGAAATACGGTGCCCTTCTGGAGCACTTCGATGATGAGTCACCCAGCGATGACGAGTCGCCCGGTGATTCCGAGGCCGACGACAAACACGCGCTCGCAGCGGAGGCCGGACCATGAGCATGGCCGGATGGGGCGGGATCGCCGACACAGGATTCTCGGGCGTACCGCCGGAGGTCCAAGCTCAAGTTGAGGCTTATATGGATGAGGGGCCTCCCGAAGTAGCAGAAGTCCCTCCGCCGTTCAGTCACAGTCGCTACGACCGCCATGTGTTCTCCATGCGGCACTTTCTGCGGCCCTTCAGCGCGGCGCTGCTCGGAGTGTTCCTGCTGGTTGCTCTGGAGGCCGTGATCAGTCAGGCCGGTCCGGTGCTGTTGCAGATAACGATCGACGACGGGATCCGAGCCGGTGACCGGGGTCTGGTCATCACCATGGGTGTGATCTTCGGTCTGTTGGTGCCGGTGTCGATCGCCATCGGGGCGCTCAAGACGATGGCCGCGGGCCGTGTCGGCGCCACCATCATGGCGAAGCTGCGCGTCTCGCTGTTCTCCCACTTCCAGCGGCTCAGTGTCGAGTACTACGCCAACGAGCGCCCCGGCCGGCTGCTCAGCCGGATGACCAGCGACCTTGAACCGCTGCAGCAACTGTTTCAGCAGGGCCTGGTTCAACTCGCGGTGCAGGGGGTGACCCTCGTTGCGATCACTGTGGTGCTGTTCGTCCTCAATCCGCTGTTGGCGGTCATCACTCTGGTAGTCGTCGTGCCCGGCACGCTGTTGATGTCGCTGTGGTATCGGCATCAGGCGCAACTGGCACAGATTCGAGTACGGGACACCATCGCCAACGTGCTGGCGCATCTGCAGGAGAGCCTTGCCGGAATCCGCATCGTCACCGCGCACAACCGCCGCGAGCGGGTGGTGGTGGAGCATCAGAACGAAGCGGGCGAGTACCTCGACGCCAACGACCGAACGGCCTTCCTCAACGGCGTGTACGGACCGGGAGCCGAGGCGATGGGTCCGCTGTCGCAGATGATCCTGCTGGTGGTCGGCGGCAAGCTGGTCCTCGACGGTCGTGTGACGATCGGGGAGTTGAGCGCCTTTCTGCTCTACGTGGCAGCCTTCTTCGCGCCGATCACCGAACTCGTCGGCCTCTACAACATCTATCAGCAGGCCCGTGCTTCGGTGGTGAAGCTGAGGGAGGTGTTCGGAACCGAGCCGAGTGTGGTCGAGTCGCCCGACGCCTATGAGCTGCCGGCGGTCGAGGGCCATATCCGGCTCGAGGACGTGACCTTCGGCTACGACGATGACGACCCGGTGGTCTCCGATGTGAACCTGGAGTTCAAACCGGGCGAGACGATTGCCGTGGTCGGCCCGACCGGTGCAGGGAAGTCGACGATCGCCAAACTGCTGAACCGGTTCTACGACCCGCGGGTTGGGACCGTGACCATCGACGGGCACGACTTGCGGGACGTCACCGTCGAGTCGTTGCGCTCTCAGATCGGTGTCGTCCCCCAGGAGCCGTTCCTGTTCGCCGGTTCGATCCGGGACAACCTGTTGTTGGGATGCCGTGGGGTGCACGACGAAGCCTTGATCGACGCCTGTCAACAGGTCGGACTCAGCCGTCTGCTTGAAAGGCTGCCCGATGGGCTAGACACCCCCTGCCATGAGCGGGGCGTCTCCCTCTCCGCGGGTGAGCGGCAACTGCTTGCGCTGGCCAGGGCTTTCCTTTCGCAGCCCCGCCTGCTGGTTCTCGACGAGGCGACGTCGTCGCTTGACCTGCGCACCGAGCAGGCAGTCGAGGCGGCGCTCGACGTGGTGCTGGCGGGCCGCACCGCGGTGATCATCGCCCACCGACTGCAAACCACAATGCGCGCCGACCGCATTGTGGTGATCGCCGATGGTGGGGTGGCCGAAACGGGCACCCGCTCTGAACTCATCGCCGCCGACGGATACTTCGCGAGAATGTGGGCCGCGGGAGTCCCTGCGTCTGCGGGTTCCAACGGCTCGAACTAGACGACGGTTCGCTCAGCGATCACCGCGCAGCGGTCACAGGGCGGCTGCGTCCATATCGGAGCTCAGTTTGGCGCCGGCTAGCAGAGAACGCTCCCGTGTCTCGACCGGGGTGTGAAGCTCCTCGAATGAGGGGCCGTGCTCAGCTGCCAGCGGGGCGAGCGCGTCGAGGTCGAAACCGTAGAGTCTAGCGGCGTTGCCGGCGAGCATCTGACGGCATTCGTCCTCGTCGAGGGCTGCGAAACGGCGCCGCAGGTGCTCGCGTGTGTGGGGGCTGGTGCCCTCGTCGTGGGGGTAGTCGCTGCCCCACATGAAATGGTCCAATCCGACCTCGTGGCGGCACTCGATGTCGGCCCGGCTCGGGCCCGATACCCCCACCCAGCAGTTCCGGGTGAACATCTCGGTTGCCAGCATTGATGGCAGCACGCCCTTGTCGTATTTGATCTCCCCGGTCTCGCCGGTGGCGCGGATGGTCTTGATGGTGGCGTCGAGCTGTTTCAACAGCGGCGGGATCCAGGCGCTGCCGATCTCGGTGAGGATGAAGTTGAGGCGCTCGAAGCGCTCGAAAACCGCACCCATGATCATGTGGACCAGCGGGCGTTGCGTGTAGAAGCCGACTTCGTTGATGTAGAGGAGCATTGATATCGGGTATTTGCCGTAATCGGGATTGCCGGTCCCCGAATGCATGTTGACCGGCACTTCGAGGTCTTCGATGACTTCCCAGAGGGGGTCATGGACCGGGTCGTACAGCGGCTTCACCCATTTGACGTCGGGGGCGATGTTGGGGAGCAGGATCCCGCCGCGCAACCCGTTCTCCTTGATCCACTTGACGTCCTCTATGGCGTCGTCGACATCGTTCAAGAAGATCTGGCCGACACCCGCTCGTCGCTCGGGGAACTCGTCGCAGAAGTCCTTGAGCCAGCGGTTGTGAGCGTGGATGCCGGCTCGCCGTCGCTCGTATTCTTCGGGTTTCGGGGGCTGGGCGAAGAGCACGAAGCTGGGGAAGAACGGGGGCACCGTGTTGGGGAAGATGACCTCGCCGACGACGCCCTCGCCGAGTTGTGTGGTGTTGCGCATGTCGTTGTCCCAGTTGCGCAGTCGCCGATTGTCGCCCAGGTCCTTGTAGGGGTTCTTGTAGCGTCCGCGCCAAGCATCGAACTCCTCATGCCAGGCGGAGTCGAGATATTCGCGGTATGCGCTGTGGCTGGCACCTGCGTGGGTATCAGCAGAAATCACCGTGTAATTGTCGGCCATGCTCTTAGCTTGACGGCTCGAACTCCAACGGGCAAATGGGAATGGACGAGTAGAAGGCTTCGCTAGACCGCAATCTCCGGCGCGGCGGCCAATACGTTTATCGGCCCAGTGGCCGCACTCGTCTCGTGGCGGGGGACGAATTGATTGCCAGCGGCCCCGATGAAAGGCGAGAACTTCTCGCTCGGCGCTGCGGATGGCGTCTGATCGACCCAGACGGCGATGGGGATATGGAACTTGAGCCAGTCTCGGGTTGGTAGTGGGCGATTCCGAACTAGCGAGCGACCTCAGCGATCAGCCTCCGCGTCGAACGATCCGCATAGCGCCCGCGTTTAACTCCGGGTCGTACCCGCGTCGTGGTTGTGACATAACATCTCCTCATAGACGATGTCTCCACGATTCGGGGGGAAGCCCATTCGTTAGCTCCACGTCCATCCGCATTCTTCGGTGACGGTGCGGATGTGGTCATACGACCCGGTGGTGGGGAAGTGAAACCCTCCGAACAAAGTGTCGTCAAACTGGTACACGTTCGTAAGAACACCCTCGTGTGTGTTATCAACGAGAGAGTTGATGAACCCTTCAACCTGATCCCATGGTTGCCAAGCCCCTTTGTTGTCCGTTGATTCATACCAATACTCACCGCTTACGGGGTTGTTGTCGGTCCACGCGTCCCGCGCCGCGTCGCTCAAGGACAGCCATCCGACAGGAAGGAACCGGTTGACGACGGGGATTCGGTCGTCCAGATCCCATGGCCCAGCTAGGTAGCCTGATTCCACTACGAAGTACACGTCTACGTAACCGCTGGTGGAGCACCTGACCACCAAACTCGCCCAATCCCTATCATAGGGATACTCTCTGTTGTGCCAGTCAGCGTCCACCGCAGTGAGCAGCTCGCCGGTGGAGCTACGCGAAGGAGCAACCCAAGCTGTTGTCGTGGTCCCAGGGTTTGTGACGGGACCGGTGGTTGTGGTGGCTGGTGCAGTTCCGCACACTCCCGCTGACGGGACGTTGGCGTAGGTTTCGTAGAGGTGATCCGCTACGCAACGGAAGATGTCGTTGTGGACACACGCTTGGTAGTCGTCATCGGTGCTGCTGTTGACACAGTCGACCACTGTGGGGTCACCAATAACGAGGGCGTGAGCGACTTCATGGAGCAGCGTGTCGAGGAAAGCGTCGAGGCGGCGTATGTGATGCCGGTCCGATTCGTAACAACCGATTGTGAATCCGGTGGCGGTGCTGGTCGCGCAGTCCGTACCTGCGGGGACAAGCGAATTGGTAGGGGGACGTCTGGGTTTGTTAGCGACATCCACCTCTTCCCAGATCTGCTCGATGAGCGTCGCGGCTTCTGTGTCTGACAACGAATAGTTGAATCCAGGGTTTTCCCGATAGCTCCGCCATGCACAATCCTCCCAGTCGTACACACCGGTTGGTATCTCGCTTGCGCAGCGTCCCGAGGGAGCGTCGGGAGGTACCGTGATGGTTGACGCCTGCGTCGGCGCGACAGTCGTTGTCGTTGATGTCACAGGCTCTTCTTCAACCGTTGCAGTCTCCGCATCATCTGTGCTCGGATATCGCTGGCTGTAGCGGTAAAGGAAGGTGATGAGTTCCGCTCGTGACAAGGTGCGGGCCGGCGAGAACGTGGTTGCTGAGGTACCGGTGGTGATCCCTGATGTGGCGAGCCAGGACACCGCGTTTTGTTGCCATGCTTTCACAATGTCGTTGAAAGAGTGCGGGGCCGCGGCTGGTTCGCCAGCCAAGCGCCACAAGAACGCTGCGAGTTCCGCCCTGGTAAGAGTGCGAGACGGAGAGAACGTAGTGGGAGAGGTACCGGTCGTGATCCCCTCGTCGAGCAGCCAAGCCACTGCAGGTGATTGCCACGTCGGTAGATCAGTGAACGTGTGAGCGGGCGCGTTTTGTTGTCCAGCCATTCGCCATAGCCACACCGCCGTCTCGCCGCGTGAGGAGGGCTGCGCAGGCGCGAAATAGTCGCTGGTGATGCCGGTGATGTTGGCCTCAACCGACCATTCCACAGCGTCGGCGTAGTACGCCCCTTCGGGAACATCCACATAGCCGCCTGTGGCACCAGCAGTCTGGATTGGCGTTACTACGAGCGAACTGAACAGACCTAGCAACAGAATCGTGACGGTTGATTTCTTCATAGGGCGCGTCGTGCATTCGTGCAGTTGGTGTCCCGCGGAACCCTAATCGGAAATCCTTGAAGCGGTAACCGGCGCATCAACTCGGTGCTGCAAATAGAGTCGGTCACCAGCAGCGCATTCAACCTGACCATTGCTCGCCGTGGCGGGACGGTGTCGGGTCGCGTGAGGTTGTTGGCGCGTGATGCCGCTGGGGTCGCCACGGTCTGTGGGCGTTTGTGGCTTTGAAGTTGAACGGGTCTGGGTCTATGAGGTGCTGAGATGATCTATTTCATGTTGTGTCATACCCTTTGACTAGGTTGTGGTCATGTTCGATTCGATGATCCAACAGACCCGGGAGGTGGTGACTTCTGGGCTTTGCCGTGGCGAGTTGGAGTGTCTGGTGGCGGGTGCTGGGCGGGTTGTAGCGGCGTTGAGTTCGTTGCAGACGCGGTGCGCGACTGAGATCGAAGCTCTCGATGACGGCGGGGTGAACTCCAAGACGGTGTTGCGTGAGGCGGGGCGCATGTCGACTCGTGCCGCGAACACAGTCGCTAAGACTGCTGCTGGACTCGCTGAGATGCCCAGACTGGCTGAAGCGTTGGCTGGAGGCGCGATCACAGCAGAGCACGCCGCGGTCGCGGTCGGAGCTGCTGGGAAGACATCTGCTGGGCAAGTTGACGATGAGTTGTCGAAGCTTGCTGAGACTTCGTCTGTTGATGTGTTTACTGAACAGTCGCGGCGGTGGGTGAACCGCAACCAACCCGACGACGGCGCCGAGTTGTATCAACAACAGCGCCGCAATCGGTTGTTGAAACACTGGATCAACGAACAAGGCATGGGTGTGCTGTTGGCTGAGTTGGATCCCACCAGCTATCAACAGGTGGTCAAAGCAATCAACGTCGAATACGACCGGTTGTGGCGTGACGACGGCGGACGCGACGGTTCCCCTGATGATGTGCGCACACTGCCGCAGCGTATGGCGGACGCGTTCGTGGCGTTGTTGACCAACCCGGCACGACGCGGACCCGGCAGCACACGCACACAACTCATCGCCATAGCCGACATTGAACGCCTACGCGGCGATAACCCGACCGGGGTCGCTGAGATCGTCGGGGGTGAAGCCCTGCCCCAGAGCGTGTTGGAACGTTTGATGTGCACCGCTGCTATCACCGGAGTCGTGTTTGACGGTGAAGGACAACCGATCTGGGTGGGACGCGATCATCGACACGCCACCGAGGCTCAAATCAAAGCCATCATCGCCCGTGACCGGCACTGCACAGGCAAAGACAGCACCGCCGGACCCGAACGCTGCGAAATCCATCACATCGTTCCCTGGGACAAAGGCGGGCTCACCGACATCGACAAAATGTGTCTGGCCTGCCCCCTGTGCCACCACAACATCCACGACCGCGGCTACATCGTCATCAAAACCAACACCGGCTACAAAATCATCAACCCCAACAACCCACCAAACGGCCCCTAACCACCTGCCACGGTGTCGGCAACGGCCCGATTGTCCCGTGTCAAGAATCTGAGGCAGATTCTTCATTCTTGGTTGGGTGGTGAGGGTTTGTTGGTAGCGATACCGTTGCCGATGTCTCGGCGGTAGAGGTGCTCGTATTTGATCGATTCGAAGAACCGCTCGATCATGCCGTTGGCCCACGGAGCGCGGTTGCGTGTGAGGATGTGGGCAATGTGGCGTTTGGAGGCGACCCAGGCAGCGAAGCGGGCTGATTTGAAGCAGGGCCCGTTGTCGGTGACGATCCGCAAGGTGCTGATCTCGCCGCTGTGGCGGTCGGTGAGGCCTTCGATTCAGGTCACGCCGAGCAGCCGCTCGACCTCTGTCAGGGCGACCTGGAGGAATCCGATGGCGTCAGTGGTGGTTTTGGTGACGGTGACATGCCGCCGATTGAGGAGTCCCGGGATAGGAGGTCGAGTGGGCGCTGCCAGTCCGCGGCCTATGGGCCGAGGGAGGTGATCGGTGCCACTTGCACGCCGTCGTCGCGCCGGTAGGCAGCCCCTGCCGAGGTGACGACCAACAGGGCCGAAAGTTCGCTCGTCCGTCGCCGAGCAACCTTGTCGCGCAGTCTCAACAGCGACTGGGCGGCCCGCTCCACCGACCGCGGCGACGGGCTGAGCTTCGCTTCCACCGCGATCCAGGCGCCGTCGTTGCGTTCGATCACCGCGTCGGCCTCTAGACCGACATTGTCGCGGTAGTGGTACACCTGTGCAAGCAACGCCTGAACGTAGATGCGCAGATCGCGCACGACCAACGACTCAAACAGCAGTCCGAGAGTCTCGGGGTCCGCCAGCAGCCGTGCAGGAGTCGCCCGCAGCGTCGAGGCAGCCAGCGACGGGTCGACGAAATGGATCTTGGGCGTCTTGCGCAATGTGGCCCGCGATCGCAACTCCACCGACCATGCCGGCTGAGGCTCCACCACGAAGATCCGCTCCAACGCGTGCAGGTAGGCGGTAGCGGTGCCGCGGGCCAGTGGCACGTCGCCGCCCGCGTCGGAGGCCAAGCTGACGACCTTCGCCTCGGTCGCTACATTCCGGGCTATTGAACGCATCAGGCGGAGCAACGCCTCGGGCTGGTGCCGCACACCGGCAGCGGCCGACACCTCGACCCGAGCCGCCTCGGTGACGTAGTCGCCGATCGTTCTTGCCGCGTCCGTGGCAGACCGGTCGAGGTTGGCGGGCCAGCCTCCGGCGCAGATGAAGGACGCCACATCGGCGAGGCTCATATCCGGACGGGGCATGGCGGCGGCCGGTTCTCCCTCGAACAATGCCCGGATCGAGACCTCGCCCGCCGAATGACCCTGCTCGAACAGCGACATGGGACGCATGCGTACGCGGGCGATTCGCCCCATGCCCGAATGCCGGGTGATGTCGTCGGTGGGCATGGCCGAGCCAGTCAGGACGAATTGGCCCGGTTCGGCCCGGTCGTCGCACTCTCTGCGGACTCGGTTCCACAGTGTCGGGGCATGCTGCCACTCGTCGAGCAGGCGGGGAGTGGTGCCGGCCAGCACTGTCGCCGGAGCGGACTCCGCCAACAGCTGGACGGCCGGGTCGTCAACACGGGCCTCACTGCGAGCGAAGCGGCGGGCCGTCCAGGTCTTGCCGCACGCCCGCGCACCATCAATGAGCACGGCCCCTACTCGACTGAGAGCGCTGGAGATGTCGGTTTCAGCGAGGCGGGGACGGTAATCGGGCATGGTCAACCAGCCGTGCCCGGCCTGCGTGTCGCTCATGTCAACCTTTCTGGCAGATGTGGTCGGGGTCCTGCCCGCTGATCGTACCGAGCATACTGTGCATCATTCTGCAACCCTGGCATAGTGCAGATTGTAGCTCAAATAGACTACAGTTTAGAGGTACACCACATAGCACTCTGGAGTTGTTCGACGTAGCTTCCACGAAGCCCCGTGTGATTCAACCTGGCAGCGGTCAGGGCGGGTCAGTTGTTGGGGAGGTCTCTGAAGGGGGTGTCGGGGGGCGGAGCGGGTTCTTTGGGGAGACCGAGGAAACGCTCGCCGATGATGTTGCGCTGCACCTGGTCGGTGCCGCCATAGATCGCAGGAGCCGGGGAATGCAGAGTCTTGCGTTGGACGTCGCCCTTGCCGGGGCCTGCGTTGGCATCTGTGCCGGCGAGCATGCCGGCCGCCCCGATCGATTGATTGCCCACCTCACGCCGCAGCCGCGCTATTTCGCTCATCGCCAACTTGCCGAGGTTGCCGATGGCTGGGACTGTGCGTTGGCGAGCTCGCAGGCCCAGCATGCGGTTCACCTCTTCGCGGATATACAAGCGCATCCGGGCGTCAAGACGGACCGGCGTATCGAGTCCCAGTTCAGTGGAGATCTGGTGGTACCAAACGGCTGTAGGCAACTTCTTGGCTGCGGTGGGGTCCGAATTGCGTGTCTCGAAGCTGAAGTACCCGAAGCTGCCGGCAGGCTTGTGGAGGTCTGGGGAGTTGCGGCCGGCGCCGGCGAATGGAAGCATCACACCCGCTCCGGCGAGGCTGGCTCGCTCGTGCAGGAGAGTGGTGTTGGCAACTCTCCAGCCATCGTTGACATCCCCGATTACAGCATTGTGGTCGACAACCGCGTGGTCCATAAAAACCTCGTTGAAGAATACCTGGCCGGTCATCTCGACAAGCGGGCGAATATCGACGCTGCTTTGTCGCATCGGGAAGGCGAACCAGGTGATCCCGGCATGCTTGGGCTTGTCCCGGTCGCTGCGGGCAATCAGCATCCCGTAGTCGGTGCCCTCGGCGAGGCTGGTCCATACCTTCTGCCCATTGATTGTCCAGATGTCACCGTCACGTGACGCCGAAGTTTGAAGCCCGGCTAGATCCGAACCTGCGCCGGGTTCAGAAAAGAGCTGACACCAAGACTCTTGCCCGGTGAGCATTGGTGGGATGTAGCGCTCGATCTGTTCGGGCGTGCCGTGAGCGGCGATGGTAGGGGCCGCCATCATCGTGGAGATTCCGACCGCCGGTCCGAGAGTGCCAATGTCGCGCAGTCCGCGGCGCGACTCGTTTTCTTCCTGGCGTGAATAGCCGCGTCCGAACGCATTGTCAGGGAGCGAGGGGAGGCAGTAACGGGCTTCAAAGAGGCACTCCCACCACTGCGCAACCGTCATCTCTGGATCCCAGTTTGCCTTGGCCCAAGAGCGAGCCTGGTCTCTGATCGTTGTCATGTTGGTTTCGTGTCGGTAGGTGGTCCGGTAGCGAGTTATTGCTGGCGAATTGTATACGAACATATGTTCGTATACGGTAAGGGTTCGTGAGTTGGAGTTACTTCAACGCTCCCTGGAAAACCCTTGAGAGTATACTTTCGGACCGTCACGCGCCCCTTCCGGCTCTGCCTCGCAAGCAAGGCTCAGTGCCTGGCCCGCCTCGTAAGCAAGGCTCGGTGCCCTATGCGGAGTTGCACTGTCACTCCAACTTCTCGTTTCTCGACGGTGCCTCGCATCCTGAAGAACTGGTCACCGAAGCGGCCCGAATCGGCTTGGAAGCCCTGGCTCTTACTGACCACAACGGCTTTTATGGCATTGTCCGCTTCGCCGAAGCCGCCCGTGCCGCAGGTCTTCGCACCGTCTTCGGCGCTGAACTCACTCTGTCCCCAACCGCTCTGTCCCCAACCAAGCAGTCCTCGTCTGGCTTGAACAATCTCAGTAGGCCCGGCCCGGCCGATCCCAAAGGGCGACACCTGCTTGTGCTGGCTCGTGATCCACGGGGGTATGCCCTGCTGGCTCGGGCCATCAGCGAAGGACAGTTGGCAGGAAAGAAGAACGCTCCACGGATCGACTGTGAACGTCTTGTTGAACTTGGTGGCGCGGGCACTGGCGACCATTGGGTGGTGCTCACCGGGTGCCGTAAAGGCTCGGTGCCCGAAGCGCTGGTCAACGAAGGCCCGACCGCGGCAGCCAAGGCGCTTGAGCGGTTGGTTGCCGATTTCGGTCGCTCGAATGTGGTTGTGGAGTTGTGGGACCACGGCCTACCAATCGATTCGGTACGCAACGATGGGCTGGCTGAGTTGGCCATGTCGCATCGGCTCAAGCTGGTTGCTACCGGCAATGTCCACCATCACAGCGTTGCCCGTCAGCGTTTGGCTGCGGCCATGGCAGCGGTGCGCGCCCGCCGCAGCCTCGACGAGATCGACGGCTGGCTCCCTCCCGCCGGCCGTCACCTGCGATCTGGTGCCGAACAGGCCGCCCGATTTGCTCGTTACCCCGGTGTGGTTTCTGAAGCTGCCGTCCTCGGGATTGAGTGTGCGTTCGACCTGAAGCTCATTGCTCCCGACCTGCCACCCTTTCCGTGTCCCGACGGGTTGGATGAGATGACCTATCTTCGGCGGCTGGTAGATCAGGGCGGCACTGGCCGTTATGGCCCGCGATCAGCTGAGCGGGTTCCGGGAGCTTGGGCACAGCTCGACAAAGAGTTGGAGCTAATCGAACAACTCGGATTTCCCGGCTATTTCCTGGTTGTGTACGACATCGTCGAGTTCTGTCGGAAGTCTGGGATCCTCTGCCAAGGCCGAGGCTCGGCGGCCAACTCGGCTGTGTGTTTCGCTCTGGGTGTCACCAACGCTGATGCTGTCTCGCTCGGGTTGCTGTTCGAACGTTTCCTGTCTCCTCAACGTGACGGTCCGCCCGACATCGACATCGACATCGAAAGCGACCGACGAGAAGAGGTCATCCAGTACGTCTATGAACGCCATGGCCGTCATCACGCCGCCCAAGTCGCCAACGTGATCTCCTACCGGTCCAAGTCGGCGATTCGAGACATGGCTAAGGCGCTCGGCTACACCCCAGGCCAACAAGACGCTTTCTCCAAACAAGTCGACCGTTGGCGCCCGTGGCCCGAGCGGCCCGGTGAGCGCAGCGAACAAGAGCGGGAAGGCCCGTGGCCCGAGCGGCCCGGTGAGCGCAGCGAACAAGAGCGGGAAGGCCCGTGGCCCGAGCGGCCCGGTGAGCGCAGCGAACAAGAGCGGGAAGGCCCGTGGCCCGAGCGGCCCGGTGAGCGCAGCGAACAAGAGCGGGAAGGCAACATCCGACAAAGCGGGGCTCAGCACGAGACAGCCATCCCGACTCCGGTATTGGAACTAGCCGCAGAAATCGAACATTTTCCACGTCATCTTGGGATCCATTCGGGTGGCATGGTGATGTGCGACCGGCCAGTCATCGAGGTGTGCCCAGTCGAGTGGGGGCAGATGGCCGACCGCAGCGTATTGCAATGGGACAAGGACGACTGTGCCTCCGCAGGTCTGGTGAAGTTCGACCTTCTCGGGCTGGGGATGCTCTCAGTGCTGCGTTACGCCATCGATCTCATCGCCGCACACGACGGCCAAGAAATAGATCTCGCCCTGTTGCCCCAAGATGACCAGGTCTACGAAATGCTCCAAAAGGCCGACACGATTGGAGTGTTCCAAGTCGAATCGCGGGCGCAGATGGCCACTCTGCCGCGGCTCAAGCCTCGTTGTTTTTATGACCTCGTTGTGGAGGTGGCGCTCATCCGCCCCGGACCGATCCAGGGCGGTTCGGTGCATCCTTATATTCGGCGGCGCAACGGCTTCGAAGCGGTCACTTATCTGCACCCGTTGCTCGAGAATGCTCTGGCCAAGACACTCGGCATCCCCTTGTTCCAGGAGCAGCTGATGCAGATTGCCATTGACGTCGCTGGCTTCACTGCCTCTGAAGCCGACCAGCTACGTCAGGCAATCGGCTCAAAAAGAAGTCATGAACGCATGGAACGGCTCAAGGCGCGCTTCTTTGAGGGTATGCGAGAGCGGGGCATCAGCGACGACATCGGTGAACAGATCTGGCTCAAGCTCGCGGCCTTCGCCAACTACGGCTTCCCTGAGAGCCACTCGGTGTCGTTCTCGTATCTCGTCTATGCCTCGGCATGGATCAAGTACCACTATCCCGCCGCGTTCTGTGCGGCACTGCTCAACGCTCAACCGATGGGATTCTGGTCACCTCATACTTTGGTTGGTGACGCCCGACGCCATGGGGTGGTGGTCAACACCGTCGACCTCAACGCCTCAGCCGCCAAAGCAGTTCTGGAGCCGGACAAGACAAGCACAGGTGGATGGGCGGTGAGGCTCGGCCTCGGCTATGTGCGTGGAATCGGAGAAGAACTCGCCGAACAGATCGACGCTGGTCGCCCCTACGTCTCAGTTGAGGACCTTCGTCGGCGGGTGCCGCAAGTGCCGCTTACGGTGCTTGAGGTTCTCGCCACTGCGGGAGCGTTCGGTTGTTTTGGCATCGATCGGCGATCAGCGTTGTGGACAGCCGGGGCGATGACTCAAACCGCTGCGGATCGCTTGCCGGGGATCGTCACCGGTGATAGGGCGCCGAATTTGCCACGCATGTCACCCGCTGAGTTGTCGCATTCTGATCTTTGGGCCACAGGTATTGCTCCCGACGGTCACCCCACTGTTTTTGTTCGCTCAGAACTCAGTGAGACTGGTGTGGTCACCGCCGCGGGTCTCGTTGATCGCAGCGATGGTGAACGAGTGTTGGTCGGGGGAGTGGTGACACACCGTCAGCGACCTCCCACCGCTGGTGGTGTCACCTTTTTGAGTTTGGAAGACGAGACCGGTTTGATCAACGTGGTTGTCTCTTCAGGCTGTTGGCAGCGCTACAGGAATGTGGCTCTCGGTGCTTCGGCGCTGTTGATCCGCGGTCGACTCGAAAAAGCCGAGGGCGTCATCAACGTCGTTGCCGACAAACTTCAACCCCTTACAGTAGGGATTGCTCCCGCCAGCCGCGATTTTCGCTGACCGTGCTGTGTTGGTGCCGGGCGTTACCGGGTGTGGCCGGAGCCGCGCCGCGTTGCTGTCCGACATCTAAGCTGCCAAGGGTGATCATCGTTCGGATTCTCGTGGGTGTGCTGGGGGGCCTGGTGGCTCTCAGCACCATGGGATCGGCGGTACGGACCGTTGTGGTGCCGAGAGGCGAGCAGTCGTTTCTAGCCAATGCCACGGTGCTGACAATGCGCCGAGTCTTCAACGGTGCATCACGTCGATTCAGGGACCGGCGCAGAGCCGAAGCCGTCAAGGCCCGTTTCGCACCCGTGACTCTGATGTTCTTTCCCTTCGTGTGGGCTGCGGGTGTGATCATCGGCTGCGCCGGGTTGTTCTGGGCACTCGGAGTTCGGCCCTTTCAGGAGGCGATCGTGCTGTCGGGCTCATCGCTGACGACGCTCGGCTTCCGCACGACAGAAGACCTCCCGACGCTGATCGTCGCAATCGCAGAAGGGTTGGTGGGCCTGGGTTTGGTGGCTCTGTTGATCAGTTTCCTGCCGACCATCTACGGCGCCTTCTCAAGAAGAGAGACCGCGGTGGCGAAATTCCATCTGCGTTCGACAGAATTCGACGGGGTGGCCAGTCCCGCTTCGATGCTCATGCGTCGTCACCAGATCGGTTTCCTCGAGGACATGCTGCACACTTGGTACGAATGGGAGGACTGGTTCGTCGACGTTGAGGAGAGCCACACCAGCTTCCCGATCCTGGTCTACTTCCGCTCGCCGGTGCCTGAGCGGTCGTGGATCACGAGCGCTGGACTGGTACTCGACTCAGCGTCGCTGTACTGCTCCGCTCTTGATGTTCCGACCGACCCCCGCGCCCAGCTGATGATCCGTACGGGCACCTTGTCGCTGCGCCGGATCTGTGACTATTTCGGGTTCGAATACGACCCCGACCCGTCGCCCGACGATCCGATAGCGATCGACCAGGCAGAGTTCGACCAGGTGTTCAGGCTCTTCAAGACGGTCGGGATGCCGGTGGTAGCTGACCAGGAACAGGCGTGGCGTGATTTCGCGGGCTGGCGCGTCAATTACGACCGACCACTGCTGTCCCTTGCCACTTGGATCGAGGCGCCGAGGGCGTCGTGGTCATCAGACCGTCAGATAGCAATTCGTCGGCCGCGGGTGTTCCAACGTCTGAGGCGAACAAGATGAGTCCTCCAGCTAAACAAGTCGCTGTTAGCGTGCAAACCCATTCGGAGGATCCAAAAAATGAACTGCCTCAAGCGAATCGCTGTTGTAGCCGTAGCCGGTTTCTTGGCGGTGGCGCTCATCTCAGGATGTGGGGATGACGACTCCGACAGCGGCTCGCCGCCAGAGGAATACACCAAATACCTCGTCCAACAGGCCATCGACCGCTACGAGGCTGAGGGCAGGGAAGCGACTTTCGACTACTACCAGTCCCCGGAGAGCGTCAATGGATCCTGGTATGTCTTCGTCGTCGAAGACGGCTTCTCAGTCGTCAATGCGAACCGGCCCGACATAGTCGGAACATCCACAGCAGAGCGGGTCGACGTCAACGGAAAGCCCTACGGTAAAGAGTTGGCCGCAGCTACCGAGGACGGAGTCTGGGTCGACTATTACTTCACGCACCCAGTCAGCGGTGAAGCGACAGAGAAGCGCACTTGGGCGGTTCGCCACGACGGCTTGGTCTTCGGTTCAGGCTGGTATCCGTAGCGGTATTTCGGCAAAACACCGGGGCTGAGGCACCGACTACACCAAACTAGGGGGGTGAAGCGTCGCCTTCTCCGCCTCACGCGCCGCTGGCGCGCGGTCATTGGCAGAGATCAGCGCGCCTATCGCGACAGCTTCGTCGCCCTTGTTCTTTCTGCGATCACCAGCCTTGTTGCCGGTGTGACTCTGGCGACGACCACCGACACCCTCGAAGAACTCCCTGGCTTGCTGCTGCTGGTACCAGCCGCGCTGGCCGTGAAAGGAAACGTGTTCGGTGCCTTGGGGAGCAGGCTCGGTACCAGCATCCACGCGGGCACGTTTCGGTTGAGTCCGCGCCTTGACTCAGCAGTCGGTCAGAACATCGCGGCGGCGATGCTTCTGAGCTTGGTGATATCGGTGGTGATCGCGGTGATGGCCAAGGGCGTTGCCATTGTCTTTGCGGTGTCGCCGACCATGTCGATAGCGGACTTCATTGTGGTGTCGACGGTGGGCGGCCTGCTTGCCTCCGTTTTCATGTTGGCGATTACGTTGCTGTTGGCCAACGGATCGGGGCGTTACGGATGGGACCTCGACAACGTGGTGTCGCCGCTGGTGACCGCCGCCAGTGACTTGATGAGTCTCCCGGCGTTGATAGTGGCCGCGCAACTCGCCAGCGTCGAAGGATTCACACCTGTGACTGCCGCGGCTCTTGTCGTTGTGTCTGTTGGAGGCCTGTTGTGGTCGCTGATAGCCAACCACCGACTTTTGAGCGCCATCGTGCGCGAGTCGATTCCGGTGCTGGCACTGGCTGGCCTGCTTGATTTGATCGCCGGAATAACCATTGAGAAACGGCTCGACGACCTTCTCGAATATCCCGTGTTGTTGGTGCTTCTTCCTGGGTTCTTGGGCACAGCGGGTGGGCTCGGTGGAGTGTTGTCGAGTCGCCTTTCGACCAAAGTTCATTTGGGTTTGCTGCGTCCGGGGCCTGTACCCCGGGGTTCTGCGGGGTCCGACATCGCCATGATCTTCGGCTTGTCGATCCCGGTGTTTGTAATAACGGGAGCAGTCGCCGAACTTGGCGGTGTATTGACGAACCAGGCCAGTCCCGGCTTGATCGACCTTGTAGCAGTGGCCCTGATCGGCGGTCTGTTGGCGACGATCTGCGTTGTGATCGTTGCCTACTACGTAACGATTGTTGCAGTCAGATTCGGACTCGATCCCGATACTCAGGGCATTCCAATGGTGACGTCATCACTGGATTTTGTGGGTGCTTTCGCCTTTATTCTGGCCATTGTGGCGGTGGGAGTGGCTTGAGTCGTGACCAGCACCTCTAGTGTGTTTACCTATAACGGAGTAACGAGATAATGGAAGACAGACCGCGCAACCTGCGGGAGATGCTCGCCACCGCCAAGGACAAGTCCGAGCTGATGGTCGATCTGGCGTATGCCGCGCTGTTCTTTGGCGATCCAGACATGGCTGAAGAAATCGCAGACCTGGAAGAAGAAATGAGCCACTTGGTTCACGACATGCGCGGTGTCTGTGTGATGGCTGTGCGTCACCCCCGCGAGTCCGAAGGGATGTCGTCGGTGCTGCAAGTGATCTCGGCGATCGAACGGATCGCCAACGACGCCGTCGACATCGCCCGCATCGTCACCCACAAACTCGGGATTCCAGCCGAGTTGGTGGCGGATCTATCGGCCGCCGAGGAAGTGAGCCATCGTGTATTGGTCTCGCAGGGATCGCGACTCACCCATCGGCCCTTGCGCGACCAGGAACTTCCGGTTCAGACGGGCATGCGAGTGATGGCGGTGCGCCGCCAACATTGGATCACCGACGTAGACGGCGACACTGTGCTGATACCGGGGGATGTTCTGTTCCTACGAGGATCGCCTGACGGAATAGGGCGTTTGAGAGAATTGGCCGGCGCCGCGCCTTGGGAAGCTCCGCAGCTACCCGAAGATCCGTTTGTGACAGACCTGGACCGAGCGGTCGATGTGTTGGTTGAAATGAAGAACCTCAGCGAAGTTGCGGTTGGTTTGGCGTATTCGGCCCTTGTCCTCGGCGATCTCGGGCTCGCCGCGGAGGTTCGCCATATTGAAGATCGCCTCGATGAAATGAAGGACCGCCTTGAGCTTTGGGTTCTTCGGGCTGCGTCGGAAAAGGTTGACCCTTCACCGTTGCGAGGTCTGCTCCATTTGTCCCAGGCAGCCGAAGACATCGGCGACCAAGCCCAAGCCATGGTATGGCTCATCGAGAAACAGGAAGACGTTCACCCGATCCTGGAGCTGGCCCTTGGCGACAGCGATGAGGTGGTGATCCGGGTGCCTGTTCGTGCCGATAGTGAAGCAGATGGTCGGCTTCTCTCCGAACTGCGGCTCAACATCGAGCCCGGTTTCACTGTCCTCGCCATACGGCGCGGTGAACAGTATGTGTATCGACCCCGCGGTCGTGCCCGACTTGTTGCCGGAGACGAGTTGATTGCCAGCGGCCCCGACGAAGGACGCGAACTCCTCGCATTGCGTTGCGGATGGCGCTTGATCGACCCCGACGGCGATGGAGAAATGGAACTAGAGCCGGTCTCGGGTTGGTAGTGGGCCGGTAGATTTCATCGAATGCACAGTTCTTTTTGTCTGCTGTCTATCCACGCCCACCCAGACGATGAGGCGTCCAAAGGCTCCGCCACGGTCGCCAAATACAAGTCGATGGGAGTCAAGACGGTGCTCGTGTGCTGCACCGGGGGCGAGGAGGGCGAAATCCTCAACCCGGCCATGGACCGCCCCGAGGTACGCGACAATCTCGGCGAAGTACGTCACGCCGAATTAGCCAGGGCCGCTGAGATCATTGGTTACGACACCGTCCATATGCTCGGCTACCGCGATTCCGGCATGGCCGACACCGAAGCCAACTTGAATCCGGATTGTTTCGCGGCGGCGCCATTCGACGAGGTGGTTGACCGCTTGGTGGCGCTGCTGAGAGAAGAGCGACCGCACGTCGTAGTCACATACCCCGATGAGCAAGGTGCCTATAACCATCCGGATCACGTGCGTGTGCACGACATCACCCACCCGGCCGTGGAACTTTGCGCAGACGGCACACATCGCCCCGAACTCGGTGCCCGCTGGTCGGTGGCCAAGGTCTACTACTCGAGTTGGTCGCGCGCCCGCATCGAAGCGAGGCACCAGGCATTTCTCGACCTCGGGTTGGAGTCGCCATACGACAAGCGCTGGTTCGAAGGGCCAGACACCGACCAGAACATAACCACGAAGGTCCCGGTCGACGGTTTTACAGAAGTGCGCCGTGAGGGGCTGCTCGCTCACGCCACGCAGATCGACCCTGAGTCGCCATTCTGGTTTGGACTGCCTATCGAGATCGATCTCGCGCTCCATCCGGTCGACGACTACCGCTTGGCCCGGCCAAAATGGAACGGTGATCAACCCCAAGAGGCGGATCTCTTCACGGGTATCGAACCCTGATGGAGATCTTTGACGAGGAATGGATCGCGGCGGCTAGCGAAGCTCTCGGCGGGTTGCCTGCCGTTCCTGGTCTTGACGCTGTCATCGAATACACGATCAGTGGGCGTCCCATTGGTCGCGTGAGCCTGACCGTCTCCCTCGCCGATGGCGTCGTTTCCAGAATCGCTTTGGGCAAGTCGAAAGACACCGACATTGCAATATCGATGAACTATCCGGATGCGGTGGCCGTCTTGTCGGGCGAGATGACTAGTGACGCCGGGTACATGAGCGGAGCGGTGAAGGTTGAAGGTGACTATCCGCTCTGGCTGCTCGACCTGCGACCCGTTCGCCTAGCCGCGATCGAGGCCTTGGCCCCGCTAATGGCACAAACCGCTGTCCAATAAATCTCCACCCGATACACCTCTATCGGGAAGGCAGTCGCTATTGGCGTGACCGTTGAAGATCGCGCAGTGCTGCGAAGCCAATGAGTTGAGCACCGCTCGCAGCAATACGATCCGGGAGGGAGCGATCAGTCAGCACCGCGAGGTCGTTCATTCGGGCGGTCGCGGAAGGGTCAATTGCACGGATTTCTTCGGCGGCGATTGCCGGCTCGAACGCCACTACGGTCACTCCGGGCATCAGGTTGTCGAGCACCGGAAAAAAGTGGGCCTGTGCGCCACCGCGCACCAAGCGGAAGTGGTCGGGAGTGATGACCCCCGCTTCGCGAGCAAGGTCACGGAAAGGAAAGCCCGCGGTGGCTTCGGCTGCGGGTCCTTCAAGACGGAGCGGAAGGCTCGCTTCAACCGCGATGTCGAGCAGCACGTCGAAGTATTCGGGCCGCTGTTGAAGGGCGCTCAGGTGCGTGCTCAGGTGTGTGGCGTCCAGTCCCCAGAGTGTTGCCCGTTCAAGTTGAGCCCGACACTCCCGGCGGACCTCATCGGGGTCCGCGTGGTCCCAAAGATCTGCGACGGTGCGTGGGAAACCGCCGTCACCATCAAGGAGGCTCGGTGAGTTGGTCAGCGGACCCCAGCGAAAACAATCAAGTTCGGCGTTGAGCGTCAGATGCACACCCAAGTCTTCGTCTGCTGCAATGCGATCAACGGCATGGCGTGACCAGGGCCCCGGCATCATGACCGTGCCGGTTGTGGCCGCTCCCTCGCGCAGAGCGCTCAGCCCTCCGGCAGTGGCGGCATGCGTTGAACCGAGTTGGTCGGCGCTGATAATCAGCAATCGGCTATCGGCTTCGTATCCGAGTGCTTCGACGAGTGACTCCACAATGTGACGGTACTGTGCTATTCGAGCGGAACGTCGGGATCGCCGCAGACTCCCCAAAGACCGAGCTTTGAAAGTGTCGCTCTTTTGGCGGCTTGGTCAAGCAAGTGTTCGTAGTGAGTGTTGGGCGGGTAGGAGAGAGTGCCCGCGTAGCCGTGCTCTACGAGGTCGAGGTTGACGAAGAGATCGTCGCCGCTGCGAATTACGTAGGCCAATAGCCGGTCGTATTGATCGCGGGCTTCTTCATCGAGGATCAGCGTGACGGCGGTGCCTTCGGGAAGCAAGGACTTGAGATAGGCGCTCGCCTCCGCGCCGTAGCACTGATTGGGACGATTCCTAGCCACGGATTCGGGTGTGTCAATACCGATTAAGCGTACGTTTTCGCGCGAACCGTTGACGTCGGCGATGACTGTGTCGCCGTCGATTACTTTGCTGATAGTTGCGTTCGGCACCAAACCTGCTGGCGAAGCTGCTGGAGTGCCGATGCTCGGGGCTGCCGCGTCGTCCTCGCCGCTGCATCCGGTCGTTACCAGCAACAACAGTAGTCCTAAACCAACAAATTTGATTATAACTGAATTAATAACAAGATATTTCATTGTCCAGTAGTGTGCCCGGCCTGTGTGACACTTGCCGCGAACTGAAAGAATCAGCAGATGACCACCCCCAGGCAGCGATACGGAATGACCGTTCCCTTCGACGGAGTGCCCCTTCACCTCCAACGAACACGTTTTGAACGACTTGAAGCGCTCGGTTATACCGACCTGTGGTCGGCAGAGGCCATGGGAGCCGATGGACTTACCCCCTTGGCCCTGGGAAGCGTCTGGACTCCCTCGATGAGGCTCGGTACGGCGATTCTGGGGGCTTACACCCGAGGCCCGGGCTTGATGGCACAGTCCATAGCGGGCATGGCATCGGCCGCACCAGGCCGCTTCGTGGCAGGTATCGGTTCCTCATCGAATGTCATCGTCGAGCGTTGGAACGGCATCCCCTTTGAAGCGCCGTACAAACAAACCCGAGACATTGTGCGCTTCCTGAAATCCGCTCTGTCGGGTGAGAAGATCAGCGAAGACTACGACAGTTTCTCGATCAAAGGATTCCGCCTCGGTCTCGTCCCGGAACAACCAGTGCCGATCCTGGTAGCTGCGCTGCGTGAAGGCATGCTGCGCATGGCGGGACGCGAAAGCGATGGAGCCATCATCAACTGGCTTTCAGCCGACAATGTTTCCACGGTGGCAGGGATTGTTCGGGCTGAAAATCCCGAGGCAGAAATAGTCGCGCGGATCTTTGTTGCCCCCACGCCCGACACAGAAGCAGCTCGGGCTACCGGCAAGTTCGCGGCCGCGGCGTATCTCAACGTCCCTGTTTACAAGGCGTTCCATGAGTGGATGGGCCGTGGTGATGCGTTGGGCGAGCACTGGGAACAGTGGGCCGCTGGCGACCGTCGGGGCGCGCTCGACAAGATTCCAGACCACATCATCGACGAGTTGATCGTGCATGGCAGTCCCGACGAGTGCCGAGCCCATATCCAGCGTTACATAGACAACGGAGTTACGTGTCCTGCGTTGGCAGTCATGGCGTTTCCCGACGTGGACATAGATGACGCGATCGAGGGACTCGCGCCGAGCTAGCGCCGGGCGTTGCTTTCGCCGGGCGTAGCCGGAGCCGGGTGTTGTTTCGCCGCGCGGTGCTTTCGCCGGGTGTATCCGGAGCCGTGGGGGCCACGTGCCGAAATCTGCGCGCTGAACAACACAGGGTGTAGCTGATCGCGCTGATTTCAGGGAGTTTGGGAGTCAGCGAGTCAGCTGAGTAGGGAGGCCTGGAGCTTTTGCATTCCTGCTAGCCAACGCTGGCGGTCGCCAGCTCGACGCTGTTCATACATCGCAACTTCAGGATGAGGGAGGATCAGGAAGTCGTCGTTGGCAAGACCGATGGCTACCGCTTCAGCAACCTGGGAAGGCTCGATCATGCCCATGGCCTTCACAACCTCGATAGCCAATTCGCCGTCGGCCTCGGTCATGGGAGTACGAACGCCTTGGGGACACAGGCACGAAACACCAATACCGTGCTCTGCGTAGGTAATAGCAATCCACTCGGCGAGCGCGACACAGCCATGTTTGGTGACGGCATATGGTGCTGTACCCAGGTTGGTGAGCAGGCCGGCAGCGGATGCGGTGAGAAGTAGATGTCCTCCGCCTCGCTCAATCCAGCGGGGAACAAGGTGCCGTGCCGCGATGACATGGGCCATCACGTTTACGTTCCAGTTGGCGTTCCAGGTGTCGTTGTCGAGTTCAACACCGCCGTTAGCGCCGGTGCCGGCGTTTCCGCACCACAGATCAATAGCTCCGGCTTCGGACTCGGTTCGTTCAATCAAATCGACGACGGCAGGCTCATCGGTCACGTCGAGTACCTCGCAACGACCGCTGAGTTCAGCAGCCACAGCGGCCGCTCCGTCGCCATCTTGGTCGGCGATCACCAAAGTGCCCGCTCCGTCGGCAGCGAAGCGTCGAGCCATAGCCCGTCCGATACCGCTGGCCGCTCCGGTAACTACGATGGTTGCCCCTTTTGTGTCCATGGCGGGATAGTAAGGCGATATTCACCAAACACAACGCGCCCGCTGTCACATTGCGCGAGTATGGTTGCTAACAACACGAGCCGACCCCGGCCCGAGATATCAAGGGAGGTTCCGGACAATGACTGAAGCCGTTGATGGCGTGCAGATCGAAGAGGCGCTGGGAATAATCGACCATGGTCTCGGTGATTTTATTAAGCGCGAGTTGTTGACTAGCGCGGAAGTAGCTGACCTGCTCCTTGATCTTCGTTCGGTTCTCACTTTCGTAGTCGTAGAACCGACAGAACCCGCAAGCTCCAACTAGTAGCTGCGCTGCTAGGGGAACTGAGTTGCTAGGGGAGAAGGCGGCGCGCGATTCTGCCGAAGGCGACTCCGATTATCAGACCTCCTAGCACATCTGATGCGTGATGAATGCGCACATGAAGTCGGCTTGCGGCAACCACCGCGCCCAACGCGTACCATAGAGGGCCGCCGGTCCGGCGTGACAACACCGCCGCAGCCACCATCGCAGCCGATGCGTGCCCGCTCGGGAAACTGCTGGTTATTGGTTGACGCAGGTTGAGCGGCCGAGGCGCCGGTTGCAATGGTCGACGACGACGGAAGAGGGATTTGATCGGCCCGTTCAACAATGCCGACTCAACGCCGAGAGCAGCGCTCAACCCCATCGCGATCTTCGGATCGTCTTCAATGATCGCTTGCACAACGCCGAGGGCGTGCCAGAGCAAGGAGAAATCAGCTGCCTCCGAAGCGGTGTAGAACACCCGGTCAGCGAGCGGTTGATTGCGCCATTGTTCCCACCATTGATCAATGACCTCGTCGAGTTGGTCGACGGCGTCGCTGAACTCGCGCATGGCCTCGTTCATGGTGTCGAGCGTAGATGCCGTTGGTAAGCACCGGGACCGGTGAACATTTTTCGCTCCCAACGCCTAGGCGTAACAAGCAGGGCGCGCGGATAGTCCTCAAACATCCAGCGGGCGAAGTTGCGTCTAGTCCAAGCTGTTGTACCAGTGAGCCTCAGGACTCCGCGAGTTACCCACGGCCGAGCCAACAAAGGAATCAACGCTCGAGACATGCGGTCGTCCGCTACGAGTTCGTTGCGCACGGCTTTTTCGTAGTGGGCCGTGGGGTTGTCGTGAGCCAACACCGATTCAGCGGCGAGGCGACCGGTGAGCAGTGCCTGTCCGATGCCTTCGCCGGTCATCGGGTCGGTGACCGCGGCGGCGTCGCCAACAAACATGGTGTGCGGGCCGACGAGGGGTACACGACCGATTCGAGCTGGGATCGGCCAGGCTTTGTGGGGTGCCTCAGCAACGGCATCGGCTCCCAGAGCCTGTTGGATGTGGGGCCGGCCGAGCAGATCGGGCCACAGCCGCTTCATGTCGCCAACCGTGTGCCGCCCTCCACGACGGATGCCAAAACCGATGTTTGCTCGACCTCCTCGCAGAGGGAAAGACCATGCATAACCAGGCAAGAGATCGGGTTCGAACCAGACGATCAGTTCCTCTGCGGCTCGGCCGGTGACGTTGCAGTAGTACTGGCGAAAGGCGTGCCACTCGCCAAGGTATTGGTCGACCCCGAGACCCAGTGACTTGCGAACCGGCGACCACATCCCGTCAGCCGCGATCAGGTTCGAGGTCCGTATGCAGCGCTCGCTCTCGTTGTCAAGGTTGTCGTCGATGAGCACATCAATGGTGTCGTCGGATACTTCGATGCCGGTCACAGCGCATCCGGGTTCGACACGAGCACCCGCAGCACGTGCCAGTTCCAGTACCGCGGCATCCAGATCGATTCGCGGTACCACGGCTGCGTGATAGCCGGGTCCATCGGGGAGGGGATAGTACCGCTCGGTTCCCGAAGGTGACCGCACCGCTACGTCGCGAACCACATTCCAAGATTCGATATGGCTCGGATCGAGGCCCAAGAACTCATATTCACGCAGCGCCAGGGCTGTGAGGCCATCGCCGCAGCACTTGTCCCGTGGGAACGTTGCCTTGTCGACGAGCAGGACGTCGCGGCCTGCCCGCGCCAGGACAATGGCGGCCGCCGCGCCGCCAGGCCCTCCACCCACCACTACTGTCTCCGCGCTCACGATGACCCGTCCTGGTCTGATTCGTCCTGGTTGGTTTGGTCCCTGTTGGTTTGGTCCTGGTTGGTTTCGTGCTCGTCTGTCCCGTCGTCGTTGGTGTCATCGCCGTCGTCAACCTCGTCGTTGTCTGAGAGATCGCCTTCGTTATCGCCGTCACCGATGGTGGTCGTGGTTGTGGAAACGCTTGGAGTGCCGTCGCAGAGGGTGGCCTCCGGGTGGTACCGAGCAAAAACCGTGTCCACCTCCCGACGTCCGTCCTCCACGAAAATTCTGGTCCGCTCGGTCAACACATTGGTACATACCAGACCATGAGGCATGCTCGTCTGGCCCGTCTGCTCGGCGAAGACCGACCGGGTGGAATAGAGCCGCACAGTGATGGAATCTTCGGTCACCGTCGGCCACACCAGAACGCCGTACGGCGTGTTGTTGATTATCTGCAAATCGGGGGCGGGATAGGACACGGTCGCTTCACGGCCATAGGGATAACGCCCAATGTAGATGGAATGGCTCTGGTACTCGCCGAAATCGAGTCCAGCAAAAAATGCGGCGTTGAACAGGGTTGTTGCGTACTGTGAGATTCCTCCGCCGACGGAGTCGACGAAGATCCCGTGGTCGATCATTCCTGCTGGTACAAAGCCCTTTTCAGTAGTTCGGGGACCGACATACGCGTTGACCGAGAAGGTCTCACCGGGTTCAATGACCGCCCCTTGAGTCAACTCGGCGATGCGGAAGATATTGATTACACGTGCTTGCCCGGGCGCGAAGTTCGTCGTGAACTGGCCCACCACCTCTTTGATACCCAACGATTCGGCCCAGGCAACGCCCTTTGCGTCAGGGTCTTCGGTGGGACGTACCTGAACCTGGCTCTCGCCTGCGATCAGAGCCTCAAGAATCCGCTCACCGGTGTCTTCGATACAGCAGATGCTTCCAGGAGAACCGCCGACAATGTGAATATTCTCAAGATAGTCGACAAAGAATGTTGTCTCTTGGCCGGGGTCTCCAAGACCGACAAAAAGAGCGGCCAACGTCGAGACAACGGCGTCATTATCCAGCGAGATCTCGCCTGTTGGACTGAAGCGCACCCACTGCCGCAAGGCTCGCGCGGGAATCAAGTGGTACTCAGAGAAACCGAGCAGCGCCACCTCGAAGCCATCTTGGGTCAGCTCGTTGGCATGACGCGCGAGTTCCGTTCCGCCAACGTCTATGGCCTCGCTCCCGAGCGAAGGCAGCTCAACAGGATCCTCGCCTTCGCCCGCAACTGCGATCAGGAGCAGTCGCTCGAGTTCATTGATGTCGACGATAGGTATCTTGGTTGTGTCGGCGGCGACGAAAACCCCATTTGCCAGCGCCACGCTCAAGCCATCCGGATCGACCAGAAGCACCGCGTGAGTACCCTCACCGAGCAATTCCACCAGAGTGTTTCGATCAAGGAAATAGTGGGGTGCCACTCTGCGATTCGCGACCGGAGAAAAGAGCCAGCGAAACGGTTGGGTAGCGCCGCCTTTTTCGGCAGCTTCATCAAGTGTGGTCTCAATGTTGATACCGATCCCCAACTCGGTTGCGGTGGCGGTTACAGAAGCTTCGTCCCAAACCACGGTTATGGACTTGTCGAGCGAGGGGTGCGAAGCGAGCCGGATAGCCGCTTCTTCGCGGCTCATCGATCCGACCGAGATTTCGTCGATCTCCACCCCTCGCGGGATGTCCTCGCCGCTCACGACATCGTCAATGATCCAGGCGACCACAATCAAGATGACAGTCGCGGCTAGCACCGCAAGGGTCGCGCGCACGGTGCCCAATCGTATAGGCCGTGAGCTTTAGAAGAGTCTCGGGTTGGGTGATTCGATGCCGCGTAGTTCGTCGTAGTCGACCTCAACGCACTGAATCTCGCGATCCTCGGCCAATACCTTCGCTTGCGGCTTGATTTCTTGGGCCACGAACACGCCTCTCACCGGTCGCAAGGCCGGGTCGCGGTTGAGGAATTCCAGATAACGGCTGAGTTGCTCAACTCCGTCAATCTCGCCGCGGCGTTTGACCTCAATCGCTACGGCCACGCCGTCGGCGTCACGACACATCAGATCTACGGGACCGACGCTGGTCGGGAATTCACGGCGCACCAAGCGCAAACCTTCGGTAATCGATGTGGGATCGTCGGCCAAAAGCTCCTGCAGGTGCGCTTCGACGCCGTCTTTCTGGAGACCAGGATCTCGCCCCATCTCAAATGACGAGTCGCTGATCACCTCATGAAGGGTGATCGTCAGAACTTCGCCCTTCGGGTTGGTGACCGTCCATGTGCCATCTTCGGGATGCTCCGACAGTCGGTTCGGGGGGTTCATCCAGTTGAGGGGTTTGTAGGCGCCGCCGTCTGCGTGAATCGCCACGCTGCCGTCAGCCTTGACCATCAACAGGCGCACTGCTTCGGGCAGATGGGCTTGTAACCGCCCGTTGTAGTCAACTGTGCAGCGAGCCACAACAAGACGCATCCGCCAATGCTATCTCCGGAGACGTAATCGGGGTCCTAGAGGTCGGAGCCTGGTTGGGTGTCGGGGTCGGGGTAGACGAAACGGATCAGGCCCACGGCTAGTACCAGCCCGATCATTTGCATGACGATGAACATCGGCGCAGAAGAAGGCTCTATCCCCGCAAACGTGTCGGAGAACATGCGACCGACCGTCACCGCCGGGTTGGCGAAACTGGTGGAAGAGGTGAAGTAGTACGCCGCGCCGATGTAGGCAGCAACCGACCCTGCAACCAGCCGAAGCCGCTCAGTTCGGACCAGCGAGAAGATGAGGGCTATCAGCCCGACCGTGGCGATCACTTCGCCTAGCCAAAGGTGCCCGGCGGATCGAGTTTTGGTGGACCAGTTCACCGCGTCCAGGTCGAACATCAGGTTGGCCAGCACCGTACCGGCCACCGCACCGGTCACCTGAGCGGCGATGTAGGGGAGGACGTGACGACGGGGAAAACTCCCCAGGGCCCAGTCGGCCAGCGTCACCGCCGGGTTGAAGTGAGCTCCTGACAGCGGACCGAACATGACGATGATGGCAAACAGCACACCGGCGGTGGCCGCTGCATTCTGGAACAGTTGCAAACCCACGTCGTTGGGCGAAAGGCGTTCGGCCATGATGCCCGAACCCACGACACCGATCAGCAGGAAAGCGGTTCCCGTGGTCTCAGCTGCCAGCTTGCGGTTCAACATGTCTGTTGGGAAGCGAAGCGCGCCAGGCTCGTGAGCGTGGCTTCTGCCAACTCGGGACGACAGACCAGCAGGTCCGGGAGATATGGGTCTTTTTGGTTGTAGAGCAATTCTTGGCCGTTGATGCGGCTTACATGGCAACCCGCCGCCGCGGCGACAGCCACCGGGGCACATGAATCCCACTCGTATTGACCCCCGCTGTGGGCATATATTTCGCACTCGCCGCGAACCACTGCCATCGTCTTGGCGCCAGCCGAACCCATCTCCACCAAATCGGCACCGAGATCGTTGGCGACATGAATGGCCGCGGCCGGGGGCCTGGTGCGCGACACGATTAAACGCACAGCAGAATCACCGATGGGGGGAAGCGACGTGGGATTGGCAGTGCTCAAGAGCAAACCAAGAGCAGGAAGTGCCACCGCGCCGGCGATTGGACGACTGTTGGCCACAAGGGCGACATGAACCGCCCAATCAGTACGAGGAACCTCGGAAAACTCGCGGGTGCCGTCGAGAGGGTCGATAATCCAGGTGCGCTCAGCATCGAGGCGCGCAAGAACGTCTGTGCCTTCCTCCGACAGAATCGCATCGTCTGGACGCGCCGCTTGCAACCGCTCCATGAGAAACTCGTGGGCTTGCCGGTCGCCTTGCGCCTTCAGTACCGCTGAGGGCGCGTCTCCGGCGTGCAGTCGGGCGCGAAGTTCAACCAGAAGACGACCTGCTTCATCCGCCAATTGAGCCGCAAGACGATGGTCTTCGAGCGACGCACTGGCTGGTTCGACAGTTGGTTCGACAGTGATGTCAGAGATTCCAGCAGTCGCCTTGCCGTTAGACAAATCCAGGCCCGCGACCGCGTTCTTGGGGAACGAGTTCTTCGGTGACTGGCAAGATCGTTGACGTTCATGTGAGAGATGCCACGAGAACCTGTTACGTTGCACAGACGGGATGACGATTGCAGAGGTGCCTCCAACAACAGAACCGCGGATCTCTCCGCTTCTTCGATCTGCTCTCGTCGTCGCGCTGATCTACTTCTTTTTGGTTGGGGTGTCATCGCTCGAAACGGGCATCAAGATAATGGGCGCCGATACCCAGGAGCGGCTGTTCTCGACGGTCTCGAACCCGCTCGCGGGGTTGTTCATCGGCATTCTCGGCACGATTCTGGTGCAGTCGTCGTCGGCCAGCACTTCAGTCATCGTCGGTTTGGTTGCCGCCAGGGCGCTGAAGATCGATGACGCGGTGCCGATGATTATGGGTGCCAACATCGGCACCACGGTGACGAATACGCTGGTGTCGCTGGCTCACATACGCCAATCTGAAGAGTTCAAGCGCGCCTTCAGCGTGGCGACGGTCCATGACTTCTTCAACGTGATCGCGGTGGCGGTTCTGCTGCCCATCGAACTGGCCACTGGTGTGCTATCGAGCATTGCCGAGTCGATCAGCAGTCGGTTGCTGGGCAGTGCCGGCACCGAGTGGCGCAGTCCGATCAAACAGTACGTCAAAGAACCCGTCGGTTGGATCCAGGATCTCTGGGAGGCGGTGGGGACCGGCAGCAACGTCCTTGGGTCGCTGGTGGTCGGCTCTGGGCTGGTGATTGTGCTCCTGGCACTGGCGTTGATTACCCGCAACATGCGCCTGCTGGTCGCTGAGAGGGTGGAACGCACGCTCAACATTGTTCTCAGCAAGGGAGCCGGCATGGTCGCCATGGGGCTGGGCGTGATCATCACGATCGCCGTTCAGTCGTCGTCGATCACGACCTCGGTTCTGATTCCGATGTCGGCAGCAGGGGTGTTGTCGTTGCGAAACGCCTTTCCGGTGACGCTCGGTGCCAATGTCGGCACAACCATCACCGCCCTGCTTGCCGCACTGGCCACCGACGCCCCGGAAGCTCTTACCATCGCTTTGGTGCACACGATCTTCAATGTTGTCGGCATTCTCTTGGTCTATCCGTTTCCGGCGCTCCGGAAGATACCGATTAGAGCATCCGAGGCCCTTGCTGCGCTTGCCGTGGAACGCCGAACGTACGCGGTCGCATACGTTGCGATGGCTTTCATTGTCATCCCAGTGATTGGTGTAGCGCTCCTCAACTGACCGTAACATTGGCGCCGATGTCCTTTGACCTCACCCATCTTCGCCAACTTGAAGCGGAATCGATTCACATCTTCCGCGAGGTGGCCGCGGAGTTTGAGAATCCCTGCCTTTTGTTCTCAGGCGGCAAGGACAGCATCGTCATGTTGCACATAGCGCGAAAGGCGTTCTGGCCGGCGAAGCTGCCGTTCGTGGTGATGCATGTCGACACCGGCCACAACTTCGCTGAGGTGCTTGAGTTCCGGGACCGACGGGTGGCCGAACTGGGAGTCCGGCTGGTGGTCGCCTCGGTGCAAGAAGCAATTGACGCCGGAAAGGTCGTGGAGGAGACAGGCCCGAGAGCGAGCCGCAATCGGTTGCAGACCGCAGTGCTGCTCGACGCTATTGAAGAGCATCGTTTCGATGCTCTTTTCGGTGGTGCTCGCCGAGACGAAGAAAAAGCACGGGCCAAAGAACGCGTGTACTCGTTTCGTGACGAGTTCGGCCAGTGGGACCCCAAGAATCAACGCCCAGAGCTTTGGAGTCTCTACAACGGTCGGATTCGGGTTGGTGAACACATCCGGGTATTTCCGATCAGCAACTACACCGAACTCGACATCTGGCAGTACATCAAAGAAGAACAGATCGAGATTCCGTCGGTTTACTTCGCGCACCAACGTGAAGTGTTTGAACGCGATTTCATGCTGTTGTCGACCGGTCCCTATATCACTTTGATGGACGGCGAAGAACCTTTCACCGAGACGGTGAGGTATCGCACGGTTGGAGACATGAGTTGCACCGGTGCCGTGGAGTCGAGTGCCGACACAATCGACAAGATCATCGAGGAAGTGGCGGCGACTCGCATCACGGAGCGCGGCGCTACGCGCGCGGATGACAAAGTGTCCGAGGCGGCTATGGAAGACCGCAAGAAAGAGGGCTACTTCTGATGGAGATGCTCCGTTTCGCCACCGCCGGCTCGGTCGATGACGGTAAGTCCACACTGATCGGTCGCCTGTTGTACGACACCAAAACGATCTTCGAGGACCAAATAGAGGCTGTAGAGAGGGCCTCGGTTCAGATGGGTACCGAATACACCAACCTGGCGCTGCTTACCGATGGCCTCCGAGCCGAACGCGAACAAGGCATCACCATCGATGTCGCCTACCGCTACTTCTCGACTCCACGACGCAAATTCATAATCGCCGATACCCCGGGCCACATTCAATACACCCGCAACATGGTGACGGGCGCCTCCACCGCCGACCTCGCAATCGTCCTGATCGACGCCCGCAAAGGAGTGCTGGAACAATCGAAGCGTCACGCTTTTTTAGCTTCGCTGCTACGGATCCCGCATCTGGTTCTGGCGGTCAACAAAATGGACCTTGTCGATTATGACCAGGAGCGTTTCGAGGCCCTCAGAAATGAATTCCGAGACTTCGCTGCCAAGCTCAACATCGCGGACTTGACTTTTATCCCGGTGTCGGCGCTGCACGGGGACAACATTGTCGACCGCTCTGCAAGCATGGCCTGGTATCAGGGTCCATCGCTGCTGCACCACCTCGAGGAGGTCCACATTGCATCTGACCGCAATCTCATCGATGCTCGCTTTCCGGTTCAGTACGTGATTCGCCCGCAGTCCGATCAGTACCACGACTACCGCGGCTATGCGGGGACTGTTGCGGGCGGTGTGCTGCGCACCGGCGATGAGGTGACGGTGTTGGCGTCGGGTTTCTCCTCGACCATCAAGAGCATCGACACGTTCGACGGTCCGGTCACCGAGGCGTTCTCACCGATGGCGGTCACCATTCGGCTCAACGACGAGATCGACATCTCCCGGGGCGACATGATCGTGCGCCCCAACAATCAGCCGACTGTGGCTCAAGACATCGATGCGATGGTCTGCTGGATGAGCGAACGTGTCTTGTTGCATCCGAACGGCAAGTTCGAGATCAAGCACACCACTCGCTCAACCAAGGCCATCGTCAAGGACTTGACCTACTTGCTCGACATCAACACCCTGCACCGCGACGACAGCGCCTCTGAGTTGTCGCTCAACGAGATCGGGCGGGTTCGGATCCGCAGCCAGGTGCCCCTGTTCTTCGATGAGTTCCGGCGGAATCGCCAGACCGGCAGTTTCGTTCTGATCGACGAGACGACCAACGTGACCGTGGGCGCGGGCATGATCCTGGGCTCGGTGTCTTCATGAGCACGGTGTCCCTATGAGTTCGGTGTCTTGCTAATGGCGGTGTCGGGGTGAGTGAGTCCGCTGACAACATCGTTTGGCATCAGGGGCATCTCTCGCGTTCGCAGCGTTGGAACGCTCTGGGTCAACGCGGTGCAACCGTGTGGTTCACGGGTCTGTCGGGTTCAGGAAAATCGAGTGTGGCGATCGCTGTGGAGAGGATTCTGGTCGAGTCCGGCCGGCTCGCCTATGTGCTGGACGGCGACAACATCCGCCACGGCCTCAACCGCGGTCTTGGATTCACTGCTGCAGACCGCGACGAGAACGTGCGGAGGGTCGCAGAAGTCGGTCGTCTGCTGGCAGATGCGGGAGCGGTTGCGCTGGTCCCGCTGGTGTCGCCGTATCGTGCGGCCCGCAACAATGCTCGCGCACTCCATGAAGCAGCGGAGATCCCGTTCGTCGAAGTGTTCGTGGACACGCCGATCGACGTCTGCGAGCAACGCGATGTCAAAGGGCTGTACGCCAAGGCCCGCGCGGGGGAGATCAGTGGTTTCACCGGCATCGACGATCCTTATGAACCGCCCTTGAATCCTGAACTTCGTCTCGTCCCCACCGACGGTGACGCCGAGGCCGTGGCTGCGCTCGTGGTCTCGCTGCTCGACCGCGTGACCAAATAGACTGGACAGTTCTATGAGCGTTGAGCGGGTCCCCTACGACGAGTTCTCGATGTTCCACGAGAACGCTTCTGAGTTCGGGTTGCCGTACGAAGGCCCGCCCCTTGTGCGGCGGGAACGTGTCGATCTGGACGATGGTCGTCATATCAGCGCTCTGGTCTGGGGCGACAGTCCGCCTGAACTCGTCTTCCTGCACGGCGGGGCTCAGAATGCCCACACCTGGGACACAGTTGCTCTGGCCCTGGACCGTCCGCTGGTTTGCCTTGACCTGCCAGGCCATGGACATTCGGGGGCAGCACGAAAGGACAGCGCTGATGCTTTCGGCAACGCGGCGGACATCGCCGTGGCCGTCGGGGCCCTCGGCGCGGACGCGTGCGCGGTGATCGGGATGTCACTGGGGGGCATGACCTTGTTGGCGTTGGCCGACCAGGCCCCTGAGTTGGTGCGCAAGGCTGTGCTCGTCGATGTGACTCCAGGTGTTGATGAGAAGAAGAGCAGCAACATCGCAGCGTTCATCGACGGGCCGGAGAGTTTCGACAGTTTCGACGACCTGCTGGCTCGGACGATCGAGTTCAACCCGACCAGAACCGTGGAGTCTCTGCGCCGCGGCATCCTCCACAACGCGCAGCAGCGGCCTGACGGTTCATGGGTGTGGCGTTATGCGCGCTTCCGTGCGAGTGAGACCCGTGCGAGTGAGACGGGCGGTGAGGGCGACCGTTTCCCGAGGTTCGGGAACCTCTGGGACTCGGTATCGGACTTGACGGTTCCTTTGATGCTTGTACGCGGTATGCGTGAGCAGTCTGTTGTGGACGATGCGGATGAAGCTGAGCTGGTGCGCCGCTGTCCGTCCGCCCGGATCGAACACGTCGAGAAAGCTGGCCACAGCGTTCAAGGCGACACTCCAGTGGAACTGGCCGCGCTGATCGAAGACTTCGTGTTCGGAACGTGAACCGAGGCGGCTGAACCAACGAACTCGGGCTAGGAGACGCCGCGGGTAACGAGCATGGTGCCGGCTATAGGGCCGCCTCCGTTGGCGACCACCGCAACCTCGGGTTCGCCTTCGACTTGGCGTTCGCCGCCTTGGCCACGCAACTGGACACAGGCTTCGTGCAACAATCCGAAGCCGTGCAACCTGCCCGCGGAGAGCTGACCACCAGCGGTGTTGAGCGGAAGTTCGCCCTCCAGAGAGATCCGGTGTCCGCCTTCGAGGTAGTCCTTGGATTCGCCGGTGGCGCAAAACCCCAGGGCTTCGATCGCCATGAGCGTGATGATGCTGAAGCCGTCGTACAACTGCGCGGTGTCGACATCGGAGCAGGTCAATTCAGTACGGCGCCACATAGCGTCGGCTGCTGCGCGTAGCGGAGATTCCTCCATGTTCGGGCGTTGATCCCACGATGGCCGTCCGTGCATCGCGGTGCCCACAGCGTTGATCCCGACGGCGGTGGCGGGCACATCGGTGGCGTAGTCGCGGTGAGAAACGACGAAAGCTGTCGCTCCGTCAACGGGGACGTCACAGTCGAACAGGCACAGTGGTGTGGTGATGATTCGGGCGTTCAGGTAGTCGTCCATGGTCATTTGATCGCGGAAGATCGCCTTGGGATTGAGCCCGGCGTTGCGGCGGGCGTTGAGCGCGATTGTCCCGAGCGTCTCTCGAGTAGTGCCATAGGTGTGAAAGTGGCGCTGAGCGTTCATGGCCAGCCAGTTGGCCGCCGAGACAGCACCGAAGGGAAGCAGATACTGAAGGGTTCCGCCGAGCCGTGGGCTACTTCCGCCGCCGCCGCCACCGCCGCCTATACCCTGGCGCCCTCCGGAGCCCTGCGCGGTCGACTCCCAGACGGTTCGGTACACCAGCACATGACGAGCCAACCCGGCCGACACCGCAACGGCAGCGTTGATCACTGCTTGGATCTGAGCGGGACCCTCGGGGCCGGCACTGTGCCAATTCAGATCAAGGCGCAGAGCATCCTGCACTGCGTCGGTGCCGGGTCCGGCGAAACCCGGCGTCAATCCGTCCATGGCGCCACCCGGGTAAGAGGCGAGACCATCGATGTCGCTCATCGCCAGACCAGCGTCTGATACTGCGTCGAGACACGCTTCGACGGTGAGGCTCATTGCGGTTCGACTCAGGCGTCGTCCCACCTCAGACTGGCCGATGCCGCTGATGATGCTGTCACGTTCGCCAATTCGCCGGGTCATCGGATCTCCCGGAACTGCGGTAGCCAAACGTCGTCACAGTGGAGAAAGAAAACTTCGACAGGCCTGCCGATTGCTACGTCGTCGGGGTCGGTTCCGATCAGGTTGCTAGTGATGCGAAGGGGCTGTGCATCGCTGCCCTCTTCGAGATCGACGAGCACCACGCAATACGGTCCGATATCGCCGAACCATGGCTGGTGATTGATGGTGAACGAGTAGATCGTGCCGCGTCCACTGACGGCGGTGGGTTCGACGGAACTGCTGTGACATGAGAAACAGGTGCCGACAGGAGGATGAATCCAGGTGCCGCATTCGCTGCAGCGCTCAATTCGCAGTTTGCCGTCCTCACCCGATGTCCAGAACTGCCGGTTCTGCGGGTCGAGCTTGGGTAGCACCCGCGCAGGAAAAATGTCCTCCATCACTTTGACCCTAGGTCGTCCAGATGTTCTAGTCGTCCAGATGTTTTAGTGGTTTGTACTTGATGCGTTGGGGGCGCATGGCATCGACTCCGTGCTCGCGTCGTCGGTAGTCGGCATAGTCACTGAAATTGCCCTCGAACCAGCGGACCTGCGAGTCACCCTCAAAAGCAAGAATATGGGTCGCTACCCGGTCGAGAAACCAGCGATCATGGCTGACAATGACCGCGCAACCCGGGTAGGCCTCAATGGCGTCCTCAACTGCACGCAGGGTGTCGACGTCGAGGTCGTTGGTCGGCTCATCGAGCAACAACACGTTGGCCCCCTCTTTGAGAACTTTCGCCAAGTGCACACGGTTGCGCTCGCCACCCGACAGAATCCCAACCTTCTTCTGTTGATCCGAACCCTTGAAGTTGAACGAAGCCACATAGGCCCGGCCGTGGATCTCGCGGCCGCCCACAACAAGGTTGTCGTTTCCTCCCGTGATCTCCTCATAGACCGTTTTGTCCGGGTCGAGCGTCCGGTTCTGATCCACGTAGCCAAGCTTGACAGTCGGACCGATCCGCAAGGTGCCAACATCGGGGCGAGACTGCGCGTCGGCGTTGTCCTCAGTTGCCGCAATGATCATCTTGAACAGAGTGGATTTACCCGCGCCGTTGGCGCCGATAACACCGACGATCCCTGCAGGCGGCAACGAGAACGAAAGGTCGTCTATCAACAGCTTGTCACCGAAACCCTTGGAGAGCCCCTCGGCTTCGATCACCACATCACCAAGCCGGGAATCTGTGGAAATCACGATTTCGAGATCGTTGGCGCGACCCTCGGCGCTGCGTTGCTCCTCGAGCAGTTTCTCATATTGGGACAACCTCGCCTTTCCCTTGGCTTGGCGGGCCTTGGGCGCCAACCGGACCCACTCGAGCTCACGCTTCAGCGTGCGCTGGCGTTTGTCGTCCTGCTTGTCCAACGCCGCGTAACGTGCCTGTTTCTGCTCTAGAAAGCCCGAGTAATTCCCCTCAAACGGGAAACCCTTGCCGCGGTCAAGCTCGAGAATCCAGCCTGCCACATTGTCCAAGAAGTAGCGGTCGTGGGTGATCGCAACGACGGTTCCCCGATAGTCCGACAGGGTGCGCTCAAGCCACCCGACAGACTCGGCATCCAAGTGGTTGGTGGGCTCGTCGAGCAGCAACAGGTCGGGCTTTGCCAGCAGCAGACGAGCCAGGGCCACGCGCCGAATCTCGCCCCCAGACAGGTGATCGACGGGTGTGTCACCGGGAGGGGTCCGCAGAGCATCCATGGCGATCTCTATGTTGCGTTGCAAGTCCCAGGCGCCGAGCGCCTCAATCTTCGACTCGATATCGGCCTGACGAGCGCCGAGCTTCTCGTAGTCGGCATCGGGATCAGACCAGCCGGCCATGACCTCGTCGTAGGCGGCTAGTAGCGAAGCAGCTTCGGTGGAGCCGTCCATGATGTTGCCCATCACGTCCTTGGAGGCGTCAAGCTGCGGTTCTTGTTCGAGCATGCCGACAGTGAAACCCCCACTCAGACGAGCCTCTCCGCTGTATTCGGAATCAATGCCGGCCATGATGCGCAACAGAGTCGACTTGCCGGCTCCATTAGGGCCGAGCACGCCGATCTTCGCTCCGGGGAAGAACGCCAGCGTGATGTCTTTGAGCACATCTTTGTCGGGAGGTACGAAGCGACCGACCTTGTGCATGGTGAAGATGAACTGAGCGCTCATAGCGCCAAAAATCTATCAGCAGGTCGACTTGGATCGGGTGAGTCGATGCCCTCGGCTCGGAAACACCGTCACTCAGAAGCTGAGGGCGTTTCGCAGCAGTTCGGCATGCTCTTGAGCGTGAACCTTGATGCTTCCGCAAGCAGGGCTGCCGGATTCGAAGCGGCTGACCCGCCGTATCGAGTGCGTCTGTTCGTGCGCTTCATACATACGCCCTTTGATGGCGTTCCAGGGGCCCATGTTCTCGGGTTCTTCTTGCAGCCAGACAAGCTCGGAGGCAGCCCCATACTTGGCCAGTTGCGCGGCGATGGCGTCGTAAGGCCAGGGGTAGAGTTGTTCGACTCGGATAATAGCTACGGGCGCGCCCATGCGATCCCGCTGTGCCAT
The DNA here is from genome assembly GCA_965198315.1 of Candidatus Aldehydirespiratoraceae bacterium. Taxonomy (GTDB): domain Bacteria; phylum Actinomycetota; class Acidimicrobiia; order Acidimicrobiales; family Aldehydirespiratoraceae; genus VXYK01. Next base: position 3,434,238 of record OZ240616.1, on the reverse strand, counting down.
GGCATCGAAAGCAACTTTGCCACTGGCCAGAATCACCCGTTTCACCGATGCGGGGTCGGGATCGGCAGGGTCACTGAGAACTTCCTCGAAGGTTCCCGACAAGAGGTGCGCTACCGGTGAGCGTGAGGTACGCGCCCGCAGCAACGATTTGGGCGTGAACACGATCAGCGGCACTCGCACATTGAGCAACGTTTGACGGCGCAGCAGATGGAAGAACTGAGCGGCTGTCGTGGCGTTGCAGATCTGCAGATTGTCCTCCGCAGCGGCCAACAGGTAACGCTCGACACGAGCCGAGGAATGCTCCGGTCCCTGTCCCTCGAGACCGTGGGGCAACAACATGACCAGGCCGGTCTCCTCGTCCCATTTGTCCTTCGCGGAGACGATGAACTGGTCGATGATTATCTGGGCACCGTTGGCGAAATCGCCGAACTGCGCCTCCCACATGACCAGCGCGTCGCGGTTGGTGATCGAGTATCCGTATTCGAAGCCCAGAGCAGCGTATTCCGAGAGCAGTGAGTCGTATATCCACAGTCGGGTGTCGCCGCCGGCAAGAGTGCGCAGTGGTACGTACTCGGCGCTGGTCTCGTAGTCGACCAGTGTCGAGTGGCGATGGCTGAAGGTGCCGCGGCGGGAGTCCTGGCCTGCCAGTCGAATGCTGTTGCCTTCCAGCAGAAGCGAACCCAGGGCCATCGCTTCAGCCAACGCCCAGTCGACCTCGCCCGATGAGAACATCTCGTCGCGCTTCTCGAACTGCTGGGCGAGCTTGGGATGGAGCGTGAACCCGTCGGGCATGATCGAGAGCGCCCGGTAGATCCGCTGCACACTGACGTGGTCTATGGAGGTTCGCACGTGGGGCAGAACGCCGACGGGCTGTCGCGGGGGCGCTGCCCGCGCGTCGGGGTCCGAGGCCATCCCCCGTGTTTCGTCGAGAGCCGACTGCAGGCGTGCTTGAAAGTCCGCCAAGGCCTCTTCCGCTTGTGTCGGGGTCAGGTCTCCGCGCTTGGTGAGTGATTCGGTGAAGTGGGCCCGTACCGAGGGCCTGGCGTCGACACGGCGGTACATCTCCGGGAGTGTGTAGCTGGGGTCGTCTCCTTCGTTGTGTCCGTGGCGTCGGTAGCAGATCATGTCGATGACGACGTCCTTGTTGAACCGCTGGCGGTACGCGAATGCCAGGCGGGCCACGCGCACGCAGGCTTCGGGGTCGTCGCCGTTGACATGGAAGATCGGCGCCTGGATCATTTTGGCCACATCGGTCGAGTATTCGGACGAGCGGGCTACGTCGGGCGTGGTTGTGAAACCGAGTTGGTTGTTGATGATCACGTGGATCGTGCCGCCTACCCGGTACCCCTGAATCTGGGAGAGGTTGAGGGTCTCGGCGACCACCCCCTGCCCCGCGAAGGCTGCGTCGCCGTGGATCAACAGCGGCAGGACCGGGAACTTGCCATAACCGCTCTCGGGGTCGATCAGGTCCATCTGCGCCCGTGCCATACCCACCACGACCGGATCAACGGCTTCGAGGTGGCTCGGGTTGGCGGCCAATTCGAGGGGGAGTTCGTTGCCTTTGCGGCTGACGAAGGTGCCCTTCTGGCCGAGGTGGTATTTGACGTCGCCGGACCCTTGGGTCATCTGCTCGATATCGCCCCCCTCGAACTCTGTGAAGAGTTCCTTGTAGGTCTTGCCGACTATGTTGACCAGCACATTCAGACGACCCCGGTGGGCCATACCCATCACCGCGCCGGCCAGGTTGTTGTCAGCCGCCGCGCCGAGCACCGCGTCGACCAACGGGATGGTGCTTTCGGCTCCTTCGATGCCGAAGCGCTTCTGACCCACGTATTTTGTGCCGAGGAAGGTTTCGAGCGCTTCAGCGGCGTTGAGACGACTGAGGATGTGGCGTTGCTCTTCGGGCTCGATATGGGAGTCGGCTCCTTCGAGTTGCTCCTGCATCCAGCGCTTCTCCACCGGGTCCTGGATGTGCATGTACTCGACGCCGATGGTTCGGCAGTATGCGTCGCGCAAGACCCCCAGAAGGTCGCCCAACGCCATCTTCGCCGTGTCGCCGACCATCGCATAGATGCCCGTGTCGGTCCCGGTCAGGAACTCGCGGTCGAGGTCCCAGATCGTGAGACCGTAGGTTGCGGGGTCGAGCTCGGCGTGCATCTTCGGCTCTTTGACCTGGAGCGGGTCCAGATCGGCGATGAGGTGGCCGCGAACCCGGTACATGTTGATCAATTGGTTGACCTTGGCCTGCTTCTCAAGCAGGGATCCCTCACGGTCGATCGGGTTGATGTCCCGACGCCATTTAACCGCTTCATAGGGAACTTCCAGGGACTGGAAGACTTTGACGTAGAAGTCGTCGCTGCCGAGCAACAGGTCATGAACCTTGCGCAGGAACAATCCTGACTCGGCGCCCTGGATGACCCGATGGTCGTAGGTGGAGGTGATTGTGACGACCTTCGAAAGCCCGAGATCGGCCAACGTGGCTGGATCTGCCGCCTCAAACTCAGTGGGATACGAGATCGAGCCGACACCGACTATGAGACCCTGGCCGGGCATCAGTCTGGGAACGGACTGCACTGTGCCGATGGTCCCCGGATTGGTGAGGGAAACGGTTGTTCCGGTGAGGTCGTCGGGGCTGATCTCGTTGTTGCGGACCCGTCTGAGAATGTCTTCGTATCTTGTCGCAAATTCTCGAAAGGTCAGAGTGTCGGCTTCTTTGATACAGGGGACCATGAGCGTGCGAGATCCGTCGGACTTGGCGATATCGACTGCGATACCGAGTGCCACATGCTTGTTGCGCACCAGTACGGGTTCGCCTTTCGGACCCTGGCTGAACGAGTTGTTCATCACCGGGAAATCGTCGGCGATCGCTCGTACGACCGCGTATCCGATCAAGTGGGTGAACGAAATCTTGTCGGCCATCTTTCGTCCGAGATAGCCGTTGATAATTTTGCGATTGACCTCCAAGAGCTTTGCTGGGATCTCCCGGAAGCTGGTTGCGGTCGGCACATCAAGCGACGCTTCCATGTTGGCCACGATGCGGGCCCCGCCTCCCCTGATCACTGTGCTTTCTGTGCTGTCGCCGGGCGTAGCCGGAGCCGCGGTTGTGCTTGTGCCGGGTGTGGCCGGAGCCGCGGTTGTGGGTCGCGGGGGTGGGGCTGTGCTTGCGCCGGGCGTGGCCGGAGCCGCGGGAGTGGGTCGCGGGGGTGTGGCCGGAGCCGCGGTTGTGGGTCGCGGGGGCGTGGTTGTGCTTGTGCCGGGTGTGGCCGGAGCCGCGGTTGTGGGTCGCGGGGGTGGGGTTGTGCTTGTGCCGGGTGTGGCCGGAGCCGCGGTTGTGGGTCGCGGGGGTGGGGTTGTGCTTGTGCCGGGTGTGGCCGGAGCCGCGGTTGTGGGTCGCGGGGGCGTGGCTGTGCTTGCGCCGGGCGTGGCCGGAGCCGCGGGAGCTGGTCGGGTGGGGGTGGGGGTAACGTCGCTCGCGGTGGTGTCGATGAGGGGCTTGGCTTGTGGGGTCGATGCTGTTTGGGTTCCGTTCTCGTCGTCGAAAATGACCCGCCATTCGTGATCCACCGAAGCGGGATCAGCGTTCCAGCGCGCTCGCATTTCATCGATAAGCCAGTCGTTGGGGCCGTGCTGGGAGGATGCGTCGGTTGTCGTCACGCCGCTATTGTAGGCGAGCGTTTGTTGGCGTATCAGAAAGACGTCGAAACGGGATTCGGCATTTCTGGATACGTCTTGATGGCGCACTAGGATCCCGGAGGTGCGGATCGCCACCTGGAACGTGAACTCCCTGAAAGCTCGACTCGGGCGGGTGGAGCGCTGGCTTGAGATGTTTGAACCAGACGTGTTGTGTCTGCAAGAAACGAAGCTGGCAGACGATGCGTTTCCGGCTATGACCTTTGAAGCACTCGGCTACGACAGTTTCCATCACGGCGAAGGGCGCTGGAACGGAGTCGCGATCCTGTCGCGAATGGAAATAGAAGATCCGATTGCCGGTTTCGGCGACGGCCAACAACCAGACGTCGATGCGCGTATCGCTTGGGCGACCTGTGGCGGTGTCCGAGTGGCCTCCTGCTATGTGCCCAACGGCCGGGCGCTCGACCACGATCACTACCAGTACAAGCTTGCGTGGCTCGACCGACTAGTGGGTGATCTCGACGGTCAGTGCGTCCCAGGCGACGACATCGTCGTCTGCGGTGACTTCAATATTGCCCCCGAAGATCGAGATGTCTATGACCCAGCCAAGTTCGTTACGCAAACCCATACCAGCGAACCGGAGCGTGCGAGGATAGAGGCGCTCCAACAATGGGGTCTCGTAGACGTGTTTCGCGAGCACCACAACGACGATCGCCTCTACTCATGGTGGGACTACCGCGGCGGTAACTTCCACAAGAAGATGGGTATGCGCATCGACTTGTTGATGACCTCGCGCTCTGTGGCCGACACAACGGAGGTGGCCTTGGTTGACCGAAATGAACGCAAGGGCCCCAAAGACGATCCCCCGAGCGACCACGCGCCCGTGCTGATCGACGGAAATCGCTAGTCAGATGTTGATTCCGCTCGACGAGCATCAACTTCTTGTGTTTTGGACGCAGCTACTGGTCTTGGTTTCAGTTGCCCGCTTGTTTGGCGGCCTCATGCGTCGCATCAACCTCCCCTCGGTGATCGGGCAACTAGCTGCGGGAATCATCGTCGGCCCGTCGATTTTCGGGCGTGTCTGGCCAGCCGGCTTCGAGTGGTTTCTTCCCGAAGAAGAGATTTCCTCGGGAGCTCTGCTGGCAGTCAGTTGGCTGGGTGTGGCCCTTTTGTTGGTTACCGCGGGTTTCGAGACCGATCTCGGGTTGATCAGAAGCCTCGGGCGTGCCGCAGCGTTGGTGACCGGGTTCAGCCTGGTGGTGCCTTTGATTGGTGGCCTGCTGGTTGGTTTCGCACTGCCAGACGCTTTCGTGGGCGTCGATAGTGACCGCAGTGTTTTCGCCTTGTTCGTGGCCGCGGCATTGTCGGTCTCGGCTCTGGCAGTAATCGCCAAGATTCTCTCCGAACTCGGTCTGATGCGGCGCGACTTCGGACAGATCACGGTCGCCGCTGGTATGGCCAACGACGTCATTGGATGGGTGATGTTGGCGATCTTTGCCAGCTTTGCTGCCTCGGGCACGGTTTCGGTCCGAGTGGTGCTCGAAACGGTTCTCGGTTTGGCTGCGTTCTTGGCGCTGGCCATGACGGTCGGTCAGCGGCTGGTTGACAGGGCGTTGCGATGGGTGCGACGAGATGGAGCCAACATCGCCGGGGCAATGACCGTGGTGGTAGTCACCATGCTCGTCTATGGAGTTGCCACTCAAGCTTTGGGTATCGAAGCTGTGTTGGGTGCTTTCGTGGCCGGGGTTGTGCTACACCGCTCACGGTTCGGCCAACCCGAGGTGCTGCATCACATCGAATCGCTCACAACCAGTCTCCTCGCGCCGATCTTCTTCGCTACCGCAGGAATGCGTGTTGATCTCGGACTCCTCGATTCTGAGGCGCTCAGTTGGGTGGGCATAGTGCTTGCCGTTGCCATCGGTGCCAAGTTCGCCGGAGCGTTCGTCGGGGCTCGTTTAGCCGGCCAGAGCCCACGGGCCGCGGTGGCGCTGGGCGCCGGTCTCAACGCCCGTGGAGCGCTTGAGATTGTGATCGCTTCGGTCGGGCTTTCGCTCGGTGTGTTCAGCGAGACGGCGTACACAGTGATCGTCATCGTGCCCGTGGTTACTTCGGTGTTCGCTGCTGTGTCGCTGCGCATCGTGGTACGTGGCTGGAGGGGTTCTCCCGAAGAACGAGAACGCCTGGATCGTGAGGAGGCGCTCAGCCGGAACCTGGTTGTGAAATCGTCTCGGATTCTGTTGCCGTCCAGGGGCGGGCCAGCCTCGATATCAGCGGCGCAACTCGTACAATTTGCCTGGCCGAAAGAGGCTCCCACCACCCTGGTTTCGGTTGTGGACGGAGCTGATCGACCGGACGTTTCGGTGCTGGAAGCCGTGCTCAACGAACGAGCGGTTGATCACCGATCGGTGAGCGGCAGCAATGCTGCAGCACAGATCACCGCGGAGTCTCGCTTGGGTTATGGAGTGATTGCGGTCGGTGTGGCGACACGTCACGAGGGTCAGCTGTATTCGCCGATGGTCGATGAAATCTTGCTGAACGCGACGATCCCAGTGGTGATCGTGCGCCGAGCTCGTGGGCTTGAACGTCCTTTGCCCGCTGCGTTCAGCCGGGTAGTTGTCCCGGTCACAGGTACTCGCTCTTCAAGCGCGGCTCAAGAAGTGGCGTTCAGCATCGCAGATCAGCTGGGCACCGAGGTGCTCCTCACGCATGTGCTCAACCGCAAGACGTTCGTTCCGCGTGTGTTGAAACGTCGCACTTCGGAATTGGACCCGAGCGAAGTGATCGCCAAGGAACTGATGGACATTGCCACGCTCCGGGCTGTCGAAGCCGGGGTTTGGCCTCGAACCTTGATTCCTAGCTCTGCTACTGTGCCGTCGGCGCTGGTAGGCATTGCTAAAGATGAAGACTGTGATCTCGTGGTCCTCGGCGCTCAGTTGCGCAACGTTGATGGTCGCCCGTTCTTGGGCCACACCGTCGAGACGGTCCTTGAGCAGTGTGATGCCAATGTCGTAGTAGTTGCTCTCCCACGCCGCACCTAGGTTGGGGGGTAGATGATTTCTAGGAGGCGGGGGCCGAAGCGGTGGGCCATGTTGGGGCCAATGATGGTGGCGAGTTCTGAGATCGTCGACGGTTCCAGTTCGGCGATGCTTCGCAGCATGCTGTCGCTCAACACTGCGGCAGGTGTGATCCTGGCGTTTCGAGCGGCAGCGGTTCGCCACCGTTGAAGGTCGGTGACCAGTTCGCTGGTGCGGTCGTCAGACTCGCGGCGGGAACTCGACTGATTCAGCCGCTCAAGCAACTCGACGACTTCACTGGGTGGATCTACCGACTCTTGAGATTTGTCGGATGCGAAGGCCCCCAACCAGGGAGAGGGGGCTCGCTCGACAAGCTTGCTTCTGACCAGGCGGCTTGTACACCACATGACGTGAAGCTCCTGGCGGGCCCTGGTGGTCGCAACATAGAGCAAACGTTGTTCTTCTTGGCGCGCGGCCGCAGAGCGAGCAAAGGCCACCGGTACCAACCCGTCCTCGAGACCGACCAGATGAACGATCGGCCACTCAAGCCCCTTGGCCGCGTGGAACGTGCAGAGTTCGACAGCATCGAGAGCCGCTCCAACACGATCATCGCTGCGCAGCGACGCCACGAAATCAGCAACGGTTGCGCTGGGTTCAAGCACAAGATGGTCCCGTGCCAGCCCGACGAATGTCTCGACCATGGCGAGGGGTTCGGTGTCGAGACTGCTGTCGGTTTCGCGCATTTGCTCGTCGGCCAAGACCGTGGAAAGCGCAGCATCGTTGGGCCAGCGATTCAACAAATCGACGATCTCAGGGCGTCGCAAAACGCCAGTGTCACGACTTCGAGTTGGCACTCCCGAAGCCTTCAGCGCTGCTTGCAGAATAGGGAGTTGTGCGTTGGTGCGAGCCAGCACTGCCTGCTCCCGCCAAGATGCACCCACCTGGCGCCTCGCGCGCACGGCCTGTGCCAACGCCGAGCCTTCGTTGTCGCCGGTAGTCGCGGTCACCGTGGGTGCGTCGCCAGCAACCCGAACGGCGGGCTGGGGTTCTGCATACAGCACCCGGGCGGCAGCGCTGAGCACTTCCGGGGTCGAACGAAAGTTGGTCTGTAGATTCACCACGGCGACACCGGGAAAGTGCTGATCGACTTGGCGGATGAAGTCGGGGTCGGCGCCGTTCCAACCATAGATGGCCTGATCTGGATCACCCACTAGAGCAAGCGACGACTCGGAGCCGATCCACGCCTGCAAGACCGCGAACTGAAGAGGATTGACGTCTTGGAACTCATCAACGAAAAAGTGTTGGTAGAACCAACGCTGAGCGTCGGCGAAAGCCTGTTCCTGGGTCAATACGGCATGGCAAAGAGCCAGAACATCGTCGAAGTCGATGAGTCGGCGTTTTCGCTTGGCCTCTTGGTAGACGGCGTAGACCGATGCGGTGAAATCGGCGCTCTGCGGAGGTCGTCGGCGAGCCAGCGTCGCTTCATCGGCGTAGCGCTCCGGTGTGATCAGCCGAGCTCGAGCCCAACCGATCTCAGTGTTGAGCGCGGCGATGGTTACCTGGTCAAGGTCCGGTTTTGACTTGGCCAGGAACGAATAACGGCTTGTCAGGAGCTTCATATGGGGTCGTTCGCAGTGATCCCAGTAGCGCCGCAGCAATGCCAAAGCTGCCGAGTGGAAGGTTCCGGCCGCGACGTCCTCCCGCATCCCCAACCTCCGCAGCCTCGAACGCAACTCAGACGCGGCCCGCCGAGTAAAGGTGAGCACCAGGACGCGGCGAGGGTCAATGTTGCCCTCAGCTGACTGCCAGGCCACTCGCCGCGTCAGTACTCGGGTCTTGCCGGACCCAGCACCAGCGATAATGCAAAGCGGTGATGCGGCGGTGGTCACCGCGTCGCGTTGCTCCGAACTCAGCGCTGTGAGTAACTCCTCGGCGCGGCCCTCAGGGTGATCAGCAGCGATCATGCCCGCACCTTACCGAGTCGATCATTAGCCTCTGGTAGGTGGAACCGCTTAACTCCGTACGTTTCGAGCGGTTGGTGGCTGAAGTAATCGATGCGCTTCCGCCAGGGCTGGGCGCAATGATGGAGAATGTTGCGGTCGTGGTCGAAGACCGGCACCCCACAGAAGACCTTCTCGGCCTGTACGAGGGAATACCCCTCACTGAGCGGGAGACCTACGGCGCCTTCGAGATGCCCGACAAGATAAGCGTCTACCGGCTCCCGTTATGCGAGATGTGCCAAGACGAGACCGAACTGGCCTCCGAGATCGAAATCACTGTGATCCACGAAATCGCCCATCACTTCGGCATCGACGACGACTCGCTGCACACTATGGGTTGGGGTTGAGGCGCGGGTTGGGGTTGAGGCGCGGGTTGGGGTTGAGGCGCGGGTTGGGGTTGAGGCGCGGGTTGGGGTTGAGGCGCGGGTTGGGGTTGAGGCGCGGGTTGGGGTTGAGGCGCGGGTTGGAGTTGAGGCGAGCGACGCGGCTCGGGTCGATTCTCAAGCGGACACGGTCACCCGCCCCGAGGGCTTCGCTGACGCGAAAGCGGAGTTCACCCAAAGCAGTGTCAACTGTCAGGTCGTGATAATCGCCCCTGAAACGTGAAGCGATGACGATTCCCTCCAACTCGCCATCAGCAGCGACCGTCGCGGCGTCGCGGCGAATCACCTCCAGTTGCGAACCACGGGTCACGATGTTGCGATGGCCCAGGAACTCAGCGACCGTGACGGTACGCGGATCGGCCCAAACCTCACCGGGAGGTCCAACCCGCAAGATGCGCCCGCTTTCCATCACCACGAGACGGTCAGCAAGGCTGAAAGCTTCGTCGTGATCATGGGTCACATGAATTGCGGTAGTGCCCCCTTCAGACAGGACTTGAGGCAACTCGTCGGTCAAGCGGTCACGCAAACTCCGATCAAGCGAACCGAACGGCTCGTCAAGCAGCAGCAGCGACGGATTTGGTGCCAGAGACCTCGCCAAAGCCACCCGCTGTGCCTCTCCTCCCGACAAAGTCGCCACGTCTCGGGACTCGAAACCAGCGAGCCCCACCAACACCAGCAGTTCACTGACCCGATGGGCCCTCTGTGCCGGCGCCAAGCCTGCCATTCGCAGCCCGAACTCAACGTTGCCCGCCACATCATGATGCGGAAACAACGTGTGTTGCTGGAACATCAGTCCGATGCTCCGTTGATGCGGCAAAAGTAGGGCCGCGTCAGTGCCGTCGATCAACACCCGACCCGAGTCCGGGGTTTGAAGGCCAGCAGTCACCCGCAACATCGTCGACTTGCCACAACCGCTGGGACCAAGGATCACGACCAGTTCGCCGCTTGAGATTTCAAGTGAAGCGTTGTCGACGGCCAGCACTTCGCCGAAACGCACCGATACCGAATCCAGTTCCCAGATCACAAGAAGTCCTGTTCGGTTCCACGAGCCGCTTCAATCGCCACCACCGACAGAGCCACGATGGCCATCAGCACAACCGCCAGCGCCATCGCTTGACCCCGTAGCAACTCGCCGGGAGTGGAAAGCAGTCGGAACAGCGCCAAGGGAGCCGTCAGAGTCTCGGGACGGCGAGGCAGGAACGAAGTCGCCCCGAACTCACCAAGCGACACCGCGAAGGCGAAACCAGCTCCAACCAGCATCCCCCGGCCGGCGATCGGCAGATCAACCAGGCGTCGCACCCGTCCCGGCGATGCCCCCAACACAGCCGCTGCCTCGCGGATCTGCGGATCGATTCTGCGCAGCACAGGAACCATGGTCCGCACCACGAAAGGCGTTCCAACAAGTGCGTGGGCAATCGGGATGATCCACCAGGAGGTCCGCAGATCAAGAGGTGGTTCGTCGAGCGCGATGAGAATCCCGAAGCCGATCGTCACTGCTGAAGTACCGAGCGGAAGGGTCAGACCCAGGTCGAAAATACGGCGCAGACTCAAACGTCCATGCACCACCACGAACGCGGTCAACGTGCCGACCGTCAACGCCATCGCAGTGGCCGCGGTCGCGAAGGCCAAAGAAGTGCTCAACGCTGTCGCTGCCGAAGCCGGAAGCTGGGGAACGCGTTCGGTGAGTGCTCGATAGTGATCGAACCCGTAGCTGTTGCCCACGGCCAACGAGCGTTCGACGAGGATCGCGATCGGGGAGCCGAGCAGGACCGTCATCATCGCCAAGTTGGCCCAGGTGAAGGCCCGTCGCATTGGCTTTGGCGGACGGTGTACGACTCCCGTCGGTGCAGGTCGACGGCGCTCAAGTCGAGTAGCCACCGCGATCAAAGCCAACACCGCGAAGAGTTGCAGCAGCGCTAAAGCCGCTGCGGAACGCAGGTCGCTACGGGTAACGGCTTGGCGATAGATCTCCGTTTCCAGAGTCGCCCGACGTGGCCCGCCGAGCAGCAGAATCACGCCGAAGGAAGTAAACGAGAAGAGAAAGACGATCGCCGAAGCCGAAGCGATAGCCGGCCGCAACCTGGGCAGCGTCACGGCCCGAAACGTTTGGATCGGCCCCGCACCCAACACTCGGGCCTGCTCCTCAAGATGGTGATCCAGACCACTCCAGAACGATCCGACGATGCGCACAACCACCGCATAGTTGAAGAACACATGAGCGAGCAGGATTGCCCACACCGTATGCCGCAGACGAAAGTCCCCCTGATCGAGTCCGAACCTAAAAAAGACCCCTTCGAAAGCACCGGCGACCACCACCGTCGGAAGCACGAAAGGCACGGTGACCAGCCCCCGGATCCAGTGTCGGTGTCGGCCCCTGAGTCGGGAGACGAGTGCCGCCGCGGGAAGGGCGACTACCAGCGTGATCGCCGTCGACGCCAGTGCCTGCCAGACGGTGAACCACACGACACCACGGGTCCGCGATGAAGCGAACAGATCCGACATTGGCCCGAGTCCCTCCGCGCCGAGGCCGCGCCACAGGATCGCCCCGACCGGATAGACGAAGAACACCGCCAAGAAGACTGCGGGCACCCCAGCCGCAACCCAGCGGACCGCAGATCCCCCTATCCGAGAACGATTTCGACCCACCGGTCTGTCCATTCATCGCGGCGCGCCTCGATATCGGCGGGATCGACGAACAGCGGATCATCAGCGATCTGTGCGTGATCGACGAAGGCCTGCGGCAGCGTGGCGCTGTCGGCCACCGGGAACACGAACATGTTGAGCGGCACATCGTCTTGGAAAGTAGGCGTGAGCATGAAGTCGATCAACGCCTGAGCTTCGGCAGGGTGATCGGTACCGGCGAGCACCCCGGCGAACTCGATTTGGCGGAAACACGAATCAAGAAGCACTTGGGTTGGAGGGGTGTCGATGGGTGAACTTGCATAGATCACCTCCGCCGGTGGGCTGGAGGCGTAGGAGACAACCATCGAGCGCTCGCCTCCACCGGAGATGAACTCTCCGTAGTAGGCGTCTTCCCAGCCTGCAGTGACCGCAACACCGTTGTCGGCGAGATCGGCCCAGAACTGTTCCCAATCGTCGGTACCGGCGATCGTGGCCAACAGGAATGCCAGGCCCGGCGACGAGGTCTCGGGATTCTGCACTACGAGTTGGTCGGCGAACTCCGGAGCAGTCAGGTCCTCGAGGGTTGTGGGGGGGTCGGTCAGCAGCGCATCGGTCCAATAGTTGATGCAGACGTCGCCATAGTCGATGGGCGTGACCCGGTGCTGAGGATCCAGTTTGAACTCGTCGGGTACGTCGGCGAGGTTGGGTGACTGGTAAGGCTCGAACAAGTCGGCGTTCAGTGCACGTGCCAAGAAGGTGTTGTCGACGCCGAACATCACGTCACCGAGTGGATTGCCGGCGGTGAGGATTGCCTCGCTCACCATCTGGCCGGTGTCGCCGGCTTGCAGAAGCGTCACCTTAATGCCTGTCTGAGAGGTGAAGGCCGCAAGCGTTTCGTCGGAGAGAGCGAACGAATCGTGGGTCAGCAGGGTGATGCTCGAAGGGTCCGTGTCGGGTTCGTCGCCGCCGGTTGTGGCATATGTCGAAGTCGCGGCACCGTCGTCTGTTGCTTCACCAGCGTCCGTTGGGGAGTCGGCAACGCCATCGTCGTCGTCGTTTCCGCAGGCTGCGGCTATTACGCCGGCCACGGCAATGAGGCCGATCACGCAGGCTGTGAGGCTTACGGGGAGATTTGGTCGAGTCATGGTTTCCTCCGCTGGCATTACCCAGATCAGGTTCTTGCGGGTCGCCGACGCGGATGGTCGACCTCTCAGCCCGGCTGCCCCGAGCTCCCCGGATTCGTATGCGCGGCCAAGTCTAGGTCTTTGCCGCGAAAGATGTGTGGCTAGCGCCGAACGCTCGCCGCGGTCGGGCATGCTGTCAGCCATGCCACGAGCGAGCAACGGTTCCATTGAAATCGAATACGAAACGTTCGGATCGACAGACGATCCGGCGCTGATCTGCATCTCGGGGCTTGGCAGTCAACTGCTGTCATACCCCGTTGAGTTGTGTCAAGCCTTCGTGGACCGCGGCTTTCTGGTGATCAGAATGGACAACCGCGATGCCGGGTTGTCGTCGATGAGCAGCGATGACGACAGCTACACGCTCGACGATATGGCTGACGATGTGGTTGCTGTCCTAGACCACGCCGAAGTACAGGACGCGGTGGTCCTGGGAGTGTCGATGGGTGGAATGATCGCCCAAGTCACCGCGATTCGCCACCCAGAGCGCACCCGAGCGCTGGTGTCGATCATGTCGACTACCGGTGAGTCAAATGTCGGCAACCCCACGCTCGAAGCCTGGGACGTTCTCACCGCGCCCCCCGAAGACTCTATTGAGGCCCAGATCGAAGCTGATGTGAAAGCCAGCCGAATCTGGTCCAACCCGGAATGGTTCGACCTCGACACCTTGAGGTCCAACTTGGCAGCGGGATATCAGCGGGCCTGGAACCCCGGCGCGGCTCAACGGCAGATCAACGCCATCATGCGCAGCGGTGATCGTGTCGCCGGTCTGTCTGAGCTGACCGTGCCGACACTCGTTGTTCATGGCGGTTCGGACACGCTGATCGATCCGTCGGGAGGCGCACGAACGGCGGAACTGATCGGTGGTGCCGAATATCTGCTGATCGAGGAGATGTCACACGACTTCGTCCCGCAAGCCTGGCCGGCAGTGGTCGAAGCGGTCACCGCGCTCGCGGCCCGCACCTTCAGTTGAAGAACTGGGAACATGCGCGGATTGGACAGGGAGTTGCGCCGACACCGGTTGTCTTCCGCTCTTGTTCGCTGCGCTCTACTACCCGCTCTTGTTCGCTGCGCTCACGGGGCCGCTCCGGCCGCGGGCGGGCCGCTCGGGCCGCGGGCGGGCCGCTCGGGCCACGGCCTCGCCGTGTCGCGGCCCTGTTTGGGATCGATCCGCTCGGCCTCTGAACTCAGCTAGGGTCCGAACCAAGCACACATAGGGGAGAAGCAACTGATGGGGCCGCTCGGGGGCTTGAGAATCGTTGAGATTGCGGGAATCGGGCCGGGTCCGTTCTGCGCCATGATGCTGGCCGACATGGGAGCTGATGTGATCCGGGTTGACCGGGCAGACCGGGTGCGCGGCGGAGACCCGAACCTGCCTCCCGCTGATGTCATGAACCGTGGGCGCCGCTCAATCGGGGTCGACCTCAAGTCTGCCGAAGGTATCGAAGTCGTGATGCGCCTCGTTGAGTCCAGTGACGGCTTAGTCGAGGGGTTCCGACCGGGTGTGGCCGAACGGCTCGGCATCGGTCCCGAAGATTGCTTGGTTCGTAATCCCGCTCTGGTCTACGGTCGAATGACGGGCTGGGGTCAAGACGGCCCCTACGCATCGACCGCGGGCCACGACATCAACTATGTGGCGTTGTCGGGCACCTTGGATGCCATCGGCCGAGTCGATTCTGGTCCTGTGCCCCCGCTCAATCTCGTCGGTGACTTCGGAGGCGGAGGCATGTATCTGGCCTTTGGCATGGTCTGCGCGATTCTTGAAGCCAGAACCTCTCAGCAGGGGCAGGTCGTTGATGCCGCGATGGTCGATGGGGCGGCGTCGTTGGCCACCTTCTTCTACGGGCTGCGGGCGATGGGTATTTGGGACGACCAACGCGGAACCAACATGCTCGACACAGGATCTCACTACTACGACGTCTATGAGTGCGCCGACGGTAAATATGTCTCCATCGGTTCGATCGAGCCTCAGTTCTACGCTGAACTCAGAGAGAAACTCGAACTTGATGATGATAAATGGGACGCCCAGAACGACAAGCGTCAATGGGCGGACCGCAAATCCGACCTCGCCGCGATTTTCAAAACCCGGACTCGCGACGAATGGACTGAACTGATCGAAGGCTCCGATGTGTGTTTTGCTCCGGTGCTGTCCATGACCGAAGCGCCCCGCCATTCCCACAACCTTCAGCGAGGCACGTTCACCGAAGTGGCTGGCGTAGTACAGCCTCGCCCGGCCCCCCGTTTCAGCCGTACGGACGGAGAAATCATGCGACCACCGCCTCACGCCGGTCAACACAGCGACGAACTGCTCGCGGAGTGCGGATTCAGTCTCGACGAGGTCGCAACGCTGCGTTCGGCGGGTGCCGTTGCCTGAATCCTCGTGATCCACGACCTCCATGAGATCGGCGGCTGGTTGCTCATCACAACCAACGGAGCAGTTGGGATCTGGGCTCTGCTGGCCCATCGTCATGAGCGATTCCGTGGCCGGGCAGGATGGATCGCGATCGGCGTCGCGCAAGCGATCGTCGTAGCCCAGACCCTGGCCGGGGTGGCAATCCAGGTCGAGAGCGACGGTATAGGCGGGCAGCATCAGCTGTACGGATTCGCGGCCTTCGTCTCGGTTGGGATCATCTTCGCTTACCGCAACGAGATGCGCGACCGCCCGTATCTGTTGTACGGACTCGGCAGCTTGTGGCTGATGGGCCTCGGGATTCGAGCGATCGTGTTGGTGTGATCGGGATTTGGATGTGATCAGATCTTGACGATCAGATCTTGACAATGGGACACAGCAGTGTGCGCTCGACCCCGGCGATACCTTGTACGGCGTGTACCACGATCTGGCCCAGATCGTCCACTGAGGTTGCTTCTGCCCGCGCGATCACGTCGTAGGGACCCATCGCCACCTCGGCAGAAACGATCTCGTCGAGTTCCGCGGTGGCGTGAGCCACATCGACTGCGGTGCCAACACTGGCCTGGATCAAGATATAGGCGCTTACAGACATGCGGCCTCCTGTTTTTCTTTCAGTCTAAGCGCACGGCCTGAACAACTCAATTGCCCCGATATCAGTCCGACGCAACCGCTTTGGGATCACTCCCCAAGGCCTCTGGTCGGCTATCAATTCCAACGATGATCTCGATCACTGACCGATGTCGGCCCGACTTCGTTCCAGCCCGGCGATTAGTTAGGGTGAGCGCAGGATCACGGCTGCCCGACCGACTCGGTTGGTTGCCGGTCCGGTCGTTCGATGGAGGGGGAGTCCCTGCGTGAGCACAGCCGCTGAAGCTGCCGTCCAGCTTCGACAGTCTCTGGGCTTGTCGGGTCCTGAACTCCGTTTCGGCCTGTCGCAGGACGAACTGTTCTTCGAGGCGGTCGCCAACGATCGCGGAAGGGTCTCCTTCGACGGTCCGAGCGATGCCCGAAAGGCATTTGCGACCGCGTTGGGAGTGGAGGGCCCGCTTGTCTTCTACACCGATCCGGCTTGCACCGGCCGACCAGTGAACGACACCTTCTGCGTGGACCGAGCCAGCGTCACGGACTTGATCTGGTGGAAGAAGGGGTTCGCCAAGTTCGACCCGGTCGCCTTCGACGCGCTGCTTCCCCGGGTCATCGGACATCTCAACGACAGGGGCCGACACTTGTACGTGACGGACCTGTTCTGTGGCTCGGACGTTCAGTTCAGCGAACCGTGCAGGTTCGTCGGGGAATACGCCTCTCACGCCTACTTCTGCAACATCATGCTGCCCCACCATGTTCGCGACGACAGTGATCGCGCCGAGCATGGCTGGACGGTGCTGAACGTACCGTCGTACACGTGCGTGCCGGCACGCGATGGAACCCGCAGCGAACTCGCGGTGATCATCGACATCGAACGCGAGATAGCGCTCGTCCTCGGCCCCGCCGACTACTGCGGCATCAACAAGAAAGCCATGTTCACGATCATGAATTTTGTGCTCCCCGCCAAGGGCCAACTCTCAATGCACTCTTCAGCCAACGTTGGCAGCACAGGAGACACGGCGCTGCTGTTCGGACTCTCGGGCACGGGAAAGACCACGCTGTCAGCCGATCCCGATCGTGAACTGATTGGCGACGACGAGCATGTGTGGACCGAAAGCGGCATCTCGAACCTGGAGCACGGGTGCTACGCCAAACTCATCAATCTGGACAAGACAGCGGAGCCTGTGATCGCCGCGGCGCTGTCTATGAAAGGAACGCTGATAGAGAACGTGCCGCAACTTGCAGGTAAGTCACTCGCCGATTCTGACCCCCAAGAGTTGGACCTCGCCGATGGGGCGATCACCGAGAACACTCGCTTCGCCTATCCGCTGAGCGCCAACCCCAATGTCGCCAACGGGGCGAGTGGGCCGCACCCTGAATCGATCGTCCTGCTCACCGCGGATGCCTTCGGTGTGCTCCCACCGGTCTCCGTTCTTGACCCCGACGAGGCGATGTACCACTTCGTGATGGGTTTCACCTCAAAATTGGCGGGAACCGAAGTGGGAGTCACTGAACCGGTTCCTGCTTTTTCGGGCTGCTTCGGTGCCGCTTTCATGTCGCAGAAGCCCTCCGTTTACGCGGAGTTGTTGGCTCAACGGATGGCGGACCACAACTCGCGCTGCATCTTGTTGAACACCGGGTGGAGCGGTGGTCCGTATGGCACTGGAGAGCGGATGTCGCTGAAGGTGACGCGTCGACTGCTGAATGCTGCGCTACGCGGCGAGTTCGACGACGCTGAACTTGCGGTACAGCCGATCCTCGGACTGAAAATGCCAAAAAAGTGCGATGGCGTTGATGACACGATATTCAACCCACGCGACACCTGGACCGACCCCGAGGCATACGACGAAGCTGCCTTGAAGTTGCGTGATATGTTTCGAACCAACTACGCGAATCAGCGATACGCCGAGTTGGGGATTGCTGAGGTGATGTAGTCCCGTCGGCCCTGCTTAGAGGTCGGGGGTTGCCATGTCGACCTCGGAACCAAGGCGCAGAGCGGTTGCCCTGCCGGATTCGTCGAGATCGAACTGCACACGCTGGCCTTGTCGCAGCATCCGAAAAACCGAACCTTCCAGAGCGTCGTCGGCGAGATCAACGTCGGCGAGGTCAGCTTCGTTGATCAAGACCCCGTCACCGGTGCCCGGGTCGAAATTCTTGATGACGCCCTGCATGGGAACAGAGCGTACCGAACAAGAGCGGGTTTGAACCTCGCGCGGACTACTCGCGGGAGGTACCATCCGTCGTCGTGGCGCTCGACTCAATTGATGCAGCCTCCCTTCGTGGCATCGTCATCACTTTTCGCGACGCGTTGACCGACCATCGAGAGGCGATCAACAACCTCAACGTCTATCCGGTTCCAGACGGTGACACCGGAACCAACATGTCGTTGACCCTGCGCTCGGTTGTTGAAGAACTCGACGACACCGGTGACGACATGGCTTCGGTGTGCAACGGCATCGCTCACGGCTCGCTGATGGGAGCCCGGGGAAACAGTGGTGTGATCTTGTCGCAAATCCTGCGCGAATTCTCTGGCGTAGTAGCTGAGCATGCCTCCATCGACGGTCGGCTTCTCGCAACAGGTTTGACCGCCGCGGCCAAGGGTGCCTACACCGCAGTTGGGAATCCAGTCGAAGGAACGATCCTCACGGTGATCAGGGAATCCTCAAAAGCGGCCGCCGATGCTGCAACCCGAGGCACCGATCTCTGCGGAGTCCTTGAAGCGGCTCGCGATGAAGCGGCTGCATCGCTCGAGCGAACCCCGACGCTGTTGCAGGTTTTGGCTGACGCTGGTGTAGTAGACGCCGGTGGGGCCGGACTCCTGCTCCTGTATGACGCGGCGCTCCATGTTGTCGACGATCGGCCGATGCCCGAACCAGAGGCCACTTCACCCGCGGCTCCCCATCACCGACAGCTGGGTGCGGCGCGCGGAGAAGGCGGACCGTCGATCGCGGATCTCAGATACGAGGTCATGTTTCTGCTTGACGCTCCCGATCAGGAAATCTCCGGTTTCAAAGAGGCGTGGGCTCGAGTCGGCGACTCCATCGTCGTCGTCGGCGACGGGGGCATCTATAACTGCCACATCCACTGCGACGACATCGGAGCGGCCATCGAATGCGGCATTGAGATTGGGCGCCCCCACAACATCAGGATCACGGATCTGCTTGATGAACTTGCAGAACTCGAAGAACGTGATTGGGTCGCCGCGGCTCTCGACAGCGACACATCGCGCCACGGTGATGGCGCAGCAAAAGGCCCGACGGTGCCCACCGCGGTTGTTGCCGTCGGCGCTGGGTCGGGTGTGGTCGCCATCTTGAAATCAATGGGTGTTCAGGCTGTTGTCGCCGGCGGACAGTCAATGAATCCGTCGACAGCGGAGTTGGTGGCTGCAGTCGAGTCGGTCTCAGCGCCTGAAGTGATCATTCTTCCCAACAACAAGAACATCATCGCGGTGGCCCGACAAGTTTCAGAACAGACAAGCCGTACCGTGGAAGTTGTTGCCACGACGAGTGTCACAGAAGCGCTGGCAAGTCTTATGGCCTATGACCCTCAAGCGACCGCGTCTGTGAACGCGGCAGCGATGACCGAAGCGTTCAGCGGAGTGGTTTCGGGCGAAGTAACCAGAGCCGTGCGTGATGCGACGAGCGACGCAGGACCTATTGCGCAAGGAGATTGGCTAGGTATTTGCCAAGCGGGAATCCAAGCGGTGGACTCATCAATGGTTGCCGCCGCAACTGGGTTACTTGCCGCGATCGTCGACGAAGACCACGAGTTGCTGACCGTCATTACGGGTGAGGACGCCGACCATTACACAACCGCGATGATCGAGTCGTGGATCACCCGAAACCATCCCGAGGTGGAGGTGGAGGTACACCACGGCGGCCAACCGCTCTACCCCTATTTCTTCGGGTTGGAGTAGACGCACATGCCGGCCGGTGACCCCCCGCTGACGTTGCCGGATCTCGCGGGATTCAAGGTCACACGGTTACGCGGAGTTGGCGAACAAACCGCAAACGGACTCCTAGCCTTGGAAATCTCGACGATCCTCGATTTGTTGCAGCACTATCCGCGCCGTTATCTGGATCGCACCAGGCAGGCCAAGATCGGCGAACTCCTCCCTGGTGATGAGGCGACTGTGCTGGGCACGGTGCGTAGTACCTACAGCCGCAAGCTGAGAGGGCGTCGAACGCTGACCCAGATTGTGATAGGCGACGGCACCGGCAAACTCACGCTTGTGTTCTTCAACCAGCGATGGCGCGAGAAACAGCTCACCGAGGGAATGGAAGTGCTGGTACACGGCAAGTTCGAACTCTTCCGAGGGACACGCCAGATGACCTCTCCCGTGGTCGATCTTCTTGGAAACCAGACCGGTCGGATCATCGGTGTGTACCCCCAGTCTGAGAAGGCCGGGTTGACGACATCCGATCTGGCCCGACTCGTGGACGCGGCTCTGAGACGATGCCGGACGCGGGGCTTCAGCGATCCAGTTCCGCCTGAAGTGCTCGACAGGTTCGACTTTGTCGATCGCGAAGCCGCGCTGCACGGTATTCACCACCCGACCTCAATGGAAGAGATGCAAGAAGCGCGCCGCCGACTCGTGTTCGACGAACTCTTTCGAGTGCAGCTGGAGTTGATTCGTCGCAAGAAGAGCATCGAACGCGAAACATCTGGAGTTGCCCACGACATGTCTGGTGAGCTCGTTGACCGGTTCCATGCGCGCTTGCCCTTCGCGCTGACTGGAGCGCAACAGCGAGTCAACGCCGAGATCGCCCGTGACCTCTCTGTCGAATATCCGATGCACCGCCTGCTGCAAGGCGACGTTGGTTCGGGCAAGACTCTGGTCGCGGTGACAGCGCTGTTGACCGCGGTTCAGGGCGGTTACCAAGGTGCCTTCATGGCTCCAACGGAGGTGCTTGCCGAACAGCACTATCTCACTGTGAGCGACATGCTCGGTGATCTGTCGGTGCCGGATCCGACCTCGCTGATGGGTGACCGTCCGCTGCGAGTCGAATTGTTGACCAACAGCGTCGGAGCGTCGGTGCGCCGCAAAGTTCTCGCCGACCTGATCGTCGGCAAGGTCGACATCGTCATCGGAACCCACGCACTCATTCAAGAGACGGTCCAGTATCGATCACTGGGCATGGTGGTCATTGATGAACAGCATCGGTTTGGAGTTGAACAGAGGGCTGCGCTCAGGGATAAGGGCGAGTCGATAAGCGTGCCCGATGTGTTGGTGATGACTGCAACCCCGATCCCGCGCACCGCAGCAATGACCGTCTACGGCGACCTTGATGTCAGCGTGCTCGACGAGATGCCACCGGGCCGATCCCCGAGCATAACGAGTTGGGCCGAAGGACCGATAGCCGAGAGCGCGGTGTGGGAAACGGTTCGAGCCGAGGTGGCCCACAGCCGTCAGGCCTACGTTGTCTGCCCACTGATCGAAGAGTCCGCGGCAATCGAAGTGCGCAGCGTCGAAGACACCCATCTCGAACTGCAGGACGGCGAGCTTGCGGGCCTGCGTGTGGGGCTGCTGCACGGACGGGTGTCGCCGGCTGAAAAAGAAGCGACCATGGCCCACTTTCGGTCGGGATCCATCGACGTGCTGGTTGCGACCACAGTGATCGAAGTAGGCGTTGACGTGCCCAACGCCACCGTGATCGTCATTTTTGATGCCGACCGTTTCGGGATAGCTCAGCTACACCAACTCCGTGGGAGGGTCGGTCGTGGACAACATCAAGGACGTTGCTACCTGCTCGGCGATCCGGGCACCAAGGTCGGCAAAGCCCGCCTCGAAGCGCTTGTGGAGAGCACCGACGGGTTCGAGTTGGCAGAAATCGACCTCGAGTTGCGGGGAGAGGGAACGATAATGGGGGAGCGCCAAAAGGGCAGGAACGACCTTCGCCTGGCCTCGTTACGACGTGACAAAGAGTGGGTGAAACTTGCTCGCGAGGTAGCCACCGAGATCATCACCCAGGACCCGGAACTAACCGAACATCTCGAACTCAGCGAAGAGGTCGACTTCATGCTCGGCGACGACGAAGCCGAGTTCCTGATGAAAAGCTAACCAGTTCCGGGTGGCTCAAGATCGTCTATGGCCAACTCGATATCCCAGCGATCACCGCAGTCAGCACAACGATAAGCGACGATATCACCCGGCTCGAAACCCTCGTCGGGCGCATAGGAGAGGAGATGGCACCTGCCTCCGCAATCAACGCAGACAATGGTTTCGGGTGCACCCATGAGGTGACCGTATCTTGACGGGCCACACTGGTACACATGCGTGTCGTAGCCGGGTCGTTAGGAGGGCGGCGAATCAACGCCGGGGACTCCGAGAACCTTCGCCCCACCCCAGACCGAGTACGCGAAGCAATGTTCAACTCTTTGTATTCCCTAGGTGCCATCACCGACGCGGTTGTGCTCGACCTGTTCGCGGGATCAGGTGCGCTCGGGATCGAAGCGTTGTCGCGTGGAGCGGCTCGAGTTATTTTCGTCGAGAATGACCGGCGGGCATTAGCGGTCCTTCGTGAGAACCTTGTGTCTTTGGGATTGCAGCATCAGGCGACTGTGTTGCCTGCCGACGCAACGGCGTTCCTCGCCCGCGCCGAGCCGTACGACCTTTTGTTGTTGGACCCCCCGTATTCGTTCGACTGCTGGCCAGCACTGCTCGCTGAGGTCAGAGATTCAGTAGTCGCCATCGAATCCGACCGGGAGGTCGAACTCCCCAAATCGTGGGATACTCATCGGGTGCGCCGTTACGGAGGTACCGTGGTGACGCTCGCCTTTGCCCCCGCTGCTACGGAGAACCAAACCTCGTGACCCGCGTCCTCTACCCCGGTTCGTTTGATCCCGTCCACAACGGGCACATTGAGATCATCGAGACTGCGGCGAAGTTGTTCGACGAAGTTGTGGTCGCGACCATGGTCAACACCACCAAGGACGGCGTCTTCGATCTCAACGACCGTGAGGCCATGCTTCGCGAGGCCACCGAACATCTGCCCAACGTCACGGTGCGGATGTTCGCGGGGCTAGTTGTCGACCTTGCTTCGGAGATAGAAGCCGACTTCATTCTGAAAGGTCTGCGGGCCGTCTCCGATTTCGAAAACGAGTTGCAGATGGCTCAGATGAACAACGCCGCGTCGGGTATCCACACCCTGTTCATCCCATCGGCGTCGAGCAGTTCGTTCTTGGCATCGAAGTTCATCCGTGACTTCACCAGGTTCGGCGGTGATATATCTAAAATGGTTCCAACAAGCGTGGCTCGTCGATTAAGAGAGCGATACGTATGACCGATCAAAATACCGGAGACTCGCCCGCTGAGACCGCGCCTTTAGCGTACCGTCCTTTAGAGGCTGAAGAAATTCTGAACGCGGTGATTGATCTGATCGAGAGAGCTCGCCCGATGCCGATGTCGGCGTCTTCGATAATCAACAAGAACGAGGTATTGGAATTGTTGAACGCTGCAGTGCAGCGCCTTCCCGACGAATTTCGGGCTGCTCGCTGGCTACTCAAGGAACGCGATGATTTTTTGGCTCGTGTTCAAGGAGAAGGCGATCTGTTGATTGCAAGGGCGCGCGATACCGCCCAGCGCATGGTGCAGCGAACTGAACTGGTGAAAGAGGCAAACGATCACGCTCGACGAGTCGTCTCGGACGCGGAACAAGAAGCCAGGGATCTTCGTTTGAATACTGAGGATTGGTGCGACCAAGAACTCGGTCGTCTGGAGGTTGTGCTTGAACGTATTTCTCGCTCAGTTGCATTTGGCAGGTCGCGTATGCAAGGCGCCACGCAATCCAATGAGTCGGTTCCCGCACTTCCAACTCCGGAAAGGGACGAGTTTTTCGACCAGGATCGCGAGTGAAGCACGGCGCTCAATTTGTGGTGGAAACGGCTGGGCTTTTCAGTCAAGCCGAATCACGCTTTGTTCTGCGAACAGAAGCAGAGCTCGCCGATATGGAGTTGTCTGAGCATGGAATGCGCTCAACGGTCGTCGATGGTCGTCTGGTGCTAGATCTCGTTTTGGAGCGCACTGGTGCTGACCCCGACGCGGCCAGAGTGTCCGATCACGATTCTCAACGGACTGACACCGAGGGAGTCTTGGTTACCGGTACCGCCAGTGGACGCTGGTCTGTGCCCTGTCGACGCTGTCTAGAGCCGATGCAAGGGGATCTCCTAGCTGAGATTCAGGAACTGTTTGAGGTTCACCCAACCGAACCAGAGACATGGGCGATCCAAGAAGAAGGCATTGATCTCGGACCCATGCTGCGTGAGGTTGCTTTAATCTGCCTCCCGCTCGCTCCCCTTTGTCGTACCGAATGCGAGGGTCCGGCGCCGGACCGATTCCCAACCGGGGAACCCGAAGACGATGACTCAAGAATTGATCCCCGTTGGTCGATCCTCGACGAGTTGACTTTCGACGGGTGATATCGATGCCTTAATCGATGTGTTCGCGGTGGTGTCGTCGCGGGGTGTCGATAACCTTTGTTGCTCGGGTCGGTCAACTTCGGCCTGAGAGATTCCCAAGAAACAGGTTCGCGATGGCCGTCCCGAAGAAAAAAACGTCGAAATCGAAGAGTCGGAGCAGGCGTGCTTCGGCTTGGCGCGTTCGAGCGTCGGCTCGCAGCGCTTGTCCGCGTTGTGACGCCACCAAACGCCCGCACCGGGCTTGCGGCAATTGTGGGTGGTACGGCGGCCGCCAAGCCATCGACGTCAGCTGATCAATGCTGCCCATTGCGGTTGACGCCATGGGTGGTGACAACGCCCCAACAGAAATCGTTGCCGGTGCTCGACGCGCCGCATCCGAAATGGGCATCCCGGTTGTATTGGTTGGAAGATCAGCGGACCTCACCGATACCGGAGGCTTGGAAGTAATTGAAGCCAGCGAAGTGATCGCTATGGATGCTGAACCGGGTTCAAGCGTTCGTCGTATGAGAGACTCGTCGTTGGTGCGTGCTGCTACGGCGGTTCGTGATGGACGTGCTTCAGCGATGGTGTCCGCCGGAAACACGGGCGCCACCATGGCATCTGCGTTGCTGCGCATGGGGCGTATAAGGGGGATCAATCGGCCGGCGATCGCCATACCTGTACCGGTGCCCCAGAGCACTCCCACGACTTTGCTTGATGCGGGGGCAAATGCGGAGTGTCGCCCCGAATGGCTCGTTGAGTTCGCCCAGATGGGCTGCGTTTACGCCCGTGATCGTTTCAGAATTGAACGTCCCAGAGTCGGGTTGCTGTCGATCGGTGAAGAAGCGGGCAAGGGCAACAAGTTTGTGAAGGAGTGTTTCGAACTACTCAACGAAAACAACTGGGCGAAGTCGAGCGGTGCCGAATGGATCGGCAACGTTGAAGGTCGCGACGTTATGACCGACGAAGTTGACGTGGTCGTCACCGACGGGTTCACCGGCAACGTGACTCTAAAGACACTGGAGGGCGCTATGTCGGCGCTTCTCAGCCGACTGCTTACCGCGATCGATACTGACGATACGACCCGACGAGCTGGTGAGATTTTGTCTGCTCCGCTCGATTCGATGCTCGCTGAGTTGCATCCCGACTCCACTGGTGGGGCGCTGTTGTTGGGCGTGAAGGGGGTGTGTGTCATTTCGCACGGCTCCAGTTCGGCTGATGCCATGGCCAATGCCATCCGTATCGCCGCGGAGATGGTTGATGTCGGAATGGTCGATCATTTGTCCGCAGCGGTCCGCCAGCATTAACAAAATTTTAATGTATTCAATGTTATCTCAATCCTAGATAGAGGAGTGGCCCATGACTTCCGATAGCATCGGACCGTTCTGGTGACTAGGAGGGGTGCAGTTGCCCGCAGAAACGCATGTGGAACAGGCTCCCATGAGTCGTGAGGAGATCCTCGCTCTCGTCAGGGACCAGCTTGCCGACATTCTTGAGATTGAGCCGCTGTCGATCAACGAAGGCGATGCATTCGCTGATGATCTCGACGCTGACTCGCTAGCTCTTATTGAACTTGTTGAAGCTCTCGAAGAGGAACTAGCTGAACGTTCAGCGGGTTTTCGAATCGAGGATGAAGATCTTGAGGATCTACGAACCGTTCGCGACGCCGTCGATTACGTCGCCGCAAAGCTGGGTTGAGGCGCTGAGCACTGCGTCCGCTATCTGTGCTCGAGAACCGACTCGGGTATCGTTTCGACGAACCCGGTCAACTCGAGTTGGCGGTCACGCACCGTTCTTGGTGCGCCGAACATGATGGCGGACCCAGCAACGAACGACTCGAGTTCCTCGGTGACGCAGTCCTTGGCCTGGTTGTCGCAGATTTCCTTTACCAACGATTTCCCGACCTGCCCGAGGGGCAGATGGCAAAAACACGAGCCGCTGTCGTGAACGCCGCCACACTTACCGATCTGGCGGTGGACATTGAACTCGGCGGACACCTTCGCCTCGGGAAGGGAGAAGAGGGTTCTGGTGGACGCACCAAGGCGTCTATCGTCTCCGATGCGCTCGAAGCAATTATTGGTGCGGTCTACGTTGATGGTGGGCTTGAGTCAGCCCGCGAGTTCGTCCTAGCCCAGCTTGGTGACCGTATCGACGAGGCGGCTAGTCAACCTGGTGCGCGCGACTACAAGACGCTGTTGCAAGAATCCACCGTCCGCGACGGGCTGGCTTCACCGGAGTACGACGTTACGCAGACGGGCCCTCACCACAACAGGCTGTTTCGAGCAGCGGTGAGGATCGGAGGCGATGTCTTCGGGACTGGGGAAGGCACCACAATCAAGCAAGCTCAACGGCGAGCTGCCCGTGTCGCATGGGAAGCCCGCTCCGGTGAGGATGGAGCACTCGATGTTTGAGTTACCTGAAGTGGAAACGGTGCGCCGTGATCTCGAGCGAGACATCGTTGGGAAGAAAATAAAGAGCGCTGAGGCGATGAGCATGAAGGTGCTGAGGCGATATCGAACCCGCAATTCGTTCGTCTCTCGTCTGGTTGGGCACAAGATCACCGCAGTTCAGCGCCTCGGGTTGCACATCACAATCGGGCTCGACAATGAGTCCAACTTGGTTGTGGACTTGGGTTCAAGCGGATCGTTGCGTCGTACAGCCAACAGGCAAGCGGTGGATCCAGACACCGAAGTGGTCATCACGTTCACGCAGCATGGTCAGTTGCGTCTGCTCGACGCAAGGGGCACTTCTGAGATGTTCGTCGTCGATAACGACTCAATCGACGATGAACTCCCTGACCTTAAAAATCTCGGGCTTGACCCGGTCTCTGAGCCGGTCACTTGGACGACGTTCGGCCGGAGTCTGCTCCAGCGCCGGGTCAGGTTGAAGACTCTGCTCACTGATCCGTCGTTTGTCGTCGGGAT
This sequence comes from Candidatus Aldehydirespiratoraceae bacterium, assembly GCA_965198315.1. Lineage (GTDB taxonomy): Bacteria > Actinomycetota > Acidimicrobiia > Acidimicrobiales > Aldehydirespiratoraceae > VXYK01. The sequence goes on along the minus strand of OZ240616.1, from coordinate 3,407,092 downwards.
CGGCGATATCTATGCCGATGAGATCTTGTTCCACGCGGGGCTTCGCCACAATCGGATGAGCGACTCCTTGACAAGCCAGGAGATCAGGCGGCTTCATCGTGCGCTGGTTGGAACCCTGCACGACGCCATCAAGCATCGCGGCACATCGATCCCCGAACGGGAGTTCATTGATCCTGTGGGCAACCCCGGTGAGTACGGCAGCCACCTGATGGTCTGGGGGCGCCATGGTGAACTCAGTGCCAGGTCCCGTCTGCCGATACAGCGGGTCAAGTTCCGTGGCACCTGGACCTATTTCTGTCAAACACAGGTGTGAAGTCTCAGCAATGTAATTTGGGCTGATAGATTTGAGTGGGATGTATCTGAAGAACCTCACATTGAAGGGATTCAAGTCGTTCGCAGATACGACTTCGATTGATCTTGAGCCGGGCGTCACTGTTATTGTCGGTCCCAACGGCAGCGGAAAGTCGAATGTTGTGGACGCCATTGCCTGGGTGCTCGGATCACAGGCTCCGAATGCGCTGCGGTCCTCCAAGATGGACGACGTGATTTTTGCCGGGACCAGCGAGAAGCCCGCCTTGGGTCGAGCCGAAGTCTCCCTCACGATCGACAATCACTCAGGCACGCTGCCGATCGACTTCAACGAGGTGAGGATCAGTCGCACGCTGTTTCGCAGCGGAGAGTCCGAGTACGCAATCAATGGTGTCGGCTGTCGTCTCATCGACGTCGCAGAGTTGTTGAGCGACGGTGGAGTTGGACGGCAGCAACATGTGATCGTCTCGCAGGGACAGATCGACGCGGTCCTCACATCTCGACCCCAGGATCGGCGAGCGATCATCGAAGAAGCCGCAGGCGTCTTGAAGTACCGCAAGCGCAAGGAACGCGCTGAACGTCGCCTGGCAACATCGGACAGCGATCTCACCAGGGTGAAAGACATCATTCGGGAAGTCAGGCGTCAGCTGCGCCCGCTTGAGAAGCAGGCTGAGGCTGCCCGCCTCCATGGTGACCTCGTCGAAGAACTGGCGGCTCAGCGACTGCACATGGCGGGCAGACAGATCGCCGAGCTGCGCAACCAGTTGCAAGCCATCCAAGAACAACCGATCCACGCTCTGCAACAGTCTGCGCAGGCTCGACTAGCTGATCTCGACGAAGCCGTCTCGGGTTGCGAGAGCCAACTCTCAGACCGTTCAGAGGATGACCTCGGCGACACCTTGCGGCGACTCGAATCCATGCGGGAACGCGCCAGGGGACTGTCGGCACTTGTGACCGAACGTCGTCGCGGCATCGACCGCGACCGATCCGCATTCGCGGATCGGGGCGTTATAGCCAACCTTGAGTCGGAGGCCACACGCCTGCGTCTGGCCCTCGCCGAAGCCGAAACCGAAGCCACGACGCTGAGAGGTGACGCAGTAACGCTGGAAGCGAAGGAGCAGCAACTGGTGAGCGATAGAACGGTTCTTGATGAACAATCAGCCGAAGTAGAATCAGCGCCCACAAACAAGGCTGCTGAGGCCCGCGGTGAGCTTGCAGGTCTTCGCGCTGCTGTCGAAACAGGAACCAGAGAACGACAGCGGTCACAAGAGCGCTTGGACGAACTGGCAGAGCGGCACTCGACGCTCGGCTCACGCTTGGGCTCCCAGCGGCTCGAACTTGAAGGAATTCAAGCAGAACACCGTGGGTTGGTTGCTGATCTAGACGCAGCTCAGGCAGCCCAACAGGCAGCCGAGGCAACTCTCGACACAGCAATCGCTGCTCACACCGAAGCCGACGCGACCCAGCAACGATGGTTGGCTCGGGCCGAAGCGCTGACGCTCGCGCTGCACGAGGCTCGCTCGCTCGCAGGGGCCGAGCGAGTGGCCGATGTCGAAGGCGTGCTGGGCACGCTGCTCGACTTGGTGGCCATCGACGAGGGATTCGAGACTGCGTTCGAAGCTGCAGTCGGCGCAGGGTTGAATGCGATCGTCGTGAGGGACCCCAGTGCGGCTCGTGCCAGTTTTGAGGCGCTGCGCGCCAGCGGATCCTCTGGCGCAGTATTGACTCTGGGGATTCTGCCCAAGCACGGTTCTGACAAAGCCGCTGGCGAAGGTTCCAGGTTGCGTAGCTGGTTGTCTTTGGACTCTGCGGGTTCCAAGAACCTGCTTCGCGACCGGGTACGAGGCACTCAGAAAGGCGTTGATGCGCTGCTGGAGGTGCTGATCGGTGATGTTGAGATAGTTGATGGCGACTGGCAGACCGCGGTAGATCGGGCGTTGCAAGACCCCATGCGTTGCTTCGTTACTTCCACCGGCGAGTTCATTGGACCAGACGGCTGGCGTATTGGCGGTAGCGGTTCGACTGCGACCGCCGCCGCGCTCACCGAAGCAAGCGAACAGGTCGTTGTGGCGGGAGTCGAGTGCCAAAAAGCGTCGGAACGGGTCACCGCAGCCCGTTTGGAACTTGCCGATCGCGTCGATGCTGCGGCCGATCTCTCAGAGCGCCTCGCGGAGGTCGGTTCTACACTTGAGACTGCAGTTGCTGCATGTCAGCAGCTTGAAGCTGAGCGCCGTGATTTCAACACCGAATCCGATGCGCTTCGGACCGGTCTTGATGAGCTGCTCGCCCGCCTAGGTAGCGAACAGAGCAGATATGACGAACTCGAGAGTTCCCGCTTGGTGCTCGAAGCTGCCGAATCCGAGCAACGAGAAGAGACGCTCCGCATTTCAGTCGCAAGAGCAGATATTCAAGATCGTGCAGACGCGGTCGCCGCGTTGCGCACCGATGTTGAGGTTCGTGCCGCGGCGATCAACGAACGCGAAAACGGGTTACGGACCCGCATAGCGGAGATCGAAGCCAGACTTGAACGCGATGTTTCGGAAAGATCCACAGCGGGCCAACAACGAGAATTGCTGGACCGTCGCGCAACTGTGCTCGACAAGCTGGCGGAGGTGCTTGACTCACGGTCAGCGACGATCGAATCCAGACTGAGCAAGGCGCGCATGGCTCATGAGCAGCAGTCCGAAACTGTCCGCCAGATAGTGCAACAGCTCACTGATCTCCGCAGCGAGAGGGTAGGTCTGAACCAACAGTTCGAGAATCTGCGGGAACGGGTAGCCAGTGCGGCAATTGAGCGGGCCGAACTCAGAACCAAACTCCAGACTGTTGTTGAAAGCCTCCGCGCAGAACACAAGGTGGCTCCGGATGTCGCCGTGTCGGCCCCTTGCCCGCCGCTTGATGAGGGAGTTGACCCTGCACGCCGAATAGAGCAACTGCAGAACGAGCTTGAGATCATGGGTCCGATCAATCCGCTGGCCCTGGAGGAATGCCAGGCATTGCAGGAGCGCCACGAGTTTCTGCAAGCTCAGCTCGCCGACATCGCTGCCACGCGACGTGAACTGACGAAGGTCATCGCTTCAATCGACGACGATATTGTGACAATCTTCGCGAACGCTTTCGCGGATGTCGCTATCAATTTTGAGCAGCTGTTCGAGACTCTCTTCCCAGGTGGGAGTGGATCAATTCAACTGAGCACTCCTGACGATCTGCTCAATACAGGAATTGATGTCTCGGCAAAACCGGGCGGGAAGAACGTTCGCAAGCTGTCGTTGTTGTCCGGTGGTGAACGGACTCTGACGGCATTGGCATTCCTCTTTGCGGTATTTATGAGCCGCCCTTCGCCGTTCTACGTCCTAGACGAAGTGGAGGTGGCTCTCGACGACGTCAACCTGCATCGCTTCTTGAATTTGGTCGACGAGTTCAGAGCTGACGCGCAATTGGTTCTGGTCAGCCATCAAAAACGGACGATGGAAATCGCCGACTGTCTCTACGGCGTCTCTATGAAACCCGGTGGTTCCAGCACTGTCGTCAGCGAAAAGGCCGCCAGCGCCATAGGCGATGTCGCCTAGCGTGCTAGATAGTTGACGGCGTCGGGTTGTCGATACCAAGTAGGTCAGCTAGAGCCTGAGTGACCATGTTGTGTACCGCGGGGTTCATCTCGGGGGGAAGAAGACCACTGTTGGTCATGCGGTCGCCGAGCCCGATGAAGATCGCACAAAAGCGCATAGCTCCGAAGACTTCCCAGTAGTGCGGGGCTTGAACCTCACGACCAGACGCCTGCTCGTAGAGAGAGATCATCTCGGATCGGGTCGGAAACCCCTCCATGCGGGCAGCTCCCACATCATCGAACGACATCCGATCAAACATCAGCCACCAACCAACGTCAGCCTCAGTGGGCGACAAGGCACAAGCCTCCCAATCGAGCACCGCTGCCGGGCGGTAGTCCTGCCACAAGACATTTCCCAACCGACTGTCACCCCACGACAGACCAACACGATCGTCTTGGGGATCGTTGGTGATCAACCAATCAAGAGCTGCTGAAAGTACCGGATGTTCCCGACCGGCCAGTTCACGGGTGGTGGACGCCCGGTAGAGATCAAGCTGCACTCGTGTGCTGGGTTGTCCGGTCCCGCTGGTGTCGAGCCAATCCAGTCCGGCCTCGCGCCAGTCGATTGAATGGATCTGCGCCATCGCCTCCAGACCGGTGGCGACCATGCGACGGCGCTCGGCCGGTGTCGCCTCGTCGACCAGGAATCCCTCCTCGGAATAGCGGGGCTGATCAGCGGGCACCCGGCCCTCGGTGAATCCCATCACGAAGAAGGGTTGACCGATGACCGCTGGGTCTGATTCGTAGCCGAGCAGTTCGGGCACCGGAGCATCACAGTGAAGCCCGACGGCCTTCATTGCCCGGTACTGCACCTCAACAGAGACTCCGCAGTGGCTGCTCTGGGCTGGGAACAGCGCGCCTCCGGCGGGTTCGATGCGGGCCACGAAGCGGTCGGAGCATTCGGTTCGGTCCTCGGACCATGAGGCGTCGAAGAACACCGTCTCGTTGGAAAAACCGGTGGATACCGGGATGTCGATGTTGGTGACGGTGGCACCGGCACGGTTCGGGTATCGCCTGGTGATCCATTGTTCCAAAGCGGGTCCGTAGTGGCTGCGATCAGTGTGGAATTTCGGCGCGCCACTAAGGTCCGGTGGCACCTCGGATTCCTGGTCGGCGGAACTCTCTGCATCGACTGGTCGACTTTGTTCGGTTTCACTCATCAACCCGACAATACGGCACTCGTTGTGGTGGCCCGAAACCCGACGATCGCCACGCCTGCCCACTTCGACAAAAACTCGAAAAATACCCGGCCAGATCGACACACTTGCGCGGTCTGTATTCGCTAGTGTTTGGGGCTCATGGCTCGTTCGCTGCGTTCGGGTCCGGCGCTCCCGGACCGAGCTGAAGTCGTTGTGATCGGCGGGGGCATCGTCGGGTGCTCCATTGCCTACCATCTGACTCGCCGTGACATCAGCGATGTGGTGCTGTTGGAACAGGGCACTCTCACCTGCGGGACCACCTGGCACGCTGCGGGATTGGTGTCGCAACTCAAGTCGACGCATTCGTTGACCAGGCTGGCGACCTACTCGGCGCGCCTGTTTGAAGAACTCGAAGATGAAACCGGTCAGGCAACCGGCTATCGAACCCCGGGATCAATATCGGTCGCCGACAACGAACAACGCTGGGAGGAGATCCTGCGCGGTGCGACGATGGCGGAGGGTGTCGGTGTCGAGACTCAGGTGATCGACCTCGACGAAGCAAGCGAACTGTGGCCGCTGATCCGTACCGACGACCTCGTCGGAGCGCTGTACATCCCCCGCGACGGACAAACCTCACCGGTGGACACCACCATGGCTCTGGCGAAAGGGGCCAAAGCCCGTGGGGCCAAGATCATCGAAGGCGTCTCGGTTACGGAGTTGAAGGCGGCCAACGGCAGGATCTCCGGGGTGGTCACCGAGCAGGGTGAGATCGAAACCGACACTGTTGTGCTCGCCACCGGTATGTGGACCCGCCACCTCGCCGCCCAGATCGGGGTCAACGTCCCGCTTCAGGCATGCGAGCACTTCTACATCGTCACCGAACCACTCGAGGGCATGGAGATCGGTAGGCCGACCCTGCGCGATCCGGGCAACTACACGTATTTCAAAGAAGAAACTGGCAAGCTCATGGCCGGATTCTTCGAACCCCGCGGCAAGGTGTGGCGCACTGATCGGATCCCTCGCGACTTCTCCTTCGGCACTCTTGACGAGGACTGGGAACACCTCGGGCCGATCTTTGAACGCGCCATTCATCGCGTGCCCGCGTTGGGCGAATGTGGACTCCAACTGTTCTTCAACGGACCTGAGTCCTTCACTCCCGACGGCGTGTATTACATGGGTGAAGCGCCTGAAGTCGACGGGTGTTTCGTGGCGGCAGGCTTCAATTCCGTGGGGATCCAGTCAGCGGGTGGTGTTGGTTGGGCGTTGGCCGACTGGATAGCGGACCGACGCCCCCCGATGGACCTCAACTCCGTCGATATCCGCCGGGCACTGCCTTTCCAGGCAGACACCGACTATCTCCAAGACAGGATTTCGGAAAGCCTTGGCTTGCTCTACGCCATGCACTGGCCGTTCAGGCAGTACGAGAGCGCCCGGGGTCAGCGGCTGTCGCCGTTGCATGATCGGATTGCTGCCGCTGGAGCGGTGTTCGGCGAGACTGCTGGCTGGGAGCGACCCAACTGGTACGCACGTGCGGGTCAAACCGCTGAATACGAGTACTCCTACGGCAAGCAGAACTGGCACGACAACATGGTGCAGGAATGCCTCGGAGTCAGGGAAACCGTCGGCCTTTTCGACCAGACGTCGTTCGCCAAATTCACAGTTGCCGGACCTGATGCGCTGGCTGTGCTCAACACTGTCAGTGTCGCCGATATCGATGCGCCGATCGGCAAAGCGGTCTACACACAGTGGTGCAACCAAGCAGGCGGAATCGAAGCTGACCTGACCGTCAACCGCATGAGCGATGACCGTTTCTTTGTGGTTACAGCCGCAGCATCGGAGGGCCGAGATTGGGCTTGGCTGCGGCGAGCCTGTCGAGACAAGCAGGTGACGCTCACCAACATCACCCATGATCAGGCGATGATCGGCCTGATGGGACCCAACAGTCGGGCCGTGTTGTCAGCGGTGACCGATGCGGACCTTTCAAACGCTGGTTTCGAGTTCGGCACTGGTCGCAGCATCAACCTCGCTGGGGTTGACGTGTTTGCTTTGCGGATGAGCTACGTCGGTGACTTGGGCTGGGAGCTGTACATACCCAATGCCGACGCGGTCGGTGTCTACGACGCGCTGATCGAAGAGGGCAGGCTCCACGGGCTGGTGCACGCCGGCTACCACGCCATGAATTCGCTTCGCTTGGAGGCCGGTATGCGGCACTGGGGCCATGACATCACCGACGAGGACACCCCCCTGGAAGCAGGACTTGGTTTTACGATTTGCTGGGACAAGCCCGTCGATTTCAACGGGCGGCGCGCTTTGAAGGAACAGCGCGAACAGCCCCGCACGAAAAGACTCGTACAGTTGCGCATCGAAGACCCCGATCTGCTGACCTACCACGACGAGCCGCTGTATCGCGACGAGGTTGTCGTTGGTCGAATATCGTCGTCGATGTGGAGCGCCACCCAGAACCGCTGCTGCGCCATGGGTTACGTCGAGAATCACGAAGCGGTGACCAAAGACTGGCTCGACAGTGGTTCGTGGGAAACCAACATCGCTGGACGGCGAGTGCCTGTCAGTACCTCCATCCGCAGTTGGTTCGACCCGAACAACCAACGCCCGAAGCAGTAAGGGAGCTCGAGACGGTGAACCAAGGAGAGAAAGAATGAACCAAGAGGTGCGCTGCGTCATCATTGGAGGCGGGGCCATGGGTGTGGGTCTGCTCTACCACCTCGCCCACGAAGGCTGGACCGACACGATCCTGGTCGAAAAGGGTGAACTGACTTCGGGTTCCACTTGGCACGCGGCGGGATTGATCCCCAACTTCATCGGTGATCTCAACATGGCGAAAGTGCATCAAGACGCGATCGCCCTTTACCCCGACATCGAGGAGGAGACCGGCCTTTCAGCGGGCTGGCACGGATGTGGGGCGGTGCGTATCGCGCGCACTGATGATGAAGTCGACTGGCACCGCTACGTGCACGCCATGCTCAACCAGATCGGTGTCGAGTCCCACATCGTCGGGCCAAAAGAGGTCCAACAACTCAACCCGCTTCTCGAAGATGTCTCCGACGTGAAAACGGGTTTCTACACTCCCCACGACGGGTGGACCGATCCCACGGGTTGCACCAACGCAATGGCCAAAGGGGCCCGTCAACTCGGGTGTGAGGTCCAGCGCCACAACCGGGTTGTCGACATGGCCCAGCTGGCCGACGGACGCTGGCAGGTCGTCACCGAGAAAGGCACCATCACCTGCGAGCACGTGGTCAACGCCGCGGGCCACTACGCCCCTCAGTTGGGCGCGATGATCGGCCTCGACGTGCCGATCGTCTCGGTCATCCACCAATACGTCATCACCGAACCGCTCGAGTCAATGCGCAATCTCGGCTTCGAACCGCCGGTGACACGCGACCCCCGGTCGAGTTGTTACTACCGTCGCGAGATCGACGGGTTGCTGATCGGACCCTACGAGATGGCCAACGCTCAAATCTATGGTGTTGACGGGATCGACTGGGGGCTTGACTTCTATCTCACACCGCCAGACATCGACAACATCGCCGAGTGCCTCGAACTGGCGATGCTGCGTATCCCTTCTTGGTCTGAAGCGGGGATCAAGAAGATCGTGTCGGGTCCGATCACCCACACTCCGGACTCCGGCTATCTCATGGGACCAGCCCCTGGTTTTTGCAACTACTGGCATTGCAACGGTGCCTCAATCGGAATCACCCAGGGTCCTGGAGCGGGCAAGTATCTCGCCCAATGGATCGTGCATGGTCAGACTGAAATCAATGTGCGGGCCATGGACCCGCGCCGCTTCGGAGACCACACCGGCCCCAAATCGGTGTTCGCCATCGAAAAAGCGATCGACGAATACCACGAGATGTATCAGGTCCGTCTCCCCGGGGAGCAGCGGCCGGTGGCGCGAGGCCAGAAGGTCAACCCGATCTATAGCCGTCTCGACGCGTTGGGAGCTCAGTGGCAGGAGGTGTACGGCTGGGAGCGTCCGCAGTACTTCGGCGATCCAGAACGGCACTCGTTCCGGCGCTCCAACGCCTTCGACTTCGTCGCTCGTGAAGTCAACGGAACTCGCCAACGGGTCGGCATCGCTGATCTCACCGCTTTTGCCAAGTTCGAGGTCACAGGAGTTGATGCCGCGGCGCTGCTTGATCGAGTCTCCGCCAACAAGATCCCAGTCCGAGACGGCGGTATGCGGCTGGTACACATGCTCACCTCACTGGGCGGTATCGAATGTGAAATGACGATCACCCGCTTTGCTGCTGATCGCTTCTATCTCAACTCCGCGGTCATCGGCACCACCCACGACCTGGACTGGTTGAACCAGCACATCGATACGGGAGAGGATGTGACCGTCACCGATATGACCGATTCTTATGGCCTGTTGGCCGTTACTGGACCACGCGCCCGAGAGGTGCTTGCACCTCTCACCGGAGCCGACCTCAGCAACGAGTCATTTCGCTGGTTGACGGCTCAAGAGATCGAAGTGGCAGGAGTTGCCTGTAAGGCATTGCGGGTGTCTTATGTGGGCGAACTTGGTTGGGAACTGCATTGTCCGATCGCTGAGATGGCCGAACTCTACGGTGCGCTCGTGGCTGCCGGAGAACCCCACGGAATGATCCACTTCGGTGCATATGCCATGAACGTCATGCGCATCGAGAAGGGGTACAAGGCCTGGGGCAGCGAACTCACCACCGAGATCACCCCGATCGAAGCCCGCCTCGAACGTTTCGTCGACTTCACCGGCGATTTCATCGGCAAGGACGCCACGGTTGCGCGCGCCGAGCAGGCTGAACCGCTGTCGATGGTGCTCGTCTATTGCGAAGTCGACGCCACCGACAACGATGTGCGCGGCAACGAAGGCGCATTCGACCAAGACGGCAAAGTCATGGGCATCGCCACCAGCGGCACCTGGGGTCACACGGTCGGCAAGAGTCTCGCCTTTGTGTATGTCGCTCCTGGGTTCGAGGCACCTGGTTCGACCTTCGAGTTGGAACTTCTCGGTGAGATGAGAACCGCGACCGTGCTGTCAGAGCCTGCCTATGACCCGACTAACTCGGTGCTTCGCGCCTAGCTGCTTACGATGCGTTACAGTTTCGCAGCCGCACTGTTTTGTCGGTCGGGCAACCGCACGGGAGGGACTGTGAACCCACAGTGAGCGACGAGCCTCGTCGCCGTAGGTCAGGTGGACGTGCCGGGCGCATTGCCGAACGCGCTGCGCCCCTGCAAGAAGACGCACGCCCGGTTCGGCCCGGACTCCCAGGCGGGAAATTCAAGCCCTTGGCCGACTCGGATATGCAGCAGGTCTACGACACGGCGCTGGGCCTTCTGGAACATGTGGGGATGGGGTCTCCAGTTCCGGAGTTCGTGGAAGTAGTCGTCGACGCGGGCGGCACCCTTGACGATTCGGGTCGGCTGCTGTACCCCAGAGCACTCATAGAGAACGCCATCGCCACCGCGGCCAAGGAATGGACCTGGCACGGCTTCGACGACGACCGCTCGATCGAGGTCGGTGGCGACCGTGTCCATTTCGGAACCGCCGGCGCTGCGGTGCTGATGTACGACTACCAGACCAACACCTTCCGGCACAGCACCGCTCAAGACGTCTACAACTGCGCCCGCCTGGTCGACTATCTCGACAACATCCATTTCTTTGTCCGCACCGTGGTGGCACGGGACCGCGAGGACTCGCGTGAACTGGATCTCAACACTGCCTATGGCGCCACAGTCGGCACCGGTAAACCTGTCGGCACATCGTGGTTCGAGCGGGCCCATGTCTATGAGACGGTCGAGATGTACGACATGATGGCGGGCGGAGAGGGATCATTTCGGAAGCGACCGTTTGTGGCCGCCAACAACACTTTTGTCGTTCCGCCGCTGCGTTTCGCTGAGGAATCGACGAACTGCATGGTTGCCCAGGTGGAGTCGGGCATGCCGATCAACCTGTTGTCGGCGGGTCAGGCGGGGGCGACCTCGCCGGCCGCGCTGGCCGGTTCGCTGGCCCAGGCACTCGCCGAATGCCTCTCTGCGCTCACCGCGGTCAACCTGATGAGCCCCGGTCATCCCTGCGTGATGGGGCTTTGGCCCTTCGTCTCGGACCTCCGTACGGGGGCGATGAGTGGAGGGAGCGGTGAGGAGGGGGTGCTCAACGCGGCCGCCGCGCAGGTTGTGAACTGGTTGGGGCTGCCATCGGGTGTGGCGGCGGGTATGACCGACTCGAAAGTCCCGGACAACCAGGCCGGTTACGAGAAGGGGATCAACGTCGTGCTGGCCGGCCAGGCGGGGGCCAATCTCGTGTATGAGAGCGCGGGGATGCTCGGGAGTCTGCTGAGTTGCTCACTGGAAGCTCTGGTGATCGACAACGACATGCTGGGATCGATCAACCGCACCGTTCGCGGTATCGAGGTCAACGAAGAGACGTTGTCTGCCAACCTCATTACAGAAGTCGTGAACGGGCCGGGTCATTTCCTCGGCTCGCCTCAGACGCTCGAGTTGATGCAGAAGGAGTACATCTATCCGCTCATTGGGGATCGTGACACGCCCGATGACTGGGTGGATGCTGGCGGTAAGGACGCGCTGCGAGTGGCTCACGAATACGCCAAAGAGGTTTTGTCTTCCCATTTTCCGGCTCACGTTGACCCTGTTGCTGATGCTGCAGTTCGCGAGCGCTACAACATTGTGGTGGATCGCAGCGGTGCTAGTTGACCAGCAGTCTCGGTAGTCGCGGCTGGTATGACGCCACTATTCTGCAGACAGAAGACAGACGTTTCGCGCAGTAGCCGTGTGCAGTTCCGGAAGGAATCGGGTCAGTCTTCTTATCTCGGTAAGCCGCGGCGGGAGATCTCGGCCTGACGGTCGAGAACGCCGCCCTCGTGCTCGTAGCTTTTTGCAAGCTGGCTGAAGAGGGCCGCTGTACGGGGCCACTGCTGGTAGCGACAGCTCTGCTCTTTGTAGTTGTCTGCGAGTTCGCGCTCCTGGTTGCCGCCGTCAGTTGGGGAGCGGGTCGTGATACCACGCTGGTTGAGGATGGCGGTATAGAGACCTTGCTCTACATCGTCACTCTGCAGTCGTTCCAGCAGATTGCGAACGGCCTCACCGGGCCAATCCCCGTTTGAGTCTGCCGGAGAAGAGGCGAGTGCGGCCCCGATCATCTGATCACCGATGTCCGCCCGGTCGACTGCTGCAAGCCTCTCGCGAGTGCGGTCGACCCACTCGTTGAGCGAGACCTCATCGAGTTTGTCTTCATTGTCGAACCCCGGCGTGAACTGTGAGGCTGGCCAATCGCGCAGCACGCCCCAGGCACTGAGTGCCATTTGTTGTTGTGCTGTCGTCAGCGGGGGTCGTTCGTCCATTGCAGCGTTGGCAGGCATGAAGGCGATTTCCACGAAATGCACGAACAGGTCGAGGTCATGCAGCATCTCCCGGTACAGATTCGGCGAACTGAACTCGGGATCGTTTTGAAGGAGCGGGAGGTATTGCCATTCGAGGGCAGCGACACGCGCCGTACCCAGATGGTCTCGGTGGTTGTCGAGAGTCCTGAAGAGCGAGGCCAATCGCCAACTGGTCATGGCGTTCTGCTTGATCTCGCCACCCGGGTGTTCAAGCCAGTGTTCGAGAAGGGCAGCGGCCTCCTCGGCGAACTCAGGATGGGACGCGTATTCCTTCGCACGCAGCGTGAGCAACCACCGAGCCAGTTCGTGGCGGTCTACTGCAAGTAGCCGGCGATACACCTCGAGCAACTGGTCTAATCCGTCCGGGATTCCGAGGTCGTAGTAGCTCACACGGCTCCAGTACTCGGCTGCGACTTCGGCACCGTGAGCTTCTACCCGCGTCCAAGCACGCGCCACTGGGGGAGGTGCGCGCAGCACATCCGCAGTGACTTGAGGTGACAGATCGTTCTCTCTGAGCAGTTGCTCCAAACCCTGCCACTCCAGCGAGGCAAAACGTTGGCCGAAATAGCCCAGCGATACCTGTGTGACTGCCTCGCGAGCGGAATCCATGGCCGGAAGTACTTGCTCATCAAGACCCGGCCGACAGCGCGCAAGGGCTCTGCCAACTTGACGCGGATTGTCAACCGCAGCAGCGAATTCGAACAGCGCTTTGAACCCGCCGCTGGACATGACCGCGTCGACGGCCTCCGTCTGTCTCGGTAGTAGAGCTTTTCGGAACTCCTCATACCCATCCGCAGCCCATACACCATCAAGGTGGAAGGGGCTGTTGGAAAACAACTCACCGGAGGAGATCGAGGGTTCAGCGGGACGGAGATCGTCCATGATCTGCTCGAACACCAGCAGGTCGGCTGACGGGAGTGCCCACTTGACATCGCGGAACTGCCGGTGACGTGCAACGAATACCTTTAGTACCGGCCAGACCCTTGACCTGAACGCCTCGTCGGCTCCGGCAGCTGCAAGGTCCCCTAGGACCGAAACTGCACTTCGGCGGGCTTCCACAGGAAGGTCGCCGACACGTCCGATCAAGTCCGTCCAGCGCTCGGGGTCGCCTCCAACGTCGTCAATCAGCATCGCGGCGATTTCGGTAGTTGCTTGCGTGCGCTCGTCGGGCGCCACACGCTCGCTGAGCGTCACATCCCGCTGCGAGGGCCTCCAGTCTCGATACTGCGGCAATGCCCCAGGGGTTTGGACGTTGTGGTTCCGTGGCAAAATAGACAGCATCAGCGGCCAAGCGACGTTTGGATGGGCCTGCCGCAGCATTCGGACCGCCTTGAGCCGAACTTCGATGTCGGCGGATGTGTACGGCATCCACGGACACAGGATCGAAGCGAGAGTCTCATCGGGTCGGTTCGAATACTGGCCGCCAGGGTCGATGGAGGCGAGTCGGGCGAGGACGTCTACTGCGGCCAGCAGGTGGTCAGGTGACCATGCGATGACTTCGAGCGCATTCAAGATCCGAAGGTGTGGCGACGAAGCCGAGAAGCCAAACAAGTTGTCATCGTGGTCGGTGAACATGGCTTCAGTGAACGCGTGCTGCTCGGCTACACAGGTCCGCAAGCTCTTAAGTACTGCGTCGGGCGCAGCCTCGGCAAGTATCGGCAACGCATCAGTGACGGCAATCCACGTGCTTGGAGTTGTGTCGTCCATGGCAGAGTCCAGCACTTGCCGAGTTGTTCCCTCCGCGAAGTTCGAGTCTGGCGTCGTTTCGCCGTGGTGGGTGGGAGGGTCGGTCCCCGCAAGTGCCAGCGTCGTTGCAATCCCATGCTTGAGTTGAGATGAGAACTTGGCTTTGATGCCCTCGACCTGGGCTCGGAGCGCCTCTTCGTGACTCATCTCTCGCAGCGGGTCAGAAGCCGTGAGCACCTCGACTGCGATTTCAGCAAACTCTTGGAGATCGCTGGGGGATAGGTGCGCGCGCAGCAGCATCCAAGTGTCTGCTGGTGATACGGCATGCCACAGTTCGCCGGTTGAAGTCATCGGTGAATCGCCGGGGTCGAGTTTCCGCAACTCCTCGGCCACATCCTCGTGTGACTGGCAGGTGAATCGTGAAACGATCTCACGATCACCCCTGCGGGCCGCATTCCAACCGCCGAGCAGCAGGCTTCGCCGTATCGTTCGGTCGGGTGTCCTCTTCGCCCATTCGGGCATGTGCAAGGCTGCTTGGGCGGTGAGATGCCGCCGGAGCGCCATCAGGCTCGTTCGAGCCAGCCCACCCAGGCGGTACGCCTCGTGGTGTTCCATTCCGGTGGTCTCGAAGTGCTTGCTGACCACTGTCGAGTCGACCGAATCGAGGACGATTTCGGTTTGGGGACCTCCGGGGACCGGCACGATAATCCGATGTGGGCTTCCGGCGGGCAGGTGGTGCGCATAGTCCGCTGACGGCACCACCATCGTCAGCACGGGACCGGCGCTTTGCTGGTCCGAAGGCATCGACAGAACTTCCTGCGCGAACAGCCGTTGAGCGGACTTGTGATCGTCCACGAAGAGCACATCCCCGACACCCATCCCCTCAGCTTCTTCGGGGAGGAGCGCGGCAGCGACAAAGGCGACCATCTCGTCGCGGTGGACTTGACCGCCAATGGTGACGACGCCGGGGTTTTGCTTGCAGCGATCGCGCAGATCAGTGGCTGCCTTATCGCGTCCTGCGAGCACGAAGCGTTCGTCAAGGGGAGTAGTCGTTGCTGTGAGCCAGTTCTCCCACCACCCGGCCAGCAGTCTGATGCCGTCGGTCGGCCTGCCGATCTGCTCACACATCCAGACAGTCGTGGCGATGGCACACGACAGCCAGTCTTCAAGATTGTCGACGTTCAAAGCGCTGACCCTGCTGAAGTCGCCGTCGTCGGAGTATTGGGACTCAAATGCCTGTGCTTTCGTCCAAGGGGCGCACGCGGCCGACACGTACGCAGTCTCGGAACGTTGGTCAGACGTCGAGTTTTTGACTCGCTTCGTGTAGTCCTCAACAGCCTTGCCGTGGGTGCCTCTCTGCTGTGTTGTCAGCTCCCACACGGAGGTTCCCGCTGGTACGAAGCGGTTTCCGCGAGCACATCTAACGCCCCCGTCAAAGCCAGGCGACGCCACCCCGGTGCCTGCGGGCATGTGGACCGATTCAGCAGACGGTTCGGTCTCGGCGATGAGACTGCGTATCAGCCTCGGGAATGCCGTGGCAGCGCCACTGGTCTTAGCCCATTGAAGCAGGTCATCTCGGGTAATCCGCAAGGACTCAGGTACCGTCGGCACGAGATGGATTGGGGGTTTCATGGCTCGCACCAGACTACGGGCGAGTTCGCAATCCTCCGCAGAACACAGCGCCAGCAGGTCGCTGCCGCTCAGTCCCTCTGCGATTCGTCCGAGGTCACGGACTTGATTCGCAGCTAAAGGACAGCGAATCGTGAACTCATGTAGGCTCTCCCCGGAATTCACGGCCGCCCGCAGATCTGTAATCGCTGGGCGGGCGTTAGCGAAGGCCTCGCGGAGTTCATTCGTCGCCACTACCGCAAGCCCTCTTTCCAGGGATGAGTCACCGCGCATCCGCACCTCCGCGACCACTTGGTCGAGCCAGCGCCGCCGCGCAATATCGTACTTGATGTCGTCAAACACACTGAGTCGCCTGCCAGCTTCGGCCAAGAGCATCGCTCTGCAATCGCTTCCGTCTGAGGCGGACAGTTGGCGCAATCCGTTAATCCACGCCTGTTCAAATTCGAAGAAGTCGGTCGCCTCCGCGATTCGTTCAAGTGCGGAGTCGACTATCGTTGGCTCCGGCTCGGCGGGCTGTCTCGGCGCGGTTGCGGCAGTCATGATTCTCCCCAATCGTAGCTTTGGACAGCACCCGGTGGGATCCGTACCCCAGCTGATTCGAATGCTGTTCGGGCGACCTCGAGGCTTGCTGCGGCTGGACGGTAGTGACCGCTCATGTTGTTGAGGGTCGATACGACGGGCGCTCCGTGTTCGGTCCCGATATCGAACTCCCCGGCGGCTTGCACAGGGCCACCGTTTGCGAGCACGGCATGGGAGATGTGCTCATCGCCGACTTTTCGTTTCGACACCAGCAGATGTCCGCCCACCAGGACGTAGATCATTGGCACACCGTCGGCTGCCAAGGAGTTAAATTCTTCGCTGGGAATCTCAACAGGGGTGAGGCGGACTCGCTCAGCTGTCTCCAACTCCCGTTGAAGCTGCTCAGGCAACTGGTTGTAGTAGGGGGGTGACAAGTTATCACTTCTATCTTCATGGCTTTTCGATTCCTTCCGTTCGTAAAGTACATGAAATAATATGAAAACACTCCTCTATGGATTACGGTGCAGGCCCGTAACGCAGTGCGGCCAGGACTTAAAGGTGGGAATTACAACTTGTTGATCGACTCGGGGATGTGGGAGGTTGTTCGCGAGCGGTACAACATCGTGGTGGATCGCAGCGGAGGCCGTGCCGGATCTGGCGTTGGTTGACGCTGATGTTCACACCAGAGCCCTGCGTGGGCTAAGTTCCGGAGTGACCTGTTCCCCTGTGACCTGATAGGAAAGGTGACCCATGAAGATCGTGGTTGACTTCGACCTCTGTGAGAGCAACGCCATCTGCATGCAGATCGCGCCGGACATCTTTGAAGTGCGTGACGACGACTTCTTGTATGTGCTGAACGAAGAACCCGGTGAGGAAGACCGCGCACGAGTCGACGAGTGCGTTCAGCGTTGCCCCAAGCAGGCCATCTCTGTTCAGGGCTGAGGGGCTGGGGGGCTGAGGGGCCGACTGAGGGCTCACCACGGTTTTTGCATCTATGACGCGGCGCTCTGTCACTATCGTCGGAGCTTCTCTGGCAGGGTTACGGGCAGCGGAGTCGCTTCGGCGTCATGACTTCGACGGGCCGATCACGCTGATCGGCGACGAACTGCATGCTCCGTACGACCGCCCGCCCTTGTCCAAGCAGTTCCTTGCAGGTGATTGGGGCGAGGATCGTCTGGTGTTGACCCAGCCCGAAAAGCTCGATGACCTTGATCTTGATCTTCGTTTGGGTGTGCGGGCTAGGAGCTTTGATCTGTCGTCTCGGCGCTTGGGGATCGTGGATCTCGATGATCAGAGCAGTGAGGAGCTCGCCGTTGACGGGCTGTTGATCGCTACGGGTGCGCGTTGTCGCACGCTGGGGGGTTCTGAGGAACTCGACGGTGTATTCGTGTTGCGCAGCTTGGACGACTCGCTGGCGATCCGGGCTGCTTTTGATGCGGGTCCGGCTCGGGTGGTCATCGTGGGTGCCGGGTTTATTGGTGCCGAGGTGGCCGCCACCGCCAGAACACAGGGACTTGAGGTGACGATGATCGAGTCGTTGCCTCAGCCCTTGAGTCGGGTGCTGGGCGATGAGATGGGCGCGGTGTGCGCTGAGTTGCACCGTGAACACGGTGTTGATCTGCGCACCGGCGTCGGTGTTGAGGCGATCGAAGGCGACGGCCGGGTGGAGCGGGTGCGGCTCAGCGACGGCAATGTGATCGAGACCGACGTGGTTGTCGTTGGGATCGGAGTGATCCCCAACACGGAATGGCTCGAGGGTTCAGGGTTGAGGATCGACAACGGTGTGGTGTGCGACGCCACTTGTCTGGCGGCTCGGGGGGTGACTGCTGCCGGTGATGTTGCTCGCTGGCCCAATCAACGTTTCGGTGAGGTTATGCGAGTCGAGCATTGGGACAACGCTGTTGCACAGGGTGCGCACGCGGCCCGGCGTTTGCTGGTTGATGACGATGAGGCTGAGCCTTTCGTGCCGGTGCCTTGGTTCTGGTCCGATCAGTACGATCGCAAGATCCAGATGGCCGGCCGTATCGGTCTCGACGACGAGATGCATGTCGCCACGGGCAGCCTCGCCGAGAGGCGCTTCGCGACGATCTACGGCCGCGCCGGTCGCCTGGTCGGCGTCTTGGGTTTCAACCGCCCCCGCCACGTGATGCGCTACCGGATGCTCATCGAATCCGACACCTCCTTCAGCGACGCAATCGCCGCCGATTTCTAGCGCGTTGGTCACCAACCGCGGAGTTGTCAGTTGGCCTCGCCATGGCAGGGTTCAAGCACTGCCCCCTATTCGCTTCGGCGGTAGGGTCGAGACCGCCTCTCGGGGCGGTCTCTGTCTTTTGGCGGCAACTATTGGCCGAGGCGGCGCTTGATAGCCAGGTTGTGTTTCCAGTCCTCTCGTGTCCTCTTTCTTTTTTGAACCCGTCTTGACGAATAGGGTTGACGGTCGATGATGCTGACGATAGTGTTCAGGCACCACCCCTATTCGATTCGACGGTAGGGTCGAGACCGCCTTTCGGGGCGGTCTCTGTCTTTTGGCGGAGGCGGCAGTTGATCACCAATGTGTACATCGACGGATTCAATCTCTACTACCGCGCTCTTAAGGACACCCCGTTTCGTTGGCTTGACCTGCACAAACTGGCCGAGACCCTCTTCCCTGAAGACACCATCAACAGAGTCTGTTACTTCACGGCCCGGCTCGAAATTCGTCCTGGCGATCAAGGGCAACCTCAGCGTCAACTCATCTACCTCAGGGCGCTGGAGACGCTACCGGAATTGATTGTCTATTACGGTTACTTTAGTTCCGGTGTCAATCGTCGTCCCCTTGCGGAGCCGGTGCCGGGGCTGCCCAGCAGCGTGTTGGTGAGGAACTCAGAGGAGAAGGGTTCGGACGTGAACCTTGCGACTCGTTTGCTGGTCGATGGCTTCAACGGTGAATGTGAGCAAGCGGTAGTCGTATCCAACGACGCCGATTTCGCCGGGGCGATGCGGTTTGTGCGAGACGGCTTGGGTATGCGCGTCGTGGTGGTCAACCCAGACCCCCGCAATCGGAGCACAAGGAACCTGGTCGATTCTGCGACCTACGTGAAGCGTCTCTGGAAGAGCCACTTGAAGCGAAGCCAATTCCCTGACACGTTGACCGACGAAATTGGAACCATCACCAAACCGCCCGGATGGTGAGAGACTGACATTGTCACGATTCGGCGAAGTGATGCGTGTCAAGCATCGCGACAACGCTGTTGCACAGGGTGCTCATGCGGCCCGACGCTTGCTGGTCGGTGACGATGAGGCTGAGCCTTTTATGCCGGTGCCTTGGTTCTGGTCCGATCAGTACGATCGCAAGATTCAGATGGCCGGCCGTATCGGTCTCGACGACGAGATGCATCTCGCCACGGGAAGCCTTTCCGAGAGGCGCTTCGCGGCGATCTACGGCCGCGCCGGTCGGTTGGTTGGCGTCTTGGGTTTCAACCGCCCCCGCCACGTGATGCGCTACCGAATGCTCATCGAGTCCGACACCTCCTTCGAAGACGCCATCGCCGCCGAGTTCTAGGTTTTCGGGTACTTCGTCGGCATCACAGCGACGCCCTTCCACACGTTTATGGTGAAATTCTAAGGCAGACATGATGTATATATGGCGAAAGTGTCATACCCCCGCGCTAGGTTGATCCGCCTAGCTTGAGTGCCGTGCTTGAGCCCCAGAGAAGGAGGCCTTGAATGGCTGAATTGACTATTGACTTGCTGCGCGATGCGGTTGGGGGCGGGGCAGTGGCGCTTCGCTCGATCATGCGACTGCAACCCGTGGACGGGCCTGGAGGGAAAGTGTTTCCGCCGACCTACGCAGTCACCGCAGAGCACAAGTATGCCGTTGAGGAACGGCAGGTAGGAGACAGCGTGGTGACAACTGTGTTGCTCGACTCCGTGGCTTCCCAGGCAAACCGTGCTGAACTTGCTTTGAAGGAAGGTTGGGAAGAAGGGGAGCTGCGTTTCCCGGTTCCTTACGTGGATTTTACGGGAGAGGCCGCTGTCGCAGACCTTGGCAAGATCACGGTGTTGGATGCGCCCCATCGATTTGCGGACGCAATCTTCCGCGACAGCATGCTTGAAGGAACGTTGTTCCGGCTGAGTGAAGTCGGTCAAGACATCACCGATGCGCGTCCGGGAAACGCGAGGGCGATGTTCCAGTATGCACCAACGGCGCTCTTGTTCGGCCAGTGGGACTCGACTGGCCCCAAGGGTGGCTTGGGCTCGAAGTTTCAACGTGCCTATGTGTCGGAGATTGTCGGCTTGGATGCTCAGATCGGGCGCAAGGTCGGGAGCCGCATTGATCCGCTCCAGATCGAACGTGCCGCAGCGATTGCGTATGAACACAGTGATCCGGCCCAAGTATGGACGCTGGACAAAGATGAGGCGGCCCAAGAGAAGGGAAAAGCCAAGACTGCGGGATCTGACGGTCGTCCTTCCGAAATCAATCACGGCAATATCGCGCCCTCAATCGATGCACAGTCTGGTGGGGTGACCATTTCAGAAGCCCGCCAGACGACGGTGATCTCGCTTGCTGCACTAAGACGTCTGCGTTTTAGCAACGTAAGCCGAGAGGCAGAGGTGGCAGCGCGCACAGCCGTAGCCGCACTGGGTGTCGCGGCTATTGCCTACGGATACGAGGCAGATCACGATCTTCGGTCTCGTTGCCTGTTGATCCCAGAACACAAGCCGGTTCTGGAGCTAGTGGGCCGTGATGGTTCAGCTCCGGAGCCACTTGAAGTTGACCGCGATTCTGCCGCACAGTTGCTATCGCAAGCATCAGCCGCGGCGGTTGAGGCCGGCATCGGTTGGGAACTCACAGAGACTTCCCTGACACCGGCACCGAAGTTGATTGAGTTGCTCAGGCGCAGTCGAGAAGTGTCGGCCCGCGAACCAGTGGGAGAGTGACTGATGACCGCGATTGAGGTCAACTTCCTCACTGGGCGGTATGTCGCGACAGCTCATCACGACCGAGAGGCACACGAGTGGCCACCCCACGGAGCCCGATTGTTTTCCGCGTTGGTTGCAACGTGGGCTGACGCCGAGGTGCCCGACGAGACCGAGCGGTCGGCACTCGAGTGGCTAGAAACCCAACAGCCTCCCCGAATATCTGCACCAGAGGTGGTGCGGCGTCGGGTGGTGAGTCATTTCGTTCCGGTCAACGATGCCAACGTCATAGCCCAAGCTCAGTACCAACGTCGAGCACGTGTCAGGGCGGAGTTGATTGAGCAACTCGAAGACCAGCTTGATGCGTCAGGGGATGAGTTGACCAAGAAGGTCGAGAGGCTTCAGGACAAGCTCAACGTGAACCGAGCAGTCGACTCCCTGGTAGCTGGCGGTGGAAAAACAAGCAAGACAATTGTTGGCTCCGCTGTTGCTTTGCTGCCAGACGAGCGCGGCAAGAAAGAACGTCACTTCCCCTCAGTCACACTTATCGCGCCGCAAGCTACGGAGGACAAAAACGAGCAAGCGGGCAGGACAATTCTTCGACCCCCCATTAGTGCGGTGACGTATGCTTGGGACGACAACCCGCCTGCAGCGATTACTGAGGCACTCGACTCTTTGCTAGGGCGCGTTACGCGGTTGGGTCACTCGTCAACTCTCGTCTCTTGTCGCCTGACTGATGCGGCACCCCCAGCAACGCACACTCCGGGCGAGGGCACATCAATGTTGCGGTGGGTACGTCCCGGTCAGTTGGCCGCGCTTGAACAGGAGCATGCCCGACATCAAGCGGTCAGCCCACGCAGTCTGCCGTTCCACGCGGTTCGATATCGCGAGTCCGACCCAGCAGAGGTTGATTCGGGTGAAGTGATGCGACCAACCACGGCCGGCGACTGGATTGTCTTTGAGTTGAACCCGAGCCACAGGCGCATACCGGTGACTCGAACCGCTGAACTCACTAAAGTTCTGCGCGAGTCGGTGCTGAGTCATGTGCTAGACCCCATTCCGGAGGGAGTTAGCGGACATATATCCGACGGCAGACCGACGGAAGCGCCCCACATTTCATTCTTGGCACTGCCTAATGTCGGCTATGACCACTCCGATGGGCGAATCATGGGCTTTGCAATCGCTCTTCCCGAGGATCTCGACTCGGCGGCTCGGAGCGCAACCCTCCGCGGCATTGGTGCCTGGGAAGGTCAGCTAGGAGGCAGGCCTTTGCAACTTCGGATGGGCCGTAGAGGCGATGTTGAGATGCTCAGAACGCAACCACCATTCACCTTGAAGGCGCTGGATCCAGCAATTTGGTCACGCCGTTCACGCTGGTGGATCTCGGCTACGCCCGTAGCGTTGCCCGCGCATCCCGGGAATCTTGGGAGTGGAAGCCCTGGGGCCCGGGGAAAGGCGTGGGCCCGTGCTGCGGAGTCTGTCGCCAAATCTTGTGAGCATGTCGGCCTCCCGCGACCCGTCGACGTGAGAGTGTCGTTCGTCTCGGACCTCATTGGAACGCGGCCGGCGCGTGACTTTCCTGTGTTCAAACAGGGCCGTGGACAAGGCGAAGTGATTCGGCGACTCGTCCATGTGGCAGTTGAATTTTCAGATCCGATACGAGGCCCGCTAGTGCTTGGAAGCGGGAGATTCCTCGGACTCGGTCTGATGCGTCCGGCGGACAGTCCTGTCACGAATGAAATGACCAGTAATGGACGTGATGGCGATGCGTGACCTCACAGCGGCGGACTTCGACACCTATTTTCAGGCTGTGCACGGCGATCCGCCGTACCCTTGGCAGAGTCGTCTCACGCGGCAAGTGCTGACTGATGGGAACTGGCCCTCAGTGGTCGATCTCCCGACAGGAACTGGCAAGACGTCCGTACTCGATACGGCAATATTTAGCCTGGCAGCCCGCCCCGAAGTGTTTCCGCGCCGCGTTGTCTTCGTCATTGATCGACGGATCGTTGTGGATCAGGTCTACGAACGGGCCGAGAAAATCGCTCACGCGATCAGCCATGCCGACGAAGGAGTGCTGGCCGATTTGCGAGCGCGTCTCAGCGGACTATCGAGTGCGAGTGAGGTGCTGGGAGTTGCGGCGCTCAGGGGCGGAATCCCTCTCGATGGTGAGTGGTTCCGGCGACCTGAGCAGCCATGGGTGATGGTCTCGACGGTCGATCAGTTCGGTTCGCGCTTGTTGTTTCGGGGTTACGGTGTAAGTGACCGGATGCGGCCTGTCCATGCGGGACTGGCCGGCAACGACTGCCTGGTCCTCCTTGACGAGGTTCATTTAAGCCGGGCGTTCGCCGAGACATTGCGAGAAGCGTCCTCAGACGAAGCAGTCCCAGGCATTTGTTCTGTGGGTGGGGGTCTTCCACATCGATTTCAGATCGTCAAAATGTCCGCCACCCCCACCAGTGAGGATGGGAACCGGTTCAACCTATTGCCAGAGGACTGTGAGGCATCGGTCACGCTCAACCAGATTGCGAAGGCACCCAAACGAGCGACACTCGTTGAGGTACCAGGTACGCGCCCTGCCCACGAGACGATCCCAAAATCAATATTGAAATTGCTTGGAAAGAACTGCAAGGAGTTACGAGATCACGAATTGAGCGTGGGAGTCATCGTGAACCGTGTACGTACCGCTCGTGAGGTTCACGCGGCGCTCATGGAGGCCGGAATTACGGCGCACTTGGTGACAGGCCGCATGCGACCGATCGACAAACAGGAGGTGTTGGAAGACATCAGTGAATGTGTTGACCCTGATCGTTCCTCACCTTTGGAGCAACCGACCGTCGTAGTGGCAACCCAGGCGATCGAGGTGGGCGCAGATTTCAGCTTCGACGCTTTGATAACGGAGGCAGCACCAATCGACAGCTTGCAGCAGCGACTGGGTCGACTCGACCGACGCGGCAAATTAGCCGCATGCCGCGGTGATGCGGCTCGATGTTGGATCCTTGGCGTCGCATCAGCCCTCAATCCAAAGAGACCGGATCCCATCTACGGCGATTCGGTCCGAATCGCATGGGAGGGCTTGCAGATACTCGCCCAAGATGACGAGGTTGAGATTGGACCAGCAGCGAGACTCTTGGATCGTCTGGATTGTGGAGCGCAAGCACCTAGGTCCGAAGCGCCGCTGCTACTTCCGACCCATGTCGCCGCGTGGACGCAGACCAACCCCCAACCGGTGATCGATCCTCCGATTGGGGAGTTTTTGCACGGCAAGGAGCGTGAGGATGAACCCGATGTGTCAGTGGTCTGGCGGCTGGACCGCTCCGAGCAGGCCATTATCTTGGTTCCGCCTCGGCCAGCAGAGTTTTTGTCTGTCCCGATTTCGGCGGTAAGGAGTTGGCTCAGCGGTAAAGGGGAAACTCCGGTGGGAGATACGGCCACCGTTTCCTCAGAGGAGGAAGAAACCAAACGTGGCGGATCGGTGGAGCGGCCATTGAGCGGGGTGGTCCGCTGGGAGCGCAAATCCAACGTCACGGCGCCAATTGACGACGTCAAGGCGATCGAGCCGGGGGAAGTGATCATCGTGGATCCGAAGTTAGGCGGATTGCGTAACGGCACTTGGGATCCAAGCCATCGCCCAGAGGAGCGAGGATCGTTCTACGAACGTGAAATGGAACCGCGGGAATTACTTGACATCGGTGATCAAGCCCAATACGAGCACGGTAAACGGGCAACCCTTCGTCTAGATCAACGCCTGTTTGAAGGTATCGGCGTTCCGTCCTTGCCTGATCCCGCACAAGAAATCGACGCCGACGAGTCACCACAGGAGATAATCCAAGATTGGCTGTCCAAGACCCGTGAGCTACCCACGGGCGCGGTACCAGAATGGCTGGTGAGCGTGGTCGAATTGCTTGCCGAGAACTTTGAGCATCACGTTGTGAACGCTACAGACGATGCGGACTACTACCTGTTGGTTCAGAAGTCGGTTGACCCAGCGGTCTTGGACAGTTTTGAGGACCAACCGTCTCTCACGGGCACTAGGACCACTCTCAGAAAGCATCTCATTGGCGTGGGAGCCAAGGCTGCCGAGTATGGACGCAGCTTGCAACTGCCCCACGAGGTAATCGACGATCTGCGCTTGGCAGCAGAGTTACACGATCTCGGCAAGGTCGACAGCAGGTTCCAGGCTCAACTGAACGGTCACGATCCGGTGCTCCTCGCAGAGCCGGACGAACCACTCGCCAAGTCGATTCCTGGAGCCCGAACGGAACTACACGAATGGCCACCGGTGCGCCACGAGTTCAGCAGTGTCGCACTTGCCCAGCGCATCCCCGAGTTGCTTGAGCGAGCGAATGATCCAGACTTGGTCCTTCATCTCGTTGGCTCCCATCACGGGCACAGCAGACCGTTCCCGACAATCAAGGAGGACGACGAACCACAAACCTTGAAGGTTTCTGGCGAGTTCTTAGAAGACGGGTTCCGGCTGGTCAAGGACGATCAGTTGAAAAAGCAGCAGAAAACTCGTGGGCTGGTATCCATGGAGATCCACTCGGACCTTGCCGGGACACCGCTTGCCTTGGAAATGGCTGACCGCTTTTGGCGTTTGCAGGGACTTTACGGTCATCACGGTCTTGCCTGGCTCGAAGCGATTCTGCGGTTAGCGGATTGGCAACAAAGCGCAGAGGAGCAGCCATGACTGAATCTGACTGGACCTTGCTACCAGGTTTGCCGGGAGATAATCCCTTGGGATTTCTAGCGGCGCTAGGCGCTCAGACCGCCCTTGTCAACCAAGGGCACGAATGTGTACTCGGATGGACCGATGAACCGATACCGAGCGCAGTGCTTGCGCCTTCACTCAGCCTTGAAGAGATTGCCGATGCAACGCTCAAAGTCGCAGAGAAGTGGCTCAACGGTCCCGCACTGGAGGAGGAGGCGGTCGACACCAAACTCAAGTTGAAACCGCCCGCTATTCGAGATTATCTTAGTCGTGGACGTGCCGCGGGAGCCTCCGGAGTGCTCGCGTCTTGCCTTTTGGCCGAGGACAGCTTGGACAACAGCAAGAATGCGAAGCCGACCGACCTCTACTTCACGGCCGGACAGCAAAAATTCGTTTCGATAGCTCGCAGCAATCTTGAGAGAGTGACCGTCGACGAACTTGTTGCAGACTTGGGATCGCCCTGGCGCTATGGCGGTGATCGTGACTCGCTAATGTGGGACACGGTCGATGATCGTGATCATGCCCTCAGTGCTTCGGATCCTTCAAAGAGCAAGAAACCCATTAATCCTGGTGCCGAAGCCCTTGCCGTCATTGGCCTTTCCAGATTCCCCTGCTTTGCTTCACCTGGTCGAACCCTTACGCGGGGTTGCTCTGGAGGCTGGAAAAGGGGGGAATTCGTTTGGCCATTGTGGAATGTGCCCGCTTCGGTTCGAACGGTCGATTCCCTATTGGCGCAAGTAGCGCCGGAGGGCAAGCGTCGCGCCTGGTACCGAGGATGGGGAATCAGCCGAGTCTTGCAGTCACAGATTCGCCGCAGCGATCAGGGAGGTTACGGGACGTTCGGCCCTCCACGCGTGGTCTGGCAGCGTGAGTGACGTTCCTGATCTCGTGCCGGCTCGGATGATCAATGAATTCGAGTACTGCCCGAGGCTCTTCTATCTGGAGTGGGTGCAGTCCCGTTTCGAGCACAATCAGGACACGGTTGAGGGTCTGTATGTCCACCGTGTGGTCGACGCGGGTGGCGGCCGAATGGGCACAGTCGAAGATCCTCCGTTCAAGAAAGCGAAATCCGTCGAGTTGAGTTCCCATCGGCTTGGTTTGATCGCGAAGGCCGACATCATCGAGCAACGTAACGGCAGGGTCGTACCGGTTGAGGTGAAGCGCGGACGGCCACCCAAACACGGCCCGGCGTGGATGCCTGAGCAGGTCCAGATATGCACAATCGGCTTGCTGTTGCAAGACAACGGATACGAGTGCACAGAAGGGCAGTTCTATTTCGCCGAGACTCGCAAGCGCACAACAGTTCCGTTTGATGATTCGCTAGTGGCCCACACGCTGGAAATGGTGGAGAAGCTCCGGAAAGTAGCAGCACTGCCTGACGCGCCGCCACCACTCGTTGATAGCCCCAAGTGCCCGAGGTGCTCGCTTGTGGGCATTTGCTTGCCGGACGAAACAAACCTCCATACCAACCGCAGCACTGCTGCCCCCCGGCGCCTCACTCCGCGTGACTCCGCAGCAAGACCTCTGTATGTGACAGAGCAAGGTGCTCGGGTCGGTATCCGTTCTGGGCGGGTTGTGGTCAATAAGAGTCGTGATGAACTCCAGCAGGTTCGACTCATTGACGTGTCGCAGATCTCGATCTACGGCAACGTCCAGATAAGTAGCCAGATGATGCGAGCAGCCTTTCGAGAGGGAATACCGGTTTGCTGGTTCTCCTACGGGGGGTGGTTTCAAGGCATTGCTGAGGGGCTGCCTTCCAAGCACGTTGATCTACGTCGTCGCCAGGTCGCGATCGCGGCGCAAGCGGGACTTCCGATCGCTCGGTCGATGATCGAAGGCAAGCTGCGGAACTCGCGGACGTTCCTTAGGCGGAACGCTCGGACCGACGTAAGTAGGGAACTTGGGCAACTCAAGTCTCTCGCAGATGGCGTCGGTCGGAGTGTGTCGATTGAGAGTCTGTTGGGTATGGAAGGGACGGGTGCGCGTCTGTACTTCTCGAAATTCTCGTCGATGCTACGAGATGAGAGCCTTGGGGTGTTTGACTTCAACGGACGTAATAGGAGGCCTCCGAAGGATCCGGTCAACTGTCTGCTGTCCTATGTGTACGCACTTCTGACGAAAGACTTGACGGCTGTGGCAATCGCCGTCGGGATGGACCCGTACCTAGGTGTTTTTCATCGCCCCCGCTTCGGTCGTCCTGCTTTGTCGTTGGACCTCGCGGAGGAGTTTCGTCCGTTGGTCGCGGAATCTGTTGTGATCAACGTGATCAACAACGGCGAGATCAGTGCGAAGGATTTCGATGTCCGAGCCGGTGGAGTTTCGCTCTCACAGAACGGAAGGCGATCGGTCCTATCCGCGTACGAGCGACGGCTCGACACCCAGGTAACGCATCCTACCTATGGGTACAAGATCACTTACCGACGCGTTCTTGAGGTTCAAGCGCGCGTTCTGGCAGCTCACCTGCTCGGCGAGATCCCCAAGTACACGCCTTTCATGACGAGGTAGTGCTATGGCGACTGGTAGAACCCGTTTTCTCGTGAGCTACGACATCAGCGACGCCAAGCGTCTCAGACTGGTGCACAAGACGGTCAAGGACTATGGCTGGCCAATGCAGTACAGCGTTTTCGTCTGCGATCTGGACGGTATGGAGATGCTACTGTTGAAACAGGAACTGAGTTCGATCATTCACCATACGGAAGACTCTGTGGCATTCGTCAATCTTGGCCCCCCAGCAAACCGCGGTCGCGACTGTTTCGATTTCATGGGCCTCAGGACAGCGTTACCGACTTCTGGCCCCACGGTCATCTGATGCGAGCGCTAAGTTGCGTTGCCAAGTCCCGGGGAGCACTCGAAGCCTGGTCGGGGCAATTTTTTTGCAACTTGACAACTGAATCAGCTCCCTTCGAAGCTTCGGCTTCCTACACCTCTCGCAAGTGCCCGGGAACTCGCAGGTAAACACCCCCAAACCAAGCGAGCGGTTTGGCCGGACAATTGTCCGGCCCTCCATTGAAGCAAGACGGACTGGGATCCGCTGCGCAACCGGTCCGCAAGTTTGGCCGGACAATTGTCCGGCCCTCCATTGAAGCTGATCATGGCGTGGTACAGGGTATGGGCGGAGGTTTGGGTTTGGCCGGACAATTGTCCGGCCCTCCATTGAAGCAAGATGGTGCGTAGTTCTGACTCTGAGAACTCACGAGTTTGGCCGGACAATTGTCCGGCCCTCCATTGAAGCACGTCTCGCTTGGGTGGTGCCTTCGATGGCCTGGCGGGTTTGGCCGGACAATTGTCCGGCCCTCCATTGAAGCGCGCACGAACTCAGGGGTGGTGTTCAGGTCGGCCAGGTTTGGCCGGACAATTGTCCGGCCCTCCATTGAAGCCCAGCCGTTCTCGCTGAAGGTGATGTCAGTCATCGCGTTTGGCCGGACAATTGTCCGGCCCTCCATTGAAGCCAGTTCAAATCAACCGACGATCCCGGCGAGGGGCCTCGTTTGGCCGGACAATTGTCCGGCCCTCCATTGAAGCACGTTCGACGCTGTGACGTCCGTGTCGGCGACGGCGCGTTTGGCCGGACAATTGTCCGGCCCTCCATTGAAGCCCTGACGCGTTGGGGCCGGTCACCTCAGTGATCTCACGTTTGACCGGACAATTGTCCGGCCCTCCATTGAAGCGGGGTGGCGTTCAACCGTAAACGCGGCGAAGAGGAGGTTTGGCCGGACAATTGTCCGGCCCTCCATTGAAGCCGCTTCGATGATCGTCAACCGGGCGCGGGCCATCATGTTTGGCCGGACAATTGTCCGGCCCTCCATTGAAGCTGGGACGTTGACGGGTGTTGCGTCGCTGTACGGGACGGGTTTGGCCGGACAATTGTCCGGCCCTCCATTGAAGCAGGGTCGTAGGCGTTCGTGAGCGACAATTCTCGGGCCGTTTGGCCGGACAATTGTCCGGCCCTCCATTGAAGCGAGTGTCCGGCGCCCCCACAGCGCCAGGTCGTCTTGTTTGGCCGGACAATTGTCCGGCCCTCCATTGAAGCGAGGATTTCTTTTTCTGTTGCTTGGGGCAGGCCGTCGTTTGGCCGGACAATTGTCCGGCCCTCCATTGAAGCCTCCTGACCGGTCACCGCACTATAGACGTCGTGAGCTAGTTTGGCCGGACAATTGTCCGGCCCTCCATTGAAGCTTGGATTTCAGTTTACTCCCACCACCCTTGTCGAATGGTTTGGCCGGACAATTGTCCGGCCCTCCATTGAAGCTGGTTAGGTGGCTTCTTGGATTTCAGTCTACTTCACCGTTTGGCCGGACAATTGTCCGGCCCTCCATTGAAGCCGGGTGATGTCACTTGGTGACTCACTTTGCACTGCCCGTTTGGCCGGACAATTGTCCGGCCCTCCATTGAAGCCGACCATCGGCTCACGTCTACATGGCTGAATACCGTCGTTTGGCCGGACAATTGTCCGGCCCTCCATTGAAGCGAGCCACTGGGGCTACGGGAGCCACTGGGGCTACGGGTTTGGCCGGACAATTGTCCGGCCCTCCATTGAAGCTGGTACACGGGGCCTATTGGTTGTTGGGACGCCACGCGTTTGGCCGGACAATTGTCCGGCCCTCCATTGAAGCGGCGTGGTGTTTGGCTGCGACGACTGCCCAAGCGATCGTTTGGCCGGACAATTGTCCGGCCCTCCATTGAAGCGGTGCCGAAGGGGCCGATCATCGGGCCGCGACGCAGGTTTGGCCGGACAATTGTCCGGCCCTCCATTGAAGCTTCTCGGCCCGCTCATGTCCCAGCGAATTCACAGGCGGTTTGGCCGGACAATTGTCCGGCCCTCCATTGAAGCCTCAAAAAGGTGCACGGTGGGAAGGCGATGATCATGTTTGGCCGGACAATTGTCCGGCCCTCCATTGAAGCCGTATGCTTCGTTGACCCGCTGCTTGATCACCGGCGTGTTTGGCCGGACAATTGTCCGGCCCTCCATTGAAGCCAGTGTTGTGGGCATTACCGGTGCGGTGGTGGTCATGTTTGGCCGGACAATTGTCCGGCCCTCCATTGAAGCATCGTTGAGCAGACTGGTTCTGCTGATGGCGGGGCCGTTTGGCCGGACAATTGTCCGGCCCTCCATTGAAGCGCGTGTGAGCTCACGACACGAATCGCTGCGTCGCCGAGTTTGGCCGGACAATTGTCCGGCCCTCCATTGAAGCAACAGAAGGTTGATCTCATGCGCACCCTGTCGCAGGGTTTGGCCGGACAATTGTCCGGCCCTCCATTGAAGCACTAGGCGGTTGTTGTTGGCGGGGCAGTGTTCTTGCGGGTTTGGCCGGACAATTGTCCGGCCCTCCATTGAAGCTTGGCTAGGCACGACTTGACAGCAAGTCCACCGTCTGGTTTGGCCGGACAATTGTCCGGCCCTCCATTGAAGCAGGTCCGGTGTCGTGAGCTTGATCAGCGTCGCCTTGGTTTGGCCGGACAATTGTCCGGCCCTCCATTGAAGCTGGTGGCTGATCAACACTGCTGCGCCGACGTGGCTGGGTTTGGCCGGACAATTGTCCGGCCCTCCATTGAAGCGTATCGGTTCCGTGCGTCGCATCCCGACGCGGTTCCCGTTTGGCCGGACAATTGTCCGGCCCTCCATTGAAGCGAACCATTCGTCGATCCGCAAGTACCGTCAATGCCCGGTTTGGCCGGACAATTGTCCGGCCCTCCATTGAAGCGGGTGGCGGACTGTGGAACACGTCGGTGACCCGGTTGTTTGGCCGGACAATTGTCCGGCCCTCCATTGAAGCCAGGTGACCGGGCTCGAGTTGGACGACGCGGCGGTCGGTTTGGCCGGACAATTGTCCGGCCCTCCATTGAAGCTGCATCGCCGTGAATCCAACGGACACGCAGACAGCGGGTTTGGCCGGACAATTGTCCGGCCCTCCATTGAAGCTAGGTACTCCTGTTCTACAGAGAACTCACTCTCACTCGTTTGGCCGGACAATTGTCCGGCCCTCCATTGAAGCAACGCTGCCCACTCTGTGAGCTATGGGATGCTGGCGGTTTGGCCGGACAATTGTCCGGCCCTCCATTGAAGGTCAGGATGCGTATATATTCCTGACGAAGATATCCTGTGTTTGGCCGGACAATTGTCCGGCCCTCCATTGAAGGGTGAGATGTCAGCCTGATTCGTACGTGATAGGACCAGGTTTGGCCGGACAATTGTCCGGCCCTCCATTGAAGGATTGGTAGGTATTTCAAGACGAAGTGTCATTGCTAAGGTTTGGCCGGACAATTGTCCGGCCCTCCATTGAAGGTACGATCCAAAGTTACTGGAAGCTAAGTTGAGTGTGGGTTTGGCCGGACAATTGTCCGGCCCTCCATTGAAGGGAAATCTGCGACGCCCGATCATGCACCCCCCGGAACGTTTGGCCGGACATTTGTCCGGCCCTCCATTGAAGGCTGTATCGTCCGGTAGAGGCTCGTATTGTTCTGTCCAGTTTGGCCGGACAATTGTCCGGCCCTCCATTGAAGGCAGCGTGCCCGTTCGGACCGTTCATCTACTGGTATGGTTTGGCTGGACATTTGTCCGGCCCTCCATTGAAGGAGCTTGGAAGAGCACCTGCTTTGGGAGCAGGGGGTCGGGTTTGGCCGGACATTTGTCCGGCCCTCCATTAAAGGTGGATACCGGTGGTTTGGATTCGGCGTGCCCAGTCGGTTTGGCCGGACATTTGTGACACTCCGAAGTGGTCGGTTTCGGTCAACGTTATGGCCGGGCATTTGTCCGGTCCTCCATTGAAGGGTTTTGCCGCGCCCAGATGCGCGTAGTCGCGGTAACACGTTTGGCTGGTCAATTGCCCGGCCCTTCATTGAAGGACTCTCTGTCCAATTCTTACCGTGCTGACTCTTACGCGTTTGGTCGCGGTCCATAGGATCACGTCCGTGTCGCGAACAACGTCACCCCAGAAGTCCGCTACGGCTCAAGTCACATTCCTGATGGATAGAAAATTGACCGGCACGCTCTAGCTAACCGGTCGACCCGCGTCGGCTAGCCTGGCCGCCATTTTGAGCACCACAAGCCATCAGATGTAGAAACTATATATATTCATATATTTCATGATTTATGAGTGGTTGTCACAGGGGGTCGATAGAGTTACATCCATGGAATTCGCTCCTGTCTCGGACCTCTCGGACCTCTCGGACACGTCGGCTGGCGTCGGCCCGGCTGCCGGTGGGGTCGTCCGTGTCGAGGCGGTGGATGTGGCTGCTTTGTGTGATGACGGGTTGTCGTTGCGCTTGGGGGTATTGGGTCGTGCTGAGTCTCGCTTGGCGGCGATGAAAGCTCAGGTGTTGGCCGAGGTGGGGCGTCGTCACAGCAGCGCAGAGGCGCAGCGGATCGCTCGTGACCACTTGCAGGCATCGAAGCGTGAGGCCAAACGTGATGTTGAAACAGCGGCCCGGCTGGCGGAACTGCCCGCGACGAGTGACGCTCTGGAGTCTGGTGAGATCCCTGTGGGTCATGCCCGGTTGATTGCCCGTGCATCCTCTGAGAGCCCGGTTGATGAGTCCATGTTGGTCGAAGCGGCTGGTGAGCAGCCCTTTGATGAGTTCGCTCGGACCGTGAAACGTCATCAACAAGACGTAGCTGACGATGACGGGCAAGCTGTGTTGGATCGTCAACGCTCCAATCGCAAAGCCCGGATCTTCGAGTCAGCTGATTCTGGGATGTTTGTGCTGAACGGTGAGTTTGATCAGATCACCGGGGCACGTATCGCCACTGCGTTGACCACCAAAGAACGACAACTATGGCACCGCGAAGACCCCAACAAGCGACCCACACCCCAGCAGCGGATGGCTGACGCGTTGGCCGAGTTGATCTGTGAACCAGCCAGCGGCAAGTCCGCGGGCACTGATCTGTTGGTGATCGCTGATTTCGATGTGATCAAACAGCAGCTCGACAATCCCCGGTTGGCTGACGGTTCACCGATACCGATCGTTGAGCTTCATCGCCTGGCGCTTGAGGCGAACCTTCTGCCTTCGATCTTCGATACCAAAGCCCAAGACATGTGGCTGGGGCGTAAACAACGCACCGCTAGTGAAGCTCAACGGGTCGTGTTGATCGCACGGGATCAACACTGTGTTGGCTGTGGCGCCAACCCATTGTGGTGCCGAGCTCATCACGTCATCTGGTGGTCAAAGAACGGACCCACTGACCTGGACAACCTCGTATTGGTGTGCGACGACTGCCACCACAAGATCCACGACCACGGCTGGCAAGTCCATCGAGACCCCGACACGGGCAAATACCACCTCAAACCCCCCATCCCAGCCGACACAGCGGACGCAACCCGACCGACGCAACATCCGCAGTCAAGCCGCACGACGCAGAGCCGGGCCACCCTCGACAGGGCGACGCAGCAGGCCCGGTCAAGCCGCGCAACCCCGACTGGGCGATCCGAAAGTGAGTTGGGTATTCGAGGTGGTGTAGCGGGGGTTGTCGAGTCGGGTGACCGAGATCGGGTTGTTGGGACTGGGCGATCCGAAAGTGAGTTGGGTATTCGAGGTGGTGTAGCGGGGGTTGTCGAGTCGGGTGACCGAGACTGGGTTGTTGGGACTGGGCAGCCCGAGAGAGACCTGGGCAAGCGGAGTGACGCAGCAGGCGCAGTCAAACCGAGCGACCCCGACCGACCGCCCCGAAAGCGACCCGGGCAACCGAGCGGGGTAACGCAGGCCGGTAACCAAGCCGATGACCAGAGGCGCAACCAGACGGCGCAGGAACCAAGCCTTCGAAGTGTGACTGCTTGGGAGAAGACCGGATCGGGACCGGATTCAGAACACAGGTAGCGCCAATGCCAAGACGACACGGCAACGGTTGATCCAGTTGCGAGTCACCTAGCCTCCAGCAGGTCCCAGCACCGTCCGAGTTGAGTCCCGGAGAAGGTCGACCGGCGGCGCCACCGGTAGCCGCCGAATGTCGCTTGCGCCGATAATCTCTGGACCTTGGTATCCTCACCGGTAGCCGAATGGTGGCTGCCGCTCGCGCAATGCGGGGCGTGCAGCTGGGTAAGAGACCCAACAGAATAAACAGGAACAAAATATCTTATGGCTACCAACCTGCGCCCCAAGTCTGAAACGATCGCCGATATGGCGAACGCTTTTGATCTCGCTGAGAGCGACACCGGTTCGCCGGAAATACAAATCGCCCTGCTATCGGCACGGATCATACACCTCACCGAACACATGAAGGTTCACAAAAAGGATCATCACACGCGGAGAGGCTTGCAGATGCTGGTTGGCCGCCGTCGTCGTCTTCTCGACTACGTCATGGACAACGATGTAGAACGCTACAGAGCAGTGATCACCCACCTCGGGTTGCGTCGCTGAATAAAATCCGCTGAATAAAATCAAAGGGCAATCCCACGGGGCTGCTCCCAACCGGTTGGATCCAGGTCAACACCCAGAACCAGCCCGACAAATCCCAGTCGCTGGAAGGTCCAGCAAACAAAGAACACAAGACCGTTGGTGCTAGTCGAAAATCTCTGAATTGATCAGCCTCCCGAGAGGCCAAGACCAAGATCAGCGATTTCCGACTGGGAACTGGCAGTCATGTGTTCAGGAGAAATAACAAAATGACTAATTCCCAATCCTTCACCGGCTCGTTCGCGCGCGGTGAGGGCAAAGACGCCACATTCGAGGTTGGCAAGTTCGCCCCCCTCGCCGGTGGCTCCGTCACCGCAAGTATCGGTGACACAGTTGTACTGGTCACCGCGACCGGAGCAGCGACACCCCGCGAAGGTGCGGATTTCTTTCCGCTGACCGTAGATATCGAGGAGCGGATGTATGCCGCCGGCAAGATACCCGGCTCCTTCTTCCGACGTGAAGCCCGAGCGGGTGAGCAGGCGATACTCACCTGTCGCCTCATAGACAGGCCGCTTCGCCCCGCCTTCCCTGATGGTTACCGCAACGAAGTTCATGTGGTAGGCACCGTTCTCGGAGCGGACCAGAAGAACCCCTATGACGTCCTGGCTCTCAACGCCGCCTCGTTGGCCCTATGCCTCTCGCCCATCCCGTTCGATGGCCCCATCGGAGCAGTCCGCATGAGCTGGTCGCCAGAAGGCGAGTGGATTCCCTTCCCCACCTATCAGGAGTCCTCCGAATCGGCCTTCGAGATGGTGGTCGCCGGTCGACTGAGCGACAACGATGTTGCGGTGATGATGGTTGAGGCCGGCGGCACCGGCAACTCCTGGACTCTGTACGAGTCGGGCACCCCCAAGGTCGACGAGGATGTGCTCGCCGGAGGCCTCGAAGCGAGCAAGACTTGGATTCGCGAGATGATCGAGTTGCAGCAGCAGGCGGTTGACGCGGCTGGTCACATCCAAAAGATGGAACCCCCGCTCACCGTCGACTACAGCGACGAAATCTTCGAAGCAGTGCAAGCTGCGGCTGCTGATCGCATCGCCGATACGCAACAAATTGCTGACAAGAGCGAGCGACAAGCAGCAGAAGCAGAACTCAGAGAGGCCGTCGTAGCCGAACTGGCTCAGTTCACCGCAGAAGACCCCAATGGCGCCAAACAGATCAAAAACGCCATCCGGACGATCACCAAACAGGTAGTTCGCAAGCGGATAGTCGAAGAAGGCATCCGCATAGACGGCCGCAAAACCGACGAACTCCGCAAGGTCACCAGCGAAGTTGAGGTAATCCCCACAGCACACGGCTCAGGCCTCTTCCAACGTGGAGAGACCCAGGTGCTCAACTTCACGACACTCGGGATGGGTCGAAGCGACATGATGATCGACGACATCTCGCCCACAGACAAGAAGCGGTACTTCCATCACTACAACTTCCCGCCGTTCTCCACTGGCGAGACCGGGTTCATGCGAGGTCCCAAGCGACGCGAGATCGGACACGGGGCTCTGGCCGAACGTGCTGTGTTCCCTGTGATTCCATCCTTCGAGGAATGGCCCTACACGGTGCGAACCGTGTCTGAGGTGATGGCCTCCAACGGGTCGAGTTCCATGGGCTCGGTGTGTGGATCGACGCTCTCGCTGATGGATGCGGGAGTTCCTATCAAGGCTCCAGTTGCCGGCATCGCCATGGGACTTGTTCACGCAGAGGGCAACTACGTCACGCTGACCGACATTCTGGGTGCAGAAGATGCCTTTGGCGACATGGACTTCAAGGTCGCAGGCACTACCGACTTCGTGACAGCGCTGCAGCTTGACACCAAGATCGCAGGTATCCCGGCCAATGTCTTGGCGAATGCGCTTTCCCAGGCCAGAGAGGCTCGCCTCGACATTCTCGACGTGATGGCTGAGGCCATTGCTGAGCCCCGAGAGGATGTGCGGGACACCGCGCCGAAGATCACCACCTTTGAGATCCCGGTCGACAAGATCGGCGAAATCATCGGCCCCAAGGGCAAGGTCATCAATGCCATCCAGGCTGAGACTGGTGCCGATATTTCAGTTGATGACGACGGCATGGTCGGCGTTGTGTCGATTGCCTCGGTTGACAACGCCAAGGTGGCCGAAGCTGAGCGTCAAATCAAGCTGATCCTTGATCCACCCACCGCCGAGGTTGGTGCCACCTATCCGGGCCGAGTTGTGAATATCACCAAGTTCGGTGCCTTCGTCAACATTCTTCCCGGACGTGACGGCCTGCTCCACATCTCCAAGATTGGTGGCGGCAAGCGGATCGACCGGGTTGAGGATGTGCTCTCTTTGGGAGACGAAGTGGTGGTCGTCGTCGAAGACGTGGATCCCAACGGAAAGATCTCGCTGAAGCCCGAGGGCGCTGCAGACACCGACCGCGATCGTGGAGGTCGTGACCGTGATCGTGGGGGTCGTGACCGTGATCGTGGGGGTCGTGACCGTGGCGGGCCGAATCGTGACCGCAACGACCGCAACGACCGCAACGACCGCAACAGCCGTAACGACCGCGGTGACCGCGAATCAGAAGCGTCCAATGACCCCAAGCGCCAGTCGGTTTCGTTCGAGGACGCCTTCGACGCAGAGCTATCCCAGCAGTTCGACAATCTCGGCCCAGACGCTCCCGCGCGCGGACGAGGTTACGGCTCTGGCGGACGCGGTCGTCGCTAAACCCTTTGGCGCACCCACGGGCTCCAGCGGCTGTACTGTTGTAGAGATATGCAGCCGTTTCGCAATTTCGGCGAGAGTGACGATCCGTGGTTCCGCGTCGGTCAAGTCGCCGTAACTACCACCGTCATCGTTTCGGCGATGAGTGTGGCCTACATGTTCGTCTGGGCGTTCGAGGGTTTTGACCGTCCGATTACTACGAAACTCCTGCTCAACGCAGGGCCTCGGTATGGGACCGTGGGTGAAGGTGAGATCTGGAGGCTGGTGACATGGCCACTTCCGATGGCGCCCTCGCTGTGGATGCTGCTGTTGGTCGCAGTGTTCTGGATGCTGGGATCACAACTCGAAGCGCTCATGGGTCGTAAGCGTTTCACGTTCTTCCTTCTGGTCCTGACCGTTGTGCCGGCGCTGGTGATGACCGCGTTGGAGTTCGCCGACATCTCAGGCCTGGCCTATGGACTCCGCTACGTAGAAATCGGGATTCTGGTTGCGTTCGCAACCCAGTACTCAAGCATCCGCTTCTGGCCAGGGATCCCTGCCTGGGGATTAGCGGGGATCATCGTCGGGATGGCAGTGCTACAAGCCATCAGCAACCAGAGAGGTTACGAACTAGTTCTCACCGTGACGATGGCCTTCCTGGCGCCTTTGATGCTGCGGGCACTCGGCCACGCCGAACAACACGAGTGGTTACCTAAGTTTCCGCTGCCGGCCAAACTCGCCGGCGGTCCGTATCATCGCCCACCGACCCGACAACGCAAACGATCCCAACCCCGTCAACGCAGCACTCACCTCTCTTCAGTTCCGCCCCCACCGCCACCGCCAGCTGATGTCGCTGCTCAGGCAAAGATCGATGCATTGCTCGACAAGATGGGTGAGCATGGCATGGAGAGCTTGACCGAAGCCGAACGCCGCACGCTCGAAGACCTCTCCAAGCGTCTGCGCGACAGGCGGGACCGAAGTTGAGTCGGCCATGACGCGCATAGGAGTCGTGGGTGCCGAAGGGCGCATGGGCCAGGCGGTTTGCAGCGCGGTCCGAGACGACCCCGCACTTGAGCTTGTGGCTGCGATTGACATCAATGACTCACTTGAGGTGCTGCTTGAGAAACAATGTGAAGTAGTCGTTGATTTCACGGTTGCTTCAGCAGCTCGCCAAACGCTCAGGTTCCTAGCTGTCAACGGAATTCACGCCGTGGTCGGCACCACCGGATTCTCCGAGGCGGACTTGGCCGAGTTCACTGAAGCGTTCACCAAGAGCAACTGTCTGATTGCACCGAACTTTGCCATCGGAGCGGTGCTGATGATGCGTTTCGCCGAGTTGGCAGCTCCCCATTTCTCAACAGTTGAGGTGATCGAATATCACCACGACGCCAAGGTGGATGCTCCCTCGGGAACCGCGATTCGTACGGCCGAGCGTATTAGCTCAGCTTCGGCTGATTGGGGCGACGACCCCACGCAACACGAGGTCGTGCCAGGGGCGCGTGGAGGTCAAGGACCTGGCGGCGTGAAGGTTCATTCGGTGCGGATGCGCGGCGTTGTTGCCAATCAGGAAGTGCTGCTGGGCACGACTGGTCAAACCCTGTCAATCCGTCACGACACCATCGATCGCACCTCGTTTATGCCTGGCGTGTTGCTTGGCTGCAAGCGGGTAGCCGAATTCGAGGGGTTGACCCTCGGCCTAGATGCCTTCCTCGGTCTCTAAGCCAGAGAAGTCCACTCGGTCAGAGAAGCGTTCTGCATCGTCGGCGCGCTGGGCGTTCTCGGTGCGCTGGATTCTCTCACACCTCTTTGTTCTGACCATGGTCGTCACCATGATCAACCTGGGGTTTTGGCAAATACGGCGCCTCGAAGAACGACAGGAGCGAAACAGCGAAATCAAGGCGGTTCTAGAGGCGGAGCCACAAGAGATCGAGACGTTGCTGGCGTTGCCGACGCTGCCGGCAGACCACACAGCAGCGCTTGTCGTTGGCCAATACCTTGATGAGCATTCGTTTCTGGTAGCCAACCGGACCTACGACACCGAGCCGGGAAACTGGCTCGTAACTCCCTTGGAATTGTCAGACGGAACGGTCGTGGTCATTAGTCGGGGTTGGGTTCCTCGCCTATGGGCCGCCGGGGTGCACACCGATGATCTCAGTGCCCCAGATGGGGAGGTGATCGTCGTCGGCAGGGCCTTCAGCAGCGTCGGCGGGGGAAGTATCGGCAAGAACGACATTGCCATCCTGACTGAACTGAATCGACTTGATCTCGACCGGGTCGCCGAACTGACGGGTCTAACGGTTGCAGATCTATGGGTGCAGTTGGATAGACAACAACCTGCGGTCGCTTCACTGCCAGTGCCGGTGCCGCCAGAGAGCCTCGACGATGGTCCGCATCTTTCGTATGCGTTTCAGTGGTTCTTCTTCTCGGCGGGAGCCATCGTCGTCTACGGGTTGATCCTGCGCAGGCGTCACCGGGAGATGCAAGAAGCGCCGCGCGTCGAGCCGCTGTGAATCGAGCCCTGTGAACAATGACCGGAGCAAAGATCGGAATTGGAAGCCAACTCCTGTTTCGGCGTGGCACGATAACAAGATGCAAGCACGCTTTGGGCGGGTACTCACCGCCATGGTCACCCCGTTTCACTCCGACGGATCGCTGGATCTCCAAGGTGCGCAGCAACTGGCCCGTTACCTCACCACCCAAGGCGGTAGCGACGGTCTTGTCATCGCGGGCACCACAGGAGAAAGCCCGACCCTCACTCACGATGAGCAGATCGATCTGATCTCGGCGGTGACCGAAGCCATCGACAAGCCGGTAGTTGCGGGTGCAGGCAGCAACGACACCCGCGCCGCGGTGGAGTTGAGCGAACGCGCCACCGAAGTGGGGGCAGCGGGGCTGTTGCATGTGGCGGGGTACTACAACCGTCCGAGTCAAACTGGACTGAAAGAACACTTTCGTGCCTGTGCGCAGTCCACTGATCTGCCGATACTGCTCTATGACATTCCAGGCCGCACGGGTCGCAAGATTGCCACTGAGACCATGGCGGAACTATTCGCCACAGTGCCCAACATCATTGGTGTAAAGGATGCCTCCGCAAACCCTGCCGAGACCGCCAGGTTGCTTGCGATTTCTCCCGATGACACTGAGGTCTACAGCGGTGATGACGGACTCACTCTGGCATTGCTGGCTATCGGCGCAGTGGGCACCATCGGCGTGGCTACTCATTGGATCGGATCCGAAGTGGCCGAGATGATGGAGGCATTCTTCGCCGGCGATGTGGACTCCGCCGCTGAGATCAACCGCCGACTGATCCCGTCCTATCAGTTCGAGACGGGCGACGACGCCCCCAACCCCGTCCCGACGAAGGCAATGCTGCGGGTGATGGGCCTTCCCGGTGGGCCGACACGCATGCCGATGGGGCCTGAACCCGAGGGCCTCCAAGCAGAGGCGCAGGCGGTGCTCTCGGCGCTTGGCCGGTCCTGATATGGCAGAACCGGTTCGTATCACCTTTCTTGGTGGTCTAGGTGAGATTGGTCGCAACTGCGCGGCTATTGAAACGAAGGGTCGGGTCGTGGTGCTCGACTGTGGCCAGATGTTTGCCGGGGATGATCTACCGGGAGTAGACGCGGTCCTGCCGGACCTTGACTGGCTGATCTCCAACGCTGACCGGGTCGATGCGGTGATCGCCACACATGCCCACGAAGATCACATCGGGGCGCTTCCGTATCTTCTCCGCCACATGTCGTTACCGATCTACGGGTCGGTTTTCACTCTTGGCATGATTGAACACAAGCTTCGCGAGGCCGGCCTGAAAGACCGGGCTGATCTGTGCAAGGTCAGCGACGGCGATCGAATGATGATCGGCCCGTTCGACTGCGAATTCCTGCCTGTCACCCACTCAATCCCTTCGGGCAACATCACCGCGTTCCACACCGATCAAGGTGTGATTCTTCACTCCAGTGACTTCAAGTTGGATCTGACGCCCGTTGATGGTCGCCGTACAGACCTGTCTCGTATTGGCGCGCTGGCCAATAATCCGGGAATCCGACTGATGCTCGCCGATTCGACCAACGCCGATCGCCCTGGCGCATCTCGCTCAGAAAAAGAAATTGGCGCGGTGCTCACAGGCTTGCTGCGCGCCAACGACAAACGTCGTGTCATCGTGGCGTCTTTTGCTAGCCATATCCATCGCCTGCAGCAAGTGGTCGATGCTGCGCTAGCTACGAACCGGGTTGTGGTAACGGTCGGATTGTCGATGCGCCGCAATGTCAAACTCGCCCGAGATGTCGGGATCCTCCGTATCCCAGATTATGCGATCAAAGATGCCGACGACATCGACGACCTTGACCCCCAACGAGTCTGTGTTGTGTGCACCGGTTCGCAGGGAGAGCCTCGTGCGGCACTTACCCAAATGGCAAGGGGAGAGAGTCGTTGGCTAACGCTCGACGAAAACGACACAGTCATATTTTCGGCGCATCCGATTCCCGGAAATGAGACAGCGGTGGCCTCAGTCCGCAACGGTTTGGCGCGCCTGGGTGCGAGGGTTGTTCACAGCGGACAGGTCGATGTTCATACCAGCGGACATGGCAAACAAACCGAACTCAGGACCCTGCATTCCGTGGCGGTGCCCGAGTTCTTTGTGCCCG
This sequence comes from Candidatus Aldehydirespiratoraceae bacterium, assembly GCA_965198315.1. Taxonomy (GTDB): domain Bacteria; phylum Actinomycetota; class Acidimicrobiia; order Acidimicrobiales; family Aldehydirespiratoraceae; genus VXYK01. The sequence continues at coordinate 3,364,515 of OZ240616.1, read as the reverse complement.
TTCACGGCGAATACGCCCATCTTGTGGCGCATCGTGACCTGGCCAGAGAGATGGGTATGGACCACGATCATGTGGTTCTGGCCGAAGACGGAGATCAGTTGGAGCTGTCCGATACGGGGCTCGTGCACCTCGGGTCGGTTGGCGGCGATCACCTCTATGTCGACGGAACCGTCGGCGATCTCGGCAACGCCGTGCTTGGGGAACGGCGGTTATTGGGCAACGACGGTTTCGTGGCCGTGATCGTGCATGTTGACATCGAACGGGGTGAACTGTTGGCGGGTCCCGACGTGGTTTCGCGTGGCTGGGTCGAACAGCCTGCGTTGCGTGCCCATGAAACCGCGGTTGTCGACGCGGTAGAACGGGCGGTGATGAGAGCGCTCGACGATGATATTGATGATCTTGCTCGTCTTTCGCAGATTGTGCGTCGAGCTGCTGGGGGCATTGTCTCGGACCGGACCAGACGCCGCCCGATGATCGTGCCGATGGTCCGCGAAGGTTGAGGACCCAGCTGGTGCAGCGACTCATGCACGGCTCGTGAGGGTTCGGGTGCAGGGGCTCACGGTGGGGTACATGAGGGTGACTCACCGCGCTGGTAGCGTTTCTGGTCGTGGCAGGCAAAGCAAACTCCGCCAAACCAAACTCCGCCAAACCGAACTCGAAGGGCGCCTCGAAGCGCGCTTCGAAGAAGTCGGCTGTCTCACGTCGCTCGGTCTTCGGCGTGTTGTCGGGCCATCGAAGCGATCTGTGGGGCCTGGGAGCAATCCTCTTAGGCCTTTTGAGCGCGGCTAGTCTGTGGTTTGGGGCCGCGGGTGTTGTAGGTGTCGCAGTCGACGATGGGCTGGCGGTTGGCGTTGGCCTGATTCGCTTCGTTGTGCCGCTCGGTCTGGTTGCTCTGGGTGTGGCTCTGATTCGCGGAACTGGTGCCGAAGGTGAGTCCGAATGGCCCGCGCGGGTCACGGTTGGTGGGGTCTTGCTGCTCATCTCGTTGAGCGGGCTTCTCCATGTTGTCTCCGAGCGCCCTGGGATCAACGACACAGTCGATGATCTGGGAGCAGCCGGTGGTGTGCTCGGACTCGGCGTTGGTGGTGCACTTCACGCCGCTGCAGCGGTAACTGGGAGCGTTTTGATTCTTGGCTTGTTGGGCATCGTTGGACTCATCGTGCTTACTGGCAGTTCCGCTGGTGCACTGGGCCGGGGTTTTGTCATGATCGTCCGTCCGCCTCTGAATTGGTTGAAGGGGCAGGTACAGGCGTTGTTCAGTGACCTGTCCAGACCCGAATCAACAGAAACGCATGTTGAGGTCTCAGAGGGCACTGATTTCGGTGCTGTCGTCGATGGTGCGGTCCTCGTGGCGGACAATGCTCGTGACGAGATTTCCCCCGCGGACGTCGACAACGCAGCTGAGACCACCCAAAGCGGGGGCAGCGAAGGGGCCACCGAAACCGCACCTGAGCCGCCCCGCCGACGCGTCCGCAGACCAAAACTTGAGCCTGGAGTGGTCACCGAGCAGAAGTTGCCCCTTGAGATGAGCCATTGGACGCTTCCATCAATGTCGCTGTTGTCTCGCAGCCATAGACAAGAAATCGACACGATCGATGTGGCTGAGCGCGGCAAGCGGCTACAGGCTACGCTCTCCCAGTTCGGTGTGGAAACGAGCATGCTCGAACCGATCGTAGGGCCGACAGTAACCCGCTATGTGCTCACTCTGGGCGAGGGAGTCAAGGTCACGAAGTTCGAAAGCCTGCGCAAGGACATGGCCCTCGCCATGGCATCGCCCGATGTACGCATCCTCGCCCCGATTCCGGGGCGGCGTGCGATCGGGGTCGAAGTCCCCAACAACAAGCGCGAGATTGTCACTATCGGCGACATCCTGGCCACAAGAGAAGCAAAGCAGGCGACGCACCCCCTTGAGGTTGCTATTGGCCGCGACATCAATGGCCAAAACGTGATCGTCAACATCGCCACTATGCCCCATGTGCTCATCGCAGGGGCCACCGGTTCAGGCAAATCATCGTGCCTGAACTCTCTGCTGTCTTCGATCCTCATGCGTTCAACCCCGGATCAGGTCCGAATGATCCTCGTTGACCCCAAGCGGGTCGAGATGGGGCAATACGACAGGATCCCTCATCTGCTCACTGGGCCGGTCACCGATCCCCGCAAGGCAGCCAATGCCCTGGCTTGGGCAGTTCGAGAGATGGACCGTCGTTATGACCTGCTGGCCGAGGTGGGCGTGCGCGACATCACTGGTTACAACCAGGCTGTCGACAACAACACCTTGAAGCCTCGGCTCGGAGTCCTTGACGACAACGGCGAGCCACTCACCTATAGCCGCTTGCCGTTTGTTCTGGTCGTGGTCGACGAACTCGCCGACTTGATGATGGTGGCAGCCCGCGATGTGGAGGAGTCGATAGCGCGTATTGCGCAAATGGCTAGGGCTGTCGGAATCCATTTGGTGATCGCGACGCAACGTCCGTCGGTCAATGTCATCACTGGCGTCATCAAGGCGAACATCCCGAGCCGCTGGGCTTTTGCTGTATCGAGCCTCACCGATTCCAGAGTCATTCTCGACCAAGCAGGCGCGGAGCGTTTAGTGGGAGGTGGTGACCTATTGATGCTGGGCACTACGTCTTCGGCTTTGAATCGAATCCAGGGTTGTTGGGTCGAAGAGTCCGAGGTTCGCGCCATTGTGGGCCATTGGCGTGATCAGGCCAAGAAGTTGAAACAGGACCCAACCGTGCCACCTGAGTCTGGCGCTGGAGCCACGCCGGTCGGGTCTGTCTCTTCGCTGGTCACCGGTAGCGGGATAACCGATTCGCCGCCGCTCGATTCGATAACCGCCACTCAAACCGAAGCCGCGGCAAACGGCGATGTACTTCTCGGCGCGGCGATGGAACTAGTGATCCAAACCCAACTTGGTTCAACCTCAATGCTGCAACGCAAGCTCCGGGTCGGTTTCGCGCGAGCAGGGCGCATCATGGATCTTCTGGAGCAACAGGGCGTGGTAGGGCCATCAACGGGGTCCAAAGCTCGAGAAGTCCTTGTCAGCCACGAAGAGTTCGAAGCGCGTCGGCAGACGGGCGGAACCGCGAGCGCCCAGCTGGGTGACGGACCGAGTTCTGCTGAACGAGGCGCCCATGAGACCGATGTCGATGAGCCCGATACTGACTTTTGATCTGTAGTTTTGGAAATCAATGATTAACGGCCTTATCTACGCGGTCGGCGGGCTGCTGGTGCTTGCCGTGGCTTCCGATCAGTTCGTGAAAGGAGCGGTTCGCTTAGCGGTTGTCATGCGCATCGCCCCGGTGATCGTCGGATCGGTGATTGTGGGTTTCGGTACCAGCGCACCCGAGATGGTCGTGTCGGGTATCGCTGCTGTCGAGGGAAATCTCGACATCGGTGTCGGCAACGTCATCGGCTCCAACGTCGCCAACATCTCTTTGGTTCTGGGCTTCGCGACGCTTGTCTCCGCGGTCCCGGTGAAGCCCTCAATACTGCGCCGCGAGGTACCGATATCTGTGGCGTCGGTAGTTGTCTTCGCAGTGCTGATCCAGGGAGAGATCACACGTTTGGAGGGCACGATTCTGGTGCTCTTGTTGGTCGGCGCGCTGGGGTTCATCTTGCGCACCTCGCCTCGGCACCAAGCGGCACCCGACACGCTGTCGGCAAGCGACAGATCAGCGGCGGACCGAACAGAACCGGACGCAGCAGCACCCGACATCGCAGAACTCGGAGTGCTTCCGCACGAAATTGAGGAGTTCGTCGGCGAAGCAGTGCCTTCGGCTATCACCGAGTCGATCCGTACCGTCATCGGACTGGTGCTGGTCGCGGGTTCGGCATGGTTCGTTGTTGCCGGGGCCGAACGAATTGCCGAAGAACTCAACCTGACAGGAGGCTTCATCGGCTTCACCTTGGTGGCGATTGGAACCTCCGCACCCGAACTCTTCACTGCCATTGCTGCGTCGCGCCGGGGTGAGATTGAACTCTTGATCGGAAATCTGCTTGGCTCCAACATGTTCAACAGCTTCGCGGTCGGCGGTGTGATCGCGCTCGCGGGACCAGGGCGGGTACTCGACGCCAGCCTGGCTGTTTGGGGTTCAACGATGATGGTTGCTGTGGTGGTTGTGAGCGCGGTGATGATGATCACCAAGAAAAGTGTCAGCCGCGTCGAAGGGCTTGTGCTGCTGGCTATGTGGGTGGCCTGCGTGGTGGTGTTAGCAACCGCTTAGAGTCGGCTCAGCGCGCCAGGATTTTGGCTAGCTCATCAAAATGGGGGAGTTGGTTGAGCGGTGCGATCAAGGTGATCTGATCGTCGGCTTCGAGTACGAACTCTTCGCTTGCCCTGTGGATTACGCCATCTCTGGCGACCGCTTCAAGGTCGAAGCCTTCGTCAATATTGAGTTCGTTGACCCTCATTCCTATCAACGCGCCGCTCGACAGTTCTGGCAGCAGCGTGTACTGGCCGATTGAGAGATTTGGCAAGAGTGCTTCTTTCACCTCAGCCTCATACGCTGCGCCGGCCACTGCGCGGGCTCCGTCAGCATGCAGGTATGCCGCCAACTCTCCTGCTAGTCGTAGCGCTCTCCCTGGGGCGTCGGAGCAACCTGCCAGAAAGAACAAGGCGTTGACCCGCTCGCCGCGGCCACCCCAAGCGGCTGGTATTCGGAGTGCACGTCCAGCCTTCACGATGACCAAGTGATCGTCGTCGGTGTCAAAAAAAGCGACAGGAGTAGCTGTCGGGTGGGTGTCTGACGGCTGGATCCATAGAGACTCGGTAGCTAGAAACCGTTCGGTCACAGCGGCCGTGTCAATACCCATTCTCGCGCCCAAAACAGCAGCTGCCCGCTGCGCCGCGACGTTGATGTCCTCTCCCTCAGGAACGCTCAATACCGCTGCTCGGGCTATCAGGCCCGGGTATTCGTCCTCGGCGCGCAGGCCGTGACTCTGCATCGCCTGGCTGATCTCTCGGTCGATTCCGCGGTCGACGAGTTTCCCCCATCTCTCGAAGACGTGGTAGATCGCGCCTGCGTGTGTGGCCCGGGTTCGTCCGTAGATCAAATACCAGACGGTTCCCGCAACGACAGAAGCGCCCGTCAGCAGCAGCGCTAGGGCACCAAGCTCAACAATCAGATAGCCGTCAATCAAAATGGCAAAAAGTTGTAAGTACGGAAAGAGGGGGGCTTTGAAACCTGGCGCGTAGGACGAGATTCGTGCTGCTCGCAACACCAGCACAGCCGCGTTGACTAACAGCAGCGTGAGGAGGACGAAAGCGCTGGCAAGTTTGGCGATGGCTGCCACATCAAAGGCCACTACCACCGTGGCCATCCCGGCAGCCGTTAGCACTACTCCCCAAATGGGTGTCCTGAAGCGGCTGATACGACCGAACCGCGCTGAAATCAGGTGATCCCGGCTCATCGCCAGGGGATAGCGGGCGGCTGCCAAGATGCCGGCGTTGGTGGCCGAGGAGAAGGCAGCCAGCGCGGCGATCACCACGATTACCGCACCAGCGGTCGGCATCACGACTTTTGCTGCCGAGTGGATGGGGGCCAGATCGTCGTGGAGTTCAACTGCAGGCAACACCGCCACGGTCACGAGCATTCCCAGCGTGTAGACCGTGGTGCTGACCAATAGCGACAGTGACATGCCGAGCGGGATGTTGCGCGAGGGGTCTTCGATCTCCTCGGCCGCAGAAGCAACCTTGGTGAGTCCTCCGTAGGAAACGAACACCAGACCGACAACCGCCATCAATCCTCCCACTCCGTCGGTGAGGAACGGGCTCATGTCACCGCCGCCGTCGAGCTGGGTCAGCCCGGCGCCGAGGAACCACCCCAGAGCTGCGAGGACGAACGCCACAAGCACCATCTGTAAGGCGCCACTTGCCCTGGAGCCCAGAATGTTGACGATAGCGAAGGCAGCGATCAGGGCCACAGCGAGGGGCTTCGCGGGAATGTCAAAGACGATGTTGAGGTAAGCGCTCATGCCGACGAGCGCGAAAGCGTCTTTTAGAACCAACGACAACCAAGTGGCCATGCCGGCCACGGTCCCCATAGCGGGTCCGAACGCTCGTTCCAAGAAGTAGTAGGCGCCGCCGGCGCGGGGCATGGCGGTACTGAGTTCGGCCACCGCGAGCATCGCGGGTACCGCGAGGAGTCCGGCAATGGCGTAAGCGAGCACGGCGCTGGGACCTGCTTCTGCCGCGGCCAGGCCAGGCAACAGAAACAGCCCCGAACTCAGCATGGCTCCGGTGGAGATCACAAACACATGCCGTAACCCCAGCGAACGCGTCAGGTCGCCACCGTTGGTTGCGCCCATAGCCATCAGCAACCATACGCGATTCTCTCTCGTTGGTCCATCACTTGGGGCTTGGTGCTGGATCGGGGTCTGGTGGCGCTACGGTCGAGCGACGGGTTTGGCGTAGCTCGCCAACGGTTAGGGTCGGATTCACGATGTCAACTCAGTCATATGCGATTGTGACGCTTGGATGTCCCAAGAATCAGGTCGACTCGGACAAGTTGGCGGGGACCCTCGCCCATACCGGCATGGCAGCCGCCAGCGATGTCGAAACCGCTGATGTGGTGGTTGTCAATACCTGCGCATTCATCGAAGAAGCCCGCCAGGAATCGGTTGAGACGATTCTGGCGGTTGCTGAGCAGCGCAATGCCGGCGCGCGGCTCATTGTGACAGGTTGCATGGCGGAGCGATATGGCGCTGAACTGACCGCCGAATTGCCCGAGATTGATCATCTGGCGCCGTTTGGAATGTCACTCATACCAGAGCTGACGGGAGGCTCTGGTAAGGAGCCTGGCACGCAGGTTGAACCTGCAGCGGTGCCTGTTGCGCTCGGGCCGACTCGTGGGTCCGTTCGGCGGGTCCCTGACTTCGATCTACTGAACTTGCCGCGACCCACAGCACCTCGGCCCTGGGCCTATGTCAAGATCGCCGAAGGATGTGATCGGGTTTGTGGCTTCTGCGCCATCCCGTCGTTTCGGGGTCCGCAACGCAGTCGCACAATCGAACAAATCATGTCCGAGGTCGAACAACTCGCGGCGCAAGAAATAGTCCTGGTAGCTCAAGACTTGGCCGCCTATGGAAGGGATCAGGGCACACAGAAGCGGTCCATCGTCGAGCTGGTGCGAGCCGTTGCCACGGCGGTCGAAAGGGTCAGACTGCTATATCTCTACCCTTCAGATCTCTCCGAAATTCTGATCGACATAATCTGTGATTCAGGTGTTCCCTACTTTGACTTGTCGCTTCAGCATGTCTCGCCTCGTTTGTTGCGGAGCATGCGTCGCTGGGGCAATGGCGAGAAGTTTCTGGACCGGATCGAAACCATCCGCGACTCAGAACCCGGCGCAGCGTTCCGCTCGAACTTCATCGTCGGCTATCCGGGCGAAACCGAAGAAGACCACGATCAACTCTTGGAGTTCATTACCGAGGCAAGGCTTGACTGGTGCGGTTTCTTTGCCTATTCCGAAGAGGTGGGAACCTATGCGGCGTCTCTGGACCACACCGTTGATCCTGCACTCATCGCGGACCGGCTGGCGGAGCTGTCTGAGTTGCAAGACACGATTACCGCCACCAAACGTGACGAATTGATTGGCAGCGAGGTCGAAGTTCTTGTGGATGAATCTGGGATCGGACGCAGCTACAGAGAAGCACCCGAAATCGACGGGATCATTTCCGTGCCCCAAACTCTTGAGGTGGGCACGATTCAGACTTTGACGGTTACCGGGGCCATCGGCCCGGACCTGGAGGCGCGGTGAGCGATTTGGCGGTGCCGCGCAGCGCTGGGATAACCCATCCGGCGAACCTGCTGACGATCACGCGTCTGCTGTTCGCCCCGTTTTTGTTCTGGTTGCTGCTTTCAGCGCGGGACACGCGAGGGGTTTCTTGGGCAGCTTTCGGACTCGGTGTCGCCTTGGCGAGCACTGACTTCTTCGACGGAAAAATTGCCCGTCGGGCAAATGTTGTCAGCCGCAGCGGTGCATTTCTCGATCCCTTGGCAGACAAGGTAGTGATACTCGGCTCCGGGTTCTGTTTGGTTGCGGTGGATCGCTATTGGTGGCTTCCGGTGACACTCATGGCTGTTCGAGAGCTCGGCATTACTGCGTGGCGCGGCCGCTGGGCACGCCATGGATTGGCCTTGCCGGCTCGGCGGTCAGCGAAGTACAAGACCTTCGTCCAGGGAGTTGCGTTGGCCGCCGCGGTGATGCCGACGTTTCAAGATCAAGACACTCTGATAGACGTGCTGTTGTGGATCGCGGTTGTCTGGACTCTTGTGTCTGGGATTCAATACCTGATGGACGGCCAGAATGCGCTGAGCTCCACAGGTGAGTGATCTAAAGAGCGTCGATGAACTGTGAAGTCGTGGCGGTCGGAACCGAACTGCTGCTGGGACAGATTGTCGACACCAACTCGTCGTGGATTGGTGAGCAACTGGCGCTGGTGGGCATCGACAGCCATCACCAGACAAAAGTCGGCGACAATTTGGATCGCATGGTCTCGGTACTTGAGCAGGCCCTTGGTCGCAGCGACGCAGTAATCGTTTGCGGTGGTCTGGGGCCCACCCAAGACGACATAACACGCGAGGCAATCGCCGCGGTGATGGGGGTGGAACTGGTCCGCGATGAACGAATCATCGCCAAGATCGAAACCATGTTCGGGGGCCGCGGTCGCAACATGGCCGAGAACAACAAGCGTCAGGCAGATGTGCCCGTTGGAGCGCGTGTCAATCCCGCGATGCCCGGCACAGCAGCAGGGTTGATCTGTCCACTCAGCGGTGCCAACGAGGGCAAAGTGATATATGCGGTCCCGGGAGTGCCCTGGGAGATGCAGCAGATGGTGCAGCAAGGAGTTCTCCCGGACCTGCAGGAACGGGCAGGCATCACCGCGGTGATTCGCAGCCGGACTTTGCGTACTTGGGGTCAGTCTGAGTCTGGTCTGGCCGAACGACTCGACGAAGAAATCCGGCGTCTCGATCAAACCGGTACGGCGACGATCGCTTTTCTTGCCAGTGGCTTGGAAGGTTTGAAGGTGCGTATCACGGCAAAAGCCCACAGCGAAGCCGAAGCGGTCGCCATTCTCGACGACGAGGAAACTCGAGTCCGAGACCTCATCGGCGACATCGTCTTTGGAACAGACGACGACACGATGGAATCTGTTGTCCTTGACCTGTTACGTGACCGTGGACTGACTCTGGCTTTGGCAGAATCGCTCACGGGAGGGCTCATCTCCAGCCGGTTGGTGAATCACCCGGGTTGCAGCGAAGTGTTTCGGGGTGGGATCGTCCCTTATCACCGAGACCTCAAACAGTCGCTGCTGCGCGCCGGCGATATCCACTCGGTGAGCGAGGAGATGGTGATCGAGATGGCACAAGGTGCATGCCGTGTCTTCAGTGCTGATGTTGGTCTTGCTGTTTCGGGAGTCGCCGGGCCGGGACCCCACGACGGGGTTGAACCCGGAGTCGTCTGTATCGGCATTCATATTGCAGGCGGGGGACCGGGAAAAAAAAACATCTCAGAGGCCTCCACCATCAAGTTGCCCTTCGACCGCGAGCGCATCCGGCAGTTCAGTTGCATCATGGCGCTCAACATGCTCCGCACGCGACTGCTGAACCAACCTGAACGGACTCAACCTGAATGGACTCAACCTGATGTCTCAAGCTGACAGCTCAACCCGGTAACCCCGAACCGATGGAGAAATACTGATGCGTACCGAAGTGGACCTTGAACTCCTCGGACAAACCATCCAGGATCTGTACCGCATGAAACAGGGCGAGGCCATGAGCGCCATCGTCCACCTGGGCGTGCGCCTCGGGCTGTTTGATGCCCTCGACCAGGCACCCGAATCGACCTCGGCTGAGTTGGCAGATGCGACCGGCCTACACGAGCGCTGGATCCGAGAATGGCTTTGCGCGGTGGCGGCTGCGGGCCTGGCCGAGCATGACGATGGCCGGTTCAACCTGACACCGGAGGCTAAAGCAACGCTTTGTGAACCCGATCATCCCGCGGCGACCGCTGGTGTGTTTGGGCTTCCCATCACCCATCACGAGATCAATCGGACAGCGGAGGCGTTTGAAACCGGGTTGGGCATGACCTGGAGCGAACATGGAGTCCACGCCTGTCATTTTCAGGCCGCTATGAGCGCATCGGGGCAGCGGGCCTGGCTGGTGCCGGTAATCCTCGACTCCATTGAGCGGATGACTGAGCGGTTGACAGCGGGGGCGACTGTTGTTGACGTGGGTTGCGGTTCGGGGGTGGCTGCTACGGCCATCGCCGGCGCCTATCCGCAATCCACGGTGGTAGGTATCGACCCGTCGGCTCACGCCATCGAAGCCGCCGCCCAGCGAGCGGCCTCGGAGGGTCTGACAAACTTGTCGTTCCAGTCTGGGACCTTTGATGATCTCGGCGATTTCAGCGATGTCGATCTTCTTGTTACTCTCGATGTGCTCCACGACCTCCCCAATCCCGGAGCAGCAGTTGCTGCGGCCCGGTCGTGTCTAGCCGACGACGGTGTGTGGATGGTCGCCGATATCAAGACCCGAGGGGGCCTTGAAGAGAACCGGCAGATCCCGGTGCTGCCGTTGATGTACGCAATGTCGATCCTCTACTGCATGTCGTCGGCGATGTCGGAACCCAATGGTGCCGGACTCGGCACTCTGGGACTCACCGTTGAGGTGTTCGAGCAACTGACCGCCGCCGCGGGATTCGGCAGTGTCGAGGTTCGCGAGTTCGAAATCGATCCGCTGAACCGCTATTACGAAGTGCGAATCTGACGGACGACCAGAAGCGAGCGAGAGATGCCATTCATTGAGGTCAATGACCTCACCATGTATTACGAACTCCACGGTCGAGGCCCGAACCTGCTGCACATCTCGGGTAGTGGCGGTGATCTTCGCCAGACCGCTCCGCAGTTGAACGGTCTCAACCGTGACTTCCTGGGGCTGCACTACGACCAGCGCTGTCTGGGCCAGACAACGCTCGGTGATCATGAACCGACCATGTTTGACTACGCCGATGACGCGGCGGCTCTTTGTGCCGCTCTGGGTTGGGGCCGCGCTCGGGTGGTCGGCACGTCGTTCGGCGGGATGGTGGCGCAGCACCTTGCCATTCGCCACCCGGAACTTGTTGAGCGATTGGTATTGAACTGCACATCGCCAGGCGGAGAATTGGCTTCTTTCCCGCTAGACGAGCTTTCCGACGTTCCCGGGACTGAAAGGGCCGAGTTGATGCTGGCGCTCATGGATACTCGCTACCGCGTCAGCAGCGGTGATGAACTCATTGGTCTTGAAGGGCTCACTTCGCAGTTTCGCGACGGTTACGCACTGTCTACATCGGCAGAGTCGGCCAAGGGGTTTGCCAAACAACTCGAAGCGCGACGGCACCACGACGTAACAGCTGACCTCAACTTGGTTTCGGTTCCGACCCTCGTGTGTGCAGGGCGTTTCGACGGGATTGTTCCGGTAGCCAATTCAGAAGCGATCGTTGCGGGAATCGCGCAGGCTCAACTGGAGGTCTTTGAGGGAGGCCATCTGTTCATGCTGCAAGACCCCAGGTCGCTCTCGGTGACGCGCGACTTTCTTATGGAATAAGTGGGCGCTGTGGGCTGACGGCTCAGTTCGCGCGATTGGAATTGCGCGACCGCCTAACGCGAGCGTCGCTGGCCGTGACCTGCAGGACTCTGGTGTCGTTGTGTGGCACCGCTGGACACGCGTTGCCGGTTGCGGTGTTTGGGTTTGCCGTGCTGTTTGGATTTGCCGTGCTGTTTGGATTTGTTTGCGGAGTGTTGGTTCTTCTTGGCGTGTCCGTTGCGACGGGATGAATTGGAACGGGTCTTGGGCGAAGCACCGCGAGGTGCGTGTTTTCCGTTGCGTCGAGCAGGGGACTCGCCTGGGTGAACATGCCCTGGGTGAACATGCCCTGGGTTAACAGGCTCAGTGGGTACAGACACAGCCGGACCGTCCAGCGAAGGTGGCGCGGAGATTTCCTGTGACAGCTTGAGGCGTCGTTTCATGGCTTTGACGAGCTTGACCTGAGACGGATCTACAAACGACACCACATGTCCCTGCGCGCCGGCGCGTGCCGTTCTCCCTGAACGATGGATATAAGCAGAGTCCTCATCGACGGGGTCGTAGTGAACCACGCACTCGACACCGTCGACGTGAATGCCACGGGCCGCTACATCGGTTGCAACCAACGCCAGGGCTTTGCCTGAGGCGAACTCGTGGAGGGCACGGGAACGCTGTGCTTGCGAGCGGTTCCCATGGATGGCCGCTGCTGAGATTCCCACCTGTTTGAGTTGGCGAGCCGCGCGGTCTGCGCCGTGGCGTGTGCGGGTGAACACGATGGTGGAGCCGAACGTGGCTATCACAGAAGCACACAGAGCGATTCGCTCAGGCCTTGGAATCTCCCAGAAGTGGTGCTGAGTAGCTGTTAGGTCGGGTGCTGCGGACCCCACTGAATGGCGTACCGGATCAGTTTGGTATTGTCTGATGAGCTTGCCCACATCACCCTCGAGGGTTGCCGAGAACAGCATCGTGTGACGCGTCGCAGAAGTGTCGTCAAGAATGCGACGGACCGCCGGCATGAAACCCATGTCGGCCATGCGGTCGGCTTCGTCGATCACGACAGTCGTGACTCGCTTGAGACTGACGGTGCGGCGCTCAATGAGATCTTCCAAGCGGCCGGGTGTAGCCACCAGCACGTCGACGCCGCGTCGCAGCTTCTTGATCTGGGGCTCAAGGCCGACACCTCCGTACACCGCGGCGATGCGGCGCTCCACTGTCTCGGCCAAAGGTCGGAGTTCGGTCGCTATCTGCTCGGCCAGTTCACGAGTCGGTGCGAGAATCAACGCACTCGGGAGTTTCGGTTCGGCTCTGCGCACCCGGGTCAACAGGGGAATACCGAAAGCGAGAGTCTTACCGGAGCCAGTAGGGGCGCGGCCCACGACATCACGGCCGTCCAGCAGGTCGGGGATAGTAGCGGTTTGGATCTCGAAGGGGGAGGTGATGCCACCCCGGTCCAGAACCGCGCGAATTGAATCAGGGACGCCGAGATCGGCGAACGTGGGGCTCATCGGGGGACACTCCGGCAGCGGGGATGGTGTGCGACGATCGCGTCGACCACGTGGTCCGGTGCTTTAGCAGGCTACCGGTGCGTCGCGCCGTTAAGACACCGCAGCGATATTCGCTCGTTGAACTCTGCTAGGTGTGTGTGACCATTTGCTCGGCGAGCCGCCGAAAGCCGTCGCGCCACCGAACCGAGCAGGGACCGACGACTCGGCGAACCGCGTCGGTGTCGATCACTGCGCTCGGAATAGTCAACTCGTTCACCTCGAAGATCGGTGCGGGTGCTCCGACGACATCGCAGATGTAACGAGTCCACTCCTCGACGGATACAACCTCGTCGCTGCCCCAATTGAGAGTCGTGGTGTTCACGGTCGCGGCGTCCAACAGGGCTGGGACCTGCGCGATGATGTCGTCGTGGTGGATCGGGTTGTAACGCGAACCGTCGGGATGCAGAGGAATCGTCTGCGACGCCTGCGCCATCATCAGGTGAAATACCGGCCAACCGCCCTGGTCGCCGTAGGGCACGCACAGTCGGGCGATGGTCGTCGGCAGAGAGAACTCGCGAGCAGCGAAACGAGCGACCGCTTCGGCAGCGGTCTTAGCCGTCGAATACGTCGGCAGGAGGTTCTGGTGGTGATCACGGCCCAGCGCTGAGTCTTCGCGCATCGGCTCGCCGTTGGTCGGCGCGTAGACAGCGGTGGTGGAGCAGTGCAGAACTGCGTCGGCGTTGCGCAGGTGGCTCATTAGATGACCGGTAGCTTCGGCATTGGCCGCAAGGTCCTTGTCCCATTTGCCGGTCTTGGTGACGGCGAAGTTGAGCAGATAGTCAACTTCAGCAGGTACGGACGCAAGGTTGGGTTCGATGAGGTCGACAGCGTGGCAGACAACCCCGGCTGCCTCCATGCGCTCGCGCGCAGCGAGATCTTTGAAGCGGGCGATGCCGTGGACTTCATTACCGCTCGCCGCCAGCGCCACTGCGATCGGTTCGCCTACTTGGCCGGTGCAACCGGCAACCACAATTCTTCGATCTTTCACAGAAGTCACGCTGGGTCCTTGTTCGGGTTCGGTTCGCGAGTGGGTCAGGAGCGGGGAATTTCGCGCCACGGCTGATTCTTGTCGTAACCAGGTTCGCGAGGCAATTGCAGTGAGCGTTCGCCGATGTTGTTCTTGAGAACCTCGTCAGTACCGCCACCGATCGAAATCGAATAGCGGCCCATCAACTCCATCTGCGCCCAAAAAACCTTCTCACCGCTGCCCGCGTCCAGTTCCGCGCCCATTATCCGGCTGGCAAGATCACCTGATAGGCGCCTGTTGTTCGAAGCCATCAACTTGATGAGTCCAGGGTCCATTGGTGGTGACTCACCGCGTCGGATTGCATATTGGACCTGCTCACCCATCCAGCCGGAGATCATTTCACGGCAGCAATAATCGGCGAGATCCTGACGCAGAACCGGATCCTGCAGGCAACCCTTGTCAGCGGCCAATTCAATCAACTTTGTGCGGGTCGGGATACGGGCACCCGCAATGAACGCGGATTCGTTGGACAGCACGGTGCGGGCCGGTATCCAGCCTTGGTTGATTTCTCCGATGACATTGGCGACCGGCACCCGAACATCGGACAAGAAGACCTCATTGAAGTGCGCTGACCGGTTGATCTGCACCAAAGGCCGGACCTCAACTCCTGGGGTCGACATGTCAACCAACAAGAACGTGATGCCCTTGTGCTTGGGAGCATCGGGGTCGGTGCGGACCAACACAAAACCCCAGTCGCAGAACTGCGCCGAACTGTTCCACACCTTCTGACCGTTGACGATGAACTCATCGCCGTCACGTTCGGCGCGGGTCGCCAGCGCGGCCAGATCGCTTCCGGCGCCGGGCTCGCTGAAGAGCTGGCAGAATGCCAGGTCCGCTGATAGCAGCCCGGGGAGAAATTCTCGTTTTTGTTCTTCGGTCCCGTGGCGCAACAACGTAGGTCCCAGCATGGCGATGGTGGCGCCCACAAACCCGACCCATTCCTCGTATTCCAGCGAAATCTCACGCTCGATGCGGGTCATCCAGGATTTGCCGCCACCGCCGCCGTACTGCGTCGGCCAAGCGATCCCCGCGTAGCCCGCCGCAAACAGACGGCCCTGCCAAGCCTTGGCTGCCTCGAAGTGGCGACGCGCGTCCTGGGGGTCTCTATGAACGTTGGTTTCCCAAGGTGAGTCGCCACGTTTAGGAGTGGCATTGGCGTCGTACCAGGCCCGAACTTCGGTTCGATATGCAGCTTGTTCGGCGGGCTCGTTGTCCCTGTGGTTTGCGGCGGTCATGGCCAAGAGCTTTCCTTGTGCTTGAGGTCAACGCCAAACCCCGCAACCCTCTGACCCAAGGACCTACGCAATGCCCCCAGATATCAGCCAGGATCGCAGCGTGGAGAGCGCCAGCGCAAAGATACGGACCTTTGATGGTGAGACACCGCTTCAGGTGATGGCCCGGCAGGGCCACGTGGCTCAGAGTTCGATGACGTCGCTGGAGCGGTTTCCGTACTACACGGCCTTCCCATTCGCCTGGTACCCGATTGTGGTGGGCGAATCGCTCGCGGTCGGGGAGGTTCGCTCAGTTCGACTCCTCGCCCGTGATCTGGTTCTGTGGCGCGACGAAGACGGCACAGCCCATGTGATGGATGCCTACTGCCCACACTTGGGAGCGAACCTTGGGATCGGTGGACGCGTTGAGGGATGCCATCTGGTGTGTCCGTATCACTGGTGGTCCTGGGACGGTGAGGGTCGTAACGTGTCGATTCCCTATTCGGACCGGGTCAACAAGAAGGCGCGAGTTCGTACCTATCCGACAGTCGAGCGCAACGGCTTCGTCATGTTCTGGTTCCACCCGGATCCCGACCTGTCACCGTTGTGGGAAGTACCGGAATTCCCCGAGTATCTGAGCGATGAATGGGTTGCCGTTGAGCCGGCGGAGTGGGTTGTGCGCTGCCCCTGGCAGGAGCTGGCTGAGAATGGCCCCGACTATGTTCACTTGCGGACCGTGCACGGAGCAGCGACTGTCCCAGTTTTGGAATCCCTCGAGTTCGATGGCTGGTTCAATCGACTGCGCTCAACGGTCGACTTCGATACACCGCGCGGGCCAACCCCAGGGCGAATTGATAGTGACGGCTTCGGTCCGGGGTTCAGTGTCGCACGGTTCTCGGGGATCATCGACACTGTCTTTTTCAACGTAACCGTGCCGATCGACTGGGAGACGACTTGGTCGATGAAGGTCTATCGGATACGAAGGTCGGGTTCGGGCGAAGAGGCCGAGTTGAAGAGCCGGCGGGTTGGCGAGGCGCTGGTTCGAGACCTCCGCAAACAGATGGCCGAAGACAATGTGATCTTCGACAACAAGATCCATAATGCTGCGCCGGCACTCGCTGATGCGGATGGTCCGATCTTGCAATTCCGCAAATGGGCGAGCAAGTTCTACGCTCCAGGCGACCCTGTCGCCCATAGAAGGGATTCGCGATGACCGATGAGGATTACGAACCGCAGGAACGCTACGGAACCAGGGATGATCAGGTCGACATTGAACGACTGCGTCTGTCGATGCTGGCCGAAGCGCGAGACCCCAAGACTTGCGCGTTATTGACGCGAGTCGGGATCGCAGAAGGCATGCACTGTCTTGAGATCGGAGCGGGTTCGGGATCGGTCAGTGCTTGGATGGCAGACCAGGTCGGGGCGCGGGGTCGGGTGATGTCCACCGATATCGACCTTCAGTTTCATGACGAGATGCCATCCAACGTGATCGTACGGCAACACGACATTGCCACCGACTCGCTTCCACGGGAGCATTTCGACATCATTCATGCCCGCGCTGTGCTGCAACATGTGCCGACTCGTGACGAGGTGGTCGGTCAGCTCGTGGACGCCCTGAAACCGGGTGGCTGGTTGCTAGTTGAAGACGGCACCTTCTTAGGTTTCGGTCAACAGGGACTGCCTGAGCCGTACAAGACGATCCACCAGGTCATGTCGGCAGGAAGCCTCGACGAATGGCGCGACCCTGACTTCGGGCTTCAAGTCCTCGAAAGAATGCGTTCTGCTGGTCTGGTCGATCTCGATGTTGTGGGCGATATCTGGGCGATGCGGCCACACGAACCAAGCGGTGAGTGGTGGTTCCTGGCACTTGAGAGGGCCATTCCCTACATGGTTACCGCAGGTGTTGTAGCCGAGGCTGACGGCCAAGCAGCGCTCCAACAGGTCCGCGCGGAGGGCTTTGTGATGATGAGTCCCGCGTCGATCGCAACTTTGGGCCGCAAACCCCACTAGTCGCTGACCAACTCAAGGGTTCCAGTCTCGGCGAATGTGGAGATCGATGCTTGTTGCGGGCAGGATGTAGGCATGTCTGAGGCTTACATCATTGACGCTGTACGAACGCCCACCGGCAAGCGAGGCGGCGGTCTGTCCCACATCCATCCGGCCGATCTGGGAGCGGCGTCGATCAAGGCCTTGATCCAGCGGACCGGTATTGATCCCGCAGCGATCGAGGATGTCATCTTCGGCAACGTGGATTCGATCGGGGGTCAAGCCGGTGACATTGCCCGAACCTCGTGGCTCGCTGCAGGACTCCCCACCCATGTTCCCGGTACCACCGTCGACCGCCAGTGTGGCTCGGGTCAGCAGGCGGTGACGTTTGCGGCGACGATGGTGATGGCCGGCGTCGCCGATCTTGTTGTTGCCGGTGGTGTCCAGCAAATGTCGCAGATTCCGATCGGGTCAGCGATGACTTTGGCCGCCGAACTCGGCTTCGATGATCCGTTCAGCGGATCCGAGGGTTGGGTCGAACGGTACGGCAGCCAAGAAATCTCACAGTTCCGCGGGGCCGAGATGATTGCTGAGAAGTGGGATATCTCACGGGCCGAAATGGAAGAGTTCGCATTCCAAAGCCATGAACGGGCGATTCAGGCGATTGACGAGGGTCGTTTCGATGCCGAGATTGTGCCGCTGGGGGATTGTGTCACCGATGAGGGCCCCCGTCGCGGCAGCAGCATCGAGAAAATGGCTCAGCTTCAGCCGCTTGTCGAAGGCGGACGGCTAACCGCAGCAGTGTCCAGCCAGATCAGCGATGCGTCGGCCTCGCTTTTGATCGCCTCGCAGCAGGCTGTGGGGGATCACAACCTGACTCCCCGAGCTCGAATTCACCACATGAGCGTGCGCGGCGACGACCCCGTTTTCATGCTCACCGGACCTATCCCCGCAACCGCCCATGCCCTGGAGAAAACCGGCATGTCGATCTCGGACATAGATCTCTTTGAATGCAACGAGGCGTTCGCATGCGTGCCGATGGCTTGGATGGCCGAACACGACATTCCCCACGAGCGGGTCAACGTCAACGGCGGTGCCATTGCGCTCGGCCATCCACTCGGCGCCACCGGCGCAAAGCTCATGACCACCTTGTTGCACGAACTCGAACGCATCGGAGACCGCTACGGACTTCAGACAATGTGCGAAGGCGGAGGCCAAGCCAACGTAACGATTATCGAACGGCTCTGACCAATCTGAACAAGGGGGACCAAGATGCTCTTTGAACCCTTAGCGGTGGGATCGGTGTCGCTGCGGCTGTACCCGCACGACGTCACAGCCTGCGAGCAACTCGATCTGATCCGCAGCCAAGCAGAGTCGGCCGTTTCAGCTGGATACGACGGAGTAATGGTGAGTGAGCACCACGCCAACTTCCCGGGCTACCTCCCGAACCCGATTCAACTAGCGGGGTTCCTGCTTGGGTCGATGTCGGGGGGTTGGGCGGCACCCTGCCCGTTGCTGTTGCCCATGCGGGCTTATGCGCTGCTGGCCGAGGACCTGGCATGGCTTGACGCCGCCTATCCCGGTCGAGTTGGTGCCGGCTTTGCAGCGGGCGCACTTCCCGTTGACTTTGAACTTGCAGAGGTTCCCTTCAGCGAAATCGTCGGACGATTCAAACAAGCTCTGCCGAAGGTCGTGAATGCCCTTCGTGGTCAAGACGTTTCACCATTGGGAGCTGATAGGGCCATCGCTCGCACCTCCGACAGTCCGCTGCCCATGGTTGTTGCCGCGCAGAGTCCCGCGGCAGTGCGCCGCGCCGCGGCTCTCAATCTTGGAGTTCTCTACGACAGCTTGCAGACCGCTGCGGTTACGGCCCGGCTCGGTGAGGTCTACCGCCAAGCCAACGGTGCCGGTCCGCGGATCGCCATCCGACGGGTCTGGATTGGCGATCCTCCAACGGAGCAGATGGCCAAGCAGATGGCACATTACCGCAGCTATGCACCGGGTCGTGCGATGAGGAACTGGGACGGCGATCAATTGATCGCCGCGGCCAATGGCGCTGAGGCAGCCGACAAGCTCGCCGACTTCTTAGCCGCAGCCGATTGCGACACCGTCAACGTACGAATCCATGTGAGCGGACTCGAACCGACGATGGTTGACGAGCAACTAAGGCACCACGCCGAAGAGTTCCTACCCAGGCTCCGCCAACGAATGAAGCAGCTACCCAGCCGCCGTTAGTTGGTTGGTCTAAACCAGAGCGTTGTCGACGCGGGTCGTGGCGATTTCTTCGTCGACATCAAGGGCAAAGGCCAACTCTGAAATGAGTACGGTGCGGGCTTTCGTGTAGAGCGACTTCTCACCAGCGGACAGCCCTTTGGCGTTATCGCGCAGCGCAAGATTTCGGACGACCTCGGCGACCTGGTAGACGTCGCCAGACTTCAGCTTCTCCTGGTGATTCTTGAACCGTCGTGACCAGTTGGCCGGCTCTCGCACGTCGCGCTTGGCCAGCACCTCGAATAGATCTTCGACATCTTCGGTAGAAATCGGCCAACGCATACCGACCTGTTCGACCTTGTCGACAGGTACAGAAAGCACGAGATCGCCGTGCGCCATGCGAAGCACGAGGTAGTCCCTCTCCTCGCCGAAAGCGGTGCGCTTCTCCTTCTTCTCGATAACGGCTGCGCCATGGTGCGGGTACACGACGCGGTCGCCAGGTTTGTAGCTCACAAGAGTCCTCGAAGGTAGCGAAACACCGTGCTCAAGGATGCCAGAACTACCGCTGTTCGCAACGCTCTTCGCCTGGTTTCCTCACGGTCGTCTATGACCATCGTCTAATCCACTCACCGGGAGGAGCCAAGGCTTCATCAATGCAGGCCATCAGCGAAGGCTCCAAGAGGTCACGGAGATCGTCGATAATGGCGTCACTGTCGGGCAGGTCTGCAAGACACCAGCGGGCAAAGGATCCGTCGTCGAGCCACCCGGCGATCGCCGGATCCATCCCGGGCCAGCGCGAGGTGGCGCTACAGGCCCGATGGCGGAAGGCGTCCCAGCCCAAGGCGAGCCTCAATCGCCTATTGCGCAAGCGCCACGGTTCAATCGTCACGTCTGTGAGGGGGTGGAGCACCGATATCGATGCCCAGCTGAGCGATTCCTCGGGTCCCGCGCGCAGCACGGTGCTGATGATTCCGTCGAGCCAGAACACATCCAATACATCGGATGGAGGGGTCGACTCGACTGGTGTGGCCATGCCCAATACTCGTCGCCCGACATCGACTGCTGGACCGAGTTCTGCCTCAATCGTCAACGGTTGCTCCTTGCGGGGGTCAACGATCTGTGGAGCCTCCGTCCGGCTGACGACGATGGCAATCCGGGTATCGCTGGGGTCACAGCTGATCAGACGTGCTGGGAGTGGGTAGGCGACGGCCTGCACGGCTGGGCCGCAGCGTACGCCTACGAGGGGACCGTAGGGATTCTGGTCGATGCCGGGTGGCGGGGGAATGGCAATAATCTCATCTGCTAGGGCGGCAACTCCGCAGTCGAGTGAGAGTGCGCGCCGGCCGAGAGCTGTGGTGGATACGGGCTGAGCCATCTTGGTCTCCGATGGATGTCGGTGGTGATGGCGGTCCAAACCCGGATCGCGAGGGAACCCAAATCATGGTCTGGGTGTGTGACACTGCTGAAGTCACAGCACCGGCCGCCTAAGATTTGCCTGAATACGGGAGTTCAGTTGTCCGATTGTCACAAGCACAGCGCTACCACGACCTGCGAATCGGCTGTGTCGTTCAAGAACTGGAAGGACGGCACGATCATTCGGCCAGCGCCTTTGAGCGAGGTCCTACGCCAGAGCCTTGACATCAAAAGGGTTGAGGTTTAGAGGCGCTGCTCATGGCTACTGTTCGCACCGAAGTGTCTGAGATAGTCACAGGTCTCGGGCTGTTCGGTTACCGAGACCTGGAGCGAGCGCTCGCCGCTAGACCGCGTTCGATCAACAACGTCACTGATCGAGTGTTCGACCGACTCGATGCCGCCTACGAGACCGGCAAACATTTGGAGATTTTCTCCTCGGCATACGCCAACGGTGAGATATTCGCGCGTGCCAATGTCGGGTTGCGGGGCCGCGTCCCGTGGTTGGTCGAGTGGAAAGGCCCTCACCGCCCTCCCGCGTATGAACAGATTCCGGCTGATTTGCGGGTCGATCACGTGTATCTGATCAGTTGCAAGTACGGCTCGGACATTCTCCACAATGCATCTCCGTGGCATGTCTTTGACCGAGCGTTAGTAGAGCGTGCGAAGCGTGGCGCTGATTGGTTCGCCGAAGTCGCCGCCGAGTCCTTTCAAGAGTTCTATTCCCAAGTGCGAAACCATGTGAGCGACTTGCCGCTACCGACGCGTGTGACTGCGCTCAACGCAAACCATCGAGCTGCGCTGCGCTCGGCGCTGAAGGGGCGGTGGCCGGCGTCGTTGCGTTATGACTGGGAACTCGTGGGGTTCGAGATTGCCCGCAACAGCGCTTCGCATCTCATGGAACGCACCTCCAGCAGGAGAGATCGAGAGGAACTGCTTTGGAGGCTTCTGCGCCTCGCAGCCTCCCCATATTTCGTGCTCGGCACCGACAGGAACGGCTGCCCGATTCGGTACCGGGTGATGACTCCGTGGGACTTCCAGAATCGCTTTCGTATGCGACATTTCGACATGTGGGGCGACTATGCAGGTCAACCGACCGTTCGCTGGCGAGCAGAGGTGGTCGACAAGAGAGACTCAACGCCAAGAACTGTGGAAGGCCATGTTGAGATCCGTTGGAGTCACGGCAAATTCGCGGGAGTACCCGAAGCCAAGATCTATCTCGATACTCCGCACCATGACGTGGCCGGCTACGAACCGATCGACAGCGGCAACTGATCAACCCCGGCCCAAGGTTGAGCGCGCCTTTTGACCAAGGCGCGAGCCAAGTAGGCATCGCTGGCGACATACTCCCGACACTCCTCGTCGGACAGTTCATGGATGCGTTGACGGTCGACTTCGACGACCTCTAGACCGACAAGACGAGCAAGGGGTTTGAGGCCACACGAGATTCCCATGCTCGCACCGACATCGGCTCTGAACACCTGGTAGGCATCGAGATGGCCGTGGCTGTGCCAGCGAGCCCGGTACCCGCCGATAAGAGGCTGGGGACGCTGGTGACCGCCGGGAATCAGTGGGTCGTGAACCAGTCGCAGCCCTAGCGGTATGCCACAGATCGCAGCGCGGTCTCGCAGGAAGGGAAGGTCGAAACACCCCCCGTTCCACGTCACCAGGATTCCAGGTTCCAGATCGGCCAGATGTTGGTCAAGGTCTGCCAGCAAGTCGGTTTCTCTGCCGTCGAACACTGCGGAGAAGTCCTCACCGACCAGCGCCACGGCCAGCACCGATGCGACCCGGGGATCAAGACCGTCGGTAGTGGTGTCGGTCTCAATGTCGAGCCCGTAGAGCGGCAGGTCTCGGTGCGCTGAAGGAGGCTGACTGGACACGATGGTGGTGATAGTAGGCGGACCGTGTGACGCTCGGCCCATCAGTCGAGCCGCCTGAACCGGCGGAGTTGAGCCAACAGAGTCAGTTGAGGGTCAGCGTTACCAGGAATTGCAGGGGCCAGTTCTTGTCGCCGAGAATCCAGTTGCCGTCTCGGTCAATAGACGATGCCGTTGAGCGCCGGATGGCGTTCATCGGCCGAGATACCCACCGGATGAGCCGGCAGCGTCAGTTGAGAGTCAGCGTCACCAGGAACTGCAGGGGCCAGTTCTTCCCGCCGAGAATCCAGTTGCCGTCTCCGTTGTAGGCGATGCCGTTGAGCACCTCGTTGTTCTCCTGGGCTGAGATGCCCGCTTCAGCAGCCAGCGATGCGGCGTCGATCGACACCAGCACCTCTCCGGAATCGGGGTCGATGACGATTATCTCGTTGCTCATCCAGATGTTGGCGACAACCAGCCCGTCGACGCATTCGAGTTCGTTGATCCTTCTCACGGGTTCGTTGCTGCGAAGGATCGTCGTGGTCGCCACAACTGCGAAGTCCCTGTTGCGGTGGGTGAGAGTCGAGGAGCCGTCGCTCATAAACAGACGCGAACCGCCGTCGTCCCAACAGATCCCCCAGCCCTCGCCCTCGTAGCGGAACTCGCCGCGCGCCTCGAAGGTGTCGCGGTCCCAGCGCAATGCCCGCCCCTCGCGCCAACTGAGTTGAATTATCTCGTCACCGACCAGGGTCAGGCCCTCGCCGAACAGGTCACCGTCGATAGCAACCGAACGCAGTTCATCGGCACCGTCGAGCGCACGCAATCGAGACTCCCCGTATAGTCCCGTGCTCTCGTAGATGATGCTGCCGTGAGTCTCAAGTCCTTGAGTGAAGGCATCAGTGTCGTGACGCCACGAAGCCTCGATCCTCACCCGCCAGTCTCGATCGCTCGCGGTGCGGGGATCCGAGGGCCACGGCGACACAGCGACCTCACCTGGTGACGTGGTGCCGGCGGGCGCGCTCGTGCCGGACGGGGCCGTGGTCGTTGTGGTGGCCGTGTCGGTAGACGGTGCCGTGCTGGTGGACCCGTTCGTCGGGGCGTCTGTGGCCGTGCTGGTGGACCCGTTCGTCGGGGCGCCTGTGGCCGTGTCGGTGGACCCGTTCGTCGGGGCGTCTGTGGCCGTGTCGGTGGACCCGTTCGTCGGGGCGTCTGTGGCCGTGTCGGTGGACGAAGCCGTGTCGGTGTCTGTGGCCGTGTCGGTGGACGAAGCCGTGTCGGTGTCGGTGTCCGTGTCGGTGGACGAAGCCGTGTCGGTGTCCGTGTCGGTGGACGAAGCCGTGTCGGTGTCGGTGGCCGTGTCGGTGGACGAAGCCGTGTCTGTGTCGGTGTCGGTGGACGAAGCCGTGTCGGTGTCGGTGTCCGTGTCGGTGGACGAAGCCGTGTCTGTGTCGGTGTCGGTGGACGAAGCCGTGTCTGTGTCGGTGTCGGTGGACGGTACTGTGGCCGTGTCGGTGTCCGTGTCGGTGGACGAAGCCGTGTCTGTGCCGGTCGGGGCCGTGGTGGTCGCAGCGGTTGTGTCGGTGGACGGTGAAGTGTCGGTGGTTGTGGCCGAAGCCGCCCCGGTACTGGAGGGTTCTGTCGTCGATGTGCTCGCAACAGGTTCGCCGGACAACTGCTCACCGTCTGATCCGGCACACGCGCCGGCGACGAGGCAACAGAGGCACGCAACCGCAAGGAACGGGCCTCGGACGAGCCGACGGATCATCCGGCGATACCCACCACACCCCGCGCAGCGAGGGTTTCCGCATCGTCGGAACGGCCCAGGCTCGAGAGTATCTCCACGGTGTGCTCGCCGAGTTTGGGGGCCAAGCAGCGTGGTGCCCAGGGTGTGCCGTCGAAATCCACTGGCGTGGCGATCATCGATGTCGTAAGGGACTCGTCGGGCACCTCCACGAGTGCCCCGGCAGCGTAGAACTGAGGATCTGCGAGCAGATCGTCAGGTGACTGCACCGGCGCCCAGAAGAAGTCTGGTTCTGTGGCGAAGACCTCGGCCCACTCGGCGAGCGTGCGGGTGACGAAGATCCTGTCGAGTTCGCCGAGCAGTTCCGGCCCATTCCTTGCCCGGTCCGCTGCGGTGGCGAATCGCTCGTCGGTGATCCATTCCGGATGCCCCACCGCGCGCGCCAACGGCGGCCAGTGCCGATCAGCTTCAAGACCCACCACCCAGAAGCGCTTGTTGTCGCTGGTCACGTAGTTGTTCGTGGTCGGGTTGTACATGGTCTCCCGGTCGCCGACACCCAGGGTGAGTCCCCAGCCCACGGTGATCGACAGATCGAAGCTGATGGTATAGATCCCGGTGCGGAACAACGAAGTTGAGCACAGTTGCCCTCGGCCCGTGCGTTCACGGCTGTACAGCGCTGCGCAAACAGCGGCTGCGGCAGCCATACCCGCGTTGTGATCGCCCATACCGCCCCGTTGAAACGGGGGGTTGCTCCCCTCGGGAGTGAGCATGTGGGCAATCCCGGACCGGGCCCAGAAAGCGGCGATGTCGTATGCCGCGCGGTCCTTGTCTGGACCGTCGAGGCCGAATCCTGTGATCGCCGCGTACACCAACCGGGGGTGTTCCGCCAGCAGGGTCTCATGGTCCAGACCCAGACGTTCGAGCCCGGCGAGCCGCACATTGGTGACGAACACGTCGGTCTGCGCGATCAGTTCCTTGGCGATCGCCAGACCCTCATCATCGGAGAGGTCTAGGGCGATACTGCGCTTGGAGCGGTTGTCCAGTTCAAACACGGGGTTGGTGGGCATGTCGCCACCGAGCATGTTCTGGAAGGTCCGGGCCGGGTCGCCGCCCAGAGGCTCGATCTTGATCACATCCGCGCCCCAGTCCGCCAAGATCCCCGCGGCGGCGGGTCCCGCGACCCAGACACCGAGCTCAACGATCCGTACTCCAT
Organism: Candidatus Aldehydirespiratoraceae bacterium; assembly: GCA_965198315.1. GTDB lineage: Bacteria > Actinomycetota > Acidimicrobiia > Acidimicrobiales > Aldehydirespiratoraceae > VXYK01. Next base: position 3,338,747 of record OZ240616.1, on the reverse strand, counting down.
CAAGTGGTCCCGGCAATGCTCTGCTCCTCGATCATCGACTGAGTTGTCTGAGTTGCGGCCATCAGTCTGGCCCGTAGTCTCGCGTATTGGCCTCGCTGTGACCGCTTTCGCTCAACAGCAACACGCTTGCGGATCTCCGGCGGGGATTGAACCGGCCTCATCGATCATGTTTGCCGGTCATCGGCGGGTGGAGGGGAGCGCCGGGCCGTAACGACACCAATTGCCAGAACAGTGGCAACCATAACGCCAAGTACCATGGCGCTCTTGCGTACAGATAATAAACGCTTATACACGGGCAAGCGCCTCGTTCTGAAACCCATTACACTCCAATCACCCTTTTTTATATTTATGAGCTTAATGGTTATTCTAGCACTTTTGAGCTGCAAATAACCCCAAGTCATATTTATTACAACACCTTGGAGAATGCGATATAAATCTCAACGGCTAAGCTCTATTTGATTGCAGTAACTGAAGGTTGAATCCCGACCCTCCCTTGACTGCAGACAGCCAGAGGAGGGTCGGGGTATCTTGAGCGTCTGTCAGGTATCTACGACGGTTTAGGTTTCAACCGGTATTACTATCCCAGTGATCCCTGCGTACCCCTTGCGGATTTGCTTCTTCAGGAGGGTAGTATGCTTTATCGTAGATGTAGTCAATGTGATCAGGGTGAGAACACATTTTGTAATCATACTGCGAGTCATACGATGAATCTCTAGCCAGAGACCACCCTTTAGGGCAAGCTCTCCTAGAGTTCATGGCATGCATGTCTCCAGCTCCCATACCAGCGCATATGCCGTACCGATTGGCATTGCAGCCATCACCTACAAGTTGATTCCACATCTGTTTTAGTGCTTCCTCATCTTCACTGTTTTGGCAACAGTTGTCGCGAAAGGCTAGAACAGCTCTGTGTTCTTCCAGCCATACAGGATTGGGGGGGATGTGCAGAACCCAGTCTGTTGAGTCATCAACCTCCGTACCCGTTGCGGGGTCTTCGGTGACTTCCTCTTCAGGCTCTTCCTCCACAACCGGTTCCTGTTCTTCAGGTAGGGTGGTAGAAGTCGTGCTGACTGGCGTTGTAACTGTGGAATCTTCTGTTGAGTCATCAACCTCCGTACCCGTTGCGGGGTCTTCGGTGACTTCCTCTTCAGGCTCTTCCTCTACCACCGGTTCCTGTACTTCAGGTAGGGTGGTAGAAGTTGTGCTGACTGGTGTAGTCGGGGGATCCTCTTCCGAGTCATCAACCTCCGTACCCGTTGCGGGGTCTTCGGTGACTTCCTCTTCAGGCTCTTCCTCTACCACCGGTTCCTGTACTTCAGGTAGGGTGGTAGAAGTTGTGCTGACTGGTGTAACCAGATGGTCCTGGATATCTATTTGACGCTCTTCTTCTGATTGCCCAGCAGTGTCAGGAGGCTCTTCTGAGTCCTGGCTTGTCGTGACAATCAGCTGCTCTTCTGTTGAATCGCTGCTGGTGATTACCCGGTAGGCAACCGCGCCGACGACCACGGCCGTGAGAGATACTACGGCGATAGTCCACGTTTTCTTGAGATTCACGGCATCTACGTCCTTTCGAAGAGCCTCGGTTGTGCGGCTCGGCGTGGTTCAGCCAAGGATGTTAGTTGGTGCTGGTGTGTGATCCAGCGGGCAGCTAAATCGGTGGCGTGAACACGTCGAGGGAATGTACCAGACAGGCAGGTCAGGTTTGACAGTTGAGGCGAGGGGCCACCGACCAGGGCGGGGCACCGAGTGCTGGATGTGGCACGGTTGGGTAGTCCCAGCGGCTGACGACACGCGCCGGCCTCTGGGTCACGCGTCAGGCGGGCAGTGGCCGCCCTCTCAAAGAGGCGGCTTCGAATCTGGGATGCAGTTGGCCTCCGGTGAGTCGGTGAGTCGCTGGGGCGAGGCGCTGCTGGCCGTCGACACCGCCAGGATCGGCGACACGCGGGCGCTGGGCCTCGACGAGCATCTGATGTGGCGGTGGGGACGGTTCCGCACCAAGGCCTGGGCGACTGGCATCGTCGACGTCGGACGGGGCCAGTTGTTGGACATAGTCCGAAGCCGGACGGCCAACGCGCCCACGAAGTGGTTGCTCGAGCGGCCCCGCGCCTGGCGCTGCGCCATCAGCTGGGCGGTGCTGGCCTCTCGGGGCCTTATCGGGCCGCGTTCAACGCGTCAAACGCGCCGCGTTCGGGTTCACCAACTTCGCCAACTACCGAATCCGAGCCCTCCGCTACGCCGGGAAACCCAATTGGGCGCTGCTCGACACCCTCACTCCACCCTGAAACACGAAGCGCCAGTTTATGCATATCCGAGTGGCTGTCATAGATTCGAGACACAGCGGTGAAGAGCTGCACAAAGTCACAACCACAAGATTCTCTATGAGTTGCACCGTCGCAGTTTTCCACGATTCGGTCTGTACGGATCCGACTCAGATCGCGGAATCCGGCGTTGTCCGCTCAGTTCTGCGTTCCAGCGCGTCGATGAGACGCTCCGCCAACACCCCTTCGCCGATTCCCTACAACTGGTCTGGAAGCTCCGGTCGACTTCGCGAACACGTCTGCTTTGCTTTCGCATGCTCGTGTCGGCCTCTGAGCCCATCACCGACAACGGGCGGATCAGGCTGCGGGACCTGCTCGACGCAGGCGACCCCTATGGCGAGGTCCGCTTGGCCTTGCACGGCAAAGAAACGCTGCGAGGCATCTATGACATCACCGACACCGGCACCGCGACCGTGGCCCAACTCGCCGCCGACCTCCAAGACACCTACCTGCCCCAAGAGATCAACCGCCTCGGACGCCACTCAGAAGCGTATTTGTGGGATACTCTTATGTATGGCACAGGATGTTGTGGTGCTCGCGACCCGAGGCAGTTTACGCCGTTACGTGATCTACCTGCGCCACCAGCGAGGCTGGAACCAGACCCGTCTCGCAGAAGCCGTGGGGCGCTCCCAGCAGTGGGTGTCGAAGTTCGAACGCGGGATAACTGAACCGTCGCTCGCGGATGTGCTGGCGGCGTTGAAAGCGTTAGGCGCCGACATTGCTGTACGTCCCATAGCCACACCGAAAGGCGGTAACGCTGATGGCTAGAGCGACACAAGACCTTTACGTGTTCTTGCACGGCGCAAGGATCGGGCGGCTTGTGCGGTTGCGGCGCGGTGCTGTGCATCTCTACTACGAACCCGGCCGCAGCCCGCTGGACACGCCGCTGTCGCTGTCGTTGTCAGCAGGTCACCGAGAACGACACGATGTCTCTGACTGGATCGACGGGATACTGCCAGAGAACCCGCGTACCCGAGCACGGATGGCGCGTGAACTCAGCGCAGCTTCAACAGCCCCATATGACCTGCTCTGCACCCGAGCGGGACTTGAGTGCGCCGGGGCTGTGCAGTTCTCTGTCCGACCGGTTCTTGACGACCCGCAAACCGAAACCCTAATGAAGCTCACCGACGCCGACATTGCGCATCATCTGCGTCTCATAACTCAAGACGCTGTGGATGACCCGTCTGAAGGCCTGGGAGTGCTGCGGTTGTCTCTGCCCGGCGCGCAACCCAAGATGGCGTTGAGGCTCACCGGCGACGGCTGGCATCTGCCTACAGGGTCGCTTGCTACGACCCATATTCTCAAGCCGCAGCGCGGGCATCTCACTGAACGGTTGCGTGACTCGATAGCGGTGAACGAGCATCTGTGCCAGGCAGCCGCGGCGACGCTCGGGTTGAACGCGGCACGCACGTCGTTGGAACTGTTCGAAGATGAGGTGTGTCTAGTGGCCGAGCGGTTCGACCGGGAGATGTCGAGAGACGACGTGCGCCGTGTCCACTTCGAGGACATGTGCGCAGCGTTGGGGGTGCCTACAGCCCAGAAATACCAACAAGACGGAGGTCCTGGCCCCACCGACATCGTGGCTTTGCTACGACAAGAGAACCCCGCCGACACATCAGGGTTCTTCTTGTCGGTGTTCTACAACTCGTTGATCGGCAACACCGACGGACACGCCAAGAACTACGGGCTGCTGTTGGACGGTTCACGCCCGCGACTGGCGCCGCTGTACGACTTGAACTCGTTGGCGCCCTACATGCACCCAGGCCAAGACCTGTCGCGGCCAGCGATGCGTTTCGGTGAGCCAACCCCCACCACGCTGGGACAGTGGGAACACACCGCTGCACGGCTCGGAATAAACGTCGGCATCGGCACGCTCAAAGACATCGCGGAGGGGTTACCTGATGCGTTCAACGACGCCGTGGCGCGATGCCCCCAGTGGGCTGCTGAGACCGCTCGTGAAGTCTGTGACCGGGTCGTGGCTCACGCCGCCAAAACAGCCGGTGGTGGTGTGGGTATGTCGTTGATGGGGACGCGAACCTCCACGGGGCTCGACGTGGTTGAGCCTCAGGTGATCACCACATGCGCGAAGACAGTCAAACGCACCGGCAAGCCCTGTCTGCTTCGCGCTGGGCACGGAGGCAAGTGCAGGTCAGTGCTATGAACGCCGGTCACAAAGTCGAAACAGATGTTGATGTCGGAGAGTTGATACGCCGGACTCGTCGAGCCGCGGCGATGACTCAACAGCAGCTCGCGGAGCGGGTCGGGACCACCAGACATTGCGTCATCCGCCTAGAGCAAGGCGGTCACCACGCAGCGCTCGACACAGCACTGACCGTGTTGGAAGAACTAGGGCTGGAGATAGTCACGTCTGTCAACACGTCTCCCAAGCACAGTCGTTGATGCCCGCGAGTGTCGATGACCCCTTGTGTCAGTGCCGGTGTCCAGCAGCGCATCGACCGCCTCGCCCAGGGTGCGGATGTTTGCAGAACCCGCTCTTTGTTCTGTTGCGCCTTCCGCATTCACCTGACAGCTCGAACCTTTGAGACGGGTTGGGTGCCTCGCCCTCGCCTGACAACTCAAGCCTCTGATGCTGGCGGGCCGGTTTCGGGTACGAGCGTTGCAGGCGGCGCGCGACGTCCAGACCAGTGACTCGTCGAACTGCGATGGCCTCGATCATTTCAGCGACGACTGGGGCGGCTTTGGCGCGGTTCGGCAACGTGTCGACGGCTTCTGCGAATGCCGTGTCGAGGCCGTCAGCGAGAGCGTCGATCCGTTCAGCTACGAGCAACGGAGAGACGTCAAGCTGGTCGGCTACATGCAGCCAAGCCGATTCTCTGTCGGTTTTGTTGAGCGTGTAGTCGTTGCCGATCTTCATCGCCATTTTCAGTTTCGGGAGGTGAAGATGCTCGCCGTCTACGATCTTGTACGGGATGAAGGAGCACAGGTCGTACAACGGAGCGAACCTGACATCATCGGCGTCGAGCAGCAGACCGTAGTTCTTGGCGTGGGCGTCGGTGTTCACGATCAGCCAGTTGTAGACGAACGCGTCAAGGAACCGGCGAACATCGTTCTCCGGCTTCGATGAATGCTCGCGGATCAGCGAAGCGACGCTGCTAGGCGTCGGTCCACCGTCGTTCTGGTATTTCTGGTGCGGGGGAACAGCCAACGCTTGACACGCATCTTCTTGATGGATCCGTGCCCAGTCGCCGTTCGGCAGTCGTTCCCTGTCGAATCGTGTTACGACCAGGGTCCTTTCGTCATCGAAATAGACGCACGCAGTCTCGGCTGCGTGCAGACCGAGTTTGCGGGCTGCGTATTGGCAGAGGTGTTCCACGATGTCGAGGTCCGGGAACCTCGCCGCTGCCGGTTTGAGAATGTGGGTTGTGCAAGCGGACCCTGCGGCGAGCGACCACTGCGCCCCATCGAACCGCAACGCTGTTTTGGTCTGTGCGCCGCCGAGACTGAACGCTGTCTGTGACCGGTCGCGGTTCCAGCCCGACGGGTCTGTGCGAAGGTTTGAGATTATTCGAGCCACGCCGGACTCAGTAAGCGGATGCAGGATACCGGCTCTGCTCATAAGGTCGCTGGTCGTCTCAGGTCTGCATATCTGCACGGCCCCTGCACATTCTCGACCCACTGGCGTTGCCAGCAGATCGACCGGTTTTGTGGACTTCGCCTGGTAGTCCGCGGCCCACCTGCGCCTCACGTTGTCGTTGTCTGCGAGCAGACCGTCCAGCCACGCCTCAATATTCTTCGGTCCGGGTTCAAGAGGTATGCTCACCGACAGCGGTGTAGGACTAGACGAGTTCAAATGATCGTCGATGTAGGCGAACTCGACCCGCCCATGGTTTCCTTCGGTGACGACCCCTACGAGCCGTCCGTGCAACAGAACGTCAAGACGTTGCATCGTCGGTAGTCCTTCTCAAGGCGTTGTCGAGCCTGCTGCCCGACTCCAGCGGACGGAGTTCGAGTTCGTAGTCCAATGCACGCAGCAACTCGAACAGGGTCGTCGTTCTCGGGCTGCTCTTCGCTGATTCGATGTCTGAGATCTGCGGTCGTGAGACCCCTGACGCTGCTGACAGATCCTCTTGTGACCAGCCCAACTCGCGGCGGGCTTGCCTGATGGCCCACCCGAGCCGACGCGATGTTGTGAGCGTCCGTTTCGGGCTCCGCTTCGCCGGAACCCCACCCGCATCCTGATCGTTTGTAGTGTTCACGCTACAAACCTACCAGACCCATGAATTGTCGTCAACACGCTACAGACCTACCAGACCCATGAATTGTCGTCAACACGCTACACGCACTGGTTGGTTTCGAGTTGTTGGCGCGTGTGTCGTCCACCAATCACAGCGTCCAAACAAGACTCTCCCGTAGCGCACGCTCCAAGACAGGTAGTCGTGACCCGCATCCAGCTTCCGCAGCACCTCGTCCTGCCCGTACAGCCTCAGGTCGATCGAGACCGGCGGCCGAGCCAGAACAGGCCGACACTCGCGATACACCAGAACCAGGTGATCGATCATGTTCGACGGTCATCGGTGGAGGACGGGGGCGTTGGGTCTTCTGGTATCTGCTCACCTGTGTGTGCTTCTCTGGGGTTCCCCGTGTCGGCTTGAGCTCTTGTCTGTGGGGACGGGCGGTGTCCTCGGTCTTATTACAACACCTTGAAAGATGGGATATAAATCTCAACAGATAGGCTCTAGATTGTGTCAGCTGAAGGTTGAACCCGACCCTCCCTTGACTGCAAATAGTCAGAGGAGGGTCGGGGTATCTTGAGCGTCTGTCAGATATCTGTGACAACTGAGGCTTTAACCGGCGTTGCTATTCCAGTAATCCTTAGGTACCCCTCGCGGATCTGCTTCGTTAGGGGGATAGTATGCTCTATCGTAGTCGTATAGCATGTGATCAGGATGAGAACACATGTTGTAGTCATACTGCGGATCAAACCATGGAGAATTAGTCAGAGACCATCCTCTAGGACAAGCTCTTCTGGAATACATGGACAGCATTTGACCAGATGTCATGCCTTTGCATATGCCGTTCAAACCAGCATCGCAATTATCGCCGATGAATTGATCAAACATTTGTTTCAGAGTTTCCTCATCCTTACTGTTTTGACAGCAGTTGTCGTAAAAGGCTTCGATAGCCCTAGCTTCTTCCAGCCATACAGGATTAGGAGGGATGAACAGAACCCAGTCTTCCGAGTCATCAACCTCCGTACCCGTTTCGGGGTCTTCGGTGACTTCCTCTTCAGGCTCTTCCTCCACAACCGGTTCCTGTTCTTCAGGCAGGGTCGTAGAAGTTGTGCTGACCGGTGTTGTAACCGTGGGATCCTCTGTTGAGTCATCAACCTCCGTACCCGTTTCGGGGTCTTCGGTGACTTCCTCTTCAGGCTCTTCCTCCACAACCGGTTCCTGTTCTTCAGGCAGGGTTGTAGAAGTTGTGCTGACCGGTGTTGTAACCGTGGGATCCTCTGTTGAGTCATCAACCTCCGTACCCGTTTCGGGGTCTTCGGTGACTTCCTCTTCAGGCTCTTCCTCCACAACCGGTTCCTGTTCTTCAGGCAGGGTTGTAGAAGTCGTGCTGACTGTTGTAGTCGGGGGATCCTCTTCCGAGTCATCAACCTCCGTACCCGTTTCGGGGTCTTCGGTGACTTCCTCTTCAGGCTCTTCCTCCACAACCGGTTCCTGTTCTTCAGGCAGGGTTGTAGAAGTCGTGCTGACCGGTGATTCCTGGATCTCTAATTGACGCTCTTCTTCTGGCTGCCCGACAGTGTCAGGAGACTCCCCCGAGGAATCGTTGCTGTCGATTACCCGATAGGCAACCGCGCCGACGACCACGACCGTGAGAGAAATTGCGGCGATAGTCCACGTTTTCTTGCGATTCACGGCATCTACGTCCTTTTAAAGAGCCTCGGTTGTGCGACCCGGCGTGGTTCAGCCAGGGATGTTAGTTGGTGCCGGTGTGTGATCCAGCGGGCAGCTAGATCGGTGGCGTGAACACGTCGAGCGACAGTACCAGACAGGCAGGGCACGCTCCGCAGTTGTGGCGAGGGCGCACCGACCCAGGCGGGGCAGCGAGTGCTGCATGTGGCACGGCTGGGTAGTCCCAGCGGCCGACATTGCATCTCCGAGTGGCTGTCATAGATTCGAGACACAGCGGTGAAGAGTTGCACAAAGTCACAACCACAAGATTTTCTATGAGTTGCGCCGTCGGAGTCTTCCGCGATTCGGTCTATACGGATCCGGCTCAGATCACGGAATCCTGCGTTGTCCGCTCAGTTCTACGTTCCAAGGCGTCGCTGAGACGCTCCGCCAACAACCCTTCGCCGATTCCGCGCAGCTGGTCTGGGAGTTCAGGTCGTGACTTCGCGAACACGTCTGCCTTGCTCAGCGCTGCCCGACTCAAGAACGTCAGCATCGAGAGCTGCAAGTCGGCTGCAGCGTCGGCGTCTCCGATCTCGACCAGCTTCTTGTACAGACCCTCCGCCTTGTGGGCGCGTTCGAGCGCGTCAGTTACCGACGGCAACGACAGCCGATCGTTCCAGTCGGCGCGTAGTGCCGTCCACCAGTCACAGCGTTCAAACAAGGCCCGCCCGTACCGCACGGTCCAAGACAGATAGTCGTGACCCGCAGCCAGCTTCTGCAGCACCTCGTCCTGCTCGTACAACCTAAGGTCTATCGAGATCGGCGGTCGAGCCAGAATGGGCCGACACTCGCCGTACACCAGAACCAGATCAAGGTCATCGCTATGTTCCACATCGCGAACAGACGAACCGGTCGCCACGATCGACTTGACGGCCTCATTTTCGGCTGCTCCCTCCACGGCTTCACATGTCCATCCGCGAGCGGCTTCGTCTGGCCACCTCCTCACGACATCCGACAGGTCACCCGTCGTGAACACTGTGCTGGACACTCGTTCCGAGGTCAGTTGTTGACTCATTGCACAAGTTTCCCGACTTGTTCGACGTATGCCTCAATCTCTGACGCGACATCCTGCGGATCGAGATTGTCGGGTGGTTCGACATTGCCGTACGCTTTGTGCTTGCGCATTGTGTTCAGGTCGACGAGCAAGTTCTCGATATCGGGAAATTGGTGCTCGGTTGTGAGGTACCTGGCCTCCGCCACCTTGGTCCAGTGGTTGCCAGGACGTGGCCGTTTCAACTGAAGAGCCGCCGCCACAACACAAGCCTCAAGGCAGTAGAAGCCAAACGTTGATAGTTCGAGCCAGTCGGTCGGGTCGTCCCACGACACAGATACGCGCTCGAGATGTCTCAACGCCAAGTTGAAGGATTCCTCTGCTGTCTGTGCCATCTGAGACCACCACCGCATCAATCCGGGAGTGCAAGTGATGTTACTCCAAGTATCGGACACGCAGGTCATGTTTGACAGTTGAGGCGAGGGGGCACCGACCAAGGCGGGGCAGCGGGTGCTGGATGTGGCACGGCTGGGTAGTCCCAGTGGCCGACATCGATGGTGGGACTCCGGTTCGGGCGTGCGAAGCTTGGCGGATGTGTGAGTTGCGGGTACTGGTGGTATGCACCGGCAACACCTGCCGCTCTCCGATGGGGGAGGCGATACTGAGCGCCCGGCTCGATGAAGCGGGTGTGGGTGCCTCGGTGGCTTCGGCCGGGACCCTGGGATGGTCGCAGCGCCCCGCGACCCCGCACGCGGTGGCGGTCATGGCCGAAATGGGGTTGGACATCGGCGACCATGTCAGTCGCCGTCTACACAGCGATGATCTCGATGTGGATCTGGTGGTGGCGATGACCAGAATCCACGCAGGCACCGTCATCGGACGCGACAACGAACTGAAGACCCGAGTGTTCCTCCCCTCCGAGTTCGCCCGTCTGGCGGCAAGCTCGGGATCGTCCGGATTGACGACCCCAACCAACTCGACCAGGAATGCGATAAGAGAACGAATCACGGCCGTCGGGGCGATGCGCGAAGGCGAACTCGTCGGGCGTCCCGCTGAGGAGATCGACGACCCTGTCGGCGAACCGTTGGCTGCCTACCGCGCCACCGCCGCCCGGCTTGATCGTCACCTCACCGGCCTGGTGAACGCACTCGTCGGATAGTTCGTCGCCGGGAATCCCCAATTCCTTGCCGATGGGCGGCCGCCGGGTAGCCGAACCGACGGGGTGGTCGAACTCGCCGAACTGACCGACCTGGCCGGGTGGCCAACTGGCCGGATGAGCGTGTGTCCGGTTGACCGACTGACCCGCCGACGGATTCGGGTCCACCCAACCGTTGCCTCTAGAGTGGAAGCAACCTCAGCCGAGCAAACGACACGGACGAATCCATGTATGACCTACTGATACGCAACGGAATCATCATCGACGGAACCGGTGCTGACCGGTACCTCGGTGATGTGGCAGTCCGAGAGGGAAGAATCGCAGCAGTCGGTCCCGAACTGGAAGGCAAAGCTGACAAAGAGATCGACGCCGCGGGGTGCATCGTGATCCCCGGCTTTGTTGATGTACACACGCACTACGACGGGCAAGTCACCTGGGACCCGGTCCTCGAACCGTCTGCCAGCCACGGAGTCACCACGGTCGTCACAGGGAACTGCGGCGTTGGCTTCGCTCCGGTGAAGCCCGGCAGCGAGGACTGGCTGATCCAGTTGATGGAAGGTGTCGAGGACATCCCCGGAGCGGCGCTGGCTGAGGGCATCGACTGGTCATGGGAGACCTTCCCGGAATACCTCGACAGTCTCGAAGGCAGGTCTTGGGGACTCGACGTTGGCTGTCTCGTGCCCCACGGGGCGGTTCGCGCCTATGTGATGGGTGAGCGTGGTGCCCGCAACGCTCCCGCCAACAGCGAAGAGATCGCCGAGATGCGCAGGATCGTTCGTGAAGCCGTGACCGCGGGAGCCCTCGGCGTGTCAACCTCACGGACCCTCGCGCACACAGCCATGGACGGCGAACCGGTCCCCGGAACGTTCGCCGCAGAAGACGAGCTGTACGCGTTGGCGAAGGGTTGTGCAGACGCGGGTCATGGGCTCTTGGAACTCGCACCGATGGGTTCGGCCGGCGAAGACACCGTCGCTCCTCATACCGAAGTCGACTGGATGGTGCGGATCTCCAAAGAGACGGGAGTGCCCGTGTCGTTCGTGCTGGTCCAGATCAACGACGAACCGGAACTGTGGCGAGCGTTGATCGACCGCTCCGCGCAAGCCTCGGCCGCGGGTGCTTCGTTGCATCCCCAAATTGCTGGCCGCCTCAACGGAATCCTGCTCGGGCTTGAAGGTCTGAGTCCTTGGCGTCAACGGCCCAGTTGGGACGAGATAGCCGACTTGCCGTTGCCCGAACTGGTGACCGAACTCCGCCGACCGGAGCGCCGCGCGGCGATCCTTGCTGAAACCCCCAACACCGACAATCCCTTCTCGGAGTTCATTCTGGGTTCGATGCACCGGATCTACGTGCTGGGCGACCCGCCCGACTACGAACCCGGCCCCGAGCGCACCATAAAGGCAATGGCCGAAGCGCAAGGGCGTGAACTTGACGACCTGCTCTACGACATGTTGCTCGAAGACGACGGCAAGGCGCTGTTGTTGTTCCCCTTCCTCAACTATGCCGACGGCAACGGCGACGCGCTTCACGAGATGCTGCAGCATCCCGCGGGAGTCGTCGGGTTGAGCGACGGGGGAGCGCACTGCGGCGTGATTTGCGATGCCTCTCAACCGACCTGGCTGCTTACCCACTGGGCTCGTGACCGCAGTCGTGGCGAGCAGTTGCCGCTCGAGTTCATCGTCAAGAAGCAGACCCACGACACCGCTCGCCTCTTCGGCCTCGATGATCGGGGAACGATCGAAGTGGGCGCCAAGGCGGACCTCAACGTGGTCGACTTCGACAATTTGTCGCTGATGCCGCCCCGCGTTGCCCGTGACCTGCCAGCGGGCGGCAAACGCTTCGTGCAATCCGCTAAGGGCTACCGAGCGACAATCGTCAGTGGCGAGATCACCCGCCAAGATGATGCTGACACGGGAGCGCGCCCGGGACGCCTGGTGCGAGCCGGCAGCGCCGCCTGATCCGACCAGAAACAACCTTGACTAGAAACGATTTCACAAAGGACCACAATGTTTGATCTTCTAATTCGCAACGGGACCGTTGTAGACGGCACCGGCTCAGACCGATTCACCGCCGATGTGGCCATCACCGATGGTGTCATCGTCGCTGTCGGCTCCAACCTTGAAGGCGAAGCCCGTGAAGTCATTGATGCGACTGGCCTGCTGGTAACGCCAGGTTTTGTCGACGTGCATACTCATTACGACGGTCAGGTCACTTGGGATGAAACGCTGGAGCCAACGTCGCTGCACGGTGTCACGACTCTGGTCATGGGCAACTGCGGAGTCGGTTTCGCTCCGGTCAAACCAGGCACCGAAGATTGGTTGATCCAGTTGATGGAAGGCGTTGAAGACATCCCCGGGGCAGCCCTGAGCGAGGGTATCGAGTGGGACTGGGAGACCTTCCCTGAGTATCTCGATGCTCTGGAGCAGCGCAAGTGGTCAGTCGATGTTGGCACCCAGATCCCGCACGGATCAGTGCGTGCTTATGTGATGGGGGAGCGGGGCGCGCGCAACGAAGCTGCGTCGCCCCCCGAGATCGAGGCCATGGCTGAGATCGTGCAGGAAGCCGTAGAAGCAGGCGCTTTGGGTGTGTCCACCTCGCGAACTATCGGGCACAGGGCGATGGATGGCGAACCCGTGCCGGGTACTTTCGCGGCCGAGGACGAACTGTTTGCGTTGGGTCGAGCTCTGCGAGACGGTGGAGGGGGAGTCTTCGAACTGGCGCCTGCCGGCGCCGCGGGACTTGATCTTGTGGCACCGATGCGCGAAGTCGACTGGATGCGCAGGCTTTCCGCCGAAACCGGTCAACCGGTCACCTTCGCGATGTTGCAGGTACCAGGCGCACCCGATCTTTGGAAAGAGCAGATGGCGGCTTCGCTGGCCGCTACTGAAGAAGGCGCCAGGTTGTACCCCCAGGTTGCGGGTCGTCCGTTCGGAGTGCTGGTCGGATTTCAGACGGGACATCCCTTCATGCTCCGCCCCACGTACCAAGCGCTCGCCCACCTGCCCATTGAAGAGCGCATCGTGGAGCTTCGCCGTCCGGAGGTTCGAGCCGCCATTCTCTCTGAGGAGAATGCCGAAGGCCAAGGTTCGGTCCACGAGGGTGTCGCCATGCTCGTGGCCGGAATGCTTCACAATCTCTATGTGCTCGGCGACCCGCCGAACTACGAACCGACCCGGGACCGTTCTGTTGGCGTAATTGCAGAGGCCAACGGTGTCTCGGCCGAGGAAGTCGCTTACGACGCGTTCCTGGCCGAGGACGGCAAGGCCCTGCTGATGGCCCCGCTCTACAACTACGTGGATTCCAACCACGACGTGATCCGCGAGCAGCTCACACATCCCCAAGCAGTGGTGGGGTTGGGTGACGGCGGAGCGCACTGCGGTTTGATCTGTGATGCGTCCTTGCCGACCACCATGATCTCGCATTGGACCCGTGATCGTGACCGCGGCGAGAAACTGCCGTTGGAGTGGGTCGTGCGCAAGCAGACCAAAGACACCGCCGAACTCTTCGGAATGGGTGACCGTGGCACAATTGAGGTCGGCCGCCGGGGTGACATCAACATCATCGATCACGACAAGATCAACTTGCGCACTCCTGAGCTGGTGCACGACCTTCCTGCCGGCGGCCGACGGCTGATCCAGAAAGCCGAGGGCTACGTGGCAACGATCGTTGCCGGGGAGATTACTCGCAAGCAGGGCGAAGATACCGGCGCACGACCCGGCCGCCTAGTCCGCGGTCAACGCTGATCCTCATTTTGGTAGAACGCTGACCCGCTCCAATCGACGCGGGCCCGTTTTGGGGAGCCGACACGAGTTGTGGTGAAATGCGGGCGTATGGCTGAACTCCAAGACATTGATTTCACCCTCGAGTACCCCTATACCCGTACCACCGGCCCGATAATCGGTCCGTTCCTGACCGGTCTTCGAGACGGTCGAATACTCGCTACAAGGGTTGGGGACAGAGTGATCTGCCCACCGGTCGAATACGACCCTGACACCGGCGCAACCGTCGGCCCCGAGAACCTCGTCGAGGTTGGTCCCGGCGGCGAGGTCACCGGCTGGACATGGGTCACACAGCCCACGTCGAAGCATCCGTTCGACCATCCCTTCGCGTTCGCTCAGATCAAACTCGACGGGGCGGACACGACCATGTTGCATGCCGTCGATGCCGGCTCCAAAGACACCATGTCAACTGGAATGCGTGTGGTGGTGCGTTTTCGTGCTGAACGGCTCGGCACGATCAACGATGTCTATTTTGTTCCTGGTGACGAACCGCCGACTGCGCCGAAAGTCGACGACGATGCTGAGCCGGTGATGATCACCGAGCACCTGATCGGCGTGCGCATACGCGAACCGTTGCTTCCTCATCGCCGTCGCTTCGCCGAGGGGTTGCTCACAGGAAAGATCATCGGGCAGCGCAGCCCGGCTGACGGCAAGGTACATGTGCCCAGCCGCGGCTACGACGCCACTAACCGGGTGCCCATGACTCCCGAGCACGATGTGGAGGTGGCCGACGTCGGCACCGTCACATCGTTCACCGAGATAGTGCCGGTCCAGTATCACGGGCAGACCGAGACTGAGCCTTACATTCGTTGTTCGGTGCTCCTTGACGGCGCTGATACGACGGTTGGAGGAATTGATATTCGCGATATCAGCATTGAGGATTTCCGTGTTGGCATGCGCCTGCGGATGGTGTGGCGCGACAGCGGTGACCGCATGGGGGATCTCGACAATCGCGGCTACGGCCTCAACGAAGAGGTGTACGAGCGCTGGGAACCGACCGGCGAACCCGACGTCGAGCCCGATTTGTTGAAAGAGCACAACTTCTAATGTCGCAATCAGCACAGCCGAATCGCCACGAGAACGACATTGCCATCGTGGGCTTTGCTCAAACCGACGCCCACGTCCGCTACGACGGGCCCGAAGTCGTCCTCATCATGGAATGCGTCAACGCACTGCTGGCCGGTGCCGGGATCGAGCGGCACGACGTCGACTTCACCATTGCCGGCAGCTGCGACTACCTCAGCGGTATGCCGTTCGCCTTCGTGTCGAACGTCGATGGCATGGGGGCTTGGCCCCCGGTCTATGAATCGCATGTCGAGATGGACGGCGCCTGGGCACTGTTCGAATCCTGGTTGCGCCTGCAGATGGGCGACATTGACATTGCCATGGTGGTGGGCTCGGGAAAGTCCTCCCCGTGCAACGCCCGTGAGGTTTTCCATCTACAAGCCGATCCTTATGTTGTGGCTCCGCTCGGACTAGCCCCCGACGCCATGGCTGGAATCGCGGCCCGTTCGCTGATCGAGGAGCGCAAGGCAACCGAGGCTGAAATCGCCGAAGTCGTGGCGCGCAGCTACACCGCAGCGGCGAGCAACCCCCATGCCCAGATACAGAGCACGGCCACGGTGGAAGAACTCCTTGCCGCTCCCTACGACATGGCTCCGTTGCGGGCTCATGATGTGTCCCCCAAAGCAGACGGTGCGGCCGCACTGCTGATCGCGCGTCGAGACCGGGCCCGAGAGATCACCGACAACCCGGTGTGGATCACCGGACTCGACCACCGCATCGAGTCACATCACGCAGGATTGCGTGACCTCACGGATTCGCCGAGCACCCGGTTGGCAGCCGCAGGATCCGGAGTTGCCGATGGAGCAGTTGATGTGGCCGAGCTACACGTCACCCATGCCCATGAGGAGATCATTCTGCGCAACGCCTTGAACCTCGACGGAAGCACCGAGGTGAACCCGTCGGGAGGTCCGCTCGCAGGTGATCCGGTCATGGCGACCGGCTTGGTTCGTGTGATCGAGGTGGCGCAACGCATCGCCACCGGTGATGCAGCCAGGGGAGTGGCCCACGCCTCCTCGGGCGCGGCGTTGCAACAGAACTTGCTGTGTGTCTTGGAAGGGGGAGCCTGACATGGCTCGACCATGCGCAGTCGTCGGTATCGGTCAGACCAAGTACAAGCGTCGCCGCGATGATCTGTCGCTCGACGGTCTGGTACGAGAGGCCGCTCTACGGGCCCTTGAAGATGCCGAAGTGAGCTTTGCCGATATCGACGCGGTGGTGCTGGGCAAGGCCCCTGACGCGTTGGAGGGCGTGATCATGCCCGAGTTGTCGCTCGCTGATGCTCTCGGGGCGGTTGGCAAGCCGATCCACCGAGTCCACACGGCCGGATCGGTGGGTGCGTCAACAGCCATCTCCGCGGCTGTATTGGTTGAGAGCGGCCGTTACGACACGGTTTTGACGGTCACCTACGAGAAACAGTCGGAGGGCAACGCCACTTGGGCTCTGTCGGGCGGCAAATCGGGTGGCCAGGGTGCGGGAGGCACCTTCGCTCCGTGGATTCGCGAGTACATACGGCGTTCGGGAGCCCCCGACCACATTGGCTGGCAGGTAGCGGTCAAGGACCGTCAGAACGCGCTCAAGAACCAGTACGCGCATCTGCATCTCGACGACATCAGCATCGACATGGTGAAGGAATCGCCGATGCTCTGGGATCCACTGCATTTTCTTGAGTCGTGCCCTTCCTCAGATGGTGCGGCAGCGATGGTGCTGAGCTGTGAGGACTTGGTTTCCCGCTCGCCGAATCCCCCGGCCTGGGTCTTGGGACACGCCAAGCGCACCGAGTTCTCGAGTTTTCCCGGGCGTGACACAGTCAAACCCCAAGCAGGCGTCGATTGCGCTGCTGCGCTCTATAAGGAGGTCGGCATCACCAATCCGCGTAGTCAGATTGACACCGCGGAATTGTACGTACCGTTCAGCTGGTACGAGCCGATGTGGCTCGAGGGACATCTGATCGCACCGGATGGGCAGGGGTGGAAGATGACCGACGAGGGCGCCACGGCCCTGGACGGGGATTTTCCCGTTAATTGTTCAGGCGGCGTCTTGTCATCCAACCCCATCGGTGCTTCGGGAATGATCCGCTGCCTTGAAGCTGCCAATCAGGTGCGTGGCACTGCAGGTGATTATCAGGTTGACGGAGCGCGAGTTGCGCTTGGTCACGCATATGGGGGTGCGGCCCAGTACTTTGCAATGTGGATCGTGTCGTCTGAACTAGACCCGGTGTTCTCTTGAAGCGGCGTCGTGGACCGATTGCTGGCTGGCCAATGACACCAAGACCAAGACTGGAGTACCGCGATGAGTTCTGAGGTGGCTGATCTTGACGGGCGGGTGGTGATCGTCACCGGGGCCGCCAGAGGTTTGGGGCGCGCCCATGTGATGGCATTCGCGGCGCACGGCGCTCGGGTCGTGGTCAACGATCTTGGCGTTGAGCGTGATGGCACACCGTCAACCAGCGACGCTGCCAACGAGGTTGTGGCCGAGATCGTCGCCAATGGAGGCGTTGCGGTAGCGAACGCGGCTGATGTGGCCGATTGGGACCAAGCCGCGGCACTGGTTCAGCAAGCGATCGACACCTACGGCGGGCTCGACACGCTCGTGTGCAACGCTGGATTTCTCCGTGACCGCATGCTCGCGGGAATGTCCGAGGATGAATGGGACAGCGTCACCCGCGTGCATCTGAAGGGCCATTTCGCTCCGGCACGCCACGCCGTCAAGTACTGGCGCGACCGGGCCAAAGCAGGAGAGCCGGTTGCGGCCCGAGTTGTCAACACGTCTTCGGGGGCTGGTCTGGCCGGATCAATCGGCCAAGGCAACTATGCGGTAGCCAAGGCCGGGATCGCGCTTCTCACCATCCAGCAGGCTGCGGAGTGGGGGCGTTATGGAGTGCTCGTCAATGCGATCGCCCCCGATGCTCGCACCCGCATGACCGAGGGCATCTTCTACAGTTCTGAGATCCCCGAAGGCTTTGACGAAAAGGCTCCCGAGAACGTATCTCCTTTGGTTGTGTGGTTGGGCAGCGCCTCCTGCGACGTGTCGGGTCGAACCTTTGAGAACACCGGAGATCAGCTCAACGTTTGCGACGGGTGGCAAAAGGGCCCGGTTGTCTCGGTTGGCGGCCGGCGTATGACGGTCACCGAAGCGGGTGAGCTGGCCCACCGCTCGATTGCAGGCGAGCGTGCTCCGCAACCAGTGCATGGCGCGCGGAGCTAGCGGAGCAGTCGATGGACTTTGATGACACCGCTGAGGAAGCCGCGTGGCGTGAGCAATGCCGTGACTTCTTGAGCCGGCACGCTGAGTTGTTGCCCAAAGAAGTTGATCTCAGCCAGAGCTACTGGGCAAAGCCTCCCAGTGCTGCCGAGAGCGCTGCCTATACGGCACGTTGCCGCAAGTGGCAGCGCACCAAATACGACGCAGGTTGGGCGGGTTTGACCTGGTCTACTAAGTACGGGGGGCGCGGGCTAACGGGTCATCTGGCTGGAATTTTCGCTGAGGAGGAAGCCCGTTACGACCTGCCAATGGGCCAGTTTGCACAGTCGATCGGCATGGCCGGCCCGACGATTATTGCCCATGGCACAGACGCCCAGAAGAGCCGCTATCTGGAACCCATGCTGACGGGAGAGGAAACCTGGTGTCAGCTATTCTCCGAGCCCGGGGCAGGCTCGGATCTGGCTGGTTTGCGAACGTCTGGCGTGCTTGACGGCGACGAGATCATCGTCAACGGACAGAAGGTTTGGACTTCGAGCGCTCGTGAAGCCGCGCACGGCATGTTGTTGGTGCGCTCCGATGTTGATCAGCCGAAGCATCGGGGAATCACGTATTTGTTGCTCGATATGGGTACTCCGGGGATTGATATTCGTCCCTTGAAGCAACCCACGGGGCGTTCGGAGTTCAACGAGGTTTTTCTTGACAATGTTCGGCTGCCTCTTGACTGTGTTGTCGGTGGGATCAATCGGGGCTGGGGTCCGATTCTGACCACCCTGAGCAACGAGCGAGCTGGGATCGGCGGTCAGGTTTCTTATGTTGGCGATGTGATCGAGTTGGCTCGGCGTTTCGGAGTAGCCGGTGATCCGGTGATTCGCCAGCAGCTTGCGCGCTTGTACACGATTGTTGAGACGATGCGTTTTCTTGGTTATCGGGTGCGAACGGCGGGGTCTCGTGGGGAGATGCCGGGGCCTGAGAGTTCGGTGCTGAAGCTGGCGGCGTCTCGTCGGTTGGAGATGATGGGTGATTTGTCGATGGCGATCATGGGTCCAAGCGCCACGCTTTACGGCAGTGATGCCGTGTTCAACGGGTTTTGGCAGAATTACGCCTTCTTGGGGCAGTGGATGTCTCGTATCGGTGGAGGCACCGATCAAGTACAGCGCAACGTCATCGGCGAGAACGTGCTGGGTCTTCCCCAAGAACCCAGGCCCGACAAGGGAATCCCGTTCCGAGATATTCCCCACTAACGAGCGCGTCAGCGAACGCGCAAATCGATACCAGCGATGTAACCCCCTTGGTGACCGAATGGTCGAACAAACAAGAAGTGTCGCCTCCCTCCAGGGGTGTATGCGGCGCCCGCCTTATTGAGCGGGCGCCGCTTTTGTTTTCGTTTCGTGGCGGTCGTTCGCTGCTTTTGCGGCTTGGATCGCGTCGTCGAGTCCGACCCCGAGCATGCGAGTCTCGAAGATGAACCGGTCAGCCGCGGTGGCCACTCTTTCGCGGCGTTCTTGGAGCGGTTCGCTGTGGGGAGGCTCATCCACCACGAAAGTTCCGCGGCGACCGCGGCCTTCCACGACTCCGTCGTGTTCGAGCTCTCGGTAGGCGCGGGCGACGGTGCCGGGAGCCAGGTCCAGCGCGGCCGCGAGTTCTCGTACTGTGGGTAGTTTGCTTCGGGGTTCCAGACGTCCGACCGCGGCCATTACCGATAGTTGAGCGCGGAGTTGTTCGAACACGGGGATGTTGGTACCTGTCTCGAGCCGGATTATGAGTCGTCTCTCGAACCCGCGGTGGTCGCGATAGGTGACGATTGGAGCGCTTTCACTGTCTGTCATTTTGTTTATTGTACTGATACAAACAACATAGTCAAGAACCATCCGAATTAATTATTCCTGAAAATTATAGAAATTGACACCACTTTGAATTGATACATAATATGATTGTGTCAAGTTAACAAGAACGGAGAATCCGGCATGAAACTCGTCACTGCGGTGATCAAGCCCTTCAAACTCGAAGATGTGAAATCTGCGCTCGCTGATGTCGGTGTGGCAGGCATGACCGTGTCTGAGGTACAGGGCTTCGGCCGCCAAGGCGGTCACAGCGAAACGTATCGCGGGACCGAATACCGGGTGACTTTCACGCCCAAGACCAGAATCGAAGTTCTTGTCGAAGACTCGACAGCCGACGGTGTGGTCGAGGCAATTCTCTCATCTGCACGGACCGAGAAGATCGGCGACGGCAAAGTATGGGTCACGCCGGTCGATACCCTCGCTCGGATCCGAACCGGAGAACTCGGCGTCGACGCTGTCTAGGGTCTGCCGAACTCAAACAACTGGACAGCGTTCGCCGAAACCGCCGAATTCGCCTCTTTGGTCGGCACGAGTAATATCTGATCGCGGCGCATCAATCCGAGAGGCAACAAGAGAGGCGAAGTGAGCGAACAGATTCTCAATGCTACGACGTTCTGGGAACTGCTCGAGCGTCGTACTGCGCTTTCAGGCGACCGACTGTTCCTAGTCGACGATGCCGGCCGGCGACTCACCTATACAGAGTTCCGCGACAAGGCCGAAAGAGTTGCGGCAGGTCTGCACGGCTTGGGAATAGCTGAGGGCACTCTGGTCACTTGGGAGTTGCCCACTCGGATCGAAACAATCGTCTTGAGCTTTGCGCTGTCGCGCCTCGGCGCAGTCCAGAACCCGATTATCCACATCTACCGGCACCGAGAGGTCGGGTTCTGCATCGCACAAACGGGAGCGCGCTTCGTCTTCACACCTGGAGTCTGGGGTGAATTCGACTACCACGCCATGGCAACCGAAGTCAGCCAAGATCTTGATCCCCGACCCCAAATCCTCGACGGCTACTCGAACCTCCCCGAAGGCGACCCAAATACGCTGCCGCCCGCTCCGACTGATGGCGACGCAGTGCGCTGGATCTACTACACCTCAGGCACCACATCAGATCCCAAAGGAGTCAAGCACTCCGACAAGACCCTGATGGCGGCAGGAACTGGGCTTGCTCTGGCGCTGGAGACCAACGCCGAGGACATGGGGACCATCGCTTTCCCCTATGCCCATATCGGCGGTCCTGATTTCATGGTGATGCTGCTAGCCGACGGCTTCGGGGCGATCCTGATCGAAAAGTTCACTCCCGCTGCGGCGGTGGCTGCCTACGCCGAACACGGTGCCACCATCGTTGGTGGGTCGACGGCCTTCTACCAGATGTTCTTGGCGCAGGATCAGCAGCTCGGCGGTGGATCCATGCCGCGGCTGCGAGCCATGGCCGGTGGCGGCGCCCCCAAGCCCCCCGAGATCTTCTTTGAAGTCAAAGAGAAGATGGGCATACCGATCGCGCACGGCTACGGCATGACCGAATGCCCGATGATCACTCAGGGTTCGCCGTCTGATACCGACGAACAACTCGCCCACACCGAGGGTGCGCCGATCAGAGGCTGCGAGGTGACCGTTGTGACCGCCGATGGTTCAGTCGCGCCACCAGGCAGCGAAGGCGAGGTCCGGGTCAACGGACCAATGCTGTTCGCGGGCTACACAGACCCGAGCCTCAATGAAGAGGCCTTCGATTCACAAGGCCGGTTTTGTACAGGTGACCTTGGAGTCAAACATGCCGACGGACATGTGACGCTCACCGGGCGTGTCAAGGACATCATCATCCGCAAAGGCGAGAACATCTCGGCCAAAGAGGTGGAAGATGTCCTCTACTCGCTGCCGTCAGTGGAGAATGCGGCCGTGATCGGACTGCCGGATACCGAACGGGGCGAACGTGTCTGCGCGGTGATCGAGACCGCCGCGGGACATCCCGACTTGACTTTCGAGGAGATGACCGCGGCTTGTAGAGAGTCCGGACTGATGCTGCAGAAGACCCCCGAACAACTCGAAATCCATGACGGGCCGCTGCCTCGCAATGCCACCATGAAGATCCTCAAATACGAGCTTCGCGATCAATACAAGGAGAAACAATGGCCCTGACCATCTATCACAACCAACATTGAAACTCGTCAAGCAATGCCGTGGCGGTCGCCACGGAGATGGGCGTCGACTTCACAGAAGTCCGCTACATGAAGGACTTCCCCGACGAGAAGACGCTGCGAGCGTTGATAGCCAAACTTGAAGAACCGGTCGAGAGTCTGGTGCGCAAGGACGCTCAGTTCGCCAAGCTCGGCCTCAACGAAGACGACTACGTCGGCGATGTCGATGCCGTGGTCGAGGTGCTCGGGAAGTACCACCGACTGCTTCAGCGGCCGATTCTCGTCGGGCCTGACAAAGCCATAATCGGACGCCCCTTTGAAGGCGTGATGGCCAAGACTCGAGTGGCCGAGATGCTCAGCTCAACAACGGATTGAGCCGGCAATGACCATCGCCGCTCCCGACGTTCATACCAACAATGCGCCCGTGGGGGAGACCATTGTTTCGGTTGGTCGGGTGAGCAAACCAACCCAGGTTGATGCCAGCCGCTACACAGACCCGGCTTGGGCCCGAATCGAAGAAGAAAAACTGTGGCCCACTACTTGGCAGTTGGCATGCACGCTCGACCATGTGTCTGGGCCAGGAGACTCCTATGTCTACGATGTTGGCCGCCTTTCGATTCTGATAGTGCGCGGTGACGATGGCGAACTTCGCGCCTTCCAGAACGTGTGTCGACATCGCGGCATGCAGCTTTGCAACGAACATCAACGGGGACTCACCGAACTGCGCTGTGTGTTTCACCGCTGGTCATGGAACCTGGCTGGAGAACTGAGGGAGGTGCCGTCGCGTAAGGGTTTCGGCGCGTTGCGCAACGATGATTTCCCCCTTTTTGGCGCCAAGGTCGGCACTTGGGGTCCGCTGGTCTTCGTAAATCCTGATCCTGATGCCGAACCGCTAGCCGACTTCTTGGCGCCTGTGCCTGAAGACATCGCTTGGGCCGACCTGGACGACTTTCGCTGCAAGGCGCTGATATCGATCCCGGTCCCGTCCAACTGGAAGACGATCATCGACGGTTTCAGCGAAACCTACCATGTGCAGGGAATACACCCCGAGATGTTGCGCATGGTCGACGACGTGAACAGTCCCCAGACAATCTGGGAACGTCACGGCAAACTCGTGCAGCCCTACGGCTTGGCCAGTCCCCGTCTTCGCGGCGGTGCCACGAACCAGGAGGTCTGGGAGGGGTTTGTGGAGGTGATGGGAGGACGCATCGGTCTGAGTGAGCCGGCCGATGCGGGCGTCTGCCCAGAAGTACCGCCCGGCTCAACTCTGCGCGAGGTGCTGTCAGACATGATCGTGGATCACTTCGGTGCCACTGAGGGAGTGGATCTCAGCCGGTTCGGGCCCGACGAGATGATGACCATGCAGCAGTACAACCTGTTCCCGAACATCACCGTGCTGGTGTTCGGTGATCTGCTCCAAGTGGTGCGAGCACGCCCGGGAGCGACACCCGACGACGGTTACATGGACATCATCGCCTTCGACCGGGTCAACACCGATGCTGCGCGCCGAGAACCCGTGACAGCGGAAATGGACCCCGGTTCCTCCAGTCTGGGACTGGTGCTCGATCAGGACGTGACCAACCTGAAGCGTGCCCAGCGAGGGCTTCACGCACCGGGTTTGACGCACCTCACACTGTCGGGCGAGGAATGCCGGATCATCAACTTGCACCGCAATCTGGACCGGGTGACCGGATGTGATTCCGGTTTCGAACTCTCCTATCTCGACTAGCCAGCCTGCATCGTCTGGATCATCGCGGCGAGGGCCTCGTTTGTTGATGTGGAGACAGTCAGCGAAAGGCGGTCTGCGTGGTCGCCGTATTCTTCGCTCAGCCGCCTGGCGCAATCGGCAGGCGTGCCCCGTACCGCCAACAGGTCGACCACAGCATCGTCGACGAGTTCGCCCAATGTTGCCCAGTCCCCGGTCTTGGTTATGTCACGCAACCGGGGTTGCAGATCGCCGAGTCCGTGGTGGTCGAGCACGACCCGGTAGGCGGGCGTAGAACCATAGAAGGCCAGGTTGAAGCGGATCGCTGTGGTCGCCCGCTCGTACTCCTCGTCGGTCAGGCACGGGGCCGCGATACAGCCGACGTTGAGCGTCAGCGACGACCGATCCCGGCCACCCTCGGCGAGGCCGTTTTGGATCATCGGCATCGTCTGTTCGGCCAAGAACGCACCAGTGTTGAACGGGTGGATGATGATGCCGTCGGCGTTTGCGGCCATCGCCTGTGTCATGCGGGGTCCGAGCGCTCCGACCCAGATTTCCGGCACGGGCTGGTTGAGTGGTGCTGGCACGAAGATCGGGGTCATGAGGTCGACTCGGTAGAACTCGCCGCGGTGCGCAAGTGGTGTCTGGTCGCTCCAGTTGGCCCAGATGGCGCGCAGCACCGTGATCAACTCGACCATGCGCTCAACGGGGCGGGCCCACTGCGCTGAGAAGCGCCGTTCGATGTGGGGCTTGATCTGGGTTCCGAGCCCGAGCGCGAAGCGGCCTCCGCTGGCCCGCTGAAGGTCCCATGCCGAGTAGGCGAGGTGCATCGGCGAACGGGGGAAGGCGATCGCAACGTTGGTGTAGAGGTCGACATCGAGTTCGGTTGCATGTATCAGCGGAAAGAAGACGTCGCTGTTGCCTTCGAAGGTGAACAGTCCGTCGATCCCGGTGGCGGCCACTTCCGCGGCGCGTGCCGCGGCTCCGGACAGATCACCGGTGAACGAAACGTCGATCAGCATCCCACGAAGCTATTCCAGAATCTGCGGTGTCCAGAAGTCGGCTCCGCGTGGCATCGAATTCTGTTGACCGAAGTCGCATAGCGAACCGACAGCTAGTTACCACTAGACGTTGAGACGGGTATTGTCACCCGACTTGAGCAGTTGAGTCCGAGTCGGTTCACCCCGCATGTGCGGACTTTGATGATGTAATCAGTGTTCGGCTGCAACTGACCTACGGTTACGTCAGGAGTTCCTCCATGTCCACGACTCCGGAACAGCCTACTCGGACCGGTCACCACTCTGAGTTCGTAAAGGGCGTCGTCCGTAGACGGGTCCCAGGAGAGCGTGAACCAGGTGTCGCCCACTTCTTTCACCGCAAGCGGGTACGAGACCGGCGCGGAAGCAAGCACCTGTGTCGAGGCGGTCGCGGTCGTCCGCTCGCTGCACATGACCATCGGTTCCTGGCAGGCAGTGACCCCAACCGTGTAAGTGGTACCGGCCACCAACGCGAGGTCAGCCGCCCGTTGGGAGTCCCACCAGAGTTCACAGTGTGTGCTTGCTGTGCCGGGACCTACCTGCCATGTGTTTCGGCTGGTCAGGTACCCACATTCGTAGTACGTGGCACCCGGGACCGGGTCCCATGACAGAGCCAGCCAATCGTCGCCCGCTTCGGTAATTGACACCGACGAGACCGGCCCGGGCGCGGTGCCGGTAGGCTCAGGAGTCTTCGTGGTAATAGTGACCTCAGTCCCGATCAGGTTGCATTCTTCCGACCCGATCACATCCTCAAAACCGCAGGCGCGAACTGTGACGGTGTATTCGGTGTCCGGTAGGCGATTCTGAAGCACCAGCGACGTGCCGTCACCAACCGGTGTTCCTCCATAGGACCTGGAAATTCCCCCATCCTCGTTTATCTCGACACCATACGGAGGATTTTCTCCACTTACACTGGCACTGACCAGGTAGTGGGTGGCGCCGGGCACCGCACTCCACGACACTCTGAATGCAGTCGAATTTATCGCTGTGGCACGTACTGAAACCGGAGAAGGCGTAAAGGGGAGCGTTCCTATCCGAATCGGGACACCCGATCCATATTCGGATTCAGCCCACAGACGGGCTGAGTAATGCCCGATCGGCAGACCGTCAATAGTAATGGATCTGTCGTCGGCCGACACCTCATGTTGTTCGTAAAAGGTGCCGTCCTCACCACGCACAACAATCAGGGTGTAGCCGTCGACCGGTACGTCGTCTGTGAAGATCGGTGGCGTCCATATGACAGTAAAACCGTCGTTATCCACAGAAGACCATGACAACGAAGGCCTGGAAGGTGGCTGCAGCACACAGGGAGTACTGTCTCCGCCGACGGGCCAACCCAGAAGCCTACGGTGGTGACACGAAAGGGCCAGACCGCCGCCGCCGTAGGGTATCGGACTCCATTCCCCCAGGATCGCCCCTCCTGCCTCACAGTACTGAGTTTCAGTTCCTACCATCAAGGTACTCCCCGCGCACACGACGAAGTCATGGCGCAAACCTGGTAACGAGTGGCCCAATTCGTGTGCTACGACAAACAGGAAACTTTGCGTACCTAGGATTTCCCGAGTCTTTGATGTTGCACTACGGCAACACCCGTAGCCGTTAGCTTTTCGCGAAGCAGCATCTACAAGAAGCAAAGCCTGCTCCGGATCCGGTCTAGTGAAAGCCGTCGAGGACGCGCAATGTTTAGCCGCCGTTTCAAGATCAACGTCGTTCCATGGGAGATCGGGTGAGATTATGGAGCCCTCTGTGAACACGAATGTAAACAAACCCGATGACTCCTTCGTCCATCGAGGGCTTACTTCGTTATTGAGCAGATCGACTACCTCCCTGAGGTCTTCTGTGGTGTACTTGCCTTGACGGGCACAGTAGAACACATGCACGGGATGATCACCTCTCAGAGAACCCTTTCCTCTGGTGAACGCCCAAGAGTAAAGACCCGTAACCGCCTTGTAATCCTCCGAATCCTGTTCTATTTCGGTGTTTTCGTCAGAATCGATTGTCGTGGTGGTGTCCGGGGGTGGGTCGCTGTCGGCAGGGTCCTCGGCGGTTTCGGCGGTGGGGTCGCAGCGCGGGGTTGAGGCATCAATGGTTACGGGTGGTTCGTTCTGGTAACGCCACAAGAAAGTGACGAGTTGAGCACGAGTCAAAGTGCCTTCCGGATCGAAGGTGGTCGCTGAAGTACCAGTGGTGATACCGGTGTGGGCCATCCAAGACACACCATCTTGTTGCCAAGCCGTAACAACGTCGACGAAGTTGTGTGGCGGCGCCTCAGGCTTTCCAGCCAGGCGATGCAGGAATGTTGCGACTTCGGCACGAGTCAAGGTTTCATCCGGTGCGAAGGTGCTTGGTGAAGTACCGGTGGTGATACCGGTGTCGGCCATCCAGGAGATCGCATCGTTTTGAGACGCATCGGTCACGTCGGTGAACGAGTGACGATCCCCCGCATCAGGCTGGTTTGCCATGTTGTAGATCCACACCGCGGTTTCACCACGCGACACCGGAGTCTCGGGCCCGAAACAGAACCCCGCAATGTCGGCGATCCCATTGTCTACCGACCATTGCACCGCATCGGTGTACCAGGTGCCTTCAGACACGTCGCCGTATCCCGCCGCAGCCCCTGCCGGTGACGGCAACCCCATCAACAACGTCGCCGTCGACGCAAGAACCAATGTGAGGCTCAACCAGACCCGGCCCAACCTCACTGAAAAAAAACTAGACACAGATACACAAATCAATGAAGGAATCCGACATCGGCACGTGAGTCTACCCCCTTACCTTTCAAACACCAGGGTCTGTCAGACGCTCCCTTGTCAAGCGGCGTGTGTGTGAGGTTGTGTTCGGGTCTGTTGGTCGCGCCACATTCGGCGGATGACTTGGTTGGCGAGGTGGCGCAGCGCCTGTAAATTCTGGGGAATCGGGTCCCGCGATTCGGGGAATGCCCCGAGATCGGCGCTGGAACACGCTCTATGGCCTCGCTGAATGTAACTGTGTGACAGCTCATCGCTAACATCACGGCGTGCGTTCCAGAAGAGCCCTCACCGACAACCAGGCTCGGCGCCGGCATCGGGTCCTGCGCGCGGCGATAGAACTCGCCGGTGAAGGCGGCTACGACGGCGTGCAGATGCGTGAGGTGGCCGAGAGGGCCGATGTCGCCATGGGGACCGTCTACCACTACTTCAGCTCTAAGGACCACCTGCTGGCGGAGTCGCTCGCCGAATGGATCCGAGCGCTCGCGGCCAACGTCGCCCGAAATCCCGCTCGGGGCGACACGACGCTGGAGCGGGTCTTGGATCTGCTGGGGCGGGTGACCCGGGCCATGCAGAGCAATCAGAAGGTCAGCGCCGCCCTCATCGGCGGGCTGGTGGCACAGGGTGAGCAGGTGGCCGCCTGCCAGCAGGACATGCACGAGACCTTCAGCGCCATGCTCGGAAGTGCGTTTCCCGCTGACTATCCACCCGGCCGCCGCGACAAGGTGATCCGCTCTCTCGAACACATCTGGTTCTCAGAATTGATCGCCTGGAAGAACGGCTGGAACCCCTTCGAGCAGGGCGTACGCGAGTTGCAGGACGCCGCCGAACTGTTTCTCGCCGACGATCCTCAACCGGAAGCGGGCACAGGAACAACAACGACGGTCTGAGCGTTCGAGTCGATGAATATCACCGAATAGTCAGATTCTACGCGACTCTTCCACGCAGGCGGACACGTAAGGGTACCTCGGACTCCCTGAAAGGAACCACACAATGAAACGAACACTCGCAGCGACTGCCGCTATTCTGACGATCATGCTGGTGCTCGCCTTACCGACAGGCGCCACCGGCGACGCCCCACCCCTGGGCGACGCCGACACGAGCATCGACCTTCCCGACGACGTCGAACGGCGCACATCGAAAGCTATGAGATCGAACATTATGAGAGCGAACGCTATGAGACAGCCAATCGACGACGATGCGCGTCGCTGGCCCTGCTTTTTCGGGTTCGGGAGCTGCCACGAGGTCGAACCTGACACCGGCTATTTGGACTGCGCCGACATCACCGTGGATGAAATCGGGATCACATGGTCAGCCAATGATGGCTACGACTCGATCCATGTCGTACCGACCGATCAGGGTCGCGTAGGGTCGCTGGCCGGCCCGTCGGCCACCATCACCGGAGCGTCAACGATCTACGCCGAGATGCATCTGTGCCTGAACCGCCACGGCTTAGACGTCACCGTGCGCAGTTGGAGCGCGATGTGGCAGCAGATTCACTGCCACATCGTGTATCAGTTGATCGGCGGCGGCGGCTCGTGGGACCTCGAGGGCCACCGAAGCAGCAACTGGTCCGGTTATCTGTGGCCGGGGCACTGGTGCAGTTGGTGAGTCGCTGGTCGCTGGTTGCGTGGGCAGCAGTGCTGGCGGGATGTTCATTTCTCCCACCTGCTGCCGTTCTGACGGCTGCCTACTGCGGCTTCGACTGGGAAGCACCGTGCGAGCAGCGCACGACCGCTGCCTATTGGACGGCCGGAGTGCTGGTCGCGGTCCCGGTCGCGGTCGCGGTGGTGGCAGGCATGCGGACGCGGACGCGCTGGCTGATTGCCGTCGCGATTGCAGCCGCACCGCTGCACTGGTGGTACCTTACCGGTTTTTTCCTGTCTAAGGCCGCTGAAATCCCCAACTGAGACGGACCGCCGTTGAAACATCTCGAATGACTCGGCTATCGCCAAGATCGAATGTCACACCCCCGAGTGGCTGCTCGATTGCCTAAGGCTCACGGCGCGCGAGACCCAACTCGGCACACACATCGCTGTCGTTCGAAGTCGGGAAGACCGCGAGAACTCCTTCGGTACCGACGCACTCAACGAGCGGTGGCACTGCCTCATCGCCGGGTGAGAGAATCTGGAAGCTCCCGCTGATCCATAGAGGTGTGCAAGCGGATGCGTCCAAAGAAGTTGGCGACGCCACCCAAATCGCCCTTGATTGCAGCGAAGCTGCCTCATAGCAGACGACTGCGGTCTCAGACACGTCTCGTATGACAGTCACCGCCAATCTCTCGGAGTTGCCAGTCCGCGAAATCGCCCAGGCCGCCGCGGACACCGCCGACAGCGCGACCGCGATAGCAAGAGCCGCGCGTACCAGCAGACGCCCGCGGTTGCGTGGTTGCTCGGCGATCATCTGCTCCGCGACTTGGGATCGAATTGAACGGCCTAGGGGAGACATTGACGTAGGCATGCTCTCGCGAGGCGCAGGATCGGCTTGGCGGATGAATTCGAGGGGATCAGGCTCGTGGTCGTTCACGCATTAACCCCCCGTCTTGAGACCCAGACTGAGCTGGATTCTTGTTAGTGCTGTCCATGTATCCGAGTTCGTTGAGTTCGAGCCTCAGTTGTTTCCGGACTCGGTATATCCTACTTTTTATGGTGCTGCTGCGTCGGTTTACGACGATGGCGATTTCCTGGTAGCTAAGACCTTCGAACGCCGCGAGGGCGATGATCTCCTGGTCGAGCGGGTCGAGGTTGTTGAGTGACTTCAAGACGGCGGCTACAACCTCTGAGTGTTCATGTTGCTTCGAAATCTCAACGTTGAGCGTGCGCGGTTGCTGTTGCAATCGGTTGACTAGTCGGTCACGGCGGTCGTTACTTCGTCGTTGATTGAGAAGAACTTGTCGAGCCACCGCGAGGAGCCATGCCACTGGTTTCGCTGTTGCCTGTAGCTCGACGAACTTTCGCCAAGCGATCAGGTAAGTCTCCGCGGTCGCCTCATTGGCGTCTTCGGGCGTTCTGGTTCGCCGACGGCAGTACGACAGCACGTCTTGGAATGTGGCATCGTACAAGTTGTCGAAAGATCGATAGACGGCACGATCCGATGATGTGTCAGTCATCCACGGATGGCCCTCAGACTAGGAGCGTCGTGCCTAGAGCGTCGGTGCACAACACAGCCTAGCAAACCGAAACCGACCATCCACGACCGTAGCAGCATCGCTCGGTCTATTTGGTAGACGTAATTTGTTGGGTATCGCTGGGAAATTCTCGATGCGCGAACGATTCTCCCACCGACCCAAGTCGGCTTTTCGCGTACTAGCGGGCAGTGGGTCCGCGGTGGGATGGGTGGGGCCTCCAGAATCGTTCACTGAGACCAACGATGAGATCGCCCCGGTTCGTTCGACGTTGATAGCGAGGGCAGGACGCTGGGCGACGACCGCGGTGGGCCGCGACGCACAAGCGGCTTCCCTGTCAGCAGACAAAAAACAGATTCCTCGCGACCAATGCCGGTAGCTGGACACGAAGGGGTGTATGGGCAATTCAAAGCGTCCGGCTGTGTCCCGCCACCCAATCGTTTCAGACAGTCAGCCCACAGACCACAGGATCCAACCAACGATTAGAAGCATTAGAGAAGGGAGACATTGGATGCGTATGAATCTTGAGAGGTTGATTCTTGGTTTCACCGTTGCTGGGCTGGTATTGAGTCTGGCCGCTTGCTCTGCTGCGAATCAAGCGCGACTAGATGCTGAGGAGAAACCAGAGACGTTCGCGATCGCCGGCGTATGGCATTACTCGTTTGATTCGCTTGAAGGAATGATCGCTACGTCCGATTTGGTAGTTCTAGGCGAGGTCACAGCGATCAGGCAAGGACGACTCCTCTTTCCACAGGAGGTTGCCACTTCCGATCGTTTACGAGATGCGACGATCACTATTTCAGAGATCCTGAAAGGAGAGTACACTGGGAGCACACTAGTTATCGAAGAACAAGGGTATTTTGCCGATGGAACACCGTATGAAGTGGCTGAGATGCCTTGGAGCCAAATCGGTGATGTTGGTGTCTTCTTTTTGAAACATAGCGATCTTCACCCTGAAGGACATTTCGGACAAATCCATCCTGATGGGCGTATTCTTACAGCGCATGTGGATCCGATCGACAATTCGATTGTGACTCCTGCCATGGCATTAGTCTTTTCACATACACCGTTTGGCGAACGACTCGGATCTTTGGATCCAGGCATCGTTCGAGACAGCATCGTGGCTGCAACCGAGACCGTCGTATCAGAGTCGATCGCACCTCACAAACCCATATGGGAATTACTCAATGATGATACAGAACTCATCGGAACTGGCGGCTCAATTGGCGGCGAGAATCCACAACCCGGCGAGAACCCACAACCTGGTGGGCCCCAAGACGATCCGATCGAAGGAAGGCAAACGCAATGAATATTCGACTAATGAGTACGGTAGTCCTCGGGGGAGTGATGGTAACAACGCTTCTGTTTGCAAACACCGCGTCAGCGAACCACGGATTCGGATCAACACTAACAGTTCGCGATAATAATACCCAAAGCTATGAGATGGTGTCCCTAACATCTGCAGGCAGGATTGCTTGTGAGCATGGTGCCGAGCAACTCGATAGATCAGAAATATCAGTCAAATCCGGGAACGATGACATTCATTGCCATGATTATGTCGCAGGAACATTGGGATGGGCAGGTGAAACACGTTGCATTGATGTAAATTGGTGGAACCGACGTTGTGATCATTTCCAAATCGATTTCAATCTTGCTGGATTTGATACTACTCCCGACACTCTTATTGAAACCAGTTTCTGGAAAACTGTAGGGTGTCATGAGTTCGGCCATACAGGTGGACTCGCTCACGTTGGTTTGAATATTTGGTCTTGTATGAGGCACGCTATCCCTGCAAATGTATATAGTCCAACTACGTTTAATCAGAACGATCTTGATGATATTGACGCCGACTTTTAGACAAGCAGCCCCAGGAATATTCTTCATGATGGGGACAATTGTTTTTTTCGCCGTTATTGCAGCGTGTACCTCGCAAAATACTTCGGATGAGTTTTGCGTCCAAGCTGCAATGTTTGCCGCGACAGGGACTCGAGATCGACACGAAGCCATAGATCATCTCCATGAGTTGAAGCGGTTAGTTGCCTTAGCTCCTTCGGATCTGAAAGAAGATCTTGAAGCAATGTTGGAGTATGAAGAAACCTATGATCCGACGACTGCTACCGAAGTCGAGACTGACACGATAGACCTCATCGGGTTTCGAGTTGGAACCGAGATGGAGGCTCGCTGTGGAGTGCAACTTCCCGGAATTCGGTAATCCGAGCGTGCTCGGAAAGGAAAAGGCTCAGGATGACCCGCTTGAGAGAAGATTGTTTCCGGTCACCCCGATCTATTCGAGAACTGCTCTGTGAGTCGGTGGCGGTACAGCTTCCCGGCTTCCGTGCGGGGCAGTTCATCGACGATGAACACATGTCGCGGTGTGAGTTGCGAGCCGATCGTCTCTTGACAATGGGAGATGACCGATTCGATCAGATCGTCGGTTGAAGCCTCTTCAACGGGGATGATCGCCGCGGCCATCACCTGACCGAATTCAACATCGTCGAGTGCGAAAGCGGCACCGTCGCTAACTCCCCGATGGCCGAGGAGTGCCTCATCGACCCGCGCTGGATAGAGATTCACTCCTCCTGAAACGATGCACTCGGCGGTACGCCCGGTCAGATACAGATATCCGTCGGCGCCGATGTAGCCGCGGTCTCCAACCGTGTACCACTCACCGGAGGGGTCGAATGTTGCCGCGGTCTTGTGGGGGTCATCGTGATAGTGGAACGGGGTAGTGGCCCGGGACCACACGGTTCCGTCTTGGAGGGGTTCGGCTACTTCACCGTCGTCGAGGCGAATCTGCAGCCGGGTCGGGTCGGTGCGTCCCACACTCCCGGGATGCTCAAGCCATTCCTGGGGCCGGATCCAGGTTCCGGGGCCTTCTGTGGCGGCGTACATCTCATGGATGATCGGCCCGAGCCAGTCGAACATCTGCGCCTTGATCGCGGCGTTGCAGGGACCGGCGCCGTGAAGCACGAATCTGAGGCTGCTCAGGTCGTAGCGATCTCGGTCGCCGACCTCGAGCATTCGATGGAACATGGTCGGAACGAAGAATGCGTGCGTCAGCCGCTGCCTGTCGATCAGCTCGAGCGCGGCCTCAGCGTCGAAACGGGCCATTAGATGAACGGTGACACCAGCGCCGAGCGGCCATTCAGAACATATTCTGCTGGGTCCGGAGTGGTACAGCGGCGCCGGGCACAGCATCTGGTCGCCACGGTCGCCGTCGAGGCCGAACATCGCCACCATGGCCGCGCCGATCGCTGCTCCGCTGCTCGTCGAGCCGTCGGCTTGGCGAACACCTTTGGGTCGACCCGTACTGCCAGAGGTGTAGATCATCAAGGATCCGCGAAGGCGTTCGGGATCTGTGGGCAGTGGCTCAGATACCGCTTCAGCGAAGCTGGTGAAACTCTCGGCATTGTCGCCGATGACGACTCGGGTCGTGATGTCTCGAACCTCGTCGCTGAGTTCACTGACGCTGACTTCATTCACGCTGAGTTCACTAACGAAGGTGTCTTCGGTGATGAGTACTTGAGCGCCGGAATCGGCAATGACATAGGCGATGTCGTCTCCTTTGAGGTGCCAGTTGACCGGGACCAGTCGCAGACCCGAGCGCAGAGCGGCCTGCTGGGCGACGATCCACTCCGGACGGTTGGTGCACAGCAGCGCCACCACGTCACCTGCAGCCAATCCTGCATTCTGGAGGTAACCTGCGAGCCGTTCCGCATCCCGGTCGAGTTCCGCGAAGGTCAGGTCGCCGTGCTCGCTTGCGATGGCCCGGCGCCCGGGGGCAAGACGCGCCACGGCGCTGATCTCGCGGCCATGCTCGGCGGCGTCAGTGTCTGGTTCGATCTCTCCCACGTCGGCGAGTTTTGCACAACCGGAACTGCCTTCGGCCAACCGCGGTTGAAGAGGTTGGTCGTTCGGGCGGTGTGGCCGTGGTTCTGGTAATCGAAGCCGGCTAGTTTTCGGCGCCGAACCATGTGTCGTGCAGTTGGCGGTGGACCCCACCTTCGATTGTGTCGAGGAGCGCGAGGTTGAGGCGTTCGCGTAGCTCAGGGTCGTCCTCGTTGAGCATCAACCCGTATTGGACTCTCTCAAAGTCGGTTCCGAGTGTTGTCACTTCCCCTGCGCCTTCCCGGGCCGCATGGAAGTCCAGCACGGGAGCGTCGAACACAATCGCATCAACTTCGCCCTGCAGCATGAGGGGATAGGCCTCGTCGATGTTGTCGACGAGCACAGGACCCACGCCGATGGAGGGAAGGTACGTTTCAGCGGCGGAGTTTGTGGCGGTAGCTACCTTGCGGCCGCGCAGGTCCGAAGGCCCGGAGATATCCGATCGGAGCTCGCTGACCGCCAACGAGGAGGCGATAGCGGCGGTGAAGCTGGCAAAGACCAAGGTTCCCAGAGCTATCCAGATCAGGGCCAACACGCGGCCACTGTTGCGGCGCGCCACCTTGTCGCCGTAACCGACGGTGCTCATTGTCACCACAGACCAATAGAACGAGTCCCAGATACCCCGGCGGTAGGGAACCGCGAAATCGGGATTGTGGTGGCGTTCCAAGAGCCACACCAAGTGCGCGGCGATGAGCACCGCAATCCCGAATACCGCTAGCAACCAGGGAAGGTCCGAAGAGGCGACGGCGTCGAAAAATACCAGTATCCGATCGCCGATATTCTGCGAGTCCCGCGTGGGCGTCAGGATGGTCAATCCCGAGTCGAGCACAGGCAGGGTGAAATCGACCACCTCCTCGCGAGATTCAGTAATCGACACTCCTCCGAGTCCGACTTGGGCGACACCGCGATCTATGTCGTCGATCTGTTTGGCGACGGTGTCCACCGCGTAGATTTCCACAGACATGCCGAGTCTGGCCGCGAGTTGCCGCACGAGTTCCACTTCGAATCCGCTGTAGGAGCCATTCTCGTAGATCACGAAAGGCGCAACGGGGCGCGCCGCAACCCGCAGCGTGCCTCCGTCTGCAGTCTCGTCGTTTGCTGAGTCCGTTAGCGTGACCGCGTCAGGATCCGCGGTGAAGATCCATTCGTTCACCAACCCCAAGTTGGCATCCACCCACTCCTGGGCGTGGCGCCGGATGTCCTCGGGGTCTCCTCCTTCTGTCACCATCCGCACGTTCTGTTTGGATATGTCATCAAGCGGGATGGTCACCTGCTCCAAGAGTCGTCGAACTGAGGGGTTGGCGTCGAGGAAGTCGGAGTTGGCTACCGCTCTGATGTCGTTGGGCGGCCAACCCGTCGCGCAGGGATCGTTGGCGCATCCCGGGATCCCGGCGATGACGCCCTGTTCGAGGTCGGACTCGGTACCGTCGGGGAGCGACGGGAACGGGGTCTCCAGCCACACCACATTGTCACCCGGAGCCAGCACGCCGACGGTCCAATTGGGGGTCCAAGTGTAGTAAAGCACGGGTTTTCCGGCCCGCTCGCGGGCGATGGTCTCTGCTATCAGGGGCGAGTACTGGCCTTGAACGTGCTCGACGGTCGCGGTGAGTCCATAGGCTTCCAGATGATGGTCGATCGTGAGTGCGCACGACCACCCGATTTCGCATCCCACCAGGTCGGCTCGCCCGTCGCCGTCATGGTCGAACAGAGCAGCCAGTTCGGGATCAGCGAGGTTACCCAGGTTCGTAATTCTGTGGGCTTCAGCGGTGACCGCATCGACGAAATAGCCTTGGAGCGCTCCGTCGTCTACGGCCGTACCCACTTTTTCGATCGATTCGCGGTCGGCAACGAACACATCGTGAGCCGGGAACCAGCCGTTGACCCACAGGTCCACATCTCCTGTAGCGACGGCATCGTAGAACTCCGGGTTGCCCATGGTCACTGGGCCTTCAACTCCGTAGCCCAAGCGCTCGAGTAACAGGCTGTAGACCTCGGCCTGGAACCACCCGGTGTCCCAGGTGGCGCGTGCCATGCGTACCGAGGAATCCGTTGATTGTCCATGGTTGGTCGCCGCGCCGGGCGGTTGCAGGAGTAGCACGAGCGTTAGGATCGCCAGGACTACGCTGACGGCTCGGCGCATGGTTGAACCCCCTTGGACAGGGCCAACGTTAGTCCGCTGATGGTCGGGACATCTGATCAGTGTTTTGGCAGGCAATGCACGATGCTATAGTTATCAGTTTTTGTCAGTTCAAGTTTTGCTTGACGGATATTCTAGCCGAGTGCTAAAACCCTTGTGACAGAACCGGAGGGGCCGTAATGGATGAAGGCGAAGAAACCACAGGGGCACAGGATCCGCGGATTCACCGAAGCCCCGACGACACCGACATCAATCTCACCGATGCCACTCTGGCGCTGCACGATTGGGAGGAGGAGGAGGAGCGCGAACGCGAGGCGGCGATCAGCAACCGCGCCAAGTTCGAGGGGCTCCAGATCGATCCCGACATTGACTTCTACCCTGAAGTCGCCGACCGCGAGCCGGGGGACCGCAACATTGTGCGGGCCGGGTTCGACATCCACCCGCAGGTAACCCTCTGGTCTGCGGGGTTCCTTTCGGTCTTTATCGCTTTGTCTCTCATCTTCTCCGAAAGGACTTCGGAAGTCTTCAACGAGATTCTCAACTTCATCAACGGGAAGTTGGGGTGGCTCTACATACTGGACTTCAACATATTCGTAGGCGTGGCGCTGTTCTTCGCGCTCAGCAGGTACGGCAAGATACGGCTCGGCGGCCCGT
This sequence comes from Candidatus Aldehydirespiratoraceae bacterium, assembly GCA_965198315.1. GTDB lineage: Bacteria > Actinomycetota > Acidimicrobiia > Acidimicrobiales > Aldehydirespiratoraceae > VXYK01. Next base: position 3,301,054 of record OZ240616.1, on the reverse strand, counting down.
TCGCCCGACCGGAGTTCTCGACAGTGTCTTGGTACGCCATGTTGCTGTCAGCGGGACTTGGCATCGGGCTGATGTTCTGGGGGGTTGCTGAGCCAATCTTCCATCTCGCCTCCCCGCCTCCGCTCTTTGGAGTGGAGCCCGGTACTGGTGGCGCTGCCAAAGCGGCGATGGCCACGACCTACTTACATTGGGGAATCCACGGATGGTCCCTGTATGCCCTGGTCGCGCTGGCGTTGGGCTTCTTCGCTTACAACCGCGGCCTTCCGCTCACGTTCCGCTCGATCTTCTACCCGATCCTCGGACCGAAAATCTATGGAAACTGGGGTAACGCGATCGACACTCTGACGGTCGTGGCGACCTTGTTCGGTCTGGCGACTTCGCTGGGCTTTGGAGCGGGTCAGGCTTCGGCAGGGCTCAACAAGTTGTTCGGCACACCCGACAACACGACCTTCCAGGTCCTGCTCATCGCGGCGATTACAGGTTTGGCCACCATCTCGGTGGTCGCGGGACTCGACGCGGGCGTGAAGCGTCTCAGCGAACTCAACATCTGGCTTGCAGGGGCCTTCCTGCTCTTCGTGTTGGTGGTCGGCCCGACGTTGTTCATTCTTTCGCTGTACACCCAGAGCTTGGGCTACTACGTGCAGGTCTTGCCGGAGTTCGCCTTCTGGAACGAGGCCTTGACAGGCACCTCTTGGCAGGCGGGCTGGACGATCTTCTACTGGGGTTGGTGGATCTCGTGGTCTCCGTTCGTGGGGATGTTCATAGCCCGAATCTCCAAAGGGCGTTCCGTCCGGGAACTGCTCATGGGAGTCATCTTCCTGCCGACGATCTTGTGCTTCTTGTGGATGGCCGTCTTTGGCGGATCAGCGATCGACCTGCAGCTCAGCGGCGAACGCGATGTGGCATCGGCTGTCAATGAGAATGTGGCAACAGCTCTCTTCGACATGCTCGAGGCGTTCCCGCTGACAGAAGTCGTCTCGATGGTCGGAGTGCTGTTGTTGGTCTCGTTCTTCGTAACCTCGTCAGACTCGGGTTCTCTGGTCGTTGACCACCTCACATCGGGTGGCAAGCTCGACTCTCCCAAGCCCCAGCGAGTGTTCTGGGCGGTCATGGAAGGCGCCGTGGCAGTGGTACTGCTGATCGGCGGAGGGCTCGGTGCGCTGCAAACGGCAGCCGTAGCTACCGGGCTGCCGTTCGCACTGATCCTTCTGGTGATGTGCTGGAGCATGCACATGGCTTTCAAGGAGGAACTCGACATGCTCGAGGACCACTACGACGATGTGATTTTCCGCAGTCGCCACAAGGGTCTGATCGAGAAGGTCGGGACCCGTCTCAGCGAGGGGACCAAGAAGTGACCGGCACACTTGAGAACAGGAGTACCTCGACGACGAGATCATCGAGGACATCAGAGATGAAGAACCGCAACATCTTCGGCAGAACCACAACATTGATTGTCGGCTTGCTGGCGATCGCGTCGCTTGTGCTCTCCGCTTGCGCGGAGGAAGACGACGACGGCTCGGTGGCAATGGCAAGAGCGACCTGGGACAGCGGTTTCATGCAGGCCGCGATCAATGCCCAACTGATCGGTGAGCTTGGCTATACGGTCAGCGACCCGGCTGACAGCACGCTTGATCCGAACGGCTTCTATCCCGCCTTGGACAGTGGCCAGTACGATCTCTGGGTCAATGGCTGGTTCCCGCTCCACGAGTTCTACTTGGAGGACGAGCGGGTCAGCGGCCTGTCCGTCGATCGCAATATTGAACCGGTCGGATACCAGGTGCGCTCAGGGGCCCTCCAGGGGTACATGATTGACAAGGCGACCGCGGATGCCGAGGGCATCACCTCCATGAATCAACTCACTGACGCTTCGGTGGCTCAACTGTTCGACCAAGATGGCGACGGACTCGCCGACCTGATCGGCTGTAACGCTGGATGGGGTTGTAAGGAAACGATCGACACGCATATCTCAGAGCACGGCTGGGGCGACAACGTCGAACAGATTTCGGGCGACTACAACGAACTGGTGAGCGGAGTTCGAGATCGGGTGGCGGCTGGAGAACCGACGCTGTTCTACGCATGGACACCGAACTGGACATACAAGGTGCTGACGCCAGGCGACGACGTGGTGTGGCTGGAGACCGACGCCCTCGACGACGAGGAGGGGACCACCGAAGTGACGGGCCTGCGTGGTTGCGCCTCGGACCCGTGCGATCTCGGCTGGGCGGTAAGCAGTATCCGTGCGGTCGGCAACAAGGACTTCCTCGACGATCACCCCGACATCCGCAGTCTGCTGGAGGTGGTGTCCATTCCGCTGTCCGACATAGCGGAACAGAACGCCAGGATGGCAGATTCCGACGGATACTCCGAGGAAGAGATCCGGGCGGACGCCGCTGCCTGGATTGAAGCGAACCGCTCGACGGTCGACGGCTGGTTGGGGATGGCTCAAGGCTGATCTGGCGGGTTTCCCCCAAGAACCCTAGGCGTCAGTGGAGAACAGAATTTCTTCACTGACGCCGGTTCGCGTCCAGTCGAGTCGCGTATTCGCATTAGCGCTAAATAGGCAATCCGTTGTAGGTTCAGCGCCGCTGTCAACGAGATCCAGGGGTGGGCCGTATGTCCGAAGAAGTGCTGCAAGCGCCACTAATTCTTGAGTATCCGTTCACCCGCACCACTGGACCGGTAGTGGGCCGATTCCTCACCGGGCTGCGAGAGGGTGTGGTGCTCGGCGTCAAGCGATCCGACGGCACTGTGATGTGCCCACCGTTGGAATACGATCCGGCTGACGCATCGCCTTTGCACGAACTTGTGGAAGTACAGCAGAGCGGCACGGTTGTGTCGTGGTCGTGGGGCGGCCCGCGTCGTGATCAACAGCCTTTCGAGCAGCCCGTCGCCTGGGCTCTGATTCAACTCGACGGTGCCGACACCACGATGCTGCATGCCGTGCTTGTGGACGGTCCCGAGCAGATGTCGACCGGCATGCGGGTGCAGATCCAATGGCGTGAACCCCGTGAGGGGCATATCACCGACATCTGCGGATTCGTTCCTGAGTCTGTCGAGTCCGCCGCGGCCGAGCCCTCGACAACGCCTGATCTTGACGCTGTCGAACCCGTGCAAAGCGTGCGCACGCCGATTCGTTTGACCTACTCCTACACTCCCGGCCGGGCCCTGTCGCAGTACCTCTATGCGATGAAAGACAAGCGCATCATCGGTGATCGCTGCGGTGACACCGGCCAGGTGTTCGTCCCTCCCCGAGGCGTCAGCCCCGTAGCTGGTAAGGCGACAACCGAAATAGTTGATTTGGTTGATGTGGGATATGTGGAGTCGTTCAACATCACCCGCGTGCCGATTGCGACCCGCCCGGATCTTCAGCCACCGTATTGCTCGGCCTGGATTGTTCTCGATGGGGCGTCGGTCGGGTTCATGGGATTGGTCATCAACTGTGAACCCGAGGCTGTGCGCCTCGGCATGCGGGTCAGAGCGGTATGGAAACCCGACGATGAACTCGAAATCTCGGCAACCAACATTCTGGGGTGGGAACCGACAGGTGAACCCGATGAAGTGATCGCCGATATCGAACGTATCGGCCGAGTCGGCCCCCAGCAGAAAGACCGAGGCACATCATGAAAGACGTTGCCATCGTTTCGTTCGCTCAGCGCCAGGAGGCGGCGATTTCCAACGAATCAGAAGTCGAAATGATGATCCCGTTGATGGAACAGGCCAAAGAGGCGGTTGGTCTGACGCAGAGAGACATGGGGTTCACCTGCTCGGGTTCCTCGGACTTCCTAGCGGGTCAGGCCTTCTCGTTTGTGATGACAATCGACGGCACAGGACCGGTTCCTCCTATCAGTGAGAGCCATGTTGAACAAGACGGTGCCTGGGCTCTGTATGAGGCCTGGGTCAAGCTGCAATGCGAAGACATCGACACCGCGTTCGTGTATTCCTATGGGAAGTCGTCACCGGGTTCGTTGCGTGACGTGCTCGCGACCCAACTGGATCCCTACTATGTGGCACCGCTTTGGCCCGATGCTTACGCCATCGAGGGGCTCGCGGCTCGGCTGTTGTTGGAGTCAGGCAAGGTGAGCGAACGGCAGTTGGCTGAGATAGCCGGCCGTTCCCGGCTGAATGCGTCCGCCAACCCGCATGCGGTTCGCACGCAACAGAAGTCCGTCGAAGAGATCCTCGCAGAGCCGTATTTGTCGGATCCTCTGCGTCCTTCCGACATCGCGGCGTCCGCAGACGGTGGCGCGGCGATGGTTCTGGCTACCGGCGACCGGGCCCGCTCGCTTTGTGAACGCCCCGTGTGGATCCGCGGGATCGACCATCGCAGTGATGCTCACACATTGGGTGTTAGAGACCTGACCTCAGCCATGTCAGCAGCGATTGCCGCCGAGAAGTCCGAGGTCGCCGCTGACCGGATCGACTTAGCCGAGTTGCATGCACCGTTCACCACTTCAGAGGCCGTGCTTACACAGGCCATCGGGCTCAACGACAGTGTCTCTGTGAACCCGTCCGGAGGCGCTTTGGCGGCCAACACCATGATGGCTGCGGGGCTGATTCGTTTCGGCGAGGTGTTCGAGCGGATCTCTAGAGGTGACGGAGACCGTGGTGTAGCACACGCCACCTCTGGTCCCTGTCTGCAACAGAACCTGGTAGCGGTATTGGAGGGGGAGTGATCATGGACAAGGAACGAACCGCCGTTATCGGAGTCGGCCAGACCAAGTACGCGTCTACGCGCGGCGACGTGTCGATGGCCGGTCTGCTGCGGGAGGCCGCGCAGCGCGCACTCGATACCGCCCACAAGACCTGGGCAGACATCGACGCGGTGATCATGGGCAAGGCCCCCGACTTCTTCGAGGGCGTGATGATGCCCGAGATATACCTTGCAGAGGCTCTCGGCTGTGTCGGCAAGCCCATCATGCGGGTCCATACCGCGGGATCGGTTGGCGGGTCCACCGCCTGCGTTGCCGCCTCGATGGTTCAGAGCCGGGTGCACTCCACAGTGCTGACGATTGCTTGGGAGAAGCAGTCGGAATCCAACGCAATGTGGGCTCTGTCGCTTCCTCAGCCGTTCACTACTTCGGTCAACGCTGGAGCCGGCGGCTATTTCTCGCCGATCATGCGCCGCTACATGGCTATGAGCGATGCTCCTGAACTGATTGGTTGTCTGGTGGCCTTCAAGGACCGCCAGCACGCTTTGAAGAACCCCTATGCGCATCTTCACCAGCACGATCTCACCTTCGAGCAGGTTGTCGATTCGCCCATGTTGTGGGATCCGATCCGCTATTCAGAGACCTGTCCGTCTTCAGACGGTGCCTGTGCGATGGTTCTGACCGACGAGGCGGGCGGCGACGCCCACGACGGTCCGGTGGCATGGATCAAGGGCACCGCGATGCGCTCGGAGTCGAACTCGTACGGTGGGCGCAACATGGTGTCGCCCGCCGCCAGTGAGCAGTGTGCTGATGATGTGTTCGCCCAGGCCGGTATCGATGACCGCCGCTCACAGATCGACGCCGTTGAGATGTATGTCCCGTTTTCTTGGTATGAGCCGATGTGGCTTGAGTCTCTGGGCTTTGCTGAGAAGGGCAAGGGATGGCAGATGGTCGAATCCGGGGCTACCAGACTTGAGGGCGGCGACCTTCCGGTGAACTGCTCGGGCGGGGTGTTGTCGTCCAACGCCATCGGCGCCTCTGGGATGATCCGTTTCGCTGAGGCCGCGTTGCAGGTGATGGGCGAAGCGGGCGAGCATCAAGTCGACGGCGCTCGTACGGCTTTCGGCCACGCCTACGGCGGCGGCGCCCAGTACTTCGCCATGTGGATCGTCGCCAAGGACAAGTAGACCCGTTTCGTTGGGACTCTGGCGGCAGCCTGCGAAATGCGCCAGACGCTTCGTTAGGACCGTCGCGTTTCCAGACCGGATCTCCGGAGTGCCAACCCCTGAAGGACGAGAACCGGGACCAGCAACACTCCCAGGCGCAAGATCGTTGCTATCAGACAGCAAGCGACCACGATTGTGCTGACGAGAAGCGCAATGGGGAACAGCCGTTCCGGGAAGGCCATAGGCGATGCTACAAGGACACCCATCGCGACGAACGCGTACATGACGGCTGCGGGCGGATTCGATGGTGTTGGTGTGGGTTGTCGACTGATGACTCGTCCTGCATCACTTGTGAAACCTGGGAATACCGCGTCCATGTCGAGTTCCGTGCCCAACACCACCAACATATACACCGATATTGCTGTCCAAAGGCAAACGGCTGAGAGCACAACCCAGCGCGGTCCCATGTGTCTAAGCATCGTGGTTCACGTCCCGGCAGGAGTTCCTGTCGAATTCCCAGGCCGAGACGAGCGAGAAGTCAACGTCTTCGATGCTCACTGTCTCAGCCGCAGCGAGAAGCGCTGTACGAACCTCATCAGGCGCTGCGTCCACATGGCACGCCTTGTAGATAGCAGCGACACCAGCCACATGAGCGGCTGCTAGGGAAGTGCCGCTCGGAACGACGGTGCTCTCATCACCGTTCAACCCTACGGTTTCGATGCAGACGCCTGGAGCTAGGATGTCAATATTCGGACCGGTGTTGCTGAAGTCGGCAAGCCCATCGTCAACTCCGGGTCCGCATGTCGGCGATCCGAATCCGCCCGGTAGCCCATCGAAGTCAACGAATGCGCCTACCGTGATGACCTCAACCAACTTTGCGGGAACGAACCCACTAGCGTCTGCCTTCTGGTTTCCCGCGGCGACAACTACCGTCACGCCGGCTTCGGACAGCGCGCAGACGATGCTTCGCAAGACATCTACTTCACATGTGGAGTCGTCAGCGACCGAATGGTCGACGCGGTTAAACGCGACTAGCGCCACATCAATCTTGTAGGCATGGTCGAGGACCCATCGAAGACCACACAACACACGCTCCTCGGTGGCCTGCGTCTCATTGGCAAATACCCGAACTGAATATAGTTCGGCACCCGGCGCTACTCCAATGACCCCTTCTCCGTCACGCCTTGCCCCGACAATTCCGGCCAGCGACGTGCCGTGACCGTCCGTGTCGCTCCAGTCATCCCGGCTTTCCGTTGCGCAGTCGATGCCTCCTACGACATTGAGTTCTGGATTCGAGATATCGATCCCCGTATCGACGATCGCTACGCTCGGGGGCCACCCAGGACCCTTCGGAGCCAGATAACCGCCGCCGATTCGCCGTATCCCGGCTGGAACCTGATCGCCAGAAGAGCTGCCATTAGCCACTCCACCGTCCATGTCAGCACCGTCCATGTCAGCTCCATTTGAAGCGCAACCGCCTACCAAACATGCCACAACAGCTACAACCCTGGCCACAACGGCGGCTCTGCTCATCATTCTACCAGGGCGACGGGACGCGTAGTTTGCCACTGTCTCATCGTTGTCTAGCTTTCGTTGATCCACCAGAAGTTGTCGGTTTGGGTTGTTCTTAGAAGTGCCGAGCACGCACCTCTCTTGTAGTTGCTGACGAAATGATTCACAGTGAGATTCGCGTAGCCGATCGTCTGTACCGTGTGGCCCGCGTAGGTTGTGCCTCCCAAGAAAAACCCAATTACCGGAATTCGCGTGCAGGCCACGTTCGCGAACAGTGAATTCGAATAGTCAGAGGCCTCCCCTACGAATATCTTGTTGGAATCCCAACCATGCCACGCGTCGTGGCTGGTTCGGCGCCAACCCGTCCCTACAAGCCAGTTGCTCCACCAAGACCAGCGACTGGGCGAATACTGAGGTTGCTGATTCCATACTTCGACTTGGGCGTTGACCTCTGATGTCGCTTCCAATACTGGATAGGCCGGTTCAAGTACTTGAGAACGCGTCTTAGCCTTATAGTCGGGGACTTCAAGCCGAAACTGGTTGGACGAGCTAGTTTCACTGGGAGCCAATCCATGAGGCTGAGTCTCCCGTTGGGGCGATGCCGATCCACTAGAATCAGACGTTGCAGTCGCAGAACCGCTGACGTTGTCGGTAGCTGGCACGCTCGCAGAATCCGAGGGCGAATCTGCGGTGATCCCAAACTCGACGATTCGCTTGCATGTAACTGGATCATATGCGATCTCGGTAAACGCAGTCGAAACTTGCCTTCCTGCTGTCATGTGACCCACAAAGTTGCAACCGGCGAGTTGACTGCCGTCCGGCATCGTCAATGTCTCAGGACGACCCTGCTGAACCACTCGAACGGGATGGAGCAGCACCGGATTTGACCCCCATACCGCCTCCGTGTACTCAACCACCGAAGCACCGGTTAGCTGAATATCCGCACCGATTCTAGGTGCTGCCTCCAACTCAATGAACCACTCGGGACTTGCTTCAACTATCGGAGCGCCAGTATGGGCAACAAGTCCGCTGATATCAATTTCATGTCCGTCAACGGTGACGCCTTCGGGCATAAGCTCAGCGATTTGTGTAACTTCCGCTAAGCGGCCGTCTGCGTTGAACTTGATGCTATGAGGAACGGGAGATTCCGAAGCCAAGGCTGTAGGTTCCTCCGTGAGTATCGAGTCCGTGCCTGGCCCGCCAGGTTGTTCGTTGCCTCCAGTGGTATCGATTTGTTCCGAATCTTGGCGGACCAGAGGTCAGCGGACGAAGCTCGGACTCCGCTAGCCCAAACGAGGAGCACTAGGGGCGCTAGGACAAACAAACGGGACCAAGCGACGCGTCGCGTATTGGGTCGGGGGGAGGATCCGCTGTTAGAGAAGACCTGTCGTATGAAGCCGGGACTCGAGCAGCTCGATGCTGGTTTGGATGTTGTTCGGTTCATTGGGTTGTCTTTCTCGTTAGTCCGGTGGTCGGGAGGACACGCAGTACTTGCCCGCTAGGGGGCTTGTGTCGCGCGGATCCTCAGGTTTTTTTGAAGGCACTGCGCGTAAACGTGGGATGTGGGGTTGCTGGTAGTCGTGCGGTTGCGTCTGCGTCAGATTCGTGTGGTTGAGGTGTTGGTTGACACTGCGGCTGTGTTGAGAGTGCGGGTCGAGTCGACCCGGACGCGGGTCCGGTGCTGGCATTGCGGGTTCAAGTCCACAAGGTTCATGATACACGTGAACGCGAGGTGCGCGACTTGGAGGTGTCGGGTCGGGCAACGACGTTGGTGTGGACGCGGCGCCGGTTCGGTTGCGGTAACTGCGGCGAGCGGTTCATAGAGGACCACAGCTGCTTCGACGGGCGGCTGACACGCCGGCTGGCGCATCGGCTGGTCGGCGACGCGCAACAGAGCCGATCCGTGGCGTGGTGCGCCGTCACGGTGTGAGTTCGGGTGTCATCAACACGCTGGTGCGGGCCTGGTCGGGGCTGATCGCCGCGCATCGCCGCCAACAACGCTGCAAAGTGTTGTTGGTTGATGAGACCTCGATGCGTAAACGCCGCCGCTATGTGACGGTGATCGCCTGCGGCGACACCGGACACACCTTGGCTGTGGTCGAGCATCGCTCCAGCACAGCATTGACACAGTTCTTGATGTCGCAACCCCATAAGTGGCGTAGAGGGGTCAAAGTCGTCGTCAGCGACGGGTCAGCGGCCTACAAAGCCTCCATCGGTGCCTGTTTGCCCCACGCCCGTCATGTGTTGGACCGGTTCCACGTCATCAGATGGTTCTGTGCCGGGTTGACCGCGGTGCGCCGCGACGTCCAACGCCGCCCGGACGGCACCAAACCGGTCTTCGATCCCGAAGTGTTCAAAGCCCGGTTCGCGCTGATGCGTCGAGGCGATACCCTCACCGAAGCTGACCAGGCACGGCTCGACACGCTCTTTGACGCCCACCCGAGGCTCAAAGCCGGCTGGCAGGCCCTCCAAGAACTCCACGGCCTCTACACAGCCGACGACCACCAAGGCGCCCTCGAGGCCCTCGGACGGTTCTGTGACCTATACCAGTCAACTGCCCGAGTTCCACGACATCGTCGACACCATCATCGCCTGGTCAGATGTCGCTTCCCCAGCCGTTCACCACTTCGGTCAACGCCGGGGCCGGCGGGTATTTCTCGCCGATCATGCGCCGTTACATGGCTATGAGTGACGCCCCTGAACTGATCGGTTGTCTGGTGGCCTTCAAGGACCGCCAGCACGCCTTGAAGAACCCCTACGCACACCTGCACCAGCATGACCTCACCTTCGAGCAGGTTGTCGATTCGCCCATGTTGTGGGATCCGATCCGCTATTCCGAGACCTGCCCGTCGTCGGACGGTGCTTGTGCTATGGTTCTGACCGACGAGGCGGGCGGCGATGCCCACGACGGTCCGGTTGCATGGATCAAGGGCACCGCGATGCGCTCGGAGTGGAACTAATATGGTGGGCGCAACATGGTGTCGCCCGCGGCCAGTGAGCAGTGTGCCGACGACGTGTTCTCCCAGGCCGGTATCGGCGACCGTCGCAAACAGATCGACGCGGTTGAGATGTATGTGCCGTTTTCTTGGTATGAGCCGATGTGGCTCGAGTCTTTGGGCTTTGCCGAGAAGGGTAAGGGATGGCAGTTGGTCGAATCCGGTGCCACCAGACTCGAGGGTGGCGACCTTCCGGTGAACTGTTCGGGAGGGGTGTTGTCATCCAACGCCATCGGTGCGTCTGGGATGATCCGCTTTGCTGAGGCCGCGTTGCAGGTGATGGGTGAGGCGGGTGAGCATCAAGTCGACGGCGCGCGCACGGCTTTCGGTCACGCGTACGGCGGCGGTGCCCAGTACTTCGCAATGTGGATCGTCGCCAAGGACAAGTAGTCCTTTTCGATTTGGGGGCCGAACCCGTCTGCATTTCACTGGGTAGGCACGCAGCAACTGACGATTTCGATCAGGAGGCGTGGAACGGCGATGCGGTGCCGGTTGCGGGCTATCTCCACGCAGCAACCGACGATCTCGATCTCGATCAGGAGGTGTCCAGATCGTTGTCGGTGCTGGTCTTGGCGTGAGAGACTGCGGGGTGTTGTTGTTCGGGTTCGGTGTCCCGATAGGGCTTCGATCTCAGGTTGGTGCGTGGGTCGGGATGCCCGGTCTGGGTTGTCTGTGTTGGCTGTATCTGCTGCCTGGTTTGGGTTGCCTGTCTTGACATCTGTTGCGTCGGTTGGGTTGCCCGGTCTTGACTGCTCGGCTTGACCGCTTCGGTTGCGTGGGTCGGGTTCCCGGTCTCGGCTTCGCGGTCTGGGTTGATCTGCTGGTTGCGCCCGGTTCTTTGATTGGGTCCGCGTCGCTCAGGTTTCGCTGCGGCTGCTGGGCCGGTTGGGCCAGGGGGTTTGAGGTGGTATTTGCCGGTGTCGGGATCTTGGTGGACTTGCCAGCCGTGGTCGTGGATTTTGTGGTGGCAGTCGTCACATACGAGTGCGAGGTTCTCGAGGTCGGTGGGTCCGTTCTTTGACCACCAGATGATGTGATGTGCTCGGCACCACAACGGGTTGGCGCCACAGCCGATGCAGTGCTGGTCACGGGCGATCAACGCGATGCGTTGAGCCTCTGTGGCGGTGCGCAACCGGCGCCCCAGCCACATGTCTTGGGCTTTGGTGTCAAAGATCGAAGGCAATAGGTTCGCCTCCAACGCCAGGCGGTGCAGCTCAACGATCGGAATCGGCGACCCGTCAGCCAACCGGGGATTGTCGAGTTGTTGTTTGAGCACATCGAAGTCGGCGATCACCAACAGATCAGTGCCCGCAGACTTTCCGTCACCAGCTGGTTGACAGATCAACTCGGCCAACGCGTCAGCCATACGCTGCTGGGGCGTGGCACGCGCCTTGGGGTCCTCGCGGTGCCACAGCTGTCGTTCTTTGGCAGTCAACGCCGTTGCGATGCGCGCCCCGGTGATCTGATCAAACTCGCCGGACAGCACGAACATCCCAGAATCAGACGACTCGAAGATGCGGGCTTTGCGTTTGGCGCGTTGACGATCCAACAACGCCTGGCCGTCATCGTCGGCCACGTCTTGTTGATGGCGTTTCACAGTCTGAGCAAACTCATCAAAGGGCTCGCTGTTGGCTGCTTCGACCAACACGGCCTCGTCGATAGGGCTCTCACCAGAAGCCCGGGCGATCAACTGGGCATGGCCCACAGGGATCTCACCAGACTCCAACGCGTCACTGGTCGCGGGCAACTCCGCCAGCCGGGCCGCGGTCTCGACATCGCGTTTAGCGTCACGACCAGATGCCTGCAACTCGTCACGAACCAGACGCTGCGCGTCGCCTTTGCTGTGACGGCGGCTGAGTTCAGCCAACGCCGCGACTTCATCGCCGCCAACCGAGACTCAGCACGGCCCAACACCTTCAGGTGTGACCGCAACGCGTCATCAGACAACTTTGCCTCATCGACGTGCCCGAAACACACCGACCCGGCGGCACCGCAACCAACACCGACAGGGGGGTCCAACAGACCGGAGGCGGGAGCTGATTCCATGCAAACAACCTTAGACACAGGGTATGACAGTGAGCCTTCTAAAACCTTTAAATATCATAAAAACATTATAAATACCGCAGATCCAACCAGTCGACGCAATCCGCGAAGAACCGAGTGCCGAGCGCGGGCCGAAGCCTCCTGCGTGGTGCCTCAGACGACGAGGCTGAGAATGGAGGTGCGCTCGGGGATAGAGGGACGGTGGTCGTCCAATGCCATTGGTGCCTCTGGGATGATCCGTTTTGCCGAGGCGGCATTGCAGGGTGATGGGCGAAGCCGGCGATCATTCAGTCGACGGTGCTCGCACCGCCTTCGGGCACGCATACGGCGGTGGCGCCCAGTACTTCGCAATGTGGATCGTCGCCAAAGACAAGTAACCCCGTAGTTGTTCGGACGCACTTCGCCCGGAGAGTCGATTCTCAGCTACGGGCGAAACTGACGAGGTCGTCGATCTCCCCATCGTCGGCCGACCTTAGAGCCGCCATGTAACGCCCACGGAGTGGCACTGTGGGTAGTCGGAGGTTGCGGCCCCAGCTGAACACGTTGTGGCCGAGCGCCTCGATGAGAAGGTCAGCACTGATGCGGCTGTGCCTGCCGTTGCCGTTCACGAAGGGGTGGATATTCACGAGACGATGGTGGAATCGAACTGCAAGTTCGTCAGGTCGATAAGTCTCGTGTTTCGCCCATCCAGCAACGTCATTCAAGGCATCCCGAACCTGTGTGGAGATGTCGGTCGGTTCAATGCCGACGCTTGTCTCCCTTTGCCTGTATCGACCAGCCCAGCCCCATACGTCGCCGAACATGGCCTTGTGGAGGTCGCGCAAGTACTTGTCGTCGAGTAATGTCGGCAGGCTCGGCTTGGGACGCAACAGGGCGGTCGCGATATTGAGTTGCTCGGCTTCAAAAAGCTCCTGCCGCGTGGTGATGTCTGGTTGAAGCAAATCAGCGCGATCGTCTTCGGACAGCACTGTATGGCCGTCTCCGAGTGGAGTGGAGAGGTCGCTCATCGGGTTTTTTCGAGTTCGGTCCGCCATAGGTCGCGTCGCCGTTGGTACGCCGCAGCGAGCAGTGCGATCTGATGCTTGTGATCGTCTTGAGTGACTTCTTGGTCTTCAAGCCGCGAATGGACCTTGACATAATTCAGGTGTTCAATCGCTCTGCGCCGGGCCTGATCAGCGACCATTTCGTCGAGGCTTCTGCGAGGTACGAGCACATAGACGAGGTCGCAGTCGAGTGATTCGGCGGCCCGAGCGAGCGTGTCGATCTTGATGGTCTGTTCACGCTCGCCGCGTTCGATAGCCGGGATGCGCGACTGGTGGACGCCCATGCGACGGGCCAAGTCCGCGCCGGTCATTCCCAGCGCGTCGCGTAGTGTGCGAATCCACCCTTGCCACGGTGGTTTCAGTTCAGAGATGTTGTCGTGCCGACCGAAGCGTTGGTCAAGCCGGCGCCGAGATTGGGATCGTTTGTCTTGTAGCATTCTGTACCTCTCGTCAATCAGATATCGATAGGTAGTGGATTATCCGAGTGTTAGATACTTATATATAGTATTATATTGCAAGTTAGAACACAAACAACGCATGATTCGTTAGGACTTCGATAGAAACCTTATATCGGTTAGTTGACACCTAGAAGCACTACTTGAAGCTGTCTGCGGTGGTCAGGAGTCATGGCTGTCCCTAGCCGGCGAACACCGCTTCGGTAGTGAAGGTCACGCCCCGTTCGAGGGTCTTGTGGACGGGGCAGCGCCGGGCTATGTCGGTCAAGCGGGCGCGCTGGTCGTCGTCGAAGTCGCCTTCGATGAAGATCTGGCTGCGGACGCGGTCGAGGTGACCGGATGCCTCGGACTCGCAGTCGTCGCAGTCGCGAGCGTGGACCCGGTCGTGCTCGTAGCGGGCCGACACAGAGTGGAGTTCCCAACCCTTGCGTCGGCAGTACAGCGACACGGTGATAGCGGTGCAAGCAGCCACCGATGACAACAGCAGTTCGTAGGGATTGGGGCCGGTGTCGGCGCCGCCGACTTCAGGAGGTTCATCGGCGTGCCACAGGTGCGACCCGGATCGCAGTTCCACAGAGAACTCGGAGCCGGGTTCAATCTTGATATCGGCAGTGATGATGGTCATTGCCTCAGGCTACGCGAGCGAACGCCCCAAAGATCGGTGATGCCCGTGTGACGATTCGCGCATCTTCAGTTTTGATCCTCCTGCGCTTCTCCCTTTCGGTTCAAGGCCCTACCGTTAGGTGCAATGGATCGTGACCCGAGCGATGAACCTGGTGGTGCTGCCGACGGCGCTGTGAGTCCCGCGGATACAGAGCGTTGGTCGCCTGCGTCCACAACAAAACCGGTTCCGCCTCCGCCTCCACCCCCACCGCCCCACGGGTCGCCGCCATCGGCACCTCCGCCTCCGGCTCCTCCGCCTCCGTCAACTCCGCCATCTCACGGCTCGCCTGATGGGCTGCCGCCGCGATGGGCTCGACCGTCGTCCGGTCCCGTGCCGTCCCCGCCGCCACAGTCGAGTCTGCCGAGGCCGACTCCACCCCAGCTCGGTGATATACCAACCATCGGCCCACCGTCGGTTGCACAACCTGCCGACAAGCGTTGGGACTCCACGGCTTGGCTCAGAGGTATCTTCGTCCTGCTGACGGTATGCATGCTGCTCGTTGGTGGGTTCGTCGTCGGGCAGCTCTGGTCAGACGATTCGACCGGGTCCTCGTTGACCACCACAGACACTGCTTCCCAAGACCGCCTCGACGGGGGTGGGTCTTCGGTCAGTTCAACGCCGAGCGCTGACACGGTGGACTCCTTTCTTGAGGTGGAACCAGGACCGGTGCCGCTGGAGACATCTCTGGAGCCGGTGGCTGATGTTGCGGACGCGGTCAGCCCGTCGATCGTGGTGATAATCAGCGACGAAGGGCAAGGCTCGGGTGTCGTTTGGGACGCTGAGAACGGTTACATCGTGACCAACAACCATGTGGTTGAACTGAGCACCAACGTCGACGTTGAGTTCCCCGATGGACAAACGGTGGTCGGGACTGTGATCGGCGGTGACCCCAGTCGTGACGTGGCAGTAGTGGGAGTCGATCCCGATGAAGTCAATTCGCTGATTCAAGCAGTTTTCGCGCCGACCTCTGAAGTCAGGGTGGGACAGCTGGCCGTTGCTATTGGCGGGCCGTTCGGGCTGGACCAAAGCGTTACATCAGGAGTTGTGAGCGCGATCAACCGGGTACTTCTAGAGGGCGGTTCAGATCCCGAAAACCCCTTTCCGGTAGAGATGATCCAGACCGACGCGCCGATCAACCCGGGCAACTCTGGTGGCGCTCTTGCGGACCGCTTCGGCCGGGTTATCGGCATCAACACTCAGATCCGAACTGCCGGCCCGTCCTCGGGTAACGTCGGTGTTGGTTTCGCGATCCCCTCAGACACGATTGTGTTGATCGCTCGTCGCATCGTCAGCGGGGAGTCTCTTGACGTTGGCTTCCTCGGTATTCAAGGCGAGACGCCGACAGATGGCTCGCCGGGTGCTTTGGTGACGTCAGTTGTCGACGGTTCCCCGGCAGACGACAGCGGCATTAAAGCCGGCGACCTCATCATTGCGGTCAATGGCAAGGAGATATCTTCGATGGCAGATTTGGCGGCTGAGATCAAACTCTTCCGTCCCGGCGAAGCCGTCGATATCTTGTTGCTTCGCGACGGTACCCGGCTTACGGTCCGGGCGATACTCATAGCGGCCTGAGCTAGTGGACGGACCAGGTAGAATCCAGCGGCAATGTTTCTCGCCATAGTCGTCGCCGTCGCAGCGCTGATTCTCATCGGACTCTCCGCTTATTTTCTCCTCCGAGATCGCCGCCTTGAGCGAGACGACACCTCGGCCATCGAAGCACGCGGTGAGTCAGTCGTGGCTGAGTCAACGGCTGAAACTGCTGCGACGGCACCCTCGTTTCGGGATCGTCTAGGAACCGCTCGTTCTGCCCTCGGCGGCTATCTCGGTTCTGTGTTCGGTCGTGGAGCCATCAACGAACAGACCTGGAACGACCTTGAAGATGCACTGATCCGCGCGGATGTAGGCGTCGGGACAACAGCTGAGATCATCTCGGTAGTTCGTGCCAACGCTGCCGACGAAGGGTTCGACGACGCGTCACAGCTTGCTGATCTGGTGAAGGCTGAGATCGTCTCTCGCCTCGAAGGATTCGATCGTTCCTTGAGTGTTGATGTGTCCGCTGCGCAAGGAGAAGCCGGGCCGGCGGTATGGCTGTTCGTCGGCGTCAACGGCGTTGGCAAGACCACCACCATCGGCAAATTAGCCCAGCGTCAGTCAGCGGCGGGTCGTTCAGTCGTGCTCGCCGCAGGCGACACCTTCCGTGCCGCGGCCGTGGAGCAGCTGACGGTCTGGTCCCAACGCACCGGCGCTGACATCGTGCAGGGGTCAGAAGGTGCCGACCCGTCTTCGGTCGTGTTCGACGCGATTGAACATGCAGCCGCCCGTTCGGTCCCGCTGGTCATGGCCGATACCGCTGGTCGACTCCAAACCAGGACGAACCTGATGGAGGAACTGCGCAAGGTACGCCGTGTCGCCGAAAAGGGATCTGGAACGGTAACTGAGACTTTCTTGGTTATCGATGCCACAACAGGTCAGAACGGTTTGTCGCAAGCACGGCAGTTCACCCAAGCAGTGGACGTGACGGGCGTGATTCTCACCAAGCTCGACGGTTCAGCCAAAGGTGGGATTGTGATCGCAATCCACTCCGAGTTGGGTGTTCCGGTCAAACTTGCAGGTCTCGGTGAGGGCATTGGTGACCTTGTTGACTTCGATCCGGTTGAGTTTGTCGACGCCCTCTTCGAGTAGTCCTCGCGCTCTGTGACAAGCGTGGTTGCCGCTAGCCTGATGAGACCATGTTTGAAACGCTCTCAGACCGGTTTGAAGGCATCTTCAAAGGCATACGAGGCCGAGGCAGGCTAACTCAAGCCGACATCGACGAGACTCTGGGCGAAATTCGGCTCGCCCTGCTTGAAGCCGACGTAAATCTTGATGTAGTCAATTCGATGGTGGCGCGGATCCGCGATCGTGCCCAAGGCCGGGAACTTTCCAAGGCACTCAACCCGAGCCAGCAGGTCATCAAGATTGTTCTTGACGAATTGACCGTAAGCCTCGGCGGCGAAGCGATGCGGCTCAGCTACGCATCCAAGCCTCCCACCGTTGTGTTGTTGGCAGGGTTGCAAGGCTCGGGTAAGACCACCAACGCCGCCAAGTTGGCGCAATGGTTCAAAAAACAGGGACGTCATCCGCTGCTCGTCGGTGCCGACCTGCAACGCCCTGCAGCCGTTGAACAGCTCCGCACCTTGGGCGCACAGATCGACGTTCCCGTTTTTTCTGAATCCTCCCGCCCGACCCGAGTGGCCCGTAGAGCGATCAAAGAAGCTACCCGCACCGCTCGCGATGTGGTGATCGTCGACACCGCTGGGCGATTGGCCATCGACAAAGAACTCATGGCTGAGATCGGTGACATCTCCTCGGTGGCGCAACCTCATTACACCTTCTTGGTGGTAGACGCCATGACCGGTCAAGACGCTGTCACCATGGCACGGGCGTTTGACGAAACCCTCGCCCTTGACGGCGTGATCCTCACCAAACTCGATGGTGACGCCCGCGGCGGCGCGGCACTGTCGGTGAAAGAAGTCGTTGGCAAGCCGATCGCGTTTGCGTCGACGGGGGAGAAGATCGAAGACTTCGACACCTTCCATCCGGATCGCTTGGCCAGCCGCATCCTCGGCATGGGAGATGTTGAGACCCTCATCGAAAAGGCGGAGGAAGCCTTTGAGAAAGAACAGGCCGAAGAGGTCGCGACCCGGCTACTCGACGGCACCTTCACGCTCGAGGATTTCCTTGAACAAATGCAGCAGATCAAGAAGATGGGTCCGCTGGGGAATCTCGTGGGGATGATGCCGGGAATCCCCAAAGAGGCTCGCGATGTCGAGATTGACGACGGGCATCTGGCCCGCATAGAGGGGATAATTCGCTCCATGACCCCAGCCGAGCGGGTCCAGCCGGACATCATCGACGGGTCACGGCGTTTGCGGATCGCTAACGGTTCAGGCGTGCAGCCCACTGAAGTGAGGCAACTGATCGATCAGTTCTCGCAGATGCGGCAGATGATGAAGCAGTTCGCCGGATTTGGTTCCAAGAAGGTCAACCCCAAAGCTCGCAATAGAGGCAAGAAAGGTAAGCAGAGGCGTGGTGGGCGTGTCACCGAGAAGGGTCCGGCCAAGCTGCCGAAGGTGCCGCTGTCGTTGCCGGGGCTCGAAGATCGTGTCGGTGGGTTTTGAGCCGCCCGGATGCGTTGTTGGCTTTCAAGGTTGGAATTGGTGTACTAGCGGAGGTTGAATTGACCGGTCGCTCGGCCCAGCCGCGCTCACGATCTCCGCAAGTCAACGACGAAAAGTCCTAAAGAGAAACAGAGAACAAATGGCCGTCAAGCTCCGCCTTATGCGGATGGGTAAGAAAAAGCAGCCCACCTACCGCGTTGTCGCCGCAGACTCGCGCTCGCCCCGCAACGGGCGCTTCATCGAGATAATCGGCATCTACGAGCCGCGTCAGGATCCTTCGGTAATCAAGATCGACAATGACCGTGCGCTGCATTGGCTCCGCCACGGTGCTCAGCCGACTGATCGGGTCGAGAAGTTGTTGAAGATCTCCGGTGCCTGGGAACTGCACACAGGCGGTCCTGTTGACCAGCCAGTTGCCGCGGCGGTGCCGACAAAATCAGCGACGCCTGAGGGCGCGGCCGAGGGCAATGACGCCGATACCGGTGTTTCAAAATCCGATGGAGGTGACTGAAGATGTCAGCAGAATCAGCGCACGCGGTTTGTGAGTACGTCGTCAAGCAGATGGTTGAGAACCCGGATGCGGTCAACGTGGAGGCTTCACGATACGAAGACACGCTCCGCCTTGATGTGACGGTCGGTGAAGGAGACATGGGCCGCGTGATTGGCAGGCGTGGTCGTGTGGCCGGAGCGATTCGTACTGTTGTGCGGGCCGCCGGCTACGAGGAAGGCACCTCTATCGAGGTCGAGTTCGTCGACTGAGGGGCCGAGCGAATCTTGATGCTTGAAGTCGGCCGCATCACCCGTCCGCACGGAGTACGCGGCGACGTCTTGGTCGTGTTGACAACCAATCGCACGGAACGTCTGAGAATTGGTGCTGTCTTGGCTTCGGGAGAATCTGAGTTCGTTGTCCGAAGCAGTAGGTCACACAAAGGTGGTTGGATCGTTGCCTTTGAGGGGGTGGGCGACCGCAACGCCGCCGAGGCGGTGAGCGGCACGGTTCTTTATGCTGAGCCCATTGATGATCCAGAGGAGTTGTGGGTGCATGAACTGATCGGTGCTGTGGTCATTGATCAGCACGACACCCGGCGCGGCGTTGTAGTCAGAGTGGTCGAAAACCCTGCTAGTGACCTCCTGGAGCTAGACTCCGGCGCGCTCGTACCTGTCAAATTTGTGACCGATCTGGCGCCAACCGAGCGAATCACTGTTGATGTCCCTGACGGCATTTTCGATCTAACCGACGATGCTGGCGATCTAACCGACGAAGCCGGCGATCGCGAGTCCTACCAGCACGAGTCTGGGACGTCATTGTGAGCGGGTTTCGTATCGATGTCTTCACGATCTTCACGAAGATGCTCGACTCGGTTGCCGATGAGTCGGTGATCGGCAGGGGACGCCGTGAAGGTCACCTCGATGTGCGTGTCCATGACCTGCGCGCGTATGCCACCGGGGTACATCAGTCCGTTGACGACGCCCCTTTCGGTGGAGGGGCCGGGATGGTCATGTCTCCAGCACCTCTGTTCGCCGCGGTTGAGGCGGTTGAACCAGCACGGCCCTTGCTGTATTTGTCTCCCGCGGGACGGCGCTTTGACCAATCCATGGCGCAGGAACTAGCCGGGAGCGGGGGGTTCTCTCTTCTGTGTGGCCGTTACGAGGGTATTGATGAGCGAGTGCGACAACATCTCGTTGATGGTGAAGTGTCGGTAGGCGATGTCGTTCTTGCTGGTGGCGAAGTCCCGGCGCTGCTCATAGTTGAGGCCGTGGGCCGACTTGTGCCAGGTGTTCTCGGCAATGCCGACAGCACCGCGGAAGAATCGTTCTCCGATGGGTTGCTTGAGTATCCCCACTACACCCGACCCGCACAGTTCAGGGACTGGACTGTGCCGGAGGTGCTGCGCTCGGGCGATCATGGTCGGGTGCAGCGCTGGCGAAAGGCCCAATCGTTGCGGCGCACGATCGACCGCCGCCCTGATCTCATTGCTGAACGTGGGGGCTTGAGCGATGCTGACTCAGAACTGTTGGCAGAATTCGAACTTCTGGACCCCTAGGAGGGTGTCGGTTCGAGAAGTCCCCTCTAGGCTTGCTTTTCGGTCCGTTCGGTGTTCGAGCGGTCCGTTCTTTTGTTCTCACCGCCGCGGAGTTTGCGATGCAGCCTACAGATGTCATCGACAACCTTATTGAACGGGAAGATATCCCGGATTTCGGTCCGGGCGACACGCTCAAGGTTCATGTTCGCGTAATGGAGGGCAACCGTGCTCGCACCCAGGTTTTTGAGGGTGTGGTGATCCGTCGTCAAGGCAGCGGCGTCCGCGAGACCTACACGGTCCGCAAGCTGAGTTTCGGCGTCGGCGTCGAACGCACGTTTCCGCTCTATACCCCGGTCGTGGAACGAATTGAGCGAGTGGCTCGTGGCGATGTTCGTCGCGCGAAGCTCTACTACCTCCGTGACCGGATCGGTAAAGCTTCCAGGGTCAAGGAAAAGCGCGACAACTAACTCCACGGCTCCGAGTCTGTGGTGAATCTGTCCAAAGCGCTGTCATAGGACGTCTCTATTGTCTGTGGATGGATAAATCACGGGTCGCATTGGGGCGTTGGGGCGAGGATCTCGTCGCTCGGAGGTACGAAACCGCTGGATACGAAGTACTTGATCGGAACTGGCGGATTAAAGGTGGTGAGCTCGATCTCGTGCTCGGTCGCCGCGATGAGATTGTCTTTTGTGAGGTGAAGACGCGTTCGTCGGATTGTTTCGGTAGCGCGGTGGAAGCGGTTGGCCCGCGCAAGCAGCAACTGGTTCGCCGCACTGCGTTGTCGTGGCTTGACCAACATGGGCGCGGTGGTCGCCTACGTTTCGATGTTGCCTCAGTTGTTGCCGGGAAAGTCAGAGTCATCACCGGCGCGTTCTGAGGGACTTGGGCCGGTCAGCGGCGAGGGGAGCGTGTCTTTCTGCCGTTCCAGCAGCCGCGGTGCCAGTGTCGCCTTAGATCGGGTGTGTCGACGGGAACCACTACGTAGTGACCGGTGCCAGCTGGGATCTCGCGGTTGCAGTTTGGGCAGAGATAGCTTTTGTTCGCTTGGTATGGCTGCAGGAACTTGACGTCTACCTCGCCGTATGCTTCCGGGTCGTCCATCAGCCGAGCACGGCCCACAAGACCAACAGCGCTGCTACTAGGAGGCCGGCCGCCACGTACAGATAGTCGGTTGGACGGCGACGGTGTGGGCGAGTGGGGTCCATTCCCATCTTGTCAGTATGGTCTATCGAGTTTGTTTCCCCGTGTTGGAGTCGCGGTGCGCAGGATGCTTTTAGGGATTATTGCAGTCGGGGTGTTGGTGGTGTCACACGCTCTGCCTAGTGTTCTCTGGACGCTCGCTGTTTGCGAAAGACGGCCTTTTGTTTC
The DNA here is from genome assembly GCA_965198315.1 of Candidatus Aldehydirespiratoraceae bacterium. Lineage (GTDB taxonomy): Bacteria > Actinomycetota > Acidimicrobiia > Acidimicrobiales > Aldehydirespiratoraceae > VXYK01. The sequence continues at coordinate 3,278,974 of OZ240616.1, read as the reverse complement.
CTTCGAAAAGGTTGTCTCATGCTTGCTTCTATTCCTTCCTCCACACTTGACGGGATCGACGGCGCTGCGGTCGATGTTGAGGTTCACGTAACCAACGGCCTCCCGGCGTTCACCATTGTGGGGCTCCCTGATGCCTCATGTCGCGAGGCTCGAGACCGCGTGCGCGCGGCGATCGAGTCGAGTGATTTCAGCTGGCCGATGCAGCGGATCACGGTCAACTTGGCACCTACCTGTGTCCGCAAGGTCGGCGCAGGTCTCGATCTGCCGATCGGGCTTGGGATCTTGGCGGCTTCGGAGCAGATTCCGCTGGAATCACTAGCGGATATTTCTGCGGTGGGCGAGTTGGGGCTGGACGGCTCACTGCGACCGGTACCTGGAATCCTTCCGATGGTTGATGTGCTTGACACCAACCGGGTAGTTGTTGCAGCAGCCGATGCAGGGGTCGCCGCGCTCGGAGCGGGAGATCGAGTTCGTCCGGTTCGGCGCTTGCGAGACATCGTAGATGCGGTTTCTGAGGGCTTGCCGTGGCCTCACGTAGAGCCGCCGCTTCACGACGACGAAATAGTCGACGAGCCGGATTTGGCCGATGTCCGAGGCCAAGCGAGCGCACGTTGGGGTTTGGAGATCGCTGCAGCGGGAGGTCATCATCTGTTGTTGATCGGACCGCCAGGAGGTGGAAAGACGATGCTGGCGCGTCGGCTTCCGGGGTTGTTACCTGATCTTTCTGCAGAAGCGGCGCGCCTGGTCACCCGCGTTCATAGTGCGGCGGCGATTCGGCTTCCTGGGACTGGGTTGGTCCGGCGTCCTCCCTTTCGTGCACCCCATCACTCAGCATCTATGGCGGCCTTGGTGGGTGGAGGATCCGGGCGGGTGTTGCCAGGCGAGATAAGCGTTGCCACTGAAGGCGTCCTTTTTCTTGATGAACTCGGAGAGTTTGCTCCCAGTGTTCTTGATGGGCTGCGCCAACCTCTTGAGGAGGGTGTGGTGCGGGTAGCCCGCAGCGGCGGTATGCGTGAACATCCGGCCAACGTTCTGCTCGTTGCGGCGATGAATCCGTGTCCCTGTGGCGAGGGTAGTTCTGTGAGCTGCCGTTGCGGGCCTTCATCTCGCTTGCGCTATTCGCGGCGTATTTCGGGTCCGGTGCTGGATCGGCTTGATCTGATGGTGCATGTTGATCGCCCATCCCCTACTGCGCTTTTAGACCGAGAACCGGGCGAGTCGTCCAGTTCGGTGGCCGAGCGAGTGGCGCGGGTGCGTGAACTCGCAACAGGTCGCGGCGCACGCACCAACGCAGCATTGAATCGTGAACAACTAGAGGATGCCGCGCCGCTGGATCCCGAAGCGACAGATGTACTCCACCAGGCATTGGTGGATGGCCGTTTGAGCGCCCGCGGAGCGATGCGAGTCCGTGCCGTCGCCCGGACAATTCGTGATCTCGACGACGCTGGTCCCACGATTAGAGCCCGCGACATCTACTCGGCCATCGGCTTTCGCGTGCGTCCTCCAATGGGAGGTTACGATGCGTGAAGACGCGTACGCTGCGGTTCTTGGTGGTTTGACTGGAGCCACCCCGCTACGCCTTCACAACTTGCTTGAGGAGAGATCAGCCCGCGATGCCCTTTTGGCGATCGAGTCAGATTCGATCGGTACAGAGGTTGTGCCTGTCGATGTGCTTGTCGAGTGGCAACGTGAGATCAACGGTATTGATCTCACCGCTGTGTCGGATCGCCTTGATGCGATCGATGTGCATGTCAGCACCCTGCACGAGTCAGCCCATCCACCTCAGCTCATTGACGACGTTGATCCAGCTCCCTTGCTCTTTTGTCGTGGATCGTTGCCGGATCCGTCACTGGTGCACGTGGCCGTAGTCGGCACCCGCCGTGCATCATCTATCGGCCGAGAGGTTGCGCGAGAACTTGGTATGGGTCTGGCCGAAGCGGGGGTCGTAGTGGTCTCAGGGCTGGCCTTGGGGATCGACGGCGAAGCGCACCGTGGTGCCTTGCTGGCGGATGCGGCTCCGCCGTTGGCGGTGGTGGGTAGCGGGGTTGATGTGGTGTATCCGAAGCGGCACGGTGATCTCTGGAACGAGGTTGCCAACGCCGGCGCTCTAATCAGCGAGGCACCGCTCGGAGGGCGGCCTGAGCCTTGGCGCTTTCCAGCGCGCAATCGGCTCATTGCGGCTTTCGCGGATCTGCTGGTGGTGGTGGAATCGCGCCACTCTGGAGGTTCGCTTTTGACTGTCGAGCAGGCGCTTCGCAGAGACCTTGAAGTTATGGCGGTGCCTGGCTCGGTGCGCAACAAAGCTGCCGACGGCACTAACCAGTTGCTAGCGGATGGATGTGCGCCGGCACGCGATGTGACAGATGTGTTGGTCGCGTTGGGTCTATCGGAGATCGCGGTCGCGACACGCCGGAACGAGACCGATGTTGGTGCTCCCGAATCGGAGGTCATCAGCCAAGGAGCTTCGCCCGATCACAGTGCTGCGGTGCTCGGGCAGGGTGCGGTGGTGCTTGAGGCGATAGACGACGGGCCCACCTCGTTGGAGGAGGTCGTTGATCGGACCCGACTTGGCGTGATTGACGTTTACGCACATGTTGAAGAATTGGTCGCATCCGGCCTCGTTGTGCACGACGGTTCCCGAGTAAGGCGACAGTACTAGTGGCTCCCATGTCGAGTCGGACTCAGGGTCGCGCCGGCCGCGCGTGCCTTCCAAGTAGGATTGGTGTTGTGGAAGCCTGGAGCCTAGAGGTTTGGCTTGACTCTCTTACCCGTGTCGCACCGTCTACGAGGGCTGTCTACGAGCGGGACATGCGGGCGGTTGCCGAATGGTTCGAGGCCATCGGCGTGTCCACACCAGAGATGGTTACGCGCCGCGATCTCCGCAGCTATCTTTCGGAACTGCACGGCGCCGGGTATGCGCGAAGGACTACTGCCCGCAAAGCCTCGGTAATCCGCCGGTATTTCGGTTGGGCGTGTCGCACGGATCGCCTCGTTACCGACCCCAGCGTGTCTTTGTCAGCGCCTCGAGGGGAGGCCACTTTGCCACGGGTGCTCAACGCCCAAGAGATAGACGGCTTGTTCGAGGGATCCGCGGCAGCAACCGCAGTTGCCGCAGCTGAACCGGAGATCGAACTGCGTGACCGGGCCATTGTCGAGTTGCTATACGGCAGCGGCTTGCGGGTTAGCGAGCTATGTGGACTTCGTCACGAAGATCTAGCTGGCCCAAGCGACTCGATAGCTGTGTGGGGGAAGGGCTCAAAGCAACGACGGGTACCGATTTCCGAACCAGCGGCTGCTGCGCTCAGCGCATGGATTCGAAGCGGACGTCCAGAAATGGTGACCGAGGTGTCTCCCGACGATCGACTGTTCCTGAACCGCCGAGGGAAAGCGCTCTCACCGCGAGATGTCAGACGTTTGCTCGACCGGAGATCGCTGTCGCCCACGCACCCACACGCCTTGCGACACACCTATGCCACACACCTCCTCGATGGGGGTGCTGATCTGCGTAGCGTGCAGGAACTCTTGGGTCACGCGGACCTTGCCACGACCCAGATTTACACGCGAGTCAGCAGAGAGCGAATGCGCGAAGTTCACCGCTCCACGCACCCGCGGGCCTAGAATCCAAAGACCGTCACTTCCCCCGGAGAATCTCAACTATCGGGGAAGACGTTGCGTTTGATCTTGGGGCGTAGTGCTACGCATTGGCTGAACCAACGATCTGTTGTGTCGATTTTGCCGGCCAGTGTTGTGTGGCGAATCATCATCGTCGCCGTGACGAGCGTTGTACTGCTGGGCTTTACCGACGCACTACGACCGGCGACCGCAGCGGATTTGCTCTTTCGGCGCCCGACATCGGCACCAGTGCTCGATCCCTTTCGCCTGCCCGACGGAAAGTACGGCGCAGGAAATCGCGGCATTGAATACGACACTGGTGAATTCGACCGCATTGTTGCCGCGGCACGCGGAACGGTGGTATTCGCCGGGCCGGTTGCGCGCTCGCTGTTCGTGACAGTAGACCACGGCAACGGTTTGGAGTCTTCTTATGGATTTGTCGGCCACATTCTCGTCAGAGAGGGAGAAGAAGTTGTCGATGGCGACTTAGTCGCTTTGGCTGATGGGCCATTTCACTTCAGCGTGCGCCTTCATGGTGAGTATGTTGATCCAGAACCGCTCTTTGGTGCACGGCGCGTTGTGGTGCGCTTGGTGCCCCACCCCGTTCAAGGCCGCAAGGTCTAGGCACACGTCCATCGGGGCGTGGGCTTGCTCTGAGCGCCGCTACACTACCGCGCGGCTCAACGAGCCTCGGACGACATCAGATTGATGTCGACGAACAAGCATCCACCCGTGTCACTCCCGGTCGCTTCGGTGTCCGGCATGGGTTTCCAACCGGGAAGAAGGAACAAACATGGCTGTAATTTCCATGAAGCAACTGTTGGAGGCCGGCCTCCACTTCGGACATCAGACTCGCCGCTGGAATCCGAAGATGAAACGCTTCATCCACGGTGAACGCTCCGGGATTCACATTGTGGATCTGCATCAGACTCTCAACCATCTTGAGCAGTCGTACATCTTCGTTCGCGACCTCGTCGCCGACGGCGGCACTGTGTTGTTCATCGGGACCAAGAAGCAGGCTCAGGATTCGATTCAGTCGTACGCTGAGCGCTGCAACATGCCCTATATCAATGAACGCTGGTTGGGCGGCATGCTCACCAACTTCCAGACCATCTCCAAACGCGTCAGCAAGATGAAGGAATACCAGCGGATGCGCGGCTCGGGTGAGTTCGAAGCAATGCCCAAGAAGGAAGCACTGCTCATCACCCGTGAGCTGACGAAACTTGAGCGCAACCTCGGGGGAATCCGCGACATGGAGCGCCTGCCCGAGGCAATCTTTGTTCTTGACACCAAAAAGGAGCACATCGCAGTCACAGAGGCACGCAAAGTCGGTGTGCCTATCGTTGCGGTGGTCGATACCAACTGTGACCCCGACTTGATCGATTACGCAATCCCTGGAAACGACGACGCTATCCGCGCCGGTCAACTGATGTGTCGAGTGATCTCAGACGCCGTGCAAGAAGGTCGTTTCATCCGATCCAAGCGTGTTGAAGTCGATGGCGCAGTCCCCAAGCGCAATGCGTTGGAAGAGGCTGAGATCGCCGCGCAACAAGAAAAGGCTCGTGGCGAAGCCGCCGCCCAAGCCGCAATCAGGGAAGCCCGACTCGCGGAAGCAACCCAAGATCTAGCCGACGAGTCAAGCGAAGACATCAGCCCGGTTCAAGATGTCGACGAAGTAAGCGAACCAAGCGAAGCAAGCGAAGAACCAGAAACATCAGCCGACCCGGTTGAAACCCCGCAATAGATCCATCGGAGATAACAGAAAGATGTCGATTTCGGCTAAGGACGTAAAGGCACTACGCGACGCCACTGGTGCCGGCATGATGGACGCCAAGAAAGCGCTTGTGGAATGTGACGGCGATATGGATGCTGCGACTCAGCTTCTTCGTGAGAAAGGGCTCGCCAAAGCAGCAGCCCGTAGTGACCGTGACAACGACGAGGGCACTATCGCTTTGGTTGCGGCCGACAATGTGGCAGCAATAGTCCAGATCAAAACCGAGACAGACTTCTCAGCCAAGAGCGACGCAGTCACATCACTGGCTTGCGCGATAGCCGATGATGTGCTCACCGGGGGTCTAGGCGCCGCGAACGAGCACTCCGCGGCCATCGAAGACCTCCGCGTCAAGATCAAGGAAAACGTCGAACTTGGAACTGTTGAACGGATCGAAGGGGCGCAGGGCAATACCATCGATACGTACTTACATAGTCAGGATGGCCGTGGAGTGAACGCTGTTGTCGTAGAGGGTTCAGGCGTGAGCCGCGACGATCTGCACCAGGTCGCACTGCATATTGCTTTCGCCAAGCCGTCATACCTTTCAGCCGAAGAGGTACCGGCCGCCGAGGCCGAAAAAGAACGTGCTTCGCTGCTCGAAATCACCAAGGCTGAAGGCAAACCTGAGCAGGCTTGGGACAAGATCGTGGATGGCAGAATGCGCGGTTGGTTCGCCGAACGCGTTCTGCTTGAACAGGGCTTGCACGGTGACAAGACCACGGTAAAGAGCAGTCTGGGCGGCGGTTCGATTGCTCGCTTTGTGCAGGTTGTGATCGGTACGTAGCTGTGAGCCACGCCACCGAATCTCTCCGAGGACCGAATCAGGCCAGATGGAACCGGGTTCTCTTGAAGCTTTCGGGTCAGGCGTTTTCGGGTCCTCTGGAATACGGCATCCACGGCGAGACGGTCAGCAGAATCGCAGCAGACGTTGTCGCGGCAAAGAAGCACTTCGACTTAGACATTGCTGTAGTCGTTGGTGGCGGCAACATCTGGCGAGGCATTCAGGGCGCGGGCGAAGGCATGGACCCCGCTCAAGCCGACTACATGGGCATGTTGTCCACGGTCATGAACAGCCTCGCCCTTCAAGACACGTTGGAACGACTGGGAGCGGCCACTCGGGTCCAGAGTGCAGTCCACATGGCTCAAATTGCGGAGCCGTATATCAGGCGCCGAGCGATCCGTCACCTGGAGAAGGGTCGCATCGTTATTCTGGCGAGCGGTACCGGCAACCCGGGCTTCACCACAGACACCGCAGCCAGCTTGCGGGCCGTTGAGATTGAAGCAAAAGCGGTGTTGAAGGGGACTCATGGCAGTGTTGACGGCATCTACACGGGTGACCCGAGTGTCGATGGTTCTGTCACAAAACTCGACCATGTGACCTACCTGGATGTACTCAACCGTGGTCTAAAAGTGATGGACGCAACCGCAATCACCTTGTGTATGGACAACGACATGCCGATCGTAGTGTTCGACCTGATGGGTCCCGGCAACCTACGATCTCTACTTGAAGGAGAGGTAATCGGCACGCTCGTCGACGCTGGCAAGGGGAATTCGTGAACGAGATGATTGAACTGGTTGTCGACGACGCCGGTGAGAGCATGCAGAGTGCGGTAGATCACACTCGCAGGGAATTCTCAAGCGTCCGCACCGGTCGTGCTTCTTCGAGCCTCTTGGAGCGACTTACCACGGAGGCCTACGGCGTTGAGATGCGAATTCAGGAGTTAGCAAGTTTCTCAGTGCCCGAAGCTCGCCTGCTTATCGTTTCCCCTCACGACCCTGCGAATCTCAACGCGATTGAGAAGGCCATCATCAATAGCAATATGGGACTGACTCCCAGCAACGACGGTCGCGTGATCCGGCTGGCGTTTCCGCCTCTGACCGAAGAACGACGTCGTGAACTTTCCAGGGTTGTGGGCGCGATGAGCGAAGATGGCAAACAAAGAGTCAATGCGGTGCGACGAGCGGCGCGAAAGAACCTCGACGAACTGGACAGCGACGGGGGAGTATCCAAAGACGAGATCCAGCGCGCGGAAGGTCGGCTTGACGCGCTCAAGAACGCGCATGTCGCTATGATTGATCAGGCGCAGGCCAACAAGCAGCAGGAGTTGATGGAGGTCTGACCACCGGTCACTCCCGCGAAGAGAGCGATGCCATGAGTCACGAACAAGACAACGAGGGGTTTCGCATTCAGCGTACCGATCCGATTGATGACGATGTGGCGCCCGGTCGGTCAGTGTTCGGTGACGACGAGATCTCTTTTGAGGATGACGATGCGGCCGTACCGCATTGGAGCCAGCCGCCGACTGGGTCGGTGCCAAAAGTTGGTGCCCCAGCCGAGAGCGTGACCTTCAACCCTCAAGCCGAGCCGGCGATGCCGGAGCCCGGTGCTGAGGATCATTCCGGATGGGCGACAGAATCGACGGGACCGACTTGGGCGGGAGAGGGCCAGGTTCAACCACCAAGACAGCCATCTCGCTCCGCCGATATGGACGCGGATGCCTTTTTTGCCCATGACGACGATGAACCTCCGCCACCTGCAACAGAAGCGGCTCCTTCGCTGAGCGCGGCTTTGGGTGTATCGGGTGCCGGTGACCGGAATTTCTTGACAGCGACAATTGTCGGTGTGGGACTAGCGGTCCTGATCCTCGCAGCCATGGCATACCGTGAATGGGTTGCGGTTGCGGTGGTCACAGCCGTTCTGGCAGTTGCTGCGGTTGAGTTCTTCAACGCAGTTCGAGTTGCTGGCCTTCAACCTGCAGTTTTGCTCGGACTTGCGAGCGTGGTGTCTATGCCCCTTGCCGTGTACTGGAGAGGTGAATCCGCGGCAGGACTCGTATTGGTGTTATCGGTCGTCTTCGGGGCGCTGTGGTACCTAGTTGTTGCTCCGAGCGATTCACCGGTGCGCGGCCTTGGATCCACCATGCTCGGGATTCTCCACATCGGTTTGCTGGGATCATACGCGGCGCTGATGCTCTCGATTCCAGATCACGGCACTGGGTTGCTGACCGCGGCAATCATTGTGACAGTTAGTTACGACACAGGTGCGCTGGTGGTTGGACGAACGATGGGTCGCTCACCGCTGTCATCAGCGAGTCCCAACAAGACACTGGAGGGATTGGTCGGAGGTGTTGTAGCAGCGATTGGAGCGGCGTTTGTGATGGGTTTCCTGTCGCAGCCGTCGCCTTTGGCTGACGTTTCTACGGGTGGGGGATTCACCGACATCCTCATCCTCGGGATCGCGGGCGCTATCGCAGCCCCGCTTGGAGATCTGGCCGAGTCTGCGTTCAAACGAGACTTGGGCATTAAGGACATGGGTTCGATACTGCCCAGCCATGGCGGGATACTCGACCGATTCGACAGTTTGCTTTTCGTATTGCCAACTACCTTTTACGTATCTCGCTTCGTTCTGCCCTAAAACAACTGCCGTTCGGGAGTTGATCGCGACGAGTAGCGTCAAGGATGTGACCAGATCTGTTGCCGTTCTCGGTTCGACTGGTTCGATCGGGACTCAGACACTCGACATCATTCGGGCTGAACCTGATCGTTACCGGGTGGCGGCGCTCGGTGTCGCCACGTCGGTGGATGCGGTTATCGAGCAAGCCGCTGAGTTCCGGCCTGAAGTTGTGGCGGTCTCGGACAGGGCTTGCGCAACCGAAATCCGCAGTCGACTTCCGGCTGGAACGGAACTCTTGGTGGGTACTGACGCAATGGCCACCGCAGTGACGTGTGCCGAAACCGTCATCAATGGTGTGGTTGGGTTTGCAGGGTTGCCGGTCACGTTGGCGACGCTCGAAGCGGGGAAACGGCTGGGTTTAGCCAACAAGGAGTCTCTGATCGCAGCAGGCCCGGTGGTGCAACGGGCCTGGTCAACCGAAGGCGCGGAACTGATACCGGTAGATAGCGAACACTGCGCGATTCACCAGTGCCTTCGCGCCAACGACGTTTCAGGAAAGATCAAAGCTGCGGACCGTGTGGCAGAGGTTGTGTTGACGGCCAGCGGTGGCCCCTTCAGGGGCCGTACCCGACAAGAACTTGCCAGCGTCAAGATTGAAGACGCGCTCTCTCATCCGACCTGGTCGATGGGGCCGAAAATCACCATTGACTCGAGCACGCTGATGAACAAGGGCCTCGAAGTGATTGAAGCGCATGAGTTGTTCGGTGTTGAATACGACCAGATCAAGGTTGTGATTCATCCCCAGTCGATCGTCCACTCAATGGTCAGCTACACCGATGGCGCGACCATGGCTCAACTCTCGGCGCCCGACATGCGGTTGTGTATCGGCTATGCCTTGGCGTTTCCCGATCGACTGGCGGTGCCTTACGGCGCCATCGATTGGGCTGAATCCCCGCAACTCGACTTTCATCCTCCGGACCTGGAGGCGTTCAGGTGTCTGGGGCTGGCCTATGAGGCGGGACGGGCATCCGAGACTGCTCCAGCATGGTTGAGTGCAGCTAACGAGGTCGCGGTTGATGCGTTTCTTGCGGGTTTGATTCCTTGGGTCGGTATCGCCGATGTAGTTGAAGCGGTGATGCAGTCCTGGCCCGGTCTGCCGGCGACCGATGTCGACGTTGTGCTTGATATTGACCGCCGCGCCCGCGAGGTCGCCCGGGCGATGATCGACAAAAGAGCTGCTCCATGACCGATCAACTGGCTACCAGACGCCGATTGCCTTTGTTGGCACGCGGTCGCACGGTGCCTGAGATGTCGGGAGCACCCACCGAATTTGATACCTCAACTGATTTCATCGGGTTGACGATGTTGCTTTTGGCCATGGTTGCCCTCGGGGTTTTTGTGAGCTGGAGCTGGACGTTCATCGTGGCGTTCATTGTGTTCATGCTCTTCATGCATGAGATGGGCCACTACGTTACGGCGAGGTGGACGGGTATGAAGGTCGTCGAGTTCTTCATTGGATTCGGTCCCAGACTGTGGTCGTTTCGTCGTGGCGATACCACTTTTGGTGTGAAGGCGATTCCGGGGGGCGCGTATATCCGCATCATCGGGATGAACAATCTAGACGTCGTCGCGCCCGAAGATGAGCATAGAACCTATCGGGTCAAGTCGTTTCCTCGAAGGTTGCTGGTGGTCAGCGCGGGTTCAGCAATGCACTTCCTGTTGGCGATCGCTCTGTTGTTCGCGGTTCTTTTTTTCTACGGCTTGCCGAGCGATGATGTTCGTTGGTCGGTTTCAGCGGTTAGTGATCGCAGCGCCGCGGCTGAACTGGGGATTGAACTCGGAGATGAAATCGTCTCGATCGACGGCGTAGAAATCACCGATTTCGCTCAGTTCGGGGAGGTGGTAACCGCCAACGGTTCCCAAGAGGTTGAGGTGGTTTATCAGCGAGGCTCCGAAACCTTGACCGGCACCGTGGTGCTGGGTTCTCGGCTGAGCGATGAAGGGGCGGCTGCTATTGATGGCCTATTGCCGCGAGATCGCATTCTGGCGGTAGATGGGATTGAAGTGTTTGGTTGGGATGAGGTCACCGCCGCGGTTGATGGTCGGTTTGGTGAGCCGCTGCAGTTCATTGTCGACCCGGCAGGGGGTGCTGAGTTGCTCGTTGTCGATGAGGCGGTGGTGTTGGAGTTGCCTTCGGCTGAGGTAGCGACATCGGGGTTCTTCGGCGTTGGCCCTCAGCGCTACCGGGAACCGGCGGGCTTGTTCAACAGCGTCAGCAAAGCGATTACCGGGTTTGGTTCCTATACAAAGCTCATTTTGGTGGGTATGGGCGAGCTAGTGACGGGCGGAGGTCTTCAAGACTTTGTTGCTGACACTTTGACGGGCGATGTCGATAGTCCCGCCGAACAGGTGTCGTCGAGTGTTGCGGCTGAGCGCGAGGTTGCGATTCGTTCCCTTGATGCGCGTGATCCGGATGAACAACGAATCATCTCGATCTACGGTGCTGCCCGTTTGGGCACGCAATTGACCGATGACGGATTCGACGCTGTACTGATCTTTTTGGCTGGACTCAACATCTCCATCGGCCTGATCAACCTGATTCCCCTGCCCCCGTTCGATGGCGGCCATGTGGCGGTCGCGATCTATGAGCGGATCCGCTCCATTGGCGGACGTCGTCACCAGGTCGACTATGCCAAATTGCTTCCCCTCGCATACGGCGTGGTCGTCTTGCTATTGGGTGTCGGTTTGCTTGCTGTCTTCCGCGACATCATCGACCCGATCAATATCTAGTGTGCCGGTGTCGGCTACGTCGTCGTCAGTGCGGATTTGATCCGTTCTCGCAGGGCTGCGACGTGTCGATCGGTGGTCCAGGTCGAACCGATCGACACCCTGATGAAATCTTGTCCGTTGATTGATGAACCCAGAACGTAGATGCTTGTCTCGGAGTTGAGAGCGCTGAGCAACCTCTGGGTTGCCTCGTCGCCGTCGACATGGGCGAAACAAACCAACGCAAACGGGGTTGGCGCGATCAGTGTCAACTGCTGTTGTTCCGCTATCCAGTCGGTCAAGGTGCGAGCTTGTCCAACGTTGGCGCGGATCCGCTTGCGTAGCCCTTCCGCCCCGAAACAGCGAAGCACCCACCACAACTTGAGTGCCCGAAATCGCCTTCCGAGGGGCACATGCCAATCTCGGTAGTCGATCACCTCGCCAGCGTCAGAAGCGGCGTTGGCCAAGTACGGTGGCGTGATGCTGAGCGTGTTGATCAGTGGCCGGCGGTCAGCCACCCAGAAAACGGAGCAGTCGAAGTTTGTCGCCAGCCATTTGTGGGGATTGAACGTGTAACTGTCGACTAACTCAAGTCCGTCTTGATGTTGGCGAAACTCTTCACAGATCATCGCCGCACCGGCATAAGCGGCGTCTACGTGGAACCACAGATTGTGCTGAGCCGCAATTTCTCCGATAGCCCGAATTGGATCGATTGCGGTGGTTGCTGTGGTGCCCACCGAGCCGGCCACGAACGCAGGCACCAACCCCGCGGCGAGATCGTCGGTGATTGTTTCGGCTAGCGAATCGGGGCGTGCTGCAAAGCAATCGTCGACTTCAACGAGGCGTAGCTGACCAATGCCCGCTACCCGTGCGCCTTTCTCGATCGACGAGTGAGCTTGAGCTGAGGTGTACGCGACCATCTGTTCGGCGGCTGCTCCCGTTCTTTTTCGGCAAGTCTCACGCGCCACAACCAAGGCGGTGTGGGTTGAATCGGAAGCGCTCATCTGAATAACGCCCCCGCCTGGGCCGGTTGTCTTCCAATCTTGTGGCACTCCTGTCAGGTCCACAAACCAGTCCAGAACGTGGGATTCGATCTCAGTGGCAGCGGGCGCGGTGACCCACATCATCCCTTGAGCCCCTAATGCGGCGGACGCCATCTCCCCAAGGATCGAAGGTGGTGACGACTGGGCTGGGAAGTAAGTGAACCATCCGGGGTGCTGCCATTGGGCGAGTCCTGGCAGCACCACCTCGTCGAGATCGCGCAGCAATGCCTCGAACGGCTCGGCCGATTCGGGGGCCGCGTCGGGGAGCATGGCCCTCACCTCGCCTGGCGAGACTTGAGCCTGTACCGGACGCTCTTCGATGCTTGCGAGATAGTCGGCGATCCAGTCGACTAGCGCATGTCCGTTGGCGCGAAACTCCTCTAGGTCGAGTGGATCGGAAATTGGTTCACCCCTGTCCGTAGCGTCTTACGTCGCCTGCAACCTTTTCAAAGAGGCTGACAATTTCCCCGGGTTCGTCGTGGCGCCCGGTTTGGTCTTTGGAGTAGATGAGGTCGCCGTCGACAGTGACGTCGAATACTCCTTGAGACCCCGTGGTCAGCGTCAACCGTTCAATGACGTGCTGAAAGTTCGAAAGAAGATCACTGGCTGCGCTCACGGCGTAGCTCGAATAGTCTCAAGGAACGCAATATTTGATGTCAACGATATGTCCCATGCTTCAGAGGTTATCGGAGACTCTCAGCGGAGCGGAGTGGCGGATGTCTCCAGATCGGCCATAGGCTCTCGGTTTGCAACTGTCTTGCAAGTCTTGAAACTGGAGCAGATCTAATGGCTGAAATTTCCCTTGGCGGCAACCCCATCAACACCAACGGTTCCTTACCGACAGTTGGCAGCGCGGCGCCGTCGTTTGTCCTTACTGGTGCCGATTTTGGTTCGGTTTCGCTATCGGACTTTGCCGGACAGAAAGTGGTGCTCAACATCTTTCCTTCGATAGACACGGGTGTTTGCGCTACCAGTGTTCGTACCTTCAACGAGCGAGCCGCTGGTCTTGACAACGCGACTGTGCTTTGTGTGTCTGCCGACCTCCCCCCAGCGGCTGGTCGTTTTTGCGGGGCTGAGGGTATTGAGGACGTGAAGACTGGTTCGACCTTCAAGAATCCTGAGGTATTGGACGACTATGGAGTGCGAATCATCGACGGAATGCTCGCCGGTCTTGCCGCCCGAGCGGTGGTCGTGATTGATGAATCGGGCACCGTTGTCCATACCGAACTCGTCGGTGAAATCGTGCAAGAGCCCGACTACGACGCCGCGCTGGCCGCGTTGGGTTAATCGGTGCGCGGTGCTTTCGCCGGGCGCGGTGCTTTCGCCGGGCGCAGCCGGAGCCGCGGCAGCGCGGTGCTTTCGTCGGGTGGGGGTGTCGGGGTGTGCTTTCGCTGGGATCGTTGATTTCTGTGCGCTGGTGATTGCTGAGTACGTTGATTCGTATGCGCATTGACCTTGCCAATCCTGCGAGTTTTGTCGATGGCCATCCGGTTGAGCAGTACGACTGGTTGTTGACCCATGATCGGGTTCATCGCCACGCCTACGGTGATGACTTCTTTTGGGCCGTGTCTGGTTATGACGAGGTCCGTCAGGTTTCTCGTGAGCATCGAGTGTTCAGCAACGAGTGGGGTATCTCGTTGGAGCCAGCGCCCGATTCTTCCCTTGAGTCGTTGCGCACGATGATGATCATGATGGACCCGCCGAGCCACACGTCCTATCGACGGCTGGTGTCAAGCGCTTTCACGCCGCGCGGCTCGGCGAAATGGACCGACCGCGTACAGGCTCTGGCCACGCAGATTGTTGATGAGGTCGCAGCGGCTGGTCGCTGTGATCTGGTAGCCGACGTAGCCGGTGAAATGCCCTCTTTCGTGGTTGCCGACATGCTTGGTTTGCCGCCCGAGGAGGGTCGCCAGCTCTACCACTGGACCGAGATTGTGCACACCGACCATTCGGTTGTCACAGAGGAGCAACGGACCGAAGCCGTGATGGCGCTTGTTGGGCGAGGTATGGAGGTCTTTTTTGAACGGCGTGCCAACCCCGGCGACGATCTTGGTTCTGTGATCGCCAATGCTGCCGTTGACGGGGAGGAGATGACTGTAGGTGCCTTTGCTGCGTTCTTCATGTTGTTGGTTGATGCCGGTGGCGACACGACCCGCAACCTGGTTGCCGGCGGCATTGAGGCGCTGATGGCCCGACCAGAGCAATTCAGCTGGCTCATAGAAGACATCGAGGGGCGTCTGCCGCTCGCTGTTGAGGAGTTACTGCGGTTTTGCAGTCCTGTGGTGTACATGGGGCGGCAAGCACTTGTTGATACCGAGATCGGCGGCCAGAGTGTTCGCGCCGGTGATCGGGTGGTGCTCTACTACGGTGCCGCCAACCGCGACCCGCGGGTGTTTGAACGGCCTGCTGAACTTGACTTGACACGGGATCCCAATCCTCATGTGGCGTTTGGCGCGGGCGGCCCTCACTACTGTTTGGGAAGTCATCTCGCCAGGATTGAGATTTACGCGATTCTGCGTGAGTTTCTGAGCCGCTGCCGCGATTTAAAGTTGGACGGGCCGATTGAACGACAAGAATCGTCTTTCATCTGTGGACCCCGGGTCATGCCGGTGCGGTTTGCGCCGGGGCAGTCTGTTGACGGCTGGCGTAGCAGTAGCCGCGGCGGCGTTGTGGAGGTGTGAAGTCCGGGGCGTGGCCAACAGGGTCCACCCGAATGGGTTCCTCTCTCAGATAATCATATGGTTCAAGTTCGGGTTGAACAATGCCTGGGTCCCGGAACAGAAGACCCGACGCGAAACCCGGCGAGTCACGAACGCTGCCTCGCCACCCAGTCATCCGTCGCGTGTGGCGCGACAAAAAGACCCGAACACAACCCCACGTGCACACCGCTCGACAAGAGAGCGTCTGACAGTCCCACCCCCGAACGGGAGACAGGTAAAAGAGGTGTAGGTTCGTGTGTCTATGTCTGATTCTTCATCTGGACTTGAAGTGAGGTTGGGTCGGGTCTGGTTGAGCCTAACGTTGGTTCTGGGGTTGACGGCTGCGTTGTTGACGGGATCGGCGGCGCCTGCTGGGGCCGTCGCGGGATACGGGGATGTGGCTGACAGCAGTTGGTACACAGATGCGGTGCAATGGTCAGTCGACAACGCGATCACCGGTATCGCCGGGGTCTGTTTCGAGCCCGACACTCCGGTGTCGCGTGGTGAGACAGCGGTGTGGATCTACAACATGGAGAACCAGCCCGACGCCGGTGAGCCCCATTCGTTCACCGACGTCACCGACGCGTCCCAAAACGATGCGATCTCGTGGATGGCCAACAACGAGATCACCACCGGCACAACAGATACCACCTTCGCACCAAACGACACGTCGACCCGTGCCCAGGCCGCAGCGTTTCTGCATCGCCTCGGAGGTGAACCCGCCGCGCCGCCGCATGATTTCAGTGATGTCGTCGCAGCTTGGCAGCAGGACGCCGTGTCGTGGATGGCCCACACCGGTATCACCACCGGCGCAACAGACACCACCTTCGTACCAGACGACACATTGACCCGCGCCCAACTCATCACCTTCCTGTACCGCTACCAGAACGAACCAGACACAACCCTCGACACCACGACCCCGGGCTGTGTTCCGGATGGTTTGGTGACGCCCACGGGGATCCCGGTCGCGGTTCTCGAACGTACTGCTTCGGGCTACCTCGTGCGGACACCCTGTGGAAACACGGCCGAAGTTTCCAAAGGTGTGCTGATCAACGATGTCCGTGTGGTGATCGATCCAGGCCACGGCGGACCGGTGGATACCGGCGCAGTAGGAGCCAATGGTCTGGTAGAACGCGACTTGAACCTCACTCTCGCCCGCGCCGTCCTCGACGAACTGGCCAGCCGCGGCATCTCCGCTGTCAGCACCCGCACCGGCGACTATCCGACGTTGCTGTCGGTTCGCGCCGCCTTTGCCGACGATCTGGGAGCCGAAGCGCTGGTTTCGATCCACCACAACGCACCCACTTGGGCAACCAGCAGCGTCCCTGGTAGCGAGGTGTTCATTCAATCCGCTTCGCGCGAACTCGCTCGTGCGGATTCCGCTCGTCTCGGTGGGCTGTTGTACGAAGAGGTCACCGCTGCGCTCGCTACTTTCGACAATGTCTCATGGAGTCGATCGGCCAGTGCTGGGGTGCTGCGGGTCCTGTCGTCAAGAGGCACTGACGCCTACGGAATGATCGTCCATCCTGTGGTCCCCACAGCCCTGATCGAGTACGGCTACCTGTCCAACCCCTCAGAAGCCGCGTTGTTCACCACCGACGAATACATCTCGGTGGCCGCCACTGCCACCGCGGATGCGATCGACGCCTACCTGCATACCGAACGCCCTGGTACTGGATTCATCCAACGCCCCCGCATATACAACCCGCAACGCGCTCCCAGTTTCTGCGAAGATCCTGCACTCGAATAGAACGGTCGAGCGGAGTGAAGTCTGTCGGGGCCAGGGACTCCTGGCGACTTCAGATCAAAGCTCGCCGCTGCTGAGGATCTCTTCGGCGATTTGCAGCATTGAGTCGATGCCGGCTCTGGCATCGCTGTCGGCGGTGCCGTCCTGGTCACCCATGGCCCCGGCCTCGTATCGCACTCGGACCCCTTCGCTGATCGCCGATAGTCGCCAGAATTGGAAGGCGACATACCAGGGGAGATCGGAGATGTCCCGGTCGGAGTTCTGCCCGTAACGCTCGAGCATCTCGGAGCGTGAGCCGAACCCGTCTGCTTTGGTGGGTACATCGCGCAGGCGACCCGTGGCCCGAGGGTCGTCGCCCCACCACATCGCCATGCTGGCCACGTCAGCGAGCACATCGCCTAGTGTGCACAGCTCCCAGTCGAGCACCGCGGCGATTTTCCCGTCATGGCCCACCATCGTGTTGTCCAGGCGATAGTCGCCATGAACGATCCCGGCGCCCTGTTGTGAGGGAACGGTCTGAGTCAGCCGACCGTGCAGATCATCGAAAAGCGGCACCACTCGGTCTGAACCGTCGTCAACCTGGCGTTTCCAACGGCGCAGTTGCCTAGCGCAATAGTCTTCGGTGCGTCCGAGGTCGCCGAGCCCGACCGAGGTGGGATCGATCTTGTGCAGCGCTGCGAGCGTGTCGGTGAGCGAATTCGCCATCACCGGCCGCAAGGCCCGGTCCACGGCGTTGCCGTCGGCTTCGTTGAAGACGATCGAGCCTTCGACGAACTCCATGACATAGAAATCAGCGCCGTTGACGGAATTGTCGGTGCAGAGGCCGACGGCTTCGGGGACTGGCACGTCGGTGTCTCGCAGCGCGGAGATGATTCGATGTTCGCGACCCATGTCGTGAGCGCGGGGCAGAATGTGGCCTGTCGGAGGGCGCCGCAATACCAGCTTTGTGCCTGACTGGTCTGTAACAGCGAAAGTGAGGTTCGAAGCACCACCGGTGATCAACTCGAAATTGAGCGGGATGCGGAGATCTGGCCTGCGCGTCAGAATCCACTCGGTCACCGCGTCGGCGTTGATTCCGGTCGGTGCGGGATTCATTGGGCGTTGGGCGCGAGCGCTTCGAGCAGGTTCCAGTCGGGGTTGCCGCGGTTGTTGTCGGTAGGCACAGCCTGGATACAGACATGGGAGGCGCCGGCATCGTAGTGGGCCTTGATGCGTGCGGCGATGTCATCTTCGGTGCCCCAAGCCACGACCGCGTCCACGAAGCGTGGCGCGCGGGAGTCGATCTCGTCGTCGGTGAAACCGAGGCGAAGCCAGCTGTTGCGATAGTTGGGCAGGGTGGCGTACATCTGTAGTTGCTCATTGGCTTTTGCGTGCGCTAGCTCTCGGTCGGTGGTCAGCACACACTTCTGTTCCACGCACAGAAGAGCATCGGGTCCCATAATCTGGCGGGCTTGGGCAGTGTGGTCGGGTGTGGTCCAGTAGGGGTGAGCGCCAGCGGCTTTCTCTGCCGACAATGCCAGCATCTTGGGACCGAGCGCTGCGAGCACAACAGGGGGCGGCTCTACCTCTGGAGCGGGCATAATCAGCGCGCCCTGCATGGCTTCGAGATACGTGCGCATCGTGGACAACGGCTTGTCGTAAGGAAGGTTGCGAAGCCCTTCGACCATCGGAGCGTGTGACACTCCGATACCCAGCACGAAGCGGCCCCCCGACAACTCAGCGAGGTCGAGTCCCGCCTGTTGCATTGCCGCAGGATGGCGCATATGGATACTGGCGATGCCCGTGGCGACGATCAGTTGCTGCGTGCCGAAGAGCAGGGTGGCGGCGTTTACGAACGCGTTCTTGCCCATGGCTTCGCCGATCCACTGAGCAGAGTACCCGAGCGACTCGATACGGGCCGCTGTTTCTTGGGCTTGTTGAGCGCTTTGGCCATCGGTGAACTGCCATACACCAGGTGCGGCCAGTTGTTCGGAGATTGTCATGCCAATACGTTCGCAGGCCAACGCCTCAATCGCCAACCCTGCGACAACTCCGCGGTGCTTTCGCCGAGCGCGACCGGAGCCGAGGCACCCGCCTGGGGGAGCGTTGATCGCAGGTGGTGGGTCACGTGTTGCGGGTTTGGGTCCCCGGTTCGGGTTGGGGCAGGCTAGGTTGAGTCTGGTTGGAGAGGACGAGGTGAGCGCCTTGGAGCAGGATCCAAACCGAATCCTCATTGAGACCGCGGCACAGCACCTGCGGACGGCGGCGGAGTCTGGGGTTCCGTGCTCGCCGGTGCGCGAGATTCTCGGCACCGACAGCGATGTGGAGCTTGCCTACGCGGTTGCGCAACACAACACCGGCCTTGATCTCGCTACTGGACGGCGGGTCAGCGGTCGCAAGATCGGGCTGACCGGAGCCGCCATTCAACAGCAGCTGGGAGTGTCGCAACCGGACTTCGGCACGTTGTTCGCAGACATGTGCATCGCTGATGGTCAGACCATTTCTGCGAGCAGGTTGATGCAACCCCGTGCCGAAGCGGAGATCGCCTTTGTGCTCGAGGATGATCTCGACAGGGGAGAGCATTGTGTGGTCGACGTCATTGGTGCCACCGCCTACCTGCTGCCTGCGCTGGAAATAGTGGCAAGCCGTGTGGCCGACTGGGATATCAGCATCGTCGACACCATTGCAGACAATGCCAGTTGCGGTTTGTATGTGTTGGGTTCTCGCCCGGTGTCGCTGGGTTCAGTCAATGTGAGAGATGTCTCGATGGCGCTCAGCGTCAACGACGAGATAGCCACAACTGGGCAGGGTTCGGCATGTATGGGTAATCCCCTGCAAGCAGTGGTCTGGCTGGCTGACATGATGTGCCGTGTTGGTACCCCGCTTCGCGCTGGTGATTGCCTGATGACGGGTTCGCTCGGTGCGATGGTGCCGATAGCAGCGGGAGACCGGGTCGTGGCCGACATGGGTCCCCTTGGAACCGTGTCAACAACGCTCCAATAGCTGATCTCCAAGCGGCGATCGACCAGAACGGCTGGCTTCTAACCGAAGGCGCCGGCGGCTCGCAGGGAAGCGATGTCGGCGGGGGACTTGTCGAGCACTGTGGCCATGACATCGTCGGTGTGTTCGCCGACCGTGGGAGCCATGGTTGGGCACGGCAGTGCTTCACCATCGACGAACACCGGCAACGGCAACTGTTCGCAACCAAGAGCTTCGGTCGGGTAGAAACCCATGCGGGCCTGGAACTGCGGGTCGTCGCCGATGTTGGCCGGTGTGTTCACCGGAGCAATAGTCGTGTTGTGCTCATTGGCGAAGTCCAGCCATTCCGCGCTGCTGCGGGTTCGAAAGATCTGCTGGAGTTCACGCTGCAACTCGGTGTTGCCGCGGGCATGGTCGGCGTAAGTTGAGCCAGGCCAGCGCTCAAACAGGTCCATGCGCTCGACTCCTTCGCAGAAGTTCTTCCAGAACGCCTGTTCAGAAGCCATGAAAAGGACATGACCATCGGCTGATTCGTACATCTGGTAACGGACCCCCTCCCACATTCCTGCCAGGCCGGCCGGGCGGCGCTCGTAGTTGTCTGAAGGGTTGCCGGTGACTTCGTCTTCGGGGCGAAGATACGCCCGCTCGGATTCGATTCGATACCAGTCCATGTAAGCGGCCGCGTCAGACTGAGCCATCTCCATTGAGCAGCCCTCACCGGACTCGCGGGCAGAGATAATCCCAGCCAGAATTGCGATAGCCGCCACCATGGGACCAACGTTGATCCCCACATTGGGCATCGTCGGAGGTATCCGGGTGAAACCCTCGTCGTCGGTGACTGGCTGAACAATGCCCGACCAAGTGTCGTATGCGATGCCGTGACTCGGCATGTCCCGGTACGGGCCGGTCGATCCGTAACCCGAAAGGGTGGCGAACACGATCTGGGGGTTGACCACTTTGAGGTCTTCGTAACCGAGTCCCAATCGCCCCAAAGTTCCTGGCCGCATTGCTTCCAATACCACATCTGCGGTGGCTACGAGATCGCGGTAAAGCTGTTTGCCTTCGTCGGTTTTCAGGTTGAGTGTCACACTTCGTTTGCCGCGATGAGTGTGGAGATGCAGCAACGAGACATCGCCGATAATCGGCCAGGTCATCTGACGGATGTAGTCACCGGCAGGAGACTCGACTTTTATGACATCCGCACCGAGATCGGCAAGGAAAGTGGCCACATGTCCAGGCCCCAGAAGGCTTGACTCGATTACACGAACGCCGGACAGCAACCCCGGTTTGTCAGACATCTGTTACCTCTCCGTGTTGGCAAGCGATCAGAAACTATCGTGATGGAACTCAAGGGGCATACGCTGGTTGAGTTCGTTGGCACCAAGAGTTGATGCCACAATACGGCCACCGTCACAAATTCAAGGAACTGCGATGGAGATTCACGACTCGGTGCTTGACTTGGTTGGCAACACTCCGCTGGTCAAGCTTCGGCGCATCAGCGAGGACCTACCGTGTCCGGTCGTCGCCAAGATTGAAGCTGTGAACCCCGGCGGAAGTTCCAAGGATCGCCCGGCGATCGCCATGATCGATGCGGCTGAACGGGAGGGTCTACTCAAACCGGGTGGCACGATCGTCGAGCCGACTTCGGGCAACACTGGAATCGGGTTGGCGATCGTCGCAGCGCAGCGTGGCTACCGCTGCATTTTCGTCCTGACCAGCAAGGTAGGGGCGGAAAAAGTCGATCTGCTCCGCGCCTACGGTGCAGAAGTTGTGGTATGCCCGGTTGCTGTTGCTCCCGATGACCCAGCGTCTTATTACGCGACTGCCGAGCGGCTGGTGAAGGAAATTCCGGGAGCGTTTCGACCCGACCAGTATCACAATCTTGCCAACCCTCAAGCTCACTTCGACACGACCGGCCCTGAGTTGTGGAGCCAGACCGACGGCAGGATCACCCATTTCGTTGCTGGTGCAGGGACCGGTGGAACGCTCACCGGTGTCGGCAGATATCTGAAGAGTCAGAATCCCGACATTCAGATCATCGCCGCGGACCCGGAAGGATCGGTTTATTCGGGAGGCAGTGGACGGCCCTATCTCGTTGAGGGAATCGGCGAGGACTTCTTCCCCGACACCTACGACACCTCGATTGTCGACCGGACCATCGCGGTGAGTGACCGAGATTCCTTTCTCACAGCTCGTGAGGTGACCGAGTCAGAAGGCCTGCTGATTGGAGGGTCTTGCGGCACGGCGGTTAACGCTGCGGTCCAAGTCGCCCACGAATGCGGCCCCGACGATCTGGTCGTGGTGCTGCTTCCCGACAACGGTCGGCTCTACTTGAGCACGGTCTTCAACGACGAGTGGATGGCCGGTTTTGGATTCTTGCGAGGCTCGGGACCGGTGGTCTCCGATGTGCTCGGCTCGCGCCGCGAAGACGTTCCAGATCTGCTCTATGTGCAACCCGGCGCAACTGTGCGCGAGGCGGTGCAAATGATGAGCGATCATGGAGTTTCGCAGTTGCCTGTTGCCAAAGGTGAGATGCCGCTGGCCAACGCGGAGGTGATGGGTTCGGTTAGCGAGTTGCGCATTATGGATCTGGCGTTTGGCAACGATTCGGTCCTCGACAAATCAGTCGAGGACATCATGGGTCCCAAGCTGCGTACTGTCGGTTCGGGGCAACCGATTGCGTTGGCGGTCGAAATGCTGGAGTCGTGTTCGGCGCTGTTGGTACTCGATGGTGGGCGACCCCGCGCGGTGATTTCTTCGAGCGACGTGTTGTCGTTTCTCTCGAAAGGTGCCTCTCTTGGCCGATGATATTTTTGCTGACGCACAAGCCTGGGGTTTCGAGACTCGGGCTATCAGGGCTGGACAACCCCACGATGTGAGCAGCGGGGCGGTGGTCACCCCGATCTCGCTGGCCACGACCTTTGTGCAGGAGGAAGTGGGCGTGAATCGGGGCTACTTGTATGCCCGCGTCTCCAACCCGACAAGGACTGCGTTGCAGGACTGTCTAGCTTCGCTTGAAGCTGCTGATCACGGATTGGCTTTCGCTTCCGGCATGGCAGCTGAAGATACTTTTTTGCGCACTCTGGTGCCGGGCGATCACATTGTGTTGGGCGACGATGCCTACGGCGGGACGTTCCGTCTGATCGCCCATGTGCTGGTCCCGATGGGCATCACTTGG
Source organism: Candidatus Aldehydirespiratoraceae bacterium (assembly GCA_965198315.1). Lineage (GTDB taxonomy): Bacteria > Actinomycetota > Acidimicrobiia > Acidimicrobiales > Aldehydirespiratoraceae > VXYK01. The sequence continues at coordinate 3,255,806 of OZ240616.1, read as the reverse complement.
TCTGCGGTTGACTTGACCGATGTGGCTGGTTTGCGTGAGGCAATGCCGTCGGCAACGAAGGTGGTGTGGGTGGAGACGCCCACCAATCCTTCACTTACGGTGATCGACATCGCCGCGGTGGCCGAAGTGGCGCATTCAGTTGGCGCAAGGCTGGTTGTCGACAACACTTTCGCCACGCCCTATCTGCAGCAGCCTCTGAGCCTCGGGGCCGATGTGGTGGTCCACTCGACCACCAAGTACTGCGGAGGCCACTCAGACGTGGTCGGCGGATTCTTGGCGCTGAACGACAGCGAACTCGCTGAACAACTCGAGTTCTTGCAGAAAGCGGTGGGTGCGGTCGGTAGTCCGTTCGACAACTACCTCACCTTGCGCGGCCTCAAGACGCTGGCTGTGCGCATGGATCGCCATTGTGACAGCGCCCGCGCCGTGGCTGAGTTCTTGACCGGCAGATCTGAGGTGGTCGAAGTGTTCTATCCGGGTCTTGTCGACCATCCGGGCCATGAGATAGCGGCTCGCCAGATGACCGACTTCGGAGGGATGGTGTCGTTCCGGGTTGCCGGCGGAGCGGATGCAGCGATGCGTCTGGCGGCAAGCACTCGAGTGTTCGTCCTGGCTGAGTCACTGGGGGCGGTTGAGTCCTTGATCGAACATCCCGGAGCGATGACCCATGCGTCAGCAGCGGGTTCGCCTCTGGAAGTGGCTGATGACCTGCTTCGGCTCAGCGTGGGCCTGGAAGCCCTTGATGACCTTCTCGGCGACCTCGAGCAGGCTTTCGATCGTCTCTAGCCGCACCAACAGGAGGATTCTGGACGACGAGCGTCGTTCAGGTCTGCAGTGGCAACGCGACTTGCGCCAAGGCGTCGAGTTCGCGGTGCCAGTCGGCTGGTTCGCTGAACGGGAACAGCACGAACTTCGAGGCTCCCACAGCGGTGTACTCGTCGAGCATCTCCACTACCCGCTTGTGGGACGTGGCTACGATTTTTCGGGGGTCGGTGTCCGGCAAGCGGCTGGCCACGACTTCACGCAAAGCACCGGGAATCTCGGATTCACCATGATCCGAAGAGGCGGGCAGGTAGGGGATCAGAACGCCGTAGTGTTCGGGGTCCATTGATCTGCCGACTCCTTGGGCTGCTTCTTCAATGACGACCATCGACTCTGCAACTAGGTCTGGGGTGGTGAACGACGCAAGCCAACCATCGGCTAGCCGACCGGTGCGGCGAAGTTCGGAGGGCGCCCTGCCGCCGAGCCACACTTCGAACGGTTGCTGAATCGGTTTGGGAAGAACCTGCGCACCCTGCAAAGAGAAGCGCTCACCATCGTGGTCAACTATGTCCTCGGACCAGAGGCGGCGCATCAACGGCAATGCCTCATTCAGCCAGGGAGCGCGCTGCATGCGCTCAACACCGAACGCTTGATGCTCAGCGGTATTAGCGATGCCGAGCCCGAACGCAGGGAGGCAGCGCCCACCCGATATGACATCGAGACTGGCCAGCATCTTCGCCATCAACACCGGGTTGCGTCCCGGCAACACGGATACTGCCGGCCCGAACTTCAAGCTGGTGCTACGGCCGGCTACATATGCCATCGCCACGATCGGGTCCAGTTGTGGGCTGTTGACCCGCTCGGGAAACCATAACGAGTCGAAACCGAGCCGGTCGAGATCGTCAACCACCGCACCGAGCCCATCGGGCCGGCTCAGCAGCCTAGGCACCGCTCCTATGCCGTATCCGATCCGAACTTTCATACCCCGAGGCTCCCACGTCACGCAACCGGTGACTAATCCACCGGTGATGCTTGCCCGTCGCTCAGATTCGGGGTTCGCGGGGTAGTCCGAGTACCCGTTCACCCAGGATGTTGCGCATTATGTTCGAGGTTCCGCCCATGATTGTGTACGCAGGCGCGTAGGCGAAGGCCTTGCTGTGAGGTGAATCGAGGGTGATCGCCGGGCCGAGGACTCGAGCGGCGAATTCCGCCACCCGCTGTTCATGCTCGGTGCAGTAGGCCTTGGTAGCAGCGCTGAAACCCTTCGGTGCCTGCTTCAAGGCTTCGCGGTAGACGAGGAGCCTACCGAGGCGATATCCAGTCTCGAGTCGAGCGATCTCTTGGCGGATCCGCTTATCGCCGACATCGGCGAGCGATCGAGCGTAGTCGAACAGCGGTTTGTTGGAAACGAGGCGGTCGATGCCGCCGCGTTCATGTTCGAGTTGGGTCATCGTTTGACGGAATGCTTCCCCCTCAACACCAACCAGATTCTCGATGGGTACACGGACATCAGTGAAGAAGGTCTCACAGAAGTGGGTGTTGTTGACCATGTCACGGATGGTCCGCACCTCGATACCCGGGAGGCTCATCGGCACGATCAGTTCGCTGACGCCCTCATGGGGCCGCCCGGTCGAGTTGGTGCGGCAGATCAGGTAGCAATAGTCAGCCAGCGCCGCGCCTGAGGTCCAGATTTTCTGGCCGTTCACCACGAACACATCACCGTCTCGTACCGCTGAGGTTTTCAAGGCGGCGAGATCGGAGCCGGCCTCGGGCTCGCTCATGCCGATCGACCATGAAGTGGTGCCAGAGAGAATGCCGGGCAGGTACTCCGCTTGCTGGTCGGGTGTGCCGTAGCTGATCAGCGAAGGACCGAACTGCCTGTCTGCAAACCAACTCGCAGCAATCGGTGCGCCTGCTGAGATCAACTCCTCAGACATGATGATGCGTTCTATGGTGGCGCGTCCGCCGCCACCGTGTTCGGTCGGCCAGGTCATGCCGACCCACCCCTCGGCCGCGATCGTTGCGCTGAACTCCTTGGAGAATCCGTTGATCCAACTGTCGCTGTGCACGCCGTGCGCGGCGACCCCTGCTGCGGCCACTGCTCTGGCCCTTGACCGCAGAGTTTCAAGTTCAGGTGTCAAACGGAAATCAAGGCTCATACTCGCCAGGTCATCCCTTCTCGGCCATTCGAGCTTCCAGGCGATGACCGTGCCGTACCGTTTTGATCAACATCAATGAACATCTGTGTATCGGAGAATTGGCAGTGACCCAAACGCCAGTCAGGTGATTCGGGGACGCTGGTGAAAGACTGCACGGGTGAGCGAAGCTGAGTTCCAACTTCGAGACGTGTATTCGGGGTCCGCACGGGGTGCCCGGCTGTTTGGTGTGACGGTTGATCTCGCGGCGCAAGGAATAACGGTGCTCGTGGGCGCTTCGGGCTCCGGTAAGAGCAGTTTGCTGCGTCTGCTCAACCGTCTTGATGCGCCATCCGCGGGCACGGTTCGCTGGTGTGGCACAGACCTTGGTGATGTCGATGTTCTAGTGCACCGCCGCGAGGTGGGGATGGTCTTTCAGGAACCGAGAGTGGCATCAGGCACGGTGGCGGACAACCTGAGGCTTGGTGCCAGCGATCTTGAAGATGATTCGGCGGCTGAATTGCTGACGCTGGTCTCGCTGGACCCCGATTTTCTGGAGCGTGACGCAACAGCTCTTTCGGTGGGAGAACGTCAGCGGGTTTGTCTGGCACGCACTCTGGCAACGGACCCCAAACTGATTCTCGCCGACGAACTGACATCGTCACTCGACCCAGAGTCGACCGAGGCGATCGAGAGCTTGGCCAAGCGTCTCTGCGCACCAGAGAGTCGCCGCGCACCCGAGAGCAAGGGGCCCTTGGGTTGGATCTGGGTGTCACATGATCCCGGTCAGGCTCGACGGTTGGCTCAGCGTGTCGTGGTGATGGCTGAGGGCAAGGTGGCTGCTAGCGGCACCGCGACTGACTTGTTTGCTTCCACAGATCGCACGGTACGGATGGCGCTGGGGGGTGATCGCTAATGGACCAAGCCGATATCGGCCTCACCGGGCTTGCGTTGTCGGGCATTCTCGTGGCTGTAGCGCTCGGCTTGTCGATGCTGCGACGGCTCGGAGTGAGCAGAGACCTGATCGTCGCGGCGTTGCGTGCGCTTGCGCAGCTCTTGGTGGTTGGCGCGGCGTTGGTGCTGGTAGTAGATGACGATGACCCGCTGGTGTGGACTTGGATCTGGGTCGTGTTGATCTGTTGTCTGGCTGCGCTTGTGGTTAAACGGCGAGCGCCCGAGGTTCCAGGGGCCGCGCGGTTGGCGCTGTTGTCGTTTGCTGCGGCAGCGGCAATGAGTTTGGGGGTGCTGTTCGGGCTCGGAATTTTCGAACCGACTGGGCGTGCCATCGTTCCATTGGCCGGAGTGATGGTGGGGAACTCGATGACGGCCACGGTGGTGGCCTCTCGACGTATCGTTGCTGAGGCGCGCGATCACAGAGACTTGATCGAAGCGAAGCTGGCGCTGGGACTCTCGTCGGCTCAGGCATTCGCGCCCCATCTGCGTGAAGCGTTGCGAACCGCGCTGGTGCCGCAGATTGAGACCACCAAGACAGTCGGTTTGATTGCTTTGCCAGGATCAATGACCGGTTTGATCCTCGCGGGGGTCGATCCAACGGACGCGGTTCGAGTGCAAGTCGCGATCATGTATCTGGTCTTGGGCTCGGTGGCTACTACCACTTCGGTCATGGCGCTAGGTCTTACCCGTGGAATCTTCAGCAGCGATCACCGCCTCGAAATCCACTGACCGAAGTTGCATCCCAGAGAGTCGGCGTTGAGCGGCGGTGGTTCCACGGTAGTGTGCGGCTGCGTGAGCGAAGCGATCTTTGTGCCCGACGGTGAATGGCTGATCCCACAACCGAATGCCTGTGGACCCTGGTTTCCCGGAGTGCAGCACGGGGGATCAATAGCGGGGTTGTTCGCCAGGGCAATTGAACGGGTCGAGTCAGATGTTGAGATGTTCACGACGCGGATCAGCATCGATATGAGCCGTCAAGTACCGATGGGGCCAACCAAGGTTGAGACCGAAGTGGTGAGAAACGGTCGTCGTGTGCAGGCTGTCGAAGCGCGTTACTTCGTTTCCGACGAGGTGGCGGCCCGTGCTACGGCGACTCGTATTCGGGTTGACGAAGACCTCTCTTCAGACACGATCGGGGTTGGCTCGCGCCCCGAAGACCGACCCCCGATGCGACCGGAAGAAGTACCGGTCATGGAGGGTCTCTTCGTTGGCTTCGACTTTGTTCGGAACTTTGTGATGCGCCGAGAACAAACGGCGTCGGGTGGAGCGATAACTTGGGCCCGCCTCGACCGCCAGTTCGTCGCAGGCGAGCCCAACACATCGTTGATACGGCTTGCTGCTGTTGCCGACATGGTCCCAAGCGCCAACTCGGTGTTGGACTACCGTGAGTACCTGTCGGTGAACCCTGATCTCAATATTGCCATTTCAAGGTTGCCGGAAAGTGATTGGGTTGGTTCGTTGGCGGTGGTCCGGACCGCGCCGGGCGGTGTCGGCCAGACTGATGCGCAACTTTTTGACGAACAGGGTGTGATCGGTAGGTCGATAAAGTCGCTCTTGATAGATCACCGTTGATACAGATGTCTCGCAGCGACCGCAGCCCCAACGTCATTCTTATCAACTGTGATGACCTCGGCTACGGCGATCTCGGATGCTATGGCTCTGAAGTGCACGACACGCCGGCAATAGACACGCTGGCTGCCGAGGGGATGCGGCTCACTGACTTCTACATGGGTTCGGCCGTGTGTACGCCGTCGCGGGGAGCGATGCTGACGGGCTGCTACCCGCCGCGCATCGGTTTCGATGACTTTGAAGGATTGCATGTGTTGTTCCCGGGGATGGCCGGAGGGCTCAACCCCAGCGAGATCACCATCGCCCGGCTACTGAAGGACACCGGCTATGCCACGCAGATGGTCGGCAAATGGCATTGCGGAGACCAAGCCGATTTCTTGCCGACCCGTCACGGGTTCGATGGTTGGTACGGGCTTCCCTACAGCAACGACATGGGCATCCAAGCATCGAAGTTCACCGAAGAAGAGATCAAGAAGATCAAAGACGAATTTGGAATCGAATTGCCCGTTATTGCGTTCCCTCCCCTTCCGCTGATGCTTGACGAGGAGGTAATCGAGGCACAGCCCGATCAGGCGGCGCTGACCGAGCGTTACCTGCAGGAATCAATCCGTTTCATGAGAAGCAACCGCGATCAGCCGTTCTTTCTCTATTTCGCACACATGTATGTGCACCTGCCGCTGTATGTGCAACCGCAATTCTTGGCCGAGTCACGCAACGGGCCTTATGGCGCAGCGGTCCGTTGCATCGACTGGGCGCTGGCGGTGCTGATGGCCGAGCTAGCGGCTTTGGGCTTGAGCGACGACACGATCGTTATTTTCACCAGCGACAACGGTGCGTTGTGCCGCCCTGGAGAAGGCAGCAACGCACCGTTGCGGGACGTCAAAGGCACGACTTGGGAAGGCGGCATCCGAGTTCCCTGTATTGTGCGCTGGCCTGGCCAAATACCAGCAGGTTCGACCACCAGTGCGCTCACCACCGCTATGGATCTCTATCCGACGATCGCAGGTTGGTGCGCCGCCGCTGTGCCATCTGATCGAACGATCGATGGCTGCGATCTCGATGCGGTACTTCGGAGAAGATGTACCGAATCGCCAAGGGAGACGTTCTTGTATTACCGCGGTCCAACCCTCGAAGCTGTCCGAATGGGCACCTGGAAACTCCACTTGGTCAAGAACAACAAATGGCGCGGTGGCGATAGCGAAGAGATGCCGCAACTCTTTGATCTGGCCGCCGATGTAGGCGAGACCAACAACGTGCTGGCCGACAACCCCGATGTGGTCGCAGACATCATGGTCCATGTCGAAGCAGCACGCGCAGAGTTGGGAGACGCCGCCACGGGCGCTGAGGGAACTGGTCGCCGCCAACAAGGGCGAGTTGACAACCCTGTCACGTTGACCACCTTCGACCCCGACCACCCCTACTACATGGCCGAGTACGATCTCGCCGACAGGGGCTGATCGAGGCAACAGCTCCGATCTCAGGGTACGGTTTGGGCTCTCGCATCCGCTCACGGGAGTTCTCGCGCCGCGCCGACGAGGGCAGGTTCGGCGCTAACGCAGTCTCACGGGGGTGCTGACTTCGGAGTAGAAATCGTTGCCCTTGTCGTCGATAACGATGAAAGCGGGGAAATTCTCAACTTCGATCTTCCAGATCGCTTCCATCCCCAACTCCGGGTACTCGAGAACCTCCACGGAGCGGATTGAGTCTTGGGCCAAGCGAGCCGCGGCTCCGCCGATTGAACCCAAATAGAAACCTCCGTAGCGAGCACACGCCTCGGTTACTTCACGGGAGCGGTTGCCCTTGGCCAACATCACCATCGAGCCTCCTGCTGCCTGGAACTCGTCAACGTAGGAGTCCATGCGTCCCGCGGTCGTGGGTCCGAAGGAACCTGAGGTGTACCCGGTTGGCGTCTTGGCCGGCCCCGCATAGTAGATCGCATGATCGCGGAGATACTGAGGCATCGGCTCGCCGCGACTCAGCCTCTCGGCGATCTTGGCGTGGGCGATATCGCGACCGACCACGAGTGTGCCGTTCAGCGATAGGCGAGTCTTCACTGGATGCTGAGTCAACTGATTGCGGATCTCGTCCATTGGCTGGTCGAGATCGATCGTGACAACCTCGCTCGACAAGTCATCGGCGGCTGCGTCGGGCAGGAAACGAGCCGGATCGGTTTCGAGTTGTTCGAGGAATATCCCCTCAGCGGTGATTTTGGCTCTGGCTTGGCGATCAGCCGAGCAGCTGACCGCGATCCCAACCGGGTTTGAGGCACCGTGGCGGGGAAGGCGGATCACTCGTACGTCATGACAGAAGTACTTTCCTCCGAATTGAGCTCCGATACCGAATTCGCGAGTTTGCTCCAGCACCTTGGCTTCCCATTCGATGTCGCGGTAACCGTGGCCGGTGTCGGCACTTCCAGACGTGGGCAGCGTGTCGAGGTAGTGGGTGGAGGCCAGCTTGGCGGTCTTGAGGTTGAACTCCGCTGAGGTTCCGCCCACCACGAGCGCGAGGTGATACGGCGGGCAGGCAGAGGTGCCGACGGCTCGCAGCGACTCATCAAGGAAATCAAGCAGCGATTCCTCGTTCAGCAGGGCCTTGGTCTTTTGGAACAGGAAGGATTTGTTGGCCGATCCGCCGCCCTTGGCGATGAAAAGGAACTCGTAGCTGCTCCCAGGCTTCGTATAGAGCTCGATTTGTGCGGGCAGGTTGTTGCCCGTGTTCTTCTCTTCAAACATCGACAACGGCGCCAATTGTGAATAGCGCAGGTTGGTTTCGGTGTAGGTATCGAACACTCCCGCTGAGATCGCCTCGCCGTCATCTCCGTAGGTGACGACTTGGTCGCCCTTTTTTCCCATCACGATGGCGGTGCCGGTGTCTTGGCACATGGGGAGAACACCGGCCGCGGCAATGTTGGCGTTGAGCAGCAGTTCATGCGCAACGAAGATGTCGTTTCCGGAGGCCTCGGGGTCTTCCAGGATGCTGGCCAACTGTTCGAGGTGCTCGGTGCGAAGGTAGTGGGCGATGTCGTTCATCGCCGCGCGGGTAAGCAAACGGATTGCCGAGGGCTCGATCTTGAGAAACGTGCGTCCGTCGGCTTCGAAGGTGGAGACTCCCTCAGTTGAGATCAGCCGGTACTCGGTGTTGTCGGGTCCCAGCGGCAACAGATCGGAGTAAGCAAACTCAGCCATCCCTCCACGCTACTAGCCGATGTCGCCTGGGAGCCGACTAACCCCAAACCCTTCTGACCTCCGCTTCAGCGATGATGACGCCCACTCGCAGCGCGATCAACTCGTCGTGGCTGCCGTGCTCGTGGCCTTCGGAGTGTGCAGCGTTGTGGGTTTGCAGTGCTTCGCCCCACGGTCAGAGCTTCCGTCAAGAAACAGTGATTGCATTGCAATCACTTTCTGGATAGGTTGTAGGCACAGTACCAAAGAACTATGAACGATGGCGAGAATACACGATGGCGAGTATCACGATTCGGAAGCTTGATGACGAAGTGAAGACGCTTCTGCGTTTGCAGGCGGCTAGTCACGGTCGCTCAATGGAGGAAGAAGCGCGTTCGATCATCCGCGAGGCCGTTGAGCGTGAGAAGAACTCAACAGATCTCGCAACGACACTTCGCGATCGATTCGCGCCTTTGGGTGGGGTCGAACTGGAGATTCCGCAACGTGCACCAATGCCAGAACCACCGCGTTTCGATTGAGCGGCACAGTTGATTGTCCTTGACACCAACGTCGTTTCGGAGTTGATGCGACGAACTCCTGATCCGGCCGTTACGGCCTGGGTGGCTGACCACGATGCAGCGACGCTGTTTGTGACGGCAATCGGCGAGGCCGAGCTTCGCTATGGAGTAGCCATTCTGCCCGCAGGCCGTCGCCGGGAAACGTTGGCTTCGGCAGTTGATCTGATGCTTCGTGAGGATCTCGCGGCTCACATTCTCCCCTTCGACAGTGCTGCGGCACGCGCCTACGCAACTATTGCTTCCGAGCGACGCGCAACTGGTCGGACAGCCGCCCAAGCCGATACCCAGATCGCAGCTATCGCCCGGTCGCGCGGCATGGCGGTGGCAACACGCAACATCAAAGACTTGCAGGGTATGGGGATCGATCTAATCAACCCATGGGAGGCCCCTTCACACCAGAGTTGCTAAGACACTCCGTCGATGGGAAGTGACCACTTGGCCACTCTTTTCCCATCACGATGGCCGTGGATCTTTCTGGCCTGACAACTGGATGCTCGTTGCCGCTTGCCTGCTCTTGCGCGCCAAGAACGTGACAGCCCCCGAGTCGAGGATTATCGGTTTCACGAGTTGATGTCTTTTTTCAGGTGTTCCTCGATCGGTCGCCACCAGGCTTCAGCACGGGCCATCTCCTCGGCTGTTGGCTCTCCGACTTCCTTGATGAGTTCAGCAAGGTAACGTTCATGCTCCTCGCGCAGTTCCCTTCTGCGGGTCTCGGAGATGTGAATTCCATCGGGAACGTAATCAGCCCACTCGTCACGGGACGCGCGCTCGTTTGTGTGGAGGGCGCCATCGTTGTCGCGGGCCTGCTTTGCACGATTGAGCATGCAGTAGATATATCGGACTTCTGCACGAAAAGCAATGAAATCTCTTTGCTCATAGCCTTGACAGCTTCCGCAACAAGGTTGCAGAGCACGTCAGGGTTGGCCGACAAGGGCCATGAGCTCGAAGTAATCAGTGATGACGTCGTACTTGACGTCGTGACTATTCCCTGCATTGAGCGCGTCGAAGAATTTGCGGGCGCATTCGATCTTGGCTAGCTCGACGCCTCGCAGCTGCATTGAGGAGAGCGAGCCCTTGGTCTCGGCGACGAAGTACACATGCTTGACGGTGCCCTCCTCGAAGGCAATGGCCCAGTCGGGATTGTAATTTCCGACCGGAGTAGGGATGAAGAACCCTCGGGGGAGTTTGGCGTACACGACCACCTCCGTGCTGGTATCAAGTTCGTTGACCAAGTTGCGTTCGACCTGCGAGTCTGTGACGACATAGTCGTAAATGTGCTTCGTGAGTTTCTCGCCTGCAACTGCGAAATCCTGTTTGGTTTGGTTCTCGGTGAAGATCGCCACATCGTGCCGCTTGGCTAGAGGGTCGTAGCTCAGGTGCTCGACGATCACAGTGGCCTTCTGGTCGTTAATGAGGTTGGCTGCATCGGTGATGAACTGCTCGGGATTCTGCTTGTACTTCGCGAACGTGGACCGGTGAATCCTACGGAGGATCGCACTGGCGGTGCGGCGGGTCAGCCGAGTCCTCTCAGCGATCTCGCCGAACTTCTTTCGCAGGGCAGCTGTGACGGCACCGCGCTCGTAGATCTTTGTCTTGGGTACGACCCGGCCAAACTTGGCAGTCGCCGGCCAGTTGTAGAGAGCCGCCACACTCATGTGTTGGATTCCTCGGCAGGGGTCCTCACGATGGCGAGGAAAGCAACCAGCTCGAAGTCGTCAAGTCCTTCGATCGACTGGGTCAACGCGGTCGTCTGGCCGCCTCTGAACAGGCTGTCGATGTCACGCTCCTTGTTGACATCGATCATCGACCGGATTGCCGCTGTGAGCAGGCCGGAGTAGTGGTGCATGTGGGTGCCGTCTTGGGTAGCGGCATTGAAGACTCGACACACCTCCAGGACGGGCTCGGGATAGGCGCGGCATCCGGAGCGGATGAGGTCGAGGAGATGCTTCACCTCGGTGTGATCGGAGATGACAACGCCGTCGCCGTCGAGGTAGATCAGGTAGTGAGGGTGCAGTCGATTGCCGCCGTTGATCGTCTCACCGGCCCGTACGTTGCGCAGCGCGAAGAGCGCGCCGGGGAGGAGCCCGATTTCGGGATTAGCAGGTACCACAGCGTGGAGCCCCTTCGGCGTTGCAGCAAGGTCGCCGTATTCCTTGACGTAGCCGAGCAGGTCCATGCGGAAATCATTCAGCCCGAGGTCGGTGATCGACACGCCGGTTCGTACATCCTCCAGATCGATCACCTCCTCTTGGAGCCTACGGAGCTGCTCCTTCCGGAACGCTGCGTCGCTCGATTCTTGCGTGAACAGGTTGTCATCGGCGGTGGCGCTGAGGTCAGCGATCACCATGCGGTTCTCGACACGTTCCTTTAGGTTGATGTACTCGTCCAGCGAGATGTCCGGCCAGAAGTTCACCAACTGGATCTGTGAATTTGTGGAGCCGATGCGGTCGATACGTCCGAACCGCTGGATGATTCGCACGGGGTTCCAGTGGATGTCGTAGTTGATGACGTAGTTGATGACGTAGTCGCAGTCCTGCAGATTCTGTCCCTCGCTGATGCAGTCGGTGCCGATGAGTACGTCGATCTCCCTTTCCTCGTTCGGCATTACGAGCGAGCGCGATTTCGACTTTGGAGAGAACAGTGTGAGCACCTGCTGATACCCGAAACCCGTGCCCAGCGTCGTGCGCGGGTTTCCTTGTCCCGTCACCACAGCTGCTTGCGCCCCGGTTTTGGTGAGAAGCGGGGCTAGCTCTCTGTAGAGATAGTCGGCGGTATCGGCGAAGGCCGAGAACACGAGAACCTTGCGGTTCCCAGGATTGATCGGGTCGGAGAACTTGCCGCGGATGCGGTCCCCAAGAGCCTGAAGCTTGAGGTCGTGCTCTGGCGTGACCTGTTCGATGCCGTCGATGAGTTCGGAGATGATCGCTGCGTCGTGGTCGAGATCGCGCTTCCACGATTCAACATCCATGTCGGCAAGATCGACCTGGACCTTGGTACCTACCGTGTTGCCAGTCGGCAAATCGAAGTCGTCGTCATCGGCGTCAAGGTCGTCAAGCACAGCTGTCGCGTCCATGACCGAGCTGGCATGGCCATCGACTGCCGCAACGGCGTGGCCCACCGTCGTCTGAAGCCTGGAGAGAGTGAGGCGAAACGCCTCCACGGAACTCTCCAGCCGTTTGAGCAGGTTGACTGTCATGAGCTTCTGAATGCCACGTTCCCGGCTGGCCTGCCCGAGGTTCGCCACCGCCCCACCAGCCGTGTTCAGCCCTGCCGTAACATTGCCGTAGAGCCGCTCATACTTCTCGAGCCTGCTCGGGAACACGTATGCCAACGGTGCATATACAGCAAGCGTGAGCGACGAGAGTCGCTCGTACAGTTCCTTGAACGCCGGCACAGAGACCAGGTCGGTTAGCGGCGACCGAATCGATTCCGGCGGGAGTCGCTCGGGAAACGCACCGATGTCGGATGTGTCGTAGAACGCCTGGATGTGCTTGCGAGAGCGCGCGATCGTCACGGCGTCGAGCAGTTCGAAGAAATCGAAATCGAGGCGGGCAAGGATGGCATCCGTGGTGCGGTCGATCGCGGGAAGCTTGGACCATTCGTTAAACGCGCCTTGGGCCTGCCGGAAGACCTGTTCGATGGTACCCGAGATGTTGAGCTTGGCAGCGAGCTGCTCGGACTCGTCGCCGTGTGCCAAAGCGAGTTGGTTGCGCAAGTCTCCGAAGCGATTGTTAACGGGCGTCGCCGAGAGCATTAACACCTTGGTCTTGACGCCCTGCTGGATGACTTGGCGCATGAGGCGCTTGTAGCGGGTTTCCCTTTCGGTTGAGAAATTAGCGTTGCGAAAATTGTGCGATTCGTCGATCACCAGGAGGTCGTAATTTCCCCAGTTGACGCGGTCAAGCTGGATACCCAACGACTCGCCGTGAGAGCGGGAAAGGTCAGTGTGAGCGAGAACGTCGTAGTTGAACCGGTCCGTTGCAAAGATGTTGGTCGTCAGATTCGCGTTGTAGTTAGTCCAGTTATCCGCCAGCTTCTTGGGGGCCAACACCAGGACGGACTTGTTACGGAGTTCGTAGTACTTGATCACGGCCAGCGCCGTGAAAGTCTTCCCGAGCCCGACGCTGTCAGCGAGGACGCAGCCAGCGTAGGTCTCTAGCTTGTTGATAATCCCGTTCGCTGCGTCACACTGGAAGTTGTACAGGCTCTGCCAGACCTTGGTGCCTTGGTACCCCGTGCGATCGTCGGGCAACACGTCTTCGCTGATGTCATCAAGGAACTCAGCGAACAGGTTGTACAGGATCAAGAAGTAGATGCGGGCTGGTGAATTCTCCGCGTACACCGAGGCGATGTGATCGCAGACGGCATCGGTGACATCTTGGAGCTGATCGTCGTTGTGCCAGATCTGGTCGAACTGAGCGACGTACCGAGCCGCCATTGGAGCCTCGTCAAGCTTAGTGACCAAGTTCGACACGGCGTTGCTTCGTTCGTAGCCGAGGTCGGCCGAGGTGAAGCCCTGCAACGGTTGATATGCCACCCGGTCGTCAACGGCCGCGAACTGTTGCATCGGTGCACCGGTCGTGTTCGACCGGAAACAGACTTTCCGACGCACCCACTCAGCGCACTCCCGAGCAATCGCCCGCTGCGTCAGCTTGTTACGCAGCCGGACTTCGAACTCTGTACCGAACAGCGCCGACTCGCCCCTACGGGCCTCCGGGATGAAGAACTGTCGACGCTGCCTAGGCCACTGGTCCGTGGCGGTGTCCGTCACGAACGTAGGCGAGGTGAAGATGAACTGAAGCTCGTCGAGGCGCTCAAGTTCGTCCTTGAGTGCTTCGAAGGCAAACAATGAGAACGTCGAAGCAGCTATGCGGAGCTTGGACCCCCGCGTGAGTTCCGCCCGCAGGTCATCGCCAAGCCGCTCGTTGACGTTGTCGATGATCTTCATCGGGCTACAGCTTCATCCTCGGCTTGCTCTCGTTCGGCGCCGCCATCTGGAGCGGATGTGACCGTCACTGCACCGTTGGGCCGCGCCAGGCGCGAACGTTGGTAAACGAGGGTGGCGGATATGGAACTGACGGCGGCCTGTGTGTGAGTCCATGAGTCATGGGTCTTTGGTTTATGTGGTTGGTCCCATTGGGCAGCCTAGGCGGCGGATGGTTTGGCGTCGTGCCCCCGGTGGGGCCGGTAGTGATTGTATTCGTTTCTCCGGTCTGTAGTGACGCCTCGTGCTTCGGTGAGGTCGGCGAAGTCCACCCACATGCGAACGGTCTCAGGCATCGGCCCAGCTTCTCAACCACCGGAGCGCTCGCCTTCCACTGTGAACCGCAATGCCACTGGGCCTCAAAGAACATCCGCACAGCGCGCTCACACACAACTCAACCAGATACCCGGACGTCTCTGTTCTGCCCTAACCCGGACCGGCGCGGGTGCCCATTATCCACAAACCCTTCTGACCTCCGCTTCAGCGATGATGGCACCCTACACTCGACCCATGACTGACTCGCATGGCGGGGGAAAAACGCGCCTACAGCAATTCTGGCTGTCAGAGCAGACTCTTGTCTCAGCACGGAGACTAGGCATAATTTGTGCATTTTTCGCTGTGTTCCATTTCTGGCGTTACTGGCGCGGTTCATCAGACTCGCCAGCTTTCTTGGTCACTGTCGCAACTCTCGCAATTGTGTTTACTTGGATTTCGGTTGTGTCTTGGGTCAAACGCCGTAAGCACAATGGGCTGACTGCCGACTAGTTCCAGTGGCCTTCCGCGGCTCCTGTCGCCTCGGTTACGGGGAGAACCGGTAGACCACGTTGTCCCACGAGGCGTCCGGGTCGCTGGGTCGAGCCACAACCGATGCGGACAACCGGTCATATGGTCTGCTCGTCATTGGACTCATCGGCTCATACCGTTCCGTCGATGGGCGTACCCGGGTATGAGGCGGGGTCGCCTTCGGCGGGGATTGCTGGTCGGGACCAGTGGGTCAGATCAGCGATTGCTTCGGCTACGTCACGCCAAGTGTCGGGGTTCCACCCTTCGGCTTTGGCGGTCACGATTCCGTCTTGGCGCACCAGCAAGAAAGCGGGCGCGGACTCGACGCCCAAGCCCTTGGCGATAGCGCGTGACGGGTCGGTAAATGTCAACACTTCATCGGCGTACGGCCCGAGGAACCGCTTGGCGTCGTCGGGTGAGCAGGTGAGAATCCAGCAGGGACGACAATCGGCTTCGAGGAAGCCTTGCAGGATCCGTTTTGAGGTGTCGAGGATCCAGGCGCTTTCGTGGGTGAACGGGTCGAGCACCACGCAGGCCAGCGGGAAGGTGGTGAGCCAGTCTGAAAGGGGACGGCTGTCGCCGTTGAGCGGGTCGAGTTCAAGCTCAGGGGTGGTTATCACGCCGCAACGTTAGCGCTACGCGGCCCAAGCCGGTCACATCGGGACGCAGAAGTTGCTGACCAGCAAGGCAGGCTACGATTGACTCTGTGCATCCGGTTGAGCGCCTCCGATATGTAGCTCAAGCTGGTGATACTTCGACTGTACCGCTGGTGCGCGAGGCAGCCTACGCGCTCGCCGATTTTGCCTGTGATCCGATGGAACTGCTGATCGCCTGCAAGCGACTAGTTGAACGTCGCCCAGGTTGCGCGTCGCTGGTGTGGGTTTGTGCCCGTATTTTGTCGGGAAGCGATCCGGTGACGGAGGCCTATGACTGTGTTGCTGCTCTAGAGCGAGATCGCACTTCTGAAGAGTTGACCAATCAGATTCCCAGCGAGGCGTCGGTACTCGTGGTGGGGTTGGCGGAGGCGAGCCGCGAGGCGGCTTTGTGGCGGCCAGATATTGATTTGACGACGGCCGAAGCTGTTGGCGCAGAAGATCACTCGTTTGCCTGGCCTGAGCAAACCGTGGACTTGTTGATTCTGGAGGCGGAGGCGGCCAGCGATGGTGAAGCGCTACTTCGGTTGGGAGCAAGTTCTGCAGCGACGGCCGCGCAGCAAATGGAGACTCCGGTGTGGCTTGTTGCCGGGCTGGGCAGGGTGTTGCCAGATCAAATGTGGATTGGAGCGAGAGAGCTAGCGGTGCGCGACCGGCGGGGGAGTCGCAGCTATCATGACTTTGAAGTGATTTCGCTTGATTGCGTCGACACCGTTGTCGGTCCATCTGGGCCGCACCCGGTAAGTGAGCTTCGATTTCGCCGTGAGTGTCCGATCGTTCCGGAACTCTTCGCTTGATCGATAGTCTCATAAATTTGCAAGATGTTGCATAAACATACGTTCTTGGTATAGTCAACAAGATGCACAAGCTCGCGATCATTGGCGCTTCTGGATTCACCGGAGCGGAATTCCTGCGCTTGTGCGCGACTCATCCCAACTTCGAGGTGGTCATCGCCACGGGAGAATCCCAAGCCGGCAAACCGATCGCAGACCTGTATCCAAGTCTCGCTTCGGCTTATGGCGACATGGCCTTCGTGCCGCACAACGACGAACTGATCAGCACCATTGAAGAATCAGTGGACTTGGTGTTGATGGGACTTCCCTATGGGCATGCACAGACTCTGGTGCCGCAGCTTCGGGGCAAGGTCAAACACATCATCGATCTCTCCGCTGATTTTCGTTTTGACGACCCCAGCGTCTACCCGAAGTGGTATGGCGAAACCCATCAAGCTCCGGATCTGCTGAGCGAGTTCGTGTTCGGACTTCCAGAATTGTTCCGGGATCAACTCTGTGGCGCAGAACTGACCGCGGTAGCCGGCTGCTATGTCACCACCGCCTCGTTGGCTCTGGCGCCGTTGGTGAAGGCCGGGATCATCAAGCCAACCGGGATTATTGTCGACGCGGCCAGCGGTGTCTCCGGTGCCGGGCGGCCCCCGAAAGAAAACACCTCGTTTTGTGCTGTCGACGAAGACTTCAGCGCCTATGGATTGCTGAACCACCGTCACACGCCTGAGATTGAGATGGCGATATCGGGCTATGCCGGTACCGATACTCAGGTCCTCTTCACGCCGCATCTTGCGCCGATGAATCGCGGTATTCTCGCTACCTGCTACGGCGCCCTCAGCGAAACAGCAGTAACCACCGAAGCGGCTCTTGAGTGCCTTGCGCAGGCGTATGCCGACGAACCGTTCGTGGTCGTCGATGAGCGGTCTCCCTCAACCAAGTCGACGCTTGGATCAAACACCGTCCACCTCACCGCCAGAGTTGATGAGCGGACACAGACGGTGATGGCCATCGGTGCCCTTGACAACCTTGTAAAAGGCGCGTCGGGGCAGGGCATCCAATGCGCCAACGCGGTGCTCGGGCTTCCCGAACACACTGGCTTGCCCACCGCCGGACTCTTCCCCTGAGAAACCCTGATTGTGTATGTCTGAATCCGTTTCACCCTTAGCGCCGTCGTCGTTCCCCGATATTCCGCCTATCGCAGGGGTCCAGTTGGCCACCTGTGCCGCTGGAATCAAGTACGACTCCCAAGCGGATCTGTTTCTCGCCTCGCTGGCAGAAGGCACCACGGTGGCTGGTACGTTCACCCGTTCGAAGTGCCCGTCCGCGCCCGTCGAATGGTGCCTGCGAATCCTCAACGAAGGAAACCGCACAGCCCGGGCGGTGGTGTGCAACTCGGGCAACGCAAACGCCTTCACCGGGGTCGCAGGGGCGACCAGCGCTACTCTCACAGCCGAGGTGGTGGCCGAGTCCCTTGGAGTCGACGCGGACCGGGTCTATCTGGCATCCACCGGAGTCATCGGCGAGCCGCTCCCAGACGACATCTTGAGCAACAGCCTCCCTGTGTTGGTCGACAACCTTGGAGTCGCCAGCACACAGGCGTGGGCTGACGCCGCGGCGGCAATATGCACAACCGACACGTTCAGCAAGGGCGCAGCGGCACGCATCAATTCAACTGCGGCACACATCGCCGGAATCGCCAAGGGCTCCGGCATGATCGCCCCGGATATGGCCACCATGCTGGCTTTCGTTTTCACCGACCTCGCAGTTGCTCCGAAGATTCTTCAGAGCTGCTTGTCGTCATCTGTCGCTGCGAGCTTCAACCGCATCACAGTCGATTCCGACACTTCCACCAGCGACACAGTCCTGCTGTTCGCTACAGGCGAGCAGATCGACGACGAGATCAGTTCATTCGAAGATTCGCGGCTTCCTGAATTCCAAGCGGCGCTCGACCACGTCCTGTTGGATCTGGCTCATCAGATCGTGCGCGACGGCGAGGGTGCCACCAAGTTCGTGCAAGTGACAGTGACCGGCGCTGAGTCCGACGACTCGGCAACCAAAATCGCGCGGTCGATCGCAGATTCGCCCCTAGTCTCAACGGCCTTGGCTGCTGAAGACGCCAACTGGGGGCGCATAGTGATGGCAGTCGGCAAAGCCGGAGAGAAAGCCGATCGCGATCAGCTTTCGATCTGGATCGGCGCGGAACAAGTTACGTCCAACGGTGCAGCACATCGGGGTTACAGCGAGCCGCGGGCGACCCGACATCTGCAGCAGGACGAAGTTGAACTGCGGGTCGATGTCGGCATCGGCAACGGCTCAGCCACCATCTGGACATGTGACCTGACTCACGGGTACATCGAGATCAACGCGGGGTACCGCTCATGACCGATCCATCAGCACTAGACGCAATTTCTGAGCGGGGGTTCGCTCCAAAACGGCGCGCTGCAGCGCTGATCGAGGCCTTGCCCTACATACAGCAGTTTCGCGACTCAGTTGTGGTGGTGAAGTTCGGTGGCAACGCCATGGTCGACCCCGCCCTGTCTGCCATGTTCGCCCAAGATGTCGTGCTGCTGCGTTCGGTAGGGTTGCGGCCCGTGGTTGTCCACGGGGGCGGCCCCCAGATCGGCGCGCTGTTGAAACGATTGGGAAAATCAACTGAGTTTGTCGATGGCCTGCGGGTTACCGACGCTGAGACTCTCGATGTGGCCAGGATGGTGCTAGTCGGCAAGGTTGGCCGAGACATCGTGGGCGCGATCAACGTTCATGGTGCGTTCGCTGTGGGAGTTTCCGGCGAAGACGGAGGCCTGATAACCGCAGCACCGGCCGGTAAGGCTCTCGGTTTCGTTGGCGACGTTGCCTCTGTGCAACCCGGGATACTTGAGCGGTTGTTGGCTGAGAGGATGATCCCGGTGGTTTCGACGATCGGCGCGGACGGGGCCGGGCAGGCTTACAACATCAATTCGGACACGGTTGCGGGTGCGCTGGCAGGCGCGCTCGGAGCGGAGAAGGCGATCTATCTCACCGACGTGGCCGGCTTGTTGACCGACTCCGATGACCCCTCTTCGATTGTGCCCCACGCCACCGTCAAAGATCTTGAGGAGATGGTCGCAAACGGAACGATTTCAGGCGGGATGATCCCCAAGGTCCGGGCTTGTATGGATGCAGTCAATTCGGGGGCAGGTTCGGCGCACCTGCTCGACGGCAGGATCCCCCATGTACTGCTCCTGGAACTGTTCACCGACGCCGGTATCGGAACAATGGTGACGCCATGACCCGCGCACAGGCTCAGTCCCAGTCCCAGTCCCAAGCCCAAGCGCGAGCCCGAGCATGGGGCGCCACAGGTGATCACAGCCCCTTGATGAACAACTACGGCTCCCCGCCGCGCATTTTTGTCCGCGGCCGTGGTACCGAACTGTGGGACAACCAAGGTCGGCGGCATCTCGATTTTCTCTGCGGACTCGCGGTCACCTCCCTGGGCCACGCCCATCCGGCTGTGACCGCCGCGATCGCCGCACAGGCTGCCACGCTGACCCACACATCGAATCTGTTCGCCAACGAACACCAGGCGCCGGTTGCGGAGCTGATCGGCGAACTGATTGCTGCAGGTTCAGGCCAAGTGTTGTTCCAGAACTCGGGGGCCGAGGCCAATGAAGCGGCTATCAAGTTGGCGCGCAAGTATCAAGGCAGGGGTCGTCACGTGGTGGTGAGCGCATTGAGATCGTTTCACGGCCGCACCCTGGCCACGCTGGCAGCCACCGGACAACCAGAGAAGCATGAGCCGTTTCAACCATTGCCGGAAGGGTTCCGTCACGTCGTTTTCGACGATGTCTCAGAATTGGAGAGAGCGCTGGGCCCCGAGGTGGGCGCTGTCATGCTCGAAGCTGTGCAGGGTGAAGGCGGCGTCAACCCCGCCGCTGACAGCTACCTCCAAGCGGTCCGAGACATCTGCGATGAGCGACAGATCCTGCTCATCATGGACGAGATACAAACCGGCTTCGGACGCACCGGTGAATGGTTCGGGTACCAACACAGCGGAATCACCCCCGATATCGTCACGCTGGCCAAGGCCATCGCCAACGGCGTGCCTGTCGGGGCGATGTGGGCTCGAGACGATGTGGCCGCTGCGTTCGGCCCCGGCGACCACGGCTCGACCTTCGCCGGGCAGGCCCTCGCGCTGGCCGCGGCAAGAGCAACGATTGACAGCTACCTGGAGCTGGACGCTCCAGCGTTGGTCAGGGCTAAGGAAGCCACCATACGCGCCAAACTCGCCGACGTTGTGGGAGTTGACCATGTCAGGGGCCAGGGCCTGCTACTGGCCATTGAACTCAGTGCCGAGAGCCGCGCTGATCGGACTGGTCCCGAAATCGCCCGGGCCTGTCTTGACGAAGGCTTGATCCTCAACGGCATCACCCCCACGGCGCTGCGAATCGCGCCTCCCTACACCGTCTCCGACGACGAGATCGACGAAGCGGTCTCCATTATCGAGCGAGTGCTGGGAGTTCAGTGATGCGACACTTCACCGAAATCGACGGTCTCTCCGCAACTGAGCTCGCGCGGGTGCTTGAACTCGCCTCGGCTGCTGCTTCACCGACGCTGTTGACAGGCAGGGGCATGGCCCTCATTTTCGAGAAGCCGTCGGCTCGGACCCGCAACTCAATGGAGATGGCGGTAGTTCAACTCGGCGGTCATCCCGTTTACATCAGCGACGATGAGGTCGGGTTGGACCGGCGCGAGTCAGTAGAGGACGTCACCAGAGTCATGGCCGGATTCCACGCAGCGATCGGAGCACGGGTGTTCAGCCAGTCCGTTGTGGAGCGGATGGCCGCGGTCGACCTGGTTCCTGTGGTCAATCTGTTGAGCGACGGGGGCCATCCGATGCAGGCTCTGGCCGATCTGCTCACCGTTCAACAAGAGTTCGGCGGGTTGCAGGGTCGCAGCGTCGCCTTTGTCGGCGACGCCAACAACGTGGC
Organism: Candidatus Aldehydirespiratoraceae bacterium; assembly: GCA_965198315.1. Classification (GTDB taxonomy): domain Bacteria; phylum Actinomycetota; class Acidimicrobiia; order Acidimicrobiales; family Aldehydirespiratoraceae; genus VXYK01. The sequence continues at coordinate 3,234,475 of OZ240616.1, read as the reverse complement.
GTTCTCGCTGGCGCTCGGCGCTGGTCTGGCCGGCATGGAGTTCCGTATCGCCAGCCCCGGAGGCTACGCCTTCAGCGAATCCGACCTTGAGCGGATCGCCATGGTGAAGGCGCCGAAGGTGTTCACGCGGCCCGAGGAAGCTGTCGACGGTGCCGATGTGGTTTACACCGACACTTGGACGTCGATGGGCCAGGAAGATGAAGCCGTACAGCGCAGGCGCGACTTCGAGGGCTTCCGGGTCGACGAGAAGATGATGGAAGCGGCCTCATCCAAGGCCATTTTCCTGCACTGCCTGCCGGCGCATCGAAATGAGGAAGCCACCGACGCCGTGCTCGACGGCCCCCACAGCAGGATCTGGGCGCAGGCCGAAAACCGGATGCATGCCGCAAGAGGTCTGCTCGTGTGGCTCTTGGGGGAGGCGAACCGATGAGCAAAGCCCGTCGACAGCACCGCATAGCAGCGTTGCTCGGTGAGCACGCCGTCACCAACCAGAGCCAGCTCGTGGAACTACTGCAAGGCGAAGATCTCAAAGCAACCCAAGCAACTGTCTCGCGTGATCTGGATGAACTCGGCGCGGTCAAAGTGCGCGTGGCCGGCGGTGAAACCGTCTACGCCATACCCGAGCACTCTGTTGACCGCATCGCTCCGGAGGATCATCTGCGCAGGGTAATGGGGGACTGGGTTGCCGATATCTCCCACTCCGGAAACCTGGTACTGCTGCGCACGCCACCCGGGTCTGCCCATGTGGTTGCGTCTGCGCTTGATCGTGCTGGGATCGAAGAGATCCTCGGTACGGTCGCGGGAGACGACACCTTGATGGTTGTCGCCGCCGAAGAAATCGGCGGTGCTTGCCTTGAGGTTCGCTTGCGTGACCTCGCCGGACTGTCAGAGAAGCCATGACCGAAACGAAAGAACTGCTGACATGAAAATTGTCTTGGCCTACAGCGGTGGGCTCGACACGTCGATCATCCTGCACTGGTTGCGGGAGAACTACGACGCGGAGGTGATCACCTTCACGGCTGACCTGGGTCAACGAGAGGAGGTTGAACCGGCGCGCGCCAAGGCGCTTGCGATGGGTGTTGCCGAAGACAACATCCATATCGAAGACCTGCGCGAAGAGTTCACTCTTGACTTCGTCTTCCCGATGTTCCGGGCCAACACCGTCTATGAGGGTGAGTACCTTCTGGGCACCTCGATCGCTCGGCCGCTGATCGCCAAACGCCTGGTGGAGATAGCAGCAGAGCATCAAGCCGACGCCATCAGCCACGGTGCGACCGGCAAGGGCAACGATCAGGTCCGGTTTGAGCTGGGCGCTTATGCACTATCGCCCGACATCGAGGTCATCGCGCCCTGGCGGCTCTGGGATCTGAACTCGCGGGAATCGCTGATGGATTACGCGGCGGCGCGCAATATCGAAATCGAGATGACCAGAGGCACCAAGTCACCGTTTTCGATGGACGCCAACCTTCTTCATATCTCCTATGAGGGCGGTCCCTTGGAGGATCCATGGACCGAGCCGCCCGCGGAGATGTGGCGTTGGTCGGTCAGCCCCACCGAAGCGCCGAATGAGGCGACCTATGTTGATCTCACCTACGAGTGTGGCGACATCGTTGCCATCGACGGTAGAGCCATGAGTCCAGCTGCGGTACTCACCTACCTCAACGAGGTCGGCGGTGCCAACGGCGTCGGTCGGCTCGACATTGTCGAGAACCGCTACGTCGGAATGAAGAGCCGCGGAGCATACGAAACTCCAGGTGGCACCATAATGTTGCGGGCCCACCGTGGGATTGAGTCAATCACGCTGGACCGCGAAGTAGCCCACCTCAAGGATTCCCTGATGCCGAGATACGCCGAGTTGATCTACAACGGCTATTGGTGGAGTCCCGAACGCGAGATGCTTCAAGTCGCGATCGATCACAGCCAGAGCTGTGTCAACGGCGAAGTCCGCGTCAAGCTCTACAAGGGCAACGTCGATATTGTCGGCCGCTCCTCAGCCGATTCGTTGTTTGACGAGAAAATCGCCACCTTCGAAGAAGATGAGGGTGTTTATAACCAGGGTGATGCCGAGGGCTTCATCAAGCTGAATGCCCTGCGGCTACGCAACCTTGCACGGAAACGGGGTTGAGGCATGGCAACTATGTGGCAAGGGAGATTTGCAGCAGACCCTTCGGAATCATTGCAGGCGCTCAATGACTCGTTGAGATTTGATCGGCTGATGTTTCGAGAAGACATAGCTGGTTCGCGCGCGCACGTGCGGATGCTGTGCGAGGTTGGTCTCTTGGCGCCCGCGGAGCGTGATGAGGTGTTGGCGGCCCTTGATCAGGTTTCTGAAGAACTAAGCGACGGCTCGTTCCCCTTTGATGAGAGTGACGAAGACATCCACACCGCGGTGGAGCGGCGGGTGTGTGAGTTGGCAGAGGCGGGAGCGAAACTCCATACCGGCCGGAGCCGTAACGACCAAGTCGCCACGGATCTTCGACTGTGGACAAAAAACGCCATTGATGAGATCGTCACGCTCGTGCAGGGCTTGCAAAGGACCTTGCTTCGGTCAGCCGAGTCTGCCAGCGATGCGTACCTTCCCGGATACACCCACCTCCAGCAAGCTCAGCCGGTGCTGTTGGCACATCATCTGTTGGCTCACGGCTGGGCGCTGGCCCGTGATGTTGAACGGCTCAAAGACGCCCGAGCACGGCTTGATGTCTCTCCGCTCGGAGCCGGGGCTCTGGCTGGTTCGTCACTTCCGCTCGACCCCGAGATGTGTGCTGAAGATCTCGGTTTTGCGGGCGTGTTCGACAACAGCCTTGACGCGGTGAGCGATCGCGACTTTGTGGCCGAAACGCTCTTCGGGTTGGCGTTGCTCGGCGTTCACCTGAGCCGGATCGGCGAGGAACTGGTCCTGTGGGCTTCGAGCGAGTTCGGTTTCGTCACCCTCGACGAGGCCTTCTCTACCGGTTCGTCAATGATGCCCCAGAAGAAGAACCCAGACATCGCAGAACTCGCTAGGGGCAAAGCCGGTCGTTTGATCGGTCACCTGACCGGGCTGATGACCACGCTCAAGGGGTTACCCCTGACCTACAACAAAGACCTTCAGGAAGACAAGGAGCCTTTGTTCGACGCGGTCGACACGGTGTTGCTGACCGTGTCTGCTCTCAACGGAATGATCGAGTCCCTCGAGTTCAACACTGATCGCATGGCTGAAGCTGCTGCTTCTCCATATGCCGCGGCCACCGATCTTGCCGAGTGGCTGGTGGCTCGGGGGATGCCGTTTCGCCAAGCGCATGAGGTTGTCGGCAACCTGGTGCGGCGGTCAGTTGAGGGCGAAGGCACCTTCGGTGACTTGGTTGCTGCCAGCGATGAGCTCGGTGCGCAAGCGGCGCAGCTGCTTGAACCAGGCGTGTCCGTCACCCGCCGTAATACTCACGGTGGCGGATCGCCTGCCGCTGTCGCTGATCAGATCCAACGCTTCCGTACGTTGCTCGGACAGCCCGCTGGCCCTTCCTAAGCGCGCTTCTTCAGGACCGGCTTTCGCGGTACGGTCAAAACCCGATGGTTGGACAGTGGATCACGGCTAACGACAAGCGGCTGCGGTTTTCGTCGCGTCTCGGTGATGTCTCAAAGACGATCGAGCCATTGGACAGCCCCGATCAGACACAGGCGCTCCAAGCCATGCGTTTGTTGCTCGCTGAGCGTCCGGCACCGCTGGATCGTCGGGAACGACCAGGCCATTTCACGGCGAGCACTTTGTTGCTGAACGCGAGGCGGGATCGGGTGTTGCTTCTGCATCACACCAAACTCAGGATCTGGGTGCAACCCGGTGGTCACGCAGACGGCAACGCCAACCTGCTGGCCGTAGCGCTGTCCGAGGCGACAGAGGAAACCGGTATCGCCGGGCTACGGATCTGGGGCGAGGCCATCGACCTCGACATCCATGAGGTGGATCCCCCGAAAGAGGACGCTCATCTCCACTACGACGTGCGGTTTTTGGCATTGGCACCAAGCTCGGCCGTGCTCAAGCCCAACCATGAATCAACTGCTCAACGTTGGGTGGCTCTCGGGGAATTGGAGTCTTTGGGAGTTGATCCGGGACTTCAACGGCTGGCCGAAACCGGTTCAGCGCTAGCCCGCAGACTCGGTTAGGCGCGTGCTACTAGAGGTCGAGGGGTGTGTGGCAGCTACCCATGTCGTTGACGTTTGCAAGACCATCAATGCGACGGGTGTAGATGCCACCTTCGGCTCGCTCGGTGAGAATAAACCGGAGGTCCGAGCCGGTGGCGTCTTCGCCCAGGCTCTGCAGCTTGGACACATGACGCCAACGGTCCTCCAGGTAAGCGTCCCAGTCAGCGAACCAGGCGTTGAGAATCAACGAATCGCCTTCATCGGTGACGTGCCCCTGGTATGCACCCTTGAGGGCTGTGACCATTGTTTCGGTCAGCTCCGTGCCCGCGACTATCTGCTCGGTACGTTCGGCCACAGTGTAGACATCGCGACCCGTCGGCAACGCGTTGATCTCGGCTTGTAGGGGCGAGCAGATGGCTTCGGCAGAGTCGGCGAAATCTCGGCTTTCAAGGCGGTCCGGGTTGTCGCGGGGCGCGAACAGGTAGATCCAGACCCACATGGCGATGATGGCCAGCACGACCAGCGTCAAAGCGACCTTGGTTGACGTGCGTTTCAGATTCCTTGGTCCAGCCATCAGGGGCTTACTGGTCCGGCCCGCGGGTTGACCCAGATGGTGGCAATCTGGTCGCCGACGTCTGTCGTTCCCGCAACTGGGTTCTGGGCCCAGACTCTGCCAGGTAGCGTCTCACCGCCGGCATCGGGGTTCTGGATCACCCTGGTGAAGACACCTAGTCCTGCACTCGTCAGTGACTGTTTGGCTTCGCCTTCAAGCAGGCCGACGACATAGGGAACCGGGTCACGGCTGGGCCCCACTGCGATCTCGACGGTGATGATGGCGCCACCGGGAACCTCGGATCCTGCAGCTGGGACCTGCATGAAGATTGTTCCGGACTCGTAGGCCGTGGTCTCTCGCTCAATGACTGTGATGGTGAAGAACTCCTCTTCCATCTGGAGTCTGAGTTCTTCGTCGATGGAGCGACCGAACAGGTCCGGCACAACGATCTCATCGGGTGCATTCGGCAGCGTTGTGGTAGTTGAACTGGTAGGCGGCGTGGGGAACTGTTCGAGGGGTAGATCGTCGTGCATTTCATCCATGACCTCTTTCCAGATCAACGCCGGGAACGTGCCGCCGGCAACCGGGCGGCCGCCAAACTCGAAGCTCATCGGCACCTGTCCAACGGGATAGCCGACCCAGACCGCTGCTGTGCGTTGAGCGGTGTAGCCGGCGAACGTTGCGTCGGCGTTGTTCTGGGATGTCCCAGTCTTGCCTGCTGCGGTGCGACCGCCGTCGAGTCGAGCGCGGGTACCGGTTCCGCTGGCGATGGTCCCGGTCAACACCCAGGAGATCTGATTGGCGACTGAAGCGCTCAGGACTGGCGCTGGTTTCGGAGCCGACTCGTACAACAGCGTTCCGTCGGGGTTGGTGATATGGGTGACGATGATTGGATCGACCCGCACCCCGGAACGTTTGAACGTGGAGAACACCGTGGCCAATTCGACCATGTTTACGTTTTCTGTGCCGAGCACAGCAGCGCACAAAGGTGCGATTCTGCCAGTCCCGATGCCTAGCTTTTCGGCCATCGCCACGAAGCTGGGCGGACGGATGCGCTCGATCAACTGGGCGTAGACAGTGTTGATCGAGTTGCGGGTCGCCTCAATCAGAGTGATGCTCTCATCGCCAGCACCGCCCTCCACTTCCCATGGTTCCCCGCAGACTGGGAAGTTGTCGATTTCGATTTCGCTGGGGGCCTCCCAAACGCTGGTTACGGGAATGCCGCCTTGAACAGCTGCGGCGAGCCCGATCGGTTTCATGGCTGATCCGGCTTGGCGTCCCGAACCGGAGGCGAGATTGAATTTTGCGTCGTCGCGCTCGCCGAAGAAGTCTCTGCCGCCGAACATGGCAAGGATGTGGCCGTCGTCGCTTGCGGTCGTTCCCATCACCACCGCGGCAGCGTCGGGATTTTCGTTGCCGTCCTCGCGAAAACGGGGGAGCGCTCGCTCGACTGCCGCCTCGGCCCTCGCTTGAAGTTCAAGGTCGATGGTGGCGTGGATGGTCAGCCCGCCTTCGAAGAGGAGTCTGGCCCGCTCATCGCGGGTTTCGCCGAATTCTTCGTTGTCGAGGAACCACTGTTTGACGTCTTCGACGAAGTGAGCGGCCGGATATTTCTCTTCGAGGATCGGTACGTCATCGACGAGTTCAATCGGCTCTAATCGTGCGAACTCATACTCGTCGAGCGTGATGTAGTCGTTGGTGTACATGCGCAACAGCACGAGGTCGCGCCGGTCGCGGGCTTCATTGGGGTTCTGGTAGGGGTTGTAGCGGCTCGGTGCCTGGATGAACCCAGCTAGCGTCGCTGCTTCTACGAGGCTGAGTTCGGTTACTTTGAGGCAATTGTCGCCTTGGATGCCCTGCAGCGCGCAGTTGGGGGCACCGAAATATTGGCGAGCGGCGGCTTCGATGCCGTATGCACCGTTGCCGAAGTAGATCCAGTTGAGATAGCGCTCAAGGATGAACTCCTTGGTGTAGTGCTGTTCGAAGCGCAGAGCCATGAACAATTCTTCGATTTTGCGACTGCCCGTGTTGTCGCTGCGATCCAAGAAGACGTTGCCGACGTATTGTTGAGTGATGGTGGAGCCACCTTGGCTGATCCCGCCGGAGCTCACGTTGGATCGCGCCGCTCGCAGGATGGCTTTGAGGTCAATGCCGTTGTGATCCCAGAACCGCTCGTCCTCAATGGCGATCACCGCGTTTTGAACGATTTCTGGAATGTCGGCGATGGGAACGTCCGTGCGGTTCTGTTCTCCCCGCAGACTTGTGATGAGTTTGCCGTTGCGGTCGAGCACGACCGAAGACTGTGCTGTTTCGAGATCGCCGACCGAAAAGTCCGAACCGAACAAAGTGTCGAAGTCTTTAGTCTCGAGGCTGCAGCCGGCAATAAAGACGGCGATCGCTGCGAGCGCTGCCAGATGGCGTCGAACGAAGCGTCGGGGGCGGCGCATGTCCTCCATTCTGCTCACAAACGACGCTCGATCCTCACCACGGTATTCAAGTGAACACAGATCGTGAGAGCTTTGGGTTGCAATGCTTGTTTCCCGCTCTTTGCTCGCTGCGCTCGGCTCCCGCTCTTGTTCGCTCCGCTCACGGGCCGCGAGGCCGCGGGCGAGCCGCTCGGGCCACGGCCCCGCAAATCAAGCCGTTCGTGTTTGGACATCCTGCGCCCATTTACGGGGACTGTTGGAACGCGGCTCGCCATTTGTTCTCCTATCGTGGTGCGGCATGACTGGAGCGGTTGTAGTTGACGATCTTGGGTTCCGTGGCTTGCTGCAGGATCACACCGACGAGGCTGCTTTACGGGAGTTGCTTGAACCAGGCCAGGTCACCCTGTATCACGGCATCGACCCGACAGCTCCGAGCCTGCACCTCGGCAATCTCATCGGAGTGCTGGTCCTGCGTCGCTTCCAAGACGCCGGACACCGACCGATTGCCTTGGTAGGTGGCGCGACCGGGATGATCGGTGACCCGAGCGGCCGCTCCGGTGAACGGAATCTTCTTGACGAGGCTGAACTGGCCGCAAACCTGGCTGGGATCAGATCCCAACTGGAGCGGTTGCTCGACTTCGACGGCACGACCGGAGCTGAGTTGGTCAACAACCACGACTGGACGCGCGATGTGACTCTGCTCGAGTTCCTGCGCGACGCCGGCAAGCACATCACCGTCAACCAGATGGTTGCGAAGGACTCGATCCGTTCAAGAATGACCAGCGATGTGGGCATCTCGTTCACGGAGTTCAGTTACATGCTGCTGCAGGCTTTCGATTTCTGGTGGCTGCACGAGAATCGTGGCTGCAAGATACAAATTGGCGGTTCCGATCAGTGGGGCAACATCACCGCCGGAATTGATCTGATCCGCCGACGCAGTGGTGTTCGTGCCCACGGCCTCACCTGGCCGCTCATGACCCGCAGCGATGGCAGCAAGTTCGGCAAGACTGCCGAAGGCGCCGTCTGGCTGGATCCGGAGATGACGATGCCTTACGAGTTTCATCAGTACTTCCTGCGAGTCGGTGATGCTGACGTGGAACGCACACTCATGCAGTTGACGTTGCTCGGTGTCAGCGAAATTTCAGAGATTGTGCGGGAGCATGTGAGGAGCCCCGAGCAGCGACTGGCACAACATGAACTGGCGGACTCGGTTACTGGTCTTATCCACGGGTCCGAGGCGCTGCGTCGAGCCAGGCGAGCCGCGGCGGTGTTGTTCGGTGGGGGCGAGCTTGACTCGGAGGGGCTTGAATCTCTGCGTGGGATCGTGCCGGAGAAGCTGGTGGCAGCCGATTCGGTCGGTTTTGACGAACCAGTCGTAGATCTGTTGGTGGCGACCGGCGTGTGCGCTTCGAAAGGTGACGCCCGCCGCACTATCAAACAGGGCGGGATCCACCTCAACGGCCGACTGGTGACCACCAACTCTGCGTCGTTTGAGGCGATCGGGGGCCGTTTTGCTTTGGTGCAACGTGGTAAGAAGCAGCGGTATTTGGCGGTATTCGACGACTAGGGTGACGCAGCGCTCTCAGAACCCGGCCGATTACTCAAATATTCGGCTCGTTTGGGTTGCCGCACCCAGGCTGGTTCGGTAGTTTAGTTACTCGCCTCTGTGGACGCTAGGTCTGACGAGAGCGTAGTGAGGCATCAACTGGCCGGTTCATCAGGTCAGCGTGCCTGGCACTCCGGTGTCGAGTGCTCCTTGAAAACGGAAGAGACGGACGCAAAGCGAGTGCGGGTGACGTTTTGGATTTCGCGATCTGAAACGGCATCTGTCAACTTAATACCGGGGCTCTCAACGGCCCCGGTGAGCCAGTTCATTCAACTTCGGTTGGATGGACGAACCCCTCCGGTCACCGACAGGCAACCGGAGAGGAAAACTGGTCACTGCAAGCCAGCGGTGACCGGCTCTACGTAAACGCTGGGTGCCTTACGCGATCACTCCGGTGCTATCACCTGAGTGACTGAGGCATCCGCAACCCGATCTAAAGACCGGTTTCGGCCGGTTGCAGATCTCGACGGAGAGTTTGATCCTGGCTCAGGACGAACGCTGGCGGCGTGCTTAACACATGCAAGTCGAACGAGATACCGGAGCTTGCTCCGGTGGAAAGTGGCGAACGGGTGAGTAACACGTGAGAAATCTGTCCTAGAGACCGGGACAACCATCGGAAACGATGGCTAATACCGGATACCCTCAGCCGGTCGCATGGTCGATTGAGGAAATGCTCAGGTGCTCTAGGAGGATCTCGCGGCCTATCAGCTAGTTGGTGGGGTAACGGCCTACCAAGGCATCGACGGGTAGCTGGTCTGAGAGGACGATCAGCCACACTGGGACTGAGACACGGCCCAGACTCCTACGGGAGGCAGCAGTGGGGAATATTGCGCAATGGGCGAAAGCCTGACGCAGCAACGCCGCGTGAGGGATGACGGCTTTCGGGTTGTAAACCTCTTTCAGTGATGACGAAAATGACGGTAGTCACAGAAGAAGCTCCGGCCAACTACGTGCCAGCAGCCGCGGTAACACGTAGGGAGCGAGCGTTGTCCGGATTTATTGGGCGTAAAGAGCTCGTAGGCGGTTTCGTAAGTCGGATGTGAAAACTCAGGGCTCAACCCTGAGACGCCATCTGATACTGCGATGACTAGAGTCCGGTAGAGGAGCATGGAATTCCTGGTGTAGCGGTGGAATGCGCAGATATCAGGAGGAACACCAACGGCGAAGGCAGTGCTCTGGGCCGGTACTGACGCTGAGGAGCGAAAGCATGGGGAGCAAACAGGATTAGATACCCTGGTAGTCCATGCCGTAAACGTTGGGCACTAGGTGTGGGGTCTTCTAACGGATTCCGTGCCGTAGCTAACGCATTAAGTGCCCCGCCTGGGGAGTACGGCCGCAAGGCTAAAACTCAAAGGAATTGACGGGGGCCCGCACAAGCGGCGGAGCATGTTGCTTAATTCGAGGCAACGCGAAGAACCTTACCTGGGTTTGACATGTACCGAAAAGCTATAGAGATATGGTGTCCTTCGGGGCGGTACACAGGTGGTGCATGGCTGTCGTCAGCTCGTGTCGTGAGATGTTGGGTTAAGTCCCGCAACGAGCGCAACCCTCGTCCTATGTTGCCAGCACGTAATGGTGGGGACTCGTAGGAGACTGCCGGGGTTAACTCGGAGGAAGGTGGGGATGACGTCAAGTCATCATGCCCCTTATATCCAGGGCTGCAAACATGCTACAATGGCCGGTACAGAGGGCTGCAAGACCGCGAGGTCGAGCGAATCCCACAAAGCCGGTCTCAGTTCGGATTGGAGTCTGCAACTCGACTCCATGAAGCTGGAGTCGCTAGTAATCCCGGATCAGCAACGCCGGGGTGAATACGTTCCCGGGCCTTGTACACACCGCCCGTCACACCACGAAAGTCGGCAACACCCGAAGTCAGTGGCCTAACCCTCAGGGGAGGGAGCTGCCGAAGGTGGGGTTGGCGATTGGGGTGAAGTCGTAACAAGGTAGCCGTACCGGAAGGTGCGGCTGGATCACCTCCTTTCTAAGGAGCTCCTCTCGAAGAACTGGCTCATCTGAGCCAGCCACTCGAGTAGGTTCCCAGTTAGGCACTCGTTTAACACTGTCATCGCAACGAAGCATTGCTTTATTGTTTGATAGCTAGTGTTCGTCTCTTCCGCTTTGAGGGAGCAGTCCATTGGTCTGCACCTTGCGACGCAATGCGCTGTTCATTTGAGTTGGTACTCATTTGGGCCAGTTGCACCGTCGTGTAAACGCCTCTTGAGAATTGCATAGCGAGCACGAGCATCTTTTATAGATGATCAAATGATCAATTCAATTTTGAAATGTAGACAACCCAAGCTACGAAGAGCCAACGGTGAATGCCTTGGCACTGACTACCGATGAAGGTCGTGAGAGGCTGCGATAAGCCGCGGGAAGCTGCCGACTAAGCGTCGATCCGCGGATGACCGAATGGGGAAACCCAATACCCGTCATGGGGTATTACTTCCGTCTGAACACATAGGACGGATAGAGGGAACCGGGTGAACTGAAACATCTAAGTAACCCGAGGAAAAGAAAGCAACAGCGACTCCCTTAGTAGCGGCGAGCGAAACGGGATCAGCCTAAACCTGTGTGGTGGAAAGCCTGACGGCGTTGCCATATGGGGGTTGTGGGAACCGATAGGACCAGCGTCAGATGGTCCACGGAGTTACAAAGCAAGGATGTAGTGGAATGGTTCTGGAAAGGCCAGCCGCAGTGGGTAACAGCCCCGTACACGAAACGTCTCTTGCCTCCGATCGAGTCTCCCGAGTAGCGCCGGATCCGGGAAAGCCGGCGTGAATCTGCGAGGACCACCTCGCAAGGCTACGTATATGTCAGTGACCGATAGTGAACAAGTACCGTGAGGGAAAGGTGAAAAGAACCCCGGGAGGGGAGTGAAATAGTACCTGAAACCGTTGGTTTACAATCAGTCAAAGTGTCGTCACAGAGTGTTTACATTCAGTGGCCACGATGGCGTGCCTTTTGAAGAATGAGCCTACGAGTTACGGTGTGTGGCAAGGTTAACCCGCGAGGGGAAGCCGGAGCGAAAGCGAGTCTGAACAGGGCGTTCAGTCGCATGCTGTAGACCCGAAGCCGAGTGATCTAGCCATGGGCAGTGTGAAGCGGAGGTAAGACTCCGTGGAGGCGCGAACCCACTTCGGTTGAAAACGGAGGGGATGACCTGTGGTTAGGGGTGAAAGGCCAATCAAACTCGGTGATAGCTGGTTCTCCGCGAAATGCATTTAGGTGCAGCGTCGCACGTTCAGTCATGGAGGTAGAGCACTGGATGGGCTAGGGGCCCCACAAGGTTACCAACCCCAACCAAACTCCGAATGCCATGACTCCAGAGTGCGGCAGTGAGACCTCGGGGGATGAGCTTCGATGGTCGAAAGGGAAACAGCCCAGATCACCAGCTAAGGCCCCTAATTCTGTACTAAGTGGTAAACGATGTGGGATTGCACAAACAGCCAGGAGGTTGGCTTAGAAGCAGCCACCCTTTAAAGAGTGCGTAATAGCTCACTGGTCGAGTGGTCCTGCGCGGACAATGTAACGGGGCTCAAGTACAGAGCCGAAGCTGTGAATTCCTACCTAGTAGGAGTGGTAGCGGAGCGTCGATCTCGCGGTGAAGCGTCGGTGTGAACCGTCGTGGAGCGTGGTCGAGTGCGAATGTAGGTATGAGTAGCGAGAGAGGGGTGAGAAACCCCTCCGCCGGAAGTCCAAGGGTTCCTGGGTTAGGCTTATCCGCCCAGGGTTAGTCGGGTGCTAAGGCGAGGCCGAAAGGCGTAGTCGATGCACAACTGGTTAATATTCCAGTACCACCACATTATGCGCCCATGTCAAGGCGATTTTGGTGAGGGGATGCCTCAGGCCATTGTGGCTTGAGGACGAACCGATCCAGGTCGTTGAGGCAAGCAATGCGGGGACGCAGGAAGGTAAGTGATCCCAGGCGATGGTAGTCCTGGGGTAAGCGTGTAGGGAGAGGTCCAGGTAAGTCCGGCCCTCATTAATCCTGAGACGCGACGCCGAGCCGAATCAGGCGAAGTCACCGATCCTATGCTGTCAAGAAAATCCGCTAGTTAGCACGTGTGGTGCCCGTACCCCAAACCAACACAGGTGGACAGGTAGAGAATACCAAGGCGATTGGGAGAACTATGGTTAAGGAACTCGGCAAATTGCGTCCGTAACTTCGGGAGAAGGACGACCTTTAGATGGTGACGGGATTTACTCCCCGAGCCTGAAGAGGTGACACAAACCAGAGGGAAGCGACTGTTTACTAAAAACACAGCAGCGTGCGAAGCCGTAAGGCGCTGTATACGCTGTGACTCCTGCCCGGTGCTGGAAGGTTACGGGGAAGGGTTAGCCTTCGGGCGAAGCTCTGAACCTAAGCCCCAGTAAACGGCGGCCGTAACTATAACGGTCCTAAGGTAGCGAAATTCCTTGTCGGGTAAGTTCCGACCTGCACGAATGGAGTAACGACTTCCCTACTGTCTCAACCATAGGCCCAGCGAAATTGAAGTACGAGTAAAGATGCTCGTTAGCTGCAGAAGGACGGAAAGACCCCGTGGACCTTTACTACAGTTTGGTATTGGTTTTTGGTCTGAGTTGTGTAGGATAGGTGGGAGACTAGGAAGCATGGGCGCAAGCTCGTGTGGAGTCAATCTTGAAATACCACCCTTCTCATGCTGGAAATCTAACCTCGGCCCGTTATCCGGGTCAGGGACAGTGCCAGATGGGTAGTTTGACTGGGGCGGTCGCCTCCTAAATGGTAACGGAGGCGCTCAAAGGTTCCCTCAGACTGGTCGGCCATCAGTCGTTGAGTGCAATCGCACAAGGGAGCTTGACTGTGAGACTTACAAGTCGAGCAGGTACGAAAGTAGGAGATAGTGATCCGGCGGTTGCGTGTGGAAGCGCCGTCGCTCAACGGATAAAAGGTACCCCGGGGATAACAGGCTAATCTTCCCCAAGAGTCCATATCGACGGGAAGGTTTGGCACCTCGATGTCGGCTCATCGCATCCTGGGGCTGAAGCAGGTCCCAAGGGTTGGGCTGTTCGCCCATTAAAGCGGTACGCGAGCTGGGTTTAGAACGTCGTGAGACAGTTCGGTCCCTATCCTCTGCAGCCGGAAGAGATTTGAGGAAAGCTATCCCTAGTACGAGAGGACCGGGATGGACGTAGCTCTCGTGTGCCAGTTGTTCCGCCAGGAGCATGGCTGGTTGGCGACCTACGGGAGGGATAACCGCTGAAAGCATCTAAGCGGGAAGCCTTTTCCAAGATGAGATCTCTCACCGGGTCAACCGGGTAAGGCCCGTGGCAGAACACCACGTTGATAGGCCGGAAGTGTACGCACAGCAATGTGTTCAGCTGACCGGTACTAATCGGCCGAGGGCTTGGTTTCACATTTCAATTATTGATAGTTCGTGCTCGCTATGGAGTTCTGGAGAGGCAGGAGTTCACTGACTCCGCTTCGTTTTCTGCGCAAGCAGAGGACTCAACAGTTTCGGTGGCGATAGCGACAGGGTCACACCCGTTCCCATTCCGAACACGGAAGTTAAGCCTGTCAGCGCCGATGGTACTTGGGTGGTTACGCCCTGGGAGAGTAGGACGCCGCCGGATTTCTTTATTTGATCGAGCCTCGCTAGCCAGCGAGGCTCGATCTCGTTTTTGACCCCGGTTGCTAGAGTCAACGGCTATGGGTTCTGCGGCATCTTCGTCAAAGCGGAACTTACCGAACGCCGAAGTCCTTCAACGCACCGCATCGGCTGCGGTTGGCCGTGCTCGGACGCCGGCTGTGCGCGACCGCAAACCCCTTCGGCGCCGCGCGCAGCACTCGGAAGACCCCGCGGTGGTTCTGAAGCGAGCGGTGGGCGAACCCCGCGACCGTTGGCTGTTGAATCGCTTGAACAAAGCGGCACGAGCCTTTGAAGCCGAACGGTTCAGCGACGCGCGTAGACAACTCCAGCAGGTGGTTCGGGAAGCCCCCGAACTAGTAGATGCCCGAGAATTGATGGGGATCGTGCTCTATCGGCTGGAACAGTGGAAAGAAGCGATCGAACACCTGGAGAAATTCCGCGAGATGACTTCGTCGACCGAGCAACATCCAGTCCTAGCCGATTGCCATCGAGCGCTCGGTCGCTGGGCGGACGTAGAGGAGTTGTGGGTTGAGCTCGGACAGGAGTCGCCCCGCCCCGAGATAGTCACTGAAGGTCGCATCGTGCTAGCGGGCGCCAAAGCCGACCGAGATGACCTCCGAGGCGCTATCGCCACGCTTGAGCACCGGTGGAAACGTCCCAAACACCCTCGCCCCGATCAACTCCGTCGTGCCTATGCTCTAGCGGACCTGTACGACCGCGTCGGCAAGACCGCGCGGGCGCGCGAGTTGTTCAAGTGGGTGGCCCATCACGACTCCAGGCTCGCCGATGTAGCAGCCAGAGTCCGGGCATTGAGCTAGGGCATGCGCTGAACTTCGCAGTCCGGTCGATTCATCAATATCGAGGTCGCAGCATTAACCTGACTTCTGGTTCATCTCGCTACACTCGGAGTAGCTAAGGGGGCGTTTTGATCAACACTGAGGAGCTGTTGCCGGAAGTCCGCGAGGTCGAGCGCATAATTGTTCGGTTCGCTGGCGATTCTGGCGACGGTATGCAGCTCACGGGAGATCGCTTCACCTCAGCGAGCGCCTTGTTTGGCAACGACTTGGCCACCCTGCCGGAGTTTCCTGCCGAGATCCGCGCTCCCGCCGGCACGTTGGCGGGGGTTTCGGCTTTCCAGGTCCACATATCGGACCACGACATTACGACCCCGGGAGATGCGCCCAACGTTCTGGTCACGATGAACCCGGCGGCGATGATGGCTGAACTGCCGCGCTTGGAGTCAGGCGGCACGATTATTGTCAATACTGACGCTTTCAACGAGCGCAACCTTGCCAAAGCCGGCTACGAAGTGAATCCCCTCGAAGACGGCTCGCTGGACGGTTACTCGGTCATCACCGCACCGATGACAGATCTGACGAAACAAGTTTGTAAGGATCTCGGTGTTAGACCGCGTGATGCTGAGCGGTCCAAGAACTTCTTCGCGCTGGGTTTGGTGTCATGGCTCTTCAGCCGTCCTACCGATCCCTCGTTGCACTGGATACGAGAGAAATTCGTCGGCAGGGATGCAGTAATCGCAGCGAACGAAGCGGCCTTCAAAGCCGGACATGCCTTTGGAGAGACCGCCGAACTTTCTGCGAGTCGGTTGGCGGTGCGCCCCGCTCGGTTCGAACCGGGTACCTACACCAACATCAACGGCAACACCGCGCTGTCGTGGGGCTTGGTGGTCGCCTCCCAAAAAGCTGGAATACCGATCTTTTTGGGCTCATACCCGATAACGCCGGCGAGCGACATCCTCCACGAACTAGCAAAACACAAGAACTTCGGGGTTCGCACGCTGCAAGCCGAAGACGAGATCGCCGCTATCGGCGCGGCGCTTGGGGCCTCCTACGGAGGCCATTTGGGGGTCACCGCAACCAGCGGCCCTGGGTTGGCGTTGAAAGGCGAGACCCTGGGCCTGGCAGTAAGCCTCGAGTTGCCACTTGTGGTCATTGATATTCAACGAGGTGGTCCTTCCACGGGTCTGCCGACCAAGACCGAAGCGGCCGATCTGCTGATGGCCCATTACGGTCGCCATGGAGAAGCGCCGCTGCCGATCGTGTCGGCGAACTCGCCGTCGGATTGTTTTCGCGCCGCCTTCGAAGCGGTACGTATTGCGGTGCGATATCGCACACCGGTGATCTTGTTGTCCGACGGCTACTTGGCCAACGGTACCGAGCCGTGGCGTTTACCCTCGGTGGAGGATCTCCCAGATCTCTCAGTTGACTTTGCGTCCTGCGCCAATGCACTCAACGAAGACGGCGAAGAGGTCTTCTGGCCATACGTCCGCAACGACGATTTGGCTCGTCCCTGGGCGATTCCGGGAACTGAAGGCTTGATGCATCGCATTGGCGGGATCGAGAAGGAAGATGGCACCGGCAACATCAGCTACGACCCAGAAAACCACGGACGGATGGTCGCCATTCGTGATGAGCGAATCAAAAAGGTGGCCGACTCCTACCCGCCCACCGTGGTCGAAGGCGATTCAGATGCCGATGTAGTCATAGTGAGTTGGGGTTCAACTTGGGGAGCGATCACCAGCGCCATGGGGCGCATGAGACGCGCAGGCGGCAAGGTCGCTCGGGTGCATCTGACCAACATCTATCCGCTCCCTACAGATCTCGGCGATATTCTCCGACAATACGACCATGTGATCGTTCCTGAGATGAATCTGGGCCAGCTCTCCAAGATCTTGAGAGCCGAATATCTTGTCGATGCCAAGTCCATTTGCAAGGTGGAGGGGCAACCGTTCACTGCCGGAGAACTTCACCAAAAGTTTCAGGAGATGACCCAGTGACCGACGCCGGAGTCACCACCAAGAAAGACTGGACCAGCGACCAAGAAGTGCGCTGGTGTCCGGGATGTGGCGACTATTCGATCCTTACCGCCATGCAACTCCTTATGCCGGAGATCGGCACCCGTCGCGAAGACACCGTCTTTGTCTCCGGCATCGGTTGCGCGGCTCGCTTTCCGTACTACATGAATACCTACGGGTTGCATGCGATTCACGGGCGGTCTCCGGCGATCGCCACCGGGCTGGCGATGGCTCGACGCGATCTCGATGTTTGGGTGGTCGGTGGTGATGGCGACATGTTGTCGATCGGAGGCAATCATCTGATCCACGCGCTGCGTCGTAATGTCGATCTGACGATTCTTCTTTTCAACAACCAGATTTATGGACTCACCAAAGGGCAGTACTCACCGACCAGCGAAGTCGGCAAGGTAACCAAGTCGACGCCGATGGGTTCGCTCGACACGCCCTTCAATCCCATCTCGGTCGCGTTGGGAGCGGAGGCGTCGTTTGTCGCCCGTACCCACGACATGGATCGCGCGCACATGCAGGAGATCTTCCGTAGGGCTCATGACCACCGGGGCGCCGCGATCGTTGAGGTCTACCAGAATTGCAATGTCTTCAACGACGGTGCTTTCGCGGCTCTTACCAAAAAAGACGCCCGCGCCGAGATGTTGATTCCTCTGGAGCATGGCAAACCTGTTCGCTTCGGGCCAGAGGGCGAACGGGGTGTCGTGCTTGATGATGGAGTGGCTCGGATTGTGTCGGTCGCCGAAGTCGGTGTCGAAGCACTCCATGTCCACGACGAAACGGCAGCGGACCTGTCGGTGGCGTTCGCGCTCAGCCGTTTGGCCGACGACCGGCAGAGTCCAACTCCTATCGGCGTCTACTGTGCTGTAGATCGGCTTGAGTACGGAGGCGGGATCGCCTCTCAGATCGCCGCGGCACAAGCTGACCGCGGACCCGGTGATCTTGAGGCGTTGCTGCACAGTCTGCCGACCTGGGAAGTCAACTGACCGCCTGGGCGATTGATCTTGACGGTGTTGTGTGGCGAGGCCGACTCACCGTGCCGGGAGCACCGGAAGCTGTGGCGCACCTCCGTGCCAACCATGAGCCGTTGGCTTTTGTCACCAACTCGGCCGCTCGTTCACCCGCCGAGGTGGCTGAGAAGTTGGCTGGACACGGGATTGCTGACGCCGCAGATCTGGTTCTCACCTCAGGGATGGCTGCTGCGTCGATGGTTCCCGCCGGGGTTCGGGCATACGTTGTCGGCAGCGCTGGATTGCGCGCCGCGCTGCAGGCTCGTGATGTCGAACTGGTTGCTACAGGAGCGCCTGCGGATGTCGTAATGGTCGGGATCAGTGCCGACTTTGACTACGAAGCATTGACGGGTGCGATGCGTGCGATCAGGGCGGGCGCTCGTTTCATCGCCACCAATGACGATTCAACTTTTCCCGACGCGAACGGACTACTCCCGGGTAACGGAGCGATCGTTGCAGCGGTCGCGACGGCTGCCGGGGTTCAGCCTGAAATCGCGGGAAAACCACATCAGGCCATGGCTCAACTGGTACGTGCCAAGCTGGGTTCCAGCGGAATCGTGGTGGGTGATCGACCCGAGACTGACGGCATGTTTGCTCGGTCCTTGGGCTATCGCTTCGGGCTGGTCCTGAGCGGTGTCACGTCGCAAGCGGATCTACCGGTGAACCCCACGCCGGACGTCATCGCCGACGACCTCGCTGCACTGCTGGCAAAGGTGCAGCAATGATTGTCTTGAAATGGGCAAGCTTGAAATGGGCACAGCGGTGATGGTTCGGCGTCGTCTCGATACTGAGCTGGTGAGGCGGGGGTTAGCCGAAAGCCGTACCCGGGCTCAACAGGTCATTGCTGAACGTCGAGTCACGGTGAGCGGCGCACTCGCAGAAAAGGCAGCGCGACAAGTTGATGCGAGCGAGCCGATAGAAGTTGCTGGTGACACCTCCCGTTTCGTGTCGCGCGGCGGCTACAAACTTGCTGCAGCGCTTGACCGATTCGAAGTGGATTGCAATGGTCGGCGAATAATCGACGCAGGTTCTTCGACTGGTGGGTTCACTGACTGTGTCCTCACTCGTGGCGCCGCGACCGTGGCGGCGATTGACGTCGGCACCAACCAGCTACATGAGAGACTCCGGACCGATGCGCGCGTTGTAGTGCATGAGCAGACCAATATTCGCCATGTTCAGCCCGGCGATGTTGGAGGGGTCGCTGATGTCGTCGTCGCGGACCTGTCCTTCATCTCGTTGCGTACGGTTGCTGAAGCGCTGGTTGGACTGGTGCGTTGTAGCGGTGATCTTGTGGTGTTGGTGAAGCCTCAGTTTGAGGCAGGAAAGGCTGAAGCCGACAAGGGGCGAGGGATTATTCGCGACCCTGTGATCTGGCGTCGGACACTTGGTGAGGTGTCTGAAGCGCTAATGGTCCACGGAGCGGCCATCATAGGTGCTATGGCTTCTCCGATTACGGGCGTCGACGGCAACGTTGAGTTTCTTCTCCACGCACGGCAGACACCTGATGCAGCAGAGTTATTGGAGGGATCCGCCCCTCGATCCGGCGTTGGCCGACGCGAGGCCGGCTTGCTTGACGCGGCGGTAGAGCAAGCCCTGGCCGAACACAGGCGGTTGTCGTGAGCGTTGTCGGGCTGATCGTTCACCTGGGGCGAGATCAGGCTGCCGTGCACGCCCGTGACCTGGCGCAATGGCTCATCGCCGAAGGACACGAAGTGCGCGTGCCTCCCGATGACGCCGGCGATCTGGCTCTGGGTCCTCAAGTTGTTGCAGCGTCGCAGTTCTGCGAGGGCCTTGACTTGGTGGTGACTTTGGGCGGCGACGGTTCGATCTTGCGCGCCGTGGAGTTGTTGGCAGGCGATGAGATCCCAATCCTGGGCGTGAACCATGGCAGGCTCGGGTACCTGACCGAGGTCGCTCCCGACGAAGCTCAAAGCGCGATCGCCAGGGCACTCCACGGCCGCTACGACATCGAAGAACGGATGTTGGTGCGAACGGAGTTGACGGTCGCGGGCAAGACAAGCACGCATTTGGCCCTGAACGAGGCGGTGATTGAACGAACCTCCGAAGCCAACACGGTTCGGCTCGCGGTGTCTATCGACGGTGAGTTCTTCACCACCTACGCGGCCGATGGCCTCATCGTTGCCAGCCCGACGGGTTCCACGGCGTATGCCTTTTCAGCGAGAGGTCCAATTATCGACGCAACCCACCGAGCGCTGCTGCTCACGCCGGTAGCTCCGCACATGCCTTTTGACCGCGCCTTGGTTCTTCCCCCTGCGACCCGGTTGCGCCTGTCCATCGACGGGCACCGCCCGGCAGCGGTGTCAGTGGATGGTCGCAGGCTGATGGTTATCGGAGATGGTGACGCGATCGAGTGCACCGCGGCAGATCAAACGGTTCATCTCGTCACGTTCGGGCCTCGGCGATTCCAGCGGGTACTCAAAGCAAAATTCGGTCTCAATGACCGTTAGAGCAACATTTTGAAATCTATTGCTGATATGAATACCCGTATCCTAGGCGGCCGAGGTCGAGAAGGCGAACAAGGCGGAGAGCAGTTGTGTTGACCGAATTGGTGGTACGAAACCTTGGCGTTATCGACGAAGTGACGCTGCTTTTGGGCCCCGGAATGACCGCGGTCACAGGTGAGACCGGCGCGGGTAAGACTCTTATCGTCAGTGCGATCGATCTGTTGACCGGGGGCAGAGCAGACGCATCGCTGGTGCGGCCCGGTGCCACCGAAGCAGAGATTGAGGGCCGATTCGTTGATGGCGACAAGGAACTTGTGGTGCGACGCGTCATTCCTCGCGACGGCCGCTCCCGCGTCTATATCGATGGTCGTCTCGCAACGGTGAGTGCCTTGGCTGACCACGGCGTCGATTTCGTTGATCTTCACGGACAACACTCGCATCAGTCTCTGTTGAAAGGCCCTGTACAACGAGCCGCGCTTGATCGTTTCGGAGGTATCGACAGCACCTGTATGGCGTCTCTGCTTGACGACATGCGAGCCACTGATGCCGCGCTGGCTGAGTTGGGCGGCGATGAACGAGATCGTGCACGAGAGATTGATCTGCTCACGTATCAGCTCAACGAGATCGACGCGGCCAACATTGTGGACGCAAATGAAGATGTTCGTCTTGACCAAGAAGAAGACCTCCTGGCCGCGGCCAGTGCTCACCGCTCCGCCGCCGCGAAAGCAAGCGGCTTGCTTGACTCCGACTCAACGGCGCTCGAGGCGATCTCCGCAGCGCTTGTGGAAGTGCAGGGTCGTGGACCATTTGCCGATCTCGAAGAACGTCTCCGTTCGGTTATCGCAGAACTCACCGACATCGCCGGCGAGGCGCGTGATCGCGTCGAGACAATCCAAGACGACCCCGAACAGCTTGGGATCCTGAGGCAACGGCGGGCCCTGCTGCGCGAGTTGCGGCGCAAGTACGGCGCCGATCTGGCTGAGGTAAGCAGCTACGGCCGTTTTGTTGCTCAACGCTTGGAGGAGCTTCGGGGACACGATGAGCGTGCCGCGGCGCTTGATCAGAGGCGTGCTGTTCTGGCCGAAGAACTGGTGTCAGAGCAGTCGAAGGTGTTGAGCTCCCGGCGTGCTGCGGCGCCTGAATTAGCAGCATCTGTAGAAGAGAATCTCGCCGGTTTGGCGATGCCTGACGCCAAGCTGGAGGTGAGAGTCAGCGGGCCGGCCGGCGATGATGTTTCGTTGTGGCTAGCGGCCAACCCTGGACATGATTTGCTGCCCTTGGCCAAAGTGGCTTCCGGCGGTGAATTGGCCCGTGCCATGTTGGCGTTGAGGATGGTCCTGACGGTCGGACCGCCAACCTTGGTGTTCGACGAGGTTGATGCGGGCATTGGTGGCCAAGCGGCAAATACGGTCGCGGAGTCTCTAGCTTCTTTGGCGAGCGATCATCAGGTGTTGGTAGTGACCCACTTGGCGCAGATTGCCGCAGTTGCCGATCAGCATCTTTCTGTGAGCAAAACCGAAGTTGAGGGCGCAACGGTCAGTGTCGCCCAACTCCTCGACCACGAATCACGGATTGTTGAGTTGAGCCGGATGCTCTCGGGTTCTCCGGATTCCGAAGCGGCTCATAGTCACGCAGTCGAACTCCTGCATGGTCACAGCCGCTGATGCCACCGCGGCTCCGGCTACGCCCGGCGAAAGCACAGCCGCTGATGCCACCGCGGCTCCGGCTACGCCCGGCGAAAGCACAGCCGCTGATGCCACCGCGGCTCCGGCTACGCCCGGCGAAAGCACAGCCGCTGATGCCACCGGCGGCTCCGGCTACGCCCGGCGAAAGCACTGGGTGCGCGCCTTTGAGTCTGAATTTGGATAAGTTGAGTTCCCGATGACGAAGCACATCTTCGTAACGGGAGGAGTGGTCAGTGGGCTCGGCAAGGGACTCACCGGAAGCTCCCTCGGCCGCCTTTTGAAGGCCAGAGGCCTCCGGGTGACCATGCAGAAGCTGGACCCGTACCTCAATATCGATCCCGGGACGATGAATCCTTTCGAGCATGGAGAGGTGTTTGTTACCGACGATGGGGGAGAGACTGATCTGGATCTCGGGCACTATGAGCGATTCATTGACGAAAACCTCACCCAGGATTCCAATTCCACCACTGGATCGATTTACTCGTCGGTGATTGCCGCGGAACGACGTGGTGACTATCTGGGCCGCACGGTCCAGGTAATTCCCCACATCACCGACGAGATCAAGAGGCGGATCACCCGTCTCGCATCTGATGAAGTGGATGTGGTGATCACAGAGGTCGGCGGCACCGTCGGCGACATTGAGATCCTCCCGTTTCTTGAAGCGGTCCGACAGTTTCGTCTTGATGTGGGCCGCGAGAATGTGCTCTACGTGCACGTCACCCTGGTTCCTTTCATCGGCCCGTCAGCGGAGCAGAAGACCAAGCCCACGCAGCATTCGGTGACCGAACTTCGGAGCCGCGGGATACAGCCCGATGCAATTGTGTGCCGCTCTGATGACCCGATCAGCGTTGATTTGCGGCGCAAGATCTCGAACTTGTGCGATGTTCCTCTGGAGGGTGTTGTCAACGCGGCCGATGCGTCGAGCCTCTATGAGATTCCCATTGTGCTTCACAACGAGGGGCTCGACACCCATGTCTGCAAGATCCTCGGTCTTTCTGACCACACCTTGGATCTAGAACCCTGGAGTCAGCTTGTCGCTCGGGTGCAAGCGGCGACAACGCCGGTTCGTATCGGCGTTGTCGGTAAGTACGTCAGCCTGCCCGACGCTTACCTGTCGGTTGTCGAAGCGCTCAACCACGCAGGGATCCATCACGGCGCCGAAATCGATCTTGAGTGGGTGCAAGCCGAAGAAGCGGAGGGGTTGTTGGCGGCTGGCCGACTGAGAGACCTTGATGGCATCGTTATCCCAGGCGGGTTTGGCGAACGGGGCATCGAAGGCAAGATTGCTGCCGCTGGATACGCCCGCGATCACGACGTGCCGTGTCTCGGCCTGTGTCTCGGGATGCAGGTGATGACCATCGAATACGCTCGCAACGCGCTCAACCTTGCTCGCGCCAACTCCACTGAGTTCGATTCACGCACGCGTCATCCAGTAATCGACCTTATGGACAGCCAGCGTGACGTGACCGACATGGGAGGCACGATGCGCCTAGGTGCCTACGTGGCCCAGCTCAAGGGTGGTTCAAGGGTTGCCGCAGCCTACGGCGAAGAAGTGGTGTCAGAGCGGCATCGGCATCGCTACGAGTTCAACCCCAAGTACCGCAAGCGCTTTGAGCAGAGCGATCTGACGCTGAGTGGTGAGTCCCCTGATGGCCGGCTCGTCGAGTTCGTCGAATTGGAGAATCACCCGTTTTGGATTGGCACCCAAGCCCATCCAGAGTTCAAGAGTCGCCCGGATCGTCCTGCGCCGCTGTTTCGCACGTTTGTCGCTGCGGCTCTGGAGCGTGCCGCGGGTCGCAATCCGCAGTTGCCCGATGTCGACGCCGACCTAGCTGCCACTGAGACGTCGTGACCGATCTGGGGCCACGGTCCCCATCGGGATTTCGTAGTTTGAGCGAGCGGATCATTTATGAGGGCATTGTCTTCAAGGTCGTTTCTGGAGAGTTCGAAACTCCCGACGGCCAGCTAGTACAACGCGATATCGTCCGTCATATGGGTGCGGTATCGGTCGTGCCTGTGGTTGGCGACGAGGTGATCTTGGTACGTCAGTATCGAGCCGCTGCCGACAAAGAGATGTTGGAGCTTCCGGCGGGGAAACGGGACATTGTTGGTGAGCCTCCAGAAACGACCGCCAAGCGAGAGTTGATCGAGGAAATCGGGTACTCGACCCGCTCGTTGGTGCAGTTGGCCACGTTCTACAACTCGGTTGGTTTCTCCGACGAATACTCATACGTCTATTTGGCTACCAAGCTTGAGAAGGCATCAATCAATCGGCAGGGTCCGGAGGAACAACACATGACCATTGAGCGTTTGGCGCTCGACGAAGTCGCTGCCGCTATCGCTTCGGGACAAATCGAGGATGCCAAGACGGTGATCGGCCTGATGATGGCGCTGCGCTATTTGGGCCGGTGACTAATGGCCTCACCCGCTGATGCTGTCGAATCGGCGGTCCTTGACGAGTGCGCTGAGGATTTTCTCACTTGGCTGGTGATCGAGAAGGGCCGGGCCTCAAACACCCTTGAGTCGTATCGCCGCGACCTTCTTCGCTACCAAGATCACCTCGGTCGTCGAGGTGTGGACATGCTCACAGTCAGCGGCGACGACATTGTGGCCTTCGTTCATGTGTTGCAGGGATCGGGGCTGGCGGCTGCTTCGGTGACCCGAACCCTGGTCGCGGTAAGAGGTTTGCACAGGTTCTTGGTTGCCGAGGAACAGCGTCTCGATGATCCTGCGGTAGATGTGGAGATACCTCCGGTGCCTCGAGGGTTGCCCAAGGCTCTGACTGTTGCCGAAGTCGCTTCGGTAATCGATGCTGTAGCGGGAGACGATCGTGTGGCGCGACGCGATCGCGCGATCCTTGAGACGCTCTATGGCACGGGAGCGCGAGTCTCGGAGTTGGTGGGTCTGTCTTTCGCCGACGTTGATCTGCACGATGGACTCATCCGCTTGTTGGGCAAAGGAAGTAAAGAACGCATCGTGCCGGTGGGACGACACGCCGCGGTGGCGTTGCAACAGTGGTTTGAACCCCAGGGTCGTGCGGCGATGGAACCAGAGCGTTGGACTCGCCGTAGCGATGCCGATGCAGTATTTCTCAATCAGAGGGGCTCTCGGCTTTCTCGGCAGGGCGCCTGGGGGGTTGTGCGCCGTTACGGAACCGAGGCAGGTCTTGGTGCCAGACTCTCTCCCCATGTGTTGCGCCACTCATGTGCCACGCACATGTTGGATCACGGCGCGGATATCCGAACCGTCCAAGAATTGCTCGGGCATGCATCGATCTCCACGACTCAGGTGTATACGAAGGTCTCTATTGAGCGTTTGATGAACGTGTATCGCGCGGCTCACCCACGGGCCACCGGTGTTGGCTGATGGGCGAGTGATGCGCGAAATGTGGCACTTGATTCGTCGCTTCTTTGCGGCATTGCCCAACCGGGGTCCTCACGAAACTGACCGCATCTGGGTTGAATCGGTGTTGTCTGCGGCGGAGTACGCGCTGTGGGCGTGCCAGTACCCGCCCGACCGTCGGCACAGCGCGTCCATAGCTCGTCAAGTTGAACGCGAGCTTGCCGGCGAATCAGCGCTCAACGACGACACAAGATGGGTGATCGCCGCGGCGCTGTTGCATGACATCGGCAAGATCGAGGCCGGCCTTGGTACCTGGGGCCGTGTGTTTGCCACCGTCGCCGCCAAGATCGTCGGGTCTGACCGTACCCGCCAGTGGATTCACCACGATGGCTGTCGCGCCAGGGTCAGCAGCTATCTGAGCCATCCCGAAATCGGCGCGGAATTGTTGCGTGGCGCGCAGAGCGATCCCCGCACCGTCGCTTGGGCCGCCGAGCATCACCAACAACCCGACAGCTGGACGATCCCTGTCGAGTTCGCCGAAGTGCTCCACGAATTCGACAACGACTGAGTACTCCCGCTCTTGTTCACTGCGTTCTGCTTCCCGCTCTTGTTCGCTGCGCTCACCGGGCCGCTCGGGCCGCGGGGGCCGCTCGGGCCGCGGGGGCCGCTCTGGCCACGGCCTCGGTCGGTCGCGTCCGTGTTCGGGATCAATCCGCTCGGCCTCCGAGTCGTCTACTCGGGGATTGCTGGTGCGCTGTTAAGAGTCGGGAAGGAACCCGATGTTGGATTTGGCGCGGGCCAATGTCCTGCTGGCGATCGCGCGGGCCTTGTCGGCACCGGTTCGCAGAAGTCGTTTGGTTTCTGCTGGGTCAGCTTCGAGTTCGGCGAAACGGGCCTGCAGCGGAGCGAGCAGAGCCACGACCGAATCGGCGGTGTCTGCTTTGAGAGGCCCGTACTGCTGGTACTCGCCGGCTACTGCTTCGGGGTCGCTGTCGGTAGCAGCGCCGAGAATTGAGAGCAGGTTGCTGACTCCAGGTTTGTGTTTGACATCGAAGCGAACGTCACCGTCATTGTCGGTGACCGCGCTGCGGATCTTTTTTTGAACCTGCGCAGGTTCATCGAGCAGGTCGATAGTTCCCTTCGGCGAGTCGAGCGATTTCGACATCTTGTCGGTGGGTCGTTGGAGATCCATGACCCGTGCCCCTGTTTTGGGAATGACTGCGGTGGGCAGAACGAAGGTCTCGCCGTAGCGGTAGTTGAATCGCTCGGCGATGTCTCGGGTGAGTTCAATGTGTTGACGTTGGTCGGCACCTACGGGCACGTCGTTTGTGTCGTAGAGCAGGATGTCGGCCGCTTGTAACGCCGGATACGTGAACAAACCCGCAGAGATGAATTCTTGTCGGTCGGATTTGTCCTTGAATTGTGCCATTCGGGAGAGTTCACCGAAAGAGGCGGTGCACTCGAGCAACCAGGAACATTCGGTGTGTTCGCGCACATGGCTCTGCACAAACAAGGTGCATGCCTCCGGGTCCAGCCCGGCTGCTATCAACATCTGGGCGAGCCGCAACGACTCGGTGCCGAGCGCACCTGGTTCTTGGGGGATGGTGATCGAGTGAAGGTCGACTATGCAGAAGAAGGCGTCGGTGTCGTGTTGCATCTTGGACCAGTTGCGAACCGCGCCGAGGTAGTTGCCGAGATGGAGTTGGCCCGTGGGCTGTATGCCGGACAAAACGCGTCTCATGTGAGCGCAGGCTACGCGCCCGAGGCTTGTTCGCGATGTCAACCGACGGTATAACCCGCTTATCTGCTAGGTCGCGTTCTAAGATCAGTTCGATGCCGTACGAGGTTCATACTCCCGTTTTTGAAGGTCCGTTCGACTTGTTGCTCCATCTGATCCTGAAACAACAGGTCGAACTGTACGACATCAACCTGAGCGAAATTGTTGATGCATATCTGCAACAGATCGAATCAATGGAGCAGCTCGACCTTGAGGTGGCGACGGAGTTTCTGTTGATCGCGGCGACGCTCGTGGAGTTGAAGACCCGCCGCTTGCTCCCCGAAGACTCAGAGATCGACCTCGATGATGAATTCAGCCTCTGGGAGGAGCGCGATCTGCTGCTGGCGCGACTAGTCGAGTGCAAGGTGTTCAAGGACGCGGCGCTTGTGTTGCGCCGACTCTCGGCTGAGGCCGCTAGGTCTTATCCGCGCCGTGTCGGTCCGGTCGAGGATCATTTCATCGGTCTGGCTCCGGACCTGTTGCGCAATACCACCCTTGAAGATCTGCGAGCAGCCTACGGGAGAGCCACCGCGCCCTCCCCCGTGGTGCGAGTCGACCTGTCCCACATCAGCCCAATAAAAATCACCGTTGCGAAAGTGGTGGGGGACCTCGTTGAAGAACTACCGCAGCTCGGTCGCATGACCTTTCGTCAACTCACCTCTGAACTGGTTGATCGCATTGAGATTGTCGTCTACTTCCTGGCGGTGTTGGAATTGTTCAAACGGGGCTTCGTTGAACTCGAACAACCAGAGACCTTCGGTGATATCGCAGTTGTCTGGAAAGGCGGCGCGCCTGAGTCCGTTGGTGTAATCGGCGTCGATGACTACGAAGGTTGAATGGTCGGTCGAAATGGTCCCAGAACACATCCCTGGAGCAGTTGAAGCGATCCTGCTAGTGGCAGAAGATCCGCTGCCACCCGAGTTGCTGGCGCAATTGGTGGGGTCCACACCATTCGAGATCGAAGAACTGTGCGACGATCTGGCCGAGCAGTACGAGGCCGAAGGCCGCGGTTTCGTCCTCAAGCGGGTGGCGGGGGGATACCGCTATCAGACTGCTGCTGATCAAACTCCCTATGTCGAGCGCTATGTGCTTGAAGGTCAATCGTCTCGCTTGTCGGCGGCTGCGCTCGAAACTCTTGCCGTTGTCGCCTACAAGCAGCCGGTTTCTCGCAATCAGATCGCGGCGATCCGCGGCGTCAATGTCGACGGCGTGGTGCGCACCCTTCAAGTTCGGGGCTATATCGACGAGGTTGCCCGTGATCCGGGGCCAGGTCAGGCAGTTCTCTATGGGACGACCCCTGCATTCCTCGAACGGATGGGCCTTGACTCGGTGAGCGAGCTACTTCCACTGGGGGAGTTCTTTCCGACTTCGGAAGTCGTTGAGGCCCTTGAGCGGGGTCTTCATGTGGTGCCAGAGGACGAACGGTTTGACGACGACGACGAGAACCATGACGAGGGCTATGGCCCTGCGCCGACTGGAGCAAGCGGCACCGAGACCACATGATGGCGATGACGTGATCCAAGGCGGTGAGCGGCTTCAGAAGGTCTTGGCTCGTCATGGGTTCGGCAGCCGACGGGCATGCGAAGAATTGATCGCTTCGGGTCGTGTCACCGTGGACGGTGACGTTGCCGTCCTCGGCCGCCGAGTAGACGTGGCTTGCGACAAGGTTGCTGTTGACGGTGTCGTTGTCGGCGTGCGCCCCGGCCTCGTGCACTATCTGTTGAACAAGCCAAAAGGAGTCATCAGCACCGCTGATGACACGCACGGCCGTCGGACCGTGATCGATTTGGTTCCTTCAGAACCGCGGGTTTTCCCGGTTGGTCGTCTTGATGCCGATACTGAAGGTCTGTTGTTGCTCACCAACGACGGGGAGATGACCCACCGGCTGACTCATCCGTCCTACGGCGTGGAGAAGGAGTACCTCGCTCAACTTGATCGAAACCCCAGCCGCTCAGCTGTTCGCCGTCTGCGTGAAGGCGTCTCCCTCGACGATGGAACCACTGCGCCTGCTCGGGTCAGCGTCGTTGAAGCCAACCTGGTCAAGATCATCATTCACGAGGGACGGAACCGGCAGGTTCGGCGAATGTGCGAGGCGGTCGGCTTCCCGGTGGTTCGACTGGTTCGCACTCGAATCGGACCCTTGGTGGATCGATCCCTCGCCCCGGGGGAGTGGCGGGAGTTGTCTACGGTTGAGGTGAGACGTCTCGAACTCGCAGTCGACCGCGCCGGCGCGTAGCGCTGAGGGCTCGATCGCTACTGGGGCTTATTCGTCACTGAACCGCGGACGCTACGGGTAGCATCGCGGTCCGTGAGCAAGGAGCGGACCGCGATTGTTGTCGGTGTGGGGCTGATCGGAGGCTCAGTGGCGTTGGCCTTGCGTCGTTTGGGTTGGCATGTCATCGGAGTTGAGAACGATGAGACGCGCGCCCAGGAGGCGATGGCGGCCGGAGTTGTTGATGAGATGGGCGAGATGCGGCCGTGTGATCTCGCCGTTATCGCCACACCGGTCAATACCATCCCGAATCTTGCCCAGGCCGCGCTTGACGCCGGCGCAGCTGTGGTCACCGATGTGGGCAGCGTGAAAGCGCCAATAGCCGCGGCAGTGACCGATGGACGTTTCGTTGCGGGTCACCCGATAGCGGGCAGCGAGCAAGACGGCGTGTTCGGGGCCTCGGCCGACATGTTCAGCGGTGCCGCCTGGGTGTTGTGCCCCACCGCGGATACCGACGACGCGGCGTTTTCGCAAGTCAAAGAGATCGTTACCGCTACGGGTGCGCAGGTGATGGTGGTTTCCCCGGAACGGCATGACGGACTCGTTGCAGTGGTTTCACATGTGCCACACCTGACCGCGGCCACGTTGATGCGGGTAGCGCTCGGACGCACCGAACACCACCGTGGGATGCTTCGTTTCGCCGCTGGCGGATTCCGTGACATGACCCGCATAGCTGCGGGGCAGCCGACGATTTGGCCGGCAATTTGTGCGCAGAACTCCAATGCCATAGTCGGTGTGCTTGATGATCTGATTTCGGAACTGGCCTCGCTGCGCGAGATCGTGGCTGATGGCGACGAGTTGCAGTTGCTCGCCCATCTCGAAGGCGCACGAGTTGCCCGTCGGAATTTGCCGACGACCGCGCCCGACGCCGAGGCCTTGTCGGAGATGCGAGTGCCGGTGTTGGACCGCCCCGGCGAGTTGGCTGCTATTGCCGTGCTGGCCACCGAACTCGATGTCAACATTTACGATCTGGAGATTGCCCATTCGCCCGAAGGACCACGCGGTGTTGTGGTGTTGTTGGTGGAGTCCGAAACGGCCCAGAGACTGCAAATCGCTTTGAGCGAGCAGGGTTACCGTCCGTCGATACAACCGTTGGGTTGATGCGATGCTAGAAGCTGTGCCTGCTGATCCTGAATCCAGCGAATCACTCTCTATTGAGCCGCTTGACAGTCCGCCCGATACGACAGTGGTGTTGCCGGGATCGAAGAGCATCACCAATCGCGCTCTGGTGACTGCGGCGTTGGCCAACGGTGTGACGCGGCTCTCCTCGGCGCTGTTTGCTGACGACACCCTGGCAATGATCGACGGCCTCAGCGCCCTTGGTGTCAGTTGTGTACCCAACAGTGCCGACGGCTCGATAACAGTCGAGGGTTGCGGCGCTGAGTTCAAAGAGTCGGGTGAAGCACTTGTGAATGCTCGTCGTTCCGGCACTACGAGTCGTTTCCTGATGCCCGTGGCCGCTTTGAGAAACGCGTCGACCGTGATTGACGGTGACCGCCAACTTCGGGGCCGGCCGATGGATCACCAAATCGACGCTTTACGTGAATTGGCTGTGTCAGTGGAGGAACTAGGTCGGCGGGGTCGTTTACCGGTGCGCGTCCAGGGGCCGATCAGCGGCCGGGAATGCACTATCGAAGGCCATGACAGCAGCCAGTTTGCGTCCGGTCTACTGCTCGCTGGTGGTGTGGCAGGTTTGTCGGTCAAGCTCGCGGCTGACCCGGTGAGTTGGCCGTATCTGGAGATGACTGTCGCGGTCATGCGTGCCTTCGGCGCGCAAGTGGGTACAGCTGAACCGGACAGTTCCACCGACGGACGAGTGTTGACTGTTGGCGGGAATTATGAGAGTCCCGGTACCTACAGAATCGAACCAGACGCCAGCACTGCATCATACTTTCTGGCTGCCGCTGCCATTACCGGTGGCCATGTGCGAATTGAGGGACTTGGGCGCTCATCAATACAAGGTGATGTGGCCTTTGCCGATGTTCTCTCGGAGATGGGAGCAGAAGTTGAGGTTGGCGACGACAGCATCGAAGTCTTTGGCGGGGAGTTGCGGGGTGTCGATATCGACCTTCGGGATATCTCCGATACGGCCCCGACTCTTGCGGTTGTCGCCGCCTTCGCATCCGGCATTACCAACGTGTCGGGAATCGGGTTTGTGCGACACAAGGAGAGCGATCGTGTGGCCGGGGTAGTCACTGAACTGAACCGCTGCGGGGTCGACGCAGCAGAGACCGACGACGGGTTTGTGGTGCGGCCTTCGGGCCCTCCCACAGCAGCTGCATTCGAGACATACCAAGACCATCGGATGGCCATGGCCTTCGCGTTGATCGGATTGGTTGTCCAAGGAGTCTCGATTTGTGATCCCGGCTGCGTGGCAAAGACCTTTCCCGGTTACTTTGGCGCGTTGGAACAGCTTCGATGATTGCTCGGGATGCTTCTTCTATGGTTCTGCTATGAGAGTGATCGCCATTGACGGACCGGCAGGGTCGGGAAAATCCACTGTGGCCCGTGCGGTTGCTGATCGGCTTGGTCTTCCCTATCTCGATACCGGCGCGATGTACCGATCAGTGGCGTTCACGGTCTTGCGCGCTGCCGGCGATCCTGACGATCTTGAGTTCGCGGCCAATGCCGCTCGTTCGATGGAACTTGATCTCAGCGACAGTCAGGTGGTGGTGAACGGAGTCGACGCGACCTTGCAGATTCGCGGCCCAGAGGTCACTCGCGCGGTGAGCGCAGTTGCCGCTAATCCACAGGTGCGCCGCGAGATGGTTTCTCGGCAGCGCGAATGGATCGAGCGCCGAGGTGGTGGCGTGCTTGAGGGGCGCGACATCGGCACGGTTGTCTTTCCTGATGCCGAATTGAAGGTGTACCTCACTGCTGACGAGGAAGTGAGGGCCCAGCGCCGCGCCAAAGAGGTGACAGATCTCGACTACCAGACGGTCGCTGCCGACCTGACGAGACGCGACACCGTGGACTCCACCAGAGATGTCGCGCCTTTGACCGAAGCCCAAGACGCGATCATTATTGACACCACGAGGCTGACGGTCCAAGAGGTCGTCACCCAGATTGTGGAATTGTTGCCTGACAGCGACGCAAAGAGGTGACCAAGCAAGCGATGAGCGGGGCAGCGACCTACGGTTCCCAACGCGGCGATACTTTCGCCCGTAGTCGCCAGTCGTGGCCTGGTCGCCTCGGCTATCGCTGCTTCTGGGTGGTTGTTTATGTTCCGATCAAGCTTCTGTTCCGCCTGAGGGTCGAAGGCAGAGAGAACTTGCCCGACGGCCCGTTCGTCTTTTCTGCTGTTCATCGTTCTTTCGTTGACACTCCGATTGTTGGAGTCATTACCGGTAAGCGCATGCGGTTCATGGGTAAGGAAAGTCTCTGGGATTCAAAGCTGCTCGGAACATTTCTGACGGTGATGGGCGGATTTCCAGTAGAGCGGGGATCCGCGGATCGCACTGCGCTTCGGGCTGCGGGAGACGTGTTGGCCCTGGGTGAACCGCTGGTGATGTTCCCCGAAGGCACTCGTCAACATGGCCCTCGACTTGACCGCAAGTTGGTGCTGGACGGGCCCGCTTTCGTGGCCGCTCGTGCCGGTGTGCCGATTGTGCCGGTAGGACTCGGGGGAACGCCGAGCGCGCTTCCAGTGGGCTCGGTGATCCCCCGATTCGCCAAGGTGGTCGCAATCATCGGCGAGCCGATCCCACCGCCGGCCAAGGTGGACGGCAAGGTCCCTCGCCGCGCGGTGCGCGAACTCACCGAAGTCCTGTATCGCGAACTGAATGACCTTTTTGTCGAAGCCCGCGTGGCCGCCGGAGACGAACCGCCCCCTCGCTGAGAGCGCGCCATTCCCGTGTCTACGCCATGGGTGAGCCTCACAAAATGACCACCCATCAACGTAGGTGGACGAGAAAGACGAAACGCAGCCCTCGACGAAACGGAGCGAAGAAGCTCTTGAATTCGCCTCGGATCGCGCTCGGCGATCCGCGATTGCTTCGTCATGACTTCCCGCCATCTTCCACAGTTCGTCGCCAAATTTCATATGGCGAGTTGCGAATACGATTTCAACCGGGCACTTCTCCCGGGCAACGGCGCCAACTCTCGCGAGACTGCCCTTTTGGGCAAGCACCGGTAGAGTTGGCGGACAGTTGGATTCTGTCCCGTCATCACAGGGCGTTGCAAACACGCTCAGATGCGACGAGCGTAGGAGAGTTGTGAACGAGAGCCCTGAACAGCACTCTCAGCTAAAGGGTCTTGTCCTTGATGCCTTTGCTATTGCCGCAAAGGACCGTCAGACCGAGTGGCATCGTATGAGAGGCAGTGTGCTGAAGAACCGACTGTTGGACCTGACCAACCGACGATTCGATGAGGCGGACTATGGTGCAGACCGATTCGGCACTCTCGTCGAACTGCTTGACGGGTTGCTCGTTATTGACCACTCCGCCAAGCCGTTTATCGTCGAGTTGTGCGAGCCGTATCGCTCAGAGATCGACTCGGCGGAACAGGCACACCAGTCGCTTTCGAAAGGCACCATCAGATCGGACCTTTGGAACGCGATCATGGACTACAGCGGCGTCGGGGAATGGGTCTGGGATCGTTCATCGGGGTTGGCTGTCCCCGCAGACGAGGCGGTCGACGGGAATGCGGGAGATCTTCTTCCAACGTTGGACCGACCTACCCTACAGGCTTGGCGAATCGGATTCTTCGAAGAGCACTCGCCGGGACTGCAAGGTCAAGAAGCACTTGAGTTTGAAGACTGGGCGAGTAAGGGCCTCGGTACTGCGGCGCTTCCGATGCGTCTCCGCGGACTCTGGAACGCGCGAATGCGGGAACAGGTTTGGGAGCGGCTACTCCAGTTCTTCCAAGCACACGAATTGGAACCGCCACTGGATGCGTTCGTTTCAAAGCGGTCACGAGAACCGGCCGATGAGCTTCGGTCATTCATTCTGCGGTGCATTGCAATAATGAGCGAGCAAGAATTGAGAGGATTGACAATCCCGGCAGATATCGCCATGCGAGCGCATCGATGACGGATACTACGCCTCTCATATGGCATGTGACTCTCCCTGGAACCGACCCAGCAGATGACATCGTTAGAAAGGCATCAGCACGAGGTTGGGAAGTGACCCGCGTCCAGTGCGTCCGCCTCGCTTCGGGACGCGGGAGGGTGCGCGACATGCTACAGCGCCGCGATGCCGCCCAGATGTATGAAGACATGCACCGTAGATCGGTCGCGGTGATCTTCGAGGGTAAGCCCGTCGTCAGAACCAATCCCCGCCCACCCTTTCGAGACGACCGGACAGTCTCGCTTCGTGAGTTTTGCAAATACAAGTGCTATGCAGAGAATGTCAGCTCCGACTGGGAGTCAGCTTTCGATGAATGGCTGACGAACATCAAGTGTGATGGCCGAGACGATCCCAGGATCCTCCCGTTGCAAATCTTCTCGGCGAAAGAAGCCTTTGAACTCGATGAGTTTGCCGAGCGTCAGCGGTTCCGACGCTCGCACAGGGTCGGCAGGGCGCTGGTGGACAAGCGCAAGCGGAGATGGTCGTCGGCGCGTCCAGGAACGCGGCATGGTCGGGAGCCTCAGACCGTTCGTGGCCTGCTACTCGACGACGGGTTCCACTGGGATGTGACGATGTCAAGCTCTCCGGTTATCACCTCGTCGACTACGATCTGGAAGGTACGTTCCGGTGGATACATCAACGTTTATCCCGATGGATGTATGCGTACCGGTAAGAAAAGCCAATTGACTTGGAGCGCGGCGGATAGCGCGAAGGCCGACGAGGACGAACGGAGGCAAAGCCGCTCCAAATAGCGAATGCCCCGACCACTTGGCGGGGCATTCGCAGAAACTTGAATTATGCGAGGTCTCAGCCATCGAGAGGGGATCTCGGTGGACATTCGGTTGCGCAGCGGAGACTGATGAGTCTCGCCTCGCTATAGTCAGGGCAACCGCTGGGTTCACCTCCACTCTCACATAACTGGCACCCAGAATGGAGCTACCGCTCTGAGCGCCCTCCTCAGCTTTTGGCCTTGGATCACCCTCAAGAATAGCAGAAGAGTGGTGGAGTGCAACATGAATGTGGTTTGCGCAACGGTGCCAGTCGCCAGCATTGGCCGACAAGCCGCGAGCACGGTGACGGGCGGCTTCCTGATCAAGCGGGTCGCAACGGATCGCACTGCGCTGCGGGCCGCGGGGGACGTGTTGGCCCTGGGCGAGCCGCTGGTGATGTTCCCCGAGGGCACCCGCAACGGCAACCCCGCTTCCGAAGGCTGTGATCTCAGATGCAAATAGGATGGGTGGAAGTGAAGTCTCTTCGAGTTTTCTTGGTTCTGTGGGTGTTGGCATCCGTGCTCGCTGCTCTTGTGGTTTCCTCACCGGTGCAAGCGGCACGGTCGGTGCCGTTCGAGTTGGCTTGGGAGTCTGAGCTGCCAGGCTTGAATCTGAGTTCTTCGCCGGTGATTGCGGACATTGACTCGGACGGTCACAACGAAATCGTCTTCGGTCATCGCGACGGGAGACTTCGAGCGTACGAGTCCGACGGCGGCTTGAAGTGGGTGACCTCTGCTGTGCCCGGTCCCAGCCAAGAGATGTGCCGGCCTCAATCGTGGCCGTCGGCGATCGACTCGAGCCCTGCTGGGGCCGATATCGACAGCGACGGGGTTTTTGAGGTGGTGGTCGGTGTCGGTTCTGCATCTTTGGCAGCGCGTAATCAGAACGGCAGCGTGATTGCCTTCGATGGCCGAACCGGAGCCATCGAGTGGTCTTTCAGTCACAGCCGCGACACTGGCAATATCTGGGATGGCCAAACCCCGGAGCCGGACGGCTGGTGCGAAGCCACCTACGCGACGCCCGCTATCGGTGACATCGATGGCGATGGGGCTGTCGACATCGTCTTCGGAAGCTATGACTTCTACATCTGGGCGATCGATGGGCACGGATCGCCGCTCGCAGGTTTCCCCATCAACAGCGATGACACCGTCTGGTCTTCGGCGGCTCTGTTCGATGTTGACGACGACGGGGATGTGGAGATATTCATCGGAGGAGATTCGACTCCCGCCGGTTACGTCGACCATCTAGGCGGCATATTCCGAGCAATCGACTACCAGGATGGAGAGCCGGTAACGATGTGGACTCGGAGGGCGAACGATGTGTTCCATTCGTCGCCTGCCATTGGTGACATCAACGGCGACGGTCGTTTTGAGGCCGTGACCGGGACAGGTGACAACTGGCATATCGAATGCACCCACCGAGGAAATCAGTTGTGCGGACCGAACGACGGCAGCGACCACTCCAAGGTCTGGGCATTCCATCTTGACGACGGAACAGACGTCCCCGGATGGCCGGTCCGCGCTGCCGACACGGTCTGGTCCTCGCCTTCGTTGGGTGATTTGGACGGCGACGGTCTGCCCGAGGTTGTGGTCGGTTCTGACGACACGAGAGTCTATGCCTGGAAAGGCGACGGAAGGTTGCTATGGGCAGTAACACCGGAGTTCGCCCACCTCCGCAGTGGCATTGTGAGGGGCTCGGCGGTGATAGCCGACCTTGACGGCGACGAAGACCAGGATGTGGCAATTGGAACGGCGCGAGGCCTTGCGCTGCTCGACGGTCCCACCGGTGTTGAGCTTGAGGCGAACGTGTTCTGGCGGGGCCGCGTCAGTTTCTCGTTCTCTCACCAGAGCGCGCCTGCGGTGGGAGAACTCAACGGTGAGCGCCGTCTGGTTTTTGTTGCAAACTTCGGAAACTTGACGCGAACTCGTGTTGCCGCCTACACGCTCCCTCCGACGGGCTCGAGCGACGCTTGGCCGATGTTTCGCCACGGTCCGACCCGCGTCGGTACAGCGTCGGTCTCCCGGTCTGGCCACCTGGTCAAGAACGCGATCACTGGGGATGCTCGGTTTTTTTCTAGACCGCTCCAGTGGATGGTGGGGACCGACATCATTGATGCCCGTTCGGGCGCGTGTGTTGCGCCCAACTCCCCGGCGACCCGCGAAGAGACGGCGTTGTACCTCTGGCGCCTGGAGGGTCGACCAGATGCACCTCCTCACCCGTTCAGAGACGTGTTCGGCGACGAATTGAACCAGGCTGTTGCGTGGATGTACGAAAGCGGGACCACGACCGGCAAGTCGGCAACCAGCTTCGCCCCGGGCGACCGACTCGCTCGTGCCGAATTGGCAGCGTTCTTGCATCGCCTCGAAAATGAACCCGAAGCCTCAGACCACCCCTTTGTCGACTTGACTTCACCATGGCAACAAGAACCGGTTGCTTGGCTGTCTGAGTCCGGTATCACCACCGGCACGTCAAGGACTACCTTCGCGCCGAACTCACCTGTCACGCGCGGCCAGTTGGCGACCTTCTTGTACCGTTATAATGGAAGTCCACGAGTTGAGTTCGACCACACCAGCAACGATTGCTCTCCAGCACCTACGTCCGACTCGCTCGACTCGGCGAACTGGACAGCGGTCGCAGTAGGGAGAAAACACACGTGTGGTTTGCGCGCTGGGGGCGCAATCCAGTGTTGGGGCGACAATCGCTTCGGGCAGATCAACGCCCCTGAGGGGCATTTCGAAGCGATCAGCGCCGGAAAGGAATATACGTGCGGTTTGAACGCCGATGCCGCGATCCAGTGTTGGGGCGACAATCGCTTCGGGCAGATCGACGCCCCCGAGGGGAGGTTCACAGCGGTCTCAGCAGGACCTGACAGCGCCTGCGGGCTGCGCATCGACAGTTCCGTCGAATGTTGGGGCTCCAACACCCGCGGGAAGTCGAACGCTCCCGCCGGAGAGTTCATGGCCGTCAGCGTCGGCGAATTCGATGCATGCGGCCTGCTCCTTGACAGCACGCTGCAATGTTGGGGATTCTCGAACTGGTCAAGAATAGCCGGTCGATTCGAGGCGGTCAGCGTCGGAGATCGGCGAGTGTGCGGGCTGCGTCCCGACCGAACTGTCGAGTGTTGGGGCCTCGTCGAAAACACGGGCCAACGCAACGTCCCGCAAGGCGAATTCGTGGAAGTCTCGTCGGGCAAATGGTATTCGTGTGCCGTCCGTGTAGACGGTGTCGTCGTGTGTTGGGGAAAGAACAGTCACGGGCAAGTGGATGCTCCATCGGGACAGTTCGAATCAGTCACTACGAGCTACTTTCATACTTGTGCAGTCTCCTCCACGATCGCATGCTGGGGTGACACCAGTTACTGATCACTCACTCATGTGCCATTGCCAGGCCGTGCGGGTGGTGACCCCGACCGTGCCGGTCAGGTCGTCGGGCAGTTCGCCCGCGGAGTTGATGCGGGGCCTCGGAACGGCGAGGTTGCTGGTTTCGGCGCTTCAATTTGAGGCTCGGCTGGCTTGGATTGTCTCCTTTGGGGACGCCGTTCAGGACTGCACCAACAGGTTTGTGTCGGTGATCGTCGGCCCCTCAAGGTGACGCTTCTAGCCGTCGTCGAGGTGGGTGCGCTGGTGGGGTCTTGGAGCGTTTCAGTTGCAATAAGGCAGCCCAAGTGCTCGGAGGTCAGAACGGCGCAGGGAACGGAACAGGTCCGGAACGCAGCCCGTCAAACGGTTGCCGTCGAGATAGAGCGTTTCCAGATCGGACAGTCCGTCCAGCTCGGACGGCACGTCTCCGCTCAGGTCGTTGTCGCGAAGGCTGAGGTATTTCAGCCGCGTGAGGTTGCCCAGCTCGGCGGGTATCTCCCCGCTCAAGTTGTTGTCGTTGAGTTCGAGGTTCGTGAGCCGCGTGAGGTTGCCCAGCTCGGCGGGTATCTCCCCGCTCAAGTCGTTGCTGTGGAGGTCCAGGACCGAGAGCCGCGTGAGGTTGCCCAGCTCGGCGGGGATCTCCCCGCTCAAGTTGTTGCCTGCTGCGGAGAGCCGACTCAGAAGGGGCAGATTCCCCAGTTCAGCCGGTATTGCGCCACTCAGTTCATTGAAGACAACTACCAGTTGACCGAGGCTTGACAACTGGCCGAGTTCCTTGGGGATCTCTCCGCTCAGGTTGTTGTGGTTGAGCCACAACGTCTCAAGTCTCGAGAGATTCCCCAGCTCGGAGGGGATTTGGCCGCTGAGGTTGTTGCCGTGCAGTGAGACTTCCGTC
Organism: Candidatus Aldehydirespiratoraceae bacterium; assembly: GCA_965198315.1. Classification (GTDB taxonomy): domain Bacteria; phylum Actinomycetota; class Acidimicrobiia; order Acidimicrobiales; family Aldehydirespiratoraceae; genus VXYK01. Next base: position 3,194,706 of record OZ240616.1, on the reverse strand, counting down.
AGGTTCGTGAGGTTTCCCAACTCGGACGGGATTTTTCCGCTCAACTGGTGCCAGGAGAGATCCAATTCGCGTAGGTTTGTCAGGTTCCCCAACTCGCTCGGAATCGGGCCGGTCAAGGCCTGGGTGGTGTCGGTCTGTCCACCCTGGTCGCCTAGGTTCAGCATCTCCAGGTTGGAAAGGTCGCCGAGTTCTGGCGGGATCTGCCCGCTAATGTCGTGATTCTCACTTAGATCAAGGATCCTCAGGTTCGAGAGAGTGCCCAGACTGGCCGGGATGGTTCCTTTCAGTTCGTTACTTTCGAGCTGAATATGTGTCACGCAGCCGCTCGGGTCGGTGGTGACGCCGTACCAATCGTTGAGCGGACTTTCGTCCAGCCAGTCTGTGGTTTCTCTCCAGTTCGGGCCATCCAGAGCGTTGTAGAACTCGACCAGCAAATTCCTGTCCCGCTGGACACAATCGCCACCGGACCCGGCCTGCCCGGGTTGGATTTCGATATCCGGAGTTGTGGTGAGGTAGGTGTAGAAGCGATGCAAGAAAGTGACCATCTGCGCGCGGTTCAGTGTATCGTTCGGGCTGAATTCCGTGTCAGAAGTGCCGGTCGTGATGTCCGACGCGACCGCCCAACCGACCGCCTCGTCGGCCCAGTGACCCTCAGGGATGTCGTCGAAGATGTCGCTGCCTTTGGGGACTTCCGACGAGCTTTGAGCCGAGGCGACGGCTGCTCCTGTAGCGGCGGCCAGAGCCAGCGCCGCTACAGCAGCCAAAACTACAAGCAGACGCTTTTTACGGGGGGGGGGTTGTGTGTGGAGTGGCGTGTCTATGGCACGAGGTTGTTGTGAGGTCATAGTTCGCGACCCTAGCACGACCGCGAATGCGAGCAATCCCCAAGCGGGGCCTCGCCGTTTGCGCGCATGACGGTGAATGATTGACGATGTCCGCCGGGGGAAATCGTCGGGATGGCCTCGATTTGAGCGAGTTGATGTTGATGGTTCAGGCCCGGAACTATTCGAGTCCCTGCCCGAGCGCCCTTCAACCAGTCCGGTTCGAACAAGAAGGCCGAGGACCACGAGAACCTGACCGATCACCGCGTCGAGCGCGATGACCGCATTCCTTCGGAATGTGGTGGGGTCTGCGGGTGCTCACACCGGCACTAGATGATATCTGCCATGTACCGAACCAACCTCGATTTTGCTACAGCGATGGTGACGGCGCGTCCAAAAGAGGTCAGGGTCAAGCCCTTTAGAGATGGATCCGAAATCTGAGCCGGTTCCAGAGGCTCCCGACGATGTGCACTGGAATCATCGCTAAGACTGAAAGGCAGCCGCTCCCGCCTGCAGCGGGCACCTGCTCGGCTGCGGGAAGGGCTCGGTCAGACCCGACAAATCCGATGAGCTTGTCATTGGCGGGAGGATGGCGTGTCGCTTCCTCTACGTACGCTTCTATGTCAGACCAGTCATCAGGGTGGCAACGGACCATGATCTCCAGGTTGTTTGACAGACCCGTTTCGGTGAGGTTGGCCGATCCGACCAGGACGGCAAGAGTTCGTCCGTCGCGTTGGGCGACTACCGTCTTTCCGTGGGCGGTCTTCTTCACGGGTCTGGTGCGGTACCAGTTGTGTACGGTCACGTTGCGACCACGCAGGAACGCGGAAGCGGCCGCGCGGTCCGCCTCTGTCGCTTTCGTGAATCTATTGGCCGTCATGTCACCGATGACGAGAGTTACTTGTTGGTGTTTGTTGACTTGTCGAGCCAGCCAAGCCAGCCCCTTTACGGAGGTATATCCGGTGCATACGAGCAGGTCGGCGTCGCGGTGCTCAGCCAGGAACGACCTGATTTTGTGTTCAGTTCGGGTTGGCTGACCATCTGGCATGGGTACTCACCCTAAGGCGCAAGATTGTCCGTGCCAAGATCGCGCAAGACCACGTTGGAAACGCAGCCGACTGAACGATTCGAGCAGCCGGTGCTACTGCCAAGCTGCGCTGTACCAACGTTTGCGACCCGGACTATGTCCAAAGGGTGCTTATCGGGTGTGCCCAAAGTCGCTCGCCGAGTTGAAATGAAGAGGGACCGGTGTGCAGAACGACCCCCGCGATGAATTGGTTTCCGATCTGATCGCGCATCCAAGCCAGATGACGAACGTCATCAGTCGTGGGAGCGGCGGTGGCTTTGACCTCAATCCCGACGAGGTTCTGAGCATCGAGTTCAGCGATGATGTCGACTTCGTGTCTCCCGTTGTGCTGGCGGAGGTGATACAAGCGGCAGCGATGCTCGCTCACGGTTGCCTGGGCCCGTAGCTGTGCCACCGCAAAGGTCTCCAGTAAGCGACCCAGCAAGTTCCCGTCGCTCATGATAACGCTGTCCGTAGCGCCGGTCATCGAAGCGAGAAGTGAAGAGTCGACCAGGTATCGCTTGGTCGCCAAGGAAAGGCGTTTGAGCCTGTTGGAGGTCCATGCCGGGACTTCGTCAACGATGTAGAGCCTTGTCAGCAGATCTTGGTAGTTCAGCGCGGTGCGTCGGTCAATGGACGCCGCGCGATAGAGCGTGGTGTCGTCTACGGTGCCGCCGGAATTGAGTGCGTAAGCTTCGAAGTATCGTCCTAGTCGGGCGCCGTCGTAGCCGACACCGACGAGTTCAGCGTCTCGTGTGACGATCTCCGCGTTGTAGGTTTCGAGCCAATTTCGGCGAGCGCGGACGCTCAGAGTCAACGCAGCGGAGGGAAAGCCGCCTCGGAGGGCCATCTCAATGTAGTCGCGAAGGTTCAGTTGGCTGGGACCAGAAGCGATCGGCAGGTTGTCGGCGATTCGGTCGACCAGTGGTGTTGGAGATGTGCCCAGTTGCTCCCCTATGGTCAACGGGTACATGGTGATTCGCGTCACACGGCCTGTCCCCGGCCATGTTTTTGCCTCAATGTCAGCCCGCACGGATCCTGTGAGGATGAACCTTCCTGGTCGGGGATCGGTATCGCATAGTCGTTTGACAGCGCCGAGCACTTCGGGTACCTCCTGCCACTCGTCGAGCAGGATCGGTTCTCGCCAACCGAGTAGTGAAGCGTCAGGATCGGCGGCAACGGCCACGGCCTCGGCAGGGCGGTCCAGGCGGATGACCGTTTGGGCGTGGCGTACTGCTGTGGTTGTCTTCCCGACCGCCCGCGGCCCCACGATACTCACCGCGGGCAACTCTGTCAGCAGATCCGCGATGAGTGGATCGGCCAAACGGTCCCGATATGTCTCCATGTGCATATCATAACGGTGATTGAAGCCCGAATGTCGGTTTGCAACACCTATCAATGTCGGTTTGTAACACCGATCAATGTCGGTTTGCAACACCTGGCCCGGCTCGCGGGGGTTGGTTACCGGCGTTACGGCCAGGCTGTGCGGGTGTAGGTGGTGATGGCGGCGATTTCGGCTGGGGTGAGGACCTTTGCGAAAGCGGGCATGGTGTTGCGGCCGCCGGCGACGACGGCTGACTGATCCGCTGGATCGGGGTATCGCGCGACGACCAGGCCCGCGAGACGGGTTCCGAGTCCTCCGCTACCGTCGCTGGCGTGGCAGTTGGCGCAGTGCTCTTCGTAAAGCTGCTCAGCGTCAATCGACGCCGCGAGTTGGGCTTGCCGGGCGTCGGCTTGTGGTGTCGCCCCTTGCAGCGTGAACAACAAAACCACCGCGGTAGCCGCCCCCACGCCGACGAGGTACTGAGTCACTCCGACAACACTTGCCCAAGGGCCGCGCCGGGCGTTGGCGTGGATTCGCTCGGCGCGATCTGGCCAGAGGGCCGCGACGACACAACCGTACGCGACGCAGCCGAGGATCGAATGCAGCGTTATAGCGAGGCTGTCGCTGCCAAAGCCGAGAACCCAAACGCAATGGAAAGCGACGGGAAGCGAAAAGCCGACGGCGAGAGTGGCGATCAGGCGCCTCAACTCCGACAGCCATGGCCGAGTGGTTGCGCGAAGGCCGAACAATCCAGCCAACTTGAAGCTCAAAGCAGCTTGAGCAACCAAGAGCAGAGCGACGACAAGCGTGAGCGCGTTCTTCCAAGCAGCAGCGGATTCAAAGCCGTAGAGGACGAAGTCTCGGCCAGTCGGTTGGTGCAGCACGCTGTAGACGCCTAGTGCCACAGCAACCGCGGCACCGGCAGCAAGTCCCCAGAGCGGAACCTGTCTGGCTGCGCTCACGCGTCGCTGATGGTTGCCGGAAGCGACTCGAGTACCTCACTTGCGTCAATGTCGCGGTCGTCGAGTGGAAGTCGATCCGCGGAGAGCCCGAGCGTGACTGTTGCCGCCGCGTCGATGGCACGTAAGAGTTGACGAAGGTTGCGCGGCGGCGGGAAGTACTCGTCTTCGTCGGTTACACGCACCTCCTCGACTCCGTCAGTCGGGGCGAGGCGGTCGATCACCGAAAGCACAAGGTCCTCGGGTGCCGAAGCTCCCGCGGTCACCCCGACAGTGCCCGTCAGGTCATCGGGTAGTTCGTCGGCTGCGTTGATGCGGAACACATGCTGACATCCTGCTTCTCGGGCCAGCGCCACGAGTGCTTTGGTGTTCGAGGAGTTGGACGAGCCGATTACGACCATCGCGTCTACCCGCGGAGCGATCTTCATCAATGCCGACTGCCGGTTGGTTGTGGCGAAACAGAGATCGGAGCGTTCAGGCTGCCAGAGTTGAGGGAATCGTTCGCGCGCGGCGTCGAGCACGCCAGCCCATTCGCGGTGCGACAGCGTGGTTTGGGCCAGGACCGCGATGGGGGAGTCGAACTCGGGAAGGTCCGCTACGTCGTCGGCTGTCTCGACACGGTGGATGGCAGCGGGTGCCACCGCCATCGTGCCTACTGCTTCCTCGTGCCCTTCGTGACCGACATAGACGATTTGGTAGCCCTTTCCCACTCGGGTTTTAACCTCGTGATGGACCTTCGTCACCAGCGGGCACACCGCGTCGACCACGTAACCGCCGCGACCGATGGCCGCGGTCACGACTTCGGGGGCCGAGCCGTGAGCTGAAAGCATGATCGGGCGGCCTTCGGGCACTTCGGTGATGTCATCAACAAAGACCACGCCCGAAGCTTCGAAACGCTGAACTACGAGCTGGTTGTGGACGATCTCGTGGTAGCAGTACACGGGCGGTTCAAAAGCTCTGACCATCCAGGCAAGCGCCTTGATGGCCATCTCCACCCCGGCACAGAATCCTCGGGGCGCTGCAAGCAGGACTTTCTCGACATGATCGGTCGACACAAGCTGAGACTAGCGCCGAGTGCCTGTGTGTAGCTGATCTCCGGTTGTGATGTGGCCGCAACCTAGGGTGGTTGCGGGGCCGAACACCCGGTGAACGTAGGGTGGAGGCTGCACCGGGTGCTGGTACAGTTTCGTGTCCAGTTTCGCTCAGGAGTCGTGCACGATGTCCAAGATTTGCCAGGTTACGGGTCGCAAACCTCGCTTCGGCAAGCAACTCTCGCACTCGCACCGTCGGTCCAGCCGCCGTTGGGATCCCAACGTTCAGACGAAGCGATACTACCTGGAGAGTGAGCGGCGCTGGATCAAGCTCGAAGTCAGCGCCAAAGGCATCAAGACGATTGATAAGCGCGGCATCGAAAGCGTCGTGGCCTCCATGCGCCGCGAGGGCAAGAAGGTCTGAGTCAAAGATGGCAAGCGACAAACGTCCTATCATCAAGCTGCGGTCCACCGCTGGCACCGGTTACACGTATGTGACCACAAAAAATAAGACCAACACGCGCGAACGTATTGAGATCAAGAAATACGATCCAGTCGTCCGCAAACACGTTGTGTTCAAAGAAGAACGCTGAGCAGCAGCGCCAGCATCGATCGCTCCGCTCCAAGATCGATCCCTTCAGCCGGCTGCCAGGGGCCTTAGACTCAGCAGATGGTTTCAGACTCTCGTGATCGCCCGATCGCCATGTTTGATTCGGGGTTCGGCGGGCTGACCGTTGCAAGGGCTGTGATCGACCTTCTGCCCAACGAGAACGTTGTCTATTTTGGCGACACCGCGCGCTACCCCTACGGGTCCAGGCGTCACGACGAAGTGGCGAGATTTGCGCGACAGATCACTGACCTTCTGATTGGACAATACGACCCGAAGATGGTCGTTGTGGCTTGCAACACAGCCTCGGCGGTTGCCTTGGACCACTTGGCGGCTCAAGTTGATGTTCCCGTTATCGGGGTTCTCAGACCAGGACTGGAATCCCTGCTCAAAGTAACGCTCAATTCCCGGGTCGGAATGATCGGCACGGTGGGAACAGTCGCTAGCGGTGCCTACCAGCGGTTAGCAGCTAAAATTGCGCCACGAGTCGACTTCAGATGTGCAGCCTGCCCGGGTTTCGTGGAGTTTGTTGAACGCGGTGAGACGGGCTCGGATCAGGTCCGGGTGCTTGCTCAGCGCCTTCTGGCACCGCTGCTTGAGGCCAAGATCGATGGTTTGCTGCTTGGTTGCACCCACTATCCGTTTCTGGCTCGCACTATTGCTGAGGTGATGGGACGCGACGTGATTTTGGTCTCGTCTGCTGATGAGACCGCGTTTGAAGTGCGGCGTGCTCTTGAAGCTTCCGACGATTGCCGCAATGCAGCAGGCCAAGGAGTTCACCGCTTCGTGTCCAGCGGTGATGTGGCGACCTTCGCCCGACTTGGAAGAGACCTCTTTGGTCCCGAGCTCAACCATGTTGAATGTCACACATGGTGAATAGACATTGCTGTCCAAAAGACATCCCCATCAAAGCTGACTCAAGCCCACTGGAGTGCTCGTGACTACCTCTCGCAATGACGGCCGCACCTTCGATGAGCTGCGGCCCGTGTCGTTCGTTCGTGACTACACGAAGATGTCGATGGGATCGGTGCTCGTCTCGTTTGGTGAAACACAAGTGCTGTGCACGGCTTCGGTTGAGGCTGACACGCCACGGTGGATGCGCGATCGCAAAAAGGGCTGGGTCACAGCGGAGTATTCGATGCTTCCGGGGTCTTCGCCCGAGCGGATTCGGCGGCGCACATCGGGTCGTGACCAGGAAATCCAGCGACTTATCGGACGGTCGCTGCGCTGCGTCATCGACTTGGTTGCGCTGGGTGAGCGTTCCATCACCGTTGACTGTGATGTGCTTTCAGCTGACGGCGGCACTCGCACGGCTTCCATCTGCGGTGGTTATGTCGCTCTTCACGACGCGTGTGAGCGTCTCGTCTTGGCGGGCGAGATACCCGCGAACCCGCTGTTGACGGAATGCGCAGCGATCTCGGTGGGGATCGTTGATGGTCAGGTGCTGCTTGACTTGCCTTATCGAGAAGATTCGACCGCCGATGTCGACTTCAATGTAGTGATGAACGGTGACGGGGCGCTGATCGAGGTACAAGGTACTGCTGAAGGAAAGGCCTTCAGCCGCGACGAACTTTCCCAGATGCTTGATCTGGCCACCAAGGGGATTGCTGAGATCAACGAAGCTCAACGAGCTGTTCTGCGCACGCCCCCTGAGCCGCGTACTGCAAGCTCCTGAGCACATGTCAGATTTTCCTCGGCTCGTGTGCGCAAGTGCCAATCCCGACAAGGTTGCCGAGATTGCGTTGGTTCTCGACGGGATAGTCGAACTGTCGCCGCGTCCTTCAGGGCTGGCAGATGTTGTCGAAGACGCGGACGACCTTGAGGGAAACGCCCGACTCAAGGCGGTGGCGGTGTGCGCCGCTGCTGGCGCCGCGGCGGTCAGCGACGACACGGGCCTTGAGGTTGATGCTCTGGCTGGCGCTCCCGGGGTTTGTTCGGCCCGTTACGCGGGGAAGGGAGCCAGCTACGCCGACAATGTCGACAAGTTGCTGTCCGAACTCCAAAGGGTCGGCGCTACCAGCGCTGAAGAGCGCACGGCGCGGTTTCGCACCGTGGTAATGGTGGTGTGGCCCGATGGCTCGGAACTGTCGGCGCAGGGCAGCGTTGAAGGTTGGATCGCGGAGCGACCCGAAGGAACCGGCGGTTTCGGATACGACTCGATCTTTGTTCCTGTGGAAGGTGGCGGTCGTTCTTTTGCTGAAATGGGCGATGAGAAACACGTCATCAGCCACCGTGGACGTGCTTTGCGCTCTCTCGCTGAGGCGTTGAACGCTCTGGCTTGCGAACCGCGAAGGGCGTGACGGTGACGGAACGGCTGAGGTTGCAAGGCCGGAGCCGTGGATGGCTGTACGCAGGATGCGGCATGCTGGTCGTCTCCACTGACTCGTTGTTCGTACGCTGGTCGCGCGCGGAGGTCTGGGACCTGGTGTTCTGGGTCGCGTTGATATCCCTGGTGGTCTACTTGGTGGCGGGCTCGCGAAGTGAGTCAATGAACCCGATTCGGTCGTGGCGTCGCTTCCCGATTCCGTTAACGGCGATTGCTGTTCTCTCTACCGTCAGTCAGATCTCCTACATCACCGCGGTGACCCGTACCACTGTCTCCAACGTGGTTGTCATCGTTGGTGCTTCGCCGGTGACGGTTGCCCTTGTTGGCCGTGTTTTCTTTAGTGAAAAGACTTCTCGGAGGGTCTGGACTGCCATTGTTCTCACCTTCGCGGGCATGACTGTGATCGTGGCAGGTTCGGTCGGTGAGCCCAACCTTGACGGTGACCTGTTGGCGGTAGCGGCTGTCTTGGCGTTCTCGATCGGCGTGAACATCTGGCGACGCTGGCCCGAAATGAGTCGAATTGTCGGATTATCTATGGCCGGAGTCTTGGCGGTGGTTGTTGCGTCTTTCTTCGCGTCGCCGTTGGCTTTGGATGGACGCGCCTATCTGGCCTGCTTGGGCATGGGTTTGCTGAATCCGTTGGGGCGGTTGCTGCACACCAACGCACCCCGGTATGCGCCTGCCGCCGAAGTGGCGTTGTTCACGCCGGTGGAAACCGTGGCAGCGTCTTTCTGGGCTTGGTTGGCTTTTTCTGAGGTGCCCGCAGCGGGCACCGTCATCGGCGCGGTGATCATTGTCGTGGGCGTGCTTTATGGCACTATCGCTTCCCGTGAACGGAGTCGTTGACCGCCGTGCCCGAAAGCGGGGCGTTTGGGCCTTCGACATCGGGTGCGCGTTGGGTACTCGCGTCGTGGAGGCTCGCTCTCAGGTACGGTTAGAGGGTGCGGCAGCTCATCACCGACGCCCTTATCGTCAGCGGCGACGGGGCGACTGAACCCCACCGCGGTGACGTGCTGATCGTGGATGACAGGATCGTGCATCTTGGGCGGGTGCCGCCGAGCGATGCGGATGACGCGGACCGCAGGATCGACGCCGACGGACGGGTGTTTGCCCCCGGATTTGTCGACACTCACAACCACGGCGCCCTCGGCGGCACGCGCATAGGGGCACATGGCATCCCGTTGAGTTGTGAGATGGCTCTTCGGGGAGGTGTCACCAAACGCATCTGCGGGGTGGACGGATTGTCGCCCGCGCCTGTGGTAGCTGACCAACGCGCCGAGTACGCCATGCAGCTTGCTCCCCTCGACGGCTCGATTGACTCGCCTTGTGGAGATACCTATGCCACAGACAGCGACGACCCGGCCGGAGGCGCGCAGTGGCCTTGGACCACGACCAAAGAGTTCCTGGATTGGCACAGGGGTCGCTCGGTCACCGATATGGGTCTGCATCTGGGGCACAGCGCGGTACGGCGTGTGGTGATGGGCAACCTTGATCGCGTCGCTGATGATCAGCAGATAAGGGAGATGGCCGAAGTTGTGCGTCGTGAGGCGCCCTGGAGCCTGGGACTGTCCACGGGACTTGTCTACAACCCGGCGGTGTACTCTGATGAGCGCGAGATCACCGCGTTGGTTCGAGCCTTCAACGATGTCAAACCTGGCGCGTTGTACCCGCATCTTCGTTCGGAGAGTGACGACATCCTTGATGCGTTCACCGAAGTGATCACCGCGGCGACCGATGGCGGTGGCGGTTACTGCAGTGAGCACACCAAGATCGCCGGGCGCCGTAATTGGGACCGATATGAGCAAGTGGCGGCTCGCCTTGATGACGCCGCTGGTTCCGTGCCGACGATTGGCAACATGTATCCCTACACCGCCGGTAGCACCACAGCTGATGCCTTGTTCCCTCCCGAGGTGCGGGCGGGTACTAGGGCTGAGTTCATGGCCCGGCTGAGCGATTCCGATGTGCGCCGCTTTGCCTTCGAGAAGATCTACGGCGACGGCTCCGGGTGGGACAACTTTGTGGCGTTCTGCGGCGGTTTGGAGGGGATTCAGATAGCCGGTGTGCTCGAAGGCGTGGGCGATGAGTTCTTGGGGAAGCGCTTTTCGGATGTGGTGTCGGCAGCTGGGGTTACCGACTTGAACTCGGTCGAGGCCCACGATGCGGTCTGCGATTTTTTCCTTCACAACCGAGGTGAGGTGGCCATCATCAGTCATTACGGCAATGAAGCTACGGTGGAGCGGTTTTTCCGTCGTTCGAATATGGCGATCTGCACCGACGGCCTGATGCCCGGACCATCTCAGAAGCCTCATCCTCGCTTGCTCGGGGCTTTCCCCAAGGCTTTGCGAATGGCCCGAGAGCTGGGTGTGCCGCTCGTTGAGATCGTCTATCGGATGACGGTGCTGCCGTGTGAGTTCATGGGCCTGCCCAGCCCGGTTCTACGGCCCGGCGCTGACGCGTCGGTGGTGTTGTTCGATTGGGATCGAGTGACCGAGCACAACAGCTACACCGAGCCGATGGTTCATCCTGAAGGAATCGACGCCGTGTGGGTGCACGGCGAGTTGGTGCACTCCGAGGGCCGCATCCATTCCCCCAAGACTTTCGCCGGCCGCCACCTGTTCACTCAGCCCACCCGAACCTGAGCCCAACCGTCCCCGAAGCCCTCACTCGGTAGCTTTTGGGTGCCCGATGTGAACGGCCGTGACCCACACGGTATTGGCTTCATCGTCGGGGCAGCGTCAGGTCCTCATCCGGACACCGAGGATGAAATCTTCCAGGTATTCCATGTCTTGATCGAAAATCGTCCGCCTATCAGCCCCAATTCTGGCCGTCACGACTGTTTACTCGGGTGGGTTGCCTGGGGTGGCACGGCAAACCGATCCGAATCATCACGCGCACCGGGGCCGAAATGACAACAACCGTCGAAGTGCCCTGAGGTCGCGATTTGGGAGACCGTTGAATCTCAGCAGGTCAGTAACACGTGCGTTTCGGGAGGAAATCGAAGATTGACTCAGCGAACGCAAGTCGTTCGCCAGGCGGCGCGCCCCGTGCCTTTGCTCGTTCATATGTTGCTGCTCGACGGTCTTCAACCAGCAGGGCTTGTTCTGCAGCCGCGTTCAACCACGCTGACAGACTCACCCCACCACCCTTGGCGGAGTCGACAGCTCTATCGGCTACATCGCTGTCCAGGCTGACCGAAAGTTGTTTCTTTGTCGCAGTCATGACGGCACCTGCATCGATCAGACGGATTGAAGCACAAGGGGGACATGGAGCGCGTCGCGGAGTCGTTCAAGGTCGGCCCGGTCGCTCGTTGCGACCGTGTCGCCACGTTCTGTGGCACCGACGACGACTGAGGCGTCGACAATGTCCGATGTCCCTGCCGCCGCGCACGCCGCCCCCGCGGCGCGAGCTTGCACCTCGTTGAGAACGACCACCCGGCATTTTGACAGGAGCCTCGACATGAGAGGCTGCGGGCCGCCGCGCCAGCCCTGTGCCAGAACCGCTGCAGGCACGGTCGGCACCAAGCCCTGTTCAAGCGAGCGGTAGTGCAGTTTCCACATATGTTTGTCGGCTCGTTCGGCTGCTATGAGAGCTCCGGTGTCGTAGGTGATTCCGGCCATTTCAGTGGACCGCCCCAGGTTCACCGTTGAGGATGGCATCAGCCCACGCGCGGTCTTCATCTGTCAAGGGGCCGTGCTCTTCCTCCCATTCGCGCGCCATGGCCAGACCTTCCTCGATGAACAGGGCGCGGCAGGCCGCGGCGTTCAGCCACGCCGACAGGCTTGCTCCTTGGCTTCTGGCGGCGTCAGCCGCCCTCTTGGCGACCTGGCGGTCCAAGGTGACCGAAACTCTCCTCTTCACCATGGTCATGACGGTAACTCCACGGCCGCACCTTCGCCAGCGTTGTCGCGTGGTCGCATCCCGTAAGCTGCGCGTATTATCCTGAAATATAATAACATATCATGATGCTACTTGTAGAGATCGGTTGGGTCAACACCGATTCTTGCGATTCGGTCTGACATCGCTGCCGAAGGCTCCCAGTCGATACGGGGTGCGGACGGGGGGAGTCGAACCCCCACACCCTTTCGGGTACCAGGACCTAAACCTGGCGCGTATGCCAATTCCGCCACGTCCGCGTGGATGGCACAGCCTAGCTGCGATGATTGAGCGTAGCTGCGATGACTGAGCCTAGCTGCGATGATTGAGCGTGGCTGTGGTGGCGGTAGCCTACGTGCGATGACTCAGCCCCCGAACCTGGCCACCACCAATCTCGTCAACCCGCAGGCCGACATCTTCCATCGGCTGCTTCAGGACCGCATCGTCGTGCTCGGCACGGACGTAAACGACGAGATCGCCAACTACATCACCGCCCAGTTGCTCTACCTTGAGGGCCAGGACAAGGAAAAGCCGATCTGGCTCTACATCAATTCCCCCGGCGGATCAGTCACCGCTGGAATGGCCATCTACGACACGATGCAGTTCGTTGAACCCGAGGTTGGAACTATCTGCATGGGCCTCGGAGCTTCGATGGGTCAGTTCCTGTTGTGCGCCGGCGCCCCTGGCAAGCGCTATGCGCTGCCTCACGCGCGGATCATGATGCACCAGCCGCTCGGTGGTGTGGAGGGTCAGGCGACCGATATTGCCATCCAAGCCGAGCAGATGGCATATACCAAGCGCTTGCTGCAAGAACGCATCGCTCTACACACGGGCCGTACGTATGAAGAAATCGAAGCCGACTCCGACCGGGACCGCTGGTTCACTGCTGAACAAGCCAAGGAGTACGGCATCATCGATCATGTGATCGTCAAGCGCGGAGAGATGCTTTAGCGGCTCTTGGCCGATGGCCTCTAGCTGCGGGCGGCTTCGGCGAGGCTACGAAGTTCGGACGTACCTGCCGAGCGGTCGTCGTACTTGAACAGCGCCGATCCACTGACGAAGACATTGGCGCCCGCCGCAGCGCACTCTCCGATGTTGTCAGCGCTGATCCCACCGTCGACTTCAATGTCGATCTCGCAGCCACTGGAATCGACCATCTCCTTTATCTCCGAGATCTTGTCGAGCAAGCGAATGTAGGTTTGACCGCCGTAACCGGGGTTTACGGTCATTATCAAGATGTGGTCGGTCTGCTCGAGGACGTGGGCGATTGTGCTCGCCGGCGTGTGAGGGTTGAGAACCACTCCCGCACGCGCTCCCTGCGTGCGGATGTTGTTCAGTGAGCGGTGAAGATGAGTGCATGCTTCGACATGAACCATCACCGTTGAGCATCCAGCTTCGATGAATAGTGGAGCGAACTCGTCTGCGTTGACGACCATCAAATGGGCCTCAAAGGGAATAGTGAGATGGCTGCGCAGGCTTTGGACGATGACGGGACCCATGGTGATGTTGGGGACGAACACGCCGTCCATCACATCCCAGTGGATGCGGTCGACACCCGCGTGCTCGAGATCAACGCACTCCTGACCCAACCGCGAGAAGTCGGCAGGAAGGATGGACGGGGCAATTTCGATTGGACGGTGCACAACAGCGACACTAATCGCGATAGCGCCGATACCGTTCCATTATGAAATTGCGCGTGACCGCCACCGCGCGGGACGGCGCCGGGGTAGCTCGGGCCGACGACGGCAGAATCGTCTTTGTCGAAGGCGCGCTCCCCGGCGAAACGGTTACCGCTGAGATCTTGCGGATTGATCGGCGTTGGTCACGAGCACGGATCATTTCTGTGATCGAGGCTTCGGCGGATCGGGTACCGGTGCGTTGCTCTCACCAGCTTGAGGGCTGTGGGGGTTGTGATCTCCTGCATGTTGCACCCGATGCGCAACTGCGGATGAAGCAGTCGATGGTTGTCGATCAGTTGGTGCGTGCGGGGGTTGAGGCACCCGACCCGTCGCTGCGTTCGCTCGACAATGACGAGGGACGCACAACGGTCAAGGCGGCTGTGGTTCGGGGTCGAGCCGGCTATCGGGTCCGGTCCTCGCATGACGTGATCTTGCCCGACGTGTGTGATGCGGTTGATCCCGCTGCCGAACAGCTACTGGTTGATGGACGTTTTGGGGAATCCAGCGAGGTCACGATCAGGATCGGCAATCGCACAGGCGAACGCATGGTTGTAGTGAAAGGCAGCGATTTCGGGGTTTCGGTTCCCGACGATGTCTTGGTGGTGACCATTGCGGAATTGCGTGGCGGCAGACGCGCCTGGATTCACGAGGAGGCCGCCGGCCGCCGCTGGCGCGTCTCGGCGCGGTCGTTCTTCCAGAACCGTCCGGCCGGAGTGGATGCTCTGGTCGACGAGGTAGCCGCGATGGTTGACGATCTGGCTGACGATGGGGTCATGGTGGACGCCTATGCGGGCATCGGGGTTTTTGCGGGCACAGTTGGAACAGGGCGCAGGGTGCATGTGATCGAGCGAACCAAGGATTGCACCGCGGATGCTCGAGTCAACCTCAACGGCAGCGATGCGTTGGTCATTACCGCTCCCGTCGAGAACTGGCGTCCGTCGCCTGCGGCGGTGGTGGTTGCTGATCCGGCTCGCGAGGGCTTGGGTGCTCGTGGTGTTGCGGCGCTGCTTCGAGCCGAGCCGGATGTCTTTGTGTTGGTCAGCTGCGACCCGAGTTCTTTTGCTCGTGACGCAAAGCTGCTTGAAGACGCGGGGATGAGCCTCGACCGCTACACGGTGCTCGATATGTTCCCGGGCACGTCTCACGTCGAGACAGTCGCCGCTTTTGTTGCATAGGACCAACCGGTGAGCGAGGATCTGGGCGCACTCGACAGTCCGCTTCGCGATGGGCTGGTAGTTGCGGCACTGCTGGTCTGCACCAACGGTCCAGTGATGTATTTCGCCTTCCATGTGCTGCACGGCGTGCAGGCATGGGAAGACCCTTTCGTGCGAGGGCTCTTCGGGGTTACCGCTGGAGTGTCGGTATTGGCGGTGCTTTTGGACGGCCAACGGGTTTCGGGTCGTCGGCTTCGCTCGCCGTCGCCACTCGGTGGTGCTTCGGTCATCGTTTTCACCGCGGTGATCGTCGCTTCGAGCCTTTGGAGCTTGAACCCGTCGGTTACCCGGGCGAGGTCGGTCACCTATATCGGCTTGGCCGCTTTGGCGTGGATCATCGCGGATTTGGATTTTTGGCGTGTCAGGCGAGCGCTGACGGTGACGCTCGCGTCGGTGCTTGCTGGGAGTTTGTTGGTGGTGGTGCTGTCGGAGTCGATCGGTCGGGACAACAACGGGGACTGGCGAGGTTTGTTCCTCGATCCAAACGAACTTGCCTCGTTGGCCGCGCTCGGTTTGCTTGTTGGAGTTCCTGCTCTGTTGGGGGTTCGTGGCAGAGGCCGGGTGTTGCCGACATCGTTGGGGGTGATGGGGTTGGTGTTGTTGGTGGGTAGCGGGAGTCTCTCCGCCTCGGTGAGCCTGATCGGTGCGGTGGTCTGTGCTTCGTTGGTGTGGTTCGCTTCGGTTGGTCGTGTCCGGTTCGGCCCCCGGGCTGTTCAGTTCGCGTCGGCAGCCGGGGTCTTGGGCGCTGTAGCCACGGTGGGTGTGGTGGTTGCGGTTTGGGACAGTTCTACGTTGGCTTTGCGGCGTGCCATCTGGGAATCCGGATGGGACGGTATCGTCGAGCGTCCGATCGTTGGGTACGGCTGGTTCACGCTCTGGGACATTGGCGATTTCCTCGGTGCTGGTGAACTGTGGGCCGTAGGGAGTGCCCACAACAGTGTCTTGGGAGTTTGGCTGGGTTCCGGGCTGCTGGCACTGGTCCCGTTCCTCGTGATCATCGGACTTGCGGTGTGGGGATCCGGCCAGGCTTTGTGGCGCGACCCGACCGCAGACTCGTGGACTTACTTTGCGGTGGTTGTGTTTCTGGCCGCGGTGAATCTGACGTTGAGCTATGTGCTGTTGTTCTCCTACAACTGGGTCCTGTTAATGAGTGCGGCCCTGCGCACTCTCGGGGCCTCACGATGTGCGGTACCGTTGGTGGAGGATCGTGACGCGATTTAGCCTCCGAACGTTTCAGCTGTAAGACGTGATCCGTTCAGCGCAATTTGAGTCGCCGGGCTATGGCGCGGGCGATACGAATGAGGGGACTCCGGCCCAACTCAATAAGGAGTTCTTGGTTGTGGACATTGAGTTCTTGGTTGTGGACATTGAGTTCTTGGTTGTGGACATTGAGTTCTTGGTTGAGGACACCAAGTTCGCTGATGGTGTTTTCGGCGTTGCGGCTTAGTTCGCTAAGGGCGCGATCAAGTTCGTCATTTTGAGTTTCGAGTTCTGCCACTCTGTCAACAAGCACCTCCGTTTTGCTCTTCAGACCCAAGTTCAGGTCGCGTAGTCTGAGAATCTCTAAGCGAAGAACCTCAAGGGTGGTGTTGTTGATCGGGTCGGGGCCTTCGGGAATCAATCGTTGCTCCGACATGCGGTGAATTGTAGATCAAGTGCCGTGCCGGGCGCGCAGCCGGTAAGGGCTGATGATTGTTGTCACTTTCCCAACCGAGTGCGATAGACGCGTGGCGTTATTGATGTGTCGCGAGGTTCTAAATTATCGCTTGGTTCCAACGGCTCTAGGTGGTCAGCGTTCAGGTGGAGCCGCTCGGGGTCGTCGGGTCGGTGGTAGCTAGGGTGGTACCACGGATCGAGTACCTCGCCCCAGCGATCAATCCATCGGTCCCACTCCCATTCATGGATGAGCGGTGCGCGGGTGAAGGACTCGAGATGCTCCAGCGACGCAAGGGGTTCGACGATCACGCGGTAGCCCGAGCGGCGGATTTTCAGACACAAATCGACGTCGTTGAAAGACCAAGGAAAGTGGCTGGAGAATGCCCCGAGCGAAAGTAGCAATGATCGGCGCGACATGAAGCAAGCACCGGTGACAGCGATCACGTCACGAGCCACTGTGCCACCGAAGCGTTGTGTAGCATCGTGGGTCCAGCCAACGAAGGGATGAAGGGGGTGGGCGTCGTCGATGACCATTCCTGCGTGCTGGACTGTGCCGTCGGGGTAGCGCAGCAACGCTCCAACACCGCCGATCGTTCTGTCACCGAAATGGACGGCCATGGCGTCAATGGCACCCGCGTCGATCTCGGTATCGTCGTTCAGCAGAAGCACTAGCTCGTTGCGTGCGGAGAGAATGCCCTGATTGCAGGCGGCCGAAAAGTTGAAAGGACCTGGTGGGCGCCGCTCTAGTCGTAACGGCAAGTCAGCCCGGGCAATTTGTTCTGGGTTGCCTTGGTATTCCTCGCCCACAACCAGAATCAACTCCAGGTTTGAGTGTTCCATAGCGGCGATGCTCGCCAAGCAGCGTTCAACAGCGAGTTCACCTCCCAGCCCCTCGTCTAGAGCTTTGCCTGCGGTGGGGATGATGATCGAAACGGGAGTTTGTTGATTTGGGTTGGGTGTTAGACGATAACGACCCGGCTGGTCGCTTGTAACCGCGGTGGCTGCGATCCCGATCTTGGCGAGGTGAGCGTTCAGCGCAGAGGTATCACACCCAGGTGGTTCTCGAGAATGCCTGCTCAACACTGCTGGAACATGCAGGACCACGGACTCGTGTTCTGCCAAGTGCAGTGGCAAGTCTGGATCAACGATCCGGCAACCGAGTTGGTTTAGAGTCTTGCAGCGAACCGCCAAAGGGAGACACGCATTGGGTTCGCTGAGCAGGCGTGTCGGTGAGAAAGCACTTCGGTACCGAATCGTTCCCCCTACCTCTATGTCTCCGTACACAGCGTCGGCATCAAGGCGTTGCGCCAACGCCTCAAGTATTGCGCTTTCAGCAATTTCGCTGAGTTGTCCCGTGGTATCCAGATTGATGGCAACACCTTCGCAATTTTGGTCACATAGTGACCCATCGGCAGGCGAGGAGACGACGTGAAGCAAGCGCATGGGTTGCGGCGACGATAGCGTGCGCGGCCATGTCCAAGGTTTTGTCGGCTTCGAGACTGCCTGGCTTAGTTGCCGTCGGCGTGGTGCTTTTTGGGTTCTGGCCAGCACTTTTTGGTGGTGCGAGTTTTGTAGCTACAGATATCGTCCTTGAGCACTCAGCCCCCTACGATGCCTATCTACCCGAAGATTTCACACTCGAGACGGATTCGACGGATCCGATCAATATCCACGCTCATTGGGCATCGCTGGCCAGCGATGTTCGCTCCGGAGACGTTGGCTGGTGGAACTCTGATCTAGCTGGTGGTCAGCCAACTATGAAAGGTGGGTTGCCGATCTTCAATCTGGGATACCTGGTCGCTCCAGATTGGTTCGCTCCAGGTTTGGTCGCGGCGATCCGCACCCTCACTGCGATAGGGCTTACATACGGGTTGATCCGATCCTGGGGTTTGTTGCCCGTGTCTGCGCTGGTCGGCGGAATCGCATTCGCGTTCTGCGGATTCATGTTGACCTGGATGAACTGGCCACATTCCTCGACAGCCGCGTTGTTTCCGGGGTTGGTGTGGGCACTAGAGCGTTTAATCCGCGATCCGAGGTTGTGGCGGGCCGTTCCCTTAGGTGGGGTCGCAGCCGCCATGGCCTGGACAAACTTCCCGCAGGTAACGCTATATGCACTGCTAGGAGCGGCAATTTACGTGGCGATTCGCTTCCCGGTCGAGTTTCGCCTAAGGACCGGTGACTCCCCCGACGGAGCCCCCCAAGGCCATGTACCCGATGGCGATGGTTTCAGATTGACCACGGTTGTGACCGCTGGTTTGTTGGCGATTGTTCTGGCTGTGCTATTGGCTGCCCCTCACCTGATTGGGTTCGCCCAGTACTTGGATTGGGGTGACACGAATTACCGAAACTGGAGCAGCATGGACTCCTCGGCTGGAGTCAGATACCTGCTGACCGCGGTGGCACCAGCAATCTGGGGCCACGGATCATTCGGACCTCTTTGGTTTGGCGAGGCTGGTTGGAACGAACCTCACGCCTACGTCGGAGCGTCGGTTCTGATGCTTGCTCTGTTGGGATTCGTTAGCGGTGTTCGTCACACCGATCCACGCCGTCGGTCAGTACTTCTCGCCATATCAGCAATGGCTGGGATCGGCGTTTTGATCGCCTATATCGGTGGACCCCTTACCGTGCCGTTGCGCTCACTAGCCGGTGATCAGATTGGGGCCATGACGCGGGCCAAAGTCCTGTGGAATCTGGGTATAGCGTTGGCCGCGGCGTTTGGCGTTGAACGCCTCGCTACGAGTCGCTCCTCGGGATCGTCGTGGTCACTGAGTCGCAGTGTCGGGGTCGCATCGCTTGTTGGCCTTGCCCTTGCGATAGCGATGATCCCCTCGGGGATAGTTTGGTTTGAAGCGGTCACCGCCGAGGATGTACTACGCGAAGTGCTGGCTGTATCTGTAGCGCCGGCGCTGTCAGCCGCTGCTGTGGCAGCGATTGTCCTGGCCCGAATTCGTGGCTGGCTTACTGTCGAGGCCACAAGCTGGGCTCTCGCTGGGGTAGTTGGCTTCGAGATGCTGAGTTTCATGATGCCAGTGCATACTTTCGCCGAGCCAGACGAACGTTTGACCGCCACACCAGCGCATGCGGTGGTCACTGAGTTGCTGGATCCAGGAGAGCGGCTCAGTGGCGAAGGTTGGACTTTTTTCCCTTCGACGAGTTCACTGTTCGACATTGACGATGCGCGCGGCCACGTGATCAAGTCACCGGCATACAACGCGCTGTTTCGAGCTGTTACCCCTGACGCGCTCACCCTTGGCAAGGGTCACGCCACTCCAACCTGGCCCTACATACCCTTTGATGCCGACGTCTCATCGACGGTTTGGGATGCGATGGCTGTTGGAGTATGGGCACAGTTTCCAGACAGTCGCCCTCCGGGCACCGTTATTGCGCCAGCACCGGCGGCCGAAGGGTCCGACCCTGCCGCAGAACCACATAGAACCACTTTGTCATCACCCGTTGGGGGTTTGCGGGCAGTGCTGATCGATGTGGCTGCCGGCGTAGGTGGCGATCTTGATGTGCAGATTGAGGCAGCGGGCCAACGCAGCACCGAGCGCCGCCGGATTGTTCCCCAGTACACCGGTCAACAGTCGTTCGCATTTCCTGGCGAATACCTTCACGCAGGAACACCAGTGTCGATAGAAGTCACGTCTCCTTCGCCGAAAGGCGCGTTGCTGGTGGCGGTAGACGCCTCCTCAGAACTGGCGGCCGGGATGGTGGCTGGTGACGACGATTTGCGCCTTGCACACACGGGCGACGTCTTGTTGATCGAACGCCCGAACGCGACGTTCGTCCGTCTCGCCGACGCTGCTGTGGTTGAGCCCGAACCCCAACGTGCGGCTGAAGCGGTGGCAGCTCGGGATGTGGAGGAGCGAACCGTGGTTGTCGATACCGACTTGGGGTTCCCCGAAGTACCGGCACAAGGCGCCGAACTTGAAGTTGTTAGCGTGTCGCTGAGCCGCGATCGCGTTGACACCGTCGTACGCGTCGACCGAGCGGTGATCGTGATGATTTCGGTGTCTGACTATCCAGGTTGGTCCGCAACAGTTGACGGTCGAGTGGCCGAGATCGTCACGGCAGACGCGGCGTTCATGGGAGTCGCCGTGCCCGCAGGTGAACACTTGGTCACCTTTAAATTCCGCCCGCGTCATCTGGGAATCAGCCTTCTCTTAGCAACGTTTGGGATTGTGCTGGCAGCGGGGTTGCTCGTTGCTGGAGGATTTCGCCACCACCGTCGGACAAGCCCTTCGGACTCTGTTCCTCGCTAGGCTTCTGCTCGTGCAGAATGACGCAACGGACGCTCGAGAATACGTCAGCCGCATTCAGGCGGAGATAGAAGCCGAAGCGGAGATGCGTAGGCAACGCGACCCTGAACTCGAACTCCTTGAGCAAGAAATAGAGCGAGCTTGGCAGGGTGTCGCTCCGGGTGCCGCCGGGTCAACCCAGCAGCGTCTGCTTGATCGCGTCGAGCAGCTGTCGTTGATCGATGTTCACGCGCCAACCGGGAATCGCCCTGGTGCAAGTCACATAAAACGGGCGGTACGAAAATTCACACGTTGGTATATGCGCTTCGTGGTGGACCAACTCAACTCCCTCCACTATTTTCAGGGTCGTCTTCTGCGTGGCATGGACCAACGCTTGACCAAACTGGAACGCGACTCCCGTTTGTTAGGGGCAGTCAGCGAGTTTGTTGATCCACTTCCTGAAGCCGACGCCGATCTGTGTGCTGCGGTAGCGCGACGCTTGTCGTTAGTCAATAAACCAGTAGCAGTAGTGTCATGTGGCGGTGGAGCAATTGTTGCTGCCTTGGAAGGCGCTGGAATTCCCGCCCACGGCGTCGACGAAATGGGTGCAGCTATCATGGCTGGTGCGAACGACGGACTGGATCTTCGTGTTGGGTCACCACTGGATCACCTAGGGGCTTTCGCCGATTCGACGCTAGGAGCGGTTGTGCTCACCCAGTTTGTGGAGCGTCGAGGTATCGGCGACCTGCTCTTGCTGATTGACGAGGCGCTGCGCGGCCTCGCTCCTGGGGGAATCATCGTCGTGGCGGTGACTGATCCGAGCAACCGGACACGAATGGAGGTTGAACTGTTGCGCGGTAACGGTCTTTCGCCGCAGACATGGGCTCATTTGCTAGCCAAGAAAGGGTGCGCAATCGAAACAGTTGAGATCACCGGCTCGCGGGTCGAGACCCTAGTCGTAGCGCGAACCGCGTGACCAAACGACGGATAGTGCATCAGTTCACGGCGGTGCTCAGCGGGCGAGACGCGGTTGGCCATCACACCCTCGCAGTAGACGAGATGCTTCGCGAAATCGGCGTAGACACCACCATCTATGCGGCTCATGTGAACCCCGACCTGAAGGATCGAGTGACCCACTATCGGCACCACGTCGACGCTCCCGCGCCAGACCTGATCATCTATCAGGCCTCAACTGGCACGCCAGTGGCCGACTACCTCTTGCAACGGCCCGAACCGGTCGTGGTCAACTATCACAACATGACCCCCGCAGAGTATTACTATCCGTGGAAACCTCATCTCGGTGCTGAACTGGACCACGGTCGCCGTCAACTCGCTCGATTGTGTCGGCAAGCGCATTTTGGAATTGCCGATTCGGAGTTCAACGCCGGAGAGTTGCGCTCCTTCGGGTTGAATAGTGTGGAGGTTTCTCCGGTTCTTGTTAATGATGCGGTGCTTCCAGTTGGTGGGGCTTTGGCTTCGGTTGGGTCGGTTGGCGTTGGGTCGAAGGTGACGCTGTTGTTTGTTGGTCGGTTGGCTCCAAATAAGTGTCAGCAGGATTTGGTGTCGGCATTGGCGGTGTTGCGGCGCTGGCGTCCTGGTGTTGAGTTGGTGTTGGTGGGGGCTTCTTCTGCTGATGTATATGAGGCGGCGTTGAAGGATTTTGCTGCGGAACTCGGGGTTGGTGACGCGGTGAGTTTTGTGAGTTCGGTGTCGTCTTCTGAATTGGCGGGTTTGTATCAGCAAGCTGATGTGTTGGTGTGTTTGTCTGAGCATGAGGGGTTTTGTGTTCCGCTGGTTGAGGCGATGGCGTGGGGCGTGCCGGTGGTGGCGGCGGCGGCGGCGGCGGTACCAGAGACTCTGGGTGGAGCAGGTGTGTTGTTGACCGATAAGTCGCCGGTGGTGGTGGCTGCGGCGGTGGAGCGGGTGTTGGATGATGTTGGTTTGCAGGAGGGGATGGTGAATCGGGGCTTGGTACGCGCAATGGAGTTGGGTCCAGACTCGGCGCGCAAGCGGCTACGTGAAATCCTCACACCGCTGCTGGCACCATGAAACGGATCGATATTGTCTTGCCGGAAATAGCGCGTTACGACGCGACGAGTGTTCATACCCGCGCCCTGAGAGATTTGCTTGAGTCGTGTGGGCACGATGTCTCCATTGTGGTGGAACGGTTGCCTGTCGCTGCCCCGACAACAGAAAGCTCGGGCAATGGCGATGATCTGGTGCTGCTTTCAGAATGGAAATCCGATGCCGATCTGACAATTCTGCAGCATGCGGTTGGATCGGTTGCGGCCGAAGAGATTGTCAGCCGTCAGTTGGAGGTGGTTGTCAACTACCACAACGTTACCCCTCCAGAGTTCTTTGAACTGTGGGAATACGAACAGGTTGAGGGCTTGCTGCGGGGCCGTGATCAGCTCCTGCACCTCGCTCCTATCACCCGCATCGGCCTGGCCGTTTCGGAGTTCAATGCTCGTGATCTTCGCTCTGCTGGTATGAGTTGCGTGGAGGTTGTTCCTGTTCTTTTTGACGATGCCGTGCTTCCGTTCGAAGGTGCTGTTGGGTCGGTTGGGTCGGTTGGCGTTGGGTCGAAGGTGACGCTGTTGTTTGTTGGTCGGTTGGCTCCAAATAAGTGTCAGCAGGATTTGGTGTCGGCATTGGCGGTGTTGCGGCGCTGGCGTCCTGGTGTTGAGTTGGTGTTGGTGGGGGCCTCTTCTGCTGATGTGTATGAGGCGGCGTTGAAGGATTTTGCTGCGGAACTCGGGGTTGGTGACGCGGTGAGTTTTGTGAGTTCGGTGTCGTCTTCTGAATTGGTGGGTTTGTATCAACAAGCTGATGTGTTTGTGTGTTTGTCTGAGCATGAGGGGTTTTGTGTTCCGTTGGTTGAGGCGATGGCGTGGGGCGTGCCGGTGGTGGCGGCTGCGGCGGCGGCGGTACCAGAGACTCTGGGAGGTGCGGGTGTGTTGTTGACCGATAAGTCGCCGGTGGTGGTGGCTGCGGCGGTGGAGCGGGTGTTGGATGATGTTGGTTTGCGGGAGGGGATGGTGAATCGGGGTTTGGAACGTGCACAGGAGTTGGGTCCCGGCCCAACACGCGACCGCTTGCGCGAAGTCTTCACAGCGCTGTTGGCAGGGAGTCAGTCCCGCCAATGACCGACATCACCTTCGTTTCGCCTCGGTATGGAAATGATGTTATTGGAGGTGCCGAATCAGCGGCTCGGATGTTGGCGACGCGACTCAGTGGCGACGGTCTTGATGTCGCGGTCCTCACTTCACGGGCTCGCTCCTATTTGACATGGGCCGATGACTATCCCGAAGGAACGACCATCGAAGAGGGCGTTTCGGTGTCACGATTCAGCGTCGATTATCCCCGCTCTCTCGGTTTTGATGCCATTAGTGAACGGGTCCTGACGCGGGTAGGAGAAGTTGATGTCGCGGAGGGATTAGCGTGGATAGATCATCAAGGTCCAACAAGTAAGGCTTTGATTGACGCCGTTTCCGGGGTTGAGAGCGGTGTGCTGGCTTTCACTCCCTACCTGTACCACCCGACGGTGCGAGGTATACCCGTGGCCAAAATACCGACGATTTTGCACCCTGCGGCGCACCCGGAGCCACCCATGGAGTTGGCGCTCTTCGCTGAGGTCTTCGCGGAGGTATCTGCCATCGCCCATTACAGTCGGGCCGAGCAGGACCTAGTGTTGTCGCGGTTTCCCACAACTGTCACCACGCCCCAGAATGTGTTGGGCTTACCAGTTGAAGCCCCCGAATTCGACATTGATCCTTGGGTTACGCGTGAAGCGCTCGGTATGGGTGACGAACCGTTTGTGATGTGTTTGGGGCGGGTAGGTAGGGGTAAAGGTGCCCACGACCTTGCGGAATGGTTCTCGGCGATGCGAGCGCGAAGAGGGGGCGGAAAACTGATCTTCGTGGGTCCGGTTGCTGAAGCGCTACCAGCTGCTGACGGGATCGTGTGCGTTGGTCCCGTATCTGAAGAGCACAAGTTCGGTTTGCTCGCAGCTGCCGATGTGCTAATCAACCCGTCACCTTTGGAGTCGTTCTCGTTGGTGGTGCTTGAAGCCTGGTTGGCGGGAACGCCAGTGCTGGTCAACGGCTGGTGTGGTCCGACCCGTGATCATTGCGAACAGTCCGGCGGTGGTCTCTGGTACGGCAACTTCGTAGAATTCGAGGTGTCACTCAATCGCCTCTTGGACGACGCCCATCTGCGCTCCAAGTTGGCTCAAGCCGGTCATGAATACGTTAAGAACTCGTTCAGCTGGCCCGCCGTGCGACGGCGTTATCAAGCCCTGCTCTCCCAGATCAGCTAGCGAGTCAGATTCTAGGGTGCGCAAACTCTAGTGGTGGTTGCAAGTCTGTTGAATATAGATGGTTTTGGCTGATTTCCAGTTGTGGAGTTTGCGGGGCATGGTGTTGAGGTTGTTTTCGATGACCGAGAGGTGTGTGGGGTTGATGTTGATGTTGGTGCCTTTGGGCAGCCAGCGTCGTAGCAGTCCGTTGGTTTGTTCGTTGGTGGGGCGTTGCCACGGTGAGCGCGGGTCACAGAAGTAGACCTTGATGTCTAATACGTTTTCGATGTCTTGCCAGCGGGCCATCTCGCGGCCTTGGTCCCAGGTCAGGGTCTTGACTAGGTGTGGTGGCTGGCGGCGTAGCGCAGCGGTGACCGCAGCAGCTGTGTGCTCGGCGTTGGGACCGTTTGGCAGCGCGACTGCCAGTGTCATGCGGCTGAGCCGTTCAGTTAGTGTCGCCACTGCCGAACCGTTGTTCTTGCCGATGATCAAGTCGCCTTCCCAGTGCCCGGCCTCGCTGCGGTCCAAAGCCTTGATACAACGGTCCGCTATGGGCCTGTAGTCACCTAACGGCCTAGGGTTATAAGCGTGTCGGCCCCGTTTTCTGCGGCGCCGACGCCGACGCGGCAACAACCGCCACGACCCCTTAGCCAAACCACTGCGGCCGCTGTGGTCATAGGCCGCCCGGTAGATCGTCTCAGCACACACGCTGAGTCCCTCGCAACGCAGATCAGCGGTCACCGCGTGCGGTGACCAACCCAACCCCAGACGCCGCGCCACCTCAGCGCCGAGCCTCGGGTCAGCGACAAGGCGCGGAACCTTCGGTCTTGCTGCCCGCGCATCAGCAGCGGTCTGCGCTAACTGAGCGTCATAACCCCTAACAGAACAACCAGCACGCTTGCACTCACGATAGATCGTCGACGGAGCACGACCCAAACACCTCGCTGTTTCCGCAACACTAACCCCGGCCATATACATCGCCTCGATCCGGGCGCGCTCAACAACACTGAGCCTTTGTGCCATACTGAAAACCTCCATCGGTGAGATGCTTGATGTTGCAACCGGTCATTCTGACCGATCACTTGCATCCACCGGTGGAGTTCGCCGAGATTCTTCCACGTCGCCTGGCGGAAGCAGGCTTGTAGGACGATTCAACCTCACCACCAGATCTGCGAGAAGTCCCACGACTAGCACTTGAAGCACCGCGAACCCGAGAAGCAGAGTGTTGGCGGCAACACGGAAGTCCTTGTCGACAATGTCGTATCCAAGTTTGGCGGCGAAGACGACACCGAGTACCGAGGCGATGGGCAAAGCCACTCGCAAGGGGTCATAAGTCAGGATCATGCGGATGACCTGCAGCACATAGCGGCTGGTGTCGCGGAACCAGTGAAACTTCGAACGACCGGCACGTACCTGGTACGAAATGGGCACGTAGCGGACTTCGTAGCCGTTCATCAAGAAGGCCATCGTGATAGTGGTGACGCATGAGAACCCCGTCGGCAACTGTCGGGTGAACTGAAGGCCGACATCGCGGCGGAAAGCTCGGAACCCTGAGTTGAGGTCTGGGATCTTGGTACGGGTCAGGTAGGACGCGAGACGGCGGATAGCCCATTTCGCGGGAACTCGAAAGATCTTGAACGTGCCCTGTTCAGAGGTTCTGGCACCGACTATGTGATCGCCGTTGCCGAGTTCCGCGACCAGCTCGGGAATCTGGTCGTTGGGATAGGTCATGTCTGCGTCGGACCACACCACGACACGACCTTCAGCAGCTTCGGTGCCGATACGCCGCGCCGCGCCGGAGCCGCGGTTTCGTCGAGTCTTTATGACGCGGACTTTAGCGAGACCCTGGCAGATTTCAGCTGATCCGTCGGTCGAACCATCGTCTACAACCACGAGTTCCCAGGTGTATGAAGACTTGTCCATGGAGGCGCTGATTCGGGCCAGTTCGTCCGCCAAGTGCCCCGCTTCATTGTGAACGGGCAAGACGATGCTGACGTCAAGAGTCGGTTCAGCGGCCACGGACTGAGTTTACTTCTGAATGCCGCGGTAGATGTCGGCCATCTGTTGGGCCGCGGTCTGCCAAGTCATCGCATTGATGCGGGCCTGAAGCTCTGTTGGCACTGTTCCTGGCGCCGAGATTGCCGCGCGCAGCTGTTCGACGAAGGCTTCGTTGTCGTTGGGGGGAGCCAGCGGTACGAAGTCGCCTATCAACTCCGGTAAGGCTCCCACCGCAGTTGCCACAACAGGAGTACCGACCGAGAGGGCTTCGAGCGGTGGTAGTCCGAACCCCTCGTAGCGCGAGGGAAGGGCCAGCACCGCGGCGCCCCGCAGCAGCGAGGCTTTTTGTTGGTCGTCAACCTCGGTGAGCCTCACCAACCTCTGGTCGCCAGCGGCATCATCGAGCGTCGATTCGGCGTTGCCCACCGGCCCTGCCACAACCAAGGCGACATCGTTGGGAAGTGAACTCAACGATTCGGTAACCGCAGCGACGTTCTTGCGATGTTCGACGGTTCCCAGTATGAGCACGTATTTCTCATGGCCGGCGAGACGCCGTCCTTGTGCGGCGTCACCGGCCACGATGGGACTGACCCCATGAGGAACCAGAGCAACTTGCTCTGGTGACACATCGAAATGGGCATAGACCTCCTCAGCGACGGCCACTGACGAAACGTGGATTTTCGCCCCGGCGTCTATGGCTGCTTTCAACGGTTTGGCCATGGCAACAACTTCAGGCCGACACCATTGCGGATAGCGAACCATACAGAGATCTTGGACGGTGATGACCGAGCTAGGCGTGGGTGGAGCCGTGAAGTTCGGACCATGCACAACGTCGACGGATCCGACGATCAATCGGTCCAGCGCCGTGAGATTGTGTTGCCACAGACGATGGGCGACTCGAGCGGGAAAACGGGACCGGCGCACCGCAACGGTTGTGTCCGGCCGCGCTCCGCGAAAGGTTAGGAGCCAACCTGTGGCATCTATCCCGGCCATGTTCGCAAGCGCACCCACAAGACCTTTAGTTGTTTGGTGGATTCCGCCGGGTGGTCCGACCAGAGCTGTGACATCGATGCCGACGCGCGTTGGCTTGTCGCCGGGCACTTTGCTGTCGCCGGGCACTCTGCAATCGCCGGGCGTAGCCGGAGCCGCGGCAGCGCCGGGCCCTGTGCTTTCGCCGGGCGTAGCCGGAGCCGCGGCAGCGCCGGGCACTGTGCTTTCGCCGGGCACTGTGCTGTTGCCGGGCGTAGCCGGAGCCGCGGCGGTGCTCATGTGGCTGCACTCATGGGACGTAGATGCCGTTCAGTGCTAGGACAGTCAAGACCGTCAAGGCGACAGCGGAAGCTGTTGGCAGCCAACGCCTCAGCAACGATCGATGGCTCACAATCCCAGCGGCGATCACGAGCGGGAAGACGGCCAAGGCGTAGCGTTCCATCGAGTTCAGGTTTTCAGCAGCGAAGAGCAGAATCGTTGAGGGAACCGCGTACACCCACAAGTCGAGCGACAGCTTGCGCACCGCAACAACTAGTAGAAACGCCAGGATCACTGCCGCGCAGGCATGCAACAGTTCACCTGGGTCACCCTTGGCGCCCTCGATGAACGCCTTGATGATCCGGGTTATGGGTTCACGGACGGAGCCCCGGAGCTCTTCTTGCGCGTCGATTGGAACGCGCCAACCACCTTGGGCGCGTTCGGCCCACACAAGAAACGTGAGCGTTCCCAATGGTGCCGAAGCCACGGCTAGCCACGCCGGCGGAGAGCGCCGATCACTCGCAACGGCTCTCAGGAGCGCGGGCACCGCCAATAGGGGCCCGACCGGTCGTGTCAAACCGGCCAAGAAGCCCAACACCACCACCGCCAACCAGCTGCGGCTACGGGTACACAGAACGAATCCCAGAGCCAAGGTCAAAAAGAGCGCTTCGCTGTAGCCGAGCACCAAGACGAAGGCCGACGGGAACAGCGAGAAGATTCGGACCACGTGTCTGGAGATTTCGGGGTCATCGGTCTCCTGCATCGCCACCCGGTACATCAACATTCCGGCAACGAGAGCGAGCAGGTTGGCTGCGATCACCAGGGCGATATCGGGTCTGTCTCCCAGGGCCCCGAGAAGTCGACCCAACAGCGGCCACAGCGGAAAGAAGCGAATTCCCCCTTCGAGTTCGGGTGAGTCGTAGCCCTGGCTCGCCAGGTCGCGGTACCAGGTTCCGTCCCACGGAATCAGCCCATCGTCGACCGGCGAGAACGCCGGCGACGGTTCAAGGCGATCAACGATGGCCAAGGTGGTGATATAAGCCGCAGCGACATAGATCCTGGCCTCGATCCAGCCAGCCAAGGCGGCCTTGAAGTCCTGCGGCAAGTTGAGCGGGAAGGTCACTACAAGGCCTCGTAACGAGTGAGCAACATCGGTTCGAAAACGTCGCTGGGTGCCAGCAGTTGTTGTGCTTGGTGGGTTCGTTCCAACTCGTTGATCATGGCTTCGCAACGGTTACCGAAACTCTGGTATCCGAATCCGCTCACCAACCAGACATTGTGGTCGCCGGCTTCGGCGAGCACTTCGGCGACAAAACTATCGACGCCGGTGTTGCTGATCGTCTCGGCGTAGTCCTGCCAGTCCACGAAGCGGCCATCACCACGGGGATAAGCGAACGAAGCGGGCGACCCAACAACCGAACGGAGGGTCGCCGGCCCAACCTGATCAGGGCAGAAGACAACCACATCGCCAACTTCGAAGCCTTCGTCGATCAGCGCTGCGACATCGGCACCCTGGGTTCGGTCGCGCCGTGCTTCGTCGACGCTTACCGCGAGTCCGAAGGCTACGACAAGCACCAGCACCACAAGCCTTGGCCGCGTCGGGAGCATTGCTATTCCCCTAGCAGCGAGGACCAACAGAAAACCCACCACGACAGCTGCGTAACGTGCTTCAAAAGCACCAGCCATTACCAAGGCAACGCCTCCGCCAATACCAAGTGTCAGCAGCACGCACAGCCATACACGATCCAAATTCCCAGCAGCGAACCGAAGCACTAAATTGCGTCCGTCGATACGGCAGGCCAACACGCCCAGTATCGCTAGGACAGCTAGCACGATCCCCAAGAGTTCGCCCTCGAACCGGTTGTTCCCACCGATCGCCTGAATCGTCTCAACAACGATTTCTGCGGGTCGCGCCCGGTCGGCCCACGGAGTTCCCGTGGTTCGAAGCTGTTCTGAAAACACGCTGAACCAAACGAGCAATGTGGCGCTGCCCGCAACGATTGCACCTCCGATACGCACCGCAACCGCACGAGTGTTGCTGTCTCCGAAGGCGATGTTGGTTGCCGCAACAATCAGCGCCGCGCCGATCAGCCAGAAACTCCAGTAGTGAGTGTGTATCAGTGCGGCGACGGCGAGCGCCAAGAGCAGGAGCCGAACAGGTGACGAACGTTCTATTGC
Organism: Candidatus Aldehydirespiratoraceae bacterium; assembly: GCA_965198315.1. Lineage (GTDB taxonomy): Bacteria > Actinomycetota > Acidimicrobiia > Acidimicrobiales > Aldehydirespiratoraceae > VXYK01. The sequence goes on along the minus strand of OZ240616.1, from coordinate 3,164,191 downwards.
CCGTTCTGCACAGAGCCAACCAACGCAACACAGCAGGGCCAACAGGGCATACATCCGAGCTTCGGTTCCGTAGCGGATCAGAAACGGGGAGGTGGTGGCGATCAGCAGCGTTACTTGAGCGGTTGTGGAGCCGTATCGGCGGGCGATTCTGTAGAGCACACAGACTGCGAGCAAAGAAAACACCGCGGACAACGAGCGCACCGCCAGGTCACTGTCGCCAAAGGCATCTATCCACCAACCGAGTAGCAAGTAGTAGAGAGCGGGGTGGCCGTCATGTCGGAGCGCTTCAACCGACTGGTCGAAGTCCAGCTGCGCGATGTTGACCGAAAGCGCCTCATCCAGCCACAACGGCGTCAGAGCAACGAAGCGCATGACAACTCCAACGGCGACGGCGGTCGCTGCGAGCGTCAGCGCGATTGTGTTCCAATTCAATGGCGCAGGCGCGTGGTCGCAAACGGCGTCATCAGCGGGGTCAGCTTCAGAAGCGGCGAGGGCCACAGCCGCTGAATCTAGCCGTCAGTAGCGATAGCGCCCCCATGTAGCGCGGTCATACTCGCCGATGTAGCGACAATGCGACAAACGGACAGCTAGCATCTGCGCTTGATGACGACTCGCATGGTAATTATCGGTGGGGGTCCCGCGGGCAATAGTTGCGCCACTACAGCGGCACGATTGGGCGCAGAGGTCGTTCTTGTGGAGCAGGACACGATCGGCGGAGCTGCCCATCTCTGGGATTGCATCCCGTCCAAGGCGATGATCGCAGCAGGTAACGCCCGATCCTTCGTGCAACGCTCCATGCGCATGGGGCTTTCTGAGGTTGCAACCGATGTTGATCTTGACCAACTTCGAGATCGTCTATCGACTCTCGAACGCCGCTTGGAGAGTCAAATTCGTAGCCTGCTCGCCAGCCAGCACGTTCAGTTCGCTCACGGCACGGGGACGATGCTTGATGCCCATACTGTGAGGGCGACTACCGCGGACGAAACGATCGACTTCGAAGCCGACGTGATCGTATTGGCCACTGGCAGCCGCCCTCGCCTCCCTGATTGGGCACCAGTCGACGGCGTCCGGGTGCTTACCACTCGAGATGCTTATCCGCCTCCAACGATGCCCGAGCACCTCGTCGTGATCGGCTCGGGCGTCACTGGCGTGGAGTTCGTCCACATGTTTCAGTCGATGGGGTCTGAAGTCACTTTGATAGTCAGTCGTCAACAAGTGCTCCCAGCCAAAGACCCTGAAGTGGCGGCCGCGTTGGAGGAGGATTTCCTACGTCGGAGGGTTCATCTGCTCAAAGGGGCGCGCGCCATCGGTATATCCAGAGAAGGCGAGGAAGTAACTGTAAGTTGCGACGATGGCCGAGTGGTGACGGGATCGCACGCACTTTTGGCCATCGGCTCGGTTCCCAATAGCGAAACGCTTGGTCTGGACAATGCTGGTGTGGACTCAGAAGACGGGTATGTGCCGGTCGACATGAACCTGCGCTCCAACATCAGCCACATTTATGCAGCCGGCGACCTTAGTGGACGCCTTCCGCTCTCTTCGGTGGCGAGCATCCAAGGACAGAAAATTGCGGAACACGCGCTCGGGGCACTCTCGGTGTCTCGGCGCCGCGTCATCGACTACGACAAAGCCGCGTCCGCAATTTTCACTGAACCCGAAATCGCCGATGTCGGACTCGCTGAGGCAGACGCATTCTCTGAAGGTCGCAAGGTTCGCGTGACTAAAGTCCCTTTTGCTTCCTCGGCGAAGGCCCAGATCAACGATGATCCTCGCGGCTTTGTGAAGATCGTGTCGGATCCCGCCACTGGGGTTGTCCTTGGTGGGTCGATTGTCGGTCGGCACGCTGCTGAACTGATTTCAGTGCTGGCGGTAGCGGTCAGCAATGGTCTCACTGTTGCGGACATTCACGAGAGTGCGCTCGTGCATCCGACTCTCGCGGAAGCCCTCCGCGAAGCCGCCGAGTAGGGCGAAACCGCCGAATAGCCGGTCCGCACAGTTGCCGGCCCGCACAGTTGCCGGTCCGCCCAGGGGAGAGGTTCGTTACTCGATTACCGCGACGATGTCTCCACCGCCGACGGAGTCACCTTCAACGACTCGGATTTCTTTGATCGTTCCTGCCTTCTCCGCGGTGACGTTGTTCTCCATCTTCATTGCTTCCAAAACGACGATGGTGTCGCCAACATCGACGGTGTCGCCAACAGCAACGAGCACTCCGACGATCGTTCCCTGCATAGGCACGGTGACATCGCCGCTGCCAGATCCACCGCTGGACGCGCCGCGGCCGGAGCGGCGTGCCCGTGGGGCAGTTGCCCCGCTAGGGGTTCCGGCGCTCTCGGGAACCCACATTGAGACGGAAAATCGCTTGCCGTTGACCTCAACGTCGACGTCTCGCTTGATTTTGGGTTCGTCTGAGTCTTCGACCTCAGCTACAGCAGCGACGCTGATGGTGCTCAGATCGACCGTCTCTTCCAGCCACTTGGTGCTGTGGGTGACGGCAGCGAAGTCTGGATGTTCCAGAATGGTTACCGCGGCCGTGGTGGTGGTCGCGACCCCCTCAATTGTGGTTTCGTTGAGCGCTCGTAGGGCCCGGGCAATTGCGGTCGGACGATCCTTGCCCCAGACGATGAGCTTTCCGATCAAGTTGTCATAGAACTGGCTGATTTCGTCACCTGCTTGGTAGCCGGTGTCGAAACGAGTACCGAAACCATCGGCGGTTCTGAGCGCCGTGATAGTTCCTGGCGAAGGCAGAAACGCTCCTCCGGCGGGATCCTCGGCGTTTATCCGAATCTCGATCGCGTGCCCGTCGATTTCGATGTCGTCTTGGGTGAACGGCAGTTTTTCACCAGCGGCAACGCGGATCTGTTGTTCTACGAGATCAATGCCGGTGATCATCTCAGTTGCTGGATGCTCGACTTGGAGACGAGTGTTCATTTCCAGGTAGTGGAAACTGCCGTCTTCATACAGGAACTCGACCGTTCCTGCATTGACGTAATCGCAGCCTTGAGCGACCTTGACGGCCGCTTCGCCCATCGCCGCGATGATGTCGGGATCTATATCCGGCGCGGGTGCTTCTTCGATCAGCTTCTGGTGTCGGCGTTGAACCGAACAATCGCGAGTTCCGAGATAGACGCAGTTGCCGTGCGTGTCCGCCAGAATCTGGACTTCCACATGGCGCGGCTTGGTGAGATAGCGCTCCATGTAACACTCGTCGCGCCCGAAATACGCGAGAGCTTCGCGCTGCGCCGCCGCGAGTTGCTCGGCAGCTTCTTCGGCGCTTGCTACGACTTTCATGCCACGCCCACCACCGCCGAAAGCCGCCTTCACCGCAACCGGCCAGCCCTGCGAATTGCCGAAATCAATGATCTGGGCGGCGTCGGTGATCGTCTCGGTAGTACCGGGAACGCCGAACACGCCAACTCTCTCGGCGGCCTCGCGGGCGGAGATCTTGTCGCCCATCACCTCGATGGCTTCGGGACCCGGCCCGATGAAGGTGACCCCGCGTTCGGTTATGGCGCGCGCGAAATCGGCGTTCTCGGAGAAGAATCCGTAGCCGGGGTGCACCGCATCGGCACCGCTGCGTTCAATGATGTCGAGGATTGCGTCGGTGTTGAGGTAGGACTCAGCGCTGGTCTTTCCGCCCAGGCTGTAGGCCTCGTCGGCAAGGCGCACGTGGAGCGCATCGCGATCAAGATCGGAGTAGACCGCCACAGTGGCGATACCGAGTTCGCGGCAGCCACGAATGATTCGAACCGCGATTTCACCACGGTTTGCTATGAGTACTTTGGAAAACACAGGGTAATGATTAGTCGAATGAGCCATGAGGTTGCGACATCAGCGGGAGATCCGTTTGCGGCTAGCAGCCGCGTGGCCAACGCTACGGGACTTGGACCCCTGCGCCACGTAGAGGTTACCGGGTCGACCAATGCAGACCTCGTTGCCGAAGCACGTGATGGTACTTTTGGGCCGGCGGTGCTGGTAGCCGACCACCAGAGTGCGGGAAGGGGTCGCCTTCAACGGGAGTGGGACGACGACCCCGGCAATGCGCTGCTGGTGAGCATTCGCGTGCCTGTGTCGCTCGAGGGTGCTGGCGTCGTCGCCGCGGTAGGCGCAGCGGCGCGCTTGGCTGCCGATCAGTTGACCACCGCTACCGTGCTGACAAAATGGCCGAACGACCTAGTGGTCGAAGATGGCGCTGCTCCCGGAAAACTTGGTGGTGTGCTAGCCGAATACGTAGCCGAACCGAACGAATCCGTCGTGGTGGGTGTGGGAATAAATGTCACCGCAATCGAGCGTCAGCGGGGAGCCACCTCAATGGCAGCGACCTCAATGGTTGAGTGTGGAATGGTTCAACGGGGCAGCCTCGCCGACCGTGATCTGCTGCTGTCCGGACTGCTGAGCGCGTTGGCGCCACGGCTCGCCAACCCGGTGTTGGTGATGGAGGAACTGCGAACCAACTCAGCGACCCTTGGGACCCGCGTACGGGTTGAACTGCCGGGAAACCGTTTTTTTCTGGGAGAGGCGGTCGGGCTGAGCGACGAAGGGCATCTCGTCCTCCGCTGCGATGATGGAACGAGTCTGACGATCACAACCGGAGACGTGATCCACCTGCGACCGGCAACGTAGCCACTGGTGATATCGCGGTCGGCTTTCAGACCACTACGCTCCGCAATGTGTCAGAGGTCCCAGCGCCTACAGCTACTCAGAGAAAAGTTGTTCTGCGGCGTTCCTGGCCGCAACGCATCGTGATGATGTTGTGCGCTGTGGTGATCGTTTCAGCCGTCGCCGCCGCGTGGTTGATTGGGAACATCTCCGATGCTGTGTCGGGCTTTGGCCGCGTTGAGATCTCTGGTGAAGTTCTGATCACCGACACGGCAAAAGGGGATCCGGTCAACTTCTTATTGATCGGAAACGACAGCGCTTTGGGCATTGACCCCAACGACCCGATTCACATCGGGCGGACCTATGACGCCCGCGGCACTTTCAACGCCGACAGCATCGCCATCTTGCGGGTCGACCCAACCTCTGGTCAGGCTTGGGTGCTGTCAATTCCGCGTGACCTGTTGACAGACCACATCCCAGGAGCCGGAAAATACCGGATCAACGCGGCGCTGTTGATTGGCGGTCCGCAGACCCTGGTCGAGACGATCACCTCTCACTTCGACATCGAAATCAATCACTACGTGGAGATCAATTTCCTAGGCTTCAGGCAGGTAGTTGATGTTCTGAACGGTGTACCGGTCTGGTTCGATCATCCCACCCGTGACCGCAACACCGGTCTCGATATCGTCGAAGGTGGCTGCCATGTCCTTGATGGTGTTGCGGCTCTCGCCTACGTGCGATCTCGATCCTATGAACAGTTCATCGATGATCGCTGGGTGATGGTGGGCAACTCTGACTTCGGACGCATTGAACGTCAGCAGGATTTTCTGGTTCTTGCGCTGAGTCGTGCGGCCAGCCGCGGTGCACGCAATCCAACTGCTCTGGCCGGCTTGATCGAATCGGGAGCTGGCAGTGTGGTTCTCGACAGCGAACTCACTCCTTCGGAGTTGATTGATCTCGGTAAGGCGTTCAGCGACTTCAACCCCGACAATCTTACGCGCTTGGAACTTCAAGTGAACACAATTCATGACGAGGCCGGTGTGTATGTCGGTGAAGAACTCGTACCCGGCGTTCACGAGGAGATCTTCGATATTTTCAGAGGAGCAGCCGACCAGACGCAGCCACGCGACGTGATTTTGGATCTCTACACAACCGACGGAACGCTGCTGAATGAGGAGGGCAACCTTCTGGCCGATCTCGGTTTCAACGTTGCCTCCAGGTATCTCTATGGGACCGACCAGGGGATTTCGGTGGTCGTATACCCGCCGGGTCGTCGTTCGGAAGCTGAAACAGTTGCGCGTTACTTGATCCCGATTCCAGCGCTTGTGGAAGATGCTGGCGCAACTGGTGATCTCCGGGTTGTGTTGGGTGCCGACCATGAGCAGATTTCGTTCCTGTTCCCGCATGACCCCTCAAAGGTGCATGAGGAAGTGGCGGCTCACGGGACCGTGGATATCCCAGATCTGTCGTCTGCGGTCGTTCGGTCGTCAAGCGTTGATCAAGTTGCTCCCGCAACGACTGGAGCCTCCGCTACGAGCACAGACATCTCCTCAGGGTCTGAGCGCGTTATCGGTCGCCCCCCCGAAGGCCAATCATGCGGCTGAGTTGCGGCGGGCTCCGGCTACGCCCGGCGTTGGCAAGGCCAATCATGCGGCTGATCTTTCGGGGGCTCCGGCTACCCTCGGCGACTGCAACATGCGGGGGGCTCCGGCTACCCCCGGCGACTGCAACGTGCGGGGGGCTCCGGCTACGCCCGGCGTTGACAGCAACACCCCTCTACACTTGGCCTTCTTTATGAGCAAGATCGCGGTGATCGGCACGGGGTACGTTGGTCTCACCACCGGGGCCTGTTTTGCACACCTGGGCCACGATGTGGTGTGTGCTGATATTGATGTCAACAAGGTGCAACGCCTGCAATCTGGTGACGTGCCGATACATGAAGCCGGTCTTTCGGAGTTGGTTGCCGAGGGACTTGAATCTCGGCGTCTGTCGTTTGTTGTGGCCGCCGCCGAAGCTGTCGGTGATGCCGATTTCGTCTACCTCTGCGTACCTACACCCCAATCAGTTGATGGTTCGGTTGATCTGAACCATCTGAGAGCTGCCGCGGCCGAGGTCAGCGAACATATTCGGCATGGGGCGATTGTCGTCAACAAATCGACGGTTCCAGTGGGTTCGACGCGCCTCGTTGAAGAGGCGATGGGTCGGCCCGATATCGCGGTCGTGTCCAACCCGGAGTTTCTTCGGGAAGGGACCGCCATTGCTGATTTTCTCAACCCCGATCGGGTGGTGATCGGTGCGGACGACCCAGCCGCAGCCGATCGTGTGGCGAACCTGCATGGGAGCATCGGTTCCCCGGTCATGATCACCGATCCGGCTTCGGCCGAGACCACCAAATATGCGGCCAATGCCTTCCTTGCCACGAAACTCAGCTTCGTCAACACCATCGCCGCGGTATGTGAAGCTGTCGGCGCCGATGTCAGTGACGTGTTGGTGGCAATGGGCTACGACAAGCGCATCGGTAGTGAGTTTCTGCGTCCAGGCCCCGGTTGGGGTGGTTCGTGTTTTCCCAAGGACACGCGGGCGATCATCTCGATGGCCGAGGATGCCGGATACGACTTCTCTTTGATGCGAGGAGTGATCAAGGCCAACGACGAACAGTTCAAGCGTGTGGTGAGCAAGGTTGCGTCTGTGGTTTCGTTGAGCGGAGCCACTATCGCCCTGCTCGGACTCGCCTTCAAAGCCGGAACCGACGACACTCGCAACTCTCCGGCATTGGAGGTAGCAGACCTGTTGTTGGCCCAAGGAGCCAAGGTTCGGGCTTACGATCCGGCGGTTGCAACGGTTGACATTGATGAGATCGTCGTGGCCGACGATCCCTATGCTGCCTGCGAAGGTGCGGAGGCTCTCGTTGTTCTGACCGAATGGGACGAATTCAAGCTGCTTGATCTTGACAAGCTCTCAGAATCCATGGCTTCTCGTCATGTGGTCGATGCCCGCAACATTCTGGACCGCGAGGCTTTGCTGAGCAGGGGCTTCACCTATCAGGGCATCGGAAGGAATTGAGACCGTGCGCGTCGTTGTCACCGGCGGTGCAGGGTTCCTCGGCTCGCATCTGTGCGACCATCTGATCGCCCGCGGGGATGATGTCGTTTGTATCGACAACTTCTCGACCGGGACTTGGTCAAATGTCGCTCATCTCCGTGAGCATCAGGGGTTCACGCTTGTTGAGCACGACGTTTCGAGTTATCTGGATATCGCGGGCGCGGTGGACGCAGTGCTGCACTTCGCCAGCCCGGCGTCACCGATCGACTATTCAAAGATGCCGATTCAGACCCTGAAGGTTGGTTCGTCAGGCACTCACAACACCCTTGGCTTGGCCAAGGCGAAAGGGGCGACGTTCTTGTTGGCGTCGACTTCAGAGGTCTATGGCGACCCGTTGGTCCACCCGCAAGTGGAGCAGTACTGGGGCAACGTCAATCCGGTAGGACCTCGCGGGGTCTACGACGAGGCAAAGCGTTTCGCTGAGGCAATGACAATGGCCTATTGCCGGTATCACGACCTTGATACTCGGATAGTGCGGATCTTCAACACTTACGGTCCGCGTATGCGCCCCAACGACGGGCGCGTCGTATCGAACTTCATCGTGGCAGCGCTTGCCAACGAACCCATCACTGTCTACGGCGATGGCACACAGACTCGCAGTTTCTGTTTCGTTGATGATCAGGTCCGCGGGATTGTCGCTCTGCTCGAGTCCGGCGAACACGATCCGGTCAACATAGGCAGCTCTTTCGAGTTCACGGTCACAGAGTTGGCTGAGATTGTCTTGGAGGTCACCGGTTCTGCATCACCCGTTCGGTACCTCCCGTTGCCTGTCGATGATCCGAGGCGTCGGCGCCCCGACACCACACGCGCTCAAGAGCTGTTGGGGTGGAACCCGACCGTTGCGCTGCGTGAAGGGGTAGCAGAAACGGCTGATTACTTCCGCTCTCTAGCTTCGCCGGGATTCGGCTAGCTCGCGATTGGCCAGATACCAGTCGATTGTGGCTTGCAGGCCGTCTTTGAAATCGGTGTTGGCGGTGAAGCCGAAGAGTTCGCGGGCACGACCGGCGTCAACGCCGCGTCGCGGTTGGCCGTCTGGTCGACTGTTGTCCCAGCGGATATGACCTTCATAGCCCGTCAGTTCAACGACGGTCTCCACGAGTTCCTTGATCAACATCTCATGATCTGCGCCAAGGTTGACCGGCTCAGGTCCTTCCCAGAACTCCGCAGCTAGAACTATGCCCTCTGCGGCATCGTCAACATATAGAAACTCCCGGCTGGCGCCACCAGATCCCCACACGTCGATTTCTTCGGCGCCCGCCTCCTGGGCGATTACGCATTTTCGAATCAACGCGGGAATTACATGCGACACATCGGGGTGGAACTTGTCGCCCGGACCGTAGAGATTTGTGGGCATCAGGTAGGCGCTGCGCTGCCCGTACTGAGCTCGGTTGGCCTGAAGGTGAACAAGCTGTGCCAGCTTGGCGATGCCGTAAGGGGCGTTGGTCTCTTCGGGGTAACCCATCCACAACGAGGACTCGTGGAAGGGAACCGGGGTGTGTTTGGGATATGAGCAGATGGTTCCGATGACCAGGGTTTTTGAAACCTCGGCGATGCGGCATGCCTCGATCAGATTGGTGCCGAGCAGCAGATTGTCGAGGTACAGCTGAGCCGGGGCAACCATGTTGGCGCCGATACCGCCGACACGGGCGGCCAGATGGATCACGATGTCGGGCGCGTGGTCGGCGATAGCAGCCTGGGCTTCATTCTGGTCCAAGAAATCGACCTCGGAACTTGAGGGGGCGACCACGTCAAGAACTCCGCGCCGGGCCAATGCGGCTTGAACTGACATCCCGAGAAACCCGCTGCCACCGGTGAGGAAGACCCGCTGATGCTCGAATTCTGGCTGAGCGTTGGAGTCACGGAACATCTGTGTGATCGTAGCCGCCCTCTGCGAGGCGATAGTCATTCGCGTTCCACTGATGTGTGTCAGGGATAGAGACTAAAGTTGCCTGGGTTTGATCGAACACGACCGTAGGGAGGAAATGTGTCGAATCTTTTTTGCCGTCGGAGGACCACCAAGGTAGTAGGTCTCGCCGCACTGACGCTCACGTTCTTGGCCATCATGTCGAGTCTTGCTTCGGCGGCTGACTCCGCCGTCAACGACGAGACACAGTTCATCTTCAACACATTTGCGTTTCTCGTTTGGGGCGCATTGATCATGTGGATGGCTGCGGGCTTCACGATGCTGGAGTCCGGCGCGGTTCGCTCCAAGAACGCGTCGATGATCTGTTTGAAGAACATTGGCATCTACTCGATAGCGGGTCTTGCCTACTTCATGGTTGGTTACAACCTGATGTATGTCGATGTCAGCGACTACATCGGTACCTTCGAGATCTTCTATTCCACTTCTGCAGATGAAATATCGCTGCTTGACGGAGACGAGTCAGCGCTGGCCGCAGTTGTCGGCAACGGCTATGCCGTCATGTCGGACTGGTTCTTCCAGATGGTCTTCGTAGCAACGGCCGCCTCGATCGTCTCTGGTGCCATTGCCGAGCGCATCAAGATGTGGCCGTTCTTCTTGTTCACGCTCGTGCTCACCGCGTTCATCTACCCGGTGGTCGGTGCTTGGACTTGGGGAGAAGGTTGGCTGTATCAAGAAGGGTTTATTGATTTTGCGGGTTCGACGATCGTTCACGGAACTGGCGGATGGGCAGCGCTCGCCGGCGTCTTGGTGGTGGGACCGCGGCTCGGCAAGTACCGCGAAGACGGCACCGTCAAGCCCACACCTCCGTCCAACGTCTTGATATTCACATTGGGAGTTTTCATCCTCTGGTTGGGGTGGTTCGCGTTCAACGGCGGGTCGCAGTTGGCGCTGGGAACCGCAGCTGACGCAGTGTCGATGAGCAACGTCTTGGTCAACACCAATCTCTCAGCGTCAGCTGGTGTGTTGGCTGCGTTGGCCGTCTCGCGGCCTCTCCTGGGACGTATGGATCTGTTCGCCGGGATGAACGGAGCGATCGCCGGGCTGGTGGCGATCACTGCCGGCCCGGCCATTACCGATCACTGGTGGGCCATCATCATCGGAGCGGTGGGTGGTTTGGTCTGCACCTTGGCCACCAGAGTGCTTGAAAGGTTCAAGATTGACGATGTTGTCGGGGCTATCCCTGCCCACCTTGCGTCGGGCATCTGGGGGACCCTGGCTGTCACTATCGCCGCTGGTGGCCGTTTCCATATTCAGTTGCTCGGCGTCGTGTCTATCGGAGTTTTTGTGTTCATCGTCTCCTACGTCGTATGGCGGGCTATGGATGCACTCTTGGGAATTCGTGTCTCGGCTCAAGTCGAACGCCTGGGTCAGGACGCGGGTGAATTGGGAATTGAGACTTACCCCGAGTTCGTGCTTATGCCCGAGGAAGACTGACCAAGTGGCCCGCTCACGCAACCGCCCGCTCAGTCACCGAACCGTTCGGTCTCGGTAGGGCTTTCTTGGGTTCGAGCATGACATCAGTCGGTAGACCCGTGTACGATTGGCGACGATTCGGCAACGAGAGCGCCGTCGGTCGCAATCCAGCCGATCATCAGTCCGCGATATGAGGGAATGAAACCCAATGGAATTAACAAGTGACAATACGGGTGGAGCGGTGATCGTACAGGCCGTTGGCCGAGTCGACGGTGCCAACGCCCGTGACTTCCATGAAGGCCTGGAAGCAAGCATCGGCGCTGATGGCGAGTCGATGGTCCTTGACTTCGAGGGGTTGTCGTATATCAGCAGTGCTGGTCTGCGCGTGGTTCTGCTTGTTGCCAAGACACTTCAACAACAGAATGCCAAGCTGGCGGTCTGCTCACTCTCGGACTCGATCCGGGAAGTCTTCGAGATCAGCGGCTTCGACAAGATCGTTCCCGTATACGCCGACACCGGTGACGCCATGTCCGGTCTTGGGCTGTGACCCCTGCCTGAGCTAACGACTGCTTGAATCACTCCTCGGGAGTGTCGCGTGTTGAAAGTTGACCTCGAGAGTTGGAGCAGAACAGCATGAGTGGCATACAACCCCCCTACAAGATTCTCGTCGTTGACGACGAGCCGGACCTGCAGCCACTTGTACAGCAGCGAATGCGCCGCTATGTGCGCACCGGTCAGTATCAGTTCGTGTTTGCTCAGAATGGAGTTGAAGCGCTGGAGGTTCTCAGAGGGGACGATGAAATTGTCATCGTCCTCTCAGATATCAACATGCCGAAGATGGACGGACTGGCGTTACTCGACCAGATCCCCAAGGTCAACCCCAATATCCGGTCAGTGATCATCTCGGCTTATGGCGACATGAAGAACATTCGCACAGCCATGAATCGGGGAGCGTTCGATTTCGTTACCAAGCCAGTCGACTTCGACGACTTGAAACTCACCATCGATCGGACGTTGCAACAACTCCTGGAATGGCGCGATGCCCTAGGTGCACGGGATCGGCTTGTTGCGTTGCAGAACGAACTTGACGTCGCCTCTCAGATGCAGCAGTCGATCCTTCCGAAGAGTTTCCCCCAAGGTTCCGAATTCGACGTGTACGCCAGCATGAAGCCGGCGCGTGCGGTAGGGGGAGACTTCTTCGATGTCATGCGTCTTGAAGGAGGAGTGCTCGGCTTGGCCGTAGCGGACGTCTCGGACAAGGGCGTACCGGCCGCGCTGTTCATGATGTCCAGCCGGACCCTGCTGAAGGGAGCCGCGATAGGTCTCGGCAACCCAAGCAAGGTGTTGGCAGAGGTCAACAATCTGCTGTGTGAAGACAACGAGACAGCCATGTTCGTGACCCTCATATACGCCGTGTACGACCCCTCCAGCCGCGTGCTGACTTTCGCTAACGGCGGTCACAACACACCTGTCTTGATAGACGCCGACGGCAACGCCACCCGGTTGCCCCTGACTGGGGGCGTGGCCCTGGGTTTGGTGCCCGACCTGGAGTATCAGCAGATGACGATCACGCTTTCGCCTGGAGACCACATCATTTTCTACACGGACGGTGTGACCGAAGCCATGAATGAGAATGAAGAAGAGTACGGGATGGACCGTCTGGAGAACCTCTTCTCAGAATCTCGACCATCTGGAGCACACGCGGTCAACGATGTCATCTTCGATTCAGTCATGGAATTTGCGGGCGACGCCGCACAGTCCGACGACATCACTTGCATGACACTGCGAGCAGAGGGGTAAGACCATTAGCACCGTCCTGTCTCTCGAGTTGGAAAACGATCCTGCGGAACTGGAACGGCTCGCAAGCGCCGTCGAGGAATTTGCAGAGCGGGAGAGTTGGGCCCCTGAGGTTGTCTTCAGAATCAACCTTGTGCTTGAAGAGTTGGTCATCAACGTTATGACTCACGGGAGCCATGAGGGGCTTGCAGAGATAGAGGTGACCGTCACCTCGTCCGAAGACCTTGTGTCGATACGGCTCTCGGACAATGGAGTGGCTTTCGACCCCTTGACGGACGCCCCCATGCCTGAGGTGACGGGTTCGGTCGAAGACCGTCACGTAGGTGGGTTGGGCGTCCATTTGGTGCGCACGATGATGGACAATGTCAGCTATAGGCGAGAACGCGGCAGGAATCTTCTGACTATGACGACCCAAAGAAACTAGACCGATATTGCGATGGTGGTCTGGTGATGGAGGAGAATTACCGCTCATCAAGACGCAAGATCGTTGTCCTGGTTTTGTCTTTGGCGCTGGTCGGTTCCGGCTGTTCCTCGTCGTCGCCCGATGAGAACGACTTGAGTGATGGCACACCTACCACTGCGGGGTCGACGGTTACGACATCGAGCCTCCCAGACGACGACAGCCCAGCCCAGAATGGCTCAGGCGCATCACCGGGGGTCTTTGATGATCGTGTGGTGTTCGGTCAGTCCGCGGCCTTCAGTGGCCCGGCCAGGGACCTCGGCAATGGCATGCGTCTGGGCATTGAGGCCGCCTTTGCAGAGGTGAACGAAAGTGGGGGAGTCCATGGGAGACGTCTGGAGCTGGTGTCTTTCGACGACGCCTATGAACCAGAAGCCGCTATTGACAACACCCAGAGGCTGATCAACAACGGAGACATCTTCGCGTTGATTGGTGCGGTCGGCACGCCCACTTCGCGATCTGCGGTACCGGTTGCCTCGGCTGCGGAGATTCCTTATATGGCGCCGTTCACCGGTGCCGCGTTCCTGCGAGATCCGCAATGGGGCAACGTGATCAACCTCCGGGCGTCCTACAACCAGGAGACCGAAGAAATGGTGGCACGGCTCGTCTCGGAGTTGGGGATTGAACGGATCGCGGTCATGTATCAAGACGATTCCTTCGGGCAGGCTGGATACAACGGAGCGCGCGCAGCCCTCGACCGTCGCGGCATGGAAGCGGTGTCTGTGGGCTTGTACCCACGCAACACGACAGCCGTCAAGACCGGTCTATTGGACCTCAAGCAGGGTGATCCCGAAGGGGTGATCGTGATTGGTGCCTACCAGCCGGTCGCGTGGCTCATTCGTTGGGCGCGTGAAATAGGCATGGACGCGGTGTTTGTCACGATCTCGTTTGTAGGCAGCAATGCGCTAGCGCAAGAACTGGGTCCCAATGGTGCTGGAGTGTTGACCACGCAGGTTGTGCCTTTCCCGTCTGATGCCGGCGTCGGTGTGGTGTCCTCCTATCTTGATGCCTTGTCGGAGTATTATTCAGAAGCCGTGCCCGGATTCGTTTCTTTGGAGGGATACCTTGCGGGTCGTCTGGCTATTGCCGGTCTGCAAAGCTGCGGGCGAACCGTCGACAGGGACTGCTTCTCGGATCGTTTCGGTTCTTCTGAACCCATAGACATCGACGGATTCGTACTGAATTATGGGGAAGGAGACAATCAGGGTTCAGACCAAGTGTTTTGGACCATGATCGATGAGAACGGCGACTATCGCCCTCTCAACATCTGGCAGGACCTGGCTCCATGAGAGACTGGCTCAAACGAATTGCCGAGAGCCGTTTTCGCATCTCGACCCGCCTCTATACGGGGATTGGCTCAGCCGTCGTGCTCACCGTCGCAGCTAGCTTGGTCGGCTGGTTTTCGATCAATCGAGTGGGCGATGTCCAGGATCGGGTTAACGAGGGCAGTGTTCCGGCAATGGTGGTGGCTTTCGGTGTCGCTCACTACAACAGCGAGTTGGTCGCGGCTGCTCCTCGCATCGCGGCAGCCACGCTGGAAGACTTGGACTCTATTTCTGCCGATATCAACGAGACGTACGCGGCGTTCGATTCGGAATTGGTTGTTGCTTTGGAATCGACAGCCACGAGTCCTGGCCAAGAACAACTGGTTCGAGGTCTCGGGGTCACGCTCCGTTCGAACATCGAAGAAATCAAGATGGACCGAATCGAGTTGTTTCGGCTCGCGGAACTGAAATCCGGCCTCCAAGCACAGCTCACCGAATTGCGCGCTGAAATCGACGCGGCGCTCATCCCTGCTCTGGACGATCAGTTCTTCTACCTCATGACGGGCTTTCAAGACATTGAGGAGCCACCCAGTTCTCGCTCCGATCACCTTTCGGAACAGGAACTCAGAAGTTACCGTTTCCTCGCAGAGCTACAAGCCAACGCCAACATTTCGACACAGTTGCTAGCGAGCGCCTTTGGATTGTCGGATGCCTCAACCATTGAGCCGTTGCGTGAACGGTTTGAGGCATCGTCCGCCCGTATCCAGCGAAATATTTTTCAGCTGAAGGAAAGTGATCCGCTCTTGGCTGATGAGTTTGATCAGCTGTTCGGAAGGCTGTTCATTTTGGGAGGGGAACAGGGAGGATTCGATTTACGCGAATCGGAACTACAACTGTTGCTGTTGCAGGAGGACCTGTTGGCACGCAATCGAGAGGTCGCGGTAGATCTTCTCGACCATGTGAATTCGCTGGTGAGCGCCGCGGAGATTAGTGTTCAAGATGCGACCGAGGCATCTGAGCAGGCGATATTGACAGGTCGAGCACTGCTGTTGGCGATTAGTGCGATCAGTATCGGTGGCGGTTTGTTGATCATCTATCAGGTGGGTCGAGTGCTCTTGCGCCGTTTGGCTCGTTTGTCGGACTGGATGCGGCGAATGGCGGGAGGCAATTTGGAGCTGACGGCCGATGTCGGGGGACGTGACGAAGTCGCGGAAATGGCCGCGGCATTGGAGGTGTTTCGCCGACACGCGCTAGAGGTGCAACGCCTCAACCTGGTCGAGGAGATGGCGGAGCAATTGCAGGAGAAGAACGCTCAGTTGGAAGATGTGCTTGCCGACCTGCAACGGGCGCAAGATCAGATCGTCATGCGTGAGAAATTGGCTGCACTCGGTGAGCTCACGGCGGGTGTGGCACATGAAATCAAGAATCCTCTGAATTTCGTCAAGAACTTCTCGGAGGCATCAGAGGAATTGATTGAGGAACTGAACGAGATTCTTGAGGAAATCGGCGACAGTATCTCAGCGGATCAGAAGTCATGGATCGCAGAGATTCAGGGTGACCTCAGCGGCAACCTTGAGAGGATTCGCTCCCACGGAGATCGTGCTAACCGGATCGTGACGGACATGCTCTCGATGGGTCGGGATACCGGTGAATGGCAGATGGCCAACATAAACAACCTCTTGGAGGAGCACGCTCGTCTGGCCTATCACTCAGCGCGCGCCACCGATTCAGAGTTCCAGCTTGATCTGCAACACGATCTTGACGAGGAGGTGGGTGAGATGAGGGTGATTCCCCGAGATCTAAGCCGGGTGTTCTTGAACATGGTGGGCAACGCGTGTGACGCCACCGACGAGAAACGTCGTCAGATTTGGGGTGCGGCTGAAGAGAACGAACCATATGGAGAGTCGTATTCTCCAATGCTCTGGCTCAGCACCAAACGCACCGAGGAGCACGTTGAGATTCGGATCAAAGACAACGGTAACGGCATTCCTCCCGACGTGGCCGACAAGATCTTCAACCCGTTCTTCACAACGAAGCCCACCGATCGGGGCACGGGGCTCGGTCTTGCCATATCCAGCGACATTGTGCGTCAACATGGTGGAACTATCAGCGTGGATTCCGAAATAGGCGAGCACACCGAGATGCTCATCACCTTGCCCACGGAGCTACCAGAAGAACCAACCCCGGTTCCTTCCCAAGAAGTCGACGCAGCCGCGGCCACATAAATGGTGGGTGGTCGCGTCGGTGCCATCGTCGAACAATGCTGGCATCGTGTTCCGGGTGGCACCGCTATTGCCACGGTCCGTAGTTTGGCGGCTTTGGCGCGGCACTCCGACTGGGAGGTCGTAGGGATAGCAGCCTCGCATAGCGGCCCTCCCAGCGAGTTCGCAGTTCCGCCCGTCGAGGTATGCCACATGCGGTTGGGCCGCGTTGCGCTGTACGAAGCCTGGCATCGGTTTCGCAGGCCGAATATCCAGTCGCGGACCGGACATCTTGATGTTGTTCACGCTACCGGCGGTGTGATTCCGCCCCCAGGCGATGCGGCGTTGGTGGTAACCATCCATGATCTTGCGTTTCTTCACCACCCGGAACATTTCAACAAACGAGGCGTAGCTTTCATGAGCCGGGCCTTTGCGTTGACGAAGCGGCACGCGGAGGCGGTTCTGGTGCCGTCGGTGCACACGCTGGAGGACTGCGTCTCGCACGGTCTTGGGGCCGACCGGCTCTGTGTTGTGCCGTGGGGTGTCACTCCGCAGTTGGTGAGCGAACGAGATCGTTCGGAGGTGCGAACCCGCTATTGCCTTCCTTCGCAATTCTTGCTGTGGGTTGGTACTACCGAGCCTCGCAAGAACCTGAAGTCTCTGGTTTCAGCGGTGGCGCGAACTGAGAAGCGTTTGCCGTTGCTGCTCGTCGGACCCGGTGGTTGGGGAGTCGATGCGGGTGAATTGATCACTGGTTCAACTGTTGACGTGCGTCATCTTGGACCCGTTCCGAGCGAGGATCTCAGAGTTCTTTACGACTTGGCCCATTTGTTCGTCTACCCGAGTCTCATGGAGGGTTTCGGCATGCCTGTGCTAGAGGCGATGGCTCAAGGCACGGCTGTCGTCACTAGCGGTGGTACCTCAACTAGCGAGGTTGCCGGGTCTGCTGGGTTGCTGGTTGACCCGACTAGTGTCGATTCGATTGCAGCGGGTATCGACGCGGTTGTTGCCGATGACAAGCTTCGAGAGAAGCTGGCGGTCGCCGGCGCAGAACGAGCCAGGACGATGACCTGGGAACGTACCGCTTCAGAGATCGCGGCCGTCTACAACCGGGTGCTCAAGTGATCTCGGTTGCAGTGAATCTTGCCTGGTTGGTGCCCGGCGATGTTGGCGGGAGTGAGGAGTACACGACCCGGCTGCTCGCTTCGGTGGTAGGTAGCGCGCCACCAGACATTGCACTTGAGATCGTTGCTTCGGAGCGACTACAGCGGTGCTATCCGTGGATGGCGGCGCTGCCGTTTGCTTCGATCGCGGGTCCCTTGAGTAACCGTGGGTACCGGATACTGGCTGAATCGACTCAGGTTCATCGAGCCACTCGCAACGCCGACATCGTGCACCATTTCGGTGGGCGCTTGCCGGCTGTGCGAAACCGTCGTGCCATCTTGACGATCCACGATTTGCAACCGCTTGACATGCCTGCCAATTTCAGCCGAGCGAAACGACGGTATTTGCGTTGGGCTGTGCAACGCTCGGCAGCCGCCGCTTCGCTGATCTGCACTCCTTCGAGTTGGGTGGCGGAGTCCGTTGTCGAAAGACTCGGCGTCAGCCCCGACAAGATTCGGGTGGTGTCATCGACTTGGGATCCGGCACCGCTTCCTCATAACAACCCAGCTGAGATTGAAGAGCTTGGAGATGGCCCTGTGGTTCTCTATCCGGCCGCCACTCATCCCCACAAGAACCATTTGACGTTGCTTGAGGCGGTCGATCGTCTTGCGCAACGCCACACCGGTCTTAGCTTGGTGCTCACGGGCGGCGAGGGCAGAGCTGAAGCGTTGGTTGCATCGAGGGTCACAAGGGCACGGGTCCGGGTGCTTCGCCTCGGTCGAGTCACCCCTTCAGTGTTGTCAACATTGATTCAACGAGCTGATGTGCTGGCTTTCCCATCGCGTTATGAGGGTTTCGGTCTGCCACTGCTCGAAGCTATGCACGCGGGTACTCCAGTGATCGCAGGCGACAACAGTGCCATGCCGGAGGTGGTGGCTGATGCCGGCCTGCTTCTTCAAGCCGACGAACCGGGCGCCTGGGCCGAAGCCATCGACGAGATCGTCTCGGACGGATCTTTGGCGAGTCGCTTGAGCGCCGCCGGACGAGCGCGAGCCGAATACTACGCCCCGACGTCTGCTGCCGCTCGACTGATCGATGCTTGGCGGAGCCTCTAATGCGGATTCAGATCGTCTGTCCCCATTTTGAGCCGGATGTAGCTCCGACCGGGGTGGTGATCAGCGAGATCGTTCGTGGTTTGGTGTCAAGGGGGCACGAAGTTGATGTGGTGACTTCGCTCCCGTGGTATGCCGCGCATGCGGTGGATGAGGCGTGGAAGGGTCGGATCATTCGCAAAGAGACGACGGCGTGGGGTTCGATCAGTCGCGTCTATCCTTTCCCGACCAACAAGCGCAACATCTTGGCGCGGGCGTTGGGTTACGGTGGATTCACCGCGTTGGCTGGTCTCTGTTCGCTACTTCGGCGGCGACGCCCCGAAGTGATCATGGCGATGTCGCCACCCCTCACGCTCGGCTTGGCCGCCTGGCTGACATCGCGGTTGCGGCGAGCACCATTCGTGTTCAACCTCCAGGACGTTTTCCCCGATGTTGCTGTAGAGGTCGGAGCGATTTCGAATCAAGGCGTGATCCGTCTGTTGGAAGGATTGGAACGGTTCGTGTACCGCCGCGCTGATGCTGTAACGGTGCTTTCTGAGGACCTCCGCAGCAACGTAGAGTCGAAGATCGTCCATGCCAGAACCAGCGAACGTGCTGCGGACAAGGTTCGTGTCATCCCGAACTTTGTCGATACCGAGCAGATCCGGCCACAGGCCCGTGAGAATTCCTACCGGTCCGAGTTCGGACTCGGTACTCGAACCGTTGTCATGTACGCGGGCAATCTGGGGTTCTCTCAGCCGCTGGAACTCATGGTCGAGGCAGCCCGGGAACTTGCTCATCGCGACGATGTGGTGTTTGTGATCAATGGCGATGGCTCGAGACGCCAAGAACTCGTGTCGCTGGCTAGCGGACTCGACAATGTAGTTATTGCTGATTTTCAGCCGATGGAACGGCTCGCCGAAGTTCTTGCCGCAGGTGATGTGCACGTCATCGCGCTGCGCCGCGGTCTTGCTAGGTCTTCGGTGCCGTCGAAGCTCTATTCGATCCTTGCGGCGGGCCGCGCCGTGTTGGCTTCGCTTGATTCCGGGACTGAGGTGGCGACCGTGGTGTCGTCGCAACGAGCAGGGATTGCGGTTGCGCCCCAGGACCAGGCGGCCTTCACGGCGGCTGTGCTGGATTTGGTTGACAATTCCGACTTGGCTGCGATGGGCTCGGCAGGGAGGCAGTTTGTGCTGCAATGGGCCTCGCCCGACGGGGTGGCCGCGGCGTATGCGGATCTCTTTGAGGAGCTGAGACGCGCCCGCTGAGGTGAAAATCGGTGGTGAGGTCTGAAAGCAACAGGCGAATCGGGCACTCAGCGCGCCGTTCGTCGCTGCTTCAGCGCTAGCGTATTCGCTCGTGGCGAAAGCAAGTTCATCCAAAAAGGTTCAACGCGCGGCTAGGGCCGCATCCTCTTCCAGAGGTGCCTCGGAGCGTCGTCAACTCGGTTTTCCGCTGGTCGTGGTCCTAGTGGTGGTGCTCGGCGTTGTTCTGGTGGTTGTTGCCCGCGGTTCGCGTGACCCCTTGACTTCGCCGACGACCAAGGATCATTGGCACTCGGCCTACACGATTTATGACTGTGGCGAACGGCTACCGCCTTTCCGAAACCAGGTTGACCCTGACGGCATCCATAGCCACGGAGACTCGCTAATCCATATTCATCCGTACAACAGTTCAGCAACAGGCGACGACGCCCGTCTCGGGGTTTTCCTTGACGCCATGGACGCGTCCATAGATGTTGAAGGGATTTTTGCTGAGAGCGGCGAGTTCGCTCCGATTCTCACTGAGGACGGTTGCGATGGTGAACCTGCAGTGGTCAAGGTGGCGCGCTGGAACATCGGAGCGGCCGGCGGGCCCGAGATCATTGAAGTGTACGAAGACGACTTTGATGATGTTCGTCTACTTGACGATGGCGAGGGGTTCACTTTTGCTCTGGTAGCGGTGGGCGACGATCCTCCGCCCCCGGGACCAGAGGTTATTGCCTCCCTTGTGGGCGTGGGTTCGGAGATTGAGTGGGAGGGCCTAGACCCACTGACCACCACCACGCCGGCTCCGCTGAGCGAGAATACTGAGGGCGACGTTCCCGCCGACGTTGAAGTCGTTGAAGAATCTGACGGGAGCGACGGCTAGGGGAGATGTCATGAAAGCCGTTGTACTGGTTGGTGGCTTTGGAACGAGGCTCCGACCGCTGACGGTGACGACTCCGAAACAGATGTTGTCGGTCGTAGACAGACCGATGATCGAATATGTCATCAGCACCCTGAAACGCGGCGGCGTCAGCGACGTGACCCTCGCCCTCGGCTACAAGGAGGACTTGTTTCGCGCTGCCTATCCTGATGCGGTTTGTGGCGGTGTCTCGCTCAGCTATGCCGTTGAACCTGAACCGCTTGACACGGCGGGCGCAGTTCGTTTCGCGGCCGATGCCGTGGGCATCGATGAGACGTTCCTGGTTGTCAACGGTGATGTGCTCACCGATTTTGACGTGCGATCGCTGTGGGATCGTCACCACGAAGTTGGGGCGCAGGCCACCATCGCGCTCACCCGGGTGGAAGACCCGTCGCGCTTCGGTGTCGTACCCACCGACGCTGGGGGCAAGGTGTTGGGGTTTATCGAGAAACCCGGTCGTGACGAAGCTCCCACGAACTGGATCAACGCTGGCATCTATGTGCTTGAACCGGAGATTTTGGGACGTATCGCCAGTGGTCGTCGAGTCTCCATTGAGCGCGAGATATTCCCCGCCGTTGCCGCACAAGGCGGACTGTGGGCTGTGCAGTCTGAGGCGTATTGGATTGATATCGGAACACCGTCGACTTATGTACAGGCGCAGTTGGATCTGATTGACGGGGTTCGCGGCACCGCGATGGTTGCCGTAGCCGCTGAGGCTCGCCTGGATGATGACGCTGAGGTCGAGAGATCAGTGGTCATGGCGGGTGCGACTGTGGCAGCCGGTGCGGTCGTGCGCGACAGCATCATTATGGGAGGCGCGGTGATCGCCGCGGATGCCTTGGTCGACGGATCAGTCATCGGCCCTAGGGCTCATATCGGGAAAGGTGCCAAAGTCACCGGCATGTCGATAGTCGGTGACCGGGTGAGTGTCGGAGCGGGCCAACTCGTCGACGGAGCCAAGATCCCGATGAGCGACTGACGTGGCTGTTCTGGTCACTGGCGGAGCCGGCTACATCGGTTCTCACACGGTGGTAGCCCTTCATGACGCGGGTCGTGACGTTGTCATCGTCGACAACTTTGCGAATTCTGCGCCCTCCGCGGTAGACGCCATACGAGCGCTCACTACTTCTGAGATCTCTTTCGTTGAAACCGACCTGCTTGACGGCGATGCCCTGCGGAGGGTCTTTGAGCAGCACGAGATAACTGAAGTGGTGCATTTCGCAGCTCACAAGGCCGTTGCCGAGTCAGTCCATGAACCTATTCAGTACTACCGGAACAATTTGGGTTCGTTGCTCGGCGTTCTTGAGGCGATGCTTGACCACGGCGTCGACAAGTTGGTCCATTCCTCCTCTTGTACGGTGTATGGACAGCCCGAAGTCTTGCCGGTTACCGAATCGGCACCCGTAGGGGCGGCCAGTCCGTACGGCTGGACAAAGCTGATGAGTGAGCAGATCATCAGCGATGTCTGCACGGCGCGGCCTTTGGCATCGATAATGCTGCGTTACTTCAATCCAGTGGGGGCGCACGCTTCTGGAACCCTCGGCGAAGACCCCAATGACGTTCCCAACAATCTTGTGCCGCTGGTGATGCAGGTGGCCAGCGGCCGCCGTGAACAACTGCGGGTCTTCGGCGACGACTACGACACTGCTGATGGTTCAGGTGTTCGTGACTACATACACGTCGTCGATCTGGCGCAAGCACATGTCGCAGCTCTTGATGTGTTGCTCGCGGGACACGATGGTGTGATTGCGGTGAACGTAGGCACCGGTAAGGGAACCAGTGTGCTGGAGGTGATCGAAGCGGCGAGACGGGCGACCGGCAAGCCGATTCCCTACGAGATTCGTGGGCGCCGTCCCGGAGATATAGCCGAGACTTGGGCCGCTACGGACCTGGCGCTTGAGTTTCTCGGTTGGCAGGCGACCAGAGACATTGACGACATGATGCGAGACCACTGGCGTTGGCAATCCCAGAACCCTGATGGTTACCGTCGTTAGCGGAACAGGTCTTCGGCGGGGGAACGCACAATCTCCGCAGCAACACTGCTGGGTCTGAACCACTCCTCGGCAAGCCCTCGCACAATAGCAACGGCGATTCCTTTGGCTTTGCCCATGACGAGATCCGCTGCCGCGGCGATTTCGTCGACCGCGGCGACTTCGGTCACCATCAGCTCACGCCCGAAAGTGTCGGTTGAGCCGCGGAGATCAACAACTGCGGCGATACCAGCACAGCCGATGGCCACGTCGGTAACCCCCCGCCGCCAAGGGCGTCCGAAGGTGTCGCTGATCACCACGCCCACCTCCACCCCGGCGCGGGCCAAAAGCGCGTCGCGAATCCCTCGCGCCGAGCGGTCACTGTCTATCGGTAGCAGAGCAGCCTGACCCCGCGCAACGTTTGACAGGTCGATTCCGGCGTTGGCACAAACGAATCCGTGACTGGTTTCGCTGATTATCAGGTCGCCTCGCCTTCGCAAGATTCGCACTGACTCGCGTTCTACCAACGGTTTGTGCGACAGCGGGTCCTCCGCATCGACTTCGACGAGCCGGTCCTCTGCCTTGGAGACAACTTTCTGTGTGATCACCAGGCAATCACGGTCTCTCAGCTCTGCGGTAGAAGCAAGTATCAAAGTGGCCAAGTCATCTCCCGGCTGCACCTCTGCGATTCCTTCCACGGCGATGATCTCAAGATCGCTCACCGCGATACTCCTGCTTGATGACATGTCTCGGCCAAGGCGCGCGCTATACCCGGTTCTGACATGACCGTTGGTACCGGAATCACCCGCATTTCCAGATCCTCGATCTCGCCTGCGAACTCGGAGTCGATCTCGTCGATCACCAGAGTTGCGGCCAAGCCCTGGTACCGGCGAGCCACACCGACGACGGTTGCTTGTTCGCCTAGTTCTCGCAACATCCGGTCGGCGGGACCCTTCAGCGCCTTGCCACCGACTATTGGCGAGACGGCAACATTTCGTGAGCGACGGGCGCGTACGGCGGCTTCAATTCCCGGCACGGCGAGCACGGGCTGAATCGACACGGCCGGGTTGCTCGGCGCGATCACCAGCGTTTCAGCCGACTCGATTGCCTTGAGTGCCTCAGCTGAGGGTTCCGCCTGTTCCGCGCCGACGAAGCGCAAAGACGAAATTTCCACGCTGTGGGCCAGACGGACGAAATACTCTTGGAAACCGATTTCTTCGCCGGACCAGAGCGTGACTCTGGTTTCGATCGGGTCGTCGCTGACGGGGAGCAGCGTTGCTCTGATTCCCCAAGCTGCGCTGATTTCGGCGGTCACTTCGGTCAAAGTGGCGCCTTCTGTCAGGCGCTGGGTGCGGTAGAGGTGGGTGCCGAGGTCTCGATCGCCGAGCGAGAACCAGTCGAGTCCTCCGTAGCGCCCCAGCGCGGCCATCGCCTTGAAACTCTCGTTGACGAGGCCCCAGCCTCTTTTGGGGTCAATGGCGCTGGCAAGCGTGTAGGTGCAGGTGTCGAGATCAGGACAGACGCGCAGTCCGTGAAGGGTGACATCGTCAGCGACGTTGACCACAGCGGTGACATCAGCGGGATCGAACGCCTCGACGGCACCCTGCAGATATCGTGCCGCGCCGACCCCCCCGGCTAGAACCGTGTGTCTCAAGCCAATCCTCGAAGGCGACCTTGGAGCAGGGCGAGGTCGGCGTCAACCATGAGTCGCACGAGCTCACCGAACGAGGTCTGCGGCGCCCAGTTGAGTTCAGCTTCGGCTTTTGAGGCATCGCCCACGAGCAGGTCGACCTCCGCTGGTCGCATGAAAGACTCGTCGATTACGACATGGTCTTCCCAACGCAGACCGACATGACCGAAAGCGAGTTGACAGAACTCACGCACCGAATGTGTTTCCCCTGTGCAGACCACATAGTCCTCAGGCTCGTCTCGTTGCAGCATTCGCCACATGGCGTCCACGTAGTCGGCAGCGAATCCCCAGTCCCGTTTGGCATCAAGGTTCCCGAGGCGGAGTTCGTCGGCCTGTCCGAGTTTGATCCGCGCTACGGCATGGCTGATCTTGCGGGTCACGAACTCCATCCCGCGGCGAGGGCTCTCATGGTTGAAGAGGATGCCAGAGGTGGCATGCAGGCCGTAGCTCTCGCGGTAGTTGACGGTGATCCAGTGTCCATACACCTTGGCCACTCCGTAGGGACTGCGTGGATGGAAGGGTGTCACCTCGGTCTGCGGGACCTCTTGAACCTTGCCGAACATCTCTGATGAGCTGGCTTGGTAAAACCGGATTTCCGGATCTACGAGCCGAACCGCGTCGAGCAGGCGGGTCACTCCCAGAGCCGTCGTCTCACCGGTCAGGACCGGCTGGCCGAAAGATGTCTGCACGAACGACTGGGCCGCGAGATTGTAGATCTCAGCCGGCCTGTAGGTTCTCAGGATTTCGATCATCGATACCCCGTCGAGCAGATCGCCGGGCGCGAAGCGCAGTTGGTCCTGGATATGGGCTATGCGTTCGAAGTTGACGGTGCTTGAGCGACGCACCATGCCGATGACATCGTAACCCTTGGCGAGGAGCAGTTCGGCCAGATATGAACCGTCCTGGCCGGTGATTCCGGTGATTAGCGCGCGTTTGGCCACAGTGATCCTTGTCTCAGCGGGGTTGGGGAGTCTCGACGCCGTCGGGGTTGTGGCGCCAGAATTCGAGTAAGTCGAAAAGGGTGGTTTCGATCGGGATTCGTGGTGCCCAACCGGTGTGGGTGCGAATCTTGGTGTTGTCGCCGCA
Source organism: Candidatus Aldehydirespiratoraceae bacterium (assembly GCA_965198315.1). GTDB lineage: Bacteria > Actinomycetota > Acidimicrobiia > Acidimicrobiales > Aldehydirespiratoraceae > VXYK01. The sequence continues at coordinate 3,138,323 of OZ240616.1, read as the reverse complement.
CAGTATCTTCAGGTCGACGGGTCTCAGCAGATCTGGGTCCAGTTCGAGAGTCATGGGAAATGCCGCCAAGCCTACGAGTTGTTCGGCGATCTCTCGGATGGCGCGATCTTGACCTGAGCAAACGTGGTATGCGTCGCCGGGAGTGCCGTGTTGTATCAGCAGTCGATAGGCCCGAACAACATCGCGTACATCGGTGAAGTCGCGGCGAGCTTCGAGATTGCCAACGGACACGGTTGTGGCTCCGCTGCGTTCGTTGGCCGCGATCCGGCTGGCTATCGCTGAAGCAACGAAACGGTCGGATTGTCCCGGTCCGAGATGATTGAAACTGCGCGCCAGGACGACGTTGAGGCCGTGGCCGAGTCCTGCCTGCATATACAGGCTTTCTGCGGCTGCTTTGCTAGCTGCGTACGGGCTTACGGGTCGCAACGGCGTTGTCTCATCCAGTGCGTATCTCTCGGGGTCGGTTTGGGAGACGTGGCCGTATACATCTGCACTGGTGATTCCCAACACGCGTTGGGCGCCGGCTAGTCGGGAGGCATCACAGACGTTGAGCGTGCCTTCCACATTGACTCGCAGCGTGTCGACGGGGGAGTCCCACGAGCCACCCACATCGGCTTGGGCGGCGAGGTGGTACACGACGTCAGGTTTCGCTGAGGTGATCGTCGCGGTGATGGCTTGGCGATCCAAGATGTTGGTGTCCGACTCGATCACTTCGTCACCGCAGGACCTCAGATGGGCCACCAGATGAAGCCCGACGAAGCCGTTGGCGCCGGTCACTAGCGCACGCATACTGCGTCCTCAATCACACCAATTGCGGTGATTGGCCCACCATTGGTCTTCCCCGGTCGGCCGCGCATCGCCGTAGACTCTACGCCCGGCCGGCCCCGCTCTCAACATGGCTGGCTTGGCGATCACCCACGGTAGCCCCGACGGCGGTAACCTCGGGCGATTGTGGCTGACCGTATAGACCCACGTCTGTGTGATCTGAAGTATCTCCTGTAGGCTCACGCGCGAGCGGGAGGCGGATTTGGACGGGCCATGGGATTCGTTAAGGACTCAACTTGGTGGGGATCTTGCCTATGGAATGGGAGATTGGTTCTCTCTGCCGGAGCGCTCAGTGGTCAGGGTCAAGACGGGCAGGCCGTTCGCGGGAGAAAAGGCTCGAGAGGACAGAGACGGTCGTCGGGTAGTCCTAGCCAGCGTGAGTGGACCGAACGCGACTGGATATCCACGGTCTTCGACAATCGCGAGCGAATCGAGTGAGTCCAGGCATCCTGCCCACCCCCAGCCACACGGAGTGGAACGTTGTCGAATCAACCGCGATGGCTGGGTAGTGTTCGACGCGCTGGTGAACATAGACAGCGATGAAATCTCCAGCCTCAACTATTCTTGCCGTTAGCCGGAGGAAACGGGATTGTTGGCCGCCATTGAGCGGAGGCTTCAACCGTGAGGCTCTCAGATCTCCGTGCTGAGTATGACTCGGTCAAGATTGGTCCGAGGATCTGGGAACTCGTGCTCGAGTTGACAAGAGCGGTTTCTCGCCGGTACCCGACCACCGTCTACAACAACGGAGAGCTCTGGAGCGATGAGAGCGTTGCAGATCTGGCCCAGGAGGTTGTCCTTGAACGGTTGCTGGGTGAGGCGCAACTCCAGTACCTGTTCGATCAGGCGACCGATCTTGAGTCGTGGCGGCGGCTGTTTACACTCCAGGTCAAGCGGACCCTTGCTCGCCCCCGCCAAGCGACGGTTCTCGACACCCTGCTCTCGCGAATCCGCAGGTTGGGCCGAGAACCACCGCTTCGCGTGCAGACCTTCGGCTCCAAGGTGTGGATCGTGAGTGAAGATTCCGAAGCTAATTTTGTCGAGTTCGAGCCGTCCACAGTCACACGGCTGGCTGGTTCTGTCCGGCACATACCCAGATGGTTGCCGACCAGCGAGCGTCGAGGGCGTCGATGGTCTACAGGACGAGTGATCTGCGGACGCTGCTTGATCTGGTGCTGGAAGAGGTCGGCGCGATCAGCGAGAGCGACCTCGCGAAGATTCTTGAGTTGTTGTTGACATCGTGGCTTCCAACATTCCTTGAAGATGATGAGCTGCTTCTTGATCGTGATTCCGAACTTGAAGGTCCGGTCGAGGTGCTCGAGAAGTCGGAGATGAGATCGGTGATCGGAACATTCGCAGAGAGCCTCAGCGAGGCGGAGCAACAGATTCTGCTCTCGAAGAGCCAGGGCGTTCCGGACGCTGAGATCGCTGGGAGCCTGGGTCGGTCGAGACCGTGGGTTGCTCAGCGGAAGCAACGTGTGTTGGATCGCGTCGGCAACGAGTTGATGCGGGAGCTGGAGGGCCGTGAGCAGACCGAGGCAATGGAGACCCTGCTGACCGCGATCAGCGACTCGCTCGCGCAAGGCGAGGGCCGATGACCGTTCCGATGACTGTTCCGCAGACGATTCGAGAGGCGCTGGCTGCTTGGGACCCCGCTGGGCCGATCGGGAACCCCCTGCCGGTTTCGCGCGGTCAGATTCGTCGTTTGACTGAAGGCCCTCAGGCAGACGAACGTGTCGAACGTCTGGTGCTGGTGCTTCGTGTCGACAGCCCGCGAGACTTCGCCGAGATAATGTTCGCCCATCCGTATGTAGAACTTGCAACGGGAACCGACCTCGTTGTGCCCTCGGAGCATTCGAGGCTCGCATATCAAGTTGTCGTGGAGACCGATGTTCGGGGGGTGGTCTGGTTGACGCAGGTCGGGCCGCTCGTCGGGGTTCTTGACCAGACCGCGCTCGAGGCCGTGGGAGCGGTGGCTCTCGGGGAGGACCCCGCCTCGCGCAGCCTCGTTGCGGGTCTACCGCTGCGGGGACGGTTCGACCAGAGATGGGACTTCAAGGCAGCAGAAGGGTCGGCTCTGCGAATCCTTGCGGCTGAGTGCACTGCTTGGCTTCTGGAAGACCAAGTCCCACTCCAGCTTGACATCGGGATCCTCTCGCCGGTGCTTCTCGCCGCTTGCGATGACCGCGAACGTGCCTTTCTCACGTTGTTGGACATCGTCAGTACGCAAGATGTCGTATTCGACCTCGACGATGTGAAGATGCTTGATGAAATCGGAGCGCTGGAGGTTAGCAGTTGGTCCAGAGAGTTCGGATCAATCGGAACTGAGTACTACGAATCTCTTCTGCGTCCTCTGATTGATCGCGTGCTGGCAAGGCATCCGAAAGTGACCGATGCGAGGGAACAACCGGATTCGGCTAGGGTCGTGGGGCGCAGACCAGAGGCGGGCGTGTTGAACGTCAGGCCAGATTTCCCCGTCGTGTCTGCAAGCTACGTGTGGTCAAGCGACCAGGAAGCGACCGCTTCGCTCCCACCTGACCATGAACTGATTAACGCGTAGAGGATTGACTGATGCTGTTCCGAGAACCTACCCCGTACCGGCTACGCCGGATTGATCTGCGCAACTTCAAGTCGGTCGTCGACCAGTCGGTGGAGATGGGACCGCTGTCGGTGGTGGTCGGTGCTAACAGTTCTGGCAAGAGCACCCTGCTGCAAGCCGTGCTAGCTGTGGCGCAGGCACTCCGGAAAGGATCGTCGCGGGCCGTGTATCCATTGAACGGCGACTTCTCGGCTCTCGGAACCTATCGCGAGACTCGCAACTTCCGTACACCCGAACAATCCGAACCAATACAGATTGGATTCGAACTCGTTGATCAGATTTGGGGGGGTGCAATTCACAAACCGACCGAACAACTGCCTCACGACGACATTGCATCGTACGACGATCCAAATCTCTTCGATATACCTAAAGAATGGCTGGGAGGCGTACCTCCGAAGCCGACCGATCTTGGGTCAGGTCCTTGGGGCCATATGATCGAACTGGATTGGTCGGTGGGTTTGCGTGAATCTTCACAAGACGGATCTGCTGAGATCGACGAAGTGAATGTCTCGATGTCGGTTTACGATGGCTACTGGTCAGATTACCAAGATCACGACCCAGATCATGAGTGGGTGTTCACGTTGAGAAGCGGCATGCTTGCCGGATCTGAAGAATCTGAGCTGGGCGCAGCGACCCGTCGGCGTGACCCTGCCCATCCCGTAAAGCTTCAAACTGGACAAATGGGTTGTGCAACGAACAGCAGGCTCGGAGGAATTGAAGTTAAATTCGATGCCCTTTCACTCTCAGGCGGAGTCCCGCTAGGTGTATTCACCCGCCGTCGGTACATCGACCATTACGCACGGGCTTTGTGGAGCTATTGGAATCGCGAAGGAAGCGAAGCACAACCTGAGACACAACTGGAAGGCAAACCCGAAGAGTCTTCCAGACGAACGGTTGTCGAGCGAGCGGCGAGAGCCGTTCGTGCAGTGCACAATGAGGCATTGGAGCAGAGCAGGAGATCAACATCGCACAGCGAACTAAGAAGCGCTCTAATTTCGCTCGAAGAAACTCGGGACTGGGCCGCTCGGGGTGTGGTCGATCTTGAGGAAACCGAGATCAAAGAACAGTTGTACGCGGAACTGAGTCAAGAGCCATGGATCGACGACGAGGTCTTTGCGCCTTGTCGAAACAACTGGGTCGGGGAGACATTGGCGGCGGCACGCTTCGCGGTACGCGACGTCTTCGGGTTAGAGGGGTTCAGGTATCTTGGACCCCTTCGTGAACCGCCGCGGAACCGCCACGACCGCGAGTCGGCGTCGGGAACGGACCTCGGCAACAGCGGTGAATACATGGCTCAGGTGTTGTATGAGAATGCAGACCGCACTATTCGTGCTCCAATGCCTGACGGGGAAACGCGTGAGACGACGCTCGGCGCAGCCTTGAATATGTGGCTCGTCTGGTTCGGACTTGCGGATCGTGCGTCGGTAGAGGACCACGGCCGCCAAGGGTTGGAACTCAAAGTGCAGCCAAAAGGTGCCGCGCATGAGGTGGACCTGACGTCTGTGGGCGTCGGTGTCAGCCAAGCGCTTCCCGTCATTCTCAACTGTCTTTTGAGCAAATATGAAGATTTGCTCATTTTTGAACAACCAGAGTTGCATCTGCACCCAGAGCTTCAGCGACAGTTGGCGGACTTCCTGCTCATCTTCGTGCGTGCGGGACGCCAGATTCTGGTCGAGACCCACAGCGAACATCTGGTGAATCGACTGCGAACTCAGGTTGCCGCCGACGAAACGAATCAGACCGGGAATCTCATCAAACTCCTTTTCGCTGAACAGTCAGACGGAATCACCAGCTATCGAGAATCGGAGATCAACGAGTTTGGCGGCGTCTCAGAAGACTGGCCTGAGGGCTTCCTCGATCTCAGCGCCAGGTCCGCTCAGAACCTCGTTCGCCAGAGCTTGAACAAGAGGCTCCGACACGAGGCAAGTTCTTAAGTCGCCAGCTTGGCGATCACCCACGGCAGCGCCGACGGCGGTAACCTCGGGCGATTGTGGCTGACCGTATAGAACAACCTTCGGGCGGTGCTGAAAGCCCGGCTACAGGAGCCGAGACGGGCTCGGAGATTCTGACGCCTGGGGCCAGAGACACGACCCCGTCGGTTCTTGCGGTGATCGTTGCCCACGCCCCTGGTGATTGGTTCGACGAGACCTTGGAGAGTTTCGCCAACCAGGACTACCAGCGTCTTGAAGTCATGGTGGTGGACTCCGCTGGTGATCCTTCCCTGGCTGCTCGGGTGCAGAGTCATCTGCTGAAAGCCTCGGTACTGGACGCGTCCGACACCGATGGATTCTCTGCCGCCGCCAATGCGCTGCTCGACACTCACGTCGATCCCGTGTTCTTGATGATCTGCCACGATGACATTGCCTTGGCACCAGACGCGGTGCGGCTGCTGGTGGTTGAGTCGTTGCGCTCCAACGCGGGGATTGTCGGACCGAAGTTGGTTGATTGGGACAATCCCGACCGATTGCAACATGTGGCGTACATTGTCGACCGCTTGGCAGTGGCTGCTGACGTTGTCGAACCGGGAGAGATCGACCAGGAGCAGTATGACGCTGTGGTGGATGTCTTCGCGGTACCCTCGGCGTGCATTTTGATCCGCACTGATCTGTTCCGGAGTCTCGAAGGTTTTGATCCCGGAATGCCCTACCACTGCGAAGACGTTGATCTCTGCTTTCGGGCGCAACTCGCGGGGGCACGGGTAATGGCGGTTCCCGATGCGAGAGTGCGGCATCGCCAGGCGCTTTCAACACGTACCGGGGTCGACGACGACGATCTCCGTCGCTCCCGTCACCAATTGCGCACGGTGATGGTCACATCGAGCTATCCGTCTCTGTGGTACTTGCTTCCCGTCGCTTTCTTGTTCTCGTTCGGGGAGTCTATGGCTGCCTTGTTCGCCAGGCGGTTCGGTCAGTTTCGTGACATTTGGGGGGCTTGGCTCTGGAATCTCGCTCGATTGGGGGAGATTCACAGCCGACGCAAAGCGTTGCGGCGCATTAGCAGGACCCGACACAGAGATGTCCGAGCCCTCCAACAGACCGGGAGCGTTCGGGTGAATGCCGCGATGCGGGGGCAGATCGGTCCAGATGGTGCCCATGCGGTGGGACAGGAGTTGGCGTCGGTGATGCGCACAGGCACGGCTCGGATCGCAGCTGTGGTTTGCGGGTTGGTGGGGTTGTTCGTGCTGTTCGGTTCGCGGTCGCTGATTGCCGATGGCATTCCTGCGATCGGCGACTACCTGCCGTTCGGCGATTCAGGTTCAGAAATGATCAGCGAGTGGTGGAGTGGATGGCGCGAGCGCGACATGGGCAGTACCGGTGCTGCCGCCAGCGTTGTGGGTTTGCTCGGGTTGTTTTCGATCCTCTCGGGCGGTGCTATCGGCTTGGTGCGCACCCTGTGGGTGTTGTTGCCTGTCGTGGTGGGTCTGGGGGGAGCTTGGCGGATGCTCCGGCCAACTGGCTCGAGGCGTGCTCAGCTTGGTTCGTTGTTCGTCTATGCGGTGATTCCGCTGCCATGGGCCGCTGTTGCCAGTGCCAGTATTGGCGGGATTTATGCCTATGCGCTTGCGCCGTGGTTGCTCACCGCGCTGCTGAGCGCGCAATCGGCATGGTCAACTCAGCGGGCCGATGATTCGCGGCATTCGGTAAGTCGTATTGGAGGGATAATCGGCGCGGCTGTTGGAGTGACTGCCCTTTTTGATCTGTCTGCGGCTCTGATCGCTGTTCCGATGATCGCTGGTTTGTTCCTAGCGGCGGTCCTCACAGTCAACCTCAAGGGGATACTGCGTCTGCTTGGTTGTGTGATTGTGGCGGTACCGGTCGTCGCTGCGCTTGTCCTGCCGTTCCTGGTGGACTTGTTCGTAGCTGGTCCGACCTGGGTGCCGCTCGCTGGTGGGCGTGACGGCTCAGCGTCGGCAATCTCGCTGGTCGACATCATCAGTTTTGATATCGGGCCAACCGAACCGGGTGTCTTTGTTTGGGCTTTCGGCTTTCTAATGGTCATCCCGATGGCAATCGGACGATCGTGGCGGTTTGCTTTGGCGGTACGCGGCTGGTCTGTGGCGATTGTGAGTTGGGGTTTGACTTGGGTTGCGGCTCTGGGTTGGCTGCCGTTCGGTGTGCCCGACAACAGTGTTTTGTTGGCGACCGCCGCAGCGGGGGTGGCGATGACCTGCGGCGTTGCGATCGTGGCGTTCGAACATGACTTGCCGGCTGCAGGGTTTGGCTGGCGACAGGCACTGCTGCCGTTGGCGGTCGTCGCCGCGGCGGCCGGTTCGATTCCTGGACTTGCTTTGGCAGAGTCCGGCCGCTGGGAGATGCCTCGTGGCGACTATGAGGACGTTCTGCCTTTCGCTGATCCGTTGAGACACGGAAGCTATCGAGTGTTGTGGATAGGGGTTCCCGAAACTATCTTGGGTGACGGCCGCCCGCTGGTAGCTGATCTCGCCTGGGTCGCGTCTATCGACGGGCCTCCGAACTTGTCTGACCGCCTTCCGGCAGTAGACGCTGGGTCAGCGTCGCTGGTGAACGAGGCTTTGTCGCGTGCGATCAATGGCGACACGATACGTCTCGGAAGAGAACTCGGCGGTCTCGGTTTTCGTTACGTTGTTTTGCTGGACCGGCTTGCCCCAGCTCCATTCAGTGATCCAGACGATGCGGTTGCGATACCGGCGGGTTTTAGAGACGCCATTGCTTCACAACTTGACTTCCGGCGTCTTGAGGGCATCAACAGCGCCGTGGAGGTCTACGCGAACATGGATTGGACCTCAGTTCGCGCTGCTGCAACTCCGGGTTTCGACAACGAAGTCAACGAAATATCCGACTTGTCGACGATGCCGATAACGGGGACGGCGGGTGTGATGTCAGGCCGCGGCGACAAGATTTCCGGTTTGATTCCCGACGGTACCGAAGTGTTTCTGGCGCAAACTAGCGATCCCTCATGGACGCTCGAGGTTGACGGTTCCCGTGTGGCACAGCGTCGCTCGGTTGGATATGCGACCACGTTTCTTCCCCAGGATGGTGGTACCGGTGAATTGACCTACTTGACGGCACCGTGGAGACGATGGGTGTTGATCGTGCAGGTATCTGCGATTCTGCTGTTGATAGGCGTGGTCGTGGTTCGCCCGGTGATTGGGCATAGACGGTGAGCTTCTTGCGCGTCTTCGTTGGCTTGCTCCTCGCCGGCGTGCTCGCGGCCGCATTGGTGCTTGACGGGTCCGAGTTGTTTGATGGGGCCGGCGTTTCGGAGACCTTCGAGAGAGACATCGAACAGTTGGTGGTTCCGATGACTTTTTCGATCCCAGTGTCCTCGCGAGAAAACGGAACTTGGTTCTGTCCCGGTGGGTCCGCTCCGGGGGGACGCGCTGATGTGTCGCTGGAGATCACCAACGCCTCCGCGGAGCCTGCACAGGCCATTGTGTCCGGTATTCGAAGCGGTCTCGGTGCTGAGCCTACGGATGCGTTGGTGACGATCTCCGCTGGTGGGCGGACCCGCGTGCGGTTGGCTGATCTCGTAACTGACTCACCGTGGATGGGAGCCGTGGTTGAGGTTGACTCAGCCGACGTGCTCGTGGAGCAGACTTATCTGGGCGCGGCCGGGACTACCGATCGCGCGTTGTGTCACACTCGAACCTCTGATCAGTGGGTGGTCGCCTCGGGCGCTACCCGGTTCGCTGCGCAGGGCGAGGAGATGATTCTGTTGTTTCTGAACCCGTTTCCTCATGACGCGGTCCTCAACATTCGTTTCAACTCTGATGTGGGGGTCGACATTCTCAATGGTGTTGTGGTTCCGGCTCGTCGCGTGGTCGCCTTTGACGTCACCGAAGCGGTACCGGTGGCCAGTCGGGTCAGTGCCGTGATCGATGTCGTCGTTGGTCGGGTTGCCACTTCGCGTGTGCAGTCCCAAGGACATGCTCCGCCGTCAGAACAGGGTCAGCCCGTCGGGTTGTCTGTAACTCCGGCCACTTCCAGAACAGCTCCTGTGTGGCATCTGTTGAACCTCAGCAGTACCGATCGTGACGATGTGGTGAGCGTGGTGAACCCATCTCCAGACCAGACAGCCGAAGTTGATCTTGTGATCATTTCCGACGAACAATTGAGACGAGATCCAATTGAGCTGACTGTCGGCCCCGGTGCTGCAAGTCAGGTTCGTTTGAGCGAAGTGAGCAGGCTCTCTGGATTGGCTTCGTACAGCATTACTGCTTGGTCGTTGACGGGCCTTCCCATAGCGGTGATGCACGAAAGCACCGCTATGCACGAAAGCACCGCCTTGCACGCAGAGGGCCACGATCACGTTTCAGTTGAGGGTGAGACTGAAACAGAGGGGGTGGAAATACAGGGGGTGGAAACAGAGGGTGTGTCTGAGGCTGAGGGTTTGCTTGACTCCGACCTCGGGCCACAGAACGTTTCGGTAGCGGCAACCACTGGTATAGACGTGAGTTCTACGAGATGGCTGGCACCGTTGGGGAGTGGTTCGCACCGCGTTGTTATCTTCAACCCTTCGCCTGCGTCGATCGCCACAGTTGAATTGGCGGTCGTTGACGGGCGGGGTCGGAGGGTAGTTACTCAGATAGAAATCGCTCCGCTGCGCCGCGCCTCGCTCAGCGCTTCGGAGTTGGGGGCTGAACGCCCGATCACCGAAGTCGTGTCTTTGTCGCCTGTGGTGGTGAGCCGCGATCTGAGCGGTGTGTCTCAGCACCAGTTGCTCCCGGGAGTCGTAGCAGCTGAGCCCGTTGCCCTCAGTCAGCGCTGAAAGCCGTTTCGCCCAGGTTGCACTCTTTGGACACCGTGCCCGGATCGCGAAGTTCGGCTAAAGAGGCCCAGAGGTCCGTGGCGGTGGTCGGTCCCAGAAACGCCCTCTGCACGGCACCGGTTTCATCTGCGATGAGAACCATGGGTACCGAATCGACTCCATAGCGTTCGTGCAGCTTTGCCTCGGAGCTCAGTTCTAACTCCTGTACAGACACTTGGCTGCTAGCCAAGTGTCTGGCCCGCTCCATTACTCCGGCACATGTTTCACATGTTGACGCGGTGAATACAGCGACGAGCCATGGTCGAGTTGCGCCATTGAAGTCGCTACGGTCGAGTTGTCGCACAATGGTGTGGGTGTTGGCTGCGGGTGTCGCTTTACGCCCTCGACTCAACAGCGCCGCGACGATCCCAGCGACAGCGACACCACCCAAGACTAGAAGTAGGCGGTCCATGCGCAGCGTTGCTAAGAGTCGTCGGAAACAGTCACTTCAGCCGGGACCGGCTCGGCGACGCTCGTCTCCGTCTCCGCTTGGGGGTTGGCTTCGATGAGGGGTCCTGAACTCGCCAGCGCGACAAGGCGCTCCACTTCGTCTCCTGAGATGGTCTCGTGTTCAAGCAAGGCACGGGCTACGAGGTCGAGGCCCTTGCGGTATTCGGTGAGAAGTTGACGGCAGCGATCCTCGGACTCCGTCAGGATCCGGCGGACTTCGGTGTCTACAAGCCTGGCCGTGTCGGGGGAGTAGTTTTTTGATTGCATCATGTCGGCACCAAGAAAGACCGGTCCACTGTCGGACAAAGACATGGGTCCGACCGCAGAACTCATTCCCCATTCGGTGACCATGAGGCGGGCGATGCTGGTTGCTTGCGCAAGGTCGTTGGCAGCTCCAGAGGAGAACTCGTCGAATACCATCGATTCCGCCACTCTCCCTCCCATGGCCATGACCATGCGAGCCTCCGCCTCGGCTTTGTCGAGTGTGTGGCGATCTTCGGTGGGGAGCGTCATGGTCACGCCCAGGGCCATGCCGGTGGGAATGATCGTGACCTTGTGAACGGGATCGTGGTTGTGCTGCACGGCCGCGCACAATGCGTGCCCTGCCTCGTGATAAGCAGTGCGCTCTAGATTTTCTGGACTTTGAGCGACCGACAATCGCTCTATTCCGAGGATCACACGGTCACGAGCAGAATCGAAGTCGCTGGCATCGATCTGGTCTCGGCCGCGACGAACTGCGAACAGTGCCGCCTCGTTGACGAGGTTTGCGAGATCGGCGCCGCTCATGCCGGGGGCTCCTCGGGCGATGATATCGACATCGACATTACCGCTGGTGCGCTTGCCTTTGAGATGGACTGCAAGAATCTTCTTGCGGTCATCGAGTTCGGGTAGCGGCACCAGCACTTGTCGATCAAAGCGACCGGGTCGCAAGAGCGCCGGATCGAGAATGTCGGGACGGTTGGTGGCTGCCATCATCACGATTCCGTCGGTTGGTTCGAAACCGTCCATTTCGGCCAACATCTGGTTGAGGGTTTGTTCGCGCTCGTCGTGCCCGCCGCCAAGGCCGGCGCCTCGCTTGCGTCCGATGGAGTCGATTTCGTCTATGAAGATGATCGCGTTACCCATCTTGCGAGCTGAATCGAACAGGTCTCGCACCCGGCTGGCGCCGACGCCCACAAACATCTCCATGAAGTCTGAGCCCGTGACTGAGAGGAAGGGCACGCCTGCTTCACCTGCCACTGCTTTGGCGATGAGAGTCTTGCCGGTGCCCGGAGGGCCTACGAGTAGCACTCCCTTGGGAACGCGGGCCCCGATCTCGGCGAAAGGAGCGGGGTGTTTGAGGAATTCGACGATCTCGGTGATCTCTTGTTTGACGCCGCTGTAGCCCGCCACATCATCGAAGGTTGTCCCGGGGCGTTCGGTCGAGTAGGTCTTGGCTTTGCTGCGACCGACCGACATGATGTTGCCCAATTGTCCCTGCGCTCTGCGCTGCATCCAGAAGAAGAACCCGATGAGGAGCAGAACCGGAAGCAGTATCGGGAAGATTGAGGTGAAGAAGTTGGGCTTGGGGGTGTCGAATTCGAGTTTGGTGCTTTCGCCGATCAGGTCGTGGTCAGCGTCGGGTAGCGGCGTGGGGCCAGTGGTCTCGAACTCTCCTAGTTCGCTGGTGAAGGTGATGCCGCCGTCGTTGTTGTTGTATTTGACTTCTGTCACTTCGCCCTGCGCGACCCTCTCCAAGAAATTGGAGTAGGTGACCTGCTCTCGGGACTCACCCCCCGTGAAGTAGTTGACCAGCATCACCGTTAGCAGGGTGCCGATGACTATCCACAATATGTAGCGTGACCACCCTGGTGTTTCGCGCTGGGTTCCGCTCTTGTCGTCGGATTTTTCGCGATCGCCCGACACTGGCGGTGGTGGAGGCGGTGGAGGGGGGTTGGACGCCATGTGTCAAGCGTAGACGCCGTTGCGAGATATCCCTGTCTTGCTTGTTGGTACGGGGTACGGTGCCGAACGTGAATCGTCGCTGCGCCCGACCTGCTTGTCATCATCTCGCTGCTACAACACTCTCTTTCTTGTACGAGCAACAAATCGTGTGGATTGATGATCTTCATGCTGAGGACTCGCCCGCCAACCATGATCTGTGTACGGTCCACGCTGATCGGACAAGACCGCCGAGGGGTTGGGATCTGAACGACCGACGGTTGAGTAGGCAATCGTCGGCTGAACCGCAAGTGGATACACCCGCGTTGCGCGACGGGCCGCGTCGACTTCGTCGGGCTGGATAGGGTCCGCGGTGTCGGTTGCGGATTCACCCCCGACGCCGGGCCGCCGGGTGTTGCTGGCTTTTGTCGCGATATTCGTAGGGATCGTGGTGTCCGCTCTGATCGGCGGCACCGTTGTGAGTGCCTCTGGCTGGGAGTTCAATGTTGCTTCGGGTCTGGGAGACGATTTTGGCCGTGTCGCGGGCCAACTGGCAGCCGAGGTTCCCCTCGACCACAAGCGCGTTCCTCTTATAGCTCGAATGTTGCTGGCGGTGCCTTTGTGGGCGTGTCTGCTGGGAGTTCCGTGGCTTGCTTCTCGCAATAAGAAACTCGATTTGCGTCGAGATTTCGGCTGGAGCATGTCAAGGCGTGATGTTGGTGTGGGTCTGGCGATCGGGGTTGGCACGCAAGCCCTGCTTCTACCGTTGATCTACATGCCGATTCTTCGGTATGTCGACGGCGATGCTCTGGAAGCTCCGGCACGGAATCTGGTCGCTTCGGCCAACTCGTCGCTGGGGATCTTGGCTTTGGTTGTCCTCACTGTGGTGGGGGCACCGATTGCTGAGGAGTTCTTGTACAGGGGTTTGTTGCATCGGGGTTTAGCGGAGATGTTGGCCCACCGTGGCCGAATAGGTACGGCACTAGCGGTTCTTGGGTCTTCGACTGTGTTTGCGGCTTCGCATTTTCAACTTCTCCAGTTTCCGGGCTTGTTGGCGGTAGGCATAGTTGCCGCGGTGGCGTTTCAGCTGACGGGTCGTCTGGGCACCGCGGTATGGATCCACGTGGGATTCAACGCGACCAGTGTGGTTGTCTTGCTACGGCAAGTCACCTAGAGGCCGAACGGCGCGAACAAGATGGCACAATGAAGCGCCATGAACGATGAGTCCGCGCGTCCCTCGCCACTTGCGCGGTTGTTTGAGTTGGGGCGTTCGCTGATAGCGCGTTCGCCGATCTCGAGATGGTCACTCGATGTGCGAGCGATCTTCACCGCCACGGTCGTGGGTGGGGTCACTCTGTTCGTCGTCTGGAACGTCTCACCCTGGTTGTGGTTCACAGACACGACGCCGACTGGTGGAGACCTGGGGGCCCATGTGTGGTCGCCGGCCTATCTGCGTAATGAGCTGTTACCGAATTTCCGGCTGACGGGTTGGTCGCCTGATTGGTATGCGGGATTTCCGGCCTTCACGTTCTACATGGTGGTTCCCTCGTTGCTGATAGTGATCGTCAACGTCGGGTTGGACATCTCGATCGATTTGCTCTCGGCTATCGGTGTTGCTGTTGCGGTGTTCGTAGTTTCTGGCAGGTTTTGGGCTGAGCGAAGTTCGCAGGCGATTGTGGCGTTTGGACTCGGCGTCGGCAGTGCCCTGTTCGGGGCGGTTGCAGAAGGCCGCGTCTTTGTCACGGACTGGTTGGGGTGGTCGCCGCTTGAACCGTTCACGTTCAATGACACATCGGTCGATCTGGCGATCGTTGCACTGTTGCTCCCGGCCGCGGTTGGCACGCTTGTGTGGTCTGCTGTGGCTTCAGTTGAGCGTTGGCGAGCCGCTGTCACCGCGGCCGCGGTTCTGGCCGCGTTCCTGGCTGTTCCGATTCCGTACGGCGTGGCCATGAAGTTGGTGGTGATCGCGGGGATCGTGGCTCTTCCGGTAGCGGCGTACCTTGCGGGTCGTTTGAGCAATTTGGCATACCCGGGACCGGCACTGCTGTCGCTGATGACCTTGCCGTTCATTTTCGATCGGTCGTTCAATATCTACGGTGGAAATCTGATGTCCACGATGGCTGGTGAGTTCGCCTACAGCCTCGCTTTGGCGGTTGCTCTGCTGTTCATCGGGTTCGCGGTGCGGGGACTGGGCAGTGGCCGGGACCGCGGCGTGGCCGCGGTGTTGCTGGCTTTGACAGGTCTGCTTCATCTGTTCGCAGCATTTTTCGCGCTCGTCGCGTTGTTCGTGTTGTTGCTGCTGCGGGTTGGGCGGCGCGAAATCTGGTGGGTGGCGGTTGTCGGTCCTGTTGCCGCGTTGTTGTCGGCGTTCTGGGTGTTGCCCTTTGCGTGGAACGTCCCCTACCTCAACGACATGGGTTGGGGGAAGGAACATCGCTACGCCGCGGCGCTCTGGCATCGTGGCGACGATCTCGGGAATCAGAGTTTTCTTGTCAACGACTTGCCGTTGCAAGTGTTCGTTGTTCTGGCGGTAGCTGGGGCTGTGATCTGCATCCTGCGCCGGGTTCGCCTCGGGCTTGTTCTCAGCGTTGTGGCGCTGATCTTCGCGGCTGCTTTCATTCTGCTGCCCGAGAGTCGGCTCTGGAACGTGCGAATCTTGCCGTTCTATTACCTGTCGATTTACCTTATGGCCGGTATTGCGGTCGCCGAGTTCAGTCGACTCGGGGTTCAGATGCTTCGTTCCGAGCGCGTCGGCCACATTGAGTCCGGTGAGTCCGGTGAGTCCGGTGAGTCTGGGGAGTCTGGGGTGTCCGGGGAGTCCGACCCTGCAGTATGGGCAGCGGTTCCTGCCGGGCTGTTCACAGTGCTGATCCTGGTCGTCTTGGCGTTTCCGCTCAGGTCGGTACCGTTCGCCACGAACTTTCAGCGGGTCGACGCTGCTGGTGAGGCCACCCACCTCTACGGTTTTTCGAGCTTTTTTGGTATCGAGACCGTGGGCGGGTGGAACGGCTTCGCTACGAACCAGTTCAACCATGGCCCCGGATGGGTGAGATACAACTACACGGGTTACGAGGAAAAGTCGGGGACCGTCGAGTACAACGAGTTGGTGTCGACCATGGCGGGGGTCGGTGAAGAGTTCGGGTGCGGGCGGTCGCTTTGGGAGTTCGACAGTGAGCGTCTCGGAACCTACGGCACGACGATGGCACCGATGCTGTTACCTCACTGGACCGATGGCTGCATCGGCTCGATGGAGGGACTCTATTTCGAGGCGTCAGCCACAACCCCTTACCACTTCCTGCTCCAATCAGAACTTTCTGCGAGTCCTTCCCGAGCCCAACGCGATCTGCCCTATTCGGGACTCAACGTTGATAAAGGCGTGGCTGGGCTCCAGACGTTGGGCGTGCGTTACTACTTGGCCGTGTCTGAGTCGGCGATAGCGCAGGCTCGTGAAATCGAAGCACTCGAGGAGATCGCCGGCAGCGGGCCCTGGGTTGTGTTTCTGGTCAAGGATCAGGAAATCGCCGTGGGTCTTGGGCAACTGCCGGTTGTGATCGAAGGGTTGGACGCGGGAGGCGAGGCGTGGCTGGTGCCCACTGTTGCCGCTTGGGAAGCCGCCGCAGACATCCCACTGATTGCTGCCGACGGACCTGACGGGTGGCCGCGCATGTCGCTTGACGATCTGGCTCGTGACAACGTTGATTTCGGGTCTGCTGTAGAAAGCGGCGAACGAGTGTCGGAGATGCGCGCGCTGACCACGGTTCTGCCTGACTGGCTGCCACGTGAACCTGCCGAGTCAGCAGAAATCGTCGACCTTGCTGTCGACAACGATTCGATCAGTTTCAGTGTCGACAGGATTGGGACGCCTGTGCTGGTCCGAGCCAGCTATTTCCCCAACTGGAAGGCAACTGGTGCCGATGGACCGTTCCGGGTGGCTCCCAACCTGATGGTTGTTGTACCAACCGAGTCGTCGGTGGTGTTGAGCTATACCCGCTCGCCCGTTCAATGGGTTGGTTGGTTCGCGACTCTGCTCGGAATCGTTCTGCTTGTGGTTGTGACCCGGCGAAGGTGGGATCGCCCCGGTGATGCCTCGGCTCCACTTTGGGATCTCACGACGCCTCGTAAGGCCAGGACTCCGGCGTTGCGGACCTCCGATGATGCGTCCCATGGGTTGGAGATGTCGTCAGCTGTTGGAGCAGTCCCGACAAGTGATTTGCGCCTGACGGTTGTGGTACCTGCGTATTGCGAAGCGCAACGGATCGCATCGACGATTTCTGAGATCCGTACCCAGTTGGTTGCTCTGGATGAGACTGGAGATCTCGAGATCGTGGTGGTCGACGATGGATCACCCGATGAAACCGCCGGCGCCGCTCGTGATGGAGGTGCTGACCTCGTTATCGAATTGCCGATGAATCGGGGCAAGGGCGCGGCTGTACGCGCGGGTGTGCTGGCAAGCAGGGGGCGCACGGTGGCTTTCACCGACGCTGATCTGGCTTACTCACCAAATCAGTTGTTGCCGATGCTCGATGCGGTGGAGGCTGGTTGCGATGTGGTGATCGGCAATCGGTACGCAGCACTCTCCGTAACCCGCGGTGAGGTTTCGGGTTTGCGCCGGTTGGGGAGCCGGGCAGTGAACTTGTTGGCGCGAATCTTGTTGTCAATCCGTTATCGAGACACCCAGTGCGGTTGCAAGGCGTTTCGCTCAGACGTGGCCAAGACTCTGCTGAAATCCGGGCAGATCGATGGTTTCGCTTTCGACCTCGAGATGCTGTTTCTCGCTGAACGTTACGGATTTGCAATATCGGAAGTTCCGGTGACGGTGGTGAACAGCGATTCCTCAACGGTTCGGGCGTTGAGCGACGGAATCAGAGTCGCTCGCGACATCAGTTTGATCCGACGTCTTGGCAAGCGTGGAAAGTACCCATCCGGGTCGCAGAGCGTCGCTAGGACGGCCCCCTCCGACGTAGACTCACCACATGGCAGATGACGACGCTCCAGAAGGGACTCCCGATGTTCCCGCTGATGCCGATGACGGCGACGGCGCTGCTGATGTTGCCAACCCGGCCATGTCGGAGGAACCCGTGGAGGAACCCGTGGACATCGATGAGCCGCTGACTCCTTACCGCGCAGCAAAGATGGCCGGCATCGTTGTTGGCGCTGTGCTTTTGTGCGCAGTTGTTGTCGTCGCTGCTGTCTGGGCGATCAGCGCAATCGGTGATGACGACGAAGACGAATCTTGGATCGAATACGTCTCTCCCGCAGCCCTCAGAGACTACGACTACAACTACGACGACTACGACTACTACGACGACTACGACGAGTACCGGCGCGGCTACGGCAAGGGTCCGTCGGCCGATGCCGATCGCTGGGACTGGCACCGGAAGGATTACTTCAACAAACCAGATTCTTGGAATGATCTTCGGCCTGAAGATGGTGGCTGCCGGCTGCCCTTCGGATTCGGAGCGAACAACCGTCCCGTTGTGATCGTGGTGCTTCCCGGGGTCGGTCTGGGCGGCTGGGGTACCGGCGGGGGCTTCGGTGGTGAGTGGCCACCCGGGTGGTCCGAGGCACCGACTGTGGAGGGGTTCTTCGGAGGGCTCGGCCCAAGTGAGCTAGGCGGGTTCTACGGTGGACTCGGTCCCGAGTTGTTGGATCCCGAGTTGTTGGCTCTTGAGTTGTTTGCTCAGCTCTTTGAAGATCCGTCCGTTCTGGAGGGGTCTTCTGATACGCAGGGTATTGAGGTGCCGGGACTGCACGACGAGTTGAGTCTTGAGGCGACGGAATTGGACAACCTTGCACCACCGACGGTCGAGGAACAGGCACCGACTTGACCGTTCACTTCAGGCCGGTGAGTTCACCGGACAGCATTCCAGCCGGCTACCACATCTAAGAACGTGCGCGGATTGAACAGGGAGTCGTGCTGACACCAGTTGTCTTCCGCTCTTGTTCGCTGCGCTCGACTCCCGCTCTTGTTCGCTCCGCTCACGGCCGCGAGGCCGCGGGCGGGCCGCTCGGGCCACGGCCTCACTCGGTCGCGTTCGTGTTCGGGATCAATCCGCTCGGCCTCTAGACCTGCGGGCCGGGACGGGAACCTTGAGCGCGGCTAAGGTCCAGCAATATGGACGAGCAGCGGACTCCCATAGAGATGGAGTCTTTCGAGCCCGAACCCTCGAAACCGAAGAGGATCAAGACGAAGGTCTACAACCGCGGGCTGGCCCTTCTTCAAGAGGAACTGGTGCTATTGCAGCGGTGGATCCGCCACAAGGGCCTCAAGGTGGTTGTCGTCTTCGAAGGACGCGACGCCGCGGGCAAGGGTGGAGCGATCAAGCGGATAACTGAACGGCTCAACCCCCGGGTCGTCCGAGTCGTGGCGCTCGGTACGCCGAGTGACCGGGAGAAGTCCCAGTGGTGGTTCCAGCGTTATGTGGCTGAGTTGCCGGCGGCGGGGGAGATGGTGCTGTTCGACCGCAGCTGGTACAACCGCGGTCTGGTTGAACCGGTGATGGGCTTCTGTACTGATGAGGAGTACCGCGAGTTTCTGCGGTCCTGCCCGGAGTTCGAGCGGATGCTGGTCCGCTCGGGGATCATCTTGATCAAGTACTGGTTCTCGGTGGGCGACGCGGAACAGGAGGCCCGCTTCCAGAGTCGCATCTCCGATCCGTTGAGGCGCTGGAAACTGTCACCGGTTGATCTGCAGAGCCGAGCGCGCTGGGTGGACTTCTCGAAGGCCAAGGACACGTTGTTCGCCCACACCGATATCAAGCAGGCCCCCTGGTACGTGGTCAACGCCGACTCCAAGAAGAGAGCCAGGCTGAACTGCATTTCTCACCTGCTGTCGCAGATCCCCTACGAACCGGTCCCGTGGGAGGATGTTGAACTGCCAGAGAAACAGTCGGCTGTGGGCTACGTGAGGCCGCCGATCTCGGATCAGACGTTTGTGCCCGAGAAGTACTGAGTTCCACGTCTTGTGCTCCAATACCATTGCTTACCCGCGCATGCTCTAGATTTTGCTGCGTGGGCACAGACTTCGAGGCGATCTTCAAGGCATATGACATTCGCGGCATAGTCCCGGACCAGTTCGATGCCCACGGGGCGAGAGCTGTCGGCGGGGCGTTCGCCCGTTTTGTGCGGGCCTTGGGGGATACGTCGATTCTAGTGGGTCGTGACATGCGGCCTGACGGTGAGGA
Organism: Candidatus Aldehydirespiratoraceae bacterium; assembly: GCA_965198315.1. Classification (GTDB taxonomy): domain Bacteria; phylum Actinomycetota; class Acidimicrobiia; order Acidimicrobiales; family Aldehydirespiratoraceae; genus VXYK01. The sequence goes on along the minus strand of OZ240616.1, from coordinate 3,118,562 downwards.
GATGGCTGCTGCGTTTGGTGACGGCGCGATGTCCCACGGAGTCGATGTGGTCGATGTGGGGCTGTGCGCTACCGACATGCTGTATTACGGGTCGGGTCACCTGGGCATGCCAGGGGCGGTTTTTACGGCTTCGCACAACCCGGCGGGCTATAACGGAATCAAAATGTGTCTCGCCTATGCCGCGCCCATTGGTGCTGATTCTGGGCTCACCGAGATAAAGCAGATGGCGATTTCCGGCCCCGATCCTGCGGGCAGATCCGGTAGCCGCAGACAGTTCGATCTTCTTGACGGATACATCACCCATGTGCGCTCCTTCGTCGATCTCAGTTCTCTGAAACCGCTGCGAGTGGTGGCCGATACGGCCAACGGCATGGGGGGATTGGTCGTCCCGCCGGTGTTCGCGGGCCTTCCGTTTGAACTTGACCACATGTATCCCGAACTCGACGGCACATTCCCGAACCATCCTGCTGACCCGATACAGCCTGAGAACTGCAAGGATCTCGCCGAGAGAGTGCTGCTGAACGGTGCCGATATCGGGCTCGCCTTCGACGGCGACGCAGATCGGGTGTTTCTGATCGACGAGAACGCTCGGGCTGTGTCGGGATCATTGACCACCGCCATGGTCGCTCGCTCGATCCTGGCTCGTGAACCCGGCGCGGTCATTGTCCACAACTTGATTTGCTCCAAATCGGTGCCTGAGGTCATCGCCGAGGGAAATGGAACAGCTGTACGAACGCGAGTCGGTCATTCGTTCATCAAGCAGGTGATGGCCGAGACTGGGGCCGCCTTCGGTGGTGAGCATTCGGGGCACTACTATTTTCGCGACAACTTCGGGGCGGACAGTGGCTTGATTGCCGCACTGGTGGTGCTTGAAGCGTTGGGTGCGCATTCCGCGGGTCTTGCTGATCTCGTTTCAACGCTCGATCGCTATGCCGCCTCGGGTGAGATCAACACCAAAGTGTCCGACACGGCTGCGGTGATAGACAAAGTGGCCGGTGCCTTCGCTGCGGCCGAGCAGGATCGTATGGACGGTCTCACCGTCGATCTCGGTGACTGGTGGTTCAACTTGCGTCCCTCCAACACCGAGCCGCTTCTGCGTCTCAACCTCGAGGCAAGCACGCAAGCCGAAGTTGATCTTCGGGTGCAAGAAGTCCTGGCCCTGTTCGCTTAGGCGCGTCCGTCTGCGGTCGGTTTCTGGTTGACTGGGATGCATGACCCTCGATATCCGCCTCCTTGAGATTCTGGCCTGCCCGATTGACCGCGGTCCGCTGCTCTATTTCGCCGATGAAGAAATGCTCTACAACCCGCGCCTCCGCAAGCACTATCGCATTCACACCGGTGACATTCCGGTGATGCTGCCAGAGGAGGCAGTTGGTGTGGATGCTGAGGAACATTCTCGCCTATTGGCGAAAGCCGAAGCGGACGGCATCGCCGTCACCTCACGGAACTGACGTCCAGCCATGCCATCTCCAGGATTGCTCGAGGCTGTGCGCCGTCTGCCCAATCAAGTGCGTGACGTAGCTGTTGCGGCCGCCGACACCGAAGGTCTCCCCGACAGGCGGGGGATCCGGATGGTGGTGATCTTCGGGGTGGGTGCCGGCAGAGTTGCCGGAGATGTCATTGAGGCACTCTCGGAGTTCCACGCTTCTGTTCCTGTGATTTCTGCCGGCGCGCTGTCTCAGTCATGGATCGACGACTCCACGCTGGCGATCGTCCTGTCGCCCTGGGGCGAGGAAGCCGGGACGATCCCCGCCTTGCAGGACGCGCTGGCCGCCGGTGCACGAGTGGTCGCGGTCACTTCCGGCGGTGAACTCGGCAAGGCCTGCGCCCAGAGGGGCGTGCCGGTCGTGCCCGTTGATCCTCAAGCGGGTCCGGCTGTCGGGTTGGGCGTGTTGATTGTGCCTGTCCTGGTGCTTCTTGAACGTCTAGGTGTTGCAACTGGAGTCAACCGAGTGATCACAAACGTTGCAGCCCAGTTCCAAGATCGACACCACTCGCTTGACAACGAAGCTGACGCTATCGAAAGGCTTGCGGAGGCTCTGCGGGGCAGGATCGCGATTGTGACCGGGGCGGGGGCTGTAGGTAAACACGCGGCGCGTCGATGGGTTATGGAACTTGACCGCGTCGGCAACACTCCTGCTGTTCGCCGTTCTCTCCCGAGGAATCCGTCCGACGTTTCCACGAGCCTCAGGCTGGCCACCGAGAGCAGGAACGGAGTGGTGGTCATCGTCTTGCGGCATGATTTCGAACCCCAGGGACTTGATGGCGGAGTTGCTTTGCTTGACGACTCCTTTGACGAGGTCCACACATTTTCGGCCAACGGCAACGACCCGTTGTCACAGATGCTTGATCTGCTTTTGTTGGCTGCCGCCGTCGGTTCTCGGTTGGCGCGTAGTAGTGCCGGCTGAGCAGTTGATCGGCTCGCTCGCATGGTGTTGATCGATGGGGTGGTGCGAGATTACGACTGGGGTTCCGTCACGGCGATCCCCGAGTTGCTGGGATGGCGTGTCACTGGTGAGCCGGTGGCGGAGTTGTGGTTTGGCGCTCACCCCTCCGGGCCGGCCGTGTTGCGTGGATCGAACATTCCGCTCGACAGACACATAGAGGTCGATCCCTCCGCCGCTTTGGGCGCCGCGGTTGCGGCTGAATTCGGTTCGCTCCCCTTCTTGTTGAAGGTGCTGGCTGCTGGGGCCCCACTCTCTCTGCAGACGCACCCCTCGACCGCGCAGGCTCTCAGCGGATACGAGCGGGAAGAATCGCAGGGCATCGACCGCGATGGCGAGAATCGCTGTTTTCGTGATCGGCGACACAAACCGGAGTTGATCTGTGCTCTGACCGAGTTCAGCGCTCTCTGCGGATTCCGTGAACCCCGGGAGTCGCTCGAGCTGCTCGCCACGATCCCGACCGAGGCTCTTGAGCCGGTGAGAGCCAGACTCACTGCTGAGCCGTCACCCAGCGGTGTTCGTGGCCTTCTGGAATGGTTGCTGTCTCAGAGTAGGGAGGCCACGGCGCATCTGGTGGAGTCGCTGGTGGCGGCTTGCCGCAGAGAGTCTTCGATGCCGTTCGCGGCGGAGCGGGAGATGGTGGTCGAACTCGGACGCCAGTATCGCCAAGACCCGGCAGTGGTGATCGCCTTGCTGTTGAATCTGGTGACGCTGCAACCGGGCGAGTCGATCTTCTTTGGGCCGGGCAACCTTCACGCCTACCTGCGGGGCACGGGGGTGGAACTCATGGCCAATTCCGACAATGTTGTGCGCGCCGGTTTGACGACCAAACACGTGGATGTGGTGACCCTTCTGGACATAGTTGAAACCAATCCGATGGTGGTTGATGTGCAGCGCCCGATGCCTGTAGGCGGAGTGGTCCGCTACCGAACTCCGGTGCCGGAGTTCTCACTGCAAAGGATCGACCTGAATGGAGAAGTCCAGATCGATCCGGGACCCGCCATTTTGCTGTGCACCTCAGGCCGCGCACATCTCGGATGCCCAGCGGGCGGCCACGAGCTTGTGCGAGGTACCGCGGCTTGGATGCCCGCTTGTGACGGATCCGCACAGCTGACAGGCACCGCAACTGTGTTCCGCGCCGGAGTCGGTCCTTCTCACGATCTCAACCCTTAAGTCTGAATCCACCGATCCGGGTTTGGTGATTTCGCGTCCCCTTGAAAGCTCTCCTGACCTGGGAGTTCGGGGGTTCTGTTTCAAGACGTTTTGGTTGCCGCGCGCGCCGGTTGAAAAAATATTTTTACAAAATACTTGACAGGGGGGGGGGGGAGAGAGAGTATGTATTAACGGTCATGAAGAACCGTTTTGTTTTCGCGTCCCGTTGGTTGAAGTTGTTAGTGAGCGGGAGGAGGTTTAGTCGACGTTCCCAGAGCAACACGCTCTCGCGTAGTGGGCGTTACCGCGCCGACCGGTTTAGAAAGCGGTTGGCGAAGTTCTTGGTGGTTCCGCTTGCTGCGGTCGTCCTCGCTACGTCGCTGGCGCTGGATGTTCCGGGGCTATCGAGCTTGGAGGCCGAGCCGGCAAGCGCTCACCCCGCCACAAAGCAGGCCCCTCGAATGAAGATTGTTTGCACTGAAGAACCGGCCTACGTGAGGGTGATAGTCGGCTATGAGGATCGCCTCAACCCGCGTACCCGCCAACCCATACCCATCTACGGGTGGAGGTGGGGAACCCGCGAAGTGTGCGAGTGGGTGACCTACTACGTCACGGTGAACAGGAAACACTGGCACGTCGGCGATGAGGTTTGCACTTACGTCCAGGTTTGGATGGTCAGTGCCGGGGCGTACGGTGGCGGGGTTGCTGGCTCGGCCATCGGCGGGGCCGCTGGCACTGCCGTCGCGCCCGGTGCTGGTACTGCCGTCGGCGGCGTCGCTGGCGGTGTTGTCGGTGCCGGCACAGGGGGAGCCGCAGGGTATTGGGCGAGTAAGCGAGTCTGCAATTGGATTCCTAGTATTATCTGGGCACTGTGAAAAGGGGTATCACTATGAAAAATTTCATTACGAAGTTAGCGAACGTGGATCGGGAGCAACCGGCACTTATGTTCGCCGTGGCCGTTACCGCGGCTGTGACCGCGAGTCTGTTGTTTCTCTCTGATGGTCATGCGCTATCCGCGGCGGCAGGCAGGGGCGCGGCGGTGGCGGTGCTCACGTTCGCTCACTTTCTAGCCTTTCGGTGGGTGGCGGGCCGCGTTGCCGACAAGCCGAAAGCGGATTCGCTAACCGGTGACACTGCTTAGGTCGGCTGGCGCTGTGGTGGCGCTAGCGGTTTTGCTGTCCGGGTGCGGTACCGGCGAAGACGCGGCCGGGTGCCGCGATGCCGCGACCGCGCAAGTAGAGGCGGAGATAGCTTTCGCTGAGGCTTTCGAGGCTCACCAAGCCGCACACTTGGATGAGACTGGCGACCATCCCGAAGAAGTAGAGGATCAGTTGATGGCTAACCGTGTTGATCTGATTGTTGCGAACGAAGAAACGCGGCGAGCGTGCGGGTAGCGACTGGGCACAAGGGCTAACCCATAATCCAACCACGACCGCTAGAGCGGTACCGCAACCCCAACTCCGGTACCGCTCTAGCTGTTAGTGAGCGGGAGGAGGTTTAGTCGACGTTCCCAGAGCAACACGCTCTCGCGTAGTGGGCGCTACCGCGCCGACCGGTTTAGAAAGCGGTTGACGAAGTTCTTGGTGGTTCCGCTTGCTGCGGTCGTTCTCGCTACGTCGCTGGCGCTAGTGCCACCACAAACCCTTTCGAGCCTGGTTCCAGGTCTGGAATTGGAGGAAGCAAGCGCGCACACTGTCATGCATAGAGTCGGTCGCCCCGGCCGAGTCTGCCGAGAAGAAACACAACCGAATATGGTAGTGGTCGGCTACGAAGGTGTCGGCCGCCTTCGGAAACCTATTTACGAACAGCAAGGTTTCAAGCGTGTCACGGTCTGCAAGTGGGAGAACATTATCAGCGTGCAAGCACGTCGGCACCTTCATATCTCAGAGGAGCGCTGCGTCATCTACGGTGCTGCGGGTGCGGCGCTTGCTGGAGTTGCGTTGGAGAACCCCTACGTCGCGATTGGCGGCGCGGTAGCTGCCTACGAGGTCTGCACAAATTGGGATCGGGTCGTCTTCTATTAGAAAGGGGCTAGAAATGAACTTCGCAACAAAGAGATTGCTAGCAAGCTGGAGCGACTTTCGAGCGGATCCCGTGAAGTTTGTCGTTACGGGAGCGCTGGTGTTCTTCGGGACGCTATGGGGTGCTGGAGCACGCTTCGGATGGTGTCCGTAGGGGCGGCATGGTGCTACTGCTTGTCTGTGTAGCCGTTCAACACGCTTGGAAGAAACACCGCGGCGACGCGGGCGAACCGCGCAGCGTTGATGTGCTGAGCGAATCGCAATAAAAACCTGTGGTTAGGTCTTTGGTGCGCGCGGTAGTCCTAGTGGTTTTGCTGTCCGGGTGCGGTACCGGTGTAGACGCTGACGAGTGTCGCGACGCCGCGACCGCGCAAGCAGAAGCCGAGACCGCGTGGACTTCGGCGCTTGACGCGCACGCCGCGGAGCATGAGACCGGTCAGGAACACGAAGGCGTAGAAGATCAGTTGATGGCTAGCCGTGTTGATCTGATTGTTGCGAACGAAGAAACGCGGCGAGCCTGCGGGTAACGACCGCGCACAACGGCTAGCCCAGATTTTTCGGCCCTGCGCGTAAACGTGGGGTGTGGGGTTGCCAGCACCGGTTGGGGCGTCATGTTATCAGGGGTCCTCGGGCTTCGAAGTTGGTGGGGTTGGTGAAGCCGTGGGCGGTTCGTCTCAGGGTTTGGAGTAGGTTGTTTGTTCCTTTGACGATCACGGCCACGTAGCGGTGGCGTTTTCGCATTGAGGTCTCATCAACCAACAACACCCGACAGCGTTGTTGGTGGCGATGTGCAGCGATCAACCCCTGACCAGGCCCGCACCAGCGTGTTGATGACACCCCAACACACCCGTGGCGGCGCACCACCGCACGGATCGGCATCACCTTGCGCGTCGGGGACTAGACGACGCGCCAAGGTGCCGCGTCAGCCGCCCGTCGAACTCGCTGCGGTCCTCCAAGAACCGCTCCCCGCAGTTACAGCACACGAACCTCCGCCGCAGTTGCACCAACATCGATTGCCCGACCCGACACCTCCAAGTCGCGCACTTCGCGCTCGCGCATGTCATGGACCCTGTGGTGTTGTGGTTCAGGACATGTGCAAGGTATGAGTCAAGACATGTGCAAGGTTCGGGGGCGGCGATTGTGGCGTCATGTCGAAGCGTCGCGCAGCAATCTTGTCGGTGGTGATCGAGGGTAGAACCCAGGCCGAAACAGCCAGGCAGTATGAGGTTTCGGAGTCGTCGGTGTCGCGTTGGGTGGCCCGCTGGCGTGCTGAGGGCGACTCGGCTTTCCAAGCCCGGTCGCGGCGTCCCCGCACCGCGCCGACAGCGATCCTCGACGAGGTGGTCGAGCTGGTCGTGAACCTGCGCGCAGAGCTCGAGTCCCAAGGGCTCGACGCCGGCCCGCACACGATCGCTTGGCACCTCCAACAGCGCCACCAGATCACCGTGTCGCCCTCCACGATACGCCGCCGCTTCGTCGATCTGGGTCTCGTGGAGCCCAACCCGAAGAAACGACCGAAGTCGTCCTACGTACGGTTCGAGGCTGATCTGCCCAATGAGATGTGGCAGTCAGACTTCACCCACTGGCGCCTCGCCACAGGTGCCGACACCGAGATCATCACCTGGCTCGACGACCATTCCCGCTTTGCCCTGTCGGTCACCGTCCATCGGCGTATCACCGGCCCGATCGTGGTTGACACCTTCGACCAAACCTGCGTTGACCACGGAGTTCCTGCGTCCACGCTCACCGACAACGCCATGGTCTACACCACCCGCTTCTCCGGCGGCAAAGGCGGCAGAAACGCCTTCGAAGCCCGCCTCGCGGCCCTAGACACCGAACAGAAGAACTCTGCCCCCAACCACCCCACCACCTGCGGAAAAGTCGAACGTTTCCAACAAACCCTCAAAAAATGGCTCACCGCCCAAACCCCCGCCAACGACCTCAACGAACTCCAGGCGCTCCTCAACGAATTCACCGACACCTACAACCACCACCGACCCCACCGCGCACTCAAACGTTCAACCCCCGCAGCCGCCTACACCCGACTACCCAAAACCAGCCCCCAACACAACGGTGCCGACATCCACTTCAGAGTCCGACACGACCGCATCGACAAAACAGGCTCCGTCACCATCCGTCACAACAGCCGGCTCCACCACATCGGCATCGGCCGAGCCCACAAACACACCCCCGTAACCCTGCTAGTCGCCGACCTCGACATCAGAGTCATCGCAACCCAAACAGGCGAACTCCTCCGACACCTCACCCTTGACCCAACCCGCGACTACCAACCCCAAAACCAACCCTGAAAACCCCCGCCCCGCGCAGGTTCGCACCTTGCACATGTCTTGACACATCACATCATGGACCCTGTGGCACTCGAACCCGCAACACCGGCACCGAAGCCGCCTCATAGTCGACTCGACCCGCACCCTCAATACGGTCAAGGTGTCTATAAGCACCCCAACCACACGAATCTGGCGCAGGTGCAACCGCACCCGCATAGCATCACAAGCCATCGGGGCCCTCCTGGATCGTTGAATATTCCATTCACCGATCCCAGCAGGGCCCCAACCCCCGCTCACCGACCCCCCACCCCACGTTTACGCGCAGGCTCAAAACAAGACCTAAACCAGGCCGCATGAACCAAGTGTCCGGCCAAACGGGGGGAAGCCCAGAGACGGCAGGTTTGGGCGTGATGACTTGTTCAATCGGCGCATGCCCTTAGCCCGAATCCACCGATTCTCCCGGTGGTCACAGCTAATCTGCGCGATTAACCACACTATATGTAGTAGAACGCGCAGATTTTCGGCTCAGCCTACCCAGACACAAAAAGTATCTCCTGTTCTCAACCCGAACCCGAACATCCAGACCACAGACGTCGCACATCAGGGAGGTCTTTTCCGCGGGGACCAACGCCCACACCCACACTCCCAACCGGTGGATCCAGGCTTAGGATGGGGGCGAGGGCACAGCAGAGATGGTGTCAGTCGACCCGTGCCCGCCTCTTCCCGTCAGTTTCTTAGGAGTGTTGTTCGGTGACCCATACCCCTGACTACAAGGTCGCGGATCTGGATTCAGCAGAGTTCGGCCGCAAAGAGATCCGCTTGGCTGAGCATGAGATGCCGGGCCTCATGGCGTTGCGGGGCAAATACGCAGACGATGCCCCCTTGGAGGGAGCCCGTATCGCCGGTTCGTTGCACATGACCGTGCAGACAGCGGTGCTCATCGAGACCCTCACTGCTCTGGGGGCCGATTTGCGCTGGGTGAGCTGCAATATCTTCTCTACCCAGGATCATGCCGCCGCCGCGGTTGCGGTAGGCCCTGACGGCACCGCCGACGATTGTCGCGGCGTTCCCGTTTTTGCCTGGAAGGGTGAAACCCTCGAAGAGTACTGGTGGGCGACCGAGCAGCTGTTCGTGTGGCCCGATGGTGGGGGTCCCAACCTGATTCTGGACGACGGTGGCGATGCCACCATGCTGGTTCACAAGGGTTTGGAGTTCGAGAACGCCGGCGCGATTCCAGATGCATCTGAAGACGACCCCGAGGAATGGCAGGTGTTCTTGGATCGCCTGCGTGATATTGCGGCACGCGACTCGAGGTTCTTCTCCCGAATCGCGCCCCGGATACGCGGTGTTTCTGAAGAGACGACCACCGGTGTTCACCGTCTCTACCAGATGATGGAAAGCGGCGAACTGCTCTTTCCGGCGATCAACGTCAACGACTCGGTCACAAAATCCAAGTTCGACAATCTTTACGGTGTTCGCCACAGCTTGATCGACGGCATCAACCGTGCCACCGACGTGATGATTGGCGGCAAGGTGGCGGTTGTCTGCGGTTTCGGTGATGTGGGCAAGGGATGTGCGGAGTCACTCGCCGGCCAGGGCGCGCGGGTGATCGTCACCGAAGTCGATCCCATTTGCGCTCTGCAGGCCGCCATGTGCGGCTACGAAGTCAACACGCTCGAAGCTGTCGTTGACAAAGCCGACATCTTCATCTCGGCCACTGGCAACAAGGACATCATCTTGGCCGGCCATATGGCGAGAATGAAACATCAGGCCATCGTCGGCAACATTGGACACTTCGACAACGAACTAGACATGGCCGGACTCAAGCGAATGTCTGACGTGCGCAAAATCAACATCAAACCCCAGGTTGACGAGTACGTGTTTCCTGACGGCCATTCGGTCATCGTGTTGAGCGAGGGTCGGCTCCTGAACCTGGGGAACGCCACCGGCCATCCGAGCTTCGTGATGAGTTGCTCGTTCACCAATCAGGTGCTGGCGCAACTGGAACTGCACGCCAACGCTGACACTATTGAGATGGGCGTGCATGTGTTGCCGCGGTCCCTCGATGAAGAGGTGGCACGACTCCATCTTGATGCGCTGGGTGTGAAGCTGACCACGATGAGCCAAGACCAAGCGGACTATCTGGGAGTACCGGTCGGTGGTCCCTACAAGCCCGATCACTACCGCTACTAGTCGAATCGTCGATTCTGGTCGCGTCCACGCAGCGCAGTAGATTCGCCGGATGACTTCATGTGACAGAGGTGTCTGGTTCGCGCCTGAGGGGTTGACAGGTTCACAGGTAACTGACTTTGGTCGGCGGGTAGAGGAACTCGGTTACTCAACACTCTGGGTGGGGGAGACTTTCGGACGTGACCCGTTCGCCCAGTTGGCGGCGATTGGCGCAGCGACTTCCTCTTTGAAATTGGCCTCCGGTATCGCCAACATCTACAACCGGCATCCAGGTGTGATGCTCCAGGGCGCCAACACTGTGGCCGAACAAACCGGCGGCCGCATGATCTTGGGACTGGGGGTCTCGAGTCCGGCGATTGTCAGCAGGGTACGCGGCATCGAATACGGCAAGCCGTTGTCGTTCATGCGCGACTACTTAGAAGCCATGGACGCCGCTCTCTACACCTCCGTTGCGCCGCCACAGGAGGTGCCGCGCGTGCTTGCCGCGCTCGGACCGAAGATGCTTGAACTTGCCGCACAGCGTTGTGTGGGCGCGCACCCTTACAACACCACGCCCGAACACACCGCATGGGCCCGTGGAATAATCGGCTCGGAACCGGGCCTCTATGTCGAGCAGAAGGTGATGCTCACAACAGATGCGTCTGTTGCCCGTGAGACCGGTGCGAAGGTGCTGAAGTTCTATTCCCGGGCGCCGGGATACCGCAACGCCTGGTTGAAGATGGGCTTCTCCGAGGACGACATCGACGGTCTCAGCGCCAAGCTTGTTGACGGCTTGGTGGCCTGGGGTGACGTCGAGGCGATCGAGGCTCGCCTCGACGAACACGCACAGGCCGGTGCCTCCCACATATGCATACACCCTCTGCACCCCGACTCCGGTCAAGGTGCCGTCGACGATGCGGTGTTGGCTGTGCTCGCCCCCTCGGTGAGTGCGTCACCCGGCAATGCGTCCTGAGGGCAGGCACAGAGAGTGAGCCCCCAGAGTGAGTCCAAGAGTAAGCCAAGCGTAAGCACAGAGACTGAGTGTTGATTCATGGAGCATCTGAACGGAAAGGTCGCGGTGGTCACCGGCGGAGCCAGCGGTATCGGCAGGGCTGCGGCGCTGGCGTTGGCGGCCGAGTCGTTGAAGGTGGTGGTCGCCGATATCGAACAGCCTCCGCTCGATTCCACCGTCGCGGAGATCCGGTCCGCCGGCGGTGTCGCTGTCGGTGTTCGCTGTGACGTGTCGGATTGGGAGTCGGTAGAGAACTTGCGGGCACGCTGTGAGGAAGCCTTCGGGCCTGCAGATGTGGTGATGAACAATGCTGGTGTTGCTGGTGGCGGCTCGATCTCCATGGTTGATCTCAAGGCTTGGGAGTGGACGCTGGCAGTTAATCTCTGGGGCGTCATCCACGGCGTGAAAGCCTTCCTACCAGCGATGATCGAGCGAGGGTCAGGCCATGTGATCAACACCGCCTCGATCGCTGGTCACCTCACGTCGACGGGCATGGGCGCCTACAACACCAGCAAACATGCCTTAGTCGGTTTCAGCGAGACGTTGCAACAGGAAATGCTCGAGGGCAACACAGGTGTCGGTGTGACTTGTTTGTGCCCCGGATTCGTCGCCACCAACATCATCAACAGCGAAAGGAACCGGCAGGAGCGATACCGCGAGGCCGGTCCGGACCTGAGCCTGGATGTGGGCGACGATTTGGATGGTACGACGTTGGGAGAAGCGTCGGTTGCGATCGCGGATCTGTATGCAGCACAGATGGACCCAGCGAAAGTCGCAGAGCAAGTTGTTTTCGCGATCAAGTCCAACCAGTTCTGGCTTTTCACCGATGACCTGGCAGACGGTATGATCCGAGAGCGTCACGCCGACATCGAACGGAAGGCGACGCCAAGGAAGCGCACGCATCTTGTGGAGTTGATGATGCTCAAAGGAGGGTCATGAAAGTTCTGGTGACGGGAGCGACGGGCTATCTCGGAAGCCTGATAACCAAGCGACTGCTCCTCGATGGTCACGACGTCCGGATCCTTGTCAGGACTCCCGCCAAGGTCGCCCCCCTGATGGAGAAGCTCTCTGTCGACCCCTCGCAACTTGATGTGACTCAGGGTGACATCACCGACGAGGGTTCGGTGACCGCAGCGGTACAGGGTTGTGAAGCCGTGGTTCACTGCGCGGCGATCGTGGCGACCGACCCGGCGCAATCCCAGGCAATGGACGAGACCAACCTGGCCGGCGCTCAGAACGTGCTGGGGGCTGCGGTCGCGGCAGGTTGTGACCCGATCGTGCATATCTCGTCGGCGGCAGCGCTGTTTCCGTTTCGGGCCGATCCCGTGACCGCGGATCATCCAGTGATGGGCAACGACGAGGCCTACGGCCGCAGCAAGGCGGCTTGCGAGCGTTACGCACGAAGTCTCCAGGACGACGGCAAACCGGTGGTGACGGTGTATCCGTCGAGTATTGTCGGCCCCGACGACTGGACGGAATCGATCAATCTGTCATCCGCGGTCATGTGGTTCGAGAAGGGTTTCCCGATCGCCAAGGGACTCAGCGGCAACTATGTCGATGTCCGGGACGTTGCGGCTGTTGTCTCAGCCTCGTTGAAGCCAGGACAGGGCCCGATGCGGCTGATGGCCTTCGGTAGCCATGTGAATGCCAGAGAACATGTCGCGGCGCTCACCGAAGCGACTGGAGCGAAGATCAAGACCTTCCCGACGCCGCGTTGGTTCATGTGGACTTGGGCGCAACTCGGCGATATCACCAGGCGTTTTGACAAGGACATAGTGATGACCAGCGACGGCTATGACTATCTGTTCAATTGCAAACCGGGGGATGATTCTGCGACCTCCGTGGCGACCGGCGTGAAGTTCCGTCCTTTGGTGGAGACATTTCGCGACATGGCTCGTTGGATGTATGAGTCCGGCCATGTGCAGGCTGAAAAAGTAGGGTTTCTCGCCCGGGACTAGATGGGCCTGTCACAGGGCGTGCTTAGGGTGCGCCTATGTCAATCGACCATCCGCTGCATGAGGTGATTTCGGTGTGGCCCCATGAAGGCCGCGCCGCGGAGTTGGTGTGCAGGCTGAAATATGGTCGGGCCACCGTTGCGGTTTCAGAACTGGCGCAGGCTATGGCAGACGTAGCCCCCGAAGTTGATTTTGTGACTTGGGTTCCGGCGTCTCCTTCGCGTCGTCGCCAGAGAGGGTTTGATCAAGGCGAGTTGCTTGCCCGCGCGCTGGCGCGCCGTCGGCGCGTTCGCGTCCGGCGGTTGTTGCGGCGATCCGATGATGATCCTCAAACCGGTCGTGATCGCGAAGGTCGAGTTGCTGGGCCTCAATTCGAATCATGTGGTCCCGCGTTGCGATCCGAGCCCACCGTTCTGGTTGTTGATGATGTTTCGACAACGGGCACGACACTACGCTGCGCTGCGTCGGTGCTGCGGTCTCGGGGAGCGGGCACGGTATATGGACTGGTCGCGACGAGGTCCACGTCACCGTGAGCGCGCAGCGAGCGACTTCGACCGGAGTAATTTCTGGAGTATGCCGTCCCGGTTTCGCTCGGTCTCCTAACATCGGCTTGCATCAGAGGTGGTCCGTCGATCTACTATCGGACTACACCACAATCAGGAGGTAGGGCATGGACGTCTCCATCAGCGCCCGGCATGTAAATGTCACGCCGCGACTGGAGGAGGTGATCCACGAGAAAATCGGCCAGCTAGACAGGTACCTCGACGCGCTCGACTATGCGACCGTTCATTTCGACGAAGCACGAAATCCCCGGATCGCAGACAAAGAGTTCTGTGAGATCGTCTTGAAAGGCCGAGGTCACCATTTGCGGTGCAAGGTACGCGCCCCTGACCCGTTCACTGCTATCGACTTGGCTGAAGACAAGCTGCTGCGTCAGATTCGCAAGCTGCGGACGAAGCTGCACCGCCGGCATCAGGGCACGGGAGCAACCATCCGCTCAGGTGTCGACACACAGTTGCGCAACGTCGCCGTGGCCGATCAGGTAGCGGATCTTGACTTTACAGAGGAGCGGATTCCCCAGATCGTCAAGACGAAACGATTTCATCTCGGTCCGTTGACCCCCGATGAAGCAGTGGAGAAGATGGAGAACATGGACCACGGCTTCTTTTTCTTCATCAACAAGGAAACTGCGCGCTCAGCCGTTGTGTACCGCCGTGATGACGGCGATGTCGGCCTGATCGACGAAGCCGGATAGCAACGGCAAGTCTCGTCATTCTGTCCCAATTGTGGGACTGGAGGTCGGTAGAGTCTTGGGTAGCTATGAGTGTATTCAAGCGAGTTCTTCGCAGCGGCGAGGGCCGCAAACTCAAGTTCCTTCAGGCATTGGTACCGGACATCAACGCCCTTGAACCCTCCACAGAGGTGTTGTCCGACGACGCGTTGAAGGCCAAGACACCGGAGTTTCGGACCAGGCTGGACAACGGTGAGAGTACCGATGATCTGCTGTTCGAAGCCTTTGCTGTGGTGCGTGAGGCGGCGCGGCGGGTGCTCGGCCAGAGGCACTACGACGTGCAACTCGTAGGCGGAGCGGCTTTGCATATCGGCGGGGTTGCGGAAATGAAGACCGGCGAAGGAAAGACCCTTACTTCAACGCTTCCAATCTATCTCAACGGATTGACCGGTAACGGAGTTCATATTGTCACCGTCAACGATTATCTGGCCCGCCGCGACTCGGAATGGATGGGCCAAATTTACCGTTGGCTCGGACTCGAAGTCGGACTGATAGTCCCCGGCAACCGCGATTCCAATTTCAAAAGAGTTCAGTACGCCGCCGAGATCACCTACGGGACCAACAACGAGTTCGGTTTCGACTATCTGCGTGACAACATGGCCACGAGCCGTGCACGCCAAGTGCAACGGGGACATCACTATTGCATCGTCGATGAGATCGACTCGATCCTGATCGACGAGGCCCGCACGCCGCTCATCATCTCGGGTCGTGTGGCTGATGCGGCCAAGCTGTACACCAAGTTTGCTTCGGTGGCTCGAGGTCTGCGCCGCGATCTCCACTACGAGGTGGACGAGGAGAAGCGCACCGTGGCCCCTCTCGAAGAGGGGGTTCACGCCGTTGAGAGGGCTCTTGGAATCGACAATCTCTACGACCAGGTCTCGGCCAACCTGGTGCATCAACTGCAAGCGGCACTGCGCGCTAAGGAGTTGTACAAGAGGGACAAGGAGTACATCGTCGAGAAGGGCGCGGTGAAGATCGTCGACGAGTTCACTGGCCGGATCCTTGACGGGCGACGCTGGTCCGACGGCCTGCATCAGGCGGTGGAGGCTAAAGAGGGGGTTGCGATCAAAGAGGAGAACCAGACCCTCGCCACGATCACGCTTCAGAACTACTACAGACTCTATGACCGCCTCGCGGGAATGACCGGTACCGCCCAGACGGAGGCAGCGGAGTTCGCCGGCACCTACGGTCTGCAGGTGTTCCCGATTCCCACTCATCGTCCCCTAGCTCGAGCTGATGACGCCGACTTGATCTACAAGAGCGAAGACGGCAAGTTCTCGGCCTGCGTCGAAGACTTGGCCGCTCGTTATGAGTCGGGTCAGCCTGTGCTGGTCGGCACGATCTCGGTTGAGAAATCTGAGAAACTCTCCCGTGCGCTGGAGCAGCGTGGGATACCCCATGAGGTTCTCAACGCCAAGCAGCATGATCGCGAGGCCGAGATCGTTGCTCAGGCCGGGCGGCTCGGCGCGATCACGGTGGCTACCAACATGGCTGGTCGCGGTGTCGATGTGTTGTTGGGGGGCAACCCCGAGGGACTTGCTGAGCGTGATACGAGGGCCCAGGGTCACGACCCCCAAACCGAAGAAGGTCAAGCCTTCTACGCCGAGCGTCTCGCAGTCCATACCGAAAAGACCGAGCGTGAGCGTCGAGAGGTCATCGACCTGGGGGGCCTCTACGTTCTCGGCACTGAAAGACATGAGAGCCGTCGTATCGACAACCAGCTTCGGGGTCGCTCCGGTCGCCAGGGAGACCCCGGGCAGAGCAGATTCTATCTGTCGCTGGAAGACGATCTGATGCGCCTGTTCGCGACGGGCGCAATGAACTGGGTGATGGATCGCGCTCTTCCGGAGGACCAACCGATCGAAGCCAACATGGTTACCAAAGCCATCGAGCGTGCCCAGAACACCGTTGAGCAGCGCAACGCCGAGACCCGAAAGAACGTTCTCAAATACGACGAGGTGATGAACGCGCAACGCAAGGTGATCTACGAACGCCGCTCTCAGATCCTTGACGGCGCTGATCTTCGCACCGAGGCGTTCGAGTACATTCAACTAGCTGTCGAAGGCGTGGTTGACACCCACTGCGAATCCGACATCTTCGAAGAGTGGGATCTCGAAGGGCTGATCACTGAAGTATCCACCCTATGGCCCACCAAGATCACCAAGTTGTCGCTTGCCGGCGTTCGCGACAGCAACGAACTGTTCGAACTGGTCTACGACGAGGCCATTGAGATATACGAAGCTCGGGAATCGGAACTCACAGGAGAGGTTCTGCGCCAAGTCGAGAGACAGGTGATGCTTCTGGTCATCGACCAACGTTGGCGACAGCATCTCTCAGAGATGGATCTGTTGCGAGAAGGCATCCACCTGCGTGCCATGGGTCAAAAGGACCCGGCAATGGAGTGGCAGCGTGAAGGTTTTGAGATGTTCTCCAAGATGATGACGAGCATCTCAGTTGATTTCGTGAAGTACGTGATGCATGTGCAGGTGGCAAAGCAGACCGATGACCCCCAGACCGAAGAACCTGACGAGCAACAACTTGTCGGGGTGACTGAGCAGAAGCAGGCCGCTGCCGCGGGAACACCCGCGGCTGAGATCCCCTCTGCGGCTGCACCCCTCGTGAAACCGAACCAAGCCGCTTCGCGGACGCCGATCGTCAAAAGCGACCTCGAAAAAGTCGGCCGCAATGAACCCTGTCCGTGTGGCAGCGGTAAGAAGTTCAAGATGTGTCATGGCCGAACAGCGGCAAGGGCTACTCTGTAACGCTGACGATGCAGGATTGGTAACGATGCAGGACTTCACTGATCAACTTGCCGCGATCCGAAGTCGAGTCGATGAAGCGTCCAGATACCTGAGAATCGCCGATCTTGAGGCTCGCCGACCTCAACTCGAGGCGGAAGCCTCACGCGCGGATCTCTGGGATGACCAAGACTTGGCCCGCAGAATCACCTCAGAGTTCGCGGCTGTGAACGAAGACCTGACACTGTTCAGTCGTCTGTGCGCTGATCTTGACGATGTGGAGACGCTGCACGAACTTGCCCGTGAGGAGGGAGACGACTTGCTCAGCGATGAGATCGCACAAGCCTCCGCGGTGCTTGAAGCCAAGCTCGCCGACTTGGAGGTGCGCTCATTGTTCACCGGCGAGTTCGACGAGGGCGATGCTGTTTGTCAGATCAAGTCCGGGGAGGGTGGAACAGATGCTCAAGATTGGGCTGAGATGCTCATGCGGATGTACAACCGCTGGGCTGATCGACGGGGTTTCGAGGTTGAGATCACTGCGGTTTCGGAAGGTACCGAAGCCGGCCTTTCAAGTGTCGAATTTATTCTGAAGGGACGCCACGCTTACGGGCTCATGCAGGCTGAGCATGGTGTGCATCGGCTGGTGCGGATCTCGCCGTTCAACAACGAGGGCAAGCGTCAAACTGCTTTTTCAGCAGTACAAGTCGCTCCGTTTTTCGAAGAGGTGGCCAATGAGATCGATATCGACGAAAAGGAGCTTCGGGTCGATACTTATCGTTCTTCTGGTGCCGGCGGTCAGCATGTCAACGTTACTGATTCGGCTGTGCGCATCACCCATCTCCCCACGGGCCTGGTGACGAGTTGTCAAAATGAGCGCAGTCAACACCAGAACAAAGACCGTGCCGTACAGATGATGGCAGCCAAACTGTTGGATCTTGAGCGCAAGAAGCGCGAAGCCGAAATTGCCGGGATTACTGGCGAACAGCACAACGTGGGTTTCGGCAGCCAAATCCGCAGCTACGTCATGCAGCCGTACCAGATGGTCAAGGATCTACGCACCGACCACGAGACTTCGCAGATTGAAGCAGTTCTCAACGGAGAGATCGAAGTATTCATGGAAGCTTGGCTTCGTTGGACGAGAGCACGGAACTCCACGGATTGACTCGGTTTGCCCCCTGCCCGCTGGTAGTGTCCCGCGGTCGGCTGATGTGTGCTTCGCGGCAGCGAGTCACACTGACAGGCAGCAACTAGAAAGACAGAATCGGGATGATCAAACTCAACAACGTGACCAAGGTTTACAAGGGCACCGTTGTTGCGGTCCGTGATGTCACCGTGGATATCGCCAAGGGCGAATTCGTGTTCCTCGTCGGCCCTTCGGGATCGGGAAAGTCGACGTTCATCCGATTGTTGAATCGTGAGGAACTCCCCGAACACGGGACCATTTATGTGGCCGGCAAAGATATCGGCACGCTTGGTGCCTGGAGGGTGCCTTTCCTGCGCCGCAACATCGGCTTCATTTTTCAGGATTTCAAGCTGCTCCCCAAGAAGACCGTGGCCGAGAACGTTGCCTTCGCACTGGAGGTGATCGGCAAACCCCGACATGTGGTGCGCAAGCAGGTTCCTGCCATCCTGGAACTCGTTGGGCTGTCAGACAAGATGGACAACTTTCCCCAGGAACTCTCGGGGGGTGAGCAGCAACGGGTGTCGGTGGCGCGTGCGTTCGTCAATCGCCCGCCAATTTTGTTGGCGGACGAACCCACTGGCAACCTCGACCCTCAAACCTCGGTTGGGATCATGAAGTTGCTTGATCGGATCAACCGCACGGGCACGACTGTGGTGATGGCCACTCATGACCGCAGCATTGTCGACACGATGCGTCGCAGGGTCATCGAACTCGACCGGGGTGTGGTTGTGCGCGACCAGGCCCGCGGCGTCTACGAGTAGGTTCTGATGGCACTGAGTCCAAGGTACGTCTTGCGTGAGACTGGCCAGAACCTGTGGCGCAACGTCTTGTCTTCGGCGGCGGCGATCATCACCATCGGTGTTTCGCTGTGGCTTTTCGGTGGCTTCTTCTTGTTCAACTATGCGGTTGACAATGCTACTGCTCGCTGGGAGGGCGGGATTGAGTTCGTAGTCTGGATGCAGCCCGAAGCCACTGCCGAACAAGACGCAAATATTCGCAACAGCATCGAAGAGAGTCCGGCGATCAGGGAATGGACTTATGTCGATCAAAATCAGGCTTATGAAGAGTTTCGGGAGATTTTTGCCGACACGCCAGAGTTGATCGAGGTTGTTTCTCCGGATGTTCTGCCGCCGTCGTATCGGGTGGTTCCTGAGAATCCCGATGCCGATGTTGTGGCCGAACTGTCGGATCAGTTCGTAGGACGCCCCGGTGTGGAAGAGGTTGTTTCGGCTGACAAGACGATCCGTGATATTCAGCGGCTTGCCGACAAGGTGACCAGGGTTTTCTTGGTGGGTTCGGTGATTCTGCTTACTGCGGCCACGCTGCTGATCCTGACCAACGTCGTGAGTGCGATCCGTAGTCGCGGCGCCGAAATCGAGATCATGAAGGTGGTTGGCGCTACCAACTGGTTCATTCGCGTGCCGTTCATGCTTGAGGGTCTGGTCCAAGCGGTTATGGGGGCCATGGGAGCTTGGGTGGGTTTGCGGGTTCTTGATGACACGGTCATCAAGGGGCTCAGTGAACCGGACAGCCTCCAGCTCATGCAGGGCTTTCGGGTTGATCAGGGCGAGTTCTACTCCACCAGCCTGCTTGTGCTGGGAATCGCAATAGTTGTGTCGGGCATTGGTTCTGCGGTGGCTGTGACTCGCTATTTGGACGTCTGAGGACCGTTGTGGCCATTGATTTCACTTTGAGTCCAGAGCACGAAGCGATCCGTGGTCGGGTTCGTGAGTTCATCAACGACGTGGTGAAGCCGGCAGAGTCAGAGATCGAGGGCCATGGCGATGCTCCGGCGCTTGAGGGCAAGCAAAGAGTCGAACGGCTGATCAGTTTGCGCAAACAGGCGCACAAGCAGGGTCTTTGGCTTCCGCACATGCCAGTCGAGTGGGGTGGGATGGGTCTCGGCCATGTGGCGTTGGCGATGGTGCAAGCCGAAGCAGCCAAGTCGTATTACGGCCCGTGGGTGCTAAATTGTCAGGCTCCCGATGAGGGCAACATGCATACGTTGCTGCACTGGGCGACTCCTGATCAGGCAGAGAAGTACTTGAAACCGCTGTGTCAGGGCACCGTCTGGTCGTGCTTCGCGATGACTGAACCCGAGGTGGCCGGTTCTGACCCGACCCTGATCCGCAGCAACGGTTACTCCGATGGCGAGGAATGGGTCCTCAACGGCCACAAGTGGTTCATCTCGAACGCTCATCGTGCCAACTTCGCCATCCTCATCGTTCGGACCGAAGACGACCCGGATCTTCCTCAGGCAGCGAACACCGCTTTCATCGTTGACCTTCCTACGCCCGGCTGGACAGAAGTTCGACAGATCGAGACGATGCATGGCGGCACCGGACACTCTGAGATCCTCATCGAAGATTTACGTTTGCACGAAAGTCAGATGCTCGGGGGTAGGGGACAGGGACACTTGCTTGGCCAGTACCGCCTCGGCCCAGCCCGTTTAGCTCACTGCATGCGTTGGATCGCTCAAGCCGAAACAGCGCTCGACATGATGGTGGACCGTTCGCTTTATCGCTACAGCCACGGTTCGATTCTGGCCGAGAAACAGGGTATTCAGTGGATGATCGCCGATTCGGCCATGGAGTTGTATCAGTGCAAGTTGATGGTGTTGCACGCTGCTTCGAAGATCGACGCCAACGAAGATTTCAAGTCTGAAGTGTCGATGGCGAAGCACTTTGTGGCGAATTCGTTGAACCGGATCATTGATCGCGCTATTCAGGTGCACGGAGCTCTGGGCTACTCAACCGACACTCCTCTGGCTCACATGTTTCAACATGCCCGGTGGGCGCGCTTTGCCGATGGGGCTGATGAGGTCCATCAGATGCGGATTGCTCAACGCACGATTGCTGCCTACAAGGACCACGGCACAACGAAGTCTGCTACAGGCAACCTTCCGGTCTAGGACGCGATAACTGTTGCGGCCGCTCGGGCGACTGTTGTTGACGCAAAGAAATCAGGGTTCTGAGCCGTGAAGAGCCTTACCGGGTCTTCAAAAGTGAACCGCCGGAAATCTGCGGGGCTGATGAGTCCCTTCTCCACCAATTCATATGCTTCGGGCAGCACTTCTCGTATGTCGGGCACGTCCCAATGTCCAATGTCTGAAGCGAAGATGGCGCGCATGGCGATACCGCCGGGAAGCAGGTCGGTTTGGTAGGCCAGCGCGTTCATGGGGTCGTCTGCTTCGCAGCCGAAGTAGAAGCGGTCTCGAAAGATCTCGATCAGTTCAGCGACGGTGGTGATCTGGCTTTCGGCCCATTCGTCGATGGTTGAGCGATCTTCGTCGGGGTCTGAGAGCATGGTGAGCGCGTAGTCGAGTTGAGCGATTCGACCTGAGTGTTCGTCCGTGCCGTGCCGGGTGAAGAGGGCTTGGAGTTGGTCTCGGTCGATTGCTGAGGGGTCGTAGTGTTTGATTCCGCCGGCGTTGCGTTTCTCGAAATGCCCGATGGCATCGCCCAACAGGTTGGCTCCCCACCCGACGCCGCCTTCGAGAAAAGCCCAGCGGAGCTTGGGGAAGCGCATGGGAGCACCACCGAGGAGCAATGAACGGGCAGCGGCTTCTCCGGCTGTGGCGAAGTTGCCGATGTGGTTGTAGACGTAGTTGGTGCGTGACGCGCGAGTGCCCCAGCCCTGTCCTGATGCGTGAAAAGTGGGGCAGACTCCGAGTTCTTCGCAGCGTTTCCAGACCGGGTCGTAGTCGTATTCGCTGTCGTGGCCGACACCGTTCATGAAGCGCGCGGCACGATGGTCTTGTGCGCCGGGCAACGGTCGGGGAATCACTCCCGAGAGCATTACGGCTTTTAGGCCGAGAGTGCCCACGGCATGGTCCAGTTCGGCGAGTGCTTCGGTTGGCGTGAACATCGGGATCGAGGCCACCGCAATCAGGCGGTCGCTGTACGGTTCGTAGGCTTGCGCCATGTAGATGTTGAACGCCCGGGCCATGGCTTGGCGCAGTTCATCGTCGGGATAGGCGGTGACGGTCAATCCATATGTCGGGTAGAGGAGTGCTACGTCCACGCCGATTTGGTCGAGGCGCCGGTAGAGCAGTTCTGGGAGCATTGCTGTGGCCCGGTCAAGCGTGTTGCGTGCCGGTAGTCCCCACCAAGCGCTGCGGGTGACGCCGGCCTGTCGTCGAAGCTCAGTTGGCACTTGGCGAATGTTGGCGTTCCCGTTGACCATTTGGTCAAAGCGCTCGGCGACATCGTCACCTGCTATGTCGACTACAAGGTCACGTACCCAGGGAAGGAACTCGATGACGTGCCCGTCAGTGTCGATGACCGGATGGTCGAGTTCGTCGAGTATCCGGGTGACTTCTTGTGTCGGTTCGTGGTTCATTGGTGTGTCGTGTTGGCTGTCGGTTCGTGGTTCATTGGTGTGTCGTGTTGGCTGTCGGTTCGTGGTTCTGGCGGTGCTGTGTCGGCCGTCGTTTGGTGGTTCATGGATGTGCCAGGGTGGGCGTAGTTGCGGGTTCAGGCGGAACTCTGCTGCGTGCCGACCTTGAGGTCCTTGAAGGGGACGCCTCTGTCGACGCTGATGTCGCGGGGGAGGCCCAATACCCGGTCTCCGATGATGTTGCGTTGGATCTCGTTGGTGCCTCCGGCGATTCCACCTTGCAGGCTCGTCAGCGCCCCACGCTGCCAGCGACCATCGGACTCGTCTTCCCAGGCCACTCCGCCGGCACCGACGATTTCCATGGAGACGTCGCGGACTTGGTCCATGATGGTGGTGGTGGCGAGTTTGCCGATTGAGCCGCCGGGTCCGGGGGTTTTGCCGGCTTTCATCTCAGCCCGAGTGCGCATGGACACGAGTGACTGGCAGGTCTCCATGACGTAGATCCGCATGAGCTTCTGGCGCAGCACCAGGTCGCTGATGAGACCGCGTCTGGTGGCTTCTGTGATGAGCTGGTCGGCTCGATCATGTCGGACGCCTCCAGTGGCACCGGTGCCGATGGCGACGCGTTCGTACATCAGCATGGCGGTGGCCATGTTCCAGCCGTTGTTGAGATCACCTAGGAGGTAGTCTGCGCGGATCTCCACGTCGGTGAAGAAGACTTCGTTGAAGTGGGTGCCGCCGTCGATCTGGTGAATGGGGCGAACCTCCACTCCGGGGACGTCCATCGGCACAATGAACATCGAGATGCCGGCGTGTTTTGCGACGTTTGGATCAGTGCGGGCGATTATCACGCCGTAGTCGCTGACGTGAGCGAGGGTGGTCCATACCTTCTGGCCGTTGATGATCCAGGTGTCGCCGTCGCGTTCGGCTCTGGTCTGGAGGCTGGCCACATCGGATCCTGCCCCTGGTTCTGAGAACATCTGGCACCAGACGGTGCGCCCACTGATGTTGTCCGCCAAGAATTCGGTCTTTTGTTCGTGGGTGCCGTATTCGGCCAGCATCGGCAGGCACATACCGTGCGAGATTGTGAACTCAAAGCTCATATTCGGGTATTCGGCGTAGGTATCGCGCCAAACTCGATCGTGTGCTCGCGTGAGTCCGGCTCCTCCGTATTCGGTTGGGTAAACGATGCCGGCGAGTCCCGCTTCGGCTAGCGCTCGCTGGAACTTCTTGTTGGCGGCGAGTCGCTTGACACCGCGGGGATCTGGAGTGCCTTCGCTGTGTACTCCGACGGCGTGTTCGTCGAGGAAGGCTCGGCAGCGCTCCGCAAACTCGGCTAGTTCATCTTTCGCAACGGTGTCCGCAGACATCAATTCTCCTCTAGGCGAGCGGTTGACGCTAAAGCTATCCCTGTATCGGCTTTCGCTGCGATTCGGCCGATTGTTGACCAGTTGAACGGTGTTGACCAGTTGAACGGGTTGCCGACCACCAGTTGAGCGGTGTTGACCAGTTGAACGGTTGCCGACTAGTTGAGCGGTGTTGACCAGTTGAACGGTTGCCGACTAGTTGAGCGGTGTTGACCAGTTGAACGGTTGCCGACCAGTTGAGCGGTGTTGACCAGTTGAACGGGTTGCCGACCAGTTGAGCGGTGTTGACCAGTTGAACGGGTTGCCGACCAGTTGAGCGGTGTTGACCAGTTGAACGGGTTGCCGACCAGTTGAGCGGTGTTGACCAGTTGAACGGTTGCCGACCAGTTGAGTGGTGTTGACCAGTTGAACGGGTTGCCGACCAGTTGAGCGGTGTTGACCAGTTGAACGGGTTGCCGACCAGTTGAGCGGTGTTGACCAGTTGAACGGGTTGCCGACCAGTTGAGCGGTGTTGACCAGTTGAGCGGTTGTCGTTGTTGGCCGTTCTTGCCATGTTGTTTGGGTGATGTGAGTTGCGGTGATCGTTCGTGCGAGACTGAACAGGTGTTGAACCTCGCGCCAACTGAAGATGTCGAACTATTGCGTGACACCACTAAGCGCTTTTTGGCTGATACCTGCGATTTGTCTGTCGTGCGGGCGTTGGCCGATGACCCGGGGGGATTTTCTCCCGAATGGTGGCACCAGGGCGCACAACTTGGCTGGACCTCTTTGTTGATTCCTGACGAGTATGGGGGTGCCTCTGCTGGTGGAGCAGGCGCCGTTGAGCTTGCGACGCTTGCCGAGCAGTTGGGCCGGATGGTGTCGCCTGGTCCATTTCTGCCCTGCAACGTTGTGGCTTCGGCGTTAGTCGCGGCGGGTTCCGACGAGCAACGGTCAGCGGTTCTCGGCGGCCTTGCCGGGGGTGATCTCGTGGCGACTTGGTGTCCGCCGATGTTCGGCGCGGCATCTGCGGTCCGTGTGGCTCAGCGAGACGGTGGTTTTGTGCTTTCTGGAACTAGTCCCGTGGTTGAAGCCGCAGCGCAGGCTCAGTGGTTGTTGGTGAGCTCCGAGGGGACTGAGGGACCGAGCCAGTTCCTGCTCCCGGTTGGCGCTCCGGGGGTGGAGATCGTGGCTCTTGATGGCTTGGATCTGGTACGGCGTTTCGCTGAAGTTAGGTTTCACGATGTCGAGGTTGGCCCGCAACATCTTCTTGGCGACCTCGGCAAGGCCGCCGATGCTATCGAATCGCAGATTCAGCTAGCTCTTCTGCTGCAGTGCGCGGAGACTGCCGGCGTCGCTGATCGCGTCCTGGAGTTCACGATCGAGTGGGCCTTTGATCGCTACACGTTTGGGAGGCCTTTGGCTTCTTATCAAGCGCTCAAGCATCGTTTCGCAGACATGAAGCTTTGGTCTGAGTCGATCCAGGCGACTACCCAAGCAGCAGCGATCGCAGTCGCGCAGCAAGCCGACGATGCTCATCAGCTAGTCCGAGTCGCAAAGTCTTATGTTGGCGACCGGGCGCTTGAACTGATTCAAGACTGTGTGCAGCTCCATGGTGGGATGGGTGTCACTTGGGAGCACGACCTCCACCTCTACCTGCGTCGGGCGACCGTTAACCGCAATCTCTATGGGACTCCCCGCGAGCATCGTGTTGCGTTGGCTGCGGGGCGCCTGGAGGCGGCGAGGTCGCCGGTTGAATCCTCAGCAGGCCAGGCTGCATCCCGGGGGTCGGGCCAGGGTACGAGCCAGGCACCGGCCCAGCGGTCAGATCAGGGGACCGATCAGGCGGCAACCCAGGGGTCAGATCCTGGGCCTGCCCAGAGGTCTCCGGAAGTGCCGGATCAGGCGGGCAGCCCAGGAAGCGAACGCGCCATGAGCGTCGACGAGCAGCCGCAGCTTGAACCCTCCGATATCGAGGATGTCGAGGTCTTTCGGACAAGGGCACGCGCTTGGTTGGCTGAGAATATGCCGTTGATCGACTCCGAGGCACGCCAGAGGTCGTCGTGGGCGTTGGACCAGCCGTCGGTGGATCGTGCCCGGTCATTGCAGCGGCGGTTGTTCGAGGGTGGCTTTGCCGGACTCGTTTTCCCGCGGGCCTACGGGGGCCAGGGCCTCACTCCAGCGCACCAGCACGCATTCAACGAAGAGACCGTCGGCTATGAGATGCCGTCGCTGTTCAACATTCCCACGCTGTCGATCATTGCGCCGACCCTGCTTGAGTTCGGCACCGAGGAGCAGAAGCGGCGTCACATCGCCGCGATCCTGCGCGGGGATGAACTGTGGGTTCAGTTCCTGTCCGAACCGAGTGGCGGTTCAGACCTCGCAGGCGCGGTGACCCGTGCCGACTTCGATGGTGATACGTGGGTGCTCAACGGTGCCAAGACATGGAGCACTTTCGCCGTCTACTGCGATTATGCGATGTGCCTGGCCCGCACGGATTGGGACGTGCCCAAACACGGCGGGTTGACCATGTTCCTGTTGAAGATCGACCAGCCCGGGGTTGATGTCGCTTGGATCAGGCAGTCCAATGGTGGGCGAGATTTCTGCGAGGAGTTCTTCAGCGATGTGCGCCTTGATGCTGACAGTGTCATCGGCGAGGTCAACGGCGGTTGGTCGGTGGCGTCGGGCCTGTTGAACCATGAGCGCGGGTCGGGCGGTGGCTCTGTGTACGCGCATGACGGGGGAGGGGGTCGTGTTGATTCGCCGGATGACAGTCTCGTTGATCTGGTTGTGAGGATGGACACGAACGAGCCGCATCATCTGGACCTGCTCGGTGAGGCCCACACCTTGAGAACGGTCCATCAACAGTTGTCGGTCCGAGTAGCAGATGGAATGCAGAACGGGCATTTCTCTCCAGTCGCGGGTGCGTTGTTGCGGATGTCGAACGGGCTGCTCGGTGCCAGACGGGCCACCATCGGAATGGAGATCGCCGCGGCTTCGTCGGTCGCTTGGCGAAGCGATGACCCCACCGAAGAGTTCGGTAGCGAGTACCTGTTTCGTCAAGCGAACTGCCTGGGCGGCGGGAGCACTGAAATGCAGCGCAACATCATCAGTGAACGGCTCCTGGGAATGCCCCGCGAGCGTTCCGAAGACCGAAATCGCCCATTTCGCGAAGTCCCCCGAACAGGTCGGTGAGCCCCGCGGTTCGTTGTGCTGGCCGGGGCGCGTGGCGTGAGCGTACGCGCCGGTGCTTCCAGCCTGTTGTGACGCGGCTGTGGCTTGTTGGGTGTGGCGGTCGATGGGTGAGACCGCTTGATCAGCTTTGTCGCGATGCTGGTACGAATCGGCCCTGCCTCGTTGCGTGCAGTATTGTCGCCGGCCATGAACGCATGGAAGGTTGAGCCGATAGGTGGTGTGCTCGGGGCTCGAGTATCAGGCATAGATCTGCGGGTTCGGCTGAGTGACAGCGAGCGATTTGATCTGTACGGGTTGTTGCTTGAGCATCTCGTCCTGGTGTTTCCGGGACAATCAATCGAAGATTCCCACCAGATGGACCTGCTGGCTGCGTGGGGGCGCCCATATATTCACCCGATCGGCCGGACTTCTGGGCTGACCGAGGCCAAGGTTGAGCGAATAGTCGACGATGAAGACCGGCCTCCCTACCAGGACAAATGGCATACCGATGTGACTTGGGACCCTGATGCTCCGATTCTGGGGTCTCTGCGAGCTATTGAGATGCCGACGCGGGGCGGAGACACCATCTTTGCCAGCATGTATGCGGCTTACGACGGCCTTTCGGAGTCCTTGCAAGAGCGGCTCGATGGCATGACCGCCTGGCATGACATGGGACCCGGGCAGTCGTTCATCTCCAAAGCTGGCGGGGAGTTGGTCGACCGCACCCGTGCGCAGTTTCCGGGGGCTGAGCGACCGGTGGTCGCCGTTCATCCCGACAGCGGTCGCCGTCACCTGAACGTCAACAAGAACTTCACCAGCCACCTGATGGGATTTCACCGGGGCGAGAGCGATGCTTTGCTCGACTTCCTCTATGACCACGCCACCCAACCGAACTACACGATCCGCTACGAATGGTCCGAGGGCGACCTGATCGTGTGGGATGAGCGCTGCACTCAGCATTTTGCGGTCGCCGATCATTATCCCCAACGCCGCGAAATGGCCCGTCTCACAGTCGCCGCCTCGGCCTGACGTCTGGCGCCAGAACCTTGGCAGCGAAATCAATCTGAGGGTCCAGCGCGGCAAACACCCGTTGCTGTCAGACGCTGTGGCTGGGGTATTCTCAGCACCGTGGATCCCCGCCACGTCCTGATAGCGCTCGCCGTGATGATTGCTGTCGGCTGTGCCTCAGTCGAACAATCCGTGTCACCGTCAACGACCGCGAGTGGTGCCGCTTCGGTAACCACACTGGTATCGGAAACGAGTCAGCCAAGTGTGGGCAGCGTTGAGGTGCCCGAGTCCGATCACGGCGAACCGGAGCCGACGACTGTGGAACTGGATTCGGATGAGTCTGTGCCGACGACTGTGGAACTGGATTCGGTTGAGCCTGTACCGACGACGGTGGAACTGGATTCGGTTGAGCCTGTGACTACAACCACGCTCGCAGCTGTGGCACCTGAGGTCGTTGAACCTGGCCCGAGCGGTGTTGAGCAGGCCGAGGGTGATAGCAGCAGTTCAGCGTCGGACAACCTTCAAGTCACTGATCGGCCAGAATCCGCGGTCGCCGTGTTGCAGCGCCGCCTTGAAGCGTTGACGGTTCAACCGGAGCGGCGTACCGGTTATGACCGTGATCTCTTTGACCATTGGGTTGATGCAGATGGCGACCGCTGCGATGCGCGCCGAGAGGTGCTGATTGCCGAGGCCATTGAGGTCCCACGTGTTGGAAGTTCTTGTGCCCTGTCAGGCGGTCGGTGGTTCAGCGTCTATGACGGTGCCACCGAGACAGGCACGGGGTCGGGCTTCGATGTGGATCACCTTGTGCCACTGGCTGAGGCGTGGGACTCGGGTGCTTATGGGTGGGACAGCGACACACGTCGTCGTTATGCGAACGACCTGGGTTATGCGCATTCGTTGGTGGCCGTGTCGAGCTCCTCAAACCGCCAGAAGGGTGCCGCAGACCCGGCAGGGTGGTTGCCGCCCGATGTCTCGGTGCGGTGCTGGTATGCCGAAGCCTGGATCGCAGTGAAGACTCGTTGGGAACTTTCGGTCGACGCGGGCGAGTTGCAGGCGTTGCGTGCGCTCGTTGCGCAATGCGAGGACTGGCAACTGGGTAGCGCCCCGCTATCCGGATCGCCGGTCATAGCCGCGACCACGACGGATTCAACACCGACGACGACTACGACTCTCACCGTGGCGGAAGATCTGTGCCATCCCGCCTACATCCCGTGCTTGCCCAACTTGCCGGGCGATGCCATGAACTGCGGCGACCTGTCAAGTGCTCAAAAACCGGTTCAAGTGCGCACGATTGGTGTTGATCCGTACCGTCTGGACCGAGACCGAGACGGCCGAGGCTGCACCAGCTGACACCAAGACGCCGGCAGCGCGACAAGAAGCAGTCGGAGCACGCTGCCACCTTGGTTGAGGCGACGGCTAGCTGATGTGTGACCCGTTAGCATTGGTTCTCTGCAGATAGGCAGCCGCCGAGCGCGGGCAAAAGCAAGCGTTCTGTAGTCAATTGGAGATGAGTGATGAAATTCTCGAACCCTGAGCGTCGAGGAGTTCTGGCGGGCGAGGTGTTCTCTCGCTGCTATCTGGTGGGTGAGTTCACATTGAGGTCCGGGCGTTCGGCCAGCCGATACTTCGACAAGTACCAGTTCGAAAGCGACCCTGAACTCCTCAGGTCGTTGGCCGAGGAGATGGTGGCGCTTGTTCCCGATGAGACTGAGTTGCTGGCGGGTTTAGAGATGGGCGGAATCCCAGTCGTTACGGCGCTTTCTGCGGCGACGGGCATTCCTGCTGTCTTCGTCAGGAAGGTCGCGAAGACATACGGGACTGCTCGACTAGCGGAAGGGCCATCGGTCGAGGGCAGGAGACTGTTGATTGTTGAGGATGTTGTGACCTCGGGAGGCCAGATTCGACTGTCGGCCTCCGATTTGCGAGATCTGGGCGCATTCATAGTTGGGGCGATCTGCGTGATCGACCGGGAAGAGGGCGGTTCTGAGATTCTCGCTGAAGATGGGATTGTCCTGTCGAGTTTGTTCGGAGGCGCCGAATTGGAAGCCGCGGGCGGTGTGAATCCATAGTCGGAACTTGAACGCTCACAGCGAGTCGTCGACGACACGATGCGGACTCCGAAGGTTGGCGGTAGGTTCGTTTGCTATGTCGGGTGACTCAGCTACGCATGAAACAGAGGCCAGCCAACCCATCGGTTTGACCGAGGCGTACTCGGTCGAGAGTCCCGATGACAATCGCTCCCTGTACGCCAGATGGGCCGACACCTACGAGTCCGAGTTCACCGTCCCTCGGCGGTATATATACCCCCGCACTGCAGCCGAACTGCTGGTTGAGGGCTTCTCAGGCTCGGGACCGGTGCTCGATGCTGGCTGCGGCACGGGGCTTGTGGGCGAGCAACTCCGAGATCTTGGTATCACTGTGGTCGACGGTATTGACATTTCGGTGGAGATGCTGGCCAAGGCTCGGGCCAAGACCGCCGCTGACGGCAGACCCGTCTACCGCAAGACCGTCGAGGTCGATCTCACCGGCCCCGTCGACATCGCCAGCGACACCTATAGCGGCATAATCAGCACTGGCACCTTCACACACGGCCACGTCGGACCTGACGGCATCGACGAACTTTTGCGCATAGCCCGCCCCGGTGCCTGCTGCGTGATCGGTGTCAACGCCTCGATTTTCGAGTCGGACGGCTTCAAGGATCGTTTCGAACGCTACGCGGCAGAGGGTGTCATCAGCGGTCTTGAGGTCCAGTTGCGCCAGGTGTATGAGGGAGCCGACGGCAGCGACCCCAATCACATGGCTCAGATAGCTCTATTCACCGTTGCCTGAGTCGTTGCCAGCGGGCCTTGGGCCCGCCTGAGGGCTGACAGTGTCCCTTCTATTTCTGTCGCGTTCTATTCTGCACGTCCCGCTAGCGGCGCAGCAGTTGTTTGACCCGCCGGACCGCCGGCGTCCACAGCCATTCGGGTTCGGTGAACCGGCGATAGTTCTCGCCGGGCAACTCCATGGGGTCGTAGTAGCGGTTGTCGGCGTTCTTGCTCAGGTGGTTCGTCCGCTTCAGCACCTGCAGGTGGGCATAGGCCGTGCCCTTGTGAGTCCAGCCCTGCCGCATGTAGTTCCAGTTGTCGGGCGCCAGTTGCTGCGCCGCGGTGAAGTGCCTCAGCGCACGCTCGCTGTCACCGATGGCTTCGAAGTGCAAGGCCAGCTTGAACGTCGCTTCTGCCACAAGGGCGTCATCGTCGACGGGCTTGAGCCGCTCGGCTAGTTCCGTGCTCGACCAGACGTGCTCGCTGTCAGCTCCCCGTTCGATCCAGTCGCGAGTCGCCTCGGCGAATGCGTTGTCGCCCATGCGAACCTTGCCGATGCCGAACTTGATGGTCATCTCAGCCGGGTACACCCCCTCGTTGCTCCGAACGATCTGCCCGTCCTCGTCGATCCACGCGGCCGACGGTACGTTCACCCAGCCGAACTGCGAGCTGATCTCGTGGGTTGGGTCGACAACGCATCGGTAGGTCGGCGAGGCTCGGTTGAACCACTTGTCCACAGCGCTGGACCCTCCAGAGTCCTGTGCCACGCTGATCATCTCGAACCGGTCCGGCCCGATGGATTCGTACAGTTCCTGCCAGACCGGCAGGCTGATGCGGCACCCTCACCACGATGACCAGGTGAACAACACCACCTTGTGGCCACGCAAGTCTGAGAGCTTCAGTGTGTCGCCGTTGCGCTCGGTCACTTCGAAGTCGGGGGCAACTGCGGATTCCAGCCCAGACCGACGGACTTCGGGCACCGAGCCGAGGCTCCACACGTCGCCGTCGCGCACGTACTTCTGGCCGAGCATGTCCGCGAACTCCGAGTAGCAGAACCACACCCAGTCGTCGGCGTCGGCGATCCACGCTTCACGCTTGTTCGGCGGCAGCGGCACGCACAGCTCGCCCAGGCATGCGCCCTGCGGTTTCATCTGCCAGCCGGTGGCGTCGGGGAGTTCGCCGAGTCGCACCCACAGAGCCTCCGTGTCGTCAGTCCGCTGGACGACTTCGTTCGTTTTGCCGTTTGCGAGGATGATCACGATTGCTCCGCTATAGCCGAATCGCCCGACTAGGTAGGCGCTAGCCGTGCGTCATGTCCGAGCAGTACCCGACCATAATGCTCGCAGCCGATGAAGGCCAGTGTGCTCATGACCGCTGACCGTCAGCCGAGGCATTTGGCGGCGTCGGACAGTCCCGTTCGCCAGTCCCTTCCCGCCTGCTTTTTCGGGTTGTCTCGGTAGCTTGAAATCTCACTAGGAAATAGAACGCTTGGAAATAGAACAAGGTGGTGAATCCGATGCGTAGAGGCCGATGGTGGATGTTCGTTGCCGCATTGGCAGCGGTGGCCGCTGTGCTCTTCGGAGCGGCAGCGTGCGGCGACGATGATGATGGCAAAGCGACAGCCGACCCACCGCCCAAGACCGAGCGTGACGGGTACACCAAGTGGTATGTACAGCAGGCACTGGATCGGTACCAACAGACCGGCGGGGAAGCCACAATCGACTACTACAACAATGAGGCCGGCTCCGATGACCAGTGGTACTTGTTCGTCATGGAGGCCGACTCGGGCCTCCTTGCTGCCCATGCGACCATTCCCTCGCGGATAGGCACCAACTCGGGCCAGCGGGTGGACATCACGGGATACGCCTATGGCCCGGCGCTGAAGGCGACCGATGAGGAGGGGCAATGGGTTGACTACGTCTTCTACAACCCGCAAACCGACGACGGCGGCACCAAACATACCTGGGCCGTTCGACGGGACAATCTCATCTTTGCGTCGGGCTGGTACGAAGACTCCTATCCCTCGCCCGCACCCACCAAGGCAGAGCCTGGTTCTTTCACACAGGCTTTTGTCGAGGACGCGGTGTGGTTCTACGAGAGCAACGGCCGCGATGCCCTGATCGAGCATTTCAACAACCCCGACAGCACCGATCCGCCCAGTGTGGACGACCAATGGTACGGGTTCGTCACTGACCTCGACGGTGTGATGGTGTCCCATCCCACGTTCCCAGAGAACATCGGTATGACTCTCCACGAGCTTGTTGGGACTACCCCTGAGGGCCTGGTAGTCGCCGACGAATTGATGACCGCCACCGAGACGGGCAAGTGGGTGGACTACACCTATACGAACCCCAGAGCGGTGATTGGGAGACCAAGCACACCTGGATCGTCAAGCGGGACGACATTCTCATCGGCTCCGGCTGGTACGAAGCCGGCTAGGTCGGTCTGCTCTGCCTCGGCAGTTCGGGCTACTCCCACCACGACACTGGCTGCCGTTTGCCGGCGCGGGCAGGGTGCTCTCTTGGCTGGCGATCATTGGTCCGGGTTGGTTGGGGGTTTGAGATAGAACTTCTTGGTGATGGGGTGTCGGTGAACTTGCCAGCCTTGGTCGTGGATTTTGTGGTGGCACCCGTCGCATACCAGTAGCAGGTTGTTGAAGTCGGTCTTCCCGTCGTGGGACCACCAGACGATGTGATGGGCTCGGCACCAAAGCGGGTTGGCTTCACAGCCGATGCAGTGCTCATCCCGGGCTGTCAGAGCGATCCGTTGAGCTTCTGAAGCGGTGCGTCGGCTTCGGCCGAGCCACAGGTTCTGGGTTTCAGTATTGAAGATCGACGGCAGAATGTCGGCATCGACGGCGAGGTCACGCAGTTCGGTGACTGGGATGGGTGTGCCGTCTGCGAGCCGGGCGTTGACCAACTGTTGTTTGATCGCATCGAAGTCAGCCAACACCAACAAGTTCGTGCCCTGCCTCTTCGGCTTGTTCGCCTTGTTCGTCTTGCCGCTGGTGGTGTTGGTGGTGTCGTGGGATTCGTCGCAGATCAACTCAGCCAGTGCGTCTGCCATTCTTTGGGTTGGTGTACACCGTTGGTTGGGGTCTTCGCGATGCCACAACTCGCGTTCTTTGGCGGTCAATGCTGTGGCGATACGGGTGCCGGTGATCCGATCGAACTGGGCTGACAACACGAACATCCCGGTTTCGGGACTTTCGAATATACGTGCTGAACGGCGTTGACGTTGACGCTCCAACAGCGCCTGCCCGTCGTCACCTGATCGGTCTTGTTGATGACGTTTCACGGTCTTGGCGAACCGGTCATAGTTCTCAGTGCGGGCCGCTTCGACCAACTCAGTTTCGTCGAGTGGTCCTTCAGCCGATGCACGCGCGATCAACCGGGCATGCCCGGCGGGGATCTCACCGTCAGCCAACGCATTGGAAGTGTCAGGCAACTGTTGAAGCCGGGTTGCTGTCTCGACATCGCGTTTGGCTTCACGCTTGGACGACAACAACTCGTCGCTAGCAATCAGTTGAGCATCGACTGCAGAAGTGCGCCGACCCAACTCCCCGAGAATCTGAGCCTTCATTGCTGCCAACCGAGACTCGCCACGCCCCACCAACTGCAACTGTGCCCGCAGACCCTGTTCAGACAAGCCCGCCACATCCACCACCCCGACACACACCGCGCTACCACACCCAACACCCTCGGCACTGGCGTTCGCTTCACCAAGAACAGGGGCTGATCGCATGAATACAACTCTACCCACCCCCTGTGACAATGACATTCAAAAATCATAGAAGACTATGAAAATATAAGAAGCGTTCAACCAAGTGATCGTCGCGACAACAAGCGGAGCATAAGAGGGCTCGGTCGAAGTAATGGCAGTCGCATCCAGGATTGCTTCTGGTAGATCCGACAGTGTGCAGAAGGCGACAAGAGGCTCGTTCACGAACGCTGCGGGGCAGATACGTCGTGCAACGATCAGTGGTCGTGTCTGCCAGTTCCGGTGCTGATGATCGGGCGCTAGTGCCTTGACCACCGTCGATGCGCCGGCTTGGACATCAGCGGTCTTGTCGCGTCCCCAGAAACGCGGGAGGACGGTTCCTTTGAGGTTCGTGTGCCATGTCTGCATTGATCGACATGATCGATATCGACGAAGCGCTCAAGGCCGGTCAAGGCATCGCCGTCGGCAGGTTGTGGTGTTGTGTTCGATAGCTCGCCGTGTCGTTCAGCTGACCGGTGTTAGTGCAGAGGGACAGCTTGCAGGCGGACGCCGAGAGCGTTCAATACTTTGAGCAGAGTGCCTAAAGACAAGAATGACAAAGCTGTGGTTGAGCGGGAGACCCACGGGGTCGAGAGAGACCAGGAGGTTGAGGCGGTAGCTCAGGAATAGAAAGCTCCGAGGAAGAGACCTGAGAGAAGAACCATAGAGAGGGCGGTACAGTTGAGAAGGGATTTCTCAAGGAGTTGAGAGGGTCACGGTGAGCGCCGGGTCTCCTCGTAGGAACCTGCTCAACCTGGAATGCCGGACCGGTGGGTCCGCCGCTCACGCACCTCTCCGATGCTGGCGCGGCATGAGGCACTCGACCGTATGAATATGGTGCCACTGCGTGCCTGCCTGGCTATACTTTCATACATGCCATCGGGCCGTCTTGCTGACCTCCCCGAAATTTTCACGCATGCCGACGCACGCAGCGCCGGCTGGTCAGATCGCGACCTGTACGCGATGCGGGACCGTGGCGACATCGAGCGCCTTGCCCGAGGCATCTACGCCCAACCAGAACTGGCAGTCGATCCAGACCTTGTCGAGATCGCCGTCCGGGCACCAGATGCAACTATGTGCCTGGCATCTGCTCTGGCCCATCACGACCTCACCGACGATATCCCCTCGAGCATCCATGTCGCGCTGCCGCGAACACGTCGGCCGCCGCGGACCGAAGCGCCCGCCACCTGGCACCGCTTCAACAACGACACCTTTGAGCTGGGCCGGTCCGCGTTGGCGATCAGCGACGGGCTCTCGATCGGGCTCTACTCGCCTGCACGGTCGATCGTCGATACCTATCGGCTACGTCACCTCTACGGGACCGAACAAGCCCTCGACGCTTTGAAACGCTGGCTCCAGATGCGCGGCAACCAGCCATCAGACCTCCTCGGCATGGCGCGCCGGTTCCCAAAGGCCAGTCCCGCGATTCGCGACGCGCTCCAAACCCTGCTGTGACCCCGAGCCCGTCGCGCAACGACCCCGCGGGCGCGGCGTACCTGGATCTTCGAAAGCTCGCCCGCGCCGATGGACGCCCCACCGACGAGCTTATTCAGCTGTACGCCCTCGAAGGATTCCTCGGACGGTTCGCGGCCTCACCACACAACGAGAGCCTCGTCCTCAAAGGCGGCGTCCTTCTCGCAGCCTTCGATGTCCGGCGCCCCACCCGAGACATCGACTTCGCCGCGGTCACCATCGACGGCGACGCCGAACACATCCGACAGGTGGTCAACGACGTGCTCGCAGTCAAACAAGACGACGGGCTCACCTTCGACATCCCCAGAACCGCCGTCGAACCGATCCGTGACGACGAACTCTACCCCTGTGTCCGCGCCATGATCCGCGCCACACTCGCCACTGCAAAGATCCGATTCCACATCGACGTCAACATCGGCGACCCTCTCTGGCCCAAACCACAAAAGGTTGCCGTCCCCCGGCTCCTCGGCGGTGACCCGATCTCGGTCGTTGGCTACTCGGTCGAACTCGTACTCGCTGAGAAGATTGTCACCGCCGTCCAACGCGGCACCGCCAACTCGGCAAGCACATCGACCCGATGTGGGTGCACAACGAGCCCCACATGGGCGAGTGAGCGCCGACGGAGCGCTCGTAGGCCAATCATCGACGAACAGCCCGTCCGAGTCAGCGGTTTCTTTCACGAAGCTGAGTCCGCTGTCCCGCTGACACCGTGACACGGTAGTCAGCCGGCTGCGACTGGGTCTTGGTGGTCGGGGTCCGATTTGATGAAGGTCTCGATGTGGACCCGCCGTTCACGCTTTTCTCCGACGCTGCCGCTGAGGTCTGCGTGGAACTTTTCGGCAGGGACGGGTCCTGCTGTTGCGCTGCCGTACCAGGCTGCCGGTCGGTGTTGTGTGTTTCCGCGAACCAGAGGCCAGGGCCAGGGTTGCTGGTTTTTTTGTTTGAGCTTCCCCCCTAATCGTGGAGAGGTTGTTTATGAGGGTCGGGGGTGATGGAGCAGTGATAAAGTTATGATAGAACTATGTGCCGCCGCCAGGGTCCCTGGTGGCAAGGGATCGAGTGAGGAATGTCATGCATAACTTAATTTGTCCACGCGACGACCTGGGACCGCCGCATTCGGCGTCCGCGGGCCCCGTCGGTCGGGCCGGATCATCTGTGGCCGACTCCGCTTGGCGGCCATCGCGTCGCCGACCGCCCCGGGCTGGGCTCGCCCATCACGGCGGCGACAGAACGGACGCCCCCCGACTCTTGGCAGGTCCATGCCCCAACCTCCGGGACCTCTGGCCCTACCTCGAACCGGGCACCAGCCACGCCGTCGTCGTTGCGAGGGCCATCGACAACACTCACGAGATCAGCCTGTCCGAGGCCTCCGGCGGGGACGAAGACGTCCTGACCACGCCCACGGGATGGACCATCTTACGAGTCTCCCCCCCCCCCCCCCCCCCTTGGGGGTAGGCCATGACCGCCTCCTGGCGTCTTGCGACGCTCCCGCTGCTGGTCCTGGCGCTGGTTGCCGTGCTCCTCGTGCCGCTGCCGCCGCCGGCGGACGCGCAGACGAGTGTCCTGACGACCACCCTGGTCAAGAACACGGGGCAGTCCTCCGGAATCTTCGCCAATCTGTCTAGCGTGACATCCAGGCGGGCCCAGCAGTTCACCACCGGCGCCAACGAAGCGGGCTACACGCTGGGCTCCATCGGCATCAGTTTCGACGTCATCAGCGAAACCGGGTCCGTCGACAGCCAGCTGACCGTCACGCTGAACGCGAACAGCGGTGGCAATCCCGGCGCCGCTCTGTGCACGCTGAGCAACCCCGACAGCTTCTCCGGCTCGGGCGTGCACACCTTCGGTGTGCCGGCGACGTGCCCCACCCTTGCGGCGGGTAGGCCCTACTTCGTCGTCGCCGAACGGTCGGGCTTCTTTGGCACCGTCTCATTGAACACAGCCGGCACGACCAGCGAAGACGCTGGCGGCGCGACGGGCTGGTCAATTGGGAATGCCCGCCATCACTATTCCGGCGGTTCGTGGGCATCCTTCAACGGGCAGCCGCTCAAGATCGAGGTCAAGGGCTCCGAGTTCGTGCCGCCCCCGCCGGTGCGGGTGACGGGCTTTGACTTGGACACCGGCAATATTGCTCCTACCGGCATGTGGGGCAACGAAGACACCTTCTGGGTCGTCAACAACGGCGCCGCCCTCGGCAACAAGATCTACGCCTACAACCGCTCCGACGGATCCCGCGACAGCGCCAACGATTTCGACAGCCTGAGCGGTGCCGGCAACTCGACTCCCACCGGCATCTGTTCTGACGGCACGACCATGTTCGTGGCGGACAGCGACGACGACACGCTCTACGCCTACAAGATGTCCGACAACAACCGCGACTCGACCAAGGACATCACCTTGAACTCGGCCAACACCCAGCCCAGGGGCTTGTGGTGCGACGGGACGACCGTGTATGTGGCCAACGACGGCGCGACCAGCGACAACAAGGTCTTCGCCTACAAGATTGCCGACGGCGCCCACGACACCGCCAAGGACTTCGAGGAGCTCTACGTCTCGACCGACACCGCCGCTGAGAACGCCGAGGAGCCGTGGGGCATCTGGTCCAACGGCACCACCATGTTCGTGGCGGACAGCGACGACGACAACGTCTTTGCCTACAAGCACTCCGACGAATCGCAGGACTCGGCCAAGAACCTCGACTTGGCCAGCGACAACGACGATCCCACGGGCATGTGGTTCGACGGCCGGGTGCTGTGGGTGGTCGACGACATCGACGACAAGATCTACGCCTACGACCTGCCCGGCGCCCAGCCCGACAACACGCCCGCCGACGGCGCCCCGGCGATCAGCAGCGCGTTCACCCACGACGTTTTCACGGCGAGGGTGACGTCGGCGCGGCGCTCGTCGGATGACGTGGCCGGATACGCCGTGGCGGGTGTTCTTGCGTTCGGTGCCGCCGGGTCCATCTCCGAGTCGGTGTTCACCGTGGATGGGGTCGACTACACCGTTCGCGCCGTCTTCGACGACGACACATTCAGCTTCGACGGTGATCTGGTCCTTGAGCTGGACAGGGAGCTGCCGCGCGGGTTCACCTTCAGCGCGGACGGCACGTCCTACTCCTCGGCCGACGCCGCAGAGAGCGAGCCGGGCACGGGCCGCTATGAGTACCAGTGGTCCGCGAGCCTGTCCTGGGGGACCAACACATTCCCGGTCGTTCTGAGCGTGGAGACGCCGAAGGAGGGCGTGGCGGCGACCGCTGACGTGTCGGGCATCACGGACTCCACCGACGGTGTCGCGAGCGCCCACTTCGACTACCAGTGGATCCGGGTGGACGGCACCGACGAGGCCGACATCGACGGCGAGACCGGCGCCGCGTACACGCCGACCGCCGACGACGTGGACAAGCACCTCAAGGTGCGGGTGGTCTTCAACGACGACGCGGGCAACCTGGAATACCCCCGCACCAGCCCGCAGTTCGGCCCGGTCGTCGACGCCGTCGCGCCCACGGTACTTAGCGCGGAGGCCACTACCGCCACCACCATACTCCTCACTTTCGACGAGCCTCTCGACCCGAATTCAATTCCGACGGGAAGAGCGTTTACGGTCCAGACGTCTACGGGCCCGGAGGATTCTAGCTTCTTCAGCGCAGACTCGGTCGAGGTCCAGGAAGAAGCCGAACAGATACTGCTGACGGTCGGCACCACCATGCTGTCCAGGGAGACGATCTGGGTCACCTACACCAAGCCGGTAAGCAACCGGCTGCAGGACCCCAACCGAAACGAGGTCGAATCCATCTCCGGCCAGGTCGTCGAGAACAATATCCGCGAGACGTTCGTGTCGAATGTGGGCCAGACCGCTTCGTCGAACACCGGCGTTCTGGCCACTGACGATTACGCGCAGCGGTTCACGGTCGGGACGGCGGCGAGCTTCGAGTTCACCGAGGTCGAGGTGCTGTTCGCCACCCCGCCCAGCAGCGGCGACACGGTGACGGCCATCATCACCGACGACCTCGTAAGCGGCGCCAACACCGTCGCCACCCTGACCAACCCGTCCTCATGGTCCACCAACGCCAAGTTCGGCATCCCGTCTGGAACCACCCTCGCCGCCAACACCACCTACTACTTCATCATCGAGGGCACCGGCGGCGTGTTGCAATTGACGGCCAGCAACAACGAGGACTCCGGCGCGGCAGCCGGCTGGTCCATTCAGAACTTCCCGCACGCTCGGGCAGACGAGTCGCAAACCGGTGTGGGTGGGTTATGGCCCACGAGTGGTTTCGATTCGCTCCAGATGGCGGTGCGGGGCAAGGAGCACGGCCGCCCCGGTGTCCCGACGCTTGCCGTGTCGGCCAAGGACGAGGCCCTGGTCCTCGAAGTCACGGTGCCAGACCTCGGGACGTCGGATCTGACCGACATCGAGTACCGCTACAAGGAGACCACGGGCGGCACCTACAACGCCTGGACGTCGGTCACCGGAACGGTGACCAACTCCGGCGGCACGTTCGAGATAGGCGGCCTGGACAACGGCACCCAGTACACCGCACAGGTCCAGACGGTCAACGAGTTCGGCGTGAGCGGCGACTCCAACGAGGACGACGGCACGCCCGAAGCGCCCCCGAAGATCACTTCGGTCGCGATCACGTCGGACCCGGGAACGGACAAGACCTACGTGATCGGCGAGGACATCGTGGTGGCTGTCACCTTCGACAAGAACATCGCATTCAGCGACGAATTCGGCACCAGCCCACCGTATGTGTCCCTCAGCATCGGAACCGGCGATGCCAAGGAGGCGAGCTGCGCTGTCGGCACGGCGCCGACGATGGTCATGACCTGCACCTACACCGTCGGCGAGGGCGACGAGGACACCGACGGCGTCGCTCTCCCCAGCAACAGCATAGACACACTGGGGCAAGTCATCGTCGGCCCACTCGGGCAGCGGATCAAGCGCGACCACGACGCTATCGACGCCAGCACGGACCACAAGGTCGACGGCATCCGGCCTGTGTTGACGGGGGCTCGGCCGTCGGCGGACAAGACGAAGATCACCCTCACCTTCAGCGAGGCCATCGCCACCGTCGACCGCACGGAGATCGCCTTCACATCGGGCATGGATACTCTGAACCACGTGTCGGCCTCGACGAGCGGTTCCGAGGTCGAGATCACCCTCGAAACTGCGCTCACCGCCTCGGACACCGACATGACCGTTTCGCTGGGGGCCGACGCGGTCACCGACGCGGTCGGCAACGGCAACGCCGAGCTGTTGGGCAGCCCCATCGTCGACGAGACCCCGCCCACGTTGTCGGAGACGTCCACCCCGTCCAACACGGAGGTGCTGCTGACCTACGACGAGCCCCTGGACCCGGATTCGGTTCCGGCGGCGTCGGCATTCTCCGTGGCGGTGAATACCGGCAGAACCGCCCGGACCGTTTCCGCGGCAGCGCTCAGCGGGACCTCGGGCATCCTGCTCACGGTGAGCCCGGCCTTTCGCCCCGGCGACATTCTGACGGTCGACTACACCGTGCCGGCATTGAATCCGATCCGCGACATAGCCGAAAACGAGGCCGCGGCCCTGGACATCGAGCTCGTCGACAACACCCTCGATGCCACCGCGCCGGAGGCTGTGGGGTCTTTGACCGTCTCGGACACGTCGACGTTCGGCGAGGTGGACCTTAGGTGGAGCCGCAGCACCTGGGACAACGGCAGCGCCATAACCGGCCACGAGGTGCGCTACGGGGACCAGACGCCCATATGGTCGGCGACGCTCACGGTCAAAGACCTGGGCTCCAACTTTTTGGGGTGCGACTCCGCGGAAACCAATAAGGGATGCCTGCCAGCCGATCTTTTGACCGACAATACGTTCTCCTATGACTCATTGGGCTACCAAATCGAGACGATAGACCTCATCGGCGGGCAGCTGAGACTCCAAACCTCCAGAGTCTTCAGCGCGGCGGCGCTGGCCAACCTGGTGCTCGATGTGGGCGGCCGCTCGCTCCCGCTCGCGGACGCGACCCAGTCGCTTAGCACCCTCACCTGGACCGGCACCGGCTTGAGTTGGAGCGAGGACGATATGGTCCAGTTGGGGATCAGCGTTCTCTCCGGGTGGACCGCGATCCCCGACAGCGCACCGGGTGGGGCCAACGCGGCCGGCCACACGCTGGAGGGCTTGGTTCCGGGCGCGCAGTACACGTTCGAGGTCCGCGCCGTGAACGACATCGGCGGGGGCGGTGAGGCCAGTGACACGCTGACGCTGCTCGCGCCGGTGTGGAGCTTCACGTTGCGCGACTCTGGCGGCAACGACGTGACCGGGCTGGTCGAGGGCGGCGATCCGGCGACCGCGACGGTGACCATCACCAACGCCGGCGAGGCCACGTTCGGCGCCGACCAGGAGATCGCCCTGGAGTGGGGCGGCATCCCGCTGACCAGCCGGATCCGGGGCGCAGGCAACACCTCGGCCATCACCATCGCGGCCGGAGCGTCGTCCGGCAGCCTCGTCATCAGCGCGCCCGACAACGACCTGAACCCGGTCTATATCCCCGAGACCCACGACCTCACCGCCAAGTGGGCGGGCGCGGTCATCGCGACCATCGAGCAGTTCCGCCGCATCGAGGACGAGAGCCCGCCCGTGGCGCGCATCGCCGACGCCCCGGAGTCGGTGAACGAGGGCGACACGTTCGACATCGACATCGAGCTGTCCGTGCGCTACCCGGCTCCCGGAGCGCTCAAGTTCGCCGTCACCGACAGCGACAGCGCCCTCAGCGGGACGCTGCCCGACAGCACAGTGCTGGTCTCGGGCACTTTGGACGCCACCGTCACGCTGACCGCGGCCGAGAACACCACCCAGAACGACGGCGCCCGCACAGTGACCTTCACCCTCGAGACGAGCACGGACATCCCCTACACCCTGGGCACCCCCCACACGGTGACGGTCATCGTGCGCGACGACGACACGCCGCCGCTGGCGCCGGGCAACCTGGCGGCGCGGGCGGGC
This sequence comes from Candidatus Aldehydirespiratoraceae bacterium, assembly GCA_965198315.1. GTDB lineage: Bacteria > Actinomycetota > Acidimicrobiia > Acidimicrobiales > Aldehydirespiratoraceae > VXYK01. The sequence goes on along the minus strand of OZ240616.1, from coordinate 3,075,414 downwards.
AACACCGAGGCCACCCTGGTCTGGGACACGCCGACGGCCACGCCCGACCACGGTCAGCCCATAACGCACTACGAGTACCGGGTGAAGGCAGGGACGGGCTCGTTCAGCTCGTGGGCGACCCTTCCGGGCAGCGACGGCACCACCACCAGCCACAAGTTCACGGGCCTGACCAACGACACGGAGTACACCTACGAGATGCGAGCCGAGAACGTCGCGGGCGACGGGGCCGAGGCCCAGGTGGTGGTCACCCCCATCATCGGCGTTGCGGTGTCGTTCGGCTCGGCGTCGGCATCGATCACCGAGGGCGGCTCGGCCACCGTCACGCTGACGCTGGCCACGGCGCCGGCGGCGGGAACGACGGTGACGGTGCCGATCACCGCGACGCGGGGCACGGGTCTCGGCGCGACCGAGTATTCCGGGGTGCCCGCGAGCGTGACGTTCGCCGCGGGCGACACCTCGAAGAGCTTCACGGTGACGGTGGCGCAAGACAGTTTGGACGAGCCGGACGAAGAGCTCACGCTGGAGCTGGGGACGCTGCCGGAGGGCTATGTGGCGGGGACGAACTCCGAGATCGCCATCACGGTGGCAGACGACGACACAGCACTGTTGGGGTTCACCCTTCGCGACTCGGGCAGCAACGACGTCACGGAACTGGTCGAGGGCGGCGCCTCGGCGACGGCGACGGTGTGGATCACCAACAGCGTGCGGTTCGAGACCGACCAGACGGTAACCCTCGAGTGGGGCGGCCAGGAGATCACCGGCGGGCCCGTCATCCAAGGTGCCGCCGGGAGCACGACCATCACCATCACAGCCGGGCAATCGAACGGCACGCTCGCCGTCAGCGCCCCGCAGCGCCCGGGCGACCTGTACCGCCCGCCGGTGACCGAGACACTGACCGCCACGCACGGCGGGACCCGGATCGGCGGCGGCATCGGGCTCAAATACGTCGACGACGAGGACCCGCCGGTGTTCACCATCAGCCTGGAGGACCTTTCAGGACGGAGCGGAACCAGAGTCGTCGAGGGCGGCACAGTGCGCCTGGTCGGAACGCTGTCGCGGGGATACGACCTGGGCAACGTCTTTCTGCACGCCTTCGCCATGGGGGCGACGACCAGGATCCCCGCGCTCGGGGCCGTCCTCATCGACGGGCAGCCGAACGCTGTCTTCGGATTTTCGTCAACAGAATCCGGCCACGGTCTGACGCCTACCGGCAACTCGACGGCGGGGGACCACGCCACGGTCACCTTCACCATCCCGTCGAACCCGGACTACTACACCATCGGCGCGCCGTCGACGGCGACGCTTTTGATCCTCGACGACGACGCCGCGCCGGGCGCTGTCCGCAACATCGCCGCAAGGCCGGGGGACACCGGGGCGACGCTGCGCTGGGACCACCCGGCGACCTACGACCAGGTGTGGGTCAGCGACTACCAGTACCGCCGGCGCGCCGGGACCGGCCCCTGGACGAGCTGGGCCGCGATCGACAGCAGCGACGGCGAGACCACGAGCCACCCGTTCACGGGCCTCACCAATGAGATCGAGTACACCTTCGAGATCAGGGCGCGCAACGCCAACCACAACGGTGCTGTTGCCCAGGTGCAGGTCACGCCGAGGGAGGGGGTGGCGGTGTCGTTCGGCGCGGGGTCGGCGTCGGTCAACGAGGGCGGCTCGGTGACGGTGACCGTGACGTTGGGCGAGGCGCCAGCGGCGGGCACGACGGTCACGGCGCCGATCACGGTGACGCCCGGCGCCGGGCTCGACGCCACCGAGTACTCCGGCGTGCCCGCGAGCGTGGTGTTCAACGCGGGCCAGACCTCGAAGACCTTCACGGTGAGCACGGTGGACGACACCGACGACGAGCCGGACCGGCTCCTGACGCTGGGCCTGGGGGCGCTGCCGGAGGGATATGTGCCTGGGACGCATGCGACGCTTGAGGTGACGGTGCTCGACGACGACGTGCCGATCGTGTCGGTGTCGTTCGACAAGGCGGCGGACTCGGGGCAGGAGGGCACCGAAGTCGAGGTCACGGTGCGCTTGACCCAGGCGCCGGAGCGCGAGGTAGTGGCGCCGATCACGGCGACGCGGGGCGCGAACCTGGCGGCGGACGAGCACGAGGCGGTGCCGTCGAGCGTGACCTTCGGGCCCGGCGAGACCGAGCAGCGCTTCACGCTGAAGTTCGAGGACGACGCAGTGGTGGAGGGCAGCGAGACGCTGACGCTTGCGTTCGGGACGCTTCCTGTGCGGGTGAACTCGGCGGGCGAGAACCCGGACCTCGTGCTGACGATCCTGGACGACGACGGCCCGCCACAGGCGCCGGACGTGACGGTGCGGACGGGGAACGCGTTCGCGGTGCTGTCGTGGCAGCCGGTCGTCAACGACAGCCCGGTGCTGCGCTACGAGGTGCGCTGGCGGGAGACCGACGGCGGGACGTTCAACGCCTGGCAGTCGGTGGGGCTGGTGACGAGCTACCGGGTGGAGGGGCTGACCAACGGCGCGGCCCACATCTTCGAGGTGCAGGCGGTGAACGCCCACGGGTCTGAGAACGCGGCGTCGGTGTCGGGGATGCCGACGGAGCGGCTCACGGGGATCCCGAAGGTGGTGCAGGGCCTGTGGGTGCGGGCGACCGACAGCGGCCGGGCGGAGCTGCACTGGTGGCAGCCCGCGAACGCCACCGACGAGGTGATTACGCACCCGGGTTCGACGATGTCGGAGATCCAAGGCTACCGGATCGAGGTGTGCCGCACGACATGCGGCGACGATGCGAACTGGTACGCGCTGGTGGCGAACACCGGCGAGTTCAAGCACACATACACCCACCAGGTGCTGGCGCCGGGCGTGATCCGGGAGAACCGCTACCGGGTGCGGGCGATCAACATCAACGGCAAGGCGGGCCCGTGGTCGAACGTGGCGACTCTCGATCCGACGGTGCTGGAGAACGTCTGGCTGCAGACGCCGGACGACTCGACGCTGTGGGTGCGTTTCAAGGTGCGCAACCCGGACGGCAACCCGCTCTACGTGCGCTACACGAACACCGCCACGGGCGCGGTGGGCCACACCGAGCACCGCCTGACGAAGAAGCAAGGCGTGAAGCTGGTGCTGAGCGGCCTGGCTGCGGACAGCTGGTACAAGGTGGAGCTGGACTTCTCGCCGGACTTCGACTCGCCGCGCCGCCAGTCGCACTGGTACGGCACGGCGCGCGAGGGCGAGACGCCGCTGACGAGCCCCTATGCCCGTGACCTTGTGGATGCCGAGGTCTACCAGGGCGGCGCCTGGCGCGATGCCTCGACCACGGCGCTGACCGTCCGGATGGGAGAGGTGGGCAAGTACCGGGTGCGGCTCAAGCCCTGCACCCGCATCTACACCGTGATCCCGCGCCGCATCCAGGCTCCGGCGGGACGGCTGCAGGCGAGCCCGGCAGAGACCGCCCCGACGCTGTTCTCGAACCTGCGGTGCGAGGTGGAGGGCATCGGCTACAGGACCGACGAGAACGGCAACTACCTCACCATGAGCGATGTCTACGACATGACCAACTTCGCGGACCGGGCGAACGACCGCATCCCCATCTACGGGGGGAGCCCGAACGACTGGTACGAGGTGACGGTGACGGCGCGGGCGCTGGAGGACTACGCAACGGACGTGCGGCCCGACGCGCTGCTGAGCGCGCCGTTCGCGGTGGTCTACAACCACGAGGTCTATTACGGCTCGCACGATACGCGGTCGGGGCCGGTCTCGGAGGGCTCGGGCCTGGTGCGGATCCTGGTGGACCGGCCCGCCGATGCGGTTCTGCCGGTGCCGGGCGGTGTGACGATCGGGTCGGACCGCGTCATGAGCTGGGATGCGGTGCCCGGCGCGTGGGGATACCTGGTGGAGTGGCGCCACGGACTGCACTACGGCAACCGGGCGAACCAGAACCGGAGCCTGCAGGCGGCGACGAGCGTGACGCTGCCGCCGGGTGCGTCGGGTCGCGGTCCGGTCACGGCGCGGGTGCGCGCCTACAGCGGCAGCGGGGTGAGCGGCTGGGTCGAGCGGACCTGGGACAGCCGGGCGCCGACGCTCAACGTGTTCGACACGGTGGTGAACGAGGCCGACGGGTCGACCGGGTTCCTGGTGACGCTGGAGCCGGCGGCATCGGGGACGGTGACGGTGGACTACGCCACCACGGACGCGACGGCGGTGGCGCCGGCGGACTTCACGGCGACGAGCGGGACGCTCACGTTTGCGCCGGGCCAGACGCGCAAGACGGTGTGGGTGCCGATCACAGACGACGGCGAAGAGGACAGCGGGGAGACGTTCGGTCTGGTGCTGAGCAACCCGACGGGCAGCGATGCGAACAACGGGGCGGCGGTACTGGGCGACACGCAAGCGGTTGCGACGATCCTGAACAGCGAGCGGGAGGTTGCGTCGCTGAGCGGGTTCACGCTGGTGGACGCGGGCACGAACGCGGTCCTGATGACGCTGGCCGACGGCTCGACGGTGCGGCTCGGCGATCTGCTGGCATCGAGCTACGGGATACGTGCGGAGATGAGCGCGGGCGCGGCGCCGGGGAGCGTGCGGCTCGCGCTCACGGGCGCGAAGACGGTCACGGGCACCGACGACGCGGCGCCGTGGTCGCTCTACGGCGACGGGGCGGGCCGTGTGAACGGCGCGTCGCTGCCTGTGGGGTCGTACACGCTGGCAGCGACGGCGTATGCGAATTCGGGCGGACGCGGCGCGGAGCTCGGCTCGCTGGACGTGTCGTTCACGGTCGCGGCGGGCCCGCTCGCGGTGACGACGCCGGGTCCGTTCACGGTCGCGGAGGGCGAGACCGCGGTCGCGGCGCTCGGCGCATCAGAGACGGGCACCGGCGAGACGGCGGTCTGGTCGATCCCCGCGGGCGCGGAGGGCGGCGCCGACGGCGCCGCGTTCGCGCTGACGTCCGGGGGTGTGCTGTCGCTGGTTGCGGCGAAGGACTTCGAGGCGCCCGACGATGCGGACGGCGACGGGACCTATGAGGTGACGGTGTCGGTGACGTCGGGGACGCAGACCGCGACGGCGGCGCTCTCGGTGACGCTCACCGACGTCGACGAACCGGCGCTGGCGGTGACGACGCCGGGCCCGTTGACGGTCGCGGAGGGCGAGACCGCGGTTGCGGCGCTCGGCGCATCAGAGACGGGGACCGGCGCGACTGCGGTCTGGTCGATCCCGGCGGGTGTGGAGGGCGGCGCTGACGGCGCGGCGTTCGTGGTGACGTCGGGGGGTGTGCTGTCGCTGGTTGCGGCGAAGGACTTCGAGGCGCCCGACGATGCGGACGGTGACGGGACCTATGAGGTGACGGTCGCGGTGGCGGTGCCGGCAAGCTCCATGGCGGGCGCGCAGAGCGCGACGGCGGCCTTGCTGGTGACGCTCTCGGACGTGAACGAAGCGCCGGTGGCGCAGGCGTCGGCGTCGCCGGCCAAGGTGCGCCAGGGCGCCAGGGTGACGCTCGACGGGAGCGCGAGCGCGGACCCGGATGCGGGCGACACGCTGACCTACTTGTGGACGCAGGCCGACGATGGCGCCCCGCGCGTCGCCCTCTCGGACGCCTCAGCGGGACAGCCGGCGTTCACGTCGCCGTCGGATCTCGAGTCGGAGACGGCGCTCGGGTTCACGCTTCGGGTGACGGACGCGGCAGGCCTCCATGCCCACGACACGGTGACGGTCACGGTGACGCTCATTTCTGAGGTGTCGATATCGGCGGCTTCGAACTATGCGGCGGAGGGCGACGATGCGGTGTTCGCGCTGACCCGGACGGGAAGCGCGCGGGCGGCGTTGACGGTGCCGGTGACGGTGCAGGAGACCGGTTCGATGCTGGGCACGGCGGCGCTTGTGGACGTGACGTTCGCCGCGGGCGCAAGCGAGACAGAGCTGCGGGTGCCCACCACGGCCGACGAGGCGCCGGAGACGGACAGCGAGGTGACGGTGCGGCTCGCGTCCGGGTCGGGCCGGCAGCTCGCGCCGGGCGCTGAGGCGGCGTCGGTCACGGTGCTCGACGACGACGCGGCTCCGGTGACGGAGACGGCGGCGGCCGACGTGACGGTGTGGTCTGCCGACATGGAAGTGGTGGAGTACTGGTCACAGTCGATCGGTGCGGGCTCCGCGGACCTGTTCTCGAACCAGACGGGCCGGGCCGGCCTGCGCGCCAAACGCCTGTGGTACAACCCGGTCGCGAGGGTGCTGAGGCTCGGCTTCGACGCGGGACTCTACGACGCGGAAGCCCTCACCTTGCACATCGGAGACGTGTCGCTCAGCTTCCCCGACGGCACCGGCGGCAACGCCAGCTTCACCCTCGAAGACGTGGACCTCACCTGGACCGACGGCGAGACGCTCCAGCCGCGGATCACGAAGCCGTCGACGTCGGCGGTCTCCACCGATGCGACGCTGGCCTCCCTCGGCATAAAGGGAGCGACGCTGAACCCGGCCTTCGACGCCCGGGTGTTGCTGTACTGGGCGGTCGCAGACGCGGGCGCGGAGACGGTGACGGTGACGGCACAGGCCAACGACGCCGGCGCGGCCGTGGCCTACAGCCCGGCGACCGACGCCGATGCAGAACCGGCGGACCACCAGATGGCGGCGCCCACCCAGGGCGAGACCCTTGTCGCGGTGACGGTGACGGCGGCGGACGGGACGGTGCGCCGTTACAGGGTGGTGGTGGCGCCCGCGGCGGCGGGACCCAACACAGCCCCCACAGGAGCGCCCACCGTCAGCGGAACGCCTCAGGTGGACCAGACGTTGACAGCCGACACCTCAGCCATCACAGACGAAGACGGGCTGACCAATCCGACCTTCGAATACCAATGGATCGCAGGAGGGTCCGACATCGACGGGGCCACCGGCGCCGGCTACACCCTCACCGACAGCGAGCAGGGGAAAACGATCCAGGTACGGGTGACCTTCACCGACGACGCCGACAACTCCGAATCGCTGACCAGCGCGGCTACCGTTGCCGTTGCTGCCGCGCCGAACCGCGATGCTGCGGGAGCGCCCACCGTCAGCGGGACGCCTCAGGTGGACCAGACGTTGACAGCGGACACCTCAGCCATCACAGACGAAGACGGGCTGACCAATCCGACGTTCGAATACCAATGGATCGCAGGAGGGTCCGACATCGGCGGGGCCACCGGCTCCAGCTATACCCTCACCGACAGCGAGCAGGGGAAAACGATCCAGATACGGGTGACCTTCACCGACGACACGGGCAACTCCGAATCGCTCACCAGCGAACCCACCGACGCCGTCGCGGCCGACCCGACCTCGCTCACCGCCACATTCACCAACGTCCCCACGAGCCACAGCGGCAGCGGCACAACGTTCACCTTCGACCTGGCTTTCAGCGAGAACCTGCCACTCAGCTACAAGACACTGCGCGACCACGCGTTCACCGAGGACGACCACGGCCCAGTCGTCAGGGCCCAACGGAAGGTGCAGGGCAGCAACCAGACCTGGACGATAACCGTCGAGCCCAAGGGCAATGGCGCAATCACCATCACGCTGCCCGCGACCACCGACTGCAACGATGCGGGCGCGATCTGCACCAGCGACGGACGGAAACTGTCCAACTCCCTGAGCGTGACGGTCAGCGGGCCGGATCAGTAAGGGGCAACAGGAGCGGAAGCGAAAACAGCGCGAAGGACGGGCGCGCCGGCCTTAAGCAACCTGTCCAGCAGCCGGTCGAGTACGAGCATGCTCGCAGCAGCGTCCCGCCTTTGAAACACACCTTCGGTCGCTGTTGCTGCTGGGTCGCTACAGCGGAGATGATTTGGTGCTGCACAAGATCGAGCGTCTCCCAGTCACCTTTCTGGTTCATGTCAGTATTTCGTTGGCTAAACCGTCAGCAGTCGTGTGCCAGAGAACTTTGCGTGCGGTGTCGGTCCAAAGGTGCTCACCGACGCTACGCAGCCACGGTGTGAGCTTGATCGGTTTGTCTCCGCGTTGGCTTGTTTCGGCAAGCGACACCCAACCAGGGTCTGGGTCGAAGTCATGTGACCTTCCAACCTCAGATTCTGTGAGTGCCTGCGTCAGCGACGACAAGCGGCGCAACCCAGCGCGGTAGTTGAGGTCGTCAGCGACGGCATGAACCTCGGCGGGGGTGCATACATCGAACCGGTTCACGATCATCCAGCCGAGACGTTCGTCCCAGCGGGGGTACATGCCCGACTGGGCGACCTCTGCAACGGCTCGTTGAGGGTTCGATATCCAAGTGTTGGTCGTGATCTGCTCGGCGTGGCTCAGCAGAGTGTCGTAGCTCTCGCGGTGGAGTATTCCTTGCAAACCGTCGCCTGCGGTGGTGTCATCTCCGACTGTTATCTCAACGGAGCATATCAACGGTACGCCTGCGGCCAAAAGCGCGGCTTGGCCGGAAATACGGCGTGGTGTCTCGCCGAACACCGTTTGCAGTGTCATCTCCAACTCGGGGTTCCATATTCCGCGTGCAGTTCGTGGTTCTACTAGTAGTTCCTCCGCGTTGGGTGCGTCGACGGTGTGGTTACGCCATGTTCCTCGCCGGAGTTTGGAGACCAGGCTCCGCTCAGAGAGCGCACGCAGAGTGCGTGACGCTGAGTTGGTGGCTACATCAGCAGCGACTCGGTATTGCGCGGTCGTGAAAACTGCCGGCATCGTTTCGAGGACTTCCACAGTCGCAGAACTCATGCGGGAAGTATACCACCACTTGTCCGAGTGTGTTAGAGGTCCGAATCAACTACACCGCTCCCATCGCTACCTCGTCCGATTTGATGCACCCCAGCACGCATTGCTCTAGGGCGTTGGCAGACTATTGAACAACCGCAGGTCAGCAAGGGGGTGCGTTCGGAAGGGACGGAACGGTCAAACCCCATATCCAGAACGGTTTTTGGGGCTAATCCCCATCGGTCCCCAGGTTCAATCGGAGTCTGATGAAACGGGTGGACCGACAATGTGTGCCGCAGGCCATTTCACAGCCCTTAGCCTGGATCCACTGAGGTTCCCCCCTTTTTGTGGAGACATGCTCTATAAGGAGGAGCTATGTCTAGACCACGAAGAAGCTTTGACCGGGAGTTCCGGGATGGGGCTGTTCGGATTGTCCGGGAGACCGGCCAGTCTGTGGCCCAGGTCGCCCGGGACCTTGGTGTGAACGAGGGCACGCTCGGTAACTGGGTACGCCGCGACCAGGCCGAACGCGCTGGTGGGTTGACCGCTGATGAGCGTGTCGAGTTGGTGCGGTTGCGCAAGGAGAACGCGACTTTGCGGATGGAGCGTGATGTGCTCAAACGATCCGTGGTCCTCTGGGTCAACGAGGCAACGCGGTGACCGCAGGGTTCATCGCTGCTCAAAGGATCGAACATGGTGTGCCTCACGCAGTCGCTTGCAGGGCGCTGGACGTTGCGCCCTCGACGTTTTACAAGCACCTCGACCGTCCGCCGACTGATCAGCAGCGGCGCCGAGCTTCAGTTGACGTCAAGGTGAAACAGGTGTTCGACACCTCCGAGGGCACCTACGGGTCGCCCAGGGTCAAGGCGCAGCTCCGTCGACAGGGTGTCTCGGTGTCTACCAAGACCGTGGAGGCGTCGATGGTCCGTCAGGGTCTGTGCGCCCGTCCCAAACGCAAAACCAAAGGTCTGACCGGTCAGGCCCTGCGTGCAATTGTTGGTCGCGATGATTCTCTGTCTACTGACGAGTCAGGCGGCGAGAACGAGATCGTCCGTATCGGCGTCTTTGTTGCCTCTGCTTGGTCGTTGGTTTGGTGACCGGTGTGCTGTTGTGTTGGGTCGTCGGTTCGCCGTTGAGGTCTCGCGGGCGGGGCGGAAGGAGGGGTCGACCTCCCACCCACGACACGGGTTGCCGTTGAGCCGCGCGGGCAGGGCACTTTCTTGGCTGGTGATCATTGGTCCGGGTTGGGTGGGGGTTTCAGGTAGAACTTCTTGGTGGTGGGGTGTCGGTGAACCTGCCAGCCTTGGTCGTGGATCTTGTGGTGGCAGGCGTCGCATACCAGCAACAGGTTGCCCAGGTCAGTTGGTCCGTTTTTGGACCACCAGATGATGTGATGGACTCGGCACCACAAGGGGTTGGCCTCACAACCGATGCAGTGCTCATCTCGGGCTGTCAAGGCGATCCGTTGAGCTTCAGAAGCCGTGCGTCGGCTCCGACCGAGCCACAGGTTCTGGGTTTCAGAATTGAAGATCGACGGCAGAATCTCGGCATCAATGGCGAGGTCGCGCAGTTCGGTTACCGGGATCGGTGTGCCGTCAGCGAGCCGGGCGTCGACCAACTGTTGTTTGATCGCATCGAAGTCAGCGAGCACCAACAGGTTGGTGCCCTGCTTCTTCGCCTTCTTCTTGTCGCCGCTGGTGTCGTTGTTGTCGTTGTTGTCGTTGGACTCGTCGCAGATCAACTCAGCTAGTGCGTCTGCCATCCGTTGTTGGGGTGTGCACCGTTGGTTGGGGTCTTCGCGATGCCACAACTCGCGTTCTTTGGCTGTCAGTGCGGTGGCGATACGGGTGCCGGTGATCCGATCGAACTGGGCTGACAACACGAACATCCCGGTTTCGGGACTTTCGAATATCCGCGCTGAACGGCGTTGCCGTTGACGTTCCAACAACGCCTGCCCGTCGTCACCTGACTGGTCTTGTTGATGACGTTTCACGGTTTTGGCGAACCGGTCAAAGTTCTCAGTGCGCGCCGCTTCGACCAACACAGTTTCATCGACTGGTCCTTCAGCCGAAGCACGCGCGATCAACCGGGCATGCCCAGCAGGGATCTCACCGTCAGCCAACGCATTGGCAGTGTCAGGCAGTTGTTGAAGCCGGGTTGCTGTCTCGACATCGCGTTTGGCTTCACGCTTGGACGACAACAACTCGTCGCTAGCAATCAACTGAGCATCGACTGCGGATGTGCGCCGACCCAACTCCCCGAGAATCTGCGACTTCATCGCCGCCAACCGCGACTCGCCACGCCCCACCAACTGCAACCGCGCCCGCAGACCCTGCTCAGACAAGCCCGCCACATCCACCACCCCGACACACACCGCGCTGCCACAACCAACACTCTCGGCACTGGCGTCCGCTTCACCAAGAACAGGGGCTGATCGCATGAATACAACTCTACCCACCCCCTGTGACAATGACCCTCAAAAATCATAGAAAACTATAAAAATATAGGAAACATATCGAAACGATCCCGACTTGGTTCGAATGCGGACCTTTGGAGACGTGTGACCGCGACCGAGACGGGCAAGTGGGTGGACTGCACCTATAACAACCCTCAGCGCGGTGATCGGGAGACGAAGCACGCCTGGATCGTCAAGCGAGACGACATTCTCATCGGTTCAGGCTGGTACGGAAGCCGGCTAGGTCCGTCCGGTCCGCGAGCCGGCAGTTCCTCACGACGAGCCGGTTCGGCCCCACCGCTGCGGTCCGGCAGTTCCTCACGACGAGGCGTCGCCCAAGAGCTCCCGAATGGCGGTTGCGGCTTCGCTGCCGTTGTCGCAGGCTTGGGCCCAGCCGGCGGCGTCGGACTGGTGGGTGTCGTCTTCGATTGTGGTCGCCGCGCCGCGATCGAGCAGTAGCTGGACCATGTCGAGGCGCCGGAACTGGATGGCAAAGTGCAGCGCAGTCGTGTTGCGATAGGGGCCCGAGTTGATGTCCACGCCGATCTCGAGGAAGTAGTCGACGACGGCGCGCCGGTTGTTCAACGCGGCGAACACGAAGGCCTCGCCGAGGATCTCGCCCGGGTCGTCGGAAGGCGCAGCGCCGGCGGGGCGGCCGACGTCTGCCCAGTCCGGCCGGTACGGCCCGGGGTCGCCGCGCAGCGATCCGTCGGCGGCGACCCAGTCCATCACCACCGGGAGCAGGCCGGCGGCCGCGGCGAGCCACAGACTTGGTCGGTGCAGACCCGCTTCGACAAGGACGTCAGCGGCTTCGGTGGAGCTGTGCATGGCCGCCGACTCCAGCGGTGTGATGCCCGCGTCGGCACGGGCCGCCGGGTCGGCGCCCGCGGTCAGGATCTGCGCGCAGAGATCAGGGAGGTTCCAGCACCCGGCGAGGTTCAGGGCGCGGTCCAGAGCGGCGCCGGCCTTGATCAGCACGTCGACGGTTGCCGGCGACGGCGGGCTGACATCAGGTTGAGTGGTCAGTTCGAGCAGTGTGTGCCCGCCGACGGTGATGTTCACGACATCGGGATCGACCTCCAGGGCGGCGCGCAACCCGTCGGCGTCACCCAACAGGAGCGCATGCAGAGCCGGCTGGATCCGCTCGTCGCTTCTTGCAGACGTCACGATCCCAGTCTGGCATCCACGAATCACCCCCGCCTTCAAAGGATCGAGTCGAGTCGAGTCGAGTGGGGTCTTACCCACCAAACGTTTCCCTTGTGATTGCAGGGGAGTCCGAAACCTAAGAATGTTGCTTCCCATTCGGAAGGGTGCTTGCCCCCCATTCAGACTATGCCGCGCGCTGCCACCGTCCGTAGCCATTCCAGCCCGTTTTTGTGGTTTGACGTGCAGTTCTGCGACTAGTTCGTCCACCGCTCAGACTGTTTCTGCGCGTCTACGTTGAGGCACGTCTCCGCATTCAAGCCTTTCTGTGTGCTCGTTAGCTGGTTCTCTCGAATCGCACAGCCCAACAACCCCCGCCTATACCCTGCGCGCCAAATTCAATAACGTGTTCTGGTGGGTGGTGGTTCCTCGTTGGCCTGAAGAGCGCTGATCTGGACGAACTTGCTCCCGACTACGACTGGATCCCAGGTTGTCGGATCGACCCCAATGAGGCCCAGATCTTCGGCAAACTCGCTCCAGCGAAGCGGTTCATTCCCTTCGAGCGCGTTGAGTAGGGCAGATTGCACACGGAGCGCAGCTTCGCGGACGCGTGCAGTCGTTGTGCCCGAAGCTGCGCTGACGACGAGTCGCGTCAGCGCAGCGTCCGGGTCGAGGTCATGAGCCTCGGTGTCGCGCTGCAGTTGGGCCACTTCCGCAAGTACCCGTTCTCGGCAAGTTGCGGCTTCTGTGCCCGGCAGCATGGCGGCGAACAGCTCCTGAGTCGGCTCGCCTGCCAAGATCGCGGACTCTCGGATCAAATCGAGTGGTTCATCGGAGGTGTGAATCAGGACGACGAGGGGTCCAGCAGCCCCGAGCAGAGACCGGAGACTGTGACGTGACCGGGCCTCCGGTTGCGCCGGGCCCTTGAATCGGGACAGTCGGACGCTGGCTGGTTCGCGCAGCTCGGCAGTCGTGTCAGCGAGGACGACCAGGACGGACTCGCCGCCCGTACAGATCAGCTCAGCGATCACGTTGCTGTCTGGTGTCCAATCCGACGAACTGGCTTTCCAAAGCCGTTGGACCATGTCCACTCGGAGGCGTAGACGCCGTGAGTGGACCGGCGCAAACCCTTCACCTTCGACGAGTTCGAGACAGCGATTCGCCATTTGCCGTGCCATGCAGTCAGGCTGAATGAGCAAGAAGGCGTGGCGACGAAGGACGGGTGCCGCATCGTGCCCGAGTGTCTTGGCCACAGAATCGAGCCCGACCCGAAAATCTGGATCGGTCAGGTGCCGCTGCAGTTTGGATCGATCATCGGTCAGGACGCGCCACTGTCCCGCTAAGAACTCCGACGGTGAAACGACCATCGGCATGCACGCTAACCGAAGGCGTATGCGCCATCGGCGAACTCACGCAACACTCCGCAAGGCATCAAGCAAACGGTACTGAATGTCGGCAAACTCTTCTGTGTCGCTGAAATTCCAGTCGGGGATGATCAACTCGTTGAGTCCCGCGCGACGGTAATCGGCGATCTCTTCGGCCAACTTGTTCATCGGACCGGTAAGCACCACACGGTTCCCGAAGCGCCTGATCGTCTCCTCGACTCGATTGGGACTACTACCAGGTACGACGAAAACCTGTGTGGATCGGGCGATTTCGCTGTCGTCGCGACCCAGCGCATCACAATGCGAGGCCAGAATCGCCGATTTCGCAGAGAGTTGTTCGGCAGTGACCCATCCGTTCCAGATGTTGGCGAACCTCGCCGCCGTTCGAAGCGTTCGCCGCTCACCCTTGCCGGCGATGAGAAGTGAGACCGGCTGGTAGGGGGTCGGTTCCGACTGGGCCCGATCGAGCACGTAATGACGTCCTCTGAAGGTTGTTGTGCCGTTACCGAGGAGGGACGTGACAACGTGTGCGCATTCCTCAAGTCGGTCAGAGCGCTCCGACCTGGAACCGAGATCGAATCCGTGCGCGTCGTGCTCGGCCGTCTGCCAACCAGCTCCAATTCCGAGTACAAAGCGCCCACTGGAGATGTCGGCGCAGTTGGCTGCCATCGATGCCAGCTGGGACGGGTGCCGGGTCGACGCCGGACACGCAAGAGACCCAATCGTTACCGAGTCCGTGATCGCGCACAGCGCACCGAGCGTCGAGAACGCTTCGGCCTGTGGTTCATCGCTCCGTGCCGGTGGTGCCGACATCAGGTGATCAGCGACCCAGATTCCGTCCCACCCGGCCGCTTCGATGAGCTCGGCTCTACGAACTGTGTCTTCCCATCTCCGGCCCGGGCCGATCCAGATCGAGAGCCGCAATGGATTCTTCATCAGCGCTCCTCCCTGTTCAGACGACGCAGTGCTGGTCTTCGGGCGAGAAGACCGATTTCTGGCCCAAGGGCTTGAAGTGATCAACGTTAATGATCCCCGTGACATCTACACCCACCAGCTTGCCGCCGTACGTGTCGGGGCACAGATCGAATGCACCAGATGCACTCTCGGTGACTGGGACTGAACCGAGCTAGGCGGCTTCGCTGGTGTCGCCGTTCGACTCGGGCTCTGTCTGTGACGGCGATTCGATCCCGAGGTGGCCTTCAATGCGTGCCAGCCGTTCACGGGCGTCACTGAGGCTGGTTACGACCTTGTCGAGCTTGCCTTCCTGCTTGTCGAACCGCCTGTCGAGCTTGCCTTCCTGCTTGTCGAACCGCCTGTCGAAATCGGCCGCCAGCTTCTCGGTCGACTGGGTTATGAGTTCGCGGGTTTCGATGCGGGCTTGGAGGCTGTCGCGGTGTTGTAGCCGCATTGAGGTGACCAGCAGCGTGGTGAGCGTGGCGAACATCACGCCGAACGCGGTGCCGAGGATTACCAGCACCTGTGTGTCTATCGCCGTTCCCGCCATCGTCTCCATGCGGTGAACCTACACCAGTGTTCAGCACAGCACAACCTGAAACAACATGACACTCATCATCAACGGTGTTTGAGTCGTTCGGAGACAAGACCATGGAACCACGCTGACCAGGCGCGGCGCTGGCTGGGTAGTTCTACACCTATGTTTGGGCGGGTCAGCCGGGGTGTTCTAGCGCCGCGGATAGCGCCGACGCTGTATCTGCTCTGTGGGCTGCCCGCAGCCGACTCTGCTTGGAGGGCTGTTGCTTGGCAAGGGACGGGAACTTCTAGACAGTGTCTGTCGTCTAAGCGGATATGAAGGTGTTTGCGGCGCCCTTGGCCGTGGCAGTGCTGGCCGTCGGATGCGGCTGTGCCAATTCCGAGAACGCCGCGTTTGTCGGGCCGCTGGATGTGATCCCCGACCTCGATGTGGAGGATCCACTCGTGAGGTGTCCGGGCACTCCTGCGGTGCGCTACTCGCGGATGATCGACCCGCCCTCGATCGACGAGGTCGACCACCCAGCGGTGGACGTGCTGAGGGCCCTGCTCGACGCCCCCGGAGTCGAGCCCCTGCCCCAAGGACGGTGGGTCGTCATCAGCATCGACGACGACCGGGCAACGTTCGCGACTCTGGCCGATGACAGCTTCTGGGTCGCCGGTATCGACCGCCAAGGCGACAAGTGGGTCCGCACGGGACAAGCAGCTTCCGGTGGCCCGTGCGAACCGGCCGTCCCGCTTCCAGCCGGGCTCGCCCGGGTCGAGGTCCGCCTCGACCCCGATTCGATGCCCGGCGCCGCCGACACGACCGTCGACCTCCTGGTCACCGAGCGAGGATGCGCCGACGGCCGCGAGATGGGAGACGCGCTCAAGGGCCCCCAGGTGATCGAGACCGACGTCGCGGTGCTGGTGGCGTTTGCCGTCATCCCCGTTGCCGGCGATGCCACCTGCCCGGGCCCCCCGGCGACCTCGGTCACCATCGAGTTGTCCGATCCGTTGGGTCAGCGTGGAGTGTATGACGGGCTCTTCTTCCCGCCCAAGCCCCTTGTCGCAGTTGCTGGCCGCTGACGTCTACCGAGCACCGCGAGGGGGCGTCCCTTCAAGTGGTGGGCCTTTGAGTTGAGCCTCGGTGATGGTCGCCGGCTGTGACCCCGCGGAGAAGCCTGCCGAGCAAGAGCAGTGTTCCCCAACCCGAAGCGAGACAGACACTCCACCGGCTCGTCGCCGCTGAAGACCCTGTACCGCAACCAGCCGGGCGTCCGGGTTTTGTATCGGGCGGCATCGAAATATGGGTTTGACTCAGTATAGCTTTTATACCATACTTGGTCGGTGGCGCGAGTCGAGTATCACCCCGTGTTCGCCGATCAGATCACAGAGTTATGCGAGAAACCCGAAGCAATGGAGACCGCCGGTGAGGTTATGGCCTTGCTCGGCGCGCTTGAGGAGCATGGACGTGATCTTGAAGGAGAAGCCAGCGATGACCCGAGCCACCCAATCGTTGTTTCCCGCTATCACATGTTCGCGCTGCGCCGGACTCCCCCAACGGCCTACACGCCATATGCCGACGCGCCGCCCGTCATTCGTATCCCCTACGTCTGGTTCGTCGACGCGGACGGCCAAGAGTTCGCTGCCGTGATGCTCATGGGGACAAGACCCGGCTCGGCAGCGACTGGTACCAGGCTCAGGTCAACAAGATCGAAGACCAACTCATCGGCGGCTGGGAGAAATCCAATCCCGGTCACCACGCACTCATACGGAGGACACGATGACCAAACCCATCATCCCGGAACCTGATGTCGACACCGACCGCACGTCAGAGGAATACGCCAACGCCGCTAGCCGAGTGGCGCAGGCCCGCGAACGGGTCCTTAGTGATGCTTCAGCGAAAGCCGCTCACGACGCCCTATTGGCTAAAATCGAAGACCGGCTCGCAGCCAAGCACGCCACCCTTGCTGAGGTTCGCCGCGCCATCGGGCTCACCCAGAACAAAATGGCGGAAACCCTCGGTATGGCCCAAGGCGACGTCTCCAAGCTCGAACGACGAAACAACCTTAACCTGACCACTCTCAGACGGTTCATCGAAGCGACCGGTGGGCGTCTCCGCATCAGCGCCACCTACGGGACAACAGAAGTCGATCTCCATATCGGCGATCTCCTCGCCAGCGACAACACGACAGAAACCGCGACAACGAGCGCTTCTTCGATGAGGTGAGCAGATCATCGGGTTTGTCGATCCCGAGGGTCTGAGCGAGCATCACGCAGTCCGCCTTGTCCACTGGGCGCGCCCGCGGTCAGCTTCATCGCCGACAGACACCTAGTGCTCGCGGCCTCCACAACAAGATTGGCACCCTCGAAAACAATCTCTGGCTCAGCATGAACCGAGACCGTCTTCGGGCGGCGCAGGGAGTGTCAGATTCCTGACAGTCCCGACACTTTTTTGGTGGAGCTGGAGGGAATCGAACCCTCGTCCGCCGGGTGGTTGCCCGCCGCGCTACGACCATTCCCGTGCTCATGGCTTATGGCTGCCACGCTCCCGGGTGAGTTGGGCCACAAGGGCCCGCCACCAGAACTTTCTCCGGCGTCAGGGGTCTTTCCCGTCAGTCAGCGGTCTTTCCCTGCTGTCCACTACCGCTTCTGGTGCCAGGCTGCGGCAGTCAGGCCCCGCGTGCCATTGCTGGTCGCGATGATTCTCTACCTACTGACGAGTCAGGCGGCGAGAACGAGATCGTCCGTATTGGCGTCTCTGTTGGTGCCCCGTTTTTGGAGTCTGAGCAACTCCGGTCGCACGTCGGCACATCCTGGTCCCAACGTCGAAACCGATCAGCCCCTTGGTGCATGTTGTCGATTGTCAAAATACGTTCCCCAAAGGGATCCTCCAAGCGTAACCCAGCGTTGTGACATCTGTCGGCCCATATCGTCGGCCAAAAGACCAGCGCACGGTCACCCGAAAGAGCGTTGGATGCGTTACCGTTTCCCCATGTCCGAGCCCACACCAGTCAAGGACTGGACCACCGACTACGACATCAGCGATCCCAGATACATCGAGGATCCTGTTCCGATCTGGCGGGAGATGCGCCAAAAGTGCCCGATCGCTCATACCGAGCGACTCAAGGGCTCCTGGAACCCGACCCGTTTCGACGACATCCGTGCTCTGGCGAAAATGGTTCCCGAGTTGTCGTCGCGGGCACCGTTGGTGATGCCGCCGCCGCCGGACTTCCCCGAACAGACGCTCTACGAACAGCAGATCGCGGCCGCACCGATCACCGCCGACCCCCCGATCCACACCTGGACCCGGCGCATGATCCTGCCGGCGTTCTCGCCAAAGACAGTGAATCGTTACACCGATTACACCGAGGAGTTGGCACATTCGCTGATAGACGGCTTCATCGCCGACGGCGAGTGTGATGCCGCTGTCGACTACTCGCAGCAGATCCCGCCGAGGGTCATCGCCCATCTGCTGGGTGTCGATCCCGGGATGGCCGACACGTTCGTGGGCTGGGTCAACGACCTGTTGGGCGAGGGCCTGTTGGACGTTGAGAAGCGGATGGCCGCCCGTGACGCCCTCCTGGATTTTCTCGGAGTGGAGGTCCACGAGAGGGTCGAGAACCCCAAAGATGATCTGCTGACCGAAATGCTCCATATGGAACCCTTCGACGAGAACGCCGAGATCACGCCGGAGGTCGTCATAGGAATCGCCAACCTGCTGGTGGTGGCAGGGATCGACACAACCTGGAGTTCCATCGGGTCGGCGTTGTGGCACCTTGGGACCAATCCCGACGACCTCGCCCGTCTCAACACGGAACCTGATCTGCTGCCCACCGCAGTGGAGGAGTTCCTGCGCTACTACGCCCCGGTCACCATGGCTCGAATAGCCGATGTCGATGTTGAGTATGGCGGTGTGCGAATACAACAGGGGGACAAAGTGCTGATGAACTTCCCGGCGGCTTGCCATGACCCGGAGCACTTTGAGAACCCCGACGAGTTCATCATCGACCGTCAACGAAACCGCCATGTTGCGTTCGGATCTGGGATTCACCGATGTGCGGGTTCGAACCTGGCCCGATTGGAGATGAACGTTGCTCTGCGCGTCTGGCTCGAACGGATTCCGGAGTTCCATGTCAGCGATGCCGATTCCATGAAGTGGGCAGGCGGTCAGGTGCGAGGCCCAAGAATAATGCAAGTCTCATTTCCGCCGGGTTCGCCTCGCACTTAGCTGCGTTCATCTGCCACACGGAGTGGATCGACTGGAGCCATAGAGGAGAGAAACAGATGGCCGAGACATTCACCGTGAACTGGACAGAGATGGCTCACGGCACCGCCGATGACTACGTGCATCTCGAGAAGCTGTACCGGGACCACACCGCGGAGACGCTCGTACCGCATCTGCTGACCACGTTCCGTCTGCTTGAGGGGCCCACGCTCGGGTATCAGATCGACAGGGCGCGCCACAGCCGCCAGTCCGCTACCAGAGCACTTCGCAACGGCGAACCTGACGAGTTCGTGGTCGCAGCCCTGCTCCACGACATTGGCGACGTACTCGCGCCAGAGAATCACAGCAGAGTGGCCGCGGCAATCCTCGCGCCTTACGTAAGTGAGGAGACCGCGTGGGTTGTCCGCCACCACGGCTTGTTCCAGGGGTATTACTACTATCACCACCTCGGTGGTGACCGCGATGAACGCGAACGCTATGTCGACTCGCCGCATTACGACCGCTGCGTCGATTTTTGCGCTTCCTATGATCAGAACTGCTTCGACCCCGACTACGGCGAACTGCCCCTCGAAGATTTTGTACCGCTGCTTACCGAGGTCTTCGCCCGGCCTCTTCGACACCAGGCCTGAGCCAGCCCAGTGTGATGGATGCCGCCATCCGGCAAGCGCAACGATCGGGGGCTGACCCGACCGGCGCGGGCGTGGCCGCGCCTAATCCTCTCGAATCGGATCAATGGTTCAAGGCGACGCTTCCCAGAGCGACCCTTACGCGGCTGAGCCAGAGAAGTGACGGCGAAGCGTTGAGGTGCATCACCGCGTATTTCGCGCTCTTGGGCGGTCTTGGCGCAGTCTCGGTGCTGCTGTGGATTTGGGGATCGTGGTGGTTTCTGGCGGCGTATGCGGCCTATTGCTTCGTGTGGTCCTTCTCCAATGCGACCGGACACGAGGCCTGCCACTACACGCCGTTTCGGCGGCTCTGGTTGAACAACGCCTTGCTGTACACCAACTCTTGGATGCAGAACTGGGAGCCGGTCACCGTGCGTTGGGTCCATGCTCGGCACCACACCTACACCTCGATAGTCGGCGCTGACGCCGAATACCTGCTGCCGAACCCGATCAGGCGACGCGACCTCGCCAACTTGGTTCTGGGCACCAACCACTTTTGGAACTACAACAAAGAACTCGTGCAGCTAGCCGTAAAGCGTCCGAACGACATGATTCGCGGGGCTGTCCCAGCAGACGATCTGCCGCTCACCGCCCGCAATGCACGGGTGTTCCTGCTCCTTTATGCGACGGTAATCGGATCCTGTTTTGTGCTGTGGACTCCGCTACCCGCGGTGATGCTGATGCTGCCCCGGGTGATCGGCGAGCCAATGCACGGGGTTCTGCGGGCCTTGCAACACGGTGGACTTGAGACCGAAGCCGTCGACCATCGCCGCACGACACGCAGCATGTATGTCAGCCGACCGCTGCAGTGGCTCTACTGCAACATGAATTTCCACATTGAGCACCACATGTATCCGATGGTGCCGTTCCACGCGCTCCCGGCGCTGCACACCGAGATCAAGGATCAACTTCCGCAGCCCACCAGAGGGGTACGGGCTGGGATGGCAGAGATCGTCACTACGATGCGCCGACAGCGCACCGACCCCGATTATCGGTTGCCGAATCGCATCCCCGTCAGCACCGATCAATACATTGAGCCTCCGTTGGCGACCCCCAATGCCGCGGTTGACGATGCCGCGGTTGACTCGGCCGGCGTTGTCCTGTGTGACGTTACCGATGTCCCCCTGAGCGATGTCTTGGGCGTGGAACGTGGGGGAGTGCGCTACGCAGTCTGTCGCACCGCAGACGGTGCGGTCTATGCAGTCGACGACACTTGCACGCACCACTCGGCACGCCTTTCTGAAGGCGTGCTCATCGGCTGTGAGATTGAGTGCCCGATGCATCAGGGCCGCTTCGACGTGACCACCGGAGAGGCTACGCGCCGTCCAGCCCGTGAGCCCTTGGCGACGTATCCGGTTGAGGTCGTAGCCGGCCAAGTCCGCCTTCGCCAGCCACCGCCGGACTCCAGCGCCGACGACGACGGAGTTGCACCCTGCTGATCAGCTTGGTTCGGGTGTCAGGTGTCTGATCTGCGGCGCCGGGAACGGGTCATCTCTCGTTGAGCTTCACGGTTGGCGTCGCGTTCAGCGATGTCTTGGCGACGGTCCGCCTGGCTTCGACCACGGGCCAACGCCAATTTGAGCTTCGCCCGCCCGCCGACGAAGTACAGCGCGAGGGGCACCAGGGTGAGGCTCTCGCTCTCAAGCCTTGAAGCCCAGCGGTCAATCTCGCGGCGATGGGCGAGGAGCTTGCGGCGTCGGTCGGGTTCGTGCGCGAAAGCAGCGGCGGAATGTGAGTAGGCCGAGATGTGGAGACCGGCGAGCCAAAGCTCTCCCTGGTAGACGAGGGCGTAGCTCTCTGCCAGCTGTACCTTGCTTTCGCGAAGCGCCTTGACCTCGCTGCCGCGGAGCTGGATGCCGACTTCCAAGGAGTCCAGAATCGTGTAGTCGCGGCGCGCCACGCGGTTGGTGGCCACCGCTGTAGCTTCGGCGGGAAGATCGCGTGGCTTGTTCGACTTCGCCATTCCGGCAACGCTAAGAGGCCGAGCGGATAGGCGCAAGGATTCTCAATACGTACCGGTTTGATGAGCGAGGCCGTGGCCCGAGCGGCCCGTGAGCGCAGCGAACAAGAGCGGGAAGTGGAGCGCTGAGAAGTGCGGGTCGCGCTACCCTTGGCGCGCGTGCTGGAGATCCCCGCCTCGGTTCATGCGCAGATGCTCGGCCATGCGATCGCGGGCTTGCCGAATGAGGCTTGCGGTCTTTTCGCGGGCGAGTTCGGCGGTGATCGTGTTGAGCGGTTCTTTCCGATGACCAATGCCGCCAGTTCAAGTCGGATCTATCAACTCGACAGTGCCGAAATCATGAGCGTTGAACGCGCTGCCGATGACAACGGGTTGGCGGTCATTGGGGTTATGCACTCCCACACCCATACGACCAACTATCCGTCGCCGACCGATGTGGCTGACGCTGCCCGGTTCGATCCGTTCGGTGTGTGGCGGTTCATAATCGTGTCGCTCAAGCATTCGGATCCGTCGTTGCGCTGCTACAAGATCCTGGGAGACACGATCATCGAGGAGCCGGTGGTCCTGATTGGGAGCGGAGTCGACGAGTGACTATCTACCCGTCGGTGATCGACATGATCGGCAACACGCCGATTGTTGATGTCAGTGCTCTGAGTCCCAACCCCGAGGCAAAGATCCTGCTCAAGCTCGAAGGTGAGAATCCTGGGGGGTCGGTCAAGGACCGGATAGCGAGATCAATGGTGTTGGCCGCCGAGGCCGACGGCACGCTCACCCCCGGAGCGACCATCATCGAACCATCGTCGGGAAACACCGGGATCGCTTTGGCGATGATCGCCCGTACCCGCGGCTATCGGGTGAAGATCGTCCTGCCGGACAACGTTTCGGTGGAACGAAGGCAGATGCTTGAGGTCTACGGTGCTGAGATCATCGAATCGCCCGGCGCCGAAGGCAGCAACGGTGCTGTACACCGTGCTCAAGGGTTGGCCCGACAGCACCCGGAATGGGTCTTTCTGTATCAGTACGAGAACGAGGCCAACCCTCGTGCCCACTACGAGACGACTGGTCCTGAGATCTGGGCCGAGGTCCCCGAGGTGACTCACTTTGTCGCCGGACTGGGTACCAGCGGCACGCTCATGGGGGTTGGGCGCTTTCTCAAAGAGCAGAATCCCGACATTGAAGTGCTGGCCGTGGAGCCGCCTGTCGGCGAACTCGTGGAGGGGCTCCGCAACCTCGATGATGGCTATATCCCGCCGGTGTTTGAACGATGGGGTGGTCTGGACCTGCTCGACGGCAAGCGCATCGTGCGCCCCCGTGAATCGCTCGAGTGGACTCGTCGATTGGCTGACTTGGGTGTGTTCTGCGGGATCTCCACCGGAGCGGCGATGGCAGGGGCGATTCGTACCGCCACCAATATCGACCAGGGCACGATCGTGACGATCGCGGCCGATGGCGGCTGGAAGTACCTGTCGCTCGGCGCTTGGACCGATGACCTCGACGAGGTGGTCGAGAGAGCCAAGCACACCATCTACTTCTGATTCCGTCGGTTCGTCTGCGGTCAGGTGAGCACGACGGCTCTCTCGGTGCGGATGAGCGTCACTCGGTTGAGATCTCCCAGTGCGGGTGCCATCACCAACTCGACTTCGAGTCGCAGGGTCACGGCGATCTCGAGTCCGTTGATGTCGATGCCCACGATCTGAGCGTCCGGGAGGGGACCCAGCGCTATCGCCTGAGCCACAGTCCTGTGTGCGGTGCTGGCGTCGATCACCACGTCGCCAGTGGCACGCAACACTGCGATGTCGAGGGCGGCTAGGGAGTCGTTGGCCGCGGAAGCCGCGACGGCTCGGAGTTCGCGGCCGCGGGTCGCTGTGTAACCGACGTCAATGACGATGGCCCCCAAGACCACCATGACCATCAACGCCGCGGGGAACATCAACAGAACCGTGCCTCGGTCGCTGGTTCGTGTTCGGTCTCTGTTCAGCATCGAGCAATCCCCGCCAGGCGATCGCGATAGGGATCAACGACTTCGGTGAAAGATGATGTGACGGTTCGGGATCGGCCGAGACCACCGAGGAAGGGGATGGCGATTGCGGGCACTTGGTAACTCACCGTCATTGTCACCCGCGCGCAACGGCCGAACGAAGACGACAACACTGGGGGGTTGATCGAGGCGCGGCTACCGCCTCGACCGTACGCGGTGAGCGTCTCGGTGGCGCGAGCGGTCGCTGCTAGGCGAGCGCGGTTCTCGTCATCTGACTCGCTGTAGGCCCTCGCTGCCTCGCGTGCTGCTGAGGTGACGGCGAGCTTGGCGTCGATCACCCCCCAAACGTTGACGAACAGCAGTGTGACGCTGACAAAAAGCAACAAGCCGAATGGCAGCACCTCGATACCACCGACTTGCCCCGCGTCGCCGCGAAGTCGGGCCGAGGCCGGGTGTCTGCGGATCGAACGGCTCATCGGCGGCGCCGATCCTCGTCGTGGGCGGCGCGCAGGCACGACGACCGGGTGTCTGCGGATCGAACGGCTCATCGGGGGGTCTCCGTTCGGACCTCGATCGTTCGGTCGAGATTGGTCAGTGAGGACAGCCCGCTCATTCGCTGCGGCAGCACCGATGGGTGTTGGGCTATGACCCGGACTCTCACCACGTTGGGGTTGTTGCAGGTCCATTGAAGGGTGGCATGACCCGCTGTGCCGTAGTCACCGAGGGAGCGGACGAAAGCCGCTTCCGCGGCGGCCACCTCTCCACAGCGATCCGCGGCCGCGTCGAAACCGGCCACCTGCCGTGCCGCGTCATGCGCCGCGGCGGTCACCATTGAAGTGGCATACAGGTTGAACAGGATCTGTACCGCCGCCAGCATCATCAACATGAACACCAAGAACCCGGCGCTCGTCCCGACCAACCCCGCGCCCCGCTGTGGATCTGTCGGTCGGCTGTGCGTCTGAAACTGGTGCAACTGCGAAGCCCCTACGGGGATGTCCCGATCTTGTTGACTTCTTTTTTGATATTTGCTTCTGCACCAGTCCAGACGCCGTTGAAAGCGACCCACATGGCCGCACCTATGAAGGCGGTGATCAACACTGCGATGGCGGTGCTTATCACCCCTTCGCCGCGGTCGCCGACCAGGCGACCGGTTCGCTTGTTGGCGTAGCTGACGAGTATCTGGAGTTGCATCCAGGCAAAGGCGTACATGTTCATGGTTGTGAATCCTTGAGTGGTAGCTGCAATTTGCATTGCAGTTCGTTGGACCTGAGATCAGGCCTGTTGACCAGAGGGGAAGGCTCGCTGTGGCGTGGTCAAGACGCCGACAGCAGCGGTTTCAGGTTGCGGAGAAAAGGCTGAGGGCGTCCAAGAATGGGACACCCATGAGCAAGAGACCGGGGACCAGAGTGGCGGCGGTAACCGGGATCCATACCTGTTGAGTGCGCTTCTCGATGGCTTCGATCAACTCACGCTGGCTCTCGCGGCGAATGGAGCGGGCTTCCTCTGAAATCAGACGTCCAAGATCGGCTGTCTCACGATTCAGAGCCAGAATCGATACCAGGCGCTCCAAGGCATCCACACCGGCTAGATCTGTCCACTCCTGCAGGGCCTCGGTCTCGGTGAGACCCTGGCGGATTCGCTGAATCACCCGTTCCAGGTCTCTCGAGCAGTTTCCACTGCCGCGTTCGGCAACCCGATTGAGGGCCGCGCTCAAAGACCATCCCGCTGACATCAACATGCCGAGTTGCTCGGCGACCACTGGCAACTCCAGAAACAGTTGTCGTTGCCACGCCAGCGAAGCTCCCACAACCTGCTGTTCAAGAATCAGAAAGGTGAGGATCGGTGCTCCCAACACCAGCAGGACTGCGAACAATGTGGGCAGCCCGAACCCGACCGCGCCCAGCGTTCCAACCATGAACGTCGCGCTCGCCCAACCGACTTGACGCACCCGAAAGGTAGTGACGTCCAGAGGAGAATGGATGCGACGAAGTCGGATCCCGAGCTCTTCGCTGATCCCGAAGACGCGGGCGATCCGTTCACCGACAACTCGCGAAAGGGGGGCGATGACCTCGCGAAAGGAGGCGGCCGAGAGCAAGCTTGTTCTGCCGGCCGCTGCGAAACCCGGCGCGTACGGGGCTAGCCGATCAGTCAATTTCGGTCGGTTGACCCAGCGTTGCTCAGACAACAGAAGGGCCATTCCGACAAACGCCGGCAGAGACAAAACAGCAAGTGCACGCATGTCAGTCCTTGAAGACCCGTTGTTGGTCCGGCAGGCGCATCACTCGGCCGGCCCAAATCCAACAGCCGACGACCATGGCGATGGCGACCATCACAATGAGCTGGCCTGTGCTGCTGCGATAGGCGGCGCGGCCATTGCCGATAGACATTCCGGCAAGGGTCATTCCCGCAGGCACTGCGAAAACGAACAGCCGAGCGAAACGAGCTCCCGCCTGACGGCTGTACGCGTCCTTGCGGTCCTGCACATCGGTCTGGCGGTCTTCGGCCAGCGCTTCAAGCCGCCCGTCAAGGTCGGTACCACCGAGTTCGTGGGCACTCAGCAGAGTTTCACAGGCCATATCAGCAGTCGGGTCGGCCAAGCGGTGCTTCAAAACGGTGATCGTGCGAGTCAAGTCGGTGGTGAGCAACCACTCGCGGTGAGCTGCCGCAAATCCAGGCCGCAGTTC
This sequence comes from Candidatus Aldehydirespiratoraceae bacterium, assembly GCA_965198315.1. Classification (GTDB taxonomy): domain Bacteria; phylum Actinomycetota; class Acidimicrobiia; order Acidimicrobiales; family Aldehydirespiratoraceae; genus VXYK01. Next base: position 3,048,806 of record OZ240616.1, on the reverse strand, counting down.
TTCAGGGCCGCGTCGCCCAACTTCTAAGAGCGCCTGCGGGATGGAACGGCCCAGCGATGCGGTTTGGAGACGTATCTCTTCGATCATTCGGGGCCATGCCTCTTGGGCCCGTTGTCGGCGGTTGTTTCTGCGCAATCGATACGACGCAATCGGCAACGATGCTGCAAACGCACCGATTGCCAAGGCAGGAAAAAGACCGCCGAAAGCTGCGAAGGAGAGCAAGAAACCCGCAACAGACAACATTGCCACCACTGCGACGAACTCTCGTTTGTCGATCCCGTCGAGGCCGGCCTGTTGCAGCCAGACATCTATATCGATAGCCCCGAGCCGTGCTCGGGAACGATCCGAAGAGCGGATCCGGGGCCCGAATCCCAGTCCGTTCCAACCCAGCGAAAGAGCCGAAAAAATATAGAACACACCGATACCTGAAGTGATTGCCAAGAGCAGCGAAATCACAGGGCTGCCCCTGTCGGGTCAAGAACGGAACGAAGGTCGAGTCCGTTTGCGGCGAATGCCTGGTCCAGGCGGGACGGTACAATCCCCGACCAGCGAAGGGGACAGTCAAGATTGTCACGAACAAAAACGTCGGTGGCGGTGAACGCGGTGCCGTCGATGGTTCCCGCTAGGTCCTCTACCGCGACTATGGAACCGATTCGGGGTCCCTTGTCGGTTCGAACACAGTGAACGACGAGATCAATCGCTTCGCTCACGAGACTGTTGAGGGCGCTCATCGGCAGTTCGTTGCTGGTATCGGCGAGCTGGCAGATGAAGCGGAGACGAGTAAGCGCCTGCCGCGCAGACCCGGCATGAATGGTGGTGTAGCCCTTTACCCCCGAAGAGAGCGTGAGCAACAGGGGAAGCGCTTCGCGGTCGCGCACTTCGCCGACGATCGCCACATCGGGGGCCATTCGCAAGAACCCGGCAACAAGCCTGCGGAGGTCGACCTCGGGGCGATCTGAACGAGCCGCTCGAGTTTGCATGCTGGCAACGTTGGGCAGAGGAATATCGGCCTCGAATACCTCCTCGGCCACTACCACTCGCAACGAAGGGTCGAGTTCGGCTACACAACAGTTGAGCATGGTGGTCTTTCCCGCCCCAGGAGCGCCCGCAAAGACAATCGTTTGCCTCGCGTCAACGCAACAACGAAGGAACTCAGCAACCGCAGCCGAGAGCATTTCCCGGTCTACGAGTTCGTCGAGGTTGCGAAAAGCAATACCGGTGAACTTACGGACGTTGACCATGATGTGACCACCGCGGGCCACATCACCGTGAACGATGTGGAGGCGGGCTCCGCTATCAAGCTGGGCATCTTGAAGACCCTCGCTGGGGTCGAGTTTTCGGTGCGCGCTGGAAGCATCGTCGAGCACTTTGGTGAGGGTACGGATGACATGCTCGTCGTTGTGGAACACCTCGTCGTGGTATCCGCTTGTGCCACGATGACGCTTCACGAAGATGGCGTCAGGTGCGTTTATCATGATCTCCCAGACGTCGTCGTCGTGCAGCAATGGACCTAGAGGGCCGTAACCGGTGAGGTTGCGAAGAGCACGTTCAGCAACAATCTCGGGATAGCTGAGCGGAAAGGGACGGATGCCACGGCGATGATCGTCGTTCCAATGTCGGATCTCTTCAGCAACCAGCACAGAGAGGGCGTGAGTGCTCTGGACTGCGTTCAGATCGAGCGCTTCATTTTTTGCACGTTCCTTGACTTTCAGCTCGATCTCGGCCAGCGGTGTCAGCTCCTCGGTGATGGTCATTGTGTCTGGTCGCTCCAGTGTCCGAGTGATCCTGGTATTACCGGCACAGGTTCAAGGGTGTTGTTGAGGGCATCTCTGGAGTTGCTGCGACTCGAGAATGATCCGAGTCGATTTGAGAGTTGGCGGTGTAGTGCCTTGCCGGCGTTATTCGGTAGCCGAACACCGTCACGCAGGGCATCTTCGATGTCGGGTCGCTCGCTCACGAAGACCGGGTTTCCGATGTCGCCAACGCTTCTGTCTCGTGCCAGCAACGCCGCCAAGGCATCTGCAGCGTCGGCCTGGCGACGAGGATTGCGAGTGGTTCGGTTCAAAACAGCGACGATTCGTTGCGATTCAACTTCTACGGCAACGAGTTCGCGGATTGTGCGAGTCAGCGAATGGATTCCTTTGGTAGTTGCGACGCCGACCACAACAACGAGGTCAGCGGTGGTAGCAACCGTTCTGGCCATGTGGTTGCGATCCTCAACATCTCGCGAACCGGTGTCTTTCTCTCCTTCGAAGTCGTGGTCGATGTCAGCGACAACCAATCGATATGAATGGAGCATCCCGTCGAGCGAGGTCTCGAAGGATCGGGGACGAACCGCAGTCCAGTCCCGATGGCGTCGAAGGCCGAGCAGTAGGTGGTAGCCGCGGCCAACGGCCTCGAATACAAGCGAACGGAGTTGCTCAGTGGGCACCCTTCCTGCTCGATGAGCGTCAACGAGTTCCTGTATTCCGGGGATCACTTCGCGAGCATCATGAAGCATTCCCTGTTCGCCGTTGAGGGCTAGGTCTGCCAGCAGAACCATCGAGTTGTTGCTCGGCTCGCTCGCAAACGATTGAGCTGTTGCCATCGCAACAACCGAAGATCCGGCTCCGCCCGGCCCCGTGACGGCGATCAGTTGACCGCGCCAAGTTGACTCGTGCGGGATCGGCGAGTCGCGGACGACCGCAGAGATCTGTGCGATAGGCGGGGCGTGGTCGGTGAGTGCGCCCAGCAGATCTGAGCGCTCGAATTCTTCGGGTAGCAGTGCAGCTACGCCCAGTTCGTTCCAATCTCGCTCAACGACTGAGCCAACGACGATGACTGTTGCGCCGGCGATGCGAACACTGTCGATCAGGTCGCGGTCGAGTCCAGAAACGTCGCCTCCCACGAGCAGAGCTGAGTACGACCTTCCGCTGTTCAGACGGGCCACAACCTCGTCTCTCGAAACACACTTGATGAAGTCGACCGGGATGGCCGCTGCGGTGGACCAGTGGGACAGTTTGCTGAACCATTCGACTCGTGGATGGGCAAGCCCAAGAATTAGCCAGCGATCGTCACTCATTGAAGGTATCTCCGTCGTCGGTGACGCGACCAGCGCGAAGCGGCCCGTCATAATGTTCGGGGAAGTAGTCATCGGCGGCTCGAGTCGTCAACACCACGGTCAGTTCAAAAAAAGACAAATGGGCGCCACGCAGGACTTGCCCAGAATCGCTTAGTCCCAGGGTGAGGCGACCTTCAGAGCTTGCACCGATGCTGTCGCCAAGAGCATTGAATGACAGAACCAAGGCGTCCTCGAAGGCGACCCAGGTGTCTTCATCGCGCGAGTCGTAGGCAAGAATTGTGACCCGATCGCCCCTAGTCAGAAGTTCAGGAGTTCGATCAAGGGGTACTGGCAGAGTCAGTTCATGGAAATTAGTTGTGTCCGTGTCGTCGATCTGGGCCGCGCCACGCAAGTCGGGGGCCAGAAGTAATCCTCCGGCGTGCAAGAAACGCAAGGCTGTTGCACCATCGGGAGCGCCGGTAGAGCCCGTGCTCGCCGACTCAAAGGCGATATCGGCCAGTCGGGGGCTGAGCGTCATAGGTTCAAAGGCCACATCCGTGGCGCTGATGGAATCACCGGCGTCGATATCGCGGAGCAGCACGAGATATTCGGTGCCAGGGCCGCTATCGCCTCCGCTGGCGAACACGAATGCGCCGACAGCCGCGACCGTCACCAACAGCGCGCCGACGAGGGCTCGCCCGTTGGGGAGGCTGCGACGCGACACTATTGAACGTTTGGCCCCCGTCGACCCGGCCGCGTCAGGCCCTTCGGTCCCTGGATCTGTCATCGCCGTTGGGTCTCCTCCGCCTTGTGGTGTGCGCCTCTGTGACGCTCGCCGTGTCTAGCCGACCAACAAATTCCCGCTCGTGGTCAACTCGCTGGGAGACCATAACAGGAGAAAATTGAGACTTCCAGCACTAATTTCGATGTTGATACCCCACAACCGATGTCATCGGCTCAAAAACCCTGTAAATTAGCGGGAACGACGAAGAGAAATCTCTTCCGAAGGGAGGTAAAATGCCCGAGCAACCAGCAGATGACGTGATTTGGTTGTCGACACCGGCAGCTGCTGACCGGCTGGGCATCACACCACGAACCCTGTACCGGTTTATTGATGAGGGTCAGATACCGGCTTACAAGTTCGGTCGCGTGATTCGACTAAAACAAGATGACGTGGACAGCTTCATTGAGACCTGTCGGGTGGAACCCGGCACGATGGCGCACCTGTATCCGTCAACCGCCGGTTAGTAAAAAAATTCAAGACAAGCAATACACGAGTTCTACGCACCGGGTAATCGAGACCGTGTAATCGAGACCGGGTAATCGAGACCGTGTAATCGAGACCGTGTAATCGAGACCGGGTAATCGAGACTGTGTAATCGAGACTGTGTAATCGAGACTGTGTAATCGAGACTGTGTAATCGAGTGAGTGCGGATACCCGTCCTGAGCGTGTGAATCGAGCGGGTGAATCGAGCGGGTGAGGAGAATCGAACTCCCATCATCAGCTTGGAAGGCTGAGGTTCTGGCCGTTGAACTACACCCGCGGCGGCTTTGAGGCTAGCGGCCCGCGCCGAAATTGAACCGTGTTGGGATTGAACTCGCTCTCGTAGAGGTTTGGCCATCTGCGTCGATCTCGTACGCCGTTAGGCTTTGTCGAGTGAACAACAACGGCACTACGAGCAGTATCGAATTCCTTGACGACAACAAGGTCAAGTTAACGGTTGAGGTTGACGAAGAAGAGTTCGACTCTGCGATTGATGCGGCCTTCAAGCGCATCTCCAAACAGGTTCGAATACCAGGCTTTCGCCCCGGCCGGGTTCCGCGTCGAATCCTCGAGGTTCAGCTTGGTCATCAGTACGGTCGCTCCGAAGCGCTCCGCGAAGAGCTTCCCAGCTACTACCAGCGGGCCGTTGTCCAACACGACGTGGACGTGATCGACTCGCCTGACATCGAGATCCTGGCTGGACAAGAAGAAGGGGCGGTTGTCTTTGACGCCACAGTCGAGATTCGACCGGTGGTTGAAGTGGCCGGCTACAACGGCCTTCGTATTGAGGTCCCCAGCCCAGAACCCTCAGCTGAAGACATCGACTCAGAGATTGATCGGCTACGCGCTGAGCACGCCGAGTTCGCAACAGTCGAGCGGCCGGCCCAAGACGGTGATCAGGTGAACATCGACATTGTCGGGAGTCATGGCGGAGAGGAACTGCCTGGTCTCTCAGCCAACGACTACGACTACGAGGTGGGAACGGGCGCCGTGGTAGCGGAGATCGACGAGAACCTTCGGGGTGCCACAGCCGGCGATGTGGTGAACTTCCAAGCCGCTCATCCAGACCCGGAATCAGAAGAACCCCTTCACTTTGAAATCACCGTCCTGGACGTGAAAGAAGCGGTTCTGCCCGAGCTGGACGACACCTGGGTTGCCCAAGCGACGGAACTTGAGACGCTTGACGAATTACGCGCCGATATCGGCGAACGTCTGGCTTCGATGAAACTATCGTTGGCACGCCGGGCCGCGGATGCCAAGATCGCCGAGGCACTCGCCGCTCTGGTGACTAAAGAGATTCCGGACGCAATGGTCACCGCCGAGGTCAATGGCCGTCTCCAAGAAGTCGTTGGGAATCTACAACAATCAGGTGTTGATCCGAGCGAGTACCTAGCCGAAACAGGTCAGGACATAGACCAACTCCGTGCCGAACTCGCGGGAACGGCCGAGAACGCTGTCAAGGTTGATCTGGCGCTGCGGGCCATCGCCGAGGCAGAGGGACTCAACCCCGATGATGACCAGCTCGCTGAAACGATCGACGAAATGGCGGAACGCATGGGAACGGATGGCTCTGCGCACATGGACCGTCTCCAAGAGTTGGGACAACTCCCATCGTTGCGAGCCGATCTCGCCAAGTCCAAGGCCCTAGAGTGGCTGCTCGACAACGTTGATCTTGTTGACGAAACCGGTGTTGCGGTTGATCTGAAAACACCGGAGTCATCCCAAGACGACGCCGGCGACCAAGACGACTCAGTAAAAGACGATGGAGAGCCACAATGACCGATATCAACCCTCGCAACTACCTGGTTCCGACGGTAGTTGAGCAAACCAACCGTGGAGAGCGGGCGTTTGATCTGTACAGCCGCCTGTTGAAAGAGAACATCATCTTCATCGGCACGCCGATCGACGACACCATCGCCAACCTGATCTGTGCCCAGCTTCTGCACCTTGAGTCAGAAAACCCCGACAAGGACATCAACCTCTACATCAACTCACCAGGGGGCGATATCAATGCGTTGTTCGCCATCTACGACACGATGTGCTACATCAAGCCCGACATCACCACGATCTGTTTCGGCCAAGCAGCGTCGGCTGCAGCGGTCTTGCTGGCGGCCGGCGCCCCAGGTAAGCGCCTGGCGCTGCCACATGCTCGGATACTCATTCATCAGCCCTACGCAGGGGCGCGCGGGCAAGCCAGCGATATCGAGTTGATAGCCGCCGAGGTCCAGCGCATGAAGGTCTCGCTGGAGCAAGTTCTCGCTCATCACACCGGTCAGACAGTCGAGAAGATCGCGGCCGACACAGACCGAGACTTCGTAATGACCGCGCTTCAAGCCAAAGAGTACGGCATAATCGATGAGGTGATCGAGACGCGCAATACTGTTGAGGGCAGTGGTGCGATTGCAGTGATCGGTTGACAGCAGCAAGCAGGAAAGGAAACCAGTGGCCAAATTCGGCGAAGGTGGAGAGCTTCTGAAATGCTCCTTCTGCGGTAAGTCGCAGAAGCAGGTCATGAAGCTGATTGCAGGCCCTGGTGTTTATATTTGCGACGAGTGCATTGGTCTCTGTAACGAGATCATCAAAGAAGAACTGGCGGAAGGTTCCGAGAATAGCTTGGGTGTGCTGCCCTCACCGCGTGAGATCTACCAGTTCCTCAACGACTACGTCGTAGGGCAGGACAATGCCAAGCGGATTCTCTCGGTCGCGGTCTACAACCACTACAAGCGAGTGGAGTTGGGATCCCAGCTCGATTCCGAAGTCGAACTGTCAAAATCCAACATCTTGTTGATCGGCCCGACAGGGTGCGGCAAGACACTGATGGCTCAGACCTTGGCTCGTATGCTCAACGTGCCCTTCGCGATCGCTGATGCCACCGCACTGACAGAAGCGGGATACGTCGGGGAGGATGTTGAGAACATCCTGCTGAAGCTGATTCAAGCAGCCGACTACGACATCAAGAAAGCTGAAACCGGAATCATCTACATCGACGAGATCGACAAGGTGGCCCGCAAGAGCGAGAACCCGTCGATCACCCGCGATGTGTCGGGCGAAGGAGTCCAGCAGGCGTTGCTGAAGATTCTTGAAGGAACCACCGCCGCGGTACCACCTCAAGGCGGACGCAAGCATCCCCATCAAGAGTTCATCCAGATTGACACTTCCAATGTGCTGTTCATCTGCGGAGGCGCTTTCGCAGGTATCGAGAAGATTGTTGAGAATCGAGTAGGCACGCGCGGTGTTGGCTTCGGTGCTGATATCCGGCGCCCTGAAGACAAAGACCTCGGAGCCATCTTCGACGAGGTACTCCCTGAAGACCTCGCCAAGTTCGGTTTGATCCCAGAGTTCATCGGGCGTCTACCCGTACAGGGTTCTGTGGGACACCTCGAGGTAGAAGCGCTGGTGGAGATTCTCACCGAACCCCGCAACGCCCTCATCAAGCAGTACCAGAAGATTTTCGAATTCGAGAACGTCGGATTGGAGTTCACTCCGTCTGCTTTGTTGGCCATTGCCGAAGAAGCGATCAAGCGGTCCTCCGGGGCGCGTGGATTGCGAGCGATCCTCGAAGAGGTGCTTCTCGATATCATGTACGACCTCCCCGGTCGCGACGATGTCGGCCATGTGGTCATCGACGGAGACACAGTCCTTGAGAAGGTCCCTCCGGTGCTCCTTGATCGTGCAGAGGATCTGCGCGCCAGTTGAGGCTTCGTGGGCCCTGGAAACTTGAATCTTGGACTATCTGGAAGCCCTGGATCATCTTGATCGGTTGATCAACTACGAAGTCCAACCGCGCGCCGGCGCTATCAAGGGCTTGTCGCTGGACAAGATGCAACAAGTGATGGAGATTCTGGGTGACCCTCAGCACGCGTGTGCGGCGATCCACATCACCGGAACCAACGGCAAAGGCTCAACCGCACGGATGATTGAATCGCTTCTGGCATCGATGGGGCTGCGGGTTGGGCTCTACACGAGCCCACATGTTTCTTCTCCGTGTGAACGAATCCGGGTCGCGGCCGTAGAACTCGACCAACCGACGTTCGGTCGGGCCATCGGTGATATAGCGCGCCTTGTGGAGGTGGCGGAACTCGGACCGCTCAGCTGGTTTGAGACCGTCACAGCAGCTGCTTTTCTGCACTTCGCAAACGAGGCAGTCGAAGTGGCGGTGGTTGAAGTCGGCATGCTCGGGAAATTTGATGCGACCAATGTGGTCGATGGTCAGATCGCGGTGATCACCAATGTTGGACGTGACCACACCGACGGCGCGCCGGGTTGGTGGCGTCGGATCGCCGAGGAGAAAGCGGGGATTGTCAAACCAGGCGCAAGTGTTGTGATTGGCGAGACGACCCCAGAGTTGGCTGAGATAGTTGCCGCACGGTCACCAGCGGTCATCCTCACCCCCAGCCTGTTGAGCAATGAAGTGGCGGTGGGGGGTCGCCTGTTGAGTTTGCAAACGCCACGCGCCACTCATTCTGAAGTGTTTCTTGGGCTGCATGGAGCGCATCAGGCGCACAATGCCGCGGTCGCGATCGCGGCGGTAGAGGAGTTCTTCGACGCGCCGGTCAATTCAGACGTGATCCACGAAGCGTTCGCCACCGTCGAGGCCCCCGGTCGACTTGAGGTAGTCCATCGTTCACCGCTGATGTTGCTCGATGCTGCTCACAATCCGCCTGGCGCTGAGGCGCTGGCAAGGTCACTCGACGAGGACTTTGGCGGGGTCAACCGGCGTTTCTTGGTCTTCGGAATTCAGGACGGCCGAGATCCAGCGGAAGTTCTGACAGCTCTTGGTGTGGCTGCTTTCGACATGGTGGTTGCCTGCACCGCGCCAACGGCTCGTGGTGTAGAGGCGGCCGAACTCCGTGACACCGCAGTTTCGTTGGGGGCCCGAGTTGAAGCCATTGCAGACATCGCTACCGCTGTCGACTATGTACTCGACGAGGCTGATGACGAGGATCTGATTGTGGTAGCGGGTTCGGTGACCGTGCTTGAAGTAGCCAGGGAATTCGCCGCGGAACTGTAGAGACCCAACCGGAGGCGTTGACGCCGAAATCGAAACGGTAGCCTTCCAGCGCATGGATCGAACTCTCATCATTTGCAAACCGGACGCGGTTGAACGCGGTCTCGTGGGCGAGATAATCGGGCGGTTTGAGCGCAAAGGATTGAAACTGGCGGCTGCCGAACTCAGAGTTCTCAACGTCGAGACTCTGGCCCGCCACTATGAGGAGCACCAGGGGAAGGCGTTCTATGACGACCTGGTCAAGTTCATGAGTCGGGGGCCAGTCCTAGTAGCGGTGATCGAGGGTGTGCCCGACACATGGAAAGTAGTTCGCCAGATGGTCGGCGCGACAGACCCTCTAGGCGCCTCGCCGGGAACGGTTCGAGGAGACCTGGGTAGCAAGTTCACCGAGAATCTGATTCACGGGAGCGACTCTGCTGAGTCCGCGGAGCGTGAAATTGGGATTTTCTTCCCGAATCTGAACAAAGACTGATCAACAATGACAAGATCCCCGCGCCGCTCTTGGGCCCGTACCCCGCCTGTTGTGATCGATTCTTGGCATCGAGACGGCATTTCTGCGTACACTAGGCCATGGGGGAGAAGCGCCACGCGTGCTGCACACTCCTCGGCCAACTTCGCCAACCGGAACGAGGCATCGAGCTGATGGCTGCAGACTCATTCATGAACATGTTGGGTGGTGGACTGCGGGCTGCTATGGGGCGAGACATGGCCGTCGATCTCGGAACCGCGAACACGCTGGTATATGTTCGAGGCGAAGGCGTCGTGCTTGACGAACCGTCTGTTGTTGCCATCGATACCAGTGACAACAGGCCTCTCGCGGTCGGTTCCGAAGCGAAACGGATGATTGGACGAACCCCTGCCAATATCCGGGCGATCCGGCCGCTCAAGGACGGTGTTATCGCAGACTTCGAGATATGCGAGAAGATGCTCCGCTATTTCATCCGCAAGGTGCATCAACGCAAATGGGCCCGGCCGCGCATGGTCATCGCGGTTCCATCGGGAATCACCGGTGTCGAGCAGCGGGCCGTTCAAGAGGCAGCCGAATACGCCGGCGCAAGCAAGCCTGCGTACATCATCGAAGAGCCGATGGCCGCCGCTATCGGAGCAGGTCTTCCAGTTCAAGAACCGACCGGGAACATGATCGTAGACATCGGCGGTGGGACCACCGAAGTCGCAGTCATCTCGCTCGGTGGTGTTGTGGCGAGTCAATCGGTCCGCGTCGGCGGTGACGAACTTGATGACGCGATCGCCCAACATGTCAAAAAGGAACATGGGTTGGCTCTTGGGGAGCGCACCGCAGAGGAAGTGAAGGTTCAGATCGGATCCGCGGCTCCACTGCGACGAGAACTTTGTGCGGAGATCCGTGGGCGAGACCTTGTGACTGGTTTGCCTCGCAGCATCGTCGTGAGCACACAGGATGTTCGCCATGCGTTGGAAGAGCCGATTGTTGCCATCTGCGATGCGGTCAAGTCGACACTCGACCAGACCCCGCCCGACCTCGCCGCCGACATTATGGAGCGTGGGATCACCCTCGCGGGTGGGGGAGTCCTGTTGCGCAATATTGATCAACGGCTGGCCGACGAAACCGGGATGCCAGTTCGGATCGCTAGAAATCCCCTCTATGCCGTTGCCATCGGGTCGGGTCAAGTTCTTGAGGAGTTCGAGTCCTTAAGAGACGTAGTCTTCAGCTCCGGCGAGCTGTAAACCGCAAGTCGCTTCAATGGCGCCGGCTCAGCGGACAGGGCGGGTTCGGCACCGCCTGATTCTTCTCACGCTCGTCGCCATCACTCTGCTGACCGTTGATCTACGCGGCTTCGAGAGCGCGAGAGTGGCTCAGGGATATGTCCGAGATGTCCTTCATCCCGTCAACTCTTTGGCATCATCGATCTTCTCACCGGTTGGTGACATCTGGAATTCACTGTTCCAGTACGACGAACTCGAAGCAGAAAACGCTGAACTGCAGCAACAATTGGATGCGCTTAAAGGTTCGGCGATACAAGCCGAAGCCGACAACTCCGCATACCGGCAACTCCTCGAGTCGCTCGAGTTGCCCTACGCATCGGATATAGAAACTGTCACCGCGCGCGTTGAACGAGGACCGGTAGGGAATTTCGCCAGCGATGTCGTGACGATCAACAAAGGACACCGCCACGGTCTGACGGAGGGTATGACGGTTGTGACCGGAGCGGGACTCGTTGGTCGTGTGGAGCGAGTCGACGGCGTGACGTCGACGGTCCAGTTGCTCAGCGATCCTGGTCTGTTGGTCGGCGTGCGGCTGGTTTCGACGAACGACGTAGGCCTGGGCCATGCGGTCCCAGGTGAATCCGGGGTGTTCATCATCAATCAAGGGCCGAACTGGCCCCAGATAACAGACACCACGCTTCTGCCGGAGATCGGTTCTGCCGTCGTGACCGATGCCGACTCGCGCTACACCGCCGATGTCCCCATCGGGCGGGTGATCGAGGTGCGCCCAGCTTCAGATGAACTGTCTTTGGAAGTTCTTGTGCAGTTGGCAAACGATGTCGAAGATCTAGCTTTTGTGTCGGTCCTCATTACCGAACAGTTAGACGATCCCCCCTTGCTGCCGGTTGTGCCAAGTACCAGCGTGCCTCTCGATCTGGACCCGGACCTTCTCAATGACCCCAACTCCAGCGGCCCCAGCGGTGAGGTGGTCCAATGAGCGCTTTGAGGCTGGGTCTACTGATTCTTCTCGCCCTTGTCGTGCAAGTCACGGTGTTCGCCGACATCAGGATTTCGGGCGTGGCTCCAGAATTGCTGGTGTTGCTCGCGGTGATGCTCGGGTATTGGGCTGGACCTCAGCGTGGCCCGACGGCCGCGTTTGTCATCGGGCTGCTTTGGGATGTCTACCTTCCCACTCCTCTGGGTCTGTCGGCGATCGTGTTCGCCATGGTGGCCTTTGCCGTCGCTGCCGGCGGAGCAGAACTGTTTCGGGATTCGAGGTTGCAACTAGCCGCTATAGCGGGCATCGGGACGTTCGGTGCGGTGGCCGGCTATGCGCTGCTGGGGGAGGTCATGGGACAACGTGGGTTGGTGGATTTGGAGATGCTGCGCGTGGCGCTGATCGCGGGCTTGATCAACGCTTTGTTGGCACCGTTGACCAGGCCTTTGGTGACGTGGGCCCTCGGACCCACGTTCGGCTACAGCGGTTTGGGTGACATTCGATGACTTCTTTGGGCTGAATAGATGGCGATAGACGACGACCGAACGAAACTGCGTCTACGAATTTTCGCGTTCGTGGCCTTGATTCTCTTTGGCGCGCTAGTAGCTCGTCTGTGGTTTCTTCAGGGAATTGAGCACGAGGTGTTGCAGGAGGAGGCGCTCTACAACGTACTTGAGCCCGTTTATGAAGAGGCACCGCGGGGACGCATCCTTGATCGCAACGGTCGAGTTCTTGTCGACAACAAGGTCGTGCAGGTAATAACGCTCGACCGTAGGCAACTGGAGACCCTCGACGAGGAAGAGACATTCGAGGTCTTGAAGAACCTGGCTCTGGCGATCAGCCGCTCAGGTCGACCGACCAAAGTCTCAACGATTTCCGCGGAAATAGCTGATCCTCGATACGGGCCCTTCGATCGAATTCCTATTGCGGTAGATGTGAACTCCAAGCTCATGGTGTACCTGGGAGAACGCCCCGACCAGTTCCCCGGCGTCCGAGTGGAACAGCGCACGATTCGCAGCTATCCATACGGCAGTCTCGCGGCCCATCTTCTTGGCTACGTGGGTCCGGTCACGAGAGCAGAACAAGAACAAGCAAACGCCAACCTTGACCCCAACGCCGAAGACGACAAGACCTACCAACTCAACAGTCAGATAGGAAAAACGGGTATCGAACGGATTTTTGAGAGTGAACTGCGCGGTGTTCCCGGGGTTCGCTGGTTGGAGGTCAACAACTTGGGTGAGGTCATTCGCGAACATTCGGCTGTCGCGCCCAAACCTGGAAACGATGTGTGGCTGACCATTGACGTCGACTGGCAAGCTCGGGCCGAAGAACAACTTGCCCTGGGACTGGCGAGAGCCCGCGCCGAAGCAGACTCCCCAGATGTATTGGCCCCGGCCGGATCTGTGGTCGCCACCAATCCTCAAAACGGAGACGTGCTGTTCATGGCTTCGTATCCCACGTATGACCCATCGCAGTTCGCCAACGGAATCTCCACTGAAGAGTTCGAATTGTTGACGTCGGAGGACAACTATTGGCCGATTTTGAACCGCTCTATCCAGGGTTCCTACGCACCGGGGTCAACCTGGAAGCTGGTTACTTCGGTGGCTGCTATACAGCACGGAGTAGTAGACGAACTCTACGGTGGAACCGACGAGTTCATCAGTGACGTCGGCAGCTACATCTACCCGAATTGCGAAACCGGAACAGAGTTGGAAGGCACCTGCGCGTTCGAGAGCCCTTTTGTGGGTTCTCGTTTTGTTGACCTTGCCGACGCGCTGACCGTGTCGAGCGACGTTTACTTCTATCGACTTGGCGGGGAAGGGTTTTTCATCCGTGATCGGGGCCCGCAAGGAGATGAGGGGATTCAGACAACAGCTAGAGCCCTGGGCCTCGGCAGTTCAACAGGAGTGCAACTTCCCTACGAGCGCGCGGGGGTCGTACCGGATCGTGACTACTTCGATCTAAGGTTCTCCCAAGGTGTCTTCATCCGAGACGGGGATCAGTGGTTTGCCGGTGACACCATCTTGTTGTCGATCGGTCAAGGTGACCTCTTGGTAACACCAATCCAACTCGCCAATACCTACGCTACGTTTGCCAACGGCGGCACGCTCCATCAACCAAATGTTGCGTTGAAGGTAATGAGTCCAAACGGCGACCCGCTCATTGAGTTCGGACCGAGGGTATTGCGCGAGCTTGATTTCGGTCCAGAGGTAACTGAGCCGATAACCAAAGGGTTATTGGGAGTTCCTCGATTCGGCGGTGTCAGGGGCACCGCTGCCAGCGCCTTCCAAGGCGGCACATTTCCTATTGATCAGTGGCCGATAGCCGGAAAGACCGGCACAGCGGAGGTGGATGACAAAGCCGATACGAGTCTGTTCGTGGCATGGGGCCCCAACGATTACCCTGAACTTGGAATTGACGTTGCGGGGCCTCCAGAGATCGCCATTGCAGTGGTGATGGAGGAGTCTGGATTTGGCAGTGTTGCTGCTGCACCGGTCGCAGCCGCGATACTTGAACCCATCGCACGGAACAACTTGCCGTCCGCACTCACGCTTGACGAACGGGATCTTGAGTATCTCGCTCGGATTGAAGCTTTGCTGGCGGCGCGAGATGCTCTGGAACAAGTAACCGCGTCAGGGGACGGAGAAACGCAGTGACAACCGCCGGCACGTTCGCCTCGCGTCCTCCTCCTTTGACCGAAGACGACGATCAGCGCTGGTGGTTCGTCCTGGACCCGGTGCTTATTACCTCTGTGTTCCTGATCACGGCTCTGGGTGCGGTGCTTGTCTTTTCTGCAACCCGTGGTCCGGCATCACGGTTTGACCCGCTCAATTATTCCTTCCTTGAACGGCAGGTCGCGTTCGCGGTTTTGGGCCTGGTTCTCGCAGTGTTGATTGCTCACCTCAATGTTCGCCTCATTCGGGCGTGGCTGCCCGCGGTCTACCTTGGACTGCTTGCGTTACTCGGCGGCTTGTTGATTTTCGGGGAGAGCGTGAGGGGAGTTCGCGCCTGGTACACCGCTGCTGGGTTCAGTTTCCAGCCTTCGGAACCGGGCAAGGTGGTACTTATCGTTGTTTTGGCTGCGGTCTTGTCAACTGAGGAAGTTAGGACGAAGCGACTGTTGCTTGCTCTCTGCCTCGCTGCTCTGCCGCTGCTGTTGATCTTGAGGCAGCCCGACGTGGGAACCATCCTCGTCTACGTCGTCATAGTCGCGGTAATGATCGCGATGAGCGGAGTAGAACTCCGGTATATCGCCGCTCTGGCAGTCATCGGCATCTCTGTGATGGTCGGGATCTTCGAGTCCGATCGGCTTGCGGATTTCCAAGAAGACCGGCTTCAGATCTTTTACCTCGACGAGGAAGCTATTGTCGAACTTGGCCCAGAAGGGGCTCGTGCCGCGTTCAACGTGGACCAGTCTCAGATAGCAATCGGAAACGGTGGACTCTCCGGTCAGGGGCTGTTTCAAGGTACGCAGACCCGCTCGAATCTGGTTCCGGAGCAGCAGACTGACTTTATCTTTTCGGTAGCTGGTGAAGAGTTGGGGTTTCGCGGTGCGGGAGTGCTGTTGGCGCTGTATGCGTTGATGCTGTTTCGGATTTGGCGGATCGCGGTGCGAGCAACTGACTCTTTTGATCGGTTGTTGACGATCGGCGTAATGGCGATGTTCCTGTTCCAGGTGTTCCAGAGTGCCGGGATGACCATGGGGATGATGCCTGTGACCGGTATTCCGCTCCCGCTGGTCTCCTACGGAGGGTCGTCGATGCTCGCCTCAATGGTTGCCTTGGGCCTGGTTATGGGCGTCTATCGACGTCGATTCGACTTCACAGAGCGGGGCTAGCTGGGCGGAGCGTGGGCGCTGGAGCGTGGCTGGCAGCCAATAGGCAGACCGTGCCGGTAGCCTCAATGAGTGTCTCGTTCGCTGTGGCCTCGTCTTGAGAACCTGCTCCCGCAGGTACAGAAGCCGGCCCGCTACATCGGATGTGAGCAGGGTGCACAAACTCCAACTCACGGCGGTGTCATCGTCAGTTGGTTGTTGACCTATCCAGACACATACGAAATCGGTTTGCCGAACCAGGGGTTGCAGATTCTCTACGAGATTCTGAACGAGCGTGACGATGCGGCGGCCGAACGTGCCTATTCGCCTTGGACTGACCTTGAAGTGTTGTTGCGACGAGAACGGATACCGCTCTTTTCGGTCGACACTCACCGCCCTGGGTGCGACTTCGATGTCATTGCTTTCAACCTCAGCGCTGAATTGACGTACACGAACCTCGTCAACTGCATTGATCTTGCGGGCGTCCCGATTCATTCGACAGCCCGAGCAGACTCCGATCCGCTGATAGGAGTGGGTGGTCACTGCACCTACAACCCGGAACCCATCGCCGATTTCGTTGACTTTGTGGTGCTGGGCGACGGCGAGGAGGTCGTCGGTGAGATTACGGAACTTCTGCGCGAATGGAAGGGCATGGGGCGCTCCAAAGGTTCTCGTAGACCATTGTTGAGGGAATTGGCGAAGATCGCCGGCGTCTATGTTCCTTCGATGTATCAGGTCGTATACGACGGTGCATTCACCGCGGAGGTGACACCCCGCTACTCCGATGTGCCGGCCACGGTAGAAAAACGCACGGTTGCTGATCTTGCAGATTGGCCTTACCCCAAACAGCAACTCGTGCCGTTGACAGAGGTCGTGCATGACCGCCTGTCAGTTGAAGTCTTTCGGGGGTGTACCAGGGGCTGCAGGTTCTGTCAGGCGGGGATGATCACCCGGCCTGTTCGCGAGCGTCCAGCCGAGCAGGTGCGCACCATGATCAGCGATGGTTTGGCCCGGACCGGATATGACGAAGTGGCGCTCACTTCGCTTTCAACCGCAGATTTCAGTGGCATCCAACAGGTCATCGGCGACACGATCACCGACGCGGGCTGTGACCAGGTAAGCGTTGCACTGCCGAGTTTGCGGGTGGACGCGTTCACGGTCGGCATAGCCGCGGAGCTTCAGCGGGCTCGCCGCACCGGCCTGACATTTGCCCCCGAGGCCGGTTCCTGGCGGATGCGGCAGGTCATCAACAAACTCATTCGAGAAGAAGATCTCTATGGAGCGGTAGAGAGCGCTTACAGCCAGGGCTGGCGGCGCATGAAGCTGTATTTCCTTACAGGTCTTCCCACCGAGACGGACGAGGACACGCTTGGAATTGCCGAACTCGCCCGAAACTGTGTCGCACTCGGCCGACGTCACCACTCTTCGCCGTCGGTGACGGTTTCTGTCGGCGGATTCGTGCCTAAGCCGTTCACGCCATTCCAGTGGTTCGGTCAAAACACGGTGGTTGAGCTTTCGCGCAAGATCGGGTTGTTGCGCGATGACCTGCGTAGAAGCAAGGGGGTGCAGCTCAAGTGGCACGACCCCGAAGCAACACTTGCAGAGGGGATAACCAGTCGTGGAGATCGTCGGCTGGGTCCCGTGATCGAGTACGTATGGCGCAAAGGCGGCACCTTCCAGGAGTGGTCCGAGCACTTCAACTATGACCTGTGGCTTGAAGCGATGGCAGCCAACGGTTGCGACGTTGATTGGTACGTTCACCGCCATCGCACCGAAAACGAGGTACTTCCTTGGGATCACCTGTCCGCGGGTCTGCATAAGGACTTTCTGTGGCAGGACTGGCGGGACTCACTAGATGAGTTGGGCCTCGAAGACTGCCGCTGGACGCCGTGTTATGACTGCGGAGCTTGCACAGGCTACGGAATCGAACATGTTGTGGCATCGGCCTCGCCTCCAGCCGGAGGGAGTCAGGGAACCGGTGTCGATCTAACCAGAGGCGGAGCAGTGCCTGTGGTGCTGGGCGCGCGACCGGGATCGGTGACGACAGTCAACGATCCAGAAGCTCGTCAATTGGCTGGAGCGAGGTCATGAGGATCCGCATTCGCTACACCAAACATGGCAAGGTGCGCTTTACGTCGCATCGTGATGTGGCTCGGATTTTTCAACGGGTTCTTCGGCGTGCTGGGCTCCCCGTCTCTTACAGCCAGGGATTCTCGCCACGTCCGAAAATTGCGTTTGGTCTTGCCCTATCCACAGGTCATGAGTCGCAAGCCGAGTATCTTGATATTGATCTCGATCCCGAACGAATCAATGGACTTGAAATGGGCGATCTGCCGGCCCGGTTATCAAACGAACTTCCAGAAGGAATGGCAGTCACTGCTGCAGTGGTTATTGATCGACGGACTGCGTCGTTGCAGCAAGCAGTCACTAGTTGTACCTGGCAGATCGATGTCATCGACATTGATGCCAATACCGTGGCCGGCGCCGTGGCTCGAGCGCTCGCCGCAGAAACTCTCGTCGCAACCAGAGAACGCAAGGGAAAGAAAGTCGTAGACGACTTGCGCCCCAGTGTCCTGAGTCTCGATGTTGAAGGGCTAATCGAAGCTGAACAGCAAGAGGGTTCTCGAGTACGGCTTTTGGCTGAACTCGCCACTCAACCTCGTGCGCTACGAGTTTCTGAACTCTTGGGCGCGCTCGATCCACCGTTGATTGAGCACCGGGTGCTGAGGCTTCACCAATGGACAGCGAACGAAACCGACGAACGGCAGCGCAGCAATCCTCTGGACGCTGCCGCGTCCGCACTGGTGGGGGCGACATGATCGCTTGCTTCCCAGTGCCATCAACGAAGGAACGAAACTATGGCCGAATCACAGGCCGACAACCGCGACACCTCGAGTCGTGCCCCCAAATCTCCCCCCGGAGACAAGAAAAAGCCAAAAATCGGTGACTCTCGTCCTGCGCCGGAGCCGAATCGAGCTCCGCGTATAGGCGACACACGACCAGCCCCGCCGGGCAACGGCGGAGCTAAATCTGGCAATCCCGGTACCGCGGGTAACAGACAGAGCCAGGGTGCCAAACAAGGCCAGGGCGCCAAACAAGGCCAGGGTGCCAAACAAGGCCAGGGTGCCAAACAAGGCCAGGGCGCCAAACAAGGCCAGGGCGCCAAACAGAGCCAGGGCGCCAAACAAGGCCAGGGCGCCAACCAACGAGACTCCCAAGGCCGTGCTCCAAGCGAGGGTGGATCAAGACGCCGACGCCGCAGGCGCGGAGGACGAGGTCGAGGTAAAGGATCCGCTGCTGAACAGACTGCGGGCGGCAATCGCCAAAAGACCGTAACTCCCCAGACTCGTCGAGGTTCCAACCGCGCTGACAAATCGCACCGTCCCGTCGAATCGATTGTCGACGACGCGGTTGAACTCGATGAGAAGACGTTCAAACAGCGTCGTGGGAGAACGCGCAAGGGGCAGGCGGTCGGCCGCTACATGATGTGCGTATCGGTCGGTGGAAAGGCGACACAGATAGCAACACTTGAAGGGCGCAAACTTGTTGAACATCAGGTGTCCCGTCCCGCCGACGACGTGAGCCAAATTCATGGAAATATCTACGTGGGCCGAGTGCAGAACGTACTACCGGGAATGGAAGCCGCTTTCGTCGATATCGGCACACCCAAGAACGCAGTGCTCTACCGCGGAGATGTGCAATACGACCCCGAGGACATAGAGGGCGGACGAACCCAACAGCCCCGTATCGAGGAACTTCTGAAGGCCCGCCAGACGATCTTGTGCCAGGTGACGAAGAACCCGATAGCCCACAAGGGCGCCCGGCTCACTCAGGAAGTTTCGCTGCCGGGTCGATTCGTGGTGCTGGTCCCCAACACCTCCACGTACGGCATCTCGAAACGTCTTCCGGATGGCGAACGAGCGCGGCTTCGCAGCATCCTCGACAAGGCAAAGCCGAAACGTCACGGAGTGATTGTCCGCACCGCGGCCGAGAACGTCACAGCCGAAGAGATTCAGCGCGATGTGGCTCGACTCGTAAGCCAGTGGAAAGAGATTGAATCACTCGCCAAGAAGACGACTGCACCAGCGCTCGTGTACCGCGAACCCGAAGCGGCAGTGCGAATCATCCGAGAGGAGTTCACCAAGGACTTCCGCGGAATCATCATTGACAACCGCAAACTCTACGACGAGGTCAGGGCTTACGTATCCAGCATCACGCCGGCGTTGGCAGAACGAGTCGAATATTACAACCCGAAAGCCGAGAAGCTGCCGCTCTTTGAGCGCCATCACGTAGACGAGCAATTGCGAAAGGCTCTTGACCGCAAAGTTTGGCTGCCGTCTGGTGGTTCGTTGATCATTGAGGCCACCGAGGCGCTCACCGTGATCGATGTCAACACAGGCAAGAATGTGGGCAGATCAAGCCTCGAAGAAACAGTCTTCCGCAACAACTTGGAAGCCGCCGAGGAGGCCGCCAATCAACTGCGCCTGCGCGACATCGGCGGGATCATCGTGATCGATTTTGTTGACATGGAGATAGCCAAGAACCGAGCAGAGGTGATGAAAGTCTTCCGGGCTGCGTTGGCTCGCGACAAGACCCGCACGCAGGTGTTCGACATCTCGGGTCTTGGTCTGGTCGAGATGACCCGGAAGCGGATCGGCGAGGGTCTGCTGGAGTCTGTTTCTGATCTTTGCGGGACCTGTGACGGCGATGGACATGTCCTGATTGATGGTCTGATCGGTTGATGAGCCCGTTAGAATCCTCCGCCTATGTACGCAGTAGTGAAGACCGGCGGTAAGCAGTACCGCGTCGAGCAGGGCCAGACTCTTTCGGTGGAACGATTGGGCGATCCCGGTTCCAATGTAGAGCTTGCCCCAGTGATGCTCGTCGACGGCGACACTGTTCTCGCTACGCCCGGTCAGCTGAAGAACGCGTCTGTGACCGCCCGGGTTGTTGAGGAACACAAAGGCCCCAAGATCAACGGGTTCCTCTACAAGAACAAGTCGAACAACCGCAAGCGGTGGGGGCATCGTCAGACTCTGGCTCTCATCGAAATCACCGCGATATCGAAGGGTTGATGTTCAATGTCCAAGACCAAAGGTGGCGGCTCGACCCGTAACGGCCGCGATTCCAACGCCCAGCGCCTCGGTGTAAAAGTCTACGATGGTGGCCAGGTTCTGGCCGGGGCGATCATCGTCCGTCAGCGCGGCACCAAGTTTCACCCCGGCAACAACGTCATGAGGGGTGGGGACGACACTCTTTTCGCCACCTCCGACGGCACGGTCAAGTTCGGCCGACGCCGCGGTCGCAAACTTGTTGATGTGATTCCCGCCTAGCAGCCGAGCGAATCCCGGACGCTGGCAGTGTCTAGGCTGGCAGTGTCTAGGCTGGCACTGTCTAGGCTGGCAACGTGTCTACCTTCATCGACGAATGCAACCTGCATGTAAAGGCCGGTGATGGTGGCGCGGGCTGCGTTGCCTTCAGACGTGAAGCCCATGTAGCCAAGGGTGGACCTGACGGTGGCGACGGCGGTGATGGCGGATCGATCTGGTTGGTCGCGGACCGTAACGTAGCTTCGTTGCTGGCTTTTCGTGATTACCCCCATCGCAAGGGACCCAACGGCAGCCATGGCGGAGGATCCAAGCGTCACGGGGTCCGAGGCTCAGACCTCGACGTAGCAGTGCCGATGGGCACAGTGGTGCTGGACCACGACACCCGTGAACCGCTCGCCGATCTAGTCGACAACGGTGACCGTTGGCTGGCAGCGCAGGCTGGCGAGGGTGGCCGGGGGAATGCTCGTTTCCTGTCGAACCGAAGGCGGGCACCTGCTTTCGCCGAGCAGGGCGAGCATGGAGAACAGCGCTGGCTGCGACTCGAACTCAAGCTGCTCGCCGATGTGGCGATCATTGGATTTCCAAATGTCGGCAAATCGACGCTGATCAGTCGCATCTCAGCGGCCAAACCCAAGATCGCCGACTATCCGTTCACCACTCTTGAACCGAATCTTGGAGTTGTCCGCACAGATGACGGCTTCGAGATGGTCGTCGCCGATATCCCCGGCTTGATTGAAGGAGCAAGCGAAGGCAGGGGACTGGGGCATCAATTTCTGCGCCATGTCGAACGGGCGCAGGTGTTGCTGGTTCTGCTTGACTTGGCACCGTGGGATGGAGTTGCGCCTGACCAGCAACTGCAGGTCTTGCTCAACGAGTTGGGTTCCTACCAACCAGAACTGCTGGATCGTCCGCGTCTGGTGGTCGGAAGCCGCGCGGATATGGCCCCCGGACACGGCTATGACGGACCCGTTGTCTCCTCGGTCACTGGTGCGGGAGTCTCGGAACTGATAGGTGCACTTGTTGGTCTGGTCGCCCAGAGCAGGGCCACGGAACCAGAAGCGATCAGAACCACGATTCATCGGCCTGTCTCGGCGGAGATCCAACTCCGGCGTCATGATGACGGAGCCTGGGAAGTGATGGGTCGTGCTGCTCGACGAGCGGTTGCTCTCAGTGACTTGACCGACGAACAGGCGCTGGTCTACGCAACCGAACGGCTACAGCAGCTCGGGGTCAACACCGCGTTGGCGCGAGCAGGATTGCAGAGCGGTGACGAGGTGCGCATCGGCGACTTCAGCTTTGAGTACGAAGAGGATTTATGAGTGCTGACAACACCGTTGTGGTGAAGATCGGAACGTCGTCCATCACCGATAATGAAGGAGTCGTGCAGCGATCTCGTATCGCCAAGTTGTGCGCCGAAGTAGCTGATCTGCGAGCAGCCGGTTATGGGGTCGTGGTGGTGACCTCGGGCGCCATTGCTGCAGGTCTGCCGGAACTGGGATTGGGAGGAGGCAAGCGACCCAGAGACATCAGGACGCTGCAAGCCGTAGCGACGGTCGGACAGAGTGCGCTGATGGCGGTTTACCGCGAAGAGTTCGCCTCGCACGGTCTAATCGCCGGCCAGGTTCTATTGATCCCTCTCGATTTCATCGTGCGCTCTCAGTACCTGCACGCCCGGCAGACTCTGGAGCGACTGCTTGAACTTGGCGTTGTCCCGGTCGTGAACGAGAACGATGCCATCGCAGACGATGAGATCCGTTTCGGCGACAACGACCGGATCGCCGCTCTGGTTGCCAATCTGGTTGATGCTGCCCGTTTGGTGCTGTTGACAGACACTCCTGGTGTGCTGACAGCGGATCCCCGCACCGATGCTGATGCGTCACTGATCGAGGAAATCGTTCGGATCGACCATCAGACCGAGGCGCTGGTGGGTGGCGCCGGCTCAGCGCGAGGAAGTGGCGGCATGGCTTCGAAACTCAACGCGGCCAAAATCGCTGCTTGGTCAGGTGTCTCATCGGTGATTGCGGACGCTCATCGCGATCACGTGTTGCGTGACGCGGTAGAGGGTGTGGCCGGTAGCGGCACAATGGTTCACGCCCGCAAGAGCCGCCTCCCAGCGAGGAAGCTGTGGATCGCGTTCGCTGTCGGTGCGCAGGGGACCATCACAGTTGACGGTGGCGCTCGCAAGGCACTCGAACGAGGCAAGTCGCTTCTCTCGGCTGGTGTCCGCCAAGTCGACGGTTCGTTTGCTGCTGGTTCACCAGTTGAGGTAGTTGACGACGACGCGGTCGTCTTTGCCAAAGGTTTGACTCGTCACGGCTCTGATGATCTGCGCGCGGTCGCGGGACGCCGAAGTGACGATCTTGGTGGAGGTGCGTTACATCTGGTCATCCACGCCGATGACCTTGTGACTGTGCCTGCCTAAGGACTGTCAGGGTTGTTGGAGGACTCGGTGATCGCTTCGGGTGCGCCGGGCGCTTCGATTCCGAGGTTGGCG
The DNA here is from genome assembly GCA_965198315.1 of Candidatus Aldehydirespiratoraceae bacterium. Classification (GTDB taxonomy): domain Bacteria; phylum Actinomycetota; class Acidimicrobiia; order Acidimicrobiales; family Aldehydirespiratoraceae; genus VXYK01. The sequence goes on along the minus strand of OZ240616.1, from coordinate 3,025,175 downwards.
CGGATCGCGTTGAGCCGTGACTGTGCTTCAACCTTGCGAGCCGCTTTCTCAACTTCATACACCTGAGCTTCGAGGTTGCCTTCGGTGAGTTCAGCGGTGGCCTTGGCCTTGGCGTAGCGAGCCTCGATCTTGTCGCGTACTTGGTCGAAGGTTGGAACATCCTCGCCGACCGCTTCTGACAGTGTGCGCATCGCCGAGTTGACGGTCTCCTGCATCTTGGCCTGGTCGAGTTGGCTCAACAATGCCTGGCGTTGCCCGAGTTTCTTTTGCAGCAGGCCGGCGTTCTGCTCTACCGCAGCTTTGGCTTGATCAGCCGCGTCGGATGCTTGAAAGTACAGGCTCTTCAAGCTCTCGATCTCTTCCTCAAGAGTGAGGAGCCGGTTGGCGAACTGTTCAGCGGCGTCGGTATAGCGCTCAACGCGTTCAGGATCCCCGGCTCGGGTGGCGTTGTCGGCCATCTTCACGGCCTGACGGGCGTTGCCGTTGACGCGCTCAAGTTCTTCGAGCGAACGATTGAGTCGAAGTTCCGTTTGCTTCTGGTTGGCGATGACGTTGGCCGCTTGGCCGCGAAGCCGATTGTGTTGGTCCTTGGCCTCGCTGATGGCCTGCTCCAATTGGACTTTCGGGTCGGCGGACTCCTCAAACTCACTGTCTCGTTTTGCGATGAAGTAATTCCAGCGCTTCTTCAGATAGTCCAGCATGGCTCAATCGTAGTGTCTCGGGGTGCCCGTAGTCAGTCAGAGCGCGAGAAGACCTTGCGAACGGGGTCCAAAAGGAGACGGGTTTCTTGCACGCCTATGCGAGAGCCGATCGCCACGTAGCTGACCACAGCGACTCCGACTACCACGGGTGCGGCGACTAGCAACGGAAGATCCGCGAGCAACAGTCTGACTGCAGCAGTTAGCACAAAGGAGAGCGCAGCGGCCACCGCGGGCTTGTAGAGCGACCGGGTTGGACTGGCCATATGGGGTAGGTGGCGGCGGCAGAGAGCCGACAAGGCCATGAGTTCGACCCAAGCACCGAGCGCAGAACCGGCGGCCAGACCAACTGCTCCCAAGCGCACTGGGCCTTCGATGGCGCGAAGGTCCGCTGGCAGTGGCGAAGAAGAGATCCAGGTCCCGTTCGTTATCAGACCGTCAGGCCCGACGATCACTCGGTCCAGCGAGAACATTATTGCCAGCGCAACCGTGGCCGAAACGAGCACTCGAAAGCCGGCAATACGTGCTGGTCCACGGGTGTCGCCAACGGCATAGCAGGTATTTTGGAGTAGACGACTAGCGCCGATGGCGGGCAGTCCGACCGCGTAGGCAGCCAGCGCAAACCACACCAGAACGGCATCGGTACTGTCGAACTTCCCGCCCTCGAACAGGACCCGGACAATCAGATCGCCTGCCGCGATCGACACGAACGAGGCGAGCAGCATCCAAAACGCAATCTGTTTCAGGCCTCGCTGGGAGCGCTGGGCCAGGCTCTGAGGATCGGTCACCAGCCGTGACAATTCGGGGAGTTCCGCCGCTGCCACACTCATGGCGAAAAGGCTCACCGGCAGCGTGTAGAGGAGTTGCGCTTTGATCAACGCGGCGATTGCGCCGGTTGCCAAGAGGGTGGCGAGCATCAGGTCCAGATAGGCCGAGATCTGCACGACACCGCGTCCAAGCACCGCAGGCACGAAACGTCGCCGAATTTCAAGCACTGACGGATCTTGTGTGGTGGGCCGAAACCTCATTCCTCGGGCCAGACGCAACACTGTCGGCAACTGGATCAGCAGTTGCAGCAGGCCACCGATCGTGACCGCGAGGGCCAGGCCCCGCGCGGCGTCGACAAGATCCCAGTCCCGGGCCCACATCAAGTACAGAGCAACGATCTGGCAGGCGTTCCAGACAACCGGAGCGGCATAGGGCAGAAAGAAGCGCCGATGGCTGTTCAGTACACCCAGGCACCACGCTGACATGACCAGAAAGCCCATGCCCAGGGCCATGATCTGCACCAGATCAACGACGATCTCGAACTTTTCGCCACTCAGACCGAACGCCAACACTGAGGTGATAGGCCGTGCTGCGAGCACGAAGATGCCCACGCAGACACCGGTGATTGCCAACAGCAACGCCCCGACCGCTCCTGCCACACGGCTTGACTCTTTGGGATCCTCGTCGTCGAGGAGTTTGCTGTAGACGGGCACGAACGATGCGGAGAGCACGCCTTCGCCAAGCAGATTCTGCAGCAGGTTGGGGATCTGCGAAGCGGCAGCAAAAGCGTCAGCGGCGAGTCCGAGGCCGAACACGCGTCCCACGACGAATTCGCGCAGCAGCCCCGACGCCCGCGATACGCCGATTCCCAAAGCAACAAGCACAGACCCGTTTCGTTTCGGTGCCGACACTCCAGATGGTCCTTTCACCGATTGAACTGCTTTGACTCCTGTCAAGACTACTGCGCCGGCCCGGTACGCTGAGACAGTGACCGGTCAAACCACTCCCATCCCGGTACTCGCGGCGCGCGCCAAAACCGCATCACGCGCTGTGGCCGTCGCTAGTACTGAAGAGAAAGATGCAGCCCTGCTCGCGGCCGCAGATCTGCTCGTAGCAAACGCCGAAACAGTATTGGAAGCCAATGCTGTTGATGTGGCACGAGCCACCGCCGAAGGCATGGCTACCCCTCTGGTTGATCGGCTACGGCTAGATCAGTCCCGTATCGAGGCTATGGCCGCCGGGCTTCGTAAGGTCGCGGCTCTCGATGATCCCGTCGCTCGGATCAGCGGTGGGTGGGTGCGGCCCAACGGCCTTCGTATTGAACGGGTGCATGTGCCGTTAGGGGTTGTGGCAATCATCTACGAGAGTCGCCCCAACGTCACCAGCGACGCCTTCGGTCTTTGCCTCAAGTCTGGGAATGCGGCTTTCCTGCGGGGCTCTTCGTCGGCGATCAATTCCAATCTGGCGATCTCGGTTGTGCTACGTGAAGCGCTGGAAAAAGTGGGACTTCCGGCTGATGCATTGGTGGTTGTTGACGATACGCGTCGTGAAGCAGCGATCGAATTCATGCAGCAGAACGACTACATCGACTGTCTCATTCCCCGTGGTGGGCCTTCCCTGATCCAGTCGATCCTCGACAACGCCACGGTTCCCTATGTCATTGATGGGGCCGGCAACTGCCACGTGTATGTTGACGCGGCGGCCGATCTCGACATGGCCTCAGAGATCGTCTTCAACGCCAAAACCCAGCGAACCGGGGTTTGCAACGCAGCGGAATCGCTCGTGGTTCACCGCGACGTCGCCGCAGAGTTCCTGCCTCGGATGGTGGTGGCCCTTGACGGTGTTGAGTTGGTGGGTGACGAGGCGTCCCGCCGGATCTCCCCAACAATTGCTGCTGCGGAGCCAACAGACTTCGCGACGGAGTTCCTCGACATGAAGATGAGTGTCAAGGTGGTAGAGGACCTTGACGAGGCAATCACCCATGTGTCTGAGAATTCAACGGGACACAGCGAAGCTATTGTCACCAACGACATCCGCGCTGCGGATCGTTTCGTCCGCGAGGTCGACGCCGCGGCGGTGTTGGTCAACGCATCGACACGCTTCGTTGATGGTGAGGAGTTCGGTTTTGGCGCTGAGATCGGTATTTCAACCCAGAAGCTCCATGCCCGCGGCCCAATGGGGCTCGAGCAGCTGACGACCTGCAAGTTCGTCGTGCGCGGCGACGGCCACGTACGCTCTTAATCGCGAATCGGGGACTGCTGTTAACGGCCGCTAACCTTGAACCTCTATGTCATTTCGCTTCGAAGACGCAGCGTCCCTTCAAGACGGTCTGCGGCGGGTCGACTATCTGTCTGACGAGGGCATCGCCGGTGTCGTCTACCTCGCCGATCGACTGCAGAAGCCGATTCTGGTCGAAGGACCGGCAGGCACCGGTAAGACGCAACTGGCGAAAAGCGTCTCGGAAGTTCTCGGAACACGGCTGATTCGTCTGCAGTGTTACGAGGGCATTGATGAGGCCAAAGCGCTCTATGAGTGGAACTACAAGAAGCAACTCCTGCGCATTCAGAGCGACCGTAGCGATGAGCACGACTGGGCGGGAGTCTCAGACGACATATTCTCCGACGAGTTCTTGCTCACACGGCCCTTGCTGGAGGCGATCAGCGCGCCCGACCCGGTGGTGCTGCTCATCGACGAGGTGGACCGCGTCGAGGTCGAGACCGAGGCCCTGTTACTCGAGATTCTGTCTGACTACCAGGTTTCGATTCCTGAACTCGGAACTATCGAAGCCAAACAGATCCCGCTGGTGTTTCTCACATCCAACAACACCCGTGAGCTTTCTGAGGCACTGAAACGGCGTTGTCTGTACCTTCATGTTGATTATCCCGACCTTGAACGGGAAAAGGAGATCGTGCTCACCAAGGTGCCGGACATCACCGAGAATCTGGCCGATCAGGTTGCCCGGGTTGTGCGTTCGATCCGCCAGATCGAATTGAAGAAGGCGCCGTCGGTGTCTGAGACGATCGACTGGGCCAAGACCCTGGTGTTGCTGGGTGTCGAGAAGATAGAGGAGCAGACCGCAAGCGACACGCTCAACATCCTGCTCAAATACCAGAGCGACATAAAGAAGGCGGCGAAGGAATTGGTGACCGCCGACGGTGTGAGCGTCTGATTTTGCGATGACCGTCACCAGCACCACTGAAGGAAACGGCCGCAGCGCCGATGTAGTTCCTTTGGAGTTGGGTGACGCCATCTTGGAACTGCTCAACGGATTCATTGTCGAGTTGCGAGCGGCGGGACTACCGGTCAGCCTCACCGAGAATCTCGACGCGCTCGAAGCAGTGAAGCATGTGCCGATTGGCGACCGCGAGTCCTTCAAGTACGCCTTGGGCGCCACGCTGGTGAAGCACTACAACCACTGGAAAGCCTTTGAGACCGTTTTTGAGGTGTACTTCTCGTTGCGTGGCAAGGAATACGCCATTGGTGAAGACGGCGAACTCGGTGACCTCGAAGACGGCGAACTCGATGACTCCCAAGCTGGCGATCAACAAGGTGCTGGTGGCGGAGGTGAGAACCTGAGCCCCGAAGAACTTGCTGAGATGCTGTTCCAATCGCTGATGCGTGGTGACGCGCAGATGATGAAGGGCGTGGCACGCCAGGCGGTGCGCCGCTTTGCCGGGATGGAGCCGGGTAGGCCGGTCGGGGGCACGTACTACCTCTACCGAACGCTTCGCAACCTCGATCTCGATGGCGTGTTGGAGCGACTTCTGAAACAGGCACAGGAAACGCAGGGCGAAGCATCGGAGTTGGACCAGCGTCTCTGGCGCGACGAATATCAGCACCGGATCGACCAACTCCAAAAGGAGATCGAAGCGGAGATTCGGAGGCGTCTGGTGGCCGACCGTGGCGTCGAAGCGATGGCCAAGACCCTCCGCAAACCGCTGCCCGAAGACGTCGACTTCATGCACGCTTCGCGCGAAGAAATGGCGAACCTGCGCAAAGCCATCTACCCGTTGACGCGCAAGCTCGCAGCTCGACTACAGCGCAAGCGCCGTCACGGGCGTAGAGGTCCACTCGATTTTCGTCGCACTGTTCGGGCCTCGCTGAGCTACGGCGGAGTTCCCGTCGAACCGAAGTTCCGCAACCCGAATCCACACAAGCCCGAGATCTTTGTCATCGCCGACATTTCTGGCTCGGTGGCTGCCTTCGCTCGCTTCACTCTGCATCTCGTGTATGCCATTTCTGGACAGTTCTCCAAGGTTCGCTCGTTTGTGTTCATCGATGGGCTCGATGAGGTGACCTCATACTTTGAGGGAGTTGAGGACATTAACGAAGCGGTTCATCGGGTCAACACCGAAGCCGATGTGGTCTGGGTCGATGGGCATTCTGATTACGGTCACGCACTGGGTGTGTTTTGGCAGAAATATGGCAAAGACATAGGGCCTCGCACATCGATCATGATCCTCGGTGACGCTCGCAACAATTACCACGCTGCGGAAAGCTGGATCGTCAAGGAGATGCAGGACAAAGCTCGCCATGTGTATTGGCTGAATCCAGAGCCGAGGAGCTACTGGGATACTGGTGACTCAATCGTCGGTGAATACGCCCAGCATTGTGATGGCTCCTTCGAGGTTCGAAACCTTAGGCAACTCGAAGGTTTCGTAGAGAACCTCGTTTAGTGCCTGAGCGTCGGCGTCACGTTGGAACGCAGAAGTTCAGCCACTCGAAACGCCAGGTCAACAGATTGGCGGGCGTTCAACCGAGGGTCGCACATCGTTTCGTAGGCACGGTCCAGATCCTCATCAACGAGATCATCAGATCCTCCCAGACATTCGGTCACCGGGTCGCCGGTCAACTCGACGTGGACTCCTCCCGGATGGGTGCCTTCGGATTCGTGAGCACCAAAAAAGCTGACAATTTCACTGAGCACATCGTCGAAATGGCGAGTCTTGCGCCCGCCGTCGGACGTGTAGGTGTTGCCGTGCATCGGGTCACAGGCCCAGACCACGGGGTGGCCCGCTTCACGCACGGCTGCGAGCAACGCGGGGAGAGCATCGGCGATCTTGTCGGCGCCCATGCGGTTGATGAGGGTGAGTCGCCCCGGTACACGATCGGGATTGAAAGCTTCGCAGAGTCCTAGTACTTCGTCGGGTGTGGCTGTGGGTCCGATCTTGCATCCCAGCGGATTACCTACGCCGCGCAGGAACTCCACGTGAGCGCCGTCTAGTTCGCGGGTGCGCTCACCAACCCAGAGCATGTGCGCGGAGCAGTCGTACCAGTCGCCCGTCAGGGAGTCGCGCCGGGTCAACGCCTCTTCGTAGTTGAGAAGCAGGGCTTCATGGCTGGTGAAGAGATCAACCTCGTGAAGGGCAGGAACGGTCGTGGAGTCAAGACCGCAAGCCGCCATGAAGCGCAGCGCGCGATCGATTTCATCGGCCATCTGGGCGTAGCGCTCACCCGCTGGCGAGGAAGCAACGAAGTCTTGATTCCAACTGGACACTTGTTGCAGGTCTGCGTAGCCGCCGCGTGTGAAGGCGCGCAAGAGGTTCAGGGTGGAAGCGGCCCGGTTGTAGGCCGTGAGGAGACGTTGCGGGTCTGGACGGCGTTCGTCGACAGTGAATCCGACATCGTTGACAATCTGGCCGAGGAACGATGGCAGTTCGGTTTCGCCCTGCGTTTCGGTTGGGTTGGAGCGAGGTTTGGCGAACTGCCCGGCGATCCGACCGACTTTCACGAGGGGAGTGCCACCCGAGTAAGTGAGCACGATCGCCATTTGGAGAATGACGCGGAGCTTGTCTCGGATCGAGTTGGTTGAGCTGTCGAATGACTCTGCACAATCTCCGGCTTGGAGCAAAAAAGCTTGGCCCCCAGCGACCTTGCCGAGTTCGGCCATGAGGTTGCGGGCCTCGCCCGCGAAAACCAGAGGCGGTTGGTCTGCCAGAATCTTCTGCACTTGTTCGAGTTCGGCGTCGTCAGGCCAACAGGGCTGATGCTTGGCGGGGAAGTTCCGCCAACTACCGGGGTTCCAGGTGTTGTTCACGTAACAAGTCTGCTGTAGCTGACCGGAAAGTTCCAACCAATTTCGTTAGAAAGACGACGACGCGTCAGAACTCCTAAAAACAAACCGGGACTCCCGCCGATCGGCGAGAGCCCCAGTGGGTTGTTGGGTTGTTCAAACAGGATACTACGCCACGCCCACCGCGTCTACGCTATTCGCGGCGTGTTCCCGAACGGAGTTGATGGCCCGCTTGACGAGTCGGCGGGCTGCTTCGGCGGTTACACCGAGGTCTTCGCCGACCTCGCGGTATGAGCGTTTACGCCCGTCGCCGAGGCCGAAGCGTTGCTCAACGGCGTACTTTGCACGCTCATCGAGGATGTCGAGCAGACCGGTGACCATCTCCTCCTCGGCTTTCGCCATGACCTCGACCTCGGGGCCGGGATTCGAGTCGGGAAGAAGATCGACGAGTTCGTTGGAGTCATCGTCGCCTATGGTGCGATCCAGGCTGGTGGGGGTGGTCAGCCGATGTAGACGGGCATGCTCGTCGTCAAGTTCGTCGCCGTCGCCGGAAACCGCACGCAGGGCGGCACGCAAGCTGGCAGAGCGGTCACCAGGCAGGCGAACCAGGCTTGCTTTCTGGTCGAGTGCACGGCCGATCGCCTGACGGATCCAGAAGGTGGCGTAAGTCGAGAACTTGAACCCCTTGCGCCAGTCGAACTTGTCGACCGCGTGCTCCAGTCCGAGGTTGCCTTCTTGGATGAGGTCGAGCAACTCCATGCCGGGAGGCAGTGGATAGCGGCGAGCGACGCTCACAACGAGGCGGAGGTTTGCTCGGATGAAGCGATCTTTTGCAGCCGCAGCTTTGCGAATGGCCCGGTCAAGTTCGACGCCTACTTCGCCGTTGTCTTTATGGGCTTGTGCTTCGGTGCCTTTCTCTATGATCTGGGAGAGCTGGCGCTCTTCTTGCGCGTTCAGCAGACCGACTGCGCCGATTTCGTTTAGATATTGTCCTACAGAATCACTCATGAAACTCATTCGATGGGATCGGCGCACGCGCTTTTCCCGGTTGTGCAGGCCAAAGGCCTGGGATTGTATTGGGGGCGGGCTGAGGTACCGTTTGCTCGCGATTCCTTTGAAATCCGCGCCGCGTTCCGGCCTAGCCGTACGCTATTAGACACCATTCAGGCCGAGATGTCACGAAGTACCGGTATGACTTCTGTCACGTCTACTGTAGCGCGCAGATTCGTGACCCGGCTACTGTCCGCGGGCGCGCAACCCTAGACTCTGGGGCGTGGAGCAAGCGACACCGCAGCGAATCGGCGTTTTTGGTGGAACGTTCGACCCGTTTCACTTCGGTCACTTGGCGATTGCATTCGAAGTTCGGCATCAACTGAAGCTTGACCGCATGTTGCTGGTGGTGGCCAACGATCCGTGGCAAAAAACGGTTCTCAACACGGTTACGCCCGCAAGATTTCGTTTCGAGATGGTCGCGGCCGCTGTTTCGGCTGCAAACGAGTCGATCGGCGCGGCCGTGTTGGAGGCAAGTGATCACGAGATACGACGTGGCGGTGAAACCTACACGGCTGACACGCTCGCCACCCTGGCCGAAGAGACAGACGGTGCTGAACTGTTTGTTGTCGTGGGTTCAGATATCGCTGCGAGTCTCGACACCTGGAAGCGGGCCGACGAGGTCCGTGAATCAGCAACAACGGTTGTGGCAGACCGCGGTGGGAACACCGGTGGCCGCCCCCCGAACGGATGGGAGCATGTGGTGGTCACGGTTCCTGCCTTGGAGATTTCCTCCACCGACGTTCGTAACCGCTTCAGGAACGGTCGGCCGGTGGAAGCACTGGTTCCGCCCCGGGTAGTCGAATACGTGAGGTCACATGAGCTCTATGGGAGTGCTCGGTGAGTTCTGCTACTCAGACAGCGGACCGGGAACCGCAACTCCGTGATCTGGATGACAACCACAGAAATGAGATCCCCGCAGTTCGCAGCGGGCGCAAGCGGCCAGCACCGAGTCCTCACCCTTTCTGGGGTCTGGTCTTTCCGTTCCTGGTGGTTGCTGCCGCGGCACTGGTATTCGCGGTATGGCGGGACGGAACCAAACTGGTCCTCGATTCCAATGCTGGTGAGCGGATCGAGACCATCACTGACCCGGCAGCGCCCGGATATCGAGCGTTCGTCGATCCCACTCCGACCATGCTGATCGCCCATCTCACCGATGCCGGTGAACTGGTCGGTATAACAGTTCTGGCTCAGACGGCGTTGGATCAGGGTGGCACCGCGGTGTTGATCAGCGCTGAGCTGCTTCTTCAACCCAGCGACGATCCAGCCGACGCCGTCTTCGTGCGCGAACTCTATGCAACCGAAGGGTTGGACGGACTGAGTCGGGGGGTTGGGGATCTCTTCGGTTTCGGTTTCCGGGAAACGCTGGAGTTGACAACCTCAGAACTGGGCGGTTGGTTGCGCCTCGTCGAACCGCTGCCGGTGGTACTGAATGACGACCTCGTTTCTGTCGACGCGTCCGGACTTGCGGAGATCCGGTATCAAGCGGGTGTAAATCAGTTGACCGGAGCAGATGCCGCCAATGTCTACGGGTGGCTCAACGATGGAGAATTCGACTCGAACCGCACGCAGCGACAAGTCGAACTGTGGGAGTCGTGGCTTTCAGAGGTTGGTCGTGCTGATGATCTGCTAGCGGCCACATTGCCATTTGAGGACGGGCTATCGGGTTATCTCCGCTCATTGGGTGCCGGAACTCGACGTTTAGAGGTGTTGCCTTTGATTGCAGTGTCGTTCGGAGGCGATAATCCTCCCTTCTATGCTCAGAACGATCAGCAGAAGCAGCAACTCGACAGCCTTGCTCGCGAGATGGCGCCACTTCCGATCGGTTCGCATTTGGGGGCTCGTCCGACTGTGAGTCTGCTTGACGGCACTGGCACCGGGGTGGGAGACCAGATGCTGCCGCTGCTTGTTGATGCAGGCGCGGAAGTCACCGTGCTCGGCAATGCTCCAGTCTTCGGGGTGGAAGACACGACGGTGGCCTATCACCTCGCCGACCACCAGGAGGCGGCGATCGCCTTGGCTGATGCGATCGGAGCGTCGGCAGGATTTGTTGAGGACGTGAACTCCCCGGTCGACCTCACCGTTACTGTCGGTTTGGACTGGGTCGGCTCGTGAGCGCAGGCAGCCCAGATCATCTCAAGTGGGTGCGGCAGGCCGCGGTGACCGCGGATGACAAGAAGGCGATCGACACTCTGATCATCGATGTGGGGGATGTGCTTGCGGTTACAGACCATTTTGTGATCACCAGCGCCGCCAACTCCCGGCAGGTCAATGCTGTCATCGATGCGATCGAGGAGGAGATCCGGGCTGCGGGCGGACCCTCGCCGGTACGTGTGGAGGGCAGAGAGGAGCGGGAGTGGGTCCTGTTGGACTACGGCGCGTTCGTCGTCCATGTGTTTCGCTCGGACCAACGCGACTTCTACCAGCTCGAACGTCTCTGGGGTGACCGCCCCCGCCTCGATTGGACCCCCGCCCAACGGCTCGATCCCTGACGCCCGGCAGTGTCGTCGGGCTTCAAGCTGTTGCTGTCACGGCCTCGGCCGCACCGATTCGCATCCCATGAGCGGAACTCGGTGGGGTTCGGACGCGTGCCTGCGCCTAGTGGTGTGCGTCCTGAATCTGTTCGCCCTTGCGGAGGCGACGCTCGAGTCGTCCGAGCGCGAATGACAGCGTCAGGACGAGGCTGACGTAGATGAACACCAGCACCACGTAGCTCTCGCGAAACCGGAAGCTCCCCGCTGCGTACTGTCGGGCCCGCAGCGTCACCTCACCGACTGCCAGCACCGACAGCAGCGAGGAGTCCTTCAGGATCGCGATGAAGTCATTGCCCAGCGGTGGGATCGCAGCCCGTAGCGCTTGGGGAAAGACCACCCGCCGCAGGGTCGCTCGCCGGCTCAGGCCGAGCGAGAGTCCGGCCTCCGACTGCCCGCGCGGCACCGATTGCACTCCGCCGCGGAACACCTCCGCGATGTAGGCGCCGTAGATGATGGCCAGCGCTATCACGCCGCGCCATTCGGTGCTGATGCTGCGATTGTCCAAGCCGAGCCATCCTGCGACGTCGGGCACGACCACAAGCGCCAAAAAGAAGATCAACGGCAGTATAGGCACGCCCCGGATGAACTCGATGTACGTCCGGGCAACGTTGCGGGACACGACGTTGCGCGACATCCGGCCCAGCGCCAGTACCAGCCCGAGAACCAACGAGATCGCGAATGCGAGCGCTGTTGTTCGAATCGTGAAGCCGATGCCCACCGCGATGCGGTCCCAGGCGTCGCGGTAGCGCTCGGTGAACAGCGACAGCCAGCCCAGCCAGCCGACGATCAGGGCGAGCAGGACCGCCCAGTACGGGAAGGACTCGGCAGTGAACCTGCTGCGCCGACCGCCGGGCTGGTGTCGTGTTGATTGCGAGTCCGCTGGCACCGCTGACACCGGGACCAGTGGCTCGGATCATTCCTCGTCGTACTCGGGGAACTCCAAGTCGTCGTAGGAAATGGTGAATGCCGAACCGAAGTACCGGGAGCTGATCTCCTCCAGCGTTCCATCCGATTTCATCTCGGCGAGCGCGTCGTTGACCGGTTCCACCCACTTGCTGCCCTTGGGGAAGATGAACCCGAGCTGGTCCGAGGACAGCGACTCGCCGATCAGCTCGACGTGGTCCGCGTTCTCGCCGATGTATCCCTGGCCGGCGGTCTCGTCGATGATGACGGCGTCCACGTCGCCGGCGATCAACGACTGCACGACGAAGCCGAACTCCTCGAAGGGCTGCACCCGGTCTTCGCCGACCAGTTCGACACCAGTGTCGTAGTTGGTTGTGCCGATCTGGGTTCCCAGCACGAAGTCTCCGGCCGCGAAGCTTGCGCCGTCGACGAAGCGGTCCTCGCCCTTGCGCACCATCAACCGCTGGTCGATGTTTATGTAGCCGTCGGAGAAGTCGACGATCTCAGCGCGCTCGGCGGTGATGGTGATTCCATCGGCCGCCATGTCGAACTGCCCGTCGGAGACGGCCTGGATCATCGGCTCCCACGGGAAGTTCTCGAACGCCGGCGTGCAACCGATGCGCTCGCAGATCTCCTCGAGCACTTCATAGTCCCAGCCGGTCGGCTCGCCGGTCTCGGGATCGAGGTAGTTGAACGGCAGGTAGGCGTTCTCGACGGCGATCGTCAGCTCGTCGCCGTCCGAGTCGTCCCCGCAAGCGGCGAGGGCCACACCGACCAGCAGCACCGCTGAAAGGCCGAGCAGCCAGCGTAGACGCCAGATGCTGTGTCGTATGGACGTTCGGTGAGCGCTGTTGGGCACCTCGCCGGTTCGTTGCGCGTGTCCTGGATAGTACATGCGTCGAACCATAGTACATGCAGCAGATTCCCGGTGAGTTTCGTGTTGACGACCGTCGGATTGAGGTGGGGCTGTGTACGCAACCCTAAACCCGAATCCACCGATTCTCCCGGTGGTCACAGCCAAATCTGCGCGATTAACCACACTATATGTAGTAGAACGCGCAGATTTCGGCTCAGCCTATCCAGACACGAAAAGTGTCTCCTGTTCTCAACCTGAACCCGAACATCCAGACCGCAGACGCCGCACATCAGGGAGGTCTTTTCCGCGGGGACCAACGCCACACCCACACTCCCAACCGGTGGATCCAGGTTTAGGGCAAACGTGTGGCAGCCGAATCACCCGTGAACATTCGATCCGAACGCATCCCCGACGGGATCCGTTCGCAGAACCTCCGGGGGCCTTTCGGAACGAGAGTGGACTCGAAACCAGCCCGCGATGACGATGAACGGCTTGACAAACTTATTTTCGTTTGGTAAACAAATAATTGTTGTAAGGCGTGAGCCGGAGGGGGAAGGCAGTGCTATTGAGGGTCGAGTCCAAGGCGGGACATCAAGACACTCGAAGCACCAACCGACGGCTGGTGTTGCAGGCGCTGTTCCGTTCGAACGGTCGCAGCCGCGCCGACGTGGCCCGCATGACTGGACTCGCACCCGCGACCGTGTCAGCCCTTGTGGGCGACCTGATTGAGGAGGGCCTCGCCGAGGAGCTCGGGCGGGGACCGGCCAAGATCGGCAAGCCCTCGCAGCTCTTGGGGTTGAACGCCCGCTCGCGGAACATCGTCTGCGTCGACTTGAGCGACAGCTCGGTATTGCGCGCCGCCGTGATCGACTTGGCCGGCGAGATCATCCACAGAGTTGAGCGCCCGTTCGGTGGCGTCACTGGCGAGCGCGCGGTGGAAATGACCGAGGACGTCATCGCCGAGGCCATCACCGCGGCACCCGCACGGCTGCTCGGCATCGGCATCGGAACTCCGGGCGTGGTGACGCCGGACGGGACGGTGGTCGAGGCCAGCTACCTCCGCTGGTTCGGCCTCGACGTGGCCCAGCGGTTGAACGACCAGTTCGGTCTCGCGGTGAGGGTCTCCAACGACGCCAACGCCGCCGTGCTGGCCGAGTACTCCTATGGATCGATCAGCCACAACCTCATGGTCGTCAAGGTCGGCACCGGTGTGGGCTGCGGGATAGTCCTCAACGGCCAGCAGTACTTCGGCGAGAGTTTCGCGGCCGGCGAGATTGGCCATATTGTGGTGGAGGACGACGGTCCCCGATGCCCCTGCGGCAACCGGGGCTGCCTGGAGACGTTCGTCTCGGCTCCGCGGCTCAGTGCCGCTGTCGCAGCCGGCGAGAACCCGCACACGGTGGTGGTAGATGCCGGGCGGCGGCTGGGTCTCGCCCTGGCCGGAGCGGTGAGCGTGCTCGACGTCCACGACGTCGTGGTCTCGGGTTACGAGCTGCCCCTCCCGGACGAGCTGTGCCGGGCTGCGCTGGTGTCACTGCGGGCGCGCACTCTGCCCGGCCTCGGCCGCTCAGTCGATCTGCGGCCCTCGAATTTCGGTGCCGATCTGGTCCTTCTCGGCGTGAGCGTCCTCGTGCTGAGCCAAGAGCTGGGGGTTGCCTGATGGCGCCCGCAATAGCAACGAAGCGAACAGCGGCCTGCGCCACCGTCGCTTCACCAACAACAACAAACACGATCCCCTTGAGGGGGGGACCTAGGAGGTCATAGACCATGGCAAAGCTAATGAAACTACTTCTCGCGCTGCTGGCACTCGCGCTGCTGGCTGCAAGTTGCGGGGATGACGACGGGGCACAGCCCGATGCGGATGAGCCCGATGCGGTTGAGCCCGATGCCACCGAGGCTCCGGAGCCGGAACCCGAGCCGGAACCCGAGGAGGTGTCGATCTCGATCGAGAGTTGGCGTTCGGACGATCAGGCGATCTGGGATGAGGAGATCATCCCGGCGTTCGAGGCCGAGTTCCCGCACATCAGCGTGGAGTTCGCACCCACGCCGCCGCTGGAGTACCCGCCGGCGTTGCGGACCCGGTTGGAGGGCGGAGTAGCAGGCGATCTGATCACCTGCTTCGCCTTCGATCGTTCGCGGGAACTCTATGAGGATGGTCATCTGGCACCGTTGAACGATCTGGACGGGATCGACAGCTTCGGTCCCTCGACGCAGAACGCTTGGCTCTCCGCGGACGGGTCGACACCGTACTGCGTGCCCATTGCGTCGGTCATCCAGGGGTTCTATTACAACGTGGAGGCCTTCAACGAGCTCGGACTGAGCGTGCCCGAGACCGAGTCGGAACTCTTCGAGGTGCTTCAGGCGATCCTCGATGACGGCACCTACACACCTATCGGAACAGGCCTCTCTGAGTGGGAGGCCGAGCACATCCTGTTCCAGAACATCGGTGCGAACTATTGGAGGGGCGAGGAAGGACGGCTGGCTCTGATCCGTGGAGAAGACAAGGTCACCGATCAGGAGTACGTCGACACCTTGGCCACGATGGCTCGCCTGGGGCCCTATTTCCATTCGGGAGCCTCCGGCATCCCCTACCCCGACGGCAAGATCCTGTTCGAGACCGGTCAGGCCGCGATCTATCCCGGCGGATCCTGGGAGATCTCCGGGTTCGATGAGAATGCCGGGTTCGAGTTCAGCGCCTTCCGGACACCGCATCCGGACGGTCAGGACACGTGCTACATCGTCGACCACGTCGGCCTGGCGATCGGCCTGAATCCAGCATCGCCCAACGCCGAAGCCGCTCGCACGTTCCTGTCGTGGGTGGCCGCTCCCGAGTTCGCCGGCATCTACACCAGCGCTCTCTCGGGCTTCTTCAGCAGTCAGGACACTCCGGTCGAGTACAGCCATCCGGTTGCTTCGGAGTTCGTGTCCTGGCGCGAGGACTGCGAGTCAGCCAACCGCACCGGCTACGAGGCCCTGGATTCGGGTGATCCCGAATTTCCGATCGAGCTGAGGGAAGTCAGCAACTTGGTCATCCTCGGGGACATGACCCCCGAAGACGGAGCACAGAGGCTCCAGGACGGCCTGGACTCCTGGTACACCCCGGCGGGCTGAGCACGACACATGCTGCTGGCTGATGGCACGAATTGCAGTACATGGAGAACTCGTTGACCGCAGCTGAAGCCGCTGTCACCGGGGTACTCCCTGAAGGCGGGGGACCTGCCAGTCGGCAGGCCCCCCGCTCGGGGTCCTCCAATCGCCGTTGGAGAGAACGGGGGCCGATACTGGTGTTCCTCGCGCCGGCGACCGCTGTCTATTCGGTGTTCATGGTGTATCCGCTGCTCGATTCGCTGCGGCGGAGCTTCTTCGACGACGATGGGAACTACGCCGGGTTGGCCAACTACGACATCCTGTTCACGAACCCGACATTCTCACACCGGTTCTGGGACGCGCTGGGCCACAACTTCCAATTCTTTGCGTTCCACATGGTTCTGCAGAACCCGATCGGTCTGTTGCTGGCGGTGCTGCTGACAGTGCAGAGTGTTCGAGGTCTCAACATATACCGGACGCTGGTCTTCTTGCCCACGACCCTGTCGGTAGTCATAGTCGGCTTCATCTGGAGACTCATTCTGAGTCCGATATGGGGAGTTACTGAGACGGTCGGCCTGGAGACGCCTCTGCTGGGCGAATCCCACACCGTGCTTCCAACATTGTCACTGATATCTGTATGGCAATGGGTGGGGATACCCATGATCTTCTTCTATGCGGTGCTGATCGCCATCCCCAAAGATCTCATCGAAGCGTCCCGAGTCGACGGCGCAGGCTCCTGGCAAGTGTTCCGGGACATCACCTTCCCGCTGATACTGCCCATGTTGGGGATCATCTCGATCCTCACCTACATCGGCAACTTCAACGCCTTCGACCTCATATATCAGGTCAAGGGCATCGTCGCCGGCCCCGACTTCGCCTCGGACATCATGGGCACCTTCTTCTACCGGACCTTGTTCGGTGCTTCCGGGACCACCGGCAGCCCGGCTCTTGGCGCCACCGTTGCGTCGGTGATGTTCCTCATAATCCTGGCCGGCGTACTGTTCTACATGTTCGTTTGGCAGCGGCGCGTCACCACCTACGAGCTATGAGAACTGCAACCAGCGTTCCTGTCCCCGTTCCTGTCCCGCCGAACGGTATGACGCACCCGAAGCGACGCATCCACTGGGGGCGTTGGGGCGTCCATGCCGTCCTGCTGTCCTACAGCCTGATCGCGCTCGGACCGACACTGTTGATCATCATGAATTCTGTGAAGTCACGGCAGGCGATCTTCGACGACGCGTTCTCGCTGCCGACTCCTGAGAACTTCGACCTGGTGGGATACGAAACGGTCTTGAGCGGCTCGAGCTTCGACGTCTACTTCCGCAACAGTTTCATCGTGACGGTCGCTTCCGTGCTGCTTGTGGTGTTCTTCTCCGCGATGACCGGCTTCGCGCTCGTCGAATACGACTTCAAGGGCAACACCCTGCTGGCCCTCTATCTCGCCATCGGCATCATGATCCCGATCCGACTCGGAACCGTCAGCATTCTCAAGCTCATGGTCAGTCTCAATCTCGTCAATACACTGTGGGCACTCATCCTGGTGTACACCGCGATGGGTGTGCCATTAGGCGTATTCTTGATGTCGCAGTTCATGCGGCAAGTGCCGAGAGAACTCAAGTCAGCAGCCCGCGTCGACGGCGCCGGCGAGTACCGGGTCTTCGGACTGGTCCTGCCGCTTGTCAGGCCGGGCATGGCGGCAGTGGCCGTCTTCACGATGCTGCCGGTCTGGAACGATCTGTGGTTCCCGTTGATCCTGGCACCGTCTCAAGGAACGAGGACAGTCACTCTGGGCGCTTCGGCCTTCCTCGGTGAGTTCGAGAGGAATTGGAACGCGTTGCTGGCCGCTCTGACACTTGCGATGGTACCGATTCTGCTCCTCTATGTGATCTTCTCCAGGCAGTTCCTCAGAGGACTCACCGAAGGTGCCATCAAGTGACCGGGCCATCGTTGTATTCCATGGGCAGTTCGGGGCAGCCATGGCTGAGCTGAGATTGGCTGGAGTCTCGAAAGTTTATCCCAACGGATTTTGTGCTGTGAGTGATGTGAATCTGAACATCGCCGACGGCGAGCTTCTAGTCCTTGTCGGCCCATCGGGTTGCGGCAAGTCCACGCTCCTGCGGATGATCGCCGGCCTCGAGGAGATCACCGAGGGTGCTGTCGAGATCGACGGCCGGATCGTCAACACCGAGTCGCCACGCGAGCGCGACATCGCCATGGTGTTCCAGAACTACGCCCTGTATCCGCACATGACAGTGCGAAAGAACATCGGCTACGCCCTGCGGCTGGGAAGGGTTCCCAAGCACGAGGCGACCCGGCGCGTGGACGACACTGCCGCCATGCTGGAGCTGACCGACCTGCTCGATCGCAAACCCGGCGTCCTGTCGGGCGGCCAGCGGCAGCGCGTGGCCATGGGTCGCGCCATCGTCCGGAAGCCGGTGGCGTTCCTGATGGACGAGCCGCTGTCGAACCTCGACGCCCGGCTCAGGGTTCAGATGCGGGCCGAGATCATCAGACTGCAACGCAGTCTGGGGACCACGACCGTGTATGTGACCCACGACCAGGTGGAAGCGATGACCATGGGCTCACGGGTCGCAGTCCTGCGCGACGGGCTCCTCCAGCAGGTGGACCGACCGCAAGTGCTCTACGACCGTCCCGACAATGTGTTCGTGGCGGCCTTCATCGGGTCGCCCGCGATGAACCTCTATCAGGGGCGCATAGAACGAAACGCCACAACCGCTCGGGCCGTCTTCGGCGCACACTCGTTCCCGCTGCCGGACCCGGGGACGGACGGCGACGACTCCTCGGGCCGCGACGGGCAGGAGGTGATCGTGGGCATCCGTCCCGAATGGCTCGTCGAGCACACCCCCGACAACGCCGGTCGGCCCTCGGTTCGGGTCCGGGTCGAGCTGGTCGAAGCGCTCGGATCGGAGCTGGTCGCCCACACGACCATCGAGGCGACCGCGGCTGAGATCGACACGCCCGAGCTCGCGGAGGCGTCGGTTGGGGACTTCAGCGACGGCGCCCCGTGCCTGGCCCGCCTGTCCCCCCACAGTCGGGTGCTCGTCGGCGACACGATCGACCTTGCGATCAACGCGCCGAGCCTGCACTTGTTCGACGCCGCGACCGAACGCGCTCTGCGATTCGACGACGACCGGTGAGTCGAACGACGGGGCTTAGCGACGTCGTCATCGGCGTGGACGTAGGCGGGACCAAGACGCACGCGGCCGCCTTCGACCGGCACTTCAACGTCATCGCCGACCTGAAGGTGCCGACCCTCACGGGGGGAGTGGAACAAGTCGGGGAGGGCATCATCTCCACGGTCGCCGCGCTGCAGTCCAACGGGCAACAGCTCGCCGGTGTCGGGATCGGCCTTCCCGGAATCGTGGACAGCTCAGCCGGGTCGGTCCGGCACGCGATCAACCTCGGGATCGGTGCCGATGCCCTTGACATCATGTCCCGGCTCAACGCCATCGTCAGTGCTCCCTGCTGGATCGCCAACGACGTCGATGCGGCCGCGCTGGGGGCCTACGAGATCCTCAGCCGCGACCATGGCGGCATCCGCGACCTCGTCTATCTCAGCATCGGCACGGGCATCGCGGCCGGCGTCATCCTCGACGGCCGCATCTACCGGGGCCACAACGGCTTCGCCGGTGAGGTCGGCCACGTTCGCGTCGACCCCGACGGACCGCAGTGCGCATGCGGACTGCAAGGCTGTCTCGAGGCGGTGGCGTCGGGAGCAGCCCTCGCCCGCCAATGGCCGGCATCGGGCCGGCACTCGTCGGTGGAGGCGCTCTTCGCCGCCGTCGGCCGCGGCGACCACGAAGCGACGCTCATCCTGGAGCGTGCCGTTGAGCATCTCAGTTGTGCCGTCCACATTCTGGCCCTGACCTTCGATGTCGACCGGATCGTGATCGGCGGTGGCGTCGCCGACGCCGGTGCCTTGCTGCTCATGGACGCCCTCGAAGACGCTCTGCGTCGCCTCGGGGGCCGCTCTGGTTGGACCCGGGCCCTCAAACTGCCTGATCGGATCATGCTCAAGCCCCCTGAACCGGTCGGGGTCATCGGAGCAGCCGCCTTGACCCGCCGGAGCCGGTCGGCGTGACAGCGGCGAGCATCGTCGGAGGCCGCTGCCTCACCACATCCGGCCTTGAAGCGCTCACTGTAACCTTCGAGGGCGACACGATCACGGAGTTCAGTGATGCTGAGTCTGTCGCACCCGCTGCGCAGATGAACCCGGACGACACTGCGGTGATCGACGCGTCGGGCCTCGTGGTGTCCCCCGGGTTGATCGACCTGCAGATCAACGGCGGGTACGGCCACGACCTCCAGGACGACCCAGAGGTGGTATGGGAGTTGGGACGCGAGCTTCCCCGCAGCGGGGTGACCTCCTTCCTCCCGACGATCATCTCCGGGCCCTGCAGCCGCACCCAGGCGATGCTGGAGGCGCTGGGGGCACGCCCCGCCGGCTACTGCGGCGCCGAGCCCCTGGGGGCACACTTCGAGGGCCCGATGATCAACCCCCGGCACGCGGGCGCGCACCGGCATGAGTACTTGACCGGTGCCAGCGACGAGGTGATCGATGATTGGCATCGCGCTGCTGGGGTGATCATGGTGACGATCGCTCCGGAGCTTCCTGGGGCGCTCGATGTCATAGGCGAGCTCAAGCGGAGAGGAGTCGTCGTCGCCGCCGGACACTCGGCTGCCACCGCGAACCAGGTGTTGGCGGCCATCACGGCCGGAGTAAGCACCGTCACCCACCTCTTCGACGCGATGGCCCCTCTCGGGCATCGAAGTCCCAATCTGGTCGGCGTCGCCTTGGCGGACTCGCGCCTCACGGCCTCCATGATCGTCGACGGCGTGCATGTCGACCCCGTCGCGGTGGCGGCGGCCTGGAACGCCAAGGGTCCCGACGGAATCGCCCTGGTGACCGACGCCGTCTCGGCAATGGGGCAGCCGCCCGGAGACTACCGGCTGTCCGGCACTCCCACCGTCTTCGATGGCGTGAGCATCCGTGCTGCCGACGGTGTCCTAGCCGGCAGCGCGGTCACCCTGAACCGAGCTGCGGCCAACCTTGCCGAGTTCACGGGCTGTGACCGGCATGAGGCTCTAGCGGCCGCGACCTCGATACCGGCGGGGATCATCGGCGAGACCCGCCGGGGGCGCTTGGACCCGGGCTCGATCGCCGACCTGGTGCTCCTTGATGAGGAATACGGGGTCCAAGCAACGGTTTGCGGGGGTCTTGTGGCCCATCTCGACAGGGCATCCGAGCACCGCTTCCCGGAATCGCTCGTGAAGGTCTCATAGCGGCGATGGAGGTCATCATCGCAGGTTCGGCCCGAGAGGTTGCGGTCGTGGTGGCCGATGCTTTCGAGAGTGTGCTGTCGACCGCCGACCAGCCCGTCATCGGGTTGGCTACGGGCGGTACCCCCATTCCCACCTACCGCGAGCTCATCGAGCGTTACCGCGACGGGCGGGTGAGTTTTGCTCGCACGCGGATGTTCCTGCTCGATGAGTACGTGGGCCTCGACCCGGAGCATCCGCAGTCGTTCCAGAGCTTCATCCGGCGCGAGCTCATCGACCATGTGGACACTCCCGAAGGCGCTCTGGTCATTCCCGAAAGCGCCTCGGCGGATCTCTCCTCGGCGGCTGAAGCCTACGAGCGGCGCATCGCCGAAGCGGGTGGCATCGACTTGCAACTGCTCGGCATCGGCCGCAACGGCCACATCGGATTCAACGAGCCGCCGTCCTCGCTGGGGTCGAGAACACGCTTGACGACGCTGGCCCGGTCAACCCGCGAAGCCAACGCCCGCTCGTTCGGTGACGACCCGGACAAGGTGCCCCGAAGTGGGATCTCCCAGGGGGTCGGCACCATTCTCGAGGCCCGGCAGGTTGTGTTGATCGCCACCGGCGAGGTCAAGAGCGGGCCGATCGCCAAAGCTGTGGAGGGACCCGTTACTGCGATGCTGCCGGCATCCGCTCTACAGCTGCACCCCCACGCCACAGTCATCATTGACGAAGCTGCCGGCCGGCAACTGGAACACGCCGACTACTACCGCGAGACATACCGCAACAAGCCCGATTGGCAACATCATTGAACGAGTCTGATTGAAATGGCGGTGGCGGTGCAGCAACCGGCCGGCCGGTCGGCGGTGGCGGTGCGGGGATCGGTGGCACCACGTCGGCGGTGAGCGTCGGTGCTGGTCTTTCGCTTCGCCCTGTTGAAGTATTTTGTATATGAGGTTGACGTATGTTGTCTATGGGCTAGTAGTGTCTGTCCGATGATATTCAGCGGGTTTAGGTGGTGGGGCTGCGACCCCGCTCTCGGTTCTCGCTAGCTGGAGGTAGGCCGTGATCGCCGTCCGGCGTCGCGCGACGCTCCCGCTACTGCTCATCGGGTTGGGCGTCATTGCCGCGCTGGCGATCGTGTCCGGGGCCGTCGAAGCCCAGACTCCGCCGAACCAGTCTCCCGTCGGTGTGCCGCGGGTGGTGGCGTCTGCGGAGGATGCGGGCATTTTGGCTGTGGACGCGTCGCGTGTCGGTGATCCTGACGGGCTGCCCAATGTGGGTAGTGTGGACAGCACCGGCATCCAGCCCGATTTCTCGTATCAGTGGGTGCGCGTGGACTCGGGCGACGGTACCGAGACCGATGTGGGCGACGGGTCGGCGCGTTATCGGCGCGTCGACGCTGATGTCGGTCATCTCGTCAAGGTGGTGGTGTCGTTCACCGACCTGGGCGGCACCTCAGAGGCGGTGGAGAGCCTGCCGTTCGGGCCGCTGGCTGGGTTGGCGCCGCGGTTGGCGGCGTCGGTGCTGGTGTCCAACACCGCCCAGACGCCGGTGGCCGCCAAGAACATCACCGAGCAGTACGCGATGGGGTTCGAGCTGGGGACCCACGGGCAGGGCTATGAGATCTCGGGCGTGTCGATCGATTTGGCCGCGGCGCCGTCGGATTTGACGGTGTCGCTGTGGATGGGGCCGCCGCCGGGGTTCGGCCGCTCCGCGGCTGCGTACACCAAGCTGTTCGAGTTCACCAACCCGGCGTCGCTGGCGGTGGGTCTCAACGAGTTCACCGCGCCCGCCGGGGCGTTCGCGTACCAGGGCGTCGACTATTTCGTGGTTTTGTCGGGCTTCGGGGCGTCGTTGTCGATCAACGAGACCGCCTCCGACGACGAGGACGCCGGCGGCGAGACCGGCGCGACACTCCAGAACAAGGGGTCGGACACAGGTGTGCTGCGCATGGCCGTCAACGGCGCGCAGCGCCGAAGCGGCATCTTGGTCTCGACCTATACCCAGCCCGGAGACGGCCAGGAGATCGTGTCGGTCGGCGACAAGGTCGGTGTCGCGTTCAGTGTCGGCACCGCGGACCGCTACCTGCTGCGCGGCGTCACGTTCAGCCTTGACGACTCCACAACCCGCAACGGGGGCTTCACCAACCCGTGGCAGGTGCGCTCAGGGGGCGATGAGCTGTTCCGGATGACCAGCACACGCCAGATATTCGGCGTCAACGAGTTCACCGCCCCCCAGGGCGCGACCGTTGCGGGAGGCGGCTCGTATGACTTCTTCCAGGACATCAGCACCGTGGAGCGGATGGGCGGCGTCGTGTTGGGCCGCCACGCCTGCACCATCTCCGCCGCGGTGGACGAGCCGGCCGCAGCGGGGGTGACCCTCGACGGCAACACCGGCGTGTTCGCATGCGATCCGCCGCTGATGGCCGTCTTCGGCGAGCCCCTCGCCGCCATGGCCCAGAACCTCGCCCAAACAAACAACGGCTATTCCACCGCCGACAGCACCGACACAGTCCTCGCCCAGGGCTTCACCACCGGAGCGGACACTGACGGCTATGAGCTGCTGGGCGTCGGCGTCGATATCGAGGGTTCCGGCGGCCGTTTTCCTGACGGGCCGACATCGGTGTCGGTGTCGGTGCACGCGGATGTGGGCGGGTTGCCGGGCGTCAAGCTGTTCGGCCTGCTCAGCCCCTCCGAGTTCGCGGCGGGCCACAGCTTTTTTGAGGCGCCGCCGGACACGACGCTGGATGCGGGCACCTCTTATGTGCTGGTGTGGACCCACCTGGGCGGCACCGCGCACCGGCTGGCCAAGACCGCCAGCGGCGCCGAGGACGCCGGCGCGCTGGCCGGCTTCAGCTTGGCGGACGCGTTCCATCGGGGCGCCGACGTCGACGACCTGACGGTCGACTCGGGCGGCGACGCGCTGAAGATCGCGGTGTACGGTCGCCACACCCGAAACGCCGTCGGTGTGCCGAGGGTGGTGGCGTCGGCGGAGGATGCGGGCATCTTGGCTGTGGACGCGTCGCGTGTCGGTGATCCTGACGGGCTGCCCAATATCGGCAGCGTGGGCACCACGGGCATCCAACCCGACTTCTCTTATCGGTGGGTGCGCGTCGACGCGGGGACCGGTGTGGAGACCGAGGTGGGTGACGGGTCGGCGCGTTACCGGCGTGTCGATGCTGATGTCGGCCAGCTCATCAAGGTGGTGGTGTCGTTCACCGACTCCGGCGGCATCTCAGAGGCGGTGGAGAGTCTGCCGTTCGGGCCGCTTGCCGGGTTGGCGCCGCGGCTGGCGGCGTCGACGCTGGTCTCTAACACCGCCCAGACGCCGGTGGCCGCCAAGAGCATCACCGGCGAGTACGCGATGGGGTTGGAGCTGGGCACTCACGGGCAGGGCTATGAGATCTCGGGCGTGTCGATCGATTTGGCCGCGGCGCCGTCGGATTTGACGGTGTCGCTGTGGATGGGGCCTCCGCCCGGGTTCGGCCGCTCCGCGGCTGCGCACACCAAGCTGTTCGAGTTCACCAACCCGAACTCGTTCGCGGTGGGTCTCAACGAGTTCACCGCCCCGGCAGGCGCGTTCGCGTACCAGGGCGTCGACTATTTCGTCGTTTTGTCGGGCTTCGGGGCGTCTTTGTCGATCAACGAGACCACCTCCGACGACGAGGACGCGGGCGGCGAGACCGCAGCGACGCTCCAGAACAAGGGCTCGGGCACAGGTGTGCTGCGCATGGCCGTGACGGGCGCGCAGCGCCGAAGCGGCATCCTGGCCGCGACCTACACCCAGCCCGGAGACGGCCAGGAAGTCGTGTCGGTCGGCGACAAGGTAGGCGTCGCGTTCAGTGTCGGCACCGCGGACCGCTACCTGCTGCGCGGCGTCACGTTCAGCCTTGACGACACCACAACCCGCAACGGGGGCTTCACCAACCCCTGGCAGGTGCGCTCGGGGGGCGCCGAGCTGTTCCGGATGACCAGCACACGCCAGATATTCGGCGTCAACGAGTTCACCGCCCCCCAGGGCGCGACCGTGCCCGGAGGCGGCTCATATGACTTCTTCCAGGACATCAGCACCGTGGAGCGGATGGGCGGCGTCGTGGTGAGCCGCCACGTCTGCACCACCTCCACCGCGGTGGACGAGCCGGCCGCGGGGGTGAGCTTCGACGGCAACACCGGCGTGTTCGCATGCGACCCGCCGCTGATGGCCGTGTTCGGCGAGCCGCTCGCCGCCATGGTCCAGAACCTCGCCCAGACCGGCAACGGCTATTCCACCGCCGACGGCACCGACACGGTGCTCACCCAGGGCTTCACCACCGGGGCGGACACTGACGGCTATGAGCTTTTGGGGATCGGCGTCGGCGTCGAGGGTTCCGGCGGCCGTTTTCCTGACGGGCCGACATCGGTGTCGGTGTCGGTGCACGCGGATGTGGGCGGGTTGCCGGGCGTCAAGCTGTTCGGCCTGCTCAGCCCCTCGGAGTTCGCGGCGGGCCACAGCTTTTTTGAGGCGCCGCCGGACACGACGCTGGATGCGGGCACGTCCTATGTGCTGGTGTGGACCCACCTGGGCGGCACCGCGCACCGGCTGGCCAAGACCGCCAGCGGCAGCGTCGACGCCGGCGCGCTGGCCGGCTTCAGCTTGGCGGACGCGTTCCACCGGGGCGCCGACGTTGACAATCTGGCCGTCGACGCCGACGGCGATGCGCTGAAGATCGCGGTGTACGGCCGCCACACCCAAAACGCCGTCGGTGTGCCGAGGGTGGTGGCCTCCGCGGAGGACCCGGGCATCTTGGCTGTGGACGCCTCGCGCGTCGGCGATCCTGACGGGCTGCCCAATATCGGCAGCGTGGACACCACCGGCATCCAGCCTGATTTCTCTTATCAGTGGGTGCGGGTCGACTCGGGGACCGGCACCGAGACCGAGGTGGGCGACGGTTCGGGCCGTTACCGGCGTGTGGCGGCTGATGTCGGTCATCTCGTCAAGGTGGTGGTGTCGTTCACCGACCTGGGCGGCACTTCAGAGGCGGTGGAGAGCCTGCCGTTCGGGCCGCTCGCCGCGTTGGCGCCGCGGCTGGCGGCGTCGGTGCTGGTGGCCAACACCGCCCAGACGCCGGTTGCCGCCAAGAACATCACCGAGCAGTACGCGATGGGGTTCGAGCTGGGGACCCACGGGCAGGGCTATGAGATCTCGGGCGTGTCGATCGACTTGGCCGCAGCCCCCACGGATCTGACGGTGTCGCTGTGGATGGGGCCTCCACCCGGGTTCGGCCACTCCGCGGCCGCGCACACCAGACTGTTCGACTTCGAGAACCCGAACTCGTTCGCTGTGGGCCTCAACGAGTTCACCGCGCCCGCCGGGGCGTTCGCGTACCAGGGCGTCGACTACTTCGTCGTTTTGTCGGGCTTCGGGGCGTCGCTGTCGATCAACGAGACCTCATCGGACAGCGAGGACGCCGGCGGCGAGACCGGCGCGACGCTGGCCGACAAGGGCTCAGGCACCGGTGTGCTGCGCATGGCCGTCAACGGCGCCCAGCGCCGAAGCGGCATCCTGGCCGCGACCTACACCCAGACCGCGGACGGCCAGGACGTCGTGTCGGTCGGCGACGAGCCCGGCATCGATTTCACCGTCGGCACCGCGGACCGCTACCTCATCCGCGGCGTCACCTTCCCCGGCGACGACACCACATCCCGCACAGCCCACAACGGGCTGTTCACCAACCCGTGGCAGGTGCGCTCAGGGACCGACGAGCTGTTCCGCATGACCAGCACACGCCAGATATTCGGCGTCAACGAGTTCACCGCCCCCCAGGGCGCCACCGTGCCCGGAGGGTGTACGACGGACGAAATGACGATGGCAGAGACCTGCAACTCATACGTGCTCTTCCAGGACATCAACACCGTCGACCGGATGGGCGGCACCGTCGTGGGCCGCCACCCCTGCACCACCTCCACCGCGATCGACTCGGCGGCGGCGACCGGGGTGACCATCGACGGCACCGCCGACGCGGACAAATTCGGATGCGACCCGCCGATCATGGCCATCTTCGGCGAGCCGCTCGCCGCCATGGCCCAGAACCTCGCCCAAACAAACAACGGCTACACCACCGCCGACACCACCGACACAGTCCTCACCCAGGGCTTCACCACCGGTTGCTGCGAGACCGATGATTCCGAGTCCGATGCCGCGTTGTACGGGTACCGGCTTCAGGGGATCGGCGTCAACATCGAGGGCTCCGGCGACCGGTTCCCCGACGGGCCGACGTCGGTGTCGGTGTCTGTGCACGCCGACGCGGGCGGGCTGCCGGGCGCCAAGCTGTTCGACCTCCTCAGCCCCTCCGAGTTCGCGGCGGGTCACAGCTTCTTCGAGGCGCCGCCGGACACGCATCTGGCGCCTGACACCTCCTACGTGCTGGTGTGGCGCCACAACCGCGGCACCGCGCACCGACTGGCGAAGACCGCCAGCAACAGCGAGGACTCGGGCGCGGTGTCGGGCGCCGGCTTGGCGGACGCGCTCTACCGGGGCGCCGACGTCGACAACCTGGCCGCGGACCCCGACGGCGATGCGTTGGAGTTGGCGGTGTACACCGTGGTCAACGACAATGCCCCCTTCGTGGCCCGCGGTGTCCCGGTGACCGCGAGCTGGCTGCACATCCCCGACGGTGCCGAGGTGGGAGACCAGTTCAGGCTGGTGTTCGTCACACAACGCGGAATACTGCCCACGTCGGGGGACATAGAGGACTACAACGCGTTTGTGCAAGAGGAGGCTGCGGGGACCCTTGTGCGGGGAGAGACAGTCGCCGTGCCGTACACCGATCCGGTCATCCACAGGGTCGCTTTGCAGTTCACAGCGGTGGTGTGTACTGCTGAGGTCGATGCGGTGACCAACACCGAGATCGTCGAAGCGGGCGCCATCAGCGTGCCGGTCCACTGGCTGGACGGCGGCTGGGACGACCATCCCACCCTCATCGTGGAGCAGTACGCCGACTTCTACGGCAACGGGTGGGAAAACACCGCCTACGGCGCGTACGCCACCGGGAACTCCGCCCATTTCGAGAAGAATGCGATGGTGTGGACCGGATGCGACGCTCTTGGGGACGCGGACCCGCTGTTCCCCATGGGCAGCAGCATGGGGATGGTGGCCGCGGGCTCGCCGAGGAACTATGACAGCCTGCTGAACAGGCATCCGCTCATCGTGAACGGGAATGAGCAAGAGCGGGAGCGAGAGTCGAATTCCAACTTTGGCCCTGTCGGCGCCGTCGATCTCGATGAGGGGCGTCTGACCGGCAACGACACTGAGTTCAGGCCGATCTACGCCATCTCGCCGATCTTCACCGTCGTCCGCTAGCACTGCGTTGACAGGACTCGAAGAGGCCGCGAAGCGGATCTCGCCTGCGGTGCGAGCCAAGCTGGCGGGTGAGTTCTCCGGCAGTACTCCCGCGTGTGCGGGAAGCTGCTCAGCGGACGGGCTGGAAGTGGTGAGCCAAAATGTTGCGCATTCGCTTGGCCCGCTGGTAGTCGATCTGGGGATGGGTAGCGCGGAACTCCGGTGAGAAATGGCTGACCATGTCGCCGATTCGTTCGACAAGCCGTTCGGTTGCGAGTTGAGTCGCGTCGTCGGTGTAGAAGTTGCCAGTGGAGACGATGCGCTCGAGTCTGGTGGCGTGTGAGATAATCTCAGCCGCGAGTTCGTCGTCGGTCACAGCTCGATCGCATGGTCGAGCACATGTCTTGATCGGTCGGTGAGCGCGTCTCGGGCGATTACATCGACTGAGCGGTCGAGTATTGCTTCAAGAGCAAGTTCAAGGCCCGCGTGATCGAATGCATCCGAAGACCGCTCGAAGGACACAACGAAGTCGAAGTCGCTGGTTTTGGTGTAGTCACCGCGTGCGACTGATCCGATCAGCGCGACTTCTAGGCCCCTGTTGGCTTTTACTGCCGCTTTGATCTCGTCGCGGCGTTCAACCAAAATGAACGTTTGGAGATCCATAGGATGCATCATAACCCGATGGCCTCTTGAACAACTGCACTGCCACGGAAATGGATGTAGACGGGGTTTAGGGGCATATGTCTGGCGGTGGGGGGTGGTGTTGATCGGCGCGTGTTCGGTTGGTAGGTCACAAATCGAGTTCGGCGGTGGGCTCTGGTTGGATCAAGCTGTTGGGGTTCGGAGACGGGAGACCCCAGTGCTGTAGGCGCTCGATCATTGAGAGGGTAGGTTCGAAGGCGCTGTTGAAGGCAGTCATGTCAGGTCTTGCGTAGGCGCTTTCTAGGAGTTCTTTGGTGGCACGGGGAACCCCTTTCAGGTTAGTCGGTGGCTGCGCCGGTAGGAGTTTGTGCGGCGCGGTTTAGAGTCCGAGGTCGTGGTGTGGTGCGCTTCGATGCGTCTGGTGGTGGTGGGGAAAGATTGTTGTGGCATCGAATGTCCAGTGAGAGGCTTGGGACGGTTCAGTCAACCGTGATGTTAGATGGTTTAGAGGCTCAAGTCGGGCGGTGACGGGTCGTAGCCCGGTGGCGCGTCCCCGTGGACGTGCATTACCTCGATGTGTGCGCCTATGCCGGGGGCGAGGTCCCCGATTGCTGCTTCGAGCATGACGTAGATCAGGTGGCAGGCTGCGGCTGGCGCGCCGAGGCGTCTCAACACTGCGCTCTGATCTGGTGTGAGGTCCTCAGGCTCGGCGTGGAGCACCTCGTCGGGAATGGTCATCGAGGCGGCGTGTTGGGCTTCTGTCACGGCGTGTTTGGCTTGGACTAGCCCACCGAGCATCTGCCTGATCTCTTCGTCGTTGCCTCGGAAGCCTTCGGTGAGGGCCTTGACCATCGCTGCGAGCATCGTGTCGATGTAGGGCGGAGGCTTTTCGTCTGTGATCATCCAGAGGGTGGCGGCGTCGTCGCTCATGGGTGGGGTCCCGTCGAGATGAGGGGGTGCCGCGTCTGGCCGACGATCCTCGCTTCGCCACTCGTGAGGGGCCCGCCATGTTGTCGGTGAGTGTCGGTGCTGGTCTTTCGCTTCGCCCTGTTGAAGTATTTTGTATATGAGGTTGACGTATGTTGTTTATGGGCTAGTAGTGTCTGTTCGATGATATTCAGTGGGTTTAGGTGGTGGGTGCTGCGACATGGACGTTGCGGTGCCGTAGTCCGGGGGGGGGGGGGGGGTTGAGAACCTCTCGCTTGGCCCGGCGGGTGAGAACCTTTCGCCTGTCCCGGCGGCTGTGGGCGGCGACGGCGGTTGCGTTGGCGATCCTCGCCGCCCTGGTGATCTCCTCGTCGTCGGTTCAGGCCCAGTCCAACAACGCCGCGACCGGCCTGCCGAGGATCGTGGTCTCCGCGGAGGGCCCCGGCGTTCTGGCGGCCGACACTTGGGATATCAGGGACGCCGACGGGCTGCCCTATGGCCTGGCTCCGAGTTATGAAACGGTCGGGGATCCGGACGACGGCCAATTCATTTTCGATTTCTCGTATCAGTGGATCCGGGTCGACGGCAACTCCGAGGTGAACGTGGGCACCGACTCGCAGAGGTACCAGCTCACCGACACCGATTTCGGCAAGAAGTTCAAGGTGCGGGTCTCGTTCACGGACCGGGCCGCCAACGCCGAGGCTGTGACCAGCGTGGCCTTCGGCCCCATCGCCAGACCGACCCTGCTGTCGCCGCCGAGCCTGGTCTCCAACACGGGCTTCGCATTGGGGTTGGCCACGACGATGATCACCAGTGACTACGCCATCGGATTCAACCTGGGGGACCACGGCCAGGGCTACGAGATTTCGGGCGTGTCGATCGATCTGGCCGCGGTCCCGTCGAGCCTGAGCGTCTCTTTGTGGACCTCGGGGCCTCCCGGATCCAGCGGGTCGGACACGCGTCGGGCGAAGCTGTTCGAGTTCGAGAACCCGGACTCGTTCGCCGTCGGCCTGAACGAGTTCACGGCTCCCGCGGGCGTGTACGCGCTCCAGGCCCGCAAATACTGGATCGTGCTGTCGGGCTTCGGCTCGTCGCTGTCGATCAAAGAGATCACCTCGGACCAGAACGAGAGCTCCGAGTCGGGAGCGGCGATCGACAACGATGCGGGCGGGAACACCAAGGTGCTGCGCCTGGCCGTCAACGGCTCGAGGCGGACTCAAGGCATCCTCGCAGCGAACCTCGCGCAACCCGGCGGCAACAACCAGGAGATCATCTCGGTCGGCGACAAGGTCGGCTGGACGATCGACCTCGGATCAGCGGACCGCTTCTTGGTCCGCGGCGTGGCGTTCTCCATGGACAACACCACATCGGAAGACGGGGGCATGGACAACCCGTGGCACTTCCGCTCCGACGACTTCGACGGCGCCATACATTTCCGCATGTTCCTGACGCGCAACGTCAACGGCCTGCCGACATTTACGGCCCCGCAGGGCGCCACCGTGTCAGGTGACGGCACCTACGCCCTCCAAAAGGGAATCGGCTCAAAGCTCGGTTTCGTAAATGACGGCGACACGATAGAGAGGATCGGAGCCGTCTTGTCGCGGACACATCAGGTCGACAGCGCTGCCGACGGCAGGTCCGATGTGCCAACGGGGGCGGGCTCGACCCTCGGCAAAGGCGGCGGCCTGTCAGGCAACGACGCGGCTGGCCCCACGCCGTACATGGTCGTGTACGGCGTGCCGCTGTACACGGTGGTTCAGAACCTGGGGCAGACCGACAACGGCTTCGTCTCGGTCGGCGGCAGCAACGATGTGGTGTCGCAGGGCTTCACGACCGGCTCCAGAGTAGGCGGCTACGCGTTTCAGGGCGTCGGCGTCAACATCGAGGGGTCCAAGGTGTCGGGCACTTCCCAGGTTCCCGCCGACGCGTCGGCCGTGTCGGTGTCGGTGCACGCCGACTCGAGCGGGGCGCCGGGCGCGAAGCTGTTCGACCTCCTCAGCCCCACCGAGTACGCGGCGGGCCTCAGCTTCTTCGAGGCGCCGAGGGGGGCGCGCCTCGAGGCCGGCACCTCCTACGTTTTGGTCTGGCGCCACAACAGCGGCGCCGACCACCGGTTGGTGAAGACCACCGGCAACGGCGAGGACTCGGGGGGACAACCAGGAGCCGGCATCGCGGACGCGTTCCGTCTGGGCGCCGATGTGGGCAGCCTGACCTCCGACAGCGGCGGCAATGCGCTGGAGATCACGGTGTACACGGGGCAGGGGCCTCCCAACGCCACCGGCCGGCCGGTGATCCTGCCCACCGCGGAGGACCGCGGCGTGCTGGCTGTGGACACCTCGCCTATTTCTGACCCCGAAGGGATCCCCAATGTGGGCTCCGTGGACTCGACGGGCGTCCTGCACAACTTCAGGTACCGGTGGATCCGGGTCGACGGCGCCACCGAGGTTGTGGTCGGCGCCGACCAGGTCGACTACCGGCAGATCACCTCTGGTTTGGGGCCCGTCGAGTCGGGCCGTTACCGGCTCACCGAGGAGGACTTCGGCAAGCTGCTGCGGGTGGAGGTGTCGTTCTTCGACAACAATGGCGCCGCCGAGGCTGTGGCCAGCCTGCCGTTCCGCCCGGTTCGCGAGCCGCCGCGGGCGCTGCCCGCGGCGACGCTGGTCAGCAACACGCGCCAATCGCCGTCGGCCACGGCGACGATCGAGAACGCGGAGGACGAAAACAAGCGCTACGGGGTGGGGTTCAAGCTGGGCGTCCACGGCCAGGGCTATGACATCTCGGGCGTGTCGATCGACCTGGCCGCGGTGCCGGACAGGCTGCGGGTGTCGCTGTGGGCGGGCCGCGCCCCCGGGTCAAGCGGCGCGGGTCTGCGGCACACCAAGCTGTTCGAGTTCGAGAACCCGGAGTCGTTCAGGGTCGGCCTGAACGAGTTCAAGGCCCCCCCAGCGGCGTTCGTCTACCAGAACCTCGACTACTTCATCGAGCTGTCGGACTTCGGCGACTCGCTGTCGATCAAAGAGACCGCCTCGGACGACGAGGACGCGGGCGGCGAGCCGGGAGCGACGATCGCGGACGTCGAGGACAGCGGCGTGCTGCGCCTGGCGGTGAAGGGCCACCGGCGGGACCACGGCATCCTGGTCTCGACCTACGGGCAGAACCCGACAACAATTCATCAGGAGATCGTGTCGCAAGGCGACAATATCGGCATCAAGTTCACGGTGGGGGCAGCCGACCGCTACCTCATCCGCGGTGCGACCTTCTCCGTGGACAACACCGCGAACGGCGGGGGGTTCACCAGCCCGTGGCTGCTGCGCGACGGGACTGACGTGCTGTTCAAGCTGTTCAGCACACGTCAGATAAACGGCGTCAACGAGTTCTCCGCTCCGCTGGGCATGACCGTTGAGGGAGGCTGCACCACCGACGCGGTGACGATGGTGGTGACCTGCGAGGAATACAACATCCACAAGCACAAAGACATTCCCCTGCGGCAGGGAGGCGTCATCCTGTCCCGCTACCACGCCACGGATTCCACCGATGAGGACGCGCCGAAGGCGGCCGGGGTGAGCCTCGGCAACAGCACAGGCGATTTTGATATCACCGATAACAACGAAGACCACGTCCGCGTTTTTATGGCCATCTTCGGCGAGCCGCTCAACGCGATGGTCCAGAACCTGGGCCAGACCGACGGGGACTGGCGCACCATCGGCGGGGGCAACCCCACGACGGCATCGCAGGGCTTCACGGCCGGCTCCAACGAGTTCGGGTACCGGCTGAAGGGCATCGCCGTGAACATCAACGGCTCCGCCCCCACAAACGGCGATCCCCAGGTGCCCGACAGCCCGGTGTCGGTGGCGGTGTCGGTGCACGCCGATGCGGGCGGGCAGCCGGGCGCGAAGCTGTTCGACCTGATCAGCCCCGCCGAACTGGGGCCGGGCGACAGGTTCTTCGAGGCGCCGCCGCGGGCGTACCTGAACCCGGACACCTCCTACCAGCTGGTCTGGCGCCACACCGGCGGCACCCCGCACCGGCTGCAGCTGACCAACACCGCAAGCGAGGACTCGGGCGCGCTGACCGGCGCCAGCATCGCGGACGAATTCCGGAGGGGCTCCGTCAGAGAGCAGAACAAGGCGCTGGAGATCGCCGTGTACACCGATGTCCTCACCAAGGGGCCGCCCGTGGCCGGCGGCATCCGCGTGCCCCTGAGCTGGACACACATACCCGACGGCGTCGACGCGGGGGACCAGTTCAGGCTGCTGTACGTCACCCACCACGCCACGCAGGCCACGTCCCCCGACGCAGGCGACTACCACGCCCTCGCCCAGTTCGAAGCCTCTGGCCGGTCCAAACGGTATCCGGAAGCAGACGGGCGATACACCAATCAGTTCATTCGGAGGGCGGCTGAGCGGTTCAAAGCGGTGGTCTGCACCAGCGGCAGAGGCGCCCGAAGAAACGCCGACATGCCAGGCGCCGGCGTGGCGGTCCACTGGCTGGACGGTGGCTGGCAGCATCGCCCCACGCTGGTCGCCAACACGTACACCGAGTTCTTCAGCGCCGACTGGGCCAACACCGAATACGGCGCCTACGTCACCGGGAACTCCGCCCATTTCGAGGAGCACGACATGGTCTGGACCGGATGCGACGCTCTTGGGGACGCGGACCCGCTGTTCCCCATGGGCAGCAGCATGGGGATGGTGGCCGCGGGCTCGCCGAGGAGCTATGACAGCCTGCTGAACAGGCATCCGCTCATCGTGAACGGGAATGAGCAAGAGCGGGAGCGAGAGTCGAATCCCAACTTTGGCCCTGTCGGCGCCGTCGATCTCGTCGTCGGGCGTTTGACCGGCAACCGCGACGAGCACCGGCCGCTCTACGCGATCTCGCCCGTCTTCACCGTCTACGACGACGGCTCCCCCCGCACCATCTTGTCGTCGACCATGACCGTGGGAACATTCACTGACACTGCGGGATTAGTCACCGATGTGTTCGCCGGAACCGGCCCCGGGTACGGCGAGATTATCGGGTCGACTCGGTTCACCTACGAGGGAGCAGACTACTCCGTGACCTGGGTCCTCACCCAGAAGCAGACCTTGTCAGGCGCCGTCACAGTAGACAACTTGCAACTGGAACTGGGATCGCTGCCGCCGGCTGAGCTCGACTCGTACCTCGCGCTCGAACTCGACGGCAGACGGTTCGCCCTGGCAGATGCGACCCGGGGCACGAAGGTCTACTCCTGGCAAGACCACGGCCTGAGCTGGGCCGATGGCGAGACCGTTGAGATCAGGCTCATAGAGCTTTCGGATTAATTGGAGGTGGCATCAATGAGACACACAAAGATGAAAGGTTCTGTCCCCCGAGGGGGGCGGCCATACCCCGGGGGGGCCCTGTCCGGCCTGTCGGCTCGGGCCCTGGCGCCGCGGGGCGTCTGGTTGGGTTTGGCGGCGGCGGCGTCGGCGGCGGTGTTGTGGGCGGTGGTGTTGTGGGCGGCGGCGGCGGGCAGCCAGGAGCCCGCGGAGCCGTTGTGGTCAGCGGACATGACAGTGGTGGAGTACACCAGCGTTTCGATCGGCGCGGCCACCGCGGACCTGTTCTCCAATGTCGGCGGCAGCGGGGATCTCCAGATCAAGTCGTTGTGGTCCCACACACCGGACCGCGATCTTCGTTTGGCGTTCCAAGACGACGTTTCTGACGCCGCGGACTACACGTTGCAGGTCGGCGACCTCTTTTTGGAGTTTCCCGCCGGCAGTTCCGGCGCCGCCAGCTTCAAGTGGTCAGGCGTGGACGTCGATTGGGAGGACGGGCAGCTCATCCGGGTCCAGATCGTGTTGACGGCCGACGTTGCCTCCGCGGCGGACGACTCTGTGGCGGTCAACTCCGCGGCCACGGGCGAGCCCGCCGTCAACGGCACCGCGCGGGTGGGTGAGACGCTGACCGCGGACACCTCCGCCATCACAGACGAGGACGGGCTCGACGGTGTCTCCTACCACTACCAGTGGATGCGCGCCGATGCTGATATCGCCGGTGCGACAGAGTCCGCCTACACGCTCGGCGACGACGACGAGGGCGAGACGATCAAGGTGGCGGTGTCGTTCATCGACGACAACGGCAACAGCGAGATGCTGACCAGCGCCGCGACCCTGGAGGTGCGCGAGAGGCCGCAGTTCTTGGTCAGCAACCTGAACGCGGGCGTCGCCGGCGCCGGCGGTGTGCAGCGCACCCTCAACGCCGCCCGATCAGGGTTCGCCCAGGCATTCACGACGGGTCCCAGGACCGGCGGCTATCCACTCGGCTCGGTCAGCATCCAGTTCACGCACCTCTTCGACGCCTCGACCGCGGCGGACGGCCTCGAGGTGACGATCAACGGCGCCGCCGACGACAGCGGGCCCGGCGACGCGCTCTGCACCCTGGTCGACCCGTCGAGCTTCTCCGCGCCGGCGCTGGTCGCCTTCGACGCGCCGACCGGTGCGGACGCCTGTATGCAGTTGGCGGCCGAGACGACCTACTTCGTTGCTGTCGAGTGGACCGACCCCAGCGGAACCGACGCATTCGCACTCATTCCGCAGACCTATCCCACCGACGAGTCGGCAGCTACCGCAGAGGACCCCGGCGGCGCGGACGGCTGGTCGATCGCCGACCACTCCTATTACCTGTCGGTCAGCTCTGAGGTTCGGACTTGGACCGCCTACGACGAGACGGCCAGCTTCAAGATCAAGGTGAACGAAGGCGCGGCCAGCGCCAACACTGCGGCGACCGGCTTGCCCGCCGTCACCGGCACGCCCCAAGTCGGCGAGACCCTGACCGCCGACGCCTCGGCGATCGACGACGCCGACGGGCTGGCCAACGTCGAATACGAGTACCAGTGGATTGCCGGCGGCGCCGATATTGACGGGGCCACCGCCTCGACCTATGAGCTGACCGAGAGCGAACAGGGCGAAACCATCACTGTGCGGGTGACCTTCAGCGACGACGCCGACAACACCGAGACCCTCACCAGCGAAGCCACCGAGGAAGTGGCCGCTGCGCCCAACACCGCGCCGACCGGCCTGCCTGCCGTCACCGGCACGCCCCGGGTGGGCGAGACGCTCACCGCCGACACGTCGGCGATCGACGACGCCGATGGTCTCGACAGCGTCTCATACGAGTACCAGTGGATCGCGGGCGGCGTCGATATCGGTGGGGCCACCGCCTCGGGCTATGAGCTGACCGAAGGCGAGCAGGGTGAGACCGTCGCGGTGCGGGTGGCCTTCACTGACGATGCCGGCAACGACGAGTCCCTCATCAGCGAAGCCACCGAGGAGGTGGCCGCTGAACCCGTGAGGCTCACCGTCAGCGTGACGGCTTCCGCCCCGGCGACCCACGACGGTTCGTCGGAGTTCACCTTCGACATCGAGTTCAGCGAGGAGTTCGGCCTGAGCTACAGGACCCTGAAGTTCCACGCCTTCAACGTGACGGGTGCAACCATACAGAGGACACAGCGGACGGACAGGCCGAGCAACATCTCTTGGCGCATCACGGTGCGGCCCACCTCCACCGGCGACGTAGTGATCGAACTCCCGGTTACCACGGACTGCAACGCCGAGGGAGCCATCTGCACCGGCGACCGCAGGAAAC
Organism: Candidatus Aldehydirespiratoraceae bacterium; assembly: GCA_965198315.1. Taxonomy (GTDB): domain Bacteria; phylum Actinomycetota; class Acidimicrobiia; order Acidimicrobiales; family Aldehydirespiratoraceae; genus VXYK01. The sequence goes on along the minus strand of OZ240616.1, from coordinate 2,987,489 downwards.
TGTCCAACTCGCTCAGCTTCACCATCAAAGGAGCAAACCCGCCGACAACATGCTCGCCGCCTCAAACCCTCTGGGCCTGCCCCGCAGGCGGTCAACTCCGACCGTCAACGCCATAGACAGCCAGCGCAACAACCACGCTGGTATTGGTATGTGTCATGCATGAGCTAGTAGTGTCTGTTCAATGATGTTCAGCGGGTTTCGGTGGTGGGGGCTGCGACGTGGTCGTCGCGATGCCGTAATCAGGGGGGGGGGGTCATCGCCGCCCTGTTGTCCTGATGAGGGCTCCTCGCCCCTTCCGGTTCGGCGCTTTGATCCGACGGCGGCCCTTTTGGGCGCTGGCGGCCGCGACCTTCTTGGCGCTGGCGGCCGCGACCGTCGCGGTGGTCGGCCCGGGAGTGACGGCCCAGGCCCAGAACGAGCGCACGCCACCCGCCAACCTTGCGGCCCGCTTGGTGCAGGGCGGGGTGGAGCTCTCCTGGGACCAGCCCGCCCGGAACAGCGAATCCGTGGACGGCTATGAGATCCTGCGCAGACGCCCCAACCGGGGCGAACAGACGCTCACGACGCTGGTGTCCGACACCGCCACAACTGACACCGCCTACTTCGACACCACCGCCACCGAACCCGGAGTGCGCTACAACTACCAGGTAAGGGCGATCCGGGGCGGCGTGACCAGCCGCCCCTCCAACACCGCCACGGTGCTGGTGCTGCTGTCCGCACCCACCACACGGCTGGTGAGCAATGTCGGCCAGTCGCACTCGGCCACCGCAAGCATCACTCAGCAGTACGCGATGGGGTTCCGGCTGGGCAGCCACGGCCAGGGCTACGCAATCACCAGTGTCTCGATCGAGTTGGCTGCCGTGCCGTCTGATCTGAGCGTGTCGTTGTGGGTCGGCGGCCCTGAGGGGATGACCGTTGTCAACGGCACTTCGGATGTGCAGCGCGAGCTGTTCGAGTTCGACAACCCGGCCTCGTTCAGGGTCGGCCTGAACAAGTTCACCGCGCCCGAAGGGGCGTTCGCATACCAGAATGTCAACTACTTCATCGTGCTGTCGGGTTTCGGCTCCTCGCTGTCGATCGAAGAGACCGCATCAGATGACGAGGACCCCGGCGGCGAGCCCGACGCCGTGCTGTTCGACAATGCGGTGGTCCGAGCGCTGGGCTCGACCGGACGCTGGGACAGCCCCTCGACGCGCAGCGGCGGCCGCGTGCTGCGCCTGGCCCTCGAGGGCTCGAGGCGCGACCGCGGCGTCCTGGCTGCGAACTTCACGGGCGCCACGGGCGACCAGGAGATCATCTCGGTCGGCGATGACTGCTGCTTTGAGATGGCGGTCGGATCAGCGGACCGCTACCTCATCCGCGGTGTCTCCGTGCCGGGGGACGACACCACCGATCTGGGCGGCTTCTTCGGCATTCCGTTCCAGATGCAGAACAGCTCGGACGACACGCTGTTCACCCTGCCCTATGCATCCGCCCAAGGAAGCCTGGTGGACGGCCCGCTGCGCCTGACTTCCCCGCCTGGCATGTCTGACTGGACGGCGCCCCAAGGCGCAACCGTGGCCGGCAACCAGACATACGTCCTCCACATGAACATCCGGAGCATCGAGGGAGACAGGCCGGCATTTACGAGGGGAGGCGTCACCCTGTCCCGCATAGGTTGCTCCGACATTGTCAGATACACGGACACTCCGTCGGTGCCGGGCGTGACCCTCTCAGATCATGGCGACATCGCCTGCCCCACGCCGCAGATGGCCGTGGACGGGGAGCCGCTCCACGCGATGGTGGCGAACCTCCGTCAGGCCGACGACGGCTATGTCACCGCCAAAGCCACCGGTGACGTGGTGGTGTCGCAGGGTTTCGGTACCGGGCCCAGCGCGTACGGCTACCGGCTGCAGGGCATCGGCGTCAACGTCGAAGGCTCCGACGACACGAGCAACAACCCGCAGATACCCGACGGACCGTCGTCGGTGTCGGTGGCCGTACACGCCGACTCCGGCGGCAAGCCCGGCGCCAAGCTGTTCGACCTCGTCAGCCCCGACGGATACGCGGCGGGCGACATCAGCTTCTTCGAAGCACTCCCGGGAACAAGGCTGGCGCCGGACACCTCTTACGTGATGGTCTGGACCTACCGCAACGGCGAGGAGCACCGGCTCCAGCGGACCCTGGGCGACGGCGAGGACCGACTCGGGACGCTCAGCGGCTTCACCTTGGCGGACGCCTTCTATCACGGCGCCGACCTGAACAACCTGACCAAATCCTCAGACGACCACGCACTGGAAATCGCCGTCTACGGCGAAGCCATCGACGCTGCGTTCTTGGCCCAGCCGCGGCCGGTCAGCGACATCGAGGTCCCCGACGGGCCGCTGCTGGTGAGCAATGTCGGCCAGTCGCGCTCGGCCACCGCAAGCATCACTCAGCAGTACGCCTTGGGGTTCCGGCTGGGCAGCCACGGTCAGGGCTATGAGATCTCCGGTGTCTCGATCGATTTGGCGGCCGTGCCGTCGTCTGGTCTGACGGTGTCGTTGTGGAGCGGCGGCCCTCCTGGGACGACTATCAACGCTTCGAGGGCGCAACGCAAGCTGTTCGAGTTCGACAACCCGGGCTCCTTCGAGGTCGGCCTGAACAGGTTCACGGCGCCCGCAGGGGCGTTCGCGTACCCGAATGTCAACTACTTCATCGTGCTGTCGGGCTTCGGCTCCTCGCTGTCGATCACAGAGACCGCATCAGACGACGAGGATCCGGGCGGCGAGCCCGAAGCCGTCCTCTTGAACGATGCGGTGGTCCGAGCGCTGGGTTCGACCGGACTCTGGGACAGTCCCTCGACACGCGGGGGTGGCCGTGTGCTGCGCCTGGCCCTCGAGGGCTCGAGGCGGGACCGCGGCATCCTGGCTGCGAACTTCACGGGCGCCACGGGCTCCTCCTTTGAACAGGTCTCGGTGGGCGATGACTGCTGCTTCGATGTCGCGGTCGGATCAGCGGACCGCTACCTCATCCGCGGTGTTACTGTGGCGGCGGACGACACAACCCCTCAAGGCGGCTTCTTCGGCCTCCCGTTCGACCTGCAGAGCAGCTCGGGCACCACGCTGTTCACCCTGCCCTATGCCTCTGCCCAAGGAGCCTTGGCAGAGGCCCCATTGCACCTGACTGCCCCGCCGGGGCTCAATGATTGGACGGCGCCCCAAGGCGCGACCGTGGCCGGCAGCACGTCATACACCTTCCACATGAACATCCGGAGCATTACTGGGGACACCGTGGCTCACACGAGGGGAGGCATCACTGTGGGCCGCGTATATTGCTCCGATTTAGCCAACTACACGGACATTCCGTCGGCGCCGGGCGTGACCCTCTCAGAACATGGCACCCTCTCCTGCCCCACGCCGTCGATGGCTGTGGACGGGGAGCCGCTCGTCGCGATGGTGTCGAACCTCGACCAGGACAACGACAGCTATGCCACTGCCACGTCTACCAATAGTGTGATATCGCAGGGCTTCACGACCGGCCCAAGCGCGTTTGGGTACCGGTTCCAGGGCATCGGCGTCGACGTCGAGGGCTCCGACGACTCCAACAGCGACCCCCAGATACCCGACGGGCCCTCGTCGGTGTCAGTCGCCGTACACGCCGCCAAATCGGACGGCAAGCCCGGCGCCAAGCTGTTCGATCTGGTCAGCCCCGACCATTACGCGGCGGGCGAGCTCGCCTTCTTCGAGGCGCCGCCGGGAACGTACCTGGACCCGGACACCTCCTATGTGATGGTCTGGACCAAGCTCAACGGCGAGGACCACCGGCTCGACCGGACCCTCAGCGACGACGAGGAGCAGAACGACCCCAGAAGACTCGAAGGCTTCTCTTTGGCCAACGCGTTCCACCGCGGCGGCTCCCTGACCGACCTGTCGGTGTCCACAGACAGCCACGTACTCAAGATCGCCGTGTACGGCGAGGCGGTCGAGGGCAGTTTCGTGGGCAGTGCCCGTTTCGCGGGTGGCGGTTTCCAGGTGACGCCGGACTGGTTGCACACGCCGCCCGACTCCCGTGTGGGGGACCAGTTCAGGGTGGTGTTCGTCACACACCACGCTACGGGCGCCATGTCCGGGGACATCGAGGAGTACAACGAGCTCGTCCGGTTCGAGGCCTCTGGCCGTAGCAGGCGCGATGAGACATTGGGGCCGTTCACCGATCCGGTGATACGCAGCGTCGCTGCGCAGTTCAAGGCGGTGGTGTGCACCGCTGAGGTCGACGCGCGGACCAACACCGCGATGACAGAGGCCCTGGGCGTGCCGATCCGCTGGCTCGACGGCGGCTGGGAGGACCGCCCCACCCTGATCGCCAGCACCTACTCCGAGTTCTTCGGCCCCGAGTGGCGAAACGACGAGTGGGGCGCCTACGTCACCGGGAACTCCGTCCATTTCGAGGAGCATGCGATGGTCTGGACCGGGTGCGACTCCACAGGAACGGCCGACCCGATGTTCCCCATGGGCAGCACCATGGTCGCCGCGGGCACGCCGAGGGGCAGCGAGCTGATGAGGGATGCGGACAACGAGTTACAGGTAAAGAAGAATCCCAACCTTGCTCCTGTTGGCGCCGTCGATCTCGATGATTCGCGTTTGACCGGCAACAACGACGAGCACCGGCCGCTCTACGCCATCTCACCCGTCTTCACGATCGTCCCCAAGAGATAACCCCGGAACGCCCGCGTCACCGCGCAACCGTGATGTCGGCGTCCCCAACAGATAACCCCGCATCGCCCGCATCGGCGCGCCGCTGAGGTTGGGAAGTCTGTGAGAGATCTTTCCCCGAAGGGGTTCTAGGCTGTTGGCGTTAGCATTGTGTTTTGTTGGTTTTCTGGTAGAATAGTTGGGTGAGGTTGAAGGCTTGGGCGGAGCAGATGGGTGTGACTTATCACACTGCGTATGACTGGTTCAGGAAGGGGAAGATGCCTGTTCCTGCGTATCAGACGCCGTCTGGGACGATCATTGTCGAGGTTCCCGATGAGTTCGTTGACGGCGAGTGCGTGGTCTACGCGCGGGTTTCTTCTGCGGACCAGAAAGACGGTTTGGATGGCCAGGTGGCTCGGTTGACGGCTTGGATGACGTCTCAGGGGTTGAGCGTTGACCGGGTGGTTACCGAGGTCGGTTCGGCGTTGAACGGGTCGCGGCGGAAGTTTCAAGGGTTGTTGGCGGATCGTGACGTGTCGGTGATCGTTGTTGAGCATAGAGATCGGGCGGTTCGGTTCGGGTTCGATTATCTGCAAGCGTCGCTGTCGGCTCAAGGCCGCCGGGTCGAGGTGATGAACGACACGGAACTCGACGACGACCTTGTTCGTGACATGACCGAGGTTCTGACTTCGTTGTGCGCACGGGTGTACGGCAAACGCGGAGCTAAGAAGCGTGCTGAGGCTGCCGCGGCCGCGGCGGAAGCAACGAAGGTCGGGGGCTGAACTGTGGCTGGCCGTAAAGCAGCGTTGACCGATGGTTGGTCCAGTCAGGCGTTCAGGTTCAAACTGGAACCCGATGCTGCTACTGCTGTGTTGTTGCGTCGGCATTGCGGGATGCGCCGTAAGGCTCACAACTGGGCGATAGAGCAGATGCGAACACAGCAGGACATGTGGTCTCGCCGTGACGCAGCAGGCATGAACCTGCCAGAGTTGCGTCCGGTGAAGCATCGGGGGCCGTCAACATGGTTTTCGTTGCGTGGTTTACGTAAACGCTGGAACCAGGTGAAGAACGAACTCTGCGTTGATGCTGAGACCGGCGAGGTGTGGTGGCGTGACCTTTCGAAGGAGGCCGCGGCGAACGGCATTGACGACGCGGTGGGCGCGTACTGGGACTGGGTGTCGTCATGCCAGGGCAAACGCAAAGGCGTACGGTTGGGGTTCCCGAGGTTCAAGAAGAAAGGCCGTTGTCGAGAGTCGTTTCGGGTCGGCACCGGGACCATCAAACTCGCTGACCGCCGCCATATCCAGCTACCACGCCTCGGCAACATCCGCCTGGGTGAGAACGCCCGCCGCCTCGACCGGCTGGTCGACAAAGGCATGGCGCAGATCAAAGCAGCGACAGTCACCGAAGAGGCCAACGGGTTCTATGTGTCGCTGCAAACCGACCTGTGCCGCCCCCAACGCCACCACCAACCAACCCAGCCAGAGTCGAAGATCGGCATTGATCTAGGTACACGCAAGTTCGCGGTGATCGCTGCCGCTGACGGCACCATCCTCGAACGGGTCGAACACCCCGCGCCGTTGAAGGCGGCGTTGACGAAACTGCGTCGGCTGCAACGCGCCTACGCCCGGTCGCGCAGGCAGAACCCCGACGGGTCGAACCGGCAAACCGCGTTGAAACATCAGATCTCCCGAACACATGCTGACATCAAGGCGATACGCCGTGATGTCATGCACAAGTTGACGACACGGCTAGCCAAAACCCACGGCACAATCGTGATCGAAGACCTGAACGTGAAAGGCATGTTACGCAAAGCCGAAGGCTGTGGCGGTAAACGCCGCCGCCGTGAGATGGCTGACGCGGCTTTGGGAGAGTTCCGTCGGCAGATGACATACAAATGCGGCTGGTACGGGTCCACTCTGATCCTCGCGGACAGATGGTTCCCATCCAGCCAGTTGTGTCATGTGTGTGGTCACCGCCAGAAACTATCCAGCGCCGAAACGTGGACCTGCTGTGAGTGTGCAAGCACCCACGACAGAGACGACAACGCGGCAATAAACCTGGCCCGGTATGTGCCCAACCCCGAAGGTGGCTGGACACAGGAGGGCGCGCAGCAGAGTTGCGGCTGCGGGGTCTGCGATACCAAGACCAAGCGATTGAGGGGCAGTAAAACCAACCCTCCACCGAGCCTCACAGGCCCGATGGACGCACACCGCACAGGTTGTGCAGGTAGCCCCGCTGATACGCAAAGAACCATCTCTGGTTCAACCCCGCGAAGGGGTGCCCAAACCCGTGTCCAACAAAACACAAAGGTTTGAGCAACGGTGCCGGTGGGCCTCCAAACCCGAGACGCGGACACCGTTGAACGCATCGGGCTGGCGTTGCCGAAAGTGTGCGTCGGATCGAAAAGGCTGCTCAAGTCGCGCCGCAACCTCCAAGCCGCCGGCCTGACTGAGGGGCGGTGGCGTGAACAATGGGACGCAGCACGACGCTTCATCGTCGGGAACGGCGAAACCGGCAAACCGGGCGGGAACGACACGATCCGTGTGTCGCCGTCTGCGACACCCGGCGAGTACGTGTTGCAGATACGGTTGCCGTTCTCGTGTCAACACCCGGATTGTGTGATACCGTTTAGTAACAACGAGAGAGAGAGAGGGAGGGAGGATGTCTAACGAAATCCGTGAATGGGCAGACCAGTTGCCGGTCGGTGAACTGTTCGACCTCGACGACGTTCAACGCGCCCTCCCTGACATCTCACGCGACACGACCAAAATGGCTGTCAGCCGGCTCTGCGCTGGCGACGACCCCCTCATCGGTCGAGTCTGTCGAGGCATTTACACCAGACGACGCGTCCAGGCACGGTATCCCGCCCGGCTACCAATCAAAGCAATACGAGAATTGCCTTGGCGGATCGCTGGAATAGGCGCAGGTGTCACAGGCCCCTACGCCATCAACATGTTCGGCTGGAGCACCCAGGTCTCACCCCGTCTCTGGGTGGCCATGCTCGGACGACCCCCGCGACGCACCGACCTCGGCGCAATATTCCAGAGACGCTTCAACACTCAACGGGTAGAGCTGAACCGTTGGGAAGTCTCGATCCTTGAAGCCGTCCGATGCTTCAACGACTGGGCTGAACTGTCCTTCGACGACGCTTCAGCGAAGTTCAACGCCTACTACCGGCGCGGCTACTACGGCAACGAAATCCGCGGCGACATGATCATCGACACAGCAAAAGCCGAACGCGGGCTGGGGCCTGACTTCATGCCTCGTGTCGAGTCCCTCGTTGGTGCGATGTGATGGGCAAGCAATGCGCAGGGAAAGTCCCCACGCCCGACGGTGAACGCGACTGCAAACTCTCAGCGCAAGAAAACTCGATCTACTGCCACCAACACACCGCACCAACGCCGGCAGCAACCGCGACCAGCAAACCAGATCTCGCTGATGATTCATCTGGTGCGCCACTTTCTTTGACCCCCCAACTACCACCAGCGACATCCGCGACAGGTTGCGTGCGAGACATCAACTCACTCGTCGCCGACACCGACCTATGGGAAACGATAATCGACGCGTTGAGTCCACGGTTCAAGCACTTGCATGACACAGACGAAATGGCGTACAAGGACCTTTACGTGACAGAGGCGCTGCGATGCTCGGTAGTGCCGTCTGAGGCGTGCCCGCAGGCGCTGGTGGTGTTCAAAGGCGGCACGTCACTAGTCAAGGCGCACAAGATCATCAACCGTTTCTCCGAAGACATAGACGTGAACATCATCCCGCCAACAGAGGGGACCTTCGGAAGTGGACGCCGCAAACGAGTCCGCCGTGAGCTGCAAGCACGCCTCAACACCGGGATCCCGCTACCAATGGAGCACAGACGCTTCGGAGACCGCTTCGCGTCCACAACGATCACCTACCCGCCGTTGATGGGGAACTCCATGGTTATTGCTGGTGGACCAACCTTCGGTGACGTGCTCGTCGAGATGAACATACGCGACCAACCAGCCGACACCACCAACACCGCTACGGTGACGTCTCTGGTCGGCGAAGCCGCTGCCGCCATCGAGCCTGCGTTGCTGCAGGAACATCCGCTGCTGGAACCGTTCGAGGTTCTCACAGCCGACCCGATCATCGCGGTTGTCGACAAACTCGACGCGCTCCACTGGCGCAGCCTCTCCGACACCCCCGAAGACGCCGGGCTGCGGGCCCGTGATATTTACGACCTGGCGTGCCTGCTACGCCACGACCCGGTGCGTGCCGCGTTGAGCAGCGACCGAGTAGCCGAAATACACGAAACGGTTGTTGCTTCTCTCCCGACAGGGCTCGCGGACCGTACCAACGTCCGACCCGACGCCGGTTTCGCAGCGTCGCCGGCGTTTCAACCAGGTCAACCCGGCTATGAGGCGTTGAAAACCAACTATCCCGCTATCCGACAGTACGTCTACACCGACGACGACTGGGTCACCTTCGACGACGCGTTGGCGATCATCCACAACAGCAGCCACCTGATCTGATGACCGGTTCCGGGGTGCGGTGAGGTGGACCTCGCCGTTTGGGCGCGATGTTCCAGCGGCGGTTCAACACCCGGCGGCTGGAGCGGTAAGCGGCTTGTTGGGTCGCTGTCGGTTCGCCGTTCGTTGTCCTGACCTGTCATCGAACCTGAAAATGGGGTTGGAGGCGAACACGACCAGCAACGACAGAAAGACCGAACCGCTACAGACGCAGCACTGAACCAGTCGGCGGAGACGACAGTCGACCGGTTGAAGCGACCTGGCCGATTCTGAGAATACACGGCTCGGCGTTGTGCCCGACCGTTTTGGGGCACACCCTCTCGTCGATGGGTGCGCCGCTGAGCTTTCCGTCGAACAGCTCGTTAGCGGCGGGGTTCCCGGTGCTCGAAGCGGCGCCAGTTGCCAATCCACTTCCCTGAACAGCTCTGCAAGTCGTTGAGCATCGAGTCTGTGACTGGGATCGCTCCAGCCTGCCATCAGCGACAACCCAGCATCTCCGCCTCAAAAAAGACGCGGTAAGAGCGGGCGGTTCTGGGGGTGGCTCGTTTGACGAGACGCGTGAATCCGTCGACGTAGCCGTACTTGTTGCGATGGGTCAGCCGGGACCGCGAACCGTCAGTTCGAGCCGGCTCGAGAGCTTCGTGCCGGCCTGGGTGCAGATGGCCCCACGCGTGCCACAGTCAGTCGTGACAGGAAGGACAACGGACACATCGCCGTTTCCGTCCGGCCGCACCGTGATTCGCCAGCCGATGTTGCTCGGCTTGTCAATCCGTTGCGCCCTCAAGACGTCACCGTCGGTCACTGCGAATGCACGGTCCCGCAAAGTGACATAGCTCAGGGGGAAATTCTCGCTGAACCGCAGCTCGAAGATGAATGCAGCCGAGCCGTCGTGCGTCGTCGCGGCATTCTCCACACTGACGGTCAGCGGCTCACTGGCCTCCACAGCGAAAGAAGTCTCCAGCGTCCCCAGCACCTCGCCGCCGAGGTCCTGCTGGGAGTACGCAGTGGCCCGCAGCGTGTAGCTGCCCACCGGCAGCCCCTCGCCGATCAACGCTTTCCCGCCGCCATAGAGCGAATAGGGGCCCGAATTCGCCGTCCGCCGGGCCGACTTCGCCCCGGACAGCTCAAGGCGGACGCTGCGGATGAACGCCGACCAGGCATTGGTGTCCACCCGGATGCTGTAGCTGCTGTCATCGGGGCCGGCCAGGGTCAAGGTGGCCCCGTCGACCACTGAGGCCACGTCCTCTTGGTTCTCGGCGTTCACCACGGTGAACCCGCTCAGCGGGTTCGGCACCGAGGCGGGATCGGACCCTCCCACGAACAGGCTCACCGGCACCTCGTCGTCATCGGACCACACCAGGCCCGCGTCCTCCCAATGGAACCGGTACGCCGCTCCCACACGGCTCAGCACCGCATCCCCGGAGGCGAACTCCTGATCGCCGACCCGCAGCACAAAACCCGAATGGAGCACCTCGGCCAGACCGAAGATCAGGTCCCCGTCCAACACCGCGACATAGCCCACATCAAAATAGGTGCCGTCCACCTCGAACTTGGTATCGGACAAAGCGCCGAGCCCGGAATTGCCGAACACCGAATAGCCGCTGTAGCCGCTCCTGGTACCCACGGTCAGCGTCGTTGTCCAGACCGGCTGGGCGTCGGCCGGCTCCTCCGTGGGCACGGTGTCCTCGTCGGCGGATGCGGTGTCCTCGTCGGCGGACGCAGTGTTGGGGACCAGGTAGCCGGCGAGCTTGATCTTCACGATGCGCTCCGCCTCGGTTCGCCACATGTCGTGGGTCCAGTAGTTGTGGTAGTCGGCGATGGACCAGCCCGCGGCGCTGCCGGAGGACTCGGCAGCGGCGACAGTGCTGCCCAAACCCACCATGTTCGCGGCGCCCTCCACATCGTCGTACTCGCGTTCCAGCACGACGAAATAGGCGGTGTTCGCGCTGAGCCGGCACCCGCTCGCCGACGCCGTGTAGGTGTTCAATCTCCCGTGCGCGTAGCTCGGCGGACCGACCAGGGTGCACAGCGCGGCGCCGGGCTTGGATTCGTCGGTCTCGTCACCTTCGTTGATGGTCGCGGACATCTCGGTCGTCAGGGCTGCATCAGCACCGATGGCGTCGAAGCGGACCGCGACCGATGTCAGGGCGTACCCGTTGGCCCACCCGCCGGTCGTGAAACCCTGCCCGATCTTGGGATTGGACGAATGAATGCCCACCATGCGGCCGGACGTCTGGTCGGTGTTGGCCACCAGCCTCGACGGTGTGCGCAACGCCGCAGACACGCTGGCGGGCATCTCGTAGAAGTACAGCTTGTCGCTGGACGGGTCGGCCACCCACATGGTGGTCCCGTCGGACCAGATGCCCCGCGGAGAGCTGTTGCCGGCGGCCCGGAGCGTGTCAAAGTCGTAGTCGGTGTCTCTGGCTTTGGTCACCATGCTGTAGGCGTACAGCTTGTCGCTGTGCGGGTCGGACACCCACATGGTGGTCCTCCCGTCGGACCAGATGCCCTGTGGGGAGTTGTTGGCGGGGTCGAGGGTGTCGAAGTCCTTGGCGGTGTCTCTCGCTGTGGTCGACATGTTGTAGGCGTACAGCTTCTCGTCGGACGAGTCGGACACCCACATGGTGGTCCCGTCCGACCAGATGCCCCGCGGAGAGCTGTTGCCGGCGGCCTTGAGCGTGTCGAAGTCCTTGGCGGCGTCGCGCCCGCCGTCGGACATCCGGTACGCGTACAGCTTGGCGACACTGCGCTCCGCCACCCACATCGTGGTCCCGTCGGACCAGATGCTGGAGGCAAGAACGTTCCGGGCGTCGAGCGAGGTGAAGTCCTTGCCCGCGTCCCTCGCCATGGTCGCCATGCTGTAGCCGTACAGCTTGCGGTCGACGTCGTCGGTCACCCACATGGTGGTCCCGTCCGACCAGATGCCGGCCGGGTTCCGGTTCTCGGCGGCCAGCTCGAGGCTCGTCCCGCGCGTGTCGTCGTCGGTCGCGGTTGTCGTCGTCTCGCGCGTGTCGTCGTCGTCGGTCACGTTGACCGCCACGTCGGCGACGGTGGTGCCCGAGAAGCTGCTGTCGGAGGTGCTGACGCTGTGCTGCAGCGTGACTGCGTCGTTCGCAGCGTCGTCGTCTTGGGCCGCGCTCACCGTCACGGTCTGCGCCGTGCTCCAGTTCGACGAGTTGAACGTGACGCTGGACGGGCTGACGCTGACGTCGCCGCCGGAGGTGATCCCGACGGTCACCTCCGCCGTGGGCGCCGCGTTCAGCGCCAGCGTGTAGGCGCCCGAACCGCCCTCGGCCAACGCCAGCGATGTCGGAAAGACGACCACGCCCGGCGGCAGCGCGTAGGCGTACAGCTTGTCGCCCTCCACCTTGTCGTCTTCGCGGTCGGCGATCCACATGGTGGTCCCGTCCGACCAGATGCCCTCGGGATGGCTGTTGTCGGCGTCCAGCGTGAAGTCCTTGCCGGCGTCGCGGGCTTTGGTCGCCACGCTGTAGGCGTATGCCTTGGCGTCACGCCAGTCCGACACCCACATGGTGGTCCCGTCCGACCAGATGCCCATGGGAGAGGAGTGGCCCGCACCCAGCTCGAAGCTCTTGCCGGCGTCGGGTGTCGTGTCCGAGAGGCTGTAGGCGAACGCCTTGTCGGCACCGACGTCGACCACCCACATGGTGACCCCGTCCGACCAGATGCCCTCGGGGAAGTAGTTGCCGGCAGCGCGCAGCGTGTTGAACTCCTTGCCGGGGTCCCTGGCTTTGGTCGACATGTTGTAGGCGTACAGCTTGCCGTCCTGAAAGTCCGACACCCACATGGTGGTCCCGTCCGACCAGATGCCCACAGGAAGGTTGTTCTCGGCGACGAGCCGGAAGTCGTCCTCGGCGGCCCGGCTGCCGTCCGACACGTTGTACGCGTACAGCCTGCGGTCTTCGAAGTCCGCGACCCACATGGTCGTCCCGTCCGACCAGATACCGGTCGGGTAGTCGTTGGCGGCCGCAAGTTTCAGATCGCTGCCTGCGTCCCGAGACAGGGACGAGGCTGGATTGACCAACAGGTAGAACGGCAAGCCCACGACGATCACGATCAGGAATGAACGCAGCGCGGTGCGCCTGCTACCCGTGTGCGTCGACTGCATGAGGCAATGCCGCACTCTCACCCGCCCATTGCGTCTACGCATTATGTCTACCGATCATGCCGTTATGCCCCATTGTGTCTACCCATCATGCCCCTTGTTGACTTGTGTTGTCTATGAGGTTGACACATGCAGTCTATGAGCTAGTAGTGTCTGTCCGGTGATGTTCAGCGGGTTTCGGTGGTGGGGGCTGCGACGTGGTCGTCGCGGTGCCCTGATTCAGGGGGGGGGGGGGTCATCGCCGCCCTGCTGTCACGGCCCTGCTGTCACGGCGGACGCGGGGCACAGTCGAAAGCGAGTTGCAGAGAGGTTCGTCTGTGCTGGCCGAGCGGTCATCGGAGGTCTTGATGAGGGCTCCTCAGCCCGTCCGGTTCGGCGCTTTGATCCGACGGCGGCCCTTTTGGGCGCTGGCGGCCGCGGCCTTTTTGGCGCTGGCGGCCGCGACCGTCGCGGTGGTCGGCCCGGGAGTGACGGCCCAGGCCCAGAACGAGCGCACGCCACCCGCCGACCTTGTGGCCCGCTTGGTGCGAGGCGGGGTGGAACTCACATGGGACCGGCCCGCCCAAAATGACGAGTCCGTGGACGGCTATGAGATCCTGCGCCGCCGGCCCAACCGGGGCGAACAGACGCTCACGACGCTGGTGTCCGACACCGCCACCACCGACACCGCCTACTTCGACACCACCGCCACCGAACCCGGAGTGCGCTACAACTACCAGGTGAAGGCGATCCGAGACGGCGTGACCAGCCGCCCCTCCAACACCGCCACAGTGCTGGTGCTGCTGTCCGCACCAACCACACGGCTGGTGAGCAATGTCGGGCAGTCTCAGGCGGGCACCGCGAGTGTCACTCAGCAGTACGCGATGGGGTTTCGGCTGGGCAGCCATGGTCAGGGTTATGAGATCTCGGGTGTGTCGGTCGAGTTGGCGGCTGTGCCGTCTGGTTTGTCGGTGTCGTTGTGGGTCGGTGGCGCTGAGGGGCATCTCGATGGCAGCAGGGCTCCGATGCGTGAGCTGTTCGAGTTCGACAATCCGGCGTCTTTGGGGGTCGGTCTGAACAGGTTCGCGGCTCCTGAGGGGGCGTTCGCATACCCCTATGTCAACTATTTTGTGGTGCTGTCGGGTTTCGGTTCGTCGCTGTCGGTGATGGAGACGGCATCAGATGATGAGGATCCCGGCGGTGAGCCGGACGCGGTCCTGTTCGACGGCGCGCTGGTCCGAGCGCTGGGTTCGACCGGGCAGTGGGACAGCTCCTCGTCGCGCGGCGGGGCGCTGCGGATGGTTGTCGAGGGCTCGAGGCGCGACCGCGGCATCCTGGCCTCGTCCCTCACGGTGGCCCAGACGGGCGACCAGGAGATCATCTCGGTCGCCGATGACTGCTGTTTTGAGATGACGGTCGGGTCAGCGGACCGCTATCTCATCCGCCGCGTCTCTGTGGCAGGGGACTCCGTAGGTACCACCGGTCACACCGCTGAAACCGATGGTATGGGTGTCAGGATCGACATCCGCAGCGGGTTCTTCGGCATCCCGTTCGATTTGCAGACCACGTCTGGCACCACGCTGTTCACTCTGCCTGTTGCTACTGCCCGAGGAGACTTGACAAGCGGCCCGGCTCGCCTGACCGGCCCGCCTGGCATATCTGAATGGTCGGCCCCGCAGGGCGCGACCGTGGCCGGCAACGCAACATACGTCTTGCACATGACCGTCGACAGCATTGCGGGGGACACCGAGGGGTCGACGCGGGGAGGGATCGTCACGAGCCGCATGCACTGCGCCTTCGCTGTGGCCAACTACACCGACGCTCCGTCGGCGCCGGGCGTGACCTTCTCAGCTCATGGCGACCTCGCATGCGACACCCCGTCGATGGCTGTGGACGGGGAGCCGCTCGTCGCGATGGTGTCGAACCTGAGACGGGACAACGACAGCTACGCCACCGCCAACTCCACCAATAGTGTGATTTCGCAGGGCTTTTCGACCGGGCCCAATGCGTATGGGTACCGGTTCCAGGGCATCGGCGTCGATGTCGAGGGCTCCGACGACTCCAACAGCGACCCGCAGATACCCGACGGGCCGTCGTCGGTGTCAGTCGCCGTGCACACCGACTCCGGCGGCAAGCCCGGCGCCAAGCTGTTCAACTTGGTCAGCCCCGACCAATACGCAGCCGGCGAGCTCGCCTTCTTCGAAGCGCCGCCCGAAACGTACCTGGACCCCGACACCTCCTATGTGATGGTCTGGACCAAGCTCAACGGCGAGGACCACCGGCTCGACCGGACCCTCAGCGACGACGAGGAATCTCTGGGGCTCAAAGGCTTCTCCTTGGCCGACGCGTTCTACCGCGGCAGCTCCCTTTCCAGCCTGACAGCGTCCGCCAGCAGCCACGCACTCAAAATCGCCGTCTACGGCGAAGCCGTCGACGCTTCGTTCTTGGCCGCGCCGCGGCTGGTCAGCGACGTCGAGGTCCCCGACGGGCCGCGGCTGGTGAGCAATGTCGGGCAGTCTCAGGCGGGCACCGCGAGTGTCACTCAGCAGTACGCGATGGGGTTTCGGCTGGGCAGCCATGGTCAGGGTTATGAGATCTCGGGTGTGTCGGTCGAGTTGGCGGCTGTGCCGTCTGGTTTGTCGGTGTCGTTGTGGGTCGGTGGCGCTGAGGGGCATCTCGATGGCAGCAGGGCTCCGATGCGTGAGCTGTTCGAGTTCGACAATCCGGCGTCTTTGGGGGTCGGTCTGAACAGGTTCGCGGCTCCTGAGGGGGCGTTCGCATACCCCTATGTCAACTATTTTGTGGTGCTGTCGGGTTTCGGTTCGTCGCTGTCGGTGATGGAGACGGCATCAGATGATGAGGATCCCGGCGGTGAGCCGGACGCGGTCCTGTTCGACGGCGCGCTGGTCCGAGCGCTGGGTTCGACCGGGCAGTGGGACAGCTCCTCGTCGCGCGGCGGGGCGCTGCGGATGGTTGTCGAGGGCTCGAGGCGCGACCGCGGCATCCTGGCCTCGTCCCTCACGGTGGCCCAGACGGGCGACCAGGAGATCATCTCGGTCGCCGATGACTGCTGTTTCGAGATGACGGTCGGGTCAGCGGACCGCTATCTCATCCGCCGCGTCTCTGTGGCAGGGGATTCCGTAGGTACCACCGGTCACACCGCTGAAACCGATGATATGGGTGTCAGGATCGACATCCGCAGCGGGTTCTTCGGCATCCCGTTCGATTTTCAGACCACGTCTGGCACGACGCTGTTCACTCTGCCTGTTGCTACTGCCCGAGGAGACTTGACAAGCGGCCCGGCTCGCCTGACCGGCCCGCCTGGCATATCTGAATGGTCGGCCCCGCAGGGCGCGACCGTGGCCGGCAACGCAACATACGTCTTGCACATGACCGTCGACAGCATTGCGGGGGACACCGAGGGGTCGACGCGGGGAGGGATCGTCACGAGCCGCATGCACTGCGCCTTCGCTGTGGCCAACTACACCGACGCTCCGTCGGCGCCGGGCGTGACCTTCTCAGCTCATGGCGACCTCGCATGCGACACCCCGTCGATGGCTGTGGACGGGGAGCCGCTCGTCGCGATGGTGTCGAACCTGAGACGGGACAACGACAGCTACGCCACCGCCAACTCCACCAATAGTGTGATTTCGCAGGGCTTTTCGACCGGGCCCAATGCGTATGGGTACCGGTTCCAGGGCATCGGCGTCGATGTCGAGGGCTCCGACGACTCCAACAGCGACCCGCAGATACCCGACGGGCCGTCGTCGGTGTCAGTGGCCGTGCACACCGACTCCGGCGGCAAGCCCGGCGCCAAGCTGTTCGACTTGGTCAGCCCCGACCATTACGCGGCGGGCGAGCTCGCCTTCTTCGAGGCGCCGCCCGAAACGTACCTGGACCCGGACACCTCCTATGTGATGGTGTGGACCAAGCTCAACGGCGAGGACCACCGGCTCGACCGGACCCTCAGCGACGACGAGGAATCTCTGGGGCTCAAAGGCTTCTCCTTGGCCGACGCGTTCTACCGCGGCAGCTCCCTTTCCAGCCTGACAGCGTCCGCCAGCAGCCACGCACTCAAAATCGCCGTCTACGGCGAAGCGGTTGAGGGCAGTTTCGTGGGCAGTGCCCGTTTCGCGGGTGGCGGTTTCCAGGTGACCCCCGACTGGCTGCACACACCGCACGACGCCCGTGTGGGGGACCAGTTCAGGGTGGTGTTCGTCACACACCACGCCACGGGCGCCATGTCCGGGGACATCGAGGAATACAACAAGCTTGTCGTGTTCGAGGCCTCTGGCCGAACCAAGCGCGATGAGACATTGGGGCCGTTCACCGATCCGGTGATACGCAGCGTCGCTTCGCAGTTCAAGGCGGTGGTCTGCACCGCTGAGGTCGACGCGCGGACCAACACCGAGATGACAGAGGCTCTGGGCGTGCCGATCCGCTGGCTGGACGGCGGCTGGCAGGACAGCCCCACGCTGGTCGCCAGCACCTACTCCGAGTTCTTCGGCCCCAAGTGGCAAAACGACGACTGGGGCGCCCACGCCACCGGGAACTCCGTCCGCTTCGCCGACAACTACATGGTCTGGACCGGGTGCGACTCCACAGGGGCCGCCGACCCGCTGGTCCCCATGGGTCCCAACAGCATGGGCCAGGTCGCTGTGGGCTCGCCCAATGACCCGTCCGCCAACAACGCCCCCATCGGCGCGGTCGATGTCAGCGTGGGGCAACTCACCGGCAACCACGACGAGCACCGGCCGCTCTACGCCATCTCACCCGTCTTCACGATCGTCCCCAAGAGATGACCCCCGGAACGTCGGCATCGGCGCGCAACCGGCCGGGGCCCGGATCGTCGATGGGTGCGCGCGGATCGGCGGCACCACGTCGGCGGTGAGCGTCGGTGCTGGTCTTTCGCTCCGCCTTGTTGAATTAATTTGTATATGAGGTTGACGTATGTTGTCTATGAGCTAGTAGTGTCCCTCCGATGATATTCAACGGGTTTCGATGGTGGGGGCTGCGACGTGGACGTTGCGATGCCGTAATCCGGGGGGGGGGGGGGTTGAGAACCTCTCGCCTGCGGCGGTTGCGGGCCGCCGCGGTTGTGTTGGCGGTGGTGGCCGCTTCGGCGAACCTCTCCGGCTCCCTCAACCCCATTCCCGCCCACGCCCAGACCGTCAATAATGCTGCCACCGGCCGGCCGGTGGTGCTGGTCTCCGCTGAGAGCCCCGGCGTGTTCGCGGTGGACGTCTCGGGGATCTCCGACGCCGACGGGATCCCCAATGTGGGCGGCACAGCTTCCACGGGCGACTTGCACGACTTCTCGTACCGGTGGATCCGCGTCGACGGCGACACCGAGACCACGGTGGGCCTCGACTCGCCCCACCACGCCTCGACCCACTTCCGGCAGTTCCACGGCCAGTTGACGCTCGGCACGATGTTCGTCCATCCGCCGGACCACCCCACTGAGGCGGGCGAACCAAGGCCACCACTAAGTCACGAATTGATGATCGAGTCGGGCCGCTATCGGAGTGTCGAGGCTGATGTCGGCAAGCTGTTGAAGGTGGAGGTGTCGTTCACCGACAGCGAGGGCAACTCAGAGACGGTGACCAGCCTGCCGTTCGGCCCGGTTCCCGCGCCGGTGCCGCGGCTGACCTCGACGCTGGTGTCCAACATCGGCCAGGCGAACTCGACCACAAAGGTGATCACCGGGCAGTACGAGATGGGCTTCATGCTGGGCACTCACGGGCAGGGTTATGAGATCTCGGGCGTATCGATCGAGCTGGCCGAGGCGCCGCCGAGCCTCACCGTGTCGCTGTGGATGGCCGGCGCCTTGGGGTCCGGGAACACAGGCAAGAGAACCAAGCTGTTCGACTTCGAGAGCCCGTCCCCGTTGAGGGCCGGCCTGAACCGGTTCGCGGCCCCGTCGGGCGCGTTCGCGTACCAGCAGCGCGTCGGTTACTTCATCGTGCTGTCGGACTTCGGGTCGTCGCTGTCGATCAAGGCGACGAGCTCCGACGATGAGGACGATGGCGGCGAGACCGCAGCGACGCTGGACAACAGCGCGGGCGAGGCCGACGACGTGCTGCGCCTGGCCGACGACGTGCTGCGCCTGGCCGTCGAAGGCGCCCAGCGCGACAGCGGCATCCTGGTCTCGACCTGGGCCCAAATCCCCAATCCCGACGCCGACCTGACCGCGGATCCGCCCGAGTCCATGGACGACTACGCCCAGGAAATCACCTCGGTCGGCGACAATCTCCAAACCAACATCACTGTGGGGTCAGCGGACCGCTACCTCATCCGCGGCGTGACCTTCTCCGCGGACAACACCACAAATAAAGCGGGCGGCTTTACCGCACCGTGGCAGCTGCGCGACGAATCCGACGAGCTGTTCCGCATGGTCAACACCCGTCAGATGACCGGCGTCAATGAATGGACCGCCCCCCGAGGCGCAACCGTGGGAGGAAGCGACACATACAACTTCTACATGGAGACCCAAGATCCTGTGACGGGGAACCGGGTGGGAGGCGTCGTATTGTCCCGCTTTTTTGGCATCCATTCCGATGAGGATGACGACCCGAAGGCGGACGGGGTGACCATCGGCGACCAGACGGGGGACTTTCAGCTCGACACGCCGTATATGGCCGTGTTCGGCGAGGAGTTGGTTGCGATGGTGCAGAACCTGGGCCAGACCAACAACAGCTATGCGTCTGCGGACAGTACCAATTCTGTGTTGTCGCAGGGTTTCACGACGGGTTCGGACGACGGGTTCGGTTATCGGTTGCAGGGCATCGGTGTTGAGATTGAGGGCTCGAACAGCGAGTTTCCCGACAGCCCGGTGGCGGTGTCGGTGTCGGTGCATGCCGATTCGGGCGGCGAGCCGGGCGCCAAGCTGTTCGACCTGTTCAGCCCCGCCGACCTCGGGGCGGGTCACAGCTTCTTCGAGGCGCCGCCGAACACGCATCTGGCGCCGGACACCTCCTATGTGATGGTGTGGCGCCATGTCAGCGGCACCGCGCACCGGTTGGAGCGGACCACCAGCAACAGCGAGGACACCGGCGCGGCGCCGGACGCCAGCATCGCGGATGTGCTGTATCGGGGTGCGAGCCTCTCCAGCCTAGACGCGAACTCGGGCGGCAATTCGCTGTCGCTCGCGGTGTATGTCGAGGTCAACGAAGATGCCCCGTTCGTTCCCGGCGGTGTGAGGGTGCCCCAGAGCTGGCTGCACATTCCCGACGGCGTCGAGGTGGGGGACCAGTTCAGGCTGGTGTTCGTCTCCAATCGGGGCTTGGTGCCCGACTCGGGCGACATTGCGGTCTACAACGCGTTCGTCCAAAAAGAAGCGGAGGGGACTCTGGTGCGGGGCGAAGAGGTCGATGTGCCGTACACCGATCCGGTCATCCACAGGGTCGCCGGGCGGTTCAAAGCGGTGGTGTGCACCGCGGGGGTCGACGCGGTGGCGAACACCGAGATGGAGGGCGCCATCGGGGTGCCGGTCCGCTGGCTGGACGGCGGCTGGGACGACGAGCCGACGCTGATCGCGGAGAACTACGCCGACTTCTACGGAGACGAGTGGGTGAACACCGAATACGGCGCGTATGTGACGGGGAACTCGGCTGAGTTCGAGGAGCATGCGATGGTGTGGACGGGGTGCGACTCCTCGGGGGCCGCGCACCCGGACTACCCCATGGGCAGCACCATGGGGATTGTCGCGGTGGGCTCGCCGAGGGACCCGGCGGCCAACGCCGCTCCCGTCGGCCCCGTCGATCCCGCTGCCGGGATGGTGTACAAACAGATCGACGAGGAGAAGGTGCTGCCGGTCTATGCCATCTCGCCTGTCTTCACGGTCGTGGGCTAGCCGGGGGATGATGAGATGAAACCAACGAAACGCATCAAAGCGAGACGCATCAAAGCGAGACGCGTCAAGGCGGCGTCGCTGGTGTTGGTGTTGGCTGCTGCGGCCCTGTGGTCGACGGCGGCGGGCAGTCAGGAGTCTGCGGAGCCGTTGTGGTCGGCCGACATGACGGTGGTCGAGTACAGCAGCGTGTCGGTGGGCGCGGCCAGCGCTGATTTGTTCTCCAACACAGCCGGGAGCGGGGACCTGAAGGTCAGATGGCTGTGGTCCCACAAACCGGGCCGTGATCTGCGCTTGGCGTTCGAGGCCGACGTTGCCGACGCCGCCGACTACACCTTGCAGGTCGGCGCCCTCACCTTGGAGTTCCCCGCCGGCAGTTCCGGCGCCAGCACCTTCAAGTGGACCGGCGTGGACGTCGACTGGCAGGACGGCCAGGTGATCCACGTCCGCATCGTCCCCACCGCCCAGAGCGGCGCCCAACCACCCAACCCCGTCCCCGACCCCGTCCCCACCACCACCGCCACGCCCCAGCCGGCCGACGGCGCTGACCAAAGCGGGCAGACGCCGCAGCTGCTGGTCGCCAACATGGGTGTGAACCCCACCGTAGGGATAATGCGCCCGCTCAGCGCGGCCCGCCCGGGGTTCGCCCAGGCCTTCACCACCGGCGCCGACACCGGCGGCTACACCCTGGGCGCCGTCGCCATCTGGGTCTCGAGCCTCTTCGACCCGTCGGCCGCGGGCGACCACCTCCAGGTCACCGTCAACGCCGCCGCCGGCGACGGCGGGCCCGGCGACGCGCTCTGCACCCTGGACAACCCCTCGAGCCTCGCCGCACCCGCCGCGATCGCCTTCCAAGCCCCCACCGGCGCAGACCCCTGCCCGCAACTGGCCGCCGACACCGCCTACTTCGCCGTCATCGAGTGGGCCGACCCCACCGGAACCGACGACTTCGCCCACATACCCCAGACCTACCCCACCGACGACGCCGCCGCCACCGAAGAAGACCCCGCCAGCGCCGAGGGCTGGTCGATAGCCGACAGCTCCCACTACCTCACCACCAGCTCTGAGGTTCGGACTTGGACCGCCTACCAAGAAACCGCCAGCTTCAAGATCAAAGTCACCGGAACAGTCTCAGAGCACGACACCGAGCCCGACAACACTCCGCCCACCGGCCTGCCCGCCATCAGCGGCACGCCCCAGGCCGGCGAGACCCTCACCGCGGCCACCTCGGCCATCGACGACGCCGACGGGCTGGACAACGTCGAATACGAATACCAGTGGACCGCCGACGGCACCGACATAGACGGGGCCACCGCCTCGGCTTATGATCTGACCGCCGGCGACGTCGGCAAGACCATCGCCGTGCGGGTGACTTTCAGCGACGACGCCGACAACACCGAGACCCTCACCAGCGAAGCCACCGAGGAAGTGGCCGCGGTTCCCCTCACCGTCACCGTCACCGCCGACCCCCCCACAACCCACGACGGCTCCACCGAGTTCACCTTCAACCTCGACTTCAGCGAGCAATTCCCCCTCAGCTACAGAACCCTCAAGTTCCACGCCTTCAACGTCACCGGCGGCGAGATACAGCGGGCGCAACGCACCGACAAACCCACCAACATCTCCTGGCGCATCACCGTCAAACCCGACACCACCGCCGACATCACGATCCAACTCTCCGCCACCACCAACTGCAGCACCACCGGCGCCATCTGCACCCCCGACGGCAAAAAACTCACCAACACGCTGAGCTTCACCATCAAAGGAGCAAACCCGCCGACAACATGCTCGCCGCCTCAAACCCCCTGGGCCTGCCCCGCAGGCGGTCAACTCCGACCGTCAACGCCATAGACAGCCAGCCGGGACCATCGCCGCTGGTCTTTCGTATCCGGCTCATCTCCGAGGAGCAATACATCGGCGGCCAAGGCGCCGGCGTCAAGCATGAGAACTTCATCCCCACCTGGGACGGAGGCTTCTACCCCGGCGGCATCTGGTCACCCGCACACCTGGTCGGCCAAGTCACCTTCACCACCAAGCCATAACCGCTCACGTACGAGGACAGGACCGTGAACGGCTCGCGCCTGGCGGGCGTCGGGTTGGGCGACGTCGGTTATCTGGCGGTTGGGTCGGTGCTTCGCCAGGCGTCCAGCGTGCGTCTCGTCAGGATGCGAGCCCTTTGATCACGCGGGAACCATGCGATTTCTCGGTTTCCGCCTGTGGCTGCGGATCTGCAATCGATTCCGTTCATTCCTGCGTCGAAGGCTGCTCCGCCGATGGGTTGGCATTGGTGGTGGGGCACCTGTTGCCCATCGGCGTCGAGCGGGTATGTCGATGGCAGGCCGACCGCGGCGATGCCTTGGGGCGTGTAGGCGTCTGCTGCGGAGCCGGGCGGCAGCTCGACTTCCAGTATCACCGGTGAAGTCGCCGGGTCCAGGAAGCGGGCGTAGGGGAACGGGTCGAACCTGAGCCGGAGGTTTGCTTCGACGGTCTGGCGGTCCTGGTTGAAATACAGGCATGGCATGCCTGGCGGATTCCAGCGCTGCCCGTTGCCGACTGCGGCGTGCGAGGCGTCAAGCGGATCGGTCCAATGAGCATCTGCGACGCGCAGGTAGCCACGCCCGCCGATCTCGACAGGCTGCATGTTCACGCCACGTCGGTGAAGTCGAAGCTCTTTCGCACGCTTGCGAGCAACCACCCATGCTCGCCGTCGGCGAACATCTCCAGCATGCTTCGGTCGCCGTAGGCGTCCGAGGTCATGCGAGCGACGATCGGCGGGGTTCCCGGCCGCAGCCTGTAGTGCAAGATGTCGGCGATCTCGCCGAGCGCTCCGATCTTCTCTCGCCGGTCAGAAGGAGGCCCCCCGAGCAGCCACTTCTCCACTGCTTGGCGGGTCACTCCCATCACCTCAGCGACATCTGTGCTCGACAGATCCAAGATCGCCATCGCTCGTTGCAGCGGAGCGCCGTAGGTGCGCTCGAGTTCCACACCTGCGAGCGCTTTGCGAACCCAATCGAAATGGTGCTCGTCGATGCCGCCGCGTGCCCTGACGCACTGATTCGGAATCCCGCCGAAATGCCCGCGCAGGCGGTCGACGACGACCTTGACGAACCCGATGCCGTCGGGCGTCGGGGCGAGCCAGATCAGGACAGGGATGTCGCGTTGCATCATCTGGCCGATGACTCCGAGGCGAGCCTCCGCAGCTTGCGGGGCGCCCGCAGAGATGCCACCATCGGGAGCGCCGACCAGTGTGCGGATCGCTGCATCTGCCAGTGCGTAGTAGCGCCTGAGCACGGGGATGCTGCACTCGTTCGACACCATGGGCACGATGAGGTCGAACGCAGCTACGACATCAGGGACCGCTGCCGCTGCCACTGCCGCTGCTTCGTCCAAGTCGCCTCTGAGAATGTCCTCCACCGTGAGCATGGCGACACGGTATCGGAGCGGGCTCCGAGAGTGCAACCTATTTCTTTTGCATATACGTTGCATTTGGAGCCGTCACGACCAGGGCCCGGGGGGTTACCTTGGATGTGGGATGCGCTTGGTGATCTCATCAGGGACTTTGCCGAGCAAGGTCGGTCGTAATGGTGGTCGTACAACTTGGAACGCCTCTCCTAACCGCCGCATGCCCACAAACACCCCTCACCACGTCACGCGCAGTATAAACCCCCAAGATCCGTTTTGGAATCGGGCAAGATCCGTTTTAAGGGAACCACACGGCACAGCCTCTACCTGCGGGTTCAGGATTACGCACCAGCCCGATATGGGCGGTCTGCGAACACAACACCTCGAAAGAGGCAGCGTGACTCCGCAAGGAGGCGTTAGCGCATCAAACCGCACTAACAAGCAACGGTGCTGCTCATTTCGGACAGGCACTACCGCAACAGGTGCGGCTACGCCGACGGGTTCACGCGTATCGTCAAACAGGCCACCCCCAGAACCGCCCGCGCCCACCGAGTGTTCTTCGAAGCGGCGCTGCTGGACTCTGCGGCGACCTGACCCCGGTTTCGGTCTGTTGCCACAGCTAAGAGATGTCGACGGAAGCGACCAGCTCCAACCGGAGCTCCTCGAGCACCGTCAGCGCCGTGTTGAGCGCGGTGCTGTGCCCGCCCTGTTCTAGGCGGATCACGCATTGTCTGGTGGTGCCGGTCCGGTCAGCGAGTCGTTGTTGAGTCATCAACGCGGCTCGGCGAGCCTCGCTTATCAACTCTCCAACATCGACATCCGTTCGAACTTTGCGACTCCGAGTCACAGCACTGACCTGCATCTGCCTCGGTGCCCTGACCGAAGCAGGCAGGCACGGCCGGTGCGTTTGACCGTCTTGGCGCATGCCATGATTTCTGGAAGCTCACCTACATCGAACTCCGCCGGCGTACGCATCGCCGACACCGCGGCGCTGACGGTGCTGCCGCTCATTTGTCTGTCGGCGTGAGCCACGACGCTGTCGCACACTTTACGGGCGGTCTCCGCAGCCCATTGGGGGCATCGCGCCGCTGCGGTTTCGAACGCTTCGGGTAGAGCTTGTGCCATGGCTTTGAGCATGGCTGTGTCGACGTCTATCCCGAGCCGTGCGGCGGTTTGGCCCCAGTGCTCCAAACTGGCGGGGTTCGCTGAGGCGAAACGCATCGCTGGACGTGACAGTTCAGATCCGTCTGGCATGTAAGGCGCTAAGGAGTTCAGGTCGTACAACGGAGCGAGTCGGGGTCGTGGCCCGTCCAGCAACAGCCCGTAGTTCTTGGCGTGCCCGTCTGTGTTGCCGATCAACGCGTTGTAGAACAACGACAAGAAGAACGCCGGTGTGTCGTTGCGGTTCTCTTGGCGCAGCAACCCGAGGATGTCCTCAGGTCCAGGACCGCCGTCTTGTTGATACTTCTGGGCTGTGGGCACCCCGAGCGCTGCGCACAGGTCCTCGAAATGCAGCCGGCGCACTTCGTGTCCGGATGTTTCACGGTCGAAACGCTCCACCACCAGAACCGCTTCGTCTTCGAACAGCTCCAGCGATGTGCGTGCCGCGTTCAGCCCGAGCGTCGCCGCGGCTGTTTGGCTCAGGTGCTCGTTCACCGCTATCGAGTCGCGCAACCGTTCGGTGAGATGCCCGGACTGCGGTTTGAGGATGTGGGTGGTAGCAAGCGACCCTGAAGGCAGGCACCATCCGTTGTCGGTGAGCCTCAACGCCATCTTGGGTTGAGCACCGGGGAGGGACAACCGCAGATCTCCTATCTGCTCTGACGGGTCGCTCGCAGCGTCTTGGGTGATGAGACGCAGATGCTGCGCAATGTCGCCGTCGCTGAGCTCGGTGAGCGTCGCGGTCTGCGGGTCGTCGAGAACCGGTCGCGTAGAGAACTGCACAGCGCCGCCGCATTCAAGCCCAGCGCCGGCACAAAGCAAGTCGTATGGGGCTGTTGAAACTGCGCCGAACTCGTGTGCCATGCGCGCTCGGGTGCGCGGGTTTTCCGGCAGCAGCCCGTCGACCCAGTCAGAGACATCGTGTCTTTCCCGGTGACCTACCGGCAAAGACAACGACAGCGGCGCAGCAGACGGGCCGAGGCCGGGTTCGTAGTAGAGATGCACCGCGCCGCGCCGCAACCGCACAAGCCGCCCGATCCTCTCGCCGTGCAAGAACACGTAAAGGTCCTGCGCCGCTTCAGCCACCAGTATCACCGCCTCGCGGCGCGTCCGCTCGACGGACAGCAACGTCGGCGCCCAGCGCGTTCAACGCCGTCAACACGTCAGCGAGCGAAGGTTCGGTCATCCCGCGTTCGAACTTCGACACCCACTGCTGGGACCGCCCCACAGCCTGCGCGAGGCGGGCCTGGTTCCAACCCCGCCGACGGCGCAGATAGACCACGAAACGGCGTAAGCTGCCCTGAGTCGCGAGGACCACAACATCCTGTGTCACACCAAAGAGTATATCACAGTTACGCTTCTGTATGTCACTTCGGGCCCTGGACGCTGCGACTGCCCGGACTGCGGCGCACCGCTGGTGCCCCGTCGCAGCAAACACGGCCCGTTCTGGGGATGCTCCACCTTCACGGAGACAGGGTGCCGCGGCACCCGATCCGGGTTAACGCCGCGGCGATGACCCCACGCTCACCGCCTGCACCGCAGCGGGGATCACCACTGCACCTAGTTGGGGACTGGTGACACCGGGCTGGGGCGGTCTCAGCGATGCTGCGGTTGAGGCCGCGTTTGGCACCAGAGCCTTTCGTCGGGAACGCTTTGGTGCCTACCGCGGATGCGGTCATGTTCGAGACGTTGGTGCCTTCGAGCACGACCTGGCGCACGTCGGGTGCGGTCACTACGGCTTTGGCGATGTGGCGTTGAGTGTTGATGCGCACATTGGTGTTCTTCGCTACCAGCCGTTCTCGCTGTCGTCGCTGTTTGGTGTGACGGCGGCTGCCGTCGGTTTTGGTGGCCATCGACTGTTGCAGACGCACCGATCCGGTGTGGCGCTCACGGCTGGCTTGCTGCTGGGCAGGCGATGAGTGACGGGCATAGGCGGTGCCGTCGCTGCACACCAACGGCGCTGCTACGCCCCAGTCGCAACCCGACGACTGCTTAGGCGACGTGACCGGGGCCGGGGCGGGGACCGCGGCGCGGCACAGGAAGTGAACGTGGTATTTGCGATGTTCAGGTTGAGTGCGGCGGGTGACTTTGCCTGCTTTGTCGGTCACGTCCACGACATGAACCGCTCCGCTCCAAGTCAGGTTCCGGTCTTGGTGGGTTGCGAGAATGCCGTCGATGGTGTCGCCCCCGACGGGCAGCGGTATCTCAGTCCCACCGGGGAGGCGCAGTACGCCGCCGCGGATGGCGCAACCCTCGAACAGCACCAACGCCGAACCCGAACACCGTTCAAGGTCGCGGCGGGAACGAAACAGGCGACGGTCGCCTTTCGCGACGTGCGCCAACAGTTTCTTGTCGGCTTTGGCCTCAGCCGCGGCCGCAGCACGGACCTTGCCCACGAGTTCCCGCAGCCGTTTACGAACAGCCTCGGCCCCTTCCGCGGACTTGACCGCCGCTGATGCCGCTTTCAACGCCGACACGACGACAGCGAGCGCTTCGTCTACTTCTTCGGTGACCTCATTGATTGCGTCGGAACGTTCGCTGGCCGTCATCTGCGTCAGTTCAACCCCAGACGGCGTTGTCCGCAGCCGCAACGCCGCACCTTCGCCGCTGTCGACGAGGTCGACACGACGCTGTTGACAATCCCGATACAGCATCAACGCGTCGGCTGCAGCGCCGACATGCGACAACAACCCGGCATCGTCAACACTGCCGCAGCGGCCCGCCGCGGCATCGAGCTTGACGAACGCAGCGTTTACCCTCTCGGCGGCTTTGCGTTGGCCGTACAGCAGTTGGTTGCGGCGCTTAGACCACTTCATCACCGCATCGACTGCTGACCAAAACCCGCCGCGCTGCAACAACGAACTGTGCGCCGAACCGGTCTCGCGACGAAACTCCGTCAACGGCTGAGAATGAGTCCGCGGACTCCGTACCCGCTCGCCTCGGTAATGCGCCCTCAACGCGTGCTCGACACCCCAGTTGTAAGCCTGATCCTGTATTTGCCGGTCACGCCAAACCTGACGTTTCACACCGGCAGGCAACCCCGGCAGCCGCACACGCACCGCTGTGCCGTACCGCACCAAATCCGGGTCGCAACCAGCATCGCCCATCCCACAAACCTAGCTAGGGGGTATGACACTCACCCGAGCAGGCACCGACCCGCAACCCACGTATATAAGCCCCGAAACTATCCAGCGCCGAAACGTGGACCTGCTGTGAGTGTGCAAGCACCCACGACAGAGAC
Organism: Candidatus Aldehydirespiratoraceae bacterium; assembly: GCA_965198315.1. Classification (GTDB taxonomy): domain Bacteria; phylum Actinomycetota; class Acidimicrobiia; order Acidimicrobiales; family Aldehydirespiratoraceae; genus VXYK01. The sequence continues at coordinate 2,958,574 of OZ240616.1, read as the reverse complement.
GACAACGCGGCAATAAACCTGGCCCGGTATGTGCCCAACCCCGAAGGTGGCTGGACACAGGAGGGCGCGCAGCAGAGTTGCGGCTGCGGGGTCTGCGATACCAAGACAAAGCGATTGAGGGGCAGTAAAACCAACCCTCCACCGAGCCTCACAGGCCCGATGGACGCACACCGCACCGGTTGTGCAGGTAGCCCCGCTGATACGCAAAGAACCATCTCTGGTTCAACCCCGCGAAGGGGTGCCCAAATCCGTGTCCAACAAAACACAAAGGTTTGAGCAACGGCTCCTGAACCGAGCAACCACCAACATCTCTTGGCGCATCACCGTCAAACCCGACACCACCGCCGACATCACGATCCAACTCCACCAACTGCAACACCACCGGCGCCATCTGCACTCCCGACGGCAGGAAACTGTCCAACACGCTGAGCTTCACCGTATCGGGACCGGCCACCTAGGGGCCGGGACCATCGCCGTTGGCCTTTCGCTCAGCCTTGTCGACATTTGTTGTATATGAAGTTGACATATGTTGTCTATGAGCTAGTAGTGTCCCTCCGATGATGTTCAGTGGGTTTCGATGGTGGGGGCTGCGACGTGGACGTTGCGATGCCGTAATCCGGGGGGGGGGGGGGGGGGGGTTGAGAACCTCTCGCCTGCGGCGGTTGCGGGCCGCGGCGGTTGTGTTGGCGGTGGTGGCCGCTTTGGCGAGCCTCCCCGGCTCCCCCATACCCGCCCACGCCCAGACCGTCAATAATGCTGCCACCGGCCGGCCGGTGGTGCTGGTCTCCGCGGAGAGCCCCGGCGTGTTCGCGGTGGACGTCTCGGGGATCTCCGACGACGACGGGTTCGTCAATGTGGGTTCCAAGGATGCGATAGGCGACAATCACGCCTTCTCGTACCGGTGGATCCGCGTCGACGGCAGCACCGAGACCACGGTGGGCCTCGACTCGCCCCACCACGCCTCGACCCACTTCCGGCAGTTCCACGGCCTACTGAATCTGCCCGGCCCCGACATGATGCTGGGAACTGTTGATGACGTTACGCCACTTTCTGCGGACCTAATGATCGAGTCGGGCCGCTACCGGCGCGTCGACGCCGATATCGGCAAGCTGCTCAAGGTGGAGGTGTCGTTCACCGACAAATTGGGCAACTCAGAGACGGTGACCAGCCTGCCGTTCGGCCCGGTTCCTGCACCGGCGCCGTTGCCGGTGTCGACGCTGGTCGCCAACACCGCCCAGGCGAACTCGACCACCGTGACGATCACCGGGGACTACAAGATGGGCTTCGAGCTGGGCACTCACGGGCAGGGCTATGAGCTCTCGGGCGTGTCGATCGATCTGGCCGAGGCGCCGTCGAGCCTCACCGTGTCGCTGTGGATGGACCGCGCTATTGGGTCGACCAGGGTCGGGGTGGAGACCAAGCTGTTCGATTTTGAGAACCCGTCCTCGCTCAAGGCCGGCCTGAACAAGTTCGCGGCCCCGCCGGGCGCGTTCGCGTACCAAGGGAAGAGCGTCCGCTACTTCATCGTGCTGTCGGACTTCGGGGCGTCGCTGAAGATCAAGGCGACGAGCTCCGACGATGAGGACGATGGCGGCGAGACCGCAGCGACGCTGGACAACAGCGTGAGCGAGGTCACCAACGTGCTGCGCCTGGCCATCGAGGGCTCGAAGCGGCAAAGCGGCATCCTGTACTCGACCTACGCACAAATCCCCAACCCCAACCCCGACCCCGGCGAGTCCATGGACGACCTCCTTCAGGAAATCGTGTCGCTCGGCGATGAGGGCAAATTCGGGATCACTGTGGGGGCCGCGGACCGCTACCTCATCCGCGGCGTGACCTTCTCCGGGGACAACACCTCTCATGGGGGGGGCTTTACCAACCCGTGGCGACTGCGCGACGGATCCACCACGCTGTTCAGGCTGGTCAACACCCGCCAGATGACCGGCATCAATGAATGGACCGCTCCCCAAGGCGCAACCGTGGGAGGAAGCGACACATACAACCTCTTCTGGGACATCAGAGACCCGCCGGACCGAATGGGGGGCACCGTGCTGACCCGCCTGTACGGCACCGAGTCCACTGGGGCGGACGAGCCGCAGGCGGCCGGGGTGACCATCGACAGCGCTGGGGCGAACACTATCGACATCAAGCTCGATGCGCCGTATATGGCCGTGTTCGGCGAGGAGTTGGTTGCGATGGTGCAGAATTTGGGCCAGACCAACAACAGTTATGCGTCTGCGGACTCCACCAATTCTGTGTTGTCGCAGGGTTTCACGACGGGTTCGGACGGGTTCGGTTATCGGTTGCAGGGCATCGGTGTTGAGATTGAGGGCTCCAACAGCGAGTTTCCTGACAGCCCGGTGGCGGTGGCGGTGGCGGTGCATGCCGATTCGGGCGGCGAGCCGGGCGCCAAGCTGTTCGACCTGTTCAGCCCCGGCGAGTACGCGGCGGGTCACAGCTTCTTCGAGGCGCCGCCGAACACGCATCTGGCGCCGGACACTTCTTATGTGATGGTGTGGCGCCATGTCGGCGGCACCGCGCACCGGTTGGAGCGGACCACCAGTAACAGCGAGGACACCGGCGCGGTGTCGGGCGCCGGCATCGCGGACGCCTTGTATCGGGGTGCCGACCTTTCCAGCCTGTCGGTGCAGGGCGGCGGCAATTCGCTGTCGCTCGCGGTGTATGTCGAGGTCAACGAAGATGCCCCGTTCGTTCCCGGCGGTGTGAGGGTGCCCCAGAGCTGGCTGCACATTCCCGACGGCGTCGAGGTGGGGGACCAGTTCAGGCTGGTGTTCGTCTCCAATCGGGGCTTGGTGCCCGACTCGGGCGACATTGCGGTCTACAACGCGTTCGTCCAAAAAGAAGCGGAGGGGACTCTGGTGCGGGGCGAAGAGGTCGATGTGCCGTACACCGATCCGGTCATCCACAGGGTCGCCGGGCGGTTCAAAGCGGTGGTGTGCACCGCGGGGGTCGACGCGGTGGCGAACACCGAGATGGAGGGCGCCATCGGGGTGCCGGTCCGCTGGCTGGACGGCGGCTGGGACGACGAGCCGACGCTGATCGCGGAGAACTACGCCGACTTCTACGGAGACGAGTGGGTGAACACCGAATACGGCGCGTATGTGACGGGGAACTCGGCTGAGTTCGAGGAGCATGCGATGGTGTGGACGGGGTGCGACTCCTCGGGGGCCGCGCACCCGGACTACCCCATGGGCAGCACCATGGGGATTGTCGCGGTGGGCTCGCCGAGGGACCCGGCGGCCAACGCCGCTCCCGTCGGCCCCGTCGATCCCGCTGCCGGGATGGTGTACAAACAGATCGACGAGGAGAAGGTGCTGCCGGTCTATGCCATCTCGCCTGTCTTCACGGTCGTGGGCTAGCCGGGGGATGATGAGATGAAACCAACGAAACGCATCAAAGCGAGACGCATCAAAGCGAGACGCGTCAAGGCGGCGTCGCTGGTGTTGGTGTTGGCTGCTGCGGCCCTGTGGTCGACGGCGGCGGGCAGTCAGGAGTCTGCGGAGCCGTTGTGGTCGGCCGACATGACGGTGGTCGAGTACAGCAGCGTGTCGGTGGGCGCGGCCAGCGCTGATTTGTTCTCCAACACAGCCGGGAGCGGGGACCTGAAGGTCAGATGGCTGTGGTCCCACAAACCGGGCCGTGATCTGCGCTTGGCGTTCGAGGCCGACGTTGCCGACGCCGCCGACTACACCTTGCAGGTCGGCGCCCTCACCTTGGAGTTCCCCGCCGGCAGTTCCGGCGCCAGCACCTTCAAGTGGACCGGCGTGGACGTCGACTGGCAGGACGGCCAGGTGATCCACGTCCGCATCGTCCCCACCGCCCAGAGCGGCGCCCAACCACCCAACCCCGTCCCCGACCCCGTCCCCACCACCACCGCCACGCCCCAGCCGGCCGACGGCGCTGACCAAAGCGGGCAGACGCCGCAGCTGCTGGTCGCCAATTTGGGCGTGAACCCCACCGTGGGGATAATGCGCCCGCTCAGCGCCGCCCGCCCGGGGTTCGCCCAGGCCTTCACCACCGGTGCCGACACCGGCGGCTACACCCTGGGCGCCGTCGCCATCTGGGTCTCGAGCCTCTTGGACCCGTCGGCCGCGGGCGACCACCTCCAGGTCACCGTCAACGCCGCCGCCGGCGACGGCGGGCCCGGCGACGCGCTCTGCACCCTGGACAACCCCTCGAGCCTCGCCGCACCCGCCGCGATCGCCTTCCAAGCCCCCACCGGCGCAGACCCCTGCCCGCAACTGGCCGCCGACACCGCCTACTTCGCCGTCATCGAGTGGCTCGACCCCACCGGAACCGACGACTTCGCCCACATACCCCAGACCTACCCCACCGACGACGCTGCCGCCACCGAAGAAGACCCCGGCAGCGCCGAGGGCTGGTCGATAGCCGACAGCTCCCACTACCTCACCACCAGCTCTGAGGTTCGGACTTGGACCGCCTACCAAGAAACCGCCAGCTTCAAGATCAAAGTCACCGGAACAGTCTCAGAGCACGACACCGAGCCCGACAACACTCCGCCCACCGGCCTGCCCGCCATCAGCGGTACGCCCCAGGCCGGCGAGACCCTCACCGCCGACACCTCGGCCATCGACGACGCCGACGGGCTGGACAACGTCGAATACGAATACCAGTGGATTGCCGGCGGCACCGACATAGACGGGGCCACCGCCTCGGCTTATGATCTGACCGCCGGCGACGTCGGCAAGACCATCGCCGTGCGGGTGACTTTCACCGACGACGCCGACAACACCGAGACCCTCACCAGCGAAGCCACCGAGGAAGTGGCCGCGGTTCCCCTCACCGTCACCGTCACCGCCGACCCCCCCACAACCCACGACGGCTCCACCGAGTTCACCTTCAACCTCGACTTCAGCGAGGAACTCCCCCTCAGCTACAGAACCCTCAAGTTCCACGCCTTCAACGTCACCGGCGGCGAGATGAAGCGGGCGCAACGCACCGACAAACCCACCAACATCTCCTGGCGCATCACCGTCAAACCCGACACCACCGCCGACATCACGATCCAACTCCCCGCCACCACCAACTGCAACACCACCGGCGCCATCTGCACCCCCGACGGCAAAAAACTGTCCAACACGCTGAGCTTCACCATCAAAGGACCAAACCCGCCGACAACATGCTCGCCGCCTCAAACCCCCTGGGCCTGCCCCGCAGGCGGTCAACTCCGACCGTCAACGCCATAGACAGCCAGCCGGGACCATCGCCGCTGGCCTTTCGTATCGCCTTGTTGAAATATTTTGTATATGAGGTTGATAAATGTTGTCTATGAGCTAGTAGTGTACGTTCGGTGATTTTCAACGGGGTGTAGCCCCCGACACCTGTTACTAAGGAGTTTCTTGATGCCTGACCTCACTGTGTCTCATACCCCTTCCTCTCCCCCCCCCCCCCCCCAGAATGAGTGCCCGCAGGCGCAGATGGCCGGCGCTGCCCGCGGCGCTGGCGGTGGTGGCGATGGCGGCAGCGTTGTTGTCTCCTGCTGTGGGGGCGTCGTCTAGCTCTTTGCATCCAAAGGGGCTGTCCGCTCAGCTCCAAGACGGCGTAGTCACGCTGAGCTGGAACGCGCCGGTCGACGACGCCGGGTCGGTGACGGGCTATCAGGTGCTGCGCCGCCGCCCCGGCGTGGACTCGGTGGGCACGTTCCATGTCGTGGCCGACGACACCGCCACCAGCGACGTCTCGTTCGTGGATCGCTGCGCGGATCAGCCCGGCACCGCCTACACCTATCGGGTCAAAGCGCGCCGCGGCGACCAGCTCTCCCGCTGGGGCAACTACTCGCGAGTGAACCTGCCCGCAAGCTATGTGCCCGCCGATCCAGTGACCGGCTGCGACCCCGACACCGGCAAACCCCCACCAGACCCCGTTCCCGATCCAGACCCCGATCCAGACCCCGATCCAGACCCCGATCCAGACCCCGATCCAGACCCCGATCCAGACCCCGATCCAGACCCCGATCCAGACCCTGATCCCGATCCAGACCCTGATCCTGGTGAGGGTGAGGGTGAGGGTGTTGTTGGTTCGGCGGTGTCGGTGAAGTCGGGCCCGACCCAGCAGCAGAACCCGCGAGTCGACCAGAACGACAAGCAGTTCGTGCCCCCGCCCGACAACGGCGAAGGGACGGTCGTGCTGCGGTCCTCGCCGCAGGTCACGGTCCCAGCACAGTTCCAGGACCGCTCCACCCTGCCGGGCCTGCCCGCCAGCTATCCCAGCATGATCGGCGGTTCTCCCGAATTCGACGACTATCCCGACGGCTACAAGTACGAAGTGCTGGAGGAATATGACGATGAGAGCTTCCTGCCCCGCAATTTCGCCGTGGAGCTGAACGACGACGGCATCAAGCTGACATGGGACGAAGCGAACGAACAAGTGGCCTGCTTGGAGTACGACACCGAGCGCGTGCCCGGCACCGAGACTATGACCAAGGTCACCCGTCCCGACGGCCTCAAGGCGTGGGTGATCACAGAGACCGGCGGCTACTACAGATACACCTGCGCTGACGAGCGCGCCCTGGCGGGCTATGAGATCTATCGCACCTCGTTCGGGCACGTCTACGACATCGCCGCGGACACCGTGAAGCTGTTGTCGGACCGCGAGCCTCAGCTCATCCACACCTTCGACAGATCACAACCCCAGACCGGATTCGAGTTCACCGACCGCAGCCGCGACGCGCTCGTCGGCCCGCGGGCGCATATTTACCAGATCCGCTCCGTGTACCTCACTCTCGGAGTTCTCGACCGCAACGTCGGCGGCCGCCTGTCCGAGGGCACGTACGTCTCCCGGGAGCGCGACGCTGCGCGACCCAACGCGGAGTCTCCCCGGGGCCTGACCGTGTCGATTCCGACCAAGCAGGCCGTGGCGGACGGCACGACGTTGGCGATCAACCTGGACTGGGATGCGCCCGCACAGGACGCCTCGTCGGTCACCGGCTATGTGATCCAGCGGCGCCTCGTCACCCAGAAACAACGCGCACTGCCGTTCGCGGACGTCGCCACCCTTACCGGCAGCAGCACCACCCAATGGGCTGACACCGGCGACGACGTGACCGCGACCGTGGACAGGTCTATCTACGACAATGCCGGCGTCTTCCTGCGCACCGACACCTTCGACGAGATCGCGCCGCTCACACAGTTCTCCTACCGGGTCATCGCGGTGCGCAGCAGCGCCCGCAGCAACCCCTCCAAAGCGGTGTCGGTCGACTCCGAACGCCAGCTCCCCGCAGCCGGGCTCGTGACCGTCACCAATGTGTGGCGCACCGGCGCCACGATCCGGGTCGACATGACCGGCGACGGACTCACCTCTGTTCACGCCGCGCATCACCTCGCTTTGTCCGCGCCGAAGCAGCAACAAGAGAACCGGCTCCTCCATGTCGGCATCGGCTACAAAGGCTGGGGGCACAACACCTGCATCGGCAACCCCGGCGCCAGAGACCTCTCACCACTGGCACTGGAAGCCCTGGGGGTCCTCAACAACGCCGACACCGCGACAGCCCAGGAGATCGCGGACGCACGCGAGAGGATCGACGACTGGCTCGACGCCGTGCCCGGACGACGCCTCGCCGACTACAACGAAGTCAGCAGTTCGGTCAAGTACGACGATCCCCAGTACAACCTCTACGGCGCCAACTTCGCCACGCTGTTCGGCAGCGAGGGCTGCATGCACGAAGACGACTCATACGTCACCGTCTCGGGCCTGACCCCGGGCACCACCTACACCGCCGAAGCCCTGTTCCGGCTCGTGTCCGACGAACAGTTCATCGGCAGCGGCGGCTCAGGCTTCATGCAGCCCGAGGACTTCATCCCCACCTGGGACGGCGGCTTCTACCCCGGCGGCATCTGGTCACCCGCACACCTCGTCGGCCGAGTCACCTTCACCACCCGCCCATAGCCCCACGACAGGCAACAGCCGGCCCCTCACAGAGGGGACTACCTCGGTGAGTGACCACGCGCGATGCCGCGCCGCCGCGAGCTCTGCGGGTCGAGGTTGCCGACTGGACGTGCGTTGAGCGTGCCGGAGCTGAGCGCGCTGTTCGCGGTGTGTGGTGACGGGACACCGGCGGGCGCGAGGGACGCGGCAGCATTGGCTTTGCTCTTTGGCTGTGCTCTGCGCCGTTCGGAAGCCGTCTCGGTGAAGAACAGCAGGAACGGTCCATGTGCCTTACGTTCGACCGAATGGATGATCGACAAAGGCAGAGGATGGCCGCAGGGTCGTGCCGGTGACCGGCGGGGCTGAACCGAGCGTGTTGGTGTAGGATTGTCGTCATGGTTCTCAATGCTGGGCTGAAGTCGCCTCCGGGGATCGCGGATCGCCCGGTGGCCACACCCGACGACATCGACGATCCGTCGCTTGTGAAAGCTGAGGGTGTTGTGGAATTACCGCTCCACCTCGCTTGGAGCGGGCAAGGCCTGTACGACCTCGACGAGGAGCCGCAGCGCCGCTGGCTTTATGAGCAGGTGCTGACCGAGGGGCGTGCTGACGATGTGCGGTTCTACGTGAAGCTCGGCGAGCTGCTTGACATGTGGCCACGGATGTGGCTGTCGCCGCACGTCGCGGAGGCGTGGCAGCGCTGGTTCGACCGGCGCGGGATTAGTCCGTAGTGCTGACGCCTCTGCAGGCCGAGGTTCGGCGGATCATCGGCCGGTTAGGCGAACACCACGGCTTCGCGTTGGCCGGCGGAGCCGCTCTGATCGCCTACGGGGTCATCGACCGCCCCACCCGTGACCTCGACTTCTTCGGGCCCAGTGGCGTGACGGTCGAGGGTTTCGTTGAGCAGGTCGAGCGCCATCTGCGATCGTTGTCTTTCGGCACCGAGCGAGTGACTGAGTATCCCCAGCTCGTCAGGATGCGTGTCGAGTTCGAGGGGGAGGAGCTGATGATCGACATCGGAGTCGACTACCGCTCGTTCCCGCCAGTGGCCACACCCGACGGCCTGGTCTTGGACCAACTCGATGTCGCCGGCGGCAAGCTCAACGCCTTTGTAGCTCGTCGCATGCCCAGAGACCTTGACGATCTCATCGCCCTCGAAGCGCGTCACGGGCTCGAGAAGCTGTGCCGCCTGGCTGTGGAGAAGGATCCGATGTTCCGGCCGAGGAACCTTAACCTAGCGCTAAGAGGCATCGAGTCCGACGCCAGGTTTGCCGTGGACCCTGCGACCATCGAACGATGGCGAAACGAAGTAGCTCTGCTTCGGCCAGTACGGGAAGAACCAGACTTCGATATCGAATTCTAACGACAAGCGATTCTGCGGGGGTGATAGCTCGCACCGGAGCGACGTCGGGCGCTGGCGGGTTTGCTGTACGGGGGTGCTGGGTTGGAGGACCGAGCGGTGTTGTGGGCGTGGACAAAGCTTGGTGTTGTGTCAATCTGTGCCGATATGTGGCCTGTCGGGTAGTATCTGACCTCCATAATCGTGCTGAACTCTGGAACGCTTGGCGATGTTGAGGTCGTGCGTGCCGCTGTTGGAGCGGAGATCGAATACCTTCAAGCGGCGAGTGTGCCTACGGGGTCCGATGGTGAGCGGTGGGTCGCGGTCGCGGTGCAAGAAGGGCAGTGGCGGGACCGTCTGGATGGGTACAGGTGCTTGATGAGCCGATGCGATGACGGCGACGCGGCGGTGTGGCTCGAAGGGGCAGAGTTTGCTGATGGGAAACCAGAATCGTCCTACCGGACTCCTCCGGAGGAGTTGTACCGCGGTCGTGTGGCGGCGAAGCTCGCGGTGTCGGGAGGTCAGATGGCTGTGGTCGCACAAACCGGGCCGTGATCTGCGCCTGGCGTTCGAGGCCGACGTTGCCGACGCCGCGGACTACACCTTGCAGGTCGGCGCCCTCACCTTGGAGTTCCCCGCCGGCAGTTCCGGCGCCAGCACCTTCAAGTGGACCGGCGTGGACGTCGACTGGCAGGACGAGCCTGTCAGTTCCTCTGTGTAAGGGGGGTGGTCTGAGATAGTTGTCCGGGGCTGTTTTGGCTCTGGGTTTATGGAAAGGACCATTTTGACTGATATTCATCGAGAAGCACTGCCGGCGGATGCCGCTGGTTTGGTGTCTGAGGAGGTGTTGGACGCTCTCATGGAGCGTGTGCATGCCTCCGGCACCGATCTGTTGGGGCCCGAGGGCTTGTTGTCGCAGATGACCAAAGCTGTTTTGGAGAGAGCGCTGGCTGAGGAGCTGTCGGATCATCTCGGCTATGAGAAGGGAGACCCGGCCGGGATCGGGTCGGGGAACTCCCGCAACGGAGCCACTCCCAAGCGGTTGCACACCGATGTCGGGACCGTGGATTTGGAGGTGCCCCGGGATCGTGACGGCAGCTTCGAACCGCGGATCGTTCCCAAGGGCAGCACCCGCTTGGACGGGTTCAACGAGCGGATCATCGCTTTGTACGCCAGGGGCATGACCGTTCGCGATGTTCAAGCCCACCTCAAAGAGATCTACGGCGTTGACGTGTCCCACGACCTGATATCGAGGGTGACCGACGGAGTTTGGGAAGAACTCGAAGCGTGGCGGTCCAGGCCCCTCGACGCGGTGTATCCGGTGGTGTTCATCGACGCGTTGATGATCAAGATCAGAGACGGCAACGTAGCCAACCGGCCCGTGTACCTGGCTGTGGGTATCGACGTTGACGGCCACAAACACATCTTGGGGGTGTGGATCGGCGACTCCGACGCAGAAGGCTCCAAATACTGGGCTGGTGTGCTCTCAGAGCTCGCCAACCGGGGCCTGGCCGACGTTTTGATCGTCGTGTGCGACGGGCTCAAAGGCCTGCCAGAGGCCATCGAGGCCACCTGGCCACAAGCAACAGTCCAGACCTGTGTGGTGCACCTGCTGCGAGCCGCCCACCGCTACGCCTCCTGGAAGGACCGCCGCCAAGTGTCTGTTGAACTCAAAGCCGTGTACACCGCCCCAACCGCGGAGGCCGCCAAAGCAGCCCTAGACACGTTCGAGTCCGGCATCGGCTCCAAATACCCCGCTATCGTGTCGCTGTGGCGGAACCGGTGGGAACAGTTCATACCGTTCCTCGATTTCCCCCCAGAGGTCCGCCGGGTGATCTACACCACCAACATGATCGAATCGGTCAACTACCAGCTCCGCAAAGTCACAAAGAACCGAGGCCACTTCCCCAACGAACGCTCAGCGCTCAAACTCCTGTACTTGGCCATCAGAAACATCAACACCCAAAGAGGAGGACCACAAGGAACAAACACCCCAGGATGGAAAGCCTGCATCAACCAGCTAGCCATCCGCTACCCACAGCGACTCCCAATCGCCTAACATGACCACCACCCCGCCTTACACAAACCAACTGACACCTCCGGCAGGACGGCCAGGTGATCCACGTCCGCATCGTCCCCACCGCCCAGAGCGGCGTCCAACGACCCAACCCCGTCCCCGACCCCGTCCCCACCACCACCGCCACGCCCCAGCCGGCCGACGGCGCTGACCAGAGTGGGCAGACGCCGCAGCTGCTGGTCGCCAATTTGGGCGTGAACCCCACCGTCGGGATAATGCGCCCGCTCAGCGCCGCCCGCCCGGGGTTCGCCCAGGCCTTCACCACCGGCGCCGACACCGGCGGCTACACCCTGGGCGCCGTCGCCATCTGGGTCTCGAGCCTCTTCGACCCGTCGACCGCGGGCGACCACCTCCAGGTCACCGTCAACGCCGCCGCCGGCGACGGCGGGCCCGGCGACGCGCTCTGCACCCTGGACAACCCCTCGAGCCTCGCCACACCCGCCGCGATCGCCTTCCAAGCCCCCACCGGCACAGACCCCTGCCCGCAACTGGCCGCCGACACCGCCTACTTCGCCGTCATCGAGTGGGCTGACCCCAGCGGGACCGACGACTTCGCCCACATACCCCAGACCTACCCCACCGACGACGCCGCCGCCACCGAAGAAGACCCCGGCAGCGCCGAGGGCTGGTCGATAGCCGACAGCTCCCACTACCTCACCACCAGCTCTGAGGTTCGGACTTGGACCGCCTACCAAGAAACCGCCAGCTTCAAGATCAAAGTCACCGGAACAGTCTCAGAGCACGACACCGAGCCCGAGAACACCGCGCCCACCGGAGCGCCGACCATCACCGGCACGCCCCAGGCCGGCGAGACCCTCACCGCGGTCACCTCGGCCATCGACGACGAAGACGGCCTCGACAACGTCGAATACGAATACCAGTGGATTGCCGACGGCGCCGACATCGACGGGGCCACCGCCGCCACCTACAGCCCCACCGCCGGCGACGTCGGCAAGACCATCGCCGTGCGGGTGACTTTCGCCGACGACGCCGACAACACCGAGACCCTCACCAGCGAAACCACCCAAGCCGTCGCCGCGGTTCCCCTCACCGTCACCGTCACCGCCGACCCCCCCACAACCCACGACGGCTCCACCGAGTTCACCTTCAACCTCGACTTCAGCGAGGAACTCCCCCTCAGCTACAGAACCCTCAAGTTCCACGCTTTCAACGTCACCGGCGGCGAGATACAGCGGGCGCAACGCACCGACAAACCCACCAACATCTCCTGGCGCATCACCGTCGAACCCGACACCACCGCCGACATCACGATCCAACTCCCCGCCACCACCAACTGCAACACCACCGGCGCCATCTGCACCCCCGACGGCAAAAAACTGTCCAACACGCTGAGCTTCACCGTATCGGGACCGGCCACCTAGAGGCCGGGACCATCGCCGCTGGCCTTTCGTATCGCCTTGTTGAAATATTTTGTATATGAGGTTGATAAATGTTGTCTATGAGCTAGTAGTGTACGTTCGGTGATTTTCAACGGGGTGTAGCCCCCGACACCTGTTACTAAGGAGTTTCTTGATGCCTGACCTCACTGTGTCTCATACCCCTTCCTCCCCCCCCCCCCCCCCCCCCAGAATGAGTGCCCGCAGGCGCAGATGGCCGGCGCTGCCCGCGGCGCTGGCGGTGGTGGCGATGGCGGCAGCGTTGTTGTCTCCTGCTGTGGGGGCGTCGTCTAGCTCTTTGCATCCAAAGGGGCTGTCCGCTCAGCTCCAAGACGGCGTAGTCACGCTGAGCTGGAACGCGCCGGTCGACGACGCCGGGTCGGTGACGGGCTATCAGGTGCTGCGCCGCCGCCCCGGCGTGGACTCGGTGGGCACGTTCCATGTCGTGGCCGACGACACCGCCACCAGCGACGTCTCGTTCGTGGATCGCTGCGCGGATCAGCCCGCCACCGCCTACACCTATCGGGTCAAAGCGCGCCGCGGCGACCAGCTCTCCCGCTGGGGCAACTACTCGCGAGTGAACCTGGCCGCAAGCTATGTGCCCGCCGATCCAGTGACCGGCTGCGACCCCGACACCGGCAAACCCCCACCAGACCCCGTTCCCGATCCAGACCCCGATCCAGACCCCGATCCAGACCCCGATCCAGACCCCGATCCAGACCCCGATCCAGACCCTGATCCCGATCCAGACCCTGATCCTGGTGAGGGTGAGGGTGAGGGTGTTGTTGGTTCGGCGGTGTCGGTGAAGTCGGACACGTCCCAGCAGCAGAACCCGCGAGTCGACCAGAACGACAAGCAGTTCGTGCCCCCGCCCGGCGACGGCGAAGGGGTGGTCGTGGTGCGGTCCTCGCATTCGAGTTCGACGGTCGTTCCTGAGGACTGGGCGCTCATACCCGCCGGCTTCAACGTCGGCGACGAGTTCCGGCTCTTGTTCCTCACCCATACCGGCAGCCGCCGCCCGAACTCTGCCGACATCGACGACTACAACGCCTACGCCCAAGGCCAGGCCAACGCCGGCAGCGCCCATTCGGCCATCAAGCCCTACGCGTCGGGTTTCCGGGTGGTTGCCAGCACCGCCGCCGTCGATGCCCGCGACAACACCTCGACCACCTACACCGATACCGACAAGGGCGTCCCCATCTACTGGCTGAACGGCTCCAAGATCGCCGACGGCTACCAGGACTTCTACGACGGCTCCTGGGACGACGAGGCCAACCCCAGGCGCCGCCAGGGCACCCGCTGGGTCCCCCAGAACCGCCGTGTCTGGACCGGCAGTTTCAACAACGGGACGGCCAAGGGCTCGACGCCGTTGGGCGCGAGCAACGTCGAGGTCGGACGTCTCAACAATTCGGGCCGTGTCCTTAGTGAGGGGTTCGTGCCCAATACTTGGGGTGGCACCCCCTATTACGCCCTGTCGGAGGTGTTCACGGTCGGCTCCGCCACCAGCACCCCGGTGTTCGATGACCGCTCCGCCATGTCGGGCCTGCCCGCGAGCTACCCGAACTCGCTGGGATACGACCCCGGCGCTCCCCCGGCGTTCGCCAGGGAATTCGCCGCGGAGGACAACGCGGGCAACCGGGTCGCTGAGATCACCGGCCATGACGCTTCGGAGTTCGTTCCCCGCAATGTCACCGTCACGGCGGTCTCCAACGGCATGTACCTCACATGGCAGCCGCCGTCGCAGCGCAGCGCCTGCGCCGACTACGACATCGAGCGGGTGCCCGGCCCTCAGACCTCGCGCTCCGAGAGAGTCAACTACAGAGTTTTCGTGGTAATAGACGGCGTCGGCCGCTGGATCCAGAACAATTACATGCGCTATTGGGTGGAAGAGGACCGCACCAAGGCCTACTGGAAGTACACCTGCACCGACAGGCGTCCGATCAGGGGCTATGAGATCTACCGCACCTCGTTCGGGCACGTCCACACCGGCGGCGGCACCGTCGTCAACCTGTCCGACAACAGACCGTACCTGATCGACACCGCGGACCACAACAGCCGCGGCACCTACGCCGTGCTCGACATCAGCGGCGACGCGAAAACCAGCCCGCGGACGCACAACTACCAGATACGCGCCCTGTACGGCACCAACGCCGACGACAACCCGGACCGTGATTTCGGCAGCCGCCTGTCCGAGAGCACATGGATCGAACGCGAGCGCGACGCTGCGCGACCCAACGCGGAGTCTCCCCGGGGCCTGACGGTCTCGATCCCGACCAAGCAGGCCGTGGCGGACGGCACGACGTTGGCGATCGAACTGGACTGGGATGCGCCCAGCCAGGACGCGTCGTCGGTGACCGGCTATGTGATCCAGCGGCGCCTCGTCACCCAGAAACAACGCGCACTGCCGTTCGCGGACGTCGCCACCCTTACCGGCAGCAGCACCACCCAATGGGCTGACACCGGCGACGACGTGACCGCGACCGTGGACAGGGCTATCTACGACAACGACGGCGACAGGCTGCGCACCGACACCTTCGACGAGATCGCGTCGTTGACCCAGTTCTCCTACCGGGTGATCGCGGTGCGCGGCTCCGCCCGCAGCAACCCCTCCAAAGCGGTGTCGACCGATTCCACCCGTCAGCTGCCCGCAGACGGGCTCGTCACCGTCACCAATGTGTGGCGCACCGGCGCCACGATCCAGGTCAACATGACCGGCGACGGACTCACCTCTGTTCACGCCGCGCATCACCTCGCTTTGGCCGCGCCGAACCAGCAGCAACAGAACCGGCTGCTGCACGTGGGCATCGGCTCCAAGGGCTGGGGGCACAACACCTGCATCGGCAACCCCGGCAGCCGAGACCTCTCACCGCTGGCACTGGAGGCCCTCGGGCTCATCACCAACGCCGACACCGCGACAGCCCAGGCGCTCGAGATCGCACGCAATACGATCGACCAGTGGCTCGATGCCGTGTTCGGACGACGGCTCGTCGACTTCCAAGGCGATGGTTCGGTCAAGGTCGATGACCCTCGGTACAACCTCTACGGCGCCAACTTCGCCACGCTGTTCGGCAGCGAGGGCTGCATGCACGAAGACGACTCATACGTCACCGTCTCGGGTCTCACGCCGGGCACCACCTACACCGCCGAAGCGCTGTTCCGGCTCGTGTCCGAAGAACAGTTCATCGGCAGCGGCGGCTCAGGCTTCATGCAGCCCGAGGACTTCATCCCCACCTGGGACGGAGGCTTCTACCCCGGCGGCATCTGGTCACCCGCACACCTCGTCGGCCGAGTCACCTTCACCACCAACCCATAGCCCCACGACAGGCAACAGCCGGCCCCTCACAGAGGGGACTACCTCGGTGAGTGACCACGCGCGGGCCGAGATTGGCAGGTGGAGGCCTGTGGATGAGGGGGGCTGGGGGTTCCCACCGCAATGGTGGTATGCTCTGTGTCAGCGTTACGAAACGCTGTGGAGCCTGCTATGCCCGCTGTATCCGAACAGAGCCGTTGGGTCGACGAGTTGCCCGAAGACTCCTTCTTCGCGCTGCAAGACGTGCCCGGCCCGAGTCTCGGCGCTGTGCGCGCGTTCCTGCACCGCGAGGCCAGCGGATCGGACCCGCTGCGCCGTATCGTACGGCTCGCTCCGAGCCTGTACTGGAAAGCCGGCGAGACATACCGCATAGACGGCCGGCTGTATCTGCCGTCGCGGGATCGGATCGGCGAGGCCTACGCGGGTCCCCATGCCGCGGCAGCCGAATACCACGGCGCAAGCCGCGCCGGGTGGCTCACCCAGGTCCCGGTGCGGTTCACCTTCGCTGTGCCCGGCGAGCCCCGCAGCCGCAACCCCCTCGACGGCGTCAAATTGGTCGGGCGGCGCAACCCCCGCCGCCGCGAGCTCAACACCAGCGAAGCCACCTACCTCGAAGCGGTGGCCACCTTCGACCGCTGGGCCAACGCAGACCCGCTAGACGGTGATCCGTGGCACGACGCCCTCGAAAGAGCGAGCATCCTGCTGGGCTGGCGCGTGAAGCGCGACGTCATCGTGCCTGATCCCGACGCGCTGCTTTACGCGGCCGCCACAGAGCGACCGCTGTTGCGGCGGGTGTTCCAGAAACGCGTCGAAGAACTCGCCGCCATGATCGCCAGAGTGGTCGCCGAGGCAAGAAGGATCTGAGATGCCGCGCCGCCGCGAGCTCTGCGGGTCCCGTAACACCGCAACGGGCAAGCCCTGCAAGCTGTCGAAGAATGCCTGCAGGTATCTCGAGCATCGCAAACCCGACAAGACCGTGACACCCGTCTCCGCTGCCCAGCAGCAGTCACCGTCCAAGAACGCCTCCGCTGCCCAGCAGCAGTCCGCTGGTGTGCATCCTGGTGGCCCGACGCCCGCCGCGCTGAACACGATGCTGCAGCAATGCTCGCACGGCATTCTGAACCCAGCGGTCATCGAACGCGACTACTGGATGTTCCAGGTAGCGCGCATGCTGCAAGCCGACAGCAAGAAACACCCCGGCAGTCCCGCGTGCATGAGCGGCGGTTCGATGCTCGCTCTCGTCGGGATCACTCAGCGCCTCTCAGAAGACGCCGACTTCGCCGTCTCATTTCCCGGTGGCCTGGCAGCGTGCAGCAACGAGCAGGGCAAGAAACTCCTCGACGAGTACCAGCGACGCGTCGCGACGGACCTCGGAGTCACTGCACAGCGCCAGGGGCCAGGCGGAGGCAACCTGTTCCGCACGGTGCTCTACGAGTACGTCTCGGCACTCCCCAATGTCGTCGACCCAGCCGTCGAATCCGACATGGGCATCCGCGACATCGACCCCAGGTACATCATCACCCTGCCCGGCCAGCCCTACGTGGCTCGTGCAGGCATGCCGCTACCCGCGTCGACTGGCGGGGCGCCCATCCGGTGCATGCACCCCATCACGACTCTCGTGGACAAACTCGACGCCGTCTGCTGGCGTGAGGGATCAGTCGCCGCGAACCCGCAGCAAGCGCTCGCCTCTCTCTCTGCGCGTGTGCGTGACCATTACGACATCTACATGCTCATCGCATGGCTCGCCGGCAACAACCAACTCAACGCTCATGACGTTCGCGACGCGGTCGCTCACATGCAGCACTCCGACGCCGAAGTACGCAAACGCCGTAACGTGAACCGTCCAATCGAGCCGCCCCCCGCCGACGGCTACCGCACCCTGCGGGCTTGGCAGCCCGGCACCGTCGAGTACCAGCATCTACAGCAGGCCTACCCGTCGCTCCAAGCGTTCGTCTACGGGCCCCTGCCGCCATGGCCCGCGGTCGCTTCACGAATCCGCGGTTGCCGCTTCATTTGAGACTGTCTCTCGCCGACGCGGCAGAGATGCGAGTCCTCAAGATGTTCAAGGCATGTGTCTATGACATGTGTTTGATATAGCGCTATAGTGTCGCTCTCATGAGTTTGACGGGATTTCATCAGAGTGCGTCTGTTATACGCGGATGGCCCCTCAATTGCCGCTCGTTTCCACAAATAACAGGAGGATCGCTGTAATGGATCGTTTGGACCAATCGTCATCGACCCTGCTGGGTCGTGTGGGAATGTGGCGCCGGCGCGCCGCGGCGGCTCTGGCAGCCTGCGTGTTGGCTGCTGCTGTCGTGGTGGTCGTCCCGCCCATCTCGCCATCGGACGCCACCACGCCGTTGAACCCGGCCTCGCAGGCTCTGGATGCAGCCAACAGCGCGCCGCGGGCGATCTGGTCCGACGGCACCACGATGTGGGTGGTGAACCTCGGCGGTCACATCTACGCCTACAACCTCGCAGACATGACCCGCGACTCCTCCAAGGACATCGACGCGCTGAGCGCCGCCGGCAACGACAACGCCAACGGCATGTGGTCCGACGGCACCACCATGTGGGTGAGCGACGACAGAGACGGCAAGATCTACGCCTACGACCTCGCCACCGGCGGCCGCCGATCCGGCTCAGACATCAATCCGCTGGACTCCCGCAATGACCATCCCAAGGGCTTGTGGTCCGACGGCACCACCATCTGGGTGGCCGACCATCAAGACGACCGCCTCTACGCCTACGACCTCGACACCGGCACCCGCCGATCCGGCTCAGACATCAGAACAACGCTGCGCCACGCGGGCAACGGCCGTGCAACTGCGCTGTGGTCCGACGGGCGCACCATGTGGGTGAGCGATGACGAAGACGGCAAGATCTACGCCTACGACCTCGACACCGGCGCCCGGGTGTCCAATCTGGAATTCGACACCTTGCTGGGGGTGGGCAACGCCAGCCCCAAGGGCATCTGGTCTGACGGCACCACCATGTATGTGTCCGACAACGAAGACCACCTCCTGTACGCCTACGCCATGGCGACGCCCGTCTCGCTGAAGTCGCTGGAGCTCTCGGGCGTGGACTTCGGCACATTCCGCCCCGCGGTCCTCAGCTACTCGACCCGGGTCCCCAACACGGTCACCACAACGACCATCACGGCCACCCCTGCGGATGCCGACACCACCGTGACCATCAGCCCCGCCACCGACGCCGACACCACCACCGACGGCCACCAGGTCACCCTGAGCCCCGGCGACAACACCATCACCGCAACGGTCGCCAAGGGCAACCAGACCAAGACCTACACCATCATCGTCAAGCAGATCGATGCCGCGGTGCTCAACGATGACGCGTCGCTGTCGGCCCTGTCGCTGAGCGACGTCGACTTCGGCGACTTCGACGCCGACACCACCAGCTACAACGCCGGCGTGGCCTCCACGGTGGCTTCCACCACCATCACCGCCACCCCCACCGAGGCGGCGGCCGCGGTCACCGTCGACCCGGCCGGCGACGACGACCCCGACACCGCCGGCCAGCAGATAAACCTCGACACCGGCAGCAACGGCATCAGGGTTACCGTGGAATCCACCGACGGCACAGCTCGGCGGACCTACCAGGTGGTCGTGAACCGCGCCTCGACGGGAGAGTTCGAGTGGACCACGCTGCCTGCATCCAAGTCGCTTGATCCGGCCAACAGAGCGGCGAGGGGGATCTGGTCTGACGGCAGCACGCTGTATGTGATGAACGCGGGCCACAAGATCTATGCCTACAACCTGGCGGATTTGACCCGCGATGCCGACAAGGACATCAAAACAACCTGGTGTGCCCAGTTCATCGCTGCCCTCAACCGTTGTATACGAATAGGGGGCAACAGCCACGGCCACGGCATTTGGTCCGACGGCGTCACCATGTATGCCAGCGACTACGAGGACGAGAAGCTCTACGGCTACGACCTCGCCACCGGCACCCGCCGGTCCGGCAGAGACATCACCAGCTTGTACGACGGTTATAGGGTCCCTCCGACCTTCAACGGCCACAGCAGGGGTCTGTGGTCGGACGGGACCACGATATGGGTGGCCGACTGGGACGACGACATGCTCTACGCCTACGACCTCGCCACCGGCACCCGCCGGCCCGACCAGGAGATCGAGGAGCTGGACGACTTCGGCAACCATGATGCCGCGGGGCTGTGGTCGGACGGAACCACGATGTGGGTGAGCGACAGCACTGACGGCAAGATCTACGCCTACGACCTCGCCACCGGGGCCCGGGCCTCCGCTCTGGACATCGACGAGCTGCTGGCAGAGGGCAACAGCAGTCCCAGGGGCATCTGGTCGAACGGCTCCATCATGTGGGTGTCCGACAGCGAAGACGACCGCATCTACGCCTATGCCATGCCCGGCGACACCCGGCTGGAATCGCTCGGGCTCGACCCGGCCGACATCGGCGAGATCCACCACGATCGCACCGAGTACACGGCCCGCGTGCCCAACACGGTCACGTCGGTCACCGTGACCCCCGGGCTGGTCGACGACTCCGCAACGGTCGCCATCAGCCCGTCGGTCGACGCTGATGCCGGCACCGAGGGGCACCAGGTCAACCTGAGCCTCGGCGACAACACCATCACCGTCGCGGTGACCCACGGCTCGACCACCACGACCTACACCATCACCATCATCCAGGTGGATGCCGCGGTGCTCACCGACGACGCGTCGCTGTCGGCACTGTCGCTCAGCGGCGTCGATCTCGGCAGCTTCGACAGCGACACCACCTCGTACTCCGGCGCGGTGTCCACCACGGTGGCGACGGCCACGCTCACCGCCACGCCCGCCGACCCGGCGGCCACCGTGACCGTCGACCCCGCCAGCGACGCCGACCCCGACACCGAGGGCCGGCAGATCGCGCTGAGCGCCGGCAGGAACACCGTCACGGTGACGCTGGAGTCGTCCGACGCCTCCGCCCGCCGGAGCTACAGCGTCGTCGTGAACCGGGCCACCACCGAGGCCTACGAGTGGATTGTGCTGCCCGGAGTCAAGCGGCTCGCGGCGGACAACAACACGGCGCGGGCTCTCTGGTCTGACGGGGAGACACTGTGGGTGTCGAACCAGGGCAACCGCATCTATGCCTACGACTCGGCCACGATGGCCCGCGACTCCGACAAGGACATCACCGCGATCAAGGCGGCCGGGAACCGTGACCCCAGCGGCATGTGGTCCGACGGCACCACCATGTGGATCGCCGACGGCCAAGTCGGCAGGGTCTTCGCCTACGACCTCGCCGGCGATACCCACCTTCCCGGAAAAGACATCAAGACCTGGGAGGTGGGGCCGCGCAACGATCAGCCGAGGGGCTTGTGGTCTGACGGCACCACGCTGTGGGTGGGCGACTACATCGACAACAAGGTCTATGCCTACGATCTCGCCACCGGCACCCGCCGCTCCGGCAAGGACATCTCCAGCTCCAACCTGCTCGACGCGGGCAACGGACGGGTTGGCGGGCTGTGGTCTGACGGCACCACCATGTGGGCCTCCGACGACCAAGACGGCAAGATCTACGCCTACAACCTCGCCACCGGCGCCCGCAACGCCAATTTGGAATTCGACTCTCTGAAGGGCGCGGGCAATGCCCATCCCAGGGAAATCTGGTCCGACGGCAGCGTCATGTGGGTGGTCGACTGGGTTGACAACCGCCTGTACGGCTACAACATGCCCGCCACCGCGGCATTGGGCGCCATAGAGCTCAGCGGCGCCGACCTCGGCGTGTTCCACCCGTCGATCCTGCGGTACGCGGCCCGCGTCGACGAAACGGTCGCCTCCGTGACCATCACCGCCACCCCCGCCGATGCGGACACCACCGTGGCCATCGACCCGTCCGCCGACGCCGATCCCGACACCGACGGCCGGCAGATCGCGCTGAGCGCCGGCGAGAACACCATCACCGCAACCGCCACCAAGGGCACCGACACCCGGACCTACACCCTGGTCGTCACCCGGGGTAGTGCTGAGGAAGCCGACGACTCCGCCGACCAGGCCTTCGACGCGCTCGATCCGGCCAACCGCTCGGCCCGGGCCATCTGGTCCAACGGCACCACGATGTGGGTGATGAACCTGGGCGACCGCATCTACGCCTACAACCTGGCCGACATGACCCGCGACGCCGACCGCGACATCACCACGCTGAGAGCCGCCGGCAATCACAACGGCAACGGCATGTGGTCTGACGGCGACACGATGTGGGTGAGCGACGACGCCGACTACAAGGTGTACGCCTACGACCTGGGCACGGGCGAACGCCGGCCCCATCAAGACATTGACACGCTCAACGAAGTGGGGAGCGTCCAACCCAAGGGCCTGTGGTCCGACGGCGAGGTCCTGTGGGTGGCCGACCAGCTTGAAGACAAGCTCTTCGCGTACAACCTGCACACCGGCGCGCCCATGCCCGCCAGAACCATCGACCTCCAGATCTACGTGATTCCCCCCGGACTCGAGGCCGACCTGCTGCTGTCGGCCAACTCCGACGCTGAGCTCGAGGTCGACGAACAACTCGCCACGCAGGACAACCATCGTTCTACCGGTGTGTGGTCCGACGGCGCCACGATATGGGTGGCCGACGACCAGGACTACAAGCTGTACGCCTACGACCTCGCTTCCGGCGACCGTGTTGCCGACCTGGACTTCGAGGCTCTGACGGATCTGGACAACGACAGTCCCAAGGGAGTCTGGTCTGACGGGGCCACCATGTGGGTGGCCGACGACGAGGACGACGCCCTGTTCCGCTACCCGATGCCCCGGAGCCCCCTGGTGAAGTCGCTCGAGCTCAGCGATGTGGACTTCGGCCTGTTCGCCGCGGGACGCACCGCGTACACCGCCCGGGTGCCCAATACCGTGGCGACCACCACGGTCGATGCCGTCGCCGCCTTCGCCGACTCGACCACGGTGACCGTCAGCCCCGCCGATGGGGACTCAAGTGCCGACGGCCACCAGGTCAATCTCGGATTGGGCGCCAACACCGTCACGGTCACCGCCGTCAACGGCGACGACACCCGCACCTACACCGTCACGGTCACCAAGGTGGATGCGGCGGTGCTCGGCGCCGATGCCGGGCTGGACTCCTTGACCCTCAGCGCGGGCAACATGGGCGTCTTCGACGATGCCACCTATCGCTACGTCGCCGGCGTCGCCTCGAATGTGACCACAACGACGGTCACTGCGGTGCGCTCCGATACCGCAGCGGTCATCGACATCAGCCCCGCCGACGCGGACACGGGCGCCGATGGCCACCAGGTCAGACTCACCACCGGCGCCAACCCGGTGACCGTCACCGTTGTCTCTGCCGACGGCAGACACCGCCGCCACTACCAGGTGCAGGTCAACCGGGCCTCGACCGCCGACTTCGGGTGGGACAGCGTCAACGACTTCGACCCCGTGCCGGGAGCGGAGCTGCCCGCACCGACCCGTCCGAGGCCCACCCATCTGTGGTCTGACGGGTCGACCATATGGGTCGTCGACCATCAGCACGACACCCTCGACGCCTACGACCTCAACACCCGCCAACGCAGGCCCGGCAGCGACATCACCACGCTGAACGCGGCCGGCAACCGCGATCCCATGGGCATCTGGTCGGACGGCCACACCATGTGGGTCGCCGACCACGCTGACAACAAGGTCTACGCCTACGACCTCGCCACCGGCGACCGCCGATCGTGGCTGGACATCGGCACCCTCGACGCGGCCGGCAACGACTTCGCGGGCGCCATCTGGTCTGACGGGGCCACCATGTGGGTCGCCGACATCGCCGACTGGAGGGTCTACGCCTACGACCTCGCCACCGGCGAACACGACTCCGCCAAAGACATCAGTGACCTCGCAGGGGGCGAGAGGTGGGGCGCATCGGGTCTGTGGTCCGACGGGACCACCATGTGGGTCGCCGACATCGCGGACGCGAAGCTCTACGCCTACAACCTCAAGGCCGGCACCCGCCGCAGTGGGCTCGACTTCAAAACCTTGAAGGCGGCGAGAAACCGTGCGCCGAGCGGATTGTGGTCCGACGGGGAGACCATGTGGGTCTATGACCACTGGAAGAGGAAGATCTTCGCCTACAACCTGCCGCAGGCCCCGCTGCTGGGATCGCTGGCCCTCGAGGGCCTCGACCTCGGCGCCTTCAACGCCGGGCGCACCCACTACCGCGTGGAGGTGCCCGCCACGGTTGCGACGACGACCGTTGCCGCTTCGGTCAAGTTCGCCGGCTCGACGCTGGCAATCATCCCGTCGACCGACGCCGACCCGAACACCGACGGCCACCAGGTCGACCTGGGCACGGGCGCCGCCACCATCAAGGTGACGGTCACCAAGGGCACCAGGACCACGACCTATACCGTCACGGCCTCCAGCGCTGAGACGACGACGGCATGGGGCCCGCTGCCTGCTTTCAGGGCGCTTGACTCTGCCAACCGGTCGGCCCGGGCGATCTGGTCTGACGGGACGACCATGTGGGTGATGAACCTGGGCGACCGGATCTACGCCTACACCCTGGCCGACATGAGCCGCGACCCGAGCAAGGACATCACCGCGATCTGGCGGGCGGGCAACCACAACGCCAACGGCATGTGGGGAGACGGCACCACGCTGTGGGTGAGCGACGACCAGGACGGCAAGATCTACGCCTACGACCTCGCCACCGGCGTCCGCGTCACCAGCAAAGAGATCAACTCGCTGGACAATGACAATGACCATCCCAAGGGCTTGTGGTCCGACGGCGCCACGATGTGGGTGGCCGACCACCAAGACGACCGCCTCTACGCCTACAGCCTGAACGGCGGTGCCCGCCGGTCCGGCTCGGACATCACCTCGCCGATCACCGCGGGCAACGGCCGTGCCGCCGCGCTGTGGTCCGACGGCACCACGATGTGGGTGAGCGACGACGCCGACGGCAAGGTCTACGCCTACAACCTCTACACCGGCACCCGCGCCCCGCAGTTGGAAATCGACGCATTGCTGGTCGAAGGCAATACCAGCCCCAAGGGCATCTGGTCGGACGGCACCGTCATGTGGGTGGCCGACAACGACGACGACCGCCTCTACGCCTACAACCTGCCCGGATCGACCGGGTCGCAGACGCAGGATTCCGATGAGTCGCAGACGCAGGTTTCCGATGAGCCCCCATCGACCGGGTCGCAGACGGTGGTGGTCTATGAGCCCTCATCGACCGGGTCGCCGGCGGTGGTGGTCGATGTGTCGCTGTCCGGGCTGTCGCTCAGCGGTGTGGACTTGGGCACGTTCAACCGCGACACCACCGACTACTCGGCCGGCGTGGCCGCCGCGGTGGAATCCACCACGATCACGGCGACGCCCTCGGACACGGCGGCGTCGGTGGTCATCTCCCCGGCCACCGACGCCGATCCCGACACCGAGGGCCGGCAGATCAGCCTCGACCCCGGCGCCAACGTCATCACGGTGACCGTGGTGGCACCCGGCGGCACCGGTCGGCGGACGTATCGGGTGGTCGTGAACCGCGCCGCGGCGGCCGGGCCGAACTGGGACACGCTTCCCGCTTCGCAGACGCTGGCCTCGGGCAACAAGTGGGCGCGGGCGATCTGGTCTGACGGAGCCACCATGTGGGTGATGAACCTGGGCGACCGGATCTATGCCTACAACCTGGCCGACATGACCCGCAACGCGGCCAAGGACATCACCACGATAAATGAAGCGGGCAACCGCAACGCCAACGGCATGTGGTCTGACGGCGCCACGATGTGGGTTTCCGACGACGCCGACGACAAGGTCTACGCCTACGACCTCGCCACCGGCGACCGCATAGCCGGCAGCGACATCACCACGTTGGGCGCCGCCGGCAACGACCATGCCAAGGGCTTGTGGTCCGACGGCACCACCATGTGGGTGGCCGACCACCAAGACGACAAGGTCTACGCCTACGATCTCGCCACCGGCGCCCGCCGGTCCGGCTCAGACATCACCGGGCTTGGCAACGCCGGCAACGGCCGCGCGGCCGCGCTGTGGTCTGACGGCACCACCATGTGGGTGAGCGACGACCAAGACGGCAAGATCTACGCCTACAACCTCGCCACCGGCGCCCGCCAGGCCAACCTGGACATCGGCGCATTGTCGGCCGAGGGCAACTCCAGTCCAAAGGGCATCTGGTCGAACGGCACCGTCATGTGGGTGGCCGACAACGACGACGACCGCCTCTACGCCTACGACATGCCTTAGGGAGGTGGTGCCGTGCCGGGATCCACCGGGGTGGGCTGAGCCGAAATCTGCGCGTTCTACTACATATAGTGTGGTTAATCGCGCAGATTTGGCTGTGACCACCGGCCCGACGACCCCGTGGACGACAAGATCTACGCCTACAACATCTCCGCCGGCACCTGTCGGTCCGACTTGGACATCGACGAATTGTCCGATGAGGGCAACAACGATCCAACCGACATCTGGTCGAACGGCAGAATCATCTGGGTGCTCGACAACGAAGACGACCTCGTCTACGCCTACGACTTGCCGACTCCCGTCGGCGGGCTTTAGGCGCTTGTCGGCGGAGGTCGCATGTGTCATGCATGAGCTAGTAGTGTCTGTTCAATGATGTTCAGCGGGTTTCGGGTGATGTTCAGCGGGTTTCGGTGGTGGGGGCTGCGACGTGGTCGTCGCGATGCCGTAATCAGGGGGGGGGGGGGGGGTCATCGCCGCCCTGTTGTCCTGATGAGGGCTCCTCGCCCCTTCCGGTTCGGCGCTTTGATCCGACGGCGGCCCTTTTGGGCGCTGGCGGCCGCGGCCTTCTTGGCGCTGGCGGCCGCGACCGTCGCGGTGGTCGGCCCGGGAGTGACGGCCCAGGCCCAGAACGAGCGCACGCCGCCCGCCAACCTTGCGGCCCGCTTGGTGCAGGGCGGGGTGGAGCTCTCCTGGGACCAGCCCGCCCGGAACAGCGAATCCGTGGACGGCTATGAGATCCTGCGCCGTCGGCCCGACCGGGGCGAACAGACGCTCACGACGCTGGTGTCCGACACCGCCACCGCCGACACCGCCTACTTCGACACCACCGCCACCGAACCCGGAGTGCGCTACAACTACCAGGTAAGGGCGATCCGGGGCGGCGTGACCAGTCGCCCCTCCAACACCGCCACGGTGCTGGTGCTGCTGTCCGCACCAACCACACGGTTGGTGAGCAATGTCGGCCAGTCTCAGGCGGTCACCGCGAGCATCACTCAGCAGTATGGGATGGGGTTTCGGTTGGGTGGCCATGGTCAGGGTTACGCAATCTCTGGTGTGTCGGTCGATTTGGCGGCTGTGCCGTCTGGTTTGAGCATGTCGTTGTGGGTTGGTGGCGTTGATGGGAATCTTGAAGGCAAGGGGTCTCCGCAGCGTGAGCTGTTCGTGTTCGACAACCCGGCGTCGTTGGGGGTCGGCCTGAACACGTTCGCGGCGCCTGAGGGGGCGTTCGCGTATCCGAATGTCAGCTATTTCGTGGTGCTGTCGGGTTTCGGGTCGTCGCTGTCGGTGATGGAGACGGCATCAGATGATGAGGATCCCGGCGGCGAGCCGGGCGCGGTCCTGTTGAACGGGGCGAGGGTCCGTGCGCTGGGTTCGACCGGGCAGTGGGACAGTTCCTCGCTGCGCAGCGGGGCGCTGCGGATGGTTGTGGAGGGCTCGCGGCGCGACCGCGGCATCTTGGCCTCGGCGTTGGCACCAGCGGTGTTCGACGATCAGGAGATCATCTCAAAGGGCGATGACTGCTGTTTTGAGATGACCGTCGGGTCAGCGGACCGCTACCTCGTCCGCAATGTCTCTTTGGCGGCGGACTCCTCAGGCACCGGTTTCACCACTACTGATGCTGACCTCATTGCTCTGGGCGGTGTCCATACCGGCAAGGACAGCGGGTTCTTCGGCATCCCGTTCAATTTTCAGACCGCGTCTGGCACGACGCTGTTCACCCTGCCCGTTGCGTCTGCCCGGGGAGACCTGACAACTGGCCCGGCTCGCCTGGGCGGCCCGCCTGGCATATCTGAATGGTCGTTCCCGCAAGGCGCGACCGTGGCCGGCAACGCGACATACGTCTTCGACATGACCGTCGAGTCCGTAGTCGGCGACGCCCAAGGCAAATCGCGGGGAGGCGTCGTGCTGGGCCGCGTTCTTTGCGCCGCAGCATCCAACTACACCGACGCTCCGTCGGCGCCGGGCGTGACCTTCTCAAGCCACGGCGACGTCCTATGCGACACGCCGTCGATGGCTGTGGACGGGGAGCCGCTCGTCGCGATGGTGTCGAACCTCGACCAGGACAACGACGGCTACGCCACCGCCACGTCCACCAACGACGTGATTTCGCAGGGCTTTTCGACTGGGCCCAGCGCGTATGGGTACCGGTTCCAGGGCATCGGCGTCGATGTCGAGGGCTCCGTTGACTCCAACGGCGACCCGCAGATACCCGACGGGCCGTCGTCGGTGTCAGTGGCCGTGCACGCCGAGGACACCGACTCGAACGGCGATCCGAACGGCAAGCCCGGCGACAAGCTGTTCGATCTGGTCAGCCCCGACCAATACGCGGCGGGCGGGCTCGCCTTCTTCGAGGCGCCGCCCGAAACGTATCTGGACCCGGACACCTCCTATGTGATGGTGTGGACCAAGCTCAGCGGCGAGGACCACCGGCTCGACCGGTCCAGCGAGGACGAGCATGACGACGACCCGAGGAGACTCGAAGGCTTCTCTTTGGCGAACGCGTTCTACCGCGGCGGCTCCCTTTCCAGCCTGACGGTGTCCGTCAACCCCAGCCACGTACTCAAAATCGCCGTCTACGGCGAAGCCGTCGACGCTTCGTTCTTGGCCGCGCCGCGGCTGGAGAGCGACGTCGAGGTCCCCGACGGGCCGCGGTTGGTGAGCAATGTCGGCCAGTCTCAGGCGGTCACCGCGAGCATCACTCAGCAGTATGGGATGGGGTTTCGGTTGGGTGGCCATGGTCAGGGTTATGCGATCTCTGGTGTGTCGGTCGATTTGGCGGCTGTGCCGTCTGGTTTGAGCATGTCGTTGTGGGTTGGTGGCGTTGATGGGAATCTTGAAGGCAAGGGGTCTCCGCAGCGTGAGCTGTTCGTGTTCGACAATCCGGCGTCGTTGGGGGTCGGCCTGAACACGTTCGCGGCGCCTGAGGGGGCGTTCGCGTATCCGAATGTCAGCTATTTCGTGGTGCTGTCGGGTTTCGGGTCGTCGCTGTCGGTGATGGAGACGGCATCAGATGATGAGGATCCCGGCGGCGAGCCGGGCGCGGTCCTGTTGAACGGGGCGAGGGTCCGTGCGCTGGGTTCGACCGGGCAGTGGGACAGTTCCTCGCTGCGCAGCGGGGCGCTGCGGATGGTTGTGGAGGGCTCGCGGCGCGACCGCGGCATCTTGGCCTCGGCGTTGGCACCAGCGGTGTTCGACGATCAGGAGATCATCTCAAAGGGCGATGACTGCTGTTTTGAGATGACCGTCGGGTCAGCGGACCGCTACCTCGTCCGCAATGTCTCTTTGGCGGCGGACTCCTCAGGCACCGGTTTCACCACTACTGATGCTGACCTCATTGCTCTGGGCGGTGTCCATACCGGCAAGGACAGCGGGTTCTTCGGCATCCCGTTCAATTTTCAGACCGCGTCTGGCACGACGCTGTTCACCCTGCCCGTTGCGTCTGCCCGGGGAGACCTGACAACTGGCCCGGCTCGCCTGGGCGGCCCGCCTGGCATATCTGAATGGTCGTTCCCGCAAGGCGCGACCGTGGCCGGCAACGCGACATACGTCTTCGACATGACCGTCGAGTCCGTAGTCGGCGACGCCCAGGGCAAATCGCGGGGAGGCGTCGTGCTGGGCCGCGTTCTTTGCGCCGCAGCATCCAACTACACCGACGCTCCGTCGGCGCCGGGCGTGACCTTCTCAAGCCACGGCGACGTCCTATGCGACACGCCGTCGATGGCTGTGGACGGGGAGCCGCTCGTCGCGATGGTGTCGAACCTCGACCAGGACAACGACGGCTACGCCACCGCCAACTCCACCAACGACGTGATTTCGCAGGGCTTTTCGACTGGGCCCAGCGCGTATGGGTACCGGTTCCAGGGCATCGGCGTCGATGTCGAGGGCTCCGTTGACTCCAACGGCGACCCGCAGATACCCGACGGGCCGTCGTCGGTGTCAGTCGCCGTGCACACCGAGGACACCGACTCGAACGGCGATCCGAACGGCAAGCCCGGCGCCAAGCTGTTCGATCTGGTCAGCCCCGACCAATACGCAGCGGGCGAGCTCGCCTTCTTCGAAGCGCCGCCGGGAACGTACCTGGACCCGGACACGTCCTATGTGATGGTCTGGACCAAGCTCAACGGCGAGGACCACCGGCTCGACCGGACCAGCGAGGACGAGCAGGACGACGACCCCAGGAGACTCGAAGGCTTCTCCTTGGCCAACGCCTTCTACCGCGGCGGCTCCCTTTCCAGCCTGACGGTGTCCGCCAACCCCAGCCACGTACTCAAAATCGCCGTCTACGGCGCAGCGGTCGAGGGCAGTTTCGTGGGCAGTGCCCGTTTCGCGGGTGGCGGTTTCCAGGTGACCCCCGACTGGCTGCACACACCGCACGACGCCCGTGTGGGGGACCAGTTCAGGGTGGTGTTCGTCACACACCATGCCACGGGCGCTGTGTCCGGGGACATCGAGGAGTACAACGAGCTTGTCGTGTTCGAGGCCTCTGGCCGCAGCAAGCGCGATGAGGCATTGGGGCCGTTCACCGATCCGGTGATACGCAGCGTCGCTTCGCAGTTCACAGCGGTGGTCTGCACCGCTGAGGTCGACGCGCGGACCAACACCGAGATGACAGAGGCTCTGGGCGTGCCGATCCGCTGGCTGGACGGCGGCTGGGAGGACCGCCCCACGCTGGTCGCCAGCACCTACTCCGAGTTCTTCGGCCCCAAGTGGCAAAACGACGAGTGGGGCGCCTACGTCACCGGGAACTCCGCCCATTTCGAGGAGCATGCGATGGTCTGGACCGGGTGCGACTCTGCGGGGGCCGCCGACCCGCTGTACCCCATGGGCAGCACCATGGGGATGGTCGCCGCGGGCTCGCCGAGGAGCAGCGAGCTGATTAGGGATTCGGACAACGAGTTACAGGTAAAGAAGAACTCCAACCTTGCTCCTGTTGGCGCCGTCGATCTCGATAAGGGGCGTTTGACCGGCAACAACGACGAGCACCGGCCGCTCTACGCCATCTCACCCGTCTTCACGATCGTCCCCAACAGATAACCCCCGGATCGCCCGCATCGGCGCGCAACCGTGATGTCGGTGCAGGCGCTGTGGGGCGACCGCCGGCCGGCGCGCGTCCCCGCGGCCGCTGCATGGCATGACCCCGAGTATGCTCTTGACAGGTATATGTTTGTTAGCTGATCAATCATAACCGGCTTCAAGGGGGGAATGCAGTGCTGTTACGGGTTCCGGCGAAGGTGGGGCATGGGGACACCCGGCGCACGAACCGGCGGTTGGTGTTGCAGGCGCTGGTTCGCTCAAGCGGTCGCAGCCGCGCCGATCTGGCCCGCCTGACCGGCCTCACGCCGGCGACAGTGTCGGCGCTGGTGGCTGACTTGCTCGAGGAGGGCCTTGTCGAGGAGTTGGGTCGGGGCCCGGCCAAGGTGGGCAAGCCTTCGCAACTGCTGGGGTTGAACGCCGGCTCGCGGAACATCATCTGCGTCGACTTGAGCGACAGTTCGGTGCTGCGGGCCGCGGTGATCGGTCTGTCCGGTGAGGTCATCCATCGGTTCGAGCACCCGTTCGCAGGGGTCGCAGGCGAGGCAGCGGTCGCGCTGATGAGCGATGCGGTCGCGGAGGCGGTCTCGGCGGCGTCTGCGCCGCTGTTGGGTGTCGGGGTGGGAACGCCCGGGGTGGTGGCGCCCGAGGGCATCGTGGTCGAGGCCAGCCGCTTCGGCTGGACCGGCCTGGACCTGGCTCAGCGGCTCGGTGACCGCTTCAGTGTACCGGTGGGGGTTTCCAACGCCGCCAACGCGGCCGCGCTGGCTGAGTACTCCCACGGGTCGGGCAGCCACAACTTGATGGTCATCCGCATCGGTAGCGGTGTGGGCGCCGGGATAGTGCTCAACGGCCAGCGCTACTACGGCGAGAGCTTCGCGGCAGGCGAGATCGGCCACGTGGTCGTCGCCGACGACGGGCCCCGGTGCTCATGCGGCAACCGGGGCTGTCTGGAGGCCTTTGTGTCGGCCCCGTTGCTGAGCGCTGCCATCGCGGCCGGCGAGGACCCCCACGAGGTCGTGGCGGCAGCAGGGCGGCGGCTGGGCGTCGCGTTGGCCGGAGCGGTGAGTGTGCTCGACATCCATGACATCGTCGTGTCCGCCTACGGGCTGCCCCTCCCGGATGAGCTGTGCCGGGCCGCCTTGGCGACGCTGCGAGCGCGCACCCTGGCCCGCTTGGGCCGTTCAGTCACTCTGCGGCCGTCGAGTCTCGGTGCCGACATGGTCCTTCTGGGCGCGAGCGTTCTCGTGCTGAGTCAAGAGCTGGGGGTCGCCTGACGGCACGCCGCAACCGAACGAGCGAACAACGAGTCGCCGAAGGCGGACCGCAACTCGGCCACGAACAGCTCCGGCTGCTCGTCTATTCGGCCGGGGTGTTGTTGGTCACGCGGAAGTCGTCGAGGCTGGTCCCGGCGTTGCCGGCGACATCCCTGATCTGGTTGGTGCCCGGCGTGTAGTCCAGCGTCACCGTGTCGCCGAACTTCACCGCGGCCGACAGGGTCAAGGTCACCTCGCTGCCCGCGACGGCCACGCCGGTGACGCGGCGCGTCGACACCGTGCCGGTCTCAGAATCGGTCACCGACACCGGGAAATCGCCGACGGGCGGCCTCCAGGCCGGGTCGAGGGCCTCGTAGTAGGACAGCACCAGACTCGACCCGTTCACCGAAGCGGAACTCGCCACCGGCAGATAGACGTCTACGGTCGAATCGAGGCCTTGGATGCTGCCGCCGCCCAAGACCACCCGGTCGATGCTGGGCATCTCGCTGCCTTTGTGGGAGAGCTTCTCGATTATGAGGTCGTTGTCGCCTGCGTCCAGGTAGACGTTCGCAAAGGCCACTCCCAAGCCCCCCAATCCGGGAAGGCTCACCTCGTACTGCCTCTCCTTGCCGGCCACAGTCAGACGGATCTCGCGGTCCCTCTTGCTCTTATAGATGATATAGAGGATGTAGAGCCCGGCAGTTGGAGCATCAATGTCAGAGATCGTCAAGGCGTTGGCTTCGCCGGTACTCGACAACTTGACCATGCTCTTGGCCGAACATTGTGAACAGCTCACCTTCTCTGCGCTGCCGCTGAGAGTATTGTCCCCGTCTTCGGCTTCGTAGGTGGCAATTCGGTTGAACTCCAGAGGCTGGGGGTCGTTCTCATATGCGATGGATGCTTCGCCGTTCTGGTGTTGGATCCAGTACGCCAGCCAAGCCTTGGCCGCGTAATGCGCCGATTGCCCCTCCCTGCCCTCATAGCCGAGGCCGTCGCTGTCGACCCAGGTGTTCCCGGCGCTGTGGCGTGCCTGCATGGCCCGGACGTCGCGGGCGTAGCAGGCGAACCAGTAGTCGGCGTGCAGCGTGGAGTCGTCTATTTCGTTGCTGAAGTCGAACACCTCGGCTTGCGCCACGAAACCGGCCATGTTGGGCCGTCGCTTCGTGGACCAGTCCGACCCGAACGGGTAGAACACGTTGGCAGCGGTGGCCGGGGGTCCCTGCGCGCATGCCCGGGTGTGCCCGGGAGCGAACGTCTGCATCGCGTCCACACTGCTCGCCCGGCATAGCTGAGCGTCGGAGCGAACAACTGGGTCGTCGCTGAACAGGCCCGAACAGTTTGTACCCGGCTTGAAGATGGTTCCGCCCGGCTTTTTGACCGTCTGTTGATTGTAATAGGGTCGGCTTCCTGGCTCGAAGTTGGTCTCGACGAGGAATGCCATGACTCGGTCGATGTTGTGGCGCGCCGCTTGGGGTGTCGGCCGGTCCGCCAGGAAGTACATGAGCGCCGGGTTGAACACCGTGCCGCTAGCGACGTAGTCGGGATGCATGAACCCATGATTGATCACCCCGCTGTCGCTCTCTGTGTTGGATCCTTCGAGCCAGTCACTCAGCGGGTGGCCGTGATACACCGTGGAATTCGACACATCCTCGGGTCGAGCGTTTGCCGCGAGCATCATATGGATGCTGGAAGTCCTCCAGGTGGGAGCATTCACATGGTCCGGCATCATCACCGCGGCCAGTGACAGCACATAGCTGTTCCAGGACTGCTCTTCGGCCTTGGAGTCGCCCGGGAATCTGGTCGTGCCTTCCCGGTCTCTGAAGTACAGCGGACCGCGGTACTCGTCGGCTTCGGCCACGACCATCTTCTTCACATACGCCTTGTCCTGTGCCGACAGGTGATCCCACAACATCCACGCGGCGAACCCGGCATGGGCAGTCCACAGAGCCGACTGCCAATGGTAACCCCACGGGCTAGACGCAGGCGCATTCACGCGATGGCGGTAGGCGAGAGAACGGATCAGCTTCAACGCCCGGGCGCGGGCCGTGGCCTCGCTCATACCCGTAACGCCGGCGTCGTAGATCCCGGTCCTCAAAGCCACCGCCAAAGCCAGCGCCATCGACGACGACTCACGGATCTGCTTCTCCTGGCCCCCGTCAGAATTGTTTGCCTCAGTAAAGTCGAGGTAGGTATCGTCGCTCTGATCATCGAAGTTCTTGAATTCGTCCCACCAGTTGTTGAGGGTCCATTTGAGCGCGGTCAGCAGCCAGGCTTTGGCCAGGTCGGCGTTGTGGTGGGTGGGCGTGCCCGCGTCGAACCCGTCCCAGTCGATGCTGGTGACGGCGTCGGAGTTGACGGTCTCCGGCGGTCTAGGGCGGTCGATCGTGTAGGTGTAGGTGGTCGTGGAGCCGTTCTCGGCGGTGACTGTGACCGTGATGGTGTTGAGGCCCGGGTTCAGGGCTATCTGGGAGCCCGGGGTGGCGCGGTCGCCGTCGAGGGGCGTTATTTCCACCGACGCCCGCGGGTCGTCCGGTACCGCGGTCACCGTCACCGACTTGCGGTCGCTGGCCACGGTGGTCTTGTACACCGGCGGGTTCAACACCCTGGCCGGATCAATGTGGAGAGCCGGCCGATTGCCGACGGACTGCGCCAGCGACCTCAGGGTCGAGTCGGTCGCTATGGCGGTGTTGTTGGTCAGCGTGTGGCCGAAGAGGCCGTCGGCGGCCTCGCCGTCGGCGGCGCTTTGGATGGGTCTGGTGCCCGGTTGGTAGCGGATCGTCACTACGTCGCCGTGCCTGACGGCCTCAGACAGCGTCAAGCTCACCGCGCGGCCGTTGATCGACACGCCGGTGACCGTCCGCGCCGACACGGCCGCGGTCGCCGAGTCGGTCACCGACACCGTGAAGTTGCCTTCAAAGGGCACCGAGTCGCCGTCGAGCGCCTCGGCGTAGGACAGCTCCACCTCGTCTTCGTCTACCGTCGCGGCGCGCAGCAGCGGCGCGTCCTCGTTGGAGACGATCACCGTGACCGTGTAGGTCCCCGTGGAGCCGTCCTCGGCGGTGACGGTCACCCTGATCTTGTTGGACCCCAGACGCAGCCGCACCTGATGGCCCGGCGTCGCGCTGTCGGCGTCGTCTGGTCTCACCTGCGCCGACGCCCCCCACGACGGGTACGACGTGGTCGCGGTGACCGTCGTGGTCGACACTGAATCCTCCACCGACGCCGTCATGAACGGTGAGATCCTCGACGGCATCTTGATGCCGGACAACTCCAGCGAGCGCAGCCACACGTCGCCGCTGGCGGGAGTGAGGTTGACCAACGGGTGGCCCTGCATGCCGGCGGCCGCGTTGCCTGCGCCGTCGAGAATCTTCGGGTCGTCGCCGGGCGTGTAGTCGACGGTCACCGTGTCGGCGAAGTACACCGCCTCTTCCAGATACAGATACACGTCGCGGCCGCCGTAGAACGACACATTGTTGACTCTCGGCTCGTACGCGATGCCGGTGCCCGCGTGGATCGCTGACACCGTGAAATCATCTACGGCGGCGGGCACCGAGAGCCTGCCACGGACCCCGTCATCGTCGAGGTCCTCGTCATAGGACAGCGTCACCACTCCGTTGAGTATCGTCGCGTGGAGCAGCTGCGGCGCGTCGGTGTCCCGGACGCGGGTCACCACCACCGTGTAGGTGCCCGTGGTGGTGCCGTCCTCCGCGGTGACGGTCACCGTGATGGTGTTGGGGCCCACCTCCAGCGGCACCCGATGGCCGTTGAACACGTTGGCGTCGTCGTCAGCGGGGGCGATGAGCGGCCTCGACGCCCGCGGGTCCGACGCGGCCGCGGCAACCGATATCGACGACACCTCATTGGCCACCGATGCCGTGTAGGACCGCACGTCCGGCGCGAACCCCGGCACCAGACCCGCGTCCAGACCCGCGTCCGACAGCTGCAGCCTCGACAGAGTGGCGTCAGCCGAGGGGCCGGTGATGTTGGCCACGCTGCGCCCTGCGAAGCCGCGGGCGTCGTAGCCGTCGGCGAGGTCCTGGACGGGAGCGGCGCCCGGCGTGTAGCTGACCCTCACCGCGTCGCCCGGCCTGGCCGAGGCGGACAGCTTCAACTTCACGGCACTGCCGCGGATCGACACCTCCGTGACTGCCGGCGCCGACGTCGTGCCGGTCACCGAGTCGGTCACCGACACTGTGAAGTCGCCTGCGGCGGGCCGCGAGTCCTCGTCGAGGGTCTCGTCATAGGACAGCACCACATCGTCCTTCAATATCGTCGCCCCGGACAGATCCGGCGCGTCGGTGTTCTCCGTGCGGTAGACCAACACCGTGTAGGCGACGGCGCGATAATAGTTCCCACGGCCCGGGACAGTCACCGTGATGGTGTTGGGGCCCTCATCCAACGCCACCTGATCACCCGGCGCCACACTGTCGGAGTCGGCCGGCGCCACCTGCACCGACCCCCACGGGTCAACCGTCGCCGCAGTCACCGTCGTCGAGGACACCGAGTGGCCCACCCACGCCGTGTAGGACCCCCTGTGGCGCGAGAACCCCGGCGCCAGCTCCACATCGGACAACTCCAACGCGCGCAGGCCCTCATCGCCCCTAGCGGGAGTGACGTTGTCCACCTCATAGCCGCTGAAACCAGCCGCAGGGACGCCGTCGACGCCGAGGATCTGCGGGTCCGCGCCCGGCGTGTAGTCGATGCTCACCGTGTCGGCGAAGTACACCGCCTCCTCCAGATACATGTACACCACGTCGCCCTGCACCCACACACCGGTGACTGTCGGCGAATACACAGTGCCGTCAAGCGAATAGACCGCCGACACCGTGAAATCATCTACGGCGGCGCGCACCGAGAGCCCGAGCCCGCCACGGACCCCGTCATCGTCGAGGTCCTCGTCATAGACCAGCACCACATCGTTTCTGAATATCGTCGCAGACACCAGCGTCGGCTGGTCGACGCGGGTCACCTCAATCGTGTAGGTGCCCGTGGTGGCTCCGTCCTCCGCGGTGACCGTCACCGTCACCGTGTTGGATTCCATACTCAACGCCACCAAGCCGTCGACGGCCTCGGTGTCGCCCGCCGTCACCTGCACCGACGCCCGCGGGTCCACCGCCGCGGCGGTGACCGTCGCGGCGGACACCGCCTCGAACACCGACGCGGTGTAGTCCGTCGTGGCCGCGTCGAACACCGGCGACAGCTCCACCGCCGAGCCGTCCGCTGCTGACAGCACCAGCCCAGACAGCTCCGTGTCGTCGGACTCAGCGGTGGCGTTGGTGACCGCATGGTCCGCCAGCGCGTCCGCGCCGGCGCCGGCGGCGTCTTGGACCGGGTCGGTGCCGGGCGTGTAAGAAACAGTGACGGTGTCGTCGGAGCGCGCCGCTACAGACAAAGTCAGCGTCACGGTTGCGCCGGCGACGTGCAACGCAGCCACATCGGGCTGCGACTCCTCACCGGTCACCGCATCGGTGACAGCCACACCGAAGTCGGCCCCGTCGGGCTGCGAGGCGTCGTCGAGGGCCTTGTCATAGACCAGCACCAGACTGGTCCCGTCGACCGTCGCCGTGTCGAGCTGGGGTTTCGCGGCGCGTGTCACCTCGATCGTGTAGGTGCGGGTGTTGGCGCCGTCCTCGGCGGTGACCGTGACGGTGACCGTGTTGGGGCCCACGTCCAGGTCGACCTGGCCGCCCTCGACGGCCGCATCGTCATCGGGTGCGGCCACGCCGGCGCGGGCATCAGCCGCCGTCGCAGCAACACTCACCGAGGCCACCAGATGGGGCACCGACGCGGTGTAGTCCGTAGTGGCCGCGTCGAACACCGGCGAAAGCTCCACCGCCGAGCCGTCCGCTGCCGACAGCGCCAGCCCGGACAGCTCCGTGTCGTGGGACGCGCCGGTGGTGTTGGCCACCGCCGCGTCCGCCAGCGCGTCCGCGCCGGCGCCGGCGGCGTCGCGCACCGGGTCGGTGCCCGGCGTGTAAGAAACAGTGACGGTGTCGTCGGAGCGCGCCGCCACAGAAAGCGTCAGCGTCACGGTTGCGCCGGCGACGGACACCGCAGTCACATCGGGCTGCGACACCTCGTCGGTGATCGCATCGGTGACAGCCACACCGAAGTCGGCCCCGTCGGGCACCGAGGCGTCGTCGAGGTCCTTGTCATAGCCCAGCACCAAACTCGATCCGTCGACCGTCGCAGACTCCAGCTCAGGCTTCGCGGCGCGTGTCACCGTGATCGTGTAGGTGCGGGTGGTGGCGCCGTCCTCCGCGGTCACTGTCACCGTGACCGTGTTGGGGCCCACCACCAGGTCGACGACCTGGCCGCTGCCGTCGGTGGTGCCGTCGTCGGCGGCTCCGTCGTTGCCGGTGGTGATTGCCACTGTGGCGCGCCGGTCCGCCGCGAGGGCCAGGACCGTCACCGACGCCGCCTGGTGGGGCACCGACGCCGTGTAGTCCGTAGTGGCCGCGTCGAACACCGGCGACAGCTCCACATCGACCAGCCTCGCCACATCCAACAACGGCACGTCGTCGGACACCATGATCCGATCCAACAACGCGTCATCGGACGCGGCGGTGGGGTTGACCACCAGATGGTCCTCAAAATCAGCGGCATGGTTGCCGGCGGCGTCCTGGACGGCATCAAGCGGCCAAGACTCATAAGAAACCGTGACGGTGTCGCCGTGGCGCACCCGCTGCAACAACGTCAACACCACCGTGGCGCCCACGACGTCCACGCCGTACAACTCGCGCTGCACCCCGCCGGTGACCGAGTCCGTCACAGCCACGGAGTAGTCCCACACGCCCGGCTCGGAGCCCTCGTCGAGAGGCTCGTCGTAGCTGAGCACCAAACTGGCCCCCTCAACAGTCGCAGACACCAGCACGGGCGCGGTCTCATCGGCGCGGGTGACCTCGAATGTGTGGGTGCTAGTGGTTGCGCCGTCCTCGGCGGTGACCGTGACCGTGACCGTGTTGAGGCCCACATCCAGACCAATAGGGGCACCGTCGGCAACCGCGGCGCCGTCACCGGTTGTGACCTGCACCGACGCCCGCGGGTCAGACGCCACCGCGGTGACCGTCGTCTCAGACACCGCCTCGGGCGCCGACGCCGAATACCCATTCAGCACCGACCACCGCGAGACCATCTCGATGGTCTCGGGCGCCGACAAGGACCACCCCTCCACGCCCGACAGCTCCAGCCCGCTCAGCGCCGGGTTGTTGCTGGCTGCAGTGTCGTTGACCAGCGGGCGGTCCTGAAGCGCGGCCGCGGGGTTGCCGGCCGCACCCTGGATGGGATCCGCGCCCGGCACATAAGACACCGTCACCTCGTCGCCGTGGCGCACCGCCCCAGACAACGTCAAATGCACAACCACGCCAGAGGCCGACACCGCATCCACCCCAAGCTTGCGCACCACACCGGTCACCGAGTCCGTCGCCGACACCGAGAAATCTCCAGGATCGGGCTGCGAGCGCCCGTCGAGAGCCTCGCCATAGCCCAGAGCAACATACCCATGGCGCACCGTCGCAGACACCAACTCGGGCGCGGCCTCGGCGCGGGTGACCTCGACGGTGTGGGTGCTAGTGGTTGCGCCGTCCTCGGCGGTGACCGTGACCGTGACCGTGTTGAGCCCCACATCCAGACCAATCCGGGCACCGTCGGCAACCGCGGCGCCGTCACCGGTCGTGACCCGCACCGACGCCCGCGGATCCGCCGGCGCCGCGATGACCGTCGTCTCAGACACCGCCTCGGGCACCGACGCCGAATACCCAAGCAGCACCGACCACCGCGAGACCCTCTCAAAAGCCGGCCCCGACAGCTCCATGCCCGACAACTCCAGCCCGCGCAAAACCGAGTTGTTCGACGCCTGGGTGTCATTGACCACCAGACGGGCCCCGAGCGCGGCCGCAGGGTTGGCGGCGTCGTCCTGGACGGGGTCGTCGCCGGGCACATAAGACACCGACACCACATCGCCGTGGCGCGCCGCCCCAGACAACGACAAAGACACATAGTTCCCAGCAACCGACACCGCATCCACCCCCGGCTGCGACACCACACCAGTCACCGCATCGGTCACCGACACCGAGAAATCCCCGGCATCGGGCTGCGAACCCCCGTCAAGAGCCTCGCCAAAGAACAAAGAAACATAGTTGCTAAGCACCGACGCAGACACCAACACGGGCGCGGCCACGTCGACGGCCTCGCCGCCGGTCGCCTCCTCACCCGCAGCCGGAACAGAGTCCCCTCCCGGATCAGGCTCCACCTGAGCACCCGAGGGCGCGGCCACCAAAAGCGACGCCACCAACGCCACCAACACTCCGGCAGGCAACAACCCGCCGCGCCGACACCCCAGCCTCTCCACGATCAGCGACAGCACGAGCGCCCCCTTCGGTCAAGTATGTACCAGTATTTAAATATGTATACTAAAGAAACATACAAGAGTCAAACCGGTCGTTTCGTCTAAACCGCCAACAGCCCCAGCAACAAACGACGCGGCATTCGCGACGAGATCAGGGGACGGGTCAAGGCCCTGCTGGCCACCCTGGAGTTGGCCCCCGTGTGAACCCGTCCTGGACGCGGGCGAAGTAGGGGACCAAGTTTAGGTGGTCAGGGAATGGTCGGCCACCAGAGGGTTCACATGTTCCTATGTCTCGCGACATCACAGGGGTGGAGCTAAGGGGAATTGAACCCCTGACCTCTTCCATGCCATGGAAGCGCTCTACCAACTGAGCTATAGCCCCGTGTTCTCCAGAGCAGGATCGTAGCAGTCGCACCAGCCCCTCCCACTACAGAATGCGCGGGGCGCGTAACGTCGTGGTGGTGCCCATTGTGTCCATTGGCAACGAACGCAGAACTCTGGCAGCGCTGACAGCGTTGCATGCTGTTGTCGGGAGTTGGGTTGCCATGTTGACGCCTGGGCCGCTGCTGGTCTCCGATGATCTCGCCTATTTCGGCATGGCCAGGACATTGGCGGGCCAGGGCGCGGCGCCGCTTGCGGATCAACCCCCTTACGGTGTGCTTTATCCCGCGCTTCTGGCACCTGGCTGGGCGCTTGGACTGGATGAATCGTCGATGCTGATCTGGGCTCGGATTCTCAACGGGCTGCTCGGAGCCGCCCTTGTGCCAGTTCTCTACACAGTTGTTCGACGGCTCACCGGGGCGACCCATCGCTGGTCTTTGGTCGCGGCTGTAGTCGGCGCGTCGCTTCCGGCGCACATGTCGACCGCTTCAATCGTGTGGACTGAGCGACTGCTGCCTCTGCTGGTGGCGATCAGTGTCTTGTGTTTGATCCGCTTCGTGGAACGTCCGTCATACGGCAGAGCAATCGCGGTCGCAGGCGTCGCCGCGGCTCTGTATTCCAGCCACCCGCGGATGGGTGCCTGCGCCCTGGTGCTGGTTCTGGCAGTTCCCTGTATCGCGCGATTTGAGCGGCTGGTCAGACGCAGACAGACCGGCCCCATCCTCGCCGCGCCAACAGGCGCCGGGATTGCGGGCGGCGACAGACGATTCGGCTGGCGCGGCACGCTGGTTGTTGGAGGAGTCGGTCTCTTGGGGCTGGCAGCGGTGG
The DNA here is from genome assembly GCA_965198315.1 of Candidatus Aldehydirespiratoraceae bacterium. Classification (GTDB taxonomy): domain Bacteria; phylum Actinomycetota; class Acidimicrobiia; order Acidimicrobiales; family Aldehydirespiratoraceae; genus VXYK01. The sequence continues at coordinate 2,916,477 of OZ240616.1, read as the reverse complement.
AGGCAGTGCGCCGGGTTGTGGCCGGCGCCGCGTTCGCGAGCAGCGGCACCTACGACATTGCTGATCTGGCCGAGCGGCGTGGTTGGGACCAAGTGCCCGAGATGGTTGTGCGAGGGACCGGCACTGTCGGCTACCTGGTGCTTGCCACCGCGGGGTTGGCCGTTGTCGGGGTGGTTGTTCTGCTTCGCTCGCCGCCAGTCGGGCCCTGGGTTGTTCTCGAAGCCCTTGCCGTGGTTGTTGTTGCGGGTTGGTTCCTGACCGGCGTTCAACGTGCGGATGCATACCTTCACGGGCGCTACATAGAAGTGATGGCTCCCATGCTGGTTGCGGCGGGGATCATTGGTCTAGCGAGGATGCGTGCCGTTTGGGCGGGCGTCGCGATGGCCGTCGCGATAGTGGTTTCGGGAGTGTGGGGTGCCTGGGCCGGCCCCGGTGACAACTGGAATGAGGCCCGTTCTCCGATCATGATGCTCGGAACCGAAGCGGGTGGTGCACCGTTCGGCAATGATGTGTTCGAACCGGGAGCGGCGGCGCTCGTAGCTCTGGCGGTCGCTGCTGTGTTGCTCATGGCATTCAGGCGACCCCAACCGTGGCTGGGATTGGGCTTGGCGTTGGCGGTATTGACGTTCGGAACCGCTTCGGACCTCGAAGCTCTCGACCAACTGTTTGAGACAGCAACCTTGAGCACCGTCCAAGAAGCTCTGGAAGATGTTCAGATAAGCCGGATCGCTGTCGATACCGAAGGATTGTCTCCCAACCTGACTGGTGCGGTCGCCTGGGAAGTTGGATTCGACAACACTTCAATCGACGTCAGCCCGGACGAGATCAGCCCAGACACGTCTCATCTGCTTCTGCGAGCCGACGCAACGGCACCCGCCGGTGCCGCGCTGGTCACAGATGTGGGGCAAGGAAAACTCTGGGCGTTGCCGCGGTAGGACGATTCCCGGCGGTTGAGGCTGAGTGGTCATTCTGGGTCACCCTCGACACTGTCTCCCTCAGGGGTGTCTTCGCCGGCCGCGGCATCGTCCTGGGCGCGCAGGAACTTCTCGAACTGGGCTCCGAGTTCCTCGGAAATGGCAAGAGTGCCCTCGGTGCTGATTGCGCCGGAGTTGAACTCGTCATGGTGACGTTCGAGTTGGGCGATCGTCTGGCTGTGGTCTGCGTCTTCAGCAATTAGAGCGTCGAGTTGGTTGCGGATCGTCAGGGCATGTTCTGAGAGAGACCCGCTGTCGATTCTGATCCCCGCGGCATCGACGAGTCCTTCGATGAGCGAGAGTGCCGCGGAGGGGTAGGGGGCCGCAGCGATGTAGTGGGGAACCTGAGCCCAAAGACTGAGAGAGGCAATACCTGCGGCGGTGAAGGCCGCTTCGATTGCTGCGGCCATTCCCGCCGGTACATCAAGCGTGGCTCCCGACTGGTTGGCGCGGACAAGTTCGGGAGTGGGCGAGGTGATGGTCAGGCGGGTGTCGCGAGTGTGGGGAACTGCGGCCGGGTAGGCCCCCAGACTCACGAGCCGACGCACCCCGAAGCGCTTGGCAAGTCCAAGTACCGCCTCAACGAACGCACGCCAATTGTGGTCCGGTTCAGCTCCGCTGAGGATGAGCACGTCACGGTCGTCGCTGTCGCTCCCTGCGCTGAGTTCGATCACTGGCCAGTCGATGTCCGCGTTGATGCCGTTGACGATGTGCAGCGTTGGTCGGTGTGCCCGATAGTCGAGAAGATATTCGGTGTCGAACTCTGCCAATTTCTCGGCTCCGGTGACGTTGCTGATATGGCGGATAGCGGTTCTGGCGCCGCGCCCCGCGTCGACCCAGCCATCAAAATGCACTAGGAGAACAGGATCGACAACATCGGGTGTGCGAAGCACTCGATACAGCCGCTCAGGGTCGATAGCAGAACTCATGGGTGTTGCTTGCCTCCGTGTCGTTGGGAGCGTTCGTGGTTGGTTGCTGGCCCCACATGATGGCCTGAAACTTGCCGGGGAAGGGAATCGATCACCGTTGCGCTACGTTGCACGTCACTATGGCCAACGTAACGGACTCGACTTTCGACAGCGATGTGGTGCAGCGCTCCAAGACGATACCGGTCGTTGTCGATCTTTGGGCACCATGGTGCGAGCCGTGCAAGCAGCTCACTCCGATACTGGAGAAGGTCATCGCCGAGACCAACGGAGCGGTCGAATTGGCCAAGGTCGATATCGACGCCAATCCTGGAGTCGCACAAGCTTTCAAAGTGCAGTCGATTCCCGCTGTCTATGCGATGGCCGACGGACAGGTTGTCGACGGCTTCATGGGTGCCCAAGGAGAAGCTCAGGTACGTGAGTTCGTGCAGCGCTTGGCGCCCGCACCAGCCGAAAGCGAGGTGGACACGCTCGTTGCGGTTGGAGACGAGGAGTCTTTGGTGGCGGCATTGAAGATCGAACCGGACAATCCAGCCGCGGTTACTGCTCTGGCAGAACTATTGGTGACCCAGGGTGAGGTTGACACTGGGCTGAAGCTGCTCGAACGCATTCCGGAATCGGCCGATACGCGCCGGATCACCGCGATGGCTCGCACCGGCGGGATCGGCGACGACATCGAGGCGACCCTGGCCGAACTGTTGATCACTGTGAAGACCGATGACGAGGCACGGCAGAAGTTCATCGACTTGCTTGAGGTGCTCGGCCCCGAAGACCCTCGCAGCGCCCTGTGGCGTCGAAAGCTGAGCACCGCGCTGTTCTAGAGCACGGCGCTTCTAGAGGTGTGGTTGACTCCAGGCGTTGGTGACGCCTGCGCCCGAGGTCACCGAAGCGCCGGCGGCGGGGCCACACAGCCAGATCTCGGCGTCGAGGCCGCTCTCGTCCCGGTAGCGCTGCGCTACACGCGCTTGAAACTCGGTCGCCGCCTCGGCTCGCACCAGCGCCACCGCGCAGCCTGCGAAACCGCCGCCGGTCATGCGCGCGCCAAGACAACCGGCGCTGTCCCGGGCGATCTCGACTATCTGATCCAAAGCGGGCCCCGAGACTTCGTAGTCGTCGCGCAGGCTGTCGTGACTGGCATTCATCAGCGAGCCGAGGGCCGTGGCATCACCGTCTGCCATCGCCTGCGCGGCGTCCACGGTGCGCCGGTTCTCGGTGATCACGTGGTGCGCTCGACGCCGTTCGGTCGCGAGTTCGGTCGGCATCCGATCGAGGTCGGTCAGTTCAGCGTCGCGCAGAGACTCGACGCCTATGGCCGAGGCCGCTCGGACACATGCCGAGCGGCGGTCGGCGTACTCAGAGTCGACGAGCTGTCGGCGGGTCTTCGTGTCCATCACCGCCACGACCGAATTCTCCGGAAGCAGGCAGGGCTCGGTCTGCAGCGAGCGGCAATCGATCAAACAGGCGTGCCCGGCGAGCGCCGAGGCGGAGATCATCTGATCCATGATTCCGCTGGGAATGCCCACCAGTTCGTTGTCGACCCGTTGGCACAGTCGGGCGATCTCCGCGGCGGACCGTTCGCTGCCTGCCAGGTACAGGATGGTCGACACGACTGCCACTTCAAGAGCTGCCGACGAGGACAGCCCCGCACCTGCGGGTATGTCCGTGGCGATGGTAGCGTGCCACGGCCCGGGACGGAAACCCTCGGCGTGGAGCAGGCGGTGGATGCCGTGCAGGTAGACGGACCAGTCTGTGGGGTCGATCTCTGCGGTCGACGGCGCCAGTACAGCGTGTCCGAAGTCCTCTGAGAAAACCTCGGTGCTCGAGCCGTTGGGCGCTCGCCGCGCGGCGACGACGGTGTCGAAGGGCAGCGCCATCGGCAGCACGAATCCGTCGTTGTAGTCGGTGTGCTCACCGATCAGGTTGACCCGTCCGGGCGCTCGGCCCACCAATTCGGGTGTGCCCCAGCGCTGCTGATGGCGCAGTATCGCCCGGTCCATCGCAGGCGGGCCACCTCTCCGGTCCAAGCTCACGGTGTTCACGCTGCGTCAGATTCGGGTGTAGGCCCGAAGCTCTCGATCATGTCGATTCTCGTACCACGAGTTCCACGGGCAGCACCACCGGGTCGGGGTTGCTTCCCGGCTCTTCGATCAGTTCGTGGAGAACTCGGATCGCCTCTGCGCTCAGTCGGGGGCGGTCGAGTCTGATGGTGGTCAGCCTGGGGCTCACCAGACCGCTCATTTCGATGTCGTTGCAGCCGACTATGGCAAGATCGTCGGGTATGCGGTAGCCGACCGATTGTGCTGCGCGCATGGCGCCGACGGCCATCGAGTCGTTGAAGGCGAAAATCCCGTCGAGATCGGATCGGCGTTCAAGCAGTCTCTGCAGCCCGTCTGATCCGCCGGTCACCGTTGGGTGCACCCGGACCAACTCAGGATTCTGAGTACCGGTCGGCGCGTTCTCGAACGCTTTGAAGAATCCCCGCTCACGGCGTCGGTTGCGGGGAACCGTGACCTCCGAAGCGATCATGCCGATCCTGCGTCTGCCATTAGCGAGAAGGTGTTGTGCTGCCTGGTTGGCACCGTCCTCCAGATCGAACGACACCGAAGCCAGATTGGGGAACTCGACGATGTCGTCGACGATCACCAGAGGCATCCCGCGTCGGGCGTAAGCGGCCAGCTGTTCGACCGTTCCGGGGGCAGGGAACACGATCACTCCGTCGACTGCGTGGGACAACAGCGATCTGAAGACGTCGGCTTGGCGTTGCGCGTCGCCGTCGTTGCTTGCGAAGAACATTGTGCGGCCGGTTTCACGGGCCGCGTTCTGGATGCCCTCGGCCATGGCGGGGAAGAACGGGTCGGTCATGTCCACGCCTACGAGTCCGACCGTGCCGCTGCGGCGGGTTATCAAGCCGCGGGCCAACATGTTCGGCTGATATCCGAGGTCCTCCACCGCTTCGAGCACCTTGAAGCGGGTCGCCTCCGAGAAGCCCCCCTCGTCGTTGACTACTCTCGACACCGTACGAGGCGACACTCCGACCCTGTCGGCCACGTCCCGTAGGGTTGTTCCTCTTGGCATGCCGCTTGAGTCTTTCGGTGGACGACGGTGCTATCTGTCTAGCTTGCGAATTTCCTATGGGTGTGAACTCAACAGCCAGCAGACAACACTGAATGGAATGAACGCTACGTCAACGATGGCGTCAACGTTGACGTAAGTCAATACTTGTTCTATGGTGAGCCACAGATTTTGACGGGAGCAAAGTTGGCCAAGGTCGCATTCATCGGAGCGGGCAGCACGGTATTTGCCCGGAATCTCCTCAACGACCTACTGGGTTACGAGGACCTCCGGGACTGCCTCGAGTTGCGGCTCCATGACATCGACTTGCAGCGGCTCGCCACGTCGGAGATCGTTGCGCGGAAACTGGTGGACGGCTACGGAGCAGCGGCGAAGGTCAGCGCCAGCAGCGACCTGCGAACTGTGCTGGACGGCGCGGACTATGTGATCACGATGTTTCAGGTCGGCGGCTTCGAACCAGCGACCGTGCTGGACTTCGACCTACCCGAGCAATTCGGGCTTGAGCAGACCATCGCCGACACGATCGGTATCGGCGGCATCATGCGCGGCCTGCGCACTGTTCCGGTTCTGGTGGAAGTGGGCCGAACCATGAGCGAACTTTGCCCAGACGCAGTGTTGCTCAACTACGCCAACCCGATGGCAATCAATATGTGGGGCCTGGCCGAACTCTGCGAAGTCGATGCATACGGGCTTTGCCACAGCGTTCCCATCACAGCCCAACATTTGGCGTCCGACCTCGGTCTGCCGGTCGAGGAACTCGACTACCTCGTGGCCGGAATCAACCACATGGCCTTCTTCTTGCGGTTGGAACACCGAGGCCGAGACCTGTACCCCGAACTCAAGAAACTCCACATTGATCCAGCGAGTGCGCCGAAGCGGAGCGAATGGCAACTCCCTGATGCAGTCCGCTACGAAATGTTGCGGCGGTTGGACTATTTCGTGACCGAATCAAGTGAGCACTTCGCCGAGTACACGCCGTATTTTCTCAAGCGGGACCGCCCCGATCTGATTGAACGATTCGAAGTCCCTGTGCGCGAATACGTGCGCCGTTGCGAAAACCAGATTGCCGAATGGGACGAGTTGCGGGTCCGACTTGAAGCGGGTGTCGATCTGATGGAATTTCCCAAGACTGACGAGTTCGCCCCGCAGATAATTCACAGCCTCGAAACAGGCAGAGAACGCGAAGTGTACGTGAACGTGCCCAACCATGGCTTGATCGACAATCTGCCCACCGGCTGCATAGTCGAGGTTCCCGCCACCGTCGACGGCAAGACCATCACTCCCTCGGTGATCGGCAAACTGCCAGCACAATTGGCAGCACTGATGGGAACCAACATTGCCCCCCAGCAACTCACCGTTGAAGCGCTCAAGACCGGCCGCCGAGACCACATCTACCACGCGGCGATGCTTGATCCGCACACCGCCGCCGAACTGGATCTCGAACAGATCTGGTCGTTGGTGGACGCACTGATCGAAGGTCACGGCGATTTCATCCCGGAACCCTTGCGCAACGATCGCGGAGAACCGACCTGACCATGCTCGGATCTCCTTAGAACCCAACAAGACGTTCAACGGCGGGGGCAGCCGAGAGCCTGTGCGCCGAAATCCACGCAGAGGCGCTGTCAATGTGGGGGTGGGAGTAGGTAGGGTGCGGTAACGCCTCGGCGTGGCGCTTCCCCCGCAGAAGACCTCACAAAGGACGGCGTGCGGTGGGCAGGGCCGAGGCGATTCAACGGTGGGCCGATTCGGTTGCGGACCGTCTCGGCGTGACGATCTGGGGTTTTGTCGCGGGTGTGGCGGCGATTGTTGCCGCGGCAGCGGGGGGCTGGTGGGCGTTGGCGTCGCCGGAGGTGACCCCGGTCGAAGAGGTGTTGCCGAGAGTTGCGACCGCGCCGGGCGCTCCGGCGGCAACTGAATCCGCGCAGGGTTCGAGCGCGCGGATTGTTGTGCACGTTGAGGGAGCCGTCGTGTTCCCCGGGGTGCACGACCTCGCCGAGGGGTCCCGTGTGCACGATGCCATAGACGCCGCGAACGGGTTGACCGTGGACGCGGACCGTTCACGGCTCAACTTGGCGGCGCCGCTGGCTGATGGTCAGCGGGTCTGGGTACCTGTGATAGGAGAGCCAGAGCCCTCGGTGGTCGGTCCTACGAATCCTGGCGGTGGCAGCGGGAGCGGTTTGTCCGGCTCTCTGGTGAACCTCAATACTGCTGATCCTGTGACCCTGGAGACACTTCCAGGTATCGGGCCGAGTATCGCTGCCGCGATCATTCGCCATCGGGAGCAGCACGGAGCGTTCAGCCGAGTGGAGGGACTGCTCGAAGTTCCGGGAATCGGGGAGGCCAAGCTGGAGCAGTTGGCGCCACTGGTGTCGGTGTGACGCCGCACGCGGTGGCGGTGGCGGCGGCGCTGGGGGCGTGGTGGATGGTCGCGGTCTCATTGCCCCTGCTGATTGTGCTGGCTCTGGTATCGTGTTGGCGCCGACACATCGCGCTGGTCGTGTTGCTGACATTCGCCGCCGTCGGCACCCGCGGAGCCGCGGCGGTGGAGGCACTCGATCCCCCGCAGGCTGACTCGTTCTCCGGCTGGGTGACGTTGCTCGACGACCCCCGTCCGGTCGGTCCGGTCGGTGTGGTCGCCACGGTGCGCCACGATCGCAGACGGCTCACCGCGGTGGCGCACGGTGCAGCCGCGGCGCGCCTTGATGACGCGTTGGCAGGTGAGCGGGTTCTGTTGAGTGGGCGTGTCGCACCGGCGGGCGCAGAGGACGAGTTCGCCCGCTGGCGTCACGTAGTCGGCAGGCTCACCGTTGCGTCGGTTGACGGTCGCCAAGCGGGGTCACCGGTGTCGCGGTTCGCCAACACGGTGCGCAGAACGCTGGTCGACGGGGCCGACTCGCTGAGCCGCAGCGACCGCGCAGTATTCCTGGGCATGGTGATCGGCGATGATCGAGGTCAGACGGCGGTGGTCGCGGATGATTTTCGAGCGGCGGGTCTGGGGCATCTGTTGGTGGTCTCCGGGCAGAACGTGGCGTTCGTGCTCGCTGTGGTCGCCCCGCTCGCAGGCCGCTCTCGTCCGGCGATCAGGGCGTTGTGGCTGTTTGCCACGTTGTTGCTGTTCGCGGTGATCACCAGGTTCGAGCCCTCGGTCCTTCGGGCCGTCGCTATGGCCGGCGCGGGGATCGGCGCTTCGGTCATGGGTACGCCTATCGACGGGAAACGGGCCCTGTCCTGGGCAGTGGCCGGGTTGTTGCTGATCGATCCGTTCCTCGTGCATCTTGTGGCGTTTCAGCTGTCGGTGGCGGCCACGGCTGGAATCGTCTGGTGGTCGGCTCCTCTCGCCGAACGCTTCGTGGGACCGGCTTGGCTGCGAGTGCCGATGGCGACGACCGCGGCCGCGCAGTTGGCTGTGTCGCCGGTGCTGCTGGGTCTGTTCGGACCGCTGCCGCTGGCGTCGCTTCCGGCGAATCTGTTGGCCGGACCGGTCTCGGGCGCGGTGATGGTCTGGGGGTGTACCGGCGGACTCCTCGCGGGCGTGATCGGTGGGATCGCCGCGGAGATCGTCCACCTGCCCAGCAAGGTGATGCTCTGGTGGATCGGGGGTGTCGCTGCGCGTGCTGCGTCGGGGCCGCAGGCAACGCTTGGCGGAGCGTCGATCATGCTGCTGGGAGCGGCTGCGTTGCTGGCTTTGACCAGGGCCCGGCTGATGACCTTCGCGGCCGGTGTGTTGGCATCGCTGGTGGCGCTGGCCGCGTTGATTTCGGCGCCGACCCTCGCCGCCGGCGAACATCGTCTGGCCGGGGAGTCGTTGGCGATCGTGTCTGAGGCCGGAGAGTTGGTGCTGGTGCTCGACAATCCACCGACGCGGGGCCTCGTGGAGTCTCTGCGGGTGGCGGGTGGTGGAAAGCCCAGACTGGCCGTGGCGCGCGACGGTGATCGCTCCGACGCCGAGGCGGTGCTGGCGCTCACGGAACGGTTCGGAGCGTTTCCGGTGGCCGCTCCGCCGATGCATCGTGTGCCGGGGGGTCGCACGGTGCAGGTGGGGCAGACCGTCGAGTTGGACGGTTTGAGGTTGCGTTTCGAGCGAGTCCACCCTCGACTCGAGCTGAGTGTGCAACGCGGACCCTCCCAGGAGTCGAACTGAGTGTTTGTTGTCGCAGTCTGCGTGTAGGGTTGCGTACTGTTGGTTCTTTGATCTGTTATAGTGAGCAGTAATGAACTTGAAAGAGTGGGCTGCGGAACAAGGGATCCATTATCAGACCGCGTACAGGTGGTTTCGGAAGGGGGTTTTGCCGGTTCCGGCGCGCAAGGTCGGCGGGTTGATTTTGGTGAACGTCGAGGGGGGCGCTGAGACAGAATCGGATGCTGTGGTGGTGTACGCCCGAGTGTCGTCGTCTGACCAGTCAGCCGATTTGGACCGGCAGGTTCGTAGGGTGACGGAGTGGGCGGTGTCGCATGGGTTGACTGTCGGGTCGGTGGTGACGGAGGTCGGTTCTGCGTTGAACGGCAAGAGGCAGAAGTTCTTGAATCTGTTGTCGGACCCGTCGGCACGCACGATTGTGGTCGAGCACCGGGAACGTTTCGCCCGTTTCGGGGCCGAGTATGTTCAGGCAGCGTTAGCGTCGTCGGGCCGGAGGCTTCTCGTTGTTGATCCCGACGAAGTGGACGACGATTTGGTTCGGGACATGACCGAGGTCCTCACCTCGATGTGCGCCCGCCTGTACGGGAGACGGTCAGCGGCCAACAGGGCGAAGCGGGCGTTGGAGGCAGCGTCAGATGGGTAGGTACAGCCCGCCTGAGGGGTGGACGCTCCAGTCGTTCACCTACGCGTTGGAGGAGCCGTCGGCTGACACCGCAGCGTTGTTTGCACGGTTCTTTGGGGCGCGCCGGTTCGCCCACAACTGGGCGGTGGAGCAGATCACCGAACAGATCGACGCCTACCACAGCGACGGGACCGAGTGCCCGCCCCCTTCGCTGTACTCTCTGCGGCGGGCATGGAACCAAGCCAAACACGAGACAGCTGTCGACTCCGGCACAGGCGAGGCATGGTGGACAGAAATCTCCAAAGAGGTATTCAACGACGGGATCGCCGGTGCCGTGGACGGCTACTGGAACTGGCAGAAGTCCCGCAGCGGCGACAGGGGCGGGCCTCGTATGGGATTCCCGAAACGGCACAAGAAGAACAAAAGGCGGGACTCGTTCTCGATCTGCCAACCCGGTCGCACCCAGCGAAGCATCCGTATAGTCGACAACCGCCGTCTCCGCATCCCCGTCATCGGGGAAGTCCGCACGCACGAGTCGATGCGGAAACTCGGACGGCTCATCGAGCGGGACATGGCCCGTATCATGTCGGTCACCGTGAAACGGGCTGGTGGGCGTCTCCACGCAGTGCTCAGAGTTGAAATCCTCCGCCCGCAACGCCACCACAAACCATCACAGCCCAACAGCCGAGTCGGGGTCGACATCGGGCAACGCTGCCTCGCTGTGGTCGCACGCGCCGACGGAACAATCGTCGAGCGGGTCGACAACCCCGAACCGCTCAAGAAAGCCCTCGGTGAGTTGCGAAGGCTCAACCGGAAACTCGCAAGGCAGAAGAAAGGCTCCAACCACTACACCAAAACCAAACGAACACTCAACCGGCTCCATCACCGCATCGCGTGCATCCGAGACGACGCTCTACACAAACTCACCACCAACCTCGCCAAAACCCACAGCGAGACAGTGGCCGAGGACTTGAACGTCGCAGGGATGAGACGCGGCGGAGCGAAACACCTACGCGACGCCAACCTAGGAAGATTCAAACACCAGATGGCCTACAAGACCGAATGGTACGGCTCGACGCTCATACAAGCCGACAGGTTCTTCCCGTCCTCAAAGACATGCTCCGACTGCGGGCACATCCAAGAGATCAAATCTAAACGCTCCTGGACATGCACCGAATGCGGCAAAACCCACGACCGCGACGAAAACGCTGCGGTCAACCTCGCCCGATGGAAACCCGAAACAACTGGGCTAGTCGAGTCCAGACGCGTCCCCGCCCTAAGAAGCGGGGAGGGGCACACACCCCGAACCGGCGTACAGACCCGCACACTGCAGGCAGCCGGACAGCCGCGTGAAGCATCCCATGATGCAACCCCGCAACGGGGTGCCGCCTAACCATGCTCACCAAAGCTAACCAGGCGGCAACGGTCCGGTCGATGTTCGTTGAGTTGGGCGATACGCGCTTTGATGTGACCACTCGTGCGCTCGTGATGGGCATCCTCAATCGAACTCCAGACTCTTTTTTCGACAGCGGAAGATATTGGGATTTCGATGAGTTTTTGTGCCAAGCGGAACTGCTGGTCGACCAGGGAGCGGACTTCTTGGATGTCGGTGGAGTCAAAGCAGGTCCCGGACCAGAAGTAACTCCGCAAGAGGAGATCGAACGTGTCGTCCCTGCCATCGAGGCCCTCCGAGCCCGTTTTGATCTTCCCGTTTCGGTTGACACCTTCCGTGCTTCAGTGCTTGAAGAATCTCTTGAAGCGGGGGCTGTGGTCGGCAATGACATCAGCGGTTTCGCGGATCCCGACTACCTCAGAGTTGCCTCTGAACACGGCGCTTCGGTGGTCGCCACACATGTGCGCATAGGCCCTCGTATTGCTGACCCGCAACCCTGCTACGGCAATCCCCGAGCTGAGGTCGCTGAGTTCTTACGGGTACGGGCGGAGGCCGCTATGTCGGCTGGTATCGATCGTCAGAGAATCATGATCGACGCGGGACTCGACTTGGGGAAGACCCCGGCGATGTCAATCGAGTTGATGCGACACAGCGACGATCTGGTTCAGTTGGGGTTCGTAGTTTTCTTGTCGGCATCCAACAAGGGTTTCCTTGGTGAGTTGACCGGCACTTCGGTTGATGATCGGACTTATGCGACGCTGGGTGCGCACGCCTTGGGGATCGCGCTCGGCTGTCGCGTGCTCCGAGCCCACGACGTGATTGGTAGCCGTCGAGTGGCAGACATGATGAGCGCCATGCTGCAGAATCGGCGGTCCCGCGGCCCGGTGAGTGCAGCGAACGAGAGCGGGAGATAGAGCGCAAATGGCTCTTCGGCTCATACTCGGTGACGATCCGGTTCTGGTCGGAGAGGCGGTGAGCAGGGCCGTCGACGAGTTGATAGGCGACGGTGATCGTTCTTTGATGCTCGAGACACTCACTGAAGCTGAATATCGCACTGAGGAAGGTACTTTCGAGCCTGCGCGCCTGATCGACGCGGCCCGGACTCCACCGTTCCTGACCGACAAGCGTGTTGTAGTCGGCCGTCACGCGAGCCGGTGGGCGCGACCAGAACATCTCGGCGCGATCACCGACTTGCTCGCAGAGCCGCTCGATTCCACCGACCTGGTAATCGTGTGGGAGCGCGGTGTCGAACCCAGAGTGGACAGGATGCCTTCGCTTCCCAAGGCGTTGAAGGTGGCTGTGGAGGTTGCGGGAGGCACGATCCAACAGACTTCGGCCCCTAGGGGCAAGGGTGGGTCGGCTTGGTTGCGCGAGCACCTGGGCACCTCGGCACTTGAGTTTGATCGGGCCGCAGTTGCCGCCATCGAAGCCCTCATCGGCGAGGACCGGGGCCGTGTCGTGGGGCTTCTGCGAACACTTGAAGGCGCTTTGGGCCCTGGCGCAACTGTCACCAGCGACGATGTGGCTGTATATGGGGGAGACAATGTTGGCTCGGCGGTGCCGTGGGCTCTCGACGATGTCATCGACAAGGGCGATATCGCGGCCGCATTGGAGTTGCTGACTCGGCTCATTCCCTATGAGGGAACCCCGAGCGAACGTAACGGTGCGGCATTTCGCTTAGTGGGCATTCTTCACAAGCGCTACTCCAACATGCTTCGCCTCGACGGCGCTGGCGTCTTCAACGAAGCCGAAGCAGCGACCCTTCTGGGAATGAAGGGGTCGACGTATCCCGCCAAGAAAGCGATGCAGCAGAGCCACAAGCTTGGGACTGTCAAACTGGCCCGTGCCATTGACTTGCTGGCAACCGCCGACCTGCAACTTCGGGGCACCGTTGACTGGCCTCCCGAGCTGGTGATGGAAGTACTAGTGGCTCGGCTGAGCAACCTCAGCCATCGCTCTAACCGTTGAGCTTGCGAACCAAGCGGCTCTTGTTGCGGGCCGCAGTGTTTTTGTGGAGCACACCTTTTTGGGCAGCCTTGTCGATGCGTTGGATGGCGAGCCGGACCGCCTCTTCGGAATCCTCAGCATCATCGTTGATGGCGTCAAGCGCGGTGCGGGTGCGGGTGTTGATCTCGGACCGAACGCTTCGGTTGCGCTGATGGCGCTTCAGGTTCTGTCGGTTGCGCTTAATTTGCGACTTGATATTTGCCACGGTTACCTGCTGGTGATCACGATTGGACGACGGGCAAGCGTATCGGGTGCAAGCACTGGATCGCACCCGCTCGCAGATATCGTCGGTGGCAGATGGACCTTGAGCGCATACGTAACACGTCGATCATCGCCCACATTGATCATGGCAAGTCCACCCTCGCCGATCGTTTGTTGGAACTGACAGGCGCGGTCGACATCAGAGACATGCGAGATCAGTACCTCGACTCCATGGAACTGGAACGGGAGCGGGGGATAACCATCAAGCTGCAATCGGTCCGTCTGGAATGGGGCGACCATGTCATCAACCTCATCGACACACCAGGCCATGTCGATTTTGGTTACGAGGTGAACCGTTCGCTGGCGGCTTGCGAAAGCGTGATCCTGGTGGTTGACGCGGCGCAGGGAATAGAAGCTCAGACTCTGGCGAACTGCTATCTGGCGATGGAGAACGACATGGAAATAGTCGCTTGTCTCAACAAGATCGACCTGCCCGCGGCTGAGCCCGACAAGTATGCCGCGGAGATAGAGCAGGTACTCGGCATTCCCGCCGAAGACATCTTGCACATCTCCGCCAAGACCGGCGAGGGGGTTGCAGAGCTTCTCGACGCCGTGGTGGCGACCACTCCCTGCCCGCAAGGCAACGCTGCCGATCCGCTTCAAGCGTTGATATTTGATTCACACTTCGATCAGTACCGCGGTGTGGTGTCTTCGGTGCGGGTGGTCAACGGGGTCATGTCGTCTCGGTCCAAGCTGCGGTTCATGCATGCGGGAACTACGCACGATCCCGACGAGATCGGTGTGCGCACACCAGAGAATGAACCTGTTGATGAACTTGGTCCAGGAGAGACCGGGTATCTCATCGCCGGTGTCAAAGACGTGGGAGAAGCTCGTTCGGGTGAGACAGTAACCACCGACAAGAACCCCGCTGCTGAACCACTCGACGGCTACGCGGAACCAAAACCAATGGTGTTCTCAGGGTTGTATCCGATCGAGGGAGACGAGTTCACCGACCTTCGAGAAGCTCTGGAGAAATTGCGCCTCAACGACTCGAGTTTCACCTATGAACCAGAGACGTCCGGTGCTCTGGGTTTCGGGTTTCGCTGTGGTTTCTTGGGCCTGCTTCATATGGAGATTGTCCGCGAGCGGCTGGAGCGGGAATTCGGACTGTCGCTGATCTCGACGGCGCCATCAGTGGAGTACCGCGTCACCCGCAGCGACCAGAGCACCGCCGTTGTGTCAAACCCGTCTGATCTGCCACCGGCAGGCGAGATCAGCTCTATCGCGGAGCCCTACCTGAAGGTCAGTGTGCTGGCACCGTCGCAGTACACGGGAACTGTCATGGACCTGTGCCAGGGTCGTCGCGGCGAGATGGTGAAGATGGAGTACCTGTCACCTGAGCGTGTCGAGATCAGCTATCGGTTGCCTCTTGCTGAGGTGGTGATCGACTTCTTCGATCAACTCAAGAGTCGCACGCAGGGTTATGCCAGCCTCGACTACGAACCCGACGGTTACGCGGTCAACAGCCTTGTGCGAGTCGATGTGCTGCTTCATGGAGAGGCTGTCGATGCTTTCAGCACCATCGTCCACAAGGACGACGCCTATGGGTACGGCAAGAAAATGGCGGAAAAACTCAAGGAGTTGATTCCTCGTCAGCAATTCGAGGTGCCGATCCAGGCTGCGATCGGCGGAAAGATCATTGCCCGCTGCACGGTGCGCGCCTATCGCAAGGATGTGACCGCCAAGCTTTATGGCGGTGACGTCACTCGCAAGAACAAACTGCTGCAGAAGCAGAAGCGCGGTAAGAAGCGGATGAAGTCGATCGGCCGGGTCGATATCCCCCAAGAAGCGTTCATCTCTGCACTGCAACTCCACGACTGAGACACAACTCCACGACTGAGACGAAGGCAGGGAGGTACAATTCTGTCCATGATCGATGATCGACGCATGTTGTTCGACAACCGTAAGGCAGCGATCCTTTCAGCCGTTGTTCAGCAGTACATCGAAACCGCGCAGCCGGTGGGCTCGGGCCGTGTGTCGAACGCGCCCGGTGTGGCCGTGTCGTCGGCAACTGTGCGTCACGACATGGCGGTGCTTGAAGAGCAGGGTTATCTCACCCAGCCGCATACCAGCGCCGGGCGGATCCCGACCGACAAGGGCTACCGTTTCTTTGTTGACGCCTTGCGCAAACGTGAACCGTCGTTGGTTGCGGCCGACCGCGGAATGGTGCGCCAGTTTTTTGCCGATGCTCACGGAGAACTCGAATCGGTTCTTTCGCGTACCTCTGATCTGCTTATTTCGTTGACGGACTGCGCAGCTGTGGTGGTTGGTCCCAATGTTGACATTGCCCGCGTGCGTTCCACTCAGTTGGTCGACCTTTCTGCGCATGTGGTGATGGTCGTCGCGGTCATGTCCAACGGGGTGATCGAGAAGCGCACCGTTGAGGTGGCCACCGAACTCACACCGCAGATTGTTCGAGACGCCAGTCGAAGGCTGGCTGAAGCGGTTGTCGGTAAGTCTTTGGTGGAGATCCAGCCCGAAACGCTCGACGACGATCCGCTCCTGAACGCCGCTGTTGAGGCCCTGCGTGCTGCTAGTCATACCGCGGAGATCGTTGTTGGTGGGGCGTCTCGGGTTGCCGCTGCCTTCGACGCGGTCGAACAGGTCCGCGATGTGCTTGCCATCCTTGAACAGCAGATTGTGGTTGTGTCACTGATCCGTGACGTGCTCGATCGTGGTATGCGAGTCGCAATCGGTCAGGAGACCGGTGTCGAGCCTTTGGCAGACTGTTCCCTGGTCGTGGCGCCGTACTCAGTCGAGGGAGAGACAACCGGAATGATTGGTGTGTTGGGTCCGACACGCATGGACTACGAGCAGGCGCTCTCGGCGGTAGCTGTGGTGAGTCGCCGTCTCGGCCGTGTGCTGAGCGAGAGCTGAGATGGCTGACCACTATCAGACTCTGGGAGTTGAACCGGACGCGACCGACGAGGAGATCAAGCGCGCCTACAAGAAACTTGCTCGTCAGTACCACCCCGATTTGAACCCGGGAGATTCATCCGCCGAGACGCGTTTCAAGGAGGTCGCAGCCGCCCACGAAGTGCTCGCTGATCGTGACCGACGAGCCCGCTATGACCGCTTCGGCACCGATACACCAGGCGCTGGTGACTCCTTCGGCGGCGGCCTGGGCGACATCTTCGAGGCCTTTTTCGGTAGCGGAACGGGATTCGGTGGCCAGGGACAGGGGCGGTCGAGCCGTCCCCGCGGCGAAGACATTGAAGCGCATGTCGACCTTGATCTTGAAGACGTTGTGTTCGGCGGGGAACGCGACATACAGGTGCGCACTGCGGTGCGTTGCGAACCTTGCGATGGGAGTGGCGCTGCGCCTGATACTCGACCGGTCGTCTGTGATGAATGCGGCGGATCTGGACAGGTTCGTCGAGTTCGCCAGTCCGTGCTGGGCCAGATGGTGACGGCGTCAGCCTGTAGGACTTGTGGTGGCGCGGGCGAGAGGATCGAAACACCGTGTGATGAATGCGGTGGTCTCGGCCGAACGATCGAGCAACGAATCTACAAAGTCGAGGTTCCGGTGGGCGTAGACGATGGGACGACTTTGCGTCTCGGGGGTCGTGGTGCTGTGGGGATGCGCGGTGGCGCCCAAGGTGACCTCTATGTCCACGTCCGGGTGCGTCCGCATCCGATATTTCACAGAGACGGCGACGATCTTGTTCATGGGTTGTATGTGCCCTTCACTCAGGTGGCGTTGGGAGCCGAACTCGAGTATGAGACTCTCGATGGTGTGGAGACTCTGCTGATTCCTCGCGGCACTGAGAGCGGCACGGTGTTTCGGTTCCGCAATCGTGGCGTGCCTCATGTTCAGGGGAGGGGACGTGGTGATTTGCGGGTTGAAATCGTCGTTGATGTGCCTGACGAACTGGACGAGGAGCAGGAAAGCTTGCTGCGCCAGTTGGCTGAGGCTCGCGGCGAGGAGGTCGCGGAACCTGGCCAGGGCTTGTTTTCACGAATCAAATCGGCTTTCACATGATCTTTGAGCGGACCGGTGGGTGAAGACCAGTGCCAGGGTCGAAGGCGATCGGTGACTACAACAAGCGAGTGGGTGAGACGCTGCGAGCCACTCGACGCCAAAAAAAGATGTCGCTGACCGAAGTTGAGGGATTGTCGAACCAGGAGTTCAAGGCTTCGGTTCTGGGGGCCTATGAGCGCGGCGAACGCGCTGTCTCAGTTCCGCGTCTGTGGAGACTGGCTCGCTTTTACGGTGTAGAGATCGCACAACTTCTTCCGGTTGATGCACCGGCGCGCGCTTCCGATCGCGGATCAGACACCGCCGATCCGGTGTTCGGCAACCTGGTCGAGAAACTGGGTTTGTCTGATTCTGAAACTCAGACCCTCAAAAGGTTCCTGTCTACGATTGCGGCTGCACTGGAGGCAGAGTCAGGACCGTCCCCGGATGAATCAAATCCGGGTTCCCGTTGAGGATTTCGCTGTTGGCAGCGATGAGGTGGCGCCAGTAGTCCACTACCGCGGCGGGTTCAGTCTCGTAGCCCTGACCGCGTAGGGTTTTCATAGCGATTTTCCAGAGGTGGTCCCCCTCGGTAACGGTCCAATGCTGTGCATCTGAGGTGTCGCGGGAGTCGCTTGCTGGGGAGGCATCCCCGGAGTCGGCGAGTCTGGAGGCATCCCCGGAGTCGGCTGGGGAGGCATCCCCGGAGTCGGCGAGTCTGGAGGCATCCCCGGAGTCGGCTGGGGAGGCATCCCCGGAGTCGGCGAGTCTGGAGGCATCCCCGTAGTCGGCTGGGGAGGCATCCCCGGAGTCGGCGAGTCTGGAGGCATCCCCGTAGTCGGCTGGGGAGGCATCCCCGGAGTCGGCGAGTCTGGAGGCGGTGGTGTCGGAGTAGGGGAGCATGGTCTCTGCGGTGGGTTCGCTTGACATTTCTACTGTGAGAGGTCCGAGGTCCGTCAGCACAGGTGTGAACCTTGCTGCCTCGATGTTTTGCCTCGAGTCCTCCAACGCCCCAAGATCCTCCAACACGATGCGTGCTTGGACGCCTTGAGTGCTGGCGCTGGCGACCGTGGGCGCGGCAAGCGTGACCGTGATAGCGCTGGCGGCGAGGATCTGTCTGAACGAGCTCGGCGTTATACGGCGCCAGACGCCGTGCAACAGGCCGCTTGGACGGATGGACGCCAACAATCCAGCGGTGCCGATGAATATGCCCCAGCCGGCAAGGGTGGTACCGACGATGCGAAGCAGGGTGATGGCCGCGGTGGCTGTGCCGTGTCGTTCCCACCAGTCAAGAAAAACGCTTGGGTCTGTGGGAGGCCAAGGCGTTGAACTGTTGAGTTCGATCAGGAAAGCCGCGCAGGTTAGCGATAGCAATACCAGCGCGGCACAGCGCAGTGGGTCAGGACGGTTGGTGTTCATGAAAACTCCGTATCTATGAGTGTTGATCCACCGGCGTGAGTGACTCGAAGTTGATCGCAACCGCCGGATGGGTCGTTGCGAAGGTCGGTAGCCCCCTCAACCACGGTCACGAAATCGGCTTCGAGACGCTGTGATGGCGCAGGCCAGTCTGCGAACACCGCGATGACTCCGGTGCTCGGTTGAAGCAGCGCCAGCGTGATGTCTCCGTCGCATGTCCAGTCGCCAAGTATCGCAACATCACCCAGCCGACCGACTCCGTAGCGGCGGCCTTGATGGGTGATGATCAAGCGATCCTCGTGGTCGATCTCGCTTTGACTCCCAGCCAGTTCGGTTGTGTCGACCGAACCGACGGCGCTTGCATTGGTTGTCGCAGGCACCGCAACCGGTCCGCCAGGAGCCCCGCTACCTTCGCCGGCCGGCACGGTGTTGGTCGACACCTGGCCGGCTGACACCTGGCCGGCTGACACCTGGCCGGCTGACACCTGGCCGGCTGACACCTGGCCGGCTGACACCTGGCCGGCTGACACCGGGTTGGTTGGCACCTGGCCGGCTGGTACTAGGTTGGTTGGCACGGGGTTGGCTGGCACGGTGCTGAGTTCTGGCACGGTGTTGGCTAGCACGGTGTTGGCTGAGCCTTCGGGTTTGAGCACCAACCAACCCAGCACGGCTAGTGCAATCAGAGCAGTGGCTATGGCTGAGGCCCGTCTGCTCGGCGTGGGGATTGCTGTTCGCTTGGATCGGCCGGTGAACTTGTGGGGGCCGCCGTGCAGACGGTCGAGTTCGGCGGTGAGGTCGCTGGCCGTCACTGAACCTCGCTCTGCACGTCGCGCCAAGGCATCAAGTTGGCGGCGCTCTTTTTCTTCGCAGGCCGCCCCAAGATGATCGATCAGCCCTGCGAGCCCCGCAAGGTCGTGTGCGCAGCCTGTTTCGGTCAACGCCGTGGCGTCGGCT
The DNA here is from genome assembly GCA_965198315.1 of Candidatus Aldehydirespiratoraceae bacterium. Classification (GTDB taxonomy): domain Bacteria; phylum Actinomycetota; class Acidimicrobiia; order Acidimicrobiales; family Aldehydirespiratoraceae; genus VXYK01. The sequence continues at coordinate 2,896,756 of OZ240616.1, read as the reverse complement.
AGTCCGCACAAGACTGGTCGCTTGTCGGGCGCCACGAGCACATGTTCAGGACACAGTGCCCCGTGCACGGTTCCGAGGCCGTGGAGATCAGCGACCGTTGACGCAGCTGAGGCCAAGGCTTCCAGCGACTCGGAGGGAGTGCTGGGAGGCTGGGTTGCCCAGGAGTCAGGACCCACGAACGCCAGGTACAACTCAACGGAGGATTCTTCGATGAAGTCGACGAACTGCACGATTCCGGGGTGCTCCAAGCGTTTGAGCAGTTGTGCCTCGTGTCGAATCCGCTCTGAGTCTTCTGGTTGTGCGGTTTTGCAAGCCAACAGGTTCCCGTTTCTTCGGGTGACTGTGATGCCTGTCATGAATATTGATATTACATGAAAAATCATTGACTGCAACTATAAATCGTATGGGCTTGGGGAGAGGCTGGGCCGGTAGCCTTGTTGTGATGTCGTCTCCGCGCGTAGTCGCTCTAGAGCCGGGGTCACCGGCCGAACAGGCTGGACTCATGGTGGGTGATGAGATCCTGATGATTGACGGCGAAGTCCCGCGCGACGTCATCCGCTGGCAGATCCTGACTGATGACGCCGTCGTGCCTTTGAGGGTGCAGCGAGAAGCGCAGCGTCTTGAGGTGGTTGTGTCGAAACGCCACGGTCAGCCACTTGGCGCCGAGGTCCACGCTGCGGTGTTCGACAAGGTGCAGACGTGCGACAACCACTGCGAGTTCTGTTTCATACATCAACTGCCTCGTGGCATGCGACGCTCGCTGTATTTGAAGGACGACGACTACAGACTTTCCTTCCTTTACGGGAACTTCACCACCCTGACCCGTTTTTCTGAACTCGATATGGAACGTGTCATTACCGAGCGTCTATCGCCGCTCAATGTTTCGATTCACGCCACGGATCCACAGATCCGCGCCGATATTCTGGGTAATCGTCGAGGGGCGGTGTCGTTGCGGTGGCTTCGGGCGCTGTTGGATCACGGGATCGAAGTGCACGGCCAGGTGGTTGTGTGTCCGGGTGTGAACGATGGCGATGTGCTCAATGACACCCTTACCGGCGTGCTTGAACGTTTCTCGGAGTTGGCGACGATCTGCGTGGTGCCGCTGGGAGTGTCGCGTTTCAACAAGCAGAAGAGGATGAGGCCCCACACACTCACCGAGGCTCAGCGAGTCGTCGATATTGTCAGCGATTGGCAGGAGATCTTTCTCGGCGCGGTCGGCCGACGGCTGGTGTTCGCGGCTGACGAGTACTACCTGATGGCCGACAGGCCGTTTCCCGAGGCCGACAGTTACGAGGGATTCCCGATGCATGAGGACGGGATCGGGATGGCACGCACGCTCGAGTCGGAGTTTCAGAGTCCCACCGCGGTGCCAACACGCCCTAGATCCGGGTTTTTTGCGTGGGTCGACGGAGCCCCCGCCGACGGTTACCGCGCTCCTCGGTCGGGCTCCCCGGCAGACTCGGTCGCCGAACCGCCGACCGGTGGGTCGGGTCTTCCCGGTGTGTCTGGTGTGTCGGGTGGGTCGGGTCTGCCCGGTGGGTCGGGTGTGTCCGGTGTGTCCCGTGGGGCTGGTAGATCGACGGGGGCTGGTACGTCCGGTGGGTCAACGGAGTCGGCCGACGCCTCGCGGGCGACGAGGGTGTCGCTTGGTGCGGCGAGACGTGCTCCTGTCGGGGTGCTCACGGGGACAATGTCGGCCCCAGTGGTTGAGTCGTTGACGAACTCGCTGAACCGCAGAGACGTACGGGTCATTCCGGTGCCCAACCATTACTTCGGGGGCAACATCGGGGTTACCGGACTGATGGTGGGCGAGGATTTGGCAACGGTGCTGGCGGCCGAACCCGAAGGCCATCGCTATCTTCTGCCCGACGTTTGCCTGAGTCGGGGAGTGTTCCTCGACGGCACTTCGCCGCAGGATTTGCCTCGCACCGTTGAAGTTGTCCCGACTGACGGCGCGGCCTTGCGCCAGGCCTTGACCCTCGGCGGTCAGGCAGTGGCGGTAGGAGCATGAAGCTTCCTGTTGTTGCTGTGGTGGGCCGTCCCAACGTCGGCAAGTCGACCCTGGTCAACCGCATTATCGGACGCCGTGAGGCGATCGTTGAGCCGCGTCCGGGGGTCACCCGGGACCGTAAGACGGTCGAAGCGGAATGGGTTGGTCATCATTTCCGTCTGCTTGATACCGGCGGTTGGCTCGCCGACGGGGATGTGCTCGAGGACAAGGTCTCAAAGCAGTCTGAGTTGGCGATGGCTCAGAGCGACGTCGTGCTCCTGGTGATCGACTCGACCGTCGGAGTTACTCCCGATGATCAGCAGGTGGTCAAGCATTTGCGACGTTCCAAGGTACCCGTGCTGCTAGTAGCCAACAAGGTCGATGATGCCAGCCACGAGCACTCGATTTGGGAGTTGCTGGGGCTGGGCTTGGGTGATCCGTTCCCGGTCAGTGCCCTGCACGGTCGAGGTACCGGCGATCTTCTCGACGAAGTGGTTCGCCTGCTGCCAGGCGACCCGAGCGACACACCCGGAGATCCCGCAGACCACGATCCCAACATGTTCGCCGTGGCGCTGGTCGGGCGCCCGAACGTGGGCAAGTCAACACTGTTCAATCGGTTGATCGGGGAGGAACGTGCCATCGTCCACGACAGGCCTGGCACGACCCGCGACGCCATCGACACCATTGTGGAAACCGACAACGGTCCGATCCGTTTCATCGACACGGCAGGGATGCGTCGCAAAGCGCGGATAGCCGAGGACACCGAGTACTACTCTTTGGTTCGAGCCCTCAAAGCGGTCGACAGTTCTGATGTTGCGCTGCTGATCATTGACGCAACTGTCGGGGTCACTCACCAAGACCAGCGTCTCGCTGAGCGCGTCGACGGAGCTGGTTGCCCGATTGTGATTCTGCTCAACAAATGGGAACTGCTCGATACTCCCAAGCGAACCAAGATCGCTGTGGATGTGGAGCGCAAACTGGGCTTTCTTGGCGACCCGCCGGTTCTTCGGATCAGTGCCTTGTCCGGCAAGGGGGTCAATCGCTTATGGCCGGCGATCCAGACTTCGGTCGTTGAGTACCGCACGAGGATCCCGACTCGTGACGTCAATAAAGTCATCCGTTCAGCACAAGCTGCGCAGCCCGCTCCGCGTGGGGCTCGGGTGCTCTATGCCACGCAAGGGGCTACCGACCCGCCGACATTCGTCTTGTTCGTCAACAGAGAGCTACCGAGAACTTACATGCGCTATATCGAGCGTCGGCTGCGCGAGGAGTTCGGATTGGGTTCGACTCCGATCAAGCTGCGGGTCCGCAAGCGCAGCGATTAACCGTCGTAAAGGGGTGTACTGGTCGGGTATAGTTGCGCTGGGCGAAACCTGCTCGGCCGCTAGGGCGAGTTCCTGGAGGGGAACCGGCTCAACGCAACGGGAGCCACGATGACAACTATCATTCTCGCTGCTCTCGCAGTTCTCAGCTTGGCGACGTCTATTGTCTACGCCCGCTCGGCTCGTCGCCGGTTGCGGCTCGCGCGTCTGATCGAGACTGACAACACCGACGATCGGGAAGGGTATTCGTTGGCTTTTGCGGCGTTTCGCAAGGAAGCCCACACCTCGATTGTCTATGCCCTGATCGCACCGGCCGCCGCGGTTGTGGCGCTGTTCGACGGAGCGAACGTGACCTCCGCGGTCTTCGGTTTGCTGGTCCTGCCTGCTGGTGCTTCTTTGTGGTGGTCCCGCACGTTGGCTCGCGAGGCTCGCATGGCCCGCAACCGCTACGACATCGAACGTCGTGCGAGCGAGGCGCTCGAGCAGGAGCAGTTGGCGCCCAAGGCTTGGGCGGCTCGTCTTGCTCCTGAGCAGGTGCCGGACTTTTCGGGCTTTGAGATCGGCCGTGTCTATCAGGCTGGTTCGGGGCTCATGGCGGGGGACTTCTTCGATGTGCACAGAGTGGGACCCACTCGGGTTGCAGCAGTCATCGGTGATGTGGCTGGTCATGGCATCGAATCTTCGATCACTGCTTTTCAGGCGAAGTACTTGTTGAGGGTGTTCTTGCGGCAGTTCCGTGATCCTGCACAGGCCTTTGAGGAACTCAACAAGCAGCTTGCTTCTGGTGACCGGCACGAGGAGTTCATTTCGGCTGCGGTGGTTGTGTTCGACACGGAGGCCGGCACCTTGCGTTGTGCGTCTGCGGGGCACCCGGCGGTGTTCTTATTCCAAGAAGATGGTGTGAAGCCGTTGCGGTCCACTGGCGCGTTGTTGATGCTTGACCCCACCGCAACCTATTTCTCTCGGGAGATTCCGATGGAGAGCGGCGACATGATCGTCATGTACACAGACGGTCTGGCAGAGGCCCGCGCGGGGGGTTCGCTGTTTGGTGAGGAGCGCATAATCAAGACCGCGGAACGGGAACTGAACGCACCGACTGATGTGCTGTGCAAGGCTCTGCTTGACGCGGCCAAGGATCACGCAGGCGGGATTATCGACGACGACACGGCGGTCATGGCCATTCGCCGCGACTGAGATCGACAAGCCGGCCTAGTCTCGATTCTGATGCCGTGGTGCGCGCCGTGCGAGAAGAATTGGACGCCTACCTCGTTGACGTCGGCCGGTACCTGCCCTGATTGTGGCGAGGTTGTCGAACCAACCCCGGGTGTCGACCATGCCCCCCAAGTCTACCGCCCCCCCTGGCATTTCTGGCTCGGCCTGGCCGCGGCGATCATCTACCTCGGCTGGCGAGCCGTCCAGGGCCTGTTGCTACTCTTCTGACGGGGCGTGTGAGCGCCGGGCGGTATTGTCACTGACTCACGGGCTGTGGCGCGGAGAGTTAGTCGGTTCCACGAAGCAGCCTGAAGATCTTCGCGGGTATCCGATCGAGTACCCAGAGATCCGAGATCATCACTCTTGGGATCCCGAGGTCGGACCGGACGGTGCTGTAGGCCTCGGCTTGCTTGTCGTTGAAGTATCTCTCGTCGTGCATCCAGAGTGGATGGCCCAGCACCACGGCAGCCTGATTGTCCGTTCGGATGATCGTGTGCAGATCGCCTGTGACCACGACGCGGCATGGCAGCGCGCGGCGATACGCCTTGGCGAACAAATGAGCCAGTCGTTCCGAACGAGTCAGCCATCGATGCGCGGGGAGTGCCTGGCCTGCTGCCAGCGCTGCTACATCCAACGCCAGTCGCCAGTCAAGTGCGCCATGCAGGCGACGATTGTCCCAGCTGCGTAGGCAATCCGGGCAGGACTCGCTGCAATTCGAGTGATTCGGCGCATGGTATTCGGTCGCAAGTTCTCCGAGTATCCCTTCCAGTACTTGCTTGAGGTGGGCTGCCCTTCCGAGTTCTGGGGCGTAACCGGCACCGTTCTCAAGGCGGTCCGCGAGAAAGACGCGACGAGTCTCGAAGTCTCCGATGCGAATGGGCTGGAGGCCTACCTGTAGCTCGTCGGGCTGAAGGTCGAGAGCAACCTGACAACCTCGCTTCATGATTTCAGCAAAGGACCACATAGCGCTCACACCGGCGGGCGTCAGGTAGGCCGCCGTCGGGACAACACCGCCATATAACGCTGCTTGGTTTAGGCAAAGTGTGATCACATCTGTTGGTCTGATCTCTCCGATCGCGGTCGGCTCAAGTCGAGTAGTGCCCTCTGAGTCGAAGTTCATGTTCTTCCGGTACAGCGAGTCGTCATCGCACACGACCGTGCTGTCCCGCTGACGGAGAAGCGGGAAGAGTCTCCCTTCATTGTCGTTTATACAGACCACGCGGACGGGATCTTCCCAGTGCTCTACGACCATCGCTCCGACTACTTCTGAGTCTCCGCTTCCCGGTCGAATCGCGAGCTGGGGGAATCCAACAGAACCGATGCCCTCGACGAGGTCATCATAATCGCGCGACGAGTATGAGGTCCTAAAGCCAAGTGGCTGATGAAGCGGCACTAGGTCTAGAGAGCCGCCACAGGCGGGGCAGGTTGGGAGTTCTTGCCCGTCGAACACTTCGGTAAGGCTGCATTCCGCGCACCGGTAGAGATCGATCTTCTCTCCTAGCGGATCAACAGAGTGTGCCTGTCTGGCTCTGATGTCGTATGCGGCGAAACCCGTGCAGGTGTGGATGGATCCTTCGCGAGTTACTTGGGATCCGGGAGAGAAGTTGGCGACGGCTTGATCTAGAGGTCGGCTGCTTACAGTGTGAACCTCCAATTCCTCCCGCGACCTGATCCAACGGCCGTAGAGGTTACGCACGCGAGTCGGGAAGCCGAACATCGGTAGGACCCCGGCGTTGGCGAGCAACTCCGAGAGCTCGGTTTGGAGGTAGTAGGGGCTGGCCACGCAACTGTCGATCTCGCGAACCAGTTTGGACCGTTGCCAATCCGAGATCGTGGCAAGATCGTCGTCGGTCATTCCCGTGTATGCGCCAAGACGCTGTACGACGGCTTCAACATCGGGTGCCCGCGCCAGGAAGTCGGCTACACCCTGACGATGCTTGAGTTCCCAGTCCTCGGTCCGGCCGAATGTGCCGTGGATGGACTCAGGCGTCCGCTCAGGAGGTTCGTTGAGGGACAGAAACGCTCGGCGGAGCAGTTCAGCGTTCGCTACTCGGCGGAGGATCCGGTCACGCCGTGTGTCGAGGAATGGCTGGGGTGGAGCATCCCCAGTGATCTTATGAGTGTGTTTGAAGTAATAGTCGTCGTGGGTGCGGTCGCGGACCAATGTGAGCGCGAAGGAGAAGGGTTGGCCCATGCGGCCAGCGCGGCCTACACGCTGTTGGTAGTTGAAGCGCTGAGGCGGAACATTAGCCATCATCACGGAGCGGAGTGAGCCGATATCAACGCCGACCTCCATGGTAGTTGTGACGCTCAGGACGTCAATGCCGTCGCACGTGGGGTCTTCTCGTGGTGCTGGGAGGAAAGCGCCCTTGAAGATTCGCTGGCGTTGGCGCTGGACCTCCAGCGGTTTGGTCTGGCCGGTGAGTTCCCGAACACGCAGGCGGCGTGGAGGCATGTTCGCGAGCCATGCAAAATAATCCGCGTCGTCGGATTGAAACTGTTGTTCGGTCAGACCCCGTGTGTTGCATCCGCTTCCGGAACAGACGTCGGCGGAGGGGTGGAGATGAACTCGTGCGCAGTTGGGACAGTGCCACAGCGCGGACGAGTTGGGGCTGGTCACTCGCAATGAAGTGCGGATGGGATTTGTGGCGAGGATCCAGCCTGGAGCGATGCTGTCGGTTAACGTTTTCGACACGTGACCGATGAGAGTCGCTTCGTCGCACCGACCTGCGGCAACGGCGACCAGGTAGTCCTTAACATTCTTTGGTGGACCCGTATTGGGTTGCCTAAAGTGGTTGCCGTCGTAGCGGCCACTGGCGCCGAGGATACGGGTGACCGATCGGACCACCTGAGTCGCGGTCTCGCTATCCAGCGGCCAGGAGGTCGTGTAGGTTGCGGCGGGCTCGACGATTGCGAGACCGATCGATTCCAGGTCCCGCCCGGCGCGATCGAAGGCACCATCACTGACCCTGACCGCTAGGCGCTCCTTTTGTTGCTGCTGCGCCTGCTGCGCGAGGTCCGGCTCGATCTGACGCCATGCCCCCGGTTCTGGAGGTTGCCATGCTCGGTACCAAGGCGTATCCGATCCGTCGATCGTCCGGAATGAAGCGTCTGGTCCGGCTGGATTGACACCGATAGCAAGTAGTTCGCGGCTAAGGCGGTGAATCAATGAACCCCATGAGACGAAGCGCTCGGGTCCGCCGTGCACCTTTTCGAAGGTCCGTATGCGCTCGAGGTCGGCGTCAGACGCAACGTCGAGGTGTTGTTTCATAAACGCCTGCAGGAGAGCCACATCGTCAGCAGCGATCTGATCGAAGAACGCACGCTTTTCGGGTTCGAGAGTCTCTCTGTCAGCGGAACCGAGCCGCATGATTTCGACCGGATCTTCCTTTTCTTGCAAGATCTGACGAGTGAGCTGTCGTACGAGATCACGGAACTGGTTGAGTTCTGTCCCGCTTGCTGTTCGCGCAGCGTCATCGCGGCTGTCCGTAAAGACGATTGTACGAGACTCATCGACGGTCTCGCCCATTGAGCGATGCAACTGCGTCATCAAGAGCTGTGTGGATTGGGCAAGGCCGGACGTGTGTGCTCGGACCGGACTGCGGACTTCGCCTGCGAAGTAGGCCGTCCCCTGCAGTAGTCCTGCACGCTGATCGCAACGTGGGCAGTACACTGGAAGCGCTGGTGTGTTTGGCTGTTCTTGGTCTGGGATACCAGCGATAATCATTCCGGTTCCCGCGCCGTTCGGCGGAGCGATCAGCGCCCCCAGGAGGGGGTCAAGATCGGCCGACGCAAATCCGATCATTGACTTTTTGCCGTCTGGCGTTGTCGGACTCCATGTGCGTGTTGTCTTCTTGATCCCGGGTCTATACCAGCGATAGTCGGTGTGCGATCGCTTGAATACGGGCGCAGCGCGCTCCGCTGGCCGCCACACGGGGCTTGAGGTGAGGAATATGGCTCCGCTCTCTTCGGCTCCTACGTATCCGCCCAGACTTATGTCGCCGCACTCGAAGCAGTACAGCAGTTCAAGCACGCGACCCCCACAGGGGCATGTCGAGGTTGCGATTGCGGAGATTTGGCCGATACCGAGATTCTCCTCACGATTCACTTGATCGCAGTTGGGGTTTGAGCATGCCCACAGTCCTCGGAGTGTGCGTGCGAACATGTGAGCTCTGAGTGGTACTGACTCGGGTCCAGCTTCCATATGACTCAACGCTTCGAGCGTGACGGCGAGCGCGACTCCATCGCTGTCGTCGTCGAAGAGCCTTTGTGCGACCTTGGAGAGGCGCGTCGCGCGAATCCGTCCGTGGTCGTCCCGGCACGCGGAAGCGACGGCACCAGGCAGCTCGAACCGATCGATGACCGCCTTGGCTCTGTCCGCTTCGTGAGTGCTCCACCACGTGCCGACGAGTTTGGCCGCAGCGATGGGCAGCTCAGCTTGAATCGCGCGGGGTGTGCCCGCTGTGACGTAGAAGGACGAGCGTGAGACCCCGAAGAACTGCTCAAGGTAGTCAAGTCCTGTCGGATCATCTGTGAGCGATGCCGAGGTCGCTAGACATCGAAGTTGCGGGGAGCCTGGATCGAGTCCTAGTCGATCGAGGAGGTTACGAACGATCATCGCTACTTCAGAACCCTGTGTCCCCCGATAGAGGTGCAACTCATCGATCACCAGGGAGAAGGCGTTGTGTGGGTCACTCGCCAACCAGCGTCGCGTCGCCTCGAACATGGGCTCCTCAATCTCACGCATGAGCATCGCATTTAGCATCGAATAGTTGGTGACGAGCACGTCTGGGGGATCGGTCACCATCTCCCAACGCGTGAGCAATTCACCTTGACGAGGGTCGGCGAACTGTGTGAGATCAATTCCCTTCTCGTTCTGGAGAGCGTCGTACTCCTGCGTCATGACTCGGAGCTGGCGGGCAGCCTCTTCAACTCTGCGGCGATCCCTAGGACTAGACGGAGGTTGGCCCGGTCCTAGGGTTGAACCCGTGTATCGACCGAACCATAGCTGTCGTCCATGCGTGGTCGCGATGGATCGGATCGCTCGGCGCAGCCGCGTAACCTGATCTTCGACGAGCGCGTTAGTTGGGTATAACACAATTGCTCGAACAGCAGCAGGACGTGCTGAACGGTGCCTGCCGCTACGCCACTCGACTTCCGGTTGCTCCCACCATCGATGGATCAAAGCATCGGTTGGCCAGTCCAGCGATTCCTCGACAATCCTGGCTAGTACGGGCAAGAGGAAGGCTTCGGTCTTGCCCGACCCTGTACCGGAGGTCACTACCACGTTCCGTCCCTCAGCTAATCCTTGTTGCAGTGACTGCCGGAGCGCGTCGGCTTGATGCGCGCGTAGGCGGTATGGATCGCCAGTTCTTGTGTGCTCACGGAACAGCGCTTCCCCGACGATCTCACCTACTCGAGCGTCGATATTGAGTTCATCGAGTACGTGGCTCAAGTTGATCGTCGCGTCGTACGGAAGCACGGGCTCCAGCAAAACCTCGGTAAACAGGAGCTCGGTGTCCCGCAAAATCTGTCTTCGTTCGAGCATGAGTTCAGGGGAGCGGAGCCAGAACGCTGTGTCGATGTATCGCAGGTAGGCGTCCTTGACTTCGTCATAGACCCTCATTGGGTTGGTGATCGTCACGGGAGTCCTCGCGTCATGACATCAACAGGTGGGAGAGTTGAGCAGCTACGTCGGGCGAGACCCCTCGGTACTCGAGGAACCGCTCCTCAAGATTCTCCCGCGGGGGACAGCCAGAACAGAGCACCGCGGCGCGGCCGTATAAACCGGGGAGGTCGGCTCCGAGTGGTACGTAGAGAACTTGAGCCGCCTCGTCGTAGCCAATCAGCGATCGTCGGGCATCGGCGGCCGCAAGGTACTTGACAATGCGAGCATCTCCCAGAGTGGCTCGCATCGATCCTACGTCTTCGAGGGTCCGGTAGACGTAGGATCGAGTGGCGCCGCTAAGGCGAAACGCGCCCTGGGACGAGGCGTGTTGCGCTGGCTCAAATCGCGCAGTAGCCGTGTTCCACTTCTCGTAGCTAGGAGCCCCGGTTGTTGTGGTTATGGGCAAGCTCTGGCGTGCTTCACTTAGAGTCGGCAGTATCGTGCATAGCTGTCTTGCTGCACACCGAATGAAGCGAGCCGACTTGTCGGTGGCGGCTTCCATGAGAATTGCTAAATCCTCGAGTTCGACTTCGCTCAAACCGGTAAGCCGGATCACTGGAGGTGCATCGACCTGCTCAATCGTGAGCGTTCCCGCACATTCCCGTACATGGTCTTCGAGCGCCAGCATCATTCCTGCGCTGCGGAATCCGGCTATTGTTGCCGATCCGTCGTCCAGCCCGATTAGGAGAGGTTCGACCACCTCCCAGCTTGTGGCGCCAAGTGATCCGGTCGATCGTTCGATTTCGATGTGGCCAAGCTGTTCTAGTCTCCGCTCGAACGCATCACCGAAGAGGCTGCTCCCCTCCATCTGAGCTGCGATCCGAGCGAGGGCGGATGCTGGTCCGGTACCAACGTGACAGACGGCGTCGAACGCCACGGCCCAATCGACGCTGTCAGTTGCTCGGACTGGCGGAAGTCTCGACACGTCGATCTTTGGCGGGATCGCGGCTGTGGAACGGTTTCTTTGGGACCTCGTCTTTCCGCGAAATGCCGGGTAGCGCTTCACGAGCCCGCAGTACCTGCAGACACCCTTCACGGTGCTAATCCCGCGCCGCGCTGTTTCGAGTGCCATCAGGTGAGCTCCGGTCACCATGCAAGAGCTGTTGTCAGGGGTGGGGAAAGTCAGTCGGTTCGTCGGCGCGGACGACTTCCCTCGTTCCTTTCGAGCTGTGTGCCAACCCGGCACTGAGGGAGGGTTGCGACTGTAGAGATCGGCTCGGACATTCGTGGCACAGCTAAATGCATCGATGCTCTCGGTCCGGCGCGCAAGAAGGCCGAAGTCCCCGGCTGTAGGATCATGGGCGATAGACGGCTGATCGTCATCGATAGCCAATGCTGGGCTGTCCGCTGAGCGAAGCCGAAGCGTGCGCGTGCTCGTTGGCTCGCCTCGCTGGCTCACACTGATCTTGTAGTCGCCATCCACTAGAGGCACCTGACTAAGATCCCAGAGCAATACCCCGCCTGAACTCTCGACATCGCGATCGTCGGGGCGTGGTGTGCCTCGATGACGAGTGCAGGTGATCGAGGCTGTGATGCTTGCGTTGGAAACCGCCGTAACGCGCAGTTCGGGGGGAAGCGAACTCGACCACTTAGCGATGTTGCCAGGAATTTGCAGCCCACCTTGAAGCATCAGTTGGGATGATGAGAGAGGCTGAAATATATTTAGATCAACTGGAAGCTTAGTTCGTTTTTCCATAGGAATCGATGAGAGAATCTGAACGCCTGAGAGTAGAGTCCAACCGTAGGGAAGTCCCGGCACCTGATCGTCTACCGTGAATCCTGGTCTTGCGATCTCATTGAGGAGCTTGACAGCAGCGAGAGCGATTTCGCTGCGCACGAGGATCAGCGACTCTTCGCCGAGTTGCACTCTCTCGCACTCGACCCATGCGAGCAGGAGTTCGTCGCGGCGCATTGGTACCGCTCGCCGGGACCGACGTCGCAAAGGTTGACTCTGGCCTGATCTCATTAGGAGTACCTCTCCGGAGAGAAAACTGGCAGAGTCGATCGCCTCGTCATTGGCCAAGCCAAGATAATTCGATGCCGCTGGCACTAGTTCTAGGAATCCGAGTCCTGACCCCTGGCTGTCGATGACCTCAACCACTTCAACTGCCTCGGTCGTGTGCGCTGGCACGACTAGTCCCACGTCCAATTGCCGAACCGGAAACGTTCGAAGGACAGCCTTGGCGCGAACGTTGTCAATAGCAACACTAGCCCCTAGCGAGGATAGCGCTGACGGGGTGCCCTCCCAGGACTGCAAAGTCAGCACAGCGACTTCGGCGATGCGGGTCCGCGCCTCAGATCCGCTTTTCCACAAACGCTCCAATGCGTTGCTGGCTGGACATGGATTCCTGGAGATCCAATCATCGATTAGCGACTCCATGTCGAATGTAGTGAGTGAACTGCGAGGAGGCAGGGAGTTGAGCGCAAAGAGGTCACCAAATCTCTCACGGTCTGTCTGACGGACGAGTGCTTGTGAGAGCGGCTTACCGATATGGGCGTGGCCGAGAGCAAAAGCGGTGGGAAGGCCTCGGTTCCCTTCATTCATCTCAAGCCAGTCGTTGAGTGAGTCCCACAGCCATTCCGAGAACGGGACACCGTCGGTACGCTTGCGGTACGCGTTTTGCACTTTCTTTAGCATCGCGTCATCAAGATCAAGCAGTTCTGCTAACCTACCGTAATAGTTATGTGGTTTCATGCCTTCACCATCGTGCATTACCTCAGCGGCGAGACTCAAGATCGCGAGGAGCGCGAGTGTGGGTGGTGGAGCGCGCATTGATCCGCGATGCCACAGCTTCAACGCGTCAAGGTGCGCAACAAACACTCTCGACGCTCCGCCACTGAAGTCAAGAGTTGCCTTGACAGTGGCAACGAGCCCCGCCGCAGGTTCGTCGGCGTCGGGCGCGGCTAGAATTCCGATCGCGGCCAGCAGATCGTCCTCAAGATCCAGATAGACAGGCTGGCCAGCGCTGTGATGTGAGTAGACCGCCTCAGCGATCGCTAGGTTCCAACGCAGGTACGATCCCCACTCGGTTGACGGTCTCGTCACGGGCTTGCCCTTTGTTGCGTCGTATCTAGAACCCATCACGGCGTGCTGGGTCATCTGGAATACCTATCTCAATTGTACTTCCTAGCTGTGACAGACAACTGTTTTCGATGTGACGGACAACTGGTGGAATCACGCAACTGCAGGTTCAAGTGGGCTTGGTGCCAAGCTCTGCCAAGACAGTTGGAACCGGAGCATTCGTGGCCGAGGCACTCATGCCTGAGCATCGCCCGGACCTCCGTTCCGCGCCATCCAGGTGGGGTGGTAACCGGCAGAGGATGCACCACGAACGGCGCACCACAGTGCAAACTAGCGGCGTGCATGTCGGCTCGGCCATCTCACTGTTCTCGGGCGCTGGGGGCCTAGATCTGGGAATCGAGGCGGCGGGCTTCTCGGTCCGTGCGGCTGTTGAGTGGGACGAGGACGCGGCAGACACGATGGAGAAGAACGCACCTACCCACTTTCGGGCCCTCCAGCAGGTCCTGCGAGCGGACCTATTTCCGCTCGCTGCAGGCTCTAGAGTTGGCTTGACCACGCGCGACATCCTTCGCGCCGGAGGCCTGGGAACGCGCGAGCGTCCAGATCTGTTGGTTGGCGGGCCTCCTTGCGTTGCGTTCTCAAAGGCGGGTCAATGGCTCGATTGGAAGCGTGCGGGAGTTGATCCTGCTTCCAGTCTCCTTCAGGCGTATACCCGAGTCCTCGCTCAGGCAAGGCCGCGGTTCTTCATTCTGGAAAACGTCTACGCGCTCACATTCAACAACAAAGCGAGCAGGCCAGCTTTCAAGCGGCTCCTGACTGAGATTGAGTCCGCTGGATACCGCTACCAATGAAAGGTGCTCATCTCAGCGGATTTTGGCGTGCCTCAGGCGCGACCGCGGCTATTCATCGTTGGATGCCGACGGCGCGAGACTCTTCCCGATCTCCCGCGCCCCACACACTTCGGCCACTGGGAGCGCAGAAAGACCGGCGGGGGATCGCTCCCGCATGTAACCGCCGGTGAGGCGCTCAGCCAACTAATCACCACTGCCGAGCCGGAGGAGGTCGTGCGTGGGGGATGGGGGCACCTCCTTCCCCAGGTCCCTCCCGGTGACAACTACCTGTTCTTCACTACGGAGCGCGGCCACCGCGAACCACGCTTCAGGTGGCGGTCGCGCTATTGGTCGTTCCTTTTGAAGCTCGACCCCGACAGACCCTCTCCTACCATCACCGCCTACCCTGGACCGAATGTCGGGCCATTCCATTGGGGAAATAGACGCCTTCGCGTACCAGAGATCAGGCGCTTGTTCACCTTCCCTGATGACTTCAACTTCGTAGGAAGGCGAGCGTCGGTCCAAGCTCAGTTAGGGAACTCCGTACCTCCGCTGCTTGCCCAGCAAGTTGCTGAGCCAGTAGCGGCCATGTGTTGAGGCTATCGATAGCGATCCTGGGAACCGGCGAACGCGTTGGTTCGCGGAGGTAGTCTCGGCTGGTGCGTCAAGACGCAGGGGCAAGTTGGCAGGGACTCCGGCACACCATAAGAACCTTGTCTGGGATACCGCCGCTCACCTTCGTGCAAAAGCGGGACTGAAGACTCCAGACGCCCTGCACGCAGTGACAGCCCAGCAGGTCGGATGCACTCTCTTCGTTACCAATGACTCTGACTTTCGGCGAGTCGATGGGTTGCCGGTCACCATCCTTGATGACCTTCTCGAGGATTGAAAGCCGTCTTCGGCTGTCTGGCAGTTCGATTTGGTCTAACAGCCGAGGGCGTAAGTCAGTGATCGGCAAACGCTGAGCATGGTTCGGTCGCTGAGCTTTCCGACACGGTTGGACAGCATTGAGCGTCGCACGGTGTAGATGCCATCGCAGTTCACGACCGATGCTTCGGACACACCGGCTTCGTCTTTGTCGACGGGTACTTCAACAGCAAGACCGCGGATCGAAGTGGTCAACTCGGCCACAGTCAGCAGTTCCCGCACGTCTATGACTTCCGTCCGGGTAAGGATCACGACTGGCCGACGCTTGCGGCCCAGTTCAGCCCACCACACTTCGCTTCGGTTCACTGGTCATCCCCCGTCTCATCCCCGTCCCAATCACCCCAAGCCTGAGCCTGATCCCAGAAGTCGTCGGGTCCCTCGGGATGTCGCAGATAGGCCGCTCGGTCGGCTTCGGCCAGCGCGTGCCTGACCGCGGCTGCAACACCCTCTCGAGCGGCGGCTGAAATATTGATCTGCAGCTTCCGGGCCTGTTCAGCGAGCTCTTCGTCAAGAGTGAACGTGGTGCGTATAGTTGCCATCATCTGATGCTATCAAATCTGATAGCACTAAGGTCTACCCGTCGGGGGATTGGTGACGCGTGTGTGGGGATCAGACTGGAATCAGCTCGAAGGTGACGCCGAACCCTCAAGACCTGCCGACGGTCAGCAAGCACCGGAGCCATGTCGAGGAATTGCACTGATTGGGCTATTGCGGATGGCGGTTGCGGCGCATCGAGATGGCGACTCCGACAACCAACACCACCAGACCGATGATGATCGCTACGGATTCCATTTTGGGAGTGTCTGTGTTGTGTTCGCCTTAGTCAAGTGATTCTTGGACCCGTTGATTGTCAGCCGGTTCCGTCGTTGCGCCACCCTGTTACGCGGTCATCGGTCAGATCCAGGGTTGCGGGTCGCTTGTGGCGGTTGTGCAATAATGACGGCATCAACCACAGAAGGGGTATTTGCTCATGGACGAGTGGCTTGGAATCGAGCATCTTTTTGAGTTGTCAGCATCGGAAGCGATTTGGGGGTTCCTCACCCCGCTGTTCGTGTTCATCGCTTTCTTCGTGGTGCAGCTCATCCTGCCTGGCAGGCGGGTTACGGGCTATGTAGTCGATGCTGAGACCGGCGAGCCGCGCTCGTACCGGCTGAACGGCATCCTGGTGTTTTCGGTGGCGATGATCGTGTGGGCTTTTGAGATCGGGGGGTTGCCGCGTGACTGGTTCTACCGGTCCTCGGTGTATGCGGTCGTTGGCGGAACGGTCCTGACGATCATCATGACCACGATCGGGGTGTTCTCCTATCCGGAGGGCAAGGTCAAGAACCGTTTCCTCGCGTGGTGGTTCGGGCGGGCCCAGGAGATTCAGTTCTTCAACGGCCGGTTCGACGTGAAGATGTACTTCTATGTCGTGGGCGGGACGATGCTCTCGCTGAACTGTCTGTCCGGTGCGGTGTGGCACTATCGCGAGTTCGGTGACGACGCCAATCCGGGTGTCTACCTGTATGCCGGGTTCTTCACCTTCTATGTGCTCGACTACTTCGTCTTCGAGCGGGTGCAGCTCTACACCTACGACCTGATCCATGAGAACGTCGGCTTCAAGCTGTTCTGGGGCGGCCTGATCGTTTATGGCTGGCTCTACATCCTGCCGCTGTGGGGTATGGCCGTTCACCCCGACCCGGGCTTTGAGGGCTTCGGGCGGTGGGTCTGGCTGATCGGTGCGCCGGCGATGTTCTTCTTCGGGTGGTGCATCTCGCGTGGTGCCAACATGCAGAAGTACACGTTCAAGCGCTGGCCGGAGCGCAAGTTCCTGGGGTTCATGGAGCCCGAGTACATCGAGGCCGGCGAACGCAAGATCCTCTGCAACGGCTTTTGGGGTCCGGCCCGCCACTTCAACTACATGGGCGAGGGGTTCTTCTGCCTGTCGGTCGCCCTGGTGTTCGGCCACTTCACCAATCTCTGGGCCTGGACCTACTTCGCCTGCATCGTCTCGCTGTTCACTTACCGTCAGCTCGACGACGAGAAGCACTGCGAGGAGAAGTACGGTGCCGAGAAGTGGGCGGAGTACAAGGCACGGGTCAAGTACCGGATCATCCCCGGTATCTACTGAGCGGGTGTGAGGCCGGGCGCTGCCCGGTATTGTCTCTGAGTCGCGGGCTGTGGCGCAGCTTGGTTAGCGCGTCGGTCTGGGGGACCGAAGGTCGGAGGTTCAAATCCTCTCAGCCCGACGATGTGATGTGTCAAGACATGTGCAAGGTGCGAACCTGCGCGGGGCGGGGGTTTTTAGGGTTGGTTTTGGGGTTGGTAGTCGCGGTTGGGGTTGAGGGTGAGGTGTCGGAGGAGTTCGCCTGTTTGGGTTGCGATGACTCTGATGTCGAGGTCGGCGACTAGCAGGGTTACGGGGGTGTGTTTGTGGGCTCGGCCGATGCCGATGTGGTGGAGCCGGCTGTTGTGGCGGAGTGTGACGGAGCCTGTTTTGTCGATGCGGTCGTGTCGGACTCTGAAGTGGATGTCGGCACCGTTGTGTTCAGGACCGGTTTTGGGGAGACGCTGGTAGGCGGCGGCTGGGGTGGTGCGGCCGAGGCTGCGGTGGGGGCGGTTGTGGTTGTAATGGCGGGTGAATTCGTCGATGAGGCCTTGGAGCTGGTCGAGGCTGTGGGCAGCGGGTTGGGCGGTTAGCCATTTTTTGAGGGTTTGTTGGAAGCGTTCGACTTTTCCGCAGGTGGTTGGGTGGTTGGGTGTGGAGTTCTTCTGTTCGATGTCTAGGGCTACGAGGCGGGCCTCGAAGGCGTTTCTGCCTCCTTTGCCGCCCGAGAAGCGGGTGGTGTAGACCATGGCGTTGTCGGTGAGCGTGGACGCGGGAACGCCGTGGTCAGCACACGTTTGGTTGAAGGTGTCAACCACGATCGGGCCGGTGATACGCCGATGGACGGTGACCGACAGTGCGTAGCGGGAATGGTCGTCTAGCCAGGTGATGATCTCGGTGTCGGCACCTGTGGCGAGCCGCCAGTGACAGAAGTCTGACTGCCACATCTGGTTGGGCAGATCGGCGGCGAAGCGGACATAGGACGACTTCGGGCGTTTCTTCGCGTTGGACTCCACCAGACCCAGATCGACGAGGCGGCGCCGGACCGTCGAGGGCGACACGGTGATCTGGTGACGCTGTTGAAGGTGCCAGCAGACGGTGTGCGGGCCGGCGTCGAGGCCCTGCGCGGACAGTTCTGAGCGTAGGTTCACCACCAACTCGACTATCTCGTCACAGACCTTGGATGGTGAGCTACCGGGACGCCGCGACCGGGCTTGGAAAGCCGTGTCGCCCTCAGCACGCCAGCGGGCCACAAGCTTGCAGACCCAACCCTCAGACACCCCATAGAGCCTGGCCGTTTGGGCCTGGGTCCGACCCTCCAACACCACCGACAAGACAACCGATCGACGTTTCGACATGCCCCAACATCAGCCGACCAGACCCTTTCCTATGTCTTGACACATACCTTTCCTATGTCCTGAACCACAACACTCTCAGCCCGACGAATTTGATGTCGCGAGACATCGGGACCTTGTGAACCTGCGCGGGGCGGGTTTGTTGGGTGAGTTTTGTCACCTTTGTCCAGCTACGGGAGGGGTGCCCTCTGACGCTATGGCAGCCAGCCGCTCGGCGCGCGGAGTTCCACACCGCCGGAAGTGTGCACCGGATCGGGCAAGTGGTTGGACTGGATCGTTTGAGGGAAGATTGAGAACGCCGCGGAAGCGGCCTGCTTGAGCTGGGTTGAACTCCGCTTTGGAGGGAAGGCGACAACGACACGCTTCTGTGGGAAGCGGCGCAGAACAGACTCGATCGGCGGCACGAGGTCACTGTCTCCAGACACAACCATCGCGGTATCGAATCGGTCGTCGAAGGCATCCTCCAGGAGGCGGACCGCGATGTTCACGTCGGTCTTCTTCTCTTCGTTCTTCCGCCAGACATTCCCGCAGTTGTGGCAGCGAGCGGGCTTTGAGAGGAAATGACCATAGTCGATCTTGATTCCTCCCCTCGCGAGCAGCGCGTCGATGTAGACCGCTTGACGTTCCGTCTTCTTGGGATTGTTCTTCACCCGGCTGGTGAAGTAGCGAACCCGCTCCAATCGCTGACCGGGTTTGAGCAGCGACACACTCATGCCGTGGTAGTCAAGCCACCGCGAGTCCTTGAGGTCTGAATCGCGCAGACCGTGATAGAAGTTGAATCCGTCAATGTAGGCGATCACCCGCGGTGTGTTCATAAGACGGTGACAGTACTTGACCTCACGTCGCGTGCTGGTATCGTGTGCGTAGAACCCCCCCGAGGTGAGCAGCCTCGGGCCAAGCAGCCCCGGCATTCGCCGGGGCTGTCTCTTTTGTGGGCTGTTGGTGATGGCTGAGGCCCCAGTCCGTTCTGCGGAAACGAACCTGTGCGGTCCTGGTGACCCACGACCTCGAAAGACCGTACAGGGCGGCCAAATCAACGTGGGTTCGCCCCTCCACAACAACAGCCGTGACTGACAGGGGACCCTCGACATCTTCCACCCTGGACCAGCACCGCGATGCTCCTATGTCTCGCGACATAAGGTTCCTATGTCCTGAACCACCACACCGCCTGCCCGACAAAATGCGCAGGTCAGGGCGTATTTCTAATTTAGACCCGCTTTTGGGCTTCTCACGAAGACTCTAGGGGCGGGTCCGTGAAGCTCCGTTACCCGGCGTGTCAGAGCGGTCGGCACAGGCCGTTTGTCAATTCTCACAATTGTGTAGTTACACTCCTGTCATCTCACGAGTGGCGGAGATCTCAACTCAGGCACTCTAGCTGAGCCAGGAGATTGCCCATGGACCTTTTCTTCAACCTGGGAGCGTCGCTAAAGTCAACCGAGCGATACGACTTTGCTGAGCGCACGAAACCCGCAATCAGTCGGTGTGAGTCTTACTCGGTAGGGGCCGGGGTCTGCTCGCCCCGCCAGAAAAGAGAGATTTTTTGCGCTCAGACGGTTGTATTTTCCGCGAACCGGCCGACTACTCAGTGATGACCGTGATGGAGAAGCCGCGATCGGATGAGTGGGTGGCTGGTGATGACGCGCCCGAGCGCATGGCTCTGTTTGTGGACATAGGAGGGGACATGAGGGCTGCTGCGAGGAAGGGGATCCGCCGGGCAACGGGATCTTTGTCGAGTGAGCATGATGTTGAGGATGTCGTAGTCCAAGCGTTCAACGAACTCTGGCGTTCGGACCGGTCTAAGGTCAAGTCGTTGAAAGGCATGGCCCGCACGATCGCGTATCGGCGGGGGATTGACCGGGGAGGGCGGATACTGCGGGAGCGGCGCAATGACCGGGCTCTCGGGAAGGACCTGTTACAACTCACCGACGAAGAGTCGGCCCATCGTCAACTTGAGGACGCAGAGAGGCTGGAGATCGTGCAACGGTGCAAGGAGCACCTCACTCCCGATCAGCGAGCGGTTGTCAGCGCCACCGTGGAGGGCACAATCGATGGAACGATGCCGTTGAAAGAGTACGCCGCGCGGCGAGGCACCACCTACGAAGCTTGTAGGCGCATGGTCAATCGTGCCATCGAAACACTGACCAAATGCGTTGCGACTGCATTGAAAAGGGAGCGGCCCGATGGTGGGTGAGCCCTATCCGACGGTCCCAGATGAATTGATCGAGGAGTACTTGCGGTTCCTCCGAGACGGTGGTCCCCATCCCGACCTGAGTGGCGTTGAGGGCGAATTGTTGAATGCGGCGGTGAACGCTCTCAAGGTGATGGAAGCCCTTGTTGACGCAGCTCCCGGGTCTCCGCCGCTCGAACGTGATCCGGTCGCCATCCGTTTGGGGTTAGTTGGTGCACCTACCGGCGCGCCGGTTCCAGAATCGGCTGATCGAGATGATCCGGTTACGGCCGCAGTTGCCGACGTTGAGCATCGGTTCAGCGTGGCCTGTACTCCTGCGACCACAGACGGGTCCGAGTTCGAGCGCCGGTTCGAGTGTCGTTCGATAGTTGAGAAACTTCTCGTCGTGGTTGTTCCGGAGGGGACGACACGAACCGCGATGTCGGCGCATGCCCGGAGCGCTTTCGCCCTCGCTGAGGATCTATCGGCCGTTGCGTACACAAACGCGGCGGGAGCTGAATCGGTCGTGTTGACCTACGCAGAGAGCCACCGGACACTCGACCCGGCATCGGGGTGGTCTGAGACCCCAAGAGTGCCCGATGATGAATCGCTGGAGATCGCTCTCGGTCGATATCTTGAGAGATCTGATCCGCGATGGGGCGAGATTCAGGGGCTAGACATGTCCGACGTGCTGGGTGGTATCGATGCGGACGTCGTGTCGATAGTTCAGGATGTCAAGCGAGAACTCGGATCGACAAGACCCCGGTTGGAGCACAAGAAGGAGGCGCGAGCATTTGCGCTCGGTTGTGACGACGGGATCTTCATCGACTGGGCACGGCGAATTCAACGTCGCTCAGTGAGTGGCGACGATGTGTTATCGGAGATTCATTCACTGATCGAGACAAGATCATGATTCGGTTCGTCGAACTCCGGAACTGGCGAGCCTACGAGGACGTTGCGATCGATCTCAGCTCAAGGGTTGTGTTCTTCGTTGCTCCCAACGGCGTGGGGAAATCCTCTTTGATGGAGGCAGTGCGGTGGTGTCTGTTGGGCGAACCCGCAGCTCGAAAGGCGAGGGCTGCAGTCCGGCTCGGTGCACCGAGCGCAACCGTTAGAGTCGAGATCGGACTTAGAGAACCCGATGCAACACTTCACATTGAGCGGTCGCTCTCACCCGCTGGCAAGGCAACGTTTAGCGCGACTCTCGACAGCGCTGGGATTCGAGAAGACGACTGCGCGAAACTGTTGACTGACCGGTGGAAGGCGGATCATGGGTTGATCGACCGGCTCATGTTCAGTGATCCTCAACTTCCAACAGCCAAGTCTGCGTTCCCGGTGCGCGACCACCTCGCTTCAACGCTTGGCGTGAAACCCCTCTTAGAAGCTGCTACACGCCTTAAGGACGCACGAAAGGATATCTCGGCCCGCGTCGGTGACCTGCGCCGCGAACTTGACGAGGCTGAAGCCGATGCGACCTCTCAGCGGGTTGTGGCGTCCGCCGCGGCCGACGAGTTGAACACGATCACCGAACAGCGGAGTGAGATTCGTCTTGATCTTGAGCAAGCCGAAGGCTCGGTGTCGCTCGCTCAACGATGGGATGAGTACCGCGCGGCGGTAGTTGCATATAACGACGCATCCGCCGCGATCCTTACCGAACTTGGCGAAGTGATCGAGTTCAAGGCTCATGCACCCCGCGACAGCCTCGCCGCGGCACGCGATGAAACTTCGGAATCGCTGGCCGAGGCTCGAAAGTCCAAGACAGACGGAGAGATCGCCCGCGCCAGATCCGCTGGAGCGACCGACTTGTTGGCGGAACCGACGGTGACTTGTCCAACGTGTCTCCGGCCTTTGAGCGACCACGAACGGCTTGCCGCCCTCACCCAACACGGTGCCGCGACACAGGACGCGAACATGAATGCTAACCAGGCAGCCGCGGCAGAAGCCGCGGCCCAGAGTCGACTCGACACGTTAGCGAGATTCATGACAAGGCTCGCTGCGCTACACGCGCCATCGCCACCAACGGAGCCAGATCCCGGGCCCGAAGCAAGTGCTCATTTGCTTCAGCTTCGTGAGCGTGAACAATCACTGGCCGAGGAGGCCGGCAGACTTCGAGAGATAGCTAGTGGAGAGATCGCTCAGGCTGCCGACGGCCGCAAGTTGGAGCAGACGCGAGACGCTCTGCGGTCAGCGGCGTATGAAGAGCAGCTATTGTCCACCACGATCGACGTACTAAACAATCTGGCGGATAAGACGCTACGCGACCGTATAGATCCGCTCATCGAAGAACTAGCGAGGCGATGGAAGCTCCTTTTTGGCGCGGAGGGCTTGACTCTTGATCCTTCCGGCGAACTTAGCGTCAACTCAGCAGACGGCACCCTAGGCATCACCGACCTCAGCGGGGGTGAGCGAGCGACGGCCATTTTGGTCGCCCGTCTTCTCGTCACCGCATCAACGACCCGAATTTCGTCGGCGTGGTTCGATGAACCACTAGAGCACCTGGATCCCCGTCGCCGCTCGGCGGTAGCTCGCACAATCGTCCGAGCCGGGCAGACGGGAACTGTAGCGCAGTTGATCGTTACGACGTATGAGGAACGGATCGCTCGCCAGCTCGCCGCGGCCGATCCAGAAAACGTCAGAGTCGTGTACGCGGACGCCCGAGCGCGCACCTGATCCAAGAAATTCTGACGCAAGGGGTTGTATTTCCGGTCTGCCTTTCGACTTGAGGGTGAAGGGCATCGAAAGTGCCGACATAAGCGCTTGCCCTCGTCGTCACGTCGGGGCTGGCATAACCAAGAAAGGCATGCACAGATGGCATCGCACATTACGAACACGGACCTGAAGGCTTTTGCTGATCGGAGGATCAACCTCAAGGTTGAGGAGGTAAGCGCGGGCCGAGACCGCGTGCGCTTCCTACGGAAACGGTTGGAAGACCACATCGCCAACAATCCAGGATTCTCGTTGGTGAGAATGCTGCATGCTGGCAGCGTCGCCAAGGGAACAGGTCTCGCCGACCTGAACGATATGGATGTTGCCGTCTACGTCGAGGCCGACGCAGTAGGCGATGAGGATTTGGTTCTCTGGATGGCACAACGGCTCCGTGAGGTCTACGGCGCCACGATCGCCCCTGATGCCGTGCAAACAGGTAAGTACTGTCCCTCGATCACCTTCGCGTCCGGGTTTAATGTCGATGTTGTACCTGTGCTTCATGAAGGGGATACCGACGGCAGGGGTTATCTCGTAGCGAAGGACACCGGGGAACGGCTGCTCACCAGCATTCCTCTGCACCTCGACTTCATCCGAGCGCGCAAGCGCGAACACCCCGGCAACTTGGCTCAGGTTATCCGGTACCTCAAGTGGTGGATCCGTAACCAGAAGCGTGCCGATGAGACCTTCAAGTTCAAGTCGTTCATGGCAGAACTGATCGTCGCCCATCTGTCAGACCGGGGAGTCACCTTCAGCGACCACATCGAAGCGCTGACCGCAGTGTTCGAGTACATCGTCGAAAGCGGACTCAGTAAACGCGTCGCGTTTGACGACTACTACCCGGCCAGCCATCTAGCCGCTGGCTCCGCGGCAGCAATTGAGATCTTCGATCCTGTCAACCCCAGCAACAACGTTGCGACTCACTACAGCGATCAGGACCGCCAGCGGATCGTGGCCCAAGCCGAAGCGACGCTGGATGCCCTAATCGAAGCCAGCTTTGCCACGACCAAAGCTCAGGCGGTCTCCTGTTGGCAGATCGTTCTGGGCACGACCTTTAAGGGCTGATCCTCATGAGCATGACATCCACACGCACCAGTACCTTCACGATAGCGAAGGCACGCTACGTGACATCCAAGATCAAGGCTGATCTCAAGCTGCTCCAGAGAGCCTATGGTTCGCTGACTAATGCCGACATTGATGCCTTCGGCGAAGAAGCGGCCCTACTCCTCAAGGATGGTTACCTAGGAACCGTGACCTTCGGCTATCGTCGAAATGGATCGTGGGTAGTTGCACTCAGGTACATCGCCCAATCCAACGGGACCCTCGCCTCCGATGATCGTGCGGGCGGTATCCCTCGCGGTGTAAACATCTCAGGAGCGCAGTTCTTGTCGTATCTGACATACAGCAAGAAGTGGGATTGGCTATCACCAGGCGAGCAAGAAAGGATCAGTGACTCGCTCCCTATCTCTCGTACGCCCGGACCGGAGCCAGGCACGACCGGCGGCTATTGGAGTGCAGACCGGAGCTACTCGTCCAACGGCTCGGGTGTGGCACGAGGGGCGTTCAGACCACTATGAACCACGACCTTTTTGACGAAGAACTTGAGTTGCCTGACCGGACCGCGCAGCGGCGTCTCAGTCGCCTCGTCGGGCTTGACTCAATCAAGTCCGCGTTGGTCGTCAACGCTACGGTGTTGCTTGACCCTAGTGCGTTGAGGACGTGGTCAACCTCCGCCCATGGCTCGGTCCTGCCCCTCGTCGAGAGATTCGCCGAGCGAACACCTCTGTTCGTGCTTGCTGGCGATGTCGGAACTGGGAAATCCACTCTGGCGGAGACCTTCGCGCAACAAGTGGCGATGAACCGCGATATCAGCATCTCGGTCCTCCGACTCAGCCTCCGTTCTCGAGGCACGGGGGCGGTCGGGGAGATGACACGTCTCCTAGGGGATGCCTTCGACGAGGTCGTCGCACGTAGTCGGAACCTGGACAGCGGGGACGCAATCGTCGTGGTTGTCGATGAAGCCGATGCGATCGCGCAGTCTCGCGAATTCGGACAGATGCATCACGAAGACCGGGCCGGAGTCAACGCCCTCATCCGTGGGATCGACACCGTGGCGGCCGAGCGCCGCCCTGTCCTCGTATTGATGTGCACCAACCGGCTGAGCGCACTGGATCCGGCAGTTCGACGGCGGGCCGCGGCTGAGTTCGAGTTCACTCGACCTAACGATGCCCAACGTCTAGAAGTGTTGAGTGATGGACTGGCCGGCTGCGGACTGACTCAGACTGAACTGGAGAAGTTCGTCGATCTCACCGGCGACACTGGGCGCGGCTACGGCTATACCTACTCCGATCTCGTGAATCGTGTTCTCCCGGATGCCGTCTTGAAGGCGTTTCCGGATCGACCAATCACGATCGACATTGTTGCTGACGCGATCGCAACCAACCCACCTACACCGCCCTTTCAGAACGAATGACGGCCCTTAAAGCGACATCAAAGCCCAGCAGTTCGGGAGCCCGAATCACCGGCGACGACTTGCAGCATCTCGTGGCGTGGTACTGGTGCTTACGTGCTATCGCCGATCCAGACAGCATCGCATCGGTTGCTGTCGAAGCTGACGACGCTGGGAATGTCGATGACGTCGTCGTTCGCTTTGCCGACGGAAAGTCCAACTTCATTCAGGTTAAAGCAGCGGTTGCGAGCGCGAATCTGGCGAGCACTGGTTGGCTCACGGATCGACCGAAGCGGTCGGGAACCGGTAGGCGGTCGCCAAGTTTGCTTCAGAAGTTGCACAAGTCTTGGGCCGACCTTGGTCGCCCAGCCACGGGACTAGAACTCCTCACGGGACGACCCATCGACGGAAACGACAGCGTGTTTGCGCTGATTGATCGTCGCAATTCAATCGGCACGGGTCTCCGTCGAGCGAGTACTCATGAGTTCACGGCCGTACGGAGAGACCTAGCCGGTCACCTCGAATGCACCGAGGACGAGCTTTGTGATTTCTTCGATGCTCTCGCGATCCGTGTCGGACAGACGGAGGCGGAGTGGGTTTCGCGCGTAGCTGATGTAGCGGCTAGCGCCAACGTTCGAGCCGACGACTCAGCAGTGAGTATCGCACTTGCCTGGATCCGAACCTGGGTGAAGGACACGCGGGACCCGCGCACACCGGAACAGATCGCAGCAGCAGCAGAATCAATGGGGCTACGGGTTGAAAACCCAAGAACCGTGATCGTCATCCAAGGGCTGCGACCAGAGCCGGTCGGCGATGCCAGCTATGTCTTGAATTGGATCGCACGATTCAGGGGCACGGAAGCATCGAACCGCCGTGGAATGGTCAATCCGGCGGATTGGAACGGAGTTCTGTCGGATGATCTCGCTACATTACGCGCGACTCTCATTGAACATAACCACATGCGTGTCCTAGTACGGGGAGCACTGCGTCTGCCGTGCTGGTTTGCGCTGGGCGCGGCACTCCGAGGCGTTGCGGGTTTCCACCTTGCCATGGAGTACCGCGACGAGGTTTGGGTCGCAGACCAACACCGCGCAGTCGCTCGTACCGTCAACGTTCTTGCTGACGAACGGCGTGGTGAGGGTTTGACCCTCATTGTCGTGGCGATCTCCACAGATGGGACCGATGACGTCCGGCGTACGCTGCTGTCGTCAAATCATGGGCGGTTCGTAACGTTGACGGTTGAAGAGGGCCCCCATCAGGCGCTGCTCGCCGACGCCAATGATGCGCTATCAGCAGCGATTGCAGTTCGGGACTGGATCCGAGCCAACGTCGAGGACCACGCGATCGACCTGGTTCTGATTGCGCCAGCGCCATTCGCAGCTTTTCTTGGCTGGTCGTGGGATCGAGTGCCAACCACTACCATTCACGAGGACCTATTGGGCGAAGGATACGAGGCAGCCTTTACAATCTCCAATGAGAACAATCTCAGTGTAGCAAGAACGGCTCTTCGCGTTGAACAGGGGGGACTAGGTCCGCTGTGATAGGGGTCGGACCTCCAGAATCTGGGTGTTCTATCACGGATCTTGGAGGAGGCCCCGGTGTGATTCAACCTGCGAATGTCGACAATTACGCCATTACCGCATCGGGCGCTGTTCTATGCCAGCAAACCAAACTGGACCCTCCTCTACACGATCAATTCCCCCCTATACCGAAGAACCACATTAGATCAGTCAAGGATCTCGGATAGCTAGCCTGTGGTTCCACATGTAGCTTCTGTTGGGCTAATGAATTGTAAAGACTCCCCGAGTTCTACTACCACATATGCAAATAAAAACAATAGGAAGGTTAGAGATCCTACTACTGTGAAAGAAAAAATGCGTCTTGTTCTTTGATGTCGCTGAGGTATTATTACAAGACTCAAAGAATAGATGATGCCACCAGTACATATAAAGAGGTATCCTATAATTGTGTAGAGTGCATCAAATAAACAAGCAGACCGTATCGCTTGAGGCAGAGAAAACCAATTGTCTGTATTGTATTGGGATACGATAAGAGATAAAGAAACAAGGCTGGCAGATGCAAATCCTACAAACACCAGCAGGATTGGAGCGATATGTTGCTGTAAGCGGCACGCAAGATCACAGACAGTGGCGTCACAACTGCCTTCTTTGTCATCGTTGCCTTCTTTGTCTTGCTTGTCAGGTTTGCCCGTGCAGATTTGTCGACGGGGAATAACTCGACGAAGACAATCACGAATGCGAACGGGATGCTTGGGGGTTAGGAAGCTTAAGGCAAATCCTGTGAGAAGCAGGACTCCCATGAGTTGGATTTGCAATTCGACAAGTGATGAGATCATAATAAAACATTATGGCACGTCACTGAATCTTGTGCGGGTATCCTCGACAGTTGTGGTTGACCTTGGGCGGATTCGAGCGCGATTTTGACGGGGACCCGTTTGTGGGTCCAGGTGTTATGGGTGTTGTTGAGTTTGTTTGGTGGTTAGAAGCGTAGGCGGCGGGGGTTTGTCCGTGGAGTGATCGGTGTGGCCGGTAGTGATTACAGAGCACGGGGGTAGCCTTATGAGTATTCGGGCCCGAGCCGGTCGTCGAAGCGCTCAACGATGAACTTCTCGACTTCGGTGGGGGGTACTTGCCGGGAGGAGTTGTTGCGGCGCTGGTAGAGGATGTCTGACCCGCCCTGGCTCTTGACCCAGATGGGGCGGGAACTGGCGGGGACGTCGATGCGGCAGATGTCTTGATCGTCGACCTGGTCGATTCGGATGGTGAGGCGGTGGGCGCCTGCGTGGCCGAGGTTGTTCTCGAACAGGGTGTCGAGCCAGTTCACGTAGGCGTCGGCGTTTGGAGGAGTGACCTGGGCGTAGTCGTCAGCCAGGCCGACGGGTTCGCCGTCGTCGGTCACTCCGATCAGTAGGGTGCCGCCTCGATCGTTGAGCATGCCGGCGACGGTCTTGACGACGACCTGCTCCATCGTCTCGTCCCGGCGCTGTTCTCGAACGTTCCACCGGGCGGTCTGCTTGTACTCGACTACCCGAGACTCCTCGCGGATCAAGAGTTGTTCGGTGGAGCAGGCCCAGGTGGCACTCGCTCCGAAGACGGTCTCCACAAGGCGGGTGAACATGGTGGGATCGGATCGGACCGCAGCGAGCAGATCGTCGTTGACTCTCTCGGCGGTGCTCGGCAGTGTTGCTACGGTCGGCAACGAGCCGGCACCCGCTTCAGGGAGGTCGTACACGCTTTCGCCGTTGTCGAAGAAGCTGGCGTAGATGTGGTCGAAGATCACGTCGACCTTGCGGTCGAACAACTCGGGGCCGTAGACCTCGGGCA
Organism: Candidatus Aldehydirespiratoraceae bacterium; assembly: GCA_965198315.1. Taxonomy (GTDB): domain Bacteria; phylum Actinomycetota; class Acidimicrobiia; order Acidimicrobiales; family Aldehydirespiratoraceae; genus VXYK01. The sequence continues at coordinate 2,867,681 of OZ240616.1, read as the reverse complement.
GTTCGGCGTCTAGGACGGTGCCGATTGCCACTCGCACGGCGGAGCGGGTCTGTTGGCGGCGCTTCCAATCGAGAACGAGCTTGTCCTCGACGTGCTCGAGCAACTTCTTGGCTGCGCCCCTCACCGTGATCGCTTCGGCCTTGGTCAATTCCGGTTCAGGCTTGGTGAGCAGGTCGAAGATGGCCAGTTCTGCTTCTGTGGCGTCTTCACGGACGGCGCGCTGCTCTTCGTCGGTCAACTCGTCGTTGATGGCCTTGAGCCGGCGCAGGAACTCGTCGAGGTTGTGGGTGCCTGCGTTGTACTCGTCGATCAAGCGCCGGAATCGTTCGGCCAGTTCCAGCAGGGTCGGGTTCTTACGGACGGCGTCGTCCAGCCGACCCTCAAGGTTCTTTTCGGCTGCCTTCGCGGCGGTGCGCTTGTTGGCGGCGAAGCGCATGGCGAGTTGTTCGAAGCCAAGTTGGTTGAGATCGATAAGCGGGTCGGCTCCTTCGGCGGAGCGGATGATGTACTCCTTCGCTCCGACCGATCGGTCAAGCAGGTCCGATACCGAATCCATCACTCTGCTGATGTCGGGCGCCTCGGACGAGGATTCGATCTTCGACGCGATCGAACGGATCACTGCCACCCGATGGGTGACCGCCATCGCTTCCGGATCGGGCAGCAACGCCTTGAAGGTCTTGCGGACTTGTCGGGCCAGCGATACATATCGGCGGCGGGTCTGCTCGTCGATGAGCAGCGCTTCGACGGCGGCTTTCTGGAGAGCGATGAACTCGAACCCTTGTGCGGCTTCCATGTCGGTGAGGTCGATGTCGTTGGTTTCGCAGAATTCGGTGACCTCGGCCAGCGCGGTGTCCAGTTCGGCGATCAGGTCGTCTTTGGGACGGATGGGGGAGTCGATTCCGGCAGCGGTGCGGTCCGCGCCGTAGATGGCGAGGGCCCTCTCCAGGTTCCGGAACACGCCCACGTAGTCGACGATGAGACCGTTGTCCTTGTCGGGGAACACCCGGTTGGCACGGGCGATGGTCTGCATCAGCGCGTGGTTGCGCATCGGCTTGTCGAGGTACACCGTGGAGGTCGACGGCGAGTCGAACCCGGTGAGCCACATGGCGCACACGAACACCAGCCGGAACGGGTCGTCAGGATCTTTGAACCTGGAGTCGAGGTCCTCGTTGAGTATTCGCTTGCGGTGCTTGGCGATGTTGAGCCCGGCTTTGGCCATGTCGGCGATCTCGTTCTGGGCTTGCGACACGACCACGGCCATGTCGGTGCTGTCCATGAACTCGATCAGCGATTCGAGATGTGGACGCTCCAGTTCGGGTGTGGTTGCCAATCGGTCTTCGAGTTCGGTTAGGTAGCGGGCCCATTCGGTCTCTACCAGGTCGTACATGCGCACGGCGGTGGCCTTGTCGATGGCCACGTACATGGCCTTGCCTCGGAATCCCCGGTTGACGAAGTGGCGGACCAAATCGGAGGCGATCTCTTCAAGGCGCTGGGTCCGGGTGATCAGCTGGTATTGCTGGGAGAAGCGCCGAGCCACGGCCTTCTCCTGGGCGTCGTCCAGCGCGGCGGCCTCCAAGAGTTCGTCGAGCTCGTCGTCGAAGTCGTCGTTGGTGAGCTGGAGTTCGGGGATGCGGTTCTCGTAGTAGAGCGGGACGGTGGCGCCATCAGCGATGGAGTCCCGGAAGTTGTAGATCGACACGTAGTCGCCGAACACCTGTCGGGTCTGCTCCTCACCGGCAATGAGAGGGGTGCCGGTGAACCCCAGGAACGATGCGTTGGGCAGAGCTAGGCGCATATTGGCCGCCAGCGTGTCGTACTGGGAACGGTGGGCCTCGTCGGTGATCACGACGATGTCGTCGCGCTCCGACAGCACTGGCATCGCCTGGCCCCGCTCTGGGGGGATGAACTTGTGGATCAGCGTGAACACGTAGCGATGGTCCTGGCCCAGCAACTCCCGTAGATGGGCCGATGTGTCGGCGTGGACCCGCCGACCGGAGGTGATCACTCCCGAGTCGGTGAATGTCTCGTATAGCTGGTCGTCGAGCTCTTTGCGGTCGGTGACCAGCACGAAGGTCCAGTTTCCGGGCTGTTTGCGCAGCACCTTCTGGGTGAACCACAGCATCGACAGCGATTTGCCCGACCCCTGGGTGTGCCAGAACACCCCGAGCCGTCCCTGGCGTTGCTTCAACTCCCGCAGCGCCTCCAGCGAATTGTTCACACCGAGGAACTGATGGTTCTTGGTGAACGCCTTCACCAAGCCGCCGGGTCGCTCGGTGTAGGCGACGAAGTTCTCGACGAGGTCGAGCAGTCGGTGTCGCTCGCAGGTGCCCCGCAGTGCCGTCTCCAGTGACACCACACCTTGCTCGCCCTCGGAGTTGATCTTCTTCCACTCGGCGAAGTGACCCCAATCAGCGAATGTCGAACCGACGAGGGTGTCGGCTCCGTTGGACAGGATTGTGAACGCGTTGAACCAGAACAGATGCGGGACCGTGTCGCGGTAGTCCCGCAGATTCGCGTCGTACGCGTTGCGGACGTTCCTGTGCGAGACCTTCAATTCGATGAACACCAGCGGGATTCCGTTGACGAACAGCACAACATCAGCCCGACGCCTGTACATATCGCCCGTGATCCAAAACTGCGAGACCGCCAGCCAGTCGTTCGCGTCAGCATGGTTCCAGTCGATGAACCGCACCGTGACCGTCCGACGATCGCCGTCGCCGTCAATCGTCTCGACCTTTGCCCCGTTCCGGAGCAGGTCATGGACCTCGCGATTGGCCCGAACCCGATCCATCGCTGACCGATCTTGGACCAGGAGCTCACAGGCCTCCTCCAACGCCGCGTTAGGAAGGCCCGGATTCAGAGAGCGCAGCACATCACGAAGACGATGACCGAGCACCGGCTCAGATTGCGAGTCACGGCCAAGCGTTCCTGCTGACCCGAGCACCTCGTCGAACGCCGATGCCACCTCCCAACCCAACTCTGCCAACAACCGCAACGCCGGCTGCTCCACCAGTTCATCCTCAGTCAGACCCGTTGGGCTCACACCGCCACCAGATCCAAGTCAAGCTCCGACACATCCAACTCCCCAGACACGAGGCGCGGCAGCAAGAGATCGCGCGCCATTCCCAGGGTAGCGATCTGGTCTGAGAGGACTCGCCGCAAGCTGTACATTGGCCCCACAGCAGCGTCATACAGCGACATTAGATAGCTGTCTGGTTCGGCGACGACCAGCCCGTAAGCCTGATTGCGAGAGAGCCCAGGTACGGCAGCATGCGAGTTGACGAACCTTAGGGTCTGAAGCAACTGGTCAAGGAAGCGAAGCGGCAATGCCGATTCGACGTAGTAGGTGGTGTCGATGGGGAAGAAGTCACGATCCGACCAATAGACAGAACCGACGTTGCCCTTTCGGCCGACCACGATCCCCGGCCCGGCGACTAAGGCCCTATCGTGCCAGCCGACCTGCCCTCCTGAGCCATAAACGGCCACAGGTCCACCTCTGCGGTCGTCCGCCCTGAGAGCCTTACCGTACGAAAGTTCGAGGAGTTCACCCAGTCGACGGGACTTCCAACCTCCCGGGATCGGTCCGAGGTCGGAATCGATCAACTCGACATCCTCATGCCCCGGGAACCGGAAGTGCACGAACCACTCCCGATACAACAACCGAGCCATCTCCTCCAGAATCTCAATCCGCCGCCGATTATTCTCAATCAAGGTCTCGACCGAGTCCAGTACGTAAACGATTGCGTCCTGCACTGCAGTCGGGGGATATCGAACCGGAAGTTGTCGAACTACCCCCGCACTCAGGTTGGACATCGTTGCCCCGACAGCATGTCCCTGTAACCATGCGATGGTCTGCGATAGTCCTAAGTAGTAGTAGAGGAAGCGAGGGCGAAGCTCGGTTGACCCGCTGATGGTGATCCTCATCGATCCCGTTCCGCACAGCCACCCGTCCTCCTTGTCGCCCGTCCAAGCTCTGCGACCGATGTCGCCTCGTCTTCCCAGCACGATGTCGCCTGTTCGCAGAACGTGCGGACTCAACCGCTCAACGACTCGGTCGTCGACTCGGGCAATTGACACGGGATCGACGTGACCATCAACCATGTCCTTTGGCATCACCACCGGGGTAGCCGTGAGGTCATCGACGTAATCGCTCTTGTGAAGCTGCGATCCGAATGGGCCCGTTCGCACCTCTCCGCCTGCTCGACGGGCGAGTTCGCCTAGTGTTCTCGTTCTCCAAGTCACGGACGCAGCACCTGGCGGATGCTTGATTGAACGTTGTCCGACAGCGCCGCTGCCTCGGTTGTCAGGGTGTCCAACTGTTCTTCCAATCGTTCCATGCGAGCTGTGAATTCGATGTGCTCGATGTTGGCGCATGCCATCCCTACGTATCGGCCGGGATTCAGGCTCCAACCCTGCTCCGAGATCTTCTCAATGGTCGCGACATAGCACAGTCCAGCCACATCATCGTACGTTCCGTGGGGAAGCACTGCGCTGAGCATCTCCTCGCTCCCGGCATCGAACTCTGGCTTCTGGCCGCGCCAGAGGCGAACGATGTTGGCAAGGAACTCGATCTGCTGTGGGGTCCAGTCGCGGTGGGCGCGGTCGATCTGGTTGTAGATCTCGCGGGCATCGATGAAGAGCACCTCGTCGGCTCGGTCAGTATTCGTCTTGCCGCGGTCTAAGAACCAGAGCGTCACCGGGAGAGTGACGGTGTAGAACATGTTCGTACCCACCGAGATGATCACATCGACGCTGCGTTCCTCGATCAGCTTCCGGCGGATCTCAAGCTCGCTGCCTCGCGCATCAGACGCTGAGTTGGCCATGACGAAGCCGGCTCGCCCGGTGGCGTTCAGAGCGGAATAGAAGGTCTGGATCCAAAGGTAGTTGCCGTTGTCAGGCCTGGGCAGACCGAACGGGAACCGGGGATCATCTTCGAGCTTGGCCTTGTCGATCTTGTTGACGTTGAACGGCGGATTGGCCATTACGAAATCGAACTTCCCGACCGAGTCGTGGAGGTCCTCGTAGTAGGTGTTGCCCTCCCGGATGTCGCCGCCGAGGCCGTGGACGGTGAGGTTCATCTTGGCGAGCTTGACGGTGTCGCCGGTCTTCTCCTGGCCATAGATGGAGAGCTCTTGGCCGGGATCGCGTCGGTGACGCTCAACGAAGTGAGCCGACTGCACGAACATGCCGCCTGAACCGCACGCCGGGTCGTAGATCTTGCCGTGGAACGGTTCGAGAATCTCGACGATGAGCCGCACGATCGACGTGGGGGTGAAGAACTCGCCGCCCTTCTGACCCTCTGAGAAGGCGAATTTGCCGAGGAAGTACTCGTAGATCAGCCCGAACCCGTCGCCTTCGATCGCTCCCGGCAGCGTTCGCAGGAGCCGTAGCAGTTCTCCGAGGATGTCATCGGGGATGCGGGAGTAGTCCCTCGGCAGTACGCCTTGGAGTTCTGGATTGAAGACCTCGATGCCACCCATGGTCTGATTGATGGCCTTGCCGATGTCTGCCTCCTCCGACAGGTTCAGCAGGGTGTCGAACCGGGAGTCCTCAGGCAGGTACAGGGCTCCGATGGCTTGGTAGTCCTCCGGGCCGGTCGGACGGCGGGCCGACCCGGGTCCAACTACCTCGGCGGCCCGCTTGAACCGCTCATCGGCATACCTCAGGAAGATGAGCCCGAGCACCGGAGAAGCGTACTCCGACGCCTTCAGTCCAGAATTGGCACGGAACTGGTCCGCCGCCTCCCAGAGCTTGTTCTGCAATTCCCCAAGATCTGTCGCCACACCACTCCCTCCAATAGCCGCTCCATTGTGTCCCAGCATCACGCAACCGCCAAGTCGCTAGCCGACCCACAGCCTCTGGCCAGACTCACCGTGTAGGGGGACCTCGGCGACACGCCGAGATCTGTGTAGTCCAAGAAACCGGTAATTCTCCGAGCTTGTACGAAACTAAGGTGGCTCGGCTCTCGGTCGCCAGCAACTCTTCTTGGTCTGAATGCGTGTCCAAGGAAGAGTTCTAGGTATCTTGCATTCTCGCTACCAAGGAGTATCCTTCAACTGAGGGCATTTCCGAGGAGGAGAAGATGGCACCGCAGGGAGACACCAAGAGCATGACATTGCGTATCGATGAGACGCTCGCGGAGAGGGTGCGGACAATAGCCGAGGTTGAGGAAACGACCGTGAGCGACGTCATTCGAGATGCCCTCGCCGAGCATGTGGAGCGTCGACGCAGTGACCCGGAGTTTCAAGCGATGCTCAAGCGCAACCTTCAGCGCCATCAGGAACTGCTGAGCATGCTCGCAGACGGCTGAGTGATCTATCTCGAACTAGACGATGTGCTTGCCATCGCGTGCGAGGTTCTCGGGCTTGAAGTAGATGCTCTCGTGCATGTGACAGATCTCGGGCTTGCCGACTCAGCCGTCGCAAGGCCGCGTGCCGGTTTTGCTGGTGAGGAGTTCCACCCGACGGTGGAGGCCAAGGCAGCTTCCCTGCTCTTCGGTCTAGCGCGAAACCATGCGTTCATTGACGGCAACAAGCGAGTCGCCGTGTTGGCCACGCTTCAGTTCTTGAACACGAACGGCTGCGACCTGGACCTATTGCCAGTCGAGGAGGCGTACAAGACGATCGTCAAGGTCGCCTCGGGGAACCTCTCGGTGGATGACCTCACGGACTGGATCAGAGATCGAATCAAGCCGCTGCGGTAGCTCTGGACAGACGGCACCGGCCAGTTCAGGAGCGTTGCCCACCGACCGAATCGTTTGATGGCAGGTCTAACGGACGATCCGTATTGAGGGATTATCCGTTTCCCGGTGCGGGCTACGCTGCAACGCCGAGAAGGTCAGAACTGCTGATTCCGTAGAGCGCCGCGGCTGCGTCGGTAGCAGCGCAGCGGTCTCGATGTCTGAACGCGTGGGCAAGGACAGCCGCGGTGGGGGCGTCGATGGCGTCTGGTGCGGGCACTCGGATCTTCCTGAGGTATTGGGCCTGGAACCGGTACGTGCCACCGCGCATCTTCACGCAGTAGGCACCAACGAACAGGTTCGCGATATCCGACAACAGCAACCCTCCCAACACTTCCAGATCCCACTTGTCGGATACGACGTAGTACAAGTTGTGGTGGGGGTACAACCCGCCCGTGTCCAGCACGGGGTGAGCCGCCGCCTTGAGGTCGGGGAGGAGCAGCTTCGGCCGCGCTTGCAGTCCAGGATCGACTCGGTCGATCGTGCGATACCACGAAGCCGGCCGGTTGCGGGCCACATGCCTCGCTCTGACCCGGCTGTCGTGGCTCTGCAGGTATGAAGCAAGGCCGGGGTACTCCTCGAGATCGACGAGGTGACCGTCTTCCCACGGGTTCACGAGAAACCGTCCGCTCCACTGCGGTTCGCCCGCCGCGATGTCGTGCGCGGTCAGTAAAGGCAGCAGGCGGCAGCGCTCGACGCCGGGCGCGTCCTCGACGATGAAGACATCGTCACAGCCAGTTGCCACGCCGATCCCGACACGGGTGCCTGTGCGCCAGTCCTCAAGCAGATCGAAGCGCTCCTCCAGATCCGTTAGCAACTCCAGCAATGTGGGCGATCCAGATGGCCAGAGTCCGCTGCCGACGAACCAACGATCAAGTCTCGTCGCGTTGAAGCAACCTTCGTCGGGAGCTACCTCGTGCGCATCGGCGAGCCATTGGGTGACGGTGCGACCGTCCGCCGCGTCGAATCCGTCCAGGGCCTCCACGACATGGGCGGGACCCTGGCGCCCATGTCGCAGCACGGTGATCGCCGGGTAGGCCGACACCGTGTCCTCGAACGCGTTCACGTCGTGCATCGCCACGACGGTGTCCACCGCGTATTCGGAACCGACCAGAGCGCGAAGCCGCTCGCCGTACTGGTTGTGCATCCAGCGGTCTGCGCAGATGAACGCAAGCCTTCCTTCGGGGCCGAGCATCGACAGGCCCTTCTCGAAGAAGCCGACATAGATGTCGGCCCTGCCCCGCATCGTGGAGCACTCGGATCGATAAGCAGCGCTGACCTCGACAGGAACGTCTTCGAGCCTGACATATGGCGGGTTCCCGACCACGAAGTCGGCCTGCAATGAGCCGTCAGAGCCGTTGCCGAGCAGGAAATCTCCCTGGGAGATCCACTGCGAACTGAGGCTTTCTGCGATGTCGGCCGGTTGGCCGAGTTCGACAAGCAGGGTGGCTACGGACTCCCGAGCTGTGTCGACATTCCGGGCAAGCACATCGAACGCCCTGATTGCCTGGCCCGAATCGGCGAGCGACCGGCCATGTCGGGTACAGGACTCCGCCAACCGTTCAACGATTGGCACCAGAAAGGCTCCAGTGCCGCATGCGGGCTCGACGATCAGCGAAGCCCCGAGGTCTTCGACTGCCCGGTAGCCGGCCAGGTCCAGAATCAGATCGACCACCCAGCGGCGCGTGAACACCTCACCGTGTGTTCCGTCTGGATCGACGGTCCAAGTCGGCATCACCCTGGCATCCTCCATCAACGTGGGTTGGTGGTACCAGGTGACCGGAACCACCCCTCACCGCTCGAACTACATGAATGCCATTTCATGGAGGAGCACCTTAAGCGCACCATGTGACAAGTGCTCGCGAGAGGAGAGGCAAGCGAAAACTAATGGCGTATGCTTAAACACTATGAAATCTGGATTCGGTTTTCTCAATCGTGAAGGAGAGAAGCCACATGTCCGACCGTAGGGAACGGAGGCAAAGAACGCGTCACACGCAGCGGGTCGCGAAGCACGAAGCCAAAGCGGATTACAAGCGCCACAACGCGCCGAAGCGTATCCGTGGAGCAGCCACCACATGCTTCATCTTCGGTGTCCTAGCAATCTTGGGAGGGCTCTTTGACGCGAGCGGGACACCGAAGTTTGGTGGAGACGCGTATACGGAGATGGTGGCTCAGCTGGCTACGATCTCTCGCGCGGTCGGATGGCTCGCGGCGGTGGTGCTCTTCACCGGGGGAGCGCTATTGAAAGCGCTGGCTGACGTCCTTGATGAACTGAGACGGCCGGCAGTGGGAGGCAATCCGGTGACAAGGGAGCGTCTGACAGTCCCGGTTACGGGTGTTTCTGATGCCGCTCCTGGAGTAGCATCAGGCTGAGGAGATAGATGTGAGCCGAAAAACAACATCAAAAGAAGAGAAGAGCAGGCTCGCGAAGCAGGCATCAGTCCGGGGCGATGAAGTCGTCGCGCGGGAATCGGGCTGGAAGAAGGGCACAATCGCTCAGTGGCGAAGGGATCGTAATCTTCCGGCGAAAGGGAATCGTACGGCGCCTCGACCCAAGGAGGTGCCAGCATCATCCCCGGTTGCTTCAGCGCTTGCCGGAGCGCTTGATATAGACACAACAGAGGAGAGGCTGCTGCCGTCCGTTGCGGACCTATCGCTTGAGCAGCGTCGAGAACTCGCAGGTCGGACAGTGTTTCCCCTTGACGTCAAGGCTCGCCGCGAGTGGGAAGAAATGAACCGGCAACCTGCGCGGGACTTGCCGGACTTGCGAGAGTTCATGCAACGACGCTCTCCATACATCAACTACGACGAATCCCGCACCCAAGCAGATCCCCGCTGACTCAACGCGCGGCACCTGGGGCCTGGGTGGCTTCGCTATGACTGTCATGTATCAACAGCCGAGACCCATGGCGAAGAGTGATGCCATTAGCCAGTTTGAGTGTCGATCGCGCGAGCAGACGGACTGGATCCGTGACCATGCGCGCTTGGCAAGCACCTCTGGTACAGCACAAGTGCAGGTAATCACGCCAGAGAGCAGCGACGAGGTCGTGGCCTACTACGCGTGGTGCATGTCCAGCATCCCGAAGGACAAGCTGTTGCAGCGATGGCGAAAGGGAGCAGGCAAGTACGATCAGCCGGTCGTCCTGCTTGCCAGGCTCGCTACCTCCAGGCAGCATGAGCGGCGAGGACTGGGTACCGCGCTGCTGCAAGACGTTCTAAGGCGGACCGCCAACATCGCGTCAGAGATTGGATGCCGCGGGTTGTTGGTGCACGCGGAGAGCAAAGACGCTTGCGAGTTCTACACGAGAGCCGTATCCGCATTTGAGGCATCGCCGACCGGTGATCTTCATCTAGTTCTACTCATGAAAGACATCAAGCGGACGCTCGACAACTGAGGACTCAAGCGCGGTGCCGTCGCTCGTTAGAGCGTCTATTTCATGTCGCCTAGTCGCTTCGTTGAGGCGCCCGCGAGGATCATCTGGTGGGTTTCCGGTGGAGGGTCCCTCGGGGGTATGAGAGCCGTGTCCTGGCTGGACGAAGTCGAGACGGGAGACCCACGTCGGCTGCACCGCCGCTATCGCAACTTCGGAGTGCTTGACGAAAGCCAGGTAACCGGAATCGCTAGGCGGTCCACACAGAGCGGTCGTCTGCTGGCTACCGCACTGGTCTTCAGTCAAACGGAGATGTTCACGGAACCAGTCTCGATTGCCCGGTCAGGAGAGATTTGTGACAGCATGCAACACGGTTCATACTTCATAACAACACGCAGAATTGATGAGAATACTATCCGTGAACTCTACGAGGAAGGGATGGGGCCGCAATGAGCAACGATTCGCAGGGGCTCGACCAAGAGCGGATGGTCGTGCTGTCGCTAAAACCCAGATTCGCGGAGGCCATCCTCGCTGGCGTCAAGACTGTGGAGTTGCGTCGCACCGTACCGAAGATCGTGATTCCGACGCGGGCTCTCCTGTACGCCGCGTCGCCAGTGCGAGCGCTCCTTGGAACATGCGTCATCACTAGTGTCCGGTCCGCTGATCTCGCGGTCCTATGGCACGAGTATGGCTCACGATCGGAGTTGCCCTTCCACGAGTTCCAGCAGTATTTCGAGGGCGTGGATGTAGGCACCGCTCTAACGCTCTCCGAGCCACAAGCACTCAGCCGGCCGATCCCTCTCCAAGACCTCCGGGCGAAGCCGAGAAAGTTCCGACCGCCGCAGAGCTTCGCCTACGTTGATACCAAGACCGGGAACCAACTCATACGAATGGCTGCCTAGCCCAAGATTCGACCACGGAGAGCACTGGTAGAGATGCGACGGTGGTCTCCCTGTCGTTTCGGTTTCAGAGCGAGCGTGGCTCGGCGGCGACGACCGGTTGGCTTGGCGATCGGTGGACAATGCGCCATTCGCGCAACGCGCTGGCACGATCGAGTGGCGTGTTCCATCAGGTGTCACTGACGCGCGAGGAATCGCGAACACATGGTTGACTTTGTTGTCGCGTTTGCTAGATTTCAAGTACTTCTCCCCGCCTTCCCGGTTTTTGCCGGGAATGGCGGGGGATATCTATTTTTGGAGGCAACCCGGTGACAAGAGTGGCCGTGTTCATCGACTACGAGAACAGCCGCTTCGGGGCACGGGAGGTCTTTGGTGACCCGCGACGCGATCCCTACACATTCGGGCATGTGGAACCGCAGAAGCTGGCCTTGATGCTAAAGCAACTCGGCGAGAAGGTCGACCCAACTCGCGAACTCACCGCGGTGTACGTCGCTAGTCGGTGCGTCGGCCGTTGCGACGCAACCGGATCGCAGTCAGGAACGCCTGGTCTGTGTAGTACCGCACTGCGACCTCATGCTCGGGCACATCGGGCCCGGCGCCGACGGCAGCGTCCAGCTCCGCGAGTGTCAAAGGTTCCGTAATCGGATCTTTGTCGGCGTCGGTAGCAGGCACAATTGTCATGCGATTGATCTTCTCGGAGCGTCTAGCCCCAACCCAGGCTAGTGCACATCCCCACAGAGATGTCGGTGGCGCGTCAGGGCGCGGGAGCGAGGGGCATCACATCCCTCCTAACGGTCGTCCCGAGAGTGCCAGTGTTTGGAGCGCTCTGGGACGCGACAAAAGGGTCGGGCCGGTCGGGTCCATGAGTCAGCGCTGATGTCGAGTCCATTGGGCGACCTTCTCATCTGTGAATCTGAAAGCCCACGCTCGCAACGTTCTGCGGCCGTCCAGCTATCCCCCAGTTGGACACGGTGGTTTCGATGAAGACCGTTCTGATCTCGTCTGATTCGATGCCAGCAGCGTTCAGTTCGGTAGCGATAATTGCGTGCAACTTGGAAAGCGTCGCCGGGTTGCGACCTGCAAACATCGTTACCCTGACAAGAACCATCCTTTCGAGCTTCCCTGGTAATAATGCGTTCTTGGTCGACGCGTCAGAGAGAAGGACGGTCGGGTCGTCTTCTGGCACACTGAGTCCGGTGACCAGTGCTTTGTGCACCGCAGCTAGCAATGCTGGCTCTGAGGTGGAGCCTAGGGAGCCGACCACTGCTATCTCAGCAAGAGCCATTTCGCACATCTCCTGAAACCAGACCGGCGGTGTTGAGGGTGGTGACGGTGCTCTCGGTCTTGTGACATCGCTTTGACGCTAGCGCCTACCGTTTGTGAGGGGCGCAAGTTGCGAGCGGAAGTCGGTCTCGATGAGAATCTGGGTCCCGAACCGTATGAGCGAATATTGACCAAATATTGACCAAATATTGTCAAATTCGCCTCCGTTGACCACCGGAAGGTGCCACTAAATCGGAAAAACGTCAACTATGAACGTTCTCGGGGCGATATTGTTCAGATATGGCACCGGCTTCGGTGCGTTGGCCTACCGGGCCGCGCACGATCTTCTTCGACAACATCGCTTCACGCACCACGCTGTCCAAGGCTGTCGGCGACGGTCGCATACGGCGGATCGCTCCACGTATCTACACGGCTGACCTCAGATCGGAGCTGTCCGAGATCGTCGGGGCGAATTGGCCCGTGCTCTGCAACCACTACCTACCGGGAGCTGTCATCGTCGACAGGTCCGCAGCGACCGACGGAGTGATTCGAGACAGGACACTCACGGTCGCGGCCGACACAACTCGCACCTCGATCAAGCTCCCAGGTCTCGAAATCAGAATCCGACAAGGAACTCCCTACGAGTCCGACCTGCCTTGGAGTAATGGGCTCTACATGTCCAGCCCAGCACGCGCAATCCTCGACAATCTCGAGCTCAGCCGAAGCCGAAGCGGGCGGCCCTCGCGGACCCTCTCGCTGACCGAGCTTGAGGACTGGATAGCAAGCAAGTACATCGCTTGGGGTCCTGAGCGCACCGACCGCTTCAGAGCCGAGGCTCGCGATTTGGCCGAAACGACTGGGCGCTCCGGGCACATCACCGCGATCGACTCTCTGTTCGAGCAACTCGCAGGCGTAGAGCCGCTGAGACCCAGTGCCGGTCAGCTCTTCAGGGCTGTCACCGTCGGGGAAGCGTGGGATAAGCAACGCCTGCGGATGTTCGACACGGCAATCGAGACCCTCCAACAGATGACGCCTCCAGGAGTTCCCGAATGGCTTCCCGAAATCGACCCCCCCTGCGAGCTTCCCTTCTACGAGAGCTACTTCTCGAACTACATCGAGGGCACGACCTTCACCGTTGACGAAACGCGCCGGATCGTCGAAACGAACACTCCGCCAGCCGAACGCCCGGCCGACGGCCACGATGTCCTCGGCACGTACCGCTGCGTCGTTGATCCGATCGGCCGTGCAGCCACCTCTACTGATCCCGCCGAACTGATCGATCACGTGATCGCTCGCCACCAAGAGATCATGTGCGGACGTCCCGACCAGCGCCCAGGAGCCTGGAAGACTGAGAGCAACCGCGTCGGTCTCTACGAGTTCGTCGCGCCGGACCTGGTCGAAGGCACGCTCATCAAGGGGCTCGAGCGCATCGCGGAACTGCCGGAGGGTTTCGCCCGTGCCCTCTACGTAATGATCGTCGTAACCGAGGTTCACCCGTTCGGAGACGGAAACGGCCGGGTCGCTCGTGTGATGATGAACGCCGAGTTGTCAGCCATCGGCGCCGCTCGCATTGTGATACCCAGCGTGTTTCGCAACGAGTACCTCACGGGGTTGCGGAGCGCTTCGGTGAATGATGGAGACCTGACTGCCTACGTCCGAGTCATGACCCACGCATGGCGATGGACCGCAGCGATGCCCTGGAACGATCCCATCGCCACCGAAGGCCAACTCATCGCAACCAACGCGCTGCTCGACTCGACCGACGCCGAGATAGCCGGAAAACGGCTCGAACTGCCCTAGCCGAGAGCGCATTTTTGATCTGGGCTCGCCTGTGGACAACTGACGGCTAGCTCGAATCTGGCTTCTTGTTGACCCTGGGGAAGAACATCTCTTTGGGCAACGTCGGGACGGTGAGCTCCCAATTGGTGTGGGGGTCGTTGCCGTCTCGTTGTTCCTCAGATAACGGCTCCTGTAGAAGGTGTCTGTCGATCAGCATCTCAAGAGTCGCCGACTCCTCCTCGTCCGAGGAGCGCAGGTGCTTTGTGTCGTCGCCGGAGACGACCGCCGACTCGATGACGTATCCGCCCGCTGTGGAAGCGAACGTCGCCTCGTAGATTCCGAATCCGGTCCAGCTGCGATGCGCGAACAGTCGGTTCGCTTCCATGAACATGAACCACTTCTCCTCCATCATCTGCGGGACGTAGCCGCGCCGGATCGAACCCATCTCCTCATCGGTCCAGACCCGGTCGGGCGCAGGGATCGGCTGCGGGTCGGTGACCGGCTCAGTCTCCCATCTGTCCCGGCTCGCCCTGTTGCTCATGGTGCCCTCATCTCCATCAGGTGCCAGTTTCGCGCAAGATGCAGCGCGCACCTATTCGATCCCGTGAAGTGAAGAGCCAGCCCTACGGGGTACGTGGCTCCGGCTACCGGCGACCTGCCGTTGGGCTCCAGAGCGTGTCGATGGGCGCGGAGTACAGACGGTCTCCTACTTTGAGGCTTCGGGGTCCGGTGTGCAGCAGCACGCCCGCGCGGAAGGTGTCTGGAGACACAACGTCGAGGTGGTCGCGGATCCAGGCGAGGTGCTTGAGGTGGTCGGTGCCGGGCGAGGCGGTGCTTTTGATTTCCACTGCGACGACGGCGCCGTCGTCGCGCTCGATCACGAGGTCGACTTCGCGACCGGCGCTGTCGCGGTAATGGTGGAGGTGCAGCGGCTCTCCGCCGGCTGAGAACTGGGACATAACCCTAGATTTGTATACTTCCTAACCTAAGATTTGTATGGCAACTAGCCCAAGAAAATCGTCGGGCGATCCACCGCGAGAGTGGTCACTTGGCTCGCGGCGGCCTCGCACGCCGACTGGATCCTCAAGAGGAAGTGGTTGCGTCGTCGGGTTGTGGTCGGCTAGAAACAGTCGTCGGCCGGTTTCCAGGCGTTGTGCGCTTGCCGAGTCATTACTGAGAGACGGAGAGAGTCCACATGCCACGCCCACACCGCCGTTCCCGGGGCGGACGCGTCACCCCGAAGGGCACCAGACCCGGCGAACCCTGTCGTGAGCGGAGACCGGCGGGAACTCTGGCGGAGGATCCGCCGTTCGAGCAGTTGCTCCTCGACGACGCCGCCGATGTTGCGGTCGGGTGCTCTGAGATCGATGAAGCAGAGGTCTGGGCGTCCTCCACGCAGGTCCTGTTCAGTCCGCTTGGTCATGCTGGTCCCACGGCGCTGCCCGCCCCGATAGCGCTGGCAGCGGCAGAGGCTTGCCCGGACCGCGCCGCCGCAGCTGTGGTAGCCGCGGCGATCAACACCTACGGCCCGTCCCGAGACCGACGCCGGGCGGCACGGTTGCTGGAGAAGCTGGCCGAGAGCGGGGAACATCTGCCGGGCTGGATCTGCGCGCTCGGCGATGTGGAGCCGCGCCGGGCCGTGCTGCTGACCGACTCCTGGGGTGACGAGCGGTGGGTGTGGATCGACTTCGAGCGCGCCGATGGCGAACTGCGCGGTCTCGGCGTGAGCGTAAGCGGTTCCCATGGTGCTTATGCGCGTGACTTCGTGTACGGCTCTCCAGTCGAGGCGATCGAGGGCCAGTTCGCGGAACAGGTCCAGGCGGTGATGCGGTCGCTCGGCTTGGCCGAAGCCCGGGTGATGGTCGAGTCCGCGTTGGAGCGGAGAGACCACATCGAACTCGACTACGAAGGCGATGACGGTCACGACCAAAGGTTGCTTGCTCTCGTCCAACAGCGCGTCGCCCTGCTGCCCGCTGGTGGTGCTCAAGTACCGAGATCCCCGGTCGATGAGGAGATCGACGTCCTCTGCGAAGAGTTCGTCGCCGTGGCCGACGAGGCGGTGCCAGATGAGGCTGAGACCGTGGCCGACACCGTGTGCCGGTTCGCTTATGCGTGGTGCGACGGCGACCCGCTGTGCTGGAGCCCGAACAGAGTGCAGCGTTTTCTCAGCGTGTGGATCCCGGCGAAGTCAGTTTGCGACGACGAGTGGCACGACATGGTCGAGTGGGTGTTCCCCCTGTGGCTGCGTTTCGCCGCGGAACGCGGGGGTCTCGCCGCTGAGCTGCTTGAACTGAACCTTGAGGCCGCCCGGGAGTCCTTCGCCGACATGAGGACCAACTCCGCGGATCCGGCGATGCGCTCGCCAACGACCAACATTGTCACCGAGATGCTCGATGAAGGGGTCGACTTGAGCGACGAGACGATGGTGCAGGAGTGGATCGACCGTTACAACGCCCGCCCCCGCCACGAGCGCTACTAGGCGAGTTGGAGGGAAGTCGTGCGCGGGTATGCGGGTTGGGTTTAGACGGGGGACTACGTCTCTAGACGTGGAAGTCTTTCGTGTGGTCGGGGTGGCTCCGTCCAGAGCGACACGACTAGAGGTGGATCGTGAAGGCTTGAGTGAGGTTGGGGCCGTATCGGTATACGGAGAAGTCGATGTCGAAGGCCACGGCCTCGCTGATGCCGCAGCGCTCCATGACGGCCCAGCTTGTGCGGTCGATCATCGAGAAGTCCTGGTCGGCGAAGGTCTCGCCGATTCGCAAGGCGCTCACGATGTCTTCAGGTGTGGCGGTCAGGACCTCCGCAAGATTGCCGTCGAGGATTGTGGCGACGAGTTCGTCGGCGGCGCTGCGGTGCCGCCTGCTGCGGGCCACCACCCAGGTCTCCACGAGTACGTGATCGGTGGTGGTGAGCCGTCCTTGGTGTTCGCTGAGCAGACGCACGGCGCGCTCATGAGAACGGTCATCGGCCGCGGCGAGTGCGTACCAGGCGCTGGTGTCGACGAAGACCCGGCTCACCGTGGCCCGGCCGGGGCCGGCCGTTTGCGCTCCAGGTTTGCGCTGAAGGCCTGTTGGACCATCTCGTGTTTGTTGCGTGCGATGTCGCTGGGTTCCGCGCCGGTGCCGAGAATACCGATCAATGGTGCGATGTCACCTCCGCGGGCGGCAGCGGCAGCGTCGTCGTTCCGTATCAGTTCGCGGATGTAGGCGGAGACGCTGAGACCTCGCTCGTACGCCCGACGCTTGGCTACGGCTCTCAAAGTTGGATCAAGCAGCACATTGGTCGGTTTGGTCATGTAGCCACAGTAGTAGTTATGCGCAATATGCGCAATACTTAATGCGCATTATCAGTCTTGCGGGACGCTCAAAGCGTCACGCAGGGATCGGCTGCGGGTCGGTGAGCGGCTCAGTCTTCCAGATGTCCCGGTTCGCCCTGTTGCTCATGGCGCTCTCATCTCCGGCGTGTTCGGCAGCGGCAGCCTTGCCAGATTAGTGAAGCTAGACGGGGACTACGTCGATCCGGCGATTGCTGGCGGCCGCGAGGATGGCCAGGCCGCCGGGGTCCGAAGTGATGATCTGGTCGCCGTGGTCAGCTAGTGCGACTAAGGCGGCATCAATTGCGTCGGCATGGCCACTGCCGGCGATCAAGAGTCCAGCGTTTCGTCCAAGCACGGCATCGAGCGGCACAACCTCGACGGCTTGCAACGCAACCGCGAGGCGCGCCTGGCGACCGGTTCCGCCGCGCCACACCTGTGCAACTACGCCCCCGTGCGTTTTCGGTGGGCTCTCGGCTTGAAGGGCTCCCTTGAACCGTCGCCACATCCGGCGGTCGTCGCCCTCCAGTGCGATGAGCGCACCAGAGTCGAGAATATCGGTCATCCTGCTTGCTGGACATCGGCTCGATATGACCCGGCCGCGTCGCGATCTTGTTGGGCTTGCTCGGCGACCTCCTCGTCGCTGATGAAACCGTGCTCCGCTTCGTACTCCTCGACGAGCCGCCGTATCACGGCAAGCCGCGCGTCTCTATCGCGCCGTTGGGCCATCGCCTCGCTTACCCACTCGCTGACGGATCGGGCAAGTCCCTCGCTCACCGCGCGGTTGGCCGTTTCAAGCAACTCTTCGTCCACGGTGACCGTTACCCGCTGTTTGTGCATACCTTTATCATACACAATGATGCGGGATTGCATACACCATTGGCCAACCTAGCTGAAGTGCTCCGCCCGGGTCAGTCAACGCTCTCGCTGGTCCTGCGAGACAGCAGGCGGTCGGTCGCTTCACCTACGATCCGCACGCCGTCAACGGCCATGTCGAACGGAGTGCCGGTCGCGATCCCGCGGATCAAGTCGATTTCGCACGTTGGCTTAAGCATGGAAACTCTCCTTCTTGGCTAGGTGCGGCGAGGTTCGATCAGGCGGAGCGTCAGTGTGCGGGCGTGAGGTCGATGGTCAGTTTGAGGCCCAGCGCGGTAGCGGCCTTCTGCAGGGTCGTGAGTGTGGCGCTGGTGCCGCCGGCTTCGAGGCGGGTCACCGCTGCTTGGCTGGTGGACATTCGTATAGCCAACTCGCGTTGGCTGACTCCGGCTGTCTCGCGGGCTTCGCGGACCTTCTCGCCGACCTTGATGGCAAGGTGGGCCGAGGCGAGCGCCGCCTCGAATTCGGCTCGCTCAGCGCTGGTCATGGCGTTGACGCGCTGGTTGCGAAGTTCTTCGATAGTTCTGCGTCCCATTAGTCGTCCTCCTCAGATTTGGTGACCTTCAACGTGATCCCTACACATTCGGGCATCTGGAGCCGGTTAGCTCGATCCGGAGAATGGGAGAACCACCAACAACAACGACTAGAACAAGCAGCATAAACCAAGTGTCCAGCCAACAGGGGGAAGCTCAGGTTCACACAACGTAGAGGGGCACTATAGTGTCGCATCTATGTCTGAATCATGTCGAGGTCGTTATTTGAGTTCAATGGTTGGGTTGAGCCGTGTCTGGTTGAGCCTCGGGTTGGTTGTTTCGTTGACGGCTGCGTTGTTGATGGGGTTGCCGTCACAGGCTGGGGCGGTGGCGGGATATGGCGATGTGGGTGAAGGCACTTGGTACACCGACGCGGTGCAATGGTCCACAGACAACGGAATCGCCGATATTGCAGGGCCCTGTTTTGGGCCGGACACTGCGGTGTCGCGTGGTGAAACAGCAGTGTGGATCTACAACATGGAAAACCATCCCGCTGCCGGGACTAGTCATTCGTTCACCGATGTAACAGACGCGTCTCAAGACGATTCGATCTCGTGGATGGCCAACAACGAGATCACCACCGGCAAATCACCCACCACCTTCGCACCTGATGAAACGTTGACCCGTGCCGAAGCAGCAACATTTCTGCATCGTCTGGCCGGCAAACCTTCCGCACCACCACACAACTTCAGTGATGTTGTCGCAGGTTGGCAACAAGACAGCGTGTCATGGATGGCCAACACTGAGATCACCACCGGCAAGTCACCCACCACCTTCGCGCCCGAAGACACGCTGAATCGAGCCCAGTTGATCACGTTCCTGTACCGCTACCAGGACGAACCGGACGTAA
Organism: Candidatus Aldehydirespiratoraceae bacterium; assembly: GCA_965198315.1. Taxonomy (GTDB): domain Bacteria; phylum Actinomycetota; class Acidimicrobiia; order Acidimicrobiales; family Aldehydirespiratoraceae; genus VXYK01. The sequence goes on along the minus strand of OZ240616.1, from coordinate 2,848,058 downwards.
CCATCAACACCTCAACCCCACACTGCGACCCCACTACCGATACGGTCGAGGACCCTGTCGATATGGTCGAGGACCCTGCTGACATTGATGCTGTTGAGGATTCCATATTCGTAGATGGGCCACGAATATACAACGACAATCTATTCGTGATGCTCGTGGAGAAAGGGGTACCCGACCCTGATGCCTTTTATCAACATTTTGAGGACGAGTTCGACTTTCTAATGTTCGTGCCCGCAGATCCAACCTTCTTCGACACCGAGGCGGCCGGTTGGTTCCAGCTTGTAAGAAACGATGTGCAGGGAATTAACATAGCGACCGTATCCCCCCACAGCGGTAGCTTCGGATCGGCAGCAAAGCTCCAGGGCACGATCACCTTAAAGGAGATTATTGAAATCTCCAACATCGCGTCGCATGAGATTATGCACCGGTGGGCTGCCTTTATCCTGCCGTCAAAGGTATCGGATGGCGCGCACTGGCTGACCTTCGGAAACATGGGCGGAATCATGGATGGCGGCTTCTTCACGACGCCATTTGAGGAGATTGTTGACCTTGGCGACGGTCAATACTCCGCTGAGTTTCTGATCCGTCGTGGATATTCGCCCCTCGAACTGTACTTGGCGGGTTTTATCCCGCCAGAGGATGTGCCAGAGTTCTGGGTCGCTGCTGACGGAGAGTGGGTCGTAGCCCCGTGGGATGTGTACACAGATCCGCGCCAGCCAAGAAGGGTGGTATTTGCTGCGAGCGAGATCAAGAGATATACGATTGATGATGTCATCGCTGCCCATGGAAGACGGATCCCAGAAGCCTCTGAGTCGCAGCGCCAGTTTCGAGCAGCAGCGATACTCCTGATAGATGAGGCTCACCCGACGGTGGACACGGATCTGTTAGATCTTGTGAGCGCTGCTGTCGCGTGGTTCAGCCATCCCGGCGTACTTGAGTCCAGCGAATACTGGAGCGAGAATTTCTATGAGTCAACCGGGGGCCGCGCCACGCTCATAATGGACGGCCTATCACAGCTCCAGAAAAAATCGCAATAATAGTGGGCTGGGGTCTGCTAGCGTTCAAGCACTTCTCCCCGCCTTCCCGGTTTCGCCGGGAATGGCGGGGGATATCTATTCTTGGGAGGCAACTCGGTGACAAGAGTGGCCGTGTTGATTGACTACGAGAACAGCCGCTTCGGAGCACGGGAGGGTTTTGGTGACCCGCGACGCGATCCCTACACGTTCGGGCACGTGGAGCGACAGAAGCGAGTCTTGATGCTCAAGCAACTCGACAGCGTGGCGGGCCAGGGAAGTCTCCACGGCGACATCGGGTTGGGTTTAGACGGGGACTACGTCGATGCCTCGATTGCTGGTGGCGGCGAGGATGGACAGGTCGCCGGGGTCCGAGGTGATGATCTGGTCGCCGTGGTCAGCTAGTGCGACTAAGGCGGCATCAATTGCGTCGGCATGGCCACTGCCGGCGATCAAGAGTCCAGCGTTTCGTCCAAGCTCGGCATCAAGCGGCACGACCTCAATGGCTCGCAACGCTATCGCGAGGCGCGCCTGGCGACCGGTTCCGCCGCGCCAAACCTGAGCAACTACGCCCCCGTGCGTTTTCGGGGGGCTCTCGGCTTGAAGGGCTCCCTTGAAACGTCGCCACATCCGGCGGTCGTCGCCTTCCAATGCGATGAGCGCACCGGAGTCGAGAATTTCGGTCATCCTGCTTGCCGGACATCGGCTCGATATGACCCGGCCGCGTCGCGATCTCGTTGGGCTTGCTCGGCGACCTCCTCGTCGCTGATGAATCCGTGCTCCGCTTCGTATTCCTCGAGGAGTCGGCGCATCACGGCAAGTCGTGCGTCTCTATCGCGCCGTTGGGCCATCGCCTCGCTTACCCACTCGCTTACTGATCGGGCGTGTCCCTCGCTCACCGCGCAACTGGCCGCTTCAAGCAACTCTTCGTCCACGGTGACAGTTACCCGCTGTTTGTGCATACCTTTATCATACACATTGATGCGGGATTGCATACAACGCCGGTCAATCAGTTGCGTGGCACCCAGGCCCGGAGCCAGGCATGGGTTCCGATTAGGGCGAGACGGTGAAGGAGCGGCGTCGATCCGAGCCAAACCTGTAGATGCGGAAGTCTTTGTCGAGCGTGATCGCATCGTGGATTCCCAGCCGTTGCATGACAGCCCAACTGGTTCGGTCCGACAGTGAGAATCGCTGGTCTCGGAAGGCCGTGTCTATGGCTGCGGCGACCTCCAGGTCGGCCAGGCCCGATACTTCGACTTTCGTTATGCCTCCACGGATGCCGTTGATCAGTCGCTCGGCCGGTTCGAAGCCGTGGCGATAGCGCATGACGGTCCATGTTTCGTGCAACACATGATCGCTGGTGACCAGACGCCCTTGACGGTCGCCCATCGCCGCGACGACACGCTCGTGTGATGCCTCGGCACTGTTGGCCAGTGACACCCAAGCCGAGGTGTCTACGTAGGAGTAGTCCACGCTTCAGCCGCGCCTGTGGGTTAGCAGGCCGTCGGTGGCTTCACCAATGAGCCGCTCGCCGTCAACGGCCATGTCGTACGCAGGACCCGTCACTATCCCGCGAATCGAGTCAATGTCTCCTTGCGGATCGGTGCCGACGAGTTCCTGCTCGAGAAGACGCCGCGTGAACTCCGCGAAGCTGATTCCGAGTTCTGAGGCGCGCTGCTTGGCCAGTTTGTGCAAGTGGTCAGGCACGGTTACAACGGTTCGCATAGGTGATATCATAGCATCACTCGATCACATGACCGCTCGCCACGAAGAGATCACAAGCGGACGGGCTCGCGAAGGCCACGCGCCCTGAATCGGATCAGGGGTCGATGAGAACGCCGGGGTTGAGGATGCCGTTGGGGTCGAGGTGCTTCTTGACGGCCCGGAGGGACTGGGCGAACAGTTCGGGGCGCTGCTCGTCGTAGCCGCCTGGCCGGTGCATGCGCCCTACTGCGTGGTGGTGGGTGACGGTGCCGCCCGCGTCGACCACAGCCCGGTTGGCTTCGTCCTTGACTGCCTGCCACTGAGTGATCTCGCTACCTTGAGCACCCATGCCCGACCAGGTGTAGTAGGGGGCGGGACCGTCGGTGTAGACGTGGGTGAACCGGCACGACAGCGAGTGGTGCGACCCGAACGTGTCGTTGAGCACGGCACCCACCCGGCTGCGGATCTCGGCGTCGAATTCGGGCCAGCGATCCCAGGTGACGGCCGTCTCGAAGGTGTCGTTGACCAGGCCCAGCGACGTCTCCACGCCGTTGCCGACTCCGATGAAGGCGTTGCGCCAGGCGCCCACCGCTCCACCCCGTCCCGTCGGTGCGCCCGTTCCGTCATCGACGCGGACGTCGTCGTCGGCGATGCTGCCGCCGGAGTCGCGGGCGATCTCGACCGCGGCCGCGATGTTGTGGCGCTGGGTGAGTTCCGCCGACTCGAACGACACGATCACCAGAGCCTGCTCGCCGTCGAGTCCGGCGGCACGGCGGGCCTCGGCGGGGTCGAGAATACGCAGGTTGGCCGGCCACAGCTTGGCCTGCACGAGGTGGCGGACGGCCTCGCAACCGTCCTCCCACGACCCGAACGTGACACCGGCAGTGGCCCGGAACACCGGCCGGCGCTGGACTCTCATCCAGGCCTCGGTGATGATCCCGTAGATCCCTTCGGAGCCGACGACCATACGGTCGGGGCTGGGACCGGCGCCGGAACCGGGCAGACGACGCGATTCCCACCAGCCGGCCGGGGTGATCATCCGCACCGACTCCACGAAGTCGTCGATATGGGTGTGGTTGGTGGCGTAGTGGCCTCCGGAGCGGGTGGCGATCCAGCCGCCGAGCGTGGAGAACCGGAAGGACTGCGGGAAGTGTCGCAGGGTGTGGCCGCTGGGCCGCAGCTGGTCCTCGAGGTGGGGACCGAACACTCCGGCCTGGATGCGGGCGGCCCGTGACACTTCGTCGATCTCGAGCACGCGGTCAAGCCGGTCCAGCGATATCACCACCGTCGGGCCCAGGTCGTCATGCGGGGTGACACCCCACACCACCGACGATCCGCCGCCGTAGGGGACCGTCACATAGCCGTTGGCGTCGCACCAGTCGAGAGTGGCCTCCACCTCGGTCTCGTCGCGGGGGTGGGCCACCACGTCGGGCGGGTTGGGGAAATCGAGGTGGAAGGCCCTCACCCGCTCGGTGAAGTGGGCGCCGTAGGCATAGCGGGCCCGGTCGTAGGTAGTGGTGGAGCACCAGTCGGCCACCGAGTCCGGCACAGCGATGCGCGGGGCCCGCAATTCGGCGTCGCCCAGCGAGGGCACCGGCTTGGCCGTGATCTCCGTGCCGTACCGTTTCGACAACTTGGCCGCCAGCGCGACCCGATCCGCGTCGGAGGGCTCCTCGGACTCGAGGCACCACGCCCAGAAGGATTTTCGATCAGCCAATGGCGCTCCTCCGGCATTGAAGGCGGACCCCGTCACGGTAGGCGTGGCAGATCGACACCGCCAGCGCGAGAGCACCGGCCCCGTCCCAGTGCGAGCGGCCTGATCATTCGTGTGGTCGGGGTGACTCTCAGTCCCGAGCGACACGATTAGAGGTGAAACGTGAAGGCTTGCCTGAGGCTGGGGCCGAAGCGGTATACGGCGAGGCCAATGTCGAAGGCGCGGGCCGACGCAGGTAGACGAGGATTGGTAGTCTAGGAATCTGAGAATTAGTAGTGTTGAAAGATGAGAAAAAGTAGTGTTAAAAGATGAGAAATGGTAGTGTATAGGTTGTGGAGCAGGTATATCAGCGTCGTGTAGTGGATGACCAGCTTGATCGTCTACTCGAAGGGTTGCCCGCGGTGTGCCTCGAAGGGCCGCGCGCTGTGGGAAAGACTTCTACGGCCCTGCGCAGGGCCCGCACGGTCTATAACCTGGACGATCCCGAGACCATGGCGCTTGTATCTGCCGACCCCAGCCAACTCGTGCGGGGCGACAAACCTGTCTTCATCGATGAATGGCAACGGTATCCGCCGTCGTGGGATCTTGTGAGACGCGCGGTCGACAGAGGTTCTGGGCCTGGCAGTTGCGTTCTGGCCGGGTCGACATCGCCACAGACCGCTCCGACTCACTCCGGCGCTGGTCGGATCGTCACTCTGCGAATGAGGCCGATGAGCCTTCTCGAACGCGGAGTCGCGTCACCCTCTGTAAGTGTCGCAGAGTTGCTCGCTGGTGGTCGCCCAGACATCAGTGGCGAGACCGACACCACACTTGATCGCTATGCCCTTGAGATCGAAGCATCAGGCTTCCCGGGCATACGTTCGGTGGACTCGGCGGTGCGACCAAATTTGCTTGACGGTTACTTGGATCGAGCTACCGATCACGATCTGTTGTTGATGGGGCACAAGGTGAGGCGCCCCGGACTTGTGCGGCGCTGGTTGACCGCCTATGCCGCGGCCACTTCCACCACAGCCAGCTACGAGACGATCAGGGACGCGGCCACTGGTGGCGAATCAGCAAAACCGGCCAAGTCCACCACCACGGTCTACCGTGACTTGCTCGAAGCGATGTGGCTGGTCGACCCGCTACCGGCGTGGTGGCCGTTGGGAAACCCGATGAGTCGGCTGAAACGTGGCCCGAAGCACCATCTTGCCGACCCGGCCCTAGCAGCCCGCCTGATTGGTGCGACCGCCTCGGGCCTGGTGAGCGGCAACCCGGCCGCGCCGCGAGGGTTCGGTGCGGGACCACTGCTCGGTGCACTGTTCGAATCGCTCGTGACCCTCGACGTGCGGGTCTACGCCCAAGCCGCCGGAGCTTCGGTCGGGCACCTGCAAACGTGGAACGACAACCGCGAGATCGACCTGATCGTGGAGAAGGACCGGCGTGTGCTGGCTATCGAGGTCAAGCTGAGCGCCACTCCGAAGCGAGATGACACCGTTCATCTGAGATGGCTTGCCGACCGCCTCGGACCAGACCTCGTGGACGCAATGATCGTTACTACCGGACGCTACGCCTACCGTGACCGTGACGGGATCGCAGTAGTCCCCGCCGCGCTACTCGGCCCCTAACCCGCGCCGGCCCACCCACATCACGAACCAACAACCTTGCGCGAACGGACTCGGAGCGCTTGGCACTACGTGACGAGAGCATCTACTGCGGGTTTGATGTCCGGCGAACCGTTAGTGATTCTATGATGCGCGTATGCGCACTACCGTGACCGTAGACGACGAGATCCATGAGGCGGCGCGGCGGATCGCGTTCGAGTCGCGCCGAACACTCAGCGAGGTGTTCAACGAGTTGCTCGCCGAAGGTCTCGAAACCGTCACCCGAAAGGCGCAACGACGGCGACTAGGCCAACTCCGGGGCACCATCGAGATCGCCGACGACTTCGACGACACGCCACCCGAAAGGCGCAACGACGGCGACTAGGCCAACTCCGGGGCACCATCGAGATCGCCGACGACTTCGACGACACGCCACCCGAAAGGCGCAACGACGGCGACTAGGCCAACTCCGAGGCACCATCGAGATCGCCGACGACCTACCGCTGTCAAGACAGCATGTTGACTCACTGGCTCCATTGTACGGTCGTCGCGTTCTGCGTCGCCCGTGTACCTCCGGAGCGTCTAGTAGCTCAGATGGTAGAGCGACCGGAGCTACGATTGAGGTTGGCCGAAGACCTGCTGGACCATCTCCTGTTTGTGATGTCCGATATCGCTGGGTTCCGTGCCGGTGCCAAGCGTGCCGATCAAGGGGGTGATGTCGGACGTGAACAGGGTTTCGCAGCCGGTGCCGGCGAGGATTTTGTCGACGCGGGCGCGGTGGGGTGCGGTTAGCGCGTTGTAGTCGGCGCGGATCCAGTTGAGACACTTTCCCTGGTACTTGAACGGGGCTTGGCGATACTGGAGCCCGTCGATCGCGCACACGACCTCATCGGCACCACTGCTGAGTGCGGCGGCGTTGGCGAGCATGAACGGGGCATAGGTACGTCCGGCCTCGTGCAGCAACTCAATGCACGGACCCAGATCGTCGCTCGGAAGCCAGCCTCCGTTCTCGCTGTCGGGCACCGACAGCCATGACAGGTCGTCGACCCGGTCGACCCAGTTGATGACCTTGGGTGCTCGTTCCACCGCAATGGCCGTGGGGGTCGGATCCGTCCTCACCATCGGGGTGAGCTGGCCGAAGAGCGCGAAGTCGCCGCGCCCGGGCCTATCCCCAAGCAGGAAGTCGCGTTCGTCGAACACCCCTCGGAGTATGTCGAGCACCCGCTTGTAGGAGTCCTCGATGATGGGCTGGTTGGTGTCGGTCGAGCCGACCAGGGCCCGTCGGCCGATCTGGCGGGTGGTGATGAACTCGTAGGAAGCGGCCGCCTGCTCAGCAGACAACTGCAGATCCTGTGACAGCGGCAGCAGTTTCCCGGCCTTGTCGATGTCGGGCGCATACGCCCAGCGGTAGTGGTACATGGCCTTGGTGAGCCACTCGTCGGCGAAGTCCTCTATAAGGGCGTCGATGAACGCCAGCGCCGGATCGCTGGGCACGACGCTGCGGCCCTCGTACTCGCCTTCGAGGCGCATGATCTGGGGTGACGAGTCAACCATGGCCTCGCCCCGGCCCCCATCACAGCGGCCCTCCGCGTCGGGGAACACGATCACCGGGACGATCCGCACCGGCACCTCGGGAAGGTCGTCCCACTTGGAGTCGCGCAACACCCAGCGGAACGGGATGTGCCGGTAGCGCAGCACGGCGCGCATCTTGCGCGTGTAGGGCGACTCGTACCCGCCGGCGAGAACCAGACGATGATCAGTCATGGCTAGGGCAACTGCAGCCAGCAGGCGTCGTGGATGGCGGCGGCCATCGGCACGGGGCCCCTGGCCGTCATCTCAGGGTTGAAAACCTCCGCAGCCACGAACGGGCTGGAGCCGATGTCGTCGAGCGCCGACCAGATCGAGGCGTAGTCGACCGTTCCCGTACCGGGGAGACGGCGGTCGGTCATAGCCTCGGCCTCCAGGTCGTCGCCTCGTGTCGGCCCGGGGTCACACATCTGCACGTACGCAATCCGGTCGCCGGGGACCGAGCGGAGAGCATCGAGGTCGGGACCGCCCGGCTGACGAACCCAATGCCAGGTGTCGAGCAGGATCGTGGCGTTGTCGGCACCGCTGGCGACAGCCAGATCGTTGGCGGCAGAAAAACTCGGTACCCCGGTCCACGGCAGGAACTCCAAAGCGATGACCATGTCAGCAGAGGCCGCCACCTCAGCCAGCATCGCCACCCCCTCGGCTGCCGCACCCTGATCGTCTATCGGCCCCAGACAGGCGGCCCCGACTATGTGGGCTCCGAACTGTGAACCCGTCTCGACCAGTCCGGCGACCTCCGCACGCGCCGCGTCGGTCGGCCCTGCGGTCCAACTGATAGCAGCCTCGACCGCTTTCACCGACAGCCCAGACTCGAGCACCACGTTGGCCGCCTGCGGACCCGCGAACATGAGATGGAAAGCCCACAGACTCACCGCATCGAACCCTGCTTCGGCGGTGGCGTTGATATAACCCCTGAACGAGTCGGCATCGACCCTCATCGGATCGGGCAGCAGCGTGGATGGACAATTGCCGAGTGAGTCGATCTTCATCAAAGCAGTTTCCTCAATTCAGCGGCCCTTATCCAATCGGCAACCACACGGTAAGGCCGGCCAATGTGCCCCAAGGCCCGCAATCAGACAGAATCAAGGCGTGACCGAAAAGCTGATCCTGGAAATCGATGGCCCGGTGGCGACCATCACCAACAACAACACCGCCAAGCACAACGCGTTCGACGATGACATGGACGCCCACCTGTTCGCGATATTCGACGAACTCATCGCCACCCCCTCAGTGCGAGCGGTGATCTGGCGCGGGGAGGGCAAGAACTGGTCCTCGGGCCGTGATGTAGCTGCTATCGGCACCAACGTCACCGAGATGACCCACCACGAGTTGATGACCCGGGGACACAAGGGGATTCAGAAGATCTGGGAACTGGAGGCACCGATAATCGTGGCGATCGGCGGCTGGGCCATCGGTGGCTCCTTCCAACGGGCCTTGATGTGCGACATCCGCATCGCCGCCGAAGGGGCGCGTTTCATGCTGCCCGAAGTGAACTACGGCGTGATCCCCGACACCGGGGGGATGGGAGTGCTCTATGAAATGTGCGGGCACGGCCTGGTGAGCGACATGGTCCTGACGGGACGGGTACTCGACGCCCAAGAAGCGCTCGCCCACGGCATCGTGAGCCGCGTCGTGAAACCCGAAGATCTCGACAGCACCGCCAAGGAGATGGCCGAAAAGATCGCCGCGTCGCCCGCGGTGACAGTGAAACTCGCACGCCGGGTGATCAGCCACCTGTCACGGCCTCCGGTCCGCTCCTCGATGGAAGATGAACTGGTCTACCAGACTTTCCTCAACAAATCAGAGGACTTCGCTGAGTTCAAAGCTGCCCGTGCCGAGGGGCGCGAGCCGAACTACCGGGGATCGTGATGAGCAACGACGACGGACCACAAGGCTTACCTTCGCCGCCGCCATTGGGGGCGTCAGCTCTGCCGGCGGGCACCTTCGACGGGACCGCGGTGCTCATTACCGGCGCCGGCACCGGTTTGGGCAAGGGGATCGCCCAGGAATTCGCCCGTCTCGGGGCCAGCATCGTGATCGCCAGTCGCAAACAGGAGAACCTCGACGCGGGCCGAGCCGCGATCGAAGAACTCGGGGCGCCGGTCGAAACGGTCGTCTGCGACATCCGTGACCCCGCCTCGATCACCGCCATGGTCGATGCGGCCTCCGAAGCCTTCGGACTCCCTCAGGTGTGCGTCAACAATGCGGCAGCGAACTTCCCGGTGCCGGCCGAGGACATGTCGCCCAACGCCTGGCGCACCGTGGTCGACATCACGCTCAACGGAACCTTCTTCGTAGCTCGGGAGTTCGCCCGCCGACACCTCGCGGCCAACACACCGGCGAGCATCATCAACATCGGGGCGAGCTACGCCTGGACCGGCGGTCCCGGTTTCGCCCACTCCGCAGCCGCCAAAGCGGGCGTGAAGAACATGGCCGAGAGCCTCGCCGTGGAATGGGGGCCCTACGGCATCCAGGTCAACGGTCTGGTCCCCGGTCTGATCCCGCATGAGGACATGACCGCCGACATCACCGCCAACCTCCAACGAGCCGATCCCGAGAAGGACCTGCTCCAACCAGCCATGCGGGTGGGCACCCGTCGAGAGTTCGGCTGGGCGGCGACCTTCCTGGCCAGCCCCTACGCCCGCTTCATCTCCGGTCACACGCTCGTCGTCGACGGCGCGAACTGGCAGCGCCGCTTCATGACGAACCCGACCGTGGTCCCGATCCGCCAACAGATGAACCGGGGCCCCTTCAGTAGTGGATGAACCCGGTGTAGACGGTGCCGCGGTCTAGATGCTATGATGCGCGTGTGCGCACTACAGTGTCCATAGACGACGAGATCCACGAAGCTGCGCGGCGGATCGCGTTCGAGTCGCGCCGAACACTCAGCGAGGTGTTCAACGAACTGCTCACGGAAGGTCTCGAAACCGTCAACCGAAACGCGCAACGACCGCGACTCGGCCAACTCCGGGGCACCATCAAGATCGCCGACGACTTTGACGACACACCACCGGAGATCCTTGAGGCTCTCACCGAGCCGCTCTGATGGCGTCACTGCTGCTCGACACACATGTCCTGCTCTGGGCCAACGAGTCGCCGGAGCGCCTCTCCTCCGATGCCGTCACAGCACTGGAGAACCCCGGCAACGACCTGCTCGTGTCGCCAGTATCGGTTGCGGAGATCGAGATCAAGCGTCAACTGGGCAAGCTGTCGATGAGTCACAGTTGTGCCGAACTTGTAGAGCACCTCGCTGCCGAATGGCTCGACCTCACGGCGGCTCATGCGACGGGTCTGCGAGTTCTACCGACCCTGCACCGCGATCCGTTCGATCGGCTGCTCGTAGCCCAGGCGATAGCCGAGAATCTCACCCTTGTGACCGCCGACCGGAAGGTGATCGCCTACCCCGTCGTTACGCTCCGCGCTTGACCGACAAGCGACAGCAAACAAAGAATCAGATCAAGATTGTGGCGACACCGCAGCCGCCGGATGCACAACCGGGGCCCCTTCAACCCCGAATCCCTGAACAGCGGTTGCCTGACCTCGAACGGAATCCCCCGACGTGCGACCCCCGAACGGCGACAGTCGACCGCCGAACGGCGCCATGCGGAACTTAAGTCGGTCGGTGAGCACGGCGTGGTGAGCAGGGCGTAACGTAAAGCGCATGGAGGCCATCCATGTCGCGCTTCTCCTCGGTGGTGGTTTCCTGGCAGGAATCATCAACACGATGGCTGGTGGGGGTTCGCTGCTGACGGTTCCCCTGCTGGTGTTCGCCGATGTCCCCGGAAACGCTGCCAACGGCTCCAACCGGGTCGGGGTGCTTGCTGGTTCGCTGAGTGCGATGAGCACTTTCCGCCGTTTGGGAGTGGCGGGCTGGGCTGGTATCGGCCGTGTTCTTGTGCCGGCGGTGGCCGGCTCACTGGTCGGTTCGATCCTCATATCACGACTCACCGACAACGACTTTGAGCGTGTGTTCGGTTTGGTGATGATCCCGATCCTGGTTTTGTCGTTGCGCAGCCCCGACCCCGAAAAGCTACAAGAGCGTCCTCAATGGTCCCCATGGGGCAGCACGGTCGTGTTTTTCGCGGTGGGGATTTACGGGGGCGCAATCCAGGCAGGTGTCGGACTGATATTGATCGTCGCCCTGACCAGGGCAGGTGTCGACATCGTGACCTCGAACCACATCAAGGTGATCGTCACGTTCGTCTATACCGTGTTTGCGTTGCCAGTGTTCATAGCAAATGGCGACGTCTACTGGCTGCCGGCGATCGTGCTCGCTGCAGGCGTAGGCGTGGGGTCCTTCGTGGGTGCCCACATCACTGTTTCAGGCGGCGAGAAGGTTGTGCGCCCGGTGCTAGTAGTAGCGGTTGTGGTCATGGCCGGCCGCCTCTTGGGCCTGTACTAGTAGTTGGCACAAAACGAGGCCAGCGCCCAACGATCAGATTTGGGTTGGCACCACAGGAGAACCGTCGCGGGCTATCGGGAACTGGCGTTCGGGAGCATCGCACCGAACTCGCCCTGTGGGCGGACCCGAAGCGGGATCACCGGTGAGCACCTCAGCGCCTTGCGGTGCGTATTGCAGGATGTAGGACTTGCGGACCTCGTCGGTGGTGTTGGGACCGGTCAAATGCGGGGTGAGCGAAGAGAACACCGCAGCTCCGCCCGCCGGTACCGGAGCGGGTTCGGCGGCTTCAAACTGCTCGAAGCACTCAAAACCGAGTGGATCGACGTAGCTGTGGGCCAGCGTGCCCGAGCGATGAACCCCGGGGGCAACCCACGGGCAACCGTTGTCGATCGTGGCGTCGCTGAGCGCCATCCAGATTGTGAGGTACTGCTGGGGTTCGACATAGGTGTAGCCGTTGTCCTGATGCCACGGGAACCGTCGGGGTTTTTCAGGCTTCTTGTAAACAGCCTGGTCCCAGTACAGATTCACATCCGGACCGATGAGGTCGACGCAGATTGAAGCGATGCGGGGGTCGGCGGCAACCTGGCGCAGGAGGTTTGAGCGGGCCACCAAATGAGGAGAAAAGGTGATCGCGCCAGCCTCGCCGATCATCAACCGCTCGTCCTCAAAGGCGCGCAGCGCTGCTTCGGTCTCGGCTTCGATGGCGTCGATCTCCTCGACAACCGCGGCGATGGTGACCGAGTCAAGAAGATCCTCAATCACGAAGAATCCCTGATTGTTGAACGCATCGGTTTGATCCGGGTTGAGCGCCCTCGGCGATGCAGTAACCGAGCGCCACCTGAAGTCCCGGTTCCACAGATGGAGACTGAAGGTATTGCTGCTCATGAGAACAGCAGGGTGACGTGGCTGTGCGGTGGCAGGGTCAGCGCGCCGTCAAGTTCGAGCTGGTCCTCGACCGGCACCACTCGATCCGGGTCATCAGGGGAGTTGGCGGCGGCCGGATCGTCTGCCCACAAGGTGATGCGCTGCACGGCTCCCGTCATCCCGTCGAGGTCGACGAGCAATTCGCTGTCGGGTAACCGGTTGACCAGCGACAGGTGCAAGTGACCCGATTCGGGATCGCAGGTCGCCGCCGCGTCGAGAGCCGGTAGCGAGCCTCTGGGAGCAGCCGAAGATTCGAGGCCGGCCTCCGTAATCACCTTTACGTTCAGCCCGGTGCCCTGTGCACAACGGCGGGCGACAGCCAATGGATAAAATGTGGTCTCGCGGACCATGCCCTCGGGCGTGGTGTGGATCGGCGCAATGACGTTGACCATCTGCGCTTGGGTGGCCAAGGAGATCTTGTCGGGGTGTCTCCAAAGGACATGCAGCCAGCTCGCATGCGCCAGAGCGTCCTTGAGGTCGAAGCGCTGCTCGATGAGGGGAGCGGGTTCGGTCATGACAGGCATCCCGACTTCGCCACGAACTCGCCGGTTGATGACGGCAGGTTCGTTGACCATTGACAGATACGGCTCGTTCCAGGTCCCCCATTCGTCGACGCAGATACGCAGATCGTGGTGCAACTGGCGCCGTCGCTTGGCTGCGCCGATTAGTCCCCAGGTCTCACATATTTCTGCCTCCGACAGCAGCGGCCCGGCCAAAACACCCTCGTAGCTAGCCTCGTTCCAATAGAAATGCAGCGATAGCCAATCGAGTACCGCGCCAGCCTCGTTGAGCACCGTCCAGTTCCAATCTGGATCCTCGGAGCCCACCCCCACCAGCGAAATGCGGTTGTCGGCCCAGCGCAGCAGCTTTCCCCATTCGCGGGTTGTCTCCGCGTAGGAATCGGCGGTCGTGTGGAGGTGTTGCCACCAACCGAAATTCTCGTTGCCGATGCCCCAGATCGGCACGTTGTGGGGATCTGGGTGGGGTCCGCTCCGGCGCAAGGCCACTTCGGGAACGGGGTGTTCGCTGTTGCAGTACAACAGCCATTCGAGCGCCTCGTCGATCGAGCCGGTAGAGGCGTTCAAGTTGAGGTAGGGAGTCGATCCGAGCTGGCGGGCGTAGTGGAGGAACTCCTCGGTTCCGAAGCGATTTGACTCAAGGGTCGACCAGGCCAAGTCCAGCCTCGTGGGCCGATCTTCGACTGGGCCGATCCCGTCGCGCCAGTGGTAGCCAGAAGCAAAGTTCCCTCCCGGCCAACGCAGAACTGGGGGTGCCAACTCCAGCGCAGCGGCGAGAACGTCGGTTCGGAACCCGTCGGCATCGGCTAGGGGAGAGCCTGGCTCGAATACGCCCCCATAGATGGCGCGTCCCATGTTTTCCAAGAACTGTCCGTACACCCGGTCGTCGATTGGTCCGGTGGTCCTCCGCTGGTCGACGAGCACCGTCGCGGTCGGCGTGCTCATCGCCGTCTCTTCGAGACGAACAGCACCGGCTCGGGTTGTGTCGGCTTGGACGGGTTGTCGGGAGTCACTGCGGCTGTATCACTGGGTCGCCATCGCGCAACAGGGCGATGAACTTGTGCGTCGGATTCTTGAAGTAGTTGTACTGCTCAAAACCTAAGTCGATGGTGTTGGCCGCGCAGCAGTGGAACACCATCGCTGCTCGGATCCCAGATGAGCGATTATCGATCGAACGGTGCATCAAGTGGCTGTCGAACACCAAGAGGTCGCCGGCATTCATGAAGACGGGTTGTTGGTCGGACATGTCGTGGTCGACGATCTCCATGTACCCGTGGTTGGCTTTGGGCCGGCTGTCGGGAACGTGCTCGTGGACCGGTTCGGTGTGGCTGCCGGCCAGGACGTGCAGGCAGCCGTTCTCGAGCGTCGCCCCGGTCACCGCCAGCCAAAGTCCGACGATCGGCCGGGGTGGATCGAACGGGAAGTAGTAGCTGTCCTGATGCCAGGGTTGGCCCCAAGCGCCGGGGTTCTTGAAGATGAACTGCGACAGGAAGCAGTCCACGTCGGGCCCGATCAGATCAACGAGCAGCGCAGCGATCCGCTCATCGTCCAGGAACGATGTGAAAACACCCCGATCATGGAGGGTGAACACCTTGGAGATGGTGTCCTCGGGGTTGACTCCGGTCAGGTCTTCCTGGGCCTCCGAAACGACGAGCATTCCAGGAGATGACGACACGACCTCAGCGGGGTCGCGGACGATCTCGATGACATCGGCGAGCATTCTCTGGCCGACGTCAACACCGCTGAACCCATCCATGATGAAGAAGCCGTCGTCGTGGTAGCCGTCGATGGCAGTGGAGGGCACGCTGGGAACAATTGCCATACGCCGAGAAAGGGTACGGTCTGCTGATCGGGCTGTCGACTTACTGCCCGCGATGGACCGACGAGCTCAGCTTGAGCAGCTGAGCATGGAACAGCCGGGGCGGGTACGGGCCCAGTCGGGCCGTTTTGCGGCGAAGCGTTCGTGCTCGGGTTGTTCGTTGTAGGGCTTGCGCAGCACGTCGAGCAATTCGTTGGTGAGAGCGACGTCACCCTGGTCTGCGTCGTCAATCGCAAGTTGGGCCAGATAGTTGCGCAGCACGTATTTGGGGTTCACCGAATTCATTGCCAGGCGACGCGCAGCATCGGGTTGGCCGCTAGCCGCGATCCGTTCGCGGTAGCGGCGCAGCCAGGCGATCGTGGCCCGACGATGGTCGCCGCTGATCTGATCGGGCAGGTAATAGGCCCCCAGCAGCGGGGCAAGCAACTCGTCGTCAGCAATCAGCGAAGAAGCTGTGTCGATATCGGCGAGTCCCCTGAAGAACAAGGTCATGTCCGTCTCGGCTCGCGGCAGAAGATCCAGCAGACCCTCGATCAACGACTGGTCAAGTTCGGGGTCGAAACCGACGAGGCCGAGCTTCTCAGCCATCATCTGCGTCCACGTCTCGTTGAAACGGCTCACGTAGGAATTGAGCGCATGCTCGAGAGGTTCGACTTCTTCGACCAGCGGATAAATGGCATTCGCCAAACGTTCGAGGTTCCAACTCGCGATATGAGGCTGTGCACCGAAGCGGTAGCGCTTCATTGAGGCATCAGTGGTGTTGGGAGTCCAACCTGGGTCGTAATCCTCAAGCCAGCCATAA
The DNA here is from genome assembly GCA_965198315.1 of Candidatus Aldehydirespiratoraceae bacterium. Classification (GTDB taxonomy): domain Bacteria; phylum Actinomycetota; class Acidimicrobiia; order Acidimicrobiales; family Aldehydirespiratoraceae; genus VXYK01. Next base: position 2,831,989 of record OZ240616.1, on the reverse strand, counting down.
GGCCCATAGTCGATGGTGAGTCCGTGAATCGACATGTTGTCGGTGTTCATCACTCCATGTACGTAACCGACCCGCTGCCAATGCACGATCATGTCCACGGTGCGTCGCGCGACCTCGGCGAACCAATCGACATAAACGTCCTTCGATAACGGACCACTCGTTGGATCAACACCACTCGTTGAATCAACACTGTGTGAATCAACACCGTGTGATTCAAGCAACTCACCGAAGTAGGTGGTGATCGTGTAGTCGGCGAGGCGGCGAAGATTTTCGATGTCACCTCTGGCCGCAAAGATCTCAAAGTTCCCGAAACGGATGAACGAGGGCGCAACGCGGCAAACCACAGCTCCCTGTTCAAGAGCCGGTCGGCCGTCATAGAACATGTCGCGCATCACTTTGTCGCCGGTGAGAGCCACGCTCAGGGCTCGTGTGGTGGGCACACCAAGATGGTGCATCGCTTCGCTGCACAGGAATTCTCGTATCGACGAGCGCAGCACCGCCAAACCATCTGCAGTGCGGGAGTAGGGCGTGGGCCCCGCTCCTTTGAGTTGCAGCGTTTGACGTCCATCGGCCGCAGTGAGCACCTCGCCCAAAGTGATTGCCCGGCCGTCACCGAGTTGACCGGCCCAATTCCCGAACTGGTGACCGCCGTAACACATCGCGTGCGGGTCGCTGCCCGCAATGACGGCATTTCCGGTCATCGCCCGCACGAACGACTCGTCGGTGCCGATGTCGCGGTCCAGCCCCAGCATCTCCAGCATCTCCGCGGCGACAGCGATCAGTGTCGGCGCCTCTGTGGGAGTCGGCATGACCCGTGAGTAAGCAGCGCCATGGACTTGGCGAACCTGGTTGAGGGTGTTCGCATCCGCGGGAAGTTCGCGGCTGAACGAGTTGTCCCACCTCAGTGCGGCAAGCTCCATGACTGTCATCAGTGTTCAGCCTAGGTCAGCCATCTTCGCCGAACCGCCCGATTGCACAGGTCGATCAATGAAGTCGTCTAGAAATCGAAAGATAGGCTGGGCGTATGGAAACCGAGGTTCGTTCGGAACTTGCGGTTGAGGGCATGACCTGTTCGGCCTGCGCGGCTTCGATTGAACAAGGTCTGACCCGTCTCGAAGGGGTCGCGTCGGCTCAAGTGAACTTCACGACCAGCAAGGCCACCGTCTTTCACAATGACGCCGTGACGGTCGATGACTTTCGGAGCACGATCGAGTCACTCGGATACGGCGCTCCGCTTCACCTGGACCGAGACGCATCCGAAGCAGCACGCCAGGCCGATCTATGGCTGAGATTTCGTCTCGCCGCGGTGCTCACAGTTCTCGTCTCAGCGGTTTCTATGATTCGACCTCTTCGCTTCGACGGATGGGAATGGTTTGCCCTGATATTGGCCACTCCAATCGTTTTCTGGTCGGGCTGGAGATTCCACCGGGTCGCTGCAGCCAATCTGCGGCATCGTCTGGTCACCATGGACACCCTGGTTTCGGTCGGCACTCTGGCCGCCTGGACGTGGTCGACAGTGGTGCTGCTCGGCGGTCTCGAAGCCGACGTCTACTTCGAGACGAGCGCAGTGATCATCACCTTGATCCTGCTCGGAAAATGGCTGGAGATTCGTGCCACGCGTCGATCCGGAGAGGCGATCCGTTCGCTCGCTGATCTCGGTGCCCGCACCGCGTTGCTTGAAGACGGCACAGAGATCGCCATAAACGACTTAGCGGTCGGAATGAGATTCCGGGTGCGACCGGGAGAAAAAATCGCCACCGACGGAATCGTGGTGGAAGGGCATTCCGCGGTGGACGTATCGATGGTCACCGGGGAACCGGTACCCGTCGAAGTGCAAGCAGGCGATGAGGTCATCGGTGCAACGGTCAACGCCAACGGTTCGGTGCTGGTGGAGGCAACGCGGGTCGGCGCCGACACAGCTTTGGCCCAGATAATTCGCCTGGTTGACGAAGCGCAGGGCAGTCGCGCTCCCATCCAGCGACTCGCTGATCGGATTGCCGTCGTCTTCGTACCCATCGCCATCGCCATAGCCGGCGTCACCTTGGCGAGTTGGCTGATCATCGGCGACTCAGGCTCTGACGCGTTCACGGCTTCGGTTGCCGTGCTGATCATCGCCTGCCCCTGTGCCTTGGGGCTTGCAACACCGCTCGCCATCATGGTCGGTACCGGACGAGGCGCACAGTTGGGGATCATCATCAAGGGCGCCGAAGTTCTTGAAGACAGCAGACGCCTCGACACGGTCGTGCTCGACAAGACCGGCACAATTACTGAGGGGCGGATGGACCTCGTTGAAGTGATCTCACCGGACGGCGACGGCGACGAGTTGCTGAGTCTTGCCGCGGTGCTGGAAGCACGATCCGAACATCCCATCGCTCAAGCCATAGCCAACTCAGTCGAATCTCCGCGGTCGGTGACCGATTTCGAGAATCGTCCTGGGTTCGGTGTTGTCGGGTCGGTCGATTTGATTCGAACGCAGGTCGGTCGTCGAGAACTCTTCTCGGAAATCTCCGCTGAAATCGAGAGGCTCGCGGGCGAGGCCGAAGCGAAAGGCCACACGGTGGTCTTTGTGGGACGCGGACCCGTTGCGCAAGCCGCTCTGGTGGTCGCAGATCAGGTCAAGTCATCATCGGCTGAAGCTGTCGCCGCGCTACGCCGACAAGACCTTGATGTCGTATTGCTGACAGGCGACAACGAACGGACCGCTCAGAGCGTTGCTGCCGCCGTGGGAATAGAGCGTGTGAGCGCGGCCATGTTCCCCGACGCCAAAGCCGCGGAGATCGCTCGTCTGCAAGGCGAAGGGTGCCGAGTCGCCATGGTCGGCGACGGCATCAACGACGCTCCGGCTCTGGCCCAAGCCGATGTGGGAATCGCGGTCGGGACCGGAACCGACATTGCAATGGAAGCATCTGATCTGACAGTGATACGGGGTGATCTCCTCGCTGTCGCCGATGCCGTTGCTTTGGCTCGGCGAACCTTCGGCACGATCAAGGGCAACCTGTTCTGGGCTTTTGCCTACAATCTGGGGGCAATACCGTTGGCGGCGTCTGGTGTGCTGAACCCCATGATCGCAGCCGGAGCCATGGGCCTTTCGTCGCTCTTCGTGGTCACCAACAGCCTGCGCCTACGCCGCTTCAAGAAGCGCCCCTAGTCGCTGGGTTTCCCCGTATTGGCGCATCGTCGGTCAGCGAGTTTCACCTTGCCGCAGTGTGCGTCCTAGGGTCGGCCCCTATGGAATTTGGGCTCTTTCTCAACGGTTACATTCCTGGACCGGCTGCACACGACCCAGAACTTGAGCACTTGTCGTTGATGCGACAGATCAACTACGGCGTCCTTGCGGACAGGAACAATTTCAAATACGCCTGGCTGGGTGAGCATCATTGCCTCTCGGAGTACAGCCATATGTCGGCTCCCGAGGTGGTCATGGGAGCGATCGCGGCCCGCACCGAACGGATTCATCTCGCCAGCGGCATAACCAGCCTTCCAACCACCAAAGAGCACCCGGTTCGGATCGCAGAACGGGCCGCAATGCTCGACCACATCAGCGAAGGCCGGTTCGAGTTCGGCACTGGGCGCGGCGCCGGCAGCCACGAGGTTGCCAGCTTCAACGGCACGTTGACAAGCGAGACCAAGGCAATGTGGCACGAGGTCGTCCGCGAGATTCCAAGGATGTGGGAGCAGAAAGACTACGTCTTCGACGGCGAGTTTTTTAACGTGCCCACACCCCACAACGTCCTGCCCAAGCCGTATTTGCAGGGGCATCCTCCAATCTGGCTGGCTTGCGGGAATCCCAGTTCGTTCGTCACTGCGGGCGAGATGGGAATTGGAGCGGTGGCTTTCAATTTCAAGCCGATCCACGACATGGGGCCACTCGTCGACACCTACAAGAACGCCGCGGCCGATCCTGAAGAGATCATCGGCCAGTTCCAAAACAACAATCTGATGCTCACCAACGAGGTTGTCTGCCTTGAGGATCGTGATGAAGCGCGTCGTATCGCCACCGCGCGGGGCAATGGCTATTTGCTCACTCTTCTCCACCTGTACCACGACACTTTTCCGAAGATGGGCAACGGCACGACTTGGCCGTCTCCACCCGACATGGGCGTGCCCAACGAGGAAGCCCTCGATACGGTGATTCGGATGGGCGGCATGCTCTGCGGGACACCTGAAGATGTCTGCGAACAACTAGCTCAGTACCAGCGAGTGGGTGCCGATCAGGTGGCGTTCTCGTTCCCGAAAGATGGAATGAACCACGAGCAGGCCCTTGAATGCATCGAACTTTTTGGTTCGCAAGTGATACCCGAATATGACACCGATCCGGTGCACCGCTCAACACGGTTCCGCCAAGGAGCCGAACCCAAGTTCCCAATGTTCGCCGGTGAAGTTCCCGAATTCGACATCAAGGTGCTGCCGCAGGGTCGCATGAGACCGGACTAGAGAACCCGCACCAAGCCGATAACGGCGTTCACCGGTCCCCTCAAGATGACTTTTTGGCCCCGAACGGCGTGCAATCCCGTATTGTGCTCGCATGCCAATCAGCTATCGCGCAGTCCGCGTCCTGCCCCAAAGGGCAAAGGCGCACGTATGGATCGTCACCTCAGAAGCCGTTGCCGCCGGCCTTGACCAGATCGACGGCAGCGACCTCGGCAATGCTGACTTCAGCGGCAAGGTCGGGCAGACCTACACCTGGCCTGTCAGTGGTCGGGTAGCCGCGCTGGTGGGGATCGGCCCCCGTGCCGATGTGGACGCCAACCGTCTCCGCCGCGCCGGGGCGGCAATCGGACGGAAGTTGGGCAACCACACTTGGATCGGCGCGGATCTGCCAGAAGTTGATCTCGACGGTGCAATCTGCCGCCAAGCCCTGGCCGAAGGGATCGCGCTCGGAAGCTACAAGTTCCTGACGTACAAGTCCAAAGGTGAACCGGCGAAGTTGACACGAGTCGATGTAGCGGGCGGAGTTGGTGCGACAAACCAGGCAGCGCTCGATCTGGGCAAGGCTGTGGCCACCGCACAGATGCTGGCCCGAGACCTGGTCAATGAGCCGGGAGGAACCCTCACAGCACCAGAGTTCGCGGATCGTGCCGCCACGGTGGGGCGTGACTGCGGCCTGTCAGTCAAAGTATGGGACGAAGACGCAATCACCGAGGGCGGTCTCGGAGGACTCCTCGGTGTCAACCGCGGCTCAACACTCCCTCCGCGCTTGTTGGAACTGACCTACGACCCGCAAGGACCCAAACAAGGCACGTTGGCGCTGGTCGGCAAAGGGATCGTATTTGATGCGGGCGGTCTGTCGATCAAAACCGGTCAGGGCATGATGACTATGAAGTGCGACATGGGTGGTGGCGCCGCGGTGATCGGTGCCATGTCGGCCATGCCGCTAGTGGCGCCTGCCGCTCGGATTCGAGCTTTCGTTCCAATGACCGACAACATGCTCGGAGGGGATGCCACGCGTCCTGGTGACGTGCTGAAGATCCGCAACGGCAAGACCATCGAGGTGCTCAACACAGACGCCGAGGGTCGCCTGGTCCTGGCCGACGCTCTTTCGCTGGCAAGCGAAGCGAAACCTGATGCGATCGTTGACTTGGCGACGCTCACCGGTGCCTGCATGGTGGCGCTCGGTCCCAAGATTGCAGGACTCATGGGCAACGACGAGGAGTGGATAGCTGCGGTCAAGGAAGCTTCTGACGTTTCGGGTGAACGGGTCTGGCATCTTCCGTTGCCGGCTGACTATTCCAAACAATTCGAGTCGTCAGTCGCAGACATGAAAAACATCGGCACGCCCCACGGTGGTGCGCTCACCGCCGGATTGATCTTGCAAGAGTTCGTGGCCGACGGGATCCCCTGGGTTCATCTCGACATTGCCGGTCCGGCTTGGAGCGACTCAGACGATGCCGAAATCACCAAGGGGGGCACAGGATTTGGTGTGCGGCTCCTGATCGAGTTGGCAAAGAACTTCGCGCCCTCCACCGGTTGATTTCAAAATCAGTTGGAACTGTTGGCCAGCCCGTCGAGCGGGCCGTGATGCTGGTCCCAAGCCCAGCGAACCGCGTCAGCGGCTATCGAAGGATGGAATCGCCAACGCCCGAGTTGCAATTCGGCATCGTCAACAGCATCACCACACTCGACCAAGCCGAGAGCCAAGCGGCGTGCTCGGCGACGAATGGCCTCGTTGTTCAAACGGAGTTCGCCTTCAAGAAACATGGCGTGCTCGTGCTGACGGCGCGGCGACAGACGGCTCACTTGCTTGCGGTTGAGCGGGGGAAGTCTTCGTCGTACTTCAATCTCTGTAGGTGAGAGCGAGCGAACTACGCTGAACCGACACGCTCTCTCGAAGCTCCTAGTCAAGGGGCCGGCTCGCCCTACTCTTCGCCCCAATCCGAGTGCTGAGGCCGTGGCCTTGAAGTTGAGGTCGAACCCCTCCGGGGATTCCTCCAAGGACTGAGCACAGTGCCTCAACAAGAGGATCGTGGTCGGACCAAGCACGCCGAGCCAGAACTTCTCAACGTAGAGCGACCTGGGATCGTGTCCGAGCCGATCAATGATCGGGTCCCCCCAAGGGGTGACACGAAGCTGATCCAATGCTGATGCCAACAATAGTGTTGGTGGTTCCATGAAATACTCCCGCCAGTTGTCAACGCCAGCAGCAGTATAACTACATTTGAATATATGTCAATCAATATTGTTCATCAGATTCACGGAGTTGGATTCACGGAGTCGCGTGGCCGGGTGCCCTAGTCTTGAACGATGGCTGAGACTGCATCTGAAGACCGGGTCAATCGTGCTCGCGAGCTGATTGACGACGCAGAGTCGATCGCGGTGTTGACTGGGGCTGGGATCTCCACAGACTCCGGAATACCCGACTTCCGGGGGCCGCAGGGGCTCTGGACCAAGAACCCGGAGGCCGAGAAAGCCTCCAACATCCGCTACTACGTCAGCGACCCGGAAGTTCGCAAGACGAACTGGGCACGCCGTGCATCAGGCCAGCTGTGGGCCGATGTCGAACCCAACATCGGACATCGGGCGCTGGTACACCTCGAGAAGCGTGAGAAACTCCACACGCTGATCACTCAGAATATCGACGAGTTGCATCAGCGGGCGGGCAGCGACCCGGCCAAGGTGGTCGAGATCCATGGCACCACACGCAAAGCCGCATGTCTGTCGTGTGGCTGGCGTGCGGAGATGGAAGTCGTTCTCGACCGAGTGAGGGCCGGAGAAGAAGACCCTCCCTGCCCAGAATGCGGAGGGATCTTGAAATCTGCGACAGTTTCGTTCGGACAGGCCCTGGACCCGGGCGATCTCTACCGCTCGGAAGTGGCAGCCACCGAAGCGGAACTGTTCCTGGCGGTGGGTACTTCGCTAACCGTGCACCCCATCAACCAAACCGTGGCGATCGCCAAGAACAACGGCGCGCGGATCGTGATCCTCAACGCTGAAGCGACCCCGTATGACGGTATCGCTGACGTCGTGCTACAGGAATCGATCAGCGATGTGCTTCCCTTCATCGTCAGAATGGCAAATCCCGACTCATAAGGTAGGGTTTAGGTTATGACCAGTTTCCGTCAGCTTCTCCAGCAAGCAAAAGCGTCGATCACAGAGGTCGACACTGCCGGTGGGCATCAACTTCTCGACCAGGGGTACCTGCTGTTGGATGTGCGCGAGCCCGACGAATATGAACAAGGAGCGATCCCGGACTCCATCCACATTCCCCGTGGACAGCTCGAATCGAACATCGAGAACCGTGTGCCCGACCACCAGGCGAAGCTGGTGGTCATGTGTGCAGGCGGTGTACGTTCCGCTTTTGCCGTGCAGACGTTGGAGCAACTCGGCTATGACAATTCCGTCTCAATGGACGGAGGCTTCAACAAGTGGAAAGACGAAGGTCGCCCATGGACGAGGCCCCGGACCCTCACACCCGAACAACGCAGCCGCTACCAGCGGCATCTGCTCGTCCCCGAGGTCGGTGAAGAAGGCCAGTTGAAGCTGCTCAACTCGAAAGTGTTGCTGCTCGGAGCTGGAGGTCTTGGTTCCCCAGCGGCGATGTACTTGGCCGCGGCGGGTGTTGGAACGCTTGGCATCATCGACATGGATGTGGTTGACGAGTCGAATCTCCAGCGACAGATCCTCCACAACATCGATCGGATCGGGGAGCGCAAGGTTGACTCCGCCAAGAAGACGCTCACCGGTCTCAACCCCGATGTCGATGTGGTCACCTACGACGTCCGCCTCGGTGCTGACAACATCATGGAGATTCTGGCGGGCTACGACCTCGTAGTCGACGGGGCCGACAACTTCCCGAGTCGCTATCTACTCAACGACGCCAGCGTGAAACTGGGAATCCCAGTCGTCCACGGTTCGATCTTTCGCTTTGAAGGTCAGATCACCGTCTTTGATCCACGCCAAGGACCGACGTATCGCGACATGCTGCCAGAAGCGCCCCCAGCGGAAATGGCGCCGTCTTGTGCAGAAGCAGGCGTGTTAGGCGTTCTGCCGGGAATAGTTGGGAGCATTCAAGCCCTTGAAGCGCTCAAACTGTTACTGGGAGTTGGCGAGCCGTTGCGCGGTCGCCTAGTGGCCTTTGATGCCTTGGAGATGAGCTTTCGCGAGTTCAAACTACGTGTCGATCCAGACAACGAAGTCACCTGGGAAAACCGAGATCGGATAGAGGTCACCGAACTCGACGGGCTTTGCATGCCCACGTTCACGGAGAACACCAGCGCTTGATCAGGCTAATCGAACCGATGTGCAACCTCAGCTAGACGCGCAGATACGCTTCTGAGCGCCGTTGCACCTTGTGATCGAGTTCAGGAGCCTTCCATCCGTCAGTATTTTGTGAGCCTTCGGGACCGCAGCCCACTCCCTGAGGGTGCAACCGCCATCGGTGTCGGCTTGGTGATCAATGGAATCGCCACCTACGCCTTTCTGGTGGTGGCCCGACGCGCGCTCGGCGACGCGGCCTACGGAGGTCTCGCTGTGCTCTGGGGGCTCGTCTACATCCTTGGACCAGGACTGTTTCAGCCGTTGGAGCAAGAAATCGCGCGGGCCACCGCAAATCGTGCGAGCAGGAACGAAGGAAGCGCGCCGGTTCTTCGTCAGGCGGCACGTGTCGGCCTTGCCCAGCTGGTTCTGGTTGAGGCCGCGGTGATCCTGGCGTGGCCGTTGGGCCTCGACGGACTACTGGACCACGAGATTTCTTTGCTGGTTGCCTTACTACTCTCTCTGGCTTTCTTCATGGTCGCCGAATGCATTCGCGGTGTGTTGTCTGGGCGACACGAGTTCAATCGCTACCGGACTTACTTCGCGGCCGAGGGCGCCGCCAGACTGTTGATGGCAGCTGTGCTCGCGATTATCGGAATCGAAGCCGTCGGCGCCTACGCGACCGCCATTGCGTTCGCTTTCGCGGTGGCCGCAGTGGTGGCCGTTGGCGCATTGCGACCCTTCGTCAAGCCTGGACCGCCGGCACCACTAGGTGAGGTGACACCGGCATTGGGCTGGCTGCTCGTCACCTCGCTGTCCGAAGCTTTCTTGCTCAACGTTGGTCCCGTAGCTCTAGAAATCGTTGGTGATGATCTCGGTGAAGAGGTTCCAGGAGTATTTCTCAACGGACTGATCATCTCGCGGGTTCCGCTCTTCTTTTTCCAAGCTGTCAGGGCGGCGCTACTTCCGAACCTGGCCAGCCTCGCAGGCGACGACGACCTCAACGGCTTCCGAGACTTACAGCTTCGACTTGTTGCCGCAGTGATGAGTGTGGCAGCGGTTTGGGTGGCGGTGATGGCATTCACTGGTCCTTGGCTGGTCGAGTTTCTGTTCGGCGACCAGATCGGCTCGGTCGACATGGCTCTGCTGGCAGCGAGTGGAGCCGGCCTGATGATTCTGCTCTCGCTGTCGTTGGGGCTCGTTGCACTCGATCACACTCGGCTGGCGGTTGTCGGTTTCGTGGTCGGGGTAGCCACCTTTCCGGTCGCACTGACATTTGCCGGCGAGCCGTTCTTGCAAGTCGAGTCGGCGCTCGTCGTAGCGGTCAGCGCCGGCGCAATCGTCACCGCAGGACTACTGCGCTACGAGTACGGCCTACACGCCCGTGCCGGACGACTCCCCAAAACCGACCCAGGGCCTACGTCGCCGTCAAGCATCCTCTGAGCGGGCTTGTCGAGGCTACGGGTACCATGCCCATGTGGGCTTTCTCCAGGCAAGCAGCGCATGAAGGGCTTGATTCTCAGTGGCGGCGCTGGCATACGCCTGCGCCCGATCACCCACACGAGCGCCAAACAGCTGGTTCCCATAGCCAACAAACCCATCCTGTTCTACGGCATAGAAGAGATGGCGTCGGCCGGGATCACCGACATCGGCATCGTTATCGCGCCGACAACCGGCTCCGAGATCAAACAAGCTGTCGGTGACGGTTCGAATTTCGGCGTGCGTATCACCTGGATCACACAACTGGAACCACTCGGTTTGGCTCACTGTGTGCTTGTGGCACGTGACTTTCTTGGTGACGACGAATTCGTCATGTACCTCGGCGACAACATGCTTGAATCTGGTTTGTCGGCCTTTGTCAAGAGATTCGTTTCCGAACGGGCGGCTGCTGAAGGCTCCGAACCACCTGCTGCTCAGATTCTCCTAGCTCAGGTATCGGACCCCGGCTCTTTCGGTGTCGCTGAGATCGGCGCGGATGGTCAGGTGATCCAACTCGTTGAAAAGCCTGAATACCCTCCATCAGATCTCGCCTTGGTCGGCGTGTACCTGTTCGATCAAACGATTCATGAGGCGGTGACGAAGATTGAGCCGTCGGCACGAGGGGAACTCGAAATAACCGACGCCATCGACTGGATCATCAGCCAGGGTTACCGGGTCGATCACGAAGTGTTGACCGGCTGGTGGATCGATACCGGGAAGAAGGACCCGTTGTTGGAGTGCAATCGGCTGGTTTTGGACACCTTCACCCGCAGCATCGACGGTGACGTCGACGAGGTGTCGACCATCGAAGGGCAGATAGTTCTTGAAGCGGGCGCAAAGGTCATCAACTCCACAGTGCGAGGACCGGCGATCATCGGTAGTGGAACCACGGTCGAGAACAGCGAGATCGGTCCCTACGTATCGATCGCGGTCGACTGTCGGATCAGTGGCAGCGAGATAGACAACTCGGTGGTGTTGCGTCGCAGTACGGTCACCGATATCGCACGGCTCACCGACTCGTTGGTTGGTCGTGACACGGTGCTGTCGAGATCCATTCGTTCCGACGAGACAGACGCCACAGAGAGGTTCGGGCGTGACGACACTGGCCCGACCGCCGTTCGGGTGATGGTCGGTGACCATTGCCGAGTCGAGATCGAATAGTGGCAATGCCGCTGAGGTGATTGGAGATTCTTATGGCATCAATCACGCCGTCGGACGATATTGAGGGAGTATTCGTGGTGCGTCCCGAGATTCTCGGTGATGACCGCGGCACATTCATTGAGACGTATCGGCGCTCATGGTTTGTCGGACAACGAGAGATGATCCAAGCCAATCGCGCCGACCGCCGAGCCGACACGGTGGTGGGGCTTCACTATCACCTTCATCAAAGCGACTATTGGTACGTGCCGTATGGACAAGTTCGTGTGGTGCTGCATGATCTCAGAGAGGGGAGCCCGACAGACGGGGCCACCCTTGAATACGACCTGGGTACCTGCGCCGATGGCACTCACTGCCACGACGGGATCTACATTCCGCCCGGAGTAGCGCATGGTTTTGCTGCTTTGACTGACTGCACGCTCAGCTACCTCGTTGATGCCTACTACAACCCTGCTGACGAACTCGGCGTGCGTTGGGACGACCCCCAGATTGGGGCTGACTGGATTCTCAACGATCCGATCTTGTCAAAGCGAGACAGCAGCAACCCGCTGCGCTGCGAGGTACCGACGAACCGCCAGCCCCATTACCGGCTACGCGCCACATAGGGAAACTCGTCCGCTATGAGACTGTTCATCACCGGGGCGGCCGGGTTCATCGGTAGCAACTATCTGCGTCATGTCCTCGCCACGAGCGACCACACCGTGGTGGCTTTCGACGCGCTGACCTACGCCGGAAACCTCAACTCGATCAAGGAAGTGCTTGGCGATCGGGCAGCTTTCGTCCATGGAGACATCACCGATCGTGCCGCAGTTCGGTCTGCGATGACGGACTGCGATCAGGTGGTGCACTTTGCGGCCGAATCACACGTTGATCGCTCAATTTCGGGACCCGACGCATTTGTGCACACCAACTGTTTTGGTACCAACGTGCTGTGTGATGTCGCTCGTCAAGTCGGTGTCGAACGCTTTGTTCACGTCTCGACGGACGAGGTTTACGGTTCGGTCGAGGTCGGCTCGTCGTTGGAGACAGATGCGGTTGAGCCCCGTTCTCCGTATGCAGGCTCCAAAGCTGGATCAGATCTGATCGCCCTCAGCTACTTCAGCACCTACGGCCTGCCGGTCATCGTCACCCGTGCATCCAACAACTACGGCCCGTTCCAGTTTCCAGAAAAAATAATCCCGCTGTTCGCAACGAACCTTCTCGATGGAGCTTCGGTGCCTCTCTATGGTGATGGACTCAACGTTCGTGACTGGCTCCATGTGGATGACCACTGTGTTGCGATCGACACGATCTTGAGAAAAGGCAGCAATGGTGAGATCTACAACATCGGGGCTGGAAACGAGATCACCAACCGTGACCTGACCGAACGGCTCATCGAGTTGTGCGGACGTGATTCCTCAGCCATTGAGTACGTGCCGGACCGGCTGGGGCATGACCGTCGCTATTCGCTCGACTGCACCAAGCTGCGGACTCTTGGCTGGGTCCCTCAACAGGAATTCTCGGCAGGGCTGAAAAAGACGGTCGAGTGGTATCGCAATAGCCGCAACTGGTGGGAAGCACTCAAGAACGGGGTGGTGGAGCGGCCATGAGGATCTTGGTCACCGGCGCTAGCGGACAACTCGGAATGGATCTGCTGCCGTTGCTCGACGCTCACGAAGTAGTAGCACCGGACCGAACCAAACTGGACATCACCGAGCACGCCTCGGTTCTCGAAGCCGTGCAGGAGACCAAGCCCGACATTGTTGTCAACTGCGCGGCTATGACCAGAGTCGATGACTGCGAAACACAGGTCGATCGTGCTTTTGCCGTCAACTCGCGGGCGGTAGGGCATCTCGCTGAGGGGTGTCGTCTCATCGGCGCGCATCTAACCACGATTTCTACAGATCATGTGTTCGACGGCAGCAAGATCGGTCCCTACAACGAGCAGGATCCACTGGCGCCTATTTCCGTCTACGGACGATCCAAGGCAGCGGGTGAAAGCCAGGCGGGCAGTGCTGCCACGATCGTGCGCACCTCCTGGCTCTGCGGAGAGTTCGGCAGCAACATGGTCAAGACTATTCTGGGCTTGCTCACCGAAGACGCCCCGTTGCGTTTCGTGGACGACCAGATCGGACACCCGACGTTTACCGCGGATCTCGCACCCGTGGTTTGTGAGCTGGCGGTGCAGCGTCGTCCCGGCATCTTCCATGTAACCAATCAGGGAGCTGTGACTTGGTTTGAGTTTGCCCGCACGGTTGCAACCGCGGCGGGCGCGGATCCTCTGCGAGTGACTCCGTGCGCGACTACCGATCTGCGGCCTGTCCGACCCGCGCCACGACCAGCCAACTCAGTACTCGACAATGCTGCGTTGCGACTGGCTGGATTCGCCCAAACTCGAGACTTCCGGGAGCCCTTGGCCGAACTCATCTGTCGGCTTCGCTGATTGGTGACTCGCTGGAATCCGAACCGCGCAACAAGAGCACGGCACTTGTCAAGGCCAGAAAGGTGAGCCAAATCAGGCGATCAACAGAGCCGATCAGCACGCCGATATCAAACTCGAGACCAATGAGCGGACTGAGCCCGGCGATCAGCGCTTCTCTGAGTCCAAGTCCGGAAGGGAAGAAGCCGATGGCAACCGTCAGCGCGCCGGCGACCGAGAGGGCGACCGCTTGAGTCGGCGAAATGTCGACGCCGAGAGCGGTTACTGCCAAGCCGAGTCGCAGTGCGCTGATGACAAGCCAAGCGGCTTCAACTCCTCCGACCGCGAGCGCCAGTCGAATCGAGCCTCCGTCGGGTGCAGTTTCTCGGAAAAGCTTTAGCGCTGCGACCCCTGCCATCAAGCCACCAACGACCGTTATGACTCCCAACGAAGGCGGACCCTCAATAGCAATGGCTGATCCGCCAACGATGCCCGTGATCGAGAGCCAACAAAGACCGGGCACTGCACCAGCAGAGATCGCCGAGCCGTAAGTGCTGCCGTCTTCTGATAGAGATCGGACAGTGACTATCAAAGATCCGGGCAGTGGCAGTAGATTGGCGGCCGAAGACACGACCGCAACCCTTAAACTCCTGGTTGTTGAGGGTTTCTGCGAGGCGATTCGTGCGGCGAGTTGATACTCGGCTGATTTCAAAGCGAGGCTCGCGGGGGCAGTAGCCAGCAGCGCCACGGCTAGCGGCCACCAGGACAACTCAGCCAAGGTCAGTTCGCTGGCGCGCCAAGCCCAGACGGTCGCTCCGCTCACCCCAACTGCTGCTACAACGCCGATCGCGGTTTGCAGTCTCTTGTTCAACGGTTGAGCGCGCTGATCCAGCAGGCGGCGAAACGCCGTAGTGAGGCCCTCAGGGAGGCCCGAAGCACGGGGTCCACGGTGCACAGACGGCATCGCTCGACGCTACCGTCGCCATCTATGAAGGTGTTGATTGACGCAGTACATCCCGCGGATGTATGGACCTTGGGTGCCGTTGAGGATCGCCTCTTGGCAGCCGGTGAAGAGACTCTGTGGATCTCGCGCCCGGGCAAGGACTCTGTCGTCGAACTCATTGAAGCACGCGGCAGGCCCCACATTGCCGGTCCTCGTGCAGGAACCAACATGATGTCGCTGGCCCGTGAGTTGGTGTCGAGGGACTGGTTGACCTTTCGCACGGTACGACGGTTCGGGCCCGATGTGATTTTGACTCGCTCGCCGGCGGGGGTTCACGCGGGCAGGTTGACTCGTACCCCGGTGCTGTATGACACCGACGACGGCCATGTCGCTGGATTGCTGTATTACGTAGCGGGTCCGTTCGCCAACCTCATTGCCAGCCCGACGGCTACCACCAAGAGCTACGGCTCCAAGCATCGTAAGTATCGGGGATACAAAGAACTCTTCTACCTTCACCCGTCTCGTTTCACTGCGGACCCGACAATCCGCGCGGAACTCGGACTCAACGACAAAGAGAGATTATTCGTGTTGCGTCTCACCGCGTTCACCGCAAGCCACGATGTCTCCGAGCGAGGAATGACTCGCGAACAAATCGACCGGATTCTGAGTCGATTGGGGGATCTCGGAAAGGTGGTTGTCTCCTCTGAACAATCGTTGCCCGGAGATTTGGCCGCCATGCAGGTTCCGACTCCCCCAGAGAGATTCCATCATGTTCTGGCCGCAGCCGACCTCGTTGTCGGCGATAGTCAAACGGTCTGTTCGGAGGCTGGTGTGATTGGTACACCGTCGCTGCGTTACAACACTTGGGCTGGACGACACCCGTATCAGGTGGAGTTGCAGGAGCGTTGGGGGCTGACCAAGGCCTTCGCCCTGAGTGAAGAAACGGCGTTTTTCAATGAGCTGGACCGTGTGCTCAAGGATCTCGATAGCGAGCACGCGGCCCACGCGCAGCGCCGACGACAGATGCTCGAATGGTGTGACGACCCGGTGGACGATCTCACTACCTGGACCTATGAACTAGCGAACCGTCAGGGATTTGGCAGTATTCGCATTTTTGGTGGAAGAACGGGCTGAACCCAAGGTGCGAACGCCTCGGGGAGACCGGCAAGGCGCCAGATGAAGGTGACAACCTCTGCCCGTGTCAACGATGCGTTTGGAGAAAAAGTGGTTGGCGAGGTGCCGGTCGTTATTCCGTGCTCCAACATCCAACGGACCGCGTCGCTGTAGTAGGAGCCTTCTTCAACATCGTCGAAAGTTTGGTCGAGGATCGGGTCAGGTGTGCCCGCAAAGCGCCACAGGAAGGTGGACGCTTGCGCTCTCGACAGGGTCATGTTCGGAGAGAAGGTCTTGGAAGAGGTGCCAGTAGTTACGCCGTATTCTGCGAGCAAGTCCACCGCATCGCGAAAAGACGCATCCTCGGCGACATCTTCGAAGTCAGCGCGAGTGTTCGGGAGCGGACTTCCCTCGAAGCGCCAGAGAATTTCGGCGAATTCGGCTCGGTTGATTTCATCGTGGGGTCCGAACAGTTCCGAGGTCGCGCCATCGGTCAGCTTCTCGCTGACCGACCACAGAACTGGCTCGTAGAAATAGTCGTCGGGAGATATATCACTGAACTCAATGACGGGGAATCCCGGTTCTTCGGTTTCGGGTTCTTCGGTTTCGGGTTCTTCGGTTTCGGGTTCTTCGGTTTCGGGTTCTTCGGTTTCGGGTTCGACTGTCACAGGGAGGTCGGGGAAATCAATGACGAACTTGGTACCGATAGGGGGGTGACACCCCTGAGCGGTCTTGCAACCGTTGAGGATCGCAAAAAACAGCCAAGCGCCGTAAGGCTCCCCGTCGCGGGTGAGCGTTACCGACCTGTCTACATCATGAACAGTGATCGTGGCGAAGCTGGTGTACCCCGACATCGGCGCTTCGGTAATGTCGATCCCTCTCAAGGAACTGATGTTCAGCGGTGCTTCACCGCGGACCGTGTAATTGTTCAGCCAGCGGGTGAGATCGGGGAGCGAGTAGGAACGTGTCCAAGTGGCGTTGGGGTTTCTTTCGCGACCTGTCTGGGGATCGACAGCCACGTCGTAAGGATCAGGCTTCGGCACCAGGAACGGCAGATCGATGCCGCCCGTCCAAACGTCGGACGGCTTGGCAGTATGCCCACCGTTGCTTGACGAGTAGAAGGCATGAGCGATTCGGGGTTCGTACAGAGTGGCATCTTCACCGTCTTCTGTTTCCTCATCGGTTTGGTCCGTGCCGTCGACGGACTCGGCCGCGGAGTCGGTTTCTGCGTTGCCCTCGCCGTTTTCTGCTTCGGTGTCTGGCTCTATTTCGACCTGGTAGACAACAACTTCACCGGCAGTAGCGTCTACCGCGTCGCACCATGCGTGCCACTCACATCCCGATTCTCTCGCCCAACCAGTGAACACTTGATCAGCCGTTGAGTCGTAGAGGTTGAACGGCTCGTCGACCCAGTCGCTGTTTGCCGCTCGGTTCACGACTGTGGCGGCGGCGTAGCTGCGCGCTGCCACTGCCTGTGCCTTCATGGCTTCTGTCGGCCAGTCGAAAGGCACTTCCTGGAGTCCGTAGAGATACTTTTCAACATCGAGTTGCGCGACGACTACGCAAAACTTGAGACCGGTGCCACAGCGGTCAGGCGTGCTGCCGGCAAGCGAGACAGCAGCGGGGTGGAGCAAGTAGCGCGCGCCTGCGTACGTGCCGAGGTTGTCTCCGTCCTCGTACTCTTCGACCGTGGCCCTGATGCCGATCGTCTGAACGACCTCAAGAGCTGTGTTTTGGCAGCGTGAGTCGTTGTCGCAGAGATCTGTGGTGACCCCGATTGATTTGTCGGTGTGTTCGGCGTGCCAGCGGGTTCCGTCGTAGCGGGTCGTCAGTGGCAGATGACTGACACCGATCACTTCACCGCCTGCCTCTACAGAAAGTTCCCACTCACCTGGTCCGAGTTCATCGAGAGGAGTGGAGATAGCAATCAACTCCCGCACTCCGATCAGAACATTGAGACTGCCCGCCTCAAAGGGCCTGAGACGTGAATGAGTCACGCAAAACTGCACCCCGGTGCCACAGTCATCAGGTGTGGTGCCATCAATAGCCACGCTCGACGGGTGCAGGAAGTATCGCCCGCCAAAATAGGAGCCGAGATTTGGGCCGTCTTCGAATTCCTCGACCACAGCCCTCGTACCGATTGTGTGGGCCACCTCAAGCACGGTATTTTCGCAGCGTGGGTCGTTGTCGCAAAGATCTGTGGTAACCCCGATTGATTTGTCGGTGTATTCGGCGTGCCAGCGGGTTCCGTCGTAGCGGGTCGTCAGTGGCAGATGACTAACACCGATCACCTCACCGCCCACCTCAACAGAAAGTTCCCACTCACCTGGTCCGAGTTCATCGAGAGGAGTGGAGATAGCAATCAACTCCCGCACTCCGACCTGCACTTCAATGTTCTCGGGAACGTGCGAAGGGTCGAACTCCTTGAAGTCGGTGATCGGTTCAAGGGTTGTGTTGTCGTAGTAGAAACTGAGAATCTCGTCGTACGTATGGCCGTCGAGGGCGCGCCCGTAAGCACCGAATTGGCTCAGCCCCACGCCGTGTCCAAATCCGCCCCCATTCAACACAACGAGGTTCTGCTCAGTGTTGTCGGCGCTGTTGTCCTGGGCAAGAACCGGTGATATCGCCAACGAAGAAGCGAGCAGACAACACAGCATTGTTCGTGAGAATCTCAATGGTTGCTCTCATGTGTCGTGGCTTAACTTGGCGCGCGCCCATAGAAGGCAACGTAATTCTACCGCGTTGTCGCTGGTCTCTAGAGTCACCGCTCCAACCGGCGTTGGCGACGCCGTGTCAAGACCCCGTACTTCACAATGCACCCAAGAGCTGCAACACCGTCACGCCAGTTGATTTTCTTCCCCTCAGCGTAGGTGCGTCCAGAGTAGGAGATTCCGACTTCCCAAATTCGCCAACCACCGGCCGCAACTTTGGCCGTTATCTCAGGTTCAATGCCGAATCGGTTCTCGCACAGATCGAGGCTTTGAACAACTTCGGTGCGGAAAGCCTTGTAACAGGTCTCCATGTCGGTGAGGTTCAAGTCGGTGAACATGTTGGATAGCAGGGTCAGGAACCGGTTGCCGACAGAATGCCAGAAGTACAACACGCGACGAGGGCGGCCCGACTGAAATCGGCTGCCGTATACGACGTCGGCTGAGCCGCTCAGCAGTGGTTCGAGAACGATGTCGTAGTCGTTCGGATCGTATTCGAGATCAGCGTCCTGGACGATCACGAACTCCGCCGAAGCGACTTCGAAACCGCGTCGAATCGCCGCCCCTTTACCACGGTTGAATGGCTGCAGAATTATCTGGACTCGGGAATCGTCGAAGCCGTCCAGAAGCTCGCGGGTGCCATCGGTTGAGCCATCGTCGACGATGACCAACTCGGCGGTGTGAGGGCTGGCGAGCACTCTCTTTACCATTTCCGCAACCGTCGCGGCCTCGTTGTAACAGGGCATCACGACGCAAAGTCGAGGTCCAAGGGTTTCGTCCATGGGCGAATAACGCTAGCAGTGGCGCTAACGTCCGCCACATGAACCAGAGCGCGCGCGACCCTGCCGTTCGTGGTGTACCCCGTATTCTGGTGTGCGGCTGGTCAGGCGCGGGCAACATAGGCGACGAGTTGTTGACATCGGCCGTCGTCGAGGCTCTCAGGGCCAGTGGAGCTATCCCAGTTGTCGTCTCCCGTGACCCAGAAACTACGTCGGTTCTGCATGAAGTGGAGGCCGTCGCTTGGGGACCGCGAGGGTGGCGTCGTACCTTGGCCCACCGGCGCAAGGGCGACAAACGGGGGGCACGGGTCGATGGCGTGTGTGTCGGCCCAGGTGGAATCATTCAGGATTCGAGCAGCATTTGGAGTTTGCCTGGCCACCTGGCCACTCCGAGGTGGCTGCGGCGCACGGGCAAGCCGGTGGTTGGCGTGGGTTTGGGTGCCGAGCCATTGAAACGTGCCTCGTCTCGACGCTTGCTTCGCGCAGTGCTGAAAGACGTTGCGGTGGTGGCACGCGATGCTGATTCGGCAGCGTCGCTGGCTGCTGCCGGCGTCGAGGCGACGGTTGGTTGTGACTTGGCTTTTGGTCTCGACCTTGGACCGTTGGCTCGTCGAACAGAAATTGTCGTGGCGCTCGGGCCTGGCGTTGCTCCCGGACGGTTGCGTCCCGCCAGTCGTCGTCTGAGCGCCGATGATCCTTCGTTGATCGTTGCCGCGGTCGGCGCGCTCGCCAAGCGACTCGACGCTTCGGTTGCCCTGGCTGCCTTCCGCGGCAGGCGCGATCTCGACTACGCGCATCTTCTCGCCTCCCGTAGTCGCCAAGACACAGAGGTCCTAGCACCCGATATCGCTACTCAGGTGGATCGAATTCGTTCTGCTCGCCTGTTGATCAGCAGCCGTTACCACCCGGTAGTGGTCGCGGCACGCAGCGGCACTCCCACCATCGTGTGTTCAACTGAGTCCAAGCTCGTTTCGCTCGTAGCTCAATTGGCCAGTCCGCTCGTAACAGAGATCGACGATTGGTCGGCATTGTCAGACTGCGAGATAGCAGAACCGGGCCTTACAGTTGTTCCCGAAGGACTTGGGTTGCACCACGATGCGCTACGACAACTGGTGGAGCGCAGCCTCGCCGATTAGTTGCTGGGCGATGGGTCGCTCTTAGTTGTTGTGGGTGTGCAGTGTGTTGTCGGTCGAGTCGACCTGTGCCATATAAGCCGATACGACATCGTCTGGAGCGCCAACCTTGACCAGTCTGCCGTGGTCGAGCCAGCCGACTTGGTGACACTCGATCATCAGGTCGGTGCTGTGTGAGACCAGCACGATGGTCGTGCCTTTGTTACGTAGCATGTCCATGTGCTTCAAGCACCTTCGTTGGAACTCTTCGTCGCCGACTGCCATCACCTCGTCGATCAACAAGATGTCGGGTTCGACGTTCACCGCCACCGCGAACCCGAGCCGGACATACATGCCGCTCGAATAGATCTTGACGGGTTCATCAACGAAGTCTCCGATCCCACTGAACTCGATGATGTCGTCCATGGACGCAGTCATCTGTTTGCGGGTGATCCCCAGCATGGCACCGTTGAGATAGACGTTCTCACGGCCTGTCAGATCAGGATGAAAGCCCGACCCGAGTTCAAGCAGGGCCGATAACCGGCCCGTTGCTTCAACTGAGCCGAGCGTCGGTCGGTGGATACCGGCCATGAGACGGAGCAAGGTTGATTTGCCGCTGCCGTTGTGGCCGATGAGGCCGAAGAACGAACCCGCTTCGATATCAAGGTTGATGTTCTGCAGAACCCAGAACTCATCAGTATCACGGGTTCGGCCGATGCGCAGGATCGCTTCTTTGAACGAACTCGGACGGTTGCGTTCAAGGCGGAAGCGCTTGGAAACAGCGTCGACATTGATAGCGCCGATGGTCACGGTTCCTCGCTGATCGACATACTCTGCCTGCGAAAGTAGACCCAGCCGATCGAGAAGGTTACGACCGACCAGACCAACGCCGCCAGGAAATGATTCCATAGTGGAACCTGCAGGAAATAGGTGGCATCACGGGATATCTCGATGAACAAAGCCGTAGGGTTCCATTCCACGAAGAGTCGAGCTATCTCCGGGATGTCTTCGCGTTCGAGGAGTTCAGGCGTGTAAACGATGGGCACCGCGAAGAATGCGACGTTCAGCAGGATGCCGACCAGATACTGGATGTCGCGGTAACGGGCGTTGAGCACCGAGACGATGAACCCGAGACCCAAGCCGAATCCCAAGGCGAGCGCCATGGCGACCGGCAGGAACACGAGCGTCCAACCGATATTGGAGAGCGCTGCCATGATGACCAGCATCACCACGACTTCGAGGGTGGTCTGGACAAGGTTTGAGGCGGCACCGCCCAACAGGGCTGTCTCAGTTGGAAAATAGATCTTCTTGCGCAGGTCGCTCACCGAACTCAGCCAAGCCATCGAACCGTCGACCAAACCCGTGAACAAGGTCCAGATGACGAGGCCTGTGAAAAGGTAGAGGCCGAAGTTTTCGGCGTTGCCGTTGGTGGTTTCGGGAGGCGGTGCTCTATAGACAACGCCGAACACGAACCAGTAGACCCCGACGGTCACCAACGGATTGAGGAAGGACCAGAACCAACCGAGCACGCTGCGCTTGTAGCGGGACTTCGACTCGCGTTCGGCAAAGTGGTAGATGAGCGTGATGCTCTTGCGCACCGAAGGTGAAAGTGAGGGCATAAGGGAAAACTGCACGGGCCGTTGCGAGCCTATCCAGCCTGCCTTAGCAGGGCAGTAATTTCTGCTGCCAGTTCACGGGCCACGGTTTCTAGACTTTCGTCGACGGTGACCACCCGGTCGGCGTGTTTCAATGATGGCTGCACGAATTTGTCGTGCATGGGTGCGACGGTTGCCCAGAACTGGCGGTGTACATCGTCTACATCTCGGCCGCGTTCACGCACATCGCGTTGCGCTCGCCGGTCAAGCCGCACGGCTTCGTCGATGTCGATGAATACCGCCAGATCGATGAGACCTCTCATCGCTTTGAAGTTCAACAACAGGATGCCGTCGAGGATGACGATCTCGTTGGGTTGCACCACAGTGACCTCGCCGGTGCGTGTGTGGGTCGCAAAGTCGTACTCGGGGATCTCGACAGGGTGGCCGCGGCGAAGATCCTGTAGGTGCTCGATGAACAACTCATGGTCGAGCGAATCGGGGTGGTCGTAGTTGACCTCCATCCGCTCCTGCATAGTGATGTGTGACAAGTCGCGGTAGTAGGAATCGAAGGCCACAGACGAGAGCCGGTCCTTGTCACAGCAACGGATCAACTCGTTGACGAGAGTTGTCTTTCCTGCTCCCGAGCCGCCGCAGATCCCGACGATGATTCCCACGACTGCACACCGTACCCTGGTTCATTCCGTGCCAGAATCGAAAGACATGCCAGAATCGGTCAATATGCCGGCAGCTCAGCCAACGGAGCAAAGATGACAATGGTCGATGGCCCCGCAGGCCCAATCGAGGTGAAAGAGAACGGCCAGGGTACGCCGGTGGTGTTGATCCCGTCGCTCGGCCGTGGCGCGAGCGACTTCGATCTGTTGTCAAGTCAGTTGGCTGAGACCGGTTATCACGCAATAGCGCCTGAGCCTCGGGGTATAGGCAACTCAACGGGTGAACTCGAAGGCCTTACCATGAGCGATTTAGCCGGAGACGTCGCCGCAGTGATCCATGCTCTGGTTTCTGAACCGGTCACGATAATCGGTCACGCATTCGGGAACCGCGTGTCGCGAATGACGGCGACAAACTACCCCCACCTGATCGACAGCGTCGTGTTACTGTGTTGCGGCGGTTTGATTCCTCCGGCTCCAGAGCACGCTCTTGCATTGCAACGAGTTTTCGACATAGAGCTGTCGGACGAAGAACATCTCCAAGCCGTGAGCCAAGCTTTCTTTGCTCCGGGGAACGATGCCTCAGTCTGGTTCGATGGTTGGCACGGGATAGTCGCAGCCGTGCAGGGAGCGGCGACCGTGGCGCAACCTGTCAAGTACTGGTGGAGAGCGGGCGGCAAAGATATTTTCGTGATCCAACCAGAAGATGACGTGATGGCGGTACCTGAGAATGCCGTGCGACTCTGCGCAGAGCTTGGGAACCGAGCATCAATGGTGACCATCGCCGACGCGGGACACGCACTGCTGCCTGAACAGCCTGAGGCTGTAGCGGCCGCAGTCCTGAACTGGCTTGAAAAACGGAATACACGCTGAACTGACGGAGGCCCGAAGCCATGACGACCAACTACGACTCCTACGAGACCATCATCGTTGAGATTCACGATCATGTCGGCTGGGTCACTCTCAACCGCCCCGATGCCTACAACGCCTTCAGCCCGACAATGGAACGGGAGATTAGCGACACTTGGAAGGCCTTCCGTCGTGACGATGGAGTTCGCGCGATTGTTCTGACGGCGGCGGGGGAGAAGGCGTTCTGCGTCGGCATTGACCGCGAGGAGGGCGAATTCACAGCACTTGATGACTCGCCGGGACTGTATGGCACATCCAACAACTTCATGTACGACGATCCCGGCGACAATCTAGGCCCAAAGTCGTGTGATCTCTGGAAACCCGTAGTGTGCGCGGTCAACGGTATGGCCGCTGGCGGAGCGTTCTACATGCTGGCCGAGTCGGACGTGATCATCTCCGCGGAGCACGCAACATTCTTCGACCCGCATGTGACCTACGGTATGGCTGCCGTATATGAGCCGATGAAGATGCGCCAGCGAATGCCTCTCGGCGAGATTCTGAGGATCTCGTTGTTGGGCAACCACGAGAGGATGAGCGCGGCCACGGCGATGCGGATCGGCCTGGTCAGCGAGGTGTGCGCGAGCGAAGAACTCCATTCCAGAGCAAGTTGGATCGCCGGTGCGATCGCTTCACAACCGGCTTGGGCGGTACAAGCAACACTGCGTGCCATCTGGGCTGCAAACGACATGGGACGCCTCAATGCCATCGCTGTCGCCCCGGCTATCCTCACCGCCGGATTCGACAAGGCAGCCATGTCAGCAGGTGTCGACTCGTTCGGCGGCAACAAGAGAATCAAACCCCAGATCCGCTGATCTGTTGTTTCGCGGGTTCGTTGACTCGGGCTGCGCGGGTCAGGCGCCGAGGCGTGTTCGTGCCGCGGCGCTCATATCGAGGAGACGCTGGGGGATCGTCACTCCGTTGACCTGCACCGCGCCGCCTGCAGCGCCTGCGCCGACAGCGGGAGCATCTGCGGGATCGGGTGCTTCGGACGTTGCGGTTGCGGCTTGTTCTGCGGCCTTGACTGCTTCGAGTTCTTCGCGCTCGCGAGCCGACAGGAACTCGTCGTAGTCGTGTCGTTTCACGAGAGAATGGTGGTCTACGTGCCCGACAGCCTTGCCATCTTCGAAGCGAACCCAGTAGCGAGTCCAGGCAAAACCGTTGGCCACCGCGATTCTCCCGGTGCTGCCGGCCGGGTAGCCGGGTATGTCATCGACGAGTCTGACCTTGGTGCCTCGAACGAAGGGTTTCGCCTGAAGTTGCGCGGTGCTGGACACGACTACACAAGGTAGCGCTGCGCGCGGCGTTCGCGAGCGACGCGAGCCAAACTGTGCTCTCCAGTTTCGTAGCGCTACCATCTCCAATAGCGCACAACGCAGCGCACAACACCGCAAAGAACACCGCGGGGAGCGGCAATGACTTCAGAAAATCTCGGTTACAAGCCCTTCGACGCCGACAACCACTACTACGAAGCACTTGATGCCTTCACCCGTCATGTCCCAGAGAAAATGCAACCCCGGGTCGTGCAGTGGGTTGAGATGAACGGACGCAAGTACAACCTCGTAGGTGGAACAATCTCACACGCTGTGGTCAACCCGACATGGGACCCAGTGGCGATGCCGGGTGCGCTCAACGCCTTCTTCAAAGGCAACCCCGAGGGTAAGAACCCCATGGAGATGCTCAAAGAGCGCGAGCCACTACCCGACTATTACATGCATAACCAAGCCCGCCTAAAGGTCATCGACGAGCAGGGATTGTCTGGGATCTGGCTCTTCCCGACCCTCGGCGTGCTCTACGAAGAACTGATCCGAACCGATATAGAGGCTTGCACGGTGATGATGCAGGCCTTCAACCGCTGGCTCGCCGAAGACTGGGGCTACGCCTACCGAGACAAGATCTTCGGTGCGCCGTATCTCTGCCTCGGCGATCCCGCGGCCGCAGCCGCTGAAGTTGAAAAAGTTGTGGGACTCGGCGCTCGTGTGGTCGTTATGCGTCCGGCTCCGGTCACGATCTCAACAGGAAAGGTCTCTCCTTTCTCGAAGACGTTCGACCCCGTCTGGTCAGCCATCAACGAAGCCGGCATCACCGTTGTTGTTCATGCCGCCGCCAGCGGTTACTCGTCGATGGGTTACGTGGCTGACACCAGATTCTCTGCGGGTGGACTCAGCCGCACCGGCGGATACATGGGGCCGAGTCTGGCGAGCTTCGCGATTGAGCGGGCCGCGCAGGACTGGTTGATTCAATCGGTATTCGAGAAGCTGTATGACCGTTTTCCTCGTCTGCGCGTGGCGAGCGTGGAAAACGGTTCGGATTTCTTGGCGCCGATGTTTCGCAAGTTCGAACAGACGGCCAAGAAGAGCTTCAGCTGGTTCAAAGACCACCCCATCGACACTTTCAAGGAGAAGGTGTGGATGAACCCGTTCTGGGAGGACGACGTCGCCGAGGTTTCCGAGCTTATGGGTCCAGACCATGTAATCTTCGGTTCGGACTGGCCCCACATTGAAGGTCTGCCCCACCCGCTTGACTATGTAGTCGAACTCAAGGGTTTCGACCCGGCGGACCGAAAAAAGATTCTCTTGGACAACGTCAGCTACCTCAACACACCTCTACCCGCTTGATCGGGGCAAACCATGAGCACACCTAGCGCCGAGGAAGTGCGGCTCGAACTTGAGACCTGGCTTGACGAGAACTGGGACGAGAACCTGACCGTGCACGAATGGTGGAAGCGAATTGCCCCTACCGGTTACGCACATCCCACGCTCGCTGTTCACGCCGGCGGGAGAGGTTGGGGCCGTGACCTGGCCGCGGTGGTCAACTCGGTGATGGCCGAAAAAGGCGTGATGGGTCCGCCGATCGGTGGATTGGGATGGATGCTGGCGGCGCCGACGATCGCTCAACACGGCACTCCCGAACAGATCGAGCGACTCATCCCGCCGATCCTTGACGGATCGGTCGGCTGGTGCCAGCTTTTCTCCGAACCCGGGGCGGGATCGGATCTGGCCGGGTTGGCCTGCAAGGCTCAGCGCGACGGCGATGAATGGATCGTCAGCGGACAGAAGGTCTGGACCTCTGGCGGGCAAGTTTCCGATTGGGGAATGCTGATCGCCCGTACCGACCCCGGCGCGCCCAAACATAGGGGCATTACTTGGTTCGCTCTGGAGATGGACCAGCCTGGAGTCAGCGTCCGTCCGCTCAAGGAGATGACCGGTAGGTCGATGTTCAACGAGGTGTTCATAGATGAGGCTCGGGTGCTCGATGCCAACATCATCGGTGGGCTCAACAACGGTTGGGCGGTTGCGAACTCCACGCTGCGGTTTGAACGCGAGTCGTTGGGTTCCTCTGGTCGCAAACCCCGAACAGCAACCCCCGGGGTCCTGGGCAAATCTCTTGACCGCCGGGTCTCCGACTTCGCCACTCCGGCGACGAGCGAAGGGGGCGTGCCGGCGGTTGGTCCCGGATTGTGGCAGTTCGTGGCGGAGCTGGCCGCCAAGTCGCAGAAGAACGAGGATCCGAACTTCCGTCAGGAACTCGTGAAGCTCTGGTCGTTGATAGAGATCAATCGCCTGGGGGCTCTGCGCGCCAGAGACCCCAACCAGCGAACAGGTGCTGAGCCCAACATCGGGAAACTCCATGTAAGCGAGATGTTCAGGTCCTTCCGTGAGGTCGGCATGGCGGTTCTCGGCGCGGATGGAATGTTGAGCGGCCAAGACGACAGGGGCAGCGGCGGGCTTCTCGGCGAGATCGCGCTCTTCTCGCCCGGCCCGTCGATTTACGGTGGCACCGATCAGATCCAGCGCAACATCATCGGTGAGCGTGTCTTGGGTCTTCCCCGAGAACCCGGCCCCCCAAAGGACACCCCCTACAAGGACCTCCCCAAGAACTGAAGGCGCGCGCGGGAGGCGAGCGCCCTCGATGGTTCAGGGTTTGAGGGGGTTCAGGGTTTGAGGCCGAACTTCGGGTAGCTGGTCTCGACCATGACGATATAGACCCATACCCGGTAGTTGTAGTTGGTTAAGCGAACCAGGAAGTCACGCATGCCGCGTGGCCACCTGCCCAGAATCAGCACCGCGAACCAGCCGAGGATCAACACCACGAATGCGCCGATGCTGAGTATCCACAAAACGATGCAGTGCGGGATCGCCAAGAACCAGTTGAACAGGTTACGCCGCGGGGTGCTAGCCGGTGGCGCCGGCACGTTGAGTGTCACGGCGGGGTAGCTGTTGTCGTCATCAGCACCTGTATTGAAGGCGAACGGCGGGTAGCTCTGAGAGAACCCCAGCAAGAATGCCTCTAAACGAACGTTGTACCGTTCGAGCATTGCGAGAAGTCCGTACATTCCCGGATTGAGTCTTCCGGTGAACAGCAGCGCCCACCAATAGAAAAAGATGACCACCGTGGCCAGATAGCCCAAAACGGTGGAAATCACCAAGTGGGGGATCACCAAGAGCCAGTTGACAAGTGGCCGCCAACGGGCAACTTCGTAGGGCGAGTCCAGAACGTAATGGTCGCTGTTCTCGGGGGAGGTGTCTGGTTGCATGGCTCTCTCATCTCTCTAGGTTTGGATTCTGGACAGAGGGTACTACGAGCCGATTGGACCGCGGTTGAACTCTTGGTATGGACTTGCGATCCTTGACTGTATCGACCACTTCAGTTCGCGACGATCCGAATATTCCGTATTACGTGGTCACCGCGGTGCTGATCATGGGCTATGGCTCGGTCTTGACGCTGTTGGCCGAATTCAGAAGCCGGTTCGGGTTTTCTGAGAGCGAACTGGGCGTCATCACGGCTGCCGGATTCCTGGCTGGATTCGTCGCGCAGATCGCTCTCGCCCCGCTCGCCGATCGGGGACGGACCGCTCAGATGATTCCCGCTGGTGTGGCGCTGGCCGCAGTCTCGATGTTCGGCATGGTGTGGGCAACGCAACTCTGGGCCTTCGTGTTGTCGAGAGTCCTGTTCGGGTTCAGCGCGGGGGCGGTATCTCCGGCGATGCGGCGTCTGATCATCACCCGCGACCCCGAACATGTGGGTCAGAACCTCGGTCGTTTGACCGCGGTTGAGGTCTCAGGTTTCGTTCTTGGTCCGGCGTCTGCTGCGGCAATGGTTGAACTGGGCGGGCTGAGACTGCCGTTCATCGCTTTGGGCGTCGCCAACGTAGCGATGTTGGCGTGGGTAACCCGCCTTGATCTTCGCACCAGCGCCAATGGCGGAACCAAATACAAGACATGGCCGCTATTGAAGATGCCGAGGATTCAGGCTGCGTTATTGGCCGGGGTCGCCTTTTATCTGACGATCGCCTATTTCGAGACGACTTGGGCGGTGTTGCTCGACGACCTGGGGGCGCAAACCTGGCTCGTCGGCACTTCGCTCAGTCTTTTTACCATCCCGATGATCGTCTTGGCGCCAACGGCAGGCCGCTTGACTCAGAAGATCGGCCATTCGGCAATCGTCGGCAAGTCGATCACGCTCGCTGCGGTCTGCACGGCGCTTTACGGATGGATCGACCTGTTGTGGCCGGTGCTGCTGATCTCGCTGGTTCACGCGGTGGCCGATTCCTTCACGCTGCCAGCAAACCAGGTTGCTATCGCCACGGCTAGTCCTCCAGAACAGGTAGCCGCTGGTCAAGGGTTGTTTTCGGGGATCGGAACCCTGGTTTCTGGGATGGTCGCCCTTGTAGCCGGATTTCTCTACGAAAATAATGGACCGAAGGTTCTGTATACGACCGCGGCAGTGGCGATGGTGGTGCTGCTAGCTGTATCGCTCATCTTGGACCGCGCCGAGTCGCGGTCGAGGCAAACATCTGCTGCCTGAATGACCGCCGTCGGTTTGCTTCATGTGCGATGATGCTGCGGGGGCAGACAACCCAACTACCTTCGGGAGACCTCAAAATGCAGAGCCACGAAATTGACTACCAGATACACGGAGACGACCTTCAGTTTGTGGAGATCGAACTGGACCCCGGCGAGGTGGTGATCGCTGAAGCGGGGGCCATGATGTACATCGACCAGGGGATCACTTTCGAGTCCAAAATGGGCGACGGCTCTGACCCTGATGAAGGCAAATGGTCGAAACTCAAGTCGGCTGCCAAGAGATCGGTCACTGGAGAATCCATTTTTCTCACGCATTTCACCAACAGCGCCCCGTCCGGCCGCCAGAAAGTGGCGATGGCGGCGCCGTATCCAGGCAAGGTCCTGCCCGTTGACCTCAATGCCGTCGGCGGTCGGATCCTGGCCCAGAAAGACGCTTTTCTGTGCGCGGCCTCTGGAACCAAACTCAATATTGCGTTCAACAAGAAACTGGGTACCGGGTTGTTCGGCGGTGAAGGGTTTATTCTCCAAGACATCTCCGGCGACGGCCTGACGTTCCTCCACGCGGGAGGGACCATCGTGCGCAAACGCCTGCAGGGAGAAACGTTGCGGGTTGACACTGGCTGCCTTGTTGCCTTCCAGCCTCAGATCCAGTACTCGATTGAGCGGGCCGGCAATCTCAAGTCGATGGTGTTCGGCGGTGAAGGAATGTTCTTGGCCACCCTCACTGGCGTAGGCGATGTCTGGCTTCAGTCTTTGCCGTTCAACCGGCTTGCCGATCGAGTGCTGGCCAACCTCAAACCGGGTGGTTCCGACGACGAGGGTTCGGTTATCGGCGGCTTGTCCAACATGTTCGAGCGCACCTGACCGTTAAGCGCCCCTAGAGCTGAGGTGGATCTGGCCCGTGCCTTCGAGCACGGAACCGATGGCCGCGGCGGCGTGACCAGATGACAACAGGGCGTCGAGCGCGTTCTGGGCTTCTGCGCGGTCAACGCCGAACACCAGCCCACCAGAGGTCTGCGCGTCGGCGAGCAGTGTCACATCCAACTCGCTGACGCCTGTGCCGCGGTCAACCCGGTCGTCGATCCAGCCCAGATTGCGGCCCGTACCTGAGGGCACAACACCGGACGCTGCCAGTTCTCTAGCACCATCGATGATCGGCACGTCGTCGACGATGATCTCAAGGTCGACAGCGGATTCCTGCGCGGCCCGCCCACCATGACCAAGCAGGCCGAATCCGGTTACGTCGGTGGCTCCGGTGGCCCCGCAGGCAACTGCAATCTCGGCTGCGGTGGCGTTGGTGGCGGTCATCGAAGCGACCGCTGCGGCTACACAGCCGGCGTCGGCTCGTCCCCATTTGAGACCGGTGGTGATAACGCCGATCCCCAGCGGTTTCGTGAGAATCAGCGTCTGGCCGGCACGAAAACCTGTGTTGGTCAGCATCTTGTCCGGATGTACCTCGCCGACTACTGCCATTCCGTACTTGGGCTCGGGGTCGTCAACGGTGTGCCCGCCGGCAACCACGAACCCGCATTGCCTAGCGATGTCGTGTCCTCCAGCGAGCACCTCTTGAAGCTGTTCGCGGGGCAGTTCATCGGTGTTCCAACACACCAGGTTGAGAGCCAGAAGCGGGCGACCACCCATTGCATAGACATCAGAGACCGAGTTGGCGGCGGCCACCTGGCC
The DNA here is from genome assembly GCA_965198315.1 of Candidatus Aldehydirespiratoraceae bacterium. GTDB lineage: Bacteria > Actinomycetota > Acidimicrobiia > Acidimicrobiales > Aldehydirespiratoraceae > VXYK01. The sequence continues at coordinate 2,800,949 of OZ240616.1, read as the reverse complement.
CCAGTTGAACGGGTCGTCCACGACAGGGGTGATGAAATCCGCGGTGACAACAAGGGCGCGGTCGTCGGTCAAGCGCCAGACGGCGGCGTCGTCTCCACTCAGCGCCCCGACCAACAGATCGGGGCTCTCGGTATCAGACAGTTGGCGCACGACCTGCGCCAGTTCGCCGGGAGCGAGCTTGCAGCCTCAACCGGCTCCATGACTGAACTCAGTGAGTCTTCGAGTCATCTGCGGTCTCCTTTCCGGGCGAAACATTCGTGTGCGTACCTTAGGCCGCTCAGGCCCTAGGGTGGCCGAATGAATGTGGAGATGTCGTCTGGTGTTGATCCTCGTCTCAAAACGAAGGCGACGGAGTTGTTCGGGGTGGATTATCCAGTAGTGCAAACGGGCATGGGATGGGTTGCGGGGCCGTCGTTGGTGACTGGCACAGCCAATGCTGGTGGCCTGGGCATCCTGGCGGCGGCCACCATGACTCTTGAGGAGATGAAAACCGCCATAGCTGAAGTGAAGTCGCGCACCGATCGGCCGTTCGGAGTGAATTTGCGAACCGATGCCGCAGATGTCGAGCAGAGAGTCGATCATCTGATCTCTGAGAACGTGAGGGTCGCCAGTTTCGCTCAGGCCCCTCGGCCAGACATGGTGACCAAACTCAAGGACAACGGCGTGGTAGTCATGCCGACAGTCGGTGCTCGGCGCCACGCCGAAAAAGTAGCCGAGTGGGGAGTGGACGCAGTCCTGTGTCAGGGAAGCGAAGGCGGTGGTCACACTGGGACCGTGCCCACTTCGTTGCTACTCCCACAGGTGTTGGACGCGGTCGACATTGTGGTGGTCGCCGCCGGCGGATTCCATGACGGTCGTGGTTTGGCTGCGGCGTTGGCATGGGGCGCTGACGGCATCGCCATGGGCACACGGTTTCTGCTCACCTCCGACAGTCGAGTCCCCGACGAGGTGAAGGCTGTGTATCTCAACACCGCGGTGACAGGCACGGTGGTGTCGACTGCCATCGACGGAGCTCCGCAGAGAGTGATTCGCACCGAGGTGATCAACACCCTTGAACGCACAGGGATACTCAAACTGCCTCGTGCCGGACTCAATGCTCTGCGTTTTCGTAAGCTCACCGACACCTCGCTTGCGGACCTGTTGCGAGAGGGCTTGTCTATGAAGAGGAACCAGGACCTCACCTGGTCGCAGGTTGCTATGGCGGCCAACGCGGCGATGTTGACGCGGGCGACGATGGTCGAGGGGCGCCTTGAAGTGGGAATTCTCCCCACTGGGCAGTGCGTCGGAGTTGTCGATGATCTGCCGAGCTGCGAAGAGCTGATCTCGCGGATTGTGTCCGAAGCGCTAGAGCGGCTTGATGCTTGTGCGTGAGTCGCAGAGTTGTCTGGTGAAAGCGATCTCGATTGAGGGACTCTCAGTTCGCTTGGGCAACAAAGATGTATTGACCGCTGTTGACCTTGAGCTTGAGCGGGGAGAGTGGCTCAACGTTATTGGTGCGAACGGGGCCGGCAAGACAACCCTTCTGCGTTGCATTCTCGGTTCGGTTGACTACGAGGGAAAATTAGACATCGACGGCCTGAGCGAGGATGGCGCGTTGAATCGAGCTCGCATGATCGCATACGTGCCTCAAGTCCCTGTGATTCCGCCCGGAATGGCCGTGATCGACTATGTGTTGCTTGGTCGCACTCCGCACAGGGGAGCTTTCGCCGCAGACAGCGAGCAGGACCTGTCGGTGGCCGCGACGGTGCTTGATCGACTCGACCTTCACGGGTTCTCTGGTCGTGAAGTCAACACGCTGTCGGGAGGAGAACGCCAGCGAGTGGTGATGGCGCGGGCTTTGGCCCAGGAAACTCCGATCCTCTTGTTGGACGAACCAACGACTGCCCTTGACCTCGGACATCAACAGGACGTGCTGGACCTGATCGACGAACTGCGCCACGAGAGGGGGTTGACAGTCCTGGCCACCCTGCATGATCTGACTCTCGCGGCCCGCTACGGAGAGCGGATCGCAGTACTGGCCGACGGCGAGGTGGCCATTACCGGTCAACCGGCGGAAGTCTTGACCGTACCCTTGATCGCGAAGCATTTTCGCGCCAACGTTCGTATAATCGACGACCCCGCCGGTCCGGTCATCGTTCCGGTCGCGAACCGATCCCACCGGGAGACGCCATGACTGCGGTGCCACCTACCGATGATCCCCGTCCAGACGGGCTCCGCGTCGCAAAGAGCCTGGTAGTGCTCAACACTGGTGAAGGCAAGGGTAAGTCGTCGGCGGCCTTCGGAGTTGCGCTACGAGCTCGAGCTCGCAATTGGCCAGTAGCGGTTGTGCAGTTTCTCAAGTCGGAGGACTGGGTGACCGGGGAACAGCTGATGGCCGAGTCGTTGGATATCGACATGTGGTCGCTGGGGGAGGGTTTCACCTGGGACAGTGACGACTTGAGCAAAGACGAAGCTGAAGCGAAGGAAGCATGGCGACACGGCAAGCAGATCGTGGAGTCCGGCCAATACCGGCTTGTGGTCTTTGATGAGATCACCTATCCGCTCAACTGGGGTTGGATAGACGCTCAAGAGGTTGCCGCTACCTTCAAGAATCGACCGGAGAGGGTTTCGTTGGTGCTTACCGGGCGTGACGCGCCTGATTGGATGATTGAGCTGGCCGACACCGCAACAGAGATGGTGAAGACCAAACATGCATATGACTCAGGGGTCTTGGCCAAAAAAGGCATCGATTTCTGATCGGCGCTCTTATCGGTCAGCCCCCGCTGACGAGTTGTTCAGCATCCCGGGACACCACAACCTCGTCTTCTCGATCATCAAGCCAACCTTGGGGCAGGTGGACGTTGCGCGCTGAGCCGTGGTGACCTCGAACCATACGCATACCCCCTTGCGGGAAGGGCAATGTACGATCCAGACCGCCCAGCAGAGCCCTCAACTCGTCGAGTGATCCTACTTTGTTGAGTCTGCGGCGGACCTCGTTACCGATCGCGAACCCCTTGAGATACCAGCCGGTGTGTTTGCGAAAGTCGCGGATGCCCGATGCCCCACCCAGCCAGTCGCAAAGAAGTTCTGCGTGGTCTGCCATGCCGTCGACAACCTTGCCGAGATTGGGGCGGACCGGGAGCGGTTGACCGTCAAAGACACGCGCCAAGTCTTCGAAAATCCAGGGCCGGCCGAGACAGCCGCGTCCGATGACAACGCCATCCGCGCCGGTGGTACGCATCATCTTGAGCGCGTCGTCAGCCTCCCAAATGTCGCCGTTTCCGAACACCGGAATCTCGGTCACCACTGATTTGAGTTCCGCGATTCGTTGCCAGTCAGCCGCTCCGCTGTACAGCTGACTTGCGGTTCGGGCGTGAAGAGCCACAGCCCGACATCCCTCGTCTTGCGCGATGCGAGCAGTGTCATGGAACGTGGTGGTTGAGTCGTCAATGCCCACCCGGAACTTCAGCGTTACGGGCACATCTCCGGCAGCGGACACCGCGGCACGAACGATCGAGCGGCAAAGCGAACGTTTCCAGGGAAGGGCTGCGCCGCCTCCGTGTCGTGTCACTTTCTTCATAGGGCAGCCGAAGTTGATATCGATGTGTTCAACGCCTCGGTCCTCGACTAGGCGACGGGTGGCTTCTCTGATCGAGTAGGCGTCGGTTCCGTACAGTTGGATGCTGCGAGGCCACTCGCCTGGAGCAAACGAGGCCATTTTCAGGGTCTTGGGGTTCTCTTCAATAATTGCTCGGGCTGTGATCATCTGGTTTACGTAGAGTCCTGCTCCGTAGCTGCGACAAAGTGTGCGAAACGGAGCGTTTGTGACGCCGGCCATTGGTGCCAGCACAACGGGAGGCCAGACTTTGAGATCACCTATCAACACCGGCGCGAATTCCCCGGGCGCGGCGGGAGGTTCCGTAGGAGATGGCGACGTGTCGGTCATGGTTGCTGACGGCCCTGTCTAAACGAGCGGTTCTCGAAACGAGAACAGATCAATGTCTATCTGCGCACAGAGGCGATCAAGCAGGGGGAGTGGTAGGCCGACCACGTTGCTCACTGATCCTTCGACATGATCGGCGAATATCGAACTGGCACCCAGCAGCGCGTAACTTCCCGCTTTGTCGGCGTACTCGCCAACGTCAAGAAAAGACTCGATTCGGTCGGGGGTTAAGGCACCGAAGGTGACCTTGGTGGTTTCCACGCTTGAGACTTCGCGCCGCTCGCCGTTGGCTGAAGTTGCGATCACCGCGACTCCGGTAGCTACTTCGTGGGTACGATTCGCGAGTCGTGAGAGTATCTCCACGGCGTGTGCACGGTCGGTGGGTTTACCCAATATTTCACCGTGGATGACCACAACAGTGTCCGCTGCGATGACGGTTGTGCCCACAGCGGCGAGCGCTTGCGCTTTCTGTTGGGCTAGACGTTCCACATAGTGCGCAGGCATCTCTCTGGACTGAGGCGTTTCGTCGATGTCGGCAGGAGAGACGGAGAAAACGAGGTCAAGCCCTCGCAACAATTCTCGGCGACGTGGCGAAGCCGAAGCCAACACTAAACGCATTTGATCCATTGTCCTGGAGGCCGAGCGAATAGGCAACGTTTCGAGACTCTAATTGTCTCGTTTAGCGAGGCCGTGGCCCGAGCGGCCCGCCCGTGAGCGCAGCGAACAAGAGCGGGAAGCAACGTCTGCCAGCGACAGATGACACCAGACACCCGCTTCTAGCGCCTACCCTTCGGGGATCGCTGAGAAACCAGACTCCGACCCGGCTGAGACGACAGCCACCGGATCCAAATCAACCAAGAAATCTCCCACATTCGTGGCTACCGCAGGATTCATGCGCGCGGGTACAGCACAGCGCTCTCTGCCTGCCGTAGATGCCGGCCCCATTTGGAGTTATGAAGAATCCGATGTCCGAGCTCACGAGTTCTTGGCCGCGGTGGCGGGCAAACGAGACATCTACGAGTACGTCGAAGACCCAATTGAACACGCTCGTGTCAACTCCCTCATGCTTTTGTTCAACGAGGAAGTCACCGAAGCCTTCGGGACCTTCTTGGTGCGTATGCCCCAGCCTCGCGCCGAAGCTTGGCGCGAACTTATTTCCGGCGGTGTCAGCTCGGAGGTCTTCGGCCCTCTGACGCTGCAAGAACGGGTAGACGAGCGTCAGATCGGGGCGCACCTCCAAGCTGCTCGTAACCGCCGGATCGTCTCGGCGTTGGTATCGGTTGTCGTAGGTGTGGCGCTGGTGATGGTCGGCGTCGCTCTTTGGAACGAATTGGTCACCGAGGACGCTCGCTCCAGCGGGAGCCTCGATTTTGGTCTACTCAGCGAGGCTTCGAATGAAGCAGCGCTTGTCGGTGGTCCACCCGTGGTTGAGACCACACTCTCGGCGACTCTCTCCACGATTGTGGCAGTGTTGGCAGGTGACGCTCCACTTTCTGAGCGAGTCACGACCGCACCGGCAGGTAGTTTCCCGTATCCAGCAGGTTCGCTGAGGGCCACCATCTTCCAATACGCGGGCAGTGGACATGTGCTGTTCGTGGGTCCAAGTGGTTTCGTGAATAACAGTTGCTTGCGAGCCAGCGTTGTCACCGCAGACCTTCGACCCCTGGACGTCGTAACTGCCGGACCATGCGTAGACCCAGTTGGGCGTGCAGCCACGATTGGTTGCTTGGGACCGACGGCGGTGCTCGTAGATTTGAAGGTGCCCATCGGAGCTGTCGAATTGCCAGAAGGAGGGAGCGGTTTCGCCGAGGCGGTGCGGGTTCAACTTGTGGGTCACGATGAGCGTTATGAGGCGCTCTCGATCCGGGCAACAATTGAGGTGGGGGCTGAAGATGAGGTTGTTGTCCCTCGCTTCGGCGCGGCACCCGGCGATGAACTGATTTTCAACTTTGGCAACGATCAGGTCGGTATCTGCACGGTCACCGGAGATCTACCGCAATAGTGACCTCCGTTGCTAAGTACATGCGCGGATTGAACATAGCGGTTGCGCCCAGACCCATTGTCTCCCGCTCTTGTTCACTGCGTTCACGGGCCGCTCGGGCCACGGCCTCGCCTGGTCGCGTCCGTGTTCGGGATCAATCCGCTCGGCCTCTACGTCGCTGCACCCTGATGGCCGGCGGCGGCCAACCCCTGCGCGATCCGCGTTCGCAGTTGGTCAAGATCTTCAGAGTCCGGCGAGGTGTCGGCCAGCGCGAAATCCAGGTTGGCCATCGAGTTGATCGGCACCACATGGACATGCACATGCGGGACCTCGAACCCTGCGATCATGAGACCGATTCGTGTCGGGTTCAGGAGCCGCTTCTGTACATTGCCGATGGCATGGGCCACCTCGGTGAGGTGAGCGGCTTCGCCTGAGGAGAGATCGGTCCACTGATCGATCTCGCTGCGGGGCACCACCAGGCAGTGGCCGCGAGCAAGAGGACGAACATCAAGAAAAGCGACACAAACGCTGTCTTGGTATACGAATCGGGCAGGGATCTCGCTGTTGATGATTCGAGTGAATATGGTGGGCATGTCCAGATCGTAGGCTGGCAATGGAACAGATATGGATGACGCTGACCAGACCGGACCTCGCGAGCCGCCCCTCGGAGTCTTCGAAGACCGGATATTCACAGTTCCGAACTTGATATCACTGCTCAGGCTGGTGGCCATTCCAGTGTTTTTGTGGTTGCTGTTCTCCGCTGATGATCGCTGGGCAGCCGCCTGGCTTTGGGGTGCGGTTGGTGCAACTGACTGGGTGGACGGCTGGTGGGCCCGAAAGTTCGACGCGGTCAGCGAACTTGGCAAAGTCCTCGACCCGGTGACCGACCGTGCAGTCCTGATCGTGGGGATCGCTGCGGTGGGTATTGATGGAGCGGTGCCGTGGTGGTTGGTCGTTCTGACTCTTGCGCGGGAGGTGATCGTGGCTGTGGCTGGACTTGTGCTTCAGGCGTTGGGCGCTCGGCGAATTGATGTCACCTGGTGGGGAAAGTGCGCAACGTTCGGTCTCTACTTCTCGTTTCCGTTCTTGTTGGCAGGTGCTTCAGAAGCTGGCGTGGCCGACTGGTTTTGGTGGGCGGGATGGATCTGCGCAGCACCTTCGTTGCTCTACAGCTACCTTTCAGCGGCGCAGTACATTCCTTTGGGGCTCGAGGCCCTTCGCAACGGTCGCGCTGATAAGAGCCACTGAGACCCACGAGGCGATGGGTTTCGGATAGGTTTTCACTATGGATATCCCGAACGATCTTCTCTATTCAAGAGACCATGAATGGGTCTCAATCGAAGGCGATGCTGCGAGGGTCGGGATCACCGACTATGCGCAGGACGCGCTTGGTGACGTGGTCTACGTTGACCTTCCACGGGTCGGTGACCAGGTCGAAGCAGGCTCTTCGTTTTCTGAGGTTGAGTCGACCAAATCAGTTTCGGAACTCTACGCGCCGGTCTCGGGAACAATCTCCGCCGTCAACGACGACTTGGCTGACGCCCCAGAACGCATAAACGAAGACCCCTACGGCGAAGGCTGGATAGTCGTGGTCTCGATGTCTTCGGCGACCGAGAGAGATGCTCTTTTAGATGCCGTGGCCTATGGTGCTCTTATCGAGAGTTGAGCATTAGAGTTGAGTAAACAGCGTGACTGACCGAGCCTGTACCAAATGTGGACATCGCAATTCTGATGGCGCTCGCTTCTGCTCGTCGTGTGGAGACTCACTTTCTCGAGATGAGGTGACGACAGATCATGTTGCGGTCGATTTGGATGGCAGCGGTGTGAGCATTGATCGCTCGGCATTCGGGATTCACGAAGGACTCTTTGTCGTGCTTCACGGACCGAAAGCGGGAGCCCGTTACGCGCTCGACTCCGATGTCGTGACAGTGGGGAGGCACCCCAACAGCGTCATCTTCCTGGACGATATCTCGGTCTCCCGTCGGCACGCGGAAGTTCGGCGCGTCGGGTCGCGCTATCTGGTGCGTGATGTCGGTTCGCTGAACGGCACGTATATCGAGCGTCAACGTGTCGATGAGCATGAGTTGGCGGACGGCGAAGTGTTACAGATCGGTAGATTCAAGTTGGTGTTTGTACATGGCACCGGGACGAACTGAAGGGAGGGGCATGGCTGCGCAACCGCATCACTCAATCGGTGAGGTATTGAGTTTGCTCCAAGCCGAATACAGCGACGTCACGATCTCGAAGATCCGTTTTTTGGAAAGCCAGGGACTGATTGCTCCCGAGCGAACCCCCTCTGGCTATCGAAAGTTCTATGCAAGCGACATTGCTCGGTTGCGTTGGATCCTGGCCCAACAACGCGACCATTTTCTTCCCCTGAAAGTAATCAAGAAACGTCTCGAAGAACCTGGATTTACACTTGAGGTTGAGCCTCTGACTGAGGAACCTCCGGCTGCAGAACCGACTTTGTTCAGTAAACGCGGCAAAGCGCCTGCGAGTTCGGGTGCAGATGAAGTTGAAGCTGCATCTGAGGTTGAGGCCGAAGAAGCAGAAGACGAATACTTGGAGCCAATTGATGGTCTTTCGGCAACTGAGCTAGCCGAAGCTGCCAAAATCGAGGTGGGAATCGTTCGCGAGCTTGATCGTTTAGGCCTCATCGAGTCGATTGGACGCTCCGGTAGCGCCGTCTATGACCCAGACGCGTTGGTCATGGCCGAAGCTGCAGCGGTCTTTGGAGAATACGGGCTTGAACCCCGCCACATGCGTATGTTCAAGGTTTCGGCAGAGCGCCAAGCTGGTGTTTTTGAACAGATTTTCTCGTCGCGCTTGGCCAAGGGCGGCAAATCGATGCAGCGGGCACGTGATGAACTGAACGAGCTTGTGCGACTGGGCGAGGTGCTTCAACGCTCGATCCTGCGCAGGAGTTTCGGCGAGAGTCTTGACTGACCTCCAGGACTCGGGTGCTACGGGGCAGTGTGCCGTTTCTCGCTGATCTCGTTCGGGCGATGACGATTCGTGTCAGGATCGATTCTGAAGACTCGGTTTGTTGCCAACATCGGACCCTCAAAGTGGACGGTCTAGGGTAGAAGCATGCAGGAAATGGATCTCATCGGTGTTCGCGTCGAAATGCCAACCAACGCACCGATGGTTTTGCTGCGCGAACGTGCCGGCGAGGAACGGATTATCCCGATCTATATCGGCGCACAGGAAGCCACCGCGATCGCTCTGGCGCTTGATGGCGTCGACACGCCACGCCCGATGACTCACGACTTGATGCGTGACCTGCTTGAGGAGTTGTCCGTCGATATGGTCCGCGTGGTCATCACCAGCCTCCACGAAAAGACCTTCTTCGCCGAGTTGCATCTCAGTGTTGAAGGCAAGACTCATGTGGTGTCCAGCCGACCCTCCGACGCGATCGCGCTGGCGGTACGCACCAACACACCGATTTTCGCCGAAGAGGCCGTTGTCGAAGAAGTGGGATTTCGTGAATCGGATCCCCAAGAGGCTGAACAATCCGAAGAAGTCGTGGAAGAGTTCAAAGAGTTCCTCGACAACATCTCACCAGAAGACTTCGAGGACCAAGGCTGAGAACATCAAGGCGCAGAACATCGAGGCGTTGACCTCTGCTTCGCGCTCCCGTAGAGTAATCCACACTGACAAAGACGTAATTTCGTTGGTGTCATCACGACGGGAGAGATTGATGAATCAGCAAGGATTTAGTTCTACACGCACCGCAGAGATCGCCGGGATCACATATCGACAGCTCGACTACTGGGCTCGCGAGGATATTGTCCGCCCCTCGCTGACCAAAGCGAGCGGTTCCGGTAGCCGCCGCCTCTACAGCTACCGAGATCTGCTTGAGCTCAGAGTGATCAAGACTCTGCTTGACTCCGGTATCAAGCTCCAACAGGTTCGCAAGGGTCTCGACTATATGCGTGACCAACTGGGCGAAGATGTCACCTCGGCCAATCTGGTCATCAGCGGTACGAGTTCGGTAGTGGTCAACACCGGGGAGGAACTCATCGAGATCCTCCAAAACGGCCAGGGTGTTCTCAACGTCCTCCCCTTGGGAGGCGTCAAAGATACCGTTGATGAGCGCATCGTCGACCTCTTCCCCGAGAGCGACGAGATCGGCGACTCCGACGCCGCAGCCACCAACTGATAGAGGCCACAACCTGTCCCAGGTTGGCTATGACCGAAGCTGGAGCAACCATGACCGGTAGTCGGCGCTCGCCGCTGTGCGATGTCCATGTGGCGCTTGGAGCCAAAATGGTGCCCTTCAGCGGTTGGGAGATGCCTTTGTCGTACCCCGGCGGCACTCTGGCTGAGCACTTGGCCTGCCGTTCCGAAAGCGTCGTTTTCGATGTGTCACACCTGGGCACGGTACGAGTCAGCGGCCCAGGAGCGTTCGATGCACTGCAATGGGCTTTCTCCAACGATCTGAATCGCATAGGACCGGGTCGAGCGCAGTACACCCATCTTCTTGACGCAACAGACGCTTCAGTCCTCGACGACATCATCGTGTGGTGGGTCTCAGACGACCGTTTCGATGTCATGCCCAACGCGTCGAATACCAGCCGAGTTGACAAGGCGCTCAGCGAAGCCCCCACATTGCCCCAAATCGAAGATGTGACCAGCACCCGTGCCGTAGTCGCCGTGCAGGGCCCAGAGGCTCGCTCCAGGCTCTCAACTGTTTCTCCCGAAGCGGCCGCAGTCGCGCGTTTCCGTGTCGCACAAGTTGAAATTGCCGGCTGCGAAGTACTCGTCGCCGGCACCGGTTACACAGGGGAGGACGGCTTTGAAATCGCTGTCGAAGCCGAGGCGGCAAGCAGCATTTGGGACCTGATCGTTGCCGCGGGGATCACTCCGGCGGGTCTCGGTGCTCGCGACACATTGCGCCTTGAGGCCGGTTTACCTCTCCACGGGCACGAGTTGGGCGCCGGTATCTCTCCTCTGCAAGCGGGCCTTGGCTGGGTCGTGCGCTTCGACAAAGGAGACTTCCGAGGACGCCAGGCCCTATTGGCTGAACAGCAGGACGGTCCGCGCAGGCTTTTACAGGGGTTGCTGGTAGATGGTCGCCGCCCTCCCCGTGAGGGGCAGACCGTCTGGCGCAACGGAGCAGAAATCGGGTTTATTTCCAGCGGCAACTTCTCACCGATCCTTCAGCGAGGGATAGCCCTGGCCTTTTTGCGCCCCGATATCGCGGCCGGCGACGAGGTGACAATCGATGTCCGCGGTACCGAAGTAGCCGCGGTGGTCACCTCCCCACCCTTCGTGTGAGTCCGCGGCGGCGAACCAGCTTCCAGCTATTGCCCGAGACGGATCGGCTTGATGACTGTCTCTCCGAATTCGCTCAAGGTATCGGGGACTGCGAAATCGCTCATCCAGACGTAGATTCGCTCGATTCCTGAGGCCGCTCGCGCGGCGTAATGTTCGATCAGTTCTTCGGCGTCGCCGATGACATGGCCGACATCGCTGAAACGCCGAAGGGCCGTCTCTGTGATCGCGACCCGGTCGCCCCGGTGGGGGATGAACGTAACCCGCTCTTGAATTGAACTTCGGGCATCGCCGATCTGTTCTCTCATCTCCGAATAGCGATCAAGACGATGTATCGGGCAGTTCCACCAATCGGCGAAGCGGGCCACGAGCGCGAGTGTCCGGGGACCGCTCCCACCAATGACAATAGGAATGCGACCCATCGGTGCCGGCACTTGCTGCGCTTCGCTCAGTGTGTGGTGCTGACCCGAATAGGAGACTTGCTCACCAGACCAAAGAGCCGTCACAACCTCAAGAGTCTCGGTTAGGCGATCGACGCGGGCGCGAGGAGCGGTGTCACCCACGCCAAAAGTCTCAAACTCGGTTGGGACGCTACCCCAGCCGATACCCAACTCGAAGCGTCCCGAAGTGGCGTGGTCAAGGGTGACGGCCTGTCGGGCCAGCACTGCGGGGTGGCGAAAGGAGTCACACAATACGAGGTGGCCGACGGTGCCTTCGGTATTCGCTCCGAGCCATGCGGCGGTGATCATGGCATCCCACATGGGCTGGCTTTCGGCCAGCGGCGGGGCTAGATGGTCCATCAACGCGACCCCACCGAAACCCGAATCGACGGCAACGTTGGACCGTTCCGTCATCGTCGGCAACGACATCCGCATCTGTGGCAAGAACAGTTGAAAGTCCATAACCGGGCGAAAGTCAGCTTACGGACGCTCGTCGAGCATTGGCAGAACGTTGATTGCGTGCTGGCGCAGGAAATGGTCGACGAGCGTCAGCAGCACCATTGCTTCGACCATGGGCACAGCACGGGGCAGCACACAGGGGTCGTGGCGCCCCTTGGCCGCGAGAGTTGCCGCTTCACCGTCTCTGGTCACGGTCTTCTGCTCACTGGCGATCGTGGCCGTGGGTTTGAACGCCACACGAGTCACGATGCTCTCGCCGTTGGAGATTCCGCCCTGGATGCCTCCGGACCGGTTGCTGGCAGTGCGGATCCCAGCGGCGGCCGTGAAGGGATCGTTGTGGCTGAGTCCGGTCATCAGCGTTCCGGCGAAACCGCTGCCGATCTCCACGCCTTTGGCGGCGGGAAGCGACATTAAAGCGCCTGCGAGGTCTGCGTCGAGTTTGTCGAACACCGGCTCACCCAGACCCGCGGCGACACCTCGGGCGATGCACATTACGGTTCCGCCCAAAGAGTCGCCGTTGTGTCGGGCGCCCTCGATGGCCTCGCTCATTGCTGCTGCTGCGGTCGGGTCCGGGCAGCGGGTTGGATGGTTCTCGACTTCGTCGAGGCTGACGGTGGCGTCGTCGACGTCGGCTTCGATGTCGGTGACGCTCTGCACCCAACCGAGCACTTCGATTCCAGCGGCGACCTCGAGGAGTCGGCGTGCGACGGCGCCTGCGGCTACCCGACCGATCGTCTCGCGTGCCGAGGCCCGGCCTCCTCCCTGCCAATCTCGAAATCCGTATTTAGCGTCGTAGGTGAAGTCGGCATGGGACGGCCGGTAGACGGCTCGGAGGTGTTCGTAGGCGCCGGGGTTGTGGTCGGCATTGCGGACCAGCACCGCGAGCGGCGTGCCGGTGGTGTAGCCGGCGAACACTCCCGAGAGGATCTCTGCTTGGTCCGCTTCGTCGCGTTCAGTCACGAGACGGCTCTGGCCCGGACGACGACGGTCGAGGTCACGCTGCAGGTCAGCGGCGTCGAGTGCCAGACGTGGCGGGCAGCCGTCGATCACGACTCCTACGCCGGGGCCGTGGGATTCGCCGAATGTGGTGACTCGAAAGAGGGTGCCGAATGAACTGGACATCACAGGCGAGTGTACGGGCCGCGGTACACCGCTCGCAGGATGTTTAGAAGAAGCGGATGGACCGCGCCGGCAATCAACAGCGGTCAGGCTTCGATGATTCCGCGGGTATCTGCAGCACGGCGGCGGATACTGTCAGCGGTGCTGTCATCGGGTGCAGCGTTGGCGGCTCGTTCAGCTTCTACCCGCTGGTACCAACGTTGCACTTCTGTAGACCTTCGCTGATCGCTCCAGCCGAGCTCACGGGCCATCAATGAAGCGACGCTCTCGGCTGCGAGATTGCCGCGCTCCTCACCCTCAATCGAGATACGCAACCGACGCGCCAGCACGTCGTCTAGATGCAGAGCCCCTTCGTGACGTGCCGCGTGCACGACCTCCGCGGCGATATAGGTGCCCCCAGGCACCTGCGCTGCAAGTGAGGGGTCGAACTCGGCAATCTCCAGGACGTCGACTATGCGGTTGCCATGACGCCACAGAAGACGCTCAACGATGTCACGGTCCAAGGCGCTGACCTTGGCGAGTGCATCAGCTTGCTGCGACCAGTGTTGCCACTCGTCGCTACCGAGTAGCACCACATCTTGGGTGCAAGATGGGGGGACATTGCCGGGCAAACCCTCTACAGCGGCGTTGATGGCATCAGCGGCCATAACGCGATACGTGGTGTACTTGCCACCGGCGATCGAGACGAGTCCAGAGATCGGCTCGGCCACAGCGTGCTCGCGGCTGACCGTCGCGGTGTCGTCAGCGGAAGCGTCGAGGAGTGGGCGAAGTCCCACGTACACACCCAGAATGTCGGCTCTGGTCAGGGGTCTTTCGAGAGCCTCGTTGGCATGATCCAAGATGTAGTCGATATCAGCACTCGACGCGGCGGGGTGAGCTCGATCGAACTCCCATTCGGTGTCGGTAGTGCCGAGCAACCAGTGCTCACCCCACGGGATCAAAAAGAGGACGCTGCGAGCAGCGCGCAACACAATCCCGCAATCGCTGTCGATGCAGTCGCGACGCACCACGAGATGCACTCCTTTGGCGGCGCGCACACTGAGACTGGCGGGGCAGGCCATGTCGTGGATGTCATCCAGCCAAACACCGGTGGCGTTGACGACTTTGGTGGTTCGGCATTCGTAGTCGGTGTTGGTTTCGAGGTCGCGGAACTTGGCACCGACCACTGTTTCCACACCGTCGAGATTCTCGATGAGCAAGCCTGTGACGCGTGCACTGGTAACGATTGAGGCTCCGTGATGACAAGCCGTTCGAGCAATGGCCAGGGTGTGTCGGGCGTCGTCGATCTGAGCGTCCTGGTAGATGATCGCTCCCCTTATCGACGATTGCTTCAGCGCCGGTGCGAGTTTGAGGGTTGCTTTGCGGCCCAGGTGACGGTGAAAGGCGAGCGGGTGGCGCCCGGTGCGAGCTAGCAAGTCATACAGCAGGACTCCCGCGCCGAAGTAGATCCGCTGCCAGAACCGGCGGGTCAGCGGGATCATGAAAGAGATCGTGCGAACCAGATGCGGCGAAACGGTCTTGGCCAACAAGCCGCGTTCATGCAGTGCTTCGCGCACCAACGCGAAGTCGCGACTCTCGAGGTAGCGCAGGCCACCATGGAGCAGTTTCGAGGAGCGACTCGATGTGCCGCTGGCCAGATCCCGTTGTTCGACGAGTCCGACTCTGAGCCCGCGCGTGGCTGCGTCGAGGGCGCAGCCGACGCCGGTTACACCCCCGCCGATCACCAGAATGTCGAGTTGTTCGTTGGCGAGGCGTTCGATGTCGTGCTCTCGCCGTTGGGGGCTGAGCGATCCCGGGACGGACGCGGAAGAGGTCCGGATCGTCGATGTGTGCGCCTCCATGCTGCCAGCGTACGCTGCTGTGGATATGACTCCGCCCGCAGCCGACGCGCTCAATTTTGCAACGATCTGGGAGGGCATTGCCGAAGTCGTTCCCGAAGCTCCGGCGATTGCTCACGGTCCCGAATCCTGCGATTGGGCGACCTTCGAGAACCGTGCAGCGCGTCTTGCAGCTGCGTTGGGTGCCGCTGGCATCGCCGGCAACGACAAGGTGGCGTTCTATCTGTACAACGGTTTCGAATATCAAGAGGCCCAATTCGCGGCCTTCAAGCAGCGAGCCGTTCCTTGCAATGTCAACTACCGCTATATCGCCGAGGAGTTGGCGTATCTGCTCAACAATGCCGACGCCAAGGCGATCTTCTACGATAGTTCGCTCGCTGATCGTGTGGCCGAGGTCAAGCACCGCTGCGAGCATCTGCGATTGCTGGTTCAGGTTGGCGGCGGTGATCTGATCGACGGTGCGGTGGCCTACGACGATCTGATCGACAGCTTCGAGCCGGCGCCGCCGGTTGAGCGCAGTGGTGATGATCTGTGGTTCCTCTACACCGGTGGCACAACGGGGAACCCCAAGGCCGTGATGTGGCCCCACGATCAGATGATCGTCAACATGGGCGGCCATTACCGGATACTGAAACGTGAGATACCGCGCGACGCGGCCGAGGCGGTCGACGCGGCCCGGGAGATGCACAGGCGCGGGCGCACAACTCGTCTGCTGGCTTCTGCCCCGTTGATGCATGGAACGTCTGGGATCAACTCGCTGTACGTGCTGACCATGGGTGGAATGGTGGCGACTCTGGTTGGCCGCAGTTTCGATGCCGATGAAGTCTGGCGCCTGGTAGCGAGACATCGTCTCACCATGTTGGTGATCGTCGGTGACGCGTTTGCTCGTCCGTTGCTCGAATCTTTGGATGCCGCTGAGGCTGCGGGTGATCCTCACGATCTGTCCAGCGTCTACCAACTCTTCTCTTCGGGTGTCATGTGGTCCGCGGAGTCCAAGCGGGCGTTTCTTGAGCACAAGTCGATCACCTTGATCGACAGTCTCGGTGCCAGCGAATCGATCGGTCAGGGTTTGCAGACAGTCCGGCGCGACGAGTACGAGGACGAGAACGAGAAGGTGTCTACGGGGAATTTCGTGCTGGGTCCGACGACTGCGGTGATCAGTGACGACGGCAGTCTTGTCGAGCCGGGGAGCGGGGTGGTGGGTCGCCTCGCCAACCGAGGCGCCAACCCGATTGGTTACTACAAAGACGAGGCCAAAACAGCAGAGACCTTCCCGTTGATCGACGGCGTCCGCTGGTCGATTCCGGGCGACTACGCAACCGTTGAAGCAGATGGCACGGTGACTTTGTTGGGCCGAGGTTCTGTGTGCATCAACTCTGGTGGCGAGAAGATCTTCCCCGAAGAAGTCGAAGAAGCACTCAAGAGCCACCGCGCAGTCCTCGACTGCAATGCGGTGGGGCTACCCGATCCGCGATGGGGACAATCGGTCAACGCCGTGGTGTCGATCAAGGATGGCCTAACCGTCTCTGATGATGAATTAATTGCTCATTGTCGTACCCGCATTGCCGGTTACAAGGCTCCGAAGCGGATTATTCGTGTTGAGGAGTTTGTGCGAAGCCCCAACGGGAAGTCCGACTACCAGTGGGCCAAAGCAACCGCAGAGTCGTTGGTCGACCGCTGACGACGCCACATGGCCTTCCAGCCATTGGGTATGCTTGCCTTATGGAGCTAACCGCAATCATCGAGGCGCGAGCGGGTATCCGCAGCGGCAAACCCTGCTTCGTGGGCACGCGCATAGCGGTCTACGACGTTCTGGACTACTTGGCTTCGGGGATGACTCCCTCGCAGATCGTCGGCGACTTCCCCGAATTGAGCGAGACACATGTCCTAGCCGCCATTGAGTTCGCCGCGCTGCGCGAGCGGCGCCTGGCAACTCCCGCGTGAGGCTGCTGCTCGATCAGAACCTGTCGCGCCGTCTCGTCCGCATGTTGGAGGCCGACTATCCCAACAGTTCCCATGTCGCCGAACTCGGCCTCAGCACGGCAACGGATAGCGCGATATGGGACTTTGCTCGTGACCACAATTTCATGCTCGTTTCAAAGGACTCTGACTTTCGCCAACTCGCGTTCCTGCTGGGCCCGCCTCCCAAGGCCATCTGGCTGAGGGTTGGCAACGCCACGACACTCGCAGTCCTCGATGCCATCCGGCAGCATCACGACGCAATCGCTCAATTCGCTGCGAATGATGAGGAAGCCCTGCTGATCCTGCCGTCCGCTTTCTAGCTAACTGACCCCCGTCGGCTGGGCGTTCCTGCCCAACACCGGCCAAGCCGAGGCGGGATCCAACCGGACCCCCGGACACAACCCCACCGTCGGGGCCGGCTCCCCTGTCGGCGTGGAGCGTATCAAGAAGCAGGCGGTCGGTATCGGTTCTGAAACTAGCCGGGAGGTCGTTACGAACGGTCGGCCCACGAAGCGGGCCTGCGCTCTGATCAGAGCTCAAGCAAGGCCTGCTCAACTACTTCAGGCAAGGCGGGATGGATGTAGTACTGCTTTGTGGCGATGTCGTCGACGCTCAGGTCGAACACCATCGCCTGGATCAGCTGTTGGATGAGCGTCGAGGCTTGAGGTCCGAGGATGTGTGCCCCCAACAACTTGCGTGTCTCTGTATTCACGATGAGTTTGCAGAAGCTCTCGGTATCTTCCATGGCCCAGCCGTAGGCCGTGGACCCGTATTGGTTGACAGCGACACGATAGGGGAGTTCGGTTTGTGAGCACTGCTTCTCGGTGAAGCCCACGCTCGCTACTTGCGGATGGCCAAAAACTGCCGCTGGAACGAAACGATGATCGACTTCTGCAGGATCATCGGGATGGAGCAGGTTGTGGGAAACAACTCTCGCTTCGTGATTGGCAACATGTTTGAGTTGGGCTGGATTGGTTATGTCTCCCAGCGCCCAGATTCCTTCGACGTTGGTGCGCAATTGTGCGTCGGTGATGACATAGCCGTCGTCGCCGGTTGCAACCCCGGTGGCTGCGACCCGGAGTTGGTCGCCGTTGGGAACCCGGCCGGTGGCGACCAGCAGTTCATCGCAGCGGTGTTCGCCTTGGTTGGTTTGCAGCACGATCTCATCGCCTTCGCGACGGATCTCGTCGATGCTGACGCCTTTGTGAACCTTGAACTTCTCGGCATAGATCTTGGTGAAACGTTGTTTGATTTCCGTGTCTTGGGAGCGAAGCATGGTGTCGCCGCGTAGCAGGAAGGTCACGTCGCTGCCCAACGAGCCGAACACGTTGCCAAGTTCGGCGGCGATGTATCCACCGCCTATCACAGTTAGCCGCTTGGGAATGGCAGCAATGCGCATGATGGTGTCGGAGGTGTGAAAGCCACATTCGGCAAGGCCCGCGATGTCGGGAACGAAAGCCCTGGCACCCGCGGCCAATACAATCTTGTCGGCGGCGATTATCTCTTTGCCGACTTGCAGCTGTCTGGGTCCGACGAAATGAGCGTTTTGTTGGTAAACGGTCACGTTGGGGAGACCCTTGCGGTATTCCTCACCGCTCGCGGCGATCGGATCGATCCGTCCGAATACCCGATCGCGGATCGCTGGCCAATCAGCTCGGTCGAAGCGGGTGTCAATGCCGTAACGTCCGCCATTGTTGGCCAACTCGGCGACTTCAGCGGTGTAGACGAGCATCTTGGAGGGAATGCAGCCGACGTTCAGGCAGGTCCCGCCAAACAGCGCGCGCTCAACGATGGCGACATCCCAATCGTCGTATTCAGGGCTGACAATCGAGTTTCCCGATCCGGTACCGATGATGATCAGATCAAATGAGCGCATCGGCGCAGGTTAGCGTCGCTGACAGCCGCTCTATTCGGAGTCTTTGATGACGGCTAGTTCAGCGAGTCGATTGCGAAAGCGATCGATGTTACGGAGTTTGATGGATTCGAATCCGCGCACCAACTCTGCGGTTTCGGCAACCTGTTGGGTGTGGGCCAAATCTCCAGCGTCGAGCGAAGCACGCAGGGCGGCCAGGTATTCGTGCGGCAAAGCCCGTTCAATTCGACGCAGCTTGGCCCACCCGAAGAAGTCAAAAGGCGTTCCGCGGAGGCGTTTGGCGCCTTTGAGCAAACGAAACATTGGGCGCCAGCGAGTCGAGAAAGAGATCTTCTGTGAGCGTCCGATGGCTCGCAGTGATGGCGGGTGCAGTTGCCATGCGATTCTGTCGCCCGGTCGAGCCACTTCGTGCACAGCTTGGTGTCCGTCAGAATCAAGCATCAGACGAGCTACTTCGTATTCGTCTTTGTAGGCCATTAGCTTGAACAGTCCGCTTGCTGTGGTTGCGATGATCCGATGTGTTCGCTCCGGGTAGATCTCTGCGGTTTGAGCGGCGACCTCGTCGAGTCGGTCAAGGTACCAGAGCGCGGTTTTCTGGTTCTGGAAAACGATGAGTTCGCCGCTGAAGCGACTCAGGTCCTCAGCCAGTTGCGCGTCGTTGCCAGCAAGCGCCTCAACGCGCTGTTGGAGCGCAGCTGTGAGTTTGTGGGTGCCTGCGTTCGGGTGTTGAGCATTGATCGCGGCGGCAACCAAATCAGGATCAGCGATTTGCCAACGACCCCAGCCAAAGGCGGCAAGGTTGAGATCAACCGCCACGCCGTTGAGCTCGATGGCTTGCTCCAACGCTTGGGGCGAGATGGGAAGAAGACCAGATTGAACGGCCATACCGACGACGAAAATGTTAGCACCTACCGCATCTCCGACCAGAGCCGCGGTAGTGGCAGCAGAAGCGGCCCAATGACAAGAATCAGCGCGAGCCATGTCGCTGATTCGCTTCATCAACTCCTCCTGGGTCGGCATGTCGATTTCGGGATGCGCTGTCTTGATCCCGGGAGGCGTCAACTCAACCGAACCCACCACCGAGGTGCGACCGGGATCTGTAGCTCCGAGACCGGTCCACGACGAAGCAACCAAAAGATCGAAGGCCAGAAGCAGATCTGCTTGGCCGAGAGCCACACGGTTGCTGCCAGCTCGTTCATGAGAGGAGATGCGAATGTCGCTCACGACCGGGCCAGCCTTCTGCGACAGGCCGGTTTGGTCGAGACCAGCGACCTCCGAACCTTCCAACATGGCCGCAGTGCCGATTATCTGAGACACCGTCACGACTCCGGTTCCGCCGATACCGGTGATGTGAACATTGAGATCAGTAACCGTGCAAGCAGGCGGGTCGGCTATCCCGTCGGGCACGGCAGGAAATTTGGCGTCAACTGCGGTTGAGTTGCGACGCCACGGGCGGTCTGGTTTTTGGGTGACGCTGATGAAAGCCGGGCAATCCCCGGACATGCAGGAGAAATCAAGGTTGCAACTGTGCTGGTCGATTGTGGTTTTGCGGCCAAAGGGAGTGTCGATCGGCTGAACCGACAAGCAGTTGGAAACCGTGGCACAGTCCCCACAGCCCTCGCAGATGCGATGGTTGATGACGACCCGTGTCGGCGGACTCTTGACTCGCCCCCGCTTGCGGTCGCGTCGCAACTCAGCGGCGCAGCGCTGATCGTGGATCAGCACAGTCACCCCTTCAATTGCGCTGAGGATTCGCTGGGCCTCCGGGAGGCGGTCTCGGTTCCACACTTCAACCTCGACCGGCAGCGCAAGCGAACGAGCCCGCCCCGGGTCTTCGGAGGTGATGATCACCCGCTGGACGCCTTGGGCGAGGAACTGATGGCATACGCGGTCCAGGTCGATCTGTCCGGTCGGGTCTTGCCCTCCGGTCATGGCCACGGCCCGGTTCCACAAGAGTTTGTAGGTGATGTTGGCGCCGCTGGCTATGGCTGCAGTAACAGCCAACTGACCCGAATGGAAGAAAGTTCCGTCACCGAGGTTCTGGATCACATGATCGGTCTCGACAAAGGGTGACATGCCGATCCACTGCGTGCCTTCGGTACCCATGCAGGTGATCCCGGAAATATCGCCGTAGCGGGGTTCGCCGCCCATCATCACCATGGCGTGGCAGCCGATGCCGGCGCCCACGAGGGTGCCTTCCTCAACGACGGTGCTGCGATTGTGTGGACAACCCGAGCAGAAATACGGGGTACGAGCCACACTCAGGGCGATACGTTCCCGCTCTGGTGTCACGGGGCGCAAACGATCGCCGATTCGGGGCGTGAGACGCACGCGCAGTGCGGGCACGATGTTGTCAGACACCAGTGCTCCTCCACTGGGGACTAGAGGATTCCCGGCTTCGTCGTTGCGCCCGACTACGGCGGGATGGTGACTGGCGTTGTAGAGAGCGTCCTTCACCTGCAGCTCCACGGTCGGGTTCTTTTCTTCCACTACCAGGATTTGCTCAAGTCCTGCCGCGAACGACCGCACAGTCGAGGTATTGAAGGGGACGGGCATGTTGAGCTTCAACAAGCGAATCCCGGCCGATTCGATGTCGCCGTCGGTTTCAAGGCCAAGCGCTCGCAGAGCCTCTCGCAGCTCGCGATAGGTGTTGCCCGATGAGACAATCCCGATCCATGGGTCAGCTGGGTCCACGGTTACATGGTTGAGGCGGTTGAGGGCCGCATATTCGAGAGCGAGGGGCTTTCGGATTTCGAGGATCTCGCGTTCGATATCGAGCGTGTGAGGCGTTAAGAGGTTGCCGTCCGGGCGGTGGAAATATGAGCCACCGTCGATAGTGGGCAGCACCGGGGTGATCCGAGAGGGATCCAGATCGACTGTGCCGGATCCGTCTGCCACGTCGACCACTACCTTCAAGCCCACCCAGAGACCAGTTGCCCGGCTCAGAGCGATGGCGTGACGCCCGAGATCAAGTGCTTCAGCGGGATCAGCGGGGAACAGCACGGGCATGTTGAGGTCGGCAAGAATTCCAGCCGAGGATGACGGAATTGTTGAGGACTTGGCGGCGGGGTCGTCGCCGGCTAGAGCCACAACACCGCCTAGTGGGTCGGTGCTGGCGAAAGTGGCGTGGCGCAGCGCGTCAGACGCCCGATCAACTCCCGGAGCCTTGCCATACCAAATGCCAACGACTCCGTCGTAGCGTGCATCATCTCGCGTGGTTGCGAGTTGACTGCCCATGACCGCGGTGGCTGCGTATTCCTCGTTGACCGAGGGACGCAGGTGGATCGGCAGTTCGGGGGTCTGTGCGACGGCATGCGAAAGCGCCCCGTCGATCCCCGCCAATGGAGAGCCGGGATATCCGGCGGCGAATGCGGCGGTGCGCAGCCCGTTGGCTCTATCAACACGAAGTTGCTCGATTGGGAGTCGAGCGAGGGCCTGGATACCGGTCATGAACACGGTTCCCTCGTCTCGCGTGTAGCGATCAGTTAGAAGGTATGTGTCTGCTGTAGACATCTTCACGCATTCCAGTCACGGTTTCCCCGCACACAACACCCTAGTCAGCTTGCTTTCCGCAAGTCTGTGTGAATGGAAAGCCTCGCCAAGCAACCGCCTCGTGCAAAGCGGCTGGCCTCACCGTGTCCGTTCCGAAGCGAGCCGTGATGCCAGTGGCTCGTAGCTCAGCTGGGACTATAAACGGCGATGATCTTCATGTGCGCGCCTTTGCTATGCGTGCTGCGGCACCGTTGCGTTGGGCCGCAGATTCGGCTGAACTCAAGCGGCTACCGAGTGTGTTGACTCGCAACCCGTGGGTGATGATGGGATCAACCCCAGCGTCGGCCATGCCCTCATAGCGGGCTGCCAGAGCGACCTTTTTGCGGACTTGGTGAGGCTGCAAGCCGTCGAAGTCACGTGGGCTGATCGCCTCGCCGAGCACCAGGCAGCCATCGCGATGGGCACTTTCAATGAGAGTCTCGCCGTAGTCGCTACGCACGATGATGCCGCTGAAGCCCTCGTCCTCACCGGTTGGGGCTCCACCCGGCCAGACGTCGGCCACCGCGACATCGGATGCTTCACCCAACGCGTCGGGGCAGAACTTGCAGCGGGTTTCGACATCCCAGGTTCCTTCGTCCTCCCACATCTGCAGATAGCCGACCTCGAACACTTCGCCTTTGGTGGTCTCCACCCGGGTCGGGCCCGGATTTCCGTGGCCTCGATATCGAAACATCGAGATATCGGACTCGTCAACACCGAACTCCTCCAGCAGCAGACGTGACTTCGACAACCGTGATTGACCACCACACACCATGGCCAACCGCGCAACCACGAGGCGATCTATGCGGGGATCGAGCGAACTCAGCCGGTGCAGAACTCCGAGATCACAGGGTTTGGCGATCACCGCGAACGGTTCGTTCCGCTCAAGGGCACGCTCGAGTCCTGCCAGCGGGGCAGTGGGGCCGTATCTCGAACCGGTGTTGGACTGAACCTCTTGCGGTGTCTCGCTGACAACCCATCGGCTTCTCATCGGTTGGGCCGGGTCGGCGCCAGTGTGGAAGACGAAAGCCGCCATCTCAGAGTGCAGCAGATACTGGCCGAGTGCGGTGAGCACGCCTGCGGTTGCGGCCTGGAATCTCACCTTGGGCTTGGCGGCCCAGGCGTATCGCATGGTGCCGTGATGCCCCCAGATGGGGTCCAGTGAGAGGTGTGGTGCAGATCGGGCTTCGGCTACGACACCAGGGCAGCTAGCGATAATCGTTGCTTCTTCTTGTGGACTGAAGGCATCGGTCGGTGTCGGTCGCAGCGAACCACTCGCGGTCATCAGCATTTGCACCCGACCCTCCGTGACTGCCTCACAGAGTCCGCAACCTATACACAGATCGTTGGCGACGATCTCGGCGATCGTGGTCATGACAAACCGATCCGATGAGCGAACAGGTGGTCGTAGTGGGGGCGCAGCAATTCTGAGACCTCGCGAACGCGGCGCGGTGCTTTGTCCAGGTCAATCGATGTCCGGAGCTGAGGCTGGAACCCGCAAGAGTTGCGCAGGTTCTCATGGAACGATCCACCGTCCCACCAGCTGACCTCTTGGCGCTCTCCGGGTGTCCAGTGCAACGCTTCGGGAATGAAATCGATGCCGACAGCCTCGCACCAGGCCTCCACAACAGCGGGCGGGTCCTCCAACAAGTCGTCGCTGTCGATCACCGGTGGTGGTCGGTTGTGCTTGGCGGTCAAGTAATCGAACAACGCCCGCTGCTCGGCGAACCCTGTCTCCTTCATGTGGAAGCCGGGCCAGTGCTTGTACATCGAGGTAATGGCTTTAGCGGGGTCGCGAATCAAGAAGCTGTGGATGAAACAGTCGAAGAATGAATCGTTCCACAAAGCGTCGAGGTAGTGCGGGAAGTCCTTTATGAATACCTGACCTTGGCGTGCCGAGGCCTGTAATTCCACCCATGCGGATTCGTAAGTCAGTCCGGGGGTTCTCACGCTGTCGGGTTGCAGTCGCGGCCAGTCGGGCGACTCGCCCTGGTACCACACCTCTCCGAAGGGCTCATGGAAGCAGGTCATGTCGCCGCGCATTCGCATCATCCATTCGAACGCTGTGGAGGTTGAGCGAGGCACAGCCCAAAGCGCAAGGATGGGGACTAACTTGTTGGGGGTCGGCATTGGTTGACGTTCCGTTCGTTCACATGCGCAACCGCGCGCTGGTGGAATCGTAGATTGGTTTGTCGAGTGTCAGCGCTTCGCGGAGTTCGCCCACGACCCGCATTTGTGAGTCGATCGCCCCAGCGGGTTAGGTTCAGAGGATGACAGTGACCGCGGAACAACTGGCGGATATCGAGGCCATCCGACAGCTGAAAGCTCGTTATTTCAGACTCATGGACCAGAAACGCTGGAATGAACTGCGTGACGTCTTCACCGCTGACGTGGAGGTTCGCACTCCCGACGACACAGGCGATGAAACGCCCATCATCGGCAATGACGCATTCGTCGACATGCTGATGTCGATGATCGGCGAGGTGACAACGGTGCATCACGGTCATATGGCCGAGATTTCCGTCGACGGCGACGAAGCGTCCGGGGTCTGGTCGATGGAGGATCACCTTTGGTGGCCGCCTCAGTACGGTCTCGGTCACATGTGGGGGTGCGGATGGTATGAGGAGAGCTACCGCCGCGGCGAAGACGGCCATTGGCGGATCGCCTCGATGTATCTGCGCCGCATCCGCGTCGAGTCCGAATCCAAACAGTTGTTCCCACGAAAGGAGGAGGAGTCGTGAGACAGCGTGGAGTGAACCGGGTCGTCATGGCGGTACGGGACATCGAGGCCGGAAGAGAGTTCTACGAAAAGTTGCTGGGCTGCGAGTTTCATCCCGGCAACGACGAAGAAGCCGCCGCTTTCGGCGTCAAGATGCTCTTTTCTTGGGACGGCGGTATCGAACTCGTTGCGCCCATTGAAGGCAAGGGCAGCTATATCGAGAAGATTCTCGACGAACGCGGCGAAGGCATCGTTGGCGTGGTTTGGGCCGTGGCCGATGCCGACGCTTCCAAGTCAGCTGGGGAAGAACTGGGTGTTTCAACCTTCTACACGCTCGACTACTCCCAATCCCAGATCGATCAAAATCTCCAAGGTCGTTTCACGCGTTACTACGAGCACTTCATGTCCGGGCGCGGCACCCCTCTGGGTGGTGCTTCGGTCCTTGTCGGCGAGTTCGATTTCGGTGAGGACTGACTGCTGCGCATTTCGCAATCTTTCGGCGCGAGTGCAACGCTGATCAGATGAACGAGACGAGATCCACCAGGCCGGCGCCAGTCCGCATAGCAGACCTGGTTGCACCGGAGTATCCCGAAGAAATAGCGGCGGCGTTCGAGATGGTGGCGCCGATGGCCGAGATGCTCGAATGGTCGTCTGAGGCCATCTTGAGCCAAGCCGCGGCGGAAACCGGACTCGACGATTTCGGCGACGACCTCCACATTGCCCCGCTGGAGAGTCTGATGCGGGCCATGTCCACCGAGGGTGATCTTTCGACCCTCGGACAGTTGAGCAACCATTCGACGCTGGTCGGCTACGCCAAACAGAAGTTGCTGGTGACCGACCTGCTGAAGCGCCACCCGGAGATACACGACATCGAGATCACCCGTCCGGTGGTGATCGCAGGCCAGGGCCGCACCGGGACCACTCATCTGCACAACCTGATGTCGTCGGACCTGAGTTTCCGCACGATGCCGTACTGGGAGAGCCTGGAGCCGGCCCCTCCACTGGTAGAACAGGGGGTCGACTATGGCCCAGACGTCGAGGACGACCCCCGTTTCGGGCGGTGCGCCGAGGGTCTTGCGGGACTCAACGGCGCTCTTCCGTACTTCAAGCGCATGCATGACATGACTCCGGAGCATGTGCACGAGGAGATCGCCCTGCTGGCCATTCCCTACGGAGGAATGGCTCCTGAGACGATGGCTGCGATGCCATCGCATCGGGACTGGTATCTGGCGAGCGACCAGACCCCCTACTACGAATATCTGAAGACGATGCTCAAGGTCTTGATGTTTGTGCGGCCCACGGGCGCTGATCGCTGGCTGCTCAAGTCTCCCCAGCATGTGGAGCAACTCGGGCCTCTCATGTCGGTGTTCGCTGACGCAACGGTGATCTGCACTCATCGTGATCCAGTCGCGGTGGCCAAGTCGATGTCGACGATGTTGACTTACACGTCTCGTATGAGCCGCAATCCTGCGACGATCCGTGATGTCGGCCTCTATTGGATCGACCGCATGCAGCGTATGTTCCAGGCCATGGCGGACGAGCGGGAACTTGTGCCGAGCGAGCAGTCGATCGACGTGAAGTTCCATGAGTTCATGGCCGATGACATCGCTACTGTCCAGACCATCTACGGACTCGCCGACCATCGGTGGTCCGAAGCGACCGAGGCGGCGATGGCCGAATACATGGCGATGCACCCCCGTGGCGTCCATGGCAGCGTCAGCTATCACGTTGAAGAGGACTTCGGCGTCGATCTCAACGAACTGGCAACCGACCTGCAGTTCTATGTGGACCGCTTCGGCGTGCAGACCGAAGGATAGCTCGGTCAGCCGAGGGTGTCGCGCTGGTCGAGCAGCGTCTGCAGCGGGGAGAGGTCGAAGGGACCACCGCTCATCATGATCACGTGGTCGGCACCGACATCGGTGTAGCGGGCGACGTCTTCGACGTCGTCGCCTCCGATGGTCACGGTCCGCTCGATCTCGGCAGGATCTCGGCCCACCTTGACACACCAGTCGTCGAGGATCCCCGACAGACGCGCGAAGTTCTCCGGCGGCCCGAACGCGTTCCATGAATCGGCGTGCTCGGCGACGAGTCGCAGGGTCACCTTCTCGCCGCTGCCGCCGATCATGATCGGCATTCCGCCCACCGGTGGGGGATTGAGCTTGGCGAGCCGGCTCTTCATTCGGGGCAGGTCGGTCTCGAGTTGGCGCAGGCGACTGCCGACAGTGCCGAATTCGTATCCGTACTCCGCGTAGTCGCGTTCGAACCAACCGGCTCCCACCGCGAGGTACATGCGCCCGCCGCTCACATGGTCCAGGGTGCGTGCCATGTCGGCCAGCAACTCGGGGTTGCGGTAGCTGTTGCCTGTCACGAGCGTGCCCAACTGTGCTTGGGAGGTGTCAGCAGCCATCGTCGAAAGCAGAGTCCAGGCCTCGAAGTGGGTTGCATCCATGTCTCCGAACAGGGGATAGAAGTGGTCCCAGATCCAGATCGAGTCGACTCCCATGTCATCGGCAGCCCTCCAAGCGGCGCGCATCTGCTCGACGCTCACGCCCTGCGGCTGAATCTGGATTCCGACCTTCAACTTCGCTCTATGGTGTGTCATCGGATTGTTCTAGCAGCGAAAGCAGGGTTCTCCGCAGGCAGGTCGTGGCCGATCAGGTCATAGAACGTGCGCGGATTGAACATCGTGGGTGCGCCGGGATCTGTTGTCTCCCGCTCTTGTTCACTGCGTTCACGGGCCGCTCGGGCCACGGCCTCGTTCGGTCCCAGCCGTGTGCGGGATCAATCTTCGTTATAGTTGCAACGATGAATCGGATGAGAGTGCCCTGGCTCTCAAATCGCCGGTACAGTCACCCTGTCCTTACAGCTTTGGTTGTGTTGCTCCTGGCATCGTGCTCTGGGTCAGGCAACGCGGATATCCAGACGACTGGAACAGCACCCTCCGATGACAGCACCGCTGCGGATAGTTACTCCACGAACCAGCCGAAGTGTTCGCATGATCTGCTCGCACTTAGCAAGCAGTTGGATCGTGCGATGGACATGTGGGAGGGATCGCCACTAGTCCCAAGTGAGGATCTTTCTGCTTCGCAGTTAACAAATGAGTATCTTGCAGTTGTAACTCTGAGAGAGGGCGTACGGTTGAGCGAGTTCGATGAATCGGCGGAGTCCGATGCCGTTGCGGTAACTCTCCTTTACCAGAGTGCGGAGTCATCTCCGTTTGTCGAAGCTGTTGTCTTCGACAAATCTGAGGGGCTCCGCACTCACCTGTCCGATAGTGTACCTAAAGAGGTTACATCTGAAGCGATGGTCGTTGGCTTTACGCTCCCCTTTGAAGCGGCCATGCGACACGAGGATCGACTAGGCAGCGTTGCGTACGACATTGTGGTATGGCCTGCACCAACATTGTTGTCAAGATGGGATGTTTCCGGCAAGACCAGTGAGACTTCTTCTCATGACAAAGACTGCCCGCCTTACAGTTCATGGGATTTTTCTACCTCAGAACTCTCCAATCTAGACTTGATAGATCAAATGCGGGTAGTCAAATGGTTTAGTGACAGTCGAGGTGGTCAGTTACAAATTTCTAAAATCATTGACGAATGGAACGCCAGAGTAATGCTCAAGGATCCAATTCGGTTGACTGATTTCGACAATGCCAAGGAACCCACGGCAATAGCAGCCGTGGTACACCTTCCCGGCAACGAATACCATGGGAACATAGAGGCGGACGTCCCACTCACAATGTCGCCCAACGAGATCGCGGCCCACTTGGAACGCTCCATCGCACTCGTATCCGCAACAACGACGACCCTGTCTTACAGCAGCACTGCACCTGAGCAGCAAGGAGTTGACTCGTCACAGAATATAGACACGGCGGACATAGAGTCGCGCGCTCAAATCATCGCTGTCGTTGTTCCCATGAAGCCTGCTCTGAACGATGAGTCTCGCCTGCGCTCCATAGCACAAGAGATAACCATCGAAGGGAGTCCTTGATCAGTGACCTACTTCTAGGTTGGCGGCATTACTCTACAAAGTGGGACCTGCGCGGTTTTGTGGGTTTTGGGGTTGCTGGTGCCGGTTTGGGTGGTCATGTTAGCAGGATGGCGCGGGCGGCGAAGTTGGTGGAGTTGGTGAAGCCGTGGGCGGTTCTTCGTAGGACTTGTAGGAGGTTGTCAGTTTCTTCGATCCGGCCGTTGGAGGGCCGGTTTGTGTGGTGCCAGGCCAGGATCTCGTCGGACCAGGCGATGATGGTGTCGACGATGTCGTGGAACTCGGGCAGTTCGCCGGTCTCGTAGAGGTCACAGAACCGGTCGAGTGCTTTAAGCTTAGACAGAGATCGGGAATGCTGGAGGTGTGGCTCCCTCGACGATCGGGTCGACGTCGCCGTTGAACACCGGGAACTGGAGCTCGGCGTTGGACCGGTAGCGGGTGGTCGAGTGGACGGGGTCCTTGTCGAACTCGGGGATCACGTACTTGCCGAACACCTCGATCATTTCGAGGGTCTGCTCATGGGTGTAGCCCTCGTCGGGGGTACCGAAGCACACTTGATCGCATCCCACGTCCTGATACGCCACAACCTGTTCGCAGACCTCCTCTGGGTTGCCGCAGAGCATGAAACCACCCTTGATGGCCATGTCCAGCGTCTCGTCGTCCATCTCAAACCGCTGCACGGCGTTGGGCCAGACGACTGCGTCGGGGCTCTTCGGCATCGAGTCGTGGTACATGTTGACCATGGTGACGCGGTAGCCGCGGAGGTTTCGCTTGGCCATGGCCCGGGCTTGTTCGCGGTCCTCTAGACAGATGACTGCGTTGGTCATCATCACGTTGTTGTTCTGGAACTGGCCGATCTGGTCGGTCACGTTCTCCGATGCTTCCTTGTAGGACTCGACCCGCCCCTTGAGATTGTGGATCGGCTCGAAGTTGAAGGCGATGGCACCGATGCCGTGCGCGCCGGCCTTGGCGAAGGTCGCGGGGTTGCCGCAGGCGACCCAGATGGGCGGGTGACCCTTGCCGTAGGGCTTGGGCAGGATGTTGTGCGGTTTTGGCACTGAGAAGTGCTCGCCCTGGTGGCTGTAGTCCTTCTGTTCCCACATGCGCGGGATCTCGTGGGCCACTTCGTCCCACATGGCCTTGGTCTCGGACAGCACGGTGCCGTTGAAGGTGGCGACTTCGTGGCTGCCGGCGCCGCGGCCGGTGCCGAACTCGAAGCGGCCCTCGGTCAGGTGGTCCATCATCGCGGCCCGCTCGGCGAACCGGACCGGGTGTTCCTTGGTTGTGGGGAACGAGGTTATGGCCGAGCCGAGGTGGATCTGGTCGGTCTTTGCGGCCACGTACCCCATGAAGGGATAGGGGGCGGACATGTGGCTGTACTCGGTGAGGCAGTGGTGTTCGCCGCACCAGGCGTACTTCCAGTTGAATCTGTCTGCGAGGATCGCGTACTCCGCTTCGCGCATGAGCATCAGGTGCTCTGACTCGGTGTCGTGTGCGGCCGGACCGGGCAGATACCCGTTGAAGAAGAGGCCAAACTCCATTGTGTTTTCTCCTGAAGTTAGTAACTAGAACAAGTTCTAAAAATGAATCTAGAGGACGATAAACAAGCGTGCAAGGTCAGGTGCCGGTGAAGTTGGGTTTACGCTTCTCGGCGAAGGCTCTGGGGCCTTCTTTGGCATCGTTGGAGGCGAAAACCGCCTGGCCGTACTCCCACTCATGACGTAAAGCCTCGTCGAGTTCCATCCCGTCGCACTCGTGCAGCGTGCGGGTAATCGCCGCGGTCGCAAGCGGACCGTTGGCCGCAACCACTTCAGCAATTTCCATCGCTTTGCTTAGAGCGCTGCCGTCGGGAACCACGTGACCGATGAGGCCGATCTCCTTGGCTTCAGCAGCGCTGATGTGTTTGGCGGTGAGCAGGATCTCAGCGGCGTGCGTGTAGGGGATCTGCCGGGGGAGCCTCACCGCGGAGCCACCCATCGGATACAGCGACCAGCGCGCCTCGCTGACACCGAAACGAGCGCTCTCACCGGCCACCCGGATCTCCATCGCCTGGAGCAGTTCGGTCCCTCCCGCTATCGCCACACCCTCCACAGCAGCGATGATCGGCTTGGTCGGACGGTAGTGGCGGAACAGCGCCTTGTAGACGATGTCGGGGTCCTCGGCCATGCGCGCCCGCGTGTCCATCGGATCACCCTCCCGGCTGTCGCCGGCCATGGCCCTGAGGTCGGCCCCCGAACAGAAGTTGCCGCCGGCGCCGGTGATGACGATGCAGCGGACGTCGGGGTCCGCGGAGGCCTCCTGGTAGGCGTCGTACATGCGGATCAACATCGCCCCGGTGATCGCATTGAAACGCTCGGGGCGGTTCATGGTGAGGACCATCGCGTGGCCCTCCCGCTCAACGAGGAGATCGTGTTGTGGATTTGCCATCCCCGGAACCTAATCCGGCATCGCCATGAGAATCGAACTCGCCACGGCCTTGATTGGTCGCTACTCGCTGAGCAGATCCATCGGAGGGCAGGAGCACATCAGGTTGCGGTCGCCGTAGACGCCGTCTATTCGGCTCACTGGAGGCCAATACTTGTCCGCCCGCTCCCAGCCTTCGGGGAAGGCGCCTTCGCTGCGCGAATAGGGATGGGGCCAGGAATCAGCAGTCACATCGCTGGCGGTGTGGGGGGCATTGACGAGCGGGTTGTCATCCGCGGGCCAATCACCGGATGCGATGCGCTTGGCCTCGGCGTGGATGGCGATCATGGCGTCGCAGAATCGATCGAGTTCCTCGAGGCTCTCCGATTCCGTGGGTTCAACCATCAGAGTCTCGGGCACTGGGAAAGACATCGTCGGGGCGTGGAACCCGAAGTCGATGAGGCGTTTCGCTATGTCGTCGACGCGTAGTCCAGCTTCGGCGCAGATGACTCTGGTGTCGAGGATGCACTCGTGTGCCACCCAGCCGTTGGCGCCGCGGTAGAGCACTGGATAGTAGCCCTCGAGGCGTTTGGCGATGTAGTTGGCGTTGAGGATCGCGGTCTCGGTGGCCTGACGCAAACCTCTCGCGCCCATCATGCGTATGTACATCCAGGGAATCGCCAAGATTCCGGCCGACCCCCACGGCGCGGCCGCCACCGGCCCAGGACTCGTGGGCGGGCCCGCCACCGGCGTCAACGGATGGTTCGGAAGGAACGGAACCAGGTGTTCGCCGACGCCGATCGGCCCGATTCCGGGACCGCCACCCCCATGCGGAATACAGAAGGTCTTGTGCAGGTTGAGGTGCGACACGTCGGCACCGAACTCGCCGGGCTGAGCCAGACCCACCATGGCGTTGAGGTTGGCGCCGTCGAGGTACACCTGCCCGCCCGCGTCGTGGATCATTTCGCAAATCCGACGCACCTCGACTTCGAACACTCCGTGGGTGGAGGGATAGGTGATCATCAAGGCGGCGAGTTCATTCCGATGCTCGCTGACGAGCTTGTCGAGATGAGCGATCTCCACGTTGCCCTCGTCGTCGCAGTTGACCACCGAGACGCGCATTCCCGCCATCACCGCGCTGGCCGCGTTGGTGCCGTGAGCCGATGAAGGAATCAGACAGACATCACGTTGGGCCTCGCCACGACTCCGGTGATAGGCACGAATCGCCAAGAGCCCCGCCAGTTCTCCCTGGGCTCCGGAGTTCGGTTGAAGCGAGACCGCCGCGTATCCGGTGATCTCGGTCAGCCAACGTTCGAGTTCGTCGATCATCCGTTGATAACCGACGGTCTGACCCACTGGTGCGAAGGGATGGATGCGCGCAAGTTCGGGCCAGCTCACCGGTTCCATCTCGGTGGCCGCATTGAGTTTCATGGTGCAACTGCCCAACGGAATCATCGATCGATCCAAAGCGATATCGCGGTTGACGAGTCGGCGCATGTAGCGCACCAGGTCGGTTTCGCTGTGGTATGCGGTGAAAATCGGGTGTTGCAGCGCGGGAGTGTCACGCCGGTATTGGACCGGTCGTGGGTCTCGGACATGGACATCGAGATAACCGACATCGCCGTCAATCCCGAAAGCCGACCAGACGATCTCAATAACGTTCCGCGTTGTGGTTTCGTGGAGCGTGATTGAGACAGTGTCGGCGTCAACACGACGCAGGTTCACCCCCAGTGACAGAGCGATGGTCAGCACCTTGTCGGCGCGACCAGGCACACGTACACATACCGTGTCGAAGAACTCCTCATGCACTACGTCCAGCCCGCCGCGACGTAATCCGTCCGCCAGCACGGCTGCGAAGCGGTTGACCCGCATGGCGATCCGACGCAAACCAGTCGGGCCGTGATGAATGGCGAACATCGAGGCCATCACCGCCAACAACACCTGTGAGGTGCAGATGTTGGATGTGGCCTTCTCTCTGCGAATGTGCTGTTCGCGAGTCTGCAACGCCAGACGGAGAGCCCGCCGATTCCCGGTGTCGCGAGAGACTCCCACGAGCCGGCCGGGTAACGAGCGTTGGTGTTGCTCACGCACCGCGAAGTATGCGGCGTGCGGGCCGCCAAAACCCATCTGTATCCCGAAGCGCTGAGTGCTTCCAACAACCACATCGGCACCGAAATCTCCGGGCGGCGCCAGCACAACCAAAGCCAGCGGATCAGCGGCCACAGCCACGAGGGTGTCGTTGGCGTGCGCCCGTTCGATGATCGCCTCAAGGTCTGGGATCACTCCGGTGGTTCCCGGGTATTGCACCACCACTGCATAAACCCCGCTGAGGTCCGCGCTTGCTGGGTCGCCGACAACGGTTTCCAGGCCGATCGGTTCTGCTCTCGTCTCCACCACCGCGATCGTTTGGGGATGGCACTCAGTATCGATCAAGAAGCAGTCACCTGTCTTTCCACGACTGACCCGATGCAGCATTGTCATGGCTTCAGCAACGGCTGTGGGTTCGTCGAGCAACGAAGCGTTGGCCAGGTCCATGCCGGTGAGTTCGGCCACCATAGTTTGGAAATTGAGGAGAGCTTCGAGGCGTCCCTGCGAGATTTCCGGTTGATACGGCGTGTAGGCGGTGTACCAACCGGGGTTTTCCAGGATGTTGCGGCGGATTACTGGGGGAGTGATGGTCTCGTGGTAACCCATCCCGATCAGCGACGTGCGGATCTGGTTGGACCGGGCGATGGCTCGAAGAAGATTCTGGGCGGCGGTCTGGCCGACACCGGAGGGGAGATCCAACGGTTCAGACATTCTGATGTCTTCGGGCACCGTGGCGTCGATCAATTCCTCCATCGAACTGACGCCGAGCGCAGCCAGCATCTGGGCCTTCTCGGCTTCTGGGGGTCCGATATGGCGACCCACGAAGGCTTGCTTGCCCTCAAGGTCTACGAGCGGCGTCCAATGGTCGTGTGCGGTCATGGCACCTTCATACGGGGGTTCAAGGCAAACGGGGGACTCAAGACGAACGGAGGCTCAGGTTATCACCGAGCGGTCTCACAAGGTGGCGAGCAAGGCAAGCATTGCAGTGGAATTGAGATAGATGTGGGTTGTGATACACGAACCGATCCTGCCCGTTTGGATTCGTCCATAACCGAGCGCCAGGCCGAGTACGAACAGAATCGGGAAGCGAGTCGGTTCCAGATGCACTGCGGCAAAGATCAGGCTGGTAACGACCAGTATTGCTCCCTCGCGCATACCTCGTTTCTCAAGGGCGCTCCAAAGCAGTCCGCGATAGACGATCTCCTCCATGACGGGTATGAGGAGCGCGACGAGTACGGCCAGCACCACGATCCCGCCGGTTATGCCCGTGGAGGTGCCGTCGCCGTCTTGGAACATGTCGACCAGAGCAGCAGTTGGAGAGATTCCGAAGAGCAATTCCATTGCCATTGTCACCAAGACCGAAAGCATGACAGCGATCAGGAAGAGCACTATGCCGATAGCCAAGTCGACGGATTTGAAGCGCCAGCCGAGGTCTGCTGTGAGACCTCGGCCCTTGTGTCGAACAGCGAAGATCACATAGACGACCTGTACCAGCGGGGGTATGACAATCAGAGTGACGAGCCAAGCGTCGCTGATGGTGGAAGCACTGCTGGAAGAAAGAATACCCCCATCGTCGAGGAGGAAGATCAGCCCCAACACGATGCTGACCGAGAGGTAGATCCCGCCGGCGATCCAGAAGTCTCCGAGGCCCCACCTCAACCATTCGGGGTATCTCGGTGGGGGCCGTCCCGAGAACCGCCCCGGTGCCGCGCGGTTGGCAGGTGGGGGAGGAGGAGGCGGAAGTGACGAAGCAGATCGCGAGCCGGGCGGTGGCGGAAGCGACGAAGTCATGGTGCCTTTGCACTCATCAGACGTAGCTTATGGGAACATGTCCGCTACGTCGTGCAGGTTCAGCTTTGCGAACGGGCCGAAGAAACCGTGTTCGTAGAGGCCGTATCCAATGTTTCCGTTGTAGCTGAACTGTCCCACCGAATCGACGACGCCATATTGGGCCAGCGCAGCAATCTCATCAACCTTGAACTCCAGGGCTTGGACGACTTCGGTTTCGCCCTGCCACATGCCGTGGCGCCAGTCAGCGTCCATCCCGTAGCCGGTGCCCAAGGAGATGAAATTGGTGATCAGCGGCTCGGCCTCGACGGTGATCGGACCTTCTGGAGCGTCGGGAAAGCTGATGCGGCTCCCTGAGAGCAGGCGAGTGCCTGTGATCGTGTCGTGAGACCATTCGGGGAGACCCAGCCAATCGTGACCGCGGTCGTCGTCGTGCCACACCCGTACTCCCTCCTCGAGCGGTCGATTTCCCGATGGTTCCTCGTGGCACATGTAGATGATCGAGTGATCCTCGAAGTCCATCGGCATGTAGTTCCACATCCCAGCCATCACGCTGATGTCCTGACGGATACCGTCGGGTTGCTGTTCGCCGACTGGGCGCACGCCCCAGGAGCGATCGCGTGAACCTCCGCAGCGATCAGGCCTGACCGCGATGTCTTCGCCGGCGACGTTGAGCGTGCCTTCCCAGCGACCGAGTTGGGCGAAACGCTGGGTGTCGAATACAACGGTCCCCCTTGCACGGAGATACTGCCGAGGTTCTTCGAACGCTCGATGTGACGCCGTCCAGGTGATGTCCATGGCGATGTCTGCGTCGTTGGGTTCGACGACGACTCGGAGTTTCTCCAGCGGATCAATGATCTCGATGCGCATGGGTCCCACGGAGATGTCGAAACGGTTGCTCAGCGGCTTCGAGGCTCGCATTATCCGTTGCACACCGTCATTCGTCACCGCCAAGAACGCATCGGTGGTGCCGAGGTTGGGGTATTGGCCGAGCCCGAAGATGGCGAAATATTGATCGCTGGACGGATGCAGGTTGAAGTAGTAGCGGTCATAGAAGTTCCGGTCTGAAGTTGCCGCGTGGCGGATGTATTCCGAAGCTTGATGCAAGGGGAAGTCATCAGCACTCGAGATCGACCGTTGGGTGTTGGGGTTCTCTGCGTTCATACTCCGGCAAGGTAACCGGTACTCTGGCTGTGCGTCAGATCAGGAGACCTCAATGAGCCGAAACAATCCGCCGGGTGACTCAGCCAAGACCCGGGTGCCCGCTGTTGAGGGCTTGCACACCACCGAGGGGGAACCCCATCTCATTGGCGGAAAGGTCCCGGGGCGAGAGACCTACTTCTTCCCCAAACACGTTGCCGGGGGTGATCCGGCGGTCGGTGGTGCCGTGGAGTTGGAGGAAGTCCTGCTTTCTCGGCGTGGCAGAGTCTGGTCCTACACGTCAAGCAACTACACACCGCCGCCACCTTTCGTGGCTGCGACCGATCCCTACGAACCGATCACCATCGCCGCGGTCGAACTCGAAAGGGAGAAGATGGTGATTCTGGGTCAGTGCGTTGCGGGAGTCACCCCTGATGATCTTGTGATCGGCGCGGAAGTGGAGTTGGTCATTGACACTCTCTACGAAGATGATGAGCACGAATACATGGTGTGGAAATGGAAGCCGGTAGAGATGATGCAAGCGTGATGGAGGCGTACTGATGGAAGAGATAGCCATCCTCGGAGTGGGAATGCACCCGTGGGGAAAGTGGGGGCGGAACTTCGTCGACTACGGCACGGCCGCGGCCAACGAAGCCCTCGACGATGCCGGTGTCGATTGGAACGATGTCGGTTTCGTCTCAGGGGCGATCACCGTTCGCTGCGGCTACCCCGGTTACGTCGCCGGGTCGACATTCGCCCGTGCTCTGGGTTTCAACGGCGCGCAGGTGGCGTCTTCGTACGCAGCTTGCGCTTCAGGGGCGACGGCGCTGTCGGTTGCGCGAGGGCAGATTCTCTCAGGTGCGGCCGATGTAGCTCTGGTCGTGGGTGCCGACACGACCCCCAAGGGCTTTCTCGCACCCAACGAGGGCGACCGCCCCGACGACATGGACTGGCTGCGCTTCAGACTCGTCGGTGCCACCAACCCGGTCTATTTCGGCCTGCATGCCCGTCGCCGAATGGATCTCTATGGCGCCACCTCCGAAGACTTCGCTCAAGTCAAGGTCAAGAACTCTCGCCATTCGGTCCACAATCCCAGAGCCCGTTTCACCAAGGAATACGACATCTCCGATGTGGCAAAATCACCGGTTGTGTCCGATCCTCTGCGCCTGCTCGACATCTGTGCGACCTCCGACGGTGGCGCAGCGATGGTGGTGTCGTCGATGGCTTACGCCAAAGCCCACGGTGTCAGTGACCCGGTGCGGGTCGCTGGAATCTCGACTGTCACGCCGACTTTCCCGGACACTGTCATCGACCTGCCCTACCTCGCCACAGACTCTGCTGGCGAGACGGATCCCGCGAGTCGAGGGTTCAAGACTTCCATCGGCGACCGCGTATATGCCGAAGCCGGGGTTGGTCCCGAAGATGTCGATGTGGCCGAGGTATACGATCTTTCATCGGCCCTGGAGCTTGACTGGTACGAGCAACTCGGCTTCTGCGCCGTAGGCGAAGCGGAGAAACTCCTTCGAGATGGTGTCACCACAATCGGGGGCCGTCTTCCGGTAAATCCGAGCGGTGGACTCGGCGCCTTCGGGGAGGCAGTCCCAGCCCAGGCAATCGCTCAGGTTTGCGAGTTGACGTGGCAGCTACGCGGTCAAGCTGGGGCTCGTCAAGTCGACGGGGCCAAGATCGGAATAACCGCCAATCAAGGCCTCTTCGGCCATGGTTCTTCGGTGCTGGTGCGCCGATGACGATTCACGAATCCCTCAGCACCAACGGTGTCCTCGAATTGGTGATGGACAATCCGAAAGTCAACGCCCTGCCGATCGCCGACACCGACCGGCTCGCTGAAATTCTCAACGGAGTCGAGCAGAGACCTGAGGTCGCGGCGGTCATTCTGACAGCAACCGGGCGGGGTTTCTCGGCCGGCGTCGACATCAAAGAGATGCAGAAGATGCCGGGCAACTCGGGCATCATCGAAGTCAATCGCGCCTGCCTGCGCGCCTTTCGTGGGGTCTATGGATGCGCTGTGCCGGTGATTTGCGCGGTCAACGACTTCTGCTTCGGCACTGGCATCGGACTGGCCGGGAGCGCCGACATTGTGGTCGCGGCACAGGGTGTGCGCTTCGGACTTCCCGAGATCGACAACGGCGCTCTTGGGGCAGCTACCTACCTGGGTCGTCTGGTTCCTGAAAAATACCTTCGCTGGATGCTGTACAGCTGCGAGCCCGTGTCCGCTGAGCAACTCGAGGAGTGGGGGACAGTTCTTCGAGTCGTTTCTGCGGAGCAACTGATGGACACGGCCCGGGAAATCGCCGGGGTGATCGCCTCAAAGCATCCGACGGTGATACGTGCAGCCAAAGCCTCTCTGATCGGCATCGACGATGATCCCAGCCGCGGTTACCGCTTTGAGCAAGGGTTCACGTTTGAACTCAATCTGCACGGTTTGGGAGACGAAGCCCGCGACGCTTTCCTGAGAGGCGAGCGACGCGGCAAACCTGCCGGTGGCTCAACTTGAGCTGAGTTCGTCGCCGAACTGACGCAAGCGGGCGATGGCTTCGGGGTCAACCTCGGGCAGTTTCGCGGCGAGCGAGTCTTTGATCTGTTGGTAGGTGTCCAGATCGAGTCCACACTTTCGGCAATTCTCGAGGTGGGTGCTGATCTTGGCCGCGAAGTCCGGCTCGAGGTCGCCGTCCAAGTAACTCTGCAGCACCTTGCCGAGTTCGCGGCAGTTGACGGTGCTGCTCTTGTGGCGGTACCAACGTCGGCGGATCATGTCCGACGTCCATTCACGAAGGCACCGCTCGACTCAAGATGCTTGCGGATTCGGGTGCGGGCTCGATGAAGTCGGCTCATTACCGTGCCAGTCGGCACGCCCAGAACGTCGGCCGCTTCCTGATATGAGAGTCCCTGAATGTCGATCAGTTCGACCACGGTGCGGAACTTGTCAGGCAGAGCTTCGAGTGCATTTTCGATGGCCGCGTCGAACACGGCTTCAACGACCGTGTTTTCTGGTCCGAGTTGGCGGCTGCTCTGATCCTCGAGTCGTTCGATGGCCGTGTCGGGGTCGTGCAAAAGTTCAGGTCGCTTGCGTCGCACCCGGTTGATCTGAGCGTTGCGCATGATGGTGAGCAACCAGGCTCGTGGATGGCGCCCGTCGAATCGGTCTACGGCCCGGTAGGCCCGCAGCATGGTGTCCTGCACTAAATCCTCTGCGTCGGTGGGGTTGCGAGTGATTGATCGGGCCACCCGATAGAGCACTTCTATCTCGGGGACCACGTAGCGGTTGAAAGCGGCATCGTGAGAGCTCGTATCGGCTAACAGTTCGGCCATTAGTGATGGAATCTAGCGCGTGCGCGGAATGCTTTGGTTCTGGCGTGGGTTTAGAGTGCAGTGGGAGGATTGCATCGTGTTCGCTGGGCACCGTTGATTGGCAGCTTGGTCGACAACGAGCTCGACCAAAGAGAGAGCGGCGTGGTGTTGGAGCACCTTGGACACTGTCGGCGCTGCTTGTCTGATCTCGACTGTTTGGTGCGTATGAAGGCCTCGTTGGCCCGGCTCCCAGCGACAAGATCAGGGGTCGTGTAATTTCACTGATGAGGTGGGCACCGAGCAAAGATCCCTGTAGTTTCAACGATGATCGAAGGCGCGCGAGACGACAATGCTTGACTTTGTTGAGAATATCGGCTCGCGTGTTATTCGTTTGACCGCGAGAGTCGCGGACAACAGACAACAACAAACGGAGCAATCATGAACAAGGGCGAACTCATTGCAGCCATGGCCGATAAGGCGGGCGTTAGCCAAAAGGACGCGGGGAACTGCCTCGACGCCATGATGAGTACGATCGAGTCGGAAATCAGCGGCGGCGGCGAAGTCGCCATCACCGGTTACCTCAAATTCGAGCGTGCAAACACAAGTGCCCGGGTTGGTCGCAACCCCCAGACCGGCGAAACGATCAACGTTCCTGCAGGCACCCGCTGCAAAGTGTCCGTTGGCTCGAAGTTGAAGAGCGCGGGGAAGAGCTGAACGGCTGCCAACGAGCCGTTGCGCCTAGATCGCAATGAACCTGCCGAAGCCGGTTGAGGTACTGCCTCACCGTTCTCCGTTTCTGTTTGTAGACGAGATACGGGCCATTGTCCCCGGCGAGTCTGCCGTCGGAATTTGGAGACTCACTGGTGATGAAGCTTTCTTTGCAGGTCATTTTCCAGACCGTCCAACGCTCCCCGGAGTGCTCATCTGTGAGGCGATTGCACAGGTGGGAGCGTTGGCGGTGCTGGCCGATGAACGATACGAGGGCAAACTCCCACTGTTCGGGGGGCTCGACAAGGCCCGCTTCAGACGTCAGGTCGTCCCCGGCGACACGCTGAGGATCGAAGTGGAGATGACACGGTTGTCGGCGCGGGCCGGCAAGGGTGAGGGACGCGCCACCGTCGAAGGTGAGCTCGCCGCTAGTTGCGAGTTGATGTTCGTCATTGTCGACGGCGACTGAGCGTCGACGGTGCCTGACCGTTCACGGCGGCTGAAGGCGCCTGGCCTTGACTCAGCTCGGGCCGATGACCAGGGTCCCGTTGTGTCCGCCGAACCCGAAGCTGTTGGACAGTGACGGGCCCGGAACCCACCGACGGGGTTCTCCGACCACAAGGTCGATGTCCGGCATCTCAGGATCCAAGCTTTCATGACCTGCGGTCGGCGGAATGAGTCGGCGGTTCATGGAAAGCAGAACCGCGGCTGCTTCGAGCGCTCCGGCACCACCTAGCGCGTGGCCGGTGACGCCCTTTGTGGAGGTGATCACTGGTCCCGGCGTACCGAAGATCTTGGCGATAGCGGCCGCCTCGGCGGCATCGTTCTTGTCTGTGGAAGTGCCATGGGCATTGATGTGGACTACATCATCGGCGGTGATACCGGCGTCTTCAATGGCGAGGCGCATGCAGGTGATTGCGCCTGTTCCCCCTGGAGCGGGTGCTGTGATGTGGTGAGCATCGGCGGTAGAGGCCGAACCCAGAATCTCTCCTAGAACTGTTGCGCCGCGGGCTTCGGCGCGAGACCACTCCTCAAGCACGAGTACGGCTGAACCCTCGGCCATGACGAATCCATCGCGGCGTGGGTCGAAGGGTCGGCTCACGCCGCTGCTGGAGAGTGCGGTCATGTTGGTGAAACCTGCGATCGCGGTGGGGGTGAAGGGTGCTTCGCTGCCTCCGGCGAGTACTGCGTCGCAGTATCCGTTGCTGACAAGTCTTGCCGCGTTGCCGATGGCGTGGGTTCCCGCGGCGCATGCAGTAACGGTATTCTCGCAGGGGCCTTGCCAGCCGTGACGCATCGACAATGTGGCCGCGGCCGCGTTTGTCATCATCATGGGCACCAGGAAGGGCGATACTCTGCGTTCGCCCTTGGTGAGGCGAATCTCGATCTGTGTCTCAAGGGTTTCAATACCGCCGACACCGGTTCCGATGAAGGTGCCGAGGCGGGCCGGGTCCGCGCCCAGCTCACCGGCTTGCGCCAGCGCTTCGTCTGCTGCCGCTACTGCAAACTGGGTGAAGCGGTCGCTGCGCCTGACCTCTTTGGCATTCTCGAAATAGGGAGAAGCGTCCCAATCTTCGAGCACCCGCGGGCCGACCGGCGCAGGCGAGCAGAGACCTTCCCAGAAGGCGTCAACGCCGACTCCACAGGGAGCAACGACGCCTAAACCTGTGACTGCAACGCGGCGACCCTGCATCAGATCTTGGAGACAATCAGGTCGTATGCACCTTGAATCGTCACGATCCCGTCAAGTTCTTCTTCTTCGACATCGACGTCGAATTCCTCCTCAAGCGCCATTACCAGCTCGACCAGGTCGAGACTGTCGGCGTCGAGAGACTCGAAAGTTGCGTCCAAAACGACTTGATCGGCGTCAACCGACAGTACTTCAACTGCACAATCTGTGAATCGTTCGAAGTTGTCACTCACTTGCTTTCTCCATTGCTTTGTGGGGATTTAGTAGGCTATCCAGCCGGAGCGGGTTAGCCCATGGAAAGGCCGCCATCGATAGGAAGCACCGTACCGGTGACGAACCCGGCGTCCTCCGAGGCGAGATATTCGATCGCCGCGGCGATCTCTTGTGGCAACCCGAGACGGCCGAGAGGCACCATATCGAGCATTGCAGTTCGCTGGGCATTGTTCAGCGCCGCGATCATGTCGGTGTCTATCGGGCCGGGGGCGACGACATTCACCGTGATGTTGCGCCCGGCGAACTCCTTGGCGAGCGAACGGGCCAAGCCGGTGATTCCCGCTTTTGAGGCTGCATAGTTCGCCTGCCCAGCCTGTCCTCCGAGACCGACGACCGATGAGACAAAAACGATTCGCCCCCAACGCGCTCGCATCATTTGTTTGACGACTCGCCGGGCTACGCGAAAGCCACCTGTCAGGTTGGCGTTGAGGACTTCGCTGAAATCGTCGTCGCTCATGCGAAGCACGAGGCCGTCGCGGGTGATTCCGGCATTGCTCACAAGAATTTCAACCGGGCCCAAGGAGTCTTCTATCTCTGTGACCGCGGCATCAACAGAGTCCTTGTCGGTTACGTCGCATTTCACGACAAACAGGTCTTCAAGGTCGTCGCCGGTGCCCGAACGGGCGGTTACGGCGACTTGAT
The DNA here is from genome assembly GCA_965198315.1 of Candidatus Aldehydirespiratoraceae bacterium. Lineage (GTDB taxonomy): Bacteria > Actinomycetota > Acidimicrobiia > Acidimicrobiales > Aldehydirespiratoraceae > VXYK01. The sequence continues at coordinate 2,757,800 of OZ240616.1, read as the reverse complement.
GTCCGCTGGCCTGAAAGCGTTTGGCGGTGGCGAGCCCGATTCCTCGGTTGCCTCCGGTAACGAGGACAACCCGACTCACCAGCGCACCACTAAAGTTGCCCAGGTCATGCCCGCGCCAAAACCGGACATCAGCACGATCTTGCCGGGCTCCAGCACTCCTTGGGAGGCGGCTAGTTCCATGGCCAACGGGATGGTGGCAGTCGAAGTGTTGCCTGTGGTTTCGATCACGTTGTGAGTCTTCGACATCGGTAGCGATGTTCGGGCACAGACGGCCTCGATGATTCTGATGTTCGCCTGGTGCAGCAGGACTACGTCGATGTCGTCGGGGGTCAGGCCGGCTTGTTTCAGAGCCGACTTGATCGAAGCCGTAACCGCGCGCACGGCACGCTTGAAGACTTCGCGTCCCGCCATTTTGATCGTGTCGCCATGCTCGCAGTAGAGGATCGGAGCGAGGTTGCCGTCGGCGCCGAGATCGAACGCCAGCAACTCACCCTGGTCATGCCGTTCCATAACGCACGCTCCGGCGCCGTCGCCGAACAGGATCGCGGTTCCCCGGTCCTCCCAGTCGACCAAGGTCGACAGTGCATCGCTGCCCACGTTGAGAACCCGATTCGGGCCACCGGGCAGCATCATCATTCCGTATGCCGCCACGTAACCGTAGGCGAAACCTGCGCAAGCGGCATTGACGTCGAAAGCTCCGCAATCCAGCCCGATACCAGCATGAATCTGTGCCGACGTGCCCGGGAATCTCTGATCGGGGGAGCTGGTGCTGAGGACCAGCAGATCGATGTCGTCGGGCGTCAAATCAGCGGCTTTCAAAGCGTTGTTGCCGGCTTCGACACCCATCTCGGAGGTGAGGCCGCCAACGTGGCGACTGGTGATCCCGGCACGGTCGCGGATCCACTCGTCGTTGGTGTCCATTATTTCCGCGAGGTCCTGGTTGGTGAGGACCTTCGAGGGGAGCGCTGTACCTATCCCGGCGATTCGTATTGCCATCAGGTGACCCGTAGCCAAGCGATCGGTTGCCGTGAAGTCACGCGTTCTCCCTTGAGAGCAAGTACCCCGACTATTTCTCCCGCGAAGGAGCTGAGGACTTCCTGATCCCCAACCGTACCCAACACCTCGCCCACGGACACACGACGACCGGGTTCGCAACCTGGGGCCAAACTGAAGATACCGGCACCAGGCGACACCACGAGTCGTTCTGTGGCAAAGAGATGCTCTCCTTCAAGAGCGGGGGTTTCGCTGCTCAGTTGAACGGCCAGCGACTCCAAAAGGCCGTCAAGGTCCGCTGGTGTGGCGACGTTGACACGGTTGGCGTCCTTGAGGGTTCGCTTCACGAGACCCGTGAGAACATTGCCCGGTCCGAGTTCAACGAAGGTGTTGAAACCGTCTTCGGAGAGCGTTCGCAAGGTCTGGCGCCAACGGACCGGGGAGCAGAGTTGGGCACCAAGCAGTTCGGGCCAGTCGGCGGGATCGTCGTGAGGTGTCGCGTCGACGTTGGCGTACACGGGTTGTTCTGGTGGCCGGAACTCGACTTGGTCGATGGCCTTGTGCAGACGGCGTCGTGCCGGTGCCATGAGCGGAGTGTGGAAGGCCCCTCCAACGGGTAGTCGCATGGCCCGTTTGGCTCCGGCTTCCTTGGCGATCTTGCAAGCCTCGTCGATATCTTCTGGAACGCCTGCGATGACCACTTGGCCGGGTGCGTTGTAGTTGGCGATCCAAACGTCGCCGGCGGTACGCCGACAGGCGATATCGGCTTGGTCGTCTTCGAGGCCGAGCAGGGCGGCCATGGTGCCGGTCTGCTCATCTGCAGCGGCTTGCATGGCATCGCCGCGTTCGTTGACCAAACGCACGGCGTCGCCGAAATCGAGAGCGCCTGAGGCGGTGAGTGCTGAGTATTCCCCGAGGCTGTGTCCGGCATGAGCGACTGCCTCGGCCCCGAGGCGGCTGACTGCGTCGAGCACCACCATCGACATGACGAAGGTAGCGAGCTGAGCATTGCGGGTCATTGTCAACTCTTCGGCATCGGCATCGAGCAACAACGCGGCGACATCGCGATCGACGGCTTCAGAGGCCTCCTCCACCAGTTCCCATGAAGGATGCTCAGCCCATGGCGCACCCATCTGCGGGCGTTGGGAACCTTGTCCCGGGTAGGTGAATACGATCATTTGGCTCGAGGCTCCCGCGGTGGCCGGCTAACAGGGCGCGTGAATTTCTGTGTCTGAGAGGGATATACGTTATACGTGCTGTGGGGTGTCTGACTCGCGGGCGCACCGCAGGGTTTCAATACTTGCGCTTTGGTGATCGTGAACTGTGTCACTTGAGACTGTCGAATCAGCTTGGTTGGGGGCTGCGGGGCCAGTCGGACAGATCCTGAAGGTGTCGACGGATAGAAGCTTCTCGCAGTATTCCGACTACGGCCAATCCAACAAGCACCCAAAGAGGACGCCACCGCAGGAGACGGAAACGGGTGCCGGACGACATCTCGTAGAGGCTACGCTGTGCCTGCAGGCTCCGGCCAGCCCTCCTACAGTTAGGCGCAACCATCCTGCCCGGGTGGTGGAATTGGCAGACACGGCGGACTCAAAATCCGTTGCTTTTCAAGAGCGTGCGGGTTCAAGTCCCGCCCCGGGCACCAAAAAAAGTACCTCAGGCCCAGAGGGCGCAGATGGGGATGGCTTCGATCTGATCTGAGAGGCGGTATTTGCGTCGGCCGACATGCAGGAGGGCGCCTGCTGCGAAACGGGGACCCAGTTCGTCGCGGAGCCACTCGAGATGGCGGGCATCGCGGGCGTTGGGCGCGTTGGTCGCCTTGATCTCGATGGCGACGATGCCGCGGGCGCCATAGTCGGCAATCAAGTCGACCTCGCGGCGACCATCTGCCACTCGCAGGTGACTCAACTGTGGACCGCGGGTCATCAGAGCCGTTTCGGCCCGCAACTGGTTGATGACAAAGGTCTCCAGGAGTCTCCCGAGCAGATCACCGCTGGACATCACAGTTGCGACGTCGACGCCGACCGCCGCCGCCCACAGGCCGGTGTCTGCCACGAGGCGTTTGCGTCCTTTGACGAGTCGCGCGAGCCGGTTGCTGTGCCACGGCGGCAGCTCCGCGATAATGCCGAGATCGCTGAGCAATTGCGTGTAGGCGGTTCCAGTCCGATGGTTGATCGCCGCAGCGTTGTTGAGTGTGGTATCCGTCGCCAGACCTGCTGTGTTGAGCGCGTACGCATCGAAGAAGCGACCGAGACGGGCGCTGTCGGGTGACACACCCAACGTTGACGGGTCGCGGTTCAACATGTGGCTGAGGTAGCCGTCGAGCCAGGTGTCGCGGCGTGCGGTCTCGCGCTCCAGGACTGCTTCGGGAAAACCGCCCTTGAGTGCCAACTCCACGTAGCCTCGCAGGTCCGGTGGGTCCGCCGGCTGTCCGATGTTCTCGCCTGACTACCAATTCTGCACGACCTCTAGTACAAGTTTTTCACACAATTGACTACCAATTCTGCTCAATGTGGATGTGGAACCCATGGGTTCTGAGCGTCAGGCCACTGAAATCCGCGAAGACCAGAACGCCGTTCTGTCCCTGTTCCAGGGTGATGGCGGCTCGGCCGTTCAATCGATGGAGTGTGGCGTTGCAGACCGATTCATCGTGGTGTTTCTCTAGCTAATGGGTTGTGAGGTAGTTGGTGTTGTCGCGGACGAGATCGAAATGGGCCTTCCCCAAGTAGTGGTTCCACAGGTTTCGCCCCTTGACCCGCAGGGGTCCAGCGGAGTTACCCGGAGAACCCCACACTGCGGTCTCAATCCGCTTGGAAACCTCTAGGGCATCCTCCAACGCGGGTAACAAGTCAGTGTCGGCTGAGGCGACGATGCCCACGTCATAGAAATCACTTCGAGCACCGATCGAGATGTCGAGCGCCATCAACACATCGACACCTTTCTCGCGAGCCGCCCAGTATTCCGAGCCATCGGGATTCGTAGCGCGGTGGTAGCTCAGAGGCCGCGTAAACACCTCCACGTCGGGAGTCTGCCTCCAGCCAGCCACCTGCCGATCAAAAAACCGGCAAGCCTTGGTTCTGCTGAGTCCAGGGACGGGTTGACCGCGATACACGCGGACCCCGGCCAGAACTCGGTTTGGGTTCCCGGGTTTTCCGAGGTCACACAACAGATTCCCAAATCTGAGCGGATCGATGTGCCCCGCTGTCCTTGGTAGCGGAGTGGTTCTCCAAAACATATCTCGGGCGCAGTATTGAACGTTCTGGTAGTCGACGTACACGACGACTCTCGATTCTGACATCCCGCGTTCCGCCAAAAAATAGCCCCGCCATGCCCTGCGTTGCGCAGGCCAGGCGGGGAGTACTTGATTGCATCTTACAGACTTTCGGCATCAGACGCAAGGGTTGGAGTCCGAACAAAAACTGTTCAAAGTCAGGACCGGTCAGTCGGGGATCCAGTCTTCGGTTTGGAGGCCGAGCCCGTCGGCGATGCGGTTGGCATAAGCGTAGTAGGCGACGACTTCGACGATGTCGAGGATGTCACGGTCGCTGAAGCCGGCTTCGCGCAGGGTGTCGATGTCGGGGTCGTTGGTTGCGGCTGGGGTTTCGGTGAGTTTCACGGCGAAACTCAGCATGGCGGTGCGCTTGGGGGACAGCGGGGCGGCGGTCCAGTCGTGCTCGATGGCCGCTACAAGTTCGTCGTCTTTGATTAGTCGGCGCAGACCGCGCCGGTGGTGGACTATTCAGTAGTGGCAGTCGTTGGTGAGGCTGACGACCAGGGCGATGAGTTCCCGTTCGACCTTGCGCAGCGTGGCGGTGCCGCTCATGGCCGATTCGTAGAGGCCCTGATGTGCTGCCATGCCGCGGGGGTTCAGCGAGTGGACGGCCAGGATGTTGTCGACCCGGCCCCAAGTGCGGTCCACTACCCGGGAGTGCAGCTCAGCGAGTTCGCCGTCCCAGTCGTCGTCAGGAATGACCGTGATTCGTGCCATGCCCCACCTTGCCACACCAGGACCCTCGTCGATTCGCGGGAGCGGGACCCATGTGCCGAAAGGCTGAACGGGCAGGCTACTAGCCGAGGTCGAGTTTAGGGTTGTTGGCGAATGGTTCGGCAACCGAAGGCTCGATCAATTCGTCCCATTGGGATCGGGTTGAATCGCGTTCGTACGTAAAGAAGTAATCGCATTCGTTCACTTCGGCCGATGCGAGATGAATCGCATCTGCTGGCTTGACCCCTCGCTTGCCACTTGACCGCGCAGTTCGGATGATGGAACGGGCTTGCTCCGCTATGCGAAACGAAACGTCTGTCAGCCTGATTGGAGACGTGGGAGTCCATAGCGTACTGATCTCGTCCTCGTCGGCATTCGAGCCAAGCGACATGTGATCGGTGACGATGTATGCGACTTCGGTCACTGACAGTACGGACGTCAGCAACTCCAGGTCTCCGTTCCGAGCATCGTCGAACAATCCAGCTATAGCGGCCGCACGTGTCGGTTCATTGGCCAGATAGGCGATTTGCATCGAGATAGAGACGCTGGACGCTATTCGGCATCGCGCATCCGGCGAACAAGGACTTCAGCTGGTTCTCGCGTCTGGAGAACACCACGAACCGCCCGATACCCCAAAGCATCTCCCTCGTCAACGAGTTCGACACTGGTGATGTCACGAACTGAACGCGGTCTGTCTGTCGCCGGGTCGCGTTTCACCGTGCCCGTTACGTCAGCAACACGTCCCCAAGCATCCCGCATCGTGGACTCCATGTCCTTTGCGGGGAAACAGGCCACGGCCAGGTCATAGACCGAGTCATAGAGGCTGAAGTGCAGACCTCGGCGCTGTGAGAGCATCTCAATTCGGCCCCGGATCGTGCCCAACGTGGCGTGGTGGTTTTTATCAGCGCTCGATAGCTCGGCGGTCTCCGCTGGGGCGAATTCGACGGCGGCTCCGACGCAGTCGATTACGACCGGTTGGTCGTGGCTCGCAAGGTCCTGCAGCTTCGTCAAGTAGCGGGTCTTCGGTAATGCGTCGTCGGCTTTGCCCTCCATCACTGCTCGCCCGGTCTCGACCAAGCTCAAGCACACCTGCGGCGCAAGAGTTTCGGAACGACCGTCAGTCGGGATAGCGCGTGCCAGGGCGGTCGCACTGCCGTGGTCAAGTCCTGTTACCACCCAGCGGATACTTGCGCCGTGGCTGGCTTCAGCAGCCTCGAGCGCCCGGGTGAACTGCGCCAAGGCAGCAGATAGCAGGTCAACTGTGACCTCGCCTCCGATTCGCAACCGGATCTCGTCTTCGCGCATGCCGCAGATCGTATACCCGCGGCGCGGCCGTTCAATCGATGGAGTGTGGCGTTGCAGACCGATTCAGCGTGGTGTTTCTCTAAAGGCCGCGGCGAACCCGCGAACACCGGGTGAAGTGATTACACCTGTCTTGACACACTACCGACGTATAGCATGTCATAAGAGCGATGTAAGGCTATACAAAAGGACGACGATTTCAGATGACCACGGTTTCAACTTTGTTGGATCACCTTTACGAGGGAGATGTGGTTGATACCGTCGATCTGGCTCGAGTGAGTAAAACCAACCCTCGGAGCGTCTCTAGATGGCGGTCTGAGGAGACGACCCCTAGGCGGAAGGCTGAGGAGCGTTTGCTGGAGTTACGGGCCGTCGTTGATCTGGCCCGTACCGTGATGAACGATGATGCAGCGAGATTCTGGCTGCGCTCACCCAACCGTGACCTCGGCTATGAAAAGCCGCTTGATCTCATTACAGAAGGAGAATATCGCCGGGTTGTCGACCTCCTATTGGCACTGGCGGAGGGCGTCACTACCTGAAATGCGCATAACAAAAACACCCGCCCGGGGACGGAGTCAAGGTGATCCGTCCGGCGGGCGGGGAAGTGATGTCTGCAAGATAGCGGCGACAGCCGGATTTCAACGCAGGTCTTCAGGGCACCAGCCCGCACGAGTTCGACGAACCAGGACTCCACGAGTAACCGCATGGTCTGTACCTTCAGGTGCGTGCGCCCCTAAGCGCGATGCACGCTCGGCAACTCCGGTAGGGTTCGCCAATGACTGCCGACAGGCCGCTCTCGGCACGTCTGAACGCCGCTTTCGAAGGGTGCTACGAGGCCGCTCGCGCTTCTGCGTTGTCTGGAGTACCGCAGTCGACGGTGTATCTGTGGGCTCGTAACGGGCTGGTCTCGCCGTCCGTATCGCCGACCCGGGTGAAGCTCTGGTCGTACGCGGACCTCATGGCTCTGCGCATCGTCTACTGGCTGCGCCATCCGAAATCCAAGAGCGAGGGAGAGGTGCCTGCCAGTCCGATGACCCGGGTACGAAGCGCCCTTGCGGAGTTGGACGAGCGCGGCTTGGACATCTGGGACGACAGCAGCGGCGACTTGAGTTCGCCGCTTCGTGTCGATGTCTCAGGCAAGATCTGGCTGGACGTGGACGGCGTCCCTGTTTACGAGGGCCAAGCCGCGCTGCCGGGATCGCTTGACCTGTTGGGGCCCTTCGACCTTGCGGATCGCAATGGGCCTGATCTCCGCCGCCCTCGCCCCAATCTGCGCATCGTTCCTGGACGTGTGTCTGGTGAGCCTCATCTCGCCAGTTCGCGTATCACCACACTGTCTGCTGCAGCGTTGTATCGGAACTTGGGTGATTTCGCCGCTGTGGCCGAGCTCTACCCAGGATTTGGCGTGGAGGCATTCAGGGACGCAGTGGATTTCGACCGTTCACTGGCTGCCTGATGCGGCTCCCTCTCGATCACAACTTTCCTGAACCGATCGTCAACCGTCTGATTTCCGATGAGCCAACAGTTCGTCCAGCTCAACTAACGCGACTGTGATGCGCTTCCAACGGTCGATCTGTGCGGGCACCAGAATCTCGTTTTCCGCGACTCGCAGCGGCAATTGACAATCCCAATCTCTGCGGATGGGCACGGACTTGATCGCGTCGTGAGTCGCGGGTGCCGAACGAATCCTGCGATGCCATTCGATCGGTACGCCGAATGCCCCTTGGAATCGCCACCGGTCTTGGTCAAGCGAGAACCTAATCAGCGACTTGCGCCAGTGATTGATCTCACGGCTCCTGACAAGGGCGGCACTTAGCGAAACCTGGGCGCGTTCACTCATGAATCGCAGAGTGCTCAGATTCTGTGGCTTTGCAGCAAAGCTTCTTCGTCCAATCATGAGGCATGAGTATTGAGGCCGCGATCTGATCGCAAAGGCGTTCTTCGTTGTCACCATTGCCAGCACGCCTGTAGGAGACGGCTGGTGCCTGTGGATGAGCGAGGACCCGATGGGCGAGTTCGTGGGCCAGTGTGAATCGCCGGCGCCGGGGGTGCAGGTTACGCCGCAGGTGAACGACTGCTCGGTCACTGCTCTGTACGAGTCGACCGTCCTCGACCATGTCCGTATCCAAGATCTGGTCGATGCCCATGTGCGCCGCGAGTGTCTCCAAGTCGATCGGGGGTCGAGGCGAGATCCCGAATGAGTCAAAGAGCCAATGTGCGAGCCGTTCAGGATGCGGATTCATATGAGACTTAGGTTTCGAGCGAAGGTGATCCAATCTTGCACTGACACAAGCGAGAGTCGTCGGATGCCGCCTCTGGCGAGCTCCAATCGAGCACGTGATTCGACCTGGAGAATCTGTATTGGCGTCCAGTCGATTGAACCGTTCGAGCGGCAGCGCACACGTATCATCGGTGCTGCGTCCGCGCTAGAGGACTTGGGCACCGCCATTCCTGTCGTAGCTCAGCAGTTGGAGCTGATCGCCGCCATTCAAACCGACGAGTGGTGGGCCGACGTCACCTACCCGATGCTCGAAGACGCTCGCAAACGGCTCCGCTGCCTCGTCCATCTCATCGAGTACACGAAGAAGAACGTTCTCTACAGCGACTTCAGCGACGAGATCGGCGAGTCCGAAGAGATCGAATTGCCGGGTACTGGCGGTGCAGTCGCAAGCATCGAGTTCGATCAGTTCCGCAAGAAAGCGCGGCACTACCTCTCAGAGCACCTAGCCGAGGGTGTGGTGGCCAAGGTTCATAGCGGAGAACCGCTCACCGCCGACGACATCGAGGAACTGCAGCGCGTTCTGGTTGCAGCCGGAATCGGAGACGCCGAAACTTTCGCTGAAGCTTCCGAACGTACGGGAAGCTTCGGACTGTTCATTCGTAGCCTCGTCGGCCTAGACCGCGCCGCCGCTAAACAAGCATTCGCCAAGTTCCTCGACGACAAGCGCTACAGCGCCAACCAGATCCGTTTTGTGGAGATGGTGATCGACTACCTCACCGACCACGGAACCATCGAAGTTAGTCGCGTCTACGACTCTCCTTTCACCTCCGTCGCTCCCGAAGGACCCGAGGCCATCTTCGTAGACGATGACCTCGACGAGTTCTTCGCGATCGTCAGTCGCTTCCGCGAAACCGCAACCGCGTGAAGCCTCAATCAGATATTGAAACCAGCACTAAACCGCCGCCAGAGCACAGCATCAATCGGCGCGTGGTTGTTGGCCCTAGTCTTGCGGGATAGTGCCCTGCGGTTCTCCTGAACCACCAGTGCGCTCGCGGTAGAAGGCATCGCCGAGCCACTTGTCCGTGGTCAGGGGCTTAACCACGAAAGGCCCGATTTCACGCTCTTTAGGCTCGGGTTCTGGCTCAATGTTGGCGGTGCTCACGCATTTAGTCTTGTGCTCTTGAGTGCAAAATACAACAGTTCGGTTGTCTTGGAACGTGCATAATTAGTGTATGGCTGCATCATCGTTGACATTGACGGATCAAGCTCTTGCGGCAGTGATGGAGTAATTTGATGCCTGAGTCCAAACACGAGGGAGCTAACTTGGCTCGCCGCAGGCTTGCAGCGGTCCCGCTAGAGGTGGAGGAAGCGCGTTCGCTTCGAGGCAGTGGTTGGGACGGCGATCTGGAGGACATGCGAACTGACTGTGTTTGACGAGGCTGAGGATTCAAGATCCCAAAGTGGTCGTCTAGCGAACAGAATTCGGGGTTCGCTGGCTTCGGGCTACAATTGATCGCTGATGGCTGAATCGAATCCTCAGATTGAGCGTCGGTTGCGGCGTGTTGGTCAACAGCTTCGCTTGCTGCGCGCTGACCTGCAGGTCACGGAGGAGCAACTCAACCAGCTCCGCGATGAGGCATACGATGCGCGGGTGCGTGCGCTGGTATCAGAAACTCCTCTGGCAGAGCGAGAGCATCGCCGGGTCTCTCGACATGTTGAGCGTCTGAGCCGTCATCGTGATCGGGTCGTAGGGAGGGTCGCCGAGCTCGACGCTACCCAGGACATGCTTCTCGATCGTCTCAGCGCCTCGTGAGCGACGCTGCTATCAGTATCGTTGTCGCCGAGGACGAGCCGATAATCCGACTTGACCTGGTGGAAACCCTGCGCACGGAGGGATACGAGGTAGCAGCCGATACCGGCCGGGGCGACGAAGTAGTAGCGCTGGTCAAAGCCCACACCCCCGACCTTGTCCTGCTCGATATTAAAATGCCAGGTCTCGATGGCATATCGGCTGCTCAAACAATCAGCAAAGAAACCAGAACCGCAGTCGTTATTCTCACGGCCTTCAGCCAGCGCGAATTGGTCGAACGAGCCGTCGAAGCAGGGGCGATGACATATCTGGTCAAGCCGTATCAGCGGGGTGACCTGGTAGCAGCCATCGAAACCGCTCTAGCAAGATTCCGTGAACATTCGCTGCTCGAAGACCAGGTGAGCGACCTTTCCGAACGGCTCGAGGTTCGCAAATTGATCGACCGGGCGAAAGGCCGACTCATCGACGAGCACAACATGAGCGAGAACGACGCATTCCGGTTTCTGCAACAGCAGGCCATGTCGACTCGTAGAAGCATGGCCGACATCGCCAACGACATACTCTCGGGCTCCCAGCCCTGACCGACCCATCAATGAGCGAACGAGCCGAGTAGGGTCCACAGCGATGGCCAAGCTGATGCTCATCGACGGGAACTCGCTCGTCTACCGTGCATTCTTCGCGTTACCGACCGACATGGCGACGGCCTCGGGACAGGTGACCAACGCTGTCTACGGTTTCACCTCGATGCTGATCTACCTCCTCAAGGATCAGCAACCTGATCGGATTGTTGTCGCCTTTGATCGGCCTGAACCCACGTTCCGTCACGAGTTGACGCCGACTTACAAGGCGCAACGAGAGTCAGCCCCCGACATCCTCCGCCAACAAATGGGGCTAGTGCGCGAGGTGCTCGACGTGCTGACGATTCCCGTGCTCGACAAAGCCGGCTTCGAGGCCGACGACATAATTGCCACTCTGGCCACCCGAGGCCGAGACCGTGGCGATGACGTCGTGATCGTGACCGGTGATCGTGACAGCTACCAGCTTGTCGAGGACCCCTACGTCAAGGTTCTCTACAACAAACGGGGTGTGTCAGATTACGCCTTCTACGACGAGGCCGGTATCAAGCAGCGCACTGGCGTGGCACCGCGTGACTATGTGCAGTACGCGGCACTGCGCGGTGACAATTCCGACAACCTCCCGGGGGTTCCGGGTGTTGGTGAAAAGACAGCCGCGAAGCTCATCAACGAACGCGGCGGCATAGATGGCATTTATGCCTCGCTCGACGACTTCACGCCGAAGTTGCGGGAGAACCTCAGCACGCACGAATCCAACGTCCGCAACAACGTTGAAATGATGGAGTTGGTGCGCGATCTGGAATTGCCCCCAGAGATCGACAGTCTCGTCCAAGGAGAGATCGACCGCGACGAACTGACCAAGCTCTTTGAGTTTCTTGAGTTTCGCACCCTGCAGGAACGCCTGAGCGAGGTTCTCGGCGGTGAAATTGCCGCGCCGGCGGGCCGCGGAGTTGAGGTTCTCGAAGCTGAGGTCACCGTCTACGAAACACCGACGGAAGCCGTTGGCGCTTTGAGCACTGCTCGGAGTGGCACGGGTGTGCTTGCCCTAGCGGTGCCCGAACACGGCATCGACGACGGCCTTGCCTTCGTGACCGACAGCAGCAGCGCTGAAGTGGGGTTTGTTCCAGGTGCTGTGCTGAGACATGAAGAAGTCCTGGAAGCACTGAGTCTGCTGCTTGGTGTTGATGGACGCGAAGTGGCCATGCACGGTGCCAAGGCAACTGCGCGTCGCTTGCTTGACCTCGGCGTAGATCTGCGACATCTCGCTTTCGACACCCGGTTGGCGGCCTACCTGCTCAACCCGGCCGAAACGGCCTATGACCTGGACAAACTGCTCAAACGCCACACAGAAATGGAAATGCCGGAGTCCGCAGCCTCGCAGGGGCAACTGGACCTTGACGGAACAGACGAAGACTTGATGGCCGAACCGGCGCGCCATGCATTGGCCGTCGACCGACTTGTCGACCCGATGAGCAAGGCTTTGAGCGCCCAAGGGCTCGCCGAACTCAACGATCAACTCGAAGTTCCGCTAGTCCGGGTGTTGGCCCGGATGGAACAGCGTGGGATCGCCGTTGACCGTGAGGCGTTGGTCCGCATCCGTGATGAACTCACCGCCGAGACCGAACAATTCCGAGCCGCGGTCATTGCCGACGCAGGCCACGATTTCAACGTCAACAGCACCAAGCAACTACGCGAAGTGCTGTTCGACGAACTTGGTTTAACCCCGTTGAAAAAGACCAAGACTGGTTACAGCACCGACGCCCAAACACTCGAGAAGATCCGCGACCAACATCAGATCGTCGAGAACCTCCTTCGTTTCCGCGAGGTGGAGAAACTGCGCTCCACCTACGGCGAAGGGCTTGTAGCTGAGATCGGCCCGGAGGACCGGATCAGGGCCACTTTCAACCAGACCGTGGCCCGCACCGGGCGGCTCTCATCCGACGCGCCGAACCTGCACAACATTCCGGTTCGATCCGACAGAGGCCGGGTGTTCAGAACCGCCTTTGTTGCCCCGACCGGGCACAAACTGCTTGTAGCCGACTACGACCAGATTGAACTTCGCTGTATAGCTCACCTAGCGGAGGATCCGGGCTTGATCGAAGCGTTCGAAGCCGGTGACGACATTCACGCAGCTACCGCATCGAAGATATTTCACATCGCTGCGGGCGAAGTGGGTATCGAGCAGCGCTCAAAAGCGAAAATGGTTTCTTACGGCCTCGCTTACGGCATGGAGTCGTACGGGTTGGCGCAGCGGCTCAATATCGGGGTCGCTGAGGCCGCCGAAATCCTCGATTCGTACTTTGCGGCTTTCCCTGCGGTGAAGCAATACATGGACGACACCGTCAAGTTGGCTCGCGAGCGCGGCTACACCGAGACGTTGTTCGGGCGTCGTCGGCAGATACCTGAACTGTCGGCTTCCAACCGCCAGGTTCGCCAGGCCGGCGAGCGTCAAGCGATGAACGCCGCGATCCAAGGGTTGGCCGCCGACATCTTCAAGGTTGCCCTGGTCCGGCTCGACGAAGCGATCGAAACCGCAGGTATCGACAGTCGCATCGTGTTGCAGGTTCACGACGAGATCATCGTCGAGTCACCCGATCCCGAAGTCGAACAAGCCAAAGAGATGACCACTTCGATCATGCGAGATGCCTTCGAACTCCGGGTTCCCCTTGAGATCGATCTGCAGGTGGCTTCAACCTGGGCCGGCGCAAAGGCTTGAGCGAACAGGTTGATTACAGATTGCTGACAAAACCTCGATCGGGTCTCGCCGGGGCTTCATCTTGGTAGCGTTTCGAGGCTGTCCAACCGACAGGGCTCCACGGTCCGATACCGCGGCGCTAGCTCTATCCGACGAAAAGAAGAATGCAAGACAACACAACTGTCGAGACTGAGTCTCGATTCGGAACGTTCGATTCCGATGGTAATTACACCCCCCGCCAAATCATTGACGCAGACCTCGGGGGGGTGGATATCGAGGAGGCATACACCTCCGCCATGGTTGTTGTTGAAGACGGCCAACTCGTTGAAGGTACGGTCGTACGGGTCGACCAGGACGAAGTTCTTCTCGACATCGGCTACAAGTCTGAAGGCGTGATTCCCAGCCGTGAGCTGTCGATCCGCAACGATGTCGATCCCAATGAGATCGTGTCGATGGGCGAAACGATCGAAGCCCTCGTCCTCACCAAAGAAGACAAAGACGGACGTCTGCTCCTGTCCAAGAAACGCGCCCAGTACGAGCGGGCCTGGGGCGAGATCGAAGGAATCAAAGAGGCCGGGGGCATGGTCAAGGGCCTAGTGATCGAAGTCGTCAAGGGCGGTTTGATCATGGACATCGGTTTGCGGGGATTCCTGCCCGCCTCGCTGGTGGAGCTGCGTCGGGTACGGGATCTGCAGCCCTACGTCGGACAGCACTTTGAAGCCAAGATCATCGAACTCGACAAGAACCGTAACAACGTGGTGCTGTCCCGCCGAGCCTGGTTGGAAGAAGCCCAAAAAGAGCAGCGAGAGGCGTTCCTCGACAATCTCAAGCCCGGCGAGAAGCGCACCGGTGTGGTGTCGTCGGTGGTCAATTTCGGTGCCTTCGTTGATCTCGGCGGTATGGACGGACTCGTCCATGTGTCTGAGCTTTCCTGGAAGCATGTCGACCACCCGAACTCTGTGGTTACGGTCGGAGATGAGATCGAGGTGCAGGTCCTTGAAGTTGATCTCAGTCGCGAGCGCATCAGCCTCTCCTTGAAGGCCACTCAGCAGGATCCGTGGCAGGAGTTCGCCTCCAGCCATCGTGTTGGCGAACTGGTTTACGGTCGGGTTACCAAGCTCGTTCCATTCGGTTCGTTCGTTCAGGTGGGTGACGGCATTGAGGGACTGGTTCACATTTCTGAAATGTCTGCGCATCACGTTGATCTGCCAGAGCAAGTGGTCACTCCAGGTGAAGAGCTGTGGGTCAAGATTATTGATCTCGATCTTCAGCGCCGGCGCATCAGCCTCTCGATCAAGCAGGCCGCTGAAGGTGGCCAGGTTGCCGCCGAATACCAGGAGCACTTCGGCGATCATGCTTACGATGAGGAGGGCAACTACATCGGTGGCGATGAGAATTCTGAGGGTCAGCAGGCTTGGGAGGAGTATTACGCCGAAGCTGGCGAAGACGCCCCGGTCCCGGGGCTGGTCGAGACCGATGAGGATGGCACCGAGTATGAGTACGTCGAAGTCACCGAAGAAGTTGAGGTGACCGAAGAGGCTACGGCCGGCGAAGATGAGGCTGCCCAAGACGACGTCGTGGAAGACGAGTACGTCAAGGCCGACTAGTGATAGAGATCGCGCTCACCGGCGGGATGGGCTCAGGTAAATCGACTGTTGCCGATGCCTTCGTGGAGCGGGGGGCCGTGTTGATCGACGCTGATCGGATCGTGCGTGAGTTGCAGGAACCGGGCCAGCTTGTTTTCGAGGCAATGGTCCAGCGTTGGGGTCCAGCGATAGTGGCAGAGGACGGAACCCTCAATAGGGGAGCGGTCGCCGAAATAGCGTTCAATGACGCTGACGAACTGAAGGCCCTCGGCGAGATCGTCCACCCGGCGCTCTACAACGAGATCGAGCGACGGCGTGGGCTGCTCGCGGGCAGCGATGCTGTGGTGGTGCTTGATCTTCCATTGCTGGTAGGGGCCGATGGCACTTCGATCGCGGATCAGTTCGGCGTACTCGCCGGGATCGTCGTGGTTGACGCAGACCTGGAGACAACGGTTGAGCGCCTTGTTACGAGTCGGGGTTTCGATGAGGCCGATGCGCGGGCCCGGATCGCCAATCAGGCCAGCCGTGAAGCCCGCATAGCGGTAGCCGACTGGGTTGTCGACAATTCCGGCGACCTGGCAGCCCTAAATCGCAATATCGACGAAGCATGGAAGTGGATCATCACCCTCCCACACGCGTAGCCTTCGTAGATACCTGCACCCCGGCGGGTGACGGCGAAGATCAGCCCCGGGTAACGAACTGAACTGTGCCAGGAGAAATCCTGGCGATCATGGAACGTTTCTCCATTTCAGTTGGATTGGGCCCGAATACTGCCCGGTATCGGTTTGCAAGCGGGTTTGTCGCACAGGGGATGTTTCATCGCTTGCGGTATCCGTTCCTCCGTCGATCGACAGTTGGATTTTGAGGCCAAGAAGGCCGTGTCGTTCTCCTTTGTTCGGGAAATTGGTGGGTTCCGGTGACGTACGGAATATACTATTTATCCGAACACTGAAGCGAAGGAAGGTCATGGCAGAGCCCGAAGCGCCGGAAACTGAAGCCGAAGTCATGCGTCGAGGCGTGGCGCTGCTCGAAGATCGTTTGCCATCTTGGTGGCTCATACGCCTGATATCTAAGCCCGACAAGCAAATTGGCGCCCTCCTTGAGATAAGCGACGCTGGTGGGGAGCCTGCCACGCTGATCATCGAGGCGAAGCGTGTTGTCCAAGGGCAAGACGTCAGCCGTCTTCGTGAGAAGTTTGATCTGCTCACTCGGCGCTTCTCGAGGGCACAGGGCTTGGTCGCAGCCCGCTACCTTTCTCCACCGGTTCGGGAGAGACTCACCGAGGCCGGACTCTCGTACGTTGACGCGACCGGGAACATGCGCGTTGAGGTCGACAACCCGCGTTTGTTCATCTCCGATCGTGGTGCGGATCGCGACCCTTGGCGAGGGCGGGGTCGTCCTCGTGGGACACTGAAGGGCGAGCCAGCGGCCAAGATCGTCCGTGCGCTCTCCGATTTCACGGGCACTTGGACGGTCCGGAAGTTGGTGGGCGCGTCCAAGGCATCAACAGGCGCGACATATCGAGTTGTGGAGTTCCTCGAACGCGAGGGCCTGGTCACGCGTGACGACCGAGGCCGGATCAACGTCCTCGACTGGGTTCAGGTGCTTCGCCGTTGGAGTCATGACTACGGTTTCATGCGTACCAACCAAGTGACCCGCTGGATTGCGCCACGAGGAATCCCGGCTCTCATAGAACGAATGTCTTCCTCAGAGGAATCCGAACGGTACGCGGTGACGGGTTCGTTAGCGGCCGCGGAGTGGGCGCCCTACGCGCCCGCGCGGCTCGCGATGATCTATGTCGCCGACCCAAGAAAGCTGAGCGCCCAATGGGATCTGCGCCCTGCCGACGTGGGTGCCAACGTTATGCTCGCTCAACCAGAGTACGAGGTCGTTTTTGAGAGGTCCGTCACTAACGCTGACGGAGTGGGTATCGCCGCACCCTCCCAAGTCGTTGTGGATCTGATGACGGGGCCCGGTCGAAACCCGAGCGAAGCAGAGGAGTTGCTCGAATGGATGAAACGCAATGAGCAGTCCTGGCGAGCCTGACGATTTGCTAGTTCGAGCGCGCTCGGCCCTGCTCGACGCCTTCGAAACCCTCGCCCAGCACCGCGACTCCGTCATTGTCATCGGGGCACAGGCGGTCTACCTGCGTGCCCAGAACGTGCAGGTTGCTGTCGCCGAGGCCACCAAAGACAGTGACCTCGCTGTCGATCCACGCTCCCTTGGCGACAGTCCGTTGATCCAAGAAGCGATGGAGAGTGGGGGGTTCATTCGGGAACCGACGAAAAACCAACCTGGCGCTTGGTTGAACGCGTCCGGTATTCCCGTCGACCTGATGGTCCCCGAGCGTCTGGCAGGCGCAGGAACTCGAGGTGCGAGGATCCCGCCCCACGACAAGCACGCAGCAAGGCGGGCACGAGGACTGGAAGCGACCGTCGTCGACAACGATTGGATGATTGTGGCTGCGCTCGATCCGGCCGACGAGCGCTCGTTTGAGGTAAGGGTCGCTAGTTCGGCAGCTCTCTTGGTCGCAAAAACGCACAAGATCCACGAGCGGGCAAAGGACTCGCCGGGAAGGCTTGTCGACAAGGATGCACACGACATCTATCGCCTCCTTGTCGCGACTCCTACCGAAACTCTGGTCAGAGACATCGCTCGCCTGCTGGTTGACGATCTTTCGGGGGAGACGACCACGGAGGCAGTTGATTTCCTCCGAGAGGACTTCGCTGCGGGTCCGACCGCTCTCGGTTCGATGATGGCGGGACGTACCGAGGAAGGAGTCGGTGAGCCCGAGACCGTTGCGCTCCAAACCTCAATCCTCACTTCGGATCTACTGGACGCCCTCGGCTAGAAGCCAACTCCGGTTGCGTCTCGCCTGAGTACAGCGTTGTACCGTTGGCTCCGGTTGCGCCCGGCGAGAGCGCCGTGCCCGGCGAATGCACCGCGCGGGTAGGTTGTTCAAGTGCCACCTGCGACGGTTCCCAGTGCCCGCACTTCTTTGCAGGTCGTTTCGGATTTTCAACCGAGCGGGGATCAACCGGCGGCCATTGAGGCACTGGCGGAGGGCATTGAACGGGGTGACCGCTTCCAGACATTGCTGGGCATCACCGGCTCGGGTAAAAGCGCGACGATTGCCTGGAGTATCGAGAAAGTTCAGCGTCCAACGCTGGTGTTGGCCCCCAACAAGTCACTTGCCGCACAGTTGGCCAACGAACTCAAAGAGTTCTTCCCAGACAACCGGGTCGAGTACTTCGTCAGCTATTACGACTACTACCAGCCCGAGGCGTACATGCCGTCGAGCGACACCTACATCGAGAAGGACTCGTCGGTCAACGACGAGATCGACCGCTTGCGTCACTCGGCTACATCAGCGCTGCTGACAAGACGCGACACGATTGTGGTTGCGTCGGTCTCCGCGATCTACGGATTGGGGTCGCCAGAGGAGTACGAGAACCAACTGTTGGTGTTGCGCACAGGAGATGAGCACGATCAGCGCTCGATACTTCGCCGGTTGGTTGACCTCCAGTACGAGCGCAACGACATGAATCTGGTCAGGGGCAAGTTCAGGGTTCGCGGTGACACCATCGAAATCCATCCGGCTTATGACGAAACCGCTGTGCGAGTTGAGTTGTTCGGAGATGACGTCGAGCAGATCACGGTGGTGGATCCGTTGACGGGGGAGAGGCTTCAGTCGTTGGAGGAACTGGTTGTGTTCCCGGCCACTCACTATGCCACCAGCCAAGCGACCATGCTTGCGGCGATGGAGAGGATCGAAATAGAGCTTCGGGAGCGGTTGGCGCGGTTCGAGAAAGAGGGGAAACTGCTCGAAGCGCAGCGGTTGCGAATGCGCACCGAATACGACCTTGAGATGATGCAGGAGGTTGGCTACTGCAACGGCATCGAGAACTATTCAGGTCCTATCGACGGTCGTGGCCCTGGTGAAGCGCCGTACACGTTGCTGGATTACTTCCCCGAGGACTTCTTGATGGTGATCGACGAGTCACATGTGGCCGTGCCGCAACTACACGGCCAATACGAGGGAGACCGGAGCCGCAAAGCGACGCTCATCGATCACGGATTCCGTCTTCCCTCGGCGGCCGACAACCGTCCCTTGCGCTTCGACGAGGTGATGGGACGCATCAACCAGGCAGTGTTCTTGTCGGCTACTCCCGGAGCGTACGAATTGGAGGTGTCGTCGCAGGTTGTTGAGC
Organism: Candidatus Aldehydirespiratoraceae bacterium; assembly: GCA_965198315.1. Classification (GTDB taxonomy): domain Bacteria; phylum Actinomycetota; class Acidimicrobiia; order Acidimicrobiales; family Aldehydirespiratoraceae; genus VXYK01. The sequence continues at coordinate 2,738,419 of OZ240616.1, read as the reverse complement.
AGATCGTGAGGCCAACCGGCCTTATCGACCCGGCGGTGATCGTGAAACCCACCAAAGGGCAGATTGACGACCTTCAAGAATTGATATCTGGCCGGGTGGGGCGCGGTGAGCGGGTGTTGGTCACGACGCTCACCAAGAAAATGGCTGAAGACCTTACGGATTATCTGCTGGAACTTGGTGTTCGGGTTCGTTACCTGCACAGCGAGGTAGACACGATTCAGCGAATCGAGATCCTGCGCGATCTTCGTTTGGGGGAGTTCGATGTGTTGGTCGGCATCAATCTGCTGCGGGAGGGCCTCGATCTTCCGGAAGTGTCACTAGTGGCGATTCTCGATGCCGACAAGGAAGGGTTCTTGCGCAGCGACACGTCGCTCATTCAGATGATCGGGCGGGCAGCCAGGAATGTGGCCGGTGAGGTGGTGATGTATGCCGACCGGGTCACCAACTCGATGCAACGGGCTATCAGCGAAACTATGCGCAGGCGTCAACTGCAGCAGGCGTACAACGAAGAGCACGGGATAGACCCGCAGTCGGTGCGCAAGGAGATCACCGACATCTTGTCGATGATCCGTCCCCAAGAACAGCTGACTCCGGTTCCGGAAGCATTGTCTGAGTTGGGTCGCAAGCGACGGGCAACCGATGAACTCAGCGATCTTCCCGAAGACGAACTGGAGCGTCTCATCGGCACACTCGAACAGGAGATGCACGACGCAGCAATCGATTTGCGATTCGAATACGCCGCCCGCCTACGCGACGAGGTCAAGGAACTACGCCGCGAACTCCGCGACATGCGCCGCTGATTTCACACTATGTCGCCCGCAATCAGATTTCCGAACTTGTGTTCGGGTTTTGGCGGAAGCGGGGCGCTAGAGTGCGGGCGTGGCTGATCGGTTATTCATCTCGGGGGCGCGCGAGCACAACCTTTGCGATATCGATCTTGAACTTCCGCGAGACAAGCTGATCGTCTTCTCCGGAATATCCGGTTCTGGCAAGTCCTCGCTGGCGTTCGACACGATCTATGCCGAGGGTCAGCGTCGGTATGTCGAATCACTTTCGGCGTACGCCCGGCAGTTCCTGGGTCAGATGGACAAACCCGACGTCGACTTCATCGAGGGATTGTCCCCAGCGATTTCGATCGATCAGAAGAGCGCTTCGCGCAATCCGCGTTCCACAGTGGGCACCGTCACCGAGGTCTACGACTATCTGCGGTTGCTCTACGCCCGAATCGGCATACCTCACGACCCGGAGACCGGCGAAGAGTTGGTTCGCCAGACCCCCCAGCAGATCGTCGACAAGGTTTTGAAGTTGCCGCCGGAGACCCGCTTCCAGGTGCTGGCACCGATTGTCCGCGGTCGCAAAGGCACCTACGAGACACTTCTCTCAGACCTTGCTCAGCAGGGCTTTGCGCGGGCGATTGTAGACGGAGGACTGCTCGAACTCAGCGAGCAGAACGAGCTTGATCTGGCTCGCTACGAAACTCACAACATTCAAGTCGTAGTAGACCGACTGGTGTTGCGGGAAGGGATTGAGCGGCGCCTCACCGACTCGATCGAAACGGCCCTTTCCCTTACCGGCGGGATAGCGGAGATCCAGATCGTGCCCAGGGAAGGCGAAGGTCCTGCTGAGACAATCGTCTTCAGCCAGCACCTGTCACGTCCTTCCGACGGCAAGTCCTTCGAGGAGTTGGCTCCTCGCAACTTCTCGTTCAACTCTCCTTACGGAGCCTGCACACATTGCGACGGCCTCGGCACAGTTTTCGAGGTGGATGCCCAACTAGTGGTGCCAGATCCAGAAGCGACTCTCGCGGAAGGCGCAATAACGCCTTGGGCCGCTGGGCGCACTCGCTATTACTCGAGAATGGTGGAATCGGTCTGCAAGGCCTACGACATACCGTCGGATCAACCTTGGCATGAACTGACCGACAAGCAGCGGGAAATACTGCTGCTCGCCAAAGGTGTGAAGGACCGTGTTCAGGTCCGCTACAAGAACCGGTACGGCCGTACCCGCGTGTATCAAGCGAAGTTCGAGGGTGTCGTTCCGTACCTCATGCGGCGGCACAGCGAGTCCGAGAGCGACGCGGCCCGCAACACGATAGAGGGGTATATGCGGCAGGTTCCATGCCGCGAATGTGATGGATCGCGGCTCAATCCATTGTCGTTGGCGGTGACCATCAACGACCTGACGATTCATGATCTGTGTGCCTTCTCGATCGCTGAGGCCGCTAAATGCCTCGGCGAGTTGGAGTTGTCCGAGCGGGACTCGATCATCGCTGAGCAGGTGTTGAAGGAGATCAAAGCCCGGCTCGGGTTCCTGCTCGACGTAGGCCTCGATTACCTGACCCTGGCCCGCGGAGCAGCATCGTTGGCGGGTGGTGAAGCTCAACGAATCCGCTTGGCTTCGCAGGTCGGGTCCGGACTTGTAGGCGTGTTGTATGTGCTTGATGAGCCTTCGATCGGCTTGCATCAGCGGGACAACCACCGCCTGATCGAGACGCTGTTGCGAATGAGGGACTTGGGCAACACGGTACTTGTCGTGGAGCACGACGAAGACACGATCAAAGTCGCCGACCATGTGGTCGATATCGGCCCAGGCGCCGGTGAGCACGGCGGCCGCATCGTCCATTCCGGAACTTTCCAAGACCTGTTGGCCAACCAGGAGTCGATCACTGGTCAGTACCTCTCGCGTCAACGACAGATAGAGGTTCCCGCCATGCGCCGTATCGGCGATGGTACGCACCTGACAGTTCGCGGGGCTCGACACAACAACCTGAAGAACATTGATGTCGACTTTCCGCTCGGCAAATTCATATGTGTCACGGGAGTGTCGGGTTCAGGGAAGTCTTCGTTGGTCGAGGAGATCCTGCACCGTGCCTTGATGCAACGGATCTACACCTCAAGACTTCCACCGGGTCTACACACACGCATTGAGGGAATCGAGAATCTCGACAAGGTGATCGCCATCGATCAGTCGCCGATCGGGCGCACCCCTCGTTCCAATCCTGCTACCTACACCAGTGTCTTCGATCACATCCGCAAGCTCTTCTCACAAACCAACGAAGCAAAGGTACGGGGCTATCTACCGGGCCGGTTCTCGTTCAACGTGAAGGGCGGGCGCTGCGAAGCCTGTCGTGGTGACGGCACGATCAAGATAGAGATGCACTTCCTGCCCGACGTCTACGTGCCGTGCGAAGTGTGCAAGGGCGTGCGTTACAACCGCGACACCCTCGAGATCCAGTTCAAGGGCCGCAACATCTCCGAGATTCTGGATATGCCGTGCGAGACCGCACTCGAGTTCTTTGCCAACCAGCCGGCGATCGCCCGCCATATGCAGACGTTGGTTGATGTGGGACTGGGCTACGTGCGGTTGGGTCAACCCGCGCCGACACTTTCAGGTGGTGAGGCTCAGCGCGTCAAACTAGCCAGTGAGCTGGCTAAACGTTCCACGGGCCACACCATCTACCTGCTCGACGAACCCACCACGGGCCTTCATTTCGAAGACATTCGCAAGTTGCTGGGTGTACTCAGCCGCCTGGTCGACCAGGGCAACACGGTGGTCGTGATCGAACACAACCTGGACGTCATCAAGACCGCGGACTGGTTGATCGATCTAGGTCCTGAGGGTGGATCGGGGGGAGGGACCGTGGTCGCGGTCGGTACTCCCGAGGATGTGGCTGCAGTCCCCGAGAGCCATACGGGAGCGTTCCTGGTACCGATGCTGTCTGGGTAGAGCCATGATCTCGCGACCTCCCACCGGCTCAATTCCCGACACGCCCGGTTCTTACCAGTTCAAGGACCAACACGGTCGTGTGATCTATGTCGGGAAGGCCAAGAACCTTCGTTCGCGCCTCTCCAACTACTTCCAGAACCCACGCAAGCTACCCACCCGTACCCGCCAGATGGTTGAGACCGCCGAGTCGGTTGAGTGGATCCAGGTGGCCAACGAGGTCGAAGCGTTGATGCTCGAGTTCTCGCTGATCCAGCGCCACAAACCGCGCTTCAACGTTCGTTTCACCGATGACAAGTCGTATCCGTTCCTGTGCCTGACGATGGTGGACGAGTGGCCGCGGGCGATGGTCATACGAGGCAGACGCAAGAAGGGCAACCGGTACTTCGGGCCATACGGTCACGCCTACGCCATTCGCGAGACGCTCGACTTGTTGCTGCGGACGTTTCCTATTCGCACCTGTTCAGACAACAAATTCCGGCGACACGAGAAACTGGGCAAGCCTTGTCTGCTGTACCACATCGAGAAATGCGCGGGCCCGTGCGTCGGTGAGGTCGACAAAGACACCTACGACGGAATGGTCAGCGAACTCATCAGCTTCCTTGCGGGCGATACCGATGAGGTGATCGCCAAGCTCACCGCGCAGATGCACGATGCAAGCGACTCGTTGGCCTACGAGCAGGCGGGGTACTTCAGGGACCGGCTCGCGTCGGTCCGCAAGGCGGTTGAGAAACAGCAGATGGTGTTCGCTCGCAGTACCGATGTTGACGTGATCGGCGTGTTCGATGACGAACTGGAAGCGGCGGTCCAGGTCTTTTTTGTGCGCAAGGGAAGGGTTATGGGTCGCAGAGGCTTCGTTGTCGACAAGGCCGAGGAACTCGACGAGCCGGAACTGATGAGCCGGGTGCTCGAACGGCTCTACTTCGACGACAACCCGATCGGTTGGCCCAAAGAAGTGCTGCTTCGGTGTCTGCCTCATGATCCGCGGCTGTACGAGGAGTGGATCAGCGAGGCACGAGGCACCAAAGTTGAGATTCGGGTACCGCAGCGGGGCGACAAACGCCGCCTTCACGAGACCGTGACCCAGAACGCCGAGGAGACCTTCAACCGTCACCGGCTCAAACGCACGAACGATCACAACAGCCGTGCCAGAGCACTCAACGAGTTGCAACAGCACCTCGATCTGCCGCTCGTGCCTCTGCGGATCGAGTGTTACGACATGAGCCATATCCAGGGAACCGATTACGTGGGGTCGATGGTGGTGGTCGAGGACGGTCTGCCCAAGAAGTCCGACTATCGACGGTTCAAAATCCAGTCAGTGCCCGGTAACGACGATTTCGCGGCGATGCAGGAGGTGCTCACTCGGCGGCTGTCGGCCTACCTCAAAGAACGTCGGCTTCCTGTTGACGAACGTGAGGGGAGGTTCTCGTACCCACCGCAGTTGCTGGTCGTTGATGGCGGCAAGGGGCAGCTCGGTGTGGCTGAACGGGTTCTCGCTGAACTTGGTCTGACCGAAGAGATTCCCGTTGTGGCTCTGGCCAAGCAGTTCGAGGAGGTGTTCGTGCCGGGGCGAGCCGAGTCGATTCTGCTTCCCCGCCAGTCCGAGGCGTTGTATCTGCTGCAGCGGATCCGTGATGAGAGCCATCGTTTCGCCATCGCATATCACCGTCAACTGCGCGACAAGCGCATGACCCGCTCGGCGCTCGATGGCATCGCGGGACTCGGTCCGGCCCGAAAGAAACGACTCACCAAGGAACTCGGCGGAGTGAACGCCGTGAAACGTGCGGCCTTAAGCGACCTCAAGGCCCTCACCTGGCTCCCCGACGAAGTAGCCGAGAACGTCTACACCCATGTCCACAGCACCTGACCGCTGGTCTGCGGTTCCGTCCGCAGCGAAAGCACAGCGCTGGTCTGTGGTTCCGTCCGCAGCGCGCAGCGATTCGAGTACTGGCACCGGTGGGTGCGGGTCTGCGGTTCCGTCCGCAGCGCAAGCAGCAGAGTGGGATGGGCATGCGCGGTGGTGGCAGCGGGAGTTCACCGACGGGGTTGATCCCGAATACACCGAACAGATCATCCCGATCGTGATGCAATATCTCGCTGGGCGCGAACGAGTGCTCGACATCGGCAGCGGCGAAGGCCAGATTGCCCGAGCGTTGGCGCAATCAGGTGTCGAAGTCGTAGGACTCGATCCAACGATGGCGCAGATTCGCACGGGACATGAGCGGGCCACCGGACCGGTCTATGCGTTGGCGCGCAGCGACCGCCTGCCGGTACGCAGCGGTTCATTCGACGGGGCAGTCGTCTGTCTGGTCTATGAACACATAGACACGCTCGAAGAGTCACTGGCCGAGGTCGCGCGGGTGCTGCGCCCGGGTGGCCGCTTCGTGCTGATCCTCAACCACCCGCTGCTGCAGACGCCAGACAGCGGGCTGATCGTCGACCACATGATCGATCCTCCCGAGACCTACTGGCGCGTAGGTGCCTACCTCCATGAGACGGCGACGGTCGAAGAAATCAACAAAGGCGTGCATGTGCGCTTCGTTCATCGCCCTCTGAGCCGGTACCTCAACGGCATGATCGCGGTGGGTATTGACTTGGTGGCCATGCTGGAACCCGCCCCGCCACCCGGATTCCTGGCCAAGGCACCCGAGCATGAAGCCGACGTTGTGGTCAACACTCCGAGGCTCCTGGCCCTTATCGGCGAACGCAGGCCGTCCACTAGCTAGCATCGAGCCATGAGCGATCTGGTGGTCATCGCGGGTTTGTCCGGGGCCGGCCGTACGGTAGCGGCCGACAATCTCGAGGACATGGGCTGGTTTGTGATGGACAACCTCCCTCCCGCACTGATCCCCAAGGTCGCCGAACTGGCCGACGGCTCCTCGAGTGCCGGTGACCGGATGGCTCTGGTCGTCGGCTCCGGCCAATACCAGGACAAGATCGCCACGTTGGTAAGCGCATTGCGCACAAAGTTCACCCGCGTGCAGCTGGTGTTCCTTGATGCCTCCACCGAAGTGCTGGTGCGTCGTTATGAGTCGAGTCGGCGCCGGCATCCCTTCGGTGATTCCGACGGCGGCACGCTCGGAGAGATCATCAACGCTGAACGGGTTGCTCTGGAGCCGCTGAGAGCTCAGGCCGATCTGGTGATCGACACCTCAGAGTTGAACGTCCATCAGTTGCGGGAACGCATGACGGAAGCCTTCGGCGACGGAAACTGCGGGCACACCATGCAAACGACGGTCTCTTCGTTCGGCTACAAACATGGACTTCCCCTCGATGTCGATCTGGTGATCGATTGTCGTTTCCTGCCCAACCCGCATTGGATTGACGAGCTACGGCCGTTGACAGGAATTGACCAGCCCGTTTCTGACTATGTGCTTTCGCAAACGGTCACCGACGGCTTCCTCGAACGCCTTGAAAGCCTCTTAGAATTGATCCTTCCGTTGTACGAGCAGGAAGGCAAGTCGTATCTCACCGTCGCTTTCGGTTGCACCGGCGGCAGACATCGTTCGGTTGCCATTGCTGAGCGAATGGCCGTAGTTCTCAAGGAATTGGGAGTCACGCCCTCCGTTGTCCACCGCGACATCAACATCTGACGGCGATATGTGCTTATCTGCTCTGGGCAACGAATCACACAACCACCAACAGGGAGAACCCTAAATGACCGTACGCGTCGGAATTAACGGTTTTGGCCGCATCGGCCGCAACTTCTTTCGGGCTGCCAAGGCCCAAGGCGCTGATATCGACTTCGTCGCAGTCAACGACCTCGGCTCGCTCGACACCATGGCGCATCTACTTGCCAACGATTCGGTCCATGGACGTTTGTCCGCTGAGATCGCGGTGACCGATGACGGAATCAGCGTTGACGGCGATGTGCTCAGGGTGCTTTCTGAACGCAACCCCGAGGATCTGCCCTGGGGCGACCTTGGGGTTGATGTGGTCGTCGAGTCCACGGGGATCTTCACCAAGCGCAGCGGTGCCGCCATGCACCGCACCGCGGGTGCTCCCAAAGTGATCATCTCAGCACCGTCAGGCGACAGCGACGCAACCTTTGTGGTCGGCGTAAACGAGGACACCTACGACCCCGAGAATCATCATGTGGTCTCCAACGCTTCGTGTACCACCAACTGCTTCGTACCGATGGTGAAGGTGCTTGACGATGCTTTCGGCGTCGTGCAGGGGCTGATGACCACAGTGCACGCTTACACGGGTGACCAGGCCCTGGTCGACGGTCCGCATTCTGATTTGCGCCGGGCTCGCGCTGCTGCTGTCAACATCGTGCCCACCTCCACGGGAGCGGCACGTGCCACCGGGCTGGTCATGAGCGAAATGCAGGGCAAGCTCGACGGCACTTCGATGAGGGTGCCGATTCCCGACGGATCGATCACCGATTTCACCGCCGTGCTGGCCCGTGACGATGTGACTGTTGCGGACATAAACGAGGCTTTCAAAACAGCAGCCACGTCTGGCCCGCTAAGCGGTGTGCTGGTCTATTCGGAGGCGCCGTTGGTGTCGTCGGACATCATTGGTTCGCCTGCCTCTTGCACATTCGACGCCGGACTGACCATGGCGCAGGGTTCGTTGGTGAAGATCTTCGGCTGGTACGACAACGAAATGGGCTACTCGAACCGTTTGGTTGATCTCACCTTGGTCGTCGGCAACCAGTCGTAACTCTAGAAGTGAGTTCCGTTCCTCGACTTGAAGACTTGGGTGACCTCGCCGGGAAGTCGGTCCTTTTGCGGGCCGATTTCAACGTGCCGGTAGCTGACGGGAAGATCGCTGATGATCTGCGTATTCGCGCGGCGTTGCCAACTATGCGCTGGCTGATCAGCCAAGGCGCTTCGGTCACCGCGTGTACTCATCTGGGACGACCCGAAGGCCAGGCGGACCCGGCCTTCTCGGTTGATCCGGTACGCGATCGTCTGAGCGAACTTGTGCCGGGTTTGAAACTGCTCGACAACCTGCGTTTCGATCCCAGAGAAACGGCTAACGACCCGTCGTTCGTGGAGGAGTTGATCGAGGGCCACGATGCCTTTGTCAATGATGCGTTCGGTGCTTCGCATCGGGCTCACGCCTCGATTGTCGGCCCGCCTCGCCATCTGCCGTCGGCAGCGGGCCGGCTGCTGCACCGCGAGGTTGAGGTTCTCAGCGGGCTTCGCTCGAATCCTCGGAAACCTTTCGTGGCGGTCATGGGTGGTTCGAAGGTGAGCGACAAACTCGCGGTTATTGAGGCGCTGCTGGAGTCGGTGGATTCGTTGATTGTCGGTGGCGGCATGTGTTTCACCTTCTTGGCGGCCAAGGGTCACTCGGTGGGCGCTTCGCTGTGCGAAGACGACATGATCGACACCTGCTCGCGGTTGCTGGCCGGCCCCAAACCCATCCATCTGCCGTACGACATCACGGCTTTGGGTCCCGGCGGCAAACTGATGATGCCTGAGGCTGGAGGAGATGTGCGTCAGATGGGTACTGACTTGCCCGATGGTTGGATGGGTGTTGACATCGGTCCTGGCAGCGCGGCGGCGTTCGGTGATGTCATCTACGAGGCCGGGACAGTGCTGTGGAACGGGCCGATGGGCGTGTTTGAGGACCCTCGTTTCGGTGGCGGTACGGGTGCGGTCGCCCAAGCAATGGCCGACACGAAGGCGTTCACCGTTGTCGGTGGCGGTGACAGTGCCGCCGCGGCGAAACTGTTTGATGTTGAACATGAAATGGACCACGTCTCCACCGGTGGTGGGGCATCGCTCGCTCTTATTGAGCAGGGCGATCTGGTTGGCCTCAAGGCCTTGAGAGGAGCCCCCTATGTCTAATGAACCAGTGTCTAGTCAACGCAAGCCGCTGATCAGCGGTAACTGGAAGATGAACCACAATCACTTCGAGGCGATCCAGACGATTCAGAAGCTTGCCTATGCGTTGAACCCGCGCGATTACGACCATGTGGACGTGTCGGTTCATCCGCCCTTCACAGACTTGCGTTCGGTGCAGACGGTCCTGCAAGCCGACGATGTTCCCGTCTCGTTGGGTGCGCAGAATGTTCATATGGCGAGCCACGGTGCGTTCACCGGTGAGATCGCGCCTCCAATGTTGGCGAAACTCAACGTTGAGTACGTGATTGTGGGTCACAGCGAACGGCGAGAATTGTTCGGTGAGACCGACGAAATCGTCAACGAGAAGGCCAAAGCGGTGCTGGCCGCGGACATGACTCCCATTGTCTGTGTCGGCGAGACTCTGCAGCAGCGCGAGGCAGGGGAGGCGGAGTCGACTGTGTCGCAGCAGATCACGGGAAGTTTGGCTGGTTTCAGCGGTGATGTGGTTGCTGGGATAGTGATCGCCTATGAGCCGATCTGGGCGATCGGCACGGGCGTGACGGCAACACCGCTCGACGCCCAGGTGATGTGCGCCCATATCCGCTCTTTGGTGCGCAACCGATGGGGCAACTCGGCAGCCGACGCTGTACGCATCCAATATGGCGGTTCGGTCAAAGGAGGCAACGCCCCAGAGTTGATGGCGCAACCCGATATCGACGGTGCCTTAGTTGGAGGTGCCAGCCTTGACGCCGACGAATTCGCCCGCATCGTCAACTTCCGCTTGTACCAGACCTGAGTGAGTCGCTCTTCGCGGTGGAATTCCGCCTGCACATCGTTGACAACAGTTGATAACAAAGGCACAATAATGGCGTGAGTCGCAACACGATGAGCTTCGCGCTCCCAGAGTCTTTACGGGACTACATCGACCAACGTGTTCGAACTGGGGATTACGGCAATACCAGCGAGTACCTTCGCGAACTGATCCGGCGTGATCAGCAGGACGAGGCTGCCCGTCGTTTTCGCTTGTTGATCGCTGAGGGACTCGAGTCTGGAGAGGGTCGTCGCTTGACTGACGATGTCATTGATGAGTTGCGTGATCGCGCGCTCGGCACCGTTGTGTGATCGAAGTTCGGCTACGTCCACTCGCCGAAGTTGACCTAGTAGAGCGGGTCCGGTATTACCGATACGAGGGCGGCGACGAGCTTGGCGGACGGTTCTTCGACACGGCGATCGAGTCGTTGCGAGCGATTGAACGGATGCCTGGCACGGGCTCCCCACGGATAGGTGAGTTGTGCGGCGTTCCCGGTCTGCGATCCCACCGGCTCGCAGGGTTTCCTTGCGGCTGGTTCTACTTCGAACGAGGCGACCACGTCGACATCGTCCGTCTCCTCGCGTACGCCCAGGATCTTGCAACGATCCTCGGTGATGTTGACCAGGACAGGTAGTAGCCCGTAATAAGGCAGCAATCCGGTGAAGCCCAACACTGCTTGACCTGTCAGTATTACTAACATATTGTTGGTCAGCGAATAAAGCGAGTCGATCTTCGACGAGTTTGCCGCTAGTAAGGCTCGACTGCAAGGAGGAGTCTCCATGACCGTACCCGTCCATGTGTACAAGGCCTATATCAAGGCCGGTCTAGACGAGGTCTGGCAAGGCATCACCGACGGTGACCTCACCGCCCAATACCGAGGGCCCTGCCATCCCGACCTGGGCATGGTTGAGTACGGCACTGGGATCAAGTCCGATTGGACACCGGGTGCCTCGGTCGAGCACATCACTCGTGATGGTAGTGTCGTCGCCGACGGCGAGGTGATTGCGATTGACCAACCGCATCGCCTGGAGGTGACGTTCCATGCCCACTGGGACCCCGAACTGGAGGCCGAGGGTCCGGTGCGCGAGGTGTATCGACTCGAAGACGAAAAGATGGGGCTCACCAAGATCACGGTCGAACTCTACGATGCCGCTCCCGACAGCAAGACGTTGGTTGACACCATCGACCACTTCCCCTTTATCATCTCGGGGCTCAAGACTCTGCTGGAGACTGGCGCTCCGCTGGTGGATTGAGAAGTCAGACCCTCTCCGATCCGATCCGAAACCAATCCGTCGAACCACGAAAAGGTATTTTCCGATGCGTGACACCCTGTTGACCATCCACATCTTGGCCTCTGGTGTATGGATCGGCACCAACGTGATGGGGTTCGTGGTCAACCCGCGAATCAACCCTCGAGCATCAGCGATCGCTTCAGACCACTGGCACCGCACCGTCGTGGGGTTCAAGTACTACCTCTACATACCGGCATTCCTTACCATCCTTGTCACCGGGGTTCTGCTCATCACTGCGGTTGACGATTCGCCCTACGAGTTGTCCGACACGTTCGTATTAGTCGGGTTGTTCGCAGTCATCTTCGGATCGGTGCTGGGCACGATCTACTTCCCGCGCCAAGGAGGGAAGGCGGGAGCGGCCTACGATGCCGACGACATGGTGGCGGTGAAGTCGATCGAGCAGAAGATCGCGTTCTGGTCGCTCGTCGACATGGTCGTTATCGTGGTTGCCGTGGTGGCGATGGTCAGCACCTGGGGGGTCTGACCGGTTGTATCCCAGTTGACGTATTAGTATTACTGAAATATTATTTGTCATCGCCATCATCGGACTGAATACCCTGCTCTTCTCCAAGGAGGTCGACGCACTCCATACGGCGATGCGCGACGTGTTCGACCTCCCGCCCGAGAAAGACGATCGTGACTTTATTCACTTCGATTGTCCTCCGGCGAGGATGGAGCTTCATACCGGTCCGCCGGATTTCGGTGTCCCCGCCGCCGGTGAGCCCACTCACGCCGTGTCGTTGGTGTGTGACGACATGGAGGCGACGGTCGAGGAATTGCGGGCTAAGGGCATTGAGTTCCGGGGCGAACCGAAAGACGAGGGCTGGGGCAAGGTGATCGTGATGGTGCTACCGGGCGGGGTCGAAATGGTCGTCTACGAACCCGGCGACTAGACCGGCAGTTGAGCACGACGAAAGGAACTCTCCATGTCAGCACCTGTTCATGTGTACAAGGCCTATATCGGCGCCGGTCTCGACGAGGTCTGGCGCGGCATCACCGATGGTGAGTTGACTTCTCAGTACCGCGGACCCTGCCATCCCGATCTCGGTATGGCTGAGTTCGGCACCGGTGTGCGATCTGATTGGACGCCGGGTGCGTCAGTCGAGCACGTCACCCGTGACGGCGAGGTTGTCGCCGACGGCAAGGTGATTGCCATTGACGAACCGAACCGACTGGAAGTGACATTTCACGCTCATTGGGACCCCGAACTCGAGGCAGAGGGTCCGGTTCGTGAGGTGTACCGGCTCGAGGACGAGAAGATGGGGCTCACCAAGATCACTGTCGAGCTCTACGACGCCGCTCCAGGCAGCAAGAAGCTGGCCGACACCATCGACCACATCCCCTTCATCATCTCGGGGCTCAAGACGCTGCTCGAGACAGGAAGCCCACTGGTGGACTGAGGGGTCCGGGCCGGGCCCGAACCCCTCAACACATCACCGAGCGACGTCAGCCTTGGAAGCTGATGTTCGGATCGATGTACTCGTTGGTCACCAGATCGCCGGCCGTGAGGTCGGGATCGAAGGTGTCGAGCCCGTCGTCTGTGAGGATCGGCAGCAGGATGTCGATGACACGCTGGACCCGTGCCATATCCCAGTTCCCGAACGTGTCGTCGCCATCGGAACCGTTGCTGAACAGACCGAGCTCAAGATACTGCTGGATGGCGTCTTGGCTGCCTGCCTCGCTCATCGTCCAGAAGCTGGCCATGTCCTCGACGAGCTTGATCAGCGAGGTGTTGACCGGCCCGAAGTCGGTGGTCATGTAGTCGATGGCTGACTGCTGCACGGTCGGCACGAACAACTTCAGGCAGCTGTCGAGCTCTGACTGGTCTTCGGGACGAATCTGCAGCTGCCCTGACCCTGGGTACCACTCAAAGCCGGTGTCGCCGATGAGCTGGTAGGCAATATCGCGTCCGTACTCCTCGAACTCGTGCTCGTATTTGTAGATCTCGTCGGTCACAAACCCCACCTGGGCTACGCCGTCCTCGGCAATGAACCGATCTGGTCCACCGAAATAGGACGGGTCGATCTGATCGGCTTCGATTTGATCGGTTGCCGCCAGGTATCTCAACCAGGCGGACTGGCCGTCGAAGACGAGAAAGGTCGCCCCGGCGTCTGAGACGTCGGCGATCGTGGTGGCCCCGGGGTACTCGAGGGGATCCCACATGAAGACCGCTGGATGCCCGTCCAGAGTCGTCACGACGGACAGGGTCGGGAACTGCTTCGAGAACTGGACCGCAAGATCCGTCTGAAACTGGATGAAGGTGATGCTGTCGTCGATGTACATCTCGGCGGCGGGATTGTTGGCGAGGGATCCCCCGTCCCGGATTTCGATGATCGGTACATTGTCGCCGTAGGGCCCGGCGTACTTCGCTTGGAGGGGGCCGGTGTACTTGCCGTTGGAGGCGTCCTGGTCGCCGTCGGGACCGATCAGGTTGTAGACACCACCGGGATCGGCCTGCGGGAACCAGTCCAACTGGATGACAATCTTTTCCGGGCAGTTGTGCGCCACGGGTTCGTCGGCTGGTTCGTCGGCTGGTTCGTCGGCTGGTTCGTCGGCTGGTTCGTCAACGGGTTCGTCGACAGGATCCGGTTCGGGAGTGGCAGTCGTGCTGTCGTCGTCTCCGCACGCGGCAGCGACTAGGAACAGCGCCATCAGAACAGCCAGCAGCTTTGCCGCGGGTCTCAATAGGTGGCTTCGGGTGGTTCCTTCCCTGGTTGCTAGGTACATGTGATTCCTCCTCATTTAATGGATCGGGGCATTCGCACAACTTGGACAGCTCTCAAACCGTTCAAATCTCCTGGGTGATCGCTGAGTCATGCCATTTGCGAAGTAAGAGGTCGCCCAATAGACCGAAGCTCCAGAACATCACGATGCCCAGAAGCGAGGACCATACGACAGCTGCGAAGAGCATCTCCGTCTGGAGGTTCGTACGGTAGATGTCAAGCAGCCGTCCAATACCGGGCTCACCCCTACGGAAGAAGAAATCGCCGACGATCGCCCCGATTACCGACAGACCTGCCGAGATACGAAGACCGGCGAAGACGGCCGGCTGAGCCGCAGGGAACTGGAGCTTTCGTAGGCGTCTCCGAGGGTTGGCCCCATGCAGTGTGAACAGGTCGTGGTGAGCGGCGTCAGTCGATTTGAGGCCGAACAACGTGTTGGTGATTATCGGGAACAAGGCAATGATGACGCAGACGATGACCCGCGCACGGAAGCTGTAGTCGAACCACAGCCCGATCAGCGGCACCAACGCAATGATCGGGATCGTCTGCAGGATGACCGCGTAGGGATAAAACGAGTTCTCGACCCATCGGGCCTGACTCATCAACGTCGCGAAAACCATGCCGAGCACGATTGCAATCGCGAATCCCCACAGAGTGACCTGTGTCGTCGCCCACAGACCCATCAAGATCTCGCTGTGATTCTCCCACACCAGAAAGCCCTCCTGCAGCACGTCATGGGGCGGCGGCATCAAGAAGCGACGCCGCTCAGAGAGCATCACGTAGGTGAAGAAATACCAACCACCCAAGAAGAACGAGAACACGATCAGCGGAGGCACCACCGTCTTCATGATGCGGACAACGCGGCTCTCGCGGGGAGCCGGAGCTGTTGTTGCATCGACCTGTGGCTCGGCATCAGTCGAATCGAACGCCATAGCGCGCTCGAGTTCTTGTCGAGCGGTCCCGGCTGTTGATTGACGTTCGCTTCCTGGCGGTGACGGGCTCGAGGAGTGAGGCGTGCCCCTTCGATCTTCGGCGATCACGCGTTCCAATCGACTGAACTCGGTTTGTGAAAGGTCTTCGAGAAAGTCGAGCGCTTCCACAGTCCGATCGGTGATCGGTCGACCACCATCTCCGCTAGCTGCTTGTTGTCGATGCTCGCGGATGTCCGTGCCGACCGCGCAATCTGTGTCAACGATGTCACCTCTCAGTGCCGCCGACACCTCTCCAGTCAAAGTCGCGAACTCTGGGTCGAACCGCAACTCTTGGCTGCGGGGATAACCGAACGGCACGTCGAAGTCGGCGACGATACGACCCGGTCGCGGCGACATCACCAGCACCCGGGTCGACAGATACACCGCCTCATACAAGTTGTGGGTGATGAACAGAGCACCAAAACTCTCACTGTTGAACAGGCTCAACACTTCATCGGCCATGTGTTCGCGCGTCATCTCGTCGAGCGCGGCGAACGGCTCGTCGAACAAGAACAGCTCCGGGCTCAGCGTCAACGAGCGGGCCAACGAGGCCCGCATCTTCATTCCACCGGACAGTCGACGGGGGTGGTGGCCCTCAAACCCGGTGAGGCCTACGAGTTCGATCGCATCGTGGGCCAGCGAGGCGCGCTCTTGTGGGGGGATGTCGTGGAGTTCAGCGAAGAGCTCGACATTCTTTTGGACCGTGCGCCACGGCAGCAGGGTCGGGTCCTGAAAGACGTAGCCGACGTTCTCGTCGGCTAGGGAGTAACCACCGCTCGTGATCGGCAACAACCCCGACGCGATTCGCAGAATGGTCGACTTGCCACATCCGCTCGGCCCGACAATCGCCACGAACTCACCCGGCTCGATCGTGAAGGACGCCTCATCGAGAGCTTCGGTGCCGTCAGGAAACACCTTCGACACATTGTCAAACTCCAGAGCAGCGCGGTTCGTGGACAAACCTGCCACTGGGGCAGCGTTACGAACCCCCTCGTTCGCCATTGCCTCGGAAACTAGCATTTACCCGAAAACTAGCACTCACCAACCAAAGTTTGCAATAAGCAAAGTTCCGAAAAGCAACCCAAAAGCCAACTATGGTGCCCGGGATCGGTCGTGGCAGAGCGTTCGTTGAGCAGATTCACACGTCATGTGGGATGTCGTGGTCGGGTTCAGGCGTCGTCGGAGGTGTTGGCTTCTTCCAGGACCATCTCGACCCCGCCTGGTAGCACCATCACAATGGCGGTGCCCCAGCCCATGTCCATCTTCTTGCCCCGGAACCCGACACCCTTGGCCTTCAATTCCTCGATCGTCGCGTCCATGTCCTCGCACACGAAGCTCACCGCGTGGGCTGGCAGACCAGCGGCCGGAACATCGATCTCCGGCGGACCGGGGTGGGGCTCCATTGTCGCCGGGGGACAATGGAACATCATCCAACCGTCCCCATCATCCTGGTGCGGGAACTCGAACGCGTCACTCAGCATTACACGGAAAGCGTCGACTTCCGAGGAGTAGAGGATGGTGTGCAATCCAGTGATCCCCATATTCAGACTTCCTTTCTGTAATGGGTCGGTCACACCCCCCACGTGCCGACCATCGCAACCATTGTCACCACAAGGACAGCCATGTCGACGAGCGACCACATTGCGATCCTCTGTTCGATCGACGCTACAGCCTCCGTGTCGCCGGCATCGTAGGCCGCGCCCACCCTGGCGCCCTGGCGCGCGAAATAGATCCCGCTCAGTACCGCTACGCCGAGGGCGAGGAACCCGATCAACACGAACGTGTCGGACATCGCGAAGGGCGAGTCGTCGACTTCGGTCAGAAGCAGCACACCCGTGATCAGTACAATCAGTTGGGCCGGCGTATAGATGTATCGCTGCTTGATGCTGACGACGGTGTGGTGCCAGTTGTCGGTAGCGATGGCGCGTGCTGAGGGGTTGATCCGGGGGTTCACCAAGAACCCCATCACATTGGTGCCGAACCACGCGCCGGCGGCCAGGATGTGGATGCTCAAGAGGGTGTCACGCATCGGAGGGCGCGCCGACTCGGAGTGGATCTGCTGGAGAGCTGGCTAAAAGCCGATGCTCTCGTCGATGAACTCGTTCGAGACGATGTCCTCGGCGGTGATCCCCTCGACGATCTCTATGTTGATCTCGGGGTTGGCGAACACCGGAATCATCTGTTCGACGAGCGTCTGGACGCGGTCCATGTCGAAGTTGCCAACGGTGTCGTCAGGACCGTTGCCGATCAGGCCGAGTCGGCCGAACTCCCTGTTGGCGAAATCGGCAAGACCGATGCTGTAAACCCAACCGTCGTCGTATATCGCGTTGACATCGATGATCACCTGATTGGTCTCAGCACCGTCATTCACGTAGTCGACAGCGGCCTGCTGGCTGAGCGGGACGAGAAGTTCGAGGCACGCTCTGTCCTCTTCGATGCGTTCGGGCCGCACCCCGAGGTTCTGCGAGTACGTCTTGAAACCCATGTCGTGCAGGAGTTCGTACTGGACCCCTTTGCTGTACTCCGGCGTCTCGGACTCGTAAATATAGGGCTCGGCCGAGGCGTAACCCTGTTGACCGAAAGCACCGTCCTCAGCGACGAATCGGGTCACACCCCCGTCGTAGGAGCCATCGATCTGGCCTGCGTCGACAATCCCCGCGTCGATGAGCCAGTACAGGTAATGCGCCCCGAAGAACGCCACGATGCTGGTGTCGTCACCGAGGTCCGCGACGCTCTCGACGCCCGGGAATTGCTCGGGGTTCCACATGATCATCTGCGGGTTCACCTCAAGCAGACTGACGAGCGAAACGACCGGCTGGTCTACCGAACTCCCCACGGAACCGTCGGTGCTGGAGTACCCGAAGAAGATGTCGGGATCTTGGTACATCTGCGATGAGACCTGCTGCCAGCCGATCGCAGGGCCACCCTCGCGGATCTCGATGTCGATACCGGTGTCGACCTCGCCGCTGGCGACAAGCGTGCCTCTGACGGTGCCGTTGGCAGCCTCGTAATCCAGGCCGAGCAGCTCGTAGGTTGGGCCATGTTCGGCCTGAGCGTGCCAGTCGGTCTGGACGATGAGTGGGTCGGGACACACGCCGACGAGCACGCCTTCCATGGAATCCTCCTCGCCCATATCGTCGCCTGTATCGTCGCCGATTTCAGCAGCATCGTCCTCGCCCATATCGTCGCCTGTATCGTCGCCAGTTTCAGCAGCATCGTCAGCGGCGTCGTCGCCAGTGTCGTCGCCAGTTTCAGCAGCATCGTCGCCTGTATCGTCGCCGCAGGCGGCCGCGACAAGAAGCAGCGTCAACAGCACCGCCAAGAGTCTGAGTATTCCCCTGGAGCGGTACATTCGCTGACTTTGCATTCTTGGGATAGATGTTTGGTAGTAATTCCTATTTTTGATGAACATTGGTGATGTTCCTCCCCCTCATTGGACCAAGCGGCCTCCATGTCCTAAGTTAATACATAGAAAGCTGTGTGTACAATATCTAAACCAAACTAACAACTGCGACTGACCCGTACTAGCGCTGGATTGTCGCTGGAAAGGCGAGCTGACTATGGCCATCACTGGGCTGCACACCCTGCTCTATTCCTCTGAGGTCGATGCCTTCCGCGCGGTGATGCGCGACGTGTTTGAGTTCCCGCACGTGGAGTTCGATAATGGCTTCATGCTCTTCGATTGTCCTCCGGCGACGATGGAGCCACACCCCGGTCCCCCCGACTTTGATGTCCACAAAGGTGATCGGATTACCCACGAGGTGGGGTTCGTGTGTAACGACATCGACGCGACGGTTGCGGAATTGAGGAAGAAGGGGATCGAGTTCCGGGGCGAACCGAAAGACGAGGGCTGGGGCAAGGTGATTGTGATGGTGCTACCGGGCGGGGTCGAAATGGTCGTGTACGAACCCAGCGATTAGCTGGACCTGTAAGGACATCGATGCGCGGCTAACCCGGAATATCAGCCGATTCGTGCCACTTGCCGGTAACCACCTTGGTGAGAAACCCGAACCCCGAGAACACAACATAGCCAAGAGCTCCAGCGAGGATGGTGGCGGCGTAGAGACGGGGGAGCGTCGTGGTCCGCGCGGCGTATTGGTCGATGAGGATGCCAATACCCTTGTCGCCCTTACGGAAGAAGAAGTCACCGACGATCGCACCGACCACTGAGAGTCCGGCCGAGATGCGAAACCCTGCAAATATGGCTGGTGAGGCGGCAGGGAGTTGTAGCTTCCACAGCCGTGTCAACCGCGACGTTTGGTGAAGCGTGAACAGGTCGTGGTGCCCCGATTCCACCGACTGGATCCCGAACAGCGTGTTGTTGATGATCGGGAAGATCGCGATGATGATGCACACGAGCACCCGAGCGTTGAAGTTGTAGTCGAACACGATGCCGATGAGGGGTACCAGAGCGAGGATCGGGAAGCTCTGGAGCGCGACCGCGTACGGCCAGGCGGAGCGTTCGATCCATCGAGCCTGGCTCATCAGGATCGCAAGCGTCATCCCCAACACGATGGCGATGCCGAGTCCCCAGAGCGCGACCTGGGTCGTAAGCCACAAGGCGTTGAGCATTATGGAGAAGTTCGTCCAGTTGAGGAAGCCGTCCTGGATCACCTCGTGGAGCGGCGGCACAAGGAACCGCCGGTTCTCTGACATACCGAAATAGCTCAGCCAGTACCAGCAACCGAGGGACGCGGCAAAGATGAGTGTCGGACCCGCCACATCGACCAGAGTGATCCGCCGTCGCCCGGCGGAGGTCGCCAGGGAGGCCCCTTCTGCCACGTCACCGACCGCCTCGTCTGTGGCGGCGTCAGGGGCCGGAGTCTCGCTCACTCGTATGCTCCGCGGAGGGCCCTCGACACCTTGCCACTCAATTCGGCGAACTGAGGGTCGAAACGGAGGCTGGGCATTCGAGGAAAGCTGAAGGGAACGTCGAATTCGGCAACCAGCCGGCCGGGCCGGGCCGACATCACAAGCACCCGCGTCGACATGAACACCGCCTCAGGGATCGAGTGGGTGATGAACAGGCCGGCGAACCCTTCGTTCTTGAAAAGCTCTTGGGTCTCTTCGTTCAGGCGCTCCCGGGTGATCTCGTCAACCGCGCCGAAGGGCTCGTCGAAGAGGAAGAGGGGTGGTCTGAGAGTCAGGGTCCGGGCCAGCGAGACGCGCATCTTCATACCGCCAGACAGCGATTTCGGGTAGTGCTTCTCGAAGCCGTTGAGCCCGACCAGATCGATGACGGCCGCTGCCAACGCTTGTCGTTCGGCCTTCTTGTAGCCGTGGAGTTCGGGTAGCAACTCGACGTTGCCCTGTACGGTCCGCCATGGCATGAGGGTCGCGTCCTGGAACACATAGCCGATCCGTTCCTGGTCCACTTCGACCGAGCCGCTGGAGGGATCGAGCAACCCGGAGGCGATTCTCAACAGTGTCGACTTACCGCAACCGGACGGGCCGACGATCGTGACGAACTCGCCCGGTTCGACGGAGAACGAGACGTTGTTCAACGCCTCGGTGCCGTCGGGGAACACCATCGACACTCGGTCGAACTCCAGTGCTGACCCATCCATGTCGGCCAATACCCTCTCGGACCGCACGCTCTCCATATACAGAAAGTTAACACACAGCATGTGGAGTGTACGGGGCCTAAACAAAGTTAGGAATGATGCATAATCACCTGTCGTGCGTCATTGAGCGGCGATGATTGCGACCTCCACGAGCCATGCAGGTTGAGCCAGTTCCGGCACGGTCACGAGCGTGGAAGCGGCGAGGTGATCTCCCAGAGCAGTGTCACGGGCCGCCATGACCGGACCCAGTTCCTCCCCGGCGACGACGTAGGTCGTCACCGAGACGATGTCATCGACCAACATTTCGGCGTCGGTCAAGATTGCCTGGAGATTGGCCCACACGACCTCGGCTTGCTCTTCGATGTCGTCGGGCACGCTTCCGTCGGCACGGACGGGAACTACCCCCGAGGTGTGGAGCAGTCTCGACGAGCGGTCACTCAAGACCGCGTGAACGTAGTTCGCGGCCGGCGGAGCGATCTCCGAGGGGGACACCGCGCGATTCATGTTGACACTCCTTCTGTTATCACCTTCGGTACCTGGTTCTTCGAAGATGAAGTCATTGGATCACACCGACGATCACATATGCCAATTTCTGTTCGATGAGACTTAAGTACCCGACTAAACTGCGGTGAGTCATGCTTGCACCGACGCTCCTGGCCCAGTCATGAGGGACAACCTCGACGGTGGACCCGACGCCAGCGGAGGCGCCGGCATCTGGTCGAGGGTGTACCTGCGGATCACCGTCGCCAACCTGACCATTGCGGCAGTCGTCGGATTCGGCGGACTCTCCCTGGTCGCCGCCCTGTCGACAATCGCCGAGGATCTCGGTCAAGTGGCCCTGTTGCCCTGGGTGTTCACTGGCTACTTCGCGACATCAGCTATCGCAGTCGTGGTTGCCGGCCCCGTCATTGATGCCGTCGGGGTGCGTCGAACCTTTCGCTTCACTGGGATCTGGCTTCTGCTGTTCACAGCTGCGGCCGCGGCGGCACCGTCGATGCCGATGCTTGTTCTGGCGCGCACGCTTCAGGGATTTGGCGAAGGACTCGTCTTCGCGGTCTCGACCGCGACAATCGGTCTGGCCTATCCCCACAAGCTTCGGCCCCGCGCCTTCGCAGCGCAGTCGGTGATGTTCGGGGCGATGGGACTCGGAGGCCCGGCGTTGGCCGGCATCATGCTGGCCCTCGGTGGGTGGAGGATCGTCTTCGTTGTCCAACTGCCGCTGATAATGATCGCGCTGGCAACAGGTTGGGTGACGTTGCCCACGACCCGTGACCGCCCGGCCCGGATCCAGACCGACTGGAGGGGAACCGGGCTGTTAGTCGTCCTTATCGTCTGCTCGTTGACGGCCGTATCTCAGGTCGGGGTGCGCTGGTGGGCTGTTGCTGCGGCGACTGCTGCGACCGCAGTGGTGGCGAGGATGTACTGGCGCCACAGTGGCCGTGTCGATGAACCAGTGCTGGCCCGCGAACACCTGACCCGGTTCCCGCTGATGTGGATACATGCAACTTCCGGCCTGGCGATCTTCATTGCGATCGCGTCAGACAATTTCCTGCCCCTCTACGTCCAGACCGCCCGTGGTCGATCGGTGGAGTTCGCGGCCTTCACGCTGGTGTTCTTGGCTGTGGGTTGGACCGCGGGATCGCTCGCCTACAGTCGACTGCTCAACGATTGGCGCGAATCCGAGGTGATTCGGCTCGGCTGTCGGCTCCTCATCCCGTCCCTTGTCCTGGCCGGTACTACCGTCGCCCTCGTCAGTTGGCCCTTGCCGGTGTTGTTCGGGGCCCTGACGTTCATCGGTGTGTCCCTCGGTTTGGTGAGCACAGCAGGGCTCACGCTTCTCCAAGCCAATGGTGAACAAGCGGAGATGGGCCGTTTGTCTGCCGCCCATGAGTTCGTCCGACAACTTGGCATCATGTACGGCGTAGCCCTCGCGGGTGCCGTTCTTCTTCTGGTCGTTGACCTCCAGGTCGGCGACGTGGAGGCGGTGCGCGAGGTCATCGCCGGTCAAGATGTCGCTCTCGGCGCCAAGACCAACGACGCGATCCGCTACGGTGTCACGTGGGTCTACGCCGTCACCGGGGCGATCGCGGTGGGATGCCTGCTGGTCGGAAGGTCCCTCGTCCGGCGGACCCGGCGGCCAACCGTCTGACTCGACACCCCTTTTACGGTTGTCCGAAGGCCCTTACAACTGGGGTGGCGTCATCATGCAGATGAACGTAGCCGTCTGGTCCGTCGGGTTGGCGACCTCGTGGAGCCGGCTGCTCTCGAAGTGGATCGCGTCGCCCTCTTGTAACACGAAGCACTCGTCATTGGTGAGGGTGATCTCAATGGCCCCTTCGAGTACGTAGTACCACTCCTCGCGGGCCCGCTCGAGGCGCACCGCTGGGACCCGCTCACCGGGGCTCATCGTGCGGTGGAACGGCAGCATCTGCCAGTCCCGATAAGGCGTCAGCAACACGGCCTCGACGCCGGTATCCATCCACGGAACCGCAATCCGCTCGTCGGCGCGCACGACGGGATTGCTGGCATGGGTGCTCAAGAGTTGGAACAGTGGAAAGCGCAGAACCTCAGCGATGCGTCCGAGAGACTTCAACGAAGGCGACACATGGTCGTTCTCCACCTGTGACAAAAACCCGCTTGTCAACTCGGCCTCTTCGGCGAGTTCTCGCAGTGTCATGCCGAGTTCGTTGCGCCGTCGGCGCAGTGCGGCCCCTACACTCATGCTTGAAGTCTCCCTTGTTGCTTGCTAGGTGTCAGCAGTATTCGCTCACTGTAATCCACCTGAGTATGGCGGTTGCGCATCGGATCTCGGCGCGTTTCGTCGGTTGTCATCGGCCGAAGTCGAAGGTCTTGACCTCCCGCATGGCTTCGCTCAGCACGGCGACGGAATGCTCGAAGAGTTGCTTGCCTCGCTCGGCGGTGGCACCGGTCGGGTCTCCGATGTATCCGTCGGGGTTGAAGTCGTTCGACAGCCAACCGAATGAGACTGAGCCGCCGAACTTCACATGGGTATTCTCGGCGAGGGCCTCGGGCACCCGCCGTGTTGCCTTGTCGAGTCGGACCTGGTCTGGTCTGAGGTGCATGAAGACCGATGTTTCGTCGAGTCCGCCGTGAATGCCCATCCCCAGTTCGTTCTCGGTTGACGGTCCTCCGTAGGCGGGAGGGAGCGCGGGATGCATCAGAAACGTTTTCAAGCCGAACTCGAAGCGGAGCTCCCGAAGAGCTGTCTCAAGATGGCTGGTGTTGCCCCCGTGTCCGTTGAGCAGCACCAGCCGCTCGGCGTCCGTTGAGCTGATCGAGCGGCCGATGTCTCGCAGCATCGCCAGCAGGGTGTCGGGGGAGAGGAAGAGCGTGCCCGCCGACCAGGCGTGCTCGTTCGATTTGGAGATCGAGATGGTGGGAAGCTGCCAGATGTCGAGTTCGTCGCCGCATTCGTCGACGATCGCGGTGGCGGTCTCGTGGGCGATCACATGGTCAACAGAGAGGGGAAGATGGGGGCCGTGCTGTTCGACAGCGCCGACAGGCAGCAGGAGAATGGAGGAAGCCGAGACCTCGTCGGCGACTTCCGGGCCGGTCAGATCTTCGTAGCGGCGGCTCACGATTCGGACGGTTGTGGGTTGACTTGGAAGAAGTTGAGTTGGTTTCCGTGGGGGTCGGCAATAAATACGCTTCGGTGATCCCAGGGCATGTCAGCAGGTTCTTGAGGATCGGCTCCCGCGGCCACAAGTCGGGCGTACTCGGCGTCGGCGTCGGCGACCTCTATGGCGAGTTGTGTACCGGATTCGACCCAGTCCCCTTCGAAGAACTCGACGAGTGTTCCCTCCCAGGCGAACAGACATCCTCGCGCCGTGGGTCCGCCCCAGGATTCGGCTATCTCGAGCCCGAGGACATCGGAATAGAAGGCCACGCTGTCGTCGTAGCGGTCGGTCTGGAAAACGACCCGGAGTTGGCGCACTTCGTGACTATAGCACGGGCTAGCGATGTTTGCTAGTTGCAAACTTTGCTTGGTACAGTAGTTTGTTCGGTTACGAGGAAGCATGACGAACTTGGACGCGAGAAACGAACAGGAGCCGAATGGCTGACGCAGATGTCATCGTCGTTGGCGCTGGCCACAACGGCTTGATTTGCGCGTGCTATCTGGCTCGAGCCGGGTTCGACACACTGTTGCTGGAGTCACGTCCAACAGTGGGCGGCTGCTCTTCCACCGTGTCAGACCTGGGTGCTCGCTTCAACATCTGTGGCTGTGAACACTCTGTGATCCGCTCGATGGACGTGATCGACGAGCTCGGCCTCGTCGCCCACGGTCTCCACTACCTCGAGGCCGAGGCAAATTCTGTCAACGTGTTCCACGACGACTCCGAGCCATGGGTCCACTACCACGACCCCGATCAGACCATCGACGACCTCGCCGCAACTTACCCGACCCAGGTCGATGGCTATCGGCGCTACCTGGCTGACGCCATGCCCGTCGCTGAGTTGGCGCTTGAGATCGCCCGGACCCGTCCGTCAGCTCGGGGGATCTCCGCCGTACTTGCCAAGCGGGGACGGGCCACGGCTCGGTTCATGAACTGGTCCAAACGCAGCGTCAATGACGTCATGGCCGACTACTTCGACGACTGGCGAGTGACGATGCCGTCGATCTCCCACGCACCGACCGCTTGGGGTCTTGGACCCGAGATGAAAGGCACCGGGCTCGCGGCTCTCAACTTCGCCTCCTACCATCTCATGCACCAAGGTCGGCCCCGCGGCGGTAGCGGGGCGCTGGGCAACGCGACTCGGGCTAGTTTTGAAGCCGCGGGTGGTCGTGTCCGCTGTGACAGTCGCGTTGAGCAGCTGATTGTCCGCGGTGGCGGGATCGAGGGTGTGAGGCTCTCAGACGGGACGGAGCTCGTCTCCGATGTGATTGTGGCCTCCTGTGACCCGCACCGCGTGTTCGTGGACTGGATCGACGAGCCCCCACCGGCTGCGCGCCGGACGGTGCAGCGCTGGCGAAACCGGTACATCGACGAAGGCTGCGCATCGAAGCTCGACGCGGTCCTGACCGGACTGCCACGGTTCAAGGGAGCGGATCGGTTGGAGGCTCGCCTCCCTGGGTTGGACATCTTCAACCCAGCCATGATCGTGTCTCTGCGGCCCGACGAGTTGGAGACTGCCAATCGTCTTCGCGAGGAGGGGTTGGCGTCTGATCGACCGACGCTGGTGATGAACTATCCGTCCGTGCTCGATGCCGAGATGAGTCCGGGGGACGGCCGCCACGTCCTGAGCCTCGAGATATTCTTTACTCCCTACTCCGTACCCGGAGGCTGGTCCGACTCGAAGGAACCGGAGCGTTGGCTTGAACTGTGGGCCGGACTCATGGAACCAGGCGCGCTGGACCTGGTGGAGTCTTGGCGAGCGATGACGCCGGATCGGTACGAGGCCGAGTTCTCGTTGCATCGTGGCAAGACACCCTCCTACGACGGTTCGCCACTGGCGACTTTTCTGGGGAGACCGCGTGAGACGACCCGCTACCGTACGCCGATCCCCGGTCTGTATCTTTCGGGCGCTGCCACCTTCCCGGGATCGGGAATTGTGGGAGCCCCGGGACGCAATACAGCCGATGTTGTGGAGCGCGACCTGAAAGGTCCGGTCGGTCAGCGGATCAGTTCGATGAGGCGACGACAGTCGCGGCTACGCAACCGCTAGCGAAACGATCATTCTGCGATGAGCAAACCCGAAGGGATCCGAAACATATGACCCAGAGCGAGGTCTACGAGTCCCCAGTCGATGGCGGGTTGGCGCGAGTCGAAGCGGCGTCGGAAGCCGCCTACCACGACGCATGGATTGAACACGCGCTTCCCCGGGAGCCTGATCTGTTTGCCATGGCTTTCAGCGGCGGTTTGATCGCGGACCGGTTGGCCTGGGTGTTCGTCGCCGGATATCAGGCCGCATGCCGACATGTGTTCCACACAGCGACACTGCGGTCATGGGTCTCCTACGCGGCGACCGAGGACCGTGAGAACGACCCGCCGCTGCCCGGCGTCAGCCTCACTGGGCTGCCTTCGGCCGGAACGCTCTCGGGGAACAAAGCTTGGATTGCCGCGGCAAGAAGCGTGGGCCAACTTGTGGTCAGAGTCGGAACCGGACCAGAGGCAACGTACTTCGTCATGGATCGTGATCGACCCGGCCTGACCATCGAACCGAAACAGCGAGACTTTCTGGCCGATCTGAGTCAGGGCCGGGCCAGCTTCGAGGAAACCCCGGTGACCAGCGCTGATGTTGTCGACGGGGACCGCATCGCGCTGCTCAAGTTGGTGGAGCCTTTGTACGTCTACGCGGCGTTTTGCGGATTTGTACTCGGGGGTACCACCGAGCCCGATCTGCTGTCCGCATGCCATGCTTGCCGGCTCGGCGTCGAATCGGCCCTCGCCGCCATACAAGCTGGCGAAGTCGACACGGTCAAGCAGGACAATGCCGATGCGCTAGCCCAGGATCTCCTCGTTCGCCTCAATGGGAACCGGGCGGGGGCTGCGGGTGCCTGGGAGACTGATCAGAAGATCGTGGCGATGTACTCCAGCGACGTTGATCTCGACATCCCTCACTGAATTGCCGTCCCTCCTTGAACTGGTTGGGTAGCCGGTCGGTCAGTCGGGTCGAAGGATCTGCGTCCTCTGATCGGCCGAGGCCACGAGTTCACCGCGGTGGTAGACGCGTCGTGACATCGGTGCGTCGGCAATGGCCTCGCGGCGCGACGCGGCGTCGATAACCAGCAGATCGGCGGGCGCGCCCGAGGCGATGTCGATTCTCGGCAGGCCGATGCCCTGGCGAGCGTCGTTGCTGACCATCCGGTAGGCGTCATCGGGGAACTGATGGCCGGCCATCACCAACAGAGCGGCGGTTTCCAAGGGATCGCTTCGGCCAACCTGATTGTAGATGTCCTGCACGTTGTCAGCGCCGGCCGCGACCGCCACCCCGGCGTCGCGTAGGGCGCGAAGCGCAGTCAGGCCGCGGGGGGTGCCCGACGGGTGATTGCGGCCCTGAAGATAAAGGTTGGTTTGGGGCAGCGGGAACACCGTGATCCCAGCTTCGGCGATTTCTCTGGCCACTTCAGCCTGGGTCTGCGGGGTCTGCATTCCGAGGCTCACGCAATGGCTGGCCGCTACGCCGTGTTCGAAGCAGCGCTCCGTCACCTGGCGAGCGAGTTCGCGAACGTCGAGCGATGAGGGGTCGAGCGTTTCGTCGATGTGGAGATCGACCCCGATCCCGGCGTCGGTGGCCGCGTCGAGCGCGTTGCTGATGAAGCCGGCTGGGTCGGGATCGAAGTTGGGAGAGCCGCCGACGAGGTCGGCGCCCACCTCGATGGCGTCGGCCAGAGCAGCCCGGTTGGCGGCACCGTCTGTACCGGTGGTGGGGGTGAGGGTCAGCGCGACGAGTTGAATATCGACGAGTCCCGCGAAGTGCGCTCTGGCTTCCTGCATCGCCAGCACATTGTCGATACCGAAGTCGCCGCCGACGTTCACGTGACTGCGTATCGCGGTGACGCCGTGGACCAGCAGCAACTCGATGGCCTGGATCGCTCTCGCGACCATGCCTTCGTGGGTGAACTTCCCGGCTTGAAGTGCGGTGGTCCAGGCCTCGTAGCCACTGTCGAGATCACCACGGGGGTTCGGGACCAGCTCAGCGGTCAGTGCCTTGTCGAGATGGGCGTGAGGTTCAGCCAACGCCGGTAGCACCAGCCAACCCCTCAAGTCGTCGACAACGGCGCCTTCAGATGGTGCCGACGAGTCACGCACCGCGTTGATCATGCCGTCGGTTATCTCGATATCGACCAGGTTGCCGTCTGGTAGTCGGCCGTTGCGTAGGAGTCGATCCATCCTCAAGAGAGCGTAACGACTGGACCGTTGCCGTCGAGGTCGAAGGCCATGAAGAACTGCATGCTGACACGACCGGAATCTCCTGATGTCGCAGGCACCTCGTGATATTGCGTCGGATTGAACACATAGAGGTCTCCGGCCGCGGCTGAGTAGGACGCAAACTGAGCCCCTGCCACTACTCGCGGGTCCCAGCCCTTGCCTCCTTTGTTCTTGAACTCCGCATCGTCGCTGGGCTGCCATCTCTGTCGGTACACAACCAGTTCTCCCCCGGCTTGCGGGGGTTGAAGCATCAGTACCGCGGAGAACTGCGCATCCAAGGAGGCCACGTTCCATCCGGCTGCATCCACCGCTGCGACATCGCGGTGAACCGAGGATCCTGCGCCGGTTCCGTGTATGCGGAGGCTTCCCTGTCCGTATTCTCGGCCGTCTGGGTTTGTCGCGGCAACGACGGGGCGGTTCAGGCGTGATTCGAACATGAGACGGATCCTGTCGCGCACATCGCCCCCTTCGATCTTGAGCACGGAAGCGATGGCCGGCTCGAGTTCGGCGGCATTGGCGAAGTATGCATCTGGATCGTCCACGGTGTCCGGCAGGTACACGCCGAGCGTTGAAACATATGCGTCGCCAGACTTGAAGGTGGTCATCGGTGCTCGCTCCAGGGCACCAACTACTGCGGAGCACTCCGATTCGTCGAGAAAGCCGGGGAAGAAAGCGTAGGGAGCAGTTCCGGTCCAGAGGTCCTTGAGGAGCGTTCCGCCCGAAGATCGGGATCCTGCCAAGTCGATGGGCAACCAATCTTGGTCCTCTGTGGGACCACCCCTTGCAGGTCCGTGTGGCATCTAAGTACGCTACTTGATAACAATCAAAGTTTTCAACCAACAAACTATCCCGCGGTCTGACGACCTCATCGATGAGGGGAGTTGAGGGGATCACAACATGGTCGAGTACGCAATCAAGACTCCACCCCAACACGCCACATGGCACGAATTCCTCGATGTTTGGCGAGTTGTAGACGAGTGTGAGGCGTACGCTCAGGCCTGGAACTTCGATCACTTCTACTCGCTGGGTGGCGCCATGTACCCCCGGAGCGGTGACTCGTACGGTCCCTGCTTGGAGAGTTGGACGATGCTTGGCGCGCTTGCCCAAGCGACGTCCCGGATCCGCATCGGGTGCATGGTGAACGCGATGCACTACCGGCACCCTGGAGTCACCGCGAAGATGGCCGCAACGCTCGACATCATCTCCGAGGGCCGTCTCGATCTCGGATTGGGTGCCGGCTGGCACCTCGAGGAATCCGCTGCCTATGGCATCGAGATCGGCACGGTGACTGAACGCCTCGATCGCTTCGAGGAGGGCGTCGAGGTGATCGTCCGGTTGCTGTCGCAGGAGGTCACCGATTTCGATGGGCAGTACTACAGAATCACTGATGCCCGCTGTGAACCCAAGGGGATCCAGCGTCCTCATCCACCGGTGTTGATCGGAGGAGGAGGAAGAACCCGCACCCTCGGGATCGTCGCGAAGTGGGCTCAGAAGTGGGATGGCGGGTTCCGGTCGGTAGCCGAGTGGCAGGACACCAACGAGGCTCTGGTCGGGCATTGTGAAGCGCTCGGACGCGACCCTTCGGAGATCTTCCGCACCGTGCACGTCGGTTGGGAACCCGGGACCGACCCAACACGGCTCGGCGACGAAGCTGCCGCGTTTGGCGAGGCAGGCGTCGATCAAGTTATATTCAACATGCAGGGCCCACCCTCAACGACAGAGGTCGAGAAACTCGGGGTCGAACTCAGTGGACGGTGATCACAGCGATGTCGCGAGTGTTGCGTGACGGCCGTCTTGTAGACGGTCGGCGGGTCGATATCGAGACAACCGACGGGTTGATCAGCGGAGTGCACGACGCGGGTACGGCACCAGACGACCTGCCATTCGACGACTTGGGCGGCTGGCTCGTGCTGCCCGCGTTGGCCGAGCCTCACGCCCATCTCGACAATGCCTTGATCGCCGAGACGGTGCCGAACCTCCGGGGTGATCTGCAGGGGGCGTTCGAGGCGGGCGACGCGGCCGCAGCGGCCGGCAAGATCACCCACGACGGCATTGTTGCGCGAGCTGTCCGAGCCATCGAGTTGCTGCTGGTCCACGGTGTGACGGCCCTCCGGAGTCACGTGGCCGTCGGCGGCAGGTTCGGCGTTGACCGGGTGGTGGCACTTCAGGAAGCCAAGTCGCACTTTGAGGGGCTGATAGACATCCAACTGGTGGCGCTGACGCTCTCGCCGATGACCGGGACCGAGGGTGCCAGCAATCGAGCCGCGTTGGTGGCCGCCGTTGAGGCCGGCGTTGACCTGGTCGGAGGGTGCCCGCACCTCGATCCCGACGGGCCCGGCCTCATCGAGAATGCCATCGCTGTGGCGACTGAGGCGGGCCTCGGGATCGACTTGCACGTCGACGAGACGCTCGACCCCGCAGTACTGACGCTGCGTGACCTTGCCCGTCAAGTGCAGGAGAGCGGATTCGGGCACCCGGTCGCGGCCAGCCACTGCGTGAGCCTCGGAATGCAGACCCCTGAGGTCCAGGCTGAGGTCGCCAAGGAGGTCGCCGAGGCGGGCGTGAGCGTGTTCTGCCTTCCCCAGACGAATCTGTTCCTCCAGGGCCGGGAACATTCAACTGCCACACCTCGGGGCCTCACCGCGGTGCACGCGCTGCAACAAGCGGGAGTACTCGTCGCCGCTGGTGCGGACAACGTGCAGGATCCGTTCAATCCTGTGGGCCGCAGTGATCCACTCGAGACGGCGGCGCTGTTGGTGATGGCGGGTCATCAGACCCCCGACGACGCTTACGGGATGGTCAGCAACGCCGCGCGGGAAGGGATCGGCTTGCCTCGGCTGAACGTTGAGATCGGGTCTTTGGCCGACCTGCTGGTCATTGACAGCGAGTCGCCACGAGCGGCCATCGCCGACGAACCGATGTCTCGTCGCGTCTACCACCGCGGAGTGCTTGTGGCCTCGGCCGATCAGCGGACAGTCGTTCATTACACGCCCTGAAGAACTCGGTAGTGGAGAGGTGTGGCGTCAAGCGTCTTGTATAGGTATAGTGAAAGTTGTAAGGTTTAAGTATGCGAACGGGTATCTTTCTTTTCGGGGGCGTCGAGATGGATGACGCCGGATCCGGTCCGCCGACACCGACTGATCGTCGCTACGACAACCATAAGATCTGGGAGACCACAGAACGGGTCATCGACATGGGAGTCGTGTGCGAACAACTCGGCTTCGACTCCTACTGGCTTGCCGAGCATCACTTCCAGTACGAGGGATACGAGGTGATCCCCAACGGAATCCTGATTGGGGCGATCCTCGCCGAGAGAACCGAACGGATCAAGATCGGGATGGCGTTCAACGTCGTCCCACAGTGGCATCCACTGAGGCTGGCTGAGGACTTCGCCACCCTCCACAACATCTCAGGAGGCCGGGCGATCCTCGGAGTGGGACGGGGCACCGTTCCGCGTGAATCCGAACCGCTAGGCTCCAGGATTGGCAGCTTCGACAACCCCGACAAGGCCACGGCCGATCAGCTGAACCGTGAACAGTTCGAGGAGGCGATGCAGGTCATCAATATGGCGCTTGAGCAGGAGACCTTCTCGTTCCACGGCAAGCACTACGACTTCCCGCCGCCGGGGATCCCCGACCGGGGTGGTGAGGTCGAGGAACTCACGCTGGTGCCACGACCGCTGTATCCATACGAGACCTGGCAGGCGATCACTTCACCGCCGACACTCGAACTGGTTCCCAAGTGGGGCTGGGGCGGCGTCTGGTGGAACCTCAACCCCAGCTTCCTCAAGATGTTCTGGGAGCGCTATCAGGAGATCTACGAGGAGACCCACGGTCGCACCCTGGCGCGTGGCGAGAACCGCATGCTGGTCTTGTGCACCCGGGTTGAGGACACCCGCGAGAAGGCGATCGAGGCGATCCGCCCCGGCCACGACGAGTTCTGGAAGTTCCTCGGACCCTATGGATGGAGCAAGGGCTACATGGGCGCCGACGGCAGACCGGCACCCATGGGGCTGGTGCCCACCCTTGAGGAGACGCTTGATCAGAAGATCTTCGTGGTCGGAACAGCCGAGGACGTGGCAGAACAGATCGCCTCCTACGACGAGCTGATCGGCCTCGAGAACCTGCTGCTGTTCCCGGGTATGCCCGGTGACAGCTACCAGGAGATCGAGGAGCAACTCGGCCGGATCGCCAGTGACGTGCTGCCTGAACTTCGTCTGAATGCGACCTTGACATGACCAACGTGATCATCACTTGTGCCCCGACCGGTTCGATCCACACTCCGTCGATGTCGCCCCATCTACCGGTGACCCCCGAAGAGATAGCAGAAGCCGCGATCGGTGCGGTTGCAGCGGGAGCGGCGATCGTTCATCTTCATGCGCGCGACGCCACAACCGGAAAGCCGACTCAGGACCCGGCAGTCTTCGCTGAATTTCTGCCTGTCATCTCCGCGGCCAGTGACGTTGTGGTGAACATCACGACGGGCGGGAGTCCCCACATGTCGCTCGACGAGAGACTGCAACCCGTGATGAAGTTCGCGCCCGAGATCGCCTCGCTGAATATGGGATCGATGAACTTCGGGCTCTTTCCCATGCTGGACCGCTACCCCGAGTTCAAACACTCGTGGGAGCGCGAGCATCTTGAGAACAGTCGTGACCTCGTGTTTAAGAACACATATGCCGACATCGAACGAATTCTCTCGACCTGCCGGGACATGGGGACGCGTTTCGAATTCGAATGCTACGACGTGTCACACCTCTACAATCTGGCCCACTTCCTGGAACGGGGTCTTGTTGAACCTCCGCTGTTCGTGCAGACCGTGATGGGGATCCTCGGAGGAATCGGGCCCGATCCCGAAGACCTGATGCACATGCGGCGAACCGCTCAGCGCCTCTTCGGTTCCGACTGGGCGTGGTCGGTGCTCGGCGCGGGCGCTCATCAGATAAGACTCACGACCATGGGACTGACCCTTGGATCACACGTTCGGGTGGGTCTTGAGGACTCCCTCTGGGACGGACCCGGCACGCTCGCCGAGTCGAATGCTGATCAGGTACGACGTATCCGGGCTCTGGCTGAACTCCTGCATCACGAGATCGCCACGCCGGACGAGGCTCGCAGCTTGCTGGGCCTCAAGGGCCGCGCCTAGCGGAGTGCCGATGAGTCGTTTTCTGTGGATTCTGATCGCAGCGACGGCTTTGTTCGTCGGATGCGCCGCCGACGCCGTGGACGTGCCTCTCGGCCCCGACGGAAAGCCTGACCCTGAGCTCGTGGTTGGTCGCGATGTATGGTCGCAGAGCTGCGCCCGTTGCCATGGCAACGATGGCGGCGGCGGCAGCGGCCCGAAGCTGAGCGACGGCAGGGTGACCGAAGCGTTCTCGGATCCAGCCGATATGGGACAGCTGATCCTCGACGGCAAAGGTGCCATGCCGTCGTTCTCCGGGAAACTCAGCGAAAGCGAGGTCGCAGCCGTCGTGCGGTACACGCTCGAGGTGCTCGGCTGAACGAGGTGTTACGGCTGAGACATATACAGTAATTTGCCACTACGAATAACCCCAACTACCGCTGGAAATCGCGAGAAATGCGAGCTGATTATGGCCATTACCGGAGCCCACACCCTGTTCTACACGACCGAGATCGACGCCTTCCGTGCGGTGATGCGCGATGCGTTGAAACTCCCGGTCGTGGCCGAAGGCGGTGGCTTCATGATCTTCGGTCTTCCTGAAACGACGATGGAGCCTCACGCCGGTCCACCGGAGTTGGACATCCACTCCGACGATCGTGCCACGCACGAGGTGTCGTTCATGTGTGACGACCTTGAAGGGACGATCAAGGAATTGCGGGCCAAGGGAGTCGAATTTCGGGGCGAACCGCGCGACATGGGTTGGGGTGTCGTGATCATCATGGTTCTACCGGGCGGGGTCGAGACGGTCCTCTACGAACCGGCTGACTACTAGATCGTTGTCTGAGCACGAACACTGCCCAGCTACGTGAACGACGGCTCAGCCACCGCTTGGTTGTTCTATAGGATCTATTGCCATGCGCCAAAAGGGTCTCAAGTTGCCTCGAATTGGCCTTGGAACCGCGCCCCTCGGTGGCCTCTATGAGTCCGTGCCTCGTGAAGATGCGCTCGCCACGATCGAGGCGGCGATCGGCGTGGGGTATCGCTGGTTCGATACCGCGCCACTCTACGGGTACGGACGCGCAGAGGATCTCCTCGGCGAAGCGCTCGAAGGGACCGCAACAATCGATACAGTCGTATCCACAAAGGTTGGTCGCATAGTCGATCCCGACGCAGAACGCCAGCAGGGGGACATGTTCGTCGGGAGCACCCTCGGCGCAGGAAGGTTCGACTTCTCCGCCGATGGTGTTCGTTCATCATTCGAAGGGAGTCTCACGCGGCTCCGACGAGACCGCGTGGAAGTCGCTCTCATTCATGATCCCGACGACCACTTCGACCAAGCGATCACCGACGCGTATCCGACTCTCGAGGCGATGAGACACGAAGGCATGGTCGATCTCATCGGAATCGGAATGAACCAGACAGAGATCCCGACGAGATTTATCAAAGACACTGACATTGACCTAGTGCTGGTCGCGGGGAGATACACGCTGTTGGACCATTCGGCTGGAGCCGATGTCTTACCAGCGGCCAAAGAACATGGAGTCCACTACGCGGCGGCCGGGATCTACAACTCGGGAATCCTGACCGATGTTGAGGATGTGCCCCACTACGACTATGGGCCGGCCGCGGGTCATGTTGTCGAGACTGTGCGGAAATTGCGCTCAGTATGTCTAGCGTACAACGTCGCGCTCCCAACGGCAGCCGTGCAGTTCCCCCTCGCCGTCGGCGACGTCAACTCGATTCTGATAGGCGCTCGGTCGGCCGACGAAGTCGTGCAGAACTGGCAACGTGCCCAGCAAACGATACCGGACGGTCTCTGGGCCGAGATAGCGGAGATCAATCGTCATGCTTATTGATGCGCATCACCGCTTGTGGGATCCAGCCGAACGTCTCCAGGACTGGATCGACGCCCAAGTCCCCCTCGCCATCCGGGACTGACCCGCCTTATATCGATCGGGCGTGGTTGGAGGTTGGTCGCCGATTCGGTTGCGGCTCGGGCGCCACACGCTCTATGGTGAAGTAATCGTTTACATAGGCATGGAGCTCAAATGATCATCGGCGTTGACCCGCGGCTGTCCCCAGAGCTGCTCATGGCCTTGGCCGGGATGGGACACGGGGATGTGGCAGCCATTGTTGATCGCAACTTCCCCGCGGACTCATTGGGTCCGCCAGTCGTCAGGCTTGTCGGATGTTCAACCCCGGAGGCGCTCGAGGCCGTAGTCTCGGCAATCCCCGTTGATATCGACGGTCCGCCCAGCGCCATGTTGATGGCTGAGCCGCGAGGCGAGGCCGAAGTTCATGCTGAGTGCAGGGCCGTTCTCAGGAGTGCAGGGGTCGCTCATGACCATATCGTCGGACTTGAGAGGCACGATTTCTACGATTACGCCAGCTCCGCCGTTGTCATCGTGCAGACAGGTGAGCCGCGTTCTTATGGGAACGCTACAGTTCGCAAAGGTGTCCTCTGAGCCGACTGGCGGCGACCCGTTCTGCTCAGTCGCGGGGCCCGGCGCTGCTGGCCCGCACAATGAGCTCGGGTGCCAGGACTTGGCGGGCGACCTCGTTCGCGTCCGACTCGGTAGCGCGTTCTCGACGCAGCAGAACATCGGCCGCAGCTTCGCCGAGTTGGTAGGCAGGTTGGCGCACGACGGTGATTGACGGGTCGACCAACGTCATCCACAGATCGTCGTCAAATGTGGCGAACCCGAGGTCACCTGGGATGGAGAGGCCAAGGTCTAGCACTGCGGCGTAAGCTCCCGCAGCCATCTGGCCATTGGCAACGAACAACGCATCCGCAGGCTTGTCAGAGGTGAGAATTGCCGTTGCTGCGGCGTAACCGCTCGGAGCGAAGAAATCGCCCATCGCGACGAGGTCCTCAGTCATGTCGACCCCATGGTCGACGAGCGCTGAGCAGTAGCCGGCTCGACGCTGATTGGCCGTGCTGATGTCCGACGGACCGGCTATGAACCCGATGCGCCGGTAGTCATTCTCCAACAGATGAGTCACCGCCAAGTGGGCCCCGAGGTGGTTGTCGACCAGCACTGCATCGATCTCGGGGTAGCTAGCCAACACGCGGTCGACCAGCACAACTGGCATTTCGTTCTGGAGCACGCCCAACTCGGTCTCCGTCATCGATGCCGCCGCGATGACAAGGCCACCGAACTGGTAGTCGAGCGCCGTCTGGACGTATTGGCGTTCTCGTTCGAGATCCTCGCCTGTGTTGCACAGCATGAGCAGCTTGCCGTTGAGCAATGCCTGTCCTTCAAGCCCGTGCAGGAGCGACGCGAAGAATGGAGCCTCGATGTCAGATGCGAGGAAGCCCCAGATCGGCGTCCGTTTGCGGCGCAGCGCCCGGCCGAGCGGGTTCGGCCGATACCCGAGCCGGTCGATTGCCGCGTTCACTCGGGCCACCAATGTCACATCCACCCGGCCGTTGTTGTTGATCACTCGGGACACAGTGGCAGTCGATAGTCCAGCCTCAGCAGCCACGTCGCGGATTGTTGCCATGGTGGTGAACAATAGCCGATGGCTATTCAGCAACGGCTACTTGACGGACTGGTAGATTTATGCTAAATATTAAAGTAATCGATTACTCAAGGGGGACCATCGATGTCTAAGTTCAATATTTTTGTACGACTCTTAAGCGTATTCTTCGTGTTGGTATTGATTGTCGGAGCGTGTGGCGGCGACGATGACGGCTCAACGGAACCCGACGCAGATGACGGAGCTGAAGCCGCTGCAGATGACGGAGCTGAAGCCGCTGCAGATGACGGAGCTGAAGCCGCTGCAGATGACGGAGCTGAAGCCGCTGCAGAAGAGTTCGATCTGGAGGTACTCGTTTTTGAGACTCCAGCCCTCACTCCTGAGTTCTGGGACGCCACGTTGGCCGCGGCCGCAGCACCCATTGACGGCGTGAATGTCGTAAAACTCGTGACTCCTGACCTCGACAGGACGGCCTACGCAAAGCAACTCCAAGCCTCAGGCCAGTTCCCAGATGTTCACGCCGCATTGCAGATCAACGATTTTGTGGACGCCGACCTACTGGTGCCGTATCCCGACGACTACCTCAACGAGTACTATCTTTACCCGGACGCCTCGAAGCTCGGCGGCAATGCTTGGCATACGCCATCGGGTGGCCAGATCATCACCATGGTTTTCTACAACGAGACCGTCTTTGCTGAACTCGGTCTAGGCGTTCCAGCAACCTATGCCGAGTTCCTGGATGTTGCGAATGCAACCAGAGACGCAGGCCTCGTGCCCATCTCCTTTGCGGGAGCTGAGCCTTGGTCTGCTTCGTTGCCCCTCTCCACGATCTTGGCAGTCGATGTGCTGGGCTCGGACCCCGAATGGGTCATCAAGCGCACAGCCGGCGAGGTGTCGTTCTCCGATGACAATGTTGTGGCCGCGGTCAACAAGTGGAAGGATCTCGTCGATCAAAATCTGCTTGATGACGGAGCGCTCGGCGTCGCCTACGACGGTGCCACCAACGCCTTCCTCGACGGGGAGGCAGCTATGTACATGATGGGTTCGTGGTGGCTGGGTGCGGCCGGACAGGCCGACTTCCCGGTCGGTGTATTCCCGTTCCCCACCGACAGCGGCGATGTGGTCATCCCGCTCCATTTCGGCGGTAACTTGTCCGTGTCTTCGCAAGCCGAGGATGTCGAGCGAGCGCTGCAGTTTGCGCAGAACTGGCACATCGACCCTGAGGTGTCGCGCTTCCTGATCGAGTCCGACGGCCTGTTCGTGTACGTGAAGGGGCAGAGCGCCACCGATCTCGGTGCTGATGTGCTGCCTATCTACAACGAGGCCTTCGCCTGGACTACCGACTCGAGCAACGCCGTCGTGCCCGCCTTCGGCTGGACCGTCAATGATCGGATGCTCCTGCCCCCGGGCTTCACCGATCATCTCTACGCGGCAGCGCAGAATATCTTCCTCGGTGACGATGTCGTTGACGAAATGGCGCGGCTCGACGAAGCCTTTGACGTCGCAAACAGCTAGAGCGGGCCTCCGTATAAGATTGCGCGAACCTACCTCGGCCTGCGGCGCGGTCCCACCCGCGGCAGGCCGAGGGGCTCGTTCTGAAGGAGGTCCTCGTTGCAACGGTTGAACCTTCGTCGGGGCGGAGGGCGACGGATCACGACGCTCGAGGTTGCGGCCTCGGGAGGCATGCTGCTGTTCACGACGTTCGTTCTCATACCGCTGGCAATCAGCTTCTATGTCGGGTTCACAGACCAGAATCCGCTACTCAACGACGCCAACTTCGTCGGCCTTGACAACTATCGCGAGCAGTTCGGTGACGAGGCGCTGCATCGGGCTCTCAAGAACACGGCAAAGCTGACAATCGCCGTCACAGTCGGCGCAAATCTGGGTGGACTGGCCTTGGCTGTGCTGTTGGACGGGACGTCGCGCTACTACCGTGTTCTGCGCACGCTGGTGTTCGTCCCCCAAGTCTTGAGTGCAGTCGTTGTGAGCTTCATCTTCGTGACGATCCTGTCCAACGGTGGGATACTGAACTCGGTGCTCGAGTCCATTGGATTGGAGAGCCAGAGCGAGCCCTGGTTGGGCAAGCCGAATTTGGCGCTCTGGTCGATCGCAACGGTGGTCACCTGGCAGATGATCGGCTTCACGACCGTGGTCTACCTAGCGGCTCTGCAGTCGGTACCGGATGATCTCCTGGAAGCCGCTCGGATCGACGGCGCGGGGTCGTGGAAGCGGTTCTCCAAAATCTCGCTTCCGCTCATGGGGCAAGGCGTGACCATCGCGGTGACGATCGTTCTTATAACCACACTCCGGCTTTATGACCACGTGGCCGTGCTGACCGGTGGGGGCCCGGGTTTTAGGACGGAGACGGCGGTGTTCTACCTCCTGCGCATGGGGTTCACAAACAACCGCACGGGCTACGCGTCATCCATCGCGTTCGTGCTCCTGGTAATAATCGGTTCCGTGTCAGCAATCCTGGTCGGTTTGATGAGGCGTCGGGAGGTCCAACTGTGAGTAGGACCCGCGAAACATCACTGTCGCGCCGGACGCGCTTTCTAATCGCCGGCCTCTCGGTCGCGGCGTTCTCGCTCCCGCTCTATATCGCCGTAGTGAACGTCTTCAAGACGAACACGCAGATCTCGCGGCAACCCTTGGCGTTGCCGGACCCCGTCACCACTCAGAACCTGGCCGACGGCCTGACACGCTCTGACAACCTGTTGTGGATCGGGTTACGCAACAGTTTGATCATTTCGACTGCCACCGTCATCATCATCGTCCCCATAGCTGCCACGTTCGCCTATTGGATCGTCCGGCGCCGAAACAGGATCACAAAGATCGCCCTCGTGGTGCTGATGTCGGGCATGATGATCCCCCCTCACGTGGTATTCATTCCCGCAGTCAAGGTGCTGGAGTTCCTTGGTATCGCCCGGACTTTTCACGGGCTGGTGCTTTTCAACGTCGGGGGAGGGTTTTTGTCATTCGCGGTATTCGTCTACGTCGGCTTCATGTCGACACTCCCCAAGAATCTCGATGAGGCTGCTCTCGTTGACGGCGCTAGCCCGATGCAGACGCTGGTATACGTCGTCTTCCCGCTGCTGCGCCCGGCGACGGCGACCGTCGCCATCTTCATCGGCTTGTGGACCTGGAACGATCTAGTGACGCCGTTGTTCATCCTGGGACCCAGTCAGGGCATAACAATCACCTCAGGGATCTTTGTGGCTCTGGGCCAGTACAACAACGACTATGGGCAGATGTTCGGCATCATGTTCTTGGCCTCCCTTCCAATTCTCATCTACTATCTGCTGTTGCAGAAGCAGTTCGCTAGCGGCCTCCTGTCCGGTAGTTCGAAGGGTTGACCGCATGACGCTGAACATCCGTTGGCCTCCCCAAGCTCCTGTACTCGGCGAAGAACCATGGCCGGGTTGATTCGATGAACAGGCCGTTTCCTCGGGTCGCCGTGATCGGAGCGGGTGATCGCGGCAACCGATACGCCGACATCCTCTCGAACAGAGGCGGCGCGATCGTCGCGGTTGCCGAACCAGACGACGCTCGTCGGCAAGCGTTTGCGGAACGACACTCGATCACCGCAGCCGGCGCCTTCGAAAGCTGGGAGCATCTGGACCTCTCCCCAAGCGATGTCGACGGAATCGTGATCGCGACTAGAGACGATCTTCACGTCGACCCCGCTTTGCGGTTTGCAATGCTCAGAGTTCCGATACTGCTTGAGAAGCCCATTGGTCATACCTGGTCGGAGTGTCAGCGCCTCGCTGATGGTCTACCCGATGATCCTGCGCCGATTCTGACCGGTCATGTTCTGCGCTACGCGCCGTACACCATGCGCCTGAAAGAGTTGATCGCGGAGGGCGTCCTCGGTGAGATCATCAACGTTCACCACATCGAACCCGTCGGGTTCTGGCATTTCTCACACTCGTTCGCTCGCGGCAGGTGGCGCTCAACGGACACTGCTGCACCACTCGTTGTCAGCAAGGCGTGTCACGACGTCGACTGGGTCATGGGTTTGGTTTCGGGCGACGTCACCGCTGTGTCGTCGTTCGGGTCGCTCCGACACTTCTCCAGCGAATCAAGACCCTCCGGAGCCGCTGCAAGGTGCGTGGACTGCTCGGTTGAATGCGCTTACGACGCCAAGGTCATCTACCTCGCGCCGGCAGAGCGGGGCGA
The DNA here is from genome assembly GCA_965198315.1 of Candidatus Aldehydirespiratoraceae bacterium. Classification (GTDB taxonomy): domain Bacteria; phylum Actinomycetota; class Acidimicrobiia; order Acidimicrobiales; family Aldehydirespiratoraceae; genus VXYK01. Next base: position 2,696,865 of record OZ240616.1, on the reverse strand, counting down.
GTTCGGCCATCCAGTCTCTACCATCACCGAGCGCCATACCCGCGGCGGCGTTCTAGAGGCGCTCAAGACTGGCCCCTATGGAAGATGTGTCTACAGCGGCGACAACAACGTGATGGACAACCAGGTGTCGAGTTTGTTCTTCGAGGGCGGCCAGACAGCGACGATCACCGTCAGCGCGTTCACAGAACTCAGGAGTCGCTACACCGTGCTTGGCGGGACGCGAGCAGAAGCGATAGTCACTACCTCTGGTGTTCAGGTCTATTCGTTTCGCGATCGTCAGCGAACGACGTACGGGGTTGCTGCTTCAGGCCACGACATAGCTGGCGGGCACGCGGGAGGAGACGGGGGGCTCGTTGAAGCGTTCATGGCTGAGATGCACCACCCGAGCGACATGGGTCTCGCTGCTTTCTCGGAAGCGCTGAGAACCCACCGCGTTGCATTCGCGCTCGAAGAATCCCGGGTTCGCGGCGCAGTCATTGACCCGCGGACGGTCTTTGACGCGCAGACTTCCAAAATGGCCCGCAGAGGATCGCCGTGAAACTGGAGGGGTGCAGGTGACTGATACGATTTCGCGCCGCGACGACCTCGGCCCGGGTTCGATCACCCGAGCCGAGATTGCGTCGCAGCCAGAGCTGTGGCCTGTCGCGGTTGGCGAAGGGGTCGGCGCTGAGCGATTCCAGCGATTGCTTGTCGCCGGGTCGTGCTTGTACACCGGCTGCGGCTCAACAGCGCATCTCGCCGAAGCGCTCGCGTATCGGCATCGAAACTCGCTCGGTACGGCTGGTTGGGCTCAAGCTGCCTCGGAACTCTGGCATGCACCTCCATCGCTGCATCTCCGAACGGACACCGTTGTAGCGATCTCGCGGTCGGGAGAGACGAGCGAAACAATAGAGGCCTGCCGTCTAGCCCAAGACCGAGGCGCGACGGTCTGCGCGATTACAACAGTTGGAGGCAGCGCGCTCGCGGCGCTCGCCGATGAAGTGGTTGCCCTTCCGTTCGCTGCCGAAGAATCGGTTGTCCAGACGCGCTCGTTCTCAAGCATGCTTGTGGCGGGAGTGGCGGCGCAGATCAAGGCGTCGGGCGACGATGCGAGGGGCACTCTCGCCTCGCTAGAAGCCGCCGGCTCCCGAATGCTCGATGCAGCACTCAGCGTCTCGGTCGCACTGGCCGACTCGGAGCGGCAGACCATCCATGTGCTCGGTAGTGGCTTCGACCTTGGGCTCGCCCGCGAAGGTGCACTCAAGATCAAAGAAATGTCGAGAACGAACACCGAGGCGTGCCCAGTTCTCGACTTTCGCCACGGACCCATTTCGGTGGTCGATGGCGCCCACGCCGCCCTGGTAATGTGCCGGGACGGCCTTGACCGAGAGCTCGCGCTCGCAGCCGAGGTAGCTGAACGAGGAGCCTACGTCGCGACTATCGGTCCGGATGCACGGTGCACGATTGACTTAACAGAGTTCGCGCGCGACAGCGATGTCCGATCCATCGCAGGTCTCGTAGTAGCCCAGGTGTCGGGGCTCGAGCGAGGCCTCGCGAAAGGGCTCAACCCGGACGCCCCTGAGGGCGTTGTCGCATGCGTCAAACTCTAGGGCGCCGATCGGCGGTATTGGCCGTTGAGGTGGCGAACGCAACCTCGGCGGCCAGCATTTCGACGTCTTCGATGTGAACCTCGGGAAACCACGACAGAGCATTCGCTGATCCAGCAGCAAGACCTCCGGCCAGCGCCGATGTGACACCGCCGACCAGTCCCGTCGCCGCGCAGATATACCCTGCCATGAACGCGTCCCCACTTCCCGTGGGATTTCGCACGTGAATTTCCGGCGAGAAGCCCCATGTCATCTGATCACCGACGATTTCGGCTGCGCCGTCCGCGCCTGCTGTGATCAGAGTTCGGCCTTCCCGACCCCTCAGATCGTTCCTGAGCCCCTCCACCGCTGCTCTCGGAGTCATGGCTTCTCGCGCCGGAGAGTCATCCGCCGTAGCGTCGAGCGCTTCGGCCAGGTTGACCTTGAGATTCACTGCCGTGAAGGCATCTAGGACGGTAGTCAGCCCGTTCCCACTCGTATCGATCCACACCGATTCAGGCCCCACCCCTGATGCGAGGATCGCGGAGAGCAGCGTTTGGGTCGGGTCCATGAAATCAACAACTGGGAAACTGCCCGAGACGCAGACCACATCGGCCCACGCAGCCAGACTGGCGACGAGTTCAACGAAGGACGACCATGTCGATTTGTCGATTGTGGGCGCAGGATCGCTTGTAGCCAGGATGGTTCTAGATCGCTGATCAGCCAAGATAGGGCAGATCCGAAGGTGGGCACCCTCGGCAATCACAGCGTCAATCAACAGTTCGTCGGCTTGGGCGAGACGTATGAAGTGGTCGGCGCCCACCTCGCCGAGGCATGTCGCTGAGCGGGTTTCCGCACCAAGTGCCATTGCCGTGCGCGCCACGTTGAGTGCCTTCCCGCCAGCCATCGTGCGGCTGGCCCTCGATCGGAGGGTCTCACCGTCGGCGGACCGTGGCAAGAGAACGGTGTGGTCGAGTGCGGGATTGGGACAGACGCAGAACAGGCGCACGGACACCCCCCGATATGGTCCGCTATCATTTGATCATATGCTAGAGGAAACATGCCAAGTCACGCAGATTGCACCTGACATGCCTGGGTCATGGTGGCGTTCGAGCGCAGGGACAGCCTTCGTCGCGATCTCTCAGCGGTCGGCTTGCGGCGCGGTGTGACCTAAAAGAGAGCGACATGGCGGCGAACGCAGTTCCCGACCGGCTATTGCTGGCGCGTGCCGCAGTGGGGATCGACGTTGGTGGCACTGAGATCAAGGGTGTTGTAGCGAACTCAGTCGAGTCCCTCGGAGAACCTAGTCGTAGCCGCACCCCGCCAGACAGCCGTGACCTCATCGACGCTGTGGTGGAAATTGCCTCGAACCTGCTCGACCGAGCACGGAGTCAATCCGTCGGCGTTGTCGCAGTTGGAGTCGGCATTCCCGGCCTCATCAGTCCAACGGATGGAGCAGGCGTTCTGTCGGCGAACCTCGGCTGGGACCACTTCGAGATACGTGACGTTCTCTCCGCAAGACTCGGCTTGCCCGTCCACATCGAGCACGACGTCTACCTCGGCGGGTTGGCTGAACTGTCGATCGGCGCCGGCCGCAACCGCGCGTCGGTCGCATTTGTGCCGCTCGGTACTGGCGCAGGGTCGCTCCTGATGGTCAATGGGTCGATCTGGCGTGGATCGACGGGCATCGCCGGCGAGATCGGCCACATACCCGATGCCACCATTGCTGGCGACTGCGGCTGTGGCGGATCAGGCTGCATAGAGCTCGTGGCCTCGGCGCGCGGGCTAGAACGGGTCTATGCAGCCATGGGCGGCAGCCACGCGGGAATCTCGGCCGAGGCGATCGCCGCCGCGGCGCGGTCTGGCGACAGCATGGCGGCGGCCGCGTGGGACCGGTGCGTGGGCAGGATCGCCGCAATGCTTGCCGGCCTGGTTACGACCACCGAAGTCGAAACGGTAGTTCTCGGCGGCGGCCTCAGCGCTGCGGGAGATCAGCTGTTGCGACCGCTCCGACGTGCGCTCGCCGAGCACCTACCCCCATTCTTGAATCCTCCGGAATTGCGTCTCGGAGAGCTTGGCGGCACCGCTGGCGCACGAGGCGCCGCACTCCATGCACTCCAAGCCGTGGCGACCCGCCGTCTACAGCGGAGGGAAGCGCCGCCTCCCGAGAAACTTGACCCGGTACTCATGCTCGCGTTCGATCACCGGTCCTCAACAGCCGAGGGACTGTTCGGCGACTCAATGCCGCTAGCGGAGCAGCACTGCGCGCTCTCCGACGCAAAGACTCTGATCGCGACCGGCGCAGCGCGCGTACGGGATCGACTCGGACCCCATGCGGGGGTGTCGATTCTCACCGACCCCGAGTCGGGGTTGGCAGCCGCACGGATCGCAGTGGATTCTGGTGTTCCGCTGGCCCTAGCGCTCGAAGAGTCCGGTCATCGCGATCTACGCCTTCTTGGACGCCCGATACTTGACGGCGCCATCGATGATCTGCGTCCGCAGTGGGGAAAGGTTCTTGTGCGCTGGAACCCCGGCGATTCTGAGGAACGCAAGGCGGCCAACCTGGTGGCGTTAGCTGAGGCGCAACGCATCTGCGAGGGTTGCGGCATGGAATTCCTCCTCGAACTCATCGTGCCGCCCAATCACGACGATCTCGAGCAAGCCACAGACTTCAAGACCGAGCGTCTGCCGTTCCTGTTGCCAGAGGCTGTTCGCGAGATCACAACAAGGCTGGGCCCTCCGTACCTGTGGAAGGTCCAAGCCTGCGAATCCCCCGCAGCATCTCAAGCCGTCGCGGAAGCGTCAAGATCTGCCGGGACTCAGCCACGAATCGTGGTACTCGGCGCTGCCTCAGATCCAGAACAGATTTCGCGCTGGTTCCGCAGCAGCGCGCACACGGACGGCTACTGCGGCTTTGCCATCGGACGAAGCATCTGGCAGACAGCCGTTGAACGCTGGCTGACAGATCGCAACGAGTCCGAGGCAGCAATCGACTCCATCTCCGCTGAATTCTTCCGGTACATCGACGACTACCAAATCGCAACGAAGATTCACAGGCTCACCTCACGACGATGACTCAGATATCAGGAGGCCGGGTACTCGGTCCCAGCGGTTGGCTGAATCATGGACTCATCAACATTGACAACGGAGTCATTACGAGCGTGCGGTCGGACCTCTGCCCCGTCGACCATCCGTACCTCGTGCCAGGTTTCCTAGACCTCCAGGTCAACGGTTTTGCATCGGTTGACCTCGCGCAGGCTCCCACCTCGGACTGGGCAGAGGTCACCTCCTCATTGGCAGCGCACGGAGTGACTGCCTGGCTTCCGACTCTGATCTCACGCCCTTTGGATCGCTACGAACCATGGCTCACAGCTGTCGCCGACCTCGCCGACATGTGGCGTCCTCCTCAGCCCCGCATACTCGGCGTGCACCTCGAAGGCCCGTGGCTCGGTGACCGCCCAGGCGCTCACATCGACATTGCGCCCGGTTCCATCGACATCGAGTGGGTGCGAGCATTGCCGGACATAGTAAAGATTGTCACTCTCGCTCCAGAGCGTGACGGTGCGACTGCCGCAATCGCAGAGATGGTCGCCCGGGGCATCGTGGTCAGCCTTGGCCACACTGACGCTAGCTACGAGGTCGCAAACCGAGCATTCGATTGCGGCGCCACGATGCTGACACACTGCTTCAATGCAAATCCGCCTCTCCATCATCGCCGTCCCGGCGTGGTTGGCGCAGCGCTTGCACGAGACGATGTCGTGGTAAGCCTCATCGCAGACGGACAACACGTCCACCCCGACGTTCTGCGCATCGCGATTCGAGCCAAGGGTGCAGGGAACACGATCCTCGTCTCGGACACCGCCGGCTGGGCCAGCGGATCACTCGGTTCTCAATCCGTGCGACTCGTCGAGGGGGCGCCGCGCACCGCGGATGGCGGCTTGGCGGGCAGTGCACTCACCTTGGACGCAGCCGTTAGGTTCGCAGTTGAAAGGTGCGGTGTAGAGCTTGCCGAGGCTGTGGGGGCCGTAACGTCTGTTCCGGCTCGCCTTCTGGGCCGTTCGGATATCGGACGGCTCGCTCCAGAAACGAACGGTGACGTAGTGGCACTAGGCGATGACCTCGACATCAGAGCCGTTTGGATCGCGGGCGTTCAGGTTGGTTAGGCGACACTCTCAATCGCTTGACCGAAGCGGTTTCAAACGAGTTCCTCCATCTTGTAGATGCGGCATGCGGTGCCGCCGAACACGGCGCTGCGTTCGGGGTCGGTACAGGCCCTGAGCAGCGTGTGGGTTGCGTCGAGTATCTCCAGGTAGGACGCGGCCAGCAAGCAGACCGGCCAGTCCGATCCGAACATCACTCGACGGGCGCCGAAAGCCTCCATGATGACCTCGACGTACGGGCGCAGGTCCTCGACAGTCCAGTTGCTCCAGTCGGCTTCGGTCACCATGCCCGACAACTTGCATGTCACATTTGGCAGAGACGCAAGCCGCGTGAGGTCAGCTCTCCATTGCTCGATCTGGCCGGCCGAGATGAACGGCTTGGCGATGTGGTTCACACAGAACGAAACGTTGCTGTGTGCGCGGGCGGTTTCGAAGGCTGATTCGAGATGATTCGGGCGGATGAGGAGGTCGTAGGCGAGGTCGGCATTGCCCACGGCAGCAAGGCCTCGCTGTACATCTTGTCGACGCAACCAGTGGGGGTCGGCCTCATCGTGTACCTGATGGCGGATGCCGGCGAGCCATCGCCCGTGTTTGGACTCCTGTAGAGACGCGAGCCGCTCATCTACGTTGGGTGCGGTGAGGTCGACCCACCCCACGACCGCGCCGATCAGTTCGCTGCGCGCTGCCTGGTCGAGCATCCAGAGCGTCTCGGCCTCGTCGCTGACGGTTTGCACGATCACGGTGAGGTCGATTTGCCGGCCTACGGCCACGGTCAAGTCGGGCAGGAGAAACGACCGGTTGATCCTGAGCATCGACTCGCTCAGCCACGGTTGTGGAGTCACATCGAGATCCCAAAGATGGTGATGGGCGTCAATCGTCGAGTTCAAGAATCAATCCCTGATTGGTGATGTGAGGCGGCTCCTCGGCTCAACGTTAGTCACCTGGCGTATCGTTCGAGTATTGCTCGCGCAACCAGAACTCAACGTTTGCGACGTGTGATGTCGCCGCGGCCAGGATAGGTTCGCGCTCTTTGATATGGCGGAAGATGTCTTGGTGGTCGGTTGTTGATCTCGAGAGGTTTCCTTCGCGGCGGATCTGCTAGGTCGTGTCGCTTGTCCACTCCGTTGCGTGAAGGTCAAGGAAGGGTGGTTCTGCACGCTTGAGCGTCCGTAGCCCGGTAAGGGGAGCGATCCGGTTAGGCTGATGCCATGGTTTGGATCGTTGCTCCCCTCTGGCTTGTCTCGGCGTCTACGTTGATCCTCCTGGTTCTGTTACACAGCGGCAAGGGTGGGGGACTCTCGGACATGTTCGGCGGCGGTGCTGGTGCCGCGGCCGCGGGTTCGACGGTGGTTGAGCGCAACCTCGACCGGATTACCGTGGTCGCCGCGGTGGTCTTCGGGTTCTCTTCAGTCGCCTACGCGCTGATCTTCTGAGCGCTTGATCGGCCTGTATTCGAGTGTGGTCGCTCGGGCGCGGCGCTAGGCTCGTTCTTCGCATCCAGCTCGTTGGACGGCCACGTCGGAGTGGCGGAATTGGCAGACGCGCTAGCTTGAGGGGCTAGTGCCCGTTATGGGCGTGGGGGTTCAAGTCCCCCCTCCGACACCATAAAAACACCTGATCAGAGTGGGTGCGAAACACCTCAGGGGTGTCGTTTGCAAATGGATTTGCTAATGGCAGCCGCTGAAAGCTCGATTCGACAAGCCCGGTTTGTGCATGCTCTCGCGTGGACACTTGGGTCCGGCTGGTGTGCTCCTTGGAATTGGAACTGGCCGATGGTGTGGGGGCCGGAAACCCCGTCGTGAGGGAGACCGCTGGCGGGCATCGGTTATGGGCTCGCTCGGGCGGGAGTCCTGGCGTGCCTTGAGAAAGGAGGAAACCGTCAGAGGAGCGCGGGCCCGGAAATTCGAACTCGTCGCCGGTAGAGGGTCGTGCTGGCGCAGACGTACAGCGTCCGCATGTCATCGTCACCGAACGCGAAATTCGCCACCTGCTCGGGAAAGCCGATGACGCCGAGGCAGCGGGCGCTCGGGTCGAAAACGTGAATCCCCCCTGGCCCCGTACAGTAGAGGTTTGCTGCCGAGTCCAGTTTCATCCCATCCGGATGGCCTTCGTCCTCTCCGAGGGTCGTCGCCCAGACCCCGGCGTCCTCGAACCGCGCACCATCCCGTACGAACCGGCGGATCTCAGCCGACGCGGTGTCATTGACGAACAGCGACGTCTCATCGAGCGAAAAGCACAGTCCGTTGGGCAGGCTTAGGTCGGCCGAGATCACCGTGAGGTCGACGTGGCCGGGCTCGAGCGCATACACACCACAGAAGTCAAGCTCCAGATCGCGCACCACGCCGTACCCCTCCATGGTCCGCCCGAACGGCGGGTCCGTAAAGTAGACCCCGCCCCAAGAGGAGACGATAACGTCATTGGGACTATTGAGGCCTTGACCGCCGTAAGAGTCGGCCAGCACCTCGAGTTCGCCAGTCTCGAGTTCTCGCACGACGCGGCTCGTTCCGTGCTCACAGGTGACGAGTCGGCCCGAACCGTCGTAGGCGTTCCCGACCGCGTAGTTGCTCGCTTCGCGGTGGATCTCGACGCGACTCCCCGTCCAACGGAACACCTTCGAAACGGGGATGTCGCTGAAGACGAGCGTCCGCCGGGCAGCATGCCACACCGGTCCCTCGAGGAAGCCGAATCCTCCGGCCACCTTTTCCAATGGCTCGTCGCCGACAACGTCGTCGAAGCGCGGGTCGCGCCGGTCGTCTAGCATCGTCTCCTCCAGTTCTCCAGCACGGCGCGCTCGACTCGGCTGGCTGTGGCACGAGACGACGCCCGGCTCGAGACGCCAGCATTCCTAGACTCACCCACCCGAGGCTCACCGCCCCTTACGCTGCCACGCGATGGATAGGAGCGGAAGGAGCTGCTGACTCGACCGGCGAGCCTGTGGGTGGGCGATGCCTGTGTCCGTGTCCCGTAGGGCCGGTCAGCGAAGGCGATCGATGGCGGCACGTCACACTTGATACGGCCCACGTCAACGGGCACCCGGCCAGCCGACTGACAAGCATCGAGCACATTAAACACGCCCGTACTGCTCGCAGAGGGCGCCACTGCTGGTTCTCGGGGACGATGCGGGGTGGCCACGGCGTACGCACGGTCTCACATGTTCAGTTGCTGGTCGCCAGGGTCTTCGCCGACATGACTCGCGGCGGGGGAGTGCGGCGGCGACGCGCCGAGCAGGGTCGGGTCGGCGTCGTTGAGGGGCCTGGCGATACTCGCGGCCGCCGATGTTGCACTCCAGATCGTGGGGACATCGGGGTTGGCAACTTTACGTTTGGGCGGTGTCGTTGAGCAGCGAAATGCTTAGTTGGTTCACGGCTTCGACGATTGACAAATCGCCTGCGGCCACCGACAAGACAAGGTCGTCGGTCCCGTTGTGCGCCATGCGCGATTCCAGCGCCCGGCGAAAGTGGATGGACAGACGGGTCTCGATCTCGAAGCGGATGCGATGTTCGGCCCGCACGAGTCGCTCGCCGCTGTCGTCGAGGTATGCGACATGCGCAGCAATCGCAGCCAGGACCGCACTGACTCCCTCCCCGCTCAAGGAGTTCGTTTCCAAGATCGGCGGCCGGTATGAAGGCTTCTGCTGTCCCGTCATGTGGCTCAGCTCGAGCATGAGTTCCAGGTCGCGACGAGCGTCCTTCGCGCCAGGCTGATCGGCCTTGTTGACTACGAAGATGTCCGCTACCTCGAGGAGGCCGGCTTTGTTGGCTTGCACCGCATCGCCCATTCCGGGCGTGACAACCACAACGGTCGTGTCAGCGGTTGCAGCAACATCGACCTCGACTTGGCCAACCCCTACGGTCTCGATGATGATCGGCGAATAGCCGACTGAATCAAGCACCCGAATCGCTCCTGGAATAGCGACAGCAAGTCCGCCGGAATGGCCACGAGTCGCCAGAGAGCGGATGAATGCACCATCATCAATATCGGCCATCCGCACTCGGTCTCCCAGGATCGCACCCCCGGTGAGGGGCGAAGAAGGATCAACTGCCAAGACCGCCGGTTTGTCGCCGCGATGAACCGCGGCGGCGACTAGTCGGCTGACCAGGGTCGACTTGCCAGAACCAGGTGGACCAGTGATTCCGAGAATGTGAGCACCTGAAGACAGTGGCTGTGCGAGTTCGGCTAACGCATCCGCGGGTTCGCCCGCGCTCTCGACGAGGGTGAGCAGACGACCGACCGCGGCTCGGTTGCCGCCAATCGCTAGTCGGACAAGCTCTGTAGGCGAAAGGCCTCTTATGCTCATGCGAGGTTGACCGCTGCTCTGACCTTGCGCACGACCTCGTCCGAAGAAGCGCCTGGCCCGAGAACCGCCGCCACGCCGGCGCTTATCAATTGATCGATGTCCTCATTTGGGATGATGCCCCCGATGATGAGCGGAATCTCAAGCGAGGAGTCGCTCATGGCCGCGAGCATGGCTCCACCGAGGGTCAAGTGGCCGGCATTGTGCATGGACAAACCAATTGCGTCGGCGTCTTCTTGCTCAGCAGCAGCCACGATGCTCTCGGTGGTCTGGCGAAGACCGAGGTAGATGACTTCCATGCCGGCGTCGCGCAGAATTCTCGCAACGACTTTGATGCCTCGGTCATGGCCATCGAGCCCGAGTTTGGCGAGGACTACTCGAATTGGCGTTTCCGATGAACTCATCAGACGATTGCTTTCTCGACGTAGGTCCCAAACACCGACTCCAGCGCCATAGCGATCTCCTCCTCGGTCGCATACGTACGCACAGCAGCGATGATTGCGGGCATCAAGTTGACCGTCGGCTCCGCCGCGTCCGCTCGGATCTGGCTCAGCGCCCCTTCGACCGCCTCCTGATTTCGACTCCTCTTGACGGCGTCTAGGCGCTTGAGCTGATCGTCCTCGGTCGCTTGATCAATCCGCAACAGATTCTGCTCTGAGTCGTCGTCGCCCTCGCTAAAGGCGTTCACCCCGACGACGATGCGACGCCCAGCGTTGACCTCGCGTTCGAACCGGTATGCCGAATCAGCGATTTCACCGACGAAGTAGCCATTGTCGATACCGGCATAAACACCCTCAAGAATTGAGCCACCCCCGAGTTCGTCGAGGTGAGCAAAGATCGCTTCAGCCTGACGTTCCATCTCGTCGGTCATCCACTCGACGAAAGGCGCTCCGCCGAGCGGGTCCGCCACGTTGGTCACGCCGGTCTCATGGGCCACGATTTGTTGGGTGCGAAGCGCAATGCGGGCGGCTTTATCGCTCGGTAGAGCGAGCGCCTCGTCGAAGCTGTCGGTGTGAAGGCTCTGCGTCCCCCCGAGCGCGGCGGCAAGCGCTTGGGTCGCCACACGGGTGATGTTGATCTCGGGCTGCTGGGCCGTGAGTGAAACGCCTGCGGTTTGGGAATGGAAGCGGCACAACATCGCCCGCTCATCAGTAGCGCCATACCGCTCCTTCATCCAACGAGCCCAAATCCGGCGTGCCGCTCGAAACTTGCCGATCTCTTCGAAGAAGTCGATGTGGCTGTTGAAGAAGAATGACAGGCGTTTGCCGAAGTGATTGATGAATTCGCCCGCGGCGAGCGCCGCCTCGACGTAGGCGAACCCGTTGGCGAGAGTGAACGCAAGCTCCTCGGCCGCAGTCGATCCTGCCTCGCGAATGTGGTACCCGGATATTGAGATCGGATTCCACTTGGGCATCTCAGCAGTTGTGAACTTGATCATGTCGGTCACAATGCGCATCGATGGGCGCGGCGGGTAGATGTACTCCTTCTGCGCCTGATATTCTTTCAAAATGTCGTTCTGAATCGTGCCGGCCAACCGTGATCGATCGACTCCATTTAGCTCCGCAACCGCCACGTACATTGCCAGTAACGTGGCCGCGGGACCGTTGATCGTCATCGAAGTCGAGACATCAGCCAGCGAGATGTCGGCGAACAGATCCTCCATGTCGGCAAGCGTGTCCACCGCAACACCTGCCCGGCCAACTTCGCCCAGAGCCCATGGGCTGTCAGAGTCGCGCCCCATCAACGTCGGCATGTCGAACGCTGTTGACAGTCCGGTGCCTCCTGCGCGCAGCAGGTCCTTGAACCTGGCGTTGGTGTCCACCGCCGTGCCGAACCCTGCAAACATTCGCATCGTCCACAAGCGGGATCGGTACATCGACGCATGCACGCCGCGGGTGAATGGGTACTGGCCTGGATATGGAGCGTCGCCGTACACAGCGTCAACTGGCACGCCAGACATAGTCTCGAACGGAATATCCCGCAGGTTCGTCTGTTCGTACGCGGCAAGCCACCCAGCATGGGCTTCAGGATCACTGGGGGCGTAGGGCGAATCCATTATGGCGGTCCTTGTAGAAATTTAGTTGGACGTCAAAATAACCTGTTTGGTAGCCTACATGCAATGGGACTCAATTTCGACCCAATTGAAGAGGCGGGAAAGAACTGGCAAGCATTCGAATGGGGATCGGTCGACGCGATGCTCGCGGCGACCTCGATCACACGCGTGCAACAGATCATGCACGCAAGAATCGATGCGGCCTTGGCGCCACTCGGTCTGAACTTCAGCCGATTCGAGGTACTAGCGCTACTCGTCTTTAGCCGTAACGGAGAGCTCCCGATGGGAAAGCTCGGTGATCGCCTACAAGTCCACGCAGCCAGCGTGACGAACACCATCACGAGGCTCGAAGTTGACAGTCTGGTTGAACGCGTTCCCCATCCAAACGACGGACGCGTAACTCTGGCGCGGATTCTCCCGGATGGCATCAAGGCCGCAAAGACGGCCGAATCGGAACTTGCCGAGATCGACTATGGGCTCAGCGGGTTCGACCTTCCAGCACTGCGTGACGCCTACGGCGCTTTCGTCGCGTACCGACGAAGAAACGGGGATTTCGCTTGAATCAACCCAGATCAAGGGTCGTCCGCTGGCGCCGCTAGACGATCCGCTTAAGCGGGCTCTGGTCAGTTGCGTTCGCCAGCGGCGACACCTCAGAGAGTTTCACTTTCGTGGCTGTTTCGGATTCGGTTGATGACGACGGTGAGAGCGTCGGTCTGTCGTTCGGTTCGTTGCCGGCTGGTGTCACCGCAGGCGGTCGTTGGAGCCACATCCTTGCTGCTAAGTCATGATGCGTCTCTGGAAGGTAGATGAGGCGTCGGTTCTTCGTTGTCGATTTCGGAGCCGGCGCCCCCAAAGGAGAGGGCCTCTAGGTAGCCGGCGCTCGAGCTGTGACGGCGAGCACGGGTCTGTCAACGAGAAGGCGCTCGGACGCCACGACATCGTCGAGTCCGACCTCGACGAGCAGGGCGGCGATGTGGGCGGTATCGATCATGGAGAAGCCGTGATGGGCGTGGTCATCGGAGTGGTTTGCAGTCCACCGCTCATAGTCGGGATGCCGGGGGTCTTCGAAGTTCTCATCAATCAGCACGATGCGACCTCCGCTTCGCAGCGCACGTCTGATCTCCGTCGTCGCTCGCTTGATGTCGATCCAATGGTGCATCGTGTTGACGGCCCAGATGGCATCAACTGAGTGGGCGTCCACTGGTATTGCTTCGGCTGCGCCCGCCGTAACGGTGATTTGGTTGCGCCTGCGTTGGAACAGGCGCCGCACGCCGAGGATGCCACGTATGAACGGGGTGGGCTCGACAGCCACGATGTCTGCGCCGAGGCGAGCGGCTTGTACGGTGCTCGCCCCCATTCCAGCCCCGATGTCGACCACCCGCTCCCCGGGTTGGGGATTCACGAGTTTGATCACCGCATCGTTGATATCCGATCGCCACATCTGGGGGGCCAAGCGGATGTACCGCAACATGGCCGCCAGCCCTTGGTCGTTCGCATGGGCGTGTCCATGACCCCCGTGCTCACCGCCGTGGTGGGCGCTGTGCTCGCGGTCGTGCACAGTGCCGTCGTGGTCGCCCTCGTCGTGGTGGGTCTCAGCGGGTTCGTGCTGGTTCGTCATGGCTGAGTGGAAGCTCGCGGCGACTCGACCTGCACTGGTTGACACAGGAGAGCGGACAGAGTGGCCAGAGCGGTTTTCCGGTTCATGCGATGTGGGTTTCTTGGGCGTTCAGCCGGTCGCAATGATGGCGGCACCGGCGACGATCATGAGAGCGCCCGCGACTTGGTAGAAACCGTGGACCCGGTCGCCCCAGAGGAGTCGTGAGCGGGCGACGAGGAGTCGGTAGAGGCCGAAGTTGGACTTGGTGCGACCCCAGACGATGAACAGCGTGCCTACGGCTGCGATGATCAGACCCCAGACGATGTGCATGATGGTTCTCCTGCGCGAACTGACGGTGATTCGGTAACGGTTCCTAGTTGGTGACCGAGACCGCCGTGCGACTGTAGGTCGTGTCTTCGAGTTGGTCAACGAGGGCGTTGGCGATGTCGGCTCGGTTGACGCGGGTGATGGGTCCGGTGTTGGTCGCTGTGTAGTGGCCGGTGGCGGGTTCGTCTTTGAGGACGGCGGCTCTGACGATGGTCCAGTCCAGTGGGCTCTGCTCGACGATGGCCTCTTGTGCCTGGTGGTCGGTGAACAGGTTGCGGAGCAGGGTGCGGAACAGCAGGCGCGAACTCCACGGGATCTGCTGCCAGCTGTCACCGACGCCCGCAGCGGACATCACCACGAGTCGCTCGACGTCGTTGGCGAGCAAGGCCTCGATGATTGCTGTGGTGCCGGCGGAGAGAGTGGTTTTGTCACGCAGGCCGGTGCTGCCGAGGCAGATGATTGCGGCATCGTGTCCGCCGACCGCGGATGCGACCGAGTCAGCGTCGAAGACATCTCCCTTGTGCGCTACCAAATCGGGCTCGTCGATCTCGATGCGTTCGATCGAGCGCCCGAAGGCCGTGACCCGATGGTCCGCGGCGAGCGCGGCCCGCACAACGTGCTAACCGGTCTTGCCGGTTGCCCCGAACACGATGACTCGCATGATGATCCTCCTACTGGGTTGTGACACATGATGCCTCGCAAGTCCGCTCCGATTGGCCAGCGCGAGCGCCCGGTGCACCGCAGCGCATCATCGGTGTCACAACTACCCTTCGTCGGTCCTGACGATGGTCACGGTGTGAGTGTCACCGTCGTCGGCAATCACGGCGATCGTGTAGCCGCGCACGGTCACGCTCTCACCCACGGCGAGGAGTGGGTAATCGTCGAACACTCCGTAGCCGTCGTTGTCGACAACCTTGATCGGTATCTGGCCCGAACCGATGGAGGCGTCCACGGTGTAGACGAGAACCCCTTCCGGGCCCAGTGCTGGAAGGCTCTCACGCGTACCGTTGGGGAAGGGCTGCTCGGTGCGGGCGTCGTAGCCGATCTTGCGTCTGCTCTCGACGACGATCACCTCGTGGTCCGACAGCGGCACTGCCGCCATACCTGTTCCGTCTCCCGGGTCTAAGGCGACCGGCTTGAGATCGACGGTGGCGTCAACGGTCACGCATAGGATTTGGTCGGGATTGAGCCAGCCGAGCTGCCAGCGACTCCATGCCAGCATCTCGCGCGCGGTGAAGTGCGACAAGATAGTGGTCGAGAGGCCACCGTCGATTGCATAGAACTCGTAGGTTCTCTCTGGGTCCTCTTCGTCGGCCAGGAATAGGGCGCCCAGCCCCATCAGGCCCAGTTCTATCCAGGCCAGTACTTTGCCCGACGGCACATCCACCGACCCGTAGAGGCTGTCGTCGAGGTCGTATAGATCCGCCAGGCCAAGATTGTGCATCAACTCGTGCGCTGCTGTGTAGCCCCAAGGATAAGGATTGTCCCCGCCGGACCCGCTGAAACCGGAGTTGACCTGAACCGTGGTGACGGATCCCTCGTCGGTTGTGACGAATCCACGGGCCAGACCGCCGCCGAAACTGGAGCTTGGCGCCACGGCCATCATCACGTCGAAGTCGGTGAAGTCGATGTGCTCGTCGGCCCGGCGGGCCGCCTCGCCCTCGAAGGAGAAACTGTAATGTGCGTAGCCGTGCTCGAGCCGCAGCCAGCGATCCAAGGGCACGAACTCCACGTCGAGCCTCCCATAACTGACTGACTCCAGGTACTGCTCCGCGAAGGGAAGGCCCGCTTCTGCCTCGCTCTGGGCCGAGTAGGCCGCGACCTGGTCAGGGAAGTCCACGAACACCACCGCAACCCGCAGCGTTCCCGTGGAGGGCAGCGAGAACTTGTACAGCGGGAACCCTGGCCCCAATATATCAGCCGCCGCGTTGGGTCGGCATTCGGCGGGCGCCGGTCGAGCGCCGGGAGTGTCGTGTCTGACTCCGGCCGGCGTAGGCAGATAATACTCATGCCCTACGGTGCCGCCCCAACAATTAACCGTGCCTTCAGCACGCAAGCCACAGGTGTGCTCTGCGCCGGTTGTCAAAGCCACGAAGCGCCCACCTGGACCATTGGGTGCGCTGCCCAACAGACGGCGCTGCCGTCGGGACGCAGGCCGCAACTGTGCTTGTTGCCAGCGGAGACCGCACTAAAGATGCCGTTCGGGGCGCGCGAGTCATGCTCCTGATAGCCCCAGCAGGCCGCGGTTCCGTCGACTCGAAGTCCGCAACTGACCAGGCCTCCTGCGTCGACCTCCAGGAATCGGCCGCTCGGTGCGTCGATCTGACCGCTGTCTTCACCCCAGCAGGCGACTTCGCCGTCAGCGCGCACTCCGCAAGCATGGGCGAAGCCGACGCTTACAGCCGTGAACTCGCCATCGGGGACACTCGCCGCGATCAACTGGCTGACAGGATTAGGCCAGCCACCCTCCCAGCATTCGACGGTATCGTCGTCCCGCAGCCCGCAGGAGGCTGAGAAACCGGCCGAGAGAGCCTTGAAGAGCCCCTCGGGTATCCTGCTCGGGTCCTCGACTCCGGCGCCCCAGCAGGCGACAGCACCGTCTTCACGCAGGGCACAGGAGTACCTCCCTCCGGCGCTGACAACACTGAACTGCCCCTCCGGTGCGAGAGCCTGGCCACTGTCATTGTTGCCCCAGCACGCGACTGTCGCGTCGGTGCGCACCCCGCACGAATGTTCCCAACCTGCGTCCACCTGGGTGAACTCGGAGCTTGTGCTAGCGACGGCCGCGGCCGTAGCGGACTCATCATCTGGGGAATCATCGATTGCCACCGGGGCGCCGGGATCGTCCGCTGGCTCGGGAGCTTGTGGTTCCGCGGCGGGCACTATCGAGTCGGCCGGCGCTTGTGGCTCCGCAGCGGGCGCGATCGAAACCTCGGGTGCGGTTGCTGCAGGACCGGGACTCTCGGACAGGCTGCCTGCCTGGCCGCAAGCACCGGCAAGAATCGCCGTGGCGACAAGCGCGGCAATCAATCCGCGGCAAGCGTGCGACGGCCGGAGAAGACGCCGACGCCCCGCCGCTCCCACTCGCGCGCCCCAAGCTCGCATCATGTTTCGATTGGACCCCATTCCAGCAGCACGCGACCGCACGAGACACTCCCCGTCTCCAAACCGACGCATGACTCTAGCCCGATGTTGCAGTCCGGGGTCTGCGCGGGTGGGTACTTCCGCTCGACTGCTCGTTGCTGGCCCGACCAACCCGTCACCCGGGCCCGCCACCTCATCACCGCCACCAACCCCGGTGCCAGCTAGCCCACCCCGACGCAAGACTCCCGGCGGGTCACCCTGTTGACGACGCATCCGTGGCAACCCGAGGTGGTTCAGCCGCTGGCGGTCACCCAGCGCACCTCGTGGGCATTGCCTTGGGTTGGTCGCCTCCGGACGCAATGAATTGCCAGAAATAGTGGCAATATATTACGGTGAGGTGGCGGACACTGAGGAGGAACGAAAATGCCAGGTTACGGACAGATAGATCGGGACTACGGAATCAGACTCGCCACCACCGCACCCGAGGATGATGGGCCGGTGTGGATGGTCAACCTGATGCGATACAAGGAACGAGCCGAGTACGCGGACGGTCGTGAGACAACGCTCACCGGCCGCGAGGCTGATGACGAGTACATGCCTATAGGGCCGTTGACGGCAATGGGAGCCGAGATTGTCTTCGTCGCGGACGTAGAGGATCAGTTCATCGGCGACGAACCAAAGTGGGACCGGATCGCAGTCGTGCGGTACCCCACCCGGGCGTCGTTTCTGGCGATGCAGGAGCGCGACGACTTCCAGAAAGCTCACGAGCACAAGGAAGCGGGGATGGACCAGACCATCGTCATCGGAGGCCAGCCGCTGCGCATTCCTGTGGCCGAGCAGCGGGTGGACTGGGCAGACGTGCCGCACTCGCCCAGCGAAGACGACGGGCCCTACACGATGCTCCACGTGATCCGTTTCCACGATGAAGCCGGCGCAAACGTGACGCCCGATCACATGAAGTCCTACCAGGAGGTCGCCGGCTCAGTGGCCGTCCCGAACGGAGTCCGGATCGATGCATGGTTCTCCGCCGAAGGCACCATCATCGGTGACGGTCGAACCTGGCATCAGGTCCGGTTCAACACCTTTCCGAGCCGTCGCGCCTTCATGGCCGTCGCACTCGACCCCGACCGGACCGAGGCTCACTCCGAGCACCGAGACAGCGCCATCGCCGATACGTACACACTCGGCACCCGCGCCTTTATCAACGATCTCGCCAGATCCTTGAGTGACGCCAAGTAAAGATCCTGCGGACGGCTTCCGGCTATGCCCCCGACTTGGGGGCCACCGGCCGTTGGCGGGTGCTGTGAGCCGGGCCATGTGCTACAATGAAGCACATGTCTGAAGTTGGGATCCGTGCGCTGAAACAGAATGCTTCAGCGGTCGTTGCCGAAGCTGCTTCTGGAGAAACGGTGACAATTACTGATCGAGGGCGTCCGGTCGCCCAGATGACCACGATCCCGAGGTCACGGTTACGCGCATTGATCGAAACGGGCCGCGCCCGTCCAGCGCGGCGTGAACCAACGACTCTGCCGGCCCCCGAGATCGGTCCAGCGCTGTCTCAGGCGCTATTGGAGATGCGACACGACGAGCGGTACTGAGGTGGCGTTCTATCTCGACACGTCGGCACTGGTGAAGTTGGTTGTCGCAGAACCCGAGACCGCGGCCCTTCGTTCGTGGATAGAGAGTTCGGATCGGGAACTTGTCGCCTCAGACCTTGCCCGGACCGAACTGATGCGAGTCGTTCGGCACCTCGTGCCTGATCGCGCCCTGCTGGCACGCGAGGTATTGGAGTCGGTGATTCTCGTGGAGGTCACAACTGCAGTCTTCGAAGAGGCCGGACGGCTCCACCCCGCTGAGATGCGCTCATTAGACGCAATTCACCTCGCGGCCGCACTCGATCTAGGCGATGACCTAGAGGGACTGGTGACCTATGACAAGCGCCTCGCCGAGGGCGCATCGGCCAACGGAATCGAACCTATCGCCCCAGGTTGATGCGCAATGGGTTTCGTGGGTGTCGAAGGTCAGTCGGCGGCGGTGGCTTCGATCTCGAACATGAGTCCTGGTATGGCGAGCCTCGTGACACCGATCAGGGTCATCGGGGGAGAGGCACCTACCGGCCCGAATCGGGCGGCGAGCACATCGAAGTGTTCGATGGCTTCGTCCACATCGGTGGTGTAGATGTTGAGGCGCGTGACATTGGAGAGACCCATGTCGGCAGCGCTCAACACCGCCTCAAGGTTGTCGAGCGAGAGCGTGATCTGGTTCCGCATGTCCCCGGGGTGCTGCGGGTTGCCTTCGGCGTCAACAGCGGTTTGACCAGCGCAGACCAGTTGGCGCTTGGTTCCCTCGAGGATCTCGGCCTGGTTGTAGCCGAATCTCAGCGACCACGACCAAGGATTGACTGGTGTTCGATTCATGGGTGGCAACTCCTCACGACGTCTATTGCATCAAGATTGTTCATGTATGTCCTCTCGGTTGAACTCGGATCCGAGAGTACGGGGGATTCATGACAAGAACTGTCAGTGATCTAGAATGCGCACATGACGCTGGTTGAGCGCCAAGATAATCTGATTCGGCTTCTGCGCCTTCGAGCCGACTGGCGCACTGAAGACCTTTCCGCAGAACTCGGCGTCTCGACCCGTACCATCTTGCGGGACCTCGAGCGGCTGCGTGACCGCGGATTCGAGATCTCGACGATGTCAGGACCCGGAGGCGGCGTGCACCTTGAACCCACCTCGGTACTGGTTACTTCTCAGCTTGCAGGCGAGGACGTTGTTGCACTGATCCTGTCCGCTGCGATCGCTCAGGCGTTCCCATGGATGCCCTTTGCATCGGGAGCGAAATCGGCTCTCGCCAAGATTGAGGCGTCGTTGCCCTATGAACGGGCCCGCCAACTCCAAACACTGATGATGCGCATCATGGTTGGCAACCCGGTGAAGAGTTCGGTCCGCCAAGAGAGATCGGTCAGCCCGCTCTTGGCGCGCCTGTTCGAGACAGCATTCAGCGAAGAACGTTTATTAGCGTTCAGCTACCTTGATCGAATCGGGAAAGAGACGCACCGCGTCGTCGAGCCTCATGGCCTGTTGGTACGAGCACCGCTGTGGTACGTGATCGCATGTGACACCGCCAATGACGAACTGCGTCTCTTCCGAGCAGACCGCATCCGATGGCCTCACGTTCGGGCGCAGAGATTCGTGCCTCGCCCTCACGAGTTCATCCGGGGAATCCACCCCGAAGCGCGCCCGGTGGTATCCCAGACCTGCTGATTTGGGGCGGACTTGTTGATGACAACGATGCGATAAGAAAATGTATAAATTAGATTAATCCTAAGATTGGAATTGATCTAAACCTTTTGCTACAATGCTCCCATGTCCTCCGGCGACGCCACTCCAATCGCTGAAATGTTGCGTAAACGCGGCGTTCAGGTCACCGCCCAGCGTTTGGCAGTCATTCGCGCCGTGGCGGCCTGTCCACATGGAACGGCCGATGATGTGGCCGAGGTGGTCCACCGCGATATAGGCGCCATCTCTCGGCAGGCTGTGTACGACTCGCTGGCGATGCTGGCCGACATGAACCTGATCCGGCGCATTCAACCGGCGGGATCGCCGGCCCGCTACGAAGACCGCGTCGGCGACAACCACCACCACTTGATCTGTCGAACATGCAATCGCATGGTCGACGTCGACTGCGCGGTGGGGTACACCCCCTGCCTTACCGCCAGCGACGACCGCGGGTACGAGATCGACGAGGCGGAAGTCATCTACTGGGGCCGATGCCCCAGTTGCAGTGCCGCCGCGCGCGTACCCGCGGTCCAATGACCCAACCAACAAACAACCAGAATCACCTAGGAGAAACCCATGTCTGAAAGTGCGAGCCAGTGCCCATTCTCTGGTGCCAACACCGTGAAGAGCACATCAGCCACCGAACAGTGGTGGCCTGAGCAGCTGAACCTGAAGATCCTCCATCAGCATTCGCCGGAAGCGGATCCGATGGGAGGCGATTTCGATTACGCCGCCGAATTCGAGTCCCTCGACCTCGCCGCGGTGAAGCAGGACATCGCCGACGTCCTGACCGACTCGAAGGATTGGTGGCCCGCCGACTACGGCCACTACGGACCGTTGATGATACGCCTCACCTGGCATGCCGCCGGGACGTACCGGATCGGCGATGGCCGCGGTGGCGGCGGCACCGGCAATCAGCGGTTCGCGCCGCTCAACAGCTGGCCCGACAACGCCAGCCTCGACAAGGCCCGACGGTTGTTGTGGCCGGTCAAGCAGAAATACGGCCGCGGACTCTCCTGGGCCGATCTTTTGATTCTTGTCGGCAATGTGGCTTTGGAATCTATGGGCTTGGAGACTTTCGGTTTCGGCGGCGGCCGCTCCGACATCTGGGCACCCGAAGAAGACACCTACTGGGGTTCAGAGGAGGAGTGGCTCGGTGATGCGCGCTACACGGGAGATCGCGAACTTGAGACCCCGTTGGGAGCGGTGCAGATGGGACTCATCTACGTCAACCCCGAGGGCCCCAACGGCAATCCCGATCCGATCGCTGCCGGAATCGACATCCGCGAGACGTTCGGCCGCATGGCCATGGACGACACCGAGACCGTCGCCTTGATCGCCGGTGGACACACCTTCGGCAAGGCGCACGGCGCCGCGCCCGACACCCACGTCGGAGCTGATCCCGAGGGAGCCAGCCTCGAAGAACAGGGCTTCGGCTGGAGCAACACCTTCGGCTCCGGTGTCGGCGGCGACGCCATCACCAGCGGCCTCGAGGGCGCCTGGACCAACGATCCTGCAGTCTGGGACAACGCGTTCTACGACAACCTGTTCGGCTACGAATGGGAGTTGACCGAGAGTCCAGCCGGTGCCCAACAGTGGCGCCCGACCGATCGGGCTGCCGACAACACAGTGCCCGATGCGCATGATCCCAACAAGCGCCACGCGCCGATAATGCTGACCACCGACCTGGCCCTGCGCTTCGACCCGATCTACGAGCCGATCTCAAGGCGCTTCCATGAGAACCCCGAAGAGTTGGCTGATGCCTTCGCCCGGGCCTGGTTCAAGCTCACCCACCGCGACATGGGTCCGGTGTCCCGCTACCTCGGCCCCGAGGTTCCCGCCGAGGAGCTGATTTGGCAAGACCCGGTTCCCACGGTCGAGGGTGAGTTGATCAGCGATGACGATATCACCAGCTTGAAGGCCCGAATCCTCGAATCAGGCCTGTCAGTGTCGCAACTGGCGTCCACCGCATGGGCCTCGGCTTCCACGTTCAGGGGAACCGACATGCGTGGCGGGGCCAACGGGGCGCGGATCCGGCTGGCACCGCAGAACAGCTGGGACGCAAACCTTCAGGCGGGAGTGACTGAGGTGCTGTCAGCGCTTGAGCAGATCCAAGCAGACTTCAACGTCCAAGGTGGCAAGCAGATCTCGCTAGCGGACTTGATCGTCCTGGGTGGATGCGCCGCGGTCGAGAAAGCGGCAAGCGACGCCGGGCACGACGTGGCCGTTTCGTTCTCGCCGGGACGCACCGACGCCTCCCAGGAGCAGACCGACGTCGAGAGCTTCGCAGTGCTCGAACCCACCGCGGACGGCTTCCGCAACCATCTGGCCGACTTCCACAAGCGTCCCGCCGAGGAACTGCTGGTGGAGAAGGCATTCCTGTTGAACCTCACCGCTCCCGAGATGACAGTGCTAGTCGGCGGCATGCGGGCACTCGATGCCAACGCCGGCCATGCCCAACACGGTGTGTTCACCCACAGCCCGGGCACCCTCACCAACGACTTTTTCACCAACCTCTTGAGCATGGATACCACCTGGACCGTTTCCACCGACGAGGCGGGTGTGTATGAGGGGCGTGACCGGGACAGCGGCGAACTGCGTTGGACCGCCACCGCTGCAGACCTGGTGTTCGGCTCCAACTCACAGCTGCGAGCCATCGCCGAGGTCTACGGAAGCGACGACGGCGAGGAGAAGTTCGTAAACGACTTCGCAGCAGCCTGGTCCAAGGTCATGAACCTGGACCGCTTCGATCTGCCCTGATGACCCAAACCGCCACAAGCGCAGAATCCATGGTTGCCAGCCCCCGCGAGGAGGCCGACGATTTCCGGCAGTGGTTGGCGGACCATCATGATGAGTTCGCCCATCTGCGGGTACTCCATGCTGACGCGGACGAGCGGGTACGGGTTCTCAAGGAGTTGCAAGCGAGGCTCTTCAACGCGGGATGGGCCCGGCTCGGTTGGGCTCCCGAGATCAGCGGCAGGGGTGGAAACATCCTGCACAGGGCCGCAATCTATGAAGAGCTGGCCAACGCCGGTTATCCACCTCGCTTCGTGTTCGAACACCTGGAGGTCTTGCTGCCATCACTGGCTCGTTTCGGAGACCCGGATCTGATGGCCGAGTTGTTGCCGCGGCTACTAAGCGGCGAGGAAACATGGAGCCAGGGATTCTCTGAACCGGGCGCGGGAAGCGACTTTGCCGCTGTGCGCACCCGAGCAACGCAAGACGGCGACAACTGGATCATCAACGGCCACAAGATTTGGACGAGTTGGTCGAAATGGGCCAGACGATGTTTGGTGGTGGCCCGCACCGGGACCATCGAGTCGCGGCACCGCGGACTCTCAGTGTTTGTTGTTGACCTGCAAGCACCCGGAGTCACCGTCGCACCCATCAATCAGTCGAATGGATCGCCTGAACTGGCTGAGGTGTTTTTCGACGATGTCACTGTGGAGTCGAACACTCTGGTAGGCGAGGTCGACGGCGGCTGGACTGTTGCCATGTACCTGCTGTCTTGCGAGCGGGGATCCTTCGCTTGGCAGCGCAACACATTCTTGGCCCAGCGCCTCGCCGAGTTGGCGGAGATCGCCACCGACCCGACCGACATCGAACGCCTCGGCAACAGCGTCGCCGACGTCTTCGCGATGCGGGTGCGCTCGTGGTCCACGATGCTCGAACTGGCTGCCGACGGATCACCGGGACCTCAATCTGCAGTCAACAAAGCTCTATTGGGTGACGCTGAGCAATACCTGTTCCAAACTGCGGATCGTATTCATCCGGGTGGCTTCATGTGGGCACAGACTCTGCGCGAGGAAGTGCTTCAAGAAGAACTGCTATTTTCGCATGCCACCTCGATATATGGGGGCACTCGCCAGATTCAGAACATAACCGTCTACCGCCAACTCGTGGCAGGCCACACCCGAACCGACACCGACGAGTATGTCGAGGCGGCAATGTCGGCCATGCTCGATTCAGCCGGTGCAGAGGCCGGTCTGGAAGCGCTGGGGTTCGATGATGTGGTGGCCGACATCGATGACACGGACAACCGCCGGGCGATCGCCGCGGTTTTTGAAGCAGCCGGTCGAACCGCACGGTCCACGACGGCTCTGGCGCGGCTGCTGGAGTCTTTGCTCGGCGCTGGCACAACCTTGGCAATCGCAACTGAGCGGCTGACTGATACCTCTGTCCGCCTGGTAGTTGATGCAAACGAAACGTCTGCTTCCCGCATCGTTCTAGCGACGCCGAACCGCTGGGTATCTGTGCTGAGCAGCGATGTCACCTGGAACGATGAAACCCAGTTCCTCGCGCCGGGAAACATGATTGTGGGAGTCGTCGACATCGCTGATGCCCTTCGTTTCGATGCCGTGGTTGCCGAGAAGGCCGAAGCAGCAGGACGGTGGGCGCTTTCCTGCGAAGTCCTGGGCGCGGTTGACGCGATGTTCGATGTTGCCGCCAACCACGCCGCTGAGCGAGAGCAATTCGGTGCCACGCTGAACAGCTTTCAAGCAGTGCAGTTCATGCTGGCAGAGTCCCACATTGCCCGCACAGCGTTGCGTGAGGCATGCACGGCCACCGGTCGAACCTTGAGCCGCGAAGCCGCCATGATGACCAAACTGCTGGCTGGCCGGGTCGGACGCCGGGTAGGCGCTGAGACCCTCCAGGTGCTCGGCGCCATCGGGTTCACCCAGGAGCATCCGCACCACGGTTGGTTCCACCGAGTATTGACAATCGACGCAGTCTTGGGCAGATCGCCGGCGCTGGCCCGAGAGTTGGGCTCCCGTCTGGTTCGCACCGGAAAGGTTCCCCTCGGAGTGGATCTGAGCGAACTCCCAGGTGCCGGCTTCTCCGCTTAATCCGCCAGAACCTGAGTCAAAAAGCCTACATGGCGGAGGTGTAGCCGCCGATATTGGTGGGGTCGGTGTTGAATGACCGGACCATTGCGTGGAGGGTGTATGACGCAACGAGGCGTCCGTCCTGGGAGAAGATGCGACCCTGCCCCTGCACCTGACCGCGGCCGGCGTAGATGGCGAGGTTCTCGTAGAGATGCCAGTCGGCGGTGTCTGCGTCGTCGTGGAAGGCGATGTCGACGACCATAGGGCCGGTCGAAAGAGTGACATGAGCCTGCGCCTCGGTAACCCCGTGGTGGGGTCGCATCGATGCTCCGATGGTGTAATGCGTCGAGGCTTGGGCCAATAGGGCGGCCTGCATTCCTGGGCTTTCGGGCCGATCCCGGTAGCGCATCCAAACATGCAGTTCAGCGGGTCCTACTTCGTCGGGATTGTTGTTGTAGGCACCGCCCACAACTCGAATTTCGCGCCCGATCACCCCGAAATCCCGTAACGGGCACTCAAGAGGCCCAGCTACGTCGGGCATCTCGGCTGTTCCCCGGTAGACGTCTTCGGCACCGCTGTCCAGCAGAACCAGGCCGGCGCTGCACAGTTTGTCGTTCTGCACAGTCCGGGCTTGGATCGTCGAATAGGTGCGGCCCCGGCGCAGCACTTCGACATCTACGGCCAACGGGGCATCGAAGCGAGCCGCGCGAGTGAAGACCATGGAGGCCGACACCACCCGCTGATCGGGAACGGTCTTGGAGGCCGCCATGATCGCCTGGCCCAGCAGGTGTCCGCCCTCGATCACCTGGCGCGGTCGATGGCGATCGGGAATGTCGAAGAAGGTACCCAGGGGAGGGTCGGGAAATGACGGGCTGGTGAAACGGCCCTCGCCGTCGGGCTTCACGTCGATGAGGTCGACAAGATCAGCGGCCGTTCCCCAAACGGGGAGTCGGTAGGCCACCTCTGCAGCACCGTCATTTGCGACTGTCTCAAGTAGTTCGAGTTGAACTCGAGCGGTGTAGAAGCCCACGTAGCCTTCCAGTCCCGCCACCTCGCTTAGGGGCCGTCGGTAGGTCCACGCCACGTTCTCCTCAACGGTGTCGTCGACAGACAGAGACCAATAGTCGGCCTCCCCCTTGAAAGGACACACCGTATGCAAGTCGGTTTCGGTGAAATGCTCCCAGTTGACGTCGTTGATCGGGAAGTAGAGCTGGTCTGTGTGGTCGGATTCCTTGACGATCAAGCAGGCGTCGCTCTCGGCCACCACCACACCGCCGAATCGTGCGCGGCCCCGCCCCGACCATGGCACCAAGTCGATGGCATAGCCGGGGAAGCGATCCCAAGCAGATTCGATCTCGCCCATCGGTAGATCGTACTGTCGTCAACCCGATTAGGCCTTAGTTGAGAAGGGCAGGTATTCGTATCGCCGCACGAAAGGACCCGCCGCGAACCGGCCGGCGGGGGCGTCGACCTCGAAGTCGGCGAAGCGGCTGAGCAACTGCTCGACGGCCACCCGACCCTGGAGCCGTGCCGCCGAGGCCCCCAGGCAATGGTGCGGGCCGTAGCCGAGCGACAGGATCCGCTTGGGTTGGCGTCGGACATCGAGTTGCCCGGCCGTGGGTCCGAACTCCCGCTCGTCGCGGTTGCCCGATGCCCACAGAAGCATGACTTTGACCCCTTCGGGGATCGTCTCACCGTGAAGCTCGATGGGCCGCGTCGTTGTGCGGGCCAGGTTCTGGACAGGGGAGACCAGCCGCAGGAACTCGTCGATGGCCCCGCCGATGAGTTCGGGTTGGTCGATCAGAACCTGCCGCTGGTCGCGGTGCTCGGTCAGCAACTCCGCCGCACCGCCGAGCAGGCCGGTCATCGTGTCGTTGCCGCCGGTGATCATCGTAAAGACGAACCCGACTATCCACATCGGCGATGCCAGTTCCTCGCCGACAGCCACGAGATCCGACACGAGGTCGTCACCGGGTTCGGAGCGGCGCCACTCGATCAACTCGCCTGCGTACTCGAAGAGTCCCAAAGTCGCTTCGAAGGCGTCCGTGACGGTCCCCTCAGCGGCAGCCTGCACGATCGCCGAACTCCACTCGTCGAACTTGTCTCGGTCCGAGAGCGGAACGCCCAGGTAGTGGGCGACCACGAAACTCGGGAGCGGCTTGAAGAGCGTCTCGACGATGTCGCCCTCACCTCCAGTCTCCACGAGGAGGTCGAGGCGTTCGTCGACGAAGTCACGGACCGCGTCCTCGATCAACAAGACCCGTCGCGGGGTCATGGCTCGGCTTACCAACCGTCGCATCCTCGTGTGGTCGGGAGGATCCATCATCACGATCGGCGCAGCCTGCTCCTCGAACATGGCCATGGCGTCGGCTTCGAGGGTGAGGCCGTGCGCCGACGAGAAAGTCTCGGTGTCGCGGGCCGCGTCGAAAATGTCCGCGAATCGGGAGAGGACGTAATAGTCGGAGCCGTCGTCGTGGGTCGCTCGGTAGACCGGTGCCTCGTCGCGCAGGCGGGCATAGGCCGGCCGGGGATCACGCCAATCCTGTCTACCTCGCAGGAAGTACAACGGATTCTGGCCAACGATGCTCATCGAGCCAACCAGTCTAGGTCGCTTCGGGAATACCGCTCACTCGAAGAGCGACGGTGGGAAGCCCCCCTTGCTGACCGGCCCCCAGCGGGTCGGCTCGATCATGATCACCGACTTGCCCTGATCGGCCATGGCCTGGCGGTACTCGTCCCAGTAGGGATTCTCCCCGGAGATGCAGCGGTAGTACTCGACCAGGCCGTCGGCTGCCTCGGGCATGTCGTGCACCGTGGCTGTACCGTCGATCTGGACCCATTCGTGGTTGAACTCGTCGCCCATGACCAGGACCCGAGACCATCGGGTTCGCCTTCATTTCAAACATGTGAGGAGGCACTTCCTGTGGGGAGTGTATCTGGTGGGATTGATGGGGGTGGGGGTTCGTTTCGATGAGGGTCTTTGGTGGAGATACGGGTTTGTTGCTGGCGGGCACGGTGATGGATCGCTTGGGGCTCGAGGCGATGCTTGATGAGGTCGTGCGCCCGCCGGGTCGGGGCGAAGGTGTTGTCGTTGGTGGCGTCGATGCTTGTGGGGGGCTCGTTCATCGACGACGCGCAGCGGCTGTGGTCGGGGTCGACGGCTCAGGTGCTGCCGTTTGGGGTGTTGGCGCCGTCGACTCTGGGAACGTTTTGCGGTCGTTCACGTTCGGGCATCTGCGCCAGTTCGACCGCGCTCAGGAACTGGCGCTTGATCGGGCGTGGTCTGTGGGCGCGGCGCCGCAGGTATCGGAGATGACGCTGGATCTGGACTCCACAATCTGCGAGGTCCACAGCCACCACAAACACGGCGCCGCTGACGGCCACACCAAGGTTCTGGGCTATCACCCGCTGGTGGCGGAGCGAGATGATACCGCCGAGTTGATGCATTCCCGGATGCGGTCGGGGTCCTCTCAGAGCGGCTACGCCCGGTTCGTGTCCGAGAGCCTGGCCCGGACGCGGCGCCTGACACCCGACGCGGTTAAATTGTGGCAACAACCATATGTGGACTTACTCTCCCAAATGCGTACAACCCAATCCCGCTAGCGAAACTACCCATACTCTGAGACGGCAGACGGATGACTTTTGGTCTTCAGTTGTTGTCAAGAGTTCGCTCGCCGAAATAGCTGGCTTCAAGGACCTCTGGCCGTTGCGCAAGCTCTTCCACGGTTCCTGTCAATGCCAACTCCCCGTGGCTCAGCACGTTCGCACGGTCGGAAATCGATAGAGCGGCGTGAACGTGCTGTTCTACTAGCAGCACCGCAGTGTCGGCCTCATCGGCGATGCTGCGAATGAATTCCAGCAAGCGATTCACGACAATTGGCGCAAGACCCATGCTCATCTCGTCAATCATGAGCAGCTTCGGATCCGAAATTAGTTTGCACCCCAACGCCAACATCTGCTGTTCACCGCCGGACAGCAGACCAGCCTTGCGCTTGAGCAGCGGTTTGAGGGCCGGAAACCAACCTAGTACATCCGACTGCTTGACCTGGCTCCGGCGGTGCCGGTGCAAACGCAGATTCTCCGCCACAGTGAGCTGAAAGAAGATACTGCGGTCATCGGTCAACAACGCAAGACCGCGACGAGCTACTTGGTGAGGAGCAAGACCATCCAGGGGTTCACCCATCAAGAAGATCTTTCCGCCAAGTGGTTTCAGGATGCCAACAATTGTTAGCAAGGTCGTCGATTTGCCTGCCCCGTTTGGCCCCAACAGTGCCACCACCTCTCCAGGGGACACCTCTAGACTAAGATCTCGCACAGCAGGCACTCCGCCCCAACCAGCGACCAGCATTTGCACACTTAGTGCAAGTATCGGGCGCCCACCCTCATCGAGGGAAACCTGTGTCGGTTGATCGGCACCGCTCATTCCCGGTCCTCTGTGCCAAGGTAAGCATTGATGACTGCCTCATTGGAACGAATCTGAGCCGGCGAGCCCTCAGCAATTATCTGGCCAAAGTCAAGGACGTAAATGTAGTCGCAGACCTCCAACACAAGCCCCATATCGTGATCGATCAACAGGATTGACACGCCACCGGCGGCGATGTCCATCAGATGCTTGCCGAGCACCTGGCTTTCGGCTGTGTCCAAACCGGCTGCAGGTTCGTCGGCCAGCAAGAGCCGCGGCGAACTAGCTAGGGCTCGTGCCAATCCCACCAACTTTTGAGATCCTAGCGGTAAATCGCCGGGACTCGCTTCGGACTGATTGGAAAGACCAACTACCGTGAGTGCTGCATTTGCATTAGACGAATTCGTAGACCGTCCAGGCATCAATGCATCAGCGCATATTGAGCGGATCGAAGCTCTATCGATGGCGACTTGCACGTTTTCTCGTACGGACAGGTCACCAAAGAGTTCTAGCGATTGCCATGTTCTAGAGACGCCTAGACGGGCTCGCTGGTGCGGCCGTTGCTTTATAAGCTCGCGGCCACAGAATTCAATACGTCCTTTCGATCGAACGAATCCAGTAAGTGCGTCAACAAGGGTAGTCTTGCCAGCGCCATTTGGACCAATCAGCCCGACAATCTGACCTTCCCCGATCCGTAGCGAAACTCCATTCAACACACATAAGTTTCGAAACTCAACAGTGATCTGATCGACAGCCAGAACTGTGGGCGCTTCATCAGCAATCTTCGAACGCGATGATCTAGTTGGACAGTCAACGTTGGTGTTATTGTCACAATCATCGGATATAGATGGATTGGTTGAGATCAATAGGTTGTCTCCATGCGTCGGCTCTCGGATGCACGCGCGATCAACGTCTTCTCCATTCTCAGTTTCGGCGTTCTGCGCTCTTCGATCGCTACGGAACTTTTCGAGATACTCTCTGCTGGTACCAGCAATTCCGTTTGGATTAAACACGGCCGTGAGCACTAGACCAATGCCAGCAAACAACTGATATGCGGAACCGAGATCAAAGGTGCGATCGAGAACGACGAAGATAATACCCAAAGGCGCAAATGCACCGCCGATAATTGCACCTCTCACGCTTGTTATGCCTCCTAGGTAAGCAAACGCCAAGAAGCTGAGTCCTACCAGCACCGTGAAGCTCTCTGCCGACAGTTGACTGCGGCTATAGCCCATGAAGGCTCCACCGATGCCAGCCAAAAACGATGCGACACCAAAGGCCAAGAGCTTTGTGTTGGCGATTGAAATACCCACCGACGCGCTAGCCCTTTCGTTTGAGCGCACCGCCAAAAACCGCCGACCGGTGGCGCTGCGAATCAGGTTTCCCACCAATACGGCGCAAATGGTCACGAGCATAAGAACCAAGATTCCAAACTCCACACGTGCGATATTCCGGCCTTCGCGCACACCTAGGTCCAAGCCGAATAGCATAGGGTCTACAATGGGGTTGCCGGCCGCGTCGGTCAGGCTCGGATTGCGAAAAATGAACTTCTCCAATGCCACTGCCCCAGCCATGGTAACTACTGCCAACTGCACGCCACGGATTCGCAGCGCCGGTATGCCCACCAACACACCGAATAGAGTGGCCACAAGCGCCGCCAATAGTGTTGAGAACGGAAACGGAATGCCAACAGAACCACCCAGCTTGCTCAAAGCAAAGCCAGCGGTGCCGGCGATGCCCGCTTGAGCTAAAGATATTTGCCCGACCAGCCCAGTCAGCA
This sequence comes from Candidatus Aldehydirespiratoraceae bacterium, assembly GCA_965198315.1. Taxonomy (GTDB): domain Bacteria; phylum Actinomycetota; class Acidimicrobiia; order Acidimicrobiales; family Aldehydirespiratoraceae; genus VXYK01. The sequence continues at coordinate 2,665,496 of OZ240616.1, read as the reverse complement.
CCACTAGCGAAAGGAGGATGACAGTCGCAATCATGCTCGTGATGATGGCAAAACGATAGGTGCCCGAGGTGAACATTATTGCGGCGCCAGCCGCTAGCACAATAGGCAACACCGCTAATGCTCGTATCTTGGCCCGATTCACTTCGGGAAGTGAATCCGATTCCATTGCTCCACGACTGGGCAATGCGTCGCCCACAAAGAAAAGGGCAACCACGATTACGATGAATGGCACCGCGTCGGACAGACCCGTTACCGCCCAGTCTGGCCACCACGATTTCGTAGTTTGAAAAACCACGATCGACTGGAGAACGCCTAACGCCAACGCAGCAATTACCGTGATCCCTATTGAGGACAGCCGTCCGATCAGGGCCGCCGCCAACGCTGGCACAATGGCAAGCACATATGTGAGTGGGTTTAAGATCACCATGGGTGAAGCCAGTATTAGAATTGCGCCGACAATGGTGCTTGACAGTATCCAGGTCGCCCCAGACAGCAGTTGAGGCGAATATCGAGCCAGGCTTATGGCTCTTTCATTCTCTGCGCCTGCTCGTACAGCAAGGCCTATTCGTGTGAAGCGGAACCACGCCCACACCGCGGCCGCTACCAACACCACCACCCCTGTCAACCATAACCGATCCCGCGAAAAGCTGATGCCAGCGAGGCTTATTGATTCATTTGGAAGAATTGGTTCCACGGGTCGAGGAGTGTTTCCGAACTGCATCACAATTAGTGCCTGGATCGCGAGCAGCACTCCGACTGATGCCACCACACGCGCAAGTACAGGAGCACTACGTAGCGGTTGGAACACAAGAACATGGACAAGGAGACCAATGAGGCTGCACGATGCCACGGCGAGCGCTAGAGTTGCCACAAAGGGAACCGAGCCTGCACCTTCGCCTATCCCCACTCTGTGAGGAACAACTGCCAAAGGCAACACCAGATCACCTGTTTTGTGGAGTTCGTCGTAGACGTATGCCCCCCACATTGCCATTGCACCGGTGGCAAAGTTGATTATGCCCGTGCCTCGAAACGTGATTACTACACCCAGCGCCTGGGCTGCGTAAACACATCCGAAGCCCAATCCGATGATGGCGAAGAGCAGATACTGCTGCACTTGCTCAGATCTCTATGGCTGTCTATGGCTGTCTATGGCTGTGTTGTCTCGGGCCCTTTGGGCACAAGTATTTAGAAACCACTGTACTCAAAAGCATCAAAGAATCCGTCACCGACGAGTTCTCGACCAATCGTGCCGTCCTCGTTGAGCACAACTTTCCACACTGCGATTTGCGAACCGCAACTTGACGACTCTGCGGGCCATGGTGCTTGACCGCAACGCAAGTCCGGTCCGAACCAACCCGGAGTTGTGCCCGCCGTTGCAAAAGCCTGAGTAACCGATTCAGCGGTAATGGGACCCTTGATCGTCTCCAAGATGAACGCGATCTCACGCCACGCCGAGTAGGGCAGCACAGTGAAACCGGGTATATAGTCCTCGTGACCGGCAGCGGTCATCTCGATCACATAGTCATCAAGGCGTTCGGCAATTTCCGGAGGTGCGAACTGCTTGCCGAAGACGCCGTAGGTGTCACTCTGCGTATACGTGCCGACAGCGGCCTCCCCCAGAAGATCGATATAGATGCTGCATGAGCCTGCGAATATCGGCTTTTTGTAACCGCTGGCATCTGCTGCCCCAACCAAGCCAATGCAACCAGGTTCGGTGAACTGGCCCCAGATCGCCTCTACACCTGTTGCTTGAGCGGTTGCAATCGCGGCAGCGTAGTCAGGGGCGGCAGCATTGACGATGATGCGCTCCCACTCAATCTCATTGTGCGCCAGCACTGGTGTGATGATCGTCTCGAGGAAGTCAAGTTGCGATGGTGAGTCCTCCAAGACCACGGCAATGTGGCTAATACCCAAGTCCTTGAATGTCTTTGCCGGCCCCACGGCATACGCTCCCGCTGCTGCATGCAACAAGAAGGCACCCCGGCTATTTCTCTCTGTGTCGCCCCAAGAGTTTGATGAGATATAGGGGATTCCAGCATCGACCCAAAGACCGATCGCGGCTTCAGAGGCCAGTTCGATGCCCATATAGGCCAGAACTACATCTTTCTCGATGAGGTCGTTGGCGCAGTTGATGGCCCCCTCAGGGGTTCCATCGGAAAGGCAGACGACGGGCTCAATGATGGCCCCGTGGATACCGCCGGAATCGTTGATGGCCTCGATCGCCACTTCGCCGCCAATGCGGAACTCAGGCAGCGCGAACGCTGCACCCTCATTATTGACATAGCCAACCCTTATGACTTCACCAGAGCGATCAATCTCGGCCGTCTCGCCGCCATCGTCGGCCGTCTCGCCGCCATCGTCGGCCGTCTCGCCGCCATCGTCGGCCGTCTCGCCGCCATCGTCGGCCGTCTCGCCGCCATCGTCGGCCGTCTCGCCGCCATCGCTGCCGTTGCTGGATCCTCCGCATGCTGACGCGAGCATGGCAAGACAAACAATCAGCAAACAGCCCCTAAGCGCAAATCCCCAAAATCTAGTGTAAACAGGCACAATAGCCACCTCCCGGCAGTCACTACCGAACTCTTGGACAGTAGTTGTTGTTGGTAATGCTTACATGATACCTGATTCATGATTCATGATTCAAGTCAAGCTCCGCGATTCCAGCAGACGCTGCTTGTCTGCCTTTCCAATCGCAGTTCTTGGCAACACCTCGATCACTGTGATCTCTTGGGGGAGTTTGTAGCGGGCCAACCTCTGCGCAAGGAAGTCGCGAAAGTCGGACTCTGAGAAGGGGGCACCAGGCTCGACCACTACCCAGGCTGTAGCCGCCTCACCCCATTGCGCGTGAGGTATCCCGGCAACGGCCGCTTCGGCAACATGGTCGTAGGCGAGCATTACCGCCTCGATCTCGGCAGGGTAGACGTTCTCACCGCCGGAAATGAACATCTCTTTGCTCCGGCCCTTGATAGTGAAGAGGCCGGATGCATCGCGCACCGCCAGATCACCGGTGTGCAGCCAGCCGTCGCACAGCACTTGTGCGCTGGCGTCAGGCTGTCCCCAGTATCCCTTCATGACGTGGGGGCCGCGAATTAGGAGTTCTCCAACGACACCGTCACCGACTTCTGAGCCGAACTCGTCTACTACCTTGGCATCGACAAAAGGCAGGGGAACCCCTACTGAAGTCGGGTTCTCGCGCCACTGCCCATTCGGCAGCCAGAAGTTGTTGCCCGTCGCCTCAGTGAGCCCATAACCCATTCTGAATTCGACGCCCCGGTCCCAGAACTTCTCCATTACCGGCAGCGGACACGGTGCCCCGCCTGAGATCACTAGGTCTAGTTTCGAGAAGTCGGCGTCTTCCCATCTGGGATGGCTCTGGAGCATCTGGTACATCGTCGGCACTGCGACGTAGTGGGTAATGCCCCCCCTCTCAAGCAAGTCAAACGTCTCGTTGACGTCAAACTCCTCGCAGAGAATCGTTGCACCACCGACAAGCGCAAGCGGTGCCATGAAGATGTTCGGCCCGCCAACGTGGAACAGGGGGAGTTGCAGCGGCGCAATGTGTGCATCGGTGAGGCCCCACGACACGATTGTGCTCAGCGAGCCCCAAACAATGTTGCCGCAGGTCAGCGCGGCCCCCTTTGGCAGCCCTGTGGTGCCTCCCGTGTAGTAGATGCCCCAGGTGTCTTCTGGATCCAGGGACAAGGATGGCAACGGCGTGGAGGGGTACGCATCACGCTCCTCAAAGCTGCGGTTCTTCGAATCCCGGTCGTCGAATGCGACGATGTGACGCACCGAACCTAGCGATGGGCGGAGTTGATTGGTCTGATCGCTCCATTCGTCGCCATAAAGCAACACGGCAGGCTGGGCATCTGACACAATCTGGCCCAGTTCTCGCACGGTGAGGCGCCAGTTCAGGTTGTGGAGGACGAAGCCGAGTTTGTTGGCTGCCCAGAACAGGTCCAAGTACTCAGGGCGATTCTTGGAATACACCGTAACCCGGTCGCCTTTGGAGACACCGAGGTCGGCCAAGTATGCCGCGGTGCGATTCACGCGAGCGTTCCACTCTCCGAAGGTCACAACAGGCCCGTCCAGTCCTTCGACAAGTGCCACGCGCTCAGCACTGATCTGCGCACGCCTGCCCAGCAAGTCGCCGACCACCGGCGGCGCACTCGCCGTTACCGACACGGACCCCACTTGACGATGGCGGCACCCCACACGTAGCCGATGCCTGCGCCAACAACCACCATGAGGTCGCCGGATGTCAGCCGCCCAGTCCGCTCGCCTTCAATGATCGAGATGATCGAGTCCTGTTCGCCGATAGGGCCGATATGGCCGAGATAGCAAGACTGGTCTTCCCCAAGTCCCAGCAAATCAAGCATCTGCCGGTGTGCAGACGGTTTAACCAGAATCATGTTGAGATAGCTGATGTCATCGCGGGTGTAAGGTGCGCCATCGGGTTTCATACCCGATTTTCGAAGCGCCTCGTCAATGCAGTACATCCAGTTGGCGGTGCTCACCCCACTAAGCCGGGCTTTGATGGCATCAGGCTCGACGACGTCAAACTTGAACAGGCCGTCGTTGACAGCCTGATCGCTGGGGTGCAGAACGGTCCCACTGGCGGGCACAATGACATTGCGACTCATGGAACCGTCAGATTTCAGGTGAGTTCCGAGTACTTGGTTGTACGGCCAGCCGCGCTGCACGAGCAATGCTCCCGCCCCAGAACCGAGATTGAAGAGGAAGGATGTGTCCAGGTTGGCGATGTCAACGAAGTCGGACAGCACGTATCCGCCGGCGATGAGAACGGTGTTGATCGAAGGGTCGTCCCGCATCAACGAACGTGCCAGCTTGAGCGATGCGATCGTGGTGGCACACCGCATGTGAACATCTATCCCCCAAGCCTTGGCAGCACCGATCTCATTGGCCAGATCGATACCGGCAGTCCAGAGGGAGTATTCCTTCCACTCCTCGGTAGTACACAGCACGACATCTATCGACATTGGGTCGGAGCCAGCCCGTTCGAGGCACTGTTCTGCTGCCTTGGTCGCCATCACATTCGGGTGCAACTTGGGATCAAGAACGTGTTTGCGGCTGATGTCGAGTTTGTCGGTCACCACCCACTGGGGCAGACCACTCGCCTCGGCGATTTCGGCGGCCGTCAATACTGGTGCAGGCAGAAACATCCTGGCCGAGACAATGCCCATGGAGAAGCCATCAGCCACTCTTCGCCCCAGGGGGTTCGACCGGGCGCACTGCTCTTGCCGCCAGTTCGCCGACCTCATCAATCACGGAGTCGGGCAAAGGCTCTCCCTGCCAGACCACAAAACGCGCTCCAATCAGCTCGCCGGCGCCCATGAGGGTCCATGCGATGGTCTCCGCCGAGACGTCATTGCATATCTGTCCGCTACCCTGCGCTTTCTCCAGGCCGGCCACGTAGCTCTTGGCGATGGTCTCGTAGTGCCAGCGGTGGGTATCTGGATCCACGAACTCCGACTCGCGCACCATGCGGTACAGCCCTCTGTGCTGGGCGATGTACTCAAAAAAGGCCCTGAATCCGGCACGCTCCACATCGAGTCGGTCGTCAAGTCCTGCAATCGCTTCGGCCATGCTCCGCCGCATGTTGTGGTTGAGGACGTGTATCAGCTCGATGAATGCAGCCTTCTTGTTGGGGAAGTACAGATAGAAGGCACCCTGGGCAACGCCCGCCTGCCGGGTGATCTCTGAGATCGACGACTTCTCGTAAGGACATTCACCGAACACCTTCTCCGCGGCGGCCAAGATCACCCGGCGCGTTGCGCGCCCTCTCGCAGTCGCCGGTTCTTTGCGGATCACAGCGTTTTCGCTTGGTTCAATTTGCTTCGCCAGCATCGTCTCAGTGGACCTCCCCCTAGAACTGAATTATAATTCAGGATTCATGTTAGTAGCAGCTGAGGGTACTCAACAATCGATGAGGTCTTGGAGTGGCTCGAACTCGCCTACTGGTCGGCTTGGCCGAAATGCCACCTCCGTCCTGAGTCCATGGCTAACCGAACCTAGGCAGTCCGTGAATGCGGGCCGTGCGGTAGTCGAGATGGACATGGTCGCGGCCGCCTACCAGAACAAGCGAGACCAGAAAACGCTACATCACGTTGCAAGCACATTGTTGACCACCGAACTTTAGGAGAATCATGAATTCGAAAATCGATCTGCCGGGCCAGTTCGGCAATCCAGGCCTTTCACTCGCTACCGACTCTCGAACTGATCAGCGCATTGTACAGGCGCTAGAGCCCCTGGGGATGGTAGATCGGGGGGAACCGGTGCCGCTCGATGCCAACTCATCGATTGACGAGATTCGCGACTTCGCAACCGCAGCCGAGCCGGGATTCGAGGCGGTCTTCGATATCCTGTTCGCCGACCTACCACCCATTGAAGGCGTGGCAACGCGCACCGAGGTGATAACGGGCATCGACGGCAACGAGATCAACCTATATGTCCACTACCCGCTAAATGCAGAAGGCCCTTTGCCGGGGGTCCTGCAACTTCACGGCGGAGGCATGGTAATGCTCTCCGCCAAATCGACAAATTCTTGGCGCTGGTGTGACGAGCTTGCGGCACTGGGTCTTGTGGCGATCGGGGTGGAGTTCCGCAACGCTGCGGGGGCTCTCGGCTGCCATCCGTTCCCTGCTGCGCTGAACGACTGCCTTTCGGCGCTCAAATGGGTGCATGCCCATCGCTCCGAGCTTGGCATGTCGAAGATCTTGGTATCGGGGGAGTCAGGAGGCGGAAACCTGTCCCTGGCCACGGCGCTAAAGGCTCGAGATGAGGGTCTCCTCCATATGATCGACGGTGTGTACGCACAGTGTCCTTACATCTCCGGTGCCTATGCCAACCCTCCGGCAAACCTTCCGTCCCTACATGAGAACGAAGGGTATTTCCTGGCCAGCGACCTGATGGAGTACTTCGTGAAGGCGTACGATCCAAGCGGAGCGAACCAAACGAACTCGTTGGCCTGGCCGTGGCACGCTGAGGTCGCTGATCTCGTCGGCATGCCGCCCCATGTGATCTCGGTGAATGAGCTAGACCCCCTGCGCGACGAGGGGCTTGATTACTACCGCAAGCTCAAGCGGGCCAATGTTGTTGGCTACAGCCGCACTGTGAACGGTACTTGCCATGCGGGCGACCTGTTGTTGCCCGGCGCTATTCCAGACATTAATGCAGCCTCATTACGCGATTTGGCCTCATTCGCCCACAACTGTTGACGGGGGTGTGAGGTTGACGCCGAGTTGGAGACTTCTGTGGGCTAGAAGCGTTGCGAAACCGTGGACTTCATAGCAGGGCTAGCGAGGTCAACTCGGCCCAGTCGTCGAGTGCGAACTGTTCAGCGCAGGTAGTGGTGTCGATGGCGGTCTGGGTATCGATGACCACCCCCGTGGCCCTCTTCGATTTCAAGGTGTCGGCCAGATTCGGGGACACCATTTCGGCGTCGATCAGGTGGTAGCCGTCGTCTCGCGCTCCGGTTATGCACAACGACAGGGTGAGCTTGGCCGGAGCAGTGAGTTAGCGCACGGGTTCGGCAGCCTTCCCGACAGGTACTTCGATCTACTCTCGGTTATCGCTGCCGATGGCTTCGTTGTCGTGGCCCCGGAGTTCCCCCGCACCTCTGCTCACAGTCCGACTGGCCCCGACCCGCGAGATACCCGTTCCCAATCTGGCGATTTGAGTCTTTGATCGACAAGATTACCGAACTGGACACGGATCCTCTGTGGCCCCTCTCATCACCGGCGCGGTCGGCAATGGCGTCTGCGACGCCACCGTGGACGATTGCGTAATCGCAGTCAACGACTCTGGGATTTTCGAACCCGAAGCCACTGTCCGCATCCCTCTGAGCTTCGCCGACGACTCCTGACTCGGATCAAGCGAAGTGCAGATGTTCTGAGTTCCAGAGACCGGTTGCGCTGTTACTCGAAGGGAATCGCGTGGGCTTGTCGATAGGCAGCGAAGGCCTCGTCCATGACTTGCTCGCTCAGTCCGAAATCGGCGAGTCGGTAGTCGTGTGTTCCGAAGCGGTTCTGCGGATTCGCCTCCAGGTAGCGCGTGGCCGCGCGCTCGGCTTGGCTATCGAATCCGATGCCTGCCAGTTCGCAGATCCGACGGACTTCGGCGATCGGATCTCTGAGAAGGTCGTAATACGAGATGTCGACGAATCGACCGGTATTTGTTTCAGCTCGGGTCTGTATGGCTGAATCAACCATCCTCTGCGTCTTGCGGCACCAGTGGTTGCCGATCTCAGTCGGGTCGACGTCATCTGAGAAGATGCCGTAGCTGTGGGCAACCATGCTGCAGAAGGAGGCAACAGCGATCCGCGGATCGCGGTGGGTCTGAGCGATCGTCGCGTCGGGGAACACCTTGAGGAACACGTCAAGGTATTCGAGGTGCTGCGGGGTCTTGAGCACCAGGGCACCAGCAGGACGCTGCCAGTAGAGCACCTTCAGGACCCGGCGGAAGTACTCATAGGTTGACGTGTGGTCTTGGCCCTCCAACCAGCGGGAATAAGTCGGCACGCGCATCGTTGCCTCAGGTGACTGGCTCATGAAATCCAGGTCGAGCAGCAGGACGTCCTCTTCGGGCTCGCTGGGGTCGATCTGATGGATCGACATGAAGTCAGGCGCCAGATAGGAGATGGTCTTCTCGGCGAGAGCCGCGCGCCGCCTGCGTAGCCTCTCGACGGGTTTCGACGTGTCTGTCGCCGGGACGGGGACGAGCCCTTCGCCACCGGAGATACCCCGAACCCCCGGAAGCGAGTTCAATGAGCGCTGTAGCAGGGTGGTACCGGTGCGCTGCAATCCAGTGACCATGATGACGGTGGGTAGGGCCATCGTGTCGATCTCAGGATGCCGGCGGATCACATCTTCGATCCGCAAGCGGTAGACCAGAGCGCCGATGAGCCTTGATTTCTGTATCACCCTGCCGGTCGGTGTCAGGCGGGCCTCATCGTTGATCGACTCGACAAGCACTTCCAAGGCGCCCATAAAGCCGCTGTCGCCGAAGTCTGACAAGCCCGTTTTCCGTTGGGCAGCGTCGAGCAGCGCGTCGACCTCCAAGCGCCCCGACAGTCCCAGATGCCGGCCTGAGCGGCCGAGTCGGTTGAAGAGCCTGACCGGTACGGGTCGATACGGGTTCTCATAGTCGGTGGAAGTCACTACACCATCCGGCCTTCGGGGGCGCGTAGGCGATCCACGGCGCTGACGAAGCGGGAGACTTCCTCAACTGTGTTGTAGTAGTGCAGCGAGGCACGCACCAGGGAGGGTAGGCCACGGTACGGCAAGTCGAGACGGGCATGGCCGGCAGGGGAGACGGTCGTGTTGATGCGCTGCGCCAGCAGTTGCGCCTGCACATCGACGGAATCAAAGCCGTCGACCGTGAACGTGACAATGCCGCCTCGTGCAACTCCCTTGTCGTGCACCGAGACACCGTCGAGTGCTGTGAGCGATTCGCGCAGGTCTGCAGCGAGTTCGCAGAGACGCTCAGATGTCGCCTCGACACCCAACTCGAGGGCGTAGTCGACGGCGGCACCGAGGCCCAGTTTGCCTGCGTAGTTCGCTTCCCAGTTCTCGAAGCGGCGAGCGTCGGGACGGATCTCGTAACTCGTGTCTGCAGTCCAGGCCGCGGCATGGAGATCCAAGAACGGTGGCTCGATCCGCTCCAATGCTCGTGGTCCCGCATACAGGAAACCGGTGCCACGCGGGCCTCGCAGGTACTTTCGGCCAGTACCCGACAACACATCGCAACCGATACGGCCGACATCGAGCGGCACCTGCCCCGCGGACTGACAGGCGTCGAGCACATAGAACACGTCGTACTGCTTGCAGAGGGCGCCCACCGCCTCGGCGGGATTGATCAGACCTCCGTTGGTGGGCGCATGAGTGAGGGCCACCAACGCCGCCCCGCTCGCTAGTTCTGCTTCAAGATGTTGGAGATCGATCTGTCCGTGCTCGTCGTCCTCGATCAGCACCGGTTCGATACCGTGCCGTTTCTGCAACTGCAGCAGCGCGATGACGTTGCTGACGTACTCTGCTCGACTGGTGAGCACTCGGTCGCCCGTGGCAAAGGGGTAGCCGTAGACCGCCATGTCCCAGGCGCGAGTTGCGTTCTCGACCACGGCTATCTGGTGGGGTTCAGCCCCGATCAACCTTGCCAGAGAGTCGTAGACGGCTTCGAGACGGTCGCTTGCCTCCCCGGCTGCCTCGTAGCCGCCGATCATGGCCTCGCGCTCAAGATGCTCGACAACGGTGGTGAGCACCACTCGGGTTGGCAGCGCAGCGCCCGCGTTGTTGAAGTGCAGGACATGGTCGACTCCAGGAGTGTCCTTGCGGATCTGGTCGAGCGGCAACCGCGAATTCACCGGCTCAGGCTACAGTCGCATCCGCGAGCAACAAGAGGTGTGTCTTGAGTCCCGAGCGAGGCTTTCCAGCCGAAGAGTTCTCTGAGCGAACCCGGCGCTGTCAAGCACAGATGGACGAACGGGGAATCGCCGCGATCCTGGTGTGCACCGAACCCGAGGTTCGCTACTTCACCGGATTCCACACTCCTTTTTGGCAAAGCCCGACAAGGCCCTGGTTCACGGTCATCGGTGCAGCAGGCAAGCCGATCGCGGTTGTCCCCAGCATCGGCGAAGCCACAATGTCAGAGACCTGGATCGACGATGTGCGCACCTGGTCATCACCCTGTCCTGACGACGATGGTGTCAGCTTGCTGGCTGACTGCATCCGCGAGGTCGCCGGTGATGGCAGCATAGGTTTGCCGATGGGACCCGAAACCCATGTGCGGATGCCCTTGCGCGACCTCGACCTTCTGCGTTCAATGTTGAGCGAATTCGTCGACGTGACCGACATCATTCGCGGCTTGCGCATGGTCAAGAGCGAGCGCGAGATCGAAAAGCACCGCCACATCTGTGGTGTGGTATCCGACGCCTTCGACGAACTACCCAAACTGCTGTCTACGGGCATGACCGAGCGTCAGGCGTTCGCCGCGTTCCGTGCAGAGATCTTCCGTCAAGGCGCAGACGATGTTCCCTACCTGGTCGGCGCAACCGGCCCCGACGGCATCAACGACATCATCCGACAACCATCTGATCGTGAGATCGACGACGGTGACATGCTGATTTTCGACACAGGTTCGACCTTCGACGGCTACTTCAGCGACTTCGACCGCAACTTCGCGTTCACCAGCGCCAGTAGCGGTGCCCGAGATGCCTACCGAGCCGTCTGGGAGGCCACTGAGGCCGGTCTTGAGGCGGTTCGGCCCGGTGCCACCACCTCTGACGTATTCACGGCGATGAACGAGGTGTTGAAAGCCAACGGCTCGTTGGGCAACGACATCGGCCGCATGGGGCACGGCTTGGGCACGCAGGTGACCGAATGGCCGTCGCACACCGCCGACGACAACACAGTCATCGAAGAGAACATGGTGCTGACACTGGAACCCGCCTTGATCTGGGAACCCGGCAAGGCAATGGTCCACGAAGAGAACCTGGTCGTGCGCTCAAACGGCCCTGAACTGCTCAGCCGCCGCGCGGCGCCCGAACTACCCATCATCTGATGCCCAACGAAGCTCTTTCCCCCGACGAAATCGAGGCCTACTGGGCCAACGGCTACGCCTTCGTCGAGAATGCACTAGCGCCGGAGCAACTCGCGGCGATTGTGAGTGATTTCGCATCCTGGGTAGAAGAAAGCCGCAAGCACTCCGAACCATACGGCGACACGCCAGCCAATCGGGCACGCTTCGACCTAGAGGTAGACCACACTGCACAACGGCCCGCTTTGCGCAGGGTCGCATCGCCGGTCGACGTTTCCGACGCCTACCTCGAGGTGATGCGCGACAACCGGGCCCTCGATGCCGTTACTCTACTCATCGGTCCCGACGTCGAATACAACAACTCGAAAATCAACGCCAAACACCCTGGTTCCGCGACTGAAGTGAAGTACCACCAGGATTTCATGTTCCAGCCCCACACCAACGAAGACCTCATCGCCGTGCTGTACTTTCTCGACGACGTCACCTTGGAGAACGGGCCTCTGAAGGTCGTGCCCGGCACCCACCGCGGTGATTTGTTCGACCATTGGCATGACGGCGTCTACACCGGCACCGTGAGCGCGGAGGTTGAGGCCGTGCACGTTGCCGAAGCCGTTCCTGTCTATGGGCCCGCAGGTTCGGCGTGTCTGATGCATACCCGTTTGCTGCACGGTTCGGCCCCCAACAACTCAGATGCGCCCCGAACGCTCTTTATCTGCGAGTACCGGGCCGAGGACTCCAAACCCTTGCAGGTCAACCACCTGCCAAGCCGCCACGAGGGCGAAGTTGTTCGCGGCGTCCGTACCAATCGCGTCCGTTGCTCCGCTTATGAGATGGAGTATCCCGAAGTGCCAACTGGTGCCTCTTTCTTCTCCCAGCAGGCCAAAGCCAGCGGAGCTACGAGGTGACGGTTCCCGAACTGGTGCCGTTGTCGTTCGAGACCGACGAGGGCTACGGGACGCGGGCGCGGCTCGGCTTGATCGTGTTGCAGAGCGACCAGACCATCGAAGCCGAAGCTCGGATGCTCAATATCGACGGCGTCCACTTCTATAACTCGCGTATCCAAAACGACAACGAAGTGACGCCGAGGTCGTTGACCGACATGGAACAGCGCTTGCCCATTGCCGCAAGTTTGCTGCCAACCGATTTCGGTTTTGATGCGATCGGTTTTGGCTGCACCTCGGCCGCCACACTCATCGGTGTCGACGAGGTAACCGCCCGGATTCAAGCCGTTCACCCCGGGGTGGCCTGCACAACCCCGATCTCAGCAGCGGTAGCGGCGTTTCATGCGCTGAAAGCCAGCCAAATCGCTGTGGTTACCCCCTACACGGCCGATGTCACCGCGCCGATTGCTGAGCACTTCGCCGAGGCCCAGATTGCAGTAACCGCGCTCGGATCGTTCCTGGAGCCCAGCGATCTAGTCGTGGCCCGTATCTCTGAGACATCGATCATTGATGGAATCCGCGCCGTGGTCAACGCTGATAACGAAGCGGTGTTTGTGTCGTGTACGAGCCTGCGCGTCCTTGAGAATGTGGCTGAGATCGAAGACCAGGTAGGCGTTCCGGTCGTGTCGAGCAACCTGGCTTTGTTCTGGCATCTGCTCCGCCTAGCGGGCGTGAAGGACGAACTTGAAGAATACGGGCAGCTCTTCACTCGGCAACTCGCGCTCTAACTGGACTCACCGACGCTTGTAGACCCTGCCGTCCTTCATCACGAAGGCCACCTGCTGGGTGACGGTGATGTCGCTCAGCGGGTCACCGGGGACCCCGACGATGTCGGCCAGCATCTCAGGGGCGATCCGCCCCAGGTCGGGAGCATCGACGAGCTCGGCGCTCACTGTGGTGGCAGCGCGGATGGCTTGGAGAGGCGTCATGCCCCGTTTCACGAGTACGACCAGTTCCTCGGCATTGCGACCGTGCCAAATTGCCGGAGCGTCGCTACCAGAAGCGATCTTGACACCAGCTTCAATGGCGTTGGACAGTGACTCTTTCGACTTCGGGAACACCTCGGCTGCGCGTGCTTGAATCGACCGAGGATGAGCCGAGACATCCCAGTTCTCAGCCAGCGCGTTGGTCGAAACCAAGAAGGTACCGGTGTCGACCAGCCGCTGGATCGTGTCGCCGGTGATCATGAAACCATGCTCGATGCAGTCGATCCCCGCGTCGAGCGCGGCGTTGACGGCAACGTCGCCGTGGCAGTGGGTGGCCACCTTCAAACCGCGGCGATGGGCCTCGTCGGCAATAGCGGACAATTCGTCAGCAGAGTACTGCTGAGCGCCGGCCGGCCCGGAATCCGTCATAACCCCACCCGAAGCGCAACACTTGATGAGATCGACTCCGTGTTTGATCTGGTAGCGCACAGCCTTGCGCACCTCGTCGACCCCGTCAGCGATGCCCTCTTCGGGCGTCAGCGGCATGATGTGGGGAGCAAGCGAACTCTGGGCGCTGGGATCGAGATGACCACCGGTGGGAACAATGGCGTGACCGGCCGCGTAGATCCGGGGACCCTCCACCCAACCGGCGTTGATCGCGTCGCGCAGGGCCACATCGAGCACGTAGCCACCGGTCTTCACGAACAGCCCGAGGTTGCGAACGGTGGTGAACCCGGCGCGCAACGTCCGCATTCCGTTGTTGACGGCCCGCAGGGTCATCTTGACGGGATCAAGGCGGACGGGATCGTTGAGTCCGGCTCCGGGCCCGCCCAACATGAGATCGACCTCCATGTCCATAAGGCCCGGGATCAGCGTCAATTCAGGCAGTCTGATCAACTCGTCGGCGTCGCTCGCGGTGCTGGAATCGGTGCCCACCTCGGTGATGCGGTTGCCCTCGATGCGGACATAACCGGAGTCGATGACCTCGCCGCTGTCGATATCGAGCACGCCTCGTGCGTGTAGAACAGTCACGGTCGGTTCGGGCATTTTGAGTCCTTTCGCAGTGCGTTCACCGTACGATCAGGCGTCACCACGCAGCAACATCACCCCTGACGGAGTTCCGCCACCTGTAGCAACAACAGCGGTTCGGGCGTTGGCTACCTGCCGCTCGCCGGCCATTTGACGAAGTTGCAGCACAGCCTCATGGATGAAGCCGAAGCCGTGAGTGCGACCTTCGGAGAGCTGTCCACCATGGGGGTTCAGAGGGAGTTCACCGTCGAGCGCGATGCGGCTGCCGTTGCCAACAAAATCCTCAGCTTCCCCAAAGCCGCAGAACCCCAATCCCTCAAGCCAACTCACACAGTTGAAGGTGAACCCGTCGTAGAGCAGCGCCACGTCTACATCGTCGGGTCGTAGTTCGGTTCGGGTCCAGAGGTGCGCCGCCTGGCCGAGCACTTGGGGTTCGTGGGTCAACGTACCCTGGTCCCAGGAGACGCGTTCAAGGATCTGGGTACCCACGGCCTCCACGCGAACGGGAGGATTCGGGAGGTCTTCCGCCGTATCGGTGGCCGACACGACGACCGCGATCGATGCGTCGCAAGGCACGTCGCAGTCGTAGAGCCCGAAGGGGCTGGTGATCGGACGCGCTGCGTAGTAGTCGTCGAGGCTCATCGGGTCGCGGTAGATCGCCAATGGGTTTCTCCCGGCGTTGCTGCGGGCATTGACCGCGATTCGGCCGAACAGATCGCGAGTGGCGCCGTAACGATGCAGATACTGGTTGGCGTTCATGGCGATCCAGTTCGCGGCCGAGGTTGCACCGAAGGGCATGCGCCACTGCATCCAGTCGGAACCACCGGCCCCACTTGAAGCACCCATGCCGCCGCGAGCGGCGAAAGTGGTTTCCCACACCGTCCGGAAGCACAACACATGGCGGCAGAGTCCCGCCGACACCGCGAGCATGGCAGCAATGAGAGCTCCGCCCGGACCAGGAATGTCACCACCGCCGTTGATCCAGGTGGGTTGTAGACGCAGCGCCTCCTCTACAGCAGTGACGCCGCCTTCGCTGAAACCCATGCCGACGGGACCCGGGTAGGTGGAGAGGCCGTCGATGTCATCGGGGCTCAGGCCGGCATCTGCAATCGCGGCGAGGCAGGCGTCAGTGGCGAGTGACAGCGGATCTCGCATCAAGCGCCGACCGATCTGGGACCTGCCGATACCCGACAGCACTACCCGATGCTCGAAGCGCTCGCTGCGCGGTGCCGTACGGGGAACGGGAATCCGCGGTTCGGGGACGGGGTTCTCGCGGGTCACACCAGTCGGGGAGAAGAGCGGAACGAAGACGCCGTCCTGCTCCTCGAAACGCACCTCCACCTCTTGGCCGATATGGACATCGTCAGGATCACAGTCGACGATGTTGGTGGTGAGCCGCACGTCAGTCGACTCATCGAGAGCGACGACTGCAATGACGTAGGGCGGGTCGAACCCCGGAATCCACTGGTGGGAGTTCAAGGTGTAACCGGCCACCGTGGCTCGCCCGGACACCACGGTGGGTTGCCAATCGCTGCTAGCACAATCTGGGCAGACGGGGGCAGGAGGGTGCACCAGAGTGGCACAGTCGCGACAGCCTTGGATCCGTAGGCGCCCATCGGCACCAGAGGTCCAGAACCACTCATTTTCGGGGTTTAGCTGTGGCAGGATACGCATGGTCGAACAAGTCCAAGGACGCACTAGTACTAGCACGACGGGCACGAAACGAGGGCTATGGAACTTGTCGGCGGCGGAGCGGAAGCTGTACGGTCGCTCAGCAGCCGCGGGGAGTCCCCGTCCGGGATGCAAGGAGTGGTCCATGAACCGGGTCTGGTCGAGGGTGGCGTCGTGAACGGGGTTCCCGCATGGTCGGGTCCCAGAACCGCCATAGTCACCGGAGGCGGTCGCGGGATCGGACTCGCCGTCAGCCGACGCCTCTGTCTGGAGGGCGCGTCGGTTGCGATCTTCGAACGCGACGGGGACCTTGCCGCTGTCGCCGCTGAGGATATCGCAGGCGAAGGTGGGCGGGTTGTCGCCTATGAAGTCGATGTCGCGGACCGGCAGGCTGTCGATGCTGCGGTTGCGGCCACACGCGAAGAACTGGGTCCAGCCACGATCCTGGTGAACAATGCTGGGATCTCACCGTTCAAGAAGTTCCGCGAGATCACCCGCGAGGAAATCGAGCAGGTGTTCGCGGTGAACGTCTACGGCACTTTCGACTGCTGCCAGGCGGTTCTTGGCGATATGGTGACCGCTGGTTGGGGACGGATCGTCAACATCGCGTCCTCGAGCGCGCAGACCGGCAGCGTCCTGCAGACGCACTATTCGGCCAGTAAGGGCGCAGTGATCGCTCTAACCCGCTCCCTCGCCCGTGAACTCGGCTCGAAAGGTATCACCGTCAATGCCCTGCCTCCTTCGTTCATTGACACTCCGAGCCTCCAGCAAGCCGAGGAGAGCGGCTTTCTAGGCTCCGGTGTCGAGGTTCTGCTGCAGAGCATGCCGATCAGGCGTGTGGGTCAACCAACCGACATTGCCGCTGCGGTCGCCTACCTGTGCCGCGACGACGCCGGATTCGTCACCGGCCAAGTACTCGGTGTCAACGGTGGTCGGGTCATGGGTTGATCCGACATAACCGCACGGAGCGGTGACCATCCTCAGAAGGACTCGTACTCTACGGTCACAGAGCGCCCGTGGGGGAGGGACTGACAAGTCAGGATCCACCCTTCGTCGACATCCTCGGGAGTCAGGGCGTCATTGTTGCGCATCGTCACGGATCCCTCGTGGAGCATCGCCATGCAGGTGGCGCAATTCCCCGCCTCGCACGAGAACGGTGGATCCAGTCCTCCCGCCCGGGCCGTTTCGAGGATCGTGTCACCAGCGCTGTAGGCGATCTCAGTCCGGCTTCGATCAAAGATGATGACGACCGTTTCGGTCTGCTCGTGCTCTTGGTGGCCAGAAACATCCATGGCGTCAGTCGGTCCAGTCGATCTGGTCTTGGCGGTTGGGTTGGCGGCCGGTGCGAAATGGGCACAGCGGCGCTGCGGCAAGCAGGATCCGCTGCCAGTCGGTCGTGATGCTGCGAGCGTCAGATCGCCAGGCGAGCAAACCACTGTCGCTTCGTTGAGCGGCCTCGGCTCTTGCCCATGACTGCCAGTCAGGCAACGCCCACAGCAGAATCGCCTCGTCATCGTCACGCATGGCCGTGCTCCAGGCACCAACAAGGGTCCAACCAAAGGGTTCATAGGCCAGACCAGCAACTTTGTTGGCCATCTCGAGCAAATCGAGCGCTGTGTCGGGTTGGCACCTCGATATCTCGTGCGCGAACACCGTTGCCCGAGTACCTGCGGCAAGGGACTCTTCGATGGTCGGCATCCACGGGGCGGGTAGCAGGATCCGGTCGAAACCGCCGCGGCGGAACTCGGCCGCAACGTTCCACCAACGTTCGAGACGGGGATCCTGGAGGCCCTTACCGACCGCCTCTCGCTCGAAGGACCTGGCCAGTCCATCCAGGCCAGGTTCCTCCCAAATGTTGCAGACCTGAGGCCAATGGCCGGTGCTCCCCAACACGGCCCACATGCCGAAGAGCAACTGGTTGCGCTCTTGTTGTGCTTCCGGGCTCCAGTTCGCCGCCATGTGTTGCATGTAATCAACCCGGTGAGTTCCCCGGATGTCGATGAACTCATGGATGTAGGCGCGGTCGTTCACGGAACCTCCAGAGCGTTCCAGTGCATCCGTTTCGATTCACGCAAGAGGTCCGAATCGTGTTCAGCCACTGCAGTTGCCAACTCGGCCGCTCGTTGACGCAGTAGCGCTGCAGGCACCACCTCAGAAACAATGCCCAACTGGCGTGCTCGTTCAGCGCTCAGCCGTTCGTGAGCGCCGAGCAGAGCCATCCTGCTCACCGACTCCATCGGAGCCTTCTTCAGCAAGCCGATGGTCTCGAAGGCCGACGCCTGACCGACCGATACGTGAGGATCCAAGAAAGTAGCACTGTCAGAAGCGATGACCAGATCGGCATCGGCCACAAAATGAAGACCTCCACCAGCGCAGACCCCGTTCACGGCGGCGATCACGGGTTTGCTGACTCCGCAGTGCCACGAAGTCATACGCAACGTGAAGTCACGGGTCTGGCGTGAACTGGCGCGAAGCGCATCTGGATCGTTGGCGAGTTGCTTAACGTCCAACCCTGTCTGAAAGGAGGTGCCGTTGCCGGTGTTGATGATCACGCAGACCTCCGGGTCGCTGCCCAACTGTCGCCACGCAGCCTCGAGTTCTGTAAACATCGCAGCGTCAATGGCATTGCCAGATTCTGGTCGGTCGAAGATGAGCCAACCGACCGGCGCGTCGTTGTAGACCTCGAGCGTCTGATAGTTCACGGTTCCGGGGTCTCCTGGAGCAGTTCCAAGACGTTGCCGTCGGGATCGGTGACCAGTGCGTAGCAGGCGCCGGGCCGGTGGTTGGTGACATCGGTCAGTACCGCGCCGCCGTGTGCGAGGACTCTGGAGACTTCGCCGGCCACGTCCGTCACCAGCAAGGCTGTGTAGGCCCAACCGACGCGCTCGTGCCAGACATCTGGCACCGGTGCGGGTTCGCGGGCATCGTTGGGCTGGAACAGCTTCAACCGGGCAGCGTCGCGAACCAGTCGGTACACCTCGCCCTCCGAAAAACTCAACTCCTTTTCGACTGAGAAGCCCAAGGCCTCGCAATAGAACCGCACCAGTGCGGCGACGTCGCCGGTCACGATGCCGGCTTCAAGGCGTATCTCAGACATCACAAGCTCCCAGCCAATTCTCGACGCAGTATCTTTCCGACGTCGCTTCGGGGTAGTTGGTCGACCGGCACAAAGCGTGCCGGAACCTTGTAGGCGACCAGATGCCGGCGACAGATCGCCTCGAGATCTTGGTGGGCCTCGCCGACGACGAATGCGACCGGCAACTCTCCGAGGCGTTCATCGGGCACCGCGACCACCGCGGCCTCGCGTATTCCAGGCACTGAGAGCAACACCTCCTCAACCTCCGTCGGGTACACCTTGTTGCCACCCCGGTTGATCATTTCGCTGAGCCGTCCCTCGATCCATACGAAGCCCTCCGAGTCGATGCGGGCCAGATCACCGGTTCGAACATACCCGTCTTCGGTGATCCGGTCACCGAGGTTGCTCCCGTCCGCGTAACTGTAGGCGTGGCTCGGGGGTCGGACCAGCAACTCTCCGACGCCCGAATCGTCGGCTGAGTCGATGCGGATCTGCACGCCCGGATGCGGACGACCGATCGTCCCGATCTTGTCTGGATACTGCTTGGAATCGGCTGCGGTCCAACCGATCACCTCACCGATCTCGGCTTGTCCGTAACCGTTGAGCACGACAACTCCGAATCTCTCGTTGAAACGGCGGGCACCGAACGGCGAGAGGGGAGCGGTGATCGAGCGGACATACCGCAACGGAGACAGCGAATCAACCGTGGTGTCGGCGTTCAACATCGCCATCGCCGCAGGTGGGAGGACAGTGGAACGAATCTTGTGCCGCTCCACCAGAGTCGCAAAGTCGGTGGTGGAGAAACGGTTCATCAATACCAGCGGAGCACCCGCTCGAAGTCCGAAGAGAACGTTGTAGATGCCGGCATTCAGGGCCAGGGAGACGGGGATCAAGTTCGGCGACGGGGCGACATCGGCGTCACGGGGCTTGGAACGCAACGGCTCGAGAACCCGGTCGATGATCTCAAGGTACGACTCGTGGGTGTGCAGGACCGGTTTGGGTCGACCTGTCGTGCCGGAGGTCCACAGCACGAAAGCAACTCCAAGCTCGTGTCGGCTGTCGTTGTCTCCCAGCGCAACTCCAGCGGAGCTCACCACCGCGGCAAAATCGATATCAGGCCGTGGGTTGCGGGGATTGACCGGTACGAAGACCTGGTTGTTCCGCCACACCGCGAACATCCCGACCAGCATGTCGATTCCTTCCGCGACTACTGCGACCGTAGTGCCCGCTGGGTTGGTCAACTGCTCTGACAGGCGCTCCACACGATCGAGAACTTCGTCCTTGCGCAGCGTCTGGTGAAGATCGTGTACCAGCGCATCAGAGCCTCGGGCCGGGTGGTCGCGCAACAGCGAGAACAAATTCAGCTTCACTGCAGTGGCTTCCAGTCGGGGTCGCGTTTCTCGGCGAAAGCCCTCGGGCCCTCGGTCTGATCGGGATGGCCCCACATCGACACCAGGTGCTTGGCGCCTTGTTTGCAGGCATCGGTGAGACCCTCTTCAAGCGCACCCCAGAGCGCCTTCTTGGTTGCGGCCATCGCCGCGGGAGAGTTCTTGGCGATCGTCTCGCCCAGTTCCTGGGCGCGGTCACGGAGATTGTCGGGTGGGTCGACGATCTCTGAGATCATTCCAAGCTCGTACGCGCGCTGCGCGCTCATGCGTTCGTACCTACCCATAAAGGCCATTCGCATCACGGCTTCAACAGGCATTTTCTTGATGAGTCCGATGGCCTCCACCGCAACCACCTGACCGACCGATGTGTGAGGATCGAAGAACTGTGCGTCGCCGGCCGCGATCACGATGTCGGCGTCAGCCACCCAATGGAAGCCGCCACCGCAGCAGATGCCGTTGACGGCTGTGACCACAGGCTTCCAGACCCCTTGGTGCCATGACGTGAAGTGAACGTCGAAGTCCTCCATCGACTGACGGTACCGCTCCATGCCGATGCCGTCGGAGGCCAATTCACTCACGTCGACACCTGTCTGGAAATCACGGCCGTTTCCTGTGTGCACGATCACCCTGACGGCTGGGTCCATATCGAGTTCGGTCCAGGCGTCGGCGAATTCGTCGCGCATGGCGGAGTTCATGGCGTTACGGACGTCGGGACGGTCGTTGATCAGCCAACCGACCGGGCCGTGACGCTCGACGATGAGATGCTCGTAGGTCATCTAGGGGTGTCCTCCCAGCTTGCTCCGTGATAGGGATCGGGCTCTCGAGGGAGCCCGAGAACTTTTTCGCCTATCACGTTCTTGTTCACTTCGGTGGTTCCGCCCTCGATGGTATTGGCACGGCTCCGCAGCATCCCGGCCACCTCGTAGGGGAGCGCGTCCTCGTAGCGGTCGGCCGCGCTGAAAGCCTGCGCGTCCAAACCCAGCATGTCGCAGGCAAGCATTTGTATCTGTTGATTCAAGGTGCCCTGGTGGACCTTGCCGACCGAAGCCGCAGGTCCCGGGGTTCCACCGACGGATACCGTCGCTCGAACCCGTTGGTTGGTCCAGTTCCGTGTCCGTTCCTCGGCATACAGTCGGGCGAGACGATCACGCGTTATCGGATCAACGGCGTCGACCCTGGCCTTCTCAACCAAGCGCATGACCCCGCTGCCGCCGATGCGGTCGACTCCCCCTGAACCCGCGCCGGCTACCATCTGGCGTTCCCCGGCGAGGGTGGAGGCGGCCACTCGCCAACCGTCACCCGCCTCACCCACCCGGTGAGAATCGGGGACCCGTACCTCCTCGAGCCACACCTCGTTGAAGTCGACGGCGCCGCCCATGTGGCGCAGTTCCCGGATTTCGATCCCCGGGCTCCGCAGGTCGACCAGAAAGTAGGTGATCCCCTTGCGTTTGGGCAACGACGGGTCGGTCCGCGCCAGACAGATGGCGAACTCGGATTCGTGTGCCCAGGTGCTCCAGACTTTCTGGCCGGTCAACAACCACTCGTCACCGTCGCGTCGCGCGCGCATCGCCAATGAGGCGAGATCTGATCCCGCACCGGGTTCGCTGAACATCTGACACCAGCGGTCGGTGTTGGCCACCATCGGGGGCAGGAAGCGGAGCCGTTGTTCCTCGGTGCCGTGGGCGAACAGAGCGGGTGCAGCGTTGTGCAGTCCGAGCGGGTTCAAGCGCCCGAGATTGAACGGAGCCAAACGCCGCTCAGCAAGCCGAGCCTGACGCGGCTCCAGGTCTAGCCCGCCATAACTCACCGGCCAGGCCGCAACTACCAACCCGGATGCGGCAAATGTCGGGTACCAAGCGGTGTAGGCGCCACGGCTGCGTACCGCGCGAATCGCTTGGCGTCCCTTGAGCGCGGCGTCACGCCAAGGCTCAGGAACTGCCTCTTCGACCCATGCATCCACCGCGACGACGATTTCGGCGTCGCTCGAGCTTGGCCCGATCAATAGTCGGCTCGGTCTATCCACTGGTCTCCCTGCCTTGCGGGTTCTGTTGCCGACAGTTCTCGGAAGTGACTGGACACATTGCCCGACCGTACAATATTTGCCGCGATGGCTGTGTACCTGGACGAAGCGTTCGACGATGGCTGAACGTGCATCGATCACCGTCAACCCGATCGCGGGTGCGATCGGAGCTGAGGTCTCCGGAGTCGACTTGTCGAGGCTGAGCGATGAACTCATCGCCGAGATTCGCGCCGCGTGGCTTGAGCACCTGGTGCTGTTCTTCCGTGAGCAACCGCTGAGCAAGGCTGACTTTCTCGCATTCGCCGAAGCGATCGGGGAACCGGCCCGTTACCCGTTCCTGCCGAGCCTGGAGGGATTTCCCGAAATCATCGAAGTAAAGAAACTCGAGTCGGAAACCACGAACTTCGGTGGGATCTGGCACAGCGACACGGTGTACCTCGATGAACCGCCGATGGCGTCGATGCTACTCGCTCGGGAGGTCCCACCGTTCGGCGGCGACACGGAATGGGCCAACATGTATGCCGCCTATGAGGCCCTGTCGGACAATCTGAAGGTGTTCCTCGACTCACTGAACGCGGTTCACAGCTCGGCACTCGCGGACGTCTCCAAGACTCGCGAGGATCGTCTCGTCGAGGCCGGCGACGACGATATGGCCGGCCAGGTGTTCGAATCGGTGCACCCGGTGGTGCGCACGCACCCGGAGACGGGGCGCAGATCGCTCTACGTCAACGTCGCGCACACCATGAAGTTCGAGGGAATGACCCAAGCAGAGAGCCGGCCGCTGCTCGAGTACTTGTTCGCTCATCAGACGCGGGCGGAGTTCACCTGCCGATTCCGCTGGGAAGTGGCCTCGCTTGCGTTGTGGGACAATCGCTGCGCAATGCACAACCCGATAAACGACTACTACGGCTACCGCCGCGTGATGCACCGGATCACGCTGCGCGGCGATGTGCCCCGGTGACTGCCGTCATGGTGACCGGTGGCGTTCGGCGATGAACTGGGTGAGCATCCCGGCGACGGTCTTCGCGACGATCGACCGACTGGGCGATGCCGAAGCGGCCGTGCACCGCCACGAGCGGATCACCTTCAACCAACTCGGTGAGCGCATTCGATCCATGGCAGCGGCCCTGATCGCCAGTGGCGTGTCTCATGGCGACCGGATCGGGATCTGGGCGCCGAACAGCATTGACTGGGTCGTTGCCGCAGTCGGTCTGCAGAGCGTCGGTGCGACTCTGGTGCCGATCAACACCCGCTACAAGGCCACGGAGGCCGGACCGATCCTGTCCCGCACAAGAACAACAACGCTGTTCACTGTTACCGGGTTCCTGGACATCGACCCTGTTGCAATGTTGGCGGAAAGCGATGCGGATCTGTCGGAGTTGACCGACATCGTCATCATCGACGGAACGGTGCCCATCGACCCCGTGCCCAACGGCCCAGTACCCAATGACCCAGTGTCCATCGCCCCGGTGCCGCTGGCTGAGTTCGTTGAGCGGGGGAGCAGCGTTGCCAGATCCACAGTGGAGGCTCGCTGTGCCGCGGTCGGCCCCGAAGACCTGTGCGACATCATGTTCACCTCGGGAACCACCGGGATTGCCAAGGGCGTGATGATGAACCACGGCCAAACTCTCGAACAGTTCGACGCCTGGTGTGACTTCGCCGGACTTCGCAAGGGTGATCGCTATCTCATCGCAAATCCCTTCTTCCACATGTTCGGCTACAAAGCCGGCTGGCTGGCGTGCCTGTTACGAGGCGCGACCATGGTTCCGATGGCAGTTTTCGATGTCGAGGATGCGCTGCGGATGATTTCACAGGAGCGGATCACGATGTTCCCGGGCGCGCCGACCCTCTACCAGATGATCCTCGACCACAAAGCGACAGCGTCTGCTGATCTATCGTCTCTGCGGGTCGCCGTGACAGGTGCCGCCGATATTCCAGTGGAACTGATTCGGCGGATGCACACCGACCTTCCTTTCGAGACGATCATGACCGGCTACGGCCTGACTGAGGCATGCACTTGCAGCGGCACCCAGCCCGGTGACGATTTCGAGACGATCGCCACCACGTCGGGTCGGCCGGCGGTCGGCGTGGAGATCCGCATCGTGGACCCGGACGGTAGCGAACTGCCACGGGGTGAGGTGGGGGAGATCGTGGTGCGGGGCAACAACGTGATGCAGGGGTATCTTGACGACCCGGTCGCAACCGCCGAAACGCTCGACTCAGACGGCTGGCTTCATACCGGCGACCTCGGGACGATGGACGAGCGTGACTATCTCAAGATCGTCGGGCGGCTCAAGGACATGCTGATCGTGGGAGGTTTCAACGCCTACCCCGCCGAGATCGAGAACATCATGCTCGGCCACCCTGCAATCGCCGCGGTCGCGGTGATCGGGGTGCCGGACGAACGCCTCGGTGAGGTTGCCAGAGCGTTCGTTGTGACCGTTCCGGTCAGCGAAGCAGACGAATCGGAGATCATCGCTTGGTGCCGCGAGCGCATGGCGAACTTCAAGCTGCCGAGGTCCATTCGATTCCTTGACGAACTTCCGTTGAACGCCACCGGAAAGGTCATGAAAGAGGAACTCCGCTCCTACTGCTGAATCGGGCTTTGAGTTCGCGGCGAAGCACCTTTCCTGACGGTAGGCGGGGGATGGAATCGACCACCCAGACATCCGCAAGCCGCTTGTAGGTCGCCAGAGTGTCGGCCACCAACGCCTTGAGATCTTCAACCGATACCGACGCCCCGTAACTCAGCTGCACGGCGGCGATCACGGCTTCGCCGGCAGCCTCGTCGGGGACTCCGAATACCGCGCAGTCTGTGACCTCGGCATGACCGTGCAACACGGCTTCGATCTCCGCCGGCGCAACTTGAAAACCCTTGACTTTGATCATCTCTTTGACCCGGTCGGTGATGTGCAGCCAGCCCTCGGGCTCAAGCCAGCCAACGTCGCCAGTGCGGTACCAACCATCAGCGAAGGCTTCGTCGTTGGCCTCGACGGGCAGATAACCGGTCATCATTGAACGGGATCGCAGTTGGATCTCTCCAGTGGCGCCTGTTTCCAGAGTTGCACCGGTCTCGAGATCAACTATTCGCATCTTCAGGTCGTGAATCGGCAGACCAGCGGAATCGAGACGCCAATCATCAGGCGCATCAACCGGGTTGCTGGTGATGACCGGGACCTCGCTGGCCCCGTAGGCCGCCAGAAAGCCGACTCCTGTGCGCTCGGTGACGCGCTGAGCGACGCTCTCGGTCACTGGAGTAGCGCCCCACATGATGTAACGCAGCGATGAGAGGTCGAACGATTCCAGGTCGGGATGGTTCGCCATGGCCAAAGCTATTGGCGCGACCGCCATTTCCAAGGTGATGCCGTCGGCCTCAATGCAACGCAACAACTCGTCGAGGTCGAATCTCCGATGCAGCCGGACCGACGACCCAGCCGAAACCGATGCGAACATGTTGAGCAGACCAAGGATGTGAAACGCGGGCGTTGCTATCTGGAACCGGTCGTCGGCAGACAGCCCCAGCGCTGAGACCCAATGGGCCGTAGCGGCTCCGACCGATGCGTGGGTGTGTCGAACCGCTTTGGGAAGACCGGTGGTGCCGGAACTGAACACCAACACGGCCTCGGTGTCGTCCCAGTCCGCGTCCGATACGGGACGGGGGCATGGCGCGGGCGGATCGTCGTTGTCCAGGTGCAATGTTCGATCAGAGAAGCGTTCACCCAAACGCTCATGTGTATCGCCATCGCAAATGAGCAACTTCGGTTCGGTCAAATCGGTGGAGTGGGCGATCTCGGTCGCCTTCCAGGCAGGACTGATCATCACAACCGATGCACCGACCTTGAGGATGCCATACAGCGAAGTGAAGAACTCGGGCCGGTTCGAGGCCATCATTGCTACGCGATCGCCAGGGCCGACTCCCAGTTGCGTCAGCTTCCCGGCATATGCGTTGCTCAGAGATTCAACTTCACCATAGGAGAGTGTCTGGTCGAGAAAACGGATAGCCGAGGCGTCCGCATCGCGGTCAGACGCTGCGGAGAGTTTTGACTGGATGCTCTGTCCTATGGGGTACTCGAGGGGCGCAAAGCCGGGCATGCCAATTCCTGAATTATGTGCGAGAATGGCATTCTCTCACAACCGAACCACCCATGACCTCACGGAGGACCTAATGCCAGCCGTTGATCCCTCCACTGTCTCCGATCGGCTCGAAATCACCGATCTTTGTGCCCGCTACGCCATGCATCTGAGTCGTTACGAGATCGACGAACTGGTCGAACTGTTTCTGCCCGATGGCACCTACAGTGCATTCGGCGAGGTGTACGACATGGATCAGTTCCCGAAACTGGTCTCAAGCGCACCACGAGGGCAACTCATCGTCAACCCGGTGGTGATCACCTTTGACGGCGACCAAGCAAGCGGTGAACAGCACTACAGCTTCACCGACCAAAGAACCCATGACGTTCGGCTGGCCTGGTACAGCGATCAGTACCGGCGAACCGCCGACGGTTGGCGGTTCGCGAACCGTTCCACAACCTTCCTACGGCGCAGCGGAGGCTATGACCGCGGTAATACTCACGATCCGGTACGGGGCTAGCTTCTGATTCCGATACCACCGCGGATGAAGTCCCACATCTCTTCGGCGCTGGACTGATGAGCCTCAGAGTCACCGTCGACGATCATGCTGTAAGCGTTGAACATCGTGGTCTGCAGGACTACCGCGGCACTCCGGCGGGGGTTCGCCAAGGTGAGCGCAGCGGATCGGTTGGCCTCTTCGAGCAGGTCGACGAGCAACTCGAACAACGGTGCGCTCGCGCTCTTCGCCTGCTCGCGATCGGTGGCGAGCAAACCCAACAGGAAGTCAGCCATGGACCGTACCGCCAGGTGTGGTGCTGGTGGCACCTCGATGGGATCGGCCACACTCCACTTGTAGAGGGTGATGACAAAGAGGCGCAGTCTTTCTAGCGGGTCCTCTTCTGAAGCGAGAATCTCCGCAAGGGTGTTCGACGCGGCCTGCATCGAAGCCTCGTATACGGCGAGGAGCAGGTGTTGTTTGCCATCGAAGAACTGGTAAAAGCTCCGCAACGATTGGTTGGAGCGTCCCACGACATCCTGCACGGTGAAGTCAAGACCGCCGTTCTCACGGATCAATTCGACGGTCGCATCGAGAAACCGCTGTACCCGCTCCTCGGCACGGGATCGCGCTCCATCCAAAGAACGAGCCACGGCACGCTCGCGCCATAGACCTTGGGGGTCAGGTTCTGGAGTGAAGGTGTCGGTGTCGGTCACAAGGGTCGAGTGTAGTGGTGGTTAGACTACGGGCTCGTCCACGAGGTCCAGGTAGGCTGCCCCGGAGTCCGGAACGCGGGGTTGCTTCCAAGATTCGACAGGGAACGAAGCGTTGATCACCGAGAAGAACAGTCTCATCAGGTTCCGAGCTTCGTCAGGAAGGGACGCGATATCGAACCTGTCGAGGAATTCGAGAGCATCAGCCATACGCGGCAGAGCAGCATCGTAAAGCTCCTGTAGTTCGGGCATCGAACTAGCAAGTCGAGCGGTGTAGCGCTGGCGTTCGGTGGCAAGGCTCCAGCGCGCCGCGAATGCTTCGAGATCTGCAAACTCGTCGGGCAGCATCTGTGATGACACAACTACTCCTAGCGAGCAACCGAGACGGCGGTCTCGGTTGCAGTCTGGTGTGCCCGCACTCGATCAGCGACGGTCTTGTGGAGGTTGCGGGGCAGAATCTCCTGATCACAGAGTGGGAACTCAGTGACGGCACGCGACTTCAGGCTTCGTTGGGTCGCCTCCAGGGTGTTGCCGTCTTGTAGCGCATACTCCTTGAAGGTCACCGCGGCAAGTTCCTGACGCATGCGATCTGTGGCGTTGCGTGGCGGCGCGAAGTAGAGGCGCCCCTCAAAGAGGTGCTTGTCGTAGGCAAGCGGCCAGTAGTGATAGCTCAGGTACCATCCGCGTTCCCAAACGAGGATGACGTAGTTGGGAAAGACCTGGAAGGTGTCGGCTCCCCAAGCTCGGTGACGGGCGGGGTTGAGCCCCGGCGGCAACTCGGAGAGGTCAATGCCCGACGGCTGCTCCCAGGGGCCGAACAGACCACTGCGGAGAATTCGTTCGATGGGTTTCACCATCTCCAGGTCTTTTGGCGGCGACATGCCGCCCCATGTGGAGACGATGCCGTGGCCGCTGTCGCCGAACAGGTCGTAGTGCAGCGCCTCGAAGCCGAACTGTTGCAGTTTGACCGACTCCGACGCCACCGACTGGTTCTGGTGCAGGACCGGGGCGTGGTAGAACTCCGAGAAGGCGTCGTTGAAGAGTTTCCAGTTGGCTGCTACGACTGCTTTGTAGCCGAAGGTCTGGGTCATCTCGCCAAACGGATAGCCGCTGAGGCCTGTTGCAACCTCGCCGAGAAACTCAAGAAGCGTTTCGGTGGGTTCGGCTGCGAAGTTGACGAAGATGAAACCCTCCCAGATCTCGCAGTGCACCGAGACGAGCGGATAGTCGTCTTTGTCCAGGTCGAAGAACTCACTCTCTTGTTGAACGAAGTTGAGTTCACCGTCCAAGCCGTAGCGCCAGCCGTGGTACTTGCAGGTGAATTGTCGACAGGAGCCTTTGACCTCCTCGTTCGGGTAGTCCTGCCAGACAAGCTTGTTGCCGCGGTGGCGGCACATGTTATGGAAGGCTCGTACCGTGCCACGGTCCCGCACGACGATGATCGAGGTGTCAACGCAATCGAGTTCTTTGGTGAAGTAGCTTCCGACCCGAGGTATCTGTTCGACTCGCCCAACGTTGAGCCAGGTCTGCTTGAAGATTGCCGCTTTTTCCAGTTCGTAGTACTCCGGCGATATCGAATCCTCGTAATTCACCGGTGCGGTGCCGAGTCGGGGGAAATGTTCAGTCCAGCTGCCCTCAGCCGGCTTCGGGAAATGTGCCATCTCTCACCTCATGATTTGATACTGCTCAACATAGCCGCGTTCGGAAATCGCATTCTCTTTATGTGCAGATCTAGTTCTCGGGTTGCACAGAGTTCTCAGGTTGCACGGTGGGCAAAGCCGAGTCCCGCAACTCTGGGTCAACTTCGAGTCCGAAACAGTTGAATGCGATGGCTAGCGTGTCGTAAGCGCCGACTGTGAACAACAGGTCAATGATCTGGCGGGTATCGAAGTGTTCTGTTAACCCGGCCCAAGTATCAGGGCTCAAGATCGAGTCATGGCGGAGCTCATCAACAGCTCGCAGCAGCAACGATTCGTTTGTTGAGAGTCCTTCTGCGCCGGGACCAACCGCTACCGCGTGAATCTGTTCGTCTGAGAATCCGAGTTCTCGAGCTACGGCAACGTGTTCGGCCCATTCATACTCAGAACCTCGCAGCACCGCCACCCGCAGCACGACCAGTTCGAGCAGGTGCTCGCCGAGGGTGTTTTTATAAAGCACATGGCGGTTGAAGGAGAGGAACGCTCGTGTCAGGTCAGGATGATGGGCTAACACCGCGAACGCTCCGGCAACCCGTTTCCCACCCGACTCTCGGTTAGCTCGTCGTGTTGCGTAGATGGAACCCGGAGGCGGCTTCATGATGGAGAACGCCTCAACGAGGTCATCTCGCCATTCCTGCACAGGCAAGGGTGGAATATGGGGGCCTTCTGGAGTATCACTCACGGTTGTAACCGTAGTCCCGTTGGGGTTAGCGGGGGAAGTGGCCTCTCCACTTCTGAGAATGTTGTTCCTGCCATGAATGACCTAGTGTCAGGCGATGCGAATGGGCCTCATGATTGGACCCGAGCGACGTCGTTACGACACCAAGGTGCAGCGCCTTATTGACGACGCGTGCTGGGCTGACCGGGCAGGGTTCGCTACCGCTTGGATACCGCAGATCCCTGACGAATTCGATGCCATGACCGCGGTGGCGTTGATGGGACACGAAACAAACAGGATCGAGTTGGGCACCGCCGTGGTCCCCACTCAACCTCGACACCCGATCGCACTTCTGCAACAGGCACTCTCGACACAATTGGTCTGCCAAGGGCGCTTCACCCTGGGTCTGGGTCCTTCCCACCACTGGATCATCTCCGACATGCTCGGCCTCAGCTATGAACGCCCAGTCGCGCAGGTCCGATCTCTTCTCGATGTTCTCGACGCTGGATTTGTGGGGCCGGGCATGGTTGATGTGGACAACGAGCACTACACGATTCACAACCCGCTCGAGGTGACCGACAAGACCGCTACTCCGGTGTTGCTTGCGGCGTTGGGGCCCGCAATGCTGCGACTGGCGGGGGAGCGGACCGATGGCACGATTCTGTGGCTGGCCGACGAGAAATCGATCGGCGACTACATCGCACCTCGCATTGTTGCCGCGGCGCAGAGAGCGGGACGCCAGAAGCCCCGCGTGGTAGCCGGCGTTCCAGTGTGTCTATGTGCCAGCAGCGAGGTTGATGCGGCGAAGGAGCGGACCAACCGGATCCTGTCCGAAGCTGAAATCTCTCCCAACTACCAGCGCCTGTTGGACCGCGGCAATGCGACTTCGGTTGCCGACATTCTGGCCGCAGGTGATGAAGCCGCAGTGCTCAGCCGCTTGCAGTCGTTCGCTAACGCCGGAGCGACCGACGTGTCGATCCGGGTGGTTCCGATCGGCGACGGAAGAGACGAACTCCTCGCGTCGAGCCGGCGTACCCGAGACTTTCTCGCTGACCTGGCACCTGAGATCTGCTGATGGCCTGGATGTGCACTGAACAACGGACTAGAGAACTCTGATATGTCTACGCCCGCGTCCGCTGTCTACTACGACCCCTACGACTTTGAGATCGACGCTGATCCGTATCCCGTCTGGAAACGGATGCGCGAGGAGAGCCCGCTCTATTACAACGATAAACACGGCTTCTACGCTCTCACCCGCTGGGATGATGTCGAGGCAGGGTTGAAAGACCACAGTCGGCTCATCTCAAGTCGGGGCACGGTACTCGAGTTGATCAAGGCAGACATCGAGATGCCCGCAGGCATGGTGATCTTCGACGACCCTCCCAGCCATACGGTCTATCGGGGTCTGCTGTCGCGGGTGTTCACTCCTCGGCAGATGAACGCGATCGAACCCCAGGTGCGCCGCTATTGCACCGACGCGCTTGATGCGTTGGCCGGCGCTGATCGCTTCGATGTGGTCGAGACGTTGGCGGCCAAAATGCCGATGCGGGTCATCGGCATGCTGTTGGGCATCCCCGAGGCCGACCAGCAAGCACTGCGGGAGCAAACCGATGAGGGTCTACGCCTGTCGGAGAGCGGCGAGCCGGATGCCGGAGCTTTCGCTGATATCGGCAATGCGGCCGCCGAAGGAAACTTCGGTGAATACCTCGACTGGCGGCTTGAGAACCCCTCAGACGACATCATGACCCAATTGCTGCAGGCCACCTTCGAGGATCACGCCGGTGAGACCCGCAACCTGACCCGCGAGGAGGTGCTCGGTTACATCAGTCTGTTGGCTGGTGCCGGCAACGAGACCACGACCAAGCTGATCGGTCATACCCTGCGGACACTGGCTCTGTATCCAGAACAACGGGCCGAACTCGTGGCCGACCCCGACCTGATCCCACAAGCGATTGAAGAGTCGCTGCGTTTTGAAGCTCCATCACCGGTCCAGGCCCGCTATGTTGCCGAAGACCTCGAGTGCCACGGCCAGAGGGTGCGGTCGGGAAGCGCGATGCTTCTGGTCAACGGTTCGGCAAACCACGATCAGCGGCAGTGGGGTGAGACTGCGGACGACTTCGATATTCATCGCAAGATCGGCCACCACCTGTCGTTCGGTTATGGCGTGCATTTCTGCCTCGGCGCGGCCCTTGCCCGCCTTGAAGGCCGTGTCGCTCTCGAGGAGATACTCAACCGATTTCCTGAATGGACCGTCGATGAGGCAACCTCTGAACGCTCGCACACCTCTACGGTTCGCGGTTGGGACAAGCTGATGCTTGTCGTCAATTGACCGAACCCCACATCTCTCCAGCAAGGGAGTCCACCATGTCATTGTTCGATCTGTTCCGTTTCGACGACAAGCGCGCCCTGGTCGTCGGAGCAGCCTCCGGCATGGGCAACGCCGCGGCGCGTCTGCTCGTCGATGCCGGCGCCGAGGTTGTCGCTCTGGACTTCGCAGACATCGACATCCCCGGCGTTGCCGCCACCGTAAAGGTGAACATGGCCGACAAATCTTCGATCGAGACCGCGGTAGTTGCTTGTGCGGGTCGAGTCGACGTCCTTTTGTCGTGTGCAGGCGTCGCCGACGGCACTCCTGGGATCGAGAAAATCAATTTTCTGGGTCACCGCCACATGATCAACTTGATGCTCAAGAGCGGAATGCTCGGCCACGGCAGTGCGATCGGCTTCATTTCCTCAGCCGCTGGTGCCGGGTGGGAGCGCGACGACAACATGGCATGGATCAACGACTACCTCGCTATCGAAGACATGGACCAGGCGTCGGCTTGGGCCATTGAGAATGGCAAGGCCGACTATTTCAGCAGCAAGCTGACGGTCTGCATGTACGTCGCCAAGTCAGCCTTTGAGTTGCTCAAAAGTGGCGTTCGCATCAACGCGATCATGCCCGGCCCCACCGACACGCCGTTGGCACAGGCCAACAAGGAGACCTGGCTCGGTTTCGGCAGTGACTACCGCACCGATCTTGCTATCGAAGCGTCGTCACCGGTAGAACAGGCCTACCCACTGGTCTTCCTCTGCAGCGACGCTGCCAGGGCGATCACCGGCATCACGATCACCAGTGATCAGGGCTACTTCAGCAGCGGAATAACTGAGTCGTACCCAGCGGCGAAAGACATCGCCAACTTCCTGACCGGCCGATACTAGGCGTATGTTCGCTGCCTGGGGTATCTGAAAGGTAAACACAACCATGGCGTTCTGGAACCAAGAGAATCAACTGCTCATTGACGGTGAACTCGTCACCGCCACGGGCGAGCGAACATTCACCTCACGCAATCCGGCTACCGAGGAGGTCATCGGAGAGGCCGCCGATGCCACCGTCGCCGATGTCGAGCGGGCGATCCGAGCAGCTCGACGTGCCTTCGACGAGACCGGCTGGTCGACCGACGCGAGTTTTCGTGCCCAGTGCATGCGTCAACTAGCGCAGGCTCTGCGCGAAAACCTTGAGGATCTGCGCACGTTGACCGTCTCGGAGGTGGGCGTGCCGATAGCGATGACGGCTGGCCCGGCACTGGAAGGTCCGATTGGGATCCTCGATTACTACGCCGATCTTGGCGAGTCGTACGACGGGACGGTTGATCTTGGCGTAGCAGAGGCCTACGGGGGAATGCACCATCGCTGGGTTGAGCGTGAACCCTATGGGGTTGTCAGCGCGATCTCGGCCTACAACTATCCGATGCAATTGAACCTGGCCAAACTCGGCCCAGCGTTGGCGGCGGGTTGCACCGTGGTACTCAAGGGAGCTCCAGACACCCCGCTCATTACTCTGGCTCTAGGTCGCCTCATCGCGGAACACACCGACATTCCGGGCGGTGTGGTGAATGTGCTTGCCTCCAGCGAGATTGCAACCGGTGTCGTTATGACCACCGATCCGAACGTCGACATGGTCACTTTCACCGGCTCAACAGCGGTCGGGAAATCGATCATGGCTGCTGCCAGCACGACGTTGAAGAAAGTCTTTCTTGAGCTGGGAGGCAAGTCCGCGATGGTGGTGCTCGATGAGGACAACGTCGACGGGGGAGCCTTCGGTTGTTCGATGGCTGCCAATTCCCACGCCGGGCAGGGATGCGCGATCACCTCGCGTCTGCTTGTGCCCCGAGCACACATGGACCGAGCGGTGAAGATGGCCACTGAGATTTTCGAGAGTCTCGGCGTTGGCGACCCATTCGATGCGGCCAACTATGTGGGGCCGTTGATCAACGCCAAACAGCGTGACAAGGTGCAGGGCATGGTCGATCGCGCGGTCCAAGCCGGTGCCACCGTGGTGACCGGCGGTGGTGCAACACAGCACGATAAGGGATTTTTCTTTGAACCGACGGTGATCGTGGGTGCTGACGAGAATAGCGAAATCGCTCAGGACGAAGTTTTTGGGCCGGTTCTAGTGGTGCTGCCCCATGACGGGGATGACGACGCGGTGCGCATTGCCAACAACTCAAAATACGGCCTCTCCGGCGGCATACTCGCGGCCGACCGAGAGCGAGCGCTAGGGGTGGCCCGGCGAATCCGAACCGGGACTCTCAGCGTCAATGGCGGAATGTGGCACGCTGCGGATGCTCCGTTCGGTGGCTACAAACAATCAGGGATTGGGCGCGAGAACGGTGTCGCCGGCCTAGAAGAGTTCCTGCAGACCAAACTGCTGGCCGAACCCGCCTGAACCCCAAGGAAAGGAAACCTGTCCGGATGACGAAGATCTTGGAGGGCGTAAGGATCCTGGAGGTAGCTGAGCACACTTTCGTACCGGCGGCTTCCGCGGCGCTGGCGGATTTGGGTGCCGAGGTGATCAAAATCGAACACTTCGAACGAGGCGACGCCATGCGCGGACTTGTTATGAGCGGGATTGCAGATATTCCAGACGAGGTCCATGCCCTGCTGGAGCATTCCAACCGCGGCAAGCAGAGCATCGGCTTGGATCTTGCGAAACCCGACGGACTCCAAATTCTCTACAGGCTCACTGAGACTTGCGATGTGTTCCTCACAAACAAATTGCCAAGAGTGCGCCGAAAGTTGCAGATCGACGTTGACGACATTAGAGCCCACAATCCAGACATCATCTATGTTCGCGGGTCGGGTCAAGGCGAACGAGGACCCGACGCCGACAAAGGTTCTTACGACTCGCTCGCGTATTGGGCTCGTGCCGGCGTAGCGATGGGGGCGAAACCACCAGGGTCTGAGTTTGTGCCTTCGCCACCGGCACCGGCCTTCGGAGACTCGATTGGCGCAATGACGATAGCCGGCGGAATCATGGGCGCTTTGTTTCATCGCGAACGTACCGGTGAGGCGACTGAAGTGGATGTGTCGTTGTTCGGCACTGGCCTGTGGTCGATGGGAGCCGCTATGGCATTGTCTTTGGCGCTTGATACCCCGTGGTTTGCGCCACCCGCAAGCCGTGTCGGCCGAAACCCGCTAGTCAATAACTACGCGACAAGCGATGGTCATTGGATCGCTCTCACTTGTTTGCAGGAGGGCAAGTATTGGGCCGAAACGTGCGAGGTTGTCGGTCGCCCTGAATTTGGGAATGATCCCCGTTTCGCCGAGGCTGAGATGTTGATATCGAACAGCGCTGACGCGATCGCCATGCTCGAAGAGACTTTTGCTGAAGCGACGCTGGCTACCTGGCTCGAGAGACTTGAGAGCTACAGCGGACAGTGGGCGGTGGTGCAAAACACCTTGGAAGCGGCTGAAGATCCCCAGGCGCTCGCAAACGGCTACATCCAGAGCGCGCAGACAGCCGCCGGGTTACCATTTCGCCTAGTGGCGGTACCGGTGCAATACGACGGAGAAGCAGCTGGGACCTCAAGAGCTCCAGAATTCAACGAGCACGGCGACGCGATCCTAGAATCGCTCGGCTTCGACTGGGACACGATCATCGATCTCAAGGTTCGCAACGTCGTCGTCTAAGGTGCTCACATCATGACCTTGACTCCACCCTTGGTGGCTTCAGCCCGCGAATTGCTGCGCGGGGCCGAGACCGCGCTGCTCGACGAACGACGACTCCTTGTTGAAGCCGAACTAGCCGCGCTGGCAGCGCTGCCTGACGATCAGGTGCCAACACTCGCTGCTTTGGCTCACCAGGTGCGACTTGATCGCTGCGGCCCAACCGTCGAGATCGAGGGGATTTTGTCTGCCAAAACAGGAGGTTGTCCCGAAGACTGCCACTTCTGCTCCCAGTCGGCACAGTTCGAAGAAACCATGCCGGCAACGCCGTTTCTTGATACCGAAGAGGTGATAGCGGCGGCCAAAGAGACCGCAGAAACCGGAGCAACCGAATTTTGTATTGTCCTGGCCGTACGAGGTCCCGACGAACGCACGATGAAGCGGATCCTTGAACTCGTCCCGGCTATTGAGGCTGAAACAAAGCTCAACGTTGCCGTCAGCGCAGGCATTCTCAGCGACGCCCAAGCGCAACGTTTTGCAGCGGGCGGAGTGCATCGCTACAACCACAATCTTGAGACCTCAGAATCGTTCTTTCCCAATATCGTCACAACCCACAGTTGGGCGGAACGCTACGAGACTTGTGAACTCGTGAAGCGCAACGGAATGGAGTTGTGTTGCGGAGCTCTACTGGGAATGGGAGAAACCGCGGCCCAGCGAATCGAGTTGCTCACCCAACTACGATCCTTGGCGCCAACTGAAGTGCCACTCAACTTCTTGAACCCGCGGCCCGGAACACCGCTACAGATCCGCAAACCAATGAAGCCGCTTGAAGCTCTGCGCTGGATAGCGCTGTTCCGGCTTGCGTTGCCCGAGGTAATCCTGCGATTCGCAGGGGGCCGGGAAATCACGCTTGGGGAACTTCAGGCGATGGGAATGACCGCCGGTATCAACGCTCTCATCGTCGGGAACTACCTCACTACACTTGGGCGCAACCCAGACGAGGACCTACAGATGCTTGAAGATTTGAAGATGCCGGTCGGAGCCCTCAGCGGCGTGCTCTAGAACCGGCGTGTATGCAATGGAGTTGCCAGCCGACACTCCCGAACTCAGCGGTTCTGGACGAAAGGTGTTCTGTGGAGGCTGCGGCACCCGCGAATGCGTCGGTTGTCTCGCTGATCTCGAAGCCCCTCGATACTGCCGTGAATGTGGTCGCAGACTACGTGTGAGCGTTCGTCCCCGCGGCTGGATCGCGACCTGTAGACGGTGCGACATTGAGGTTCACTCGCACCATCACTAAGCGGCGATAGTGGACACGCGATTATCCAGTGTCGCGGGTTAGTGGTCGGTGCAGATGAATTGCACGGAGATTTCGGGGCTGGGTTCGAACCCGATGCGATCAGCACGGGCATGCACTGTGCACGGTTGACCTGATTGCAAGGCGATTGGTCCGCAGTAGAGCAGCCAGTGTGGGTCGTCGTCGAGGCGATACTCGATTGAAGCGCCTTGAATTCCTGAATGAAGTTGGATGAGAGCTGGTCCGCTTATTTCGACCGGGTGCCTGTGAACGGGAGCGCTACCCGGATCTGTCGGGGTGATCGGGATGAGCAGTGGAACTGGTACTTGCGGAATCTCATCGGGATACCAGGTCGCGACCATCTGGGCTTCTGAAATCTCCCCAAGATCACCGACTTCTTTCAGCCATCGATCACATTCGGCCCGTAGGCGTTCAAGCGTGTCGCTGTGTTCGAGGTCATTTGCGAGGTTGGCGGTCTCGTGGGGGTCGCTCTGACAGTCATACAACTCCTCGACGGCCCGAGAGTTTTGAAAGAACTGGCTGGGTACGGTGCCGAGTTCACCGAGAACGTGAAGGCGCATCAACTCCTGCATAATCGGATGCGCATTGCGAAACGGAATCCAACTCACGTAGGGCTGTTGTGGGTAGTAGTTCCGCAGATACTTGAATCGCTCATCTCGGACCGCGCGCACCCGGTCATAGGCGCTGTCGTGGCGGTCACGTGAAGCGTGAATGTACTGGCGCGGTGGGCCAGCATCGTCGCCTAGAAAGGCCTGACCCTGCATGTGGGAGGGGATTTGGATTCCGCAAACCGAGAGCATGCTCGGCCCGAGGTCCATGCTGCTTACGAGTTGATCGCTGACAACACCGCCTGCCACACGATGCGGCCAGCGCACGATCATCGGGATGTGGATACCGGAGTCATACGGCCAGCGCTTGCCGCGGGGGAGCGGTCCGTGATCGGACCAGTGCACCACAATCGTGTTGTCAGTAAGTCCATCATCGGCGAGTTGCTCAAGCAAATCTCCCAGGTAGCTGTCGGCGATCTCGATTTGGGTGTACATCTGTGCGAGCGCTTCTCGCACTTTGGGCGTGTCAGGAAATGTGGGTGGCACGATTACGGCCGCCGGGTCGAAGGTGATCTCGTCGATCATTCCGGTCCACATTCCACTCTCGTGGGTGTTGTGCGGATTGAAGACCGCAAAGAACGGTTGTTCCGCGTCTGGACGGTTGCGCCAGTGAGCTGTTTCGGAGCACTCATCCCAGGCGCTGCGGGGTTCGGCGAACTGGTAGTCGGTTTTCCAGTTATTGGTGCAGTACCAGCCCTCGGCACGCAGGTATTCGGTGAAACATTTGACGTGAGGAGGCAACAGCGCAGAGTACGGGGTCGGAAGTTCAGGAACCGCCGGATTGGTGTGGGTGGTCCGCATGTGATGGGTCCCGATTGAGATGGGATACATACCGGTGATTACCGCCGAACGTGCTGGAGCGCAGACTCCCGCTGTCGAGAATGCCAACGGGTAGCGGGTGCCTTCGGCGGCTAGTTGATCTACCACCGGTGTGCGGGCCACGGGATCGCCGTAACACC
Organism: Candidatus Aldehydirespiratoraceae bacterium; assembly: GCA_965198315.1. Classification (GTDB taxonomy): domain Bacteria; phylum Actinomycetota; class Acidimicrobiia; order Acidimicrobiales; family Aldehydirespiratoraceae; genus VXYK01. Next base: position 2,626,450 of record OZ240616.1, on the reverse strand, counting down.
CGTAAAAAGGGTTGGTGTCCTCAAAGGAAACCCACAGAATGTTCGGTCGTTTCGGATCCAGACTCATCTGAGCGGCACCTCCTGGTAGCCGGGTACAGCGTAGGACTCAATGGACGCATTGACGGACAACCTTCGCACTCGTAGCGTCAGGTGGATGTTGAAGTGGCATCGACACTTGACTGCGGGCCTGGCGATTGCGGTGGTTGGCGTCGCTGTTTCATGCAGTGCTGACTCCTCTGTAGAGGCGCCGCCGTCGACCGTTGCTGTTGCAACTACCGCTGCGTCCACAACCAGCGTTTCGCCGACAACAACCGGATCTTCGACAACGAGCACAACGATGACTGCCACAACAACAACCTCCACCGTTGCGCCTGACCCTCGTGCTGGCCGCCCTTTCGGGGTGTCGACCAGTCAGATCACACTCGTCGATCCAACGCGCCCGACCCCAGCCACCGATTATCTGGCTGCCACCGCGGAACGGACAGTTGAAGTGTGGCTGACGCTGCCCGAAACGGACGAGGCTGCTCCACTAGTCGTCTTTTCCCACGGCATGTCCGGCCACGCCCGCAAGTTCGAAGATCTGCACAGGGTCTGGGCAGAAGCCGGTTACGCGGTGGCTGCGCCGGTGTTCCCGTTGAGCAACGATGGCATTGAGGGTTCATGGGGCAATCTTCACGACGTGCCCAACCAACCCGCTGATGTTTCGTCCGTGCTTGATGAGTTGTTGACACTCTCGGCTGACGAGTCCTCAGAGTTTGCTGGGCGCTTCGATCCCAGCCGTCTGGGAGCGTCTGGCCTGTCGGCAGGTGGTTTCACGACTTACGACGTCGCAGTTGATTCCGAGCGGCGCGATCCACGCTTTGTGGCCGCGGTGGTCATGTCGGCTCCACTCAACCGGAACGCGGAGCTGTTCGATCCCACTGACGACTTTCCGCTCCTGATAATCCATGGCGACAGAGATCCGCTGATCCGCGTTGAGCAGGCCCAGATTGCGTATCGCGCGCTGAGTGCTCCGCGTTATCTGATAGTCCTGCTCGGCGGCGGTCATGCCGGTCCATACGAGGATGAACTTGATGGGTTTGAGCCGAAGATCCCCGGCCACGACGAGCTGATCTACGCTTCCACGGTTGCGTTCTGGGATCGCTATCTGCTCGGTATCGAAGAGGCCGAGGCGGAGTTGCTCAACGCCGCGACTCAAGACGACCTGACTGTTGTCACATCCGACGTCGGTTAGCGGGTCAGCTAGGCCCATTTAAAGACTGTGTGGGGGCGTCGGCTCCAGCCTTGTTGACCGAGTTCACGCATTTCGGTGCCTAGAGCAGCCATCTGAGATGCGTACAGGTCTGTGCCGGTGTGGCTCCATTTGCCGTGGCCCGCGAAGACCCAGTCGACATTCAGACCAGCGATGGAGTCCATACTGTCGGCGAGAGCTGCCCACGAGTACCAGGTCTGCTTCGGGAAAACGTCGAGTGCTTCTCGACGATGATTCCAGAACAGCGAGTCGCCTGTGAAGAGCCATTTGTCGTCGACGTGAAAAGCCACATGGCCTTTGGTGTGTCCAGGAATGTGAATGGAAATGACTCCATCGTCGACTTCCTGGTCCCCGGTGGTGATGTCAGTGGCATAGGGCGCGGCGTCTGCATCGTCGCGGTGGATCCATACTCTCGAACCGTAACGTTTCGCCCATTTGTCGGCGTCGACCACATCGTCTCGATGCGTCAACAAGACGTGTTTGATCCCTCCGAGAGTGTCGAGCGCGTCGGTGAGGACACGGGTGTAGCGCGGCGAATCAACCATGAGGTTTCCAGCTGGGCGTACGACCAAGTAGGAGTGCGCGCCAAAAGAACTTGGTGAGTTGTGGCCCAGTGCACAGACCCCGGGCGTGAGTTCGAAAGGAAAAACCTCGGTCGGCGGGCGACGTATGTCCCGGTTGCCGATCGACTTCGTCGGGCAAGCTACCGACGCCCTCCAGAGCGCCGCGGTTTCGTCTGGTGATTGGGGTTGGCGCACGACCACAGATCGACCTTCGGAATCCATCTTGATCATCTCTGGTGCCCAATGACGAGCAACGTCACACCCGATGCAGCGAGTGTCAACAAACCACGGACCATCAACGTTGTTCTCATGAGCCTGGTCCTGTCGTGCCATTTTCAACTCTATTCGCTGTCTACGGTGCGACAATACAGCCCCGTGATGTCATCAGAGCAAGGTGTAACTGATCGGTTGCTGAAGCGGGCCGCTGACCATTGGAGAGGCCAGATGCACGCACGGACCAGTCGCTTCCAACCGTTTGAGGCGGGGGAGAAGCTTCTCGAAGAACTTCCTGACTTCGGCACGGGCGAGGTGGGCGCCCAGGCAGTAGTGGCGTCCGTATCCGAAAGCGATCTGTTGGTCGGCATTCTCTCGTCCAACGTCGAACGTGGAAGGGTTGTCGAACACGGTCTCGTCACGGTTTGCGGAGGGGTAGGAGAGGAGCACTCGGTCGCCCCGGCGGATCGGTGTGCCGGCAAGGTCACAGTCCTGTTGGGCAGTCCGCAGAAAGTGTTTCACGGGGCTCACCCAGCGGATGATCTCTTCGGTGGCGTTGCTGACGAGGTCGGGATCGTCTCGCAGAGCTTGCAGTTGTTCGGGGTGCTCGGCCAGTGCTTCGAGTCCTCCGGCGACAGCGCTGCTGGTCGTGTCGTGGCCGGCAGTGGCGATAATCAGGTACAGGCCGAAAGCTCCCAGGTCTCCGACTGGTTCTCCGTTGATCTCGGCGTTGGCGATGAGGCTGGCCAGGTCGTCGGTGGGGTTGGCGCGGCGACTGGCGGCCAGTTGTTGGAAATACTCGAAAAATCCGAGCATCGCGGTGGTTGCGGCTTCAGCAGTCTCGGGGTCCTGTGCCTCCATGAGCGCCTGGGTCAAGCCCAACATCAAGCCGAGGTCGGAGTCAGGCACACCAAAAAGAGTTATGATTACTTTGAGCGGATAGTGCAGGGCGACATCACGAGCGAAGTCACATTCTCCGCCAAGGTCGTCCATGATCTTGATCGCTTCTTCGGCGCGCGCGGCGATCGCTTCGTCAAGGCTGCGGATACTGCCGGGCAGGAACCACTTGTTGACGACGAGGCGGTGCGCTTGGTGTTCTGCGCCATCCATCTCCACAAGGGTTCTCATCGGTCCCGGTTGGTATTCGGGATTCTTGACTGCGCGAGCTTGAGAAACACTGCAGGCGGGTGCGTTGGTGAACTGTTCGCTCTGGCGTTCAACCTCGAGCAATGCCTCTCGGCGCAGAACCGCCCAAGCGGGTTCGATTCCGGTGCCCGTAAGTTGGATGACAGCGCTGTCGCGCCGAAGTGGAGCGACGGTCTCGTGCCAACTCTTGGGGTCGGCGTAACCGTGCGCGGCGGTGAATATGTCGCTGTCTGTGCGCAGTACAACTGAGGGCATGGAGATCCTGGAAGTCGGTGAGGTGAAGTTAACACCCCCCACCTACCTTTGTGAGATGCTTGTCGACGGTGTCGTCTCATCTTGGGTTCACCGACGATTTTGGGAGTCAGATTGTGACAACCTCAAACACAGCGCCGTATTGGGATCCGTACGACAACAACCTGCGCAGGTCTCCATACGAGGCCTGGCGACGACTGCGAGACGAGGCTCCTCTGTACCGCAACGACCGCTACGACTTCTACGCGGTGAGCCGATTCGACGATGTCATGGCGGTCTCACTCGACGTCGAGAATTTCAGTTCCGCCAAAGGCATCACGCTCGACTCGATCGGGCAAGAACCCGAGCTCGCTTCGATGATCGAAATGGACTCGCCGCAGCACGATGTCTTGCGATCCGTGGTAGCCCGCTGGTTCACGCCCAAAGCAATGAGCCAGCTGGAGGACCGGATCAGGAAGCTCTGCGCCGGTTATCTCGACCCACTCGTGGAGCAGTCAGAGTTCGAAATCGTCGATGCGTTCACCGCACGCCTGCCGGTGATGGTCATCTCATCACTGCTGGGCTTCCCGGAAGAGGACCACGACAATCTGCGTATCTGGAGCGACGCTCAGGTGCATCGAGACGAAGGCGAAGAGACCCGCACTGCTGAGGCACTTGAGGACAGCAGGCGGCTCCAGGAGTACTACTGGAACGTGATCCAAGCTCGTCGACAAGATCCTCGCGACGACATGGTGTCGCAATTGATCAAAGCCGACCTTACCGATGTTGACGGTACCGTCCGCAAACTGAGCGACATCGAGTTGATGGCGATGATGATGTTGATCAACGTGGCCGGCAACGAAACCGTCGCCCGATTGCTTGCTTCGGCCGCTCTGGTACTTTCGCAGTGGCCCGATCAACGTCGCAAACTTGTTGAAGACCCGTCACTCTGCGTAGGCGCAGTTGAGGAATTGCTGCGATTCGAAGCACCCTCGCCGACACAGGGCCGCTATGTGGCCCATGATGTCGAGCTGTATGGCGAGGTAGTTCCCGCGGGTTCGAAGATGCTCTTGTTGACTGGTGCGGCTGGGCGCGACGAGCGGCATTACGAGCAGGCGCACGAGTTCGACTGCACCCGAAAAATCGACCGTCACCTGAGTCTCGGCTACGGGGCGCACTACTGCTTGGGCGCAGCGCTTGCGCGACTTGAGGGCAAGGTCGGTCTTCAAGAAATGCTCGTTCGCTTCCCGGACTTCGAGGTTGATCCAGACGAGGTCACCTATGTGCAAACCAACACGGTTCGCGGACCGGCAACTTGTGTGGTCAAACCTACTTCTTCATGAAGCGGGCAACGTTGGCTTTCAACTCGGGGGTGTCGAAAGACCGGTGCTCAGCACTCGCACACAGTTCGATGAGACCAACCGCAGCCCGCTGCAGATGGACATTGAGCGCTTTCTTGGTGTCCTGAACGGCCTGTGGAGGCAGCTTCGCCAGACGCTTCGCGAAGGCCAGCGCGGACGAGAGTCCCTCACCATCGGGAACGACATGATTGGCCAAACCAAGCCGATGAGCTTCTGATGCGGGGATGCGATCACCGGTGAGGATGTATTCTTTTGCCGACAGCAAACTCATGGCGAGGGGCCAGGTGATGGCACCGCCGTCCCCTGCGACCAGACCGACCGGAACGTGTGGGTCAGCGAGGTAGGCGCTCTCCTCCATGAACACGGTGTCGCTGAGCATGGCCAGGCTGCAACCGAGACCCACAGCGGGGCCGTTGACAGCGGCGACTAGAGGAAGGCGGAAAGCGATCATGTCGTGCATGATGCGCTCACTCTCACCTAGAACCCGATCACGCGTTTGGAGATCCTCAGACATCAACTGCAACAGACCCATGTCGCCGCCCGCGGTGAATGCCCGGCCTTCGCCGGTGATCACTACGGCGCGAGCTTCGCGGTCGCAATCAAGCTGTTGCCATATATCGGTGAGAGCCGTGTGAAGCACCTCGTCGATCGCGTTGAGTGCCTGGGGGCGGTTCAAGCGCACAATGCGGACCGGCCCGTCTTCGCTGATGGTCAGCACATCGGTAGCCGGTGATTCTGCGCTCATCGCTTTCTCCTTGCTGGGACTATCGAGTTTGACACAACAACTTCGGTGGTGAGGCATTCTCAGCATCAAGCACTGCCTTCAGGGTGTACCCTCAGCGCATGAACAGCAGTGTGGGTAGGGCTAATGTGCTGAGGAAGCGGTTGGTAGTGCTGTTCGCTGCTGTGTTGTTGGCGGCGGGATGTGGCAAAGGAGACGCTGAAAGCAGTGTCACCACGGTCGGAGAGTTGGGGGCTGCACTCGCTGAGACCGCGGAAGTGTCGACATATCGAGTATCGCTGTCGACTGCTCAAACGATCAGGCTTCCTTTCGGCGCTGTTGAGACAACAGCTGAGATCGACGAACAAGCACCGACGATGGTCGGCGAGGTCAGCAGTGCTCGCCAACACTTTGTGATGGACCTGGGAGCGCTGTTGGGTCCCATTTTCGGTGAAGAACTCGACCTCAAGTTGGAGATGTGGATCGACGATGAGCGGCTCGTCATCGACACAAGTGACTACCAACAGTTGCTGGATGGGAATCCCGATGCCCAACTCGGGCCGTTCGAACCCGGAATCTCCTATGTCGACCTGTCTGGCCTTGAGGCAGACGACCCCGAAATTCTGGCCGCGTTCGGTGGTTCTGCGCTCCCGGACTTGAGGGAGCTTGCCGAGAAGCTGCCCGCAGCACTGATCAGCGTCGAGCAGACCTCCTTGGACCCGACGACCTTTGTGGGCACAAGCACATTCAGTGATCTGACCGAGGCGCAAGGTCAAGACATCGGAGAGACAGCTCGCAGTGCCGCAGCGGGACTTGCTCTGAACTCGTCGATGACCGTCGACACGCTGACCAAGTTCTACGTCGATTTCTATGACTCCACCGAAGTCGAAGTGACTATAGAACTGGACGAACGCGGCCTTCTGCATGTTCTGTCAATCCGCGCAGACCTTTCGAATCTGTACAGTGCCATGTTCGAAACTGAAGGCTTGATTCCAGAAATGACAGACAGCGAACGCCAAGAGGCGCTGGACGAGGTTGCAGAAGCCGTGCACATCCTGGAAACCCGCGCTGTCTATGAGGTTGACAGCGACCTTGAGGTTCCGCTGCCCCCCGCAACAACAGACGACCGAACCGACCTCTGGCGCGAGTTCTTTGCCAACGCCGGCTTTGGCTGATACTTGCCGCCTCGCAATAACAGTTGTCAGTACAAGAACATGGGTTTGCCGGCCACATGGCGAAGCAGCGGCCGGTACTGCTCGCTGTCGTAGAGTTCGTCGACGTCGACTCGCCTGGCTCCCTCACCGGTGACTGATACATCAACATTGGTGTAGACACCGTTCTGCAAAGCGACCATCCGTCCCGAGGCACCCTCAAGAGCCAGGTTCGAGGCCATCACCGCGTAGTTGGAAGCGACCATCAGGTCGAGACTGTCCGGGCGTCCTGAACGCATCAGATAGGCGACCTCCTGTAAAATGATCCCCTCACCGGTACGTTCGGTCAACAGAGCGCCGATCGTCGCGCCGATTCCTCCGAGTTTGCGATGCCCATAGGCGTCGGCCTCGCCCGACAGGTGCACCTCACCACCTTCGATGGAGGCGCCTTCAGAAACCGTGATCATCGCGTAGTTCGAGGGGTTGTCCGCCTTGTCCTTCATCACTAATCCGGCAAGCCTGTCGATATCGAAGGGGACCTCTGAGATCAGCGCGCGGTCAACACCGGCGAGATAGGCGGTGATCAGAGAGGTTTCGCCCGAGTAGCGACCGAACAGTTCGACAACCGCGATGCGTTCGTGAGAACCGGTGCTGGTTCGCAGGCTGTGGATGAACTCGACACCACGGCTGATCGCAGTGGAGAAACCAATACAGTAGTCGGTTCCATGCACATCGTTGTCCATCGTCTTGGGAATTGCGATGACCGGCACGCCTTCGTTGTGCATCCTCAAGGCGTACGACAAAGTGTCGTCTCCCCCGATCGCGATCAACGCGTCGACGCCGAGCGATTCCAACACCGCGATCGCGTTCGAGGTCAGATCGTGGGGCCCCTCGCCACCGTGCTCTGAGCGCAGGAAGGGCGGAACGTCCGCATTCGGCACGTGTCCCGGATTGCTGCGTGAAGTGTGCAGGAAAGTACCGCCGGTACGGTCGATCTTGCGGACCACACCGGGTGTCAAAGTCACGGTGTTGGCGGCGAGCGACGCTGCGTCGTTGGGATCTGCGTTGACCAGACCACCCCAACCGCGGAGTATCCCGATCACCTCTGATCCGGCGTCACAGATCCGGTTGACAGCAGCCTTGAGGCAGGGGTTCAGCCCGGGTACATCACCTCCACCCGTGAGCACAGCAACTTTCATTTGAATTCCCCCGAGCCGGAGCGTAGACGACAACCGTGGCATGTTATCTTCGCCTGTGATGTCTCTTACCGACAGATACATGTCGGACCTCAAAACAACAACTTCGAGTTGGTTTTCGGATCCGGGCTTATGAGCGGACTCGGTCGAGACTTCACATCCGATGATGCCTGGTTGTTCAACGGGGGAACCCATATCGCCGCCTACGAAGTACTCGGCGCTCATCGTGCCGGCGAAGCAGTCTCGTTCCGCGTCTGGGCCCCAAGCGCCCAGTCCGTGCACGTCATAGGTGATTTCAATGATTGGCGATCCGAGAAGGACTTCGCACTCGACCCTGATCCTTCCGGCGTGTGGCGCGCGAAGTTCGAAGTGCAGGCGGGTCAGCGCTACAAGTACCGGATACAGCCACCGCAGGGCGACGCGTTCGACAAGGCCGACCCGTTCGGCTTCGCGTTCGAAGAACCTCCGCGAACTGCATCAATCATCACCGACCTCGACTACGACTGGGGAGACAACGACTGGATGGCCGGCCGCGGATCCCGTATAGGCCTTGACGCGCCGGTTTCGATCTACGAGCTGCATCTCGGTTCCTGGCGCTACGAACCGGGCGGCTACCGCGCCATCGCTGAACAGTTGGTCGACTACGTCGGCGAGACGGGCTTCACCCATGTTGAACTGCTGCCAGTAACCGAGCACCCGTTCTATGGATCGTGGGGATACCAGACAACGGGATATTTCGCGCCCACGGCCCGCTACGGCAACCCAGCCGATTTCATGGCCATGATCGATCTGCTCCACCAAGCCGGAATCGGGGTGATCCTTGATTGGGTGCCGTCGCATTTTCCGACCGACGCCCACGGCCTGGCCACCTTCGACGGGACGCATCTGTACGAACACGCAGACCCCCGTATGGGTTTCCACCCGGACTGGAGCAGCTGCATCTTCAACTACGACCGCAACGAAGTCCGCAGCTTCCTGCTCTCAAGTGCCCACTTCTGGGTGAAGAAATATCACATCGACGCAATCCGGGTCGATGCCGTCGCCTCCATGCTGTACCGCGACTATTCACGCGCAGAGGGGGAATGGATCCCCAATGTGCATGGAGGAAATGAGAACCTCGGAGCGGTGAGCTTTCTGCAAGAACTCAACCGTTCGCTGGACAAAGAGCATCCGGGCATTCAGGTCATTGCCGAAGAGTCCACCGCCTGGGGTGGGGTCACCGCCCCCATCGAAGCGGACGGGCTCGGTTTCGGTTACAAGTGGGACATGGGTTGGATGCACGACACTCTCCAGTACTTCAGCCGCGAGCCGTTCCACCGCAGGTATCACCACGATGAACTGACCTTCCGAACGGTGTACCAATTCTCGGAGAACTTCTTGGTGCCGCTCTCCCACGACGAAGTCGTGCACGGCAAAGGATCATTGCTGCAAAAGATGCCGGGCGACGATTGGCAGAAGCGTGCGAACCTCAGGCTGCTGCTGGGTTATCAGTGGACGGTTCCAGGAAAGAAACTGCTGTTCATGGGATCCGAGTTCGGAGTGGCGGGGGAGTGGAACCACGAGTCAGAACTGGATTGGGCCAGCCTCGTTGACCCCGACAAAGCGCAACTGAAAGACTATGTCGCGGCTCTGAACCGGCTCTACTGCTTGCAACCGGCCCTGTACCGCGGTGATTGCCGAGATGATGGATTCGCCTGGATCATCGGTGACGACGATTCCAACAGCGTGTACGCCTTCTTGCGCAGCGCCCCGGACGCTCAGCCGGCCCTCGTGGTCGCCAACTTCACACCCGTTCCCCAACACAACTACCGCGTCGGTGTACCACTTGCCGGTTCTTGGACCTCTGTGCTTGATTCTGACGCTGTCGAGTATGGCGGTAGTGGTGTGACCAACAACGACCGTTTCACCGAAGCAGTCCCGAGCCATGGTCAGAACCAGTCGGTTGAGCTCACCCTCGGCCCGCTCGCCATCAGCGTCCTGGTCTTCAACCACACAGGCCACCAAACCCAGGAGTAGACCCGTGCCCTCCCAAGATCGTCGCCCCAAGGTACTCAGCATCATCTTGGCGGGTGGTGAAGGCAATCGACTGGCACCTCTCACCCATGACCGTGCCAAACCGGCGGTGCCTTTCGGTGGGCACTATCGGTTGATCGACTTCCCGCTCTCGAACCTGGCCAACGGCGGCTACCGCAAGATCGTCGTGTTGACCCAATACAAGAGCCACAGCCTTGATGTCCACCTCTCGCTCACCTGGCGTTTGAGTGCCGTGCTAGGCAACTACGTCACCTCGGTACCAGCACAGATGCGTCGAGGCCCGCACTGGTTCCTGGGCTCAGCCGACGCCCTGTTCCAGAACTTGAACCTGATCGACGACGAACAACCCGACTATGTCTTTGTGTTGGGGGCCGACCACATCTACCGGATCGATCCCGTACAGATGCTCGACCATCACCTTGATTCCGAGGCCGGAGTCACGGTCGCAGGGATAAGGGTTCCCCGGGACCAGTCCGACCAGTTCGGAGTCATCAAGCTGGGGCAGGGATCCCACATTGCAGAGTTCCTCGAAAAGCCACCGCTCGACCAGGTCGCGGGACTTGATGACGACCCCGACAGCATCCTGGCTTCGATGGGCAACTATGTCTTCACCACCGACACACTGGTCGAGTTGCTGCACGAAAACGAGAATGCCGAAGCGACCGGCCACGACGTAGGCGGGGATCTGATCCCGATGATGGTCGCCAAGGGCGAAGCCTCGGTTTATGACTTCACGCAAAACCGAGTTCCAGGCCAGATAGGCCGCCCCCACTATTGGCGCGATGTCGGCACGATCGACAGTTACTACGAGGCGCACATGGACCTAGTCGGCCATGACCCGGCCTTCGACCTGTACAACAGTGAGTGGCCCATCTACACCTCGGGTCGCACCCTCCCGCCCGCCAAAATTGACGACCACGGCGACCACGGCCCCTCCGACTTACGACGTTCGATCATCAGCAACGGAGCAATCGTGGTAGGGGCCGAGGTCGCCGACTCTGTGCTCTCACCCGATGTTGCTATCGGCGCGGGGGCAGTGGTCGAGCGTTCAGTGCTGCTCGACGGAGTGAAGATCGGCGAAGGCGCGCAGGTGCGCGGAGTGGTCATCGACAAGAACGTGGTGGTACCCCGCGGAGTCACGCTCGGTCATGACCTTGAACACGACCGTGAGCACTACACGGTCTCTGAGTGCGGCGTAGTGGTCTTGGCTAAAGCGCAGCCGGTCGTGGGTTGAACGAGAGGTCAGGCGCGTCCTGCGAGCAACTCTTGGTAAAGCTCAATGTGTTGCTGTGCAGGTTCGTCCCATGACCAGTCGATCGACATTCCTCGGGTCTGAATGGCACGCCGACGATTCGCGTGACGCAGTGAACGCACACCCCGGTGCAGGCCATCAACGATCCCGCTGACACTCACGTCGGTGACGAAACCGGTTCCGTCGGTGTGCTTGTCGGCATCAAGAACAGTGTCGTGCAACCCGCCAACATCGGTGACCACTGGCAACGACCCGTAGCTCATCGCCTGCATCTGTGCCAGACCGCATGGCTCGAATCGACTGGGCATCACGAACAGATCTGATCCCGCGAACAGGGCGTGGCCCAGCGCTTCGTCGTAACCCTCGGTGAAGAAGACACGCTCACGATGTTCGCTCGCCAGGCCGTGCAGCGAGGCAGCCAAAGAAGCGTCCCCGGCGCCGAGGATGGCGAGCCGAGCCGGGATTCCTTCGAGATACCGGGCCGCCTCAATTAGAAGATCGATCCCCTTCTGGTCAACCAGACGGGTGACAGCGGCCACAATCGGCGGTTTCGACGCCGACCAGCCGGCAAGCTCGATTAGTTGGTCACGACACGCTTCACGCCCAGACATGTTGCCAGCGTCAAAGGTGGCTGCGATCAGGGTGTCGGTGACAGGACTCCAAGTGCCGGTGTCGATCCCGTTGCGGATCCCCACCAGGCGGTCACCAATCGCTTTGAGTCGCTCATCTAGACCCATACCACCTTCGGGAGTAACGATTTCACGCGCATAATTTGGGCTGACCGCGATGACCCGATCCGCCAGAGCGATCGCACCTGCCAACGGATTGCATCCCTCATACCAGGAAAAGTGATGGGTCCCGATCGGCAGGTGGCCAAGCCAGGCACGCGGGGCGTGGCCCTGGTAACCCAAGGTATGGATGGTGAGAACCGTCGGCGGTGGATCTGCGAACATCCCCAACGCGGCTGCGCTGTGCCAGTCGTTGAGGTGCAAGACATCGGGGTTCTGACGTTTGGCGAAGGTGGCGACAGCCGCGGCATAAGCCATGAAGCGGTGATCGTTGTCGGGCCAGCCCTGACCGTGTTCGTCGATATAGGGATGGGGACGGGCCATGCCGGTCACGTCGACCAGCCAGAGGTTCCCGGCCGTTTGGTGGCGCCCGCTGCGGACCCGGGTAGGGCCGGTCCACCAGGGAGACTCAAGCTCCAGTTCGGACTGGCGCTGCAGGCCCACGTCCCCGTAATCGGGCAACACGACCTCAACCTCAACGCCTCGGTCACGCAGAGCCCGCACAAGGCCACTGATGGCTTCGGCCAGTCCACCCACTCGGGCAACCGGCGCCATCTCCGCGGCGGCTAGCAGCACTTTCATGTCGGCCCCTCCCTGCGGAGCACCATCAGCGCCCACGCGCCGACCTTGATCCTAGAGCCCGAGCCTGCTGATCCAGTAAGGGCGTTCTCAGCGGTATCGATCTCGACATGCCACTGGAAGTCGCCGAGACAAACAGGCAGCGTGAAGTTCACCGGTTCGGGACGTGAGTTGAACAACATCAAGAAACTGTCGTCAACCACCCGCTCACCGCGCGACCCGACCGCGGTGATCGCCTCGCCGTTCAAGAACACGGCCACCGAACGGGCGTGACCGGTCTCCCAGTCATGATGCGTCATCTCAGAACCCTGCGGAGCGAACCAGATCATGTCGTCGGTTTCGTGGCCACCGACCGGCTCGCCCTTGAACCAGTGCCTGCGCCGGAACACCGGATGGGCGGCTCGCAAAGCGATCAGTTGCTTGGTGAAGGCAAGGAAATCGTCATCGACATTGTCCCAGTCGTACCATGACACCTCGTTGTCCTGGGCGTAGGCGTTGTTGTTGCCACTTTGGGTCCGACCCAGTTCATCACCGCCCAGAAGCATCGGAACTCCCTGGGACAACAACAAGGTTGCCAGCATGGATCGTCTTCGCGCATTGCGAACCGCCAATACCGAGCGGTCCAGTGTCAGGCCCTCAACCCCGGAGTTCCAAGATCTATTGTGGGACTCCCCGTCGCGGTTACCCTCACCGTTGGCCTCGTTGTGTTTGTGGTCGTAGGCCACAAGGTCGGCCAACGTGAAGCCGTCATGGGCGGTGATGAAGTTGATACTTGCAGAAGGGCGTCTCCCAGAAGCGGCGTACAGGTCGGAGCTACCGGTGAGGCGAGTGGCGAGATCAGGCAAGCTCTCGTGTTCGCTGCGCCAGTATTCGCGGACATCGTCGCGGTATTTTGCGTTCCACTCCGACCAATTCGGGGGGAAAGCACCGACTTGGTAACCGCCCGGTCCAACGTCCCATGGTTCTGCGATCAGCTTGACCTGATTTATGACCGGGTCCTGGTGGATGAGATCAAAAAACGAGGACGGTCGATCCACCTGATCGAGGCTGCGGGCCAACGCAGGCGCCAGGTCGAACCGGAAGCCGTCGACGTGCATGTCGAGAACCCAGTACCGAAGGCTGTCCATCATCAACTGGAGCGACTGGGCATTGCCCATGTTCAAGGTGTTGCCGGTGCCGGTGAAATCGACGTAGCGAGCGCGATTTGCAGGGTTGAGATGATAATAGGACCGGTTGTCAAAGCCCTTGAACGACAACAGCGGGCCGAGATGGTTGCCTTCGGCGCTGTGGTTGTAGACCACATCGAGGATCACTTCGATTCCGACTCGGTGCAGCGCTTTGACCATCGCCTTGAACTCGACCACCTGCTCACCGGTGTCACCCTTTGACGAGTAAGGCCCGTGGGGCGCGAAGTATCCCAGCGTGTTGTAACCCCAATAGTTGGTGAGTCCCTGCTTGACAAGCGTGTGCTCTGACACGAAGTGGTGGACCGGCAACAGTTCGACAGCGGTGACGCCCAGCGAGAGCAGATGTTCAAGCACCGGCTCTGAGGCCATCCCCGAGTAAGTGCCACGCAACTCTTCGGGTACATCGGGATGGGTGATCGAGATCCCGCGTACGTGGGTTTCGTAGACGACCGTGCGATGAAGCGGAGTGTCTGGAGGCGAATCGTCCTGCCAGTCGAAGGTCGGGTCGATGACCACCGCTTTGGGCATGAACGCCGCGCTGTCGAGTTGGTCGGGTACTGTGTAGTCGGGTACTGTGTAGTCGGGTACTGCGTGGTCGGCTTGGTCGAAACCATAGACCTCCCGACCCCATCCGATGTCACCGGTGACCGCCTTGGCATAGGGATCGATCAGCAGCTTTGCCGGGTTGCACCACAACCCTCGGCTCGGATCCCAAGGGCCGAAAACCCTGAAACCGTAGCGTTGGCCCGGTTCAACCCCCGGGACGTAACCGTGGTGGACGAAAGCCGTGACTTCGGGCAACCGCAGGCGCCGCTCATGCCCGTCGGGCGAGAAAAGGCAGACCTCGACATGGTCTGCCACCTCTGAATAGACAGCGAAGTTGGTTCCTTGACCGGTAGAGGTCGCGCCGAGCGGGTAGAGACGGCCAGGCCACACCCTCACAGTCGCCGGGCCTCGTCGAGCGCCGGCTGGTAAAACCTTCGTTCGTATTCCGAGACCATTCGTCCGGCAGTTACCTGGGTGCCGAGCGTTCGCCAGGCATGGCGCATCCGCGCGATCCAGAGTTGCGAGCAAGGTTGCCCGTCGGCAAAGAACTCCGGGACGATCTGATCTTCGAGAAGATCAAGGATCGCGGCTGCCTCGGCATCGTCGCGGGCCTCTGGATCGGGGCTGTCGCTTGACTCGATTGTCCAGCCGTTGCGGCCGTCGGCCATCTCATCCCACCAGCCGTCACTGATCGAGAAGTTGAGTCCTCCGTTCAACGCCGATTTCTCGCCGCTGGTTCCGCAGGCCTCGTGGGGACGGATCGGGTTGTTGAGCCAGACATCACAGCCTGCGTACATCGCTTTGGCAACGGCAATGTCATAGCCGGGGATGAACACGAACCGCTGCTGTGAAGCCGACGATTGGCCGAAGCTGACGATCTCGCGCAGAAGCTGCTTACCTTCAGTGTCCGCGGGGTGGGCCTTGCCCGCGAACACGAACTGGACAGGCCGTTCGTCGTCTGCGATCAGAGCACACAATCGATCGATCTCGCGCAGCAGCAGGTCGGCCCGTTTGTAGGTCGCGAAGCGGCGTGCGAAACCGACCGTGAGTGCGTCGGGATCAAGAGAAACGTCGACACGATGGCGAGTCTGTGCATCCAACAGCCCCATGCCTGTGTTACGCAGAGCACGGACCGCGTGGTCGTCGAGGTCTTCGATCCGCGCCCATGCGGCCTTGTCGCCGTTCTCCCAACCTGGGCCCAAAACCTTGTCAAAGGCTTCCTGGGTTGCAGGCATGACCCAGGTACGGGCATGCACGCCGTTGGTGACCGATTCGATTTTCTTGCCGCCTGGGATGGAGGCAAAAAGCTCTCGGCTGACCTTTCCGTGGAGTTTGGACACTCCGTTCGTGCGGCCGGCGAAGCGCAGACACAGTGCCGCCATGTTGAACTGATCACGTTCATCGTCAGGGTCGTGGCCGAACGCCAATACCGTTTCCACCGGCACTTTCCAGCGGTCGGCCCAGAACTTCAGTAGCGGAGTGATCAGCGACTTCTTGAATCGGTCGATACCGGCAGGTACAGGCGTGTGCGTTGTAAAAACCAACCGTGGCTTGATGTCTTTGGTTGCTTCGTCGAGAGTGGCTCCTGTGCGAATCTCCCGGTCGAGAAGTTCAAGAATCAAAAAACCCGCATGCCCTTCGTTGAGGTGGAGCACACCTACGTTCCATCCCAGCGCGGCCAGTGCTCGCATTCCACCCACCCCGAGCACGATCTCTTGGAGCAGTCGGTGCAGTCGGTCACCGCTGTAGAGCCGATCACCGATGTTGCGGTCGAATTCGCTGTTGGCGTCGATGTTGGTGTCGAGGAGTATCAGCGGAATCCGGCCGACGTTGATACGCCATACGCAAGCCGCAACGTCACGCCCAACGAGAGGTACGGTGACCACGATTCCGGTATCGGTGGCGCCGAGACTCTCTGGATCCTGTTGTTCGTAGTGTTCGCGCTGTGACTGGTGGGTGATCTCCTGTCGAAAAAACCCCTCCCGGTAGAACAATCCCACGCCGCACAGCGCGATGTCGATGTCGCTGGCCGCCTTGAGATGGTCACCAGCCAGAATGCCGAGACCGCCGGAATACTGAGGCAGGACATCGGAGATGCCGAACTCGGGAGAGAAATAGGCCACGTCAGGAGTCGATGTCGGATCAGCCTCGAGTGCGGCGATCTCTCTGCTCACCTGCGATACCGAGGCAACCGTTTCGGCCTCTCCGGCGAGTTCAGCCCAAGCAGCCGGCGTCATCCGCTCAACCGCAGTCAGGGGATGCTCACCAGTCTGGGCCCCCGGAAGTCGATCAAGCACCAGCGCCACTTGATTAGACCAGGTCCAAGCATAGTTCTTAGCGATAACCGAGTAGGCACCTTTAAGTTCTTCGGGCAACAACGGCGAATCCTCTTGTCTGTAGAGAAACATCGGAGCTTACTAGCGCCGGTTCACCTAAAACGACCGTGCGCCGAGATGTGTGATCCTGTTGAGTCTTGTAGTGGTTCAGGACGGTCGGACCATACGCCTGAATCGGCCACCTCGACAGCAGCCCGACGTTGGGAGGCCAGTTGAGAATCAAGCGAATCTCAGGCGAGAGGGCCGGCCACTGACTCCACCGCGCCAACCAGGGCCTCCTCAAGAAGAAGCTGTTCGGCCGCATGAAGTTCCGGTGACAGCCAGCGATCAGCACCGGGACCCCGAACCTGGGTCCGCAGTAGTTGCAAAGCCGCGGCAGTGGAATCGGCAGGCTGCAAAGGGGCGCGCAGTTCGGTGGCCCTGGCGGCGGCAACCCATTCAACTGCGAGTATCCGACGGAGGTTTTCGACAACGCGACGCAGTTTGCGTGCGGCCCCCCAACCCATTGATACATGGTCCTCTTGCATTGCTGAGGTCGGTAGAGAGTCGACCGAGGCGGGGGAGGCCAGACGACGGTTCTCGGCGCACATAGCGGCAGCAGTGTATTGGCCGATCATCAGACCGCTGTCGACACCAGGATCGTCAGCCAAAAATGGTGGGAGTCCGTGGGAACGCGCCGGGTCGAGTAGCCGGTCGACCCGGCGTTCGGCTATGGCGCCTGTTTCGGCCAAGGCGATCGCCAGAAAATCGGCCGCCATAGCGACCGGAGCCCCGTGGAAATTGCCGCAGGACTCGACCCGTCCGTCGGGCAGCACCATCGGATTGTCGATAGCTGAAGCGAGTTCTGACTCAGTGACTTCGTTGACGAATCCGAGCGTGTCGCGCGCCGCTCCGTGCACCTGCGGAGTGCAACGCACGGAATAGGCGTCCTGAACCCGATCATCGTCGCTGCGGTGGCTGGCGACGATCGGTGACCTCGACAGCATGGCTCGGAGGTTGGAAGCACTCGCTTGCTGACCCCGGTGGGGTCGGAGCGCCAAGATGTCGGCGGCGAAGGCTCTATCGGTAGCCAGGAGGGCTTCGACGCTGCAGGCTGCGACGATGTCAGCCACGGTGAGTAGGTGCGAAGCGTCGTGGACCGCAAGACACAGCATCGCCAGAATACCGTCGGTGCCGTTGGTGAGCGCTAGGCCCTCCTTCTCTGCCAACTCCAAGGGTTCAATCCCGGCGTGGCTCAATGCCGTGGCGCCGCTGATTGTGCCATCGTCGGTGAGTACGGTGCCTTCACCCATGAGTACCAGCGCGGCGTGGGCCAATGGGGCGAGATCGCCGCTGGCGCCAAGCGAGCCGTGTTCGGGAACGAGCGGAACGATCCCAGCGTTGATTATTTCTACCAGTGTCTGGGCGACCAAAGGCCGAGTACCTGAAGCTCCGAGCGCTAAGGTCCGAGTTCGCAGAAACATCATGGCCCGAACGACCTCGGCTTCGACTCCGGGACCCATGCCGGCCGCGTGGGAACGAATCAGAGCGCGTTGCAGATCCGCGCGTCGATGGGGTGGGATCGCGGTGTTGGCCAGGGCACCGAAACCCGTAGACACCCCGTATGCGGGGTCCCCGTCGGCGAGACGTTCAACGATGTCACGCGACACCGCCATCCGCTGGACCGCCGTTTCACTCAGTTGGACGGGTTCACCG
Source organism: Candidatus Aldehydirespiratoraceae bacterium (assembly GCA_965198315.1). Taxonomy (GTDB): domain Bacteria; phylum Actinomycetota; class Acidimicrobiia; order Acidimicrobiales; family Aldehydirespiratoraceae; genus VXYK01. The sequence continues at coordinate 2,608,199 of OZ240616.1, read as the reverse complement.
CGGCGGGCGACGGCCACGACTTGATTGATCGTGACTCCAGCCCCGTCGAGTTCCACGGTCATCGTGAAGGTCTCTCGGGTTCAAAGAGAGCGAGTGATATATCTACCGCGACATCCGCAATTGCCTCAGCTGCGACATCCAATCGTTCCGAAGCAAGGCGATCAGCGGGGCCCAGCAACGACAGGGCACCCACAACCTGCGATGAGCCGTGGATAGGTGCCACTACAGCTGTTACGTCGGGTTCGATGGCTCCGGTATTGAAATGCAAATCAGGTCGTGACCCAGGTGTCTCGGGGGACGCGAGGAGAGCTTTTCCAACCGCGGTTCCGTCTAGTGGAACCGATCTGCCGACCCAGCCGACGTGGCGAATAGCTCGTCGACTCTCGGCGGTGGCTATGTAGACCGCCTCGTCACCGTCTCGTACAGCCAGATATGCAGATTCTTCGGTGTCCTCAACGAGTCTCTCAAGCCCTGGTTGCGCTGCTGTAGTCAGTCGGGCGTATGGGCCCCGCTGATGCGAGGCCAGCGCCATGCGCACAAAGGTTGGTCCTACTGAGTACCAACCTTGGTCGTCTTTGATCAGAAAGCCCTGATTCGTCAACAGGCGTAAGTGGCGTAACGCCGTGCTTGTGGGCAGGTCGGCTTGGGCGGCAGCAGCCGTGAGGCTGATTGCGCCGCTGCGCGCCACAGTATCGAGGAGGTTCAGCACCCGTTCAGCAGAGCGCGAGCTATGCAGTGTTGAAGAAGAGCTTTGGTCAGATGGGTCAGGAGTTGAGATCATAAGTATTTCATTACCTGAAACTTGATGTTATTACTTGGCATCATAGGCAAGTTGTTGCTACGATGCAACCGTCTCCGCTGTAGGCCGATGACACAGGAAGCCGCTATCGCATGAGCACCACCCCAAGACAGAGTTCAAGAGCACCGCAAGGAGGTGTGGCGGCCCCGACAGGTTCTGCGTTGACTTGCCGCAACTGGCCTCAAGAAGCTGCCTTCCGGATGCTCCAGAACAACTTGGACCCTGACGTAGCCGAACGTCCCGACGACCTCGTCGTATATGGCGGGACGGGCCGGGCCGCACGCTCATGGGACGCCTACTACGCCATGATCGATTCGCTCACGAAACTCGCCGACGACGAAACAATGCTCGTGCAATCGGGCAAACCCGTTGGGGTCCTCCGTACTCACGAGTGGGCGCCCCGAGTGCTGATCGCCAACTCCAACCTCGTCCCCGAATGGGGCACATGGGACGAGTTCCGGCGACTCGAACACCTCGGTTTGACGATGTACGGACAGATGACCGCCGGTTCGTGGATCTACATCGGGACACAGGGAATCCTGCAGGGCACCTATGAATGCTTCGCAGCCATCGCCCGCAAACGCTTCGGCGGCTCGCTGGCGGGCACCCTCACCGTAACGGCAGGTCTGGGCGGAATGGGCGGCGCCCAACCGCTGGCAATCACCATGAACGACGGCGTAGCGCTATGCATCGAAGTCGACCCCGAGCGTGCCGCACGCCGCGTACAGACCCGCTATCTCGACATCGTCACCGACGACTACGCCAAAGCCGTCCGAATTTGCGAGCAAGCGGCAGCGGAGCGGCTTGCGCTGTCGGTTGGGCTAGTCGGGAACGCCGCCGACTTGTTGCCGAGACTCTTGGCCGACGGGGTGGCCGCCGACATCGTCACCGACCAGACCTCTGCGCACGACCCGTTGTCCTACATCCCCAACGATCTAGCCCCCGAAGCAGTCGAGGAGATGCGCACCAATCAACCCGAAGAGTTCATACGCCGATCCCGAAACGCCATGGCCACTCATGTCGAAGCCATGGTCGGCTTTCTCGACGCCGGAGCAGAGGTGTTCGACTACGGCAACAGCCTTCGTGCCGAAGCCGCGCTTGCAGGCTACGACCGTGCCTTCGATTACCCCGGATTCCTCCCCGCGTATATCCGCCCGCTCTTCTGCGAAGGCAAAGGCCCGTTCCGCTGGGTGGCACTGTCCGGCGATCCAGCAGACATCGCAGCCACCGACCGTGCCGTGCTCGCTGAATTCCCCGAAGATGAAGGCTTGGCGCGATGGATCAAGCTGGCGGCCGACAGAGTCGCCTTCCAGGGTCTGCCCGCCCGAATCTGCTGGCTGGGCTATGGAGAGCGCCATCGCTTGGGGTTGCGTTTCAACGAGATGGTCCGCTCCGGCGAACTCTCTGCGCCCATCGTGATCGGGAGAGATCATCTCGACTCAGGATCGGTCGCCTCGCCCTACCGTGAGACCGAGGACATGCTCGACGGCAGCGATGCCATCGCCGACTGGCCCCTGCTCAATGCCTTGGTCAACACCTCCTCTGGGGCATCTTGGGTGAGCATCCACCATGGCGGTGGTGTCGGAATCGGCCGCTCGATCCACGCAGGACAAGTGAGCGTCGCCGATGGGACTGACCTAGCCGCACAGAAGCTCGAGAGGGTCCTGCTCAACGACCCCGCAACCGGAGTGATGCGGCACGCAGATGCCGGCTACGAAGAGGCTCGCTGCGTGGCTACCGAGTGTGGCGTCCAGATACCCATGTCCGACAAATCGCGGCAATCGTCGCCGCTAGGTTGAGGAAGCACTTGCGATGACGGTACGAGAAATACTCTCTATCGGACATCCGCTCCTGCGAACTCCGGCGCTTGATGTCGCCCCAGACGAGATCGCCTGCGAGCGCGTACAGGGCATTATTGACGACCTTGTTGACACGATGCGCGACGCAAACGGGGCTGGACTTGCTGCCAATCAGATAGGCGAGACTTGTCGGATCGTGGTTCTCGAAGTGAATGACAATCCCCGCTATCCCTATAAACCGCCGATCCCCTTGACGGTGGCCATCAATCCTGACTTGGAAGTGTTGGACACCGAGAGGGTAGTCATCAACGAAGGGTGCTTGTCGCTGCCGCTGCGCGGTGATGTGGAGCGCTTCGTCAATGTTCGTGTCCGCTACTTCGATCGGCACGGGACCGAGCACTGTGAGGAGGTACGCGGCCTAACCGCTGGTACTTGGCAGCACGAATGCGATCATCTCGACGGCATCCTTGTTGTTGACCGTGCCGACCCAACCACGCTGAGCACCTGGGACGAGTTCGAGCGACACCACCGTGATGCGTTCATCGAGCGCATCAGCCGATTCGTGGCGGAGACAGGCTCGTGAGCAAGCGCTACTGGTGCGAGTCGGCTTGGCTTGGTGGCGACAAGGTCGCCGCGGGCGTCCTTTTGGACATCGAAGACGACCGGATCACAGATATTTCACTCGAAGTGGCCTCGCCGTCCAGCAATACCACTCAACTCAGTGGCGTAACGATCCCGGCGCTCGCCAATGCACACAGCCATGCCTTTCATCGAGCATTGCGGGGCCGCACCCACCAGGAGCGGGGCACCTTCTGGACTTGGCGCGACCTGATGTATCGGGTTGCTGGGAACCTTGACCCCGACAACTACTACCGGCTGGCCCGTGCGGCCTTCGCGGAAATGACACTCGCCGGAGTCGGGGTGGTCGGCGAGTTCCACTACCTGCACCACCAGCAATGCGGACGCCCCTACGACGATCCCAATGCAATGGGGATCGCGGTGGCGGAGGCTGCGGCCGATGTTGGGATCAGGTTGACCCTGCTCGACACCCTTTACCTTCGCGGCGGACTCGACCCCACAACAGCCGGCGGATACGCGCCGATTCGTCCCGAACAGGCTCGCTTCAACGATCGCGATGCCACAAGCTGGGCTGGCCGGGTCGACGACCTGGCTGGGACGGTGTCGAACCCCACACGCAAGGTGGGAGCGGCAGTGCATTCGGTTCGCGCTGTTGACCCAGCATCTATCGAGACGGCAGCGTCCTGGGCCCGGCAGAACAATGCGCCACTGCATGTTCATGCCTCCGAGCAGCCCGCGGAAAACCAGCAGTGTCTCGCAGTTCACGAATGCACTCCCACCGAGTTGTTTGCTGAAGCCGCAGGACTCGGTCCCAATGTGACGTTGGTCCACGCAACCCACACCTCAGATCACGACATCTCCTTGATCGGCGAAGCAGGGGCGAATTGCTGCTTGTGCCCCACGACCGAGCGCGACCTGGCTGACGGTATAGGCCCGGCCGCGGCGCTTTTTGCTGCCGGGTCTCCGCTATGCGTGGGCTCAGACTCCAACGCAGTCGTCGACATCTTCGAGGAGACTCGGGCGGTTGAACTCGACCAGCGCACAACCACACTCGAGCGAGGTGTGCTCAGAACCGACACGCTGGCGACAATGGCCACCGCCGGCGGATACCGAGCGCTTGGTTGGGGCGAGGGAGGAACCCTGGAGCCAGGATCACTGGCTGACTTTGCGACGGTCAACCTTGATTCGGTGCGACTGGCCGGCACTGACACCGACAACGCTCTCGCCTCGGTGATCTACGCAGCAACCAGCGCCGACATTAGCCATCTCGTAGTCGCGGGCGAACCGGTAGTCGTGAACGGACTCCACAAATCCATCGATGTTGGCGCCGAACTCGCCGCAGCCATCTCAGAGGTAACAGCACAATGACGCTCGTGATCGACAACATCTCCGAACTGATAACCAACGTCCCAGACCTGGGAGCCGGCCCGCTCGGGGTCATCAAGGATGCGTCGGTTGTTGTTGACGGTGATGTGGTGCTGGCGGTGGGCCGCGCAGGAGCACAGGCCGACGAACGACTAGACGCAGGCGGCCGTTGCGTGCTCCCTGGTTTCGTGGACTCCCACACCCATCTCGTGTTCGCAGGCGACCGTGCCGAGGAGTTCACCAGACGCATGGCCGGTGAACCCTACGACGGCGGAGGGATCCGAGTGACAACTGAGGGCACGCGGGCCGCGGGACGCGCCGCATTGCGGGCTTCTCTTGAACGTCGGCTCATCGAGGTGCACCGGGCCGGCACGACCACCGTGGAAATCAAGTCTGGTTACGGTCTGTCGGTTGCCTCTGAGGCCGAGTTGACCTCGCTGGCCGCCGAGGTGACCTCAGAAAGCACATTCCTCGGAGCACATTTGGTGCCCAGCGAATATCAAGACCGAGCAGACGACTACGTCGAGGTGGTGTGCGGACCGATGCTTGACGCCGTACGAGACCATGTCCGCTGGATCGACGCGTTCTGCGAGACAGGGGCTTTCGACGCAGACCAATCATGCGCCGTGCTCGAAGCCGGTAGAGAGGCCGGTCTGGGTCTACGTCTCCATGCCAACCAACTGGGTTACGGACCCGGAGTCCAACTCGGTGTGGAGTTGGGCTGTGCTTCTGTTGACCATTGCACGTACCTGTCCGACGACGACATTGAGGCATTGGCCGCTGGCGACACCGTCGCCACCTTCTTGCCGGCGACGGATTTCTCGACCCGCCAGCCCTATCCGAACGCTCGACGCGCCATCGACGCCGGCGTCAAGGTCGCCATTGCCTCGAACTGCAACCCAGGATCCAGTTACACCACTTCGTTGTCGTTCTGCATTGCCTTGGCGGTGCGCGACATGCACATGACCATCGACGAGGCTCTTGCCGCGGTGACCACAGGCGGCGCGGCGGCGCTGCGCCGCAACGACCTTGGGCGGATCATTGAGGGCGCTCCAGCGCACCTGACGATTCTGGACGCTCCGAGCCGACACCACCTCGCCTACCGACCGGGCGTCCCGCTGATATGGCGAACGCTCGGCTCCGACTACCAAATCCCGTCCACTAACGACCAACACAACGATTGAACTGAACAGGAGAAATCATGACGATAAATGTCCCCAACACCACAGTCCCCAACACCACAGGGCACAACCAGTGGTATCCCTTCGCTAACCGTCCACTACCCCCCGAGGTAGACGGGAGAGTGGCCAACCCGGCTGTGATCCCAGTGTTCGACGCGGTTCCGCTTCCACCGAGCGCGCGGTTTGTGGTGGTCGGTGCCGGAGTCCACGGGCTGTCGAGTGCTTACCACCTAGCCATGTACTTGGAACGCTCCGGCAAGGGCAAAGGCAGCGACGTAGTGCTGATAGACAAACAAGGTCCAGGTGCTGGAGCTACGGGCCTGGCCTGCGGTTGCATCCGAAACCTCTACATGACCGGGCCTTTGCATGCGATCTTGAGGGCCAGTGTGGAAGTCTGGGAGTCCGATCCCGTCAACTTCGGTTTCCAGCAAGTCGGCTACGTCTCGGTGGGGGAGGCTAATCAGGAAGCCGACTACATCAAGCTCCAGGCGTCGCAAGCGGCGAGTGGGTATCCCTCGAACCTTTACACCGGCTCAGAAGCTCACGCGTTCCTGACCGGTCTATGGCCCGATTTCAAAACCGAGAACTGCGATGTGGTGCTACACGAACTCCGCTCGGGCTACGCCGGCACCCATATGGCGGTATGGGGACTCGATCAGAAGTGTCGGCAATGGGGCGTGCAGCGCGTTTATGGCACCAGCGTCACCGGCTACACCCTTGACGCGTCGGGTTCGGTCACCGCAGTCGAGACCGACCAAGGCTCAGTGGCCTGTGAGCAAGTGGTGGTGGGCGCGGGAGCATGGACACCCGAGCATTGGGAATGGCTGGGTGGCCCATCGCATATCGATGTCGGATACCCCGACGGTCACGTCGAGAAGCAGATGGACATGTGGACCTACTGGCGCCTGCTGGAGGGTGAGGTGCTGTTGCCTGAGGGCGTCGATTTCCGCACAGCGCAGTACCAGGATTCGCCCGTTCTGCACGTTGAACTCATGAACACTCCCGTATACGGCGAAGACAACACCCTGCTCAAAGACCACTTTTACTCCTACGTACGTTACGCGGCCGAACGAGTGGGTGCTCCGGGCCTTCAGGGCGGGACGATTCCCGTGAAGATCGGTCCCAAAGCAGCCGTTGAACCATACGGCCACCTCAACGACGTGTACCAGGCCGAACAGTGGTTTGCCGACTACTACTGCGCAACTCTCGGGATGCTATTCAAGAGGCTTGAGAACCTGCGGCCCTACTTCAAGGAGCGTCGCAACGGCGGGATCGGAGCATTCACCCCCGACAACGTGCCGGTGTTCGACTACGTGGCCGACAATGCTTGGGTGATCGCCGATTCCAACCACGGGTTCAAGATGATCGGTGTGGGCAAATTAACCGCCCAGATGCTCGTGTACGGCAAAAAACCAGACGAGTTGAAGCCCTTCACGCTCGAGCGCTACCGCACCGGCAACGCCTTCGGAGACCGCAACTCCAACTGTCCCTGGGTCTAGTAAGGTCATCCTCAACGGGAGGATGATGCATGACCCGCTAGTGGACCTGGCCGAGGAAGCAGTCACACTCGTCGGCGATTGGCTTGAGGAAGCGGACGCCCTAACAACCCGCCAGGAACGCAATTCCGTTCGACAAATGGCCGGCGTAGTCGCCGACCCGGTGGGCATGAAGTTCACGATGCGATTCGTCGACCGGGTTGTGAGACCTGAGAATCATCGCGTCGCTGCTCAGCAACTCGCCGCGCTGGTAGCACAAGACCGCCTACCAGACTTCTTGTCGCCGTTTGATCGGGGACTTCTCAAAGTTGGAGCAAGACTCGCGCCTCGGTTTCCCGGGGTCGTCATGCCTCTGGCCAACCAGCGCATGCGCAACTTGATCGGGCATCTTGTCGTAGACGCCGAACCCGATGCCATGTCAGAACACTTCGGGCATCGAAAGAATCAAGGTTTCCGCTTGAATGTCAACCTCCTTGGAGAGGCTGTATTAGGGGATGCTGAGGCGCAGACGCGCCAGGCTGACGCGCTGAGGCTCCTTGAACAGGCCGATATCGACTATGTCTCGGTGAAACTGTCCTCGATCGTTGCTCAACTCAACTACTGGGACTTCCAGGGGTGTATCAACCGGGTAACGGAGCGACTTCAGCCCATATTCGTGAAAGCTAAAAAGACCAGGCCGGCGACATTCGTGAATCTCGACATGGAGGAGTATCACGATCTAGAACTCACGCTGGCTGTGTTCACAATGCTCCTCGACGAGCCCGAGCTTCACACCCTCGATGCAGGTGTCGCGATACAGGCCTACCTGCCAGATTCGCTCGATGCTCTCACCAAGCTCGAGGCATGGGCCACTCAGCGCCATCAGCGAATAGTCGATGGACAAACGGGTGGCACGGTGAAGGTGAGGTTGGTGAAAGGCGCCAACTTGGCGATGGAACGAGTCGACGCCGTGATTCATGGGTGGGAGCAGGCTCCGTATCGCAGCAAAGCGGAAACCGATGCCAACTTCAAACGCTGCCTTGACTGGTTGTTTCAACCCGACCGGCTTCGTGGGGTCAAGGTCGGTGTCGCGACTCACAATCTGTTCGACATTGCGTTCGCCAAGCTTCTAGCCGAAACCCGTGGCGTCGTAGATCGGGTTGAGTTCGAGATGCTCGAAGGCATGGCGCCAACGCACGCGCGGTTGGTTCGCCGACAGCAATCAGGGCTGCTTCTTTACACTCCGGTCGTCTCCGCTGAAGACTTCGATGTTGCTATCAGCTATCTGTTCAGGCGTCTCGAAGAGAATGCTGCGGACGAGAACTTCCTCCATCAACTCCTCTCGATGAGTTCCAACGGTGGATCGATAAGCAACGAAGCCGAGCGATTCAGGGTTTCGGTGCGGGACCGGAACTTGGTTGGCTCGACTCCTCAGCGCACCCAGAACCGACTCGTCGAAGTGCACGAAGAGGTGGGGGAGGCTTTCCACAACACTGCCGACACCGACCCTGCTTTGAGGGCAAACCGCCTTTGGGCCCGATCGGTAGTGGCTCAAGCAGCAGTTTCGATCAACGCACCGATTGCGACGAGTAGCGCGGAGATCGATCGAATCGTCGGACGGGCTGAGGCGGGCCACGATCATTGGCAGCGCCGCAGCGCCAGCGACAGACGACGGAAGCTTCATGAGGTGGCCAATGAACTAGCTGAGCGTCGAGGTGATCTTGCAGCGGCGATGGTCCACGAAGCGCGCAAGACCTTCGCCCAGGCCGATCCAGAAGTATCGGAGGCAATCGATTTTTCCCGCTACTACGCGGACCGAGGTTCGGATCTTGAGACCTTCGCGGCTGCTTCTTTCACTCCGCTTGGCGTTGTTTGCGTGGTACCACCATGGAATTTTCCGGTTGCGATCCCCACGGGTGGGGTGACCGCGGCTCTGGCCGCGGGCAACGCCGTTGTGTTCAAACCGGCCCCGGAATCTGTGCGTTGTGCTGAGATCGTGGCGGAGTGTTGTTGGAGGGCGGGGATTCCTCCAGACGTGCTGCAATTCGTGCGCGTTCCAGAAGATGAGGTTGGCCGGCACCTCATAGCTCACGACGGACTCGATGCGGTGATTTTGACGGGGGCCTATGAGACAGCCGAGCTGTTCAGAAGTTGGAAACCCGACCAGCGAATTCTGGGCGAGACCTCAGGCAAGAATTCCCTGGTGATCACCTCAAACGCCGATGTTGATTCAGCTGTTGCGGAGTTGGTCGCATCGGCGTTCGGGCACAGCGGTCAGAAGTGTTCGGCGGCGAGCCTGGCGATATGCGTTGGTGATGTCTACGACTCGCAGCGTCTTCGGCGTCAGCTGGTTGACGCAGCTTCGAGTTTGCGAGTCGGTCCGTCAAAGGACTTGGCGACAACGATGGGACCTCTGATCCGCGAGCCGGACCGGAAGCTCTTGCGTGGACTGACACAGCTTGATGGCAACGAAAGTTGGCTGCTCGAACCTCATCGGTTGGGACCCGCAACTTGGACACCCGGGATTCGCACTGGCGTGCAAGAAGGCTCATGGTTCCACCAAACGGAATGCTTCGGACCCGTCCTCGGTCTCATGAAAGCAGAGACTCTTGGCGAGGCCGTACGTTTGCAGAACGCCACTCCGTTTGGTCTGACAGGAGGGATTTTCTCCCTCGATGAATCCGAAATCGCCTATTGGCTTGAGCACGTTCAGGTCGGAAACGCTTACATCAATCGTGCTATCACCGGAGCGATCGTGCGGCGTCAACCTTTTGGCGGCTGGAAACGATCCTCGATCGGGCCTGGAGCAAAAACCGGGGGTCCGAACTACATACAGCAATTGGGGTCTTGGAAACCCCTTGAGTTGAACCTCAACGATGCCGACTGGTTGGAGAGAGCAGTCAGAAGCGATGACGATGCATGGCGCACCGAGTTCTCGACCGAGCACGACCCGAGTGGGCTTTTCTGTGAGTCCAACCGGTTTCGCTATCGCCCGCTGGAAAGGGTGGCGGTGAGGGTCGAAGCAGAAGCCCGTCAGCTGGAGCGAGATCGTGTGCTCAGAGCGGCTGAGCGTTGCGGGGTTGATGTTGTGGTGTCTGACGGTTCGCTTGAGTCAGCTGAGGCATTCGCGGACCGCTTAGCCGAGCTGAACGTGGAACGCGTGCGCCTGCTGGGAACGCTCCATCCGGCGATCCGAGATGGCGCCAACAACTTGGGGATACATGTCGCGTCCGATCCTGTAACAGCCGAAGGCCGGATTGAGCTGCTCCACTATCTGCGCGAACAAGCAATCAGTGAGACTGCTCACCGCTACGGAAACCTCCTATAGATGCGGCCTAGTCCTCCACCCAGACCCAACGTCCGGAAGGAGCGCTGACGCCGTCGGGTCGTTCCATACATTGCACATCCAAATGGATGGGGAGCAGGTGACGTACATAGAAGGCATGGATGGTGATTGTGGGCGTGACTAGATCCTGGTAGCGCTTGATCTCCACCCGGGGGTCTTTCTCCTGCCAGGCTTCGCACTTGGCCAGCACGGCGTCTACCTCTGTACGCGTGTCGCAGAGCACCCCGAGATGATCGAACGGCGGTGGAGTCATAGGCTGGCGATGCTCAAGCAGCAAGATGAATTGGCTGGTTACAGAATCGGTTGACAGCAGCAACCCGGTTTGTTTGAGAATCTGGGTGTCGGTTGCTGTCCACCCGAACACATCACCGTAGAACTCCCGCGCCTCGGCCCTGAACTCATCGTTCAGAGTGCCCAGAGGAAGCGTCAGTTCCATGTGGTTGAACCGCATGTTGCCCATACCGCACCCTAGCGGTGTGCGTCAACCGTCTTCGCCTCGCTGCTGTTAGTCATCAGACCGCGGACGGTTCGACTGCAGTGGTAGCGATACACCTAGCAACATCGCTCGGTAACATCGTTCTCGACTCGCCATTGGGAAGGCGCGCAAGCCAACGATCAACATTGGGTAGTTGCAACGTCAACTCGGCGACACCTGGTGACTTGCTGTCGTCTTGGAACCACATACGGTTACCGGCAGGATCTGGCACCGACCAGAAGATTGCCGGACCGTCGCTGATCCCGTGCGATTCCTTGAGTTCATAACTGCGGTAACCGGTCCAGGCAAGAAAACGCCGACTTGGAAGACCAGGAACGTTCACATCGATGCGGAACAACCATGAATTACCCCGAGGATCGGCCCTTGACAAGGCAACGTAATCGTCCGTTGAGAGTTCTGCGTCGTACCAGCGTGTTGTGACATCGCCCAGATGACCTACGGCTGTATCAAGGGCCTCCTCCAGCAACGTGAACAGGAGCTTGATTGCTTCGTTCCAGATAGCGGTTTGGCGTTCTTGTGCCCTGCGCAGCCTTGCTTGCGAAGCGTCGTAACCCTGCTGGCGCGAGGCTGTCCGTTCCAGATCCCGCAATGCGTCTTTTGCTCGTTCAAGAATCAACTCGGCGATGAGTTCAAGATTGCCACCAACATCTGATTCCGCCAGAGCTTCGTAATACCGTAGTCGGTCCTTGCGACGAATGATGACACTGGGGAAACCGCCGCGGACGAGTTCAAGGTTCATTATGGCCCGCGCGGTCCGACCGTTTCCGTCCGTGAAAGGGTGGATGTGGGTGAGCCACGAATGCAATACGATTGCCCGTGCAAGGACCGACGCTCGTGCGTTGGACTCGGACCAGCGTTCCCAGTCTTCCATCCCTGACATGACGCCTTCCCAGCCAGCGGGAGGTTCATGGGGAGACCCGGAAATGATCACCGGTGTGGAGCGGAACAGACTGGAACTCGTTGGAGCACCCAAAATCAGAGCGTGCAGTTCCTTCACCTGTTCAAGAGTTGTTGGATGTGGATCTAGTGCTAGTTGGACAAGCCGCTCCAAGGCTCGCGAAAGATTGACGGCGTCCGCGGAGTGGGCGGGGTTATGGCCTGTAATGGTGATCCCTCGATCCACAGCAAGTTCCGTCTCACCGATGCCCAGAGTGCTGCCTTCAATGGCGTTCGACTCTGCTATTTGCTCGAAGCGCTTGTCGCCGAAGTACGCGCGTAGAGTCTCGGGAGTCAGTCGTCCCTCCGCACGTAGTAGCTCCACGCGATCATGCAAATCGGTGACTTCGTCGGCAATCCAACCGCCGGTTGCTTCGAGGCTGTAGGGACTCCCTTCGAGATTGAATGTCACCTCGTAAGGTTAGTCGCCCATCCAGGCCGCTCATGCGACACTACCGACTCTGGTTCGTGTCGGTTCAGTCGTCGGTGGTGACGGTGATGGCGTCCTCGGGGCAGTTGGCGGCGCCGAGAAGCGCTCGATCCTTGAGTTCCCGCGGAACAGGGGCGACCTGCTGTTGGCAGTAGCCGTCGTCGTCGGGTTCGTAGACGTCGGGGGCGAGTGTGTAGCAACGCCCATGGCCTGTGCATCTGTCGCGATCAACGAGGATTCTCACTGGGCCTCCTTTCACTGGGCTTCCTACGATTGTCCGGTGCCGAACATGTGGCCGACGACAGCCGCTATCGGCGGTGGTACAGCGTTGGTCAGTGCTTCGAGGGTGAACTCGACCTGGGATTCTTCGGGGCTTGAGCCCGCTACGACTGTGGCCATGAGTTGGCATGGTACAGAGTTCAAGGCGGTGAAGGTCACTTGCATGATCCCCGCCTGGGGGTCGAGATAGCTCAACTCGCCCAGTCGCTGGCCCAGCTCACAGAGGCGGGCGAAGACATCACCCGGGGGTAGCAGCAGCACCAGCCGCTCGTCGCTCGGGGCCGCCTGTGACGTGCGTGGGGAGGCAACTGCGGTCGGCGCGGAGTGCTGCAGCCATGCGTACGCCTCGGTGATCCGGGCGGCCACAGCGGTGTCACCGCCGACATCCGGATGAGCTTTGCGGATCAGTTTGCGGTAGGCCGCGGAAATGTCGTCTTTGTGCGCGTCATGCTCCAGCCCCAGTGTCTTGAGCGCCGTGTCGCGGTCCACCCAGGTCAGCCTAGATCTGGTCCTCGTCACACACCGAGGTTCTCAATCTCGGCAACCAAAAGGGGAAGTACTTCTTGCCAGTCGCCCACGATGCCGGCATCCGCGTGTTCCCAAGCGGGCGCGGCCGGATCGTTGGTAATAGCCAGTACTGAAGAGGCACCTCGGACACCCACGGTGTGGTTGAATTTGCCGCTGGCGCCGATCATGACGAACAGCCGTGGCGCAATACTGCGCCCTGTTATACCGATCTGGCGAGCGTGGGGCATCCAACCGTTGTCGGTGACTTTGCGGGTGCAGCCCAGTTCAGCATTGAGAAGTCTGGCTAGAGGATCGAGCTTCGGATAGTCCGCCGGGTCAACTCCTTGGCCCACTGCGATGACCGAAGCGGCGTCGGCCAGGATGTCAATGTCGTCGTCGCGGCGGCGGTCGGTCACCTGGACCCGGCCTTTCGGGACGACCTCGATATGTTCTTCAGAGGGCACTCTCAGCTCGCCGGGGTCAAGGCCTTCCGGCGCGGGTAGCACCCCGGCGCGCACCGTCACCAACTGCACCACGGTACGCGTGTGAACCGCAACAATGAGTTGCCCACCGAAAGCTGCTTTCCAGGCCACGAGGCGCCCATCGTCTACATCGAACTCCACCGCGTCACCGACGAGCCCGGCGTGGAGGTGGGCGGCCACCCGTGAAGCGATCTCTCGGCCAGCGGAGGTGCCAGACGCCAATATCGCCCAAGGCAACCGGTCACCGGCCCAAGTTGCCAACCCAGCTGCGACGTCTTCTTCGATTGCTGCTCCGGCGAGGCGGACGATGTGGTCGGCTCCGTAGGTCGCCAAGAACTCTGCGTCGATGGCGGGACCTGTGGATGAGCTGCCCACACTGTCTGGGAGCACTACTGCGGTTGAACCGTTGATCTCGCCTGCTAACAGGCCCGCGGCACCGAGCAACTCTCGCATTAGTTTGTGGCGTCCGGGCTCAGCGAGCACCGCCACCACTCCGCCAGGACCCCCAGGAGAGCGGACAAGCCTCGGCTCGGTGGGCTTTTTGGACGTGTCAAAACCACCCTTTTGGGCGATGATGCGGACGGCGCTGCGGACCTGATCCGCGAGAGCGAGGCCTCCATCGACGTAGCGCTTTCGGTCCACTGCCAACATTCTGGTTTTGCCGACCCAGGTAGGGCTCCCGGCTTGGCCCCAAGGTCCGGGGCCCAACGTCTCGGCGTCTATGAAACGAATCCGCTCCGCGGGCACCAGAGCCCTGTTGGGTGGAGGGACCTTGCTGGGCTCGCAAAGCCGCTCCGCGCAAGACAGCACCGCCGGAAGTGTGATCTCGCAATCAACCCACTGGTCGTCGAGTTCACAACCCAGGATCAGGCGATCATCGTTGAGGGTGAGAGCCTTCACAGCGGTGGCAAAAGGCAAGTCGAGCAACTCGGCGATCTGTGGAGGCACTTGACCGGTGTCGGCATCAACGGAGTTCTTGCCGCACATCACCAAGTCGAAAGGACCGTCATTGTTGAGTGCCGCGGCCACAGCGCGAGCGGTTGCCAGCGTGTCCGATCCGACGAAGGCAGGATCGGTGATCAGCACGGCGTCTATCTCCACATCGCGGTCAAGTCCCCAGGCGACTGCCTCGCGAAGTACGTCCTCGGCGCTCGGTGGGCCCAACGTCAACACGGTGACCGAACAGTCGGATCTCTGCGAGGCAAGCTCGACTGCTTTGGACACGGCCCGGCGACAATAAGCGCTCATCTCCAATTCAGTGCCGCCGCGAATGAGGCGTCCATCTGAACCCAACGCCATCTCTCCAATGGCAGGTACTTGCTTGACGAGCACAGCGATACGCATACAGTTCCGAGTCCTTTGTTTACGGTATCTTGCTAGCGACTCAGAGCCAGAACCAGGCGGGCGCGTCGGATAATTGGGAGAAGACGATCAAAACCGCCAGTTCGCCGAGTTGTTCCGCAAGGCAGTCAACGATGATGGTGTGATCAGCGTCAACAGAACCAACCGCTGCGAGCACCACCAGTGAGGAAGGTCAGCATTACGTTGATTCACCAGACCTCTCGTCGACTCGTGCGCAACACGATCGCAAAGAACGGTGCCCCGATGAACGCGGTCACAACGCCGATCGGAAGTTCTGCCGGTTGCAGAATGGTACGGGCGGTGAGATCGGCTAGAACCATGAACGCTCCTCCGAACAGAATTGAAAGCGGAAGCAACACTCGATGGCTTGCACCGAAGATCAAACGAACAGTATGTGGCACGATGATTCCGACAAATCCGATCAGCCCTGTGACAGACACTGCTGCCGCCGCGCCGAGTGAGGAGACGATCACCACGATGCTGCGAATCCTGCGCGGGTTGAGACCAAGCGACGCAGCCTCTTCATCACCAACTGAGAGCACGTCAAGCGCTCGACGATAGCGCAGCACTACCGCTGCGGTCAGCACGAAATAGGGCGTCATCAGGGCCGGCTCCGACCAGCCGGAAGTGGCGATTCGGCCCAAGATCCAAGAGTAGACCTCTCTGATCACATCGGTATTGGACTGCAGCACATACGTCTGGCACGCAGTGAGAAAGCTAGCTACCGCTACTCCTGCCAGCACCAGTGAAACTGTCGAGTGCCCTCCTAGGTGCCCTGCGAGAAATGACACTCCGACCGCCACTAAAGCCCCAGCAAAAGCAGCTAGAGGGACGGGGTCAGTAAGCCCGGCACCATCGCCTAGTCCTCGCGTGATGGCGATAGTTGCGCCAAGCCCAGCACCAGCGGCGATACCGAGCAGGTACGGGTCTGCCAGCGGGTTTCGAAAAGCACCCTGATAGGCCGCTCCGCTGAGCGACAGCGTCGCTCCGACGAGCAGACCCAGCACCACGCGAGGCAGCCGGATCTTGTCGACGATCGCCTGATGCGTCTCGGAAAGTCCAGAGTCGATATTCACGCCGGGAATACCGTCGAGCAACTCCATCAGGACACGATCAAACCGCAGGTCAACGGGTCCGACGGTCAACCCCAAAGTGACAGCCAAAACGATGGCACCGAACCCGGCCACCGTCGCCTTGACTGTGAGGTGCGATCCCGTGAGGATCTCCTCTTGGCCAAAGAGCGACGGCGACTGGTCCGGTTTGAACATTTACAAATTCCTGAGTGCTTCGGAAATCGTGGCTATGAAATCCACAATTCGCGGCCCCCAGCGGCTGGCGATGTCGTCGCTCAACTCAATGACATTGCCGTTTTGTACGGCACTCATCTGCTCCCAACCCGGTCGTTCGGCGACGGTGGCTACGTTTTGTCGGCAGCAGAGCGTGTCAGCCAGGAAGATCAGATCAGGATCGACGTCTACCAGATATTCGTCGCTGAGTTGGGGGTAGCCGAAGGAAGAACCGTCCGCATCGGCAGGATCGGCCGCGTTCTCTAAACCGAACAAGCTATACACCGCGCCAACAAACGTGGAGCTTGTGACTGAATACAGAGTGGGGATCCAGTTCGTGGAAGTAGCTGAGGCCACTTGCGTCGGGAGCGCTGGCAACAAGCGACTCTATTTCAGTCTGCATTTGGTTGACGAGGGCACTGGCATCGTCCTGGTGGTCAGTCACGTCGCCGATTTGGAGAATCTGTTCGTACGTATCGTCAATCGAGACCGCTGCGTTCTGAACGACTACCTGGATGCCCAGCGTCTCCAGGGCTGCCTGTAGGTCGCCGCTCGACTGCATCAAAACAAAGTCGGGTTCAAAGGCCGCAATGGCCTCCACGTTCGGGCTGAAGCCGTCCAGGTCGGTGACCGGGGCCTCATCGGGAAAATACGAGTACTGATCGACGGCAACAACTAGATCTCCGGCGCCGACTGCGAACAGCATCTCTGTAGCTGTGGGTGATATCGAGACTATCCGCAGCAGCTCTTCGACGATCTCTTCGGTGCCAGCGTCTGCAGTCGTCTCGTCGGCCTGGCTCGCAGCGGTGGTCGTTGTTGTTGAAGTGTCTTGTTCACCTAGCAGCGCTAGCAATACGGCTGCTATTCGCTTCATTCGGGTCCTCCTTTCGGCTCGAGGTTGTGGCACGAGCGACAAGAGGATCCGGTCGCACGAGCCGTCCCTTCCTCGAGGGTCGGTTCGTTGGTTCGCTTCGAGGCGTCCGGACTTGTTCTTCTCACCGAAGTGAGTCGACTTCACCGTTGCGGGACAGTGCCGGATTCAAACCGGCTTCGCTCTGACGAACAGGCGCATCCTAGGCGCGATCAATCCGGACGCGCTGGATTCACAGCGTTGTTCCTTGATTGAGGTCAGGAAACGGTGAGCTGCAGCAGGAGTCGGCCCGAATCCTCCAGCTCGACTTCGAACACGCCCGGAATCCCAGCAGCAAAACTGAAATGCAACGGTTCGCCGACGGCCACAGAGTGCAGAATGTCGTAGCCGTGAACGTGAATCTCTTCGGCGGTATCAGAGGTGACCATGATTGCTACTTCGGAGTTGAGTTCAACCTCGACTCGCTGATGGCCGCCTACCGGCTCGCCGCCGACAATTTCAACGGCGATGGTCTGAGCGGGCTCCATCTCGTCCATTGAACCGTCGTCTTCTGAATCCATGCCGGACATGTCATGCTCCGAGGAATCCATCTCGTCCGTGGAGTCGCCGTGAGTGTGTTGATGGCCGTCTGTCTCGGAGCCATCGCTTGTAACCGTGGTTGTCGTGTCGGAATGCCCCTCGTGAGCGCCTTCGGTGCTGCTTGGCCCGGGGGTATCTGGCGATGTGGTTCCAGAGTCATTGCCGCAGGCCGCGGCAAAGACCGCCAATGCAGCCGCGAACGTCAAGCATCGCCATGAGAAGTCGCGCACGAGAGCAACCCTTTCTTAAAGTCCGCCAGCCCTCGAGGAGTAGGACTGCGCACCCTCAAGGCTAGAGACAGAGAGATGCAATCACTAACGGCTGCGACATCGCGCTTTATCATGTCAGTGGACTACAAAGCTCGGTACTGTTGCGGGATGGAAAAGCTTGAGCCGGAGCGTGTTCTGCTAGCGGGAGATACCCACGGCAACGGTCAGTGGGTAGGCACGCTGTGCAAGCTGGCAAAACAACACGGATGCGACGCGATCCTGCAACTCGGGGATTTCGGATATTGGGCCCACACTGATAAAGGCCTACGCTTCTTGGACCAGGTTGATTGGCATACAGAACGCTACGGGATCAGTTGCCTCTACTGGATCGACGGCAACCACGAGAACCACGACATGTTGGCAGACCTCGAAGCCGACGAAGACGGCTTCGTGACCATCGGCGACCGCTGTCGTTACGCTCCGCGCGGTCATCGCTGGCGTTGGGGCCGAGTCGACTTCGGGGCCCTAGGTGGTGCCTTCTCGATGGATCATCGTTACCGAGTTGAGGGCGTGAGTTGGTGGCCCAACGAGATACTCACTGACGCCGATGTAACGCATCTCGGTGAAGAGTCGCTCGACGTGCTCGTGTGCCATGACGCACCCGAAGGTGCACCGATTCGGAACTTCGAGCTTCGACCACGCGATGAAATGCTGTGCTTGCAAGTACGCGAACGGATCCTGCGAGCCGTAAAGGCGACACGACCCAAACTGGTGCTTCACGGCCATTGGCACCGCCGCACCAGCAGCGAATTGAGTTGGCCGATCGACAGCGACGGCGAATTGGACTGGGCCTCCACCCATGTGGAGGGTCTCGCCGCCGACAAACAAGGTGACCACCGAGCTTGGGCAATTCTGGAGGTCAACCCACTCAACTTCATCGACAGCGAAGCGCAATTGTCGTAAGCGGGTGCTCGACGGTTAGTTGCTGGTTAATAGTATGGTGAAGTCAGCCAATCTGATGTCGGTGAGTGATGACTGTCCCTACACCCAACAGCGAGAAGAATGAAGAGTCGACTTGGCCAGACGGTCGCTGGATCAGCCCCCGTGAGGACACTCCGGCAGCGGTACTGTATGCGCTGGGCTTGACGACGATGTTTGTTGGCTTTTGGTTGCATGGTCGGGTCGGACTCGGATTCTCTGAGCCGCCACCCGATTACGGCGGAGAATGGTGGTTGATCGTGGCTCTGCTCGGCCTTGCATCGTTATGTGGTTGCTCATACGCGCACCGTCGCTTGCGGTCTCGGGGTTTCGACACACTCCAAATGTGGGGTGTGATTCGCCCTTTGCACGACGCCGAAGCCCGCTCTTATGAGCGTCGACAAGTCGCCCGGGGTGCTGTGGTTTTCGGGCTGCTGGGCGGCTTGATCGCTCTTCTGGTGTTGGCGATCGCGTTCGTCTTCAATTTCGATCAGTGGATCGATAACGGCTATGGGAGAGTCCTGACGCCCGTTGTTGCGTCGATCTTTGGAACGTTCGGGGCGTTGCGGATGCGGCGCCGTATCACAGCCCGATACCCTTATGGACAGGTTCCCTATGACATGATCGCCTTCGCCGTGAACTTGATGTCAGGGTTGTTGGCGATCGCAGCAGTCTGGATCGCGGGTCGCACTGGAGTGCCGACGACGTCTACTGAGAGTTTGTCCAAAGGAGTACCGTTGATAGTTCTCAATGGTGGATTGATCTTGGTTCTTGCTTTTGTCTTGCGTTTGCGGTTCCTGTCGCGTCCGAAGGCGGCCAAGGTTCAAGTCGGCGTGCCCAGTTAGCTTGAGGGGTTCGCTCAACCTTTGGTGATCGGGTCGCCTGTTCGGATGGTGCCGGGGTGGATTACTCGGGTGTTGATGCCTCTGAGCTTGAGCGCCATGCCAGCCTCTGAATTGACCCAGTGCAGTGCATCTCGGCCGTAGCGAGATCTGAATTTGTGGCATCCCAGATGAGGCGCTTCGGTCACCTCAAGAGTGGCGTTGCCGATCTTGAGATGAGTACCTGAGGGGACATTCGTTTCACTGATGTCGAAATCCGCATACAGCTGGTCTCCGGCCGCCGGCCACTGCTCGGTCGCTCCCGCGATCAACTCAAGAACACGAGAGTTCATGATGGTGATCTGCCGGAGAGGATCCGCGCTGCCATCTTGGGTATGACGGTCTCCTCGAGCGAGCCAATTGTCACCCTCGAGGCCGCCTGCCATGGTGAGTTCACCCTGCTCGACGATCTGACGCTCATCCACCTCGGTGCGCGCCACGATGAGCCGAAGCGTTCCCTGCTCGCTGGGTGCATCTCGGATCTGTGTCAAGCCTGCTTCGAGTTCTTCAAACGTGCGGTGCGTCATGGGTACAGTCTGGCTGGTCGTTGCTCGAACTACTCACCACGATCCTGCAAAACGAGGCGACCCGCTCGACCGAGTCGCCGGCAGGCTAACACCGCGTGGTAGCTGCGTATTACGCTCCGAACATGTTTGATGTATTGATTCACGGGGGAGATGTTGTTGATGGGACCGGCGGGCCGCGGCGACGCGCAGATGTCGGCATAGTCGACGACCGCATCGAAGCCATAGACCGACTCGGGGGCAATGGAGCCGAAGCCAAAACGGTGATCGATGCCACCGGCCTGGTCGTGACCCCTGGATTCGTTGATGTCCACACCCATCTCGACGCCCAGGTTTTCTGGGATCAAACCCTCTCACCCTCGCCGCTCCATGGCGTGACCGCGGTGATTGGCGGAAACTGCGGCTTCACCATCGCTCCGCTTACCGATGATCCAGCGGACGGCGACTACCTCATGCGAATGTTGGCACGGGTCGAGGGCATCCCACTGACCACCTTGCAGCAGGGAGTGCCTTGGGATTGGCGTTCGACCGCCGAATACCTCGACGCCATCGACGGGACGCTGTCGATCAACGCCGGCTTCAAGGTCGGCCACTCAGCGTTGCGGCGCGTGGTGATGGGCGACGACAGCGTACGACGACCCAGCACCGAAGAAGAGCAAGAGAAAATGGCCGTGTTGCTCAGAGCCGGTCTGCAAGCCGGAGCGTTGGGCTTCTCATCATCGTGGTCGCGCACTCACAACGACCCGATGGGGAACATGGTCCCAAGCCGCCACGGCACGCGTGACGAACTGGTCGGCCTGTGTTCGGTACTGGCAGATTTTGACGGCACATCGTTGGAGTTCATCCCCAATCTGGGGCCGTTCGAGGACTGGGCCATTGAGTTGATGGCCGACATGTCAGTGGCCGCTCGCAGCCCTCTCAACTGGAACGTGATGAACGTGACCGCTCGGTCTTTGCCCGAGAATCTGATCAAGCTGGGCGCCGGCGATGCGGCAAGAGCCAAGGGAGGCAAGGTGGTGGCGCTAACCGTGCCCATGACGTTGGCTCTGCACCTCAACTTCAACAGCGGATTCGTGCTCGACGCTCTGCCTGGTTGGGAGCAGGTGATGCTCTTGCCCAAAGAAGAAAAACGTGAAGTCCTCAGCGATCCGACCCAAAGAAGGAAACTCAACGAACTCGCTCAGGCCGACGGTCCGCTGCGCGGTCTGGCCCACTGGGAAACCAAGACGATTCTTCACACTCTCGCGCCGGAGAACGAAGGCTGCGTCGGACGCAGCGTCGGCGAGATCGCTCAAGAACGCGGCCAAGATGCCTGGGACACCCTCTGCGACATCGCCCTTGCCGATGACCTCGAAACCTCTTTCGGCAATCCGGCTGGAGACGATCCCGACGAGGATTGGGAAGCAAGGGTTGAGATCTGGCGGGACCAACGTGCGGTGATCGGGGCTTCAGACGCCGGAGCCCACCTCGATCTGTTCTTGAGTTCCAACTACGCCACTCACATGCTGGGTGAAGCTGTCACGAAGAGGCAGATGCTCAATCTCGAAGAAGCGGTCCACCTCCTCACTGAAGTGCCGGCAGACCTCTACGGCCTCGTCGACCGGGGCGTGCTCAAAAAAGGTGCATTCGCCGATCTGGTCGTGCTCGATGAAACCCGAGTGAATTCGCAGCCGCTGACTGTGCGAACCGATCTTCCCGCGGGCGCATCCCGGCTTTATGCCGAGGCCACAGGCATCAAGCATGTGTTGTGCAACGGAACCGAGATCGTACGCGAAGGCCAGTTCACGGCGGCTCGGCCAGGCACGATTCTGCGCTCCGGTCGAGACACCTCCGGACCGGCTCTGGACTGACCGGCTCAACTCAGCGAAGCGCTCAGATCAATGAGCCGCAACTTCGGGAGCGCCGACCCGATCAGCGATTGCCTGACTTGAGCGATCCAAGACGATAGCCATCATCACGATGGCGAACCCAACCTCGAAGCCAAGGCCGACTTCACTGTTCTTGACAGCTGAAATAGTCTCGAAACCAAGTCCTCCACCACCGACAAGACCTGAGATGATGACCATGGCCAAGACCAACATGATCACCTGGTTGACTCCCGCCATGATCGTTCGGGCGGCCAGAGGAATCCGCACGCCGAACATTGTCTGACGGGGCGTCGCCCCGAACATCTGAGAAGCCTCGACGCTTTCGGTGGACACCTGTTTGATGCCTAGCGCGGCGAGACGCACACCAGGCACGATGGCGTACAGAATTGAGGCAATCAGGCCTGGAACCACGCCGATGGTGAACAGCGTCACCGCCGGGATGATGTAGACCAGTGAGGGGATCGTCTGCAGGGCATCGAGAACGGGGCTGAGGGCAGCCTCCACTCGGCGGTGGCGTCCCGCGGCGATACCGACCGGTATTGCCAGCAGGATCGACAGCACCACAGCCATCACCACCTGCACAAACGTGTCGATCGACAACTCCCACATGCCGATCAACAAGATCGAACCCATCGCGCCGACGTTGAGCAACGCCAGGCGCCAACCTTTCAACCATGCGCCCACCGCAGCTGCCGCAGCAATAACTACCGGCCAAGCAACCGAATCGGTCAAGTAGTCGCGTACCGGCACGTAGTACCAGGACACCACCGTGTCGTTGAAGGTACGGGTGAACCAGCGCAGGTTGTCGCGAGCCCATTTCACGCCGTCGTCGATCGGGTCGAACGCTCGTGTCTCCCACATCTCGGGGAATGAGACGTAGTTGGCGGTGCGGCCAACGATGATCAGACCGACTACGCCCGAAACACAGAGCAACACCGTGCGCCGTGAGGGTGCTGTAGCCCTGTCCTGACCCACAACAGCCCTACCGAGGCGATCAAGAACAGCCGCGATGGCAACCACAGCCAACCCGGTGGCGACACCTCGACCGGTCCGACGCTGACTCAGAGTGTCCATCACCGATTGGCCCAGCCCGCCCGCACCGAGCAGGGTCGCCAGAACGACGATCCCCAACGCCATCATGATCGTCTGGGTGACTCCCGCCATGATCGTCGGCAATGCCATGGGAATCTGTACTTTGCGCAAGGTTTGCCAGCGGGTGGCGCCGAACATCGTCGACGCCTCCACCGATTGCTCAGCGACACCGCGGATACCGAGGGTCGTCAACCGTACGACCGGCGGAAGAGCATAGATCACTGTCGCCAGCGTGGCGGGCACTGGACCGATCCCGAAGAACATCACCATCGGCACGAAATAGACGGGGGCAGGGATCGTCTGCATGGCGTCGAGCACCGGCCTGATCGCAGTATCGAAGCCTCTCCGAAAAGCCGCCAGGATTCCGACCGGAACACCGATGATGATCGACAAAACAATCGCCATGCCCATCAGAGCCAACGTCTCAATTGTCACCTCCCAAAGGCCCACCAAACCCGGATAGATGATCGCCAAAGAAGCTGCTATTGCTGACTTCCACGCTCGCGTCCGGGCTATGTACAAGAAGATGGCAATCGGGATCACGAACCAGGGAACCCAGAGCAGAGTGCCTTCGATCGTGTCGAGGCCAGTGCTCACAAGCGATGTGAGCGGGCGGAAGAAGACCGTGAACAGCCAGTTGCTGCTCCGGTTCTGTTGAGCCCAGCTAGCGAACCGGTCGAGAGGGTCAGAAAACGTCTCATCAAGATGTTCGGGCAGTTGGGTCCCGGCGAAGATCAATTGCAACCCGACAAGCGCGAGCGGAACAACAACCCACAGAGCGCGTCGCTGCCAGTCGACCGCCGGGTAGGGAGATGCCGGTTCCAACGACGCAGACGCAGTCACGGCTGAGGTTGGATCAGGCGGGTCACAGCCGAGCGGTCAATGCGACCTATCGCAGAGTTCTGCTCATCGAGTACAGCAATATCGTCTGTATTTGCCACCAGTAGGGGTAAAACCGCTTCGAGGCTCTCGGTGGCAGGGACGCCGTGTTGGGGAGCCGATCCGTCGAGTTCTGCGAGCACATCGCCCACTCGCAGCACTTTGACTCTGGGCACTCCCTTGACGAACTCCTCCACATATTCCGTTGCTGGGTTCATTATCAACTCTGCAGCTGTTCCGACTTGGTCGAATTCGCCATCTTTCATTACGGCGATTCGGTCACCGAGCTTTATCGCTTCGTCGAAATCATGGGTAACGAAAATAATCGTGCCGCCTATCCCAGCTTGAATACGCAGCAATTCATCTTGCATGTCCCGGCGGATCAGCGGATCTAGAGCCGAGAATGGTTCGTCAAAAAAGAGCACGGTCGGTTCAACCACGAGAGCTCGGGCCAAACCGACACGTTGTTGCATTCC
The DNA here is from genome assembly GCA_965198315.1 of Candidatus Aldehydirespiratoraceae bacterium. Taxonomy (GTDB): domain Bacteria; phylum Actinomycetota; class Acidimicrobiia; order Acidimicrobiales; family Aldehydirespiratoraceae; genus VXYK01. Next base: position 2,583,520 of record OZ240616.1, on the reverse strand, counting down.
CCCCGAGAGCTGGTTCGGATAGTTGTTGCCGTAACCCTCAAGACCGACCAAGTTGAGCATTTCGTCGGCTTTGGAGTGCCGTGTCTTGCGGTCGATTCCCTGCACTTCGAGGCCGTAGGCAACATTGTCGATCACTCGTCGATGCCAGAACAGCCCGAAATGCTGAAACACCATCGAGAGCTTGGCTCGTCGGACCGCGCGTAGTTCGGACTCGTTCATTGCCGTTAGATCCTCGCCTTCGAGGATTACCGAACCCCGCGACAAAGCCGAGAGGCGAGCCACGCATCGCAACAGGGTCGACTTCCCCGAACCGGACAGACCCATGATCACGAAGGTCTCACCGTGGTACGCATCGAAGGACACATCACGTGCCCCGATTATGCAGCCTGTGGCCTCGCGGACTTCAGCGCGCGAGGCGCCGGTGTCGGCCATCTCCAGAGCCCTTCCGGGGCGGTTTCCGAAGATCTTCCAGATTCCTCGTGCCGACAGGCAGGGGCTGGAGATGACCTCACCGATCACAAGTTGACTCCTCGAATTGTTACCCGAGCCAAGCGGACCAAGTGTCCTCGTTGTCTTCTATCCATTTGGCTGCTACGTCCGCAACATCGTCACCTTCGAGCTCCACTGGCGGAAGCATCGAGAGTTGATCGTCGTTGGTGATGGTGAACGCATTGAGGAAGTCGTATACATCAGGGGCCTTGTCGGCCAACTTACCTGATACGGCCTTGATGATGACATCCTCAGGATATTCGCAATCCACGCCGCCGTCGCCGCTGGCTGCGCTAGCGCCGCATTCCTCGGTGTATGGCGGGAGGGTGACCTGAACGAGGCTGTATGTGGAGACAGCCGCGGTCGGGGTCCACCAGTACATCAAGATCGGCTCGCCCGCAGACACCCGTGCATCCAGTTCGGCAACTGTTGCCGGCTCAGACCCGGAGTAGATCACCTCGAAAGGCATACCGAGATTGTTGATGATCTGCTCGTCAAACTGCGAATAAGAAGGATCGGTGCCTAGGAACCTGCCATTGTCGCCTGTTTCTGCAGTGGCAAAGACAGCAGCCGCGTCATCACTGAAGTAGCCCTCCCAAGTGGCCAACTCCGGATTGGCATCGATCACATAGTCAGGAACAAACCAGCCGATTCTGCCCACCGCGCCCAGTTCGCCAAGATGTTCGACCGAGCCATCGTCAAAGAAGGCCTGTTCGCTGTCGGTAATACCTGAGGGCCAGATCTCAAGTACTGCATCGGCGGTTCCGTCAGCCAGACCAGTGAACATTGCTTCGTTCTCGTCAATGTTGATCGCCTCGACTGGATAGCCGAGTTCACTTTCAATAAGCTGTTCGGCTACGGCCACGTTCAGCGCTGACGCCGTCCACGGGTTGACCACCAACGAGATAGTGGGCTTGGCTTCGTCGTCGTCATTCCCGCAGGCTGCGGTAAAAATTGTTAGTACCAACAGCGCCAGTAGCAATTTCCTCATGATTTCCCTCCATGGGGTGTGTTGTATTGAGTAGTCTCCGTCAAGAAAACCGTCCGGACGGTACAGTAATGGTAGCAAATATCCACCATCCGGTCCACAACTTCGACTACAACAATCGGATCCCTATGACAAGGGAGCAGAAACTGCAAACTACGAACAACACATCGAAACAAAAGAGCGTCGACACCAGACGACGACTAGTTGACGCGGCCGTAGCGGTTGTTCGGACCCAAGGGGTCCAAGGTCTCACCTTGCAGAGCGTCGCTACCGAGGCGGGGCTCAGCAAAGGCGGACTCCTTTACCATTTCTCTTCCAAAGAAGAGCTCGTCACGGCCCTTCTTCACGATGCCATGGAGCGTGTCGACAACGATCTTCAGCAACTTGTCAACGGAGACCAGAAGGGAGCGTTTGCTCGCGCCTATGTGGAGTATGTTCGAGCGCCGCATGCCTACTGGGAAGAGTCTGCGACCAGCGTGTTTGCTGCTGCCGCGCTCGAACCCGGACGTCTGAAGCAAGTGCAGGAACTCTTTGAGGAATGGCAGACCCGGCTGATCGAACACGACGATCTGGACCCGAGGCTTGCTCTGCTAGTCAGAATAGCCTGTGACGGATTGTGGCTGATCGACCTGTTCGGGCTGGCTCCTCCATCCACCGAGCAAAGAGCAGAAGTACTCGATTTTCTGATCCAGTCAATCGAATCCAACGGAACCTCTGATCAACTGATCTAGGGACCGCAATCGACGCAGGACACGTCTTCGATGGGCGCGTCCGCAAAGAGATACTCGGTCAACCAATCAACGAACACGACTCCTTCGACTTCCAGGGAGTACATCTCGTCGCTCCCGAGAATCGTGTGATCCTCGCCCGGCGCCAGATAACTGCTCACAGGGACTCCGGCGGCTTCGATCTTGACTTCGTTGGATCTGATCAACTGATCCATATTGCTCGCGTCGAATCCAGCCAATTCTGCAAGACTCAACTGCGTGCTGTCGAAGCGGGCGAAGCGAATGGGCGACACCTCGCCCGGTCCGTCACTGGCTCAAAGTATCCATCACCGATTGCTGCAGGCCACTCCACCCGAAGGCGAAGATAGGAATAAGCCTACTAGTGGCTGGTCCGTGCGGTGTTTTTGGGCCATGGTTGTACACTGTCTGTTCCAGCGTCGTTGCGGTCGTGATCGACCAAGGTGGCGACGACACCACGCCCCAGGCTGGGTGTGATGACCCGATTTCTCCGCTCCAATGTACCGCGCGCTGAAAGGAACCATAATGACTGACTTGGCGAAGAAGTATTGGGTCCGTGTGATTCGCAAGAGTGAGGGCTATCGGCCTGGCGCGTACTACCGTAGTCGGCGTGAGGAGTTGACCACTTGGGCGATGATGGCCCCTGTGGCTGTCTTCACGGTGTATACGCTCCCTAGGAACATCGTCGTTTTCTGTGTTGGGATAGTGCTTGCGTTGGTAGTTTTTTCTGCTTGGTTTGTGTGGGGTCGTGACCGCTGGCCGCTACCTAGCGACACAGCAGATCACGAAACCACCGCAGCGTGAAGACTGCAGCGCTGTTGACTGCTGCTTGGACGGTGGGTGTGTTTGCTGTGGCGTGTGCGTCGGGGCCGTCGGAGGCTGATTGCGGGCAGGCCGCGGCCAAGCAAGCTGAGGCTGAGGAATGGTGGACGGAACAACTAGAAATCCATGTGCAAGCAGATAAGGCGCTAGCTGATGTGCCCGAGTCAAAAGAGGCGGTTGGACACACACGATCTTTCGGCTGAGAATCTACGCACGGCCCGTGTTGACATGATCCTCGCAGAAGCGGCAACAAGACGCGGTTGCGGCTGAGCAGGTTACTCGGCGAGGATCTAGAGCCCTCGACAATCAACCTGGATCCGTTGCCGGCTTTTCTATCAAGAATCGCTTGCAACGGTTTCTGGCAACTGGAGTTCCTGATTCAATCCAGTGATCAGGACTAGGAGCCGCAGTCGACGCAGGACACGTCTTCGATGGGTGCGTCCGCAAAGAGATACTCGGTCAACCAATCAACGAACACGACTCCTTCGACTTCCAGGGAGTACATCTCGTCGCTCCCGAGAATCGTGTGATCCTCGCCCGGCGCCAGATAACTGCTCACAGGGACTCCGGCGGCCTCGATCCTGGCTTCGTTGGATCTGATCAGCTGATCCATATTGCTGGCGTCGAATCCAGCCAATTCTGCAAAACTCAACTGCGTGCTGTCGAAGGCGTTGTCGAAGCGAGCGAACCGAATCTCGGGATCATGAAGACCAGCTTGGATGAACATCTCTGGTACTCCCCATTCCTGTGGAGTTATTCCCTCGTTCACGGGCCAGTCGGGGACAACCGAGAATGCACCCCACAGTGAGCCGATCGTGGCGTTGATAACAGGGTTGCTCGGATAGGCACCCGAGGCGTCAGCCACAACGGAAACCTTGGCGTCCGGATACAGGTCCGATACCAACCCGCCGAAGAAGGGGGCAGCAACAGAACCAGCGCTGGATCCGGCTACAACGACTTCGGTTGCGTCGGGGAAACGCGCATGGAGTTCGGCCAAAGCTCGAGAAGCGTTCACAAATCCATTGTGGTGAACGGTCAGATCGTCGCTGTATTGGTGGACACTGTTGCCGATATGGACATCGCCGGTGCAGTACGGGGCTCCCACGAAGGAACTGCCAGACAGGGGATTGGCGGGATTGGAAAAGTCGAAGATGCCTCCCGCTCCGGTCGGGTCGTCGCTTTCGCCGGTGGTCACCGAGTAGGTACCGTCGGTGAACGAACAGGAGGCGGCAGTGAAGCAAGCACCACCTCCCTCAAGGTAGAACACCACACGTTCAGGGTCGGCCTCTCGGACCCAGAAGCTGTAGTCGCTGCCGTCAGCGCACATGCATTCATCGCCTCCGGCGATCTGTTCCCATTGCCCTGCCGGCGGCACAGTGGTCGTGGTCGTCGTCGTGGGCGCCGCGGTGGTCGTCGTCGTGGTCGTGGTCGTGGGCGCCGCGGTGGTCGTGGTCGTGGGCGCCGCGGTGGTCGTCGTGGTGGGAGCCGCGGTGGTTGTTGGCGTTGTTGTAGAAGTGGTCTCAAGCGTGTCGCTCGGCGCCGATTCTTCGGTGTCGTCACCGCCACAACCTGTTGCAAGCAGCCCCAAAGCCAGCAGCAAGATCCCAAACCGAAATGCCAGAGCACCACCACGTTTTGTCATGAAGCACCTTACATCCCCCTACCCTGGATGCACTAGACGTTGAGACCGGGAGAAAAGGTCATGACCGACACCCAAGAAGAACGCGATCTTGAGAATCTGGCTCGGGTTCAAGAAGAATTCTCGCTGGATCTACCTGCGAGCGCGGACGACCTGGAGACCGAACGTCAACAACGCAAAGAGTCCCTCGCCGCGGGTCTGAGAATCATGGGGCGTCTTCACCTCGCTGAGGGGGTCGCGGGTCACGTCACGGTTCGGGACCCCGAGCATCTCGATCACTTCTGGGTCAATCCCTTCGGTCAAAACTTCAAGTACATGACCGTTTCAGATCTCATTCTGGTTAACGACGAAGGGCAAGTTGTCGAGGGCGACCGCCCTGTCAACACCGCGGCATTCGCCATCCATTCGCAGATCCATGCGGCGCGACCAGACGTGATCGCGGCTGCACATTCACATTCGATGTACGGCAAGACCTTTTCGGCGTTGGGTGAGCCTCTCAAAATGATCAGCCAGGACTCCACGATGTTCTACGACGATGTGGCGCTTTGCGATGCGGGCAGTGGTGCGGTGGTATTGGATATCGAGACCGGTCGCCTGATGGCTGAGGCACTTGGCAACAAAAAGGCCCTGATCCATCAGAACCACGGTCTTATAACCTGTGGTGGCAGCGTTGATGCGGCTGTGTGGTGGTTTGTGGCTCTTGAACGCTGCTGCCAAAGCCAGTTACTAGCGCAGGCCGCGGGTGATCCCATTGAGATCCCAGAGCACCTCTGCACCGAGGGATACCGACAGCAAGGTTCGGACTTGGCGGGCTGGTTTCAATTCCAGCCTTGGCGCGATGAACTGATGCGCGAAGAACCTGAATTTCTCAACTAATCAGCGATTGTGTCGCTCCACCAACTGAACGTTCGTCCAGTAGGCTGAGTTGGCCCTGGATTCTCCGCCGATAGGGACAGGATGGACGAGCGCTTGAACCGGTCTGAGACACAGGAGCAGATTCTTGACGCGGTTGGTTCGGTGATTCTACGCGAAGGGATCGGTGGGGCCAGTATGCGAACGGTGGCCAAAGAGGCTGAAGTTTCCGTCGGCCTGCTCAGCTACCACTTCGATGACAAACAGACACTGATTCTGGCTGTGTTCCAAAGAGCTACCGACCGGCTTTTTGACGCCTGTGTCAGTGCCGCTTCGGATCACGATGATCCTGCGGAGAAGTTTCGGGCGTTCCTGCGTGGCGCCTTCACCGATGAATTTCTCAACGGCAGCTACTTGGCATTACGCATCGCACTGTGGGCATTAGCACTTACCGAAGACGGTGTGGCGGAAGTTGACGCGGAGTTCTACGAGCGCTACTCGTCGCGTTTTCGCGAGCTCGTGGGTGCGGCTCGCCCGGAGCTGTCCGAAACCGTGGTTGCGGACCGTGTGCAAGACCTGATCGCCAGCTCCAACGGGCTTTGGCTCAACTGGGCCCGCTGGCAGGACAACGACGCTTTGGAACGAGGACTCAACCACTGCGAAGACCTCACGCTGAACGGAGAAATTCGGGCCCGCGCCCAACGCTGAACCTCCTGCACGCTGCTACAACACGGAGATGTGATCACCTCGGTGATTCAAGACATCGGAACTATGACCAACCGGTGCGTACGAATCAGCGACTACAACGCCCCCTGAACGCGGGTCGCGGGACGGGTGCGTGACAGGAATGCTCCCGCGTCAGCGAGGATGAACTGGCCGGTGATGCAACGGGCCAAGTCGCTGGCAAGGAACGTCGTCAAACGCGCGAGTTCGTCATGCTCAACCATGCGGCGTAAAGGCGTTGAGGCCACGATCGCTTCCATGCGTTCGTCAGTGAAAGCAGCAGCAACGGATTCAGTGAGGGTCGTGCCCGGAGCAATAGCCAATACTCGAATCCCCGACGGCCCCAACTCCACAGCCATCGAGGTCACCAAATGATTGAGGGCCGCTTTAGCAGCCGCGTAGATGCTGTTGTAGGGCGAGGGACGAGTGGTCTCACCTGAGGTAACAAAGAGAATCACTCCGCCATCACCCGAAGCCGCCATCGCCGCTGCTTCGGCACGGCCGCACAGCGCCGCGAGCACCAGATTCTGGTCCAGGATGTCGCGCCAATCGTCTCCGCGGTAGTCGGTAAAGGAGCGCAGTGTTCGCCCCGGCGGCAACATACCGATGTTGTTGACCGCGATCTGAAGCCCCCCGAGTTGGCTCACAATTGCATCGACCATGCTGTCAACAGCATCATCGTCTCGGCAATCGGCAATGAAGGGGTAAGCAACTCCACCGGTAGCGGTGATCTCTTCGACAACGGCTTCGGCGTGGGTCCCACGTATGTCGTTTACTGCCACTGTCGCGCCGGCCCTAGCCAACCAGCGCGCTGTCTCCCGCCCGATTCCGGCGCCGGCACCGGTAACCAACGCGGTTTTGCCTTCATGGTCGATAACGATGCTCACGCGGTCAGCACTCGGATCGTTTCCTCTACCACGCTGTCAGCACGGTGTTCGACCGCTTGAATATCAACGCCTCCGAGCGGGTGCGCGACCTCGACAACACGTGCTTCGGGCAGGTCGAGAGTGGCTGCAACTTCTTCGGTCAATGCTCGGAATTCGGTTGTGGTGACCACTACGGTCGGAGTTCCGGAGCTTTCGAGTTGGACGGAGTCGTGGACACTCCACGACGTGCAACTGCCTCAATCGGCAGAACCCGTGAGCACCAGGTCAGCCTCTGCTTCCAAGCGGGCAATGACATCATCGGGTGCCGCCAATGCGGCGTTCTTGGACTCAACCAACGCGAGAACTGCGCCGGTACGGCTAACGAGGCGTTGAGCCAAGCGTTCGAGGAGAGCGCCGGCGTTCGGCTTGGTGTTGTCGAGAATGCCGATTCGCTTGCCAGTCATCACTGGCAGCGAGGACGCAAGGGTCGCCGCCGGCGAGCCAACTGCGCCATCGGGTGCATAGATCTTCATCGTTTCTCCGTCCTCTTATTCGTCGGCCGCGTCAACCGGGATGGTGACGCTTCTTGTCATGCCCCAGCTCGGGATCACTGAACTGTGCTTTCCCGCCCCGCCTACTACAAAAACTTTGATGTTGTCGGGATGTTCGGTCATCGATATACGGTCCTCGTCGGCCAAACTCTGCTGCCATGGAGCCCACGCCCGCAACCCGAAAGCGCGGCGTAACTCTGCCACCGGCAGCGTGGCACGGTTGAACAGATAAGAGGCAATATGGGTTCGCGTCCAACCCGCGTTAGCGCATACTGCCGCGTGTTCTGGACATAACGCGACGAAGTACTCTCCGCTGCTGATAGGCGCATTGTTTTGACCCAGCGATGTCATGGCCGAAGCCACCTTGTCGAGAATCACCCCCGGGTCAGACGATTCCATGTCGTGCACGTTGTGCGGCGCCTCACCGCAGTGGAGCGTGATTGCCGACGGCGCTTGGACCCCGACGCTGACCGCGTACCCTCCCCACGGAGACTGGGCCAGGTTTTCGGCGACACAGTAGGAGTACTTGGCAGGACCGCCCTGAGTTGAGGCATCACCCGGACCAGGGCGAGCTCCACCAACATGCATCAGGATCAGACGCACAGCCCGGCCCGTGCTGGCGTTTGCCCTGTTGCCCGGTCCGAAAGCGCCAAGTCCGGAGTTGTAGCCACCGGTCTCAGCCACCTCGCCGTGCACGATCAGCAGCGGAGCAACGCAATGGGTCGTGGCGTTCACCCCCCGCAGGTTGAGTTCGGGATCAGCCAGCGCTCGTACCGCGGCGACAAGGACCGGAAGATGTGCCGGCTGACAGCCGGCGAGTACCGCGTTGATTGCGATCACACGGCGCGTAGCGATCCCGGAGCGAGGGGGGAGAACGGCGATCACCTCGTCGGGATCTGTCCCAGCCAACATTTCGTCGACGCGTTCCGGCGTGGGCGGAACCATCGGCAAGCCGTCGCCCCAGCCGTGCTGCGAATACAACTGCGTCAACGCGCCAGGATCATCCTCCACTAGATCAATCAGCAGTGAAGAGTCTTCGTGCATCAACGTCAGTATGCCCGATTCAGGGGTTTGGGTTCGAAACCCACGCCGGGGTTCGTTTCTCGGCAAAGGCCCGCATGCCTTCGCGGCCCTCCTCGCTGGCAAAGAGATCAGCAGACAACCGGGAGGTCCACTCGAAGGCATCTTCAACCGACATTCTCGGGACCTGTTGGGTGAGCGCTTTACAAGCAGACAGAGCGTTGGGTCCACCGAGCAGCAGGTCCGAAACGATCTCAGCTACTTCTTGGTCAATGCGATCAGCCGGAACCGCGGCGTTGATGATCCCCATGCGAGCTGCCTCAGGGGCCATGAAACGGTTGCCCCGAAGGAAGGCAGCCGACGCATCCGCCGAACGCATTTTAGGCAGACACAGCACGGAGATCATTGCTGGTGCAACGCCTATACGAACTTCCGTGAATCCCATCTTGGCCGTGTCGAGAGCCACCGAGATATCCATGGCCGCGGCGATACCCAGGCCGCCGGCCACGCAATGACCGTTGATTCGTCCCACGAAAGGCTTCGGTGATTCGCCGAAACGGGTGAACAGATCGACACCGGTTGGCACGCCTTTACGGCTGGTAGAGCCAGCTTTGAGATCTGCACCAGCACAAAAGACTCGCCCACTATTGGTGAGCACTACGACCCGCACATCTGGATCAGCGTCAGCAGCGTCGACAGCGTCGAGAAGTTGCTCAATAAGGTCGCTGCTCAGGGCATTGCGGTTGTCTTCGTCGGCCAAGGTGATCGTCATCACTCCTTGGGTTTTTTGGGTTTCAACGAGGCTCATCGGTAGCTCCTAGCGCTTGGGGCCTGTGGTTGGAGGGCCGGCAAACGCCTGAGCCATCATCATCCAATCGAGTGCCGCTTCACCGGCAACCAACAAGCCGGTGTCTTGTAACTGACGACGTTGAGTCACAACTCCGCAGAAATCTTCGGCGCTTCCAACGATACTGCACTGCGCATCTACCGCACCCCAAGTCCATTTCTCACCTGAGGGGCTCTGTAAGGAGACACGGACCTCATCGGTGGGCATTTCCAGCTTGCGATTCGCATAGGTCCAACCGCGGGTTATAACGCCAAGTTGCACAATATGGCGTAGGCGATCAGTGGGAACTCGATCGGCGCCAACCGCGTCGACAATGTCCTGGCCATGCGCCCAACATTCCATCAGGCGCGCGGTCAGAAAGGATTTGGCGCCCATCGAGGGGCCGTACCAGGCCACCCGGGCATCGTCGCGGAGTTCCGCTGCAGCATCAGCCAACTCATCTCGGCCGGCGCGCCACGCGGCCAGGCGTTGGTCCACCGGGAGGTTCCGCACGGGATCAAGAGTGTGAGCATCCACACCGAGGTCGCCATCTGCAGCACTGTTCCACAGAGCCTTCGCCAACACCGCGAAGCGCTCTCCATCACGGATCGCGATGGCTGCCGCATGGTCGAAGTAGGTCAGATGAGCGACCTGATCGGTGACATTCCAACGGGGACTTGCCGTGACCACGGCCCATTGGGACTCGGTGAGTCGGCTGAGCACCTCGTCGAGCGCGGCCTGTTCAGCCAACAGATCAGCGAGAACCTCAGAGACGTGCATGATGCTCCTGTTGTGTGCTTTCGCCGGTGACGAGGCCACAGGCCACAGAACCTTGAATCAGACCGTTCAGCATTATGTCCAGCACCTGATCAGCGGCATCTTTGGGCGACACCGTCAACTCGGCAACCACTTCTGGTTCGCTGAATTGACGGCCGAGGCCTGCCAGTGCCCGGGCCACGACAGCGGTGTTTATCGCGGCTATCTCACCCTGTTCGACAGCCATGTCAAGTAGTTCCCGAGTCACATCGACCAGATAGTTGTTGTGTGCAGCAAACAGTTCCGGTCCACCAACGATCGCGTTGAGGTCGCGGGCGAACGCTGGGGTGGTGCGCGACACCGCAACATTGGCTGCCAGAAGATAGACGCGAATGGCTTCAAGAGGTCTGTAGGACTGTTGAGTGAGTGCCTTGGTGGCCCCTCTTCCGATGTTCCAGAGATTGCGATCTGTGGCCATCAACACCAACTCGCCACGACTGTCCGCCAAGCCGTAGAGGGTGCGCAGAGAACAGTTCAACTTCGTCGCAAGATCGGCCATGGTGAGATGGCTGAAACCGTCACGTACCAGTTCCGTCAGCTCGTCGAGGATCTCACGCTGGCGGGGGGTGAGCATTCCGCTTCGCTCTCGGGACAACTTCGGCTTGGGTCCTCGTACAAGGCGAATCCGACGCTCGAGGTCGCTCACCGGAGTCTCGACTGCTGTCATTTGCGCCTCGTCTCCGCCCAGGTCTTTCCCTTTTCTACGTTGGGCTCGCGGGGGAGGCCCAAGACCATCTCAGCCACAATGTTGCGCTGTACAGCGAAGGTCCCTCCGCCCAGAGTCAAGGCCGGTGAAAAAAGAAAGCCGTAGTGCCAGATTCGATCCACCCCCGGGATCTGCTCATGTTCGAAATTCACCTCGGTGGCTCCGCCGCGCATACTCGGGGGTATCTCGCCGACCGGACCCGACCCCTCCAATAGACCGGCAGTTCCCGAAAGATCTTTGGCCAACTCCAAGACATGCTGACCATGTTCATCGCCCATGATCTTCTGGATTGAGGCTTCTGGACCCGGGGTTCTGGCGTTGAGACGGGCACTGAGCGTGCGCAAGCGGTTGAGACGCAGCACCTCGGCTTCAACGTGCAGCGCTGCTGCCCGCTGACGCATCACCGGATCTGCTAATCCGCCGTTGCGCTGTATCAAATCGATCAACATTTCTGCAGTCGGGCCGGCACCCCACAGTGAACCGGCGGAGCTGAGAGAAACTCGTTCGTTGGCCAGGGTCACTTTGGCTAGCCGCCAGCCATCGTTCTCATCACCAATGCGGTTCGCTGCATCGATGCGCACATCGTCAAAGAACGTTTGGTTGAAGGCATGGGCGGTGGTCATGTCGGCGATGGGTGCCATCGTCAGTCCACTGAGATCAGTCGGGCAGATGAAATAGGAGATGCCCTTGTGCTTGGCGACATGAGGATCAGTTCGGGCGATGAGAATGCCGTACTTGGAGTAATGGCCACCACTGGTCCAAATTTTGGAACCGTTGACGACGTACTCGTCTCCGTCGCGCACCGCGGTGGTGGAAAGGGAGGCCAAATCAGAGCCGGCATCGGGTTCCGAGAACATTTGGCAGTAGATGTCTTCGCCCGTCAACAGGCCGGGAAGGAACCGAGCCTTTTGCTCGTCAGTTCCGGCCGCGAGGATCGTGGGTCCGGCCCAACCAATCCCGATCGGGTTGTCGGGGCGCCTGACCTGGGCTCGTCGCAACTCCTCGTCGATGATGATCTGCTGCATCGGGTCTGCGCTGAGTCCGTATGGCGCTGGCCAGTGGGGGACGATCAGACCTCGCTCAAGGAGTTGTTCGGGAGATGGACTGGGGTTCTGGTCAAGCCATTCTCGAACCTCGAGGCGTCGGGGATCGTCGTCGGGTGGGAAATCAAAGTCCATCGCCTGCTCTTTTGGTCTGTTCAGCCTCTTGCAACAGCGACTTGGGGATGTCGACATACCGAGCCCGGAGCCATTCGCCCAATCCCTTGGCTTGGGCGTCTTGACGGGTCGAGGAGGCCACACCCTCTTGGAGAATGCCGTGTATCACAAAGTTGATCGACAAGATGTTCGGCAGGACGAAGCGTTCGATCTGAACGTTGGCAGCCTCCGGCATGAGTTGCCGCAGTCGGTCGATGGTAAGGAAGTCTTCCAACCAGCCATATGCCTCCGCAGAACGAACGAAGATGCCCACGTTGGCGTTTCCGCCTTTGTCCCCGGAACGCGTCCCTACGAGTGCGCCGAGCGGAAGCCGCATTGTCTCGCCGTTGGGCGGCGCCGGGATATGCGGGACGGCCGGGGTGACCGAAGGCCCCGATGACGGAGCATCAGAGTCAATGACCGTGCGGCCCTCGCCTAGTAGCACAACATGTTGCGGTACCAGATCACGCGGCACGAGTCCCGAGGTGTGAACGCCGAAGGGTTTGCCCAACCCGCCCGTTTTCAAGCCGAAGAACCCTGGGATGCTGGCCAGTGCCATGTCATTCATTGCGGAGCCGATTGCAGTGGTTTTTCGTTGATCCGGGTCTTTTACGGTGATGCGCCAGGAGGCCACAGCTTCTTCGTTGGTCGCCGGGTCGTCTTTGTCGGTGCGTACAACAGCGGTCGTGACGCTTGCAAAGTCCTCTGGTTGATGTTGGCAGTTGCGCCAGAAGGCCCGTTCTACGAGATCTGCTTTGGCGTCTATGTCGACACCGGTCAAAGCAATTGCCAGGTCGCTTCGAAAGCCTCCCCAGGAGTTCATCGAGACCTTCAAGGTCTCGGGCGGTTCTTCTCCTCGCACTCCTGAGATGCGGACACGATCCCGTCCAACAGTGTCGAGTTCTATTGTGTCGAAGCGGCTGGTCACGTCCGGGCCGAGATAGCCCGGGGCACCAATTTCGTAGAGCAGTTGGCTGGTGATGGTGCCAATGGTGACATTGCCCCCAGTTCCGGGATGTTTGCCGATCACCGACGATCCATCCGCGGCAATATCTGCAAAGGGGAAACCGAGATATTCGAGTCCATCAATTTCCTCAAAGAAGGAGTAGTTGCCACCAGTTGCCTGAGTTCCGCACTCGATGACATGACCTGCGACGACCGCTCCAGCCATTGCATCAAGGTCGTCACGCGCCCATTTGTGATGCCAGGCCGCGGGCCCGCAAACAATCGCGGCATCGGTGGTACGTCCGGTGACAACAATGTCGGCACCACGGTTGAGCGCCTCAACAATGCCCCAGCAGCCGAGGTAGGCGTTGGCAGAGATGTAGTCAATGTCCGCTACTGGTTGTCCAGTCTCGAGATCTAGCAGATCGACCCCGGCTGTCTTCAGTTCATCGAGGCGAGGAAGAAGGTTGTCGCCTTCGACATAAGCGATGCTGGGGGACAGGCCCAACTTGTCAGCCACTTCGGCAACCGCCTCTGCACAATGGAAGGGATCGAGTCCTCCTGCGTTCGAGACGACCTTGATGCCCGACTCAATGCAGTTGCCCATCACTTGTTCCATTTGACGTATGAAGGTACGGGCAAACCCCGTTCCGGGGCGCTTCGCTTGTGTGCGGGCCAGAATCAGCATGGTCAACTCGGCTAGCCAGTCGCCCGTGAGCGCATCGATTGGCCCGCCCTCAACCATTTCTGCCGCAGCGCTCAGCCGGTCCCCATAAAACCCACTGCAATTCGCAATCCGAATCGGCTCAGCCATCCAGCCCTCCCGAAGGCTCCCCAGTTTTCGGGGCTCCGGCTACGCCCGGCGACAACACAGCTTCTATCACCATCAGCAGAACGTCTTTTTCGATTTGCTCGCCTACCGAAACCAGGATTTCGGTGACCGTACCCGCCTCGGAAGCTCGCAGATGGTTTTCCATCTTCATAGCCTCAATCACCGCGACTACCTGTTGAGCCTCCACTAGGTCGCCCACATTTACTCGAAGTTCGATCACCTTGCCCGGCATGGGCGCAACCACAGCACCGCCAACAGCGGTAGGTTCAGGTATTGGGAATCTGGGGAGTACTTCGATTCGAGCCCCTCCGCCCACGCCTGTCAGGTAGAGATTATGACCATGACGCGCCACCGCGTAGCGGCGTCGTCGAGAATCAACCTCGACGTCGATGTGGCGATCAGACCAACCCTGTACGCACGCCACCCCGTCGTCACCAGCCGAGCCGAGTACGAACCCACCGCTTCGGTCGGGGGAGTAGTGCACTGTCAACTCCGTCTCAGCAATTCGCAGCGCAACACGCTCGCGAGCCAAGCGTCCAATCCGAAAACCTGATGGCAGCGAGGTCAAGACGCTCGTTTTGGTGCGGTTGTCATGCTGTAACCACATAGCCGCTGCCGTGGCCAGGAGCTGCTTCTCGTCCTCTTCGAGTGGGCGCGTTCGCGCAGGAGTGAAGCGCTCGATGAAATCGGTTGTGGTGTTACCCGCGAGAAAATCAGGGGAGCGAAGCGTGGCAGCCAGAAAATCTCGGTTGGTGACAACCCCTCCAATCTGCAGACGCTCAAGTGCCAACGCCAACAGACCCGCTGCGTCGGTTCGTGTTCTGGCGTGCGCTATGACCTTGGCGATCATGGGATCGAATTCAGGGGTGATCGTCGAGCCTGTTGCCACACCGGTGTCGTAACGGACCGCTGGGTCTGAGGCCGGTTCGAAGACCTCCAGGACACCAGTGGCAGGGAGAAAGTCGTTGTTCGGGTCTTCGGAATAAAGACGAGCCTCAATCGCATGACCGGCAAACGAAATGTTGCTGCCGGAGTAACCCAGAGCTTCGCCTTGAGCAACTCGCAACTGTTCTTTGACCAAGTCGATACCGGTCACCTCTTCGGTAACAGGGTGCTCAACTTGCAAGCGAGTGTTGACTTCCAAAAAGAAGAAGTCCCCAGATTCATCGTCAACTAGAAACTCGACCGTGCCTGCCGATTCGTAAGCCAAAGCTTGGGCCAAACCCACCGCCGCTTTCCCCATGGCCGCACGCATCTCTTCGCTGACGAAGGGAGAGGGAGACTCCTCAATGATCTTTTGATGGCGACGTTGAATGCTGCACTCGCGTTCGCCGAAGTGCAGCAGGTTTCCGTGCTTGTCGCCCAGGACTTGAATCTCGATGTGACGTGCGCTGGAGACATAGCGCTCTGCAAACACACGATCATCACCAAACCCGGACAGCGCTTCGCGACGAGCCGCTGCCACTGCTTCGTCGAGTTCGGCAGCGGACTCGACCACCCGCATGCCTTTGCCGCCCCCTCCAGCAGCAGCCTTGATCAGAATAGGAAAGCCCAGCGAGCCGAATTCGCTGGGCTCGTCGCTTGACTTGAGCACGGGTACTCCGGTTTCAAACGCCAGCTTCTTGGCCGTGATTTTGTCGCCCATCAAAGCGATGACCTCAGGCGAGGGGCCAACCCAGACAAGACCGCCTTCCAGAACGGCTCTCGCAAAGGAGGCGTTTTCGGCCAGGAATCCGTAGCCGGGATGAACTGCGCTTGCGCCGGTAAGCCGCGCTGCAGCAAGTATCTGCTCGCTATCCAGGTAACTGCCGATGCGCACAGCCTCGTCGGCTCGGGCGACATGGAGGGCGTCTGCGTCAGACTCAACAAAAACCGACACAGTGCGTATACCCATCGCCGAAGCTGAGCGGATCACCCGGCAAGCGATTTCGCCGCGGTTGGCTACCAACAAGGTGTCGAAACGGCTCATAGCCGGAACACTCCGTATGCTGCTGCCCCCTCGACAGTCCGGTTGCTCGCCGCAGAAAGGCACATGCCGAGCACATGGCGGGTGTCTCGGGGGTCGATTATCCCGTCGTCGCTGATGGCGCCGGTGGCCCGTAGAGCAAGTGAACCCCGTTCCTGGGTGGCTTCAACCGCGGCTACCGTCTCGGCGTCAGCCTCTTCATCGAATTCCTGGCCCAGTCGCTTCGCCTGGCCCCGACGCACATCCGACATCACGCCCGCAATCTGCTTCGGGCCCATCACCGCGATCTTGGCGGTCGGCCACAGGAAGGTGAAACGGTTCCCGAATGCCCGGCCCGACATGCCGTAGGTTCCCGCACCGTAGCTCGATCCGACGATCACGGTGATGTGCGGCACGGTCGAGTTGGTGACCGCGTTGAGCATCTGGGAGCCCTTCTTGATGATCCCGTCCGCTTCGAAGTCCTTGCCGACCATGTATCCCGTGATGTTCTGCAGGAACAGAAGAGGCACGTCGATCTGGTTGCACAACTGTATGAAGTGAGCGCCCTTTTGAGCTGAGTCGGGGTAGAGCACACCGTTGTTGCCGAGGATCCCGAGCGGATATCCGTGGATTGATGCCCAGCCGCACACCAAGGTGCTGCCCCAGCGGGGTTTGAATTCTTCGAAACGTGAACCGTCTACGGTCCGGGCGATGATGTCTCGCACATCGACAGGTTTCACCAGATCACGGCTGACGATCCCCAGCAACTCATCTTGTTCATAGATCGGCGGGTCCGGGGGGAAGCTGGGCTCCGGGCCGGCCTTGCGGATGTTGAGATGTGAGATGACCTCTCGACACATTCGCAGCGCATCCATCTCGTCTTGGGCGAAGTAGTCCCCTCCACCGGAGACCGTGGTGTGCATCTCTGCGCCGCCGAGTGTCTCGTCGTCGGAGATCTCACCGGTGGCCATCTTCACCAGCGGGGGACCACCAAGAAACATCTTTGACTGGTCCTTGACCATGATCGTGTAGTCAGAGAGTCCTGGTTGGTAGGCACCGCCGGCGGTCGACGATCCGAATACGACGCAAACGGTGGGGATCCTCATCTTTGAGAGCTCGATCATTTCGTAGAAGAAGCGTCCGCTCTCGGCGAAATGATCGGTTTGGAGGAAGCGCCTGTTGCTGCCCTCCCCAGGTTGGATTCGGAGGTCTCCGCCGGCGGATTCCACAAAGCTCACATAGGGCATGTGGTTGTCGCGCGAAATCTCAAGCGCGCGATTCCATTTCTTGGATGCGTAGGGGGTGAGGGCACCTGCTAGAACCGTCGGGTCGTTGCCCATGATCACACATTCGGTCCCGGCGATGACCCCGATCCCGACGACCATTCCGCCGCCCATGGCGTAGTCGGATTGGTAGGCCGCGAGGGGGCTGATCTCGAGGAACGGACTGTCTGGATCGATTACGTTGGCGATCCGCTCGCGTATGGGGAGTTTCTGACGGGACCGCAGCCTTGCCATACGCTCGGGACCGCCCCCGGCTTCGGCTTCATCAAGCAGTTCGGAGATGATGTCGAGTTGTTCGCGCATGTCTCGAGTGTTCTGCTCGAACTGCGGATCGTTGGTGTCCAGCGTCGAGCGAAGCGGCGACGCCAAAGGTACGTGTGGCATGACCCCGCGACGCTATCCGGTAATATCTTAGTGATCAACTTACCGTCCAGGAAACCGCGCACTGCCCACGGAAACCGCCCTGCCCCGCCCGCTCTTGCTGAACGGGCGGGGCAGTGGACGATTGAGAGTCAGGAGAAAAGCAGCTCAGTCGAACACGAACTCATCGGCGAAGGACGACTTGTAGCCGATGGCGACAGCTTCAACTCCGTTGGGAACCTCAGGGTTCACAACGAAGATTGTGTTCTCGGTGCTCGGGATCCTCTGGTCGGGCGTCCCGTAGAAATAATCACCGCTGAGTCCCTCGAAGGAAACCGTGCCCAGACTGTTCAGCGCTTCGACAATGCCCTCGCGACTCAGATCGCCGTTCGCGACCGCAGCCTCGAGCACCTGCACCACCGCGTGGGCCTGCAGGTAACCGAAGGCGAAGTAGTAGTCGGGTGCCTGATCTGGAGCGAACTCTTCGAGCCGTTCAATCATTGTTGTCATGCCAGGCACACTCTCGTCACCCCAGGTTGAGCCCTCAGCCACAACCACGAAGTAGGCCTGCAAGTACGGTGCTAGCCCGCTCCCGGCCAAGGCGTTGATCCAGGTTGGAGAGACGCCGATCCACTGCGGCGCGAATTCGCTCGCGGCTGCGGTACCCAGCGCACCACCGGTGACCGATGGCAGTGTCACCAAGAACACCACCTCACATCCGGCTCCTTGCAACTGTTGGATCTGAGCAGAGAAGTCGGTGTCGCCCGAGACGTAACGGGCGACCTCAGTGACAGTGAATCCGAGATTCTCCGCGGCGAACTCAAGCCCTTCTTGACCCGCTTCGCCGTAGGGGTCGTCCTGGATGAACGAGCAATAGACTTGGTCAACGTTGCCGCCGCCCTCGTTAATCCACCAGTCAAACCCGTTGATCGCCTGGATCTGATAGGGCCCGCCGATCGGCAGAAGATTCTGCTCACGGACCCAGAATGCATCAAGCGAGGCGGGAGCAGCCACGAGGCCGTCCTCTTTGAGAGACTCGAGCACCGCATTGGTGATCGGCGTGCCGAACAGTTGGCCGAGGATTACGACATCGTCTTTGATGTCGTTGTATACCTGCACCGCGGTCGCCGGGTTGTACTGATGGTCGACCTCAACCGTCTCGATCAGGTACTGGCCTGCAACGCCGCCCTGGCTGTTGATGTAGTCGTAATAGACCTGACCACCAGCGGTGAGCGGATTGCCGATGATCGCAGCCGGGCCGGACAGGTCAGAGATCACGCCGACGTTGATGGTGGACCCGTCGAAACCGGGACCTTCGGCGAGTTCCTCTGCCATGTCGTCATCGTCTGCGGTGTCGTCATCTGCCATGTCGTCACCGTCGTCGGCGGCGTCGTCTGCCATGTCGTCACCGTCGTCGGCGGCGTCGTCCTCGGCGGCCATGTCGTCACCGTCGTCGGCGTCGTCGTCTGCCATGTCGTCACCGTCGTCGGGAGCAGTCGATTCTCCGTCGTCGTCGCCACAGGCCGCGGCGAACAGCGTGGCCGTCAACAGCAGCGCCAACAATCGGAACCATTGTTTCTTGTTCATATCCCCTCCATGGGATTTGGTGGCGAATCTCAGTATGAGAAGGGCCAAGTTGAGAAATAGTTGCGGATTCGAACCCAGATTCCAGCCAGCCCCCGGTGCTCCACTAATAAGAACAAGGCGATGAGGAACCCGTAAATGATCACATTAAGCGAAGCAACAGACACGAGACCAGAGTCTGTGCTCTTGGCTGCCACTCCGGGTACACCGTAGTCCGCCGAAATGCCGTCGATGAGTCGTGGCAAAGCCGTGATCACCAGCGCACCGATGATCGATCCATAGATCGTGCCCATCCCCCCCAGGATGATCATCGCAATGAACTGGATGGAAACCAGCAGAGTGAAATCGCCCGGACTGATGAAGAGTTGGAGCGGGGCATACAGCGCACCCGCCAAAGCTGCTATAGCGGACGACCAGGCGAACGCTTGGGTCTTGTAGCCGGTGATGCCGACATCGATCCCGATGATCTCCGCGGCGATGTCTCGGTCGCGCACCGCCTGTAGCGCCCTGCCGGGACGTGTCCGCACGACATTCTTTGTCAACCACGCGACCAGCGCGACCACGAACCAGATCAGCCAGAAATAGCTTTCGTCCTTGCCGAAAGACTTGCCGAACAGGCTCAAATTCTCGAAGTCGATGAAACCCAGTTTGACTTCAACACCGGCGGCCGAGGTGCCGGTATTGCCGCCGGTGACGCTCTTCCAGTTCCTGAAAATATGCTCACCGATGAACACCAGGCCGAGAGTCACAATCACCAGGTAGTTGCCTCGGAGACGAAGCGCGAAAGGGCCGACCGCGGCACCGACGAGCCACCCCATGGCCGGTGCGAACAATATCCAGAGCCACATCGGCCAACCCCAGACAGAGCTCACGTATGCCGTGCTGTAGGCGCCGACGGCCAAGAAAACCGAGTGCCCGAGTGAGACCTGACCGGTGTAACCGGTGAGCAGGTTGAGTCCGATGGCCGCGATCGAGAAGACTCCTGCGTACGCCAGCGTGTTCAGCGAAATCCCGTTCCCGCTGAGCAGCGTGAAGGGAGGCACATCCCACAGCACGGGTATGAAGGCCCAAGCGAGAATCAGCACTCCGAGTGCGCAGCGCCTCAACCGGTTCGGGAACAGGCGCAGTTCGTCACGATAGTGGATGTGCATCTTCTGGTTGCTCGTCATACGCGCCGCACCTCCTCGGTGCCCAACAGCCCGTAGGGGCGGGCCATCAAGACGATGATCATGACAACGAAGATCGCCACCCGCTCGAATCCAGCGCCCAACCAGTCAAGATCCTCGATCGGGAACCACGCGGGGGTGGTAGCCACGTAGGTCTTCACAATGTTCTGAATCCAGCCGACCAGCAGTCCTCCAGCCACCGCACCCGCCGGTGAGTCCAACCCCCCGAGGATCATTGCTGGAAAAGCGAAGAAGACCACAAAGTCCAAGTTCGGGGTAATGAGTTCGGGGCCGGCGGTCGCTGCCGAACCCGCCAGAGCTGCCACTCCTCCAGCGATCGCGAACGCGGTAGCAAACACGATCTTGGTCGAGATGCCCTGAGCGATCGCCGCCTCGTGGTCGAAATGGGTAGCCCGCATGGCGATACCGATACGGCTGTAGCGGTCAACCAGAAAGAAGACTCCGAGCGCCACTGCGGCCATGGCTATAGCCGCGAGTTTCGAATGTTGGAGTACGACGTCGCCGACTAGCGAAGTCGACAATTCCCAGGGGTCGTTGACGCTGAGCTCAGCGAAACCCCAAATCGAGGCCACGACTTGTTTGATGATGAACAGCACCCCGATGGTGACCATGATCGCCCCGAACACCGGCAACTCAGACGGGCCCCTGTCTCCGACGCGCGCTTCGATCCGAGCGGTAACCAACAGCGCCAGCAGACCAATAACGACACCACCCGCCAGCCCTACAAGATGGGTGGTCCCGTTGTAGAACAGCGTCGCCCACCCCAGCAGACCAGCAGAGATTCCGATGACCTCGCGAAAGATCCGCTGCAACATGGCTCGTTGCAGCAGCACGCTGAATCCGGCGCACACCAGAACCGAAAAGACGATGCCGAGGAAATAGTTCCATCCCCACGAGGTGCTGACGTTGTAGGTGATGTAGCCGCCGAGCAGCAGGGCACCACCCTGCGCGAAGTTGATGATGCCGGTTGCCCGGTAGATCACCACGAACCCGAGCACGATCAGTGCGTACAACGAACCGGTGGCGACTCCGTCGAAGGTTGCTTGCAGGAACGTGGTCATGAGTACATCTGCTCGATCAGGTCTTCGAACTGTGAGGCGATGGCTGCGCGTTTGACTTTCTGGGTAGCGGTGAGCTGCCCGTCCTCGTGGTCGAGTTCGATGGTCATGAAGTCGAAGCGCTTGACTGTCTCCACCTGGGCGAAGTCCTGGTTGGTCTCTTGCACCACCTGGTCGATCAAGGACCGTACTTCGGGTTTGCTCGAGAGGTCTGCATAGGTTGTGTAGGTGACACCCCGGCGTGTAGCCCAGTCGCCGACGGTCTGATATTCGATGCCCACCAGCGCGGTCAGGTATTTGCGGCGGTCTCCGATCACCACCGCTTCGCGCACGAACGGCGAGACCTTCAGGCGGTTCTCGATTTCCGACGGTGAGATGTTCTTTCCGCCGGCCGTGATGATGATGTCCTTCTTACGGTCGGTGATCTTGAGGTAACCGTCGTCGTCGAAAACCCCGATGTCACCGGTGTGCAACCAGCCTTCGGCGTCGATCGTCTCCGCGGTGGCCTGCGGGTTCTTGTAGTAACCAACGAAGGTTCCCTCACCTCGGGTGAGGATTTCACCGTCTTCTGCAATGCGCACTTCTGCTCCGGCGACGGGTAGACCCACGGTTCCGATCCTCACACCCCGCTGAGGGTTGATTGTCGCTTGCGCGCAGTTCTCGGTCTGTCCGTAACCCTCCCGAACCGGTACCCCGATCGACCAGAACCAGTCGAGGATCTGGGGTGCGATGGGAGCAGCACCCGACAGGGCGTTCTGGCAACGGCTCATACCGAGGCGTTCTCTCAGCGCGCGGTACAGCATCAGCCATCCCAGAACTCCCACGACTCGGTCGCCCACTCCGAGCCTCCCTTGCATGCGGGCCTTCGCCAAGCGGCTGCCTTTGGAGGTCCAGTACTGGTAGTTGCGTCGTTTCAGCCACGAAGCGTCGTTCATCCGCACCTGCACACTTGCCAGCATCTTCTCCCAGACGCGGGGAACACCCAAGAAGAAGGTTGGTTGCACCTCGCGCAGGTCGTTGACGAAAGCCTCTCCGCCCTCTCCGAAGTTTGCCGTGTAGCCGGCGCTGATCCCGTTGATGACCGTTACCAACCGTTCTGCGATATGGCACAGCGGGAGATACGAGAGCACTTCGTCGCCCGGTCCGAGTGAGAATATTGCGTCGTAATCGGTGAAAGCCGCATGCATGTTGACGTGGCTGATCATCGCTCCTTTGGGTGGCCCGGTCGTGCCTGAGGTGTAGACGATGATGGCCACGTCTGCGCTGTCGAGAGCGGCTACCGATTCATCAAAGTCGGCTGTTGATTGAGCCCGGCCGAGTTCCAGCAGTTCCTCGAAGGTCAATATCCGCGGATCATCGAGCACCCGGACACCTCGTGGGTCGACGACCACGGCGTAGGCCAAGTCTTCGAGTTGGTCCCAGACTTCAAGGGTCTTGTCGAGTTGTTCTTCATCCTCGGCCACCACGACCTTAGTTTCTGAGTGTGCCAGCAGGTAGCGGACTTCGGTTGCGGGGCTGGTCGGATAGATACCAACGGTCACTGCACCAATGCCCTGCGCTCCGAGATCGGCGAAGACCCATTCGGGGCGGTTCTCGGCGTGGACCGCCACTTTGTCGCCTCTAGCCACCCCGAGGCTGCGCAGACCCAGACCGACTAGGCGCGCCGTGTCCGCGTAGTCGTTCCATGTGTATTCGTGCCAGATTCCCAGCGTTTTGTGGCGCAGCGCCACCGAGTCGCCATCTGCGGAGGCTCTGGCGAGCAGTTTGTGCGGAAGTGAAATACCCGCGGGGGAGGGGTTCACGGGAGACCTGTTCACGTTGGCTCCCCAAGGTAGGCGGCGATGACCTCCGGGTCGGACTGAATCACGCTTGGAACACCAGTGGCAAGGCATTGCCCGAAATTGAGCGCCATCACTCGATCGGCGATATCCATCACCATGTGCATGTCGTGTTCAACGAGGATCATGGCGATGTGTAGATGGTCGCGGATCTCGATTATGAAACGCGCCATATCCTCGGTTTCTTCAAGGTTCATTCCCGCGACCGGTTCGTCCAGCAACAACAGACTGGGTTCCATCGAAAGGGCTCGGCCCAGTTCAATGCGTTTCTGGATGCCATAGGGGAGCATTCCCACTGGGCGGTAGCGGTACGGCTGCAACTCCAGGAAGTCGATGATCTCCTCGACTCGCCCGCGATGCGCGATCTCTTCACGTTTAGCCCGGCCGAACCAGATCGCACCAGCTATGAACCCGCTCTTCATCAACAGGTGGCGGCCAAGCATCAAGTTGTCGACCAGGTTGAGGTTGGAGAACAGCCCCAGGTTCTGGAACGTTCTCGCCACGCCGTGTTTGGCGACTTGAGTCGGCTTCGCTCCGATGAGTGAGTTGCCTCGGAAGGTGATCTCGCCACTCTCGGGGCGGTACACGCCGTTGAGGCAGTTGAAGATCGAGGTTTTGCCAGCGCCGTTGGGGCCGATGATCGCAAACAGCTCACCCTCGGTGACCGTGAACGACACGTCGTCGAGCGCGGTTACGCCTCCGAAACGCAGCGTCACCGCATCGAAGCCCAACAACGGGGCGCTCATGCGCTCCAACGTTTCTTGCGTCGATAGGACTTGACATCTCTAAAGGACTTGCGGCCGGCTTCGCCGACTCCGAGATAGAACTCGCGGATGTCGTCGTCTTCAAGCAGTTCGGAGGCCGCTCCCTCCTTCACGATCCGTCCATTCTCGAGCACGTATGCTCGATCCGAGATCGACAGCGCCATGCGTGCGTTCTGCTCGACAAGCAGGACGCTGGTTCCCTGCGCGTTGACCGTCTCGATGATCTCAGAGATTCGTTCGACGAGTTTGGGGGCGAGCCCCAACGACGGTTCGTCCAACAACAAGAGTTTCGGCGAGGCCATCAGGGCTCTGCCAATGGCGAGCATCTGCTGTTCGCCACCCGAGAGATAACCGGCGGTGTCACGCTGGCGGGGTTTCAACACCGGGAAAAGATCCATGACCCGCTCATGGGCCGCGGTGATCGCCGCCTTGTCATGCACCGTGTGGGCCCCGGTACGTAGGTTCTCTTCGACGGTCAGCTCCGCGAAAATCCGCCGTCCCTCCATGACTTGGGCCACGCCTGCACGTACCAGCTTTGAAGGGTCGACATGGTCGGCCGGCGCCCCGTCGAAAATGATCGAACCTTTGGTCATCTCGCCGCGATGAACCTCCAACAGCCCGGTGATCGCTCGCAGCAATGTGGTTTTACCTGCACCGTTGGCGCCGAGCAGAGTCACGATCTCGCCTGCCTCAACCCTCAAACTCACCCCGCTCAGCACCAAGATCACATCGTTGTAGACGACCTCGGCACTGCGAACATCAAGAATCGTCGGCCGTTCAGACTCCACGCTCATGCGACGTGAAACCTACCACGCAACCCTGGCCTAGCGAGATCGTCGGTGGCATCGCTTCACGGGTCCTCACTGTTGAATCAGCAGGGACCGCATGAACCACCGATAAGGACCGGTTCCATTCAGGCAACACTGCTGAAGATAAGCGTCGGACTGTCTGCAGAACCTTCAAGCTTAGCCCGAGGGTCGGGTCGCGGTAGGTTGTCGGCGCGTGATACGGGTGGGCCGCCTATGGTGGTGTGGTGTCGGTGACAGATGTAGTCGTGGGTCCAGCGTCTGAGGCCGATGCAGCGCTCGTGTTCGGACTGACTTCAAGGTCGTGAGACCTCGGCGAAAACTGGGCGCTACCGTCGGTGTCGTGGCAATTGTCGTTGGAGCGAGTGTTGTTACGTCGATCATTGACGATTCTGGCGAGGACAGACTCTCGGAAGCGACCCTCGACTGCTCGTCGTATATTGACGTGATCTCTGAGCTACCCGACGGGTTTCGCGTCGTGCAGGAAGTATCGGCGATCAACTCGACGATCGTGCACCAACAGGGGCGACAAGGTACAGACGCTGCACCGGAGTCGCCGCTGCGATTCTCAAAGATCGCTCTCTTGGTGCGCCCGAATCAAAGGTTCCAGGTCTTCGTCGGGGAAGGCTCTCCTGAGACAACTCGTGTCGGATGGTCGTCGGCGACATCCAGTTCGCCGGTAGAGCGGATCTCAGTCGGTCCCTGTCCCGGCGACTCCGACCGTTGGTTGGTTTTCGCTGGAGGCGTGTGGGTTACGAAGCCAAGCTGTGTCGAGTTGGTGTTCCAATCTTCGAATGCCAGCACATCGGTGCTGTTGTCGATCGCTAAGCAATGTGGCTCGTAGCAAATGAGGTCGTCCGCCCAGTTTGTCGTAACGGGGGTTGTGTAACCGGCGTTGGGCAGCGGGGAGAGGGAGGGCTTAGGCTCGTGTGCATCGCAATGACGGTCCCTGTTTCTTCGCAAGCCTCGAAGAAGGGGTCCCGATACCCGGTGTGAATCGAGGGCAGGCCCAACCTCAGGCTGGCGCGAATTGCCAGGCCGCCAAGAAGACAGAGCCGCAGATGGAGACAGTCGCCACAACGAACGCCCAGACATCCCTGCCGCGTTTGTCCGACAACTCCGCGAACCGCGTGTCGACCGCCGCGAACCGCGTGTCGATCGCCGCGAACCGCTCCTTGATCTCCGCGAGCTGTTCGCGGAGCTGGGCGAACTGGACATCCATCTTGGCATTGAGCGCGACGATCGAGGCCTGTAATTCGACGAACGAGGCCTGTGTCTTGACCTCGAGGTCTGCCAAGTCACGTTTAGTGGCGAACTGCTCCCATCCTCCAGGTGGTTGCTGTGCCATGAGGAACTCCGCTCCCGGTTGACCTACAGTGTCGGAAAGACTGCTGTAGATCTCGGCTCGCTGCTTTTCTGTCAGAGCCACTATGGTCTCCCATCCAATTCGTTGTTATACGAGTCAGGGGGAAGTGGCTTACGGGTAACACCGTATCATCAAAGCCATCCAGAGACAATCCAATAGGCTGGTGATGTTTCTCAGGAGCGCGCAGCGACCCCACTGCACGCAAGGCCGTTAGTCGAAAGGCAGGTTTAGCAGCTTGATGGCGTTGCCGCGGGCGAGTTTGTAGACGGCGTCGTCGTCAAGATGGCCGAACAAGGAGTGGGCTTTTCCCCGGGAATGAGGGAAGGTGCCGTCGGAGTGGGGATAGTCGGTCTCGAACAGGACATTGTCGACGCCCACCTCGTCAAGCAATTTCATGCCGGCGGAGTCGTTGAAAAAGCAGCTGAACACCTGCCGGTAGTAATAAAACGACGGCCTCTCCGATAGCCGTTCCTCACCCTGAGCCCATTGATGAGTCAGATAATTTTCGTCGGCTCGTTCAATGAAGTAGGGAATCCAACCGATCTGGCTCTCCGCATACATCAGTTTCAGAGTCGGGTAGCGGTGCAGCACCCCCGAAAACAGAAAGTCGACCATAGAAGCCGCGCTGTTGGCTGAGATCATCGTGGCGGTCACTAGCGTCGGTGCGTCTTCGGATGTGCGAACCGTGCGCGTACCAGACCCGATGTGCATGGCAATGACTGTCCCTGTTTCTTCGCAAGCCGTAAAGAAGGGGTCCCAATACCCGGAATGAATCGAGGGCAGACCCAGCCACGCCGGCAACTCCGACCAGGCGGTGGCGGTAACGCCCCGGGCTGCGTTGCGGCGGATCTCCGCGGCAGCCAGTTCGACGTCCCACAACGGCACGATGCACAACGGGATCAAACGCCCGCCCGAGTCGCCACACCATTCGTCGACCATCCAATCGTTGTATGCCTCGACACAGAGCTTCGAGAGCTCCTTGTCGGAGCGCTCGGCGAACAACTGACCGCAGAAACGGGGGTAGTTGGGGAAACACAACGACGCTTCGACATGGTTGATATCCATGTCCGCCAGCCGATCCGCTGCGCGGTAGCAACCCGGACGAATATCGTCATAGGTGACTCCGGCCATGGTGACCTCTTCGGGTGGAGTGCCCGCACAGGCGATCATGTGCTTGATCTGGTAACGGTGATCCTCGTAGTGCCACCAGGCCGCCATCTTGTCGCCGGTTCCGGGCTGCTCAACCCAGGTGCCCCCTTCGAGGGTCATCTCTCCTTGCGGCGCAATCACGATCCGCGGGCCGATGTCTCGATACTTGGCGGGAAGGCGGTCTGTCCAGATGTTTGCCGGTTCCACGACATGGTCGTCAACGCTGATGATTTTCGGGAAATCAGTGACCGAGGCCATTGCGGAACCGTATCGGCATACCGTGTCGCTGGGCTAAACGGCGGTGGTCACCCGCGCGCCGTTCCCCCGATCCTCAAGAAAGCGAATACAGCAGGTGGTGACTCAAGTCACCCATTTGGTCCACGAACATGATCCTTGTGTCGAACCACCATTGGCCGTCGATGCGCTGGAAGGTGTCGTGGTAGCGCCCAGTGATGATGATTTGCAATGGCAACTCCGGAGTCGCTTGAGTCACGGTGTAATAGCTCCGGCTTGAAGCCGTTCCGGCCTTCTCATCGACTTCGATGATGGAGTTGGTTGTGACGTGATGTGTCTTGGGCGTGCCGTCTTCGTAGAGCCGAGTAGCTGCGTCGTACATCTTGCGAACACCCTCCGTGCCAACAAAGGTGGCTTCCGGGGGCGCATCGGGTACAGCGCAGATGCGGCCATGTTTGAAAAGGTCGGCTATGCCACCAAGGTCGCCCGCGTCGATTCGCTCGGCATAGAGGTACAGAAGATTTTCTATCATTCGGGCATCGTCGGTCATGCCGAGACGATAGAGAACGCTCGGACGTGGTATCCAAATAGGCGATGAATCTCTCTGACGATTTTGCTCTTGAGTCGGTGCTGGCGGCGGCCGCCACCGCAGACGGACTCGAGGACTTCGGTCCACCAACCTTTCAAGAACCGCTCGGTGTGCTCCTCGACGCTTACGGTTCTGCACCACTGAACGAACTGGGCCGCATGATTCTTCGCGGGGGAGTGGTACACAGCCTGCGTACCCGGCTCCGTACCAACTACTGGTTCGCCGCTCACCCGGAGATCGCCGAACAACGCATTGCTCCACCAATCGTCGTGGTGGGCATGATGCGGACTGGCACAACACTGGTGCAACGTCTTCTCGCCGCCGATGAGCGCCGCTACTCGGCCTCCGGCTGGGAGATCGGTGAAGCAGCGCCACGAATCGGCTGGCAACCCGACCACGATGACCCCCGTATCGGTGACGCCGAAGCCCGAGAGGAGCAAACTCGGGCCTTCGCCCCTGAACTGTTCTCCATCCACCCGATGTATGCGCACGAGGCGGAAGAAGAGATCATGTTTCTGGCAGACGCGTTTCTTTCGCATGTGCCCGAGGCATCGGCCGATGTACCGAGCTATCGACAGTGGCTCGACACTGCCGATTTCACTCCTGCGTATGAAAATCTTCACCGGATGCTGCAACTGCTCCAGTGGCAGAAACAGCGACGAGGCGAGATTCGCACCCGCTGGATTCTCAAGACTCCTGCCCATCTCGGTTACCTCAACGAACTACTGGCCTTGTTCGGCGACGCCCATGTCGTGCACATGCATCGCGATCCAGCCGACACGATCCCCTCAGGCGCAAGCCTCAACACCACCTTGTGGAAGATGCACGCAGACGATGTCGACCCTCATCGTGTTGGTGCTCAGTGGATTGAACGCATGGCATGGACCAACAACAGAGCTATGGCGATGCGAGCCAGCCTCGACAATGAGAGCGAGCGCTTCACCGACATCGCGTTTGCCGATGTCGTGCAAGATCCCTTGGGCGAGATCAACCGTTTGTACCAAAAGCTGGGTATTGCTCTCAATCTCGAAACAGAAACACTGATGCGTGATTGGTTGGAACGCAGAAACAAAGAGCAGCTCGCGCCGCATCGTTATACAGCGGCGGACTTCGGACTTTCCACCCCTGAGATTCATGAGCGATTCACCGACTACGTAGAGCGTTACATGAGCGCCTAGCGTCTCGGCCTATGCCAGAGCATCCCGTGGCCACTGCCCAACAGCACGCCCATGAACTCGCGGCGTTGGAGTTGATTGCTCACCCGACGGTCACCGAGGCGTACCGACGAGTGGCGGCTCGGTGGCTGGACCTGGCCGAACCTTCCGAGGTGATGCGCGAGTGTTTCGATTGGGCTTTTCGTGAGGTTATGTTCAGCGCCGCAATCTGGTCCTCCAACCAAGATCCTCTGCGTCCGAAGGTCACCTGTATCACCCGTCTGGCCCACACCGTTGAGGGCCATGAGATCCCTGGTTCTCGTTGGGGGATCGACAATCCGGACTCGATCTATCGGGTGATACCGATATCGGGTGATGAGAAATACCGGATTACCGGGCGTGTCGGTCGCAACCGGATGACCGAGAACTACTTCACGCTGTGGGACGACAAGATGGGGACCGTTGATGTGCTCAACGGCCGCACAATGGATGTCGACTCTGACGGTTCCTTCACGATCACCGTTGACTCGTCTCGTGCCAACGGCCGCCCGAACCATGTTCAGTCCGCTCCAGAGGCTCATGAGTTCTATATACGCGACGTGATGCTCGACTGGAATCTCGACGACCCCAACCATCTGAGAATTGAGAGGCTTGGCAACCAAGCGGCAGCACCGGCACGGACAATTGACGAGCAAGCCCAGTTGACCGCGGACTTCATGGCCCACTACGCCAACTTCACCCGTCGAATGAGCCGAGGCACTTACCGCATGCCGGTCAACCACTTCGCGCTTGCCTGGTCAGCTGAACACACAGGAGCCTTGCGCAATCAGGTGTATGTAGGAGGACGTTTCGAGTTGGCCGACGACGAAGCGTTCGTGGTGACCGTGAGCGACGGGGGAGCGGAGTACTTCACTGTGCCACTGTCGAACATCTGGGGCACCACCATGGGCATCGTCGACCGAACGGCGAGCCTCAACAAAGCCCAGTCGGTGCCCAACCCCGACGGTACCTACACCTACGTCTTGAGCGAAACCGACCCAGGGGTCCATAACTGGGTCAACACCTGTGGTCTCGACGAAGGCATACTCACCCTGCGCATGGCAGAGTTCCCCGAGGGCGGTCCCCGCGAAGATCTCGCCGCGTCGGGAGAGGTCGTGAAACTCGACGAACTCGATTCTGTGCTACCCGAGGGAACGGTATTCGTCGACACCGACTCACGAGCTACGCAATTGACCACTAGACGGGCAGGTTATTTACGTCGCCTTCCCGAAGTTGCGGTGTGAGCATGACTCGATGGCTAATCACCGGTTGCTCCAGCGGCATCGGCCGCCAGACAGCACTTGCCGCGTTGGCCGCAGGACACGAAGTCGCTGCCACGGCTCGCCGACCGGAGACGATTGCCGACATTGCAGCCGCAAACGAACGGGCTATCGCATTGACTCTTGACGTCACGGACCAGCAACAGATCGCCGACGCGGTACAGATGACCACCGACGCTTACGGGGGGATCGATGTGTTGGTGAACAACGCCGGTTACGGCTACATGTCCGCTGTTGAAGAAGGGGAGGATCACGAGGTCAGGAGGCTCTTTGACACCAACTATTTCGGAGTCGTCGACACCTTGAAAGCAGTGCTTCCAATCATGCGGGAACAGCGCAGTGGGCATGTCATCAACATCTCCTCAATGACGGGCCTCGTCGCCAACCCTCCAAACGCCTACTACAGCTCAACCAAGTTTGCCCTTGAGGCGCTCACTGAGGCTCTTGCGAAGGAAGTGGGCCCACTCGGAATCAGGGTGACCGCTATCGAACCGGGTGCGTTTCGCACCGACTGGGGTTCGAGATCAATGCGTGAAACGGCGACACCGATAGACGACTATGCCGACAATGTGGGAGCGCGCAAGGAACTGATCAAAGCCTTTGCAGACCATCTTCCGGGTGATCCCCGCAAGGTTGCCGACGCAGTGGTTATGGTGGCAGCACTCAGCGACCCGCCGCTTCGTCTGCTACTTGGGCAGGATGTCTTGCAAGCAACCCGCGAAAAACTACGAGACATGAACGCCTCGATCGATCAATGGGAGTCAGTCACAGTTGACGTGAACTTCCCCAGCTAACGCAAAGCTAATCTCTGTGTACAGTTAGAGTGTCTAACATTCAACTTCGACCCCTTGAAAGAAGCATGTGACCAGGCTCGGATTCCTCTTAGACAGCGACTCTTGTATCGGCTGCCACGCCTGCACCGTGGCCTGCAAGAGTGAGCACGACGTTCCCCTCGGCGTCAACCGCACCTGGGTGAAATACATAGAGACCGGTTCCTTCCCGAACACCAGCCGTCATTTCTCGGTGATGCGTTGCAACCAATGCGATGATGCGCCCTGCATCTCGATCTGTCCCACCAATGCACTGTTTCGTGCCGACAACGGAGTCGTCGACTTCAACGACGACAACTGCATCGGTTGCAAGGGATGCATGAACGCCTGCCCTTACGACGCCCTCTACATCAACCCCGCCACCAACACCGCACACAAATGCAACTTCTGCAACCACCGCATCGAAGAGGGACTCGAACCGTCCTGCGTGGTCGTCTGTCCAACCCACGCCATCAAAGTCGCTGACTTAGACGATCCTTTGGACCAAACAACCAAGATCATCGCTCGCCAAGACGTGGCAGTGCGCGCTCCAGAGCAGGGCACCAACCCCAAGGTCTATTACCTAGGAGCAGATCAGGCCTCCCTCAATCCGTTGCGCACCGCCATTGCCAACGACGGGATGATCTGGGCCGACACCACCCCGAACCACCCGAGTGTGCCACCCGACAGCAGCGGTGTTGTGGCCCGGACCACCTACACCACATCGCATCAAATGGCCTGGACCACCAAGGTTTCGGCTTACTTGGTCACCAAGGCGATAGCCGCTGGTGTGATGGCGCTGGCCACGTTGTTGGTGCTGCTGGGACATAGCGCCGAAACCACGGCGGTGGGTGTCGTACCGCCGATGATTGCGGGATTCTTTCTGGCTGTCACCGGGGTGCTGCTCATAGCGGACCTCAAACAACCAGGCCGCTTCCATTACCTGATCACCAAAGGAAGCTGGGATTCCTGGCTGGTGAAAGGTGCCTATGTGCTCGCTGCTTTCGCCGCGCTGACCGCGGCCTGGTGGATTGCCGGAATTGCCGAGGCCCCCGACATCCTCAGAGTGCTTTCAATCCCGGTCGTGCTCTGCGCCGCGGCTACAGCCGGCTACACCGCTTTGTTGTTCGGACAGTGCGAAGGACGGGATCTCTGGCAGACGCCACTGTTGTTGCCGACCCTGTTGGCACAAGCGGTGACCGCGGGGGGTGCTGGCTATTCGATCATCGACCTGTTTGTCGAGGTCCCCGAAATCGATGCGATTCGCTGGGCTTTCCTCGCCGGAGTATGTGTCACTGCGGCTCTGATCACGCTGGAGGCGACCTCCAAGGGGACTCCCCATGTCGAGGCCGCTGTTCACCAGATGGTCAAGGGCACCTACCGTGACCGCTTCTGGTTCGGCGTGTTGGTGGGCCTCTTCGTGCCTGGATGTGTGCTGATTCTCGCTTTGGCCACCGGCTCCGGTTCAGCGCTGGTGGCCGCCGCGGGTGTCTCCGCCATCGCCGGGATGTGGGCCTATGAAGACTCCTTTGTCCGCGCCGGCCAGTCTGTGCCGCTCTCCTAGGAGCCGAGCCGATTGCTATGACCGACCTGAAGCAATACCCACCCCACGAGGAGTGGCACGATCACACCTCATTGGACGCCAAAGCTTGGCCGAACCGCGTAGAACGCCACCACAGCCTCATACCCACGACTTGTTTCAATTGTGAAGCGGCCTGTGGTCTGCTCGCCCATGTCAACCACGAGACCAACCAGATAGACAAGATCGAGGGCAATCCTCTCCATCCGGCCAGTCGGGGTCGCAATTGCGCCAAAGGACCCGCAACTCTCAATCAGGTCAACGACACCGAACGGATTCTTCACCCGATGCGTCGGGTTGGAGCGCGGGGGTCAGGGCAATGGGAGCGGGTGTCCTGGGATGAAGCACTCAGCGACATAGGAGCACGCATCGCTACCGCGCTCGACGAGGGCCGTCACAACAGCGTGATGTATCACGTGGGGCGTCCCGGTGAGGACGGCTATGCAGATCGTGTTCTGAAAGCATGGGGTGTAGACGGGCACAACAGCCATACCAACATCTGTTCTTCAAATGCCCGTATCGGCTACCAGTCATGGATGGGCCACGACCGTCCGTCATCAGACTTCGCCAACGCCGAAGTGATCTTCTTGATCTCGTCGCACCTCGAGGCCGGCCACTATTTCAACCCTCATGCCCAACGGATCATCGAGGCTCAGACAAAGGGCGCGACGGTAATCTGTGTCGACCCGAGGCTCTCGAACACCGGTGCCAAAGCCGACTACTGGCTGGCTGCCTGGCCTGGCACGGAACCCGTCTTGTTGTTGACGATCGCCCGTCTGTTGATCGAGAACGGCACCTGGGAGCGTGAGTTCGTGCGTCGTTGGGTCAACTGGGAGACCTACCTGCGCGAGACCCGCCCGGATCTGCAACTGGAGTTCGATTCGCTCGAAGTCGCCTTGCTGGACGCATATCGCGAATACACCCCCGAAGCAGCAGAAGAGATCTGTGGTGTTGACGCAGAGCAACTGCGTGAGATCGCGCAGATCATCGGTGCGCACCCGACCAAGCTCGCCTCGCACAACTGGCGAGCCGCAGCCGCAGGCAACCTCGGCGGTTGGCAAACTGCACGTTGCCTGTTCTTCCTCAACGTCTTGACCGGTTCAGTGGCCACGGTCGGAGGAACGAGCGGCAACGGTTGGAACAAGTTCAAGCCGGCCCAACCGAAGGGTGCTCCACCGCTGCACCAGTGGAACGAGTTGTTGTGGCCTCGGGAATATCCGTTGTCGCACCACGAGATGTCGATCCTGCTGCCGCACTTCCTCAACGAGGGGCGGGGAACTCTCGATGTCTACTTCAGCCGTGTCTACAACCCCATCTGGACCAATCCGGACGGGTTCAGCTGGCTGGAGGCCCTGACTGATGAGTCAAAGGTGCGCTGCCATGTAGCGCTCACCCCTACCTGGTCCGAAACCGCTTGGTATGCCGACTATGTGCTGCCCATGGGCGTAGGCACCGAACGACACGACGTGGCCTCCTTCGAGACCCACAACGGTCGCTGGATCGGCTTTCGCCAACCAGTCATGCGTCGTTACGCAGAGATCCGCGGTGAGTCTTTGGGGCCGAAGGCTCGCAGCCACGAGTTCAACCCCGGTGAAGTGTCAGAGGAGAATGAGTTCTGGATCGACCTCTCCTGGCACATCGACCCTGACGGAACCCGGGGAATCCGGCAGTGGTTCGAGTCCGACACCAACCCCGGCACGCCGATATCGGTCGACGAGTACTACGGAACCATGTTCGCCGAGTCGGTGCCCGGACTAGCCGAAGCTGCTGCTGAGGCCGGCAAGTCGCCGCTCGAATACATGCGCGACGTCGGTGCATTCGCGGTGCCGGGTGACATGGTGACGCCCTATGAGCGGATCGTCACCCCAGAGGGCATCGCGGATTGCATCAAGGGCGATGATCAGGTGTTTCGCAAGCCCGGGACCATAGGTACCTGGGACGGCAACCCAGACCATCTCAGCGAGATCACTCTGGCAGACCTGGGCGAGGGGTCACCGGCTGTCGAAGTAGATGGCGAAGTCAAAGAAGGCTTTCCCACGCCGTCAAAGAAGCTGGAACTCTTCTCGACGACGCTGGCAGATTGGGGCTGGCGCGAATACGCAACTCCCACCTGGATCAAGTCCCATGTCCACCATCAGGACCTCGACATCGAAGGCAACGAGCGGATTCTTCTGCCGACCTTTCGGATACCGACATTGATTCATACCCGATCATCGAACTCCAAGTGGCTCAATGAGATCAGCCATCGACATCCTTTGTGGATTCACCCGAGCGATGCCGAGAAACTCGGAATCGAAGAGAACGGTTTGGTGCGCATCTCCACCCGCATCGGCCATTTCGTCATTCAAGCCTGGCGCACTGAAGGAATCCGACCGGGTGTGGTTGCAGCTTCGCATCACATGGGTCGCTGGCGTATCGAAGAGGACAAGGCTCGTTCGTGGGGAACGGGCAGAGCCGAGATCGACCGTATCGACAACAGCGACGGTGGCCAGTCCTGGAAACTGACCCGTACCGACGGGATCCGCCGTTTCGATTCCGAGGATCCCGACAGTCAGCGCATCTGGTGGAAGGACACCGGCGTGCACCAGAACCTGACTTTCTCGGTGCAACCAGATCCGATCTCCGGGATGCAGTGTTGGCACCAGCGAGTCTGTGTCACCCCCGCCGAAGCAGGCGACCAGTACGGCGATGTGGTGGTCGACACGGCCAAGAGCCGCGAGGCCTACAGGGAGTGGCTCTCAATGACTCGCCCAGCGCCCGGCCCGGGAGGTCTGCGCCGCCCGCTGTGGTACGCCCGCCCCCTCAAACCCGCCGCTGAGATGTACCACATTGGTGGTTCCTGAACCCGCTACCTGGATCGGCTTGCGCGGCGAGTTGGTGCCTCAGCGGGATTCAACTGCCGAAGCGGTGGGCTTTGCGATCGCAGACGGTGCGCAGGGCAAAACTGGAACGCAGTTGTCCGACGTGGGGGAGTCTTGCCAGGTAGGCCTTGTGGATACGTTCGTAGTCGGCAACATCGGTCGCCGCGACATGCAGGAGATAGTCGCTGTTGCCTGCCATCAGATGACAGCTGAGTATTTCTGTGACGTCAGCGACGGCCTCCTCGAAAGCGTCGAGATGGTCTTCCTGCTGACTGGTCAGGGCGATCTCAACAAAGACGGAGGTGCCCCGCCCGATGAGCTTGCGGTCGAGGACCGCGACATAACCGGTCACCACTCCGAGCTCTTCGAGGCGACGCACTCGCCGCAAGCAAGCCGAAGGAGACAGGTGGACCTTCTCGGCGAGAGCTGCATTGGTGATACGGGCATCAACCTGCAAGACCCGCAAAATTTCGCGATCGGTGGCATCAAGTTCATCTAACACAATCTGACTCCTATGAACAATTATCTCTTGTAGATACTAAGAATTGCAACAGGATATTGTGCTAATAGGGCATATCGACGCTCAATACGCATACACATTCTCCAAAGACACGCGTATTCTGTTCTCAGAGGTAGCCAAAATGCGTGTCGGGGTTCCCACAGAGATCAAGATTGCCGAGCGTCGAGTGGGTCTAACCCCCACAAGCGTGCGAGAACTCACTATGCGCGGTCACCGGGTTCTGGTTCAGAGTGGTGCTGGAAATGGCATCGGTGCCTCTGACGCCGACTATTCGGCGTCGGGAGCACGTATCGACCCCGAAGCGGAGGCGGTTTTCACCGAATCAGAGTTGATCGTGAAAGTCAAAGAACCCCAGGTTGCCGAACGAGCCATGTTGGGTCCCGATCATGTCCTGTTCACGTACCTCCATCTCGCCCCAGACACAGCACAAACCGAAGAACTCCTCGCCAGCGGCGCAACCTGTATCGCCTATGAAACTGTCACCGACGACGACGGAGGACTACCTCTTCTGGCACCCATGTCCCAAGTAGCGGGCCGCATGTCAATTCAAGCCGGTGCCCATTGTCTCGAAGCCCCAAATGGCGGTTCAGGACGGTTGCTCGGCGGGGTACCCGGGGTCGCCCCCGCGCGAACGCTCGTCCTCGGCGGGGGAGTCGTGGGGGAGAACGCCATCGAAATGGCCATCGGCATGGGCTCACAAGTCACGGTTCTGGACCGTAATCTTGCAGTCCTCAACCGGCTTTCCCGCCGCTTCGGAAACGGTTTGGTGACCCTCTACTCAACGGGCGCCGCCCTCGAAGAACAGGTGCTCGCCGCCGATCTGGTAATTGGTGCTGTACTGATCAAGGGTGCCACCGCCCCAAAACTGGTAGGGCCCGAACTAGTCAAGCGCATGAAACCCGGTTCGGTGTTAGTTGACGTAGCGATCGACCAAGGGGGTTGCTTCGCGACATCGAGGCCCACCACTCATACCGAACCGACCTATATCATCGATGATGTCGTCCACTACTGCGTCGCCAACATGCCTGGGGCGGTTCCCCAAACATCCACCTACGCACTCAACAACGCAACCCTTCCTTTCACCCTGGCGCTAGCTGAGAAGGGACTTGAGTGCGCTCTGCTCGACGACGAACATCTTCGCAACGGCTTGCACACCCACCGAGGATTGTTGACTGAGCAACATGTCGCCGAAGCTCAGGGGCTTGATTACACGAGTCCACTCGCTGCTCTCGGGTCAGCTTCGCTGGCGTCTACTCGGTGATTCCGAAGCGTTTCAATCCGTAGGCCTGGATGGCGTTGCCGCGCATCACCTTGTAACACTCCTCGGCGTTCATCTTGGTGGCTGCAAACATGCTGTGGGCCACTTTGCGGGAGTGCGGGAAGGTACCGTCGGAATGCGGATAGTCGGTTTCGAACAAAATCTGGTCGATGCCAACATCGTCACGCTGTTTGAGGCCTACCAGATCGTCGAAAATGCAGCCGAACACTCGGCCCTTGACGATTTCACTCGGCAGCGGCCCATCACCGCCCACACCGCCACGGCCTTCTCGGAACACCGAGTCCATCCGTTCCATCTGGAACGGCATCCACCCCACCTGACTCTCGGCATAGGCGATCTTGATTTTCTTGAAACGCTCGAGCGTTCCCGAAAATACCCAGTCGACCATGGAACCTTCGGCGTTTTGGGCGTACAACGACATTGATGTGGCCAACGGCGCGTCCGGCGAGGTTGAAGGCATCGATGAAGACGAACCGATGTGCATTGAAACGGTGGTTTCTGTCTCCTCACATGCCTGCCACAAGACATCCCATTCACCGCTGTACATGGTCGCACAGCCCAATTTTGACGGGTTCTCCGAAAAGGCAATGGCGTAGCTTCCCTTGGCTGCACAGCGCCGGACTTCGTCGGCAGACATTTCCGGATCCCATAAAGGAACCAATGTCAAGGGGATCAGGCGGCCTTTGCCAGCGCCACCGCCCCAATCATCGATGATCCAGTCGTTATAGATCTTGAGGCATTCGAGAGCGAGTTCCTTGTCGTCACGCTCAAGAAATCCCTGCCCACAGAAGCGGGGGAAGATGTTGGGATAGTTGATTGCCGCCTCCACATGATTGAGGTCCATGTCTGACAGCCGATCGATCTGCCGATACGTCCCCGGGCGCAAGTCTTCGTATACCGCAGCCACGTTGCGCTGTTCTTCGCGGGGGACACCGGCAGGTCCATGCAGAAAACCGGTCGGAGTGACGCTGTCCTCATATAGCCACACGTCGCACATCTGCCCGTCCGGGTCATGACGCTCAAAGCCGTAGTGGCCCCCTTCGAACTTGAGTCGAATCCGCTCTTGAACGACCCTCGGCCCACGATCTCGCACGCTCGCGGGAAGCTGCTGCTGCCAGAGATCCTTCGGCTCCATCACGTGATCGTCGACAGAGATGATGAGAGGCAGATCTTCTTCGGCAGGCGTGACATCACTCATCTATTCAGCATACGCCGGGCAGGCAGAACTGTGTATCGCCGGAACCGCGGGCATCTGCGCGGTCTGTCGGATTAGGCTGGGGCGCGGGTTTTGCGGAGGAGGGGGTCGGCCAAGGCCAGAGCGCGATCGGCAATGCGCAGAACTCTGCCGGCCGCGCCCGGAGCATCGGCATCAAGCAGATTCCCCATTACCTGCAAGGTGATGTTGGTGATTGTTTGGGTTCCCACGGCCAAGCGCAGGCCGGACCGCAATATCAAGGGGTGACCGATCAAGAAACTGAAGCGCCGACCGGTTCGCAAGAAAGCATCAAAGCGTTCGCCAACGAGCCGGTCGTAATTCGCCGGAGCACTAGAAGGATCGGCGAGAAACAAATCCGCGGCCAGAACCCCCGACTCAAGCCCGTAGTCGATGCCTTCGCCATTCATCGGATTGATGAGGCCAGCGGCATCGCCGATCGCCAGCCAGCCATCGCCATGACGGCGTTGCGCGCTCATCGGCAACCTCCATGCCCTCGGCCGCTCAAGGTATTCACCGAGTTCCCACTCATCGCGGATCAGGTCACGGTAGGAGTCAATCAGACGATTCAAGTTGAGCTTCTTGTAGCCCTTCATCGTCGACAAAGCGCCTACTCCGATATTGACAGTGCCGTCTCCCGCCGGAAACATCCATCCGTACCCCGGGATCGGTATGCCGTCAGGATCGCGCAGGGTCAGGCAAGCTTCGAGGTGCCTTTCGGCATGGCGGGGAGAGGCCGCGTAACTTCGGATGGCCAGTCCATGCGGTTCGTTCTCTACTCGCCCTGCACCAAGCATCCGCGCGACATTGCCGGGTGCGCCAGTTGCAACCACCGTTAGTCCAGCGTGCCATTTGTCCGAACCGGTGGTCACCCCGATCACGCGGCCATCATCTTGAAGGATCGGCGTGGCCTCGGTATTCCAGATGATCTCAGCGCCCGCTTCTGCGGCGGCGGCCATCAGGTGGGCGTCAAGAAGCCGGCGAGGCCACACCGCGCCATTAGGAGCGAACGACCCATTGGCGGGCCACGGAAGTTCACGGCGGGTCTTGTTAGCGATCATCCGCAGACCGTCAATGCGATGGGCATCGCTCATATCGATATTGAGTTGGTTGAGGGCATGAACGGCGCGCGGCGTTAGTCCATCTCCACACACCTTGTCGCGGCCTGGTGGTGCTTTCTCAAAAACTGTTACTGAGGCCCCACCTCTTGCGGCCTGGATCGCCGCTGCCGCCCCGGCAGGCCCAGCCCCGATCACAACCACGTCACGCGCCTTGTTGCCCACCCCCCGACGCTACAGCGGTTGGACTCAGGTGACTTTGCCACCAGACTTGTTGGCGATCATCCGCAGGCCGTCTATGCGATGGGCGTCGCTCATGTCGATATCAAGTTGGTTGAGGGCGTGTACCGCTCGCGGCGTTAGTCCATCTCCACACACCTTGTCGCGACCCGCCGAGGCCTTCTCGAAGACAGTTACTGAGGCTCCACCCCGAGCGGCCTGTATCGCCGCGGCCGCTCCAGCCGGCCCAGCTCCGATAACAACCACGTCACGCGCCTTGTTGCCCACCCCCCGACGCTACAGCAGCTACGCGCTTGTGAGTTAGCCACCCGACCGTTGCACATACTCTGGGTGTAGTTGGCACTGTGGTTTCGTATACCCGTCTCGGTCTCGTTCGCCGTGACGGGAACAGGAGGGGCCAAGCTCTTCGGATTAAGCGGCTCTTCGGATTGAAGCCGGGAGTGGGTCCGCGGCGAGATGGTTGGGGGCTCCAGAATCTGGATGTTGGAACACCGAAATCTGAAGGAGGCCCTGGCAGAACAAGATCTTACGACAAAATGCTGGAATCGAGATCGACAAATTGTTGGTTACGAGCTAGGCTTCAGGCATCGACGAGAACCAGTTGATCCCGCGACGCAGTCTCAAGTCCACCGCGGACTCGCATTCGGCGTTCCGCGCCGTAGTGCTCCAAGGTGCCCGCCAAGTGGGCAAAAGTACTCTCGCCGGGTTGCTGGCGAACCAGTTGTCTGCGCCCTTGGTGACGTTGGATCGCGAAGATGATCTTTCGGCCGCGCTCGACGACCCCTCCTTGTTCCTCGACACGCTGGGGACTCCGGCAGTCATCGACGAGATCCAACGCGGTGGCGACCGGTTGATCCTGGCCATCAAGCAACGTCTCGACCAGTCGCGCTCACCGGGGCAGTACATAATCACCGGATCCACGAACTTCCTGACATCGCCCAATCTCACCGAGAGTCTCGCCGGACGGATCGACCTCATCACCCTGTGGCCATTGTCGATGGGCGAACGCCACGACGGGCCCGATGACCTCATAGACCGCGCCTTTCGCGATCCGTCAGGCTTGATCCAGCATCGGGGCGCAACACCTGGCCGAGGCGAGTACCTCGAGTTCGTCTGCCAGGGCGGATACCCCGAAGTCCAGAGCTTCGACAGGAGCATACGCCGTCGCTGGTTCGAGCGCTACTTGGAGACCGTTCTACGGCGGGAGGTTGAAACGGCCACCGACCTCCGCCGATTCGACGCGTTGCTCGCTATGGCCAGACTGCTGCTTGCGACGAGCGGTTCGGAACTAATCCTCTCGCGTCTCGCCGACCGTGTCGGTATCGACCGATCAACCGCCCAAGTCTACGAGCCTTGGATAGAGACGACTTTCGTCGTTCACCGTGTTCCAGCGTGGAGTCGCAATGTCACGACCAAGATCGTGCATCGCCCGAAGCTCTATGCCTGCGACACAGGACTCAGCGCTGCGATCATCGGCAAGACTCCCACCGCACTGGCTCGACTAAACGACTCTTCGCTCGGACCGCTGATCGAGTCGTTCGTGATCGCGGAACTCGCGAAACAGCTCACTTGGTCCGAGACCTCCGCACGACTCCACCACTTTCGCGACCGCGACGGACTCGAGATCGATGCCGTCATCGAGTCAGCGGACGGACATGTGATCGCAGTGGAAGTGAAGGCCTCCACGGTCGCCCGACCCGCCGATGCCAGGTCGATGGCTGTTCTTCGTGAACGACTTGACGAGGTCGGAACGGATTTCGTTGTCGGAATCGTCTTCCACACCGGCGACCGACGCATCCAACTCGGCGACAGCCTGATCGCTCTACCCATCGCCGATCTCTGGACCTAGTGCTTCCGGACTTACCAGTCGATGCGGGATCTCCCGACCGCAAAACTCGTGATCGCCCGACGATGCGCCCTAAACTCACGAGACCGACGACCGCAGCGCAGTGAGGATCCCGATGGCCGTTACCGAAGTTGAAGTCGAAGCTGGAACCAGTGATCCTGCCGGCAACGTCACACCGGGCCGGGTTCGCATCGAACGTTTCGATGTGACGCTCGGACCGTTCCTGCACCTCGCATCGGAACGTCAACGTCTCGCCAGCCCACAGTTCAACTATATTGAGGCCATACCCTGCGGTGTGACGCTCGGCGCGGAGATTCGCGGCATCGATATTTCATCTGAGTTGCCAGATTCGACAATCGCTGAAGTGGCCCAGGCGTTGACCGACTACAAGGTCATTTTCTTTCGCGACCAGCCACTCACTTCCGCGCAACATGTGGCGTTCGCCCGACGTTTCGGAGAATTGGAGATCCATCCCTTCATCACTGGTAACGAGCAACACCCGGAACTAGTGCGCTTCGAGAAAGGTGCTGACACCGGGGGGTTTGAAAACGGTTGGCACCATGATGTGACTTGGCGTCAGATTCCTTCGATGGGAGCGATTCTGCACGCCATCGAAGTTCCCGCCACTGGTGGCGACACCCTCTTTGCCGACATGGGCGCGGCCTACGACGGGTTGGATGACGAGACCAAGGAACGGATCGACGACCTCTACGCGATCCATGACTACATGCTCGCCTTCGCGAGCCAGGTGCCAGAGGGCCAACAGGAAGAAATGCGCGAGCGTTATCCTTTGGTACGTCATCCAGTCGTGCGAACCCACCCGGTAACGGGACGCAAGCTGATTTACGTCAACACCTATTTCACCTCACACATTGAAGGTTTTGACGAGGTTGAGAGCGTGAAGTTAATCAAACACCTTTCAGACCAAGCCAAGACAGTGGAATACCAATTCCGCTTGAGCTGGGAACCTGACACGGTTGTGTTTTGGGACAATGCCGCGGTGCAGCATTACGCGTCGAGTGATTATTACCCCGACATTCGGGTGATGGAGCGCGCTTCTGTGATCGGCACCCGGCCCTTCTGAGGCGAAGCGTCTAGCGACGTTGGGGCATGGCACCTACCACGGATTGGAATCCGGTACTCCGTAAAGAGTTCGACAAGCCCTACTGGCGCGAACTCATGGCCTACGTGCGCCAAGAGCGCATGACTGGTGAGGTCTATCCACCCCATGAAGAGGTGTTCGCGGCACTTCACTTGACTCCCTTGGCTCAAGTGAAAGTTCTGATTCTCGGCCAGGATCCCTACCACGGTCCGCGCCAAGCCCATGGGCTCTGCTTTTCGGTGAGTCATGGCGTGCAGGTACCCCCGTCTCTAGTCAATATTTTCGCAGAGCTGGAGCAAGATCTCGGGATCGAACCTCCCAACCACGGCAACCTCGAAACTTGGGCTCGCAACGGAGTGCTGCTGCTCAACACCACCCTCACTGTGCGAGCTCATCGAGCCGCCAGCCACCAACGCCACGGTTGGGAGACATTCACCGACGAGGTGATTCGCTGTGTGGATGCCAAAGAACAAAGAGTCGTTTTCATTCTCTGGGGAGCCGCCGCCCGAAAAAAGCGGTCATTGATTGACTCTGGCAAGCACGTCATCGTCGAGTCTGTCCATCCCTCGCCCCTCTCCGCGCACAACGGCTTTTTTGGAACAAGACCGTTCAGCAGGGCCAACACGGCGCTCATCGAAGCCGGACGTGAACCGGTTGACTGGCGTATTCCAAACCTGTGAGTCAGAAATACCAGGGGAAGCTTGACCAATCGGGGTCTCGTTTCTCAAGGAAAGCGTCGCGTCCCTCCACGGCCTCGTCGGTCATGTAAGCAAGTCGAGTTGCCTCGCCGGCGAACACTTGCTGACCAACGAGCCCGTCATCGATCAAATTCATGGCGAACTTGGCCATTCGCTGGCCCGTGGGACTCTTTGAGTTGATCTCCGCCCCCCACTCGAGTGCAACCACTTCCAGGCGGTCGTGGGGAACAACCGCATTGACCATCCCCATCTCAAAAGCTTGCTGAGCCGAATAGTTGCGTCCCAGAAAAAATATTTCACGAGCCCGTTTCTGGCCGACCTGACGAGCCAGATACGCAGAACCGAAGCCACCGTCGAAGCTGGCCACATCGGTGTCAGTTTGTTTGAAGATGGCGAATTCTTCGCTGGCGACGGTGAGATCCGAGGTGACATGCAAGCTATGGCCTCCGCCGACGGCCCATCCGGACACAACCGCGATCACAATCTTCGGCATCGTCCGGATCAGTCGTTGGACCTCGAGAATGTGCAATCGCCCCGCTTGTGATGCGTCGACTGTGTCGGCCGTTTCACCCGTGGCGTACTGGTAGCCGGATTTGCCACGAATCCGCTGATCACCTCCCGAACAGAAGGCCCAACCGCCGTCTTTGGGTGAAGGACCGTTGCCTGTGAGAAGAACACAGCCGACGTCAGTCGACATGCGAGCGTGATCGAGACAGCGATACAACTCATCAACGGTGTGAGGCCGAAAGGCATTGCGCACTTCAGGGCGGTTGAAAGCGATCCTCACCGTGCCCTGTGTCTTGGCACGGTGATAGGTGAGATCGGTCAGAGTCTCAAAACCCGCCACCAAACTCCACGCCTCGGAGTCAAAGATCTCCGATACCCCTGCACCGCCTGATGCT
The DNA here is from genome assembly GCA_965198315.1 of Candidatus Aldehydirespiratoraceae bacterium. Lineage (GTDB taxonomy): Bacteria > Actinomycetota > Acidimicrobiia > Acidimicrobiales > Aldehydirespiratoraceae > VXYK01. Next base: position 2,538,760 of record OZ240616.1, on the reverse strand, counting down.
GCACCGTCTGACGCCATCGCTACCTTCCCGAACTCACCCGTGCCATCCGGGCATCGAGTCGCTTTATCCATACTGACACCAAGTCTGCGCCCCGTCCGTCCTGTTCTCCAAGGTCGAGCAAGTCAACTGAAGCCATGCGAGCTAGCAGCACCACCAAAACGTCGACATAGTGTGCTGTCAGATCATCAAGTGGGTAGTCCGTGACGCCAGCAAAAACCAGCGCTTTGTGGTATCGAGCCAAGAGGGCGTCGATTTCACTTTCCGGGACATCGGGGTCGATCGAGCCACAGATGAAGTAAGCAATATCGGACACCGCCGGACCAAAGCTCGACAACTGCCAGTCGATCAGAGCGCGTAACCCTCCGCCGGCAGCGAAGAACATATTGTCGAGCCGAAAATCACCGTGGAGCATGCATTGGGGAACGTCGCTGTGTAACCGAATCGTCCGATCAATATTGTCTTTGCGGGTCGTTTCGTACAGTTCACGAGTGTGATCGCTGAGGTACTGCCCGTAGTTCTTCAGGAACCCTCGTCGAGCACTAAGAGATCCCGCATGGAAGAGGCGGGGTGCAATCGCTGATGAAACCAGCCAATAGCGCTCTGCTGGACGCCGATCCTGCCAAGTCGCGGCATGCAATCGAGCGACGGCCTCAAGCGCTTCGCCTGCCCGCTCAACGTCACACCCCTGAACCTGATCGCCGATCACAGCAGGGGCCAGATCCTCGAGAAGCAAGATGCTCGGAAAGGTCTTAGGTTTCGCAAAGCGGATCAGCAGCAACATGATCAGGCGCAGCAACCAGATGGGCAGGCGCTCCATTCTGCGAATCCGCTCCAACTGCCGCGCCGCATCCGGATTGACTTCGATGTCGCCGTAATAGAGGCGCGGGGCCAACACGTCGATCTCGGGGAGGATCTGTTCGTAGACCCGTAGTTCCCGCTCGTACACGCCGAGCATCTCTGATCCGTTGCGGTTGTCCTCTACCGAAGTGGGGATCTTGGCGATAACCGTCGCCGGACCAGAACCGAGTTCATAGGTGAGGTGAATCCGCGCCAGTTCGGCGGCGAATCCTTCACCGACACCAAGAACTTCGATTGTGCGGCTGAGCACCGTGGTCTCTTCAGAGATGACCTGGCGCCGGCGCAAAGCCAGGGTCAGCCAGTCGGCCGTAATCGCGTCGAGCGTCTCCGGAATCGGCAATGCCACGCTGCAACGGTAGTGCCAAGGCGTTCGACCGGGAGCAACGGTGCCAGAGCAATGCCGATGAGGTGGTACGGGAAGACAATCGCCATCACGGCGAGGATCACCAGATGAAAGGCCACAGCCAAACCGGCCCACACCCACGCTGCTCTGCGGCCAACGAGAGCCACAGGCGCTGCCAATTCGACCGCGATGGCAACTATTGCCGCTGGTGCGAGTGTCCACGAATTGCGCAACATCAGCGCCCCGAATGGTGCAGTCGGATCGCCGAGCAGCTCCTTTCGGGCATTGTCGAAAGCAATCTGATGACGCAACACGTCGCCATCGATCCAGCCGAGACCGCTGATTCTCAGCTTGGCGATACCCGCCAAGAAATAGGTGCCGACCGTAAGCACCGATAACGCCTTGACGATCGAACCCGCGAGTTCTTCGTGATCGGCCGGCACCGCGACCTTGTCCATCGACCAATACGCGCAAGCCATCGGGAACAGGGCCAAAACACAGAGATGCAGCACCACCAGGTTCTCGGTGTGGAAGATCTGACCCCAAGAGTTCCGGTAGGTGGTGAGGAAAAGGAAGCCTGCTACCCCGACCAGCGAGGACCAGCGATATCGCCAGCCCAAGGCGGCGGCACCACAGGCGATGGGCGTGACCACGACGGCTGCGACTGTCACCAGTGCTGGTACGGGCTCGTTGAGCCACCACAGTGGGCCGATCGCTTCGAAGCGGCGCGACGACAAGTCGATGGTGTCCAGCAGATGCGGCGTTCGCACTATCGTCCACACCGCTGCGTACGCGAAGACGAGAATACGCAACATGGCCAATCGCTGCGTCACGATTCACCTCCGCAAGTCGCGTACACGGTGACCGTGGAGTCGGTTGAACCCTCCACGCTGAGCTCCACAACATCGAGCGTCTCGGTGCGCACCTCAACTTGGCGACCGGGACCAAGTCGCTCAAGGATCTCCTCACAGAGAATCTCTGCCTCACCAAGCCGTACCGCTTGCTTGACGGTCACCGAGGCGAGCACCGCTTCGTCGGTTCCTGCGATCAATTTGGGCGACAGCCGCGCGAAGTCGTCGTTGGTTCGTTCCACTGCGGTGGCAATGCTGTGAATCTGGCCACGGTCCGTGGCGAACATCGGGTAAGTCGAAAACGGATAGGTGTCGCTGGTGGGATCACGCAAAAGAGGCAACAGAACCAGCCCAGCGGCTAAGACTGGGAGGAGTCGAATCGTCCATCGTCGCATCATGCAATCGTAGGGTCGCACGCAACCTCCAGCCGCCCCTGTCCGCGTAGCGCTAAGACTCACTAACGTGCCAGCGTGTCGCCGGTCAGCACCAGAGTCGTTCGCGGAGTCGTGGCCTGGATCCTCGTGCTTGGCGTAGTCGCGCTCGTCGTACACCCAGAGAACTGCGGACAACCGACATCTGCAGAACTGAACGAAGCGGCGGTGGAGGCCGTGGCGTGGTTCGGTGCCAACGTCAAAGACGACGGAACTATCGTCTACCGCTACGACCGTGCCGAGAGCCAAGAACTCGGCGGGTACAACGATGTCCGCCATGCCGGTGTCTTGTTGTCGCTGTATCAGGCAGAATCCGCTGGGATCGAAGGCTCAGCAGAAATTGCCGATCGTGGTTTGGCCTATGTTGATGCGCGCCTGTTGAACACTCCCATTGGTCTGGTGTTCGGACGAGGCGCTAGCGCGAGGACCGGTTCTGTCGGACTACTGGTCGCGGCGCTGGACGAGAGACGCTCCGCAACCCTCGCAGATGATCGCGATCCTTTGCTCCTTGCGCTCGGGCGAACCTTGACCAGAGTCGTCAACGCCGACGGTTCGGTGGGTGCCTCGATCGACACTAAAACTGGATCAACTAGCGGTCGTTCCCCTTTTTTCACCGGGGAGGTTCTTTGGGCTCTGGCGAGACTTCACTTGACCTTCCCCGACGAGAACTTCGACGAAACCGCTCTGCGTGTCTATCGATACCTCATCGAGGACCGCGACCGTGTCGAGTCACCATGGCCGCCGGTCTCGGATCACTGGGGTGCATACGCGCTTGAGACGATGAGTCGCTGGCCGAATGCCGACAACCTGGGGTCTGAACCTGACCTTGAGCTGGACGGCGCGGCGACAAACCGGTGGCTGAATCGACAACTCGACCTTTTTGGTCTGCAGGTTCGTTATGAGTCACAACGCCAGGGTGGGATCACCCGCCTCACCAGAGGAACAGTTGCGGTTCCGGCCGGTGTCGGCACGCTCGGCGAAGGCATCGGCAACTATCTGCAATTCTTGGATCGATTCGCAGTGACCGGCATCGACATCGATGCGCTGAATGATCGAGCACACTGCGTTGCTCACCTGTTGACCAAGCGCCAAGTCGGTTCTGCGCAGGTCCAGCCACACCGTGAACCGCTGCGTCTGCAAGGTGCCTGGTTCCGCAACGACATCACCCAGATGGACGACCAGCAACACGCCCTCTCGGCACTGTTGCTCCTAGAAGATTGGATGCCCGAATGAGCTCAACTCTGATAGCGCTGGCCGCAGTCTGCGCCACCAATCCCTTCCGAGTCGCGGCTTGCGCTCCGACAAGAGCCGATATTCGACGTAAGGCAATTGCGGTTGCGACCGCGCTCAGTCTGGTCGCGGTGGGCTCACTTGCGGTGCTGAGCGAGGTGATCTTGGAGTGGCTCAACGTAAGTGGATCTTCATCTCAAATCGCCGCAGGCGCCGCTGTACTGCTTGTCGGCATTCGTGATCTCTTCATGCAGCCACCCTCGCCAGAACCCGGTCTCAAGGGGTGGCGAGCCGGAATTGTCCCGATGGCCTTTCCCGTTATTCTCACCCCGGCACTCGCCATTCTGGCGATATCGGCCAGCTCAGAGCGAGGCACTGCTACAGCAGTTGGGGTGATCGGCGCGGCGATCTTGTTGGTCGCTGTGATTGTTATTGGGAACGTTCGAGGAACGTACTTGCGCACGGCCACGTTCGGAAGCGCCGGAGTGGTCTGTGGCACGCTGTTGCTCTTGAACGGAGTAACCGCCATCTAACTCGCATGAGCTGATCGCGGTGCGCAAGGACAGCACCGAAGCGGGACGAGGCCGAGGGTCTCGGCGGCGACGAGCCTGCGGCACACCACCGGTGAAGGGGGACACATCACGCGGACTCGATTCATGATCCCACCTCAGTAGCACGAGGTTTACCGATTTCGCCACAGCGGCGCCGGTCCACTAGGTGATGCCCGTGCCGGCAAGCCCACATTTCCCGTATGGTTCGGCCGCCTGATTTGACATGGCCGCTGAGGCGTGTATTGTCCCCACTCATATGTTTCACATGGATCGAACTCATATATCTCATATAGATCGACCACGTCATATGACTCCGCCGTCCTTTGTGCTACGCCCCGCCATTGGCCGCGAGTCGGTTCTTGCCAGCCACGCCGCACCCGTTGATCACCTCTTTTCACTAGTACGGCCTGCTGTCGCCCCCCCCCCCCCCCCCCCCCCGCAGGGAGCCGGCAGGATCACATCGCGCGTATTCCTCTGAGTTAACAACCCCCCCCCCCCCCCCCCCCCCCCCGCAGGGAGCTGGCAGGATCACATCGCGCGTATTCCTCTGAGTTGACGCCGCGGTCGCGTACCGCTCGTCCGTTCCCGAACCTCTCGGCCCTTCAGAGCAAGCGCCACGGCACTGAACGCGTACCGGCTGACAGCGCGCCCCGAGCCGGTGCCGCGGTACGGCGACAGGTCTCGGGGACCGAAGCTCGACTCGATCAGCCGACTGATGCGATGCCCGAATCGGCCGTCGCCGCTGAGCCCACCAAGCCTTCGATTCCGGCGAACGCCCGACCGCATAGAACGGGCTCCCAGTCAGTTCCCAGCCGATGGACCCGAGTGGAGTTTGACTCAGTAAACCGTAGATACGAGGTTCAGGTCTGGGTTCCCGCGCAATGGGCCACAGCTGACGCGCAATACCTCGTCCGGGCCGACGAGAACGGCGACTCCATTTTTGCTAGCGACGAATTCGTCGCCCGTCCTTGGCTCGATCAGCAGACCCACAACGGAGGATGGCAATCCCTCGGCATGCACAATCTGCGCGGTCGCGTCCGCATTGAAGTTCGCGACACACGGGCCCGCGACAACCATCGCGACGTCGGCCTAGTGAACGCCAGTATCGCAGTCGATGCTATCCGACTGAGGAAAGTTCGTAGCCAATGAGGCGACGATCCGATTCCACTATGCCGCAAGGAGGCAACAACATGACGATACCCAGATTCCCCAGGCACTTCATGATCCTCGCGGTCATGGCTTTGGTCTCAGCATTTGCGATTTCACTGGCATCACCGATCGCGGCACAGGTCACCCCACCGACGGATGACAACGATCAAGAGGAATCCGAAGAGTCAGAAACTGATGACACTGATTTGCCAGATCCCGACGACAGCGACGAGAACGAAGAAAACGAAGAAACTGATGACACTGATTTGCCAGATCCCGACGACAGCGACGAGAACGAAGAAAACGAAGAAACTGATGACACTGATTTGCCGGATCCCGACGACAGCGACGAGAACGAGACCGACCCCATCAGGGCAACCGTCGTGCGCGGCAACACCCTCTGGGGACTCTCCAGAACATATCTCGGTTCTGGTTTTCGCTGGCCGGAGATCTTCGCCCTGAACGAGGGAGTCGTTCAAGCTGACGGCCGTGCACTCACCAACCCGGACCTGATCCTAATCGGCTGGGTCCTAGTAATCCCGCGGTAATCAGGCATCGCCAATACTTGCCGTGACACTCACCAACAACGATATATAGCACATGGAAGGTGCCAAAAATGTCCAACACGAATATTTCCAAGTCAAGAAACTGCTCGGAAGTGGCTCATCAAAATCTTTGGTCTCGAGTAAGACGAAGTCTCATACCGGTGGTAGCGATCACTACTCTCGCAATGAGCCTAACGATTATCACATCGTCACCCGCTTCTGCCGATCAAGGCATAGATATCTACAAAGATCCGCCGCGCACATCTACATACATAGATCCCGGGCCGGACTACTTGTCGAGCGCTTCAGGATATATAAATTATCCGAAAGCTGATGTTGCTGGAGATTGGACAAAACATGGCACAAACTGCGGGTTTTGGGGATGCCATGGCGGCGATCACTACTTCACGGATAGAGAAGGCGCTAGTGCTTGGTGGTATTTGAACGATGTTCAAGGCGAATATCGTCTATCAGTGAAGCACCCAAAAGGAACTAATGGTGCTGACAAAGAAGCCAATGCGCGTATTAGATGGAAAGTGTGGGAGAAGAGAACAGGCGCAAATCAATACTCCTTTGTCGAGGATTATACTACTTCTAGTCAACAAGGGAAAAGTGGGTGGTGGGGATGGGCTGACCATGTACAACTAGACGGAGAGATTTTCATTAGCGCTGAAGTATTATCGGGATATGCGGGAGTCATGGATGTTAAGCTGACATTTATGGACATGTTACCAGAAATGATCCCCGCGGCTAAGACTCTTTGCGAAATTGGCGTAGTCAATGCGCTGAGTTGGACGGCGGCCGTTCCAACTGCATTGTCGGCAGCTACAGTTGTCGTGTATGCAGCACCGATTGCTCTTGGAGGCGGTAAAGCAGCCATACAATTGCGAGCGGCCAAAGCCCTAGCGAAGGTTCTCCCTGGCGTAACAGCAGAGGACTTGGCCAAAGATAAGATCCAAGATTGGGTGATTGATAGTGTAAGAAGTTACTTGGAGACTGAGTTGGGCGAGATTTGGGCAGACGCCGTCGAGAGTTATCAGTACGGTTGCGACGACTTCCGCGCTTCATGGATCTACCTAAACATTACCCGTGGCTATGGGAACTTTGCTGATGACTTGGCAGAGACATGGAATGCGCGACGCAGTTAACGCTTCACCAGTTGACCGAAGGCCAGCAAAACCGGTTCTTACGATCTAATCGATCACTGTGTCCGCTGTGAGATGATTGGAGTCTTCAGAATCAGTCCCATCAGACACCGATTCTAGAGACTCCCGGTGGAGCAAGGGCCGCGCGGGCTCGTCTGCGGTGAGCAGGCCACGGAGTTTGGTGGTGCCGTGTTCGTTGAAGTCTGCACATCATCCGGCGTCAGCGAAATCGCCACGGTTCAAGCGACACCGCCTCCACCCGCCTGTTGATCCTGAGTTGACTGTTACCAAAGGCGGGACCGGGCCAGACTGAGATCGGCCCCAGTCCGGGCGTTGCAGGCGTGGCGAACACGTCGATGTGCCGCTGCTCAACATCGAGTTCCGCGGTTTCTCGACGGTGTGGGATCGTGACCTGCTGAACAGAAACGTATTTCATGCAGTGTCACACCCTGTTGTTAGGTTGGGGTCATGTTCGATTCGATTATCCAGCAGACCCGGCAGGTAGCGACTTGCGGGCTTTCCCGCGGGGAACTCGAAGGTTTGGTTGCGGGTGCTGGGCGCACGATCGCGGCGTTGTCTGCGTTGCAGGCTCGTTGCGCAACCGAGATCGAGGCTCTCGATGATGGTGGGGTGAACTCCAAGACGGTGCTGCGCGAGGCGGGGCGCATGTCGACTCGTGTCGCCAACACGGTCGCCAAGACTGCCGCTGGGTTGGCTGAGATGCCGAAACTGGCTGAGTCGTTGGCCGAAGGCAAGATCTCTGTTGAGCACGCCTCGGTCGCGGTCGGGGCTGCTGCGAAGACTTCTGCTCAACAAGTAGACGATGAACTGTCCAGGTTTGCTGAGACGTCTTCTGTTGATGTGTTCGCTGAACAGTCGCGGCGGTGGGTGAACCGCAACCAACCCGATGACGGTGCTGATGCTCACGAAGCTCGGCGTCAAAACCGGTTGTTCAAACACTGGATCAACGATGAGGGTATGGGTGTGTTGCTGGCCGAGTTGGACCCGACGAGTTATCAACAAGTGGTCAAAGCATTCAATGTTGAATACGACCGGCTATGGCGCGACGACGGCGGCCGCGACGGCAAGCCTGATGAGATTCGTACACCTGGCCAGCGCATGGCGGACGCGTTGGTCGCGTTGTTGACCAACCCGGCCCGCCGCGGGCCCGGCAGTACACGGATGCAGCTCATCGCAGTGGCCGACATCGCACGCCTGCGTGCTGAGAACCCGACCGGGATCGCGGAGATCGTCGGGGGTGAAGCACTGCCACAGACAGTGCTCGAACGTCTGGCATGTACCGCGGCTGTCACCGGGGTTGTCTTCGACGGTGAAGGAGAACCCATCTGGGTGGGCCGCACCCACCGACACGCCACCGAAGCCCAGATCAAAGCCATCATCGCCCGCGACCGGCACTGCCGAGGCACAGGCTGCGCCGCCGGTCCCGAACGCTGCGAAATCCATCACATCGTTCCCTGGGAACAAGGCGGACCAACAGACATCGACTCCATGTGCCTCGCCTGCCCCAATTGTCATCACAACATCCACGACCGCGGCTACATCGTCATCAAAACCAACACCGGCTACAAGATCATCAACCCCAACAACCCACCAGGTGGCCCCTGAACATCCCAGACTGCCGCCAGCCAACGAAACCGGCCAACCATCCGTTCAACCCCACAGGGTTCTGTTCCACCGGGAGCATTCTCAGATTCGGTGTCGTTGAACTCCGATTCTGGAAGCCCCAACCGCCTAACCGCGCATCCCACCCTCCGCTTGAATCCGAAGAGCCACTTGAGTTGCGATTACTCTCAAAAACTGTGATGAACAGCACGTAAAACCTGCGATTAGTCGTGCGTAAAAAATGCGAACAGTGGCTGCACACCGGCCAGCACTGCCTACCAGCAGGAGACCGCATTCTCCTCGCACCCATCAGCACGCTGTGGGCAGCCCAAGGCTAGACCTGCGCCGATGAACGATGCGTGAACTAGGTTGGCGATGTGCTCGTTTGTGTCGGAGATCTCCTCGAGAACATCCTCGTTGTGCTGCCCAGCGTGCCCAGCGGGGGGTTCGACAACAGGGTCCGGTCCGCAAGGGTACGGGGTGGAAGCGCGGCCAATGTGGCAGCTTTGGATGCTGAAAAGGGGGGAACGCCGCGTTTCGTAGGGCAAATCGGTGATGACACCCTGGGCAGAACCCTCGCCGAGGACCTTGGACGCCGTGGAGTGGAACTTGTCGTGCATAGCGAAGGAGCTACGGGCGTAATCCTCACGATGATCGGACGGACAGGCCGCACACTTTTGACAGACAGAGGAACAGCTCGGCACCTCTTTGCGATTGAACCGTCGGTCCTGGACAACGCATCACAGATCTATCTGGCAGCAAGTGCGTTCGTTGCCGATCCCATGGCAACCGCGGTTGACCGGTTGTTGGGCGACGCCAGGGCGAAACGGCTCGATCTCTTTATCGGTGGACCCAACGAAGCAGACCGCCAAGACTTCGGCACCGACGCATTCCTGGAGTTGGTTTCAGTTGCCAGCCCTGCTGCGGTGTTCCTGAACCGCGACGAGCACCAAGAGTTGGGGCTCAAAGACCAACAGTGCATCGCCGGCGCGAAGACGACCATTGTCACGGATCATTCCCAGCCCACACTCGTATTACGAGCCAACGGCCACGCTGAAACGGTAGAAGTACCGCCGGTCACCCAGATCAGAGATCGCACCGGGGTGGGCGACGGTTTCATCGCCGGCTATCTGGCCAGTATCCGCGCCGGCGCAGATCCAGTTTCAGCAACTCATGCCGGACATCGCACCGCAGCCCGAGTGTTGGCGCAGCTGGGCCCCACTACGAGACCCGATTGATCCGGCGGAAGGCGGTTGACCCAAATCCGTTGTTCCTTCTAGGATCGTCAGCAGCCGCTATCCCGGGGGACATATGCAAGTACCAGCACCGATTGAGTACGAGCGAGCGACCAGCGTGGAGCATGCCATTTCGCTTCGCTCACAGCTGGGAGACGAGGCGCGTTTTATCGCTGGAGGTCACAGCCTGCTGCCCATGATGAAGTTGCGGCTCGCCAACCCGACGCACCTGATCGACATCAACGATCTCAATGAACTCTTCTATATCCGTGAAGCTGATTCAGAGGTCCGCATCGGCGCGATGGCTCGGCATCGTGATCTTCTCGACTCCGAACTCCTGGCCAGACACTTCCCAATCTTTCGCGATGCGGAACGGGTGATCGCCGATCCGGCTGTGAGGAACCGCGGCACACTCGGAGGATCACTGTGTCAGGCAGATCCCTCCGAAGACTTGTCGGCGGTGTGCACAGCACTGGACGCGAGTTGCGTGATCACCTCGAGCGACGGCCAAAGAGTCGTTCCCATGCACGCCTTTCATGTCGGTCCGTACGAAACGGCTGTGGCCAATAACGAAATGCTCACAGAGATTCGCATTCCACTGCGCCCCGGAGGGGGTAGCGCTTATCAGAAAGTGGAGCGTCGGGCAGGGGACTGGGCGGTGGTGTCGGCAGGCGCGGCCGTCTGGATGGACGCCGGCATCATTGTTGACGGGCGAGTCGGGCTCGCTGCTGTCGGACCCAACACCACTTCAATTCAACCGGTGGCCGAGGCCCTTGCGGGTACCGCGCCGAACGAGGAGTTGTACCAGCGTGTTGGCGAGATCGCCGCGAGCAACTGTTCTCCCGAAACCGACGGGCGTGGAACCTCTGCCTATAAGACCCATCTAGTCGCAGAACTTACCCGACGGGCACTGCGAACCGCGGTAGCCCGAGCCCAAGGACAGGAGACCTGAAATGCAAGTGAACATGACGGTCAACGGTGCAGAGGTGAGCGAGGAAATAGAGCCCCGCCACCTGCTCGTACACTTCATCCGAGACCAACTGGGCCTCACCGGTACCCACTGGGGATGCGACACCAGCAACTGCGGTACTTGCGTCGTTCTGATCGACGGTGAACCGGTGAAGTCGTGTACCCAGCTCGCGGCGATGGCCGGAGGGCACGATGTCACTACCGTCGAAGGATTGGAAGTCGACGGCGTGCTTGATCCGGTACAGGAAGGATTCATGCAGTGCCACGGCCTGCAATGCGGATTCTGCACCCCTGGCATGATGCTGACAGCCCGTGCTCTGCTCAACGCCAACCCCAACCCCAGTGAAGACGTAATCCGAGAGGCAATCTCTGGGCAGATATGTCGATGCACTGGATATTCAACCATCGTCCGCTCCATCCAGTGGGCCGCCAACCACGAAACCAGCGTTTCGCTTGGGAGTGCATCATGACAACCACCGAAACAGAACCCGAACAAGAAGAAGCGCAAGAGGAACGACCGATTGGATTCGGACGGCTACTTCGCAAAGAAGACCCGAGGCTGATCAGAGGCATGGGCCAATTCGTCGATGACATTTCCCTGCCCGGCATGCTGCACATGGCAATCCTTAGATCGCCCGTGGCGCACGCCCGTATCGTCAGCATCGACAAGTCGGCGGCGGAGGCCCACCCCAATGTCGTTGCCGTCATCACCGGTGAGGACCTGGCTGCCCAGGGCCTTGCCTGGATGCCTACCCTGTCAAACGACGTTCAGGCAGTGCTGGCAACCGACAAGGTTCGGTTCCAGCACCAGGAAGTGGCATTCGTAGTGGCAACGGACCACTACTCCGCCCGCGACGCGCTCGAGTTGATCGAAGTGGATTATGACTGGCTTGAACCATTAGTCGACGTGCGCACCGCACTCGACGAGGACGCGCCGATCATCCGTGACGACCTCGAAAACAAGACCGACAATCACATCTTCGACTGGGAAACCGGCGACGAAGCGGCAACCAACGAAGTGTTCGAGAGCGCCGATGTGGTGGTGAGCGAAGAGATCGTCTATCCGCGAGTTCACCCGGCACCCATGGAGACTTGTGGCTGCGTGGCGGATGTAGAACGTGTGTCGGGCCAGGTCACGTTGTGGTGTACAACTCAGGCCCCACACGCTCATCGCACCGTCTACGCGCTTGTCGCTGGCCTTCCCGAACACAAGATTCGCGTCATCGCTCCAGACATTGGTGGCGGTTTCGGCAACAAGGTGCCGATTTACCCCGGCTACGTGTGCGCCATCGTCGCCTCGCTGGTTATCGGCAAGCCCGTGAAGTGGATGGAGGACCGCACCGAAAATCTGGTCAGCACAGGTTTCGCTCGCGACTATGTAATGAAGGCCGAAATCGCGGCCACCAAAGAAGGCAAGATCCTGGCGATACGCACCAACGTGCTAGCCGACCACGGCGCTTTCAACGGTGTCGCCGCACCGGTCAAATATCCTGCGGGTTTCTTCGGAGTCTTCACAGGCAGCTACGACCTTGAAGCGGCGCACGCCAAGATGACCGCCGTATACACCAACAAGGCACCCGGCGGTGTCGCCTATGCTTGTTCGTTCCGTATCACTGAAGCGGTTTACCTCGTCGAGCGAATCGTGGACTGTCTGGCCTACGAACTCGATATGGACCCGGCCGAACTGCGCCTTAAGAACTTCATCAAACCCGAACAGTTCCCATACGAAACAAAGACCGGGTGGGTATACGACTCTGGCAACTACGAGCCGGCCATGCGCAAAGCCATGGACATGGCCGGATACGCCGAACTCCGTCGCGAACAAGCTGAGCGACGCGCTCGAGGTGAGTTGATGGGGATCGGTGTGGCGTTCTTCACCGAAGCCGTCGGTGCCGGCCCCCGCAAGGACATGGATATTTTGGGTCTCGGCATGGCTGACGGCTGCGAACTCCGAATTCATCCAACCGGCAAAGCCGTCGTTCGTCTATCGGTCAAGACTCAGGGACAGGGCCACGAGACCACCTTCGCCCAGATCGTGGCCGAGGAGATCGGTATCCCCCCCGAAGACATCGAAGTCGTCCACGGAGACACCGACAACACCCCCTTCGGACTCGGCACGTACGGGAGCCGCTCTACTCCGGTTTCGGGGGCAGCCGCAGCGATGGTCACCCGCAAGGTCCGTGACAAGGCCCAGATCATCGCCTCGGGAATGCTTGAGGTTTCCGTCGCTGATCTGGAATGGAACAAGGGCTCCTTCTCGGTGAAGGGTGACCCTTCCAAGTCTGTGACCATCCAGGAAATAGCGATGAGAGCTCACGGAGCAGGCGACCTGCCAGACGGCATCGAGGGTGGACTCGAAGCGCAGATCTGCTACAACCCCGAGAACCTGACCTACCCCTTCGGCGCGTATATCTGTGTAGTAGATGTTGACCCCGGCACTGCGGTGGTGAAGGTTCGTCGCTTCATCGCGGTCGATGACTGCGGCACCCAGATCAACCCGATGATTATTGAGGGTCAAGTGCACGGAGGTCTGGCTGACGGTGTTGGGATGGCCATGATGGAAATCATCGCCTTCGACGAAGACGGCAACTGCACGTCGAGTTCTCTGATGGACTACCTCATCCCCACCGCTCTGGAGACGCCCGACTGGGAAACCGGACACACGGTGACTCCATCGCCGCATCATCCCATCGGTGCCAAAGGCATCGGCGAATCCGCCACGGTCGGTTCACCGCCCGCGATAGTGAACGCGATCGTTGACGCTTTGAAGCCGTACGGCATTCGCCACGCGGACATGCCGCTGACACCCTCACGAGTGTGGGAGGCCATGCAGGGCAACCATACGCCCCCGATCTGATCTCCAATGCGCACGCCTGCCAGCCGCGCGACCCGCTCTGCGGAGTTGATCAACGCGGGCACGCCATTTGTTTCCGCAACCGTGGTACGAGCGCAATGTCCGACTTCGGCCAGGCCCGGCGACTCAGCAATCGTCTTCGCTGACGGTTCAATCGAGGGGTTCGTAGGTGGGCAATGTGCCGAAGGATCGGTCCGGCTCGCCGCCGTGCCCCTACTCGAGTCAGGTGCTTCACTGCTGCTGCGCATCCTGCCGGAGGGAGCTGATGACTTTCCCGAGAGTGACGGTTCCTTGACTGTGGTCAACCCCTGCCTCTCAGGTGGAGCGCTCGAGATATTTCTCGAACCGAGACTTCCCGCACCAGGCCTCGCCATTGTGGGGAACAGCCCTATCGCCCATGCTCTCGAGTTGTTTGCAGAAAGCCTTGGATTCGGAGTTCAGCGCAGTGCCGAAGTGCCCGATGTCAAAGGACACATTGCTGTTCTGATCTCCAGCCACGGGCGAAACGAGGTTGAAGCCATCCAAGCTGCTCTCGAAGCTGAAGTGGGTTTCATTGGCTTGGTCGCCAGCTCCACCCGAGGTGAAGCGGTGCTCTCTGAACTTGATCTCTCCAAAGAAGATCAAGCGGCGATCAGAACTCCGGTCGGGTTGGACATCGGGGCGAGGACCGCCGAAGAGATCGCCCTGTCGGTCCTAGCTGATCTGGTGCGCTCGGTACGAATCGATGGCTTGGCGCCGCCCCCGGTCGAGTCCCCCAAGGCTCCGGAGTCCGCTGTTGATCCCGTCTGTGGAATGACTGTGATGGTAGGAGCAGACACAGCCTATGTTGCGCTGAACGGAGTCGACCATTGGTTCTGTAATCCTGGTTGTCGTAGCCGCTTCCTTGAAGAGGCCCAGGTTGGTTCGTGAGACCATCGGGCGACAGCGGCGATCCATTTGTCACCGGGTTGGTTCTCGGCGCCGGTTCTTCTCGACGCCTGGGACAACCGAAACAACTCCTTGAATACCGTGGACGGCCACTGTTGCAAGCAGCAGTCGACGCAGCGGTTGAATCGTCTTGTCGACAGGTGGTGGTCGCAATCGGTGGTGCCGCTCCAGAAGTGCGGGATGCCGTCGATTTCAACCACTGCACGGTCGTAGAAAATGTTGCTTTCACGACCGGCTGTTCCTCTTCGATTGTGGCGGCTCTCGACTCGGTCGACGAGCGGGCCCGCGGGATCGTGTTGTGTCTGGGCGACCAACCAGGGGTTACTCCCAAAATCATTGACTTTCTTGTCGCCAAAAGCGCCGATGCCCCGATGGCGGTGTGTCGCTACACCGACGGTCGCGGTCATCCCTTCTGGTTTTCCCGTGCGCTCTTTGGCGAACTGACCGGTTTGCAAGGTGACAAGGCAGTCTGGAAACTGCTCGAATCGGGTCGTCACCAAGTACTGGAGGTTCCATTTGATGAACCGATCCCCAGAGATGTCGATACCTGGGACGACTATCAGCAACTGCTCGCTGCCGAATCGCTGACATGACGATCATTGAAGGCCGCGATTCGTTTGTCGCTGCTCTCGACAGCGCTGACTATCTGGTAGACGAAGGGCTGTCAATCGCTCTGTTTCTGGCACAGTCAATACGCCAACCGCTGATACTGGAAGGCGAGCCGGGGGTGGGCAAAACTACAGCTGCCAAAGCGATGGCGACAGCTGTTGGTGGACCCCTTATCCGTTTGCAGTGCTACGAGGGGATCACCGCAGCCGAGGCACTGTACGAGTGGAACTACTCTCGACAGTTGCTGGAGATTCGGCTGGCCGAAGCGTCGAACGCCAGTATCTCCGCCACCGATCTGTTCACCGACGATTTCCTGCTTGATCGCCCGCTGCTCGCGTCGTTGCGACATTCGGGATCGGCACCCGCGGTACTGCTGATAGACGAAATCGATAGGGCTGACGATGAGTTTGAGGCTCTACTGTTTGAGTTTCTAGGGGAGCGGTCGATCTCGATACCCGAACTTGGCACATTCTCCGCAAACATCGATCCGATAGTGATCCTGACTTCCAATCGCAGTCGTGAACTTCATGACGCGCTCAAACGGCGCTGCCTTTACCACTGGATCGACTTTCCCTCTGTGGAGCGTGCTGCTGAGATCGTGCGCCGCAACGTTGTCGAGGCGGCTGAGCCTCTCGTGAGCGCGGCTACCGCCTTCGTGATACAGACCCGCGAACTGGATCTCGATAAACGCCCGGGAGTAGCAGAGGCGATCGACTGGGTGGGTGCCCTCTACGCCCTGGGCGTCACTAGTCTCGATATCACAAACGCTCGCAGCACCATGGGAGCGATTGTCAAGACTCCCGATGACATGCAAAGAGTCAACGAGGCGATCCTTGGTGGGTCTTTGGCTATCGGGGAGTGAGAGCTGGGGAGTGAGAGCTGTTGAACGATCCGATCCTATTTCCATCCGTTGATATAGCTGTCTTCGCGACATCGTTGGCCAACCGGCTGCGCGTCAACGGCGTCGGTGTAGGCATGGCCTCAACAGAGAGATTCAGCGAAGCCTTTTTTCGCTGCCAACCAACCGACAAATCTTCGCTCTACTGGGTTGCCAAGACCTGCTTGGTGCATGATCGCAGGGATCTGGCTGCTTTCGACTCAGTGTTCGCTGAGGTGTTCGACGACCAGAGTCTGGCCGTTTCACGGGGACTCAACAGCCCGCAGCTTGCGACAGTGCATTCTGCGGGAACCGTCGCCATGCGCTCGGCGCCGGACAACGGGCTCAGCCTCGCCGGCGGACGCAACGTTTCGGTGCAGGAGCCGGAGATCCTCGACAACCAGTCGGTCGTTGAAGACTCAGCAGATTCGGTGTTACCCGAGTTGTTGCCTTCTGCTATCGCCAAAATGGCAGACACGCCGTTCGACCAACTGAACGCCGAGGATTTAACAATTCTGGGAACCTGGCTCGAACAGGTGCTAGTCGACTATCCGCAGCGGCTCAGTCGCCGCTTGCAAGCATCCGCTAAAGGACGCCGGGTCGATCTTCGTGCAACTCTGCTCGCGGCTCGAGCCACGGCGGGTGAGCCAATGCGTCTGTATCGCCGGGAACCTCGACTCAAACCCCGCGGCATCGTGGTGGTGGCAGACGTGAGCGGTTCGATGGAATCGTTCACCCGGATCTATCTGCACCTGATGAGGAGCCTCGTGATCGGCGGTAGTGCAGAAGTGTTCACCTTTGCCACATCGCTGCGACGAGTCACGGTCGCGCTGCGTGACAAAGACCCCGCTGTGGCTATTGACCGCATGACCGACGAGGTTCAAGATCGTTTCAGCGGTACTCGAATAGCGGGAAGTCTCAAACAGTTGCTGTTGAGCCCCGTATGGTCGAACACAGTTCGAGGATCGGTTGTGCTGATTGCCTCAGACGGCTGGGATGTCGACGCCCCTGTCGAACTTGCCCGTCGCATGCAGCACCTCAGGCGTTTGGCGCATCGCATCATTTGGATCAACCCGCGAGCCGCACAAGACGACTACGAACCTCTCGTCGGAGGCATCGAAGCGGCGTTGCCCCACGTAGACGACTTTCTCAGCGGACACTCCCTCAACGCCATGCGCGAAGTTCTGGCCTCGGTGACCGCCCCACGCCGCAATGTCGTACAAGCGACTGGGCCCCACTAATGTCGCGGCGATGCGAGCGGCTCTGTTGACTACTGGACGATCTCCTCTTGAAATAGTCGAGGACATCGAAATAGAAGAACCTCGGGCCAACGAAGCACTGATCAAGGTCTCCAATTGTGGTATCTGTCACAGTGACACGACGGTGCAGGACAGCGGTCACTCGGTCCCGACGATTCTTGGACATGAGGCCAGTGGCGTGGTGGAGATGCTGGGATCGGGAGTCACACACCTGGCCGTGGGTGATCATGTAGTCCTGACTCCCTTGGCACCGTGTGGGCATTGTGCCGCCTGTGCTCGTCATCAAGCCACCGAATGCCCTGAAGCACTGTCGTTTGCGAGCAATGCTCGCCCCGACGGCACCACCCCGTTCAGCCGCAACGGAGCGCCCGTGTGGAGAGGACTGGGGGTTGGAGCTTTCGCCGAGTTCACGGTTGTGCCCGCGTCTGGAGCAGTACGTATTGATCCTGATATTCCCCTTGATGTCGCCTGCGTAATCGGTTGTGCGATGCAGACCGGCATGGGCGCAGTGTTCAACACCGCCCAAGTCGAAAGAGGCGCAACCGTGGTGGTCATGGGCCTCGGCGGTATCGGCCAAGCCATCGTCAGCGGTGCGGTTATAGCCGGAGCGAGCCGAATAGTTGTCTCGGACCCAGCCGAGGGGCGCCGCGAGATGGCATCAGACTTCGGCGCGACCGACCTCATAGATCCGACATCGGCCGACCTCGTAAGCACGGTCATGGATCTGACCGGCGGTCAGGGAGCCGACTACGCCTTCGACGCAGTCGGCAGCGCAGCGTTAGTGGAGCAGGGCATCAACAGCACCCGAGTTGGAGGCACAACGGTGATGGTGGGTGCCTCGCCAATCGAAGAGAATGTGACCATAAACGCCGCGGTGCTGTTCATGACCTTGCAAAAGCGACTGCTGGGCTGCCTGCTGGGAGCTTGCTGGCCCACTCGCGACATTCCATTGATGCTTGACCTTTGGCGTACCGGCAGCCTCGATCTCGAACGAATGATCAGCCATCGCATGCCGCTCAACGATGTCAACGACGGGATCGCCAAGCTTCACGCCACCGACGGCATCCGCACCGTGTTGGACATCGCCAACTAGCCCGTGTTGGCTCGGCGGACATCTCGGTAGCGTGTCTCGGTCACCTCGAAGCCCCGTAGCCTTCGGGTCACTTCTCAGCAACGAACAGGAGAATTCGTGAGCGCCGTTCCTTATCTGGCCATGATCTCGGCCGTCGCAGGTCTGCTTGTCGCAGGTTATTACTACAAGTCCGTCCAAGCGGCTCCTCCAGGTGACGAGCGGATGGTGTTCTTGATGAAAGAGATCCAAAAAGGCGCTCGTACCTTCCTGAAACAGGAATACACCTGGGTTTCTGTCTTCGTCTTGGCGATGGTCATCTTGTTGGCCATCGTTATCGACCCGTTTGCCTCGGTTAGTTACGTGCTCGGTGCAGTGCTCTCCGCAACCGCCGGTTATGCAGGCATGACAGTGGCAACGATGGCCAACGCCCGTACCACCGAAGCAGCCAAGAAAGGCCCAGCCGCGGCGCTTCCCATAGCCTTTCGCGGTGGCGCGGTCATGGGCTTCGCAGTCGCTGGTTTGGCTCTGCTCGGACTCATGTTCACCTATCTTCTGTTCGTCGAATGGCTTGAGATCGACAAAGCCTTCGAAGTGGTCACCGCTTATGGTCTCGGTGCCTCGTCGATTGCGCTGTTCAGCCGTGTCGGCGGCGGCATCTTCACCAAAGCCGCCGACGTTGGCGCCGACCTGGTCGGCAAGGTTGAGGCCGGCATTCCCGAAGACGACCCACGCAATCCCGCGAGCATTGCAGACAGCGTCGGTGACAATGTCGGCGATGTTGCCGGGATGGGCGCCGACCTGTTCGAGTCATACGTCGGTTCGATCATCGCCCCTGTGGCACTGACGGCTTTCTCGGTGGCGGGCGGACTCGCTGCGGCAGACGCTGGTCTCGACGAGAACATCTCACGATTGATGTTCCCGATGGCGATTGCTTTCGTCGGCATGATTGCCTCAATTATCGGCTCATTCCTGGTAAAGGGCGGAGACAGCACCGACAGCAAGGCGCTGAGCCGGGCTCTCCACCGTGGAACCAATGTCGCTATGGGCCTGACCATCATTGCGACGGTCGGTGTTGCCTATTGGATGTTCGGCGACGACCGTTACGACGCCCCCTACGGACTTGCCATTTCGGTGATCGGCGGTCTGCTGGTCGGCTGGGCTCTGGGCAAGACCGCGGAGTACTACACCTCGGATCACTACAGCCCGGTGAAGCGAATCGCCGCGCAAGCCGAGACTGGACCTGCGACCACAGTCCTTTCTGGAATCAGCGCCGGCATGGTGTCGGTTGCCTCATCAGTAATTCTGGTACTCGTCGGCGTGGCCGTGGCCTACTGGGGTGGCGAACAGACACTCGGCGACGGGGGCGGCATCTACGGCATCGCCGTGGCCGCCATCGGCATGCTGGCCACAACCGGTGTAGTCGTCTCGGTCGACGCATACGGACCGATCGCCGACAATGCCGGTGGAATCGCAGAAATGGCTGAACTCGACCCTTCCGTACGCGAGGTCACCGACGCTCTCGATTCGCTCGGCAACACAACCGCGGCCATCGCCAAGGGCTTCGCGGTCGGATCAGCCGCTCTCACCGCGTTGGCACTGTTCAAGAGTTTCGAGTTCGCGGTTGTGCAGGAGGGCGGAACGCTGAGCCTCAACGTTGGCGAAGTCGATGTCTTCATCGGACTGTTCCTGGGCGCGGGACTACCGTTCCTGTTCGCCGCGCTCACCATCGACGCGGTGGGCAGGGCCGCAGCCACCATGATCGAGGAGGTGCGCAGGCAGTTCCGCGAGATCCCCGGTCTACGCGAGGGGCGCGAGGGAGTGTCACCCGACTCGGCGCGGTGCGTGCAGATTTCTACCGACGCCTCACTGAAGCAGATGGTCGTTCCGGGCGCGCTGGCAGTAGTCGTTCCCCTTGTTGCCGGTTTCATCGATGTCGACACCCTCGGCGGTCTGCTCGCCGGCGCTCTGGTGACCGGCTTCGCTCTCGCAATTTTCATGGCCAACGCGGGTGGCGCATGGGACAACGCCAAGAAGTACATCGAAGCAGGCGCCCACGGCGGCAAGGGAGGAGACCCTCACAAAGCAGCCGTGGTTGGCGACACCATCGGCGACCCGTTCAAAGACACCTCCGGCCCAGCCATGAACATCTTGTTGAAAGTCATGACTATCGTCTCACTGGTGTTCGCCAGCGCCTTCGTCTAGCACCACCGCTCGATGGCATCCACGATGAGCAAAGCAGCCCGACGTCAAACCATCCGGCTTCAACTTCGAGAACAGCGCGCCGCTCTTGACGCCGAACGCCAAGCCTCGGCCGCGGCCGCGGTGATGGCGAATCTAGCCGATATTGAACGCCTGCAAACAGCAGAGACTGTCGCCGGTTACCGGGCAGTTCGAGGCGAGGTCAACATCGACGAGGTGCTGTTGAAACTCATCGACAGAGGATGCACAGTGACCGTGCCAAGGGTGGTGAACGACGATTTGGAGTTCGCCGAATGGCTACCGGACCAACGCAGCGAACCCGGTGCGTTCGGTATCCCCGAACCTGTCGGGGCTCAAGTATTGGATTTGACTGTTCACGACGTGGTACTCGCTCCGTTGGTCGCTTTCGACCACACCGGTCAACGACTTGGTCAGGGCAGAGGATTCTACGATCGTTCACTTGCTGGTCTTGGCGACGAAGGGCCACTCATCATAGGAATCGCCTACACGTTTCAAGAAGTTGAACAGATTCCCAGCGAACCATGGGACATCCCCCTAGACGCAGTCGTGACAGACACTAAAGTGACAGTGTTCCGCTCCGGAGCCTTGTAGCGGAGCATCTCAGCGAACCGTCCCCCATAGGAGTAGACAAGGGTCGTGCACGTCATCGTGGTTGGAGCGGGGGAGGTCGGCACCTACGTCGCTGATCGTCTCAGCCGAGAGGGACACGACGTCGCGATAATCGACCTCAGCCGGGAACGCCTCCATCAACTCGACGAAGACCTCGATGTGCTGGTCGTCGAAGGCAGCGGCACCCATCCCGGGACGCTGCGCCGGGCCGGGGTCGAAGACGCCGAGTTGGTGGTGGCCGTCACCAAGGACGACGCGGTCAATCTGGTGTGTTCGCACCTGTCGAAGTTGCTGGGCGTCAAGCGCACCGTCGTCCGCATCGAAGCCTCGGAGCTCCGCAACAGAGACGCCGCGGAACTGCGTCAAGAATCTGGCGTGGACCTGGTCATCGATCCCGATTCCGAAGCTGCCGAAGACGTTCTGGAGTTGATTGACTATCCGGGCGCCGACGAAGTCGCCAAGATGGCTGGGGGAGAGGTGTTGGTCATCGGTGCCCGTTTAGCGCCGCATTCGCCGCTGGTGGGGCGTTCGCTCAAGGACATCGGCGCGGAGTTCGAGCCGGAGTGGGATTTCGTGGTCGGTTCCATCGGGCGTGCCGAGGAGACCATCATCCCGCGCCGCAACCACTTTCTAGAAGCTGGCGACCACCTGCGCTTGGCACTGAAACGGCGTGCACGGGGGCTGGTTTTTGAACTGCTCGGCCTCGAACGTTTCACCTTGCACCGAGTGATGCTGCTCGGAGGCGGACGCACCGCCGAGATCCTGGCTCAACGACTGACCGCACGAGGGATAGATGTCGTGATCGTCGAACGATCACCGCAGCGGGCACGGACTCTGGCCGAAAAGCTCGATGAAGCAGTGATCCTCGAAGGCGACATCACAGACGCAGATCTGTTGGAGGAGGCTGACGTCGGGCGCTTCGACATGGTCGTTGCTCTCACCGGCGAGGATGATGCCAACATCTTGGCCTGCCTGTACGCCAAATCGAGTGGTGCTGGAGAGACCGTGGCCGTGGTGCACCGCCTTGCTCTGCTCAAACTAGTGGGAGATGTGGGAATTGATGTTGCGCTCTCGCCGCGGACTGCCACAGCCAACGGCGTCCTGCGCTTCGTGCGTGGAGACGTGGCTGCAGTGGAGACCTTCCTGCACGGCAACACCGAAGTGCTCGAACTGGAGGTCGCGGTCGACAGTCCAGCCGACGGTGCGCTGGTCAAGGACCTGGGTCTTCCCAAAGACGTCCTTATCGGAGCTTTCGTACGTGATGGCAAGGCCCAGATAGCGCGGGGCCGTTCGCGCCTGCGGGGCCGCGACCATATTGTCGCCTTCGCTGTACCCATCGCCGTTGATGAGGTACGACGAGTGTTCGGGTGAAGCCTCTTCGCAGATCTTCACGAGCCCGAGCCCGGGCATTCGATGCCCACAGAACGCTTCGAGACTCACACATCCTGCTGGCGGTCAGCGACGCGCTATTGGGCTTGGGGATTGTCAGCGGCGGTTGTGCGATCTCGGGTCTGGCCGATGATCTCGGTGACAGCGTGGCGCTGGCTGTGGGCGCAGTGTTCTTCGCCGGAATCGGCATGCTCTCACGGGCCAAGCTGGTCCGACGCCCAAGACCCACCACTTCAGCAGTCCTTTCGGGCTTGGCAGCCACATGGCTTGTGCTGGTCGTTGTCGGAGCGGCGGTCTATCTGATCACTGGGACCATCGAGCGCGTCGATGACGCCTTGGTCGAGTCCGCTGCCGGCTTCAGCACCACTGCGGTGACGACCCTCAACCCGACCGAATTGTCAGTGCCCATGACATTGTGGCGGGCATCCACCCAGTGGCTCGGCGGACTGGTGGGGATCGTCGCCGGGGTGGTGGCGTTGCCCACGGCACTGCAACAGAAACGCCTCGCCCCGACGGAGTGGATCGCCAACAACGACTTCGCGCGGAACAAACGCACCCGTCGACGTCAGATCGTGGTGATCTATCTCTCCCTCACCGCGCTCATCGGGGTTGCGTTCGCCGCCACAGGAATGGGAACCAAACACAGCGCCGTGCATGCGCTCACCACAATCTCAACCGGTGGGTTCTCATCGGCGCCAGACTCGTTCGCAAGTTTCGGAGCAGCAGCTGCAGCTGTGGCCACGATCGGGATGATCATCGCCGGTGCAAGCTACGCCGTTATCTGGTGGGCGATCAGAGGTCGAGCCAAGGCGCTGGTTCGCAGTCCGGAGCTTCGTGCCTACGGCGCAGTCCTGTTAGTGGGAACACTGGTGGTCTGGTGGCGTGCCGATGAACTCTCTTGGCATGACTCGCTGTTCACGATCGCCTCGTCAGCGAGCACGACCGGTTTCGCAGTCACTGACTGGACCGCTCTCGACCACGGCGTGTTGGCGCTGCTATTGGTGATCATCGCCACAGGTTCGATGACCGGCTCTGCCGGCGGGGGCCTGAGCATCGGCAGGGCTCGAATCCTTGTCGCTTTCGCCCGACGAGAGTTGCGTCGCCAACTCGAGCCCGGTGCTGTGGTCGTGCTCAAGAGCAGTGGGCGAGCGGTCGACAATCGTGCCATCGAACGTATGACCGGCCATCAGACCGCTCATCTTGCTGCCTGCGCTGCCGCGGCTGGACTGCTGGCACTCGCCGGTGTCGACCTCGTCGCCGCCATCTACACCGGCATCTCGGTGCTTGCGACACACGGTCCGGGGATCGGCACAGGTCCTTACGGCGAGCTCAGCAATTTCAATGGTTGGGCGCGGATTTCGCTGGTGCCGTTCATGTTGGCTGGACGTCTCTCCCTGGTTCCGTTGATGATCGCCATCGTCTGGGGCGTGCATGCCCGCAAGAAGATCGGTCGGTCGCTGCGTCGGCGCTTTCCCATGTCGCGCTTCCGCTTCACGGCGCTCGGCGCGTCCGCTCCGAGGCAACGATGAGAGGTTTCTGGCGGACCCGTGCAGGCCAGGCACGCCGAGCAACCATGCTGCACGGCACACCAGTCGGCCGCCCCAGCACCGCCCTGCATGTGATGGGACTGGCTCTGATATTCGTTGCCGCGGGCATGTTGATTTGCGCGCTGATCGAATTGGCGTCAACGAACCAAGACAGCGGGGCGCTTGCACTTGGAGCGGTGATTTCCGGTGGTGTCGGGGGTCTGTTGTGGTGGCGCACCCGCGTCGGTTCAACGCGGACGCGAGATGTCTTCGCGGCGGTCGGCTGGACCTGGGCTGCCATGACCTTGTTCGGCGCGGTGCCATACGTGCTTGCGGGCACCTTCGCGACTCCCGGGGTCGATTTCGTCGAGCAACTGGTCAACTCGATCTTCGAGTCCGCCTCGGGGTACTCGAGCACTGGTTCGACGGTCCTGGTCGATTTTGAGAGTCCGGGCCGCGGCCTGATGATGTACCGCCAACTGAGCCAGTGGTACGGGGGCATGGGAATAGTCGTTCTGGCCGTGACGGTGCTGCCCTATCTGGGGGTCGGAGGTCTGGACCTGATCGCCGCAGAGGCACCCGGTCCCTCCTCGGACCGGCTGGCGCCGCGAGTGTCTGAGACCGCCAGGCAGCTCTGGTCTATATATGCGTTGTCCACGGTGGGAGTCACGGTCGCGCTGTTCGTTGTTCCTGGCCCAGGTCTCTACGACAGCGTCGCCCACGGTCTCACGACCGCGGCAACCGGCGGCTTCTCACCCTATAGGAATTCGATCGGGCATTTCGACAGCCTTCTGGTCGAATTGGTGATAATCGCCGGGATGCTCTTCGGGGCCGTCAATTTCGCGCTCCATTGGCGTGCTGCCCACGGCGACTTGGGTGCCTACGCCCGCGACTCGGAGTTGCGAACCTTCGTGTCGCTGATCGTGGGGGCGGCGGCCGTCGTGGTCGCGGTGCTGTGGCTCAGCGAGCCTCTCGGGGGAGGCGAGGCGCTGAGAGCAGGCGTGTTCAACGTGATCTCGCTGGGCACCAGCACGGGCTACGGCAATGCCATGGGTGCCGAGTCTGCGGGCGACTTTGCTCAATGGGCGCCGGCGGCTCAGATGGTGATCCTGTTGCTGTTCGTCGTGGGCGCCTCGGCAGGCTCCACCTCCGGGGGCATAAAGGTCATGCGGGCGAGAGTGCTCGCCGGTCACATGATGCGCTCGATAAAGCACACTCAACAGCCTCGCGCCGTCTTCGCGGTGAAGCACGGGGGAGTGGCAGTGTCTGAAGACTTGGTATCCCGCGTGGCCGGTTTCTTCCTGTTCTACGTCCTGCTCATCTGTTTCGGCGCCGTCGCTCTGACCATGCTCGGCGGCGATCTCAACACCTCTATCGGAACGATCATCTCGGTGTTGGGGAACATGGGGCCCGCACTCGGTGACGCAGGGCCGACCTCGTCCTACGCCGAAGCCTTCAGCCAGCCGGCCCGTTTGCTGCTCGCCGCGTTCATGTTGATTGGGCGTCTGGAGATCTTTCCGATGCTGTTGATGTTCGCAGCACCATACCGGGCCGTTCGCGATGCCCTCCATCGTTGACTTAGGCGAAAAGACGGCTCAGCTAGCTAGAAGTTCGGTCAATGCGGCCAGAAACAAAGCGGGATCATGGCTCCCCGCGGTCTCTGAAGCGGAATGCATGGCCAATTGCGCGCAGCCCGCATCGATCACTGAAATCTGTAATTGAGCTGCTGTCTGCGGGCCGATGGTCGACCCACAGGCGAGGTCGGTTCGGTTCACAAACTTCTGCATACCAACGCCGGCGCGTTCGCAGGCCAAAGTAAACGCCGCGGCGCCTTGCGCATCGGTCGCATAACGCTGATTGGCATTGAACTTCAGTACCGGACCGGCATTGAGTTCGATCTGATGGTCGGGTTCATGACGACCGGGATAGTTCGGATGGGTTGCGTGAGCACCGTCGGCAGACAGCGCCAAGCTGTCGCGCCGGGACTGATGTACGTGTTCGAGGCCGCCACCGAGGGTCGCGTTGATGCGGTCCAAGATGGTGCCGAGTATCGGCGAGGCCGCGCCGGTGCTGCTGACACTGCCGACCTCTTCATGGTCGAAGAAGCAGAGAACTGGGATGTGGGGACCAGGATTCGTCGCCAGCGCGAGCATCGCCTCCAGTCCCAGGAAACACGACAACAGATTGTCAAGACGTGACGATGTCAACAAGCACTGATCGATTCCGGTGAGTGCCGCTGGAGTGAGGACGTGGGCCATCATGTCCCAACTCAACACATCGTTCGTGTCTGCGGACACGAGTTCCCCCAGGTAGGAACGAAACTCCAAAACGTCTGGGCCTACGCCCCAAATTGGAACCAAGTGCTGTTGTGCATTGAGCACAAGACCGCTTTTTCGGATGTCTGGATCAAGATGAATAGCAAGCTGAGGGATGCGTAATAGTGGTCGGTTGTCGTGCACCAGACGGGTCACCGTTCGGTCGCCGTCTCGTATCACTACTTGGCCGGCCAAGCCCAAGTCTCGGTCGAGCCAGGAATTCACCAAAGCGCTGCCGTAAACCTCAACGCCCAGTTGTCGCCAGGAACCACTGTGAGTGTCAGGTTGAGGTTTAATGCGCAGGTTCGGGCTGTCGCTGTGGGCGGCGACCACCCGAAACCCAGTTGCCGCGCGGTGATGCTCTCCGATCACCCAGGCGACCAAAGCTCCGCCCTGACGTACATATTGGCGACCGGTAACTGTCGGCGCTTGTTGCGACCCGAGTTCAACAAACCCTGCTGCGGTCAGTTCTTGGCATGCCGTTTCTACCGCATGGAACGGGGTTGGTGATGCGTCAATCAACGACGCCACCCTTCGAGCAACCGAAAGATCCGGGGGTTTCATAGCCCCATACTGTCGCCCCGGAGCCCAAAATGGCGTGTCTGGGGACAAGTTCGGTATCATTGAATTGCGTTTTGGCCGGGCCAGCGTCGTCCCCGCTCACGTTTTGGGCTTCACGCCCCAATATTGGAACCACCTCAGGAGATGCAGATGCATCGCGCACAGCCCCCGCGCCAGGGTCTCTACGACCCTCGAAACGAGCACGACGCCTGTGGAGTCAGCTTCGTGTGCGACATCGGTGGTCGTCGCAGCCATGACGTCCTGCTCACCGGTTTCGCGGCGTTGTGCAATATGGAGCACCGCGGCGCTCAGGGGGCCGACATAAACACCGGTGACGGGGCGGGAGTTCTGATCCAGACACCAGACCGTTTTTACCGCGACGTTGTGCCCTTCGACCTTCCCGGTGAGGGTGAATACGCCACCGGTATCGCCTTCATCCCTCAAGCTGACAAGCACGCAGGCATCGCCCAGAGCGAGGTTGAGCGAATAGTCGCCGAACAAGGCATGATCACGTTGGGTTGGCGCGATGTGCCCGTCGAAGAATCGGTGATCGGATCGGGCGCGCTGATGACGATGCCGACATTCCGACAGATTTTCGTTAGCGCAGAGGGTTTGAGCGGCCTGGACCTTGACCGGCAGGCGTTCATTGCTCGCAAACGCATCGAACATGAGATTCAGATTCTCGCCCCAGCCGACCAGGGCTTTGACGACCAGGACGCTGCCACCAAGGTCATGGGAGGGGCGTCGAAGCCGCACGAACGTGTCTATTTTCCGTCGCTCAGTTCCAGAACCGTCGTCTACAAGGGAATGCTCACCCCTCCTCAGCTCGCAGAGTTCTACCAGGACCTCAGTGACGACCGGGTTGAGAGCGCGCTGGCGCTGGTCCATTCCCGGTTCTCCACCAACACCTTCCCTTCATGGCCCCTCGCCCATCCCTACCGGATGATTGCCCACAACGGCGAGATCAATACGATCCAAGGGAACCGCAACTGGATGCGCGCCCGCGAGGCCCTGCTCGAATCACCGCATCTGCCGGGGCTCGAACAGGCCTTCCCGATCTGTACTGAAGGCGCCAGCGACACCGCTGGTTTCGACGAGGCACTCGAATTGTTGGTGCTAGGTGGATACTCCGTTGATGAAGCCGTGCTGATGATGATCCCCGAACCATGGGAACACCACCAACACATGGACCCGGCCCAACGCGCCTTCTACCAGTTCAATTCGACACGAATGGAACCCTGGGACGGGCCCGCCTCAATCGCATTCACCGACGGGGAAGTCATCGGCGCGGTGCTGGACCGCAACGGGCTGCGGCCCTCGCGTTATTGGGTGACCGACGACGGCCTGGTGATCATGGCCAGCGAAGTCGGAGTGGTCGAAGTTCCAGCAGAGCAGGTGGTTGAGAAAGGTCGCCTCCAACCCGGCCGGATGTTCCTCATCGACACCAACGAAAAACGCATCATTCGAGACGACGAGATCAAAGCACGCCTCGGAGCAGATCGTCCCTACCGCACCTGGATCGACCAGAACCTCACCACTCTCGCTGATCTCCCCCCAGCGGCGCCGCGAGAAAGCGAAGAAGGCACGCTGATTCAGCGGCAGCAGACTTTCGGCTACACCCACGAAGAGAAGAAACTGCTGCTGGCGCCGATGGCGACCCACGCCAAGGAAGCCATCGGTTCTATGGGCACAGACACGCCCATCGCGGTGTTGAGCAGTCGCTCACGACAGTTGAGCGACTACTTCCAGCAACTTTTTGCCCAAGTCACCAATCCACCGCTCGACGCGATCCGCGAGCAGATCATCACATCGCTATTTGCGCGTGTGGGTCCGGAGGGCAATCTATTCGACCCGCAACCGAGTTCGTGTCGGACAATTCACCTCGACAACCCGGTCATCACCGATGACCAACTCGGACGCCTCGCCGCGCTGGACGGGACCGAAGGACCAGCAGGATTTCGTGCCGCAATTCTCCCCACCCTGTACCCGGTGGCCGCGAACGCCGAGGGGATGGCCAACGCCCAGGGTATGAAGAGCGCGCTACGCACCCTGCGCGACGCTGCCAGCGCCGCCATCGAAGATGGAGCCACGGTGCTGGTGCTCAGTGACCGTGGTACCAACGAGTCTTTAGCGGCGATTCCCTCGTTGCTGGCAACCAGCGCCGTCCATCACCATCTTGTCCGTGAAAAGAGCCGTACCAGAGCGGGGCTCGTGGTGGAGGCCGGCGATGTCCGCGAGTGCCATCACATCTGCCTGCTCCTCGGCTACGGCGCCAACGCCGTCAACCCGTATCTGGCCTTGGAAACGATCAGCGACATGGTGAAGCGGGGTGAGCACGGACTTGAGCCGTCAATGCCGCTGTCGACAGCTCACAGCAACTTCGTTGATGCCGCGGGCAAGGGAGTCCTGAAGGTGATGTCGAAGATGGGCATCTCCACGGTGGCGTCGTATACCGGAGCTCAAATTTTCGAGGCGATCGGGTTGTCACGCGAAATCACTGACGAGTACTTCACCGGCACCGTCAGCCGTCTCGATGGTGTGGGGTTGGACGTGTTGGCCAACGAGGTCGCTGCTCGCCATCGTCTGGCGTATCCGAAGGTACCAACCCAGCGGTCCCACCGGTCTCTGGAAGTCGGCGGGGAGTACCAGTGGCGCCGAGAGGGCGAGTACCACCTGTTCAACCCGGAAACCGTGTTCAAGCTTCAACATTCGACTCGCGAGAAACGTTTTGACATCTTCAAGGAGTACACCGAATTGGTGAACGATCAATCCAAGCGTCTGGGAACGCTTCGGGGTTTGTTTCGTTTCAACTCTGCTCGTCCGCCGGTGCCGATCGATCAAGTGGAGTCGATTCCCTCCATCGTCAAGCGTTTCTCGACCGGGGCAATGAGTTACGGCTCGATCTCACCCGAAGCTCACGAGACGCTCGCCATTGCCATGAACCGCATAGGCGCCAAATCCAATACGGGCGAAGGAGGCGAAGACGCCGACCGATTCGTGCCCGACGACAACGGAGACCTCCGCCGCAGTGCTATAAAGCAGGTGGCCAGCGGACGTTTCGGTGTCACCAGCGAGTATTTGGTCAACGCCGATGATCTACAGATCAAGATGGCTCAGGGAGCAAAACCTGGCGAAGGCGGACAGCTTCCCGGCAACAAGGTGTACCCCTGGATCGCCAAGACCCGTCATTCAACACCCGGCGTCGGCTTGATCTCACCGCCACCGCACCACGACATCTACTCGATTGAAGATCTGGCTCAGTTGATCCACGACCTCAAGAACGCCAACCCTCAAGCTCGAGTTCACGTCAAGCTTGTGGCTGAGGTTGGAGTAGGGACCGTTGCCGCGGGAGTATCCAAGGCTCACGCCGACGTAGTCCTCATCTCCGGGCACGACGGCGGCACCGGAGCCTCGCCCCAAACATCGATCAAACACGCAGGCGTTCCATGGGAACTCGGGCTGGCCGAAACCCAACAGACACTGCTGCTCAACGACCTGCGCGACCGTATCGTCGTGCAGTGCGACGGTCAATTGAAGACTGGCCGCGACGTAATGATCGCGGCGTTGCTCGGGGCTGAAGAATTCGGATTCGCCACCGCTCCACTTGTCGTCATGGGTTGCATCATGATGCGCGTATGTCATCTCGACACCTGCCCGGTCGGTGTCGCCACCCAGAACGAGAAACTACGCGAGAACTTCTCGGGGCAACCTGAATTCGTCGTGAACTTTGTTGAGTTCGTCGCGCAAGAGGTTCGAGAACTGATGGCAGAACTCGGATTTCGTACCCTCGACGAAGCAATCGGGCAGGTCGAAGTTCTCGATGTCGGCGAAGCGGTCAACCATTGGAAAACTGACGGCCTTGACCTCTCGCCCATTCTGCATCTGCCTGAAATCGCACGCGAGTCGCGCCGCCATCAATGGAAGGAGCAAGACCACGGCCTTGAACGTGCACTCGACCAAACACTTGTCTCCCTAGCTGAAGGTGCGCTTGGCGACGGGCGTCCCGTCACCATCGATATCCCGATTCGCAACGTCAATCGCACGGTTGGGACTCTCTTGGGCTTTGAGGTGACAAAGCGATTCGGAGGGGAGGGACTGCCAACCGACACGATCATCGTCAACTTCACGGGCTCGGCCGGAAACAGCTTTGGCGCGTTCGTTCCCCGAGGCATCACGTTGAGACTCGAAGGAGACGCCAACGACTACGTCGGCAAAGGACTCTCCGGCGGCCGTCTGGTGGTGCGTCCACCAGAGAGCGCTCAGTTCGTTGCCGAGGAGAACGTTATTGCAGGGAATGTGATTCTCTACGGTGCCACTGGCGGAGAGGCGTTCCTGCGAGGTCGAGTAGGGGAACGCTTCTGTGTCCGAAACTCCGGTGCCATCGCCGTGGTGGAAGGAATAGGCGATCACGGTTGTGAATACATGACCGGAGGCCGCGCGGTTGTGCTCGGCTCGACCGGGCGCAACTTCGCCGCTGGAATGAGCGGCGGAATCGCCTTCGTGTACGACCCGGCCAAACGATTGCCACCGCGAACCAACCTTGAAATGGTCGTATTGGAAGAACTCAACGACGAAGACCTCGAATGGCTTCGCGACAGAATCGTGAAACACCGTCACGAGACGGGAAGCGCAATCGCAGCTCGGATTCTGGCTGCTTGGGGGACTAGCTCAGGCGACTTCGTGAAAGTAACCCCAACGGACTATCGGCGGGTTATGGAAGCCGCAGCACGAGCCCGAGAGCAGGGCGACAACGAGGTAGAGGCGATCATGGCCGCCTCACGGGGATAGACAGAGGGGACCGCAGACAATGGCTGACCCCCGCGGCTTCTTGAAGCACCAGCGACAGCTTCCCACGCGGCGACCGGTCCCTGTCCGATTGTTGGATTGGAAAGAGGTCTACGAAGACTTTCCAGCCTCAGAACTACGCCGGCAAGCGAGTCGCTGCATGGACTGCGGCGTCCCGTTCTGCAACAACGGCTGCCCGCTCGGCAACTTGATCCCAGACTGGAACGACTTGACTCACAACGGCCAGTGGAAGGACGCCATCGAACGTCTCCACGCGACCAACAATTTCCCAGAGTTCACCGGGCGTCTCTGCCCAGCACCCTGCGAAACTGCATGCGTTCTGGGAATCAACCAACCGCCGGTCACCATCAAGCAGATCGAAGTTGAGATCGTTGACAGGGCTTGGGAGCAGGGCAATGTCGCTGCTGTTGTCCCAACAGTGGTCACCTCGAAACGAGTGGCCGTCGTGGGTTCGGGCCCAGCTGGTCTCGCGGCAGCCCAACAGCTCACTCGAGCCGGGCACGAAGTAGTCGTCTACGAGCGCGATGACCGACCGGGAGGGCTCCTGCGCTACGGAATTCCCGAGTTCAAGATGGAAAAACGCCATCTCGACCGACGACTGGACCAAATGAGAGCCGAGGGCACGAGCTTCGTGTGCAACACGGCCGTCGGCATCGACATCAGCGCGGACGAGCTGCAGGAAGCCTTCGATGCTGTGGTGCTGGCATGTGGGGCAACGCAAGCCCGTGACTTGCCGATCCCAGGCCGGGAACTCGATGGCATCCACCAGGCCATGGAGTACCTGCCCATCTCCAACCATGTTCAACAAGGGGATATCGCTGAGCCTTCGATCACCGCCGAAGGCAAACACGTGATCATTATCGGTGGTGGCGATACCGGCGCTGACTGTCTGGGGACTGCGTTGCGACAACGCGCCGAGTCGATAAACCAGTTTGAGATCATGCCCCGTCCACCAGACGAACGGCCTGAGTCGAATCCCTGGCCCACCTGGCCGATGATCTACCGCGTCAGCTCCGCCCATGAAGAAGGCGGCGAGCGGGAATACGCCATCAACACAGTCGAGTTCACAGGTACCGACGGGCGAGTCAGCGGACTCAACTCAGTGAGAGTCGAACAGAGCTTCACCGATGGGCGAATGAGCTTTGAGCCGGTAGCCGGCTCGGAACGAGACTTTCCAGCGGACTTGGTGCTGTTGGCCATGGGCTTCACCGGAGCCGAACCCGGGCCACTGCTCGAGCAATTCGGGGTGGAACTTGACGCTCGGGGCAACGTGGCCCGCGATGGCGACTGGGCTACCAACGTCGAAGGGGTCTTCGTCTGCGGAGACATGGGTCGCGGCCAGAGTTTGATCGTTTGGGCGATTGCAGAGGGTCGTTCAGCCGCGGCTTCGGTAGACCGTTGGCTCACCGGCCACACCCTGCTCCCAAGCCCAGTAACCCCAACCGCAGCACCCCTGCGCTAGCCGCTAGCTGTCGGGGCGGTGTGCCGAGCGCAAGTAGTCGGCGAAGAGCAGCAACAGAGCTATCACCGCAAGGATGTGGACACCCTCGAATTGCTGTGGCCACACAAAGTCGGGCGGATGACGAAACCTTCGCTGCTCAACCATGATCGACAGCGCTGCCAAGCCCAACAAGAGAGCCGCATACAACCCCCCACGATTCCACCAGTGCGGACGCCAGATACAGAGCGCCGCGATCGCGCCAACCGCTACGGCGGCCAGGTGCCATTCGGGAAGGTTGATCAAGGCAAAGACAAACGCCACTACAAAACCGACTCCAACATGTTTGCCAGCTCGTGGAGGTACGACCCGATAGTTCGCCGAAGCGCTGATAGCGGGATCGATCAGGGGGAGTTCTGGCCCGTCACGGCGCCGCGCAAGCGACACGTCAGGCCCGGTCACCGAACGGACCGCCAGAAAGCCAACCACCGATACAGCCAGCAGGCTCAGCCACAATGCCCAGTTGACCAAGCGCTGCGGAGTCCATCGCAACTCAACTGAACGATCATCACCAGCCGGGAGCCGCCAACCGTTGGCGAACCCGTCAAGCAACACCGGGGCTCCCAGGTCCACACCGTCGACCGTCGCCGACCAGCCGTCGTTGTGGCTCTGGCCGAGCACAAGCCACCGGTCATCGGGCGACCCCGGCACCATCAACGTGAAGGAGGTGTCGTCGTTGCTGAGCACTTCGACCGGAGCCATTTGCGCTGGAGGATCCGTGGGACGGGGACTGCGCAACACAAGCTGATCGATGTCAAGACCTGCCGACCGCGACCGCGATTCGATCCTGAGGCCGTCAGCAACAGAAACTGTCTCATCGCAGCCGACGAGGAGCAGTTCGCGGCGGGCCAAGGCGTCTTCGGCTGACCCTGTTACCCGCGCCCTGACGGCAACGTCGTTGATCACAAGCAATTCACTGCAGCCCGTGTCGAGATCAGTCGCCTCGCTGAAGTGAATTCCCTCGCCAAGATCAACCTCGGCGACAGCTATCGGCATGGCCACCCCCGCATTGGAATACCAGTCTCGAGTGATGCGCTCATCGACATCGGCTGCCACCAGGACCAGAGTCGAGAAGGCGCGGTCGAGTCTCTGCTCCAGACGAACCGTCTGCCCCCTCGGTCCGGAGCGAAGCCCACCGTCAAGTTCGAGCTCGCCCGCTTGGGTACCGTCGACCATCACCAACATTCGGCTCGGCAACGAATGCAGGTCATCAGCTACGACATCAATCACGAGACGCTCAACGTGAACTGGTTCAGCGGTAGTGAGTTCGAGCCATTGACCTGCTTGGGGGCCGAAAACTCCAGTCCACGCGGTGTCCGCGTCGTCATCGAAGGCGAACGAAGCCGCGCTGTGGAGATCACCGGGAAGACGACCGCTGGAACGCGCCGTGATGGTCAACCCCCCAGGCGTCTCAGTACGCCCGAGCAGTCCGTCGATTCGGGACTCGGGGGCGGCAGCCGAAAGCCTGGCAGCGCCTGAAACTGTAAAGCTACGCCCAGCAGTCATGGGCACCCAACGATGCATCTCCGGTTCGGCATCCTCGCGCACTGGTTCGGCTGGGTCGGATCGTTCACGGGTCAAGACCACAGACAAATCATGGACATCAAGTCGACTACCGAGTGCCTCCAGCAACGCAACCGGAGTTCGAATCGTTTCGCGCAACGGCTCTGGAGACAGCCCGAGCAGCACTTCGGCGAAACCGACCGGCGACACACCGGGGTAGGTCGCATACACTCCGAAATCAAGATCGGTGATTTCGACTTGTATCTGCGAAACCATGGTCTCGGCGAACTCAACCGTCTGGCCGCCCACACTCCGGCTCTGCGCTCCCAGCGCGAACCGACCCAACACTGAGTCGTCGAATGAAGGCCCGTCAGCTCGAATCTCCACCTCGGTGATATGGCGGTTGGCTTCGCCGAGAGGCTGCACAAAAGTGATCTCTGAGACCTGCGTCGGGGAGTTGAAGTTGAACTGGAGATATTCACCGCGAGCCTCGGAAAAAGCGGCTACGACCCAGGCGGTGCTGGGATCACCATCCACGGCATAGAAGGCGCGATCATCGTTGGTGTAAGTGACCGGGTTGCCATACGCGCTGGCTTGAACAGTGAAGTCACCGTCCTGTACGGCCACGGTACGACTGTCGTCGGCATCTGAGTCTTGGCGTTGATCGAGTTCAACGAACAGCGGCAGACGATTGTCGGTCGGGTCGTCGACCAGCGGCGTTTGGCCCGCTCGTTCAACCACGCCGAGATTCTCCCTCAATGTTCCCCAACGTCTGGCCCTGCGGGCGTTGGTGTCGGTGATGACGATGTGACTCGGTTCGGCCAGAACGGTCGAACGAAGGTCGTCGTCGGCAACTAGATCCGCTGCAAACCAGAGACTCCCACTCAGGTCCAACAAGCCGGCGCCGGCGATATCAACGATGCCTTCGGCGTCACCGACGATGACCGTTCCACCCGCCAGTGGACGAAGCCGCACGATGTCGAGAGCATTCGGAACCTGATGGACCGTCACAGGAGCCGGATCAGGCAACCCTGGATCAATACCCAGATGCACTTCGTCAAGCATCGTCTGGGAGGGGCTGGCCACGTTCGGTTTCGGTTCCCCGAAGCCGACACCAGGCCCCAAGTCCGGCACCCGGGCCAACTGGTCGGCCAGCGCTACCGGTCGAGGAGTGCGGAAGCGTTCGAAAGTGAGATCTCCGCGATGCACCACGTCGTCGACCGACATCAACTCGGCGACAGGCACGACCGAGTCCAGGTCAAGACTATTCTCCTGGAAGCGGCGATCGAAGGCGGTCAGCAGGGCCGCTGACTCCGCAGATCCGAACGGAACCAGTTCACGAGCCACATAGCCCCGATCCAAGAGGCCGGGAGTGATCGGGTCGACGGTGTTGCCCCAACGATAGGAAGCAAAATCCGTCCCCGGAACTTCGAGCACCCGGCCCCCACGCCCAGAGTTGTCGAGCGCTGAGATTGCATCAATCCAATACTCGGGGATGTTCTCATCTCGATGCAGGTGTTCCTCGATCATGCGAATCCGCCACATCGCCGGATTGTTGAGCACGACCGCGACGCAAATGAGAACCGCTAGCACGCGCCCCTGATCCGGCCAACGACGCTGCACGGCATTGGCGATCATCCCGAGAAAAACTGCCACCGCAAGAACCAACATGGGCAACGCCCGAGGCGTCGAGCGCAGAGCCAGACCAACATCGGTTTGGGTAAACGACTTGAAGACCGAACCCAAAGCGCTGGGATGATCAAACGGATGGGACGCAATGGCCGAAAGCCCACCCACCACGATCAGCAACACGAAATACGAGCGGTGTCGCCAGCGGATCAGCGCAGCGCCGCCCAGAGCGAACACAACCAGCCCGAAACTCAAGAAATGGAGCCAGACTCCCTGGGTGTACTCGATGCTCGGTTCGATCCACTGGCCGAACTTGTCGTTGCCGTAGAAGAACCAATAGCCGAGACCCCGAAACACTTCGGGACCTGTTGAGGCGTCTGCGACCACTTGGTACGTCTCGGTGTAACGCGTCACCGGGAGGCTGTATCCACCTTGCAGTGCCAGACCCGCGATCCACCAGAGCGAAACCCCGATGGTGGTGACCGCGATCCTCAACGCGGCCCCCAGCGCTCGAGTTGCCGAAATAGATCGTTCAATGCCGGCGGCGTGAAGCAGCCATAACACAGGGGCCAACCCCACGAACACCAACGCGGTGGCGTTCACCGAACCAACCGTGACCACTACCAAGGCGAACAGCGCGGGATACCTCCAACCGCCACGACGCGCCGCACGGATGGTGAGCGCGATCATCCATGGCAACCCAGCCCACGGGAGCAAGACAACCGAGATGCGAGCTGAATAGTGCAGGACGTAAGGACTGAGTTCGTAGGCCAGCATCGCCACAAGCAGACCCCCGCCTCTCCAATCGAGCGTCTTGAGCAGATACCGGACTCCTGCGGCGGCGCCAAACAAAATTGAACCAAGCCAAAGGCGTTGAGCCAGCCAATCTGGGCTCTGCAGCGTCTCTGCCAACCAATAGAAAGGCCCCATCGGCCACAGGTAGCCAATGGTTTGGTGGGTCACGGTGCCCAAAGCCACATCGCTGTCCCACAACGACGACGCTTCGGCTAGCAAGCGTGAAGGGTCGAGATACAGGTAGGTCTTGGTATCGGCGCCGACCTTGCCAGGACTCGAAAAGACAACTGGCAGATATGCGACGACCGCGGCCACTCCCAAGGGCACCGCGCCACGGAGACTCTTCAGCTGGGCACGGACGCTCGAGCGGCGGAGCCACCTACTATCCATAGCGAGTGCGCCGCGCGCTAGCAGCAAGCACCGCCATCGTGTCGTACGCAGTGCGCTCCCACGTGAATGCAAGCGCTTGTTGGCGGGCTTCGACACCCATACGCTCGCGCAGATCCTGGTCGCTCAACACACTTACCAATGCCTCAACGAACTCGATCGAAGAATCAACCAACAAGCCCGTCACACCGTGAGTCACGGCATCAACATGACCTGGAATCCTAGTTGCAACCGCAGGCGTGCCAACCGCAGCGGCTTCGGTCAGAGTCATTCCCCATCCTTCGCTCTTCGAGCTGGCAGCAACAACCCAGGCGGATTGGTAGCGCTGGATCAAGGTGTCGTCGTCGACGCGGCCCAGTAGCTGACACCATTGTTCAGCCCCGAGGCGCGAGATCTGATTCTCAAGTGCATCTCGTGCATAGCCTTCACCAACAATCGTCAGTGTTGCCGGTACCACTTCACGAACCCGCACCATCGCCTCAATCAACTCGTCGAATGCCTTGGGAGGCATCAGGCGACCAACAGCGAGCACGCTGGGCACCTCGGACTTCTCTCCGCCCATCGAGAACATCGGCGAAATCCCGGGCGGCACGACATGCACGTTCTCGGGCCGGAACCCAAGCCGTTCCAGTAGCAACACCTTGCTGGATTCAGAGAGCGTCACCACCGATGTTCGGCGATAGAACGGCGGAGCCAAGCGACTTTCGAGGAACTGGCCGACGCGAGCTAGACCAGGCGGAAGTACCAGCGGCCACATCTCCGTGTGCACATGGTGTAGCCAAGTTACCCGAGGACCGCGGGCCCAGATCGGAGAGAAGAAGGGCACCCCGTTCCAGATCTCGACTAATGCATCCCGCGGCCCATGACGACCTGTCGCCTCAGCGGCAGCAGCGCGGGGAAACACCAGATATCTCCCAGCCTTGCGGATCACCTGATAACCGTCACGCGTCGCCAAGGGTGGCGATCCCTGCGCGTACGAGGTGCGCATGGTGACTTCGATCCCGGCCTGTGCCCATAGCGATGCCACCGTTGAGGCGTGGATCTCGGATCCCCCCGCTTCAACATCGGCAAGATCACGCCAAGCCAGCATGTGGATACGTCTGATACCTGCTTCGGCGGCAAGATCGCCGATTTTTCCAACCGTCGGCACAACATTGGCCGACGAAGCAAATTCCGGTGGTTCAGGCACCCGCGGCACCGACGCATGTTACCGGCCGTGTTGCTGACATCTCCCGGTGGGGGCCAAGCTGCACAACAATGACTGTCTCGCGTTTCGCAGAGCCTGTCACGGTTGTAATAATTCACCGCAACCGTGCCGAACAGGTGGGTCTCACCGTTGAGGCTTTCAGATCACAGACCGTTCCCACTCAGGTGATGGTTGTCGACAACGGCAGCGAAGCATCTACGGTCAATGCACTCAGTGGACTGGTGGGTGACGCCGAACTGATTGTTACCGGTGAAAATCTAGGCTTCGGACCCGGAGCCAATATTGGCATGAGACGCTTCCTGCGAGGCGGAGTTGGTGAATGGGTGGCTCTTGCACCCCACGATGCGATGCCCCAACCCGACACCATCGAAAAGATGCTGTCAGCGGTATCGGACAAACCGCTGGTCGGTTTGATGAGCGCAGATGTGGGAGACCAGGCACGTCCAATTATCCAGCCATATCTCGGGTCGATCGACGCTGAGCCGACCGTGTCGGAAGGATTCGACCGATCCGACTATCCGCATGGAACGCTGATGATGTGTCGTCGGAGTTTTCTATCTGAGGTTGGCTTGTTCGACGAGCGCTATTTCGCCTACTGCGAAGAAGCTGAGCTGGGTATTCGCGCGGCTGAATCAGGCTGGCTGTGCGGCGTGATCCGAGGTGCTGAAGTTCGAAATCCTGGAATGAGTTCTTCGGTTGAACGGGTCGCCTATCTGCAATTACGCAACACGCTGCTAATGCTTCGCGAACATTACGGAGTTAGGAACTCGCTCTTTCGCATAGTGGTTGCCCTGGCACAAATCCCGATGGGTCTGGTTTACGCACCAGCACGCGGATTGCACTGGTCCGTGCGAGGACGCCTGCTCGCAATCCGGG
This sequence comes from Candidatus Aldehydirespiratoraceae bacterium, assembly GCA_965198315.1. GTDB lineage: Bacteria > Actinomycetota > Acidimicrobiia > Acidimicrobiales > Aldehydirespiratoraceae > VXYK01. Next base: position 2,498,911 of record OZ240616.1, on the reverse strand, counting down.
ATCACTTGCGGGGCCGCTACGGACCACCACCGCCATCGATCAGCTCAAAAGAGCATCCACACGGAAGAACCCGGGCGGCCTGACGCTCTTGTCCGAGGCGCTCAGCGCCGCTTGGACCGCGGCCTGCGTCGCGAGGCGCCGAGGAGCGCCACCATCAGCCGAGCGTAGTGATACGCCAATCTCAGTGGGCGCTGCGACGGCACACCACCGGCCCTCTGGTTCATCAACGCGGGGACTTCGACAACCGTGTAACCCCGGCGACAGGCTTCTACCAGCGTCTCCACCGAGTCCATGTAGTCAACCGGATACTGATGGGCAAAGACTTCCAGCAGTTGTCCGCCGATGGCTCTGAATCCCGAAGATGTGTCACTGAAGGACTGTCCGGTAATCACCCGAACGCCAACCCGGAGCACCCACATCGCCAGGGCTCTGCTGCGCCCGACTCCGTAGTCGCCCTCAAGAAATCTGGAGCCCACAGCCATGTCCGCACCTGCGTCAAGAGCCGCGGTCAGCAGTCCGATCTGATCGGCTCGATGCTGGCCGTCGCCATCGAACTGCACAGCCCGTGAATAGCCGTTGTCCACCGCGTAGCGATAGCCGGCCCGCAAGGCTCCACCGATTCCAAGGTTGAACGGCAGAACCACAACCTGCACACCAGCATCGCGAGCCACCGAAGCCGTCGCGTCGGTCGAGCCATCGTCAACCACGATCACGTCAACATCTGGGACAGTGTCGGCAAGCTGAACGAGAACTGCAGGCAGAGCTTCTTCCTCGTTGTATGCCGGGATGACGACAATGGTCCGCGGCAGACCCGACTCAATCATCGGGTCGACTCGCTGAGCGGTTTCGCCATCAGGATCCACCAGCCTTGAGTTCCTCGTGGTAGTCGGCCTCGACATTTACCTCCCAGACGTCGTGACTCGTGCCGTTGACGAGGTTTTCGACGGTGAGCATTGCCGTGTACATGGAATGGTCCTGATTGTTGTAGCGATGCATTCCGTTACGGCCGACGGGGTGAACATTGCGAGTGCACTCAGCAAGCCAGCCGCGCAGCGTGTCGACATTTTCTTTGTAGAAGGCGTCGTACATCGGGTACGCCTTGGGCATCCGTACCACGTAACCCTTCTCAACGCGGGTGGGGTCGAGCAGACCGAGAGTCGCCATTTCTCTGGTTCCCAAGGCTATGAGGTCGTCGTCGCGCAAGACCCAGAGTTCATCGCCTTCGTTCACGAAGAACTCAAGGCCCAGACATGTTTTGCCAGGTTCGGGAATCATTTGCGGTGACCAGGAACCAAAGTTCTGCACACGGCCGACAGCCACTTCGGGGGAGTGGATGTATATCCAGTTGTCGGGGAAGCCGTCTTCGAGTGGAACGACTAGTGCCACGGTCAAAAAATCGCGAAACTTCAGTCCGGAAGCGGCGCGAAGAACCTCTGCAGGTGCCGGGGGATCCATCGCTTGGACAAGCCGTGGGATCGGCATCGAAGAGATGACTGCACTGCATTCGTGCACCTGTCGGCCACCTGCATCCGTCGTGATGACCTCAGTGGCAACCCCATTGGCGTGACGGATCTTTGTGACTGTTGAGTTGAATTCGACATTGCTGCCCTGCGCTTGCACCAACTCACAGCAACGTTCCCACATCATCCCGGGACCGTGGCGTGGATACTCGAACTCCTCAATAAGGCTCGTAATGCCAGTGGAGTTGCGCTTTGGAATGAGCGCGTTGACGATCGCATTGAAGAGGTTCAGGTTCTTGATCCGTTGCGCGGCCCAGTCAGCTTCGAGCTCGTTGGCCGGCACTCCCCAAACTTTTTCGGTGTAGGTCTTGAAGAAGGTTTTGTAGAGCCGCCATCCGAACTTGGCAGCAACGTACCCCTCGAACTTCGTCTGGTCGGTAGGTGGTCGTATCTTGACCCAGAGGTACGACATGACACAGCGAACCGCTTCCAGGACACCCAAGTTCCTGAGTGCGTTGAACGCTTTGAGGGGGTAGTCGTAGAACTTCCCCTTATAGAAGATTCGGCTCATGCGGGGCCGCAAAAGGAAGTCTTCGGCGGGGAGAATCTCGTGCCAGAGATCGGACACCGGTGCGACCTTGGTAAAGAAGCGATGGCCGCCGATATCAAAGCGCCAACCATCGCGTTCAGCTGTGCGGGAGATTCCACCTACGACATCGTCGGCCTCAACGATGAAGGCTGTGCGACCGTACTTGCCGAGTTGGTAGGCAGCGGTCAGTCCAGCCGGGCCCGCACCGATCACCACGATTTGCGGCTCTGGAACGGGGCTTTGGTCACTACCCATATGGCTGCCTTCTCCTACGCGAAGCGGGATCATATCCGAAATCGCGACATTCTCAGATTGGGTCACCCGAGCCGTGCCGCGAACGCGCCACACTGCAGTCATGGAACTTCTGCAGATCACCTGTCCGCGCTGCGCAACAGAGTGCGAAGTCGACTACTACGGTCCGTGCGAGTCATGCCGTCAGCAGCTGAAGGCAACGCTGGGCGGAGACGCCCAAGACGTCACGGCCGTCGAATACGAACCCAAGGTGAACGTCACCCCCAACGCGGTCGCCCTCAGAGACGATTAGCACGGGGTTTAGTTGTCCCAGATACCTCGCTCTTCGAAGACGGACCTCAACACTTCGGGTTCATCGGTCATCAGACCGTCGACACCGAGGTCTAGGAGCCGATGCATCTCAGTTGGATCATCGACCCCCCACACATGGACATGGATCCCAGCTTCGTGTACGTGCTCGATGAATCGCCTCGTGACAATCTCAATGCGACCCATACGCACCGGCACCTGTGCCGCGTCCACCCTCTCAAGCGGGACTGGAATGCGGTTGGCACGCAGCAGCAGCGCCATCACCCTGCGGCTACCGGCACCAATGGCCAATCCATCACCCAACAGTCGCCTCGCATGATCCACCCGACGATCGCTGAACGCACCCACCAGCACCCGCTCCAAGGCATCGGCCGCCAAGATCGCCTGAGCCAGAGGTTCGACCGCTCCGTCGCGTTTCGGGTCGAAGTTGATCCGCGTGTCCGGGAACGCTTCAAGCAACTCTTCGACCCGCAGAATCGGCTCCGTGCCGCCTATTTTGGCTTTGCTGACCTCAGCCCAGGTCAACTCTGCAATATCACCGGTCAAATCCGTGGTCCGGTCGAGCCGATCATCGTGGGCGATCACTCCGACACCGTCACGGGTCACCTGCACATCGGTTTCAATGTGGCTGTAGCCAAGATCCACGGCATGGCGAAAGGCGCGCCCTGAGTTTTCCGGATAGACGCTGGTGCCGCCACGGTGCGCAAACGCAATCGGACCCCGCTGTTGCAGAAACGGATGGATTTCAGGCACGGTGCCACAATACTCGCCCTACTTGACTACCAGCAGGGCTCCCACATCGGGGTACCGCTTTCCGGCCTGTGTAGCTAGTAGCGTTTCAGCCATGCTCCGACGTACGAAAATCGTTGCCACCATCGGTCCGGCCTCAGAGGACGAAACAACTCTGCGGGAAATGATTCGCGCAGGGATGAACGTTGCCCGAGTCGGACTGGCGCACGGAACTGTTGACGAAGGGATCGAGCGATATCGTCGAATCCGAGCGGTCGCCGAGGACGAAGGAGTCCGGGTCGGCATCCTGGTTGACCTTCCAGGTCCGAAGGTACGGGCCGCAAGCTTCGATGAACACGGCACCGATATCGCCACCGGCAGCACCTTGGAACTTCGGGTTGGACACGACGCGTCGAACGAATCGGTGATTGAGGTCGACTACGAGGGTCTTCTCCACGACTTGGAAGTAGGCGACCAACTAACCGTCGGTGACGGTGGCGCAGTACTCAAGATCACAGACATATCGAGCGAAAAGCTCCTTGTGACCGCCATTCACGGAGGGAAATTGAAGGGCCGACCGGGCGTACATCTCCCCTCGCAACGGCTCCGCATGGCAACCCCCACACCGAGTGACTTCGTGGCGCTCGACGCATTCGTGGAGTTGGGCGTCGACATGGTGGCGGTCAGTTTCGTCCGCTCGGCTCACGACATCAGACGAGTCGGGACCGAACCCCACCCACGGGGTCCACTGGTGATCGCCAAAATCGAGACACGGGCCGCCGTCGACAATCTGCCAGGGATCATTGAAGCAGCAGGAGCGATCATGGTGGCGAGAGGAGATCTTGGCAACGAGTGCAGCCTTGAGGATCTACCACATTTGCAAAAGGAGATCATCAAGGACTGCATTGCTGGTGGTCGTCCTGTGATCACTGCCACGCAAATGCTGGAATCGATGCTTACCAGTCCTGCGCCAACTAGGGCAGAGGCGAGCGATGTTGCCAACGCCGTCTTTGACGGTTCATCAGCGGTCATGCTCTCAGGCGAAACCGCGATCGGTTCAGACCCAGTCAACGTCATCCGCACGATGAGCCGGATCGCCACTCGAGCCGACGAGGCAATGGACTACGAGAATTGGGCTAAACAACTCGCGGAACTGCGTATGACCGACAACTCCGGGGGAGCGGCGTCGGTGACCGACGCCATGACCATGGCTGCTTGGCGGGCGACTCAGGAACTTGAGATCGACCGCGTCATATGCATCTCCGGATCGGGCTTCACGGTCCGTTCAATGGCCAGATTCAGGCCCGAAGCTACGATTCTCGGGTTCTCTATCAACGAATCCACGGTGCAACAGCTGACTTTGAGTTGGGGCACGATCCCGATGCGTATCACCAAAGGCGGCAGCAACGAGGAAATGGTTCGAGAAGCGATCCGCCTGGCCAAAGACGCCGGCCACATTAGAGCCGGTGAGTTGGTCAGCGTGCTGGCCGGCTCAGACAGCCGTAGCCGCTCGACAAACGTCCTGCGTATTGAACGGGTTCCCTAAGGCGCCTGGCCGATCGTCAGGTAAGGATCGACGAACCTCTTTGGCAGAGTGCCTCGCCGTTCGCGTCGAGAGTTCGAAGATCTTCTGGCAGTTGCTCAAGAGGAATTACCACTTCTTGACCATAGAGGCTGCACTCGCAGGTGAGAGCACAGTCCTGTAAGTCTGCGCGCTGGGCCCAGAGCGACACGCCCAAACCAACAAGAACAATAATCAACACGAACTTGGCGACCAAGCGACGCACGAAGCGCAGCACAACGAAAAGCAAGTACGCAACGACCGCCAGCGCCACAACAAGGATCCACTGCAACAACTCAGGGTCGAGCCAACCTGGAAGAGCAGCAGCCGACATTCCGCCATGCTAGCTACCGTCGACAGCAATCTAGACCCCACCACAGATCGGTAGGCTTGGGCTATGAGCGATGTTCAACTGTCCTCCGGCCCGTCTCAGACGGTTTTGGATCCCGAACCTTCCGACGCACTCGAAGCCTTGGCGTCCGCACAGATTGATGACGATCCGGTCGCCGCGATTGCACGCGTTTGCGCTCGCTGGCCACGAGTACTTGCTGCTTGGGCGTCTCTGGGCGACGCGCTCGACGACCCAGCGTTGGCATATGCGGCTTACCGCACCGGCTACCACCGCGGTCTGGATCGTCTGAGAGCCAATGGCTGGCGGGGGAGCGGTTACGTTCTCTGGCGCCACGAGACCAACCGTGGTTTTCTGCGCTCCTTAGCCGGTCTGCAAGCTTGCGCGGCTGCAATTGGAGAAATCGACGAAGACGAGCGTTGCGCTCTCTTCTTGCATCAACTCGACCCCGAGTGGCCACCGCAAAGGTGACCCCAACCCCGGGCGCTGCCGACTTTGAGGGCGCCGTGCTCGCCGGCGGCGCTAGTCGGCGGATGGGTACAGACAAGGCGTTCGTAGAGGTCGACAACCTGACGCTGCTGCAGAGAGTGACCGCGGCGCTGTATGAGGCCGGTGCCGCTTCGGTCGTCGTAGTCGGCGGCAACGCTCAAAGAGTCAATGACCTGGGCCTGCTCCACGTTGAAGACGAGTGGCCTTCTCAAGGTCCGCTGGGTGGAATCATTACGGCGCTGCGCAGCACTTCGGCTGAAACCGTGGCCGTGCTGTCGTGTGATTTGACTCGGCCTTCAGCGGTCGCAATCACTGCCGTGCGCCATGCTCTCGGCGAAGCCGATGTGTCGGTACCGCTTCTGGGGGGCCAAGCGGAATGGCTCCATGCAGTCTGGCGACGAAACTCCCTCAGCGCACTCGAACGCTCATTCGCCAACGGGCAGAGAGCACCGAAACGAGCCGTTGAAGAACTTCAGATCTCCTGGTTCAGCGACGGAGATCCAGCCTGGTTCCACGATGCTGATCATCCCCACGACTTGCCCGGGCACTCGCAATAGTCTCAATGCGATCGGGTGTCACTCAGATTCGCCGCCCAGGTCGAAGTAGAGAATCGCTGAAGCGATACTAAACAGCAGCGCCAGCACCGTCGTCACCACTCCGTTCAGCGAATCTGCCAGCACCCCGAACAACCCCAATAGCCCTGTCACTGTTCCGAACACAAAGCTGACAACCCCGACGATCAAAACGACGAGCAGAGTCCGGCCAAAGGTCCCCCAGAAACGCTTACGCACTAGGCGGAAGGAGTAGCCCAGCGATGATTGAGCCGGGCCTATAGAAGCAACAACATACGCCAACATGTAGACGGGTAACGCCAGGATCAGAACAACCAGCACCGCTGGAATCACCAGGATGAGCACTAAAGGCACGGTCACCGCAGCCAGCACAATGATCGCCACGAGCATCATTGCCAAAGCCATGATCTGCAGGTCCAGCCCAATGAGCCGGGGGAGTCGCCCGCACGCCTTCCGCAACACCCCTGCACGGGTGGAAGTGTCACCCCGCAGGTCACCGAGCGTCAGTAGCGCAACGGTCGCCGTCAATAGATTGGACACCAGCCAGGTGATCAGCAGGCCAAGAACTGCCGGCACGAAGTTCCAAATCGAGAAGTCAAACTCGAGCGACTCGAAATACGCCCTATTCTCAGGTGTCTCGGGATCGAAGTTTGGTTGGGAGATCCTCTCAAAGAACTCGTCGAACTCACCCATCAGAACCCGGTCGGCGCTGTCCAGAAAGAGAACCGAAAGTAGCAGACCCGCGGCGACCGACAGCAACGCGACGACCGTACAACCGCGCCACTGGCGACGTAAGATTCGCAATGAGTCGCCAATCAGTCGATTCGGGCCGCGCAGAGGTTTGGGAAAGTCCTCGGCGTAGCGGGGGGCGCGGTACTCCGTCCAGGCCGAGCCGTCCCAATAGCGGTATTGCGACTCGTCGGTTGGGTCGGTGTACCAGTTCGCCGGTGGTTGGTCGGGCACGGCGTCTGACTCTATCTCTTGGGTGTTGGCTAGCATGCCACATGCCCGATTATCGGATTATCGACCGTGAGGACGACCTGTGCGCCACCGTCGACACCTTGTGCCAAATAGATCGCTACGCACTTGACACCGAGTTTCACCGGGAACACAGCTATTGGCCAACGGTGGCTTTGGTGCAGATCGCCTGGGACGACCAAATTGTCCTGATTGATCCACTGGCGATCGATCTGAAGCCCTTGAAAGCGCTGATGGACAGCGATGCTCTGGCAGTGATCCACGCTGCCACACAAGACCTCGAAGTTCTAGAACAAGCCTGCGGCGCTATTCCCACGCGCTTGTTCGATACGCAGATTGCGGCAGGCTTTCTTGGTCTCTCGACACCCTCGCTGGCCTATTTGCACGAGCGCGAGTTGGGTGTGCCGCTCGCCAAAGGAAGCCGCTTCACGGACTGGCTTGAACGCCCACTCGGTACCGCTCAACTCGACTATGCGGCCTCCGACGTGGCTCGTTTGCTGGAAATACACGATCGCCTGGCATCAAAATTGAAGGCTCGCGATCGGATTTCGTGGGCCGAAGCAGAGTTTGAGGTCATGCGGTGCCGCAATCGAGCCCCTCGTGATCCCGACGAAGCGTGGAACAGAATCAAAGAGGCCCGCCATCTCAAGGGCCGACCATTAGCGGTGGTTCGCGCCATCGCCGCCTGGCGAGAGCGTCGTGCCGCTCAAGTCAATCAGCCCGTTCGATTCGTGCTCTCTGATTTGGCGGTCGCGTCAGTTGCCCAGGCCATGCCCACCAGCCCCAAAGCCCTGGCAAAGATCCGCGGTATTGATCGGGGAATGGTCAAGGGCCAACAAGGTCTCGAGGTTCTTGAGGCAGTGAAGGAAGGGCTCGAGTCGGGTTGGCGCCCACCCAAGAATCCGAAACGCAATTCTGATAACAGGGATTATCGTCCAGCGGTCACGCTCGCCACCGCGTGGATAGCCCAAGTGGCCAGGGGCAACGAACTCGATCCCGCGCTCTTGGCGACGCGCGCCGATGTGGAGGCGTTCCTGCGCGGAGATGACAGTCCTCGTCTCGCCCAAGGTTGGCGGGCACAGCTCGTCGGTGACCACATTCGTCGCCTTGTTGACGGCGATGCCTCGCTGGCCTTCGACAATGACGTAGTGGTGTTGGAACAACGATCAGGGCGGACCATGATCTGAGCCGCGAACTTGAAGCAAAGTGCTCGGCAGCTTCGGATTTGTGCGATCAGCGGCTACAATGCGTCCTCACCGTCAGCACCGTCAAATTGGAGCTCGCAAAGTGAAAAAGGGGCGACACAGGCGTTACGAGGAAGCCCGTGAGCTGAAACGCTCACACGATGGCGACTTTGATCGACTGCTCGAAGATCTCAACAACGACAACGGCGAACTGCTGAAACCCGAGCATTTGGCTTGGGCCGATGAGTTCGCAGATGAGGCCGATGACGCCAGCGTCAGCGACTCTTCGCGGCGGAGCGAATAGCTCACAGATTCTCGACTCGGCAGCGCGCTCGCCTAGTTACCGGTTTCGTCAAGAATCTCATCAAGCTTCAAGATGTCGTCTTCGGTCACGACGCCGATGAACGCACCACTGGCGTCTGTTACCGCCAGAATATCGATTTCGGCTTCACCCATGGCCGCGACCGCGTCGCGTAGGGTCCACGATGGTTGACCCACCGGAAGGTCTGTAGCCATTTGATCGCCGATCGCAGTCTCCTCCCATTGTCCGCGATCAAGCTCTGAGATGTCCTCAAGGCGGGCGAGTCCCAAGAAGTGTCCGCCTTCAACAACTGGCACAACCCGTTCGCGGCGCCCCAAAACATGGAAATAAACAAACTCCGAGACCGTGGCATCGGGAGGAACCGTCATCACATCGGTCGACAAGATCGAAGTGAGCGGAAGCGTGAATCGTCGTTCGAGATGACCTAGGCGGACAGAGCGTTGATAGTCGGCTACCGAGGACGGGCCGGCCACAACCTGGCTGACCGCGGCTGCAACGAGCGCTGGAACAACGAAGCTCCCCACACCACCCGTCGACTCCGCCACGAACATCACCGCGGCTATCGGCGCGCGATACCCGGCACCCAGAAACGCCGCTAGCCCCAATATTGGATAGAGGGTGGTTTCGTCCTTACCGATGGCCTGACCGACAAACTCGCCAAGCACTACTCCGAGGGCGGCCAGAGGAATGAACAAGCCACCCACACCACCAGCAAAAACAGTAGTGATCGTTGCGGCCATTCGCAGACCGAACAACAACGCAATGAGTCCCAGACCACGGTCACCTACCACCCACGCCATCGCCTCAGTGCCAGGACCAAGCGTGAGTGGAGACTCAAAAACCACCTCAGCGATCCAAGCCAACGCCGCCAAGCCAACGCCACCAATGAGTAATCTCTTCGACAGTGAGTACCGCTTGGCTCCAGACTTGCTACGACGGACCAGCCAAGCAAACCCACGACCGCCCAGCCCCGCGGCGATACCCAACAGCAGCGCTCCGGCCAAGTCGATCAGATCAACACCAAGCACCGAAAGGCCGGCCTCACCGGTAACGACGCTGCCTCCAGCCAAGAATGGAACAACCGGCTCAGTTCCGACCAACGAAACGAAGGTGGCATAACTAGCCGCAGAAGCCAACAGCGACGGCAACAAAGCTTGAGGTGTGACATCCTCGCGATAAGGCGCCTCCATCGCGAAAATCACTCCCGTGGCGGGTGCCTTGAATACCGCCGCTATCCCCGCTGCGGCTCCCGCAGTAAGAAGCAGCCGGGCCTTGTCACGTCGCAAAAAGGAGCCGGTTTTTTCATGAACCCAGAGTCCGATTGAAGACCCCGCGTAGATGGAGGGACCCTCCATGCCAACCGCGCCGCCCATTCCGATCGTGGCCACACCGGCCAGCAACTTGCCCGGGAGATGAACAATCGGCAAGCGAGGGTGTCGCTCGTGAAAGGTCCGAATGTACTCGTCAGAGGTTGATCCACTGGTTCCGCGACCGACCCAGCGAAGCAAGCCGTTGGCGGCGAGGATGCCCACCACAGGAGCCGTCACCAAGACGACAAGCGACTGATCAAACAGCCAATGGAGCAGCACAGATTCGGTGAGCGTTTCAAAGAGCGCTACCACCACCGCGACAATGACGCCGATCGCAATCGAAGCGCCCAGAAGCCGGACATCTTGCCCCCCAACCACAGAACCCAGGTACTTCTTCACGAACTCTCTTTCATTTCGCCGTTACTCTCACGGCGTCGGCGAACCTGCGGATGAGGCAAGAACACTCTACTTCCAACATCGGCTTGGTCACGGGCCTTTATGTAATCGACCAGTCGTTCGTACTGCTCGGAGCCGATGAGTTCAACAATTTCGCTTCGCAGACTCTTCCACACAGGTCTGTCTTCGCGAAACGCCAGGGGATCGTCGGTACACCACCAAGCGAACTCCACACCGCCCTCACCCCAATCACGACGTTTCCACTCCCTCAAAACGTGATTGATGTGACCATTGTCTTCAGCGTGCTCGTCGTAGCGAAGAGGTACCTGCCAGCACACATCGGGCTTCCAGTCAATAGGGCGTTCACCACGCGCGTCAGCAGCTTGATGAAGCGCGCAGCCGGCACCTTTGGAAAATCCAACACGATTCAGCAATATGCACGCATCATCGATCATCCGGGTAACTGTGTCACCGTCATCGTTGGTGTAGATCGCGCCGCCTCTTTCTGCTGCCTGTTCGGCGAACTGCCACTCGTCAGCAGAAAGCCTGGCGATCTGAGCCTCAATCGTGCTGCGGTCTGTTTCGCTGACAAAGTGTGCGCCGTAGGTGCAACATCCGTGTTCGTACTCGGGCGCGGACTCTGTCAACACCCCCGGGCAACCACGTCCATAGATGCAGCCGTAATTGCTGGTCAAAAAAGTGATATCAAAATGCCACGTAGCACCGTCGGCGTCGTCGAAACTGACCCATTCACGAAGATCCGGTGCTTCCATTGCCACGACGGTAACGCCGATCGCGCAGGTCGCGGACCTAGCGCGCGGCTGCCAACGATACGGTACGACCCATGGCTTCCGAGTTCGACGATATTAGAAACCGGCTTGAGGCAATTGCTGAGGAACTGGCCGATCTCGCGATCATTCGACTGCGGGAATCAATAGACGCCGGCGGGCAAGAGTTGCCGGTTGACGAGAGGCGCCTCACCCGAGCCCGACGCGCGGTCGAAAAAGCGATACACCTTCTCACTGAACGCGACGAACCCGTTTTCTGACCCTGCCGCTCCCAGTCCTAACTCGCCACACCGCTTGCTGCCACCACCGGGATCGCGGCGCGGCGTGAGCGCGTCGTGGACAACGGCAGACCAGACGGATCAACGCGACCGTAGAGCGTCGTACGCTGCACCAAGGTCCGTCCCAATGGTTCAACCACCTCACGGAAATCAGCCTCACTCACGTTGGTGCCATGAGAGGCGCCTGCCGCACGAGAGATGTTCTCGTCCATCAGCGTGCCGCCAAGATCGTTGGCACCGGCCAAAAGGAGTTGGCTGATTGAGCCGAAGCCGAGCTTGACCCACGAACCCTGGATGTTGTCGATTCGACCCCGATAGGCGATGCGAGCAACCGCGTGCATCAACAGCACCTCGCGCCAAGTCGGCCCACGCCGGGACCCGCGACGAAGATAAATCGGTGAGGCCATGTGAACAAACGGCAACCCGACGAACTCGGTGAATCCCCCTGTCTCCTCCTGTAGAGCACGGGTGCGCAGTATGTGGTGCGCCCAGTGCTCAGGCCGTTCGATCGAGCCGAACATGATCGTGACGTTGGAGCGCAATCCCACCGCGTGGGCGATGCGATGCGCTTCAAGCCATTCGTCGCTGTCGATCTTGTCTGGGCAAAGTACTTGTCGCACATCGTCGTGCAGGATTTCCGCGGCTGTACCAGGCAGCGAACGCTGGCCCGCGTCACGGAGACGACCCAGATAGTCAGCCAACGGTTCCTGATTGCGCTTGGCACCCTCGGTGACTTCAAGGGCGGTGAAACCGTGGATATGAATGTCGGGAACCGCCTCGTGGACGGCACGGGCAACATCAATGTAGTAATCGCCGTCAAAGTCGGGATGAATCCCGCCCTGCAGACAAACCTCGGTGGCACCCCTCTCGGCTGCCTCAATGGTGCGCTCGGCCATGTCGTCGAGTGTCAACAAATACGGCTTGCCTCTCAGATTCAGCGATAGCGGACCTTTTGAGAACCCGCAGAACTTGCAGCGAAACGTGCAGACGTTGGTGTAGTTGATGTTGCGGTTGGCGACCCAAGTGACCTCATCGCCAACAATTTCGGCGCGTAATTCATCCGCCAGGTGAGCCACTTCGCCCACCTCGGGTCCGCGAGCCTTGAACAGAGTGAGGATTTCGTCGAAACCCACATCGGTGCCCGCTCTCACCCCTTCGATGACCTCCCCGACAGCTCCGGTGGCACCGGTGACAGCGGGCACCAGCACGCTCGGGTCGCCGCCGGCGCCGACATACCATTGGCTGGATATCTCTCCTACGAGTTCGAACTCCGCGCCGTCGTCAACTTTGGCTCTCTCCATGGTGCGCTCGGGCCAGACAGAACCTGGATCGTCGCGCCCAAAACCAGCTGAGTCACTACGATCCATCACCGCAAAATGCAGATTGTGGTCGATCCAGGTGTCCGGATCGCAGACATAGCGAGGATGCGCTGTAAGTCGAGGCGCCAGTGTGTGACCTGCAGCTTCGGTGACCTCCCGGAGCCGCTCAAGGTCGGGCCAAGGTCGTTCGGGATTCACGTGATCAGCGGTAACAGGAGAGACACCACCCCAGTCGCTGACACCAGCTGACAGCAGATCAGCGAAGTCATCGGAGAGATTCGGTGGTGCCTGCACATGCACGTCGGGTGGCAGGATCAGGCGAGCCAGCGCGATCGCCTCAAGATGGGTTTGGGGCGGGCACGGTGCGGCCCGGTGCATTGCGGTGCCTTCCTTGGGCAGGAAGTTCTGAACAATTACTTCCTGGACATGTCCGTGACGACGGTGAGCCTCAGCGATCGCCTCCAGAGCAACGACGCGATCCTCTCGGGTCTCACCGATACCGACCAGGATTCCAGTCGTGTAGGGGATGCGCAGTTCTCCAGCCCATTCAAGCGATTGCAGTCGACGCTTCGGCGCCTTGTCCGGCGCTCCCCGGTGACACTCAAGATCCTCTCGCAAGGTTTCGAGCATCATCCCCTGGCTTGGCGCGACTGTGCGCAGCTTCTCCAGTTCATCGGCGTACATGGCACCCGTGTTGGCATGGGGCAGCAACCCAGTGGAATCGAGAACCAACTGCGCCATTGCCACGACATAGTCGACAGTGGACTCATAACCGTGACGCGTAAGCCAGTCCCGAGCGACCGGATAGCGCCGTTCGGGTCGTTCGCCCAGCGTGAAAAGCGCCTCGTGACAGCCCACCGACGCCCCACGCCTCGCAATTGCGATGACCTCGTCGGGACTTAGATACGGCTGCTCCAGACGTGCCGGTGGCTGGGCAAAAGTGCAGTATCCGCATTTGTCACGACACAGCATCGTGAGAGGAACAAAAACCTTGGGCGAATAGCTCACGACCTTGCCGTGCGCATCGTCTCGTATCTGCCGCGCCGCCGTCATCAACTCCTCAAGCGGTGTACAAAGAAGTTCATCGTTAGCCATGATCTGAGACGCTACTCGTTCCGATCGAGTTCACCCGCAGCGGCCAACGCTCCAGCTAGGAATGCAGCTCTTTCGTAAACGAGCGTGAACCAACGCTCGGCAGCCGTTTCTTGACCCGGCACCGGTGGTCGTCCCAACGAGTTGAGCACGGCTCGTGCATCGCCGGAGTGTGCTACGACTTCATCCGCTGCAGGCAGCAACTCGGGGTCTCCCCAAAATTCAATCGGGTTGATCTTGGCTGCCGCCTTACGCCCACGGGGTTGCTGATGCTGCCGACCAACATTGGAATTCGTCGAATTGCCCTTGTTGCGGTTTCGCGAACGAGATCGTTTTCGTTTTGAGTTGACGGAGTCCTCGTTCACGGCATCAGCCCCTTTCGCTTCACGGTCTCTGGATCAAACTCGGCAAGCTCTCCAAGCTCAGGAGTTTCTGCGAACTGTGCAGCTTCAGCGAAGGCGATCTCGGTATCGGAATCGACATCTAGCAGCGCGGCGCTGTCTATTCCCAGCACAGCTTGCAATTGTTCGGCGTTCAGATCCCCGATCGAACTTGACTTGGGCAGCGTGAGACTGGCTATCTGACGCTTGCCCGCGACCACTTCCTCAACTCGCTCGTCGATAGTGCCAGGGCAGACCAGACGATGGCAGATCACAGTGTTTTTCTGCCCTATGCGCCAAACGCGATCTCGGGCCTGGTCTTCCACCGCAGGATTCCACCAGCGATCGTAGAGGACCACATGGTTGGCCGCGGTGAGGTTCAGGCCAGTGCCTCCAGCCTTAAGCGACAACACCATTGCGCCTGGTCCTTTCGATCCCTGAAATTCGGCTACGAGACGATCTCGGGCACCCCGAGCGAGGCCACCGTGATAACAGGAGATCTTGTGCCCGCTCCATTCCGAGAGATGTTCGGCCAATATTTCACCCCAACTCGCGAAGTGGGTGAACACCAGCACCTTTTCATTGGCTGTGAAGACATGCGAGAGGATCTCGTACAGCCGAGCGAGCTTTCCCGAACGCCCTTCGACGCCTTTGTCATCGTCTTGATAGTTGAGCGGATGATTGCATATCTGCTTTAGAGCAGTGATAGCCGCAAGCACCGCACCCTTCCGTTCCGGCGTTCCTGGTTCCCTTCTTGTGGTCTTGAGAATCAGACTGTCGATGACAGCTTGGTACAGGCCAATCTGCTCTGGAGTCATCGGACAATGGTCGAGTTCGTCGATGCGATCTGGAAGCTCTGCGGCGATCGAAGGCTCAGCTTTGGTTCGCCGGTACACGAGAATGCCGTTGAGGGCTCTCAGCGCATCCTCGCCGCCATGCTTCGCGCGACTGCCGTTGGAACGCCCGTTACCGTTCTTGTTGGGCGTCAGCTGGGCAATGAATTGCGCACGCGGCCCCAGAAGATTCGGGTTCGCCCAGTCCATGATGGCCCAAAGATCTCCTAGACCGTTTTCAATCGGCGTCCCGGTAAGCGCAAGTCGGCTTTCGGCCTCCAAGCGACGAAGCTGTTGCGAGGTTTCGGCTAACGGATTCTTGATGGCCTGAGCCTCGTCGATGACGACCTTGCCCCAGCTGAACTTGCTGAGTTGGTCCATGTCTCTCACCGCCGTGCCGTAGGTCGTGATCACAACATCAGCTGCACGAACCGCTGTTCTCAATGCCGAACCCTTTGCTCGGTTGGCGCCGTGATGAACCATTACCTTCAAGCCTGGGACAAAGTTCCGCGCCTCGCTTGCCCAGTTGCCAACGACCGCTGGGGGAGCAATGACCAGTCCCGTACCAGACTCAGACAACGCCAAGCTGGCCAGCGTTGTCGGTGTTTTCCCGAGACCCATATCGAGAGCCAGACAGCCTCCCAAACCTGCGTCGTCCAAGAAGTCCAGCCAGACAAGTGCGTCTGCTTGATAGTTGCGCAGTTCACCAGTGAAACCTTCGGGTTTTGTAGTTGGATTGTCGGGGAAGTTCTTGACACTACGCAGAAGATCAGCGGCCCAACCCTCTCCCACAATGTTGATACCACCAGAAAGCGGCGAGCCTTCCAGTCCCAGAGCGTGACGGAGCATGTCAGCACCGGTGAGTCGTGTCTTGTCAGCCCGTTCAGCCAGAGCCGCCGCCGCTTCAGCCAAATCTGCTTTGTCAAGTTCGACCCACTGGCCGCGCGAGCGCACCAACGGACGAGCCTTGGCAGCTAATTGAGCGATCTCCGCGGCGCTGAGTTCGACCTCATCGAACACAGCTGACCAACGGACGTCGGCTAGTTGTTGAGCTCCCACCACAGTCTCGTCGGTCTCAGCAGTCAAGCGCAGCGACGCCACCGCTTTTTGACGCCGCAGCGCCGGCACTCTCACATCGAACCCGGCCGAGCGGAGTCTGTCTCCAGATTCCGTCATCAACCTCCACGCTTCATCCTGAGACAAGAACACTTCACCCCGGCGGCGACCCCCCAAACGCATCAGTTCTGGGAAGAGACGCTCAAGTCTCGATAGATGGGCCACGATAATTTTTGAGTTCAACTTCGATGCAAGCGTGATCGCGACTTCCGCCGGTATCAAGTTTCCCTCGTCGTCGGGACACAACACAGCCACATGCCAAGCTCCGGCGTCGTCGGGAGAATCCAGTTGCACAACAAGGCGAACCCCAACGGTGCCCAACACAGGAAAGGCCCACTGATTGAGCCGGCGAACGAGTTCTCCTCCGGCCTTGGTCGGAGCTAGGAAGGGAGCGCCCCCGAGGTGAGCAACAGTTGCCTCGGCAACATCGGCGCGAGTGTTGATTTCAGGCGGCGCCGCAGGGGTTTCCAGCTGACCCGCGGCGAAACCCACTATGGCATCTGTGAGATCAGCCAACGCGGCTAGTGTGAACTTCTCTTTTTCTTGTTCGCGGCTGCCCAACATGGCAGCCCCTGGCACCGAACGAACCAAACCAGACAACACCTCTGGCTCGATAAGGGCTGGCATCCAGCGGATACGGAAGGTGCCATGATCGGTCGCGGGATCTTTGCGGCGACGTTTCGACTGGACTAACTGCGGGACGAAACGCCCATCGGCCACCATCTTGACAGCCACGGCGGTGGCGTAACCCATCCAAGTCACGCTGGTTCCGACATCCTCGTCGCTAGCGGTGCGTCCCAAAGGCGCCAACCAGCCAATTACTTTTTCGATCGGAGCGGAGACTGTGCTGGCCCTCCCGCTTCCGAGAATCTTGACGGTGGCTTGTTGGTCCCAATCCGAAGTCACTCCGCCGAGAGCCTTGATTCGCTGCAACACCATTTCGTGATTCTCGGGGCGTTGCTGATGACCTGACGCCCAAGCAACGATCCTGCCATCAGAACGCGACAAGTGAAGCTGGACCGACCCAGGAACCGAAGCGGCGGGGTCGTGGGCTGAACTTCGGTCCGGCGCCAGAGTCAATTCACTTTCGTCGGGTGGGCCGACCAGTTCGGTTAAACCCGCGTCGATACGCCAGCATTCAGCATCAAGATCAGCTACCACAACATTTCGCTCCGGACCGCGCAACTCCCTGCGAGCTACCGCAAGACGCGCTTCAGCGTCGTCAAGCAACCGCCACAAGCTCTCCACCCAAGCGGCTTTGCGTTCGTTCAAATATGCGAGATCCTCGGCGGTTGACAAACCGTCAAGGTGGGATTGGACCAATCGGTCGAGTTGGCTCGACGTCAGGACCGCCCGTTCGATAATGGTAACTGTGGTCTCCTACGGCTCGCGACGCCCTGGGCTCCAACTGGTGCCGTGCGTCCGTGAACGGCGCCGTCTGGCGCCCGTTATGCCTTTGCCGCTCGCGGATGAGAGGCACCTGACACAACGACCATCGCCCGCTCCGTCAGCGGCGACAGCCCCCGCAGCAATGCCTGCCGGCAACTGCGGTTCGCAAATCAGTCTACGGCCAACAGGCCACTCTGCAACCTTCGGTTGGTCTCTCAGACCTTTTCCGCTCGGGCCGCCAGCGGGTCGCTGCACTCCATCTCCCGCTCTTGTTCGCTGCGCTCACCGGGCCGCTCGGGCCGCGAGTCAGCCGGTCAAATCGACCTTCGCCTGTAGGGCGTCGAGCAGTTCATCGAAACTCTTCTCAAACGAAGCAACACCCTCTGTTTCGAGTTGCGCGGTGACATCGTCGATGTCGACACCGAGTCGGGCTAAGTCGGCTAGCACTGCTCTGGCTTCGTCAACTCCGACGTCAATGGTGCGAGCCACCGTTCCGTGATCCTCGAATGCTGCCATGGTGCTGTCAGGCAACGTGTTGACGGTGTCGGGTCCGATCAGCTCATCTACATACAGCGTGTCTGGATAATCGGGATTCTTCGTTGATGTCGATGCCCACAACGGACGCTGAACTCTTGCCCCTCGGGCCGCGAGTGCTTCCCAACGAGGTCCCGAAAATGTTTGCAAAAACATCTCGTAAGCCAATTTGCCACTTGCCAAGGCCGCCTTGCCTTTGAGCGCCTCCGCGCTGGGAGTGTCAATGACATCAAGGCGCCTGTCAACTTCTGTGTCCAGCCGACTGACAAAAAACGACGCCACGCTTGAAATGTCGCTGAGATCATCCTCGGCCGCCTCAAGCCCGGAGATATACGTCTCCATCACCTCCGCGTAGCGCTGCAACGAAAATATCAACGTCACATTGATACTGCGATGCTCAGCAATCATCGTCTTGATCGGCAAGAGGCCTTCGGCGGTCCCGGGGATCTTGACATAGAGGTTGGGGGCGTTGATCTGCGCGTGCAACTGACGCGCTGCTTCGGACGTCCTGGCACTGTCACGGGCCAGCTTCGGATCGACCTCCACGGAGACATACCCGTCAATACCATTCGATTCGTGGTACACGGGTCGAAGAATTTCAAGCGCGGCAAGAATATCGGATGTGACGAGCTTCCAATAGGCGGCTTCGATACCCAAACCTCCACCGATAGCGCTGGAAAACTCGTCGTCATAGTCCTCGGACCCAAGGATCGCGTTGGTGAAGATCGATGGGTTCGATGTCAACCCGCGCACACCTTGCGCGACCCAGTCTTCAAGTTCTCCGCTGGTGATCCAACCTCGTCGAAGGTTGTCGAGCCAGGGACTCTGGCCCTGGGTGGTGAACAATTGCTGTAGTCGAGTCATGACACCTCCATGTCAATGGACATCGCAAGTGGTTTCAAGCGGATCAAGTTTCGATCAACTCCCGTGCTCGAGCCTCCACGTTGGTGGGGTTGATCCCATATTCGAACATAACAACATCGCCGGGAGCGGACGACCCGAAACGGTCAATGGACACCACATCGTCAACCCAACGATGCCAACCCATCGAAGACCCGGCTTCTACGGCGAGCGATGGGATGTCTTCGCGGATCACCGAGGCTCGATATTCGCTTGGCATCTGCTCAAAGAGTTCCCACGAAGGCATGGAAACTACCGTCGCCGCGAATCCGTCGGCAGCAAGTTCCGCAGCAGCAGCAAGACAAACCGAAACCTCGCTGCCAGTACCGACAAGCGTAATCACCGCATCGTCGGCCGCGGCGAGTACATAAGCCCCAGCAGTCACCTTTCCAGAAGATGTTCCCTCGAGCACGGGTACGTTCTGGCGACTCAGGATCAACGCTGTAGGTCCGCCTGAGGAAATCGCTACACCCCACGCCGCGGCAGCTTCGTTGGCATCAGCCGGCCGGATCACCCTCAGACCCGGAATAGCTCTCAAGGACGCCACCTGTTCCACCGGCTGATGCGTCGGGCCATCTTCGCCCACGCCGACCGAATCGTGACTCCAGACAAATATGGCGCGCGCACCGGAGATGGCCGCCAGTCGTACCGCCGCGCGCATGTAGTCCGCGAACACCAGAAAAGTTCCAACGACAGGAATCGAGCCACCATGTAGCGCCATACCGTTGGCGATCGAACCCATGCCGTGTTCTCGAACTCCGAAATAGATCTGACGACCTCCTGGGTCGGCAGCCGAGAAGACCCCATGATCTTTGATCACCGTCCCGGTATTACCGGTGAGATCAGCACCTCCGCCCGAGAGTCCAGGAACGACAGAAGACAGAGCCTGGAGGGTGATATTGGATGCCTTTCGCGTAGCGATCGCGTCTCCTGGGTCAAATGTCGGCAATGATTCCTCCCAGCCTGGCAGCCCGGTACCGCTCAGCTGCGATTCCAGAGAGACCCGATCTCCATCGAACGCGGCTACCCGCTTCTCCCAAGCTTCCCGAACGACGCGGCCCCTCACTCCCGCTTGGCGATACTGCGCCACAACGTCTGGTTCGGTGTAGAAGGTCTTATCTGGCGGGAGTCCAATCAGTTCTTTCGTCGCGGCGACCTCGTCGTCGAAGATGGCATAACCATGAGCAGCAGGAGTGTCGGAGGACTTGGGTGCGGGAGTACCGATAATTGTCCGGACAATGAGCAGACTGGGCCGGTCAGTAACCGACATCGCCTTGCGAATGCCTGCTTCCAACTCATCAAAGTTCTCTCCGACCTCGCCGAGTTCGCTTACATCCCAGCCATAGGAGCGGAAACGGGCCGCGGCGTCGTCGCTCAAAGCCAGTTCCGTTTCTCCGTCAATGGTGATGTGGTTGTCGTCGTAGCACAGGACGATCTTCCCCAACCCCAAGTGACCGGCAAGCGAGGCCACCTCGTGGCTCAGCCCTTCGCTCAGATCTCCGTCGCTGCAGATTCCGAAGATGTTGTGGTCGAATAATTCAGGTCCGTAGGTCGTGCGCAGTTGAGCCTCGGCGATGGCCATTCCCACCATGTTTCCCACACCCTGCCCCAAGGGACCGGTGGTCACCTCAACGCCGGGAGTGTGGCCGACCTCCGGGTGTCCGGGGGTAGCCGAACCCCACTGGCGGAAATCTCTAAGATCATCGAGCGTGAGGCCGAAACCAGCGAGATAGAGCATCGCGTACTGCAGGATCGAAACATGTCCAGCGGAGAGCACGAAGCGATCCCGATCTGGCCAATGGGGATGTTGGGCGTCGTAATTCATGATGCGGCTGAACAGCACATGAGCTAGTGGTGCCAACGACATAGCGGTGCCTTGGTGACCCGAACGTGCCTCGTGGGGTGCGTCCATGGCGATGCCCCTGACAATGGCGACGGCGCGTCCGTCAAAATCGTTCATCAGTCCTCCCGGTCACGGATATCTCGGACCTTACCGTCAGCACTGCGGTCGATCGCGTTTCTTTATTGAGGAGTTCGCTTCGGCTCGCCCCGGGTGTACCGGACTAAGAACGTGCGCGGATTGAACAGTGGGTTGCGCTGATACCAGTTGTTTCCCGCTCTTGTTCGCTGCGCTCACGGGCCGCTCGGGCCACGGCCTCTCTCGGTCGCAGTCGTGTACGGGATCAATCCGCTCGGCCTCTAAGGCAGATCGACCGGGGGCAGCAGAGTGTAAGGGACGGTGACAGGCGCGTCACGTCCGATGCGACACCTCGCTTCCACCGTTCCATAGTCTTCGAATTCCAATTCTGCTCGCACCAGGCGATACGTGAATTTGCCCGGCTCGACTTCAAAAGGCTGCACACTGCGGGCGATCTGGGAATCACCGCTGTGGTAAGTCACTTCGAGGACGCCCTGACCACCGCTGTCTGGCGGACAGCGGATGATGACCACGAGGTGCGGGGCCCAAACCAGAGGAACCGGCGTAGGTGCCGCAGCACTGAACTGGATGCCCTTGAGATCGATTCTCGTCGCTGGACCCGGGACCGAGCGGAGGTCAATTTCGTCGATGAACAGAGCGGCCACGATCTCCATCGGACCCACGCTAGCGGCGAGCATGGTGGTCGCCCCACTACGCTTCATGTCGTGAGTGAGACGCCAACGAGGGAAGCAATCGTAACAGCGACTCGTCGACTGTTCGCCGAGCGTGGCTTTGATGGCACTTCGCTGAACGACATCGCCGCAGTGGTAGGCGTCCGCAGACAAAGTCTGCTCCACTACTTCCCGTCCAAGGAAGCCATGTATCGGGAGGTATTCGAACGGGCGCTCGCGGAGTGGCATGAGCGGGTGGAAAGTGCGATTTCCCAAACATCGGCCGACGGTTGGGAATTGGTCGATTACGTACTCACAGCCGGATTCCAGTTCTTCATGCACAACCCCGATTTCGTCAGGATTGTGCGTCGCGAAGCATTGGCCGAAGGAGGTACCGGTCATATAGAACTCGGCCTCGCTCTGAAACCTCTGTTTGTCCGTGCAACTGAGTACTTCGAACGAGAGATGGAAGCCGGCAGGTTTCGTCGCCACGACGCCGAACAACTTCTCATCACCGGTTACGGGGCCCTCTTGTCCTATTTCAGCGACGCGCCCTTCATCGCCGACCTGCTTACGCGCGATCCCCTCGGCGACGATGCGCTAGCGGCTCGCCTGCAACACGTTAGAGACCTGTTTCGGGCCGCCCTCGAGCCAACCACGTCATAAGAGGGGGCACGGACAGGTAAGCGCTTTGTGCTCTAAGCCTGGATCGACCGGTGCGGTGAGGTGCCGGGGGTTGGCACGTCCACTAGAAAGGCCTCCTGACATGGGAGAATGCTGTTGATTGACTACAGGCATTTCATCAAATGAAAACCATCACAGCCGCTTACACAAAGTTTCCGAGTGTCACTGTTGGGTTTGTCGGGGCTCTCTGCCGGGGGGTTGCCGGCGCGGTCGAAGTAATGGGAGTCGCGTCCGGGGTTGCTGCTGGTAGGTCCGACAGTGTGCCGCTGGTGAGTCGTCGGCGCGGTAGCCGTCGAGTCGCGTCCAGGGTTGCTGCTGGTAGATCCGACAGTGTGCTGAAGGCGACAAGAGGCTCGTTCACGAACGCTGCGGGGCAGATACGTCGTGCAACGATCAGTGGTCGTGTCTGCCAGTTCCGGTGCTGATGATCGGGCGCTAGTGCCTTGACCACCGTCGATGCGCTGGCTTGGACGTCAGCGGTCTTGTCGCGTCCCCAAAAACGCGGGAGGACGGTTCGCTTCGATAGGGAAGCTTGAGCTCGTAGAAGTGGTCACAATTCTGACGCGGTGATAGAGCAGTGATGAAGTGGTGACAAAGTTACGATAAAGTTGTGTGCCGCTGCCAGGGTCCCTGGTGGCAAGGGATCGAGTGAGGAATGTCATGCATAACTTAATTTGTCCACGCTACGACCTGAGACCTCCGTATTCGGCGTCCGCGGGCCCCGTCGGTCGGGCCGGGTCGTCTGTGGCCGACTCCGCTTGGCGGCCGTCGCGTCGCCGACCGACCCGGGCTGGGCTCGCCCATCACGGCGGCGACAGAACGGATGCCCCCCGACTCTTGGCAGGTCCATGCCCCAACCTCCGGGACCTCTGGCCCTACCTCGAACCGGGCACCAGCCACGCCGTCGTCGTTGCGAGGGCCAACGACAACACTCGCGAGATCAGCCTGTCCGAGGCCTCCGGCGGGGTCGAAGACGTCCTGACCACGCCCACGGGATGGACCATCTTACGAGTCTCCCCCCCCCCCCCCCCCCTTGGGGGTAGGCCATGACCGCCTCCTGGCGTCTTGGGACGCTCCCGCTGCTGGTCCTGGCGCTGGTCGCCGTGCTCCTCGTGCCGCCGCCGCCGCCGGCGGATGCGCAGACGGAGACGGCCACCGTACTGGTCAGCAACACGGGCAGGAGCCAAACGGGCAACCGTGCGCCGGGTTTTGACCTGTTTTATTCCCAGTCCTTTGACACAGGGTCGAATCCCCTCGGCTACAGCCTGGACAGCATCGTCCTGAGAATCGGAACTGCTGAAACTTCTACTTTCGAGAATTTTACTCTCACGGTGAGGGAGGATGCGTCCGGCAGTCCGCATTCGACCGTGCTCTATACGCTGACAAATCCTGCAACGACAATTCCGGCCGGACTGAACGAGTTCGCTGCTCCGTCAGGCGCGACGCTGGATGTCAACACCACTTATCACGTGGTCGCGCAGTACTCCGGATTCGGGAGCCCCAGCTGGACCAGAGCATTTATCAGCCAAGGTCTGGACCCCGGCACCGCCGAGGGCTGGGACATGACAACAGCGGGCCGAACAACCCTCAACGCTGGCACGTCCTGGAGTGTCGAATCGTCCCAACGAAGCTTCCAGATGCAGGTCAAGGGCTCCGCGTTCGTGCCGCCCCCGCCGGTGCGGGTGACGGGCTTTGACTTGGACACCGGCAATATTGCTCCTACCGGCATGTGGGGCAACGAAGACACCTTCTGGGTCGTCAACAACGGCGCCGCCCTCGGCAACAAGATCTACGCCTACAACCGCTCCGACGGATCCCGCGACAGCGCCAACGATTTCGAC
This sequence comes from Candidatus Aldehydirespiratoraceae bacterium, assembly GCA_965198315.1. Taxonomy (GTDB): domain Bacteria; phylum Actinomycetota; class Acidimicrobiia; order Acidimicrobiales; family Aldehydirespiratoraceae; genus VXYK01. Next base: position 2,474,668 of record OZ240616.1, on the reverse strand, counting down.
AGCCTGAGCGGTGCCGGCAACTCGACTCCCACCGGCATCTGTTCTGACGGCACGACCATGTTCGTGGCGGACAGCGACGACGACACGCTCTACGCCTACAAGATGTCCGACAACAACCGCGACTCGACCAAGGACATCACCTTGAACTCGGCCAACACCCAGCCCAGGGGCTTGTGGTGCGACGGGACGACCGTGTATGTGGCCAACGACGGCGCGACCAGCGACAACAAGGTCTTCGCCTACAAGATTGCCGACGGCGCCCACGACACCGCCAAGGACTTCGAGGAGCTCTACGTCTCGACCGACACCGCCGCTGAGAACGCCGAGGAGCCGTGGGGCATCTGGTCCAACGGCACCACCATGTTCGTGGCGGACAGCGACGACGACAACGTCTTTGCCTACAAGCACTCCGACGAATCGCAGGACTCGGCCAAGAACCTCGCCCTGACCAGCGACAACGACGATCCCACGGGCATGTGGTTCGACGGCCGGGTGCTGTGGGTGGTCGACGACATCGACGACAAGGTCTACGCCTATGACCTGCCCGACGCTCAGCCGGACAACACCCCCGCCGACGGCGCCCCGCAGATCACCAGCGCGTTGTTCACCCACGACGTCTTCACCGCAACTGTGACGCCTGCGGAAGTGATCGTCGGTTCGTCATTCGAAGCAAGTGGATACGCCACGGCGGAAGCAACTGCGCACTCTCTCGGTTTCGGATCCATCTCTGAGTCGCTGTTCACCGTGGACGGGGTCACGTACACCGTTCTCGCCGTATTCGACGATGAACGCCACGTCAACTCCGGTGATCTGGTCATTGTGCTGGACAGGGAACTGCCACGCGGGTTCACGTTCACGGTGGACAGTGTGTCCTACTCCTCGGCCGACGCCGCTGAGAGCGAGCCGGGCACAGGCCTCTATCAGTACCAGTGGGCCGCCAGCCCCCTCCACTGGCCCGGCAACGTGACGGTCGTTCTGAACGTCGAAACGCCGAAGGAGGGCGTGGAGGTGACCGCCGACGTCTCGGGCATCACCGACTCCACCGACGGTGTCGCGGGCGCCTACTTCCAGTACCAGTGGATCCGGGTGGACGGTACCGGCGAGGCCGACATCGACGGCGAGACCGGCTCTGTGTACACGCCGACCGCCGACGACGTGGGCAAGCACCTCAAGGTGCGGGTGGTCTTCGACGACGACGCGGGCTACCTGGAATACCCCCGCACCAGCCCCCCGCTCGGCCCCGTCGCCGGTCCGCCGCCGGAGATCACATCGATCGCCGTCACCTCAGACCCGGGCGCCGACGAGACCTACATCATCGGCGACGACATCGTCGTGACGTTCACGTTCGACAAGGACATCACCCTTAGCGGGACCGGGGCCAACCCGCAGGCTTTCGGCAACTTCGACACACGAAAATTCGGCGAAACAGAAGTTGACCTCAATTGCACAGTCGCCGCGCCGCCGACGAAGGACCTCGTCTGCACCCACACCGTCGTCGAACAGGATGAAGACAGCGACGGCTTCAGTGTCGGCTCCGCCAGCACCCTAGAGCGAGGGAAACGGATCGTCGGTCCTTTCGGGCAACGTGCGGACACCACCCACTCCGGTCTCCCCGCCGATTCGGGCCACAAGGTCGACGGCGTGCGGCCGGAGCTCACCAGGGCCAAGCCCTCGGCCGACAAGACGAAGATCATCCTCACCTTCAGCGAGGTCATCGGCACCGCAGACCGCACGAAGATCACCTTCGACTCGAGCGGGACGACCCTGACCACGACGGGGACCGCGGCGATCGACGCTGTCACCCAACAGACCGTCACGATCACCCTCACCACGGCGCTCACCGCCTCCGACACCGACGTGACCGTCGCGCTGGCCGCCGGCGCGGTCACCGACGCGGTCGGCAACGCCGTCCTCGCGGCGACGGCAGTGAGACTTGTCGATGAGATTTGGTCGGCGACACTCACGGTCCAAGATACAGGCAGCGGTTTCCGGGGGTGCAGCAACAACACCGGTCAATCTGACGGGAAGAATTGCAGCAATTCCAGCGTTCTGACCGACGACACATTCTCATATGACAACAAGGACCACGAGGTCGATATCCTAGAACTCAAGAACGGGAACCTTACCTTCGACTCAGACGTGTCCTTCACCGCAGCTGCGTTACGCGACCTGACGCTCAACGTAGGCAGTGACTCGTTCCCGTTCGAGAACGCAGCCCACACGTCGGGCACACTCCGCTGGGACACCACCGGCCTGACCTGGAGCGAGGACGACGTGGTCACCCTGAGCATCGACGCTGACCCGCCTCCGATGCTTGTGACGGCACAGGTCCAAACCGCCACCACCATCCACCTGATCTTCGACCAGGGACTCGACGGGTCCCTCCCGGTGCCGTCTGCGTTCGCCGTCACCGTCAACGGGAGCTCGAACTCCGTGCAAGCGGTCGTGCAAGCGGTTGAGAACAACGCCGGCGACGAAATAATCCTCACCGTCGGCACGGCCATGTCCCCCGGAGACACGGTGGAGGTCACCTACACCAAGCCCTCGGACCCGGGGCGTCGGCTGAAGGACGCCGCCGGAAATGAGACGGAGCCATTCACCCAAGAGCTGGAAAACCTCCTCCGGGACACGCTGGTCAGCAACCTGGGCCAGACGTCAGCCTCGGGCGTGACCAACCTGAGCAGCACCGACATTTCGCAGGCGTTCATGACGGGGCCGACGACCGACGCCTACACCTTGACCGGGGTCAAGGTGAAATTCGACACCGTCCCGACCGCCTCGGCGACGGTGTCCGCCTTCATCGCCGACGGCCTCGCAAGCACCGACAGCATCGTCGTCAACCTGACCAACCCGGACGCCTGGAGCGCCACCAGCACGTTCGGCATCCCGTCCGGCGCCACCCTCGACCCGGACACCACCTACTACCTCATCATTGAGGGTTCCGACGGAACGCTTCACCGTACAGCCACCGACAACGAGGACGCGGGAGCGGTCACCGGTTGGAGCATCGCCAACACGGTCGCCGTCCGTCCGGCGTCATCGTCCAACCTTGGCGGAACATGGACCCCCAATAGCGCAGAGCTCCATCTCGCCGTTGAGGGCATTCACAAGGGCATACCGGGCATACCGGGCCTGTCCCTGACCGCCAAGGACGAGACCATCGAGATGGAGGTGGTGATCACCGACCACGGCCGGGAGGATCTGACCGACATCGAGTACCGCTACAAGGCGACCGACGGCGGCACATACAGCGAATGGACGTCGGTCACCGGAACCGTCTCCAACAGCGGCGGAACCTTCGAGATCAGCAGCCTCGCCAACGGCACGGAGTACACCGTGCAGGTCCAGGGAGTGAACGACAGTGGCGACGGCCTCCCCTCCAGCGAGGAGGCCGCGACGCCCGACGCGCCGCCGGCGATCACATCGGTCGAGATCACCTCGACCCCGGCCACCGCCGGCACCTACATCATCGGCGAGGCCATCGTCGTCACGGTGACGTTCGACAAGGTGATCTCGCTTGGGACAGGAACGGACAACCCCTACATCGAGATCAGGATTGGGACACGGACAGTGGGCCTCGATTGCACCATCGGCATCACTGACAATAAGACGCTGACTTGCACCGCGTCCGTCTCACCAAGCGCGCAGGACACCGACGGAATCAGCATCGAAGCCAACGCGCTCAGGCTCGGCGCAGATGTCAAACCGATCCTGGGTCCGCTCGGGCAACTCGCAGTCCTGACCCACGGTGGTCTCGCGGACGACTCGGACCACAAGATCGACGGGGTGGAGCCGACGCTGACCGGGGCCCGGCCCTCTGCGGACAAGTCGAAGATCATCCTCACCTTCAGCGAGGTCATCGGCACCGCCGACCGCACGAAGATCACCTTCGACTCGAGCGGGACGACCCTGACCACGACGGGGACCGCGGCGATCGACATTGTCACCCGACAGACCGTCACGATCACCCTGGACACGGCGCTCACCGCCTCCGACACCGACGTGACCGTCGCGCTGGCCGCCGACGCGGTCACCGACGCGGTGGGCAACGGCAACGCCGAGCTGGCGGCCACCGCCCTCGTCGATGAGACTCCGCCCACGTTGTCGGAGACGTCCACCCCGTCGGACACGGAGGTGCTGCTGACCTACGACGAGCCCCTGGACCCGGATTCGGTTCCGGCGGCGTCGGCATTCTCCGTGGCGGTGAATACCGGCAGAACCGCCCGGACCGTTTCCGCGGCAGCGCTCAGCGGGACCTCGGGCATCCTGCTCACGGTGAGCCCGGCCTTTCGCCCCGGCGACATTCTGACGGTCGACTACACCGTGCCGGCATTGAATCCGATCCGCGACATAGCCGAAAACGAGGCCGCGGCCCTGGACATCGAGCTCGTCGGCAACACCCTCGACCCCACCGCGCCGGAGGCTGTGGGGTCTTTGACCGTCTCGGACACGTCGACGTTCGGCGAGGTGGACCTTAGGTGGAGCCGCAGCACCTGGGACAACGGCAGCGCCATAACCGGCCACGAGGTGCGCTACGGGGACCAGACGCCCATATGGTCGGCGACGCTCACGGTCAAAGACCTGGGCTCCAACTTTTTGGGGTGCGACTCCGCGGAAACCAATAAGGGATGCCTGCCAGCCGATCTTTTGACCGACAATACGTTCTCCTATGACTCATTGGGCTACCAAATCGAGACGATAGACCTCATCGGCGGGCAGCTGAGACTCCAAACCTCCAGAGTCTTCAGCGCGGCGGCGCTGGCCAACCTGGTGCTCGATGTGGGCGGCCGCTCGCTCCCGCTCGCGGACGCGACCCAGTCGCTTAGCACCCTCACCTGGACCGGCACCGGCTTGAGTTGGAGCGAGGACGATATGGTCCAGTTGGGGATCAGCGTTCTCTCCGGGTGGACCGCGATCCCCGACAGCGCACCGGGTGGGGCCAACGCGGCCGGTCACACGCTGGAGGGCTTGGTTCCGGGCGCGCAGTACACGTTCGAGGTCCGCGCCGTGAACGACATCGGCGGGGGCGGTGAGGCCAGTGACACGCTGACGCTGCTCGCGCCGGTGTGGAGCTTCACGTTGCGCGACTCTGGTGGCAGCGACGTGACCGGGCTGGTCGAGGGCGGCGATCCGGCGACCGCGACGGTGACCATCACCAACGCCGGCGAGGCCACGTTCGGCGCCGACCAGGAGATCGCCCTGGAGTGGGGCGGCATCCCGCTGACCAGCCGGATCCGGGGCGCAGGCAACACCTCGGCCATCACCATCGCGGCCGGAGCGTCGTCCGGCAGCCTCGTCATCAGCGCGCCCGACAACGACCTGAACCCGGTCTATATCCCCGAGACCCACGACCTCACCGCCAAGTGGGCGGGCGCGGTCATCGCGACCATCGAGCAGTTCCGCCGCATCGAGGACGAGAGCCCGCCCGTGGCGCGCATCGCCGACGCCCCGGAGTCGGTGAACGAGGGCGACACGTTCGACATCGACATCGAGCTGTCCGTGCGCTACCCGGCTCCCGGAGCGCTCAAGTTCACCATCACCGACAGCGACAGCGCCCTCAGCGGGACGCTGCCCGACAGCACAGTGCTGGTCTCGGGCACTTTGGACGCCACCGTCACGCTGACCGCGGCTGAGAACACCACCCAGAACGACGGCGCCCGCACAGTGACCTTCACCCTCGAGACGAGCACGGACATCCCCTACACCCTGGGCACCCCCCACACGGTGACGGTCATCGTGCGCGACGACGACACGCCGCCGCTGGCGCCGGGCAACCTGGCCGCCCGGGCGGGCAACACCGAGGCCACCCTGGTCTGGGACACGCCGACGGCGCCCGTGCCGGACCACGGTCAGCCCATAACGCACTACGAGTACCGGGTGAAGGCAGGGACGGGCTCGTTCAGCTCCTGGGCGACCCTTCCGGGCAGCGACGGCACCACCACCAGCCACAAGTTCACGGGCCTGACCAACGACACGGAGTACACCTACGAGATGCGAGCCGAGAACGTCGCGGGCGACGGGGCCGAGGCCCAGGTGGTGGTCACCCCCATCATCGGTGTTGCGGTGTCGTTCGGCTCGGCGTCGGCATCGATCACCGAGGGCGGCTCGGCCACCGTCACGCTGACGCTGGCCACGGCGCCGGCGGCGGGAACGACGGTGACGGTGCCGATCACCGCGACGCGGGGCACGGGTCTCGGCGCGACCGAGTATTCCGGGGTGCCCGCGAGCGTGACGTTCGCCGCGGGCGACACCTCGAAGAGCTTCACGGTGACGGTGGCGCAAGACAGTTTGGACGAGCCGGACGAAGAGCTCACGCTGGAGCTGGGGACGCTGCCGGAGGGCTATGTGGCGGGGACGAACTCCGAGATCGCCATCACGGTGGCAGACGACGACACAGCACTGTTGGGGTTCACCCTTCGCGACTCGGGCAGCAACGACGTCACGGAACTGGTCGAGGGCGGCGCCTCGGCGACGGCGACGGTCTCGATCACCAACAGCGTGCGGTTCGAGACCGACCAGACGGTAACCCTCGAGTGGGGCGGCCAGGAGATCACCGCCGGGCCCGTCATCCAAGGCGCCGCCGGGAGCACGACCATCACCATCACCGCCGGGCAATCGAACGGCACGCTCGCCGTCAGCGCCCCGCAGCGCCCGGGCGACCTGTACCGCCCGCCGGTGACCGAGACACTGACCGCCACGCACGGCGGGGCCCGGATCGGCGGCGGCATCGGGCTCAAATACGTTGACGACGAAGCCCCGCCGGTGTTCACCATCAGCCTGGAGGACCTTTCAGGACGGAGCGGAACCAGAGTCGTCGAGGGCGGCACAGTGCGCCTGGTCGGAACGCTGTCGCGGGGATACGACCTGGGCAACGTCTTTCTGCACGCCTTCGCCATGGGGGCGACGACCAGGATCCCCGCGCTCGGGGCCGTCCTCATCGACGGGCAGCCGAACGCTGTCTTCGGATTTTCGTCAACAGAATCCGGCTACGGTCTGACGCCTACCGGCAACTCGGCGGCGGGGGACCACGCCACGGTCACCTTCACCATCCCGTCGAACCCGGACTACTACACCATCGGCGCGCCGTCGACGGCGACGCTTTTGATCCTCGACGACGACGCCGCGCCGGGCGCTGTCCGCAACATCGCCGCGAGGCCGGGAGACACCGGGGCGACGCTGCGCTGGGACCACCCGGCGACCTACGACCAGGTGTGGGTCAGCGACTACCAGTACCGCCGGCGCGCCGGGACCGGCCCCTGGACGAGCTGGGCCGCGATCGACAGCAGCGACGGCGAGACCACCGGCCACCCGTTCACGGGCCTCACCAACGAGATCGAGTACACCTTCGAGGTCCGGGGGCGCAACGCCAACCACAACGGTGCTGTTGCCCAGGTGCAGGTCACGCCGAGGGAGGGGGTGGCGGTGTCGTTCGGCGCGGGGTCGGCGTCGGTCAACGAGGGCGGCTCGGTGACGGTGACCGTGATGTTGGGCGAGGCGCCCGCGGCGGGGGCGTCGGTCACGGCGCCGATCACGGTGACGCCCGGCGCCGGGTTCGGCGCCACCGAGTATTCCGGCGTGCCGGCGAGCGTGGTGTTCAACGCGGGCCAGACCTCGAAGACCTTCACGGTGAGCACGGTCAACGACACCGACGACGAGCCGGACCGGCTCCTGACGCTGGGCCTGGGGGCGCTGCCGGAGGGATATGTGCCGGGGACGCATGCGACGCTTGAGGTGACGGTGCTCGACGACGACGTGCCGATCGTGTCGGTGTCGTTCGACAAGGCGGCGGACTCGGGGCAGGAGGGCACCGAAGTCGAGGTCACGGTGCGCTTGACCCAGGCGCCGGAGCGCGAGGTTGTGGCGCCGATCACGGCGACGCGGGGCGCGAACCTGGCGGCGGACGAGCACGAGGCGGTGCCGTCGAGCGTGACCTTCGGGCCCGGCGAGACCGAGCAGCGCTTCACGCTGAAGTTCGAGGACGACGCAGTGGTGGAGGGCAACGAGACGCTGACGCTTGCGTTCGGGACGCTTCCTGTGCGGGTGAACTCGGCGGGCGAGAACCCGGACCTCGTGCTGACGATCCTGGACGACGACGGCCCGCCACAGGCGCCGGACGTGACGGTGCGGACGGGGAACGCGTTCGCGGTGCTGTCGTGGCAGCCGGTCGTCAACGACAGCCCGGTGCTGCGCTACGAGGTGCGCTGGCGGGAGACCGACGGCGGGACGTTCAACGCCTGGCAGTCGGTGGGGCTGGTGACGAGCTACCGGGTGGAGGGGCTGACCAACGGCGCGGCCCACATCTTCGAGGTGCAGGCGGTGAACGCCCACGGGTCTGAGAACGCGGCGTCGGTGTCGGGGATGCCGACGGAGCGGCTCACGGGGATCCCGAAGGTGGTGCAGGGCCTGTGGGTGCGGGCGACCGACAGCGGCCGGGCGGAGCTGCACTGGTGGCAGCCCGCGAACGCCACCGACGAGGTGATTACGCACCCGGGTTCGACGATGTCGGAGATCCAGGGCTACCGGATCGAGGTGTGCCGCACGACATGCGGCGACGATGCGAACTGGTACGCGCTGGTGGCGAACACCGGCGAGTTCAAGCACACATACACCCACCAGGTGCTGGCGCCGGGCGTGATCCGGGAGAACCGCTACCGGGTGCGGGCGATCAACATCAACGGCAAGGCGGGCCCGTGGTCGAACGTGGCGACGCTGGATGAGACGGTGGTGGAGAACGTCTTCCTGCAGACGCCGGACGACTCGACGCTGTGGGTGCGTTTCAAGGTGCGCAACCCGGACGGCAACCCGCTCTACGTGCGCTACACGAACACCGCCACGGGCGCGGTGGGCCACACCGAGCACCGCCTGACGAAGAAGCAAGGCGTGAAGCTGGTGCTGAGCGGCCTGGCTGCGGACAGCTGGTACAAGGTGGAGCTGGACTACTCGCCGGACTTCGACTCGCCGCGAAGGCGGTCATATTGGTACGGCACGGCGCGCGAGGGCGAGACGCCGCTGACGAGCCCCTATGCCCGGGACCTCGTGGATGCAGAGGTCTGGCAGGGCGGCGCCTGGCGCGATGCCTCGACCACGGCGCTGACCGTCCGGATGGGAGAGGTGGGCAAGTACCGGGTGCGGCTCAAGCCCTGCACCCGCATCTACACCGTGATCCCGCGCCGCATCCAGGCTCCGGCGGGACGGCTGCAGGCGAGCCCGGCAGAGACCGCCCCGACGCTGTTCTCGAACCTGCGGTGCGAGGTGGAGGGCATCGGCTACAGGACCGACGAGAACGGCAACTACCTCACCATGAGCGATGTCTACGACATGACCAACTTCGCGGACCGGGCGAACGACCGCATCCCGATCTACGGGGGGAGCCCGAACGACTGGTACGAGGTGACGGTCACGGCGCGTGCGCTGGAGGACTACGCGGCGGACGTGCGGCCCGATGCGCTGCTGAGCGCGCCGTTCGCGGTGGTCTACAACCACGAGGTCTATTACGGCTCGCACGATACGCGGTCGGGGCCGGTCTCGGAGGGCTCGGGCCTGGTGCGGATCCTGGTGGACCGGCCCGCCGATGCGGTTCTGCCGGTGCCGGGCGGTGTGACGATCGGGTCGGACCGCGTCATGAGCTGGGATGCGGTGCCCGGCGCGTGGGGCTACCTGGTGGAGTGGCGCCACGGACTGCACTACGGCAACCGCGCGAACCAGAACCGGAGCCTGCAGGCGGCGACGAGCGTGACGCTGCCGCCGGGTGCGTCGGGTCGCGGTCCGGTCACGGCGCGGGTGCGCGCCTACAGCGGCAGCGGGGTGAGCGGCTGGGTCGAGCGGACCTGGGACAGCCGTGCGCCGACGCTCAACGTGTTCGACACGGTGGTGAACGAGGCCGACGGGTCGACCGGGTTCCTGGTGACGCTGGAGCCGGCGGCGTCGGGGACGGTGACGGTGGACTACGCCACCACGGACGCGACGGCGGTGGCGCCGGCGGACTTCACGGCGACGAGCGGGACGCTCACGTTTGCGCCGGGCCAGACGCGCAAGACGGTGTGGGTGCCGGTCACAGACGACGGCGAAGAGGACAGCGGGGAGACGTTTCGTCTGGTGCTTGCCAACCCGACGGGGAGCGATGCGAACAACGGGGCGGCGGTACTGGGCGACACGCAAGCGGTTGCGACGATCCTGAACAGCGAGCGGGAGCCGGCGTCGCTGAGCGGGTTCACGCTGGTGGACGCGGGCACGAACGCGGTCCTGATGACGCTGGCCGACGGCTCGACGGTGCGGCTCGGCGATCTGCTGGCATCGAGCTACGGGATACGTGCGGAGATGAGCGCGGGCGCGGCGCCGGGGAGCGTGCGGCTCGCGCTCACGGGCGCGAAGACGGTCACGGGCACCGACGACGCGGCGCCGTGGTCGCTCTACGGCGACGGGGCGGGCCGTGTGAACGGCGCGTCGCTGCCTGTGGGGTCGTACACGCTGGTAGCGACGGCGTATGCGAATTCGGGGGGACGCGGCGCGGAGCTCGGCTCGCTGGACGTGTCGTTCACGGTCGCGGCGGGCCCGCTCGCGGTGACGACGCCGGGTCCGTTCACGGTCGCGGAGGGCGAGACGACGGTTACGGCGCTCGCAGCATCGGAGACGGGGACCGGCGCGACTGCGGTCTGGTCGATCCCGGCGGGTGCGGAGGGCGGCGCTGACGGCGCGGCGTTCGCGCTGACGACCGAGGGTGTGCTGTCGCTGGTTGCGGCGAAGGACTTCGAGGCGCCCGACGATGCGGACGGCGCCGGGACCTATGAGGTGACGGTGTCGGTGACGTCGGGGACGCAGACCGCGACGGCGGCGCTCTCGGTGACGCTCACCGACGTCGACGAACCGGCGCTGGCGGTGACGACGCCGGGCCCGTTGACGGTCGCGGAGGGCGAGACGACGGTCACGGCGCTCGCAGCCTCTGATACGGGGACCGGCGCGACTGCGGTCTGGTCGATCCCGGCGGGTGCGGAGGGCGGCGCTGACGGCGCGGCGTTCGCGGTGACGTCGGGGGGTGTGCTGTCGCTGGTCGCGGCGAAGGACTTCGAGGCGCCCGACGATGCGGACGGCGACGGGACCTATGAGGTGACGGTCGCGGCAGCGGTGCCGGCAAGCTCCATGGCGGGCGCGCAGAGCGCGACGGCGGCCTTGCTGGTGACGCTCACCGACGTGAACGAAGCACCCGTGGCGCAGGCGGCGGCGTTCCCGGCCAGAGTGCGCCAGGGCGCCGAGGTGACGCTCGACGCGAGCGCCAGCACGGACCCGGATGCGGGCGACACGCTGGCCTACTTGTGGACCCAGGCAGACGACGGCGCCCCGCGCGTCGCCCTCTCGGACGCCTCAGCGGGACAGCCGGCGTTCACGTCGCCCTCGGATCTCGAGTCGGAGACGGCGCTCGGGTTCACGCTTCGGGTGACGGACGCGGCAGGCCTCCATGCCACCGACACGGTGACGGTCACGGTGACGCTCATTTCTGAGGTGTCGATATCGGCGGCTTCGAACTATGCGGCGGAGGGCGACGATGCGGTGTTCGCGCTGACCCGGACGGGAAGCGCGCGGGCGGCGTTGACGGTGCCGGTGACGGTGCAGGAGACCGGTTCGATGCTGGGCACGGCGGCGCTTGTGGACGTGACGTTCGCCGCGGGCGCAAGCGAGACAGAGCTGCGGGTGCCCACCACGGCCGACGAGGACCCCGAGGCCGACAGCGAGGTGACGGTGCGGCTCGCGTCCGGGTCGGGCCGGCAGCTCGCGCCGGGCGCTGAGGCGGCGACGGTCACCGTCCTCGACGACGATGCGGCTCCGGTCACCGAGACGGCAGCGGCCGACGTGACGGTGTGGTCTGCCGACATGGAAGTGGTGGAGTACTGGTCACAGTCGATCGGTGCGGGCTCCGCGGACCTGTTCTCGAACCAGATGGGCCGGTCCGGCCTGCGCGCCAAACGCCTGTGGTACAACCCGGTCGCGAGGGTGCTGAGACTCGGCTTCGACGCGGGACTCTACGACGCGGAAGCCCTCACCTTGCACATCGGAGACGTGTCGCTCAGCTTCCCCGACGGCACCGGCGGCAACGCCAGCTTCACCCTCGAAGACGTGGACCTCACCTGGACCGACGGCGAAACGCTCCAGCCGCGGATCACGAAACCGTCGACGTCGGCGGTCTCCACCGACGCGACGCTGGCCTCCCTCGGCATAAAGGGAGCGACGCTGAGCCCGGCCTTCGACGCCCGGGTGTTGCTGTACTGGGCGGTCACAGACGCGGAGACGGAAACGGTGACGGTCACCGCACAGGCCAACGACGCCGGCGCGGCCGTGGCCTACAGCCCGGCGACCGACGCCGATGCAGAGCCGGCGGACCACCAGATGGCGGCGCCCACCCAGGGCGAAACCCTGGTCGCGGTGACGGTGACGGCGGCGGACGGGACGGTGCGCCGTTACAGGGTGGTGGTGGCGCCCGCGGCGGCGGGGTCCAACACAGCCCCCACGGGCGCGCCCACCGTCAGCGGAACGCCGCAGGTGGACCAGACGTTGACAGCCGACACCTCAGCCATCACAGACGAAGACGGGCTGACCAATCCGACCTTCGAATACCAATGGATCGCAGGAGGGTCCGACATCGACGGGGCCACCGGCGCCGGCTACACCCTCACCGACAGCGAGCAGGGGAAAACGATCCAGGTACGGGTGACCTTCACCGACGACGCCGACAACTCCGAATCGCTGACCAGCGCGGCTACCGTTGCCGTTGCTGCCGCGCCGAACCGCGATGCTGCGGGAGCGCCCACCGTCAGCGGGACGCCTCAGGTGGACCAGACGTTGACAGCGGACACCTCAGCCATCACAGACGAAGACGGGCTGACCAATCCGACGTTCGAATACCAATGGATCGCAGGAGGGTCCGACATCGGCGGGGCCACCGGCTCCAGCTATACCCTCACCGACAGCGAGCAGGGGAAAACGATCCAGATACGGGTGACCTTCACCGACGACGCGGGCAACTCCGAATCGCTCACCAGCGAACCCACCGACGCCGTCGCGGCCGACCCGACCTCGCTCACCGCCACATTCACCAACGTCCCCACGAGCCACAGCGGCAGCGGCACAACGTTCACCTTCGACCTGGCTTTCAGCGAGAACCTGCCACTCAGCTACATAACACTGCGCGACCACGCGTTCACCGAGGACGACCACGGCCCAGTCGTCAGGGCCCAACGGAAGGTGCAGGGCAGCAACCAGACCTGGACGATAACCGTCGAGCCCAAGGGCAATGGCGCAATCACCATCACGCTGCCCGCGACCACCGACTGCAACGATGCGGGCGCGATCTGCACCAGCGACGGACGGAAACTGTCCAACTCCCTGAGCGTGACGGTCAGCGGGCCGGATCAGTAAGGGGCAACAGGAGCGGAAGCGAAAACAGCGCGAAGGACCGGGGCGCAAACCGGCTCGCGCGAGCGGCGGCGGCTCAGGTGTTGGCGTTCTCTGTTCGCCGGGATGTGTCTAGCTCGAGGTCCACAGAAACGACCCCCATGCCGCTGATGTCCAAGGGATCGCAGAGGCCGCCCAAGAGCCTGATAAACGCAGCGATCGTCTCAGGACTCAAGTCCACGAGCAGCGGGGAGCTGACGAACCAGTGGTTGTGGAAGCGGTTGCACAGGAACCTGGCCAAATGCTCGGTTCTTCTCTGATTCCTGCCAGCGTATTCTTCGAACTCGGCCAGATACCGCTCAGGCGAAACCAAGGCACCGACCATCAGCCACCGAATCCGCTGAGCGACGCCCAGACTCATCATGGACAACTTCTCTCCGACCAGTTGACTCAGCTCAGGTTCGCCGGCCTTCAACAGCCTGTCCAGCAACCGGTCGCATCAAGAAGTTCAGTGACCTGTTGGCCAGTGGATTCTTCAAGCAAATCTTCGTCCAGGAACCTACTCATGCGGTCGCGTGGCTCGAGGCCAAGACGTTGTTGCCCGCTCTTGGTCGCTGCGCTCGCTGGGACCGCCTAGCCTGCTGTCAACATGCGTCGGTTGTTTCTTCCGTTACTGATACTGGCCGTGGTCATCGCCGCCAGTGTGCTTGCCGATCGCGCCAATCGGGCCGCTGACGCTGGTGAACCGGACACAACTGTCGCTACCGATTCGCTCGGCACCCCCATCATCAACGTCCGCCGTATCCCTGAGTGGCTCCGGCGACCCACCTCGAATCAGGAATTTGAAGAGGCCGCCAAGAGCGTCTTGAACCAACCCGAAGTGCCTGCAGCACGTTGCCTCAGGGTTCACCGAAACGGGATTGAGATCGCCGTTGAACAACCTGACCTAGCGCTGGTACCAGCGGAACTTCAACGGTTTGTCACGGTTGCCGCCGTCGAGAGTCTGGGAACAGAAACGGTCTTCGTCACAAAGGTGGTCAGCAACGAAGCGAGCCTGGTCAACGAGGGTGTTCTGGAGGGCGACATTTGGCTTGTGGGCGGCGGAGACCCGGTGCTCTCCACGAACGACTATCTAACCCGCTTCGATGACGACAGGGCATCAACGAGCCTCGACCAACTCGCAGCCGAACTTGCCATCGAACTCAGGAGTAGAGGTATTTCAGAAATCAGTGGGGGAGTGGTCGGAGACGAGTTCCGCTTCTCTCCCAGCGAAACCGACTATGTCGGCACCGTCTGGACCGAAACCGACAACGCCGACAATGTGGTCGGCCCTCTGTCGGGCTTGCTGGTCAATGACGGATTCCAATGGGATCGCCAAACCAACACTGTCACTCCCTCGGAGGACCCCGCCACACTGGCGGCTGGAATCCTCACCGACCTTCTGATCCAACGAGGGATCACAATCACTGCGGAACCATCTACCGGAGAACAACCGGCTTCAGCCGAGCAGGTTCTGCTGGCCACAATCGAGTCTCCACCCATCGAAGAGATAGCCCAGCGTGCACTGATCGACGGGACCACCGCGGAGATGCTCTTCAAAGAAGTCGGTCGCGTCAACGGTGTGTCGCCCGCCTCCAACGATGCCGCCTTTGGAATGCTGATTACGTTACTGCAGCAAGGACTGCCGGTTGAGGGAAGTCTGCCCCTGGACGGTTCGGGATTGTCAAGCAAGGACCGAGTCACTTGCGACTTGCTGATGGCGATCATCGAGGAGAGTCCCGCCGGTGGAATCGTCAGTTCGTCACTCAAAGAGATCCGCACAAGTTCCCTGGCCGCCTGTGCACCCTCTGGCGCTTCCAACATGCGCGTCATCAGCGCGGATCGCGGCCATATCACCGCGTTGGCCGGTGAAATGACGGCTGACAACGGCGCCGTCATTACCTTCGTCTTGTTAGCCAATGCTGACACCAACGAGCGCACCGACGAATCGTTGGGGCCATGCAACAGCATTCAGACAAGTCTGCTTGAGGCCGTGGCGCGCTACCCCAATGAGTATGGACCAACACCTGACTCCATAGCCCCCCTCGCGGTAATACCCGCGCCCGACACCCAGAGTTGAGCGTGCGCGAACTGGCGATGTTTCCGCTGGAACAGGCAGTTCTACCTAGTGCCATGGTCCCGCTGCATATTTTCGAGGAGCGGTATCGCGCACTCGCTCGCTTTGTTGTAGCCCTCGACGAACCAGAGTTCGGCATCACCATGATTGAACGAGGACGTGAAGTCGGGGGAGACGACCTGCGCTCAAACGTGGGGGTAGTCGCTCGGGTCATTCAGGCCGAGGAATTTCCCGATGGTCGCTGGGGGATTATCGCTGTCGCGACCCGCCGCATACGCGTCGAGCGTTGGTCGCACGACGATCCATACCCCAAAGCGTTGGCCACCGACTGGCCCGACTCCGACACCGATATCGCTCCTGAAGCTCACGATCAACTCTTTTCTCGACTCAAAAGGATTTTGACCGCTGCCCAACTGCTCGCTCCAAACCACCAAATCGACGAACCTGCGCTCAACTCCGACGACCCGACTTACGGAGCTTGGCAGTTGGTTGTCGCAGCGCAGCTCGGTGCCCTCGACAATCAACGCTTGCTGCGCGAACCGGGCTGGCACCAGCGCGCCGCACTGGCTGTCGAGCTATTTGAAGAACGGGCCGACGTACTGGAAGCTCTCGTCGAGGCAGGTGGTGGTTTCGGCGGATAGTTGCGGCTCGTAGGCTTACCACTGCGATGGCAGACCGAATGGGACCGGGCGACTTCTACGATCTTGTTAAGGATTACGCGCGCCAAGAACTCGTTGAACCGCTTCGACCTATTCCCCGATGGATCGCTTTCGGCGTGCTGGGGTCCGTTCTGTTGATGATCAGCGGCATCTCACTAACGGTCGCGACCTTGCGGGTTCTACAAGAAGAGACCGGAAGTACCTTCACGGGCAACCTTAGTTGGGCACCTCATGCAATCACTCTGCTCGGTGCCATCGTCGTCCTTGGACTCTTGGCTCAACAAATCCGAAAGAGGACCCTGTGATGGCAAACGAGGCAGACGACCCAGACAGGATCACCCGTGAAGATCTTGACTCCACTCTGCGATCCGTGGTTGAAGAAGTCGAGCAGCAGGCCACGACAGGCGCTCGGCGCTTGCTGCCCGTAGCTGTCGGTGCCGGGGTTGCGATGCTGATGGTCGCCTACTTCTTGGGACGCAGAGTTGGTGCCACCAGATCAACCGTTGTCGAGATTCGGAGGATCTAGCACTCGTGCGGCGCTTCGCTTTGACCTCTCTGATTGAGACCGTGCGGGTAAACAGTTTTCGCAAAGGTCTTTTGGGCGGGTCCCGCGTCTGGCTAGCGGTCTTCGTCGCTCGCTTTGTATTCCGTTGGTCGGCCAAAGTCTTCAAGCGAACAGAGATGCCCGTGAAATTCTCCGAACGATTGGCGCTGGGCGAATCACTCGTCATTCGTCACGTCGAACCTAACTGAAGCGAACTGCGTTGTGACTGCACGCGGGCCATTGAAGGCAGGCGAACCGGTTTTGCTCATCGACCGCAAGAAGCGTCGCTACCTGATCGATTTGGCAACAGGAGGGGAATTCCATTCCCATTCGGGAGTATTGAGCCACGACGAACTGATCGGCTCAGACGAAGGCGCTCTATTCAGGTCGACAAGAGGGATGACCTTCATAGCGCTTCGGCCCACGATCACAGATTTCGTTCTGAAAATGCCGCGTGGTGCTCAGGTCATCTACCCGAAAGATATTGGTCCGATCCTGATAATGGCCGACATCTTCCCCGGTGCCCGAGTCCTGGAATCAGGTCTGGGAAGCGGAGCGTTGTCAACCGCGATGCTGCGAGCCGGCGCCCGTATCACCGGCTACGAGATCCGCGAGGATTTCCTTTCCAGGGCCCTCTCCAATGTCAGCCGTTTTCTGGGAACGGAGGTGCTCGACCGCTACGACACCCATCTCCAAGATGTGTATGCCGGCATCAGCACCACAGACCTTGACCGCGTGGTGCTCGATCTACCCGAACCGTGGCAAGTTGTACCCCACGCGGAAACCGCGCTGCGCCCCGGGGGAATCTTCTTGGCCTACACACCAAGCATTATGCAGGTCGCTCAACTTCACGCCAGGCTCGAAAGCTCGCTGTTCGGTATGGCTCAAACGATAGAAGTGCTCAACCGTGGCTGGCACGTTGCCGATCAGGCGGTCCGTCCAGATCATCGGATGGTTGCTCACACAGGATTCTTGACCAGCGCCAGACTTCTCAGCGAGTAGCGCAGACGAGTAGCGCAGACGAGTAGCGCAGACTCGCGCGGCCTCTTAGACCTCAATGAAGATGCACTCGCCAGGGCACTCTTCGGCGGATTCGATCGTCGCTTCTTCCTGGCCGTCCGGAACCACAGCTAGGCCGTCCGGCCCGCCCGGGTCCGCGAAAATCGTGTCGCCTTCCCTGACGTAGGCGAGGCCGTCGTCTAGAAGAGTAAAGACATCGGGGGCGATCTCTTCGCAGAGACCGTCTCCAGTGCAAAGATCCTGATCGATCCAAACCTTCATGAGCCGTTGCGACCTCGTGTGTCAGCGCGGGTGACTTCCCGCTTAGGTGATTTTTCTATGCCGACAGCATAACCCCTAAAACTCACGTCTTGGAACCGGAGATGCAGTAAATTTAGTGAGAGAGCGCGTGGTTGCTCGCCAACCGGTGAAGATACAACCACGAAAGTACCGCTCCGGCCGTCTAGGGTAACGCCGAAGCAAAAAGCAGGAGGAAGCGTGGAACACTCAGAGGCAGAGGCTGAGATATATCGACTACGCATGCGTTTTGCCGAGCTCGAGGATGAACTCACCGAACTCCGTCGGCAACCCCAGGACTCCCACAATCGAATCGCGACGTTGGAGGAGCGGTTGAGCGAGGCTAGGGGGCAGCTCAGCCAAGCCGTGTCTCAAAATGAGAAGCTCGCCTACACGCTACGCGAGGCCCGCGAGCACATAGCCACTCTGCGTGATGAGGTCGCCAAGCTGACCCAACCGCCATCAGGGTACGGAACGGTGCTGAACATCAACGATGACGGAACCGTCGATGTCCATGCCAGCGGTAGAAAGATGCGGGTATCAGTGCAGCCCGAACTTTCCGGCGAGTTGATCCGCGGTCAGGAGGTTGTGCTCAACGAGTCGCTCAACGTGATACTCGCCCGCCGCCCAGATCGGTCGGGCGAGGTAGCCATCCTCAAAGAACTGCTCGACGGTAAAACTCGAGCGTTGATAATCGGTCGCGCCGATGAGGAACGCGTCGTTGAGTTGAGCGACTCCGTTCGCGAAGGGCCACTCCGTAGTGGTGACACTCTGCTCATTGACCCTCGTGCCGGCATTGTCTTGGAGCGTTTACCGAGACCCGAAGTCGAAAATCTCGTTCTCGAAGAGGTGCCAGATGTTTCCTACGCGGATGTGGGCGGACTCGACCAACAAATCGAGGAGATTACCGACGCCGTCGAGTTGCCCTTCGTCCACTCTGCGTTGTTCTTGGACTACAACCTTCCAGCCCCCAAGGGAATCCTCCTCTACGGCCCTCCCGGCTGTGGCAAAACACTGATCGCTAAAGCAGTCGCCAACAGTCTGGCCAATAAAGTCGCTGAAGTTTCCGGTGACAGCAAGGCGCGCAGCTTCTTCCTCAATATCAAAGGTCCCGAACTTCTCAACAAATACGTCGGAGAAACCGAACGCCAGATACGCCTGGTATTTCAACGAGCACGAGAGAAAAGCGAGGAAGGCTGGCCCGTTATCGTCTTCTTCGACGAGATGGAATCCCTTTTCCGTACCCGCGGTAGCGGCATCAGCTCCGACATCGAGTCCACCATTGTCCCTCAGCTCCTTGCAGAAATCGACGGAGTAGAGGCTCTGCGCAACGTGATCGTGATCGGCGCATCGAACCGCGAGGATCTGATCGACCCCGCGATTCTGCGTCCAGGCCGACTCGATGTGAAGATAAAAATCGAACGGCCGGACGCCGAAGCTGCCGTGCCGATCTTTTCGCAGTATCTGACCTCTCAGGTGCCGATTGATGAAGCCACGATCGATGCCCAAGGTGGCGGCGACATCGACAAGGCAATCCAACACATGATCGAAGAAACCGTGCATGAGATGTATAACACCGACACCGAGAACCGATTCTTGGAGGTCACCTACCAGAACGGTGACAAAGAAATCATGTATTTCAAAGACTTCTCCTCGGGGGCCATGATCGAAAATATTGTGCGTCGAGCCAAGAAACTCGCTATCAAGCGAGAAATCTCAGGTGGTGACCGCGGGATCCGCACAGACGACCTGCTGGCCTCGATTCGTCAAGAGTTCAAGGAACACGAAGATCTACCCAACACCACAAACCCCGATGACTGGGCCAAGATCTCAGGCAAGAAGGGGGAGCCGATCGTCTATGTGCGCACGCTGGCTCACTCCAATGAAGTGAACACGGGCGGCAAATCGATCGACTCGGTTTCACCTGGGCAGTACCTCTAACTTACCTATACGCCTACAACAACCAGGGAAACACGTGACCGGCACCGCGAGTTCAACCCGCCTCTACCAAGAGGCAACGGCCAACGTAGAAGACGCCGCTCGGGCCATCGACATGGATCAGAAGGTTCGACGCGTCCTGTTGAAACCAATGAACGAACTGATCGTCAACTTCCCGATCCAGCGCGAGAACGGCGAACATGAAGTTCTTCAGGGTTACCGCATCCAACACAACAATGTGCTGGGCCCGTTCAAAGGAGGCATGCGCTTCCATCGGGGCATGGACCTCAACGAGGCACGCGCACTCGCAACTTGGATGACTTTCAAGTGTGCGCTGCTCAATTTGCCATTCGGAGGAGCGAAGGGTGGTGTGGCAGTCAACCCAGCGGAGTGCACTACCGCCGAACTTGAAAGAGTGGTGCGCAGATTCACCCATGCACTCGGAGAAAATATCGGTCCCGAATTCGACATCCCAGCACCCGACATGGGAACCGATGCCCAAACGATGGGCTGGATGATGGATACCTACCTCAACTCACGCGGGCCTGGTGAACGACAGAACGCTCGTCGAGTTGTAACCGGCAAACCCATAGAACTGGGAGGAAGCCTTGGTCGTGAAGCAGCAACCGGGCGAGGAGCGGCCTACGCTCTGCGCCACCTCTATGGCCAACTTGACCGCACTCTGAGCGGAGAAAGCGCGGCTGTGCAGGGATTCGGAAATGTCGGATCCCACGTTGCTGCAGCTTTTACTGAACTCAACATGAAGGTCGTTGCCATTGCTGACATCAGCGGTGCGATCTACAACGCCGGCGGGCTTGATATCGCCAAGTTGGCGCTCCACGCCTCCCAACACCAAGGCGTAGCGGGGTTTGAGGCCTGTGACACCATCACCACCGAAGAGTTCTTCGCGCTTGACGTCGATGTGCTTGTGCCGGCAGCTCTGGAAACGCAGATCACCGCCGACAACGTTGACGACATCTGTGCTCATACCATCGTGGAGGCTGCCAACGGGCCGGTAACCGCCGAAGCCTCCACGGTTCTTGAAGAAGCCGGTTTGAACCTGATCCCCGACATTCTTGCCAACGCTGGTGGGGTGGTCGTCTCCTACTACGAGTGGGTACAGAACAAGACGAGTAGCCGTTGGACGGCGCGCGACATAGATTCACGCCTTCGCGACGCCATCTGGGACGCCTCGGACCGAGTTGGGGCAGTTCGCAAGACCAGAGGGTGCAGTTGGCGACAGGCTGCCTACATTGAGGCCGCTAACTTGTTGCAGAAGGTCTACCGGCTGCGCGGCATATTCCCGTGAACCTCACCATCGACCTCGGGCGACTCCAGACCAACTACCAGATCATCCGCGAGCAACTCAACGGTGTTGCGGCTGCGGCTGTAGTGAAGGCCAACGGATACGGCCTTGGTTGCGTCGAAGTGTCGACTGCCCTGGCGGAACAGGGATGCAGTCATTTCTTTGTCGCGCAACTCGCTGAGGGACAGCTGTTGCGCGAGGCCCTCAGCGGCCCGTCGATCCATGTGTTCAACGGAGCCATGCCGGGCACGATTGACGATTTGATCGAGCACCGATTGATCCCGGTGCTCAACAGCCTCGAACAAATTGAGTGCTGGGCCGAAGCAGCCGAGCTGCGCCAACAGGAACTGCCGGCAACCATTCACTTGGACACCGGGATGAACCGGACGGGCCTGGGAGCAGATGAAACCGCTGTACTGATTGACGAACCGTGGCGCTTGGATGCTCTCAAGGTCGTTCACGTGATGAGCCATCTTGGTTCCGCCGATGTCGCCAACAGCACCCAATCCGCCGAACAACTGAGGCGGTTCGAAGCACATCGCCAACATCTATCAATGGGTTCTGCTTCGTTGGCCAACTCAGCCGGGATCTTTTTGGGCCCGGACTACCATTTTGATCTGGTTCGCCCCGGAGTCGCCTTGTATGGGGGCAATCCGTATCCCGACAAGAAAAACCCTATGCGCCAGGTTGTTACAGTTACAGCTCCGATCCTGCAGGTCCGTAATGTCGACGCCGGTGACTGTGTCGGCTACGCGGCCACGCACAAGATCGACGTACCCGGCAGAGTCGCCACGATTCCGGTTGGTTACGCCGACGGCTTCTTCCGCTCCGCTTCGAACTCGGGGATCGCCTATGTGGGGTCGGTGCAGGTGCCCATTATCGGTCGTGTTTCCATGGACCTGATCACACTCGACGTCACCAATGTCGCAGATTCGGAACTGCACTCCGGTGCTCTGGTCGAACTGATCGGTGACCGGGCTCCGATCAACGAGGTTGCGCAGAGGGCGGGAACCATCTCGCACGAACTCCTGGCTGCGCTCGGTGCCAGGTACAAGCGTTCCTACGTTCAGCAGACGCCCCGCGGCTCAATCAAGGGGTAGGGTCGCCGCAATGTCAATTCCGAAGACCATTGGTATCGAAACGGAATACGGGATAGTTCACCGCGGCACCGAGGACCCGAACCCGATAGCGGCATCCTCGGTTCTCATCAACGCCTACCTCTATGCGGCCGGATACCGAACCGAAGACAGCAACGACACCGTTCACTGGGACTTCATCGATGAGACGCCGGGTGTTGATGCCAGGGGCTACGCACCCACCGCTGCCATGCCTCCCGATGTTGAAACCCACCTTGTCAATGCCGTGCTGACCAACGGTGCCCGCTATTACGTCGATCACGCACACCCCGAGATCTCCACGCCCGAATGCGCCGACGCGCGCAGCGTCGTCTTGTACGACCGGGCCGCCGAGTTGATTGCGCAACACTCGATGGCCGCGGCATCCGAGCTGCTGCCCGCCAACCAAGAACTGGTGCTCTACAAGAACAACAGCGACGGCAAAGGCAACAGCTACGGCTGCCATGAGAACTACCTGGTCGACCGAACGACCCCGTTCGGGCGCATCGTGACCCATTGCATCAGCCATTTCGTCACACGTCAGATCTTCACTGGAGCCGGCAAGGTTGGTTCTGAAATGCCGGGCCAAAGCACCGACGAAGTGCCTTACCAACTCACCCAACGCGCCGACTTCTTCGAAGAAGAAGTCGGTTTGGAGACAACATTGAAGCGACCCATCATCAACACGAGGGACGAACCTCACGCCGATGCTCGCAAATACCGTCGACTCCACGTGATCGTAGGCGATTCCAACCCTTCGCAGATTTCGACGTTCTTGAAGGTAGGCACCACCGCTCTGGTATTGGCTCTGATCGAAGACGATGCTTTGAGTCGCGAGTTCGTTTTTGCTGCCCCCGTGGCTGCTATCCGTCGGGTTTCTCACGATTTGACACTCGCCCAGCCACTTGAGTTGGCTGACGGAACCACAGTTACGGCGCTTGAGATCCAGTGGGAACTGCATGACCAGAGCCGAAAATACGTTGAGGCCAACGGTGTAGAGAACGTCGGTGGAGTGGTGGCCCTAGAGGTACTCGACCGTTGGGAAGCGGTGCTCACAGGCCTTGAACTCGATCCCATGACTCTCGCATCCCAACTCGATTGGGTCGCAAAATATCGCCTCATTGGAGGTTACCGAGAGCGGCACGGACTCGATTGGCGAGACCCTCGGCTTAGAGCACTAGACATTCAGTACCACGACATGAGACCCGAGCGGTCTCTCGCCGCACGAGTTGGCTTGGAACAGATCGTCGATGATGTTGAGGCCACTAGGGCGATGAGCGAACCGCCAAGCAACACTCGCGCTTTTTTCCGCGGCAAGTGCCTCCAGTTGTTCTCCGATGCTGTGGTAGCCGCCAACTGGGATTCGCTCGTTTTCGATGTCGGCACCGATGCACTCCGTAGAGTGCCAATGATGGAACCGTTGCGCGGTACCGAAGCTCATGTGGGTAACTTGTTCCATGAGTGTGACTCTGCGACGGAGCTCCTTCGACGCTTGGGGTCCTAGAAATGGAGACGATAAATGGCTGAACGCGAACAAGTGCGCAAACCTACACCGGTCGAACGGGAGCCTGCCGAGCAAGCGTCCCCCGCAGCCACCGAGCGCGGCGAGGAAATCAAAGCGGAACTTGATGACCTTCTCGACGAGATAGACGAAGTTCTCGAAGCCAACGCAGAAGACTTTGTGAAGAGCTACATCCAAAAGGGCGGCCAGTGAGCACGACCTCTGAGAACTGCGAGCAATCTAAAGTGAGAGCGAACTCGACAAACTGGAGCCAGCCGAGGTGAACCTTCCGCTGTTTCGACCGCACGACGATCCCGGTCCGAGCTTCGCGGAACTCTTGCGGCGAAGCGGATTCGCGAATCAGATCTCGCCCGAAAGCATCTCCTCCGACAGCAAAGTCCCGGTTTCGGATTTTCGACATGGTACGACGTGTGTTGCTCTTCGCTACTCCGAAGGAGTACTGCTGGCGGGCGACCGTAGGGCCACCTCTGGGAATCTGATCAGCCATCGCAGCATTGAGAAGGTGTTTGCAGCTGATCGACACAGCGGTGTTGCAATCGCTGGGGCTGCGGGTCCCGCGGCTGAGATGGTTCGCCTGTTTCAACTCCAGTTGGAACACTACGAAAAGGTTGAAGGCGACACACTGAGCCTCGAGGGCAAGGCGAACCAACTCGGTCAGATGGTCCGCAGCAACCTGCCCGCCGCAATGCAGGGATTAGTGGTCGTTCCGATCTTCGCTGGATACGACCTGAAACTCAACCAGGGTCGCCTGTTTGAATATGACGTGACCGGTGGAAGGTACGAAGAGACTGAGCATGCCACCACGGGTTCGGGGAGCTTTCATGCCGGAACCGTCTTGAAACTGGGCTATCACGCCGACATGGACGCTGGAGCTGTCACCGACCTCGCCATCACCGCGCTCTACGAGGCAGCCGACGAAGACTCAGCAACCGGCGGGCCTGATCCCATCCGGGGTATCTATCCAATTGTCGCCACCATCACCGCCGAGGGCTATGTGCGCTTGGAGGACGACGAATTGGCCGAACGTACCAACACGCTTATCGAGCGCCGCCGAGCGCAGTGAGGCAATTGCCATGAACATGCCCTTCTACGTGGCTCCTGAGCAGGTAATGAAGGACCGCGCCGACTACGCCCGCAAAGGCATCGCACGAGGCCGCAGCCTCATCGCCTTTCGCTTTGTCGACGGCATTGCCATCTGTGCCGAAAACAAGTCTTCGACACTGCGCAAGGTGAGCGAGATCTACGACCGGATCGCTTTTGCCGGCGTCGGCAAGTACAACGAGTTCGATCAATTGCGTATCGCGGGCGTGCGTCATGCGGACCTCAAGGGGTATGCCTTCAGTCGTGGAGACGTCGATGCACGTAGCCTCGCCAACCAATACGCCCAAATTCTTGGACAGATCTTCACTCACGAGATGAAACCGATGGAAGTAGAGATTCTGGTGGCCGAAATAGGAGAAGACGATGGCGGCGGCGACCAACTGTTCCACATCCTTTACGACGGAACAGTCGTTGACGAGGACGTGTCGGTCGTGCTCGGCGGTGAAACCGAAACGATCTCGGATCGCTTCGGTGAACTGGACGACGTGCCAGAACTCGCTGACGGTTTAAGCCGGGCAATAACTGCTCTGGGCGGTCCCGACCGATCGCTGAGCCCTGGCGAATTGGAGATCGCGGTGCTGCAGCGAGGTACTGGTCGTCGAGCATTTCGCCGCCTTGAAGATCCTGAGGTTGCAAGCCTTATCAGCACCTGACCTACCAACGGCGCGGGCGGGGGTCTAGGTTGTTCGACGTGCAGCGTCGGATCTTTGGAATCGAGAACGAGTACGGCGTAACTTGCACCCTGCGCGGTCAGCGACGCCTCAGCCCCGACGAGGTAGCGCGTTATTTGTTTAGGCGAGTCGTTTCTTGGGGACGCTCAAGCAATGTCTTTTTGGGCAACGGAGCTCGTCTTTATCTAGATGTCGGCAGCCATCCCGAGTACGCCACGCCCGAGTGTGACTCGGTCAGTGATCTCACTGCCCACGACAAAGCCGGAGAACGCATCCTTGAGCAACTCCTGACCAGCGCTGAAGAACGGCTTTCTGAGGAAGGCATCCACGGGGACATCTATCTCTTCAAGAACAACACCGACTCGGCAGGCAACAGTTACGGCTGTCACGAAAATTACTGCATTACCCGCAACGATGATCTCAGCGTCTACAGCGAAGTATTGATTCCGTTTCTCGTAAGCCGACAGATCTACGCCGGTGCAGGCAAAATCCTGCAGACAGCGCGAGGAGCCAGATTCTGCGTGAGTCAGCGCGCTGAGCACATCTGGGAGGGCGTATCGTCAGCGACAACCCGCTCGCGGCCGATCATCAACACCCGAGATGAACCGCACGCCGATGCCGAACGGTACCGTCGCCTCCATGTAATTGTTGGAGACTCGAACATGAGCGAATACACGACTTTTCTGAAGGTCGGGGCCTGTTCATTGATGTTGCGGATGCTGGAAGAACCACACGTCGTGCTGCGTGACATGACACTCGAAAACCCCATCCGCGCGATCCGCGAAATCAGTCACGACATGACCTGCCGACGGCGCGTCCGTCTCGCCAACGGACGCGAAGTATCGGCGCTCGACATCCAAAGCGAGTACCTGCAACGAGCATTGCGCTTCGCCGAACACCACGAACTCAGCGACGAAGAGCAACTCGCTCTGAAGATGTGGGAATACTGTCTTACCGGACTCGAAGACGATCCGCTGACCCTTGATCGAGAAATTGACTGGGTCATCAAACACAAGCTGGTTGAGGGCTACCGCACCCGAAAGAACCTTGAGTTGTCCGATGCCAAGGTGGCACTGCTTGATCTCCAATACCACGACGTGAACCGCGACCGAGGACTGTATTACCGGATGCAACGACGGGGGATGGTCGAACGCATTGTCACCGATCGCCAGATTTCCGAAGCCGTCGAAAACCCGCCTGAGACGACACGGGCACGCCTTCGCGGCGAATTCATCCGCCGGGCCAAGGAACAGAGGCGGGACTATACCGTCGATTGGGTGCATCTGAAGCTCAACGATCAAGCCCAGCGCACAGTCTTGTGCAAAGACCCCTTCAAAGCCCAAGACGACCGTGTCGAGAAACTGATCGCTTCGTTGTAGGAGACAGAACCCAGCACCGATGGACAAGCTCGAACGCCTCCTGAATTTGACCGCAGCTCTTCTCGACGCCGACCGAGTCCTGTCCGCCGACGAGTTGCGCCGTCGGATCGGCGGATACCCGGAAGCCAAGGCCTCATTTCGACGGACCTTCGAGCGTGACAAAGAAGACCTACGCAAGATGGGCATACCATTGCGAGTCGAGAACGTACCGGGAGCGGATCCGCCGATTGACGGTTACCGAATTCTGCGCTCGGAGTACGCGGGCCGAGACCTTCGGCTCGAACCAGACGAATTGGCAGCGCTTCATCTCGCCACCAGCATCGTCCGGCTCGATGGCGGCGACACCGGTCTACACAAGCTCGGCGGCGCCGCATCCGGCGCCCCAGCGGCCACCGAGGTCGGTCATGTGCCCTTCGACGAGAACCTGGCTGCTTTGATTGCAGCAGCCGCTGATCGCCGGGCGGTCGGTTTCAGCTATACCGGCATCGAACGCGCGGTTGAACCGTGGCGGCTCTCGTTTTCGCGAGGTCACTGGTACCTGGCGGGGTGGGACCGGCTCCGCAATGACCAGCGCCTGTACCGAGTGGACCGAGTCTCGGGGCCGATCGAGTTGCTCGACAACGCCGCTCAACCCGTGGGAACCCCGACCGACCCCAGCAATTTGCGGGGTTGGGAGCTCGGCGATGAGAGCCCAACGAAAGTGCGGGTAGCCGTCGACCCGGATCAGGCCGCCTATCTACACCATCTGATCGGCGAGGACACGAAGCAATACGACCAAACACCGGAGGTCACCTTTCAGGTACGCAACCTCGAAGGATTCCGATCGTTCATCCTCACTTTCCTCGAACACGCAGAGGTACTAGATCCTCCAGAAGCTAGGGCAGACATCGTGAGCTGGCTGGAGGCGCTCACATGAACCCCAAGCTGACCGCCTCGGAACGGATGAACCGTCTGTTGGCGGTGATCCCATGGGTTGTCGAGCAACAAGGCGCACCCACAGACGAGATAGTGGCTCGCTTCGACTATCCGAGATCTCAGCTCGTTGAAGATCTAACCGGGGTCGTGTTCTTCGTAGGTGTCCATCCTTTCACCCCGGACTCAATGATCGAAGTCGACATCTCCGATGACGAAGTACAAATCCGTTACGCCGATTGGTTCTCGCGTCCACTCCGCCTCACGCCTAGCGAAGGAGCACGGTTGCTGACCGCTGGGCATTCCCTGCTCAGCGGTCAATTTGGAACAGGTGACGACGACGGCGACGAAGCAGCAAGCCCGTTGTTGCGCGCTCTCACCAAGCTGGGAATGGCGCTGGGTGAAGCAGCCGATCAAGCCGTGGAGGTGCGGCTCGGCCATGCACCTACCGAAACACTCCCGCCGTTGAGGTCGGCTGTGAGCCGAGGGGAACAGATTGATATTGAGTACTACACATACGGGCGGGATGAACTCACCCAACGCATCGTCGAACCACTGCGAATATTCAGCGACAACGGCTACTGGTACCTTCACGCTTGGTGCCATCGAGCCACTGGGGAGCGAATATTTCGCGTGGATCGGATTCGCTCAGTACGACTGACTGGTGAGGACGTCGAGCATCAGGCAAACGACTCGGGCGGGTCTTTCACTCCCCACGGCGACGACCCGAGAGTGCTGCTGCGACTCCACCCCGACAGCGCTTGGGTGACTGAGCAGTACCCGACCGAATCGGTCGAGACCGACGCGGAGGGTTGGCTCAACGTGGGCATGGCAGTGTCTGCGGTTGGTTGGCTTGAACGGTTGATGTTGCGACTCGGTCCTCAGGCAGAGATAGTTTCAATCGACCCACCGCTGTCACCCAGTCTTGTGTCCAACGCGGCGAACAGGGTCTTGGAACGCTACCGCTAGCGGTTGCAGCTTCTGGTTCAGACCACCCTTTCGAGCGAGCCGGGCGGTATCGTCGTGAGTCGTGAGTGCCTCTGGGGTTTCGCCCAGTTCACCAGACAGCTTACCAGTCCCTGGAGCTACGCCTGTGCAACAGACCCATCCGACCAGCGATCATTCGGGTCTGGACCATGCCGAAGAGAACAACGACCTTGACTCAGACGAAGACTCCGTTTCGTTACCTCAGCCCGATAGCGCACAGGAACTTCTCCGGACTCTGGTGGAATGGCTCCTAGTAGCTGTCTGCGCACTGGCCATGGCCCTATTGATACGGATGTTTCTCGTGCAGGCATACTACATTCCGTCGAGTTCCATGGAAGACACTCTCCACGAAGACGACCGGGTGCTTGTCAACAAGCTCAGCTACCGCTTCGGCGATATCCAACGTGGGGATGTGATCGTTTTTTCCAAGCCAGACGGCGCGCCGGGCGAGATCAACGATTTCATCAAGCGAGTCATAGCTCTACCGGGGGAGACCATTGCCTTTTCGAACGGGCAGGTCTTGATCGACGGAGAGCCTTACAACGAGCCATACGTCGATTTCACCAGAACATTCGTCAACGGACGGTTGATGGATTGCGCGAACGAACCAGCCTCGGCGGACTATTGCCTGGTCCCCGGAGGAACGGTGTTCGTGATGGGCGACAATCGCGAGGGCAGCACTGATTCCCGTACTTTCGGTCCAATTGAGATCGACTCAATCGTTGGCCGGGCCTTCATCAAACTCTGGCCTCTCGGAGATATTGGTTTCTTGTGATCGCGGTTTCTTGTGATCGCGGTTTCTTGTGATCGGCGGTTTTTTGTGATCGACTAGTTCGGTCTTCAGCCGAAAGTGGCCGCCACAGCCACCATCCGTTCAACATCGTCGCTATAGACGGCGTCGATACCCATGTCGATCAAAGAGGCCAATTGACGCTCATACTGTGCGTCCCAACCAAAAGCCAGCACCTCGAATCGGTGAAAGAGTGCAACCAACCCGGCCGTCCATTCACCCTGACGGAGGTTGACAGCATCGATCCCAGCGGAACTGAGTTCGGCGGCGCGACGCTCAGCTCCGCTCGACAACCGTTGAATCGCAGTCGAGTTGACGAGACGGACATTTGGTGCAACTCGGCGCCACTCCGACAGTAAGTCAACCTCGGAGTGGCAGATCCACAACCGCTGTTCTGTTCCGTAAGCCTGCGCAATTGCGGCAACTGGGGCGAAGGCTGCAGGATCTTTCAGGTCCAGACTCACCGGCAGGTCAGTGCCTACTGACTCGTAGAACTCGACCAGGGTACAGATGTGCGTTTTCAGGTCAGCTCTGTTCGTGTCTCTGATCCACCTGCGCGGAAACCTTCGGTGGTATCCGTCGTGATCCAACACCACCTCACCGTCGCTGGTCAGCCAAGCATCCGTTTCAAGTCCGGTTGCGCCAAGACTTACAGCTCGCCTGAACGCATCGATCGTATTCTCCCGTTCCAGGGTCCTGGCTCCTCGATGGGCAAACAGGATGGCTGGACCGGCCAGGGGCGCAAAACGCGTCGTCATGGTTGTCAGTATGCGCGCGCGGCCACTGAGAAACGATGATCGCGGATGCGGTACGCTCGCGTTGTGAGTTGGACTTTGATACTGGTGGCCACGGCAGTAGTCGTGTCATTGGTAGTGCTTGCGATCTCGCTGCAAAAGGTGTCCAAAGAGATGTGTCTGTTGCGCTTCTCGATGCGTCGAGCGCGCGCCGCAGCAGTGGCCAACGACGACCTGCAACATCTGACCGTCGAGTTGAGCACGCGAGCGGCAGAACTAGACCAGGTCGCGAGGATCCACCGACTCCGCTCACCCCGCCAATCCGACGATCGGTAGGCTCTGTCCATGGGAAACCTGGGTGGCATGGAAGTGCTCGTCATATTGTTGGTGGCGTTGGTAGTGCTCGGCCCGAAGAAACTGCCCGAGGCCGCTCGCCAGGTTGGTCGGGCGTTCACCGAGTTGAAACGAATTTCCAGCGGATTCCAGCGAGAAATGCGCGAAGCAATGGAAGATCCGATCGTGGAAGCCGAGGCTCGGGCAAAAGGGGCACGCGTGACGACTCCGGATTCTCCCACCACTCCAACCGACGCCGGTTCGGTTGAGGATGCTCCCACAGAACGGGATCCCGAAACCAAAAACAGTGACACCTCAACCGAAGCTGAACCCGCTGGTGGATCCCCTGATACTCAAGCCTCCGCTTCATGAGCGAAAAAGAAGCGTCACGAATGACTTTGATGGAGCACCTGACGGAGCTCCGTCGCCGCATCGTCATCTCACTGATTGCGATTGCCGTCGGCGCTATCGCTTGTTGGATTGCGTATCCGTGGATTCTTGATTTTCTGCTTGAGCCGTATTGTCGCTCGATACCTGAAGCTGATCGCACGGCAACCGACGTGTTCGGAAGCCGATGTCAGCTCTATGCGCGCAACCCCTTCGAGCCCTTCAGCGTGCGCGTCTCGGTCGCCGGCTACGGCGGATTGATTGCAGCGATGCCGATGTTGTTGTGGCAGCTCTGGCGATTCGTGGCTCCTGGTCTGTTCTCTCACGAAAAGCGTTTCGCCATCGCCTTCATGGTCAGCGGCGTGACACTCTTCTTCGCCGGAGCGGCGCTGGCCTACTGGAGCATTCCTCGGGCGCTCGAGTTTCTGTCTGCTTTGGGCGGAGAAGACCTTGTTGAATGGTATTCACCTAACGAATATCTGGGTTTCGTCATCAAGATGATTGTTGCGTTCGGGATCGGATTTGAGTTTCCAATAGTGCTGATCTTCTTGCAACTGCTCGGCATAGTCGAGAACGAATCGCTCCGAGGGGTCCGGCGGTACGCCGTTGTGGGCATCGTCGCTCTCGTGGCGGTAATCACCCCGAGCGGAGATCCGTTCACTCTCACCGTGCTGTCAGTGCCCATGTATCTCTTCTATGAGTTCGCCATCTTGTTCGGCCGAATACGAAATCGAAGAGCCAAGAAGAAGGCCCAATCGCAGTGACTATTCGCAAGGACGCGGACTGGGGAAAACCCGAACCAGTTCCCGCCGATGCGATCTTCGTGAGCAACGATGCTGAAGCGAATGAGGCGATCAGTCGGCCTCGACGAGCGCGCAGACCAACGCCGCCGTTGTGCCTGACTGGCGGTGACCTGGCCCGAACTCTCGGCGTTCGGAACAACGAGGCCTCACTGAGAGCGGGGGAGGGGACCCATCTGCGAATCGACTTGGGTGTCGCTCTTGTCGACGGTCGCCTTTTTTGGTTTGTTTCCCATCTTGTGGCGCGCCACTCCTGGTGGCGAGGTCCGATCGTTATCGCGGCCAACGCAGCTTTTATCGGGGACTACAACGTTGCTCCCAAGGCTCACCCTGCCGACGGGCGACTGGATCTCATTGAGGCGAACCCAACCTTTGGTGAGCGCTTGAAGGCTCACTCCCGACTGCGATCGGGCACCCACGTACCTCACCCTCAGATCAAGATTCGCCGCTGCACAGCCGCGCAACTGGAGCTTGGGCGTCCCACCCCGATAACCCTCGACGGAATCGGTCACGACAAGGCCAAGACGTTGAGCATCCGAGTGGAGCCCGACGCGCTCGACGTCTGGATCTAAGGGCGCGCAAGGTTCGCGCCGTTGGATTTCGCCGCTGGAACGCCCGCTGCAGTGGCCGAGCGCCTCTAGAATCGCAGGATGGATGTAATTGAGGCCAAGAGAACAGTCCGCACCGAGGTCGAGCGTCTAGCCCCGAAGCTGCTGGAAATCTCTCACTCTCTCCACGCGAATCCAGAACTCGGGTTCGAAGAGCATCATGCCCACGAGGTTCTCACCGCCGCGATAGAAGACGAGGGTCTCTCTGTTGAACGCGGCGCCTACGACTTGTCGACCGCTTTCGACACCCGAGCCGGAACCGATGGTCCCACCATCGCGGTGTGCTGTGAGTACGACGCTCTTCCGGGAATCGGTCATGCCTGTGGCCACAATGTGATCGCCGCCGCGGGGCTTGGAGCGGGCCTTGCCGCTGCCACTGTGGCTGAAGCACTGGGCGGACGTGTGGCCATTCTCGGGACTCCGGCCGAAGAAGGCGGCGGAGGCAAGGAGTTCATGATCCGCAGAGGGGCGTTCGACGATGTCGCTGCGGCCATGATGGTTCACCCGGCCGATCACGACATCGAGAAAATGCAGGTCATAGCCGTTCACACAGTCGACGTAACTTATGAAGGCAAAGCATCTCATGCCGCCGCAGCCCCTCAATTGGGACGCAATGCGCTTGACGCCGCCGTGCTGGGCTACAACGCAGTGGCCGCATTACGCCAGCACATCCGCCCCAACGAGCGTATCCACGGTATCTTCACCGAAGCTGGCGAGAAACCCAACATCGTCCCTTCGCGAGCAGCGGCTCAATGGTACGTGAGATCCGGCAATATCGACAGCCTGCAACGCCTCAAGGAGCGCTTCACGGCATGCCTTGAGGCCGGAGCAACTGCGGCCTGCTGCGAGATGCACAGTGTTTGGAGAGACCCGCCGTATTACAACATGATTGACAACGCGCCACTGCTCGATCTTTACGTGCGCAACTCCGCCGCGAACGGTCGTGCCGTGAGTCCCCAGAATGACAAGCAGATCGTCGTCGGCAGCACAGACATGGGCAACGTCAGTCATGCCGTTCCGTCAATCCATCCAATGATCAAAGTTGCGCCTCGGGGTGTCGCCATTCACACACCAGAGTTTGAAACCCATGCTCGCTCAAAAGCAGCTGATCAAGCGGTCATTGATGGTGCATTGACCATGGCTATGACCATCGTTGACTGTTGGGGAGACCCCGACGCGCTACCCGCCATCCGCGGCTCTTTCTCGCCAAGCGAATAACGTCTGCACGAATGACGGTCTATATCGCCGAGGACTTCAGCGCCCACGAGGCCGACATTCTTCGTCGCTATTTCACGAACCTCGATCAACCCGTATTCGCTTTGGTCAACCTTCCCGAAGTCGTGAAGGGAGCACTTTTTGCCAGGTATTCGCGTTCACCTCTGAGCCTGCGTCGGCTGTTTCTTCAAGAATTTGTGGGCGACCTCGACATTGAAGGTGACCAGACCATCGATGCAACTGTCGGGTTGCGGCGTGCAGAAGAGCTATACGACAGAGTCTTTTTTGAGTATGGCGACGACAGCGTGGCTCAGCTTGGCGGTGTCCACTTGGCATGCGAACAGGCTTCCAACATCTTGACCAAGGTGCTGGAGTGGGGCCGCCTCATGGCCTACCTGGAGCAGAGCACGCGCTACATCGCATATGACCAACGGTTGGGAGGTCGGTATCGCTACTACCGTGATCCGCAGATCTTGAGTTCACAGCTGGGCACGCGTTACGTGGCAGACATGGATCGAATCTTCGACGCCTACTCGCAATTGATTCCACAAATGCAGGCTTTCTTTCGCGAGGTGATTCCAAAAAATGACGGTGACAGCGATTTCGCTTACCGCACTGCGATAAAGGCGAGAGCGCTTGATGCGATCCGTGGAATGTTGCCTGCAGCTTCGCTGTCCAATGTCGGAATATACGGCACGGGCCAGGCGTACGAAGCACTGTTGTTGCGAATGAGAAGCCATCCGTTGCCCGAGTCCCGCTCGTATGCCGACCTGATGTTGACGGAACTGCGCAAGGTGATCCCATCGTTCCTCAAGCGCGTTGATCTTCCAGATCGTGGGGTGCGCTCCACGAATTACATGACTGACACGCGCGACTCGATGGAAGCAATCAGCGATCAGATATTCGGCTACGAGACCGGGGGAGTGGTTGACGATGATGTCGTTGATCTAGTCGACTTTGATCCCGAAGGTGAACTGAAGGTTGTCACCGCCTGCCTGTATCCCTACACGTCGCTCTCCGAGAGGATGCTTGAGGCTCGGGTTCATCAAATGTCGGTGGAGGAGCGCATCGAAGTCATCAAGGCTTACGTGGGGCACCGAGACAACCGCCGCCATCGACCCGGGCGAGCCTTCGAACGAACTGGCTACCGCTTCGATGTGCTCTCGGACTACGGCGCTTTCCGTGATCTTCAGCGCCACCGGATGCTCACTATCGACTGGCAGCCGCTTTCGCCACGCCATGGATACGTGATGCCTGACGCAGTCGAGGCCGCGGGGGTCACCGAGGAGTACCGCGGCGCGATGGCGCGCTCCGAATCGCTTCACAATGCGCTTGTGGGAGAGCATCGCGACAGCGCTTGTTACGCAGTGTCATTGGCTTACCGAATTCGCTACTCAATGCAATTCAACGCGCGCGAGGCAATGCACATGCTTGAGTTGCGTACAACGCCACAGGGACACGAGGCCTACCGCCGTATCTGTCAACGAATGCACACCCAAATCGGCGAGAAGGCGGGGCACCTGGCGTTGGCCGAGGCGATGCGCTTCGTTGATTACTCATCTGACACGCCGCTGGGCCGTCTCTCTGCGGAACAACGTGCGGAGAAACGCCGCCAAGACCGCGATCTCGGTTAATCCGCTTTCGAAGGTTGCGTCGCGCTTCGCATTGTCTATGATCCGCGGCAACATCTCTGGCTTCAGGAACCGACGGTGAACGACAACATCTCTGAAAACGAAGACCGCGACGACGAGTTCGATCACGACCTAGAAGAAGACGAAGAACTCGACGACGAAGACGACGAAGACGATCTCAACGACGAAGACGACGAAGACGATCTCAACGACGAAGACGACGAAGACGATCTCAACGACGAAGACGACGAAGACGACGTAGACGACGTAGACGACGTAGAGGCCGATCTCGACGACGACGAAGACGAAGACGATCTCAACGACGACGATCTCGACGACGACGAAGACGACGTAGAGGCCGATCTCGATGCCATCCTCAAGGAACGCATTGCCGCCGGCGATGATCAGGCCGACGATGACGAGGAAGAAACACCCGCAATACGATCCGCTACTGGTGCCTCGGGGGAAGCCGAACCGGTGATCGCCCGCGGAGACAACGAGTTTTCTTGTCCGCATTGCTTCTTGTTGGTAAACAGTGCAGCAGTAGTCGACGATGAATGTCCACATTGCGGTGGGCCGGTTGGTGCCACGTGAGCGACGAGGAGAACCTTGGCGAGCAATTGCTCGATCTATTGATCTATGCACCTATCGGTTTTTTGTTGGAAGCCAAGGATCTAATTCCAAAACTCGCCGATCGCGGCAGGGGCCAGGTGGCATTGACTCAGCTCGCAGGCAAGGTCGCCGGCAATCGGGGACGAGACGAAACGGCACCATTGTTTCGCCAGCTGGTCGAGGCGGCGGGTGCCGCTCTCGGCTCGATGACCACCGATGAACACGAGCTGTCCGATGAACTCGATGATCACGGTGAATCAAGCGAAGACGATCTCTCTTTGCCCATCAAGAACTACAACGTCTTTTCCGCGCCGCAATTGTTGGAAAAGTTGGAAGCGCTCGACCAACAGCAACTCGACGAAATTCTTGACTACGAGATGACGCATCGAGACCGCCAAACTGTAACCAACCGAATCAAACAACTAAGCGTGCTTCATCACTCTCCGAACTCTCCGAACTCTCCGAGCGACTGATCGTGGACGTTGACGCACGCCGGGCTGTGGTAGCTGACCTAGCAGAGGTAACCAGGATGTGCGCCGATGCAATCGAGGAACTACGCCCTAATCGTGGTGGTGCTGTCTGGTCGCAACGCGAAGCCCGTTCTGAGCCGTTGGGAGCCAGCCTGCGTGCAACGATGGATGCTGGATTGCTGGCCGTTGCATGCATCGACAACACGATCGTGGGTTACGCCGGAGTCGACCTCGTTGAGCTTCACGATGGCAGTACTCTCGGCCAAGTCACCGATATCTACGTCATCCCTGACGCCCGCGGTGTGGGATGCGGTGAGGCGCTCATTGGGCTGGTTGAGCGATGGTGCACCGAACAATCCTGTATCGGCATTGACTCGATCGCCCTTCCCGGGGACCGTGAAACAAAAAACTTCTTCGAAACGTTCGGCCTCACTGCTCGAGCTCTACGCGTCCATCGGTCGCTGCGGAACTAGTGGAGGGCGCTGGCAACCCCGTCTCAACGACCCTGTCTCAACGGCCCTGCCAGATTGGGGGTCGCTTTTCGATGAAGGCTTTGGGACCTTCGATGAAGTCCTCAGTCGAAGCCAAGCGTGTTGTCGCCCGGCCACCCTCAATGATCCCCTCCAAATCAGTTTGACCGGGGGCTTCAAGGATCAGCCGACGGCTCTCGCGCACCGCCAATGGAGCGTTGGCAGCAATGCGCCCAGCAAGGACCTGAGCCGCGGCCACTGCCTCACCGGGAGGACACAGTTCGTTGACCAACCCGAAGTGATGCGCTCGCTCCGCGGACAGCGTGTCACCAGTTACCGCGAGTTCCATTGCGATATTGGGAGGAAGCACCCGAGGAAGACGTACCAAACCTCCCGCGGCAGCTACCAGTGAACGCTTCACCTCAGGTATCCCAAACTTTGAGATAGTCGAAGCGACCACTAGATCACAGGACAAAACGATTTCAGTGCCTCCGGCAACTGCATGACCGTCGACCGCGGCAATAAGCGGCTTGGTTCGCTCTCGAAGGACAATGCCACCAAAACCTCCACGCTCAGTGCCGAGAAAGGCACCGTTGCCGGCGGCGATTTCTTTGAGGTCTGCTCCTGCGCAGAAGACCGGTCCATTGTGGGCCAATATTCCTATCCACAGATCGTCGTCTTCTTCAAGGCGATCAATCGCTGATTCGATCGCTGCGGCCATCGCCGGATTGATAGCGTTGCGGGCTTCAACACGATCAAGACGAATGATCGCAACATGGTCACAGGTCTCGAACTCAATCATTGCTGACACCCCCGGATTGGGTCGTCGATGCGGGTATCGGTGGGGGAGAGGGGTCCTCTTCAACAACAGCATCCGCGGCCGGTTCTTTTGCCACAGGCTCAACAGGCGACTCTTCAACCACTGGTTTTGCTGGAGGTACCGGTGGTGGGGGAGGGGGCGTAAGCCTCCGCTTGGCGCCACCGCGCCTCTTGGAAG
Organism: Candidatus Aldehydirespiratoraceae bacterium; assembly: GCA_965198315.1. Classification (GTDB taxonomy): domain Bacteria; phylum Actinomycetota; class Acidimicrobiia; order Acidimicrobiales; family Aldehydirespiratoraceae; genus VXYK01. The sequence goes on along the minus strand of OZ240616.1, from coordinate 2,436,692 downwards.
TGGAAGACGCGGGAGTGGAAGACGCGACTCCGAACAAAGCAGCAATCTCGGGGACCTTCGGCGCCAACTTTCGCACGGTAGCGAGTAGCTGGTCATTCGGATTTTCTGGGCAACCCTGTGGTGTGACCTGGGAACGAACAGGCGAGAACGCCACCGCGTCAAGCACGGTCGCCCACCGTTGTTGAGCAACGTCGCTGCTCAACGACTCGGAGGCTGCTTTAGTTAGACGCTCGGCCATGTCAAATGGAAGCGGAGAACCGGCCTTTGGAGGTCGACTGCTGAGGCGCAATGCACGAACGATCCGGCCATCAGCGAGATGTTGCGCGATCTCGTTGAGCCACAAACGGTGTTCGCTCTCCACCCGAGCTGACAGGCCTTCCCGCAACTTCTCCGCGAGTTCACGGGACTGCTCGTCTCGCGCACCACTGTCGGCCGCGACCACCACACTACGAATATCGCGTAGGTCAACGGTTTCGATTCCCGAAATCGCAGCTTCAGCGCGGTCACGCCACTCTGCAGCCTTCAAGACGGGGGTCATCTTCTCCGCCAACGCCACAAGCGGTTCGGACTTGACCTTTGGAATACCGTCAGCCTCAGCCATCTTGTTCATCCGCTCAATCGCTTTTCGCACACCAGGAACTCCTCCTTTGAGAACCACTTCGGCGAGTCCATGTTGGATCTCAGGCATGTCTGCGAGCGCGGCACGTCGGTTCTTATTTCCGGGACGTAAGCGGGGAGCCCTAGGCGTGGTGGGAGGTTTTGGACGTTCCTGGCGAGCGCGAACATTTCGTTTCCTGCTTCGCTGGTCACGTTCCGAACCAATGCCGGATGCGCCGTCACGCCGACTGTCTCGGGCCTTGCTGCGACGGTCGCCCCGCCGAGAATCGGCACGCTGCTTATCACGGGACCGACCATCGCGGTCACCGCGGCGGCGCTCGGGGGTTGCTCCAGATCGGTCTGAGCGTTTCGTGTCGCTAGGGCGCTTCTCCTTGCGATCAGCACGTTTTCTGCGGGGCGGTGCGGAGTCAGCGTCTCGACGGCCACCAGCGGCTCCGCGGGCACGTGAGCGGCCCTTTGGAGCGAGTTGAGACGTCACCAAGGGTTGCTCACGACCCGAACCGAGCAAGGGTAGGGTTTCGACTCGACTTCGAGGCGCCCGCGTCGGCAGAATGGTTGTGATCTCAAGTCCGTCAAGGGTTGCGTCAGCCTCGACTCTGAGAACATCTCCGACACCAACCCCTTCGGGGAGCAGTGCACCATCGAGGATTCCCTTGGGTTGTTTCGCTCCTGCAGCGCGCCAAGTCCACTTGCCGTCAGCGCGATTAGAGGTCAGTTCGATTTCCAGCCTGCGAGCCACGGTCAAGAACCGTATCGGGCAGTTCGGTAACCGCATACCCGGACGCAGACTGGGTGGCGCAAGACCTAGAACGCCGGAAATCATCGTTATGTAAAGTTACGAGGTTGGTCACGGCGAATCGACTATCTGAAAGATCAATCGATAGCCGTGCTCTGTTTGGGTACTGTGCAACAAGTGGACCAAGACGGACGCATCGAGCTCACGCTGCAACTCTGGGGCCGGGACGACCCGGACGTCTTCGAAGAGTACCTGCACGCCCTGGTTCAGCTGCTGCCGCGAACCAACGGAGTCCTCGAGCGAAGGATCGCAGATACCGCTGCGGAGGCCGGCATTCCCGACGCAGTGCTCGTTGTCTCGTTTCCAGACAGCGCCTCGGTCGACGGATGGTTGCGCGACCCGCTGCGTTCGGATCTCGAAGACCTCGCTAAACGAGCGGTTACTCATTCGCTGATAACCGACAGCCGACACCGTCGCCCTCCGACCGCGGATGAGAATGAAAATGTGGTTCTTCTTCAACCCGAAGGAAGCGACCTGGTCGAACCGAGACAATCACCCATCCACGGGACCGGGGTCTTTGCTCTGATGAAACTCGAACAAGGAAGACTTATCGGCCGCTACTCAGGGGCTCCGACCATGATTGACGGCAAATACGTGCTGTGGATCGAAGGTGACGATGGCACCTGGGAGGGTGTCGACGGAGCCGGCGACCTTCGCTTTCTCAACCACAGCCGCTCCCCCAACGTTTTCTTCGACGGTCCAGACCTCTATACGCTTCGCGACATCAGCCCCGGTGAAGAATTGCTCTTCGACTACGGAGAAGACTGGTCAGAGACGCCCTAGCAGTTTGTTGGGCTCAAGAGGCTAGTGACAGGCGCCGCCGGATCACGCGAGACTACAGACGATGCACGAATCGACCAGAGGACAACTGCTAGTTGCTGCACCGACGCTGCTCGACAACAACTTCTACCGGTCTGTCATTTTCGTGCTCGAACACAATCAAGATGGAGCAATCGGCGTGGTCCTCAACCGCCCCAGCGAGCTCCCGGTATCCACTGCCATTGAGGGTTGGGCGAATCAGGCAACAGAGCCCCCTGTCGTGTTTCTCGGTGGACCCGTCTCGCCGTCCTCTGTTATCGCTCTGGCGTCATATCACCTCGAAAACGCCGACGATCACTGGAATCAGATTCTCGGCAGTATCGGAACGGTCGACCTCGAACTGGCCCCAGAAGAGGTGCCTGGAGTAGACGCGGTGAGGATGTTCGCCGGTTACGCGGGGTGGACTGGCGGCCAGTTGGAAGCCGAATTGGTGACAGGCAGCTGGTTCGTAGTGGATGCAGAACGAAGCGACGTCCACACCGACAACCCCGATGATCTCTGGTGGGAAGTGTGCGGTCGCCAACCAGGATCACTGCGTCACCTGGCACACTACCCACACGACCCCCGACACAATTGAAACCGGAAAGGGTTGTTTACGGGGGCTCCAATACTGCCAGCCGTCAGAAACATGACTGACTGGCAGCGTCTAGCAGTCGAGCGACCTCGCAGACTCAACGGCACCCTCGAATGTGGGGACTTGACCCCAGACCGTCAACGCGACTGCGTTCCCGAAGCCCTCCCTGAGAGCGTCGTTGGCGGCTGAGCCGAACTCGAGGGCAGGACTCTGGCCGTATCCGCCATCGGGCCGCGGCACCGGTGTGCGCATCCCACTCGTCGCTCGTTCCCACAACTCTGATGTGCGTTGGCGAATCACGGTCGCGTGCTCGGAGCCCGCGAGTGCCCATAGGTCGTACAGGTCACGACCTCTGTCGACCAGACCTTCGAGATCACCGGTAACAGATCGTCGGTGCATCGCGTCGAGTTTGTTGACCGCCGTCCATTCGGGGCGCACGCACGGAATACGGAAACCTCCAACCTCCGAGTACTTGCCTGTGAGATCCATACCGGAGTGAACGGCGATGAGCGAGTTCACCTCCTGAGCCACCACAAGGCCGTCATCAGGTCCTTGTAGCGCGGTCTCCACCCTCAAGAACCCCGGGTGACCCTCCAGGTCGACTGTGGTGGTTCTCACATTGCGTCCGAGTGTCTTGTGGTCATTTGCCTCGACGGCTTCGCACATCGCGGAGCTGATACGCCGATGAACAGCAGCGAACGCACTGGGCGACATCTGCTCGTCCGCGAACAGGTTCCCGTCGATGTCCTCGGAATAGCGCTCCGCCACACGCCACGCTGCGGTCAAGGATGTACCGCCACCGAACGCCCACCGGCCTACCCGGCGATCAGAATGCCTCGCCTTCTGAGCCGGCACCAGAACTTCGCCGTCTTCGGGGAAAACGTGCCGCAATCCATGCAAAGCACGGACAAGCCAATAGTCGTGGACGACCTGTCGTTCGGGTAAGCCGAGGGCGTCCGCGGCGAACCGGACGGCCGCGATGAACGTTGCCCGGTCTGCTGCCAGACCCGAACCTGCGGGCGGCGGGGTCAGCGCTCGGCGAGCAGCGGCACGTTCTAGGTGCCGAGCATCATCTGTAGCGGACTCGAGAGCGGCGTGTCCGGCTGACGATGTGCGCCCGCCATCCACGACACGACGATGGCCGGCGTGCGGGCACGCATCCTTGGGGTTCTTGCATGGCTTGCCGCTCGACGTGTTGCTAGAACCGCACAGCGCGCGTCGCCGGCTCATGCCGCCGAGGACGCAGTGGCAACTGGCCCGGCAAGCGCTTGAACTGCATCACCGAGCCTCTCATGGAATTCTCGCGGCTGCGAACGCTCATCAGCCCCAGCCGCCAGCAGTGCATCTTGGCGAAAGACAGCATTGGCAACGAGCCGCTGCTGGGACAAACCCGAGCGCAGCATGTCCATTGCGACATCCCATGAGACGCACTCCAGAACTCCGAACGCACGGATCGCTTCAACGAGCGTCACTTCGGCCCAAGACAATCCAAGTCGAGACTTATTGCTGCGACGATGGAAACGAGCGAACTTCCATGGCGACGTCGGGGGCCGTCCCACAACGGCGAAGTCGTACCTGCAGGGGTGCTGGAGCGTCCAGCCGAGCCAGTTGAGGGCAAAACCCGATGCACCACCACCGCCCGCGCCGGCGAGCTTCAACGCTCCGTAGACGCGGTCAGCGTACGGCACTCGCGGCTCGTCGGCCTCGTGCCACAGTTTCGAGTAGAAGCCTTGCATCTCGCGGTGGATCGGGCTTGTCTCATCTGCTGAGAGCCGGCTGAGCAGCGTCCGCACGACGCTGGACCGTCCTGGCACCTCCGACGCGAAGAAGAACTCGCCGCCCGGCAGATCGTCGAGCCATGCCCGTGCTTGGGAGGTGGCGGTAGGCATATGACCATCGTATCGATCAGACAACCAAAAATGCAACACATTCGGTCAAGGTGCTTTCTATCCGCTGTCCAACCACCACCTGTCGTGGGTTTCGGCGTACGCTCGCGCGGACCTGCCCACGACTACACCCGGAGTGCACTATGAGGATCGGATTTGTAGGGCTCGGCAACCTCGGCAGCAAGCTCGCAGGCAGTCTTTTGCGCAACAGAATCGACCTCGTCGTCCGCGACCTTGACGAAACTGTGGTGCGGTCGTTCATCGAGCGGGGTGCGACTTCAGCAGCGTCCCCAAAAGAGCTTGCCGAACGCTGTGACGCAGTGGTCACCTGTCTGCCCTCGCCGGCAGTCTGCGCCGAGGTCATGGAGGCCGCCGACGGCGTACTCGCGGGACTCGGCGACGGCAAGCTCTGGTTGGAGATGTCAACCACGGACGAATCAGAGGTTCGACGGCTTGCAACTCTGGCTCACGCACGCGGCGCCATGCCGGTCGAGTGCCCGGTTTCAGGGGGTTGCCACCGCGCCGCAACAGGCAACATCTCCATCTTCTGCGGAGGATCCCGAGAAGCGTTCGATTCGGCGCTGCCGATCCTGGCGATGATGGGGCGCAGAATCCTGCACACGGGCCCGTTGGGATCGGCCTCGATCCTCAAGGTCGTGACCAACTATCTGGCCTCGGTCAACCTTGTGTCGCTCGGCGAGGCCTTCGCCGTGGCACAGCAGTCGGGAATCGACTTGACCACCGCCTATGAGGCAATCCGCATCTCCTCGGGAACCTCTTTCGTGCACGAAACCGAGGGCCAGGTGATCTTGAACGGCTCCTACGACATCGGCTTCACCCTCGATCTCGTGCAGAAGGACATGATCCTCTTCATGGACCTCGCCGAACGTGCGAACCTGCCGCTGGAAGTCGCCGGAGTCGTCGCGGAGATGTTCGACGATGCGGCCGCGAGGTTCGGGCCCCGTGCACTGAGCCCGCGGGTCGTTCAGCGCAATGAGGAAGCCACCGGATCCGATTTCCGCGCACCCGGATTCCCTCCCGAGCTGATCGACGAGGAACCCGAACAGCTCGGCTACGAAGTCGTGGTCGACCCCGGCTGACCGGAAGGAGGTGCATGGCCCAGACGGGCCGGTTACCGGGAAACCAGCACCGAAACAGAGCCGCAAACGAAACCCCCGGGTCCAGTGCAACCGCTGCAGCGAATGGCGACCCGTCAGATATCATCACTGCGACTGCGAAACGCCCGCCGACGCCACCAACGAAACCAGCGTTCGGACGAAGCCGGTCGTTGAAACCGCGCCCGATCCGGTGCCAGATATCGGCGTCGAGCGGCTGCACGGTCACGGTGGACCATGTCCACCTGCGGCGTCGTCGCCACCGCCCGAGCGCTCGGGATCAGCCGGGCCACGGCCCACCGATTCCGCAACGGGCAATGGCCCGTCACCGAAGGGCTGCACGAGATCGCGCAACGGCTACGAGCCGGGCCGTGAGAACACGCTGGGCGCTGGTCGCTCTGGCGGCAGTGGCAGGGCTGTGGTGGATCTGCTCAGGTTCAGGCACAGCCGCGCGATGTGACCGTATCGAAGCGAAGGGATGGGAAGCCAACACCGCCGAGGTGCTCTGGTGGGGCGAGAACTGCTAACCCGCTACTAGACCCGCTGGCGTGTTCTGGCGCGACGGCAGGAACCAGTCAGCAACCTGCTGACCGCCACCGCAACGACGACAACCGATAGGAGACCAATTGGCCCTCAAAGCCACCCGCTCAGCGACTCGGACTGCGAAGATTCTCGGACTGCACGAAGATCCCCTCGGCCTGTGCGCACAGCGTGTCGCCGGAGTGAATCGTGCCCGCAGCGAACACTTTGCGGCGCTCGCTGCGGTCGATCCAACCCCGCAGTGTCAGCGCAGTCCCCAGAGGTGTGGGCGTGCGATAGACGACGGTGAGGGTGCCGGTATAGCCGCCGATGCCGTTCACCACGCAGGTGCTCCCGAGAAGTTCGTCGAACAGCGCCGCGATCACGCCGCCGTGGACACAGTCCGGCGGCCCGTTGAAGGCTGAGGTGAAGGTCACCTCCCCGTGGATCTCGAAATGCACGTCGGCGGCCACTCGTCTCATGGCCGCCGGTGGCGAGATCGGGTTCAGCAGACCCACCAGCGGGCTGTAGGGGAAGAACTCCGACGGATGCTCCGATCTGAACGCCGCGGGAGGCGCTAGATCGCCCGCTTCCCCCGAAGGCTCCTGTGCGGCCGGGTCGTCATAGACCAGACTGGACTGCATTCGGATTCCTGGCACCACCAGCGGCTCGAGATCATCTTGCAACCAGCGGATCCGAGTGATCGCAGCGGCGAGGTCCACCCCGTCGAGATCAGCGGTACGTACGACTTCTATCAACTCGCGCAGCGCCTCATTGAGTTGAACGGGCTCCGAGACGTCTTGTTGGCTGGCAGGCATTCGGGTGACCGTAGCGGCAGTTCGGCTTCGACCGCACTTTCGCCGATACGGTCGAACGACGGTCTATGCGCTCGGACTGACGGCGAGGTTCAGACCACCGGTCTGCGAAGCGGTGACTTCGATCCGCCATTCGTGAACACTCGCACAGTCCGTAAGCGATGTCGGTTGGTCGACATGCAGGCAGAACTCGCTGCCCGCGACCATAAGTCGATCGAACCGAATCGGGGCGTCGCGCCGGACGTCGATCCGGTCACCGACTTGGGCTTGACGCCGCTCGGCACCCATGCCGAGGCTCTGGTCGATCCAATGGACCGAGACCCCGATCTGTCCTCCCACTTCGGCATCGGCAAGTCCCAGTTCCCATTCATCTTCGGGGTCACGTACTTCCAAGTGCCACCATCGCCGGTTGAAATCAACGGTATGCGCCGACGCGTCCTCGGGGAGCAGAGCAAGCAGTTGCACTCCCCCACTGCAGCACGGCGAGAGCGTATAGGTGTCGGTGGCGTCACTATGGACGCGGACCGCGCCGGGATGAATCCAACCCGAGGCATAGCGGTTCACCGCAATCGTGCCCACAGGCCAGTTCTGGCTGAACGACATGACGTCTGCGGGATTGTCGTACTCCGAGCCGGTATCGCCAGAGTACGAGTGCGGCCAGCATTGGGCATGCCCCAGTTCGTGCACCGCGATCGCACTCTGATCACCGCGTGCATGGACGGCGATCGCGACCATCCTGCCGCTCTCGCCGAACACACCGCCGGCTGCCGAACTCACATACCCGCAGGTGCCGAGTCCGACGTAGTTCTGAAAAGGATCGAGTGCGGTCTCGTCGACGAGGACCACCGCTCCGCTGCGCGATCCACTCCACTGGTTTTGCAGAACCTCCTCGAAACACTCCTGCGGTTCAGCTGTGCTGCCAGACACCGCCCTGGTGTCGTCTCCGGCGGAGAAGTCGATGTCGTATTGACCGGCGCTGGCCCACTCGAACCACTCCGCGGCCTCCCCCAAGACGTCATCGACATAGGCGACTCGATCTGTTCGGTCTGATTCCCGGGTGCTGCAAACAAAGACTTGCCAGGTCTCCTCGCCACAAAAGGCCAGACGATCGAGGTCATCAGTAATCCTGATCAGGTGATGAGGGTCGTCGGTGCGAAGATCGCATCCCAGCAACGTCTCAGCCTCCGCTTCAATGACTTCTGTTGTGGTCGGGTCAGGCGCGGTCGACTCGGGCGTGACTGATTCAGGCACGACGGTGGTGGCCGGCAGCGTTGCAGGGACCGCAGTCGACTCAGGCGTCGACTGAGGCTGGGTCGTTGCGCCCGGAGGTTCCGCGACGTGGGTGCCCACAGCGTCATTTCCTCTGACTTCACCGTCAGCGCGGATATCGACGGCCTGCTGCTCGCTGTCGGAGCGGGTCACCACCGAGAACGCAGCAATCCCCAGAATCGTCAACAGACTGACAACGGTGAACAACAATCGTCGACCCCCAGCGGACCTCGTGCCAGGCTTCGGTGCGTTCCAGCGCTCTTCACTGCCGGAAACCGGAACAGCGAACGGATCGTTCTCCAAAGTACGGTCGGTCTGTGCGTCGAACGGGTCGTAGCTCCCAGGAGGCACCTTCCGGGGAAGCTCCGAGAGTTCCGAGGATGTAAACGGGTCGTCTAGTTCCTCATCCTCAGGACCGGATGCGAACGGGTCGCTCGGATGAGGCATCAGCGGTCACCGAGGCCCTCAGAGAGTGGCGCCACACTCTTCAAACAGCGGCTTCACGGCTTTCTCCCAACCGGACACGTCAAAGGAGAGGCGGCTTTCTCCAGAAGCGCCCGCGGCGACCTCGACCTCGAGTGCATAGCCAGTGTCTTCGCTTGTCTCCTCCAGTTCAGAGATGAACGAGCCAATATCGCTGGTTGGTAGGAAGATCGCCTCCGCCTCGAGGCTGCTCGCCCACCAGTCCGTCCACAGGGACGAACCGTCGTTGAACCTCAGGCGCACGCGAAAACTGCCCGCGAAGTCATGAGGTGGCCCGTAGTGGTAGAGGCCGACTCCCAGATCACCGGGACTCGTCTCCGTCAGATCCCAGCAATAGACGAACAGACTTGGAGGTATTGGCCAGGATCTTGCTGTCTGATACGAGTGGGAGTTCAATTCTGCAGTCAGCCTCACTGTGTCGGTGTTCTCATCGATGCTGATGTCTTCAGAGGTCCGCCAGGCTCCGCCCGGACTGCTGCTGATCGGGCAGAGTCGGTTTCGCGCAACCAGACTGCTGCTGAACTGGTATTCGAAGTAGAACACTTCGCCGCTGGCGTCCCGATAGCCACTACAGGAGACTTCCTTGTAGGCCCCTGCGGGTTCGATCGGAAGTTGCCCGGGCAGGCCGTCTTGGGCCCGCGAGCGCGCAGCATCGTTGAACAACCCGCAACTGGACAGAAGCACACCGGCCGACAGCATCACAACCAACGCCAAGGAGGTGCCACGGTTCACCACACGTCCCCACAGATCTCTACAAGGTTGCTCAGCAACTCCTCTGCTCTCGACGCAGGACCCAGGTCGAACTCCCAACTCAGAGGAGGTTTCCCCTCCTCGGGTGGGAAGTCTGCACGAACTCTCAGGACCGCGCCGTCTTCACCGGCGTAGTTGCGGAAGTTGTCGATCGCGGCGTCGACCAACTCGGCACTGTGAAGATAGGGAATGAACCCGGCATCGAGCTTGTCTCTGCCGTCGGGGCGCTCTTCGGCAAGGTTGACCGAAATCTCGGCCTTGCGATCGACTGCGGAGAACTCCAGGTGCCATCTCTCCCATCCCCGGGGATGCCAGTTGTCGAGAACCGGCCGAGACAGGCTCATGCTCACACCCAAGCGACCGTAGCCGTCGCCGTGGGCGTCGATGCAGACCACATCGAGGCGACCCGGCACCCTCCGGTCGTCACGGTGTCTCTCCTGCTCACTGACCGGAGGATTCGGTCGCGACCGGGCATAAACCGAGACTGCAAAGGAGGTGCCCGGATCCTGACCGTCGAGCAGGTCCAATGGAGCCGAGCGCTGCTGCCAGGAATAGGCGCCGGGGAACTCGTCGGGCCAGTCCCGAGCGCATCCTGTGACGGTCGCCAAGATGGTGACAACGAGCAGCGTTGCAGCAAGCGACAACGATTTCTGCATTTCAATACCCTCCTGACATCACACCACCGACCTTGATGTGTCCGTTCTATGCTCGTCGATCTCACTCGTTCGCCAGCCGGCTTGGTCCTGTGGACGAACCGGGGCCGACAGATCAATGCGCCAGGCGACCACCATCGAGCGAGCGTCTGGCGCGTCCGAGAGCAGATGCTTGTCGGATCGACTGTGCTGCGACTCCCGCGGGGGCGCGTTCGCCGCAGGCTTGAGCAGGTCGTCCCAGTCGAATCTATGATGTTCGCTCGCGAACCTGACGAAATCTGCTGAATAGCCCGGTAGCAAGCCGTGAACCGGATCAACAGCGCCGAGCAGCGCCAGAAAGCCCTCCACCAACCTGTCGCGATCCTCTGAACCGGCCAGTTGAGCGGTCGCGGCTTGACGAAGTGCCCAACCGCTCCCGTCGTTGTCCGAATCCCAGACAACGCTACGCGCAAAATCAGACCGCGATCCCAATACTTCGCTGCCGTCGTGCCGGTCTCGATGGACAACCTGGCGGTGATCGGTGATGTCGTGGTCCGGATCTGGGAAATCTCCAGTGATCCGTGCGCTGTAGCTATCAGACCAGAGGGACAACACGCGCTGATACGTGCGGCTCAACCATCCCGGTTCAACCGCTGACTCCTGCTTCTGTCTTCTGACTCGGTCGAATTCCTGGGGGTCGAGGTTTGCGCAGGCCACCAGCATCGAATGCGGTGGCGGCAGATCAAAGGCCAGATCCTCAGCCGGCACAGCAGCAGACCCATCGTCGAGGTCGGGCCCGAACGGTCGATGAAGGAACTCCGTGATTACCCGTCGGTGGTCGGCGAACTGACAGCTGATCCCGTAGAGCCTCAACACTTCGGATGCGTAGTGGCGCGAATGAAGCTCGACTCGACGCCTTTCGGCGTTGATTTGTTCTAGACGACGCAGCTTCTCAGTCATGCGCCTCGCCGGAAACGACAGCAGCACGGAACCGATTGCGAGCACGACCGCGCCGATCAGGAACCATCCGATCGGCCAGATCGCCGGGTCATAGGTACGATTGGCATCGAAGGGAGTCGTGAACTCCCAGAAATTTGCCAGGTAGGGCCACCGCTGATCAGTGGCGAACATAGCAATCACCACAACCGCCAGCAACAGCAGCGCGCTGATTCGACGGGCCCACCTCTGAGCCTCCAGGGCGTCTTCATACTCATTGTCCAGCGACAACAGCACGCAGTTCTTGAAGAAACCCCGCCGAGCCTCCCCCAGGCCCGAGCCGATGACATCCGCCAGTCGTTCCATGAGTGTGTCCCGCTGGTGTACAGCATGCTCAACCTCTTCTGAAGCGGAGTCAGTCGACGCGTCCCGGTCTTGGGGGCGGTCTCGCTGCGGGACGCGTTCGCGCCCACTCGAGCCAAGGTCGACGCGACCCGTTTTCGGGGCGACCTCGGTTGGACTGCGGTCGAACCAGAGTTGTGCTGGTTCTGCTTTCGCGACCCCTGGATCCGCGGCGGCTTCGTCGCCGCCCTCGTCTGCTGCGCCGCTGCCTTCATCAGCTTCGTCGCTGAGGGCGTCGACCGGCGGAGACAGGTCGGTGCGAGGTTCCGGTCCTGGCAGGATGTCTGAGGAGTCCGGCGGCGCGTACAGCGGCGCCACGCCTGTGGGGTCGGTCCAGACCAGGCGTTTCGGATCCTCGGAAGTTCCCTGTGTCGGATGTGGGACTCCGCCCGGCAACGGCGATCCGTCCACCAAGCCGAACATCACTTCCCGCATCGTCTTGTAGGCGTCGACAGAGCTGCCCGCTGCTCGCGCAGCCCCGGTAGCCGACAAGAAATCACTGCGTTCAATCTGCTGCACCAAGACGTCCAGATCCACGGTGTCAGCAAGTCTCAGTCGGGTGATGCCTTCATCGTCCTCTTCCAGGCCACCCGTGCGATCCGCCAACCGGTTCAGCGCATCCTCGACTGCGGAGATATCGACGGGCGTCGGGACCTTGTCAACGAGTCCTCTCAGAAAATCTAACCAAGAGGTCCGTAGAGAATCAGGCAGTGTCGCCGGCCTCTTGCACCTGAAGCCGCCTTCGCGGGCGAGGCGCTCAGCGATCCACAGAGGCGGGACTGCATCAGGTTGGGCCCGTTCAACGTCCGCGGTCTGGGGAAGCGGCCATGGTGGCGAGTCCGGCATGGCGTCGGGGGACGCGTAACGATCTGCCGACGGCGTGTGAAGGATCCTCATCTGACAGTGGACGAAGCGCACGGGCTGGGTGTTCCCGTCACGACGGTCCGGTTGGATCTCCAAGCCGCTCTCGATTCCACACCAGCCGCCGGCGGCAGACAATGCGACCATGGCGCAGAGGCTGAGGGGTTCGCCCTCCAGAGCGCGCGCCTTGAACAGAGACTCGTGGGCCTCGACGCTGCTGTCGTGTACCAGGTGATAGTCCCAGGCGGGGCTGCTGTCCTCGGGGCCACACACGCCCTTGGCATCGGCGATCTGCACGGTCATGGAGCGGAAGGTGATCCCCGAGGCGAGCAGATCGGCCAACTTCTCGCGGCATTGTTCCTCTGCTTCGCGAACCTGGATTCTCGAGACTTCTGAATCCGCTCCACGCGGGTGCCGCAGAACCGCCAGCCACACCTCCTGGCGTTGCCTCCTTGAGAACGCGGACCCCAGCGTGGTCGGCTTCCACTCTGCGTCGGCGTTGTGCCAACAGGAAGTTCTGTGAGGCTGCTCCAACAGATCAGATGCCGACAACCAGACCACATCTCCGAACAGTCCCGCGGCGCACCACTGCGCCAAGACCTCGGTCACCGCCGCTGTCAACTCGTCGGAATCGGCCGACAGCAGCACCACCAGGCGGCCGCCTGCGGTCATACCACGCTGCCTCTCGAAGCATCTGTGTCGAGCGATTCGTGGAGTTCGCTGTAGCACTTGCAGAACACGTCGGCCAGCTCCATGGTCGGAACCCCGGGTTGAGTCCGTCCGTCCGCTCCTCGGTGATGGAGGTCGCTTCTACGGTTGGTCTGATCCAGGAACCATCCTTCGTTGGCCTCCAGGTATTTTCTTGCCGTGGCCAACCGTTCCTGGCGGGTGGACCCTTCGGCCTTGGGCGTCTCCTCGGCCACCGTCGGATGAGGGGGTCGACCGTCGGAGAGCACCATGTCGAGGTCGCGGTGGATCGTTCCCTGCGCGGTAGGTTCGCCCAGGGCATGCAGCCGTCGATACGCTTCGTACGCCCTGAAACCGCTGCCGCTGACCTTTCCGAAGGTGAGCGAGAAGCCCTCGAGCAGTACGGCCAGAATGTCGTCTTGTTCTCTCGGTCTGCTCAACAAGGGCCAAGGGAACTCGACTTCATCAAGCGCAGCAGTGATGAGCACGGCTCTGTCCAGATCAGCGGTCACGTAACCGCACAGGCGAGCGACGGCGAATCCTCGGACCATCGACTCCAGTGCGGGCCGCGGCAGCGGTACGAAGCCGTCGAGGCGTCGTGCCCGGCGCCACAACCAGAACGCCGAGGATCTCTCGTCGGGATCCTCCGTGGCGGCTAGTGCCTCGGTCAACGGGGTTGTGATGGAGCGGATAACCATCGGGTGCACCGGACTGTCGATGTACTGGGAAATCAGTACCGAGGTTGTATCGGTACTGCTGGTGGTGAACGCCTGCTCACCGACGATGTCCTGGGCGTCCTGGCGCGCCGGGTGGCCATCGGGGAAAGGGAACTGTGAGCACACCTTGAGCAACGCCAGCTGTTCGTCGTGGCATTCGCCGTACAGGTCCGTGTCGATCGACACCAGGGGCTCAGACCTGTTCTGCGCCTCGTCCAACCGACGCCGAAATGCCTGCATGCGCTCGGTATGGTCCACGCGGCTCTTCCCGGTCTGCGGGTCGTTCTCGCGGAGGTAGGCCCCCAGTCCTTCGTCTAGGAACCTCTTGAACCTGCCACCGTGCTCATTCGTCCACCGGTCCACTCGTCTGATGATGGCGTCGATGGCCGCGTCACAGTTGACGTTGACGATCTGTCCGGGTGTCCAACGCGTGCTTGAGCGATGGACCAACGGCAAGATCTCCGTCTCGCTCGCCATCAGTCTCGTGCCCGCCACGAGTCGGTATCGCAGGGGATCTGTGTGTTCGGAGCCGTACGGGACACCGTCGATGATCGCTTCTTCACAGAGGTCTCTGAGGTTCTCTGACCAGGTGTCGTGACCTTCGAGAGGAAACTCGACCGTGGAGGGCAGGTAGCGGGGTGGCACAGAGTTGATCTCGCTCGGCCAAGCCTGCAGTTCGTCGCCGGCGAGCGCATCACCGACTCGACTGGCAGCCGCTTTCAAGGCGGTGGCAACCTCGTCGAGCACCTGCTCCTTGGCGTGCTCCATCACGTCAGCCGCTTGTGTGAGGCGAAGGCTCTGCCAGCGGCTCGCAACTCCCTGTGCCACGAGTTTGACCGCCTCCCCCAGCGCGGGGCTCTCTGCGTTGAGCTTTCCTTCGGCCTTCTCGATTTCCGCCAGACCTCGTCGCACCCTTTCTTCATAGAGCTTGTCTGCCTCCTTGGCCCTCTTTCGAACCTCGGCGATCCCGGCGCGATTGAGTTTCGTGGCCACCTCCGACAGCGCCGCTACTGCCACCGGCAGTGAACAGACCGCGGCAACCTGTGAAGCCGATCTGCAAGTAGCATCCACCATGGCTTGACACCAGTCCCGATCCTCCGAGGTCGGATTCTGTGTCTCCAATTCGATTCTCTCCTTATGCCTCTTGCCGACTCGCTCCAGCTGACCGTGCCACTGAGCCGCTGTGGCTTCTTGCCCGGAAGCGAGCTCGCCCCTGATCGCCCGCTCCAAACGAGCGGCCGATTCCTTGAGCTGTTGAACCGAGCCGAAATGGTCGCCTGCACCCTTGAGTCCAGGCAGCGGATCGGACGGGGGATCCCAGTACGGATCGCCTTGGTAGACCATTTCGGCATGTTTCTTCCCTAGTTGCTCCACGACCTCCTCCTCACGAAGTGAGGAGTCAGCGGTCGCGATCGGGTCCCTCTGATGGCCGTTGACAAGCCGATCGAGGACCTGTCGGCCCAACTGGTGGCGCGCCCACTGCGCGAACCGTTCACGGCCGACTGTCACCTTGGCCGCGCCGAACGAGGACACCACCCCGAACTGGTTGGCCTTTCCGAACGGGTAACCGCCGTAGTTGGCCTTTGCGCTGTTCAGCCAGTTGACGTTGATGAAGTTGTGGATCTTCTCCTGCACGTTGCTCGAAGTGACCCAACTCGACAAGGCCTCGCCGACGGCTTGGTAGAACTCGGCCGTGCTGCCCAGGTCGGCACCGTGCAGGCCTGACTTTCCGAGAACGAACACCGAGTGGGGGCCAACCCCCGGGCCTTGCACGTTGTTGGTGGAGAGCGGCGATTCCAGTTCACCGGGTTGTGACCAGTACGCGGCCAACAACTCGGACAGGACTCCAAGCGAATTGGCGGCCATCGCCTCGTTCTGGTTGAGAGAGTCGAAGATGTCGTTCGCGAACAACACCAATGTCGGGTACCTGCCGAGCGGGTCGCAGCGGCGAAGCAGGTCGACCACGTCGAGAGCCACTCCCGCACCGGTTCCCCCGGCCATCGAGGAGCAGACCACGACGAGGGGCTCAGGCGTCTCAGACCCGAGCGCGGCATCCACCCCCAAGGCCTGCCCGATCTCATACAGGTCCTGGTTGCCTGATTTAGCCCGTCTGAATGCCGCGTTGAGACGCGGTTCCAAGGTGCGTTCCAAGGACCGCAGCCCCAGTGCCCTTCCGATAGCCCGGTTCTGCCCTGCTCCGTCCTTTATGGGAATCCGAACATTGCCGGGATCGGGCAGCCATCCGCACAACAACTCGGGAACACCCCGATGGCCGCTGTGCTCGGCTTCAAGGGATCGGTGCAGCGCAGCATAGGTCTCGTGCTCAGCGGAGAGGGTGAGAAAATCCTGGCCTGGAATCGTCGGAATCTCGGTCGGGTTCTCCTGGACGGTCAGCGAATCCAAGCCGATGAACTGCCACGAAGCGGGAATCCCGTGCTGCCATTCACTCTGATCCAGCCTTCGTCTCACCGCCTCGCGCACGTAGCGGACGGCCTTCTCTCCAGAACCTCCACAACCGATGAAGATCACGGGCCTGAGCATGTTTGTTGCCTTTCGTCGTTTGAACTGTCACGCCTTATTCGAACGGGTCGCTCGCTGAACTCGACGGGTCGCTGGGAGTAGCGAAGGGATCAGCGGTCGGAGCCTCGCCCCTCGATGCTGCCGAGGACTCGTCGCTGCGGTGCGCTCCGGTCGCGGAGTGGAGGCTCGCGATCTGCTCACGCGCACTGTCCTCTATCTCCATGATGCGGTGCTGTTGGTCGATCTCGTCGGCAGGCAGGTCCCAGAGAACCAGTTCGTGTTGTTGACCGACGCTGTGCAGGACCCAACCGTCGCGCAACCCGTGGCCGAGGATCCCTATCTGCCCACCCTTTCTGTCGATCCGGCAGCCGTTGAGTCCGATACATCCTCCAGCACGCGCCGATCTGGCCTCTATGGACGGGGGGCGCCCGCACATCAGCGGCAACCAGCGTGAGAACATCTCAAGGCCCCCGAGATCGGCCTTCGCCGATCGTGCCGTGAGATCCATGCACAGGTGCCGCTCGGACTCAGTGCCCAACAGGCCGTCGCCGGAAGCATCGAGGGGTTTGATTACGTACTCCGGGCTGTCGAGCTCGGACCAGGGTCGAAGCCTCCAAGCGACGAAGATCCGCAGCACCGCCGCAAGTGCCAGGAGGAACACGAGAATCGGCAGGAACTCACTCAGACGGTCGCTCGGAGTCGGCAGATCCACTCGGAACTGGGCCGACTCGAACGACTCACGGCGTGGCGCCGCGGCTTGCTGGATGTCACTCCAGAGTTCGTTCCAGCGCTGTTGAGACGAAACGGTCAACTCCTCGGGGCGCGCGATGTCCTCGAGATCCGCCACTGGGACTGTA
This sequence comes from Candidatus Aldehydirespiratoraceae bacterium, assembly GCA_965198315.1. Classification (GTDB taxonomy): domain Bacteria; phylum Actinomycetota; class Acidimicrobiia; order Acidimicrobiales; family Aldehydirespiratoraceae; genus VXYK01. The sequence continues at coordinate 2,419,437 of OZ240616.1, read as the reverse complement.
CGGAAATCCAACTGGGCGGTGACTTCGCTGTCTTCGGAAAGACCAAGATCAATCCGAACAGCCCGACAGGTTGTCGGTTCGACATCGCCCTGACCTGCTGTGCTGGGAACCTCACACGTCCAACCCTCGTCGTAGTCCGGCTGTGTTGCGTCTGTGGCGCCGGTCCGGATACTGACGCCTTCGAGGGAGACCACGCCCGGGAAGTATCCCGGGCTGACTTCGAGGCGGAACACCACCTTGTCACCTGCGACGTCGTAGGGCGGTGGCAGGAGCCGCAAGTCGAACGGCAGCGCCGGGGGCTCTCCGCTCTCGAGCCATTCCTCCAGTCGATCCAATGCATCTTCACCATCAAATCGCGCACCGAGGTCCTCCAAGACGACTCTGCCTATGTCGTTGGACCATTTCAGGGGTTGCCCATTCTCGCCGTCGGTGCCGTAACCGCGCTTCCCGCCGTAGAGGAACTCCTGGTCCAGAACCGCCCCGACCGACACTCGGCCGTGTTCGAGCGCCGACTCCAGTCTCAAACCGTCACCGCCGGCATCTTCGCTGTCCCACCAGACAACCTCGTCGGACAAACCTGGAACCTCGAAGCGATGGTCGTCCCCACTCACCAGGACCGGGTCGCAGTCGGCTGATTCACATCTCAGATTCGGGCGTGTGGAATACACCGGCTCGTCATTGGCATCGCGCGGTTCCAGGTTCAACTCGACCGAGGAGTAGTCGTTGGGGAAGTTCTCGATGAAGCCGATCAGCTTTCCTTCGTCGTTCAGGTTCATCGAAGCGGACGGCGCGTCGACGGTGATCGCTCGGAATGCCGCAGCGACCCGCCCGGCATCGGCCGCAGCTTCGGGTGTGTCACCCCAGAACAGCAGCGACCACTCGCCGTCCCACTCCCAGTCGCCCTCATCGGCGATCTGTTCGGCCGCTTGGTGGCCGATAATCTCCCAGCGACTGTCGTAGGGGCGCTGCGACAGGAACCAGAAGGGCCTAACCGGCTGATACTGGGCGACCGTTGCGTCGTCCTGTTGAGCGTTCGCGGCTTGTTGGGCGGCCGAGACGACGGGCTCGCTCACGATACCCATCGGTGACCGGACGCGGATTTTGACGGCTCCCGGATTCGATATCCCCCTTCCGAGGAATGTCATGTCGACGAACACTCGAAAACTCTCTATTTCCGGATTCAAGGAGAAGGAGTACACACAGGGGGACGCAGCCGTACCGTCGCCACCGGAGCACTCATCGTAGTCATCGTCGTCGGGCAGCCCGCTCTCCTCACGGGGCAGGTCGTCTGAGGTATCCGCCTCAGCGTTGACTTCGTAGACGACTTCGTTGATCAACTCGTCGAGCGCGTCACGCAGGTCGCTTGCTCCGACATCCGCACTGATCTCTCCGTCGAGAGCATAACGACAGGCGCTGCTTCCCTCGCCGAACACCTGTTCCACCGGACCTAAGTTGACCGGCGACTCACTCGACGAAAGCAGCACACCGACTGAGTAGACGTTGCGCTCCTTCAGGTCGGCCATCTCCGCAGACGCGCACAGGGTCCGCAACTGCTCCCACTCGCGTTCAGACACATCGCCGCTGGTCCCCTCAGTCGCGTGTTCCCCGTCGGTGAACCACAGCAGCAGGTTGCAACCACTCGTCGGAGCGTCTCTGAACCGGTCGGCGACACCGCTCATCGCCTCGCGGTAGTCGGTGAAGCGCCCGGAAGTCCCCTCCCCCAGCGCTGTGATCTCGTTGTAGCGACCGCTCAACGTCCGTTGCGTATTCTCGGCGTCCTGCCAACCATGCCGCCTTGAGTAACCGGTGGAGAAGGTGTCCACAGCAATGGAGATGTGCACGCCCGGGTTGTTTCTGGCCAGGTTCGCCAGATTCACCACCGCGGCCTCCAGACCACCCCGCCGGAAATTGCCCGGGTCGGTCCGGCTGAGACTCTGCGAAGCATCCAATAGCAGCAAGACGTTGATCTGGTTCCGGTCGCTCGATATCTCGCATTTGTCGGTGGGTTGTATCCCGGTCTCGGCTGAGGCGGGTTGGTCGACCGCGATGAAGTCCCCCACCGCCGCAAAAAGAAACCCGAGGAACAGCGCAAAGGCGCTCAGTCGAAAGAACCTCATCCTGAACCCGCAAGCGACGAAGCGACCAACCACCCAACCCAGAGCGCCGTAACGAACGTAGCTACCCGCAACCCGGCGGTCGGCAGCGGCCGACGATAGTTTCGGACGTCGTACCGCGATTTCCGCGCATGCAAGTCAGCCGACACAGCGAGCAGATATGCAACCGCGGCGAAAACCACAGTCCCATAGCCCCTAGCCCCCGCCAGCGCCACCACAAGGGCCGCGGAAGCGACCACAACTGAAACTGCAGCAAGCGTTCGGTACCGTTTTCTCGACTGCCTCTCGGTGCCATCGGACACCGCAAGCGAGTCAACCGAGAGATCGTCGTCAAGGAATGGATCGTGCTCACTTCCCCAAGGATCGCCGCTCATGATCACATCCCAATCATTCTTCCAACGCGAATCGCTAAGAAGCGTACAGTAACCGATGGCTGTTACATCGACCATGCGACGCACCGATCTGCCAACTCGTCAGTACCCGCGAGTCTCTGCTGTTCGCTCCCGGTGGCAGCGGTTCGGAAACGGCTGCCTCCGTTTGGTGTAATTGGCACTCCGACCGATACGATCCGCGGCGTGAAACGATACAAGAACAAGGTCGCGCTGCTCACCGGAGTCGCATCGGGAATCGGGCGGGCGACAGCCCGACGCCTCGCTGCTGAGGGGGCCTGCGTATTCGGCCTCGACATCGACGAGACGGGACTGGCAGACACCGAAGCGGAGATCACTGCCAAGGGTCAGCAGATGTCCGGGCGGGTCACAGACGTTCGCTCAGTCGACGAGTGCCACGCCGCGGTGCGAGCCTGCGTCGCCGCTTGCGGAGGCATCGACGTGCTCGGCAACATCGCCGGGATCGCCAACCAACGCCACGTTCATCAAGTCACCGAAGAAGACTGGGACTTGATGAACGACATCAACCTGAAGGGGGTGTTCTTCCTGACCCAGGCCGCGCTCCCCCACATCATCGAGCGTGAAGGCAATGTCATCAATATCGCCTCAAATGCAGGACTTATGGGCCAGGCCTACACAGTCCCCTACTGCGCCACCAAGGGGGCGGTCGTCAACATGACCAAGGCTTTGGCCATGGAGTTCGTGAAGCACCCGATCCGCATCAACGCCATCGCTCCCGGTGGTGTTGACACCTCACTGACGGCCAATTTCAAAGTGCTTGAAGACGCCGACTACAGCCTCATGGCGCGTTACACAGGCGTCAGACCCTCATGCCAACCCGAACAGATCGCCTCACTCTTCGCATTTCTGGCGAGCGACGAAGCCGGCAACATTCATGGCAGCATCATCAGCGCCGACGGCGGCTTGACGGCCGAGTAGGAGGAGCAACACAGTGTCTGAAGCAACAGGAACCACCTACGGGGGCGACCGCTACGTCGGAAAGGTCGCAGCCGTGACCGGTGTCGCCAGTGGCATGGGACGGTGCATCGCGCTGCGGCTCGCGTCCGAGGGAGCAACCGTGTTCGGCATGGACATCGACGCCGAGGGCCTCGACCAGGTAGCAGCAGAGGTGGCCGAGGTCGCCGAGGTGGGCGGAACGATCACCACCCGGGTGACCGACATCGCGGAGCCTGCCCAATGCCACGACGCCATCGCTGAATGCGTGGCGCAGCACGGACGACTCGACGTGCTCGGCAACATTGCGGCCATCTCCTGGATGAAGAACACGGCTGACGTGACCACCGAGGACTGGCGCAAGATGTTCGCCATCAATGTCGACGGCACTTACTTCCTATGCCAGGCGGCACTCCCCCACATCCTTGCCAGCCAGGGCAACATTATCAACATCGCTTCCAACGCGGCCTTCATGGGTTGCGCGTACCTGGTGCCCTACTGCGCTACCAAGGGCGCTGTGGTACAGATGACCCGGGCCTTGGCAACAGAATTCGTCAAGGAGCCGATTCGCATCAACGCCATCGCTCCGGGTGGAACGGACACGCCGATGAACCGTGACTATCAACTTGCCGAGAACACCGACTACAAGCTGCTGAAGCGATCCATGGCCTTCCGTCCGCTGGACAAGCCCGAACACATCGCCGCTCTCTTCGCCTTCCTCGCGTCCGCTGAGGCAGCCAACATCCACGGTGCGATCATCAACGCCGACAGCGGTATGACCGCCACCTGAGGGCCCTGATGCCCGACATCTTCGTCCTCGGTGTTGACCTCGACGGTGTTTGCGCAGAGCACACCCGCGGATTTCGCCGGATTGTAGCTGAAAGGCTTGAAATACCTGAAGAGTCGCTGTCTCTGGATCGAGGATGGAACTTTGAAGAGTGGGGATTTGGACCAGACGACTTCGAAGACCACCACCGATACGCGGTCACCGAAGGCCGAATGTTCCGGGATCTAGAAGTGATCGACGGAGCTGCCGAGGCGTTGTGGCGACTGTCTGATGCAGGGGTCTGGATTCGCATCATCACCCACCGCCTGTACGTCAACTGGGGCCATCAGGTAGCCGCTGGGGACACGGTCGAATGGCTCGACAGGTCCAACATTCCGTACCGCGATCTGTGCTTCTTAGGCGCCAAACCAGAAGTGGAAGCCAACCTCTACATCGATGACGCGCCGCACAATGTCGAGGCTCTGCGGGCCGCAGGCAATGAGGTGATCGTCTTCGACCAGTACTACAACCGGCACCTTGATGGCCTACGGGCAACCAACTGGGACGAAGCCGAAGAGATCGCGATGCAACGATTCACGCAACACTGCGGGAACTACGGAGTGCAGACCCAACTTCCTGGTGTTTCTGGAACTCTGGGCCGTCGCCTCGGCAATACCTGACAACGTCAAGAGTTGGCGGGACGGGCCGCTCGGGCCCGGTGTTCCCCGCTCTCATTCGCTGCGCCACACACCCGCTCTAGTTCGCTGCGCTCACGGGCCGCTCGGCCGCGGGCGGGCCGCTCGGGCCCGGCGTCCTTCGACTTCGCCGAAGAACTGGCCGGCAGTCTTTTGGATGCCGTATGACCAAGTCGGATAGGCATGAACCGTCTGCGCCAACCGACCGGTGAACAAACCCGCGCGCATGGCCAACGCCGCTTCGTGGATCATCTCCCCAGCCCTCGGCGCCACAATCGTTGCTCCCAAGACTCTGCCGCCGAAAGCGTTCCTAGTGACAGGCCTTGGACCCGCAATCAGCTTGATGAAACCCTGCGTGGCACCGTCGGTGATCGCCCGATCCATTTCATCAAGCGGCAGCTCCGCAACTCGGCCTCTATGGGCGGCGGCTTCAGATTCGGTCATCCCGACACGGGCCACTTCAGGTGTTGTGAAGATCGTCCACGGCACCCAGTGCGACTGGAATCTACCGCGGACTCCCTTGCCGAGAGCGTTGCCGGTAGCAAGGCGGCCCATCTCATCGGCGGCGTGGGTAAACGGCAACTTCCCAGTCACATCGCCGACCGCAAAGACACCGCGAACACTGGTTTCGAGACGGTCATTCGCCTCAATAAAGCCGCGATCGTCCAGTTTCACCCCGATCTCTTCCAGGGCCATGTCAGCAGAATTCGGAACACGGCCAACAGCAACCAAAAGACGCTCGACTTGATGAGGGCCGTCAACAGACACGAGTCGAACCGAGCCCTCAGCAGGTTCAACACGCTCAATGGCTACGCCTACACGAACCTCTACCCCGGCTGATCGCAGGGCTTCCGCCACAACCTCCGAGGCCGCCGGCTCCTCAGCAGCAAGCAAGCGCTCCTGGGCTTCGAACAAGGTCACTTTGACGCCGAACCCTGCGAACGCCTGAGCCAACTCACAACCAATCGGTCCACCTCCAATAATGCCCAAGCTCGCGGGCGCACCCGAGATGCTGAAGATGTCCTCGTTGGTCAAGGCTTCAACTTTCTCGATACCCGCGACAGGTGGTATCTGGGGACTGCTTCCCGTGGCGATAATGAGGCGCGGCGCAGAAATACGTCGGTCCCCCACCACAACCGTGTCGTGAGTTGCCAGCGTTGCTCGACCCTCAATGACATTCACCCCGCCAGCACGCAATACCTCAGGTGTCTCGCTAGCCGCCACACGTTCGACAGTGTCGGCGACTCGGGTGATGGCGTCGCCGAAGCTGAGACGATCTTTGGCCGCAGCAATCAGGGTCTTGGACGGAATACAACCGGCGAAAGTGCAGTCGCCTCCCAAAGGCCCTTCACTGATCAAGGCGACATCGGCACCTTGCCAGCGGGCTGCCCGAGCCGCGCTGAGACCACCGGCACCGCCCCCAATGATGATCAGATCGTGATCCATCGTGAGGCCGTCCTGAGACTAGTAATGCTCATCGAGCGCTGATCTGAATTCACCGATCAGCTCGGACACACCCTCCGGACCCCCACCATCAAGCATTCGTTGGACCATCGCGGAACCCACCACTACCCCATCGGCAACCTCACACACCTCAACGGCTTGTTCCGGCGTTCCTACTCCAACACCCACCAGTACCGGAAGGTCGGTCACTTCCTTGAGGCGCTTGGCTATCACTTTGGCGCTGTCGGCTAGTTGATCCCGGACCCCGGTAATGCCGAGCAGGCCGACCCCGTAGACGAACCCGCTGCAACGTTGGGTGATACGCACGAGACGTTCATCGGGAGATGTTGGAGCAGCCAGCAATATTGTCTCGACTCCAGCGGCATCGGCTGCGTCGGCCCAAGGACCGACCTCTTCAAGTGGGATGTCTGGAAGTATGCAGCCCGACACTCCGCTCTCTGCCAGAGACGACGCGAAACGATGGTAGCCCATCCGGTAGGCGATGTTGCCGTAGGTCATCACCGCGCTCGGAACGCCTATATCAGCCCCACGCAGCCGATCAAGCACGAGTTGTGGTGTAACGCCGGTTGACAACGCCTTGTCGTTGGCAAGCTGGATCGTTGGGCCGTCCATCACCGGGTCAGAAAATGGGATTCCGATCTCGATGGCGTCAGCACCTGAGACTGCTGCCGCCTGGATCGTTTCGAGCCACACATCGCCGAGTCCACCGGTGAGATAAGGGACCAGGCACTTACCGCCGCTGTCGCGCCGTGTGAGCAGCGCAGCTTCGAGTTCGCCGGTCACGCCAACACATCCATCATTTGCGCAACGTCCTTGTCTCCCCGGCCACTGAGGTTCAACAGCACGGTCTTGCCCGCCAGCTCATCTTGTGCTTGCACGATCCAGGCCAGACCATGGGCCGATTCAAGAGCAGCAATGATGCCCTCGGTACGCGCCAAAAGCGCAAACGCGTCAACAACTTGCGCGTCGGTGACAGGTTCATAGCGTGCCCGTCCAGTGGCTGCCAGATGAGCGTGTTCCGGGCCGATACCGGGATAGTCGAGTCCTGCTGAGATCGACTGCGCCTCAAGCACCTGACCCCATTCGTCCTGCATGAGATAAGAGTGCGAGCCGTGGACTATTCCCGGAACTGCGCGCCCGACTGCGGCCCCGCCGGCAGGCTCCACACCCACCAAGGCGGCCTCAGTGTCCGCGAAACCCGAAAAGATGCCCGCCGCATTGGACCCGCCGCCCACGCAGGCGACCACCACATCGGGGGTACCACCTCCGAGTAGCGAAGCGCATTGTTCGGCGGCCTCATCGCCGATCACGCGATGGAATTCACGCACCATCCAAGGGTAGGGGTGAGGACCCATCACCGAACCCAAGCAGTAGTGGGTGGACTCAACGGCTGCCACCCAGTGACGCATCGCCTCGTTGACCGCGTCTTTCAACGTCTTGGAACCCGACTCCGCGGCCCGCACCTCGCTGCCGAGAAGTTTCATGCGAAAGACATTGAGCTCCTGACGGCGAATGTCAACCGTCCCCATGTAGACAATACATTCCATATCGAACAGCGCCGCTGCGGTGGCGGTTGCCACCCCATGTTGACCCGCTCCTGTCTCGGCCACCAAGCGGGTCTTGCCCATGCGTTTGGCCAACAACGCCTGGCCCAGAACGTTGTTGATCTTGTGGCTGCCGGTGTGATTGAGGTCTTCGCGCTTGAGCAGAATCGTGCAACCCAACTCCTCGCTCAGATTCTCGCATTGGGTGAGGGGCGAGGGACGACCCGCGTAATGCGTCAACAGATTCTTGAGTTCGTCCCGAAATGCAGCATCGGCCCAGGCAGAGCGGAAGGCACGATCCAGTTCCTGGCAAGCCGGCACCAGCGTTTCGGGTACGTACATGCCACCGAATTCGCCGAAACGGCCCTCAGCGCTGGGATCAGCCATAGTCATCTTTGGTGCCTCCGCTGACATTAGAAATCGTCCTCCCAGTTATAGGGGACATCGGGAACCTCGACTCGGTCGCGCATGCGTACCTCTGTGAACGCCGCTCGTGCGGCATCGATGAACCGTCGCATCTTGACCGGATCTTTTTCGCCAGGTGCACGTTCCACGCCGCTGGACACATCAACTCCCCAAGGGGCCACTTTGTGTATCGCTCTGCGAACATTGTCTGCATCAAGACCACCCGCCAACAACAGCGGTATGCCCGAGAGCGGCACGTTCTCAACGAGACTCCAATCGAACACTTCGCCTCCGCCCGGCGTCGGCGAATCAATGAGTGCCACATCGGCGTTGTAGGAAGCAACATCGGACAATCCGGGGTCGATGGCAAAAAAACCCTTGATCATTCGCGGTACCCGGCTCCGGACTTCTCTTGATTGTTCAGGTGACTCGTGTCCGTGCAGTTGAGCCGCGCCCAATCCTGCGCGATGCACAATGTTCACCACACGGTCTGGAAGTTCATTGCGAAAAACTCCGACAGTAAGTACCTCAGCCGGCAACCGACGAGCAATATCGCGTGCCCGATCCACAGCCACTTGACGCGACGACGGAGCGAACACAAAACCGAGCGCGTCCGCGCCGAGAGCAGTCGCTAGCAGAGCGTCTTGTTCGCTCGTAATACCGCAAATCTTGATGAACATGGATCCGACGCTAGCGGCCCGAAGGCCCGGACCTTCACAAATTCATACGGCGTTCATCCAACCGTCAGATCACAGTCCTTTGCCCGCTATCGGGGTGAGGATATGAAAACCAGGTTCACCCTCGAGAAGTCCGCCTACCACCCCGAGCAGAGTAGCCATGGTTTCCGATGAGCTGTGCGCGCCCATTGCATCGGAGTCGCTGTAGAGCTCGTACACCCAGACAAGGTTTTCGTCGGCCTGGTCCGAACACAGAATGTAGATCTCCGTCCCGGCCTCTTTGTTGACCTGCTCCAGCATCGGTTCGAAAGCAGCAACCAATTCATCTCTGCTACCGGGTTTGAGGGGGATTTTGGCAATCACTGAAACTTTGGACATGTCGCGACTCTACGTTGACTAGACGCTCAGGCGGCAATTCGGAGAACGACAGCAGCTTCTGGTGCCTAGCTCGACGCTTGGACCGTAGCTTTGACCCCGTTGACCGAGACCAGCGAGCCCGGCTCTACCTTGCGCATCACCGTGGCTAAACCCACGTTGCCCGCTGCCGAAGTCACCACACCTGCTTTGCGGCCGTCGAAGGTGACAACTCCGCCGATTTCAAGAGCCTGCTCACCGATGAGCACCCGCAACGGACGGGGCACGTTGCCGCCGCGGCTGTCGATACGCGCCACCAACTCCTGGCCGGTGTAGCAACCCTTGGTAAAACTCACAGATCCCTCTATCAGGTTTGCCCCACCCTCCGCCGGGATGGTGTTTTCACCGATATCAAGGCCAAGTCTCGGCACCCCGGCGCGAATCCGGGCCTGCTCGAAGGCAGCGTCGTCGATTTCGATCCCGCTGCGAGCATCGAGTCCGACATCGAGATGGTCCGAACCCGAAAAGCCGGGCCAGCTGAACGTCGCCGACAATGCCGCTTGAGACAGTGCCGCTTGAGACAGTGCTGCTTGAATTGTCGGCACGGTTTGTTCTGGGTCCGCGTCGTTGAATTCGTTACGCACCGAGAGCATTTGCCAACCATCGAGAAGGCTGAACTCGACCGCGGTGCGGAGCTTGAATCGTTCGAGTCGTTCGACAAGGGGAGCAGCCCAACCAGCCTCGACGTCGATTAGAAAACGGTCATCTGTGACCCGATGCAGGCGGAACCAAGCCGTGAGCTTCCCGGTAGGCGCCAAGACCAACGACCAAGCCGATCCACCAGCGCGGATGCTGTCAACATCTTGGGATATCTGGCCCTGAAGATACGACGAGGCATCTCGACCACGGACTTCAACAACATCTCGGTCAACAATCGAGGCCAGCACGTCTCACTCCTTGATCTCACCCTGATCTGGCGGGCGGGTTGAACGTGCCGCGCTCATGCGGCGCGCAACAGGGACCGCTGCCAAAAGGGCCTTGGCCTTGTTTTGGCACTCCAGGTGTTCGTCTGCGGCCACCGAGTCGGCCACAATGCCCGCTCCAGCCGAAACCGTTGCCCGGTTGCCGGAAACCAACATGGTGCGGATCGTGATCGCCGTGTCTATGCGGCCCGAGAAGTCGAGGTAACCGACCACGCCGCCATAGGGACCCCGCTTGACCGGTTCGAGTTCGTCGATGATCTCCATGGCTCGAACCTTCGGTGCTCCGGACAGCGTGCCCGCCGGCAGAGTGGCGCGCAGCACATCGATGGCGGTGGCACCTTCTTTCAGGTCGCCGGACACCTGAGAGGTGAGGTGCATGACGTGGCTGTAACGCTCAAGGGTCATCATCTCGTCCACCTGCAGAGTCCCGAACTCGATCACGCGACCAATGTCATTGCGGGCAAGGTCAACGAGCATGATGTGTTCGGCGAGTTCCTTGGGATGTTCACGCAATTCTGCTGCCATTCGACGATCATGTTCCTCGGTTCGTCCCCGCTTTCTGGTTCCCGCAATTGGGCGGGAGATGACTCTACCGTCGAGAAGCTGCACCATCGGCTCGGGTGATCCGCCCACTATCTCGAGGTCGCCGTGGCGCAAGAAGTACATGTAGGGGCTGGGGTTGAGCTGGCGCAACACCCGGTAGAGATCGAAGGCGTCGGCATCTAGATCAAGATCGAACCGCTGCGCCAACACGACTTGAAAGATGTCGCCCGCGAGTATGTACTCGCGGGCCGCTTCGACCGCTGCGCAATACGTCGCCTTAGACATCGAGGAGCTGACTTCGGGTAGCTCCTCGTCGCCCTCTGCTGGAAGAAAAAGCGGCTCATCGAGCGCTCTTGCACCCGCCTGGGCCAAAGATTCGAGCCTCTCCACCGCACCGTGGTAGGCCGCGTCGATCATGGCATCGTCGGCGTCGTCAGCGATGATGGCGTTGGCGATGAGTGTGACCCGCTGTTGCCAATGGTCATACGCGGCGAGTTCACCAATGATTGAAATGACCGCATCGGGATATCCGAGATCGTCCTCGGCAACGTCGGGTAGGTGCTCCACTTCGCGAACCACGTCATAGCCGAGGTAGCCGATAAGCCCGCTGTGCAGAGGCGGAAGGCCTTCGATATCAGGTGCTTTGTAGTGATTGAGAAGCAGTTCTAGCGCGGCGAGAATGCCCTCGGCGGGATCAATGTCAACCCCGAGATCACCCTCAATGGTTATGTCTTTGTTGCGGGCCACGAGGGTTCCCAGCGGACGGCGACCAACAAAGGACCAGCGGCTCCAACGGTCACCACCGTCCACGGACTCAAGCAGAAACCCCTCGTCTTCACCAACTACCCTGCAAAAGGCACTCACCGGGGTGGAGAGGTCAGCCAGCACGTCACGCCAGACGGGAACCATGCGATGCGACCGCGCCAACGAGCGGAACTCTTCGAGATCGGGGCGTACGGTCATCGAATCAGCCGTAGGTGAGCGAATCCGGGTCGGTCACCGTGCGGTAGTAGCAGGTCTGGCGAGTATCACCGGTCGCGTCTTTGGTATGGCACACGCCTCGACCTGCTTTGCGGACGCGGTACAGAAGGCTGTTCTGTTCGCAGTTGACCTTCACTTCGACCAGGTCGAGCAGGTCGCCGCTCGTCGCCCCCTTGTGCCAGAGTTCCTGGCGCGACGTGGAGTACAGCACCGCGGACTCTCGTTCCAGAGTGGCCCGATATGCCTCTTCGTTCGCGTAGCCGATGAACAGGACCTCGCCCGAATCGGCGTCTTGAAGTACCACCGGCACGACCTGATGCCCGGAGCGCCCAATCTTGGCGACCTTGTCGAAATCGAGTGCGACCGACAGCCCCTCCTCCAAGGCGACTCGATCCAAAGACTCACTCATGCCACAGACTCTTTCATAGCCGCCCAGCTTACGTGCCCGGCCCTTGACCCCCGTAGAGTTTCTCTGTTGTTCGTTCGACTCTGCCCCGCCTCTCGACTCCGCCCGCCGCTCGACATGGCTCTAGAGTCTCTGCCATGGTCGACACTCCAGACAGTTCCGATATCGCTCGCGTCGATGCCGTGGGGCTAGCCGAACTGGTGCGGACCCGTCAGATCAGCCCCGTTGAGTTGATCGACGACACCATTGATCGCATCGAACGGATCGATCCGCAGATCAACGCGGTGATCCAACCGAGCTTCGAGAAAGCCCGAGCCATCGCCGATTCCGAACTCCCCGACGGACCCTTTTGCGGAGTGCCCATGTTGTTGAAGGACCTCTGGCCGTGCTCTGAGGGCGACCCTTTCCATCTGGGTGTACTCGGCCTCAAGAATGCCCGACACACGGCTGCCTTCGACGCCAACATCACCACCGCCTACCGCCGGGCCGGCTTCGTGCTGTGCGGTCGCACCAACAGCCCCGAGATGGGCTTGGCCGCCACGACCGAACCACTGTCCTATGGCGCTACCCGTAATCCGTGGGATCTGTCCCGCAGCCCCGGAGGCTCATCGGGAGGTGCCGCGGCTGCGGTGGCAGCGGGAATGCTCCCGGCCGCCAACGCCAGCGACGGTGGCGGATCGATCCGGATTCCGGCCGCCATGTGCGGACTGGTCGGTCTCAAACCGAGCCGGGGACGCATCTCCCAGGGTCCACACAACGATGAGTGGAGCAACAGTGTCCAACACGTCGTCTGCCACACGGTGCGTGACAGCGCGGCGATTCTGGACGCAACCGCAGGGCCCTTCCCCGGCGACGGCGTGATCGCCCCAGCGCCGGTGGCCCCCTACGCGGAGATGATCAAGCAGGCACCTCCGCGGTTGCGGATCGGAATGTTGGCCGATTCGATCCGCAACCGGGTCGCCATCGATGAAGAAGTGGCTTCGGCGGTGCATGCGGCCGCTTCTCTGCTGGAGCGACTGGGCCACATCGTGGAAGAGGAATCACCAGCGGCGTTGCACGACGAGGAGTTGATCAGCTCGTTCGGTCCCGGTTGGGCAGTGGGGGTTGCCCATTCGTTGGATCAGTTCGGAGAGTGGCTCGGCCGGGAAATCACCGCGGCTGATGTTGAGCCCATGACCTGGCAGCTCGCCGACCGAGGGCGTCGCATGGGAGCGCTGGAGTTGGCGCGCAGCAGCGAAGCGATGATGACCTTCCGACGTTCGATGGCCGAGTGGTGGGCAGACGGGCACGACCTGTTGTTGGCTCCGACCTGCCTGCGACCACCGGCGCTTCTCGGCGAGATGTCGGCCACCGCGGCGGACCCCAAAGCGGCTGTCCTCACCACCCTGGCGTATTCGACGCTGACCGCCCCGTTCAACACCACCGGCCAACCTGCGATCTCGCTGCCGCTCGCCCGCTCCAGTGCCGGGTTGCCGATCGGTATCCAGTTGGTCGCCGCCTACGGCAAAGAGCACCTGCTGCTCCAGGTCGCCCGCCAACTTGAACTCGAAGTCCGCTGGGCCGACCACCGCAGCCCCCTTCACCCCTGAAGCCGAAAGGTTCTAGCTAACAGCGACCGGTAGATCAGAGGTAGAGGCCGGTGGAGCCCTCGTCGAGGCGCTCGGCTGCCACTGCATGGATGTCCCGTTCGCGCAGGATGATGTAGTCAAGGCCTCGGACCTCGACCTCATAACGGTCCTCGGGGTTGAACAACACCTGATCGCCGGTTTCGAGGTTGCGAACATTGGGGCCCACGGCCACGACCGCAGCCCACGACAAGCGCTTGCCGACCTGCGCCGTCGCCGGGATCAGGATTCCTCCCGATGAGCGGCGCTCTCCCTCCGCCTCGCCGAGCGATACCAGGATCCGGTCATTGAGCATCTTGACCGGAAGCCCGTCGTCGCCTGAGAGGTCACCGTTCTTCTTCGCATTTGTCGCCACAGAGTTACGCTAGCGGTCAACCCTGGCGTTGGTGCCGCCCGTCGATCCACCCTTAGCCGCGTTGAGCCACAGAAGGCCCGCGAGTGGACCGAAGGACTCGACTCAGCAGTTCCCCTGGCGCTTGATGGACACCGACAAAGCGCTCGAGGGGAGGCCACGGCGCTTGTGGATACCGCAAAATCCCATAGACCCGCGCGATATGGAGCGGCCGCCCACCCGAGTCGCCGATGGAACAACCTGAGGGGGACCCGTAAGCGATGTTGGCTGAGTGGTCGGTCCCGCAAGCACCGCGACCGGTCCGTGCTGGGTGGTTTGGGGCCGTGTGGTTGTTGGCTGAACAACCCGAGCCATCGGACCGTTCCCGTCGCGGTGCTAGGCGGTCAGGGGCCGTTTGGTGGGTTTGAGGTACCCAGTTTGCTTGACACCTTGATTAGGAGGTAAGCCACGCGACGGCTACCCAACAACGTGACAGGGGGCTAAAGTGTCACGTCGATGTCTGGTTCGTGCCGAGGTCGTGATTTTAGTTCAATGGTTGGGTTGAGCCGTGTCTGGTTGAGCCTCGGGTTGGTTGTTTCGTTGACGGCTGCGTTGTTGATGGGGTTGCCATCACCGGCTGGGGCGGTGGCGGGATACGGCGATGTGGGTGAAGGCACTTGGTACACCGACGCGGTGCAATGGTCCACAGACAACGGAATCGCCGACATTGCGGGGTTCTGTTTCGCGCCGGACGCTCCGGTGTCGCGTGGCGAAACCGCGGTGTGGATCTACAACATGGAAAACCAGCCCGACGCCGGGGACCCTCATTCGTTCAGCGACGTAACAGACGCGTCTCAAGACGATGCGATCTCGTGGATGGCCAACACTGAGATCACCACCGGCAAATCACCAACCACCTTCGCACCGGATGAAACGTTGACTCGTGCCGAAGCAGCAACATTTCTGCATCGTCTGGCCGGCAAACCTTCTGCACCGCCACACAACTTCAGTGATGTTGTCGCGGGTTGGCAACAAGACAGCGTGTCATGGATGGCCAACACTGAGATCACCACCGGCAAGTCACCAACCACCTTCGCGCCCGAAGACACGCTGAATCGAGCCGAGTTGATCACGTTCCTGTACCGCTTACAGGACGAACCAGACGTAACCATCAACACCTCAACCCCACACTGCGACCCTGCCACAGACGACCCTGCCACAGACGACCCTGCCACAGACGACCCTGCCACAGACGACCCTGCCACAGACGACCCTGCCACAGACGACCCTGCCACAGACGACCCTGCCACAGACGACCCTGCCACAGACGACCCTGCCACAGACGACCCTGCCACAGACGACCCTGCCACAGACGACCCTGCCACAGACGACCCTGCCACAGACGACCCTGCCACAGACGACCCTTCCACAGACGACCCTGCCACAGACGACCCTGCCACAGACGACCCTTCCACAGACGACCCTTCCACCACCACTACAACATGTCGCGCGAGCAGCGATGCCTCCTATGTGGTGCCCGTTGCCATCACGGACTTGGTGAGCCAGAGTCAATATCCCGCTTGGTCCCCCGTCCCCCGATTGCGCCGAGATCGCCTACACGCGCAATGTGGATGTATTGGCCATGTCCCCGAGCGGTGAGCACCTTCGTGACGTTTGGAATTATTGGAGTAACTTGTCGGGCGTGAGTGGCGCGGGCCGTTCGCCGTCGTGGTCCCTGGACGGAACCCGAATCGCTTTATCGGCGGAGAACACCGGCAGCGACGATCCCTGGTGGACTCGCAACATCTATGTTGTGAACGCTGACGGTTCCAAAGCAACAAGACTCACACAGGGAAGCCCATGGGACAACGACCCCTCCTGGTCACCGGACGGGACCGAGATCGTTTTCAACCGCACTGACTTCTCCCACACCACTCAGGACGACTCTTACCTCGTCACGGTCGCCGCCGACGGGACAGGCGAAACGGTGCTCACTGCCGGTGGTGTGGGAGAAGTTAGTCCGTCATGGTCGCCTGACGGTCAAAGCATCGGATTCCTGACAGAATACGGTGAATTGAAGGTCATGTCCCCTGATGGATCGAATCAGAGGATCGTGGTTGCTGGGAACGCTGAGACGACTGGTATGTCGTGGTCTGCCGATTCATCGCAGATCGCGTACGCCAGAGTTCACGATGACAGTTGTGTGAGCATAATGGTTGTGAACGCCGACGGAACCGGTACTAAGAGAATCACCAACCTGGCCGGACGAAGCACACAACCGGCATGGTCGCCCGATGGTGAGTTGTTGCTGTTCGCTAACAGTCCTATCTCAGGTTTTTCCAGGATATATATTGTCGACCCCAATGTCGACAGTGGGTTGGACCCTGATGAACCATGCCCGCAAATAGACTCCTACGAGCCTGACGACAGTCTAACGGTAGGTTCCGAACAGCAACTCGGCATCCCAGCAGGGGACGCTCCCGCGAGAGGTCTAGAGTGTCGCCCGCCCCGCCAACCTGGCTACTCCTCCACCGGTTTTCCGCGCCCGATACGTGCTCCGACGATAGGGAAACTGAGAGTGGCAGTATTGTTCGTGGACTTTCCCGGGGCCGTCTCAGCGTTCTCCTCTGAAGCTGAGATCAGTGCGCCCAACAACGATCTCGTGCATGTTCCAAGCGAAGGTACCTTCACTTCCTATCCTGACAATCTCGCGACGATCGAGCAGTACTTGGAGACAGCTAGCTATGGCAAACTGGACCTGGAACTGGTTCCGCTGGACAGATGGCTACGGACACCTCACAGTCTTCTGTCGTTCTTGGTCGATTATGATGCGTTCTTCCAGAAAAGCGCAGTCTCTGAGGATATCAACCTAGAGTCGGTCGGTCTCGCTGGTACGGAAATCGACTGGTCGACAATCGACATGGTGATGACAGTACTACCGAGCACCTACTTCCAGGGTGGTAACGCAGCGGGGGCGGTAAGGATCAACGACAGGATCGTGCCGACTCTTCGATTGAATGTCATCCCCCGAGGTGAGGCATTGAGCGCTCCATCACCTTGGGGACGTACCGGTGCTCATGAGTTGCTCCATGTCCTCGGCCTGACTGATCTGTACCCCAGGAAACAGCCGGGCTACCAAGGAGAGTTCCTGGTTCCGACGCCACCAGAAGGCATGGGCCACGTACACGTCTACGCTGGCCTCATGGGCCTAGAAGGCTACTATTTTGCGCCTTTGGATCATCTCAAAGGCCGGAAGAATTTTAGTCAGGCTGCCAAAGAAATGCTGGCATGGCACAGATGGCAATTGGGCTGGCTAGAACCCCACCAAGTCAGCTGTGTCACGGAACCGCCGACAACTATCACCCTGAGGTCGATAACGGATCCTGGATCCGGGATCGCGATGGCAGCGATCCCGATCAGCAACACGAAACAAATCGTCATCGAGAGCAGACGATCGACTGGATACGATCGCTATCAATTGCACCGGATTGATGAAGAAGGCGCTTCGATTGGTCAGGATCGCCCACGTACATATGGGGGTGTCTTGGTGTATACGGTTGATTCGTCACTGTCAGAACTACCGATCAAGTTCGCCACGGATGACGGCGACGGCGTCTTGGAGCGGTCGCCGCTCCTTGCAGCAGGATCCAGCGTTGTCATTGACAGCTACGAGATCAGAGTCATCGCCGATGCAGGCGACACTCATACCGTACAGGTCACGAAACTGTCATAGATTCCAATTAGCTGTCATCTCTCCCAATCCTGAACCGACCCGAACGAACGGTCAAGTCCAGGCTGAGGCTGCTGCCGTCGAAGATCAGTTCGGGGGGCGCACCGTTACGTTGTTGGCGGCCAGTACTCGCTTGGCGTCGGCGACGGTGTGCTCACCGAAATGGAAGATGCTTGCTGCCAGCACCGCGTCGGCACCGCCCTCGGTTACCCCTTCGACCATGTGTTCAAGCGTTCCGACACCGCCGCTGGCGATAACAGGGATGTCCACTGCGCTAGTGACGGCCGAGGTGAGGGGAATGTCGAATCCGTCCCTGGTGCCGTCGGCGTCCATCGAGTTGAGCAGAATCTCGCCGGCGCCGAGGCGTTGCACCTCCCGGGCCCACTCGAGTGCGTCGATGCCGGTGCGGGTCCTGCCCCCGTGCGTGTAGACCTCGAAAGCGTCATCGCTGCGGGCCACCCGGCGGGCGTCGATGGCGACAACACAACATTGCGCTCCGAACTCCTTGCTGATCTCGGTCACCAACACCGGTCGCTTGATCGCCGCGGTCATGACGCTCACCTTGTCGGCGCCGGCCATCAGCAATCGACGAGCATCGTCGACGGTGCGGATCCCACCACCGATGGTGAAGGGGATGAAGACCTGTTCAGCGACCGCCCGGGCCATCTGGACCGTGGTATCGCGTTGGTCTGAAGAGGCGGTGATGTCCAGGAACACCAACTCATCGGCGCCCTGGGCGTCATAGGCGGCGGCGAGTTCAACGGGGTCACCCGCGTCGCGGATGTCCACAAAGTTGACGCCCTTCACCACCCTCCCGGCATCAACGTCAAGACACGGAATGACCCGGATCGCCCGCACGGTCATCAAGTCGCCCCCAACGCCGCGACCGCGGTGGCAACATCCAAGCGACCCTCATAGAGGGCCTTTCCAGCAATCACTCCGCTGAGTCGACGGCCCTTCACCTCGATACGGTCGAGATCTCTGAGGTCATCCAGGCTGCCCACTCCCCCACTGGCGATCACATCGGTCTGGGTCACCGCGAGAATCTCAGAGAGTCCGGCGATATCGGGTCCACCGAGGGTGCCGTCCCGACCGATGTCGGTCACCACGAACGCGTCAACTCCGGTGTCGGCAAAGGAACCAGCGACCTCAGCCACGCTGCGGCCCGAGCCGACGAGCCAGCCATCGGTAGCCACCTCGCCTGACTTGGCGTCGAGGCCCACCGCTACCCGATTCTGCTGCGCCAAAGCAACAACCAGGTCAGGATCTCTCAACGCTGCCGTGCCGATCACCACCCGTTCCACGCCAGCGTCGAACAGCGCTCGAGCCACCTCCACACTGCGAACGCCCCCGCCTGTTTGAACCGGCACCGGCACCGCGTCGGTAATGGCGGCGACAACCTCCCGGTTCTCTGGAATCCCGGTGCGCGCCGCGTCAAGGTCGACAACGTGGATCCAGGGTGCGCCGGCTTCGACGAAGGCAAGGGCCTGCGCCACAGGATCATCGCCATAGACGGTCTCACGGCCATAGTCGCCCTGAAGTAGACGCACACACTTGCCGTCACGAAGGTCAATCGCTGGATAAAGGTCCATCAGGCTGCGACTTTCGCCGCGTCGCTTGCGTAGGCGACGAAGTTCGACAAGATACGCAGCCCTACCGCACCCGATTTTTCGGGGTGGAACTGAGCCGCCCAGACGTTTTCGCGGGCTGCAGCAGCGGTGACCGGTCCGCCATAGTCGCAGGTGGCGATCACTTCCTCACCACCATCGGCTGCGTAGGAATGAACGAAGTAGACCCAGGGCTCATCGCCGAGGTCGGTCAACATCGGATGTTCTCTGTGGACGTCGAGCTTGTTCCACTGGATCTGCGGCCGCTTGACGGTGTCGGGCAACAGTCGCACCATCTGCGGAAAAACACCGAGACCGTCAACCTCCGGCGCTTCTGTAGACCCCGCGAACAGCATCTGCATGCCGATGCAGATGCCGAAGAATGGAACACCGGCACCGATGCGATCCAGCGCGACCTCGTCGAGGCCCGCGGCTCTCAGCGCCCTCATACAGGGGCCGAACGCTCCCACGCCGGGAAGCACAACACCGCAGGCATCGTTGATCAGTCCACGATCGGCGGTGAGCCTGGTGTCGGCACCCACATGGGAAAACCCCTTGTGGGCCGAATGCAGATTGCCGATGCCGTAGTCAAGCACAGCCAACAGCGGCCGCCCTTCGGCGTTCACAGCACTCATCGTCTACAGCGTGCCTTTGGTCGACGGCAGCACGTCTCCCTCGACTTTCACTGCATCGCGCAGGGAACGGGCCACGCCTTTGAACATGGCCTCAATGATGTGGTGGGTGTTCTTACCCCTTCGTCCGACAATATGGAGGGTGACCCCAGCCGATACCACGAAGGCCCGCCAGAACTCCTCCATCAGTTGCGGATCAAAAGGTGGATCCCCGAGGATCTTCTCGCCTGGGAAGTCGACTTCATAGTGGAAAAACGGCCGCCCCGACAGATCGAGCACTATCTCCACGGCGGCCTCGTCGAGCGGCACCACGTTGGAAGCGAAGCGACACACACCCCGCTTGTCGCCGAGCGCGTCGGCGAAGGTCTCCCCCAGGGCGATACCGACATCTTCCACTGTGTGGTGCGCGTCGATGCTCAAGTCGCCGGTGGCCTTGATGTCGAGGTCGAACGAACCGTGCCGGCCGAGTTGGTCGAGCATGTGATCAAAGAAAGGCAAACCGGTCGCGATGTCGGTGTCACCACGGCCGTCAAGAGCCATCGTGATCTCAATCGCCGTTTCTTTGGTGACACGGCTCGTGACACCGGTCCTCTCAGAACTTGCTGCAGGACTAGTCATGTAAGCACCTCTCGTAAGGCTTCCAGGAATCGATCATTCTCTCGGGGAGTACCGACGGTTACGCGGAGGCAGCCTTCGAGCCGAGGCCATGAGGCACAGTTGCGAACCAGCACCGAGCGGTCAACCAATTTCTGCCATACCACCTCACCGGAAATCTCCGCGGGGCGAATCAACACAAAGTTCGCGCCGCTGGGCCAGACCTCGACGGGTAGAGCGTTCAACTCTGCCACCAGCCGCTCCCGCTCAGCCACAAGTTTCTGGACCCGTTGTTGCATGGCGTCGAGGTAGTCGAGCGCCACGGTGCCGGCAATCTGAGTCATGGCGTCGAGATGATACGGCAGAACCACTTTCTCAAGTTCGCTGACGAGCCATTCGGGGCCCACAAGATAGCCGAGTCGAGCCCCGGCCATAGCCCAAGTCTTGGAGTAAGTGCGGGTAACTACCAAAGGCACTTCGTCGCCGAGCAACGACATCGCGCTCTGCGCGTTGAACTGCCCGTATGCCTCATCGATGCACAAGAGCCCCCCAACTCCGGAGACGAGTTCAAGTACTTCACTCACAACAGCCGGGTCATCCACCACCCCCGTGGGACTGTTGGGAGAACACAGAAAAGTCACATCAGGTCGGTGCGACTGAACGACGCGCCGCGCTTCATCAATATCGAGGACAAAACCCGGCCCTCGCTCGCCGGTTGCCACAGCAGTGCCCGTGACGCGACTCAGGTGAGAATGCAGCACATAGGTCGGTTCAAAAACCGCGGCTGTTCGTCCCGCACCTCCGTACGTCAACAGCAACGTCTGCAACACCTCATTGGATCCGTTGGCTGCAAACACCTGCTCTGGAGCAACCCCGTGGAGTTCTCCAATGCGCGTCCGCAACCTCATGGCGGAGCGATCCGGATATCGGTGCCAACCGAGGTGACCCAAAGCCTCTGCCACAGCAGCACGAAACTCTGCGGGAGGTGGCTCGGGACTCTCGTTGGTGTTGAGGCGAACCTCAACCTCCAGTTGTGGTGAATGGTAACCCTGCATCAGAGCTACAGATTCACGCGGGGCTACTCGAGGGTTCACGATCGCGCCTCCTGGCGAATCCGAATTGAAGCCGCGTGAGCATCAAGTCCCTCCGCACCTGCCAACGCCAGCACGTGATCACCGAGCATCGCGAACCCTTCTGCGTCAGCGGTGACGATGTGGATGTCCTTCATGAAATCGCGCACCGTCAACGAGCTGGCGAAACGAGCCGTGCCGCTGGTAGGAAGCACATGGGAGGGTCCGGCCACATAATCGCCTAGCGATGCGGGTGTCCATGCACCACAGAACACTGCCCCCGCGTCGCGCACCAAGCCGAGCAGAGCTTGGGGATCAGCGGTCTGAAGTTCAAGATGTTCGGGTGCAATGTGGTTGGACACCGCCATTGCTTGTGACGGGCCGGAACACAGTACCGCGTAGCCCGAACTGGCCAGGGTCGACTCAATATCGCTGCGACGCGGAGCCTGGCTTGCCAGCCGTTCAACCGCGGCTGTCACTTCATCGGCGAAATTCTCGTCCCAGGTGACTAACCAAGCCAGCCCGTCAGGGCCGTGTTCTGCCTGAACGATCAGATCGATCGCGGCGAACTCGCTGGGTGCGGAACCATCGGCTACCACTACCACTTCGGAAGGACCCGCAAACGACGATGGAACGCCAACCACACCAGCGACTTCTTGTTTGGCGACTGCCACATACGCATTGCCGGGACCAACGATCACGTCAACGGCCCGAATTGTCTCAGTTCCGTAGGCCAACGCCCCGATCGCCTGAGCACCTCCGATAGCAAAAACTTCGTCCACACCAGCTACGGCTGCAGCAGCCAAGGTGACGTCGGGGACCCTGCCGTCTGAGTCCGGCGGCACGCAGACGACCACTTCTTCCACACCAGCGACGCGGGCGACAATCGCAGTCATCAGCACCGTCGACGGGTACGCAGCTCGACCACCGGGGACATAGCAACCTGCGCGTCGCACCGGGTGGTGCCTGCCTGCTATCACTACACCAGCGCCTGCAACGTCCACATCGTCGGGCATCTGGGCCCGGTGATAGACGGCGATTCGCTGTGCCGCGGCTTCCAACGCAGTGCGCACCAGCGGATCGATTCGATCCAGCGCCGCAGCAATATCGGAGGACTCCACAGCCGCTGAGTCAAGTTTCACGCCGTCGAACTGCTCCGTGAACTCGCGGATCGCGCTGTCTCCTCGGTCCCGCACCCCTTGCAGAATTTCGCGCACCACAGCAACAGGCCCATCAGTCCGCACTTCGGGCCGCGGCAAGCAGTCCGCGACGTCACCGTCGAAATCGCGGAGATCGATTCGTGTCAGCACGACAACACGCTACCGGTCGTGGTAGGGCGCTCAGGTGCAATTACGGGCAGACTGCCACGATGGACTCTGATGCAGCCGAACTCTCCTCTCTCACCACAGTGGTATCTGATGTCGCTGAACGCATAGCCGAGATGGCGAATCGTCGTGGAGCCGACCCCGACGATCCAATTTTGGCACGGCTTCACGAGATTGAACGGACTCTTGTCACAGTCGGACGCAGACTGCGCTCAACAGCTCGCGACCTCGGTTGAAAACGCGCTGTCCAAAACAGTGCACAAAAGAACTGCGGTGGCCTCCGTGCACGGAGGCCACCGCATGGCGATACAGGGCGGCGGATCCCTCGTATCGCCGAGTCGGCCAAGCGGCGGGTGCTTGGCCGGACTGCCAATATAGCGTTTCTGCTTCGGCTATGTAGCGCCGATTCTGTAGAAATCAGGTACCAAAATCACTTCATAGGTGGCTCGACGGGCAGAAATCGTTGAGAACGCAATCCTCGCATCGCGGTCTTCGAGCGATGCACACCCGACGCCCATGAAGGATCAGGCGCAAACTGAAATCGCCCCGTTGAGACGCCGGCACCATCGGGTTGAGTTCAAGCTCAATCTTCGCTGGATCGGTCTCTTCGGTGATTCCCAACAGGTTCGAGAGACGGGTGACGTGCGTGTCCACCGGAAGTCCCGGCTGCCCAAGGGCGACGCTGCGAACCACATTGGCGGTCTTGCGTCCGACGCCAGGGAGACGTACGAGGTCCTTCATGGCCGCCGGTACCTCGCCGTCATACTCGTCGACCAGGATCCGCGCCGTTCTCACCAGGCTCTTCGACTTCTGACGGAACAACCCGATAGTGCTGACGTAGGGTTCGACCTCGCTGGAGTCCACCTCAGCGAGCGCCCACGGATCTGGGAAACGGGCAAACAGAGCCAGCGTTGCCTTGTTTACTCCGACATCAGTTGCCTGAGCCGACAGAATCGTCGCCACCAAGAGTTCAAATGGGTTCCGATGGTCGAGTTCGCACTCGGCATCGGGATATTCGAGGGTCAGGCGCTCATTGGTGACACGGGCGCGGCCCTTCGGTGATCGCGGCTTGGCCATAGACCGAAGCTACGCTAACGCCGTGGCGCTGACCATCGAGGGACCAAATGAAGGCGACTGCCGATGGTCGCTTATCGTCGCTGAAGATCGCCGCCAATTCGATCTCAGGGCAAGCTTGACGGACTGGCTCTCGGCGAACCGCGACGAGACCGTGCAGCTCTGGCTGCGCCAAGTCGATGATCAAGCCCACGCAATCGCTTCGGAGTTGGGTTTCGTGCCCCACCGCGATCTCTGGCAACTGCGCTGCGCTCTTCCCAACAGTCCCTCCGGTCTGGTCACTCGCGCTTTCACAGCAGACGACATCGATACTTTCGTAAAGGTCAACAATCGGGCATTCCACTGGCATCCCGAACAGAGCGGACTCACTGTCGATGCGGTTCGCGAGTCCATGACCGAGCCCTGGTTCAACGCTGCCGGCTTTCGTCTTCTGCACACCGACAACGGCAGGTTGATGGGTTTTTGTTGGACCAAAATCCACAGATCCACCGATCCCGAACTTGGCGAAATCTATGTGATAGCGGTCGACCCCGACTTCCACGGCCAGGGTCTGGGCAAACCGATGACGCTGGCCGGCCTCGAATGGCTGGCTGCTGAAGGGCTACGAGTCGGGATGCTCTACGTGGAGTCCGACAACCATGCAGCCAACGCCACCTACGCTGCCATCGGCTTCACTCGGCACCACACAGACCGCGCCTACCGACTCGCAAGCTGACCGTACTGTGAAGATCGACCCCGAGAACCTGCCTGAAGGCAACGAGAAGCGCGACGCTGTTCGGTCGCTTTTTGACCGCATCGCCGGGCGATACGACATGGTCAACCGCGTGATCACCTTTGGACTTGATGTCCGCTGGCGACGCAACGCAGTGTCCGCCCTTGATCTCAGCGCCGGATCGATCGTGCTTGACTTGGCTTGCGGCACTGGCGACTTCTGCCGCGAAACGTCACGGGCAGGAATGGTGCCAATCGGCGTCGACCTCTCAATGGGCATGTTGGTTGCAGCTCGTACCGACGCGCCGCTGTTGCAAGGCGACGTACTGGCACTTCCTGTCTCAACCGGGGCAGTCGACGGAGCGGTATGCGGGTTCGCGTTGCGCAACCTCGTAGAACTGCCCGGTTTCTTTGCCGAGTTGGCTCGTGCTGTGCGTCCCCGTGGAAGAATCTCACTCCTCGACGCAGCCGAACCCGAACACAGTGTGTTGCGCTGGGGACACCGAATCTACTTCCAAAGGGTCGTGCCTCGTATCGGAGGACTGCTCTCGGACCGAACGGCCTACACCTACCTGCCAAAGTCCTTGGCCTACATGCCAGCGTGGTCCGACCTGAAACGGCAGCTGTCCGCCGCCGGATTCGTCGACATCGAACGGCAGGTCTTCGTCGGCGCCCATCTGATTACCGCGACCCGCGAGGGCTAGAGTCCAGATAGGGCGATCCCAAGTGCCATGGCCAACCCAGCAATGAGCTGAACTCGACCGGTTGCTCCCAGAACCGCTATGAGTTCCGATCCAACCGCTCCACGGTAAACCGGTCTGATGGCCTGCACAGCAAACGGCAGACCAACTAGCGCAGCCACCGCAAAACGATCCGTCATCACCGTCATAAGCACCGCAATCAACATCGCGCCCGCTTGCATCGCCACGAAGAGGTGTCGCGTGCGGCCATCACCAAGTCGGACCGCCAAAGTGATTTTGCCCGCGGCAGTATCGCCGGGAATGTCTCGAAGGTTATTGATCACCAGCAGCGCGGTCGCCCACAGTCCAACGACCACCGCGGCGCTCGCAGCCAATCCGTTGATTTCCTCGGACAGGACATAGTACGTGCCGATGGTTGCCACCAACCCGAAGAAAACGAACACGAAGACCTCGCCAAGGCCCCGGTATCCGTAGGGGCGGGGTCCACCGGAGTAGGTCCACGCCGCAACCAGACAGAAAATACCGACCACGAACAGTTCAGGACCGACCGCCAGCGCCAACAGCGAGCCGAATACCCCGGCGACCGCGAATGCTCCAATCGCTGCACGCTTGACAAGCGCGGGACAAACCATCCCGGAACCAACCAAACGCAAAGGGCCGGTGCGGTCGCTGCCATCCGCGCCTCGAATCCCGTCTGAGTAGTCGTTGGCATAGTTCACTCCCACCTGTAACGCCAGCGCGACCAGCAACGCGGCACCCGCCCGCCACCATTGAGTCTCAGCGCTCTCCCCGACCGCCGCGGCAGTCCCAACCGCGACCGGCACGATCGCCGCAACGAGGGTGCGCGGGCGAGCTCCCGACCACCACAGCGCCACACCCGAGGGCGCTACCGAGGCGTTCACAGGCGCTCCATGAAGTCAACTACCGTCCGAACCAGCAAGTCGTGTTCAACGGCATGGATTCGGGCTTCGAGACTTTCGCGGTCATCTTCAGTACGGATGGGTACAACTTGGGTTGCGAGCACAGGACCATTGTCGACGCCCTCATCGGGCACCAGATGCACCATCACACCGGTGCGGTCGAGCCCGTCACGCAGATGAGCATTCCAGGCGTCGTTAATTGCGTGTGCACCACCGAACTCACCGGGAAGCGCCGGATGCAGGTTCATCACCCGACCACCGAAATGCCTCAGGAACTCCATTGTCAACAGGTGCATCCAGCCGGCGAGCACAACCAGGTCGGGGCGGTGATCCATAACCATTGCCGCCAAATCCGCGTCGTAACGACGACGAGCTTCAATGGGGTCGTCGTGTTTGTCCAAGTAGGGCCGCAGTCCAAGAAATGAGGTGGGTGTCTCGTTTATCGACGCCCGCTTGCGCGCATAAGCATTCCGGCGATTCACAATGACAGCAACGATCTCGGCATCAAGACGCCCGTCTTCAACCGCATCGAGCAGCGCCTGAAGATTCGACCCGGCACCAGAGGCAAGGACCACGATGCGTCGTGTCAACGCCAGTCTCCCCCAAGGCGTACGCGCTCGTGGTCCTCGGTGGCAACCAGATGCCCGACAGTCACAAGCCCGAGTTCGTCGATCTGTCGCTGCTGAGACTGATCAACGACCACGATCATGCCGACTCCCATGTTCCAGACTCTAAAAGCCTCGTCGTCGGTCAGTTCTCCCCACTGCACCAATGTTCGAAACGCCTGGGGTACCGGCCAGGCACCGAGGTCGATCCGAGCGCTCAGATCATCGGGCAGGACTCGGGGGAGGTTCTCGATCACTCCCCCGCCGGTGATATGGGCCAGTGCCTTGGGCCGAATCCCCGCTCGCTGCAAGCAGTCAATGTCGCTGAGGTAGCAACGATGGGGAGTCAGCAGATACTCGAGCATCTCGGGGTCGGCGGTATGTCGTTCGAGGAGTAGGCGGATCAGCGAATAACCGTTGGTGTGAGGGCTGTCGCTGGCCAATCCCACCAACAGATCACCGGCACTGAGCTGCTCGGTTTGAGGCCACAGCGCATCTCGATCGACGACCCCGACGATCGTTCCCGCGATATCGGTCGCCCCGGGCATATAAACGCCGGGCATCTCAGCCGTTTCACCGCCTAGCAAAGCACAACCCACGGCCTTGCAGGCTTCGCTCATTCCGGTGACGATCTCAAGCACAGTGGAGGGCACCAACGATGCCGTGGCAATGTAGTCGAGAAAAAACAACGGGCGCGCTCCCTGCACCAAGACGTCGTTGACGCAATGATTCACCAAGTCAACGCCGAGGCCCTTGAAGCGCTGGTAACGGGCCGCTAGTTCCACTTTGGTGCCAACGCCATCGGTGGACGCCACCAACACCTTTCCCGGTCCGAGATCATCGGCAGCGAAGAGTCCGCCGAAGGCTCCGATCTCCGACAGCACTGCCGGTGTTGCAGTGGAAGAGACGGCCTCGGCCAACAGGCGGACCGTCAGATTTCCGGCGTCGATGTCGACACCGGCGTCGCTATATCTGGTCATGAGCCGAGCTCACGGGCGATATCTGAACGGAACTGAGAACCCGCAAATGAGATGGCGGCAACTCCCCGGTAGGCAGCGTCTGATGCTCCAGTAAGTTCAGGCGCTAGGGCGGTTACCGCCAACACCCTCCCTCCCGCGGTGCGCGGCGCTTCGTCGGCGATTGAAGTGGAAGCGTGAAACACCTTGCAACCAAGCCCTGCCGCGGCCTCAAGGCCAGAGATTGGAACCGCGACACTGCCACTCACCGGGTAACCCTCCGAGGCCATCACGACAGTGACCGCGGCACTGTCGGCCCAGCGAATATCGGTAGTCGACAAATCGCCTTTACAGCATGCCTCGAATATCTCATACAGGTCCGACTCAAGCAGCGGCAACACCACCTGAGTCTCCGGATCGCCGAATCGACAATTGAACTCGATCACTTTCGGCCCCGACTCGGTGAGCATCATGCCCGCATAGAGCACGCCTCGATAGGGGCGACCCTGACGCGCCAGGGCTGCGAGGGTGGGCGCCAAGACCTCGCGACTGACTTGCTCAATCAGTTCGTCGTCAGCAATCGGAGACGGATGAAAGGCACCCATTCCACCGGTGTTGGGCCCCTCATCGCCCGTCAGCAAGCGTTTGTGGTCCTGCGCGAGAGGCATCACCGCGAAGTCGGTCCCATCACAGAAGGCCAGGACCGATACCTCAGTACCGCGGAGGCGCTCCTCTAGCAGAATCTCGTGGCCCGCTTCGCCAAAACGATCCTCAAGCAGCATTGAGGTGATCGCTTCGGCAGCTTCGGCCTTGGTTTCGGCGACAATCACTCCCTTGCCGGCGGCCAAACCAGTGGCTTTTATCACCGGCACAGCCGACAAGTCCTCAAGATGCAAGAGCGCCGCTTGCGCATCAGAAAAGACCGCTGCATCGCCAGTGGGAATACCGTTTTCGCAAAGAAAGTCCTTGCAATGCGACTTGGAACCCTCGAGTTCCGCAGCCGCCGCGCTGGGGCCGAAGGCGGCGACGCCAGCTTCGTTGAGTGCATCAACGAGCCCCATGACAAGCGGATCTTCGGGGCCAACGACGACCATCGCCACGGCTTGCGCCCGCGCAAACTCCACAATTCCGGCTATATCGGTGGGCGCCAGGGCCACATTGCGGCACTTGTGTTCGTTGGCTGTCCCGGCGTTGCCGGGTGCAACGACCGCCTCCGAGACCCGAGGCGATTTTGCCAACGACCAAGCAATAGCGTGTTCCCGGCCACCGCCACCGATGACCAATACCCTCGCCGACATGGGTGCTAATCGCTCCAGACCGATGAGAACTCTTCTTTGGGTTTAAGACTGAGTTGCACGAAGCGCATCGACTCAAACGGATACGAGCCGGTGAAGCAGGCGTTGCAGTAGCCGTTGTCAGAACCGAGCGCGCGCATCATCGCTTCAATGGACAAAAAAGCGAGCGAGTCTGCCTCTATGTATTCGCGTATCTCTTCGACAGACCGATGAGCAGCAATAAGTTCGTCCTGACTAGCCATGTCGACACCCATATAACAGGGGCTGATGATCGCCGGACAGGCCACCCGAACGTGCACCTCTGTTGCGCCTGCGTTACGCAACATCTGGACGAGTGGACCCGACGTAGTCCCGCGTACGATCGAATCGTCAACCAGAATCACCCGTTTATCGACCAGATTGTCAGCCAGGGGATTGAACTTCATGGCCACCAGAGCATCTCGCAGTTGCTGTGTCGGTTCAATAAACGTGCGACCCACATAGCGGTTCTTGATGAGCCCCTCGGTGTAAGGGATCCCGGTCTCCTGTGCGAATCCGACCGCATGAGGGGTGCCCGAATCTGGGACCGACACCACCAAGTCGGCGTCGACTGGTGCTTCTTTGGCCAATTCGCGGCCCAGACGCTGTCTGGTCGAATGCACCAGGTTGCCATCGCAGATCGAATCAGGACGGGAAAAGTAGATCTGTTCGAACGTGCACAACGCACGATTCTTTGCAAGCACTCCTCTATATGTCTCAAGACCGGAGTCACTCAAGCGAACAATCTCTCCCGGAGCGACCTCGCGAACGAACTCCGCTCCGATGGTTGAGAAAGCGCAAGTCTCCGAAGCCAGGACATGGCCACCGTCGATGGCACCAATGACCAGCGGTCTCAACCCCCAAGGATCGCGCACTCCGTAAACGGCATCACGGGTCAAGATGGTGAGCGCATACGCACCCTCGACACGCGACATGAGAGTCTGGATCCGCTCCAACCAATCTCCAGAAGCCCCGGTGAGCAGGTGAACCATGACCTCGGTGTCGCTCGATGTCTGCAAGCCGACTCCCCCTTCAAGCAATTCGCGGCGCAACATGTACGCATTGACAAGGTTGCCGTTGTGCGCCAGACCCAGCGGGCCTTCAAGGGTTTCGATCAGCTGAGGTTGGGCGTTGCGCAGTCCCGAACCGCCGGTGGTCGAATAGCGGGTATGGCCAATGGCAAGGTCGCCTGGAAGCGTCGCCAAATTCTCCTCTTTGAAGACACTGGCGACAAGACCCAGCCCCTTGTGCATGTGAGCTACGCCATCTCTGGTGGTAGCTATACCCGCGGCCTCCTGACCACGGTGCTGAAGAGTATGAAGAGCAAAAAAGGCCAGCCGGGCTGCGTCTGAACCAGAAGTGTGGATTCCAACCACGCCACACTCTTCACGGGGGTCGTCGGCTTGGCTCCGCACAGATATCACCGGTCAGCCAAAGCCTGCCGCAAGGCGACAACCCTATCCAAGAGGCAGTCAGCGTCATCACCAACAGCTGTCATATGCCCTATTTTTCGACCTTTGCGAGCTTCGTGTTTTCCGTAGAGGTGCAGGTGCACATCGCGAGCCGCGAAAACTTGAGACCAATCTGGTTCGCCTTCTGAGAAAAGATCACCAAGAAGTTGCACCATCGCAGCAGGTTTGCATCTCCCGTCGCCGAGTGGCATCCCAACCACAGCACGGAGTTGTTGCTCAAACTGACTGGCTGGTGCAGCCTCGATAGTGCAGTGCCCCGAGTTGTGGGGGCGGGGAGCAACCTCGTTGACGATCAATCCATCAGCCGCGTCGAACATCTCAACGCACATGACGCCAACCAGGCCCCACTCGTTGGCAATCCGAGCCGCTATGGCGGTGGCTTCGCTCACAACTTGCGCGCTGAGGTGCGCCGGCGTGATCGTGCTGTCGAGAATGTGGTTGACGTGATGGTTCTCCATCACCCCATGGTCCACCACCTCACCAAGCTGAGAACGCGCGACAATCACCGAAATCTCCCTTTCGAAATCGACGACGGACTCGACCACCAAGCGTTGAGACCCCAAGCGCCGCCAAACATCGGAGACTTCACAGGTCCGCTCGATCCGTGCCTGTCCTTTGCCGTCGTAGCCGAAGCGCGCAGCCTTGGCAATGACCGGAAAACCGAGTTCTTGAGCCGCAGCGGCAAGCTCTGGCTCGCTGCTCGCAGCGCGCCAAGAGGCAACAGCAACTCCCGCTGCGACCAACGCATCCTTTTCTTCGCGGCGATCCTGGGCGCTGGCGATGATCCTGCCGCTGGGACGAACCTCCAGGCCGGCACTCGCTGCTGCGTCGGCGATCCCTACATCAACATTCTCGAACTCCCAGGTGATCACGTCGGATTCTGCGATCAGACGCTCGATGGCAACCTCGTCGTCGAAACCAGCCGCGATTTCGATCTCCGCCACCGTGCCGGCGGGGGTGTCCTTGTCTCCACCCGTCAACACAGCTACTCGGTAACCATGCTGATGGGCGGAATACGCCAACATGCGTCCGAGTTGGCCGCCGCCAACAACACCGATAGTGGATCCGGGCGGGAGTTGCGCCTGCGCACGTGGTTGGTGTGTCTGGGGCGACGTCATGGATCTAGTTCGAGCGCGCGGATACGGGCGGCCTGCTCAGCGCGACGCGAGCGTAGACGATCAGCCAACTCGGGAGTTTCGTTCGCGAGCATCGCTACCGCATACAGCCCTGCGTTGGTCGCTCCGGCTTGGCCGATCGCCATCGTTGCCACTGGAACGCCGGCCGGCATCTGCACGATCGACAGCAGCGAGTCGATGCCGTTGAGAGCGCGGCTCTTGATGGGCACACCGATAACCGGAACCAGCGTGTGGGACGCAACCATTCCAGGAAGATGAGCAGCCCCTCCCGCGCCCGCAATGATCACTCGCAAGCCTCGCGACTCGGCATCTGTTGCATATTCGTCCATGAGGTCGGGGGTTCGATGCGCTGATACCACTCGGCACTCATGCGAGACACCACAATCGACCAGTACATCGGCGGCGCAGCGCATTGTTTCCCAATCCGATTCACTGCCCATGATGACGCCTACGAGGGGACCGCCGCTCCCGCCGCCGCCAGAACTCACGGTAGGGCCGCCGAAGGGTCCCGTCGGCGCAACAAACGCTCAGAACACGCCGTCCGACTCTTCTGATCTCGCACCCGGCCATGGTCGCAGAACCAGCCAACCGACGCGCGGACGGTCACGAAATCGTCCGTATCGCCGCTTCTATACGGGGACCGGCCGGGTAGGAGGCCGGTGACAGCGCGGCTCTGGTAAGCAACTCGAAGGTCTCTGCGTAGACCTGGGTTGCTCGGCTTGCCAACGCCGGATCAAGCAGGGGAGGATCTCCGTCACCACGGTAACCTCTCTCAACGTAAGCGAGTCGGATGACTTCCTTGTCGAGGTTTTCGGGCTCGAACCCCCCGTCAAGGCGCTGTGCAAGACTCGATTCACGCCAATATCGAGAGCTGTCGGGAGTGTGCACTTCGTCGATTACGGTGAGCCGGTCCTGCTCGTCGAGTCCGAACTCGTACTTGGTGTCGACCAAGATCAAGCCCGCCGCTGCGGCGACGGTTCTTCCCCGTTCAAACATCTCAAGGGCGACGGTCCGCACCTCTTCCCAACGCTGTGCATCAACTAGTCCGTCGGCAACAATGTCACTCTCGGTGATCGGCGTGTCGTGCTCGCCGTCGGCAGCTTTGGTGGTTGGAGTAATGATTGCTTTCGGTAGCTGCTCGTTCTTTTCCATTCCGTCGGGGAACGTCATGCCGTAGATCTGGCGGTGACCTGTCGCATATTGAGTCCACAGAGAGGTCGAGGTGGTGCCGGTGAGACGGTCTCTCACGACTACCTCCACCGGCAAGGTCCGGCACTTACGAGCGATGGTGACGTTCGGGTCGGGTACCGCCAGAACGTGCGACGCAACGATGTCGGAGATCTGGCGGAACCACCATGCTGAAAGCTCATTGAGGATCTGACCGCGGTAAGGCACCGTTCCCAAGATTCGGTCGAAGGCCGAAACACGGTCGGTCGAGATCAATACCAGCCGGTCGCCAAGGTCGATGATGTCCCTCACCTTGCCGCGCCGAAGAGGACCGATATGAGCCAGTGCTGCGGAATCAAGACCGTCGAAAGGCGCTTCTTGGGCAGGTGTCAGGTCAATCATCATCTGGCCGCCGACACAAAGGCTTCAAACAAAGGCAGTCCTGAAGCGCCCGGATCTCCGTTCGGTCTCTGCCAGTCGAGCACATGGTCCTCAGGATGGGGCATCAGCCCGACCACCGCTCCGCTGTGGTCGCAAATCCCGGCTATATCGGCCACCGAACCATTGGGGTTCGCAGGGTAGGTGCCCGCCGCGGCACGGATCGAGTCCGCGGCACCAGGTGGTGCCGCTCCACAATCTTGATACCTGAAGGCAACCAAACCCTGAATTTCCAAGTCGTCGGTTACCGACTCGTCGGCACTCACAAAACGACCCTCGCCGTGTGCAATAGGACAGCGAATGATCGTGCCTCCGATCGATCGCAGCCAGCTGCTGCGAACCGTTGGTTCCACTCGCAACGTAACCCAGCGGCATTCAAACTTGCCGCGAGAATTCTCGGTCAGCGTCACTCGGCGGGCGCTGGTTGCAGGGTCATCGCCAAGGACTCCTGGCAACAGTCCAGCCTTCACCAGCACTTGGAAACCGTTGCAGATTCCCAGCACGGGCTTTCCCGCAGCCACCACCTCGGACAACTCATGACCGAACCACAATCTCAGCTCCAGAGCGAGTCTCTGCCCGGCGCCGAGCGCGTCACCGTAGGAGAACCCACCGGGAATCAACACCGCAGCATGGTCACTGACCTTCACTCGGCCTCGGCGCAGTTGATTGACATGAACGATGCGAGGGCTTCCACCAGCCAGTTCAATCGCCTGCGCGGCATCACCATCACGATTTGTGCCCGAAGCGTGCACTACGAGGATCGGCGGTGCACTCACGCCCATGGTCGCCCCGTGAAAGCTGCTACTGCATCGTCAATGTCAGCCACGATGCCATTGCCCGCGTTGGCGTCACCGCCTTCCCCCCCAACACGCAGCGTGATCCGAACATCGGCGGTCACCACGCCGATACGTCGCCCATGAGTACCCAAGGTCGCGCCCAGTTCATCACGATCACTGGTGTTTGCGGCCAACACGAGCCGTCCAGGCCCCTCATTGGTCAGCGCCACAAACGCATCAAGTCCATCAGCGGGAATTGTCACAGCCACGCCGTGTCGCGCGGCAATCGCCATCTCAGCTACAGCAACAGCGACACCTCCATCACTGCAGTCGTGCGCGGCGGTCACCAATCCCGCCATGATGGCGGAATGGACGGCTCGATAACGCGGTAACGGGTCATCCAGAGGTCGAGGGACGTCGTTGGCTCCGAGGTCGTAGATGATGTCGGCCACAGAACCGCCGAGCCAGCCACTCCCCTCGCCGACCAGCCATAGATCGTCGCCAACCGCCATGCCCGCTGAATCGATCGCACTGTTGAGATCGGGAACTAAACCGAGTGCCGAGATCAGCAATGTGGGTGGGATTGCTCGCCCTTCGAACTCGTTGAAGAGGCTGTCCTTACCGGAGATGAACGGCATCGCGTAGCGGCGAGCTCCGTCGGTACAGCCTTGCACGGCGCGCACCAGACTGCCGAGACGATCGCTCTTGGTCGGGTCCCCCCAGCAGAAATTGTCGAGCAGCGCCACCCGGTCGGGGTCGCCCCCTACGGCCACGAGATTCCGGACTGCCTCGTCAACGGCCAGCAGCGCCATCGCGTAGGGATCATGCTTTCCGACCCGCGGGCACAGCCCGTTGCTCAACACCGCTGCCAAGGGTGTATGGCGCGTGCCGAGTGGCTTGATCACCGCAGCGTCACCTGGGCCGTCAGCGTTGCGCCCTACCAAGGGACGCACGACGGTCCCTGCGCGCACCTCGTGGTCGTAGCGGCGGACAATGTCCTCTTTGCTGGCGACATCGGGATGCGAGAGGA
Source organism: Candidatus Aldehydirespiratoraceae bacterium (assembly GCA_965198315.1). Classification (GTDB taxonomy): domain Bacteria; phylum Actinomycetota; class Acidimicrobiia; order Acidimicrobiales; family Aldehydirespiratoraceae; genus VXYK01. Next base: position 2,383,949 of record OZ240616.1, on the reverse strand, counting down.
GCCCGAAGAGCATCTGGTCGTCGACAGGAGGCGGATTGATCGGGGTCGAGGGCGGGTCAACCCAAGTCGCGGTCATCTCCCGTCGGGGCAACCCGTTGTGTAGGAAGTCCATGGACATATCGATGACCGGGTTGTCGCCATGTCGGACGACCAGGTCTCCGGATCCGCTGAAGCTGCCTAGATCGGTCAGTTCCACATCCCAGTCATCACAGAGCTCTTGCAAAGCCGGCAACGATTCAACTGGAACCGCCATGACCATCCGTTCCTGCGCTTCGGAAAGCCAAATCTCCCAGGGTTGCAAGCCTGGATACTTGAGGCGCACACCTTCAAGGTTGATGGCAACGCCCAAGTCTTCCCCCATCTCTCCCACAGCCGAAGAGAAACCTCCCGCTCCACAGTCCGTGATGGCGTTGTACAAACCCAACTCGCAAGCGCGCTGGACCACCTCGATACAACCCTTTTCAGTTATCGGATCACCGATTTGTACCGCCGCTCCGACTGAATCAACCGTGGACGCGTCCATGGTCGCCGACGAGAAGGTGGCACCATGGATTCCGTCGCGGCCAACCCTCCCGCCGATGGAGACAACCCGGTCACCAAGTTGAGCCGTGGTGGGATGCGAACCGTTCACCAACAGTCCCAGTGCACCGCAATAGACCAGTGGGTTACCGATGTATCCCTCATCGTAGATCACCGCACCGTTGACAGTCGGAAGACCCAGTTTGTTTCCGTAGTCAGCAATTCCCTCAACCACCCCGTCTCGGATTCGACGGGGATGCATCACACCTGTGAACAGTCGCTCATCGGGCAGATCAAAAGGGCCGAAACACAACACGTTGGTGCAGGCAATGGGCCGAGCCGAGACCCCCAAGATGTCACGCACCACGCCGCCGATACCGGTATTTGCTCCACCGAAGGGTTCAAGGGCTGACGGGTGATTGTGGGTCTCTACTTTGAAAGCGAGATCAAAGTGGTCATCGAAGGCGACAATCCCCGCGTCATCAACAAATGCTGAGCGCAGCCACCATGGATCAAGTTCTTCAGTCACTTCCCGCAGGGCTTGCAGTAACCCGTCGTGGTGAGTCACCGTTTTGTGGCCATCGGTGGTGGTGTGGGTCAATTCGATCGCAGCCCGGAATGTCTTGTGGACACAGTGCTCAGACCAAGTCTGAGCCAACGTCTCTAGCTCCGCATCGGTAGGGCTCCGGCCGATGTCATCAAAATAACGCTGGATGGCGCGCATCTCCTCCACGTCAAGCGAAAGCAGCCGTTGGGTGCTCAATGTCGCCAGTTCAGAATCGCTCAGGTGGGTGAGCGGCACGGATTCAACCCGCTCGTCAACGGTGGCTTCAGCGATGAACGTAGCTGGCAAAGGGCCTTCACATGACTGCTCGATGGTGTCATTGGCCAGTAGCCGCCTAGTGATGACCGCCACGGCTCTGTCGTCAAGATCTCCAATGAGGTCGTAGCGAACCGCCGTCGAGACTCGCAGATCCGCTATCTGCAGTTGCTGCGCGGCACGCTCAAGTTCTCTCGCTTCGATGTCGGTCACTCCCGGAAGTGCTGCAACCTCGATGGCGCGGCCAACTGCAGCGGGGGCATCGTCCATGGAATATTCGGCTACGACAGGATCGACGAGCACCTCACTACACAGTCGGTCGACATCAGTAAGGCTCAGATCGCCTTCCGACTCGAGGTGATAGATCCGAGAAACACGACAATCGACGAGTCCAGTAACGCCAACGAGAGGCGCGGCAGAGACGATGGCTTCGCCTTCTGGGTCGCTATGCGACGTGACAGTGACACGCAGCGCCATGTTTTGACTCGGTACCCCCTGCGGTTCAGACGGCGGCCTTCTCCAGGACATGGATACCACAGGCCGATCCCAGACCGATGACATGTGCCAGACCAACCTTGGCATCGGGAATCTGGCGGTCTCCCGCCTCACCGCGAAGGTGGGTCGTGACCTCAAACACATTGGCCACGCCAGTCGCCCCAATGGGGTGGCCTTTCGAAATCAAACCACCGGACACGTTGACCGGTGTCGTGCCGTCACGAAACGGGGCACCCGAATCAATGAAGTCACCCGCACCGCCACGCTCACACAGACCGAGGTTGTCGTAGTGGATCAACTCGGCCGTGGCGAAGCAATCGTGGAGTTCGACCAGGTCAAGGTCTTCTGGACCGACACCAGCGGTTTCGTATGCCTTGGCAGCCGCGTTGCGAGTCAAAGTGTTGACATCGGGTTGTACCTGACTCGATTCGGTGTAGGGGTCGGAGGTCAGCACCGAAGCAGAAACTTTGACCGCGCGCCGACGAAGGTCCACTGGCATGCTCTTGAGCCGTTGACCCGAGATGAGCACGGCTGCGGCCGCCCCATCTCCAGTCGGGCAACACATCAGCAAGGTGTTGGGGTAACTCATTGTCGGCGAAGTCATGATTTCTTCCATGGAGAACTCTTTGCGGTACTGCGCCAACGGGTTGAGCGTGGAATGAAGATGGTTCTTGTAAGCCACTCTGGCGAATTGCTCGAATCCAACACCGTCGTAGTCGTTGGCGTACTCCATCCCTGCCTGAGCGAACACTCCCGGCATGCCTTCGGTACCGATGTAGCCGTCGATACCGGTGACTGCGCCGTAGCGCCCGGAAGGCTCAAAGACCTTCTTTTCTTTCTTGGTGCCCGCGCCTCCCAGCAGACCCATCTTGCCCATCTGCTCAACGCCCACCGCCAAGCCCATATCGGCCTCACCCGCTTTGATCGAGAGGTAGACGGTCCGCAGCGCGGTAGCGCCGGTGGCGCAGGCGTTGGCAACGTTGAACACCGGAACACCGGTTTGGCCGATCTGCTTCTGGATGCGCTGTCCCATTCCCGTAGACGCATTGAACAGCGACCCAGCAGCGAGCACATCCATGTCATGGATCGTCACGTTGCCGTCGTCAAGCGCAGCCATCGAGGCTTCTGCTGCCAGATCAACCACGTCCTGGTCGGGGTAACGTCCGAATCGGGTCATGCTGGTACCCAAGATCCAGACGCTGTCATCGCTGATCTTGCTCGCTGACACTTTCGCTGATTTTTTAGCTGTCGAGTTTTTTGAAGTGGCCATCTGATGTAGTTCTTTCTGTGCGAGTCAGCAGTTCAGGCGGGTTGGTAACCGAAGGCAATCGCTTCGATGCCGTCGTCGTCAGTGCCGATGGGATAGGTGGTGAGCTCTAGGGTCATACCCAGTTGCACCACTTCTGGGCTGGGATCACAATTGACCACATTGGACCTCACAGAGGTGCCGTCTTCAGTTTCGACAATGGCCGACACATACGGGGCAGGAATACCCGGAGCAGCCCGGTGCACGATCGTAAAGGCTTTCAATTTTGCCCCGTTGTCGACCCGGACATTCTTGAACTCTCGCAGGCCGCATTGAGCACACGCATTGCGCCGGTCAAAGAAACGAGCCCCGCAGTTTGTGCATTCATTGGCGATGAGGTGGGGATCCGAACCCAACCGCAGATAGCTGACCAGCGGAACTTCAGAGGCCACGCTGATTGCCCTTGAATCTGTCCACGCGCTGATATTTCGATCCGCTGATTCTCTGTGGTGCATCTACTTCCATGGAAGCCTCCGATGTGGGGTTTCACGCTCCTGAACGCCGCCGAGGTTAGCTATGCGTCTCCGACGACACCAACTGCGGCTTAGATTCACTCCACACCGATGCTGGCCCACCGTAATCGGGATTCACCATTTGCCGCGGTGGATGACCTCTCCAAGTGGGCGACGGCGGCGGCGCTGGCTTCGTGAAAGTCTGTCGGCGCAACGGTGACCAAGAGCAACCGCTCCTATTGCTCGAAACGACGGGGGCACTCCAAACCGTTCTCGCACCACAGACTCATGGTCGAAGAGCCCAAAAAACAGCGCTCCCAGTCCTGCATCCTGTGCAGCCAGCAGGAGCGTCTGCACCGCTGCTCCACCATCGACAAACCAATATGGAACGGGCCACGCGTCCAGCGATTCGCCCAGGGACGTATGCGCCTTGTCGGGTTCGTTGTATCGATCAAGGTAGACCTGCGGGTCAACCCACGGGATAACAATCACTGGGGCAGTCAACAGAGAAGGCCACGCAAAAGCGGCGCGGCGGTCGCTGGGCAGGGTGGTGTCCCAATATGTCGACACGTCTGGTGCAGTATCGAGAACCAGCCACTCCAGCGCGGAAGCATTCCCAGCTGAGGGAGCCCGCCGCGCAAGGTCGATCAACTCTTCAACGATCTCAACAGCCACCGGATCGGTTGAGAATGCCCGAGTCATCCGTCGGAGACGGACGATAGCGGCAAAGGTGGAGTCGTTCAGAGCAGCTTCTCGAGGTCCTCGGCCATGGCCCAGCCGAAGACGATCAGCGTGTCGCCCGCTGCGGTATCGAGATCGTCAAACTGCGCAGCGACCTCTCCGAGTACCTTTTCGGGTTTGGCACTGGCGTGATCGAGTACAACCGGGTGCTTGCCTTGACCGCGGACGGTGAAAGCACGATCTTCATAGCGATTCGGCGCAATGCCGAAGCGCTTGGCTAGCCGACGTCCCCAGGCACGCTCTTCACCGGAAGCCTTGTGGTTTGGGCGAGGAACAATATCGTCGAGAGTCTTGTAGGCATCAAAAGCACCAGCGTCATTGATTTGCGTGCCGACGAGCACGTCTTCGTCTGGGAATGCCAAAACCGAACGTCGGAGCTGATCGGTCATGATGGCCCGCAGAACGGTGTCACGTTTGTTGTTGCGACAAATGTGGGCTGCGCCGATGAGCAGGCTTGGGGTGCCTCCGATTCGCTCGAGTGTGCAATACGAGAATCCTCTGATCTTGCCGCCCTCACTGGCGACCGTGACCAGTACCCACTTCTCGCATTGCTTGGACAACAGCCCCACTTCGAAGGCATTTGGAGACGCCGCGCAGAGATCAGCCATCTCGGTGAGTTCGGCATCGCTCACTGCGGTGCAGTCCTTGGTCTCCACTTCGATGGCCATGGCCGCAGCCCCCACTAGTCGTGTACTGGATCCTTATATTGACTCTTCGTCAGTTCGCCCGAACAAACGGGCTATTACAGTCTTAGGCCTTCGCAGCCATTTCGCAACTTCGGAACCCTCATACAAGGATCGAATTCGACCCCAAAAGCTCTCGAAGCTCCGCAACTACCCCGTTTCCACGTTCCACCGCGTAGTTGTCGGGCAATCGAAAGACCCGCCGATCACTGAGGTGGAGCTCAACGGGACACTCGCCAGGATGGGCTTCCAGAACCGATTTGAGCTCAGCAATCTTCGACTTCTCATGATGAGCGACATCAAGCCGGAGCCGCACCGGTGGGTTCTTGCTCGGCTCCTCAACGCTGTCGATCTCCATTGCGAGCAGCTTCGCGGCGTCGTCACTACCGCCACCTCTGCCTCTCGAAGAACGGCCGCTTTCCTTGCGTCCCCGCACCAGAACAATGGCATCGTCGTTCAACTTCTGTCCAAAGTCTTTCATAGCGTTCGGAAAAACCACGACCTCGACTGAACCTTCGAGATCCTCAAGGTCGAACAGGGCCATCAGTTCGCCCTTGTTGGTCCACCGTCTCTGCAGGTTGGTGACCGACCCGCCGATAGTGACGAGCGATCGGTCCGGCTCGTCAACCAACGACGAGACCGTTCCGGTGGCTTTGCGGCGGATCTGATCCTCATATCCAAACAGTGGATGATCCGACACATACAGACCCAACATCTCCCTCTCGTAGGCCAACTTCGATTTCTTGTCGAATTCCGTATCCGGAATCTCTGGGCGCTCATCAAAGGTCGGACCTTCGTTGAGATCGCCAAAGAGCGACATCACACCCATGTCATGTTCACGGCGACGCTCCACCGTCATCTCGGTGATCTGCTCGTGAACCTGAAGGAGTCCCTTACGAGGATGCCCGAGCGAATCGAAGGCTCCGCCCTTGATCAAAGACTCGATAGTGCGCTTGTTGAGAGCTTCGAGACTGATCCTTTCGACAAAGTCCAGAAACGACTCGAACTGTCCGTTGGCGTTTCGTTCCTCGAGTACTCTTGCTACGAATCCCTCCCCGACGTTGCGGATAGCCGAGAGTCCAAAAACAATACGCCCCGGTGCGTTGGGACTTGGATTCAGATCGGGCTCCGGCGTGAAATCCGATTCCGAGCGATTGATGTCGGGCACTCCAATGTCGATGCCCATGAGCCGACATTCGTTCAGATACACCGCAGCCGATTCAAGCCTTGTCTTGACGCTGGTGAGCAGGGCTGAAAGGTACTCGACCGGGTAGTTGGCCTTCAGATAGGCGATCTGATACGCCACGTAGCCATAGCCGTACGAATGGCTCTTGACGAAGGCGTAGTCAGCGAACTTGGCGATGATGTCGAACATCTCGTTGGCCAACGAAGCGTCGTAACCGTTGTTGACCACGCCAGTGACGAACTTCTCTCGTTCTTGGTCCATCGCTTCGCGGATCTTCTTACCCATCGCCTTACGCAGCGAATCGGCTTCAGCCAGGGTGTAGCCCGCGAACTTCTGTGCCACTCGCAAGACGCTTTCCTGATAGATCATCAATCCGTAGGTTTCGCTGAGCAGTTCCTCAGCGTCGGGATGAATGAACTCCACCGGTTGGCGACCGTTCTTTCGGTCGGCGTAGTCGTTGTGCATGTTGGCGGCCATCGGCCCCGGCCGGTACAACGCCACCAATGCCGCAACGTCATCAAACGAGGTGGGGGCGAGGGAACGGATCAGCGCCCGCATGGGAGTCGACTCAAGCTGGAAGACCCCGATGGTGTCGCCGCGCCGCAACAACTCGAAGGTGGCTTCGTCCTGGAGGTCCACCGAGTCGATGTCGATGGACTTTCGGCGAGTTTGACTGATGAGAGTCAGACAATCGGCGATCACATCCAGGTTTCGGAGTCCGAGGAAGTCCATCTTCAATAGACCCAGGCTCTCCACTCCGTGCATTTCGTACTGGGTGACGATCGGCGTTTCCTCGAGTGATTTCCTTGCCTCCGGTTTGCGCTGGATCGGCAGATAATCGGTGAGAGGCTTGTCTGTGATCACAACCGCGGCAGCGTGAATACCGTCTTGTCTGCGCAGTCCCTCCAGCCCTTTGGCCACGTCAACAACCCGAGCGATTTCGGGATCATCGTCCACCATGTCTCGCAATTCGGCGGCCGCGCGGTAACCGTCCGCGTATTTGGGGTGCTCCTCGAAGCAGTATTTGAGTGGTGTGTCGCGACCCATCACCAGCGGTGGCATGGCCTTTGCGACCTTGTCGCCCAGACCGTACGGGTACCCCAATACTCGGGCCGCGTCTCTCACCGCGGCGCGTGCCTTGATCTGTGAGAATGTAACAATCTGAGCGACGTTGTCGCGTCCGTAAGTATCGGCCGCGTAGCGGATCACGGCGTCGCGGTGGCGCGTCTCGAAGTCCATGTCGATATCGGGCATGGACAGCCGCGAAGGGTTCAGGAATCGCTCGAACAGCAGGTCGTATTTGATCGGGTCCAGATCGGTGATCCTCAGGGCGTATGCAACTGCACAGCCTGCTGCCGACCCCCTTCCGGGACCCACGCGAATCTTGTTCTCGCGTGCGAACCTGATCAGATCCCAGGTGATCAGGAAGTAGGCTGAGAAACCCATCCGGTCGATCACACCCAGTTCGTAATCGAGCCGCTCGATGATGTCGGCTCGCAGTTGGGGTCCCCAACGGCGTTTTGCTCCATCGTAGGTGAGGTCGCGCAGGTAGTCAGTGTCTGAAGCGAAGCCCTCAGGCAGCGGAAATTTCGGCAACTTCGGCTGTCCGAACTCAATGTTCACATCAGCTCGCTCGGCGACCCACAGCGTGTTGTCGCATGCCGACGGAATCTCGGCAAATAGCCGACGCATCTCAGCCGACGTCTTCAGATAGTGCTGATCACCGTGAAACTTGAAGCGGTCGGTATCGGCTAACAGAGACCCGGTCTGAACGCACAGCAACGCGTCATGGGCTTCCGCATCATGGGAGTGGGTGTAGTGGCTGTCGTTGGTAGCAACGACCGGGGCATTGATCTTGCGGGCGATTTCCAACAGTTGTGGGTTGGTTCTTTTCTGCTCAGGCATCCCGTGGTCCTGAATCTCGATGAAATAGTTGTCCCTCCCGAAGATGTCCTGGAAGCGTGCTGCCTGCTCAAGCGCCAAATTTTCCTGGCCTTGCAGCAACGACTGGAGCACATGGCCGCCAAGACAGCCGCAAGTAGCGATCAGTCCTTCGTGGTATTTTTCAAGCAACTCGAAGTCGGCGCGCGGTTTGTAGTGGTAGCCCGTGAGAAACGCCTGACTGGAAATTTGGATGAGGTTCTTGTACCCGATGTCGTTTTCCGCCAGCAGGATCGCGTGGTAGTAGAGCTTTTGGCCAGACCCGGTGTTGCCACCCGAATCATCGGCGCGACCGGTGCGATTCGGGCGTTCGGCGCGTGACTCGTGGGCTAGGTAGATCTCGCTGCCGATGATCGGTTTTATCCCCGCGTCGCGACAGCCCCGATAGAACTCGAGGACCCCGTACATGTTGCCGTGATCGGTGATCGCCAAGGCGGGCTGGCCGTCTGTAACCGCCGCGTTGATGGCGTCGTCAACACGCGAAGCGCCGTCAAGCATCGAATATTCGGTGTGGACATGTAGATGGGTGAACGAATCGACCAACCGGACTCCTTTTCAGGGCTCAAGGATCACAGAACTAGAATCACATATTTGTTATTTCGAACCTACCCTCCACCATCCGATACGTCCACCCTCGACCAGACATTGGCACCGTTGACCATACATTGGCACCCTAGATCACAGATAAGTTCCGGGCCGTTCGTCGCCGGCGGAGGAAGGACTGCTTTGCGAGGGGCCAATCTGTCCACGCATGGACTGGAGTTGCTGCTGCGCCGCCATCTGCTGGGCAAACAACATCGCCTGCATCCCTTGGACAAGGCCTTCGAGCCAACCGACAAGTTGCGCCTTGGCGATCTGCAACTCAGCGCCCGAAGGCGTGTCATCACTGCCGAAAGGCAGCGCAAGTCGGCCCAGTTCCTCACGAAGATCGGCAGACAGTGCCACCCCGAGCTCAGCGATAGATGTTTCGTATATGTCTCGCAGACGGTCACGACTGGGTTCGTCAAGGTCGGTTGATCGCACCTCTTCAAGCAATTGCTTCATCATGGTCCCGATGCGCATCACCTTGGCTGGGTGATCAATCGTTTCGTCTATTGTCTCCTCGGATTCTGCGGCCTCAAGGACTTCAGGCCGCTCAAGCAGTTCTGGAGTCTCTTCAGGATTTCCGGAGTTGTTCGGTCTGTCGGACAAACTGTTCTCCTTGGTCAGGTAGTCGAGCGGTCAGCTCGTAAAGGTTAGAACCGGAATCAGCATCTCGTCGGGGGTCAGTGAACCATGACGACCAACAAGTTCGATCTTCGGGCTATCGGCGGGATCGGTGAAATACCAACGATCTTTGGCTACTACAGCAACATCCCCGAGCCGAGAGCGGGCAGCATCTGTCACTTCGGGACCGAACCAACCCCCGTCGATCATCTCGTCGACCGGATAGACCCACCCACGATCAGAATGGGCCGACACAGCAGCGGCCAGAAGTTCTCGTTGCCGACCGGGTTCGGCATGAAGCCAACGAAAACGAGCTTCGCCGCTTTGACTTCGGACATGCGTTTTGACCTCCGGGGCAAGTGGGGTCGCGTTCCCGAGACAGTCAACCAATCCGTGGTCCGCCGTGACGACAATAGAGGTACCGCGCGGTAGTGCCATCATCAAATCGGCCACCATTTTGTCACAAGCAGCCAACTCGGCGTCGTAGAACTCACCAAAACCACGAAGGTGAGCGGTCTTGTCGATGCCGTCGTAATAGGCGTAGACAAAAGGCTCTCCCGAAGCGATTGCCTGGCGCACCTCTACCGCAATCGCCGGCATTGTCTGCCAGCCGCGGTGACGTACGTCGGCGAGGTGTGCCATCGTGAACCCACTGCGAAGAAACTCGGCATTCTGCACCACAACTGGCCGTTGACCGCAGAAAGCCGGCTCAGGTTGAAACTCACTTGGGAGAATCCGTTTTCGAGCGTCGCCGTTCGGCGTGCTCCAGCGCAAGGTGTTGAGCACCTCTCCGTTTACGTTGATCCGATACCCGACCACCCCGTGGCGGCCCGGTGGGGTTCCTGTCACTAGTGAGGTGAGAGCGGTGGCGGTAGTTGACGGCGCCACCGTCGTGGCAGGTCGTTGGTCCATCGACATCAGAGTCGGTGCCAAGTGAGCTCGCTGTTGCAACTGATTCCAACCGAGTCCATCAAGTACCAACATCACGACGGCGGCACTGTCGAGGACCTCTCCATCGAGTAACGAGGGAGTTGAGTCCGTTCGCTCGAGAAGCGCAGGCACAAGGTCTGCTATGCACCCTCCGCCAAAGGCAGGCAGCGTCGGTTCGGGGTCGTCCATCGGGTCAAGTCTTACCACGGCGGTGAGGTTCACGTAGGCTCTTGGCATGAGAGTCTCGACCCGAGGTGACTACGCCGCTCGCGCACTGCTCTCATTGGCGTTGCATACCGAGGATGCCCCTACTTCGGTGCGCGAGATCGCCGAACGAACCGCTCTCCCCCAGCCTTACCTTGAACAGATACTGCTTGCGGTCAAGGGAGCTGGAATTGTGCGCTCGAAGAGAGGAGTCGGAGGCGGTTACGTGTTGACCCGGGATCCAAGTGAGATTCGTCTATCGGAGATTGTTCGAGCCGTCGACGGACCGATCACCGCAGGCGACTTTTCGGAACCTCACACCGACGGAGCGTGCAACCACGAGGGACAGTGCGTTCTGCTCAGCATTTGGGGTGCCGCGGGTACGCACATGCGTGACTTCTTGGATTCGTTCACTTTGGCCGACATTGCCGCGATGTCGCGGGGTCAAACCCCTTGGCCCGCACCTGAGGAGTTCTAGGCGGAGCAAAGCTCCAAGGTGCCTACCAGATCGGTGGCCAGAGGCGATTCTAATTCGACGCGTTCGTTGGTGACCGGGTGATGGAAACGAAGTGTGCAGGCATGCAGAAAGGGTCGCTCCAGCTCAATACCGGGTCTATGACCGTCGTAGGCTCGATCCCCTACAACCGGATGACCGATAGCTCTCAGATGTACTCGAATCTGGTGGGTGCGTCCCGTCTCAAGCCGACATTCGAGCAGCGATGTCTCACGAGGTCTCAAGAATCGCTCAATGACCTCATAGTGGGTCCGAGCGGGACGCCCTCGATCGATTACCGCCATCCGCGTCGGGTGTCGTGGCGAACGCCCAATAGGAGCGTCGATCGTGCCTCGGTCAGCGTCAAGGTGACCCCAAACCAGTGCTTGATAGATTCGTTCGGGTAGGTGAGACGACATCTGGACGACGAGTTGACCGTAGGCCTCAGAAGTTCGGGCGACCACAAGCAACCCCGAAGTCGTTCGATCAAGTCGATGGACGATCCCTGGCCTGTGGGATTGACCTACTGAAGCCAATTCTGGATAACGAGAAAGTAGACCGTTGACCAGTGTCCGGTCTTGATGTCCCGCACCCGGGTGGACCACCAAGTCCGCAGGTTTGTCGACGACGACCACGTGCGCGTCTTCATACACAACAAGAAACTCCACCGTGGGGTCCGCAGCAGGGCGAGGGTCCGTCGGAGCAAGGACTACCGCTTCGATTCTGCTGCCGAACTCGACGCGAGTCGAGCCTGAAGTCGCAACAACTCCATCGACGGCCACAGCCCCCTCATCAATCATGCGTGCGGCGACGGACCGGCTCACCTCGGCCATCAGTGCAACGACGCGATCAAGCCGTTCATCAGCCAGCGCGGAGGGAATCTCCTCGCTGAGCGTGCGGTCATTACTCAAGGCCGCGCATGCTCCGAGTCATCGTCGCTGAAGGCTGCCGACTTTGTATTCAACACGTTCCGCGGCCCAGGGGATCGCGCGGAGGCGTTCCTGTGGAATTCGTAGACCGGAAACGACGCAAATACCATAAGTGCCAGCAGCAATTCGATCTAGCGCCGCGTCGATTTGATCGACAGCAACTCTTGCCTGAGCCGACAGAGCTAGATCGCGTTCACGCTCCACCGCAAGCGTGTCCCCTTCGCCGCTCTCTTCGTCGAATTGGACATCACCAGGTTCGCGACCCTCGATAAGCGCCTCGGCCTCAGCCCGAAGGATCTCTTCAGAGTGGAGATACTTTGCCCGCTCTGCTTGGAGTCGCTTCTTCATCTCATCATTGAATTTCTTGCCGAACGGTGACTTCTTGGCCGCTACTTTCTTCGCCGCTCGCTTCTTGGATGTGTTCTTCATCGCCGCGGCTTTCTTAGCAGAGGCCTTCTTGGCGGGAGCCTTCTTGGCGGGAGCCTTCTTGGCGGGAGCCTTCTTAGCGGTGCTCTTCATTGCCGCGGCCTTCTTAGCTGGAGCCTTCCTAGCTGGAGCCTTCCTAGCTGGAGCCTTCTTAGCTGGAGCCTTCTTAGCAGCAGCCTTCCTAGCAGCGTTTTTTTTCGCAGCGCTTGCTGAACTCTTCTTTGTCGTGGCCATACTGCCGGTCCTTCACACCTGTGACCGACGCATGACCGCCTCAGTCAGGCCGCAGTTTAGCGGATACGCGTGTTGACGAGTTCAGCGACCGCCCAAGAACCAGGGAGACTTTCTCTGGTCCTCATCCTGATTGAAGAACGCTGATAGGGCATCATCGCTATCCATTCGCACGTTGTCTCTCGAAGCCGCTTCTCGAAGCTGAGCTAGAAAAGGCTCCTCTTCGCGCTTGTTTGCCACCGCTGGCGGCAGTTCATCCTCGTCGAACAACTGAGACATGGCTGGACCATTGTCCATTCGTTCATCAGGCGCAGTTAGTTCGTCAACAGAACTCTGTTCCTCCAAATCAGCAGCCGTCACGAACCGCGGCTGCCCGTGCCCCGAATCAATGGAAGCAACTGAATCATCGCCCTCGATATCGAGAGGTTCGTCACTGTGCAACAAGTCGATCTCATCATCAAATACGGCCGACGCGTCCAGACCGACCTCATCGTCGGGTTTGGCGTCAACGCTCTCGTCCGAGTCGTGTTCATCTACCCCATCATCGGTGTCAAGATCATCCGACTCGCCGACTCTCTCTTCGTCGTCAGCGTCAGAGCCATCCGAAACATCAGAGTCGCCAAGAGCGGCATCGGACGCTTCTGCCTCAACCGCGTCACCAAGCTCAGATTCAACTACTTCGCTCGCCGGCTCAGCATCCATTCGGAAGGTCTCTGGAGACATCACGAGATCGGTCAGCTTCGACAACGACCTCTCGATCGCTTGGCGTTGTTCAGCAACGTGCCGCTCAAGAAGTTCGAGATCCTCTGCCAGCAGGGCGCGATGTGCTGTCAACTCAGCAATCTCTGAGACATACTTGTCGCGCTCTGCAGTCGCCGCAGCCGCTTCGCGTTCTTTAGCAAGTTTCTCGACGTTGGCAAAGGTCGACTCCGCATACTCATCAGCTTCGCTACGAGTCTCCAGTGCTTCAGCGGTTGCGCCAGCGATTGTGGCCTCAGCTCGACTCTCGGCCTCAGCCACCATTTGCTCGGCTTGTTGACGGGCCTCGGCGACCGCCTCGTCGGCAGCGCTCTGGGCCAAAGCAAGCGTTCGGGCAAGCCCTTCAGGTGTTCGGCTCACGTCGGACGCTGGAATTTCTGGCTGAGGGTCGCTGGTTTCGTCCGAGCGGGTCTCGGCAGTCTCAACGCGTTCGGCCAGAGTGGCTATTTCCCTTTGCGCCCATGCAACGGCCTTACTGACCTGGTCAACGTACGCATCAACCTCATCGGGGTCGTAGCCCCGCCAACTCTCGCGAAAACTGACTTGTTGCAAAACGGAAGACAAATCGTCCATGTTCAGAATTGTAGAACAGAAGAATCCTCGAATCGGGGACGCTACTTTGCAGGCTCGACGATCTGCGGCGCTCGGACCATCGCAAGGCGCAATCTCCAGTTCGCGGCGGCAGTCCAACCACGTTGGCCCCTAGACGTTGAAGCCCTCATCGTCGGGGGAAGCCTCAGCGGCAGATCGCGCAACAACCTCGGGCGGGGTGATGAGAAACACCTGCTCGGCCACCCGTTCCATCCTCCCGCCCAGGGCATAACAGGCACCACTCGCGAAGTCCAGGAGTCGGCGTCGGGTGCTCCTGTCGGCATTCTGCAGGTTCATGATCACTGGCTGCCCCGCTTTAAGCCGCTCACCTATACGTGGAGCCTCTTCGAAGATAGTCGGAGAAGCCGTATGAGGGTTCGATGTCGAAGGCCTGGTCGGAGGATCATCCACGATCCGAACTGCGGATGCTCCCGCGACTGGTGACTGAATCCGCCCACCCGTGCCTGCGTCAATCGGCGCAGGATCGACCGGAGCGACTGGGCGTACAGGCGGGCCCATAGAATCGGAAGGCACGATCGGACGCACCGTTGCGCTACCAGGACCCTGTCTTGTGTCGTGTGCCGTCGTCGGGACACTGGGAAGCGTCTCTCCCCCAGATGGAAGCACACCACCCGAAACCCGGTCGTCGTAATGCTCGTACTCCTCGTCTGACCCGAGGCCAAGATAAAACAGTGCTTTTTTCAACATGCTCAACACCTGCCTTCACATGCAAATGTAGCGCTACCACGCCCACCGGTGGGCAACCACCACGTAATAAGCGAACCGGCCGCCCCGAACAGACCCTTCATTGGTCAACTATTCATTTTGTTGGAGGCCGCGGGCCGAACAGATCCGTCCCGATCCGAACCATAGTTGAACCCTCCTGCACCGCGACCTCCAAGTCTGCGGTCATCCCCATCGAGCACTCAGCGAGACCAAGTCGATCGACCAATCCACGAAGAAGAGCGAACCCCGGACGTGCTTTCTCTGGTGCCCCTAGCGGCCCGATTCCCATGAGTCCGATCACGTTGAGTTCAAGTTCGATCAGTCGTGCGACCAATTCGGGGGCTGTCACAGCAGAGCACCCTCGTTTGGTTCGTTCACCTGAGAGGTCGACCTGCACCATCACCCGGGCTTGAGGGGACCGCCGCGCTAGTTCCTCACCGAGGTCGAAACGATCAATGGATTGCCATACGTCAACAATAGAAGCCAGTTTGCGGATCTTGTTGCGTTGCAGACCTCCTACGAAATGCACCTGAGGACGATTCTGACAGTGCGCCAACAGCGTCCGATTCTTGTGCAGCAACTCTTGTGCGTAGCTCTCACCAATGTCAGTGCAGCCAGCGCCGATTGCGGCCTCAATGGTGTCCACAGCATGGCCCTTGGTAACTGCCACAACTCGTACATGCTCTCCGTTGACGGCCGACAGACGCTCGCGAATCTGCGCTAAGCGTCGCTCAACCGAAGCCCTGTCAGTCATCGCTTCTCCAGCCATGCCACCGTTGCCTGTCGCTGTCGTTCACCACGCGTGCGGTATGAGTACCAGCGACTATCGGCCGTGTCGAAAGGCGTATCGCTGTCGCGCGGGCCGACGACTGAGAACGAAGACACACCTGCTTCGCCACATTGCGCCAAAACCGCCGCGCGGAGATCCAGCGCGGGTGAGCCATCGTTCGTTGTCGAGCGCACAGAATCACCGGCAACTGACGCAACCAAATCCAGTTCGGCCGGCCCAAATTGGTAACCGGCGGGTGAGATGCAGGGGCCCAGCAAGGCGTGGACCTCTTCACCACCAAAACCGCGTAATGAATCAAACGTTGCCCCGATCACACCTTCCACGATTCCCCGCCAGCCTGCATGCACAAGTCCCACCAGGCTCTCCGAAGCAAGCACCAGCGGCGCACAGTCGGCCGTCTGAACCGATAGCACCGCATCGACACAGTTCGTCACACTTGCATCCGCCGGCGCTCCGCATTCTGCTCCGGGTTCATCCACCACCACAACGTTCGCGCCATGGACCTGCTGCAACCATGTCCAGGCTCCTGGCGCAAGGTAGCGACGCGCCCGAGCCAGCACCTCAGGGTTGCTATGAACGGCATAGTCGCCGTCGCAACGCTCCGAGCAGCGCACCCGGACGACGTGATCGGATCCAGCGGGAAGGGAGCGCTCAATCACGCGCCACCTCTGCTACCTCAAGAAGGATGGAACGTCGAATTCGTCGCCGAGGTCAAGATCATCGTCACCAAAGGAGGCAAAGACATCCGCTATCGGCACGTCTCCGGTCGGTTGCGAAACTTGGGCATCGTCTTGTCGAACCGTTTGACGCGGAGCGGCACGTGAATCATCCCAGCGATCGAAACCAGCGGCAATGACCGTGACTCGCACATCATCGCCCATCTCGTCATCAACAACTGTTCCGAAGATGATATTGGCGTCCTGATGGGCAACTGCATGAATGATCTCTGCCGCCTCGTTGACTTCGAGCAAGCCCAAATCAGCCCCACCGCTGATGTTGAGCAGGATGCCACGAGCATTTTCGATCGAGGCCTCAAGCAGCGGGCTTGAAATGGCGTCGCGTGCGGCGGCGACAGCTCTGCCTTCGCCAGTGCCGCGACCAATCCCCATCAAAGCACTGCCGGCATCGGTCATGATGGTCCGCACATCAGCAAAGTCAGTGTTGATCAGACCTGGCGTGGTGATCAGAGTGGTGATGCCTTGAACACCTTGCAGCAGGATCTCGTCGGCCATTTTGAAGGCGTTGAGAACGGAGGTGTTCGTGTCTGACACGGTCAACAGGCGATCGTTTGGAATGACGATCAGTGTGTCGACTTTCTCCTTCAGTTTTTGAATTCCGGTTTCGGCTTGAACCGAACGGCGGCGTCCCTCGAAAGCGAAGGGGCGTGTGACCACGCCGATCGTAAGTGCTCCTTCCGATTTGGCGAGTTCCGCGATCACCGGCGCGGCACCTGTCCCCGTACCGCCTCCCTTACCTGCGGTAATAAACACCATGTCGGCTCCACGGATCGACTCGCGGATCTCGTCAAGGTGCGCTTCCGCAGCTAAGCGTCCAATTTCTGGATCGCTGCCTGCACCGAGGCCGCGAGTCAGGTCGCGGCCGATATCGACCTTCTCGTCGGCATCGCTCATCAACAACGCTTGCGCGTCAGTGTTTGCGGCAATGAACTCGACACCCTTCAGTCCAGCATCGATCATCCGGTTGACGGCGTTGACACCGCCGCCGCCAACGCCAATGACCTTGATGACAGCGAGATAGTTTTGCGGATGAGACATCGCTTGTGGTCCTCAAACTTGAATCTGAAAAACTTGAATCGGAGTTGCACCGAACAGGTACTAGTCAACCGATGACGGTATACGAGTGTGCGCGTATATTCGCGGACGGTCGGCTACTTTGCTGTGCTGTCGCCGGGCGCAGCCGGAGCCGCGGCAGCGCGGGCGCGGTGGTGGGCATCAGTTGATTTGTGCCCAGGCACTGCACACGGGGTCGCGTCGGATGGTTGGAAAATCGGGGACAGCCACATCAATCACGCGGATGCAGGTGAGATCAACCCCGTTGAGGACAGATCTCAGGGCCTCAACCTTGTCGTTCAGAAGGGTGGCTTCGCCAAGATGTGCCTCCGCTGCGCCGACAAGATCAAGTCCGACCACTCCCCTTGCTTCTGCGGATGCTCCAGGTCTGTAGGTGACCGCTTCAACCCACTCGAAAAGGTCATCGGGCAGGACTGCGATCAAGGCAAGTCCCGGGAGTGCTTCAGGTTCAATCTCTCCGAGCGCAGCGTTGGTTGCAAAGGAGATTCTCGGCAACTCTTGGTACTCCAAGCCACCTTCAGCCATTACCGTGCCAGATGCATCAACCACCGCTACTCGCCTGTCTTCTCGCACGAGTTGTGCAACCGCAATCCTCTCAATCACTTCAATTTGCACAGTCCCAGGCCACGATTTCTCAACATCGGCATGCAGCACCCAGGGAAGCGCTTCAAGATCGGCTTTGATTGGGCCGATTTCGATGTCATTGAGGGGAGTGCCCTTTTCAAGCCCGACGCTTTGTTCCACCTCTGCGAGCCGAGACGGGCCTAGACCCGTGATCTCGACATGGTCAAGGTCAAGCAGCGGCGAGTTCAATGCCGCCCAACCACAAAATATCAACCCCAGAATTGCCAAACCCGCGAGGATGAAGCGAAGCCGACGTCGACCTTCAGAGCGGCGCACGGCACCCCGTCGGACACGAAGTCGAGGATCAATATTGGTTGCGGTTGTCATCGGCTCTCCGCGTGGTTGTCAATACCGCGATCGGTCAAGTCACCAAAACCCAGCAACTGAGTCTCGAATACGAGTTCGATGCCGTGCCCCTCGAACACGAGTCGCTGGATCTCTTTCATCAACAACAAAATGTCTGAGGCACGTCCGTTTTCATCGGCTTGGATGAAGTTCGCGTGCTTCTGCGACACCTCAGCAGTGCCGATCCGCAAACCTTTGGCTCCAACCGACTCAATGAGTCTCCCGGCGCTGTCGCCATCGGGGTTGGTAAAAACCGAACCCGCATTCTGGCCGCCAGGTTGATTCGCCCGCCGCCACTGCACAATCTCAAGCAACTGGGCCTTTCCGGCAGCCAAATCGCCAGGGACCAACTCAAAGTGGGCCTCCAGCACCAGTTCTGTCGCGCTCACCGACGAACTGCGATAGCCGAATGCCAGATCTTTGTTGGAACGCCACACATGTTCGCCAGTGCGGAGGTCAACCAGCCGAGCTGCAGTCAAAGAGTCCTTTATCTCAGCACCGTGTCCACCCGCGTTCATCCGCACCGCCCCACCCACCGTTCCCGGAACTCCAACAGCCCACTCAAACCCCGCAAGTTCGGCGTTGACCGAAGCGCGAGCAACAACCGGAAGCTTGGCAGCGGCACCAGCCACAACGGTCTTGTCCTGAACGACTGTCTCACCAAACCTTGGACCGAGCATTACCACGATCCCATCGAATCCATCGTCGCTGACCAACAGGTTGGATCCTCTGCCGACAACCGCTAGCGCCACATCAGAACCCCCTTCCACGCCCGCAACAACCTCGCAGAGCATGGACAGATCGTTGAGAGTGTCGACAATCACGAGCGCCGCAGCGGACCCACCGACGCGATAGCTGGTGAGCGGACCAAGAGGTGCACCGAACCGAGTCTTAGGCGATAGCTGACTCAAGCGCAACGCTTCTGTGACGCCACTTACCTTGCTCGAATCGAAAGGAATGGTCATCGTTCTTGTCCAGATCGCAACCGTTCAAGGACGGCATCTGGGACGCCGGTGAGGTCTCCCGCGCCAAGAGTCAGGCAAAGATCACCTCGCCTGAGCCTTTCAGCCAGCAAATCCGCGACGTCGCCCAGATGTGGCTCATAGGAAATACGGGTCTGGGGATGAGCACCCAGAACGGCGTCCACCACGAGCTTTCCGGTGACTCCCGGGCGTGGAGTCTCACCAGCAGAGTAGATATCGGTCACAACAACCTCGTCAGCTTGCAAAAAAGCATCCGCGAAATCCTGGCCCAACGCGGCGATCCGGCTGTACCGATGAGGTTGAAACACGGCCACGATACGCTTCCAATCTCCGTCTGCCGCTGCAGCCAAAGCAGCCTCAACCTCTGCGGGAAGGTGCGCATAGTCGTCTACGAAGGTGACTCCTGAGGCTTCTCCCCGAAATTCGTAGCGACGAGCCACACCTCCAAATCGCGACAAAGCTCGACTCGCGGCATCGGCCGGCGCGCCGATTTGAAGCGCAACCACAACAGCCGCAGCGGCGTTTCGAGCATTGTGGAGTCCTGGCGTCGGTAAATCGACACTGACCACCTGTTCACCACGATGCTTCAAAGAAAACGAGATAGCGGCTCGGCTCTTGACGATGTCTACGAGTTGATAGTCAGCCACAGCGACCGTTCCGTAAGTCACAGCACCCGACTGCTGCGCCAGCGCGAGAGCTCCCGGGTCATCTGCGCACATGACACAATTCGCCGCTCCATCGGCGAACTCAACGAAAGCATCATGTAACGCAGAAGGTTCTCCTCCATAGGTTTCGAGATGATCCGGCTCAATATTGGTAACGACGGCGACTTCGGGACCCAATGAGAGAAACGTGCGATCAGATTCATCGGCTTCAACAACCATCCAATCACCATCGCCCCAGACAGCACCTGAACCGATCTCGTTGATGTCTCCACCGATAATGAAAGATGGCTGAAAACCGGCTTCGGTGAGAACCATCGACAACATCGAACTAGTCGTCGTTTTCCCGTGCGTACCAGCGACGGCAACCGTCCGTCTCTGCTCGGAGATGGCAGGCAGTAGATCCATCCGTCGCAGCACATCGATCCCCAACCGGCGAGCCGCGGTCAGCTCAGAGTTGTGTTCAGGAATCGCGCTGCTGATCGCCACGAGTTCGGCCCCACCGACATTCGCCGCTTTGTGGCCGATCGCTACACCAATACCCTCAGCTCGCAGGCGTTCAACTATGAGGCCTTCTTTGAGGTCACTTCCCGACACCTCATGACCCATAGCTGCAAGTACCGAAGCGATTGCACCCATGCCGGCACCACCGGCGCCAATCAGGTGAATTCGACGGGGGCTACTGAGATCGAGGGTCATGTTCGGTTCGGCCTATCGAGAGGACGCTTGGCGTAGCGCTCAAGTAAATCGACAACGGCGGCGGCTGCATCGGGCCGTCCTTGAGCCTTGGCCGCAGCAGACATCGAACCAAGACGTGGCTCGTCGTCAAGCAGGGCATCAACTTCAAAGCGAAGCCGATCACCATCGAGTTCGCTGTCGGGCACCACCCTCGCAGCATCGGTTTGCGCGAGAACGCGTGCGTTCGCCGTTTGGTGATCACCCGTAGCCCCGGGGAGCGGAACGAGAATCGCCGGCACGCCCGTGATGGTCAGTTCCGCGATGGTGCTCGCACCCGCGCGACACACAACAAGGTCACTCGCCGCATAAACCGAAGCCATGTCGTGTTCGAACTCAACTAGTTGCAAGACCAAAGCATCGGCAGCTTCGAGGGCATCGTCAGCTTCGAGGGCATCGTCAGCTTTGAGAGTCTCATTGGTTGTCATTGACAACCCGGTCTCCAGTCCGGGGTGCGCGGTGACTCTGGCTTTGAGTTCGGCGTAGTCGCGCTCCCCGGTAATGTGGCGAATAGTCAGATCACCGCGATCTCGCCAGTCCCCAAGCGCTGCGAAAAGCGCTTCATTGATTCTACGAGCGCCTAGAGAACCACCGAACACACACAGCAGCTTGCGGGCAGGGTCAACATCAAGCCTTTGGCATGCCGTATCTCGCCCTGCGGACCGGTCAACTCTATTGACTGCCGAGCGCACCGGGTTACCAGTCCACACTGCTCCGGGGAGATCAACGTCCGGGAACGGAACCGCGGCAGCCCTCGCGAATCTTGAGCCCAACCGGTTAGCCACGCTCGGCACCGCGTTCTGTTCGGCTACCACTAACGGCACGCGCCAGACAATCGCAGCGACCACAGCAGGAACCGAAGCAAAGCCACCCACACCGACCACCACTGCTGGACGCCATCCAGCCATTCGAACGATGGCCTCTACGATGGCCGCGCAAAGTCCTACAACCGCACCCACGTTGCGCAGCGTGAGTTTGCGTTCGATACCTCGCCCCGGCAGAGCCGTCAAGGTTAACCCTGCTTCGGGCACGATCCTGGTTTCGAGTCCGCGGCGACTGCCCACGTAATGAACGGCATCTGCACTGTTGCAGCGCGCCACGATCTCTTCGGCTATGGCAAGCCCGGGTACAACGTGGCCGCCCGTTCCGCCCCCGGCTACAACAGCCCAAACACGCCCAGATCTCTTCATCGGCCTTGGCGGGCGACGTTGAGCAAGATCCCCGTGGTCGCCATGACGACTACCAGCGAAGTTCCACCGTGCGACAGTAGCGGGAGCGTAACGCCGACAGTCGGAACTAGCCCCATCACTGAACCCAAGTTGAGACACGCTTGAGAAAAGATCCAGGTAGTGATACCGGCTGCAAGCAGCATCCCGAATCTGTCGGGTGCTCTCAGAGCTACCGCGGACCCTGCAACTCCGATTCCGAGATAGAGCAAGATCACGGTGCTGGCCCCGACAATTCCCAGTTCTTCTGCAATTACGGCGAAGATGAAGTCGCTATGGGCATAGGGAACGAAACCCCATTTTCCCAGCCCATCTCCCAGACCCGTCCCGCGGATTCCGCCAACTGAAATAGCGTGCAGTGATTGGAGAAGCTGAAAACTAGCCCCGTCGGGGTCGCTCCAAGGATCAAAAACGCTCAACAGACGTTCGCGACGCCACGCTGTATTCCAGACGACCGCTCCTGTTAAAGCAACTCCGACCGTGCCCGCAGCTGACAGTCGGCGTATCGGTGTACCCGCCCAAAACAGCATCGCTAGCGCTATCACCCCGAGGATCAAGGTGTTGCCAAAATGCGGCTGCAACATAAAAAACGCTGAAAACAGGCCCGTAACTAGCAGCACTGGGACAAGAGTGCTGCGCGCGTTGCGGATATCTCGACGGGGGCGCGCCAAGATATCAGCAATGAAAAAGATCAAACCAAGTTTCGCAACCTCAGACGGCTGAAACGCGACAACACCCAGATCAAGCCAGCGAGTCGCATTGTTCTGGCTGACCCCAAGGCCCGGGACCAACAACAGAGAAAGCAGAACCAACGAACTCACAACTGCGGGATAAGTGAAGATACGCCAATGGTGGTAGTCAATTCGGATCATCACGAACATCAAGACCAGGCCGACCCCAGCAGCAGCGGCTTGCCGACTGAATTTGCTCCAAGCGCTTCCGCTGTCTTCAATGCTGACAACGGCCGAAGCTGACAACACCATCACCAGTCCCAGCACGACCAGCGCGCTGACCATCACCAACAACGACACGAACAGTATGGTGCGTCGCCCCACCGGCGCATTCGGGGTTCGGTTGCGGGAGGTCTTTGAGTGAACCGGGCGGCCTTGCCTCGTGGCAATATCAACAGTCTTCATCGTTGCGCCCCTACCGCTCTGATGAAATCTTCGCCACGTTTGCGGTAGCTCTCGTACCAATCAAACGAAGCGCAGCCGGGGCTGAGAAGCACGGGAACTCCACCGGTGGCTAAACGACGTGCCCGTGTTACCGCATCGTCCATGTCCGATGCGATCTCAACAAGATGTGTTCTACCGAACGCGTCAGCGATCTCGTCTGAGGCATCACCGATCGCGACCACCGCTACGACTTCACTCGCCCCTGCCGCCATCTCGGCAAGGTCAACCCCTTTGTTTTGTCCACCTGCAATCAAGACAAGCGGTCCGAAGCTGCGCAAGGCTGCCAGCGTCGCGTGCGGAGTGGTTGCCTTGGAGTCGTCGTAGTAAATGGACCCGTCGATCTCGCCGACAGGCGCAATCCTGTGTGGCAAGCCAGAGAATTCATGACAAGCCTGCGCCACCGCGTCCAGGGTCGCACCAACCGGCGTGACCGAAGCGGCTACCGCCAAGGCTGCTTCAATATCGTGGGGCAGACCACGCCACAAACCTGCAACATCAGCAAAGTGCCCTTGTGGGCCGATCAATTCACCTCGGCTGACTCGCCATTCTGCTTGGCATCCTCCGAAGAGAACGGTAGGTAGGTCCGACCTCACATGGCGCATGACCACCGGATCGAGAGCATTCGCCACGCAAACGCCGTCCACCGCCAGATTCCGCCAGATTTGGGACTTCGCTTGTTCATACGAGGCCAAGTTGAGATGCACGTCAAGATGGTCGGGCGCGAAGTTGAGCCAGGTGGCAACTTGAGGTGTGAACTCACGGATCTGCGCTAGCCGAAACGAACTCGCTTCCACCACGAACACTTCAGTCGAATGGTCGCGTACGGCTTCAACCAAAGGGACATCGGTGTTTCCGGCCGCAACTGCTTTCACCCCCGACCGCTTCAAAGCATCGGTACACAACTCAACAACGGTGGTCTTGCCGTTGGTACCGGTAATCGCCACAACCGGGCGATCATCCCACTGCGCGGCGAGGTCCAGCTCTGAAACCAGCGGCAATCCTCGCTGTTCCGCGCTCGTAAACAGCGCGTGGTTTTCAGCAAGACCTGGGGTCGGGACAACAAAGTCAACCTGATCCAAACACTGATCCAGTTTCGATGCCGGCTCAAGAAGTTCAATTCCGAGATCGTCGGCGAGTCCACGGATGATCTCATTCGGTTTGTCGTCGAAGGCCACGACCGTATGGCCACGCTCGACAAGCGCCCTGGCCACAGCACGATTGGTGAGACCGAAACCGCCAAGAAGCGCGCTCTTCCGAACAGCAAGATCCAGTCTGGTCGTTTCGTTCGCTGAGGTCACGCTGTAAACCCCGCAGCAATAGCGTCGCGGTAGAAAATTCCCAGACCAACAGCGGTACACAGGCCAGACATGATCCAGAGCCGCACGATTACAGTCGTCTCAGGCCAGCCCGCTAGTTCAAAGTGATGGTGGATAGGTGCCATCCGAAACAAGCGCCGCCCGCCAAAACGGTGAAACACAATGATCTGCAGAATCACCGAAAGCGTCTCGACAACAAAGAGGCCGCCAATGATGGGCAGCAGCAGATGAGTGCTCGTGGACAAGGACAGGGCCGCAAGACCACTGCCGATAGCCAGAGCGCCCGTATCACCCATGAAGATCTGCGCGGGTGCCGCGTTCCACCACAGAAAGCCGACAATGCCACCGACCATCGCCGCGGATATGACTGCCAGGTCCAACGCAGCGGGGTTGCTGTAGTTCTCAAGATGGCGGAACTGCCAAAAGCCGATCAAGGTAAAAGCTGCGAAGCAAATCACTCCAGCACCAGCCGCCAAGCCATCGAGCCCATCAGTGAGGTTGACGCTATTGGTAGTCGCGACGATCAACAGTACGGCCCAAAGCATCCAGCCAATACGCCCGAGCTCCCATCCGGGATTGTCGAAACGAGTAAAGGAGAGGGTCGTGTGAACGCTGGTGAACTCGGTCATCAAGAACGCGAAACCGACCGCTACAACCAACAAGCCAATTATCTTTGCTCGCTTGTTCAGTCCGCGATTGCGAGCGGCCACAACTTTGATCCAGTCATCAAGCAAGCCGACGGCACCACCACCGACGATGCACATCAACACGAAAATGCCGCGAAGAGTGTAGATGCCTCCAAAAAAATCTGAAATGACGTAACCCAGCACCGTGCCCGACACGATGGCGACTCCACCCATCGTTGGAGTGCCCGCTTTGGTGTGGTGTCGGTCTGGCCCATCACTACGAATCGGTTGGCCGATTCTGTGCTCGTTCAACCATCTGAGCAACAACTTGGTGCCAAACAGCGAAACCATCATCGAAACGGCAGCAGCGATGAGTAGGCGGTTCACGATGCCACACCTGTTCGTAGCTTCAACTCTTCGCGCGCTACCAGTCGATCATCAAAGGAGACCGCACGAGATCCAATCGTCTGTGTCGCTTCATGGCCCTTTCCAGCAAGAAGAACCAGGTCGCCTTCACGAGCCATGTCGAAAGCGGCGCCAATTGCTCGGCGACGGTCGAGTTCAACAAGATCCGGAGGAATCGCCATACCTGAAACGATGGCAGAAATGATCTCTTCAGGGGGTTCGTCCCGGGGATTGTCGCTCGTTACGACAACGCAGTCGGCGAGGCTCCGAACGACTCGGCCCATCAGCGGGCGCTTGTCATGGTCTCGGTTGCCACCAGCGCCGAATACAACGATGAGCGAGTTTATTGTCACGGCTCGTGCCGCTGTCAAGACAGCCTCAAGAGCATCGTGAGTGTGTGCATAGTCGACGATCACAGCGAATGGCTGACCTTGGTCAATCACCTCAAAGCGCCCTGGTACTGAGGGTGTCGTCACCAGCGCTTCGGCAACATCGCCCGGCCGATGGCCGAGCGCCACGGCGATCTCAGCGGCCATCACCGCATTGGCAACGTTGAATGCCCCGGCCAAGGGCAGATGAACCGCTTGCTTACGCCACTGGAATTTGTTCCTATATTGATCGAGGCGCACCGAGTCGACGAGTTGGTCGCCAACTCGCACGACCGGAATCTCGATCTCATCGGCCAAACGTGATCCGAACTCGCTATCCACATTCACGATGGCCAACTCGCTCAACTCCGCGCTGAACAACCTGCGCTTGGCAGCAAAGTACTCCTCCATCGTGCCGTGGTAGTCAAGGTGGTCGTTACCAAGGTTGGTGAACGCCGCCACCGCGAAACGACAGCCGTCAACTCGATGCTGATCCAACCCATGAGAGGAGACCTCCATTGCCACCACGTTCTCTTGTCCGCGCACAGCAGCTGCCAGAGCGCGTTGCAGTTCTGGGGCTTCGGGCGTGGTCCGTTCGCCGGTCAGCGTGCCAATCTCGCCAACCGACACTCCCAACGTCTTCAACAGCCAACAGAGAATGCGAACGGTGGTTGTCTTGCCGTTCGTACCTGTAACGCCAACTAGTTCCAGCGCTTTGCTTGGGTCGCCATGCACGGCCGAAGCAAGGGGGCCGAGCGACTCGCGAACATCCGAGACCAACAGTTCCGGGATACCAAGCCCCAAAGGCCGTTCCAACAACAGCGCTACCGCGCCGGCTTCCACTGCGTCCGCGGCATAGTTGTGTCCGTCGCTTGAGGCGCCACGAATCGCAGCAAACAGTGCACCCGGACCGACAGCTCGCGAGTCATGGCTGACATCGCTGACGTCAATGTCAGACCATTGCGGCCGCGGTTCAATGCCCACAATCCTAGCCAACCGAGCCAGTTCCAGGCTCATTGGACCGACTCCTGGGTCGCCTGCGACTCGATCGTCAACTGCGCGACAGCCGGCTCTGAGCGAATCCGCTGCTCGACAACGGTGCCGTCGCCGAAAGGTGCGAGATGTAGTTGACGCACGGAATAGCCTGCGAGTTCAGCAAAGATCGGGGCGGCAACGGCACCGCCGGTGTAGCTGTCGCCTTGCGGATCGTCGATCACGACAATAGCGCTCAACACTGGGCCTCGGTCGTTTTCGACAATACCGACGAAACTAGCTGTGTAATGCCGTTCTTCTTCTTCTCCCTCGTCATTGCAGAGATATCCAGACACGTCGCCACACGGTTGCCATGCGGTCCCGGTCTTACCCGCCACAAGAAAACCGGGCAGAGCCGCGCGCCGGCCGGTCCCGGAACTGACCACACCACGCAACATTTTCATCACCGCTTGTGCGCTCTGTTGTGATACGACCCTCGCCTCGTTGTGCGTCGGGCTTGCAGCATCATCGTCAAGCTCACGGTCGAGCACAAGCTTCGGTTCAACGCGGACCCCGCCGTTGGCCAAGGTGTTGTAAGCCTGAATCAGTTGCAGTGGCGTGACTGCAATACTCTGTCCGATTGCGGTGTTCGACAACAAGAGACTGTGCGAGTCGAGATCGTCGAGAATGCCTCGGCTCTCGCCGGGAAATGCCAACCCGGTCAGCTGCCCGAATCCGAAGTTCTCGAACGTTTGCTGGAGGGCGTCCGCTCCCAGAGCCTGAGCCAGCAACACCGTTCCGGTGTTCGAAGAGTCCCCGAGAACAGTTGCGGGAAGGTTCTCAACAGTCGTACCGTACGCCAGCCGATAGTCGTAGTAGACATGGCTTTCCACGTCGCTCTCGCGCTCCACAGTCACCCTCGCGGGGACCTCGACTATTTTGTCGACTTCCCATGCGCCATTGTCGAACACCCCCGCGAATGTGATCCCTTTCATGGTTGATCCCGGTTCGTAGGCCCAAACCGCGCCCAGGTTGGCGTTGCTGCATTGGACCTCGCCCGTCTCTTCGTTGCGCAAGGCGCTTGCCATGGCATATATCTCGCCTGTTCGGGGGTTCGAAACAATCGCTATGGCCGTGGTGCCCTCCGTTTCGTTGAGTGCTCGCGCCAGAAGTTGCTCTGCTTCATACTGGATGTTGCGGTCGATGCTCAGTCTCAGGTCCTCGCCAGGTGTATGGGGCTCGACTACGTGGTAGCCATCGGGGATCTGCACTGCTCCGCCCAACTGTGTCTGTCGAAGGGCGCTACCTGGGCTGCCTTCCAGTTGTTCGTCATATTGCTTTTCCAAGCCCGATATTCCCACTTGTTCGGTGTCAACCCGACCGACTACCGACAGCGCCGAACAAGGACCGTTGGGATGCTCGCGATACTGCTCTGGCATGATCCATATCCCCGGGAGGCCAAGTGCCGCGACAGCTTCTCCGACCTCGGGTTCAACCTGGCGTTCAAGGTAGACGAAGCTCTTGTCGCTACGAAGCCGCGTGTCCATCACTTCTGGATCGGTCCCTAACACAGTGGCCAACGCCGCAACAATGTAATCAACGTTGCGGGGACTGTCGGAGTGTGCAATGCCGCGAGGATCGCCAACGATGGATGGTCGCGGCACCGAGAAGGCGAGCAGACGCCCGCGGCGATCCACGATATTGCCGCGAGATGCATCAATATTCTCTTCACGCAAATAACTGCCGAGGTTGTTGAGCAAGTCATCGTCGGGACTCAACTGCAGATCCACCAGTTTCCAGACAAACCCAGCCGAGACGAGAACCAGCACCGTAAATATCACGCCGGCCCTCCACGGGTTGACATCGACGCGGCCCGAAGCTGCATCGCCACGGCTGCCGGAACCGGGCACACTCGACAACCTGCTCATCGGTCCGCCGCGACAGCCGGAGTAAAAGGGTCGATCTCGTTGGGAGGGGGCAGAAGCCCAGGTGCCAGGGGCACCAATAGTGCCACTTCGGGGGCCCGAACGAGTCCAGCCCTCGTGGCTGTTTCAGCTAGGCCTTCGGGTGAGTCGTACCATGCACGTTCGGCCAGAACGTTGATTCGCGTCTCTCGAAGTTCCTCGATCTCACGTTTCATGCCGTCGATCTCAGCCTGGGTTTGGATGTCGCTCGCAAACAGACCCGCGACCAGAAACGCGATAGCAATCGCCAGAAGGGTAACGATCGTCAACACTGGCCAGATCCGTTCTTTCGTCCGAGTGGCCGGTTCTGCCGCGGCCACGCGCAGAGGGGGCCGAGACGCCGGCTCAGGTGACGAGCGTGGCGCCGTTCGAGCCGGTTGCGAGGTTCGGGGAGAGACGCTGGAAACCATCAGCGCGCCATTTCCAGTTTTTCAACTGCGCGCAATCGTGCAGCTTCGGATCTCCGATTGCTCTCAACTTCATCGTTGCCGGGTCTGCGAACACCGCGCCAGAGCAACTGAACGGTTGCTTCTTCGCCCGGGCTCGGCGGAAGACCCCGGCGAGGTGGAGTCGATTCACCTGCCGCATCTCTGAAACGCCGCTTGATGATTCGGTCCTCTCCCGAGTGGTAGGCCAAAACCGCACATCGACCTCGCGGAGCTAGTAGCGAGATCGCTTGCGTAAGAGCGTCGTCAAGGATTTCGAGTTCCTGGTTGACTTCAATGCGAATGGCTTGAAAGGCTCGGCGAGCCGGGTGGCCCTTGCGGCGGCGGACCGCCGCCGGCACGGCGTCGCGGATGACCTCGGCTAATTCGACGGTCGTCGTGATTGGCCGGGCTGCCACGATTGCCCGCGCGATTCGGCGAGCGTTGGGCTCGTCGCCATGGCGCCACAGAAGCGAAGTCAACGCACCCTGGTCGTAGCTGTTGACCACATCAGCACCCGTGATTCCCCCACTGCGATCCATCCGCATGTCGAGCGGACCGCTTTGCCGATAGCTGAAACCCCGCTGTGGAATATCGAGTTGGGGTGAACTGACGCCTAAATCAAAAAAACATCCCGAGACTTTGTGGTGACCAAGTTCTCGTATCACTTCGGCTATCTCATCAAAGCGACGGTGAAGCCCAATGACTCGATCGCCATGGGGCGCGAGACGGGTGCATGCCGCATTCAGTGCCACCTGATCACGGTCCAGTCCGATCAGCGAGAGTCCCTCGTTGGCGTTCAGCAATGCATCGGCATGTCCGCCGCCACCGAGAGTTGCGTCAACCACAACACCATCGGGCACGTCGGACAACACCGTCACCACTTCATCGAGCATCACCGGCTGATGAACAAATTCGCTGCTGGGATCAAGGTCGGCCATGAATCGTGTTCCATAAGGTCATGTACGGTCTTCGGTACTCAAGTGATTGACTCTGAATCAGGAGGTCCAAGCCCGTATTCGCGGACAATGGATGAAACGAACTTGGCGGCGCCTGCGGGGAAGACAGACGACCAACGAGCCGGATCCCATACTTCGATTCGTTCGAGCACTCCCGCCACAACAACATTGCGGTCAAGGCCTGCTAATTCCCTCAGATGAGGAGCCAGACGCATTCGGCCCTGGGAGTCGGGGATGACTTCGTCGGCGAGGCTCGCAAAGGCGCGCAGGTGGTCCATGTCCGCTCGTCCTTCCGACACCCGTGTCTTGAGGTGGGTCGCCATGCGCTCGAACTCATTCGGCGGGAGGATCGCCAGGCAACGATCAAGCGGAACCGTGACCGCGCCTTGGGCCAACTTCGACCGAAAAGTCGCAGGAAGGATGAGTCGGCCCTTGTCATCGAGCGTGTGCTCGTAAGTTCCCATGAACTTGGCCATTCCACACCCCCTGTCCTACTCGTAGATTGATATGGCTCCCTTATCCACCATATCGCTCCACTATACTCCTATAGCCACCATGATATTGCAAGTTTCTGTGGCGCCTGAGCATTGAACGAAGCACTGAATCCGGGCACCGGGCCTTCCGCGTGGCCTCTTACGGAGCGACCTTGCCGACTGGACTACTGAGGCAGGGCCGATTGGACTATTGAGGCAGGTGGGTCTGCAACAGATCGAGAATCGGCAAGTCACCGATCTCATACACCTGCGACTGCCACTGCGCGATCACATCAGAATCCACCGCAACAGCCAGCAGAGCGGCCGTGTCGTTCGCAGAGAATTGACGGTGCACGATCGTTTGGAAACGGATCCAATCGCGAGTTCGCCGCTGACTCAGTCCAACGACTTTTCGCCCACCAGAAAAAACTTCTCCAGGGCCGCGACCCAAGAAACAGACCTTCCGCGACAAGGCATCGTTGCTCGCCGGACCGATGTGAACCGACAGATCGCCTATCCCCGCATCTGCAAACGCCAAGGCGAAAACCTCGCCAAGCCACTCCGCAGCGACCACCACATCGTCGCTCCACAAGGCGTCACCAGAGGGCAACCAATAATCAATCCACACATGTTGACCAGGAACCAGCAGCACCGCTCCTCCCCCACTGCACCGACGCACGATCGACACACCCAGCGCCGAGGCGCACCGCCAATCAACCTGGCTCTCGGGTTGAGAACTCCCGATAACGAATGCAGCCGAGTGCGCCTCTAGAACACAAACAGTCCGTTCACGTTGCTTTGGTGGGGTGAACTCGACAAGGATCGAAGCGCTGCCGTGAAGATGCCCGGTGATCCAGCTCACGCTGAGCGGCGCTGATCGGTCAAGTATTGCAACCAGGCAACTGGCATTGATCCTGAAGCAATCTCAATCCAAGAACCTGGCGGAGGTGGCCCGGGTGGGCGCCGAAGCCGCATTGAGGTTTCACCAAGCAAACGATCGCGCTTGCCGGCATTGCAACGCCGACATGCTGCCACAACGTTCTCCCACGCATGACAACCGCCACGACTACGAGGCACTACATGATCGACAGTCTCCGCACGTCCGCCGCAATATTGGCAACTGTGGCTGTCGCGAATAAAAATCCCGTGGCGATTAGGCGACCGATGACGTGCATACGGAACCTTGACGTAGCGCGACAGTCGTACCACTGAGGGTTCTGCCAACGCCAGCCGCTCAGAGCGCACCAGACGCCCAGAGGCGTGCAGCAATTCGACCTTGTCGGCCAGCATCAAACAAATGGCTCGACGAACCGGCACAACCGCGAGAGGCTCGAACGTTGCATTGAGAACGAGGACTCCGGCCATGGACGAACGCTAGCCCCTGCGCCTGCGCCGGTTCTCAGCTTTGCACCAACGCAACCAGACGACCACATCGCTTACCACGACCGGAGATTCTGGATCTCCGTACTGGGTAGTAACCCGAAAGCGAAGCAACTCCGGATCCGGCAATGGGAGATAGGGGCTGTGCCGTAGCCAATCGTCAGGCACGAAGCGCTTCGCCTCGAGCATCGCGGTGGCCCACAGGGAGGGTCGCGCAATGACCGCCCCCAACACCGCGAACATCGCAGGCATGACACGTTGCTGTCTCATCAGAAGTGCCTCATAAGTCACCAGTGCGATACCCGGCGCCACTGAAACCAACTGCAGCGGCACCGATCAACGGACCCTCGGCAGCGAGGCCCGCAGGAACGATTCTTGTACCGACAGAATGCTGCAGTCGAGCCACTCGATCGCACTCAAGCTGAGCGGCGGCAAAAAAGTCTTCGCCATAACCCAAAGCCACAGAGCCCGCTAAAACCGCAAGCCGCAAATCAAGCAGATTGGCAACCGAACCCACCGCCCGGCCCACCATGGTGCCCGCCCTCGCCCGTTCAACCACGGAGGCTACGCTGGCCGGTGCTCCTGTTCGAAAGGCAATGGCGGTACCGCTGGCTTCAGCTTCGAGCACTCCACGGACATGCCCAGGCAACTCCGTTCCCTCGGGTGCCACGACAACATGTCCAATATGTCCCGCGTTTCCGAGTGCGCCGTCAAGCAGTCTGCCGTTGAGAACAATCCCACCACCAACGCCGGTTGACACAACCATGGCAATGTAGTTCGGCACTCCCACTGCCGCTCCAAGCCACCCTTCTGCCAGAGCTAGCGCCTTGGCGTCATTGTCAACAAACGTGGGCAGCCCGGTTAGTTCCGCCACCCGAGAACGCAGCGGAAAATCTCGCCACGCACCGATGTTGAGTGGAGACACTTCCTCACCATTGGGGAGCATCGGACCGCCAGAACCGATCCCACAGACATCTACCGAGCCAAGATCAAACCACTCAACAATCCCAGCTAGTCGACTGAACAGCTCCTCTGCATCGCTCGCCGCAGTCGAGTCGACTCGGACACGCCCACGAATCTCGCCAGTGTCCGTGACGATCGCAGCTTCGAACTTAGTTCCGCCAATATCAACCGCAAGCGCAACAGGCATGGCCGACAAACTAGTTAGCATTGATGCCCTTGGAAACATTGCGCTTGGAGACACAGTGAGCACAATCGACCGTAGCCCGGGGACTCCCCGAGGTTTGACAGCCGATAATGCTGTGCCAGATCCGGCCCAAGACAGCGAAACCACGACCGAATTCCAGCGAAACTTCGCTTCGATCGTCGCCAATATCGAGACAGTGATACGCGGCAAAGCCGACGTGATTCACCTACTCGTGCTTGCTCTCGTATGCGACGGCCACGTACTTATCGAAGACGTCCCCGGCGTCGGTAAGACCAGCCTCGGAAAAGCTCTGGCGCGCAGTGTCGACGGAAGATTTGGACGGGTCCAATTCACTCCCGACCTTCTCCCGACTGATGTAACTGGTATGTCGGTCTGGAATCGAGCGAGCGAGACCTTCGAGTTCCGGCCTGGTCCAATCTTTTCTGACGTGCTGTTGGCAGACGAGATCAACCGCGCTTCGCCCAAAACTCAATCAGCTCTTCTCGAAGCGATGGCCGAGCGTCAGGTCACCTCCGATGGAGTAACCCACGAACTGGGTTCACCCTTTATCGTCATCGCAACCCAGAACCCGATCGAACACGAGGGCACCTATACGCTCCCGGAGGCTCAGCTTGATCGCTTCCTCATGCAGCTTGCCATCGGCTATCCAGATCGTGAGGCTGAGAACCTGATCCTTGAATCGCACGAAGGAACCGGCAATGCGGTGGACCAGCTCAGCGCAGTTGTTTCTGCTGAAGCGGTCAGGGAAATGTCGGGGTCGCTTGAGCAGATTTACGTCGCTGCGCCGTTGCGCCAGTACCTGCTCAACTTGGCTAGCGCCACGCGCGGACACCCCTCTCTGTTACTCGGACTCTCGCCTCGCGGTGTGTTGGCGTTGCAACGCGTTGCACGGGCCCAAGCCGCCTCTGCCGGACGCCGATATTCGATACCAGACGACGTGAAGGAGTTGGCACGCGTAGTACTCCCACACCGACTGCTGGTCACTCCCGAAGTGCGCATGCGCGGCATCCGAACCTCCGATGTGGTCACCGAGATCTTAGACAGCGTTCCTATTCCACGGCCCGAAAGAAGATAACGTGCCGACCCGGACAGGCTGGTGGGTGCTAATCGTCAGCGGAGTCCTGGGAATCTTCGGACGCCTCATCGGCGGGATTGAGTTCCTGGTTCCCGGCATCGCCGGAGTTGCCTCGGTGGCACTTGCACTGCTGGGGCGACACCTGTTCCCGTCTCGGGTGACTGTCAAAAAGCGACTCTCTCCGCAGCGCGTCCCCGCAGGAGATTCAGCGCGCGTTGATATTGAGCTGCACAACCAAGGGTCCCGACGCACCCCGCTGCTTCATCTTCATGATGCTGTACGAGGCACCCGAGGTTTCACCTTGAACGTCGCCCCAATGGCAGCCAAGGGAGGCGTGGCTCGCGCTTCCTACCGTCTCAACACCGCCAGCCGCGGATTGCATGAGGTAGGGCCGATGACGATCCATGATTGTGACGCTTTCGGACTTGTGCAGCGAAGACACGAGATCCCCAGTCTGTTGCGATTAGTTGTGCATCCTCGCCTCGAGATCATCCCCCAATTCCCAGTCCCCTCCGCAGAGCACTCATTGCTCGGCAAGAAACATCACCAGTCGCTGGGACTGAGCGATGAAGACTTCGACGGGCTTCGTCCCTACACACCAGGCGATGATCTGCGGCGCGTCCATTGGCTGTCCTCAGCACGCCAAGACGAACTCCAAGTGCGACAACCCCGCCCTCCCCAGCACGGTCTGCTTTCTGTGGTGATCGACACACGACCACCGGGTGATCTCGCAACAGCCTTGGATGTCACAACATCTATCGCTGGTTCAATCGCGGCCTCCGTCCTCGCGGCGGGCGACGCCACACTTATTGAGACGACTGACGGTCGCTCCACCAGACGAGTCACCGGCAGTTCACAACTCGACTCTCTGCTTGAGTTCTTGGCACTCTTGGCCGATGGTTCACCACAGATTCACGCGGCGATTCCAAGCAACCGCGGAACCGTCATCGCGGTTTCGGCCGATCCTGCACTCATCACCGACCTTGCAGCACGACGCAATTTTGCCGAACGACTAGGGGCTCAACTCGTCATCACAACCGATGTGGCGAACTGGGGTGCCAATAGCCACAGCCACCGCTCATCGGGCTGGATTCATCTCAGCGCTCCAAACCAACTTGGAGCACTGTTGTCCTCAGAAGCTCGCCGATCACACGAGTTCGCGTGAATCCGCGCCAAGTCACTAGCGCCGTCGCCGAGGCTTCGTTGATCGCCGGATCGATAGTCGCCGCGATCACACTGGAGCGCCTTTTTGTTGACCTGACCTTCTTGCGTGATGTCCTGTTGATGGTAGTCGTGTCTCATCTGGTGGCAATTGCCTGCCGTCGTGCCAGGTTCAAGATCGGACTATCGACGATCATCAGCGCAGTCACGCTGATACTGCTCGGTAGCGCAGTCTTCTATCCCAACGAAAGCGCATTCGTCTTCCCGACAGCGGAGACTATCCGCGCTCTGACTGACGACCTCTCAGCCGCCGCGACTGTTTTCGCCGATGACTCCGCGCCGGTTGAGCCGCTGCGGGGTTTTGTGGTGAGCGCATCGGTACTGATCTGGTTTGCGGCGTTCTTGGCAGATGCCGCGGCCTTCCGCTTGCGATCCTTTTTGGAAGCCATCGCTCCAGCAACGTCGGTTCTTGTCTTCACCGCTCTATTGGGTGTCGATCGCAATCAGATAGCTCATGGCATTGCATACACGGCGGCGGTTGCCGCGGTTCTGCTCTCAATGCGAGCTCTCAGCAAATCCGCTGATGAAGTCTGGGTCGCAACCAAAGCGAGCCGAGGCGTGTCCACAATTCTGCGGGTGGGCGCCATATTCGGCTTTATTGTCGTCGTCTTCGGGGGCTTCGTAGCCCCTCGCATCCCAGGCGCCGACTCTCAACCATTGTTCGACGTCACCGAACTGGACGACCCACCTACAACTCGCAGTATCATCAGCCCGCTCGTCAATGTCTCAGCTTCATTGGTTGAACAAAGCAATCAGGAGATTTTCTCGGTAAGGGTCGCCGAAGACGAGCGTGACTATTGGCGTTTAATGGCTCTCACTAGTTTCAACGGCAGACAGTGGGAACGCACGTCGAACTTCGACGACGTCCGGGGGCAACTCGACAGCACAGTTGACCCCTCAGTCGCAAACCGCACGAAGCTGACCCAAACCGTGACCAAGCGCTCTCAGGGCGAAGACGACATCTATTTGCCTGCCGCCTATGAACCAAGCCGCGTGCTCGACGACGGCGGAGTCAACCTCGAGTACGAAGTTGCTACTGGCGCGCTGGTGTATCGCAGGAACTCTCAAGAGCAAGCAGAGCAGGGGTTTCGCTACACGATCGAGAGTTTGATTCCCGATTACGATCCTGCGCAGCTTCCAGACCGAGCAGCAGCAGGTCTAAGCGGAGAGTTCTTGGCCGAACATATTCAACTCCCGCCGATCTGCGGTCCCGGAGAGTCCACGACAACCCATGATTGCTGGCCACAGCGAATCACCACCCTCGCCCACCAAGTCACCGAAGGCGCCGTGAACGACTACCAGCGGGCCAGGATGTTGCAGGATTTCTTTCGGAATCCGGCGAACTTCAGCTACGACCTCAACGTCGCCAGGCGGCACAATGTCGCCACTGCGGAGGATTTCCTATTCAACGTCCGAAGTGGGTATTGCGAACAGTTCGCCGCGGTGTTCGCGGCGATGGCCCGTTCACTCGGAATCCCCACACGGGTTGCAGTCGGTTACACCTGGGGTTCGTGGGACCCCGCGCGCCAAGAATACGTAGTACGGGGGCATCATGGGCATGCTTGGCCCGAGGTGTACTTCGCAGGGGTGGGTTGGATCGTGTTTGAGCCGACCCCTGGCCGCAGCAGACCCCACGATTCCGACATCACCGGTCACACCGATGCACGGCAGTACCCCAGCAACCGCGCAGGAGCCTTGTCGGAGTTCGCGCCCGACTCAACCCCGGCTCAAAGCAGCGGCGGCCGTCAAGCTGCTCTGGCGCCCCGTCCAACAGCACCCAACAGCGTTGCGGATTCAACCTCTGTGTCTGAGTCTCAACGGCCAGAGTTTCTTGACGTGATCCGCCTGATTCTCATTGTGATCGGCGGCATCGCAGCACTCGCTGCCGTCCCCCCCACCTTCAAAGCAATCCACCGACGGAGGCGCTTACTCCGAAGAGCTGCCGACCCGATTCACAGAGCCGAGATTGCCTGGGACGATGCCATCAGAGCGCTCAGGTTGCTCGGGCTGTCACCCAAACGACATCAGACCCCCTTGGAGTTCGCGGCCGAGGCAGAACGCTTCAGAAGTGATCTTCCGCCGCTGCACCAACTAGCCGCCTGCGTCACAGCGCTGCGTTATTCAGACACCTCCAGCGCCGATTCCACCGACGAAGACGATATAGGCCGTGCCAACTTTGCCAACGAGTTGGCGCTCGGGGCCAAAGAGGCCTCGGCACACATAGTTGATCGTTGCCATACCCTTGCGGGTCTGCGCCGCGTGGCGCTGGCGGCGATTGATCCCAGAACCCTCGTTGATCAGTAGGGCGCGAGCGATCAGGAGTTTGCGGACAAACCGTTACAGGCGGTCGTCTGGGCGCTGGAAACGTTGGCGTAGACGTATACCAGCTCCTCCAACAGCGTCGCGCAAGGTGCCACCCCGATAGTGCTCGGTCATCTCCTGGAGACCAGCCCGCCCCAGTTTTCGGGCGTTGCTCTCGAACCACAGGACGCTCACCAGCATCAACGCGACACCAACGAAAGCGAGCAACCAGTGGACCGACAGCAACACGACCATGAACGTGGCGCCGACCAAGAAACCCAAGGTCGCCCACTTGAGGTTTCTGAATGCATGTGTGTAGATGGTCGTCTGCGCAACCTCGCGCGCCAGAGCGGGGTCGCTCTCATAGAGATGGTCCTCGATTTCGTTGAGAATCCGTCGCTCGTCTTCAGATAACGGCACTGATCATTCCTCCAGATCAAATGGCCGACACCTACAGTGTCGCACAGCTTGCGCGTCAAACCAACGCAAGAATTACCTAACTCCTTCGCTCAGGATCTGTGACCCAACAAGCGACGCAGCCGATCCCGCACCCCCCACCAAGTCACCAGCACAAGTGCTTCGGCAACAATGCGGGGCGACATCTTCGATTTGCCTCTCACCCTGTCAACGAACGAAATCGGGAGTTCACGAACAGTTCCACCGACACCCAACATCCGGTAGGCCATTTCGATCTGGAAGCCATACCCATCGGCTCGAATCTCGTGAAAATTGATCTTGGCAATCGTTGTGGCCCGAAAGGCTCGGTAACCGCTGGTGGCGTCGGCAACACCCATTCCGAGAGCAACTCCGACATAGCGGTTGCCCCATTTGGAGAGCAACCTGCGATGCCAGGACCAGTCAGGAATCGATCCACCCTCGACGTAGCGGCTGCCGATGGCCAGGTCCACTCCCTGCTCAATCGCCTCAAGAAGCTGTGGGAGCACTCCTGGGTCATGTGACAGGTCGCTGTCCATCGCTACCAGAATGTCGAATCCCTGCTCCAATCCCCGCCGAAATCCGTCGCGGTATGCAGACCCGAGACCTGATTTTCCACTTCGCCGCAGCAGTTCAATACCAGCCAACTCCTCGCCCAAAGCCTCCACAACGTCGGCAGTGCCGTCCGGGGAGGCGTCGTCAACCACGAGCACCCGGGCCTCAGGGCAGGCCAGACGCAACCGCTGGAACACCTCGGCGATGTTCGCAGCCTCGTCATATGTCGGAAGAACAACGAGTGAGCGCACGGCCGGAACTCTAGGCGGCGGCGCCGCCGGCGCGTCGGTAGGATCGTGGCAATGACGACAACCTCTGCTCCCAACAGATTTATGCGTGTTCTGGCCGTAGTGTCGATTCTGCTCGCTGGACTCTGTGGAGGTCTTATCGGCTATGTGGTCACCGACCTTCAATGCGCCGAGAGTTGCCCCACCGAAGCGGGAATCGTGGGACTTGTGAGCGCGATCGGTTGCGCCGCGGGAGTTGCTGTTGTGGCAGTTCTCGCCTTACGAGCTGCCGCTGAATGGAACCAACGAGAAGCACGCGAACGAGCCCATCAAGAAGGTGGGCTTACGTAACGGCCGAAAATCTGAGAACATCGTCTTTGTGAGCACACGTATACTTACCGTTGAGGACGACGAGCGAATCCGAATGTCTGTGCGACTCGCTCTTGAAGATGAGGGATACGAGGTAGCCGAAGCCGAGTCGGGCGAAGACGCGCTGCTTGCCTTCGGCCAAACCCCCGCAGACGTTGTCTTGATAGACATCATGCTTCCGGGGATGGACGGCTTTGAGGTCTGCCGGTCGATTCGCAAGGTCTCCGATGTGCCGATCGTCATGGTCACGGCACGAGCCGACACTCATGATGTTGTCGCGGGACTTGAGGCGGGAGCCGACGACTACCTGACCAAACCCCACGCCCCTAAAGAACTGTCGGCACGGATCCGGGCGTTGCTGCGCCGTGTCCGCACCTCGGACCCGGGCGCTCAACAGCTTGTATTCGGCGAGCTGGAAATAATCCCTGACGAAGGGGTGGTGCGAGTCGGGACAGAAGAAGTACATCTCACCAAGACCGAGTTTCGACTTCTTGTGGAGCTGGCGTCCAACGTCGGTCGGGTGTTCAGCCGCGAGCTGCTACTTGAAAGAGTCTGGGGTTACGGTTATTTCGGCGACGGTCGCCTCGTTGACGTGCACATTCGTCGGCTTCGTACCAAAATTGAGTCCGATCCTGCCAACCCGCGTCACGTCGTCACTGTCCGGGGCCTGGGCTACAAACTGGCCGCGTAGGAGAGATTGGCGATTGTGTCTCGTTGGGAACGACTCGGTCTGCGGGCAAGAATCACTCTTCTTTTTGCCTTGGGAGGCCTGCTCTTAGCCACTGCGATCGGACTTTTGACCTTGACGCTGACGCGTCGAAGTCTCTTGGTTGAGCGCGACGCCGCGGCGCTGGCTTCGTTTGCGGAGAACGGTCAGCGGTTCCAACGTCAGATAGGCGATGAACCTGCCGCTGAAGGGGTCGCCGCAATTCTCGAATCCTTGACAACTACCTCGGGTGCTTTGCCGCTGGTTCGATTCGGTGATGAGTGGGTAGGGCTGAACCCGGTGGTGTTCAGCGAGGAAACTGTGCCCGCTACGCTTCTGCAGCTCGTCTCTCAAGGATCGGCGGGTCGCACCCGGGTCAATCTGAGCGGAGAACCTGCCATCGTCAGCGGCGTTCAACTCCCGGGCCGCGATGCCGCGTATTTCGAGGCTGTGCTCATTGGCGAAGTCGATGACACTTTGAATTCGCTCGGCCTGATTCTGTTTGGTGTTGGCACTGTCACAACTCTGGTTGCGGCTGCGTTCGGATTGTGGGCTTCGCGTCGCGCGCTGACGCCGCTGGCTGATATTCGCGCGGCTGCTGAATCACTGGCTGCGGGCGAACTTCAAACCCGGCTCGATCCGCCGGCCGACGCTGACTTGGCTTCGCTCTCAGCTTCGTTCAACGGTATGGCCCAGTCTCTTGAGGACCGTATTGACCGCGATGCCCGCTTTGCCTCGGAAGTCAGTCATGAGCTTCGTTCTCCGCTGATGACGTTCAGTGCTTCAGCGGAGGTTCTCAACAATGACCGTTATCAAATGTCGCAACGGAGCCAAACAGCGCTGGCACTGCTGACCGATGACATCGCTCGGTTCACCCAACTGGTCGAAAATCTACTCGAGATCAGTCGGTACGACGTCGGTACCGCGGCTCTGCAAGCCGAACCGGTCTTTTTTGCCGAGTTCGTCCGGCACGCAATCAGCTATTCGACCAGACCTGATATCGCACTCTCGGTAAGCGAAGAGGGTGAGTCTCTGGTGATCGTCGCTGATAAACGTCGCCTTGCGCAGGTGATAGCCAACCTTATTGACAACGCGGACAAGTATGGCGGCGGCAACATTGAGGTCGAGATTTCCAGCGAACAAGATGTGGCGTTCTTGGCAGTCCAAGACCATGGTCCGGGGGTTCCCGCGGACGAGCGGCGAGTGATCTTTGACCGCTTCAGTCGGGGCAGTTCGGGC
This sequence comes from Candidatus Aldehydirespiratoraceae bacterium, assembly GCA_965198315.1. Classification (GTDB taxonomy): domain Bacteria; phylum Actinomycetota; class Acidimicrobiia; order Acidimicrobiales; family Aldehydirespiratoraceae; genus VXYK01. Next base: position 2,342,776 of record OZ240616.1, on the reverse strand, counting down.
GGACGACGCGGCCACAATACTGGCACAGGACTGGGGTTGTCACTCGTCTCAGAACATGTGCGACTGCACACCGGGGAGGTTTGGGTCGAGGATCGGCCCGATGGAATGCCGGGAGCCCGGATGGTCGTTGCTCTGCCGATACGAATCGATCCGGAAGACGATCAGTGAGCCGGATTTTCAACACGGCACTCGTAATCGCGTTGCTCACCGTTGCCTGTTCAGTTCCGACTGACGGGCCGGCATCTGAGATTTCTACGAGTGATCTGCCGGAGAACCTGCGGCCTGGCTACACCACGACCACAATCACCGCACCTGTGGTTCCCACCGAGCCCGCAACTTTTTATTTGATCGACCAGGTCGAATCGATCGTGGTGCCGGTTGTCAGAGAGATCCGACCATTTACGACCAACGCAGGCCGGCTGCGGCCCCTCTTTGACGAGTTCCGCACCGAGGATGAGCGAAATATCGGCTTGGTGAATCAGTTGCTCGAGTTTGATCTGTTGAGCGCAACACGGGACCGAGATCTGTTGACGATCAATATCACCCAGGACGACCCCGAGGCTGATGTAAGCCCGATTTTACTTGAAGCCGTGGCCCAACTCGTTTGGACTGCGACCGAACCCGGCAGCAATGTCAACCGAGTCCGGGTTTTGATCGATTCTCAGCGCCAAGCACTCCCGACTAGCGCCGAGACCACAGACGAGGACCAAACGGTCGATCGCAGCAACTACGCCTCCTTCAACCCCGAATCTCAAGCTCAAGGTGAGCCCGAGTCTGAAGATGAAGATCCAGGTGACGTAGAGGGTTAGGCCTTGTTCGCAGTTCAGCTTCAAGGAGCTGTTCAGCTTTAAGGAAAAGGCTCAAGGGAAGAAAGTGCGAGCCACTTCCAGCAGATCCGGGTCTGCGTATTTCAGCGTCGAGACACACTCATCGAGACGCCTCCGGACGACCTTGTTGTTATTGAAAGCAACCATCGTCCCAAAGTCACCTTCGTGCACCGCACTCATAGCGGCAACCCCGTACCAAGTGGAAAGCACTCTGTCCAGCGCGGAAGGGGTGCCACCACGCTGGACATGTCCTAGCACCGTGACCCGTGTCTCAAAACCAGTACGTTGTTCGATCTCTTGGGCCACAACGTTGCAGATTCCACCGAGTCTGGCGTGGCCATATTCGTCGATTGTCGGCTCGGCGACCGCAAGCGTTCCAGGTGCAGGAACCGCACCCTCCGCAACGACCACTATCGAAGAGAAGCGGCCTCGCCGGTGCCTTCTCTTGAGCGATTCACATATCGCGCTGATATCAAAAGGCACCTCTGGAACCAGCACAATCGTGGCACCACCGGCGATCCCGGCCCAAGTGGCAATATGCCCCACATGGCGGCCCATCACCTCAACAACAATCACCCGATCATGGGACTCTGCTGTGGTGTGTAGTCGGTCGATCGCATCAGTGGCAATTTGCACCGCTGTGTCGAAGCCGAAGGTCCTCTCTGTCCCGCTGATATCGTTGTCGATGGTCTTGGGTACACCAACCAGAGGTACGCCATCGGCGTGAATTCGAGAAGCAGCCGAGAGCGTTCCCTCTCCTCCGATGACGATCAGCGCATCAACAAAGTGTCGGGCCATGGTGGCTTTTACGCGCTCAACCCCGTCATCAAACATGTAAGGCTGGTAGCGACTCGTCCCCAGAACGGTGCCTCCGCGGGTCAATAGTCCTCGGCAAGCTTCGACATCAAGTGGCATCCAGTGATCATCAAGCAGGCCACTCCAACCGTCGAGGAACCCGACAACCTCGTCGCCGTATTCCCGTTCGGCCTTACGTACGACGCCTCGGATCACCGCGTTCAAACCAGGACAATCGCCACCACCGGTAAGCACCCCGACTTTCATTCCAGCGACGCTACCAACAGATAACGTCGGGTCATGGGACTTGTTATCACTATCGATTCAGGCACCACCGGAGTTCGCACATTCGCCGTAGACGAACAGGGCGTGCCGCTCGGTTTTGCATATCGTGAGTTCACCCAGCACTTTCCAAGACCAGGCTGGGTGGAACACGACCCCGTCGAGATATGGCAAGCGGTCCTGGAAACCCTTGCCGAGATCGTGGAGACGACTGCTGAACCCATCAGCGCTATCGGTATTACCAACCAGCGAGAGACGGTGGTGGTCTGGGATCGGCGTAGCGGCCAACCCCTCCATCGTGCCATCGTCTGGCAAGATCGCCGTACCGCCACACGATGTGAGCAATTGCAGGCCGCGGGGCATCTCGATTTGGTGCGTTCAACCACGGGACTCGTCCTTGACCCCTATTTTTCTGCGAGCAAACTGGAATGGTTGTTCAAGCAAGGGGGCGTCACGCCCGACAAGCATCTGGCCTTCGGCACGGTCGACTCGTGGCTCGTTTGGAACCTGACCGGCGGGCACCACACCACAGACACTTCCAACGCCAGCCGGACCCTGCTGTTCGACATCGGCACAATGTCGTGGAGTGACCAGATGTGCTCACTATTCGACGTGCCGATGACCGCGCTGCCGGAGGTACTGCCATCCTCGGGACGATTTGGTGAGACAACAGCCGACATTCCTACAGGCGCCGGAGTACCGGTCAGTGGGATTGCCGGTGACCAGCAAGCCGCTCTATTCGGTCAAACCTGCTTTTGGCCTGGGCAAGCCAAGAACACCTACGGGACCGGTTCCTTCGTGCTGATGAACGTTGGTGCCCAACGCCCCGAACCAGTCGAGGGGCTTCTCTCAACCGTTGCGTGGACTATTGAAGACCAAACGACATACGCCTACGAAGGAGCAATCTTCGTCACCGGGGCGGCGATTCAGTGGCTACGCGACGGTCTCGGCATAATCGACGATGCGGGCGAGACCGGACCGCTCGCCGCGTCGGTCTCCGACACTGGTGGCGTCGTTTTCGTTCCGGCGCTTGCAGGGCTCGGTTCACCCCACTGGGATGCACGGGCGCGCGGCACGATCGTGGGCCTCACCCGCGGCACCGGTCGCGCAGAAATCGTCCGCGCGACGGTGGAATCTATGGCCTACCAAAGTCGTGACGTGGTCGAAGCCATGTCTGCCGCTTCCGGAACGCGTCTCAGCGAACTCCGAGTCGACGGTGGTGCATCGGTGATGGACGTCCTATTGCAGATCCAGGCCGATCAGCTTGGCGTACCCGTCATCCGCGCATCTGTTGCAGAGACAACAGCACTCGGCGCTGCCTACCTGGCGGGAATTGCTGAAGGGGTTTGGAGCGGACTTGACGATGTCGCCAGCCTGTCGAGCGAGTCCGACGCTGACCGCAGATTCCAGCCAGATCCTGACCGCAGGCGTGCTGATGCAGACTATGCCCAATGGCAACGAGCAGTGAGTCGATCTCTAGCGTGGGATCTGACCGAATAGACCCTGAGGCCGAGCGGCTTGGTCCCGCACACGGCAGCGACAGAACGAGGCCGTGGCCCGAGCGGCCCGCCCGCGGCCGAGCGGCCCGCCCGCGGCCGAGCGGCCCGTGAGCGCAGCGAACAAGAGCGGGTAAGAAGCGCAGCGAACAAGAGCGGGTAAGAAGCGCAGCGAACAAGAGCGGGTAAGAAGCGCAGCGAACAAGAGCGGGTATGAAGCGAAGCTGGCGCTAGGCGAGTTTGGTCAGGGCAGAGCGCATTTGACGTATTGCTTGGTTGATTCGCTGTTCGTTCTCGATCAGGGCAAATCTCACATTGCCTTCCCCACCGGGACCAAAACCCATGCCAGGAGAAACCGCGACGTTGGCCTCGGTGACGAGCATCGACGCGAACTCGACTGAACCCAGGTGGCGATACGGCTCTGGGATCGGCGCCCAAGTGAACATGGTCCCTTTCGGTGGCTCAACCTCCCAGCCGATGCGAGCAAGCCCATCGCAAAGCGTGTTGCGTCGGCTCTCGTAGATTTGACGGGCCTCGCTGGGGTAATCCGAAGCTTCGTTCATGGTTACGGTGGCGGCGATCTGCACTGGCTGGAACGAGCCATAGTCGAGATAGCTCTTCAGCTTCGCCAAAGCAGCCACAGTCTCAGCGTTGCCAACCATGAAAGCGACACGCCAACCCGCCATCGAAAAGCTCTTCGTCATCGAATAAAACTCGACCGCCACCTCTTTTGCGCCATCGGCTTCGAGGATTGAACACGGCATGTATCCGTCGTAACCGAGGTCGGCGTAAGCGAAGTCGTGCACCACGATGACATCGCGTCGACGGGCGAAATCGACAACCTGTTGCATGAAATCAAGGTCAACGCATGCGGTTGTCGGGTTGTGCGGAAACGACAACACAATGACTCGCGGGCGAGGCCAGGAATACTCGAAGCGGATCCTGAGAGTGTCAAAGAAGTCTTCCTGGTTGCTGGTCAAGGGCATCTCGCGAACGTTGGCACCAGCAAACAGCGGAGCGAAGAGGTGGATCGGATACGACGGGGAGGGTACGAGAACTGAGTCTCCTGGCTCCAGCAAGACCCACATCAGATGACTGAATCCCTCTTTGGCGCCGATCGTGTTGATCACTTCGGTCTCCGGGTCAAGTTCGACACCGAATCGGCGCTGATAAAGATCAGCTGCCGCGGCACGGAGCTTGGGGATTCCCCTGCTGGAGGAATACCTGTGGTTCCGAGGGTTTTGGGCCGCTTCAATCAGCTTGTTCACCGCGGTGGGGGGAGATGGGAGATCGGGGTTGCCGAAACCGAGGTCGATCACATCCTCCCCCGCTCGCCGTGCATCAATCTTCAACGAGTCGATGATCGTGAAGACATAGGGCGGAAGCTCGCTGATCCGGCGGAACTTCATGATCGATCGCTACTGATCTGTGCCGGGAGCATCAGAGCCTCCGGGGTATTCGTTGAACCTGAATCCTTTTGTGAAAGCGTCAACGAAAGACCTCCCCGTCGCTGCTACCGCTGCCATCGCTTCTGGATCTTCGACAACTCTTTCGGTAGCTTCGACCAGCCACTTCAGAGATGCCAAGACAGCCTCAGCGGCCTCCCGCACTTCATCGAACCGGCCTTCATCATCGACCACCGACTCGCTCTCATCCATGCCAGTTGCGCTGATCGGTCACAGGAGTCCTCACGACGAACGGCTCTCAACGTGTTTGGTGAAGTTCTCAAGAGCCGTACGCAACAAGCGAGCCTCGGCGCGTCGCTTGACAAAACCCGGCAGGGGGACTTTCAGATCTACGGCTAGGTGATACACGACTTCGGTAGATCCGGGGTCGGATGGCACCGGCAGAAATTCATACTCGCCGTCGAGGCGTCTGGTGATGTCACCTCGTTGCAAACGCCAGGCAAGCCGACGCGGGTTGGCGCCGTAGAAATAGCGCAACGTGTAAGTAGTACTCCGTCCCATAGCCGCGGCCCGATATTCCACATCGACAGCTCGGCCTTCGTCGTCACGCGAGAGGACCCGAGCCATCTTGATGTCGGAGGCCCATTCGGGGTACTTCTCAAAGTCAATTGCCGTGGCATAACACTGCTCCGGCGTTGCCATGATTGTTGTTCGTTCGGTCGCCTGATCAACCATCGCGTTCGACCCTAACCGCTTTGCGGGTCGGTTTGGCGCACCTCGAATTCGCCGAAGCGAGCACACCACAGCCCTGTGAGACCGAGAGCCCAAACCGGAACCAGGATTCCGAACGCCGATGGCGTGTAAATCCGTATCGATGCCGTGGTCAGTGCCACCACTACCTCAACCGCTAGTGAACTCAGCAGGATCTTCTGCACTTGAGTAGGGGCGCTTCCCGCAGCAAAGTAAAGGCTCCCGATCCCGATGGCATGTTGGCGACTTCGTTCCACGGCGAGCAGGAATGCCCACACCATCGCCCCGGTGCCAGCTACGAACATAACCAAAGAAACGACCAGATTGGGCCACTCGAACCAAGCCGGCCAGATTGTGGCTGCCACCGCGGTGACCGTGAACAGCGACGTTCCGAACCACGACCAGTTGAGAATGGCTTGGCCTGGTGCCCACTGCTCTCGCCGTCTCATTGCTGCACCATGGTATTGATCGCCGTAGCCAGTCGGCTCGCCAAGATGTCATAGGAGAATTCCTGTTCAGCTCGCGCTCTGCCGGCCTGCGCCATAGCCTCTCGGCGCTCGTCATCGTCGAGTAGTTCCGAGATCGCGCCCGCGGCTGCACGGGCGTCGGTGGGGTCATCGACGATCAAACCGGTCTCTCCATGGGCAACCGCTTCGTGCGCGCCTCCGCTACGGCCGGCCACCTGAGCGACACCCGCCGCTGCAGCCTCCACAAAGACAATGCCGAAACCCTCTTGTTCCAGTCCGCCCCAGCGGCTGCGGCACAACATCGTAAAGACATCGCCACAGCCATACAGCAGGCTCAACTCATCGGTTTCTACTCTGCCCAGAAGCTTCACCGGTGCATCAAGCTTGGCGATCAAAGAACTCAGTCGCTTCTGGTCACGACCACCACCGGCAATGGCAACACAAACCTCGGGATGAGTCCGACGAATCGCAACCGATGCCTCAATCAACGTGTCCATCCCTTTGCGAGGAACCAAGCGACTTACCGACACCACCAACGGACCCTCGGTTGGCAAACCCAGCGCTGATCGCGCAGCTTGTTTGCTGTGCTGGTCTAGTGGTACGAACCGTCCGGTATCGACACCGGGTGGGATAATGCTGACCGGCAGGGAGTGCCCCAATGATCGCTCACCTTGCTGCGCCGGGTACCTCCCGGCTGCGATCACGCCGACGGCACCGTCCAGTACTCGATTCAAAAGACTGCGCACACCGGGAATACGACCGGGAATCGTGACTTCCGCACCGTGCAGGACGACACCATAGCGAAGGTTCAAATGAGGGCCGATCAGACCAACCGGAACGGCGGGATCGAGAATCACCAGTTGGGCATCACAATCGGCTGCCAGTTGATCGACCCGGCGCGCCAACAGCGGGTGGGGCAGCAGCCAAGGTTCGCGACTGCGAATGACCGTGAACGGCTGAGCCGCATCGAAAGCAGCCGCGTCGGCATGTGGCGTGCTGTAAACGGCAACTTCATCAGGCGGGAGCCGCCGCCAAAGCTCCCACAGATAGTTCTGGATGCCACCGATCTTGGGGGGGAAATCGTTGGTGACTAAGAGATGGCGGGCCACAGCACGCCACTATGCCACGGCGCTGACCGGCCGTCGGAGTTCTGCTGACACCATCTCGTCAATCTGGGGGCGCTCGTTCAGTACACCCAGGAGATCATCCCTGCTGAGTCGGCGAGCTGCCCAAACAGCGTGAGCCACGACGATGGGAGAACTATGGGCCAATAGTCCAGTGAGCACCTCTGCGGTTCGTTCGTCGTCGCCTCGACCGATGTTGCCTAGAACCACCAGAGCATTTCGGCGCAGGTAGTTCGGATCGCGATCAGGTACATACCAACGTCCAAGACGAGCCATCAGCGCCTCATCGTCAAGTTCCAGAACATCGAGGATCGGAACCCAAGCGCCGTCAGCGCCCACCGGGGAAGGTTTCTTGGTACGGATCTGGTTCGGTGGACACACGTCTTGGCAGTCATCGCAGCCATATATGCGGTCGCCGAGCAACTCTCGATATTCGACCGGGAACGGACCCGATGTCTGAAGCAGCCATGCCAGGCACTTGTTGGCGTCGACTACGCCCGGTGAGACAATCGCCTTGGTCGGGCATCCGTCGAGACATTTTGTGCACGTTTTGCAGCCATCCTCGACCATGTTGACTTCTTCAACCTCCAGGGGTGCGTTGGTCAGCACAGAACCGAGCACCACCAGACTGCCGACACCAGGCACCAACACATTGGAACTCTTGCCCCACCAGCCGATACCTGCTCGATGAGCAACTGCTCGGTCGACGAGATGATTCTGATCAGCCAGAACTAGGGCCGAATGGCCTGCCGCGCGCAGCGGGACGGCAATCTGTTCGAGCGCGGCACGCAGCGACGCGTAGTGGTCTTCGGAGCTGTAGGCAGCAACTCTGCCGGTTGGTTGATCGCTGGGACGAGGTGGGAGTTCGCGTTGGTAATCGTATGCCCCGACGATCAGGCAGGTTGCGTCATCCATGGTCCTGTGGGGATCGGTTGAGCGTGACGGGTTGCGGTAGGTGAATTGCATGCCGCCACTCAGACCCTCGGCCTTGCGTTGTTCAAGATCTACGAGCGTGCGTTCAAACGGGGTCGCTTCGGTCGCCCCTACAGCCACCAACCCCGCGCCGCGGCCGATGGCGACCAGGTCGGCGACAGTCGGAGTCATCTGTTCATCGTGGCACGACAAATGAGAAACCAGACGCCGCAGCACCGAAACCGTGGAGAACTAGACCGCATCCGAGCGCGCGACGAATCTGCTCGATGGCACAAGTCCGGCGTCATTGAGCAATTCGTAAGCCTGCCGTTCCTCGAAATCGAGAACCACCGGAGTACCGGCTTCGTGGCCGACAAGATAACTGACCACGCAGTCGTCACACGTTTCTGTGTGCTGCATGACGCACATGTCGCAGTCGATCATCAGCCCCGCTTGCTCACTAGCAGAAGCGCCGCAATGAGGATCCAACTCGTCGCCAACCAATCGAAGATGAGTGTGTATTGCCATGCGCCCAAGCTACGCAGGGGGTGTGACACTGCTGGATAGATTGGCGTCATGGTCAACGCCGATGCACCCGATACGTCGGCACTCAGAGACGATCCCTCTGCTGCAACCAGCAAACGCAACGTTTCTCGACGTCAAGTTCTCCGACTGGGAAGCGGGGGCGCGCTTGCCCTGGTCATCGGCGGCGCTGCCGGATGGCTCGACCGGTCTCGTTCCACGACTTCGGCGATCACCTCTGCAACAAGCACCACAACGACCAGCACCACAACGACCAGCACCACCACTACGACAACAGTTGCGCCGGTAACGGTGACAGGAATCGGCGAGGTGGATCCACGCATCATCACTCTCGGCCAACGAGTGGTTGAAGTGACCGGCGAAAACGACATCGCGGAACTGCTGGCACAACTCCCCACAGTTGATCCCGACAGCGACCCCCTCGAACGTGCCGCGGCTCGTGTCAGAACCGATTTCGAAACGAGCGACACCATCACCGTCGACGGATGGATCCTCGCCGCATCCGAAGCAAGAGCGGCCGCGGTGATCGCACTGTTCTGTTCAGAGTCAGCCGAATCGACATGTTGACCGACGCTCGAACCCTCGCCTCCGGCAACACACTGGAAGCAGACCTGTGCGTCATCGGCGGAGGCGCCGCAGGCATCACCATGGCAATGGAACTGCTCAACTCCGGTTTGCGCGTCCTGTTACTCGAATCGGGAGGCACCGAATCAGACGCAGCGACGCAAGCACTGGCGCAGGGTGAAAGTATCGGCGCGCCCGTAACCTCGCTCGACAATCCGGTAAGCCTCGATCAAACACGACTGCGTCACCTCGGTGGCACCACCAACCATTGGGCCGGCTTCTGTCGACCGTTGTCCCCCATTGACTTCGAATCCCGAGATCATCTTCGCGTCTCGGGGTGGCCAATCAACTACGCCGACATCGTTCCGTATTGGCAGCGAGCGACTGAATGGATTCGAATCAGCGACGGAGATTTCTCGGTTGATACCTGGGAAACGCGCCTGGGCGTCAGCGCTCCGCCGATCGATACCTTCGCGGTTGAACCCCTGGCGTTCCAGATCACATTCCCGACGAAATTCGGAGACATGTATGCCTCTGATCTCCGCGCCGCGGCCAACATCGAAGTGTTGCTTCACGCCAACGCCGTGAATCTCGCCAGCGACAACGGTCAAACCGTCACACATGTGGATGTTGCCACTTTGAGTGGTATTTCCTTCACGGTTGTGGCGCGAGCCTACGTATTGGCTACCGGCGGAATCGAGAATGCACGGTTGCTATTGGCATCAACCGACCATGATCCCGCTGGTCTGGGCAACAGCAACGATCTCGTAGGACGCTATTTTTCCGAACACCTGCAGATCTATGCCGGCTTCGGCGTGCTCGAGCCGGATTTGAACGATGTCAGCGGATTGCAGGGCGGCGAGGTGGCCATCACAGCGGGCCGACATGCCGGTAATGTCCACGGTGCAAAGTTCGCCCTCGGACTCACCGATGCACACCTGCGTTCAGCTGCAACCACCGGCCTCGAACTGCAGTTTCTCCCCGGTCGTCTGCCCGACGGAGTGCCGCTGCAAGAGCACGGAATCACCATTGGTGACATCAGCGCGCTGATGGCCCATACCGGGCCCGAGCCCGGTACCGCCGTGTATCTCCAAGCCTTGGCCGAACAAGAATTGAATCCAGACAGCCGGGTGATGTTGGGGACCAATACCGACGCTTTGGGAATGCGCCAGGTACAACTGGATTGGCAATACACGGCGACTGACAGAAACCGTGTGATCGCTGGACTCCGGGTGATGGCCGAGGCCATGGGAGCAGCCGGTTGGGGGCGGGTTCAGCTCGTTCTGGGCGGGGTCCACGCGGATGCCCACGACCATCTGGTCAGCGGAGAATTCTTGACGATCTTCAGATCTGTACCCGACGAGATCGACCTGTCGGGGTTTCCGGTAGGGGTGGGGTTTCATCACATGTGCACCACCCGCATGTCTGACAACCCTGCTGAGGGGGTCGTCGACGCCGACTGTCGCATGCACGAAGTCGACAATCTCTGGGTTGCTGGAAGCAGCGTGTTCGCAACCGGCGGGACAGCAACACCAACTTTCTCGATAGTGGCGCTGTCCATTCGTCTCGCCGACCATCTACAAGACTTGCTCAGCTGACAGCCCGACATCGCTGACGTCCTTGACAACAAACATCTGTTCGGGCAGTGTTTTGGAGTGCTCGAACAAACGTTCGTATACCAGCAGAGCTTTGAAGACCTCGGCACTCCTCTGTACGAGGTCACTTTCGTCGTCATAGACCTCGAAACAACCGGTGCTTCGGCAGCCAACTGTGCGATCACCGAAATTGGTGCCGTCAAACTCCGCGGCGGCGAGTGCCTCGGCACCTACCAGACATTGGTCGACCCAGGATCCGCGATCCCACCAGAGATCACGGTCCTCACCGGTATAACCCAGGCCATGGTGATGCGGGCACCTCGCATCGAAGCAGTGATGCCATCGTTGTTGGAGTTTCTCGACGGAGCTGTGATCGTCGGGCACAACGTCCGCTTCGATATTTCCTTTCTCAACGCGGCTTTGACACAACTTGGCCGTCCTCGCCTAGCGGCACGCTCGATCGACACGCTTGGTCTGGCTCGCCGCTTGCTGCGCGATGAGGTTCCCAACTGCAAGCTCGGCACACTTGCCGATCGCCTGCGGCTGAGCCACAGACCCAGCCATCGCGCCCTTGACGACGCGCTGGCAACCGGAGACCTGCTGCATTTTCTTCTCGAGCGGACCGCCACGTTGGGGGTATTGGGGCTCGAAGACCTCATCGCGCTTCCCAAGCTTGCAGGCAGTCCCCAAGCCAACAAACTGAAGCTGACCGACGGGCTCCCACGCGAACCCGGCGTCTATCTGTTCCGTGACGGGCGCGATGAAGTGCTTTACGTCGGCAAGGCTGCCAACTTGCGCTCTCGGGTTCGCAGCTATTTCTCTACCGACGAGCGGCGCAAAGTCGGCCAACTGCTGCGCGAAACACATCGCATCGACCATCAGGTGTGTCGAAACGGCCTCGAGGCGGCCGTGTTGGAGTTGCGGCTGATCCATCAGTATCTGCCGCGCTTCAATCGACAAGGCACCCGGGCCGGCAAGTACCCGTACATCAAGCTGACTCTCAACGAACGGTTCCCTCGCCTCTCGGTAGTGCGAAAAGTGAACGATGACGGAGCTCTCTATCTGGGTCCAGTGGCATCAACACGGGTAGCAAAACGGATAATCGAGGCGATCCATAGCGTGGCACCTGTTCGGCGCTGTGGAATCGCCTCAAGAGCGTCGCCGACTGCGAGCGTTTGCGCCTCAGCTCAATTGGGGGTCTCGTGTTGTCCGTGTTCTGGGGCGACACCGGAAGTCGAATACGCGGCAGTAATCGAAGAGCTCGTCACAAACCTGACTTCGCGCCCCGATCTTCTGCTGTCCCCGCTGAGCGCAAGAATCGAGAAGTTGGCGAAGACGCAGCGTTACGAGGAAGCGGCCGATGTGCGGGACAGAGCTGAGGCACTAGCGGGTCTGCTGCGACGGCATCGACGTTTTGATCTGTTGCGGCGCGCTGGACGCGTGCGTCTGGGTATCGGCGATGGCTGGGTGGAGCTTGTCGGAGGACAACTCAGTCGCAGCGGCCGAGCAGAAGACTCAGACGAACTCTTTGCGCCGGCTGCTCTGCCTGCTCCCGAAGCCACAGCAACAACAGAGTCTTTGTCTGTGGTGCCCCTGCCTGTTCCGCAGCGGGCGGAAGCCGACGAGTTGCTCACAGTCGTTGGCTGGATCGAACGCAATATCGACAAAGTAACTATCGAAGAGGTCGAGGGTGTGCTAGCCAACCCCCTGCCCGCCCTACCAGTCTTCAAACCCAAGACCAAGAGTCCAGCTCGCCGCACTGCATCCCGTACAGGCGTCACGGCGTTACCCAGACCGCTTCGATCAGCAGGCATGCCAAAGTCGCGAATCGCCTAACCACCCTGTGTGCGGCGATGTCACCAGGCCCTTGATACAAGAGCTGAGAGTTTTGCCTCCGCGCGCCCATCGTCGATTGCAGCCGCGGCCGACGCCACCCCTTCGCTGAGGTCTGCAGCGAGACCCGCAACAACCAGACCAGCAGCGGCATTGAGCAGAACGATGTCTCTATGAGGTCCACGGTCGCCCGCAAAGACCCAGCGAGCGATCCTGGCGTTCGCCTCGGTGTCGCCCCCGGCTATGTCGGCAGGAGAGGCCGAGGCCAAGCCGACCGACGACGCAGTGACCGTCATCTCGGTGATTTCACCCTCTTCGAGCGAGAGGATTTTCGAAGGACCCGTCGTGGACAGTTCATCCAAACCGCCGTCACCGTGCACCACCAGCGAACGCTGCGAGCCCGTTGCTTCAAGTACTTGAACCATGCGCTTCGCGGCGGACCAATCCCCCACACCGACAACCTGGCACTTCAAGCGACCCGGATGACTCAATGGACCCAGAATGTTGAACACCGTCGGGATGCCCAGCTGCGCCCGTACGGGACCCACATGACGCATCGCCGGATGAAAACTTCGAGCGAAGGCAAACCCCAAGCCGATGCTGTTGACTTGATCTTCCAGCTGACCAGCAGTGATGTCGACATCGACTCCGAGAGCCTCCAGCAAATCGAAGCTGCCTGAGGTGGACGAGGCCTTGCGGTTACCGTGCTTGCACACCGTCGCGCCGGCTGCGGCAGCCACGAACGCTGCCATCGTCGAGACGTTGAGAGCATGGCGTATACGGCTGGGCGAACCTCCCGCACCAACGATGTCGATTGTGTTGTCCGGCACCGACAGCGGAGTTGCTGAATCAAGCATGGCCACCTGGAGTCCCACCAACTCCTGCACCGTCTCACCCTTGATTCGCAGACCGACAATGAACGCGGCGATTTGCGCTTCTTTGGCCTCACCTTTGAGGATCGTGGAGAGAACCGCTCTGGTGATCTCCGCGCTGAGGTCAGCGCCATCGGCCAGCGTGCCGAGGATGGCCGGCCAACCGCCATGCTCGTCGATGCTTGTCGCAGGTGTCATGGGTGTCATGTTCGTCTCTGTAGGGTTCCAACAGCTAACAGCGCGACCGTAGCGCGCTGCTAGCCTCGGCTCCGTGTCAAAGTCCCTGTTTCCTGCGGCCATAAGAGCGGGTGCAGTGACTTGTCTGGTGATTACCGCGCCCGCGGCCGTGATACAAGCAATCCTCAGCGACAGTGGCGAAACCCGACAGTCGAATTGGGTATATCTCACGCTTCTGGCAATCGTGGCGGCCTATCTCTTGGGAGGCGCAGTCGCCGGCCGGTTGGCGACCGACGCTCCGATGATCAACGGTGCAACCGCAACGCTCATCGCATTCGCGGTCGTGCAATCCGTCGCCGCGGTTTTTCGCATCGCTGGTGGCGACGGAATCAACCCGTTGGCGTTGACGTTCAATGCTTTGCTGGCCGCGGCTATCGGAACTGTCGGCGCTGGAATTGGCGCTTACCTTTCCAATCGCGCCAGAGTCAATCGATAAAGATTCTGTTCAACCAGGAAAGGGGCATCAGATGAAGCTTCCAGTTTCCGGCGCGGTTCACGACGAACGCGAGATCGAGGCCGTCGTGGCCGTACTGCGCTCATCGACGCTTGATATCGGCGAGAATGTCTTTGAGTTCGAGCGGAGGACCGCTTCGCTGCTGTCCAAACAGCACGGAATCATGGTCAACAGCGGATCTTCCGCTCTGCGTATCGCGGTGGATCTACTGCAACTCGAGCGGGGCGACGAGATCATCACCTCGCCGCTGACCTTCTCAACCGACATAGCCACCATGGTGCAGTCAGGTCTGGTCCCCGTGTTTGTGGACATAACGCCTGATACCTACCAGATCGACCACACCAAGATCGAAGCCATGATCGGGCCTCGCACAAAAGCGATCCTTACCCCGAATCTGTGCGGCAACTGCCCTGATTGGGACGCGATCCGTGCGATTGCCGATACCCACGGCCTGAAGGTAGTGGAGGATTCCTGCGATGTGCTCGACTCCTGGCAGCGGGGCGAGCGCACCGGTGCCCGAGCCGACATTGCGGTTACCAGTTTTGCCCGCAGTCATGCCATGACCGCAGGCGGCGCTGGTGGTCTAGTCGGTGTCGACGACTCGGACCTCTTCGATCTTGGACTTGAGTTGCGACGCTGGGGACGGCGCTCCGAGCCGTACCTGTACGGATCACGCAAAGGTCTCCAGGATCGTTTCGGGTATCTCGCAGATGGCACGCCGTACGACATGATCTTCACCTTCGACTCGATCGGCTACAACTTCGAACCAACCGAGATCAGCGCCGCTTACGGCTTGGTACAACTCGACAAGCTCACCGGTTTCAACCAACAGCGTCGCGACAATTGGCGGCGACTCGATGACTTCTTGGCAACACGTGATGGCGTGACCAGAGGCCGTACCACACCTGAGACCGACACGACTTGGATGCGCTTCTGTTTCACCATCGACGATGACGGTGGTATCGACCGCAGTGAGGTCCAAGAACAACTCGAAGAGCGCGGCGTGACCACGCGTATGGTCTGGACCGGCAACATCCTGCGCCAGAAAGGATTCGCCGGAATCGAGCACCGCGCTCCCGAAGGCGGGCTGCCGAATTGCGATTACATCATGGACAACGCCATGTCGCTGCCGATTCATCACGGCCTCAACGCAGATCACATCGGTTTCATGTGCGAACAACTCGACGCGGTTCTCGACGGCTAGAACGAGCGAGTCGACGAAGCGGTTATTTGTTGAGACAAACCCTCATTTGTTGGGGCAGACTGAAGGTGTGACGGGGAGTCGGCTGGATGGCCGCGGCGCAGTTCGCTGCGTCGAGGAAGGTCGGGACTCCGTAGGGAAGGGTGCTGGCTTGCGCCAGTCGAGGTGACTCGCAGGAAAGTGCCACAGAAAACAAACCGCCTGACTGGTCCCTTCGGGGATACCAGGAAGGCAAGGGTGAAAAGGTGCGGTAAGAGCGCACCAGCACCCCGGGCGACCGGGGTGGCTAGGTAAACCCCACCCGGAGCAAGGCCATGCAGGGAGAGGGCGTCCCGTCCGCAGACACTCCCGGGTAGGCCGCAAAGATGGATGGTCATCCACGGAGTCGGCAACCCGGCTCCCGGACAGAATCCCGCCTACAGGCCGACTCCCCGTCACACCCGCCGATTCGAGGTCGGCCTTGGCAGGTCCCGCACCTCAGTCGTCGAGGCCTGGCGTACGGCGGAACCGTTTGGTGTCGGAACGACGGCGCTTTGCCTCAATCCGCCGTTTCTGAGAGCCGCGTGTGGGCTTGGTGGCGGTTCGCTTGCGCTTCACCCGACTGGCCGAGTCGATCCGCTGCTGAATCCGCTCAAGGGCGATCTGGCGGTTTCGCAGCTGCGAGCGCTCGGCATCCACAGTGACTCGAATCACCTTTCCAAACCGCTCAATCACCCGCTCACGAAGGTCCTCGGGCATCGTTGACTCCTCGATGCGCAAGACGGCCTCAACCTTGGTGTTGGATCGGTTGGCGTGCTGTCCGCCAGGTCCGCCGGACGCAACAAAGCGGAACCTCACCTCGTCTTCTGGAACAGCCCAAGATCCGCTCGACGGCTTCATGGCCCTGAGTGCTTCATGCCCCCAAGTTAGGCCATGCACGAGCTATCGGAGGTGCTCTCGCGGCAATCGACCTGAACTCAACAGCGTCCGGCGCTTTTCGGGCTTCGTGAGTTCGAAGCGGCGGACCAGCCAAACGATGGCAACAATCCCGAGCACCTCCAACATAACGAGCACGACTGCCGGGCGATCAAACTCCGGCAGCGGCGCGGCGGCAATACCGTCGAACCCGGCGAACGGCCACCAGAACAACTCGGTGCGGGTCCATGCCCCCGAGGCCACGAGAAAAACAAAAGTCCCAATCGGCACGCCCAACAGTCGACGCCGAACCAGACGCGACCCGACAGTCACCGCCATCACAAGAGCCAACAAACTAACCGAACCTCCCAGCGTGTGAAGGATCAGCGGGCGTCCCGAGATGCCCTCTATCAGTGGCAGCACGGAGCCGCCCGCAACGTACCGGTAGTCGATCGCGGGGCTGTCAAATACGAAGAGAACACCGATCACCGCTACCGCAACAAAGAAAACAAACACGTCAGAGCAAAACGATCCGACCGCACTCGTCACAGGACAACACGTCGGCACTGGCGCGTTTCATCCGATCAACTTCCATAGCCGGCATCATCGAAGGGCAACCGACGCACTTACCTGCCTCGAAGCGCACCACGGTCGCGGAACCGAACACGGGACGCAAACGTTGATAGTCGGCCATCAGCGAACTATCGAGTGCCGCTTCGAGATCTGCTCGATCTGAGCGGACTGTTTCGAGTCGAGCATCGATCTCTGCCTCAGCAGAACTGATCTCAACGGTCAAAGTAGTGATTCGTTCATCTACAAGTTCGCCCTCAGAACGCAGCCCAGCAACCTGAGCGGCTAGCGACTCGGCCTCTTCCATGGCACTGAGGGCTTCGTCTTCAAGATCACTCTGACGGTTCCGCAACGAAGCGATCTCGTCCTGGAGAGCCTGCAGGTCACGCAGTCCGGTGACCTCGCCGCTGTACAGCCGCACCTCATCGGTTTCAATCTTGTTCGCAACGATCTGAGCTTCGTCTTCATAGCGCTTCTGGCGTGTCGCCACTTCGATCTGGGTGAGTGAAATTTGATCAATCTGAGTTGCGAGACGCTGCCGTTCGACCTCGGCTGCTTCAAGTTGCTCCCGCTGCACAAGCACAGCTCTCTTGTGCAACAACTGTTCGGCTTCAACGTCAAGACGTTGAACTTCAAAAAGATCGTGGTGACTCATTCGTCAAGTAGCTCCCTACTGTGCTGACACCTCATAATGAACTGACCATGAGACAGTACCGAACTTGGACCCTCAACGCCCCTCGAGGGTCGGCGGAATGACCACACTGGCGATCATCGGCGCAGGCAGAGCAGCGGTACTTCACGCGGAATCCTCGCGTGCGATCGCTGGGGTGCAACTCATCGGGATCGGTGGACGCTCTTTCGGGCGGGCGCGCCAGGCTGCGGAGGCGCTCGGTTGCGAGGAACTCACCGTCGCGGAGATAGTCCGACGCGCGGACATGCTCGTCGTTGCAGTACCCCCACCAGACGTCGGGGAAGTACTGGCGCAGATCCCGCTCGACCGTGCGTTGATCGTCGAATCGCCCGTGGGTGTGAACTCGGACTCCGACCCGGCAGACCGACCGAACGCGATGCTCGGCGCCAACCTCCTCCACGCACCGATCCCACGCCGAGGGTTGGCCGCTGTCAACGAACTCGGCGAGCCACACCATCTGTTGCTGCGCGCCAACGCCCCCCGCCCCACTTGGCACACCGCGGGCGCGACGCACAGCGGTGTCACCCTGGACCTGGGGGGCCGCCTCCTTCCCGTCCTGTTGGCCGCTGCCGCTCAACCGGTGGAAGAAGTCTCAGCGAGACTGAACCTTCAACGCGGTGTGGACACCGCTGCCGAGTTGGATCTGCGACTCAGTGACGGACGGCTGGTGCGCGCCCAGTTGCACTGGGATGGGGGGCCGACCGCAGCGAACCTTGAAGCGGCCAGTGGCAACGCCGTCGTTTCACTCGATCTGTGGCCGTCGCCCGTGCTTGAAGTCGACGGCGCCGAGAGCGCTTCGGACGAGAGTCAGGAACCATTGCACGCGCTCGGATTCGTGTCCCAACTGAGACGCCTAGCAGCCGTGGCGGCGAACCAGGCCACAGCGTGGCCCGAACTCTCCAGCGGTTTCGGCACCTTGCGGATCATCGAGGCAGCAAGGCTCAGCGCCCGCAGCGGTCGAGTCCAACAACTCGACTGAGTCGGCGCCGCCGCCCAGTGGCCGCCCAGAAGGCACGCGCCGCCGCCCAGTGGTCGCCCACCGGACGCACACCGCCACCCAGAAGACACGCGCCGCCGCTCAGTAGCTGCCTGAGAGCTTGCGGTGGTCCCAGCTGATGACTTTTTGGGCCTCGACCACCACAGCTGTCCGCTTGGCAGCCATCTGAGCAGCCGCCTGCTCCAAAAACTCCTCGGGGATATCAGGTTGATTCCGTTTCATCACCTCAAGAGCCAGCGGATACACCTCTGAATGGTCAGTCACGAGCCGCGCGGTTCCCTTGATCATCACGCCTCGCAGCTGATCGTAGACATCACCGTCTTCCCATAACAGAGTAATTCGCGGGTCTCTTTGCAGATTCTTGATCTTCTGGGATTTGGTGTAGGTCTCGAAGACGACTCGCTTATCGACACGGGCAAACCACAGAGTCGACAAGTGAACGCTGCCGTCGCGCTCGATCGTCCCCACTTGGAGGCTCTTCTGCTCTTCGATGAAAGCGTCGACTTCATCTTCGTTCATGCGGATCACGTCTCGTCTGTTCTTTGCCATCTGCTCAGGCTAGAACTTCACGGTCAAGATTGGATTGTCGGCAAACTAGAAAAAGACACCCGTGGGTGCCTTTTTCCAGATTGATTGTTGACGCGAAGGTGAACGAAAAGTTCGCTCAGATCACTCGGACAGACAGGGCTTCATCGCCCTTGCGGCCCGGGCCGATCTCGAACTCTACGTTTTGGCCTTCCTCAAGAGTTCGGAACCCGGAACCGTCGATGTTGGAGAAGTGTACAAACACATCCTCACCGTCTTGACGGGAGATGAATCCATAACCCTTCTCGTTGTTGAAAAACTTCACTGTGCCCGTGGGCATCTGGGCATTCCTTTCGATTACCGCGGCGTTCAACGCGAACTCCGCACGCACAGCCTAGAGAGCCTTTAAGTGAATCCACCGACGCCGCTGAGAATGTGTCGTCGTCTCCCGCTCCTGTTCGCCGCGGCTGCTCGGTCTCTCAGCGACCGGTGACGGAATCGAACCCGTCAACAAGTTCGCGAATCCGTTGCTCCGCATCGGGCGCTTGGGGCGCGAGACGCAATCCGAGCCGAAAGTCGGTCACTCCGGTTTCAACTAGTCGCGGGACCGGCGACATGGTGGCTTCAATGTCGAATGAGCCATCGTCGCGGGTGACAACGCCAAGGTTGGAAACCACTTCGATGTCATCGGGATCGCGGCCTTCTGCGCTGACCGCCGCTCTCATTCTGGCGATACCGCTAGAGATGTCGGCGGCATCTGGCCCCCAGGGGATCCAGCCTGTGCCGAAACGGGCAAGCCGACGCATCGAGGCGGCATTGACGGTGCCGCTGACCCAGATCGGCACGCCCGGTTTCTGGGTGGGTTTCGGCATCTGGTGTATCTGCGAAAACTGCAAGCGGTCAGAGGAATGCTCAGCAACCTGTTGACTCCACAGCGTCTGGCACACCTCAAGCGTGTGATTGAGTTGGGCTCCACGGTCGCGATAGTCGAGGCCGGCCGCTTCATACTCCTCACGTTGCCAACCGACCCCCACGCCCAGATCAACTCGGCCGCCTGACAAAACATCGATGGTGGCCAGCGTCTTGGCCAGCACCACAGGACGGCGCAACGCCGCGATCAAGATCCCGGTGGTGAATCTGACACGTTCGGTCACTGCTGTCAGATGGGCGATCGTGGTCAGCGGTTCCAACCAGTGACCGTCTGGACCGGTCGGTTGACGGCCACCTGCGATACCTCCGGTTTTGGGGTCGCTGTAGGCCTCAAGGTTCTCCCCAAAAACAACATGATCCGCCAGAGCCAGCCGATCGATACCGGCGCGATCTGCTACCTTGGCCCGCTCTACCAGGTGCGTCCAGCCTCCAGGATCCTCGGCCGAGAACGTGATCAGCATCGTGGAGAGTGTTGGGAGCATCGACATCGCCTACCTCAATCGCTATCGGTTTCACTTGCATGTAAGCACACCACGCGGTTGCGGCGACAAACGGGTGTCGATGATGGGGGCTCAGCTACGCCGACGACGACGCTGCGGGCGATCGTCATCGCAGACAGTTTGACTCCGGCGGCTCGCCGGGGAGCTCGGTTCTTGAAGTTCTGGCACCGCAATCGTGCCGTCGAGGACGCCGCGGATCAACGACAGATGCGCTGGTGTATTCCCACAGCAGCCACCGATAATCTGCGCGCCCGCTTGGCGCACACGATAGGCGTGAGCGGCCATGACCTCGGGGGTGCCGCTGTAACACAGCTCCGCACCTCTCCATTGTGGTATTCCAGCATTTGCCTTGGATAT
This sequence comes from Candidatus Aldehydirespiratoraceae bacterium, assembly GCA_965198315.1. Taxonomy (GTDB): domain Bacteria; phylum Actinomycetota; class Acidimicrobiia; order Acidimicrobiales; family Aldehydirespiratoraceae; genus VXYK01. The sequence continues at coordinate 2,321,954 of OZ240616.1, read as the reverse complement.
GACCGGCACGCCGCTGACGGCCTGCATCTCAAGCACAGCAGCCTCGGTATCTGCAAGATTGTTGCCGCAGTTGGCGCCCATAGCTGCTACGTCAAGTTCGGTGAGTCGTTTCGCTGCGTCATCACCAGTGACACCCATCATGGTGCGCCCGGCGGTGTCGAAGCTCATGGTGACAGCGATGGGTAGGTCGCAGCGTTGCCGGGTTCCTCGCACCGCGGCCTCGACCTCTTCAAGTGAACTCATGGTTTCGATCCAAACAAGATCGACGCCTCCCCGACTGAGCCCCTCAGCCTGTTCGGCGAAGGCGACGACGGCATCTGCGAACTCAAGGGGACCCAATGGCGCTATCAACTCACCCGTGGGACCGACCGAGCCGGCCACGAGGACTTTGCGGCCTGCGCGGTCAGCTACAACTCGACCGTTTCTGCCGGCAGCCTCGTTGACTTCGACTACGCGGTCATCAAGCGAGTGCAGTGACAGGCGATGACGCGTGCCGCCGAAAGAGTTGGTCAAGAAAATGTCGGAGCCGGCGTCAACATACGCTTGATGGACTTCCTGCACTTTTATTGGAACGTCTAGGTTCATCCGCTCAGGCGCATCGCCAGGCAACAAACCACGGGCGAACATTTCAGTGCCCATGGCTCCATCAACGACGAGATGGCCTCGCTGCGCGACCAACTCTTCAAGCGCCATGGCCGCTGACGCTATCTGCAGGCCAACGGCTAACGACGTTGCGCATACCCCCAAACTTCTCAGTCTTTCTTCTCTGTCTCTTTTCTGGTATCGAGTCTGACCGACGCGGCGACGCGTGGAACACTGAGACTGTGCTGCGCTCTTCTTGGAACCCAGGATCCTCCCGTAGCGGCACACCGAGCGCTTCGGCCCATGTTGCGCAACTCTGGTGGCTCACCTGGCCAGTGGTCCTCATCGCGATTCAGTTGTTGTTTTTTCCGGCGCCAGCAGCCTCGGTGCTCTCCGGGGTGATCCTCGGACTAATCACCGCTCTGGTAGCGCTGGGTATGTATCTCGTGTACAGAGCCAACCGGGTCATCAATTTCGCGGCAGGCGAGATGGGACTATTGCCAGTGGTTCTGTCGCTGATGTTGCTAGTGGAGTCGGGTTGGCCGTGGTATCTGGCATTTCCCGCGGGATTGTTGGCTGCTGCGGCGTTGGGAGTAACTGCCGAGTTTCTGCTGATTCGCCGCTTCTTCGACTCGCCTCGCCTAGTTGTTACTGTGGCGACCTTTGGTGTTGCTTCGCTGTTGGCGTTGATTGCCGTCTTCATGCCTGCATGGTGGGACTCAAAGCTGCAATCCCAGCGCATCGCGCCGCCGTGGGACATCAGTTTCACGGTTGGGACGCGGCCATTTCACAGCAATCACATACTCGCCCTGCTGTTGGCACCGCTAGCGATCGTCGCCGTTGGTGCTCTCTTGCGCTATACCCGCCTCGGTATCGCTATCCGGGCCGCTGCGGAGATGCCCGCCCGGGCTGCGATGCTCGGCATTCCTGTCAAGGGACTTCAGGGGGTTGTTTGGGGCTTGGCCACAACGTTGGGATTCCTGGCCATATTCTTGCGTGCCGGGATTTACGGCATCCCCGTTGGTGGCCAACTCGGCTTGTTGTTGTTTCTGCGCTCGCTTGCTGCGCTGACCTTGGGGCGTATGGAGCACCTGCCGACGATCATCGGCACGTCTATCGGCCTCGGCATTCTTCAGGAAGGCATCGTCTGGAACTCTGGTGCCATAACCGCAGACGCCACGATGGGAGCGATAACCGGAGTCGTGATCGTGATCGCCTTGTTGGCCCGACGAGACAGAGGACTGCGCTCCGAGATCGACACGTCCAGTTGGCAGAGCACCAGCGAGACCCGGCCGATCCCTGAGATTTTCGCCAAGATCCCGCTGGTCCGGATCGGCCGTGGAATCGGGATAGCCGCGTTCGTATCAGCGATCGTTGCCTTGCCCCACGTGGGTTGGATCTTTGACACCTCGGTGATTTTGCGTTTTGGCGAGATTTACATGTTCGCGATCGTCTTCGTGTCGCTCGGAGTCCTCACTGGCTGGGCCGGGCAACTGTCACTCGGGCAGCTTGCGTTCAGCCTTCTGGGGGGAGCGGTGGCAGGCACGTTGACGATGAGATACGACGTCGACATCATCTTGGCCGTCTTTGTCGCGGGCGTTGCCGGAGCGCTCGCTTCGCTCGTAATCGGCATCCCCGCTCTGCGACTGCGAGGGGCTTATCTGGCAGTCACAACCCTTGCTTTCGGGGTGACGATGAGCCAGTACTTTCTCAACTCCCGCTTTTTTGACTGGGTTCCGGCTCAAGGTGAGCGCATAGCCCGCAAGCCCATACTCGGGGTGATCGATTGGAGTTCATCGCGCGCGCTCTACTACGTGTGTCTGGTAACGATGTTGCTTGCCTTCGCCGCGGTGAGAGGCATTCGCAACAGTCGATGTGGGCGGGTGCTGATCGCGTTGCGCGACAACGAGGCCGCCACCGAGGCGTACGGTGTGAGTCCTTTGCGCGCCAAGCTGACTGCATTCGCCATCGCTGGGTTTCTGGCCGCGGCCGCTGGAGCAATATACACCCACCATCAGCAGGCTTTCTTCGTGTGGGATCCGGGGTTTTCGGTGGGTATCTTTGCGGGGGCTGTCATCGGTGGACTCGGCACTGCGGGCGGCGCCTTTCTGGGCGCGCTGTATTTCAACGGATCGTTCTTCTGGCTGAAAGGGACTTGGTTCTTGTTCGCGACTGGGGCCGGAATCCTCGTCGTGCTGTTGGTCGCTCCGAGAGGTTTGATCGGGTTTTGGTACGACATGCGTGACTTGTCTGTCCGCGCGCTGGGTCGTCGCCTCGGCATCACCGAAGACGCTCTTGAGGACCAGTCCCCCACCGCTTTTGAAGATTCGTCGGACTCACCAGCATCGCCCGATCTGGGGGTGCCGCCATGACTGCCTCAGCTGCGAAGCAGACCGGACCGCAGCGCGAAAGCTTGCTGTCGCGAATCGCTGATGGTGGTCCCACGCTCCCGCTAGTGGTTTTCTTCGGCCTCAACGCGGTCGATGAACTCGACCGATCCGCAGCAGCAATTCTCACTCCAGAAATCCGTCAGCATTTCGATCTCTCGCGGGCCCGTTACCTGGGCTTTGTCGCGTTGGTCGTGTTGGGTGGTTTGCTGCTGCAACCGGTGGTTGCGATCTTCGCTGACCGTTACCGGAGAATCCGGCTAGCCCTTATCGGCGCGATCCTCTGGGCGTTGTTCTCGTTCATGACAGGCCTGGCGCTGGGGATGGTCTTATTTTTTGTGGCACGCGCTGGATCTGGCATCGGTAAAGCCGTCAATGACCCGACCCACCGCTCGCTGCTTGCCGACTGGTATCGGCCGCAGACCCGGCCGAAGGTCTACAGTCTGCACGCTGCGGCAAACGCCGTGGGAGCAACGGTCGGTCCGCTCAGCGCAGGGTTGCTGGCCTACTACTTCGGCTGGCGCACGCCGTTTCTGTTCTTCGCGATCCCGACGCTGATCTTCGTGGCGGTGGGTTTGCGGCTGCGCGAGCCCGTTCGGGGCGCTCAGGAACGGGCTTTGGCGGGCGGTTCGAGCGAAGCAATCAGCACTGAAGAGTTGCCCCCATCGGCCGCAGAAGCCTGGCGCATGTGTTGGAAGATCCAGGCACTGCGCCGCATCTGGTTGGCGACGCCGTTCTTGTCGGCGTCGCTGATCGGTTTCGGCACGCTGGCGTCTGAGTTGTATGCCGATGCTTACGGACTCGATGAACGAGCCCGCGGGATAGTCGCGGCAGCCTCAGAACCGGGTCAGCTCATCGGGCTGTTCATCGGTGCACGGATCGCCACCAAACTGCTGGAACGCGATCCCGGCCTCATCTTGCGGTTTCTGGCCTTGGTATCAACCATCACATCGGCGCTGTCAGGTGTGTTCGCCATAGTTCCCAGTCTCGCCGTCGCCATTGCTGCCAACGTCACGATCGCCTTGTGTCTGGCCATTGTCGGTCCTGGAATTGTTGCTTCCTTGTCGCTGGCGATTCCGCCACGGGCACGTGCCATGGGCTTCTCGATTGGTTCGTTGTTCATCATTCCGGGTTTGCTGATCCTGCCGATGATCGGCTGGATCGCTGATTCGTGGGGTATTCGCACGGGGATGAGCGTGATGGTGCCGGTGTTCTTCATCGGCGGTCTGGTGATCTCAACTGGAGGCAACGTCATTTCCACCGACATTGAGCAGGTGCGGCGCACCACTCTGGCTCGAGCCGAAGTGTTGGCCGCCCGCCGACGCGGCGAGGTGAAACTGCTCTATTGCAAAGACGTGAGCGCCGGCTACGACGGTGTGACGGTGCTTCACGGCATCGACTTCGAGGTTGACAAGGGTGAGATTGTGGCCCTGTTGGGGACCAACGGTGCCGGCAAGTCAACCTTCCTGAAGGCGGTCTCGGGTGTCGTTCAGGCGGACCGCGGGGCCATCATTTTCGATGGGCGTGATGTCACCCACGCTCCGCCCAACGAGATCGCCGGGTTCGGTATTGTTCAGATTCCGGGTGGCGCCGGAGTTTTTCCGGGTCTTACTGTTGGCGAGAATCTTGAAGCAGCGGGTTGGCTGACCCGCAGAAACCACTCCGAGCAGAGCGCGGCACATGCCAAAGTTCTCGAAGCTTTCCACGAATTGACTGAGCGCCTGGACGATCGGGCCGCGGATCTCTCCGGGGGTCAGCAGCAGATGTTGGCGCTGGGCATGACCTTCTTGTTGAAACCGAAGCTGCTGATGGTTGACGAACTGTCTTTGGGTCTGGCTCCGATCGTGGTCGAGCGCTTGTTGAGGATGGTCCGTGAAATCGCCGCTGAGGGAGTGACGGTGATCCTGGTCGAACAGTCTGTGAACGTCGCTCTTGAGTTGGCAGAGACGGCGTACTTCATGGAGCGCGGGCGCATCCGTTTCAATGGCCCAACCCAAGAGTTGCTGAAACGCCGTGATCTGCTCAGGTCAGTGTTCTTGGGCGACGTCGGCGACCTTCAGACAGAGGACGAGACTACACCTGATACTGAGGTTAAACCTGACCTAGAGGTTCAAACTCGACAGAGCCCGGAGCTCTTGAAAGTCACTGGGCTGGCGCGGCGCTTCGGCGGAGTCCACGCGGTCTCCGATGTCTCATTCACGGTTGACGCCGGAGAGATTGTCGGATTCATAGGGCCCAACGGTGCTGGAAAGACAACTCTGTTTGATCTCATTGCCGGTTCCACCAGTGCAGATTCGGGCACCGTAGTCCTCTCGGGAAGAGACGTCTCCCGTCAATCCGCCAGCGCTCGGGCACGCCAGGGATTGGGGCGCTCGTTCCAGGATGCTCGATTGTTTCCGTCGTTGACAGTCACCGAGGTGATCGCTGTGTCGCTCGAGCGTTGGATCTCTTGGGGTGATCCCGTAACCGCGGCGCTCTACTTACCGATGGCTTTCGATAGTGAGGCTTCGGTATCCAACCGAGTCGAAGAGCTCATCGAGTTGATGGGACTCGAGCGCTACCGGCACATGCGCGTCCGAGAGCTGTCGACGGGGACCCGGCGCGTTGTTGATCTCGCCTGTGTTCTTGCCCACCGCGCGACCGTGGTGTTGCTCGATGAGCCTTCGAGTGGAATCGCTCAATCAGAGGTTGAAGCCCTAGCGCCTTTGTTGTTGCGGATGCGCAGCGAGTTGGGAGCTTCTCTGCTAGTCATTGAGCACGACATGAATCTAGTAACCGCCATTTGCGATCGGGTTCTGGCACTCGATCAGGGGACCGTGGTGGCAACCGGTTCGCCCGCCGAAGTGCTCAACGATCCCAAAGTGCTGGCGGCCTATCTCGGTAACCCCGCCAGGTAGCCACCAACGACAGGAATCACATGCAACCATCCTCCCCAGAACCCCAAGGCACCAACTGGCAACAAACGCTGAGGCGATTCGGTCCGATTCTGGCGATCGCGGTGGTCGTCATTGTGGTGATCGTGATCGTGGCGAGTGGTGGCGACGATTCCGACGACAGCGAAGATCTAGGCGACGACGCTTCGGTTGCCGAGAGATCGGTCCCCGATTCCGCCACCTCCGAGGCTCCCTCCGGTGACGGCGGTGACGATGGCGAGGATCCAACAGTTGAAACAATGCCCGACAGCACTGCACCAGACCCCGACGATGACACGCCGATCGACACTGGTCTGCCTGATGGGGTCATGACTATCAGCGTGGCTGACGAACTCGGTTTGGACGTTGACTTCGGCCAGCGTTGCGATACCGAACGCGGCACTCTCGCGGTGCCCAACTTTTTCGCGCCAGAGTGTTTTGCCCCTTTCGAGGGCGACAACGGGGGTGCCACCGCTCAAGGTGTGACCGAGGATTCGATAAAGATCGTCTGGTGGACCGCTCGCGACGCCGACCCGGTTCTCAGCTATGTCACCTCGGCGATACTCAACGATGACACCACCGCAGATGACGAGCACACAATGCACAAACTCGTTGAGTATTACGAGACCTATTACGAAACCTACGGTCGCAAAGTCGACCTATTTGTGTACGAAGGCTCAGGCAACATCAACGACATAGGAGCCGCTAGAGCCGACGCCGTGGAAATCGCGGAGGAACACAAGCCGTTCATGGTCTGGGGCGGACCAACGCTCACCAATGCCTTCGCAGAAGAACTCCACGCCCGGGGAGTTCCTTGTATCGGCTGCGGACCTGGTCAAACGCAGGACTATTACATTGATCGACCCGGCCTCGCCTACACAATCACCAAGGGTCCCGATCAACTCAATCTGCTGGTGGCCGAATACGTCGGCAAACGCTTGGCGGACGACCCTGCGATCCACGCCGGCGACGAGTCGATGCACTCTCAGGAACGGGTCTTCGGGCGCATCTGGATCGAAGCCAGCGCTGCATCTGCGGAGTCAAACAAACAGTTCGAAGCGGCACTGGCCGACTGGGACGTGGAGATAAAAGAATCACAGAACTACGTGCTTGATCCCGGCACACTCCAAGAATCGGCTTCAACGGTGATCGCCCGTATGAAACAAGCCGGCGTTACTTCAGTAATCTTCAACGGCGATCCCATCGCTCCCAGAGAGTTCACCAACGAAGCAACCGCGCAGGACTACTGGCCAGAATGGATCGTCACTGGTTCGGTATTGGTCGATACCACGGCGTTTTCCCGCACGTATGACCAAGAGCAATGGGCGAACGCCTTCGGCATCTCGAACCTCGCCGCTCGGGTCGACCGAGTCATCGGCGGGGTTCACTCGCTATATGTCTGGTTTCATGGTGAACCGCCCCGAGCCGACGACAATATCGGAGTGATCAATCCCACCATCCAGACCTTCTACTCCTACTACCTGCTAGTGGGACCCGAATTGACGATCGAGAACTTCCAGGACGCAATCTTTGCCGCTGAACCGACTCGCCGAGCACTGACCGCGCCATCGATTTCATATGGCTATGACGGAATCTGGCCGGCGGAGTTTGAGCCCGATTACCGCGGTATCGACGATGTGGCTGAGATCTGGTGGGACAACACTGTTTCTGGCCTTGACGAGATCGATCGGGATGGCGTCGGCATGTGGCGCTTCGTCAACGGCGGTGAGCGCTATAGACCAGGTGAGATTCCAGCAGGCCCCCCGGATGCCTTCGTGCTTGAAGGCTCGGTCACGATCTACGAGCAACGTCCCGACGACGAAGAGTTCCCCGACGACTACGAGCCACTACCAACTCGCTGAGGCGATCCGCCTGTTTGCAGAACCGCCGGCAGCGTTCTAGCAACCGCGAGCTATTCGCGTTCTCGTAGCTCTCGGCGCAAGATCTTGCCGGAGGCACTCTTGGGGATGGCGTCGATCACCTCAAGCAAGCGGATCTGCTTGTAGCTCACCAGATGTTCAGCAACGAGTGCTTGCACCTCTTCGAGGGTGACGGTCGCTGTGGGGGCGCACACCACGAAGGCTTTGGGGATCTCACCGGCTTCGACATCTTCAACCCCGATCACCGCCACATCAATGATCGCCGGATGGGTGATGACCACAGCTTCGATCTCCGCAGGAGGAACCTGGAAGCCCTTGTACTTGATGAGTTCCTTGATGCGGTCCACGATCGAGTAGTGCCCTGCTTCGTCGAGCACTGCCACGTCGCCGGTGTGCAGCCAACCGTCTGCGTCGATGGTTTCGGCTGTGGCTGTCGGGTTGTTGAGGTAACCCTTCATTACCATCGGGCCGCGTACCCACAGTTCCCCTCGTCCGCCGACACCTTGATCTTCGCCTGTTTCGGGGTCAACGATGCGGCACTCGGTGTTGGACACAGCGGTGCCGCTGGTGCCGGGCCGGTAATTTCCTTCAGCAGTAGCGTGCGTCACCGGGCTGAGTTCGGTCATCCCGTAGCCCTGAACGACTTCGCATCCCACGCGGTTTGCCGCTTCCGCTGCCAGGTCGGCACCGAGGGGTGCGGCGCCCGAGAACACCTGTTTCAAACTCGACAGGTCGTAGTTCTCCACAAGCGGAGACTTGGCCAAGGCCAGCACCATCGGTGGCACCGCGAAGAAACGGGTAATCCGCCACGACTCCACGAGTGTCAGTGCCGCATCCAAATCGAACCGTGGCATCGTCACCACGGTCACGCCGTTGGCGAGCAACCCGTTCATCAGGACCTGCATCCCGTAGATGTGAAAAAAGGGCAGGGCTGCTAGTCCCACGTCGTTTCCGTCGTATCGGAGCACATGTTCCATCTGACAGACATTGGCAACCAGATTGCGGTGGGTCAGCATCACGCCCTTGGGCAGACCAGTGGTTCCCGACGAATACGGCAGCACCATCACATGCTCGTGAACATCAACCTCAACTTGGTCGATCTCGGTGCCCATCAGCGAAGCCATCGACGTGGCCCCGGGGGCCTCCCCTACCACGATCACCTCGCTGACACTGGTGCCTTCTATAGCGGCTAGGGCAACGTCGAGAAACATCGGAATCGTCAACAGCAGCGACACGCCCGAATCCTGGAGTTGGAAACGGACCTCGTTGGCGCCGTATGTCGGATTGATGGTGGTGATCGTGGCGCCAACAACGCCTACGGCATGAAATACGACGGCGTATTCGGGCACGTTGGGGGCCATGATCCCAAGAACATCTCCAATGCCGATCCCTCGTGCCGATAAACCCCCAGCCATGGATCGTATTGCCGAGTCAAGTTCAGCGAAGGTGTACGTCGAAGAGGCGCCGTCGGTGATGGCCACCCGATCCGGGATGCTCTGCGCATGACGCATGACCAACTCGGTGATGGAAACGTCTGGGATCTCCACGCGGGGCAAAGGACTGGTATGGATGATTGTCATCGGTTTCCTTAGAGACTTGATTCGTCCACGGATGGTAGCGTGAGCGACATCTGCGGGCTCATGCGGACTCAGGATACGGTGGACGTATTGCCCCGCAGACTGAGAAAGGCGAGCAGTACTACAGGCCAGATTCATGGACCCGCTTATCGACCCCACCGATCCCCGCAGAGTTCGCAACCGAAGACCTGTCCGTGCCTTCATTCGGCGGGTCATGCGCCCAGAGCCCCGTCCTCCTTCAGAATCCGACATCTTCACCGCGGCCCGTCACGTCACGGGCGCGATCGGAGCCGGCACCAGCCCGGCTTATGAGGCGCTGGCCGAAGGGGGCGAGAGTCTCAACCGTTCGCTGCGGGAGAACCCGTTGCCTCCCAGCACCCACGTTTCGCATCGTGACGCCACCCGCCACAATCTTCCGGTCCCGCTCTCTGAACGCTGCATCGAGGACCACCGCCGCCCCGAGGACTCGTGAACTCAGACACGCTCAGGTAGTTGAGCCAAGAGTCGCCATGGCGAAGAGCCTGGCGAAGAGTCGCTGGGACAAGAGTCGCTAGGGGAAGAAGAGCAGGGCGTTGCTGTTACGCGGTGGGGCACCTAGATCGGTCAGGTCGACAGAACCGATCTGGGCGGTCGTCACGTCCAGAACCGACAGCCGCGAGGCCGTAGCGGCGTCGAACCACGCAACAAAGGAAGAGTCCGGTGACCAAGCGGTCGCCCCGCGCACTTCAGTCGCGAGCACGACGAGTTCGTCGGCAGCGACATCGTAGAGGAGGTCTGGATACGACGGCCCTGTCGCTGGGTTGACCAGCAGCAGATGAGTGCCATCGGGAGCGATCGTGACGCTCCCCAGGTCACCGGCGAGTTCTGTGGGCAGGTCCGAGACTGCGCCTGATGATCGATCAACCAGCACCGGAGTGCAGGCCAGCGAATCAATGCAACGGATCTCGACATGATGGGTGCTGGTCGCGGCGATCACCGGCCAGTCAGAAAAGTGAACAAGGCCCGTTTGAGTGGTGACGAACGTCTCGCCGGTTGAACTCGTGACCAGCACACCAAGGCCGGGCACATCGAGCAGCGCTGCCCCGACCGGCACCTCAAGGCGAACCATGAACACTCCCGAGGAGTTTCCAACGTAGATTCTTGGAGGATTCGGCGGCGCATGAACGACTATCGAGAGGCTGTTGGTATCACCCACAATGACCTGCCCCAAAGACGAAAGGCGGAAGATGCTGGGATCAGCTGATCCAGCTCCCAAATCGAAACCGTAGGTATCACCGCTCGGGTCGAACATGACGAAAGAACCGAATCCGACGAGCAGGTCGTTCATGGTTGCTAGTTCGGGTGTCACGATCCTCACATAGTCCAGTACTGACTCAGGATCGACGATGGCGATGCCGTCGGGCGCCACATACGCAAGTCGATTCCGGCCGATGTGCGCCGCCAGACGTCTCTGGGTTGCCACCACGCGGCTCCCGGACAAGACGCCGTCGGGGATGTCGCCGTCAAACGCACCGCCCCCAGAGCCATCGGTCGTGTCTGCGAGCGGGCCTTCGTTCGGTGTGTTCTCGCTGAGGGAGAGCGAGCCGTCGGGTTCGCTCTCCGGTTCAGACCTCTCACCGCGCCACCCGATAAACAAGGCCGCTGCGAATATTGACAACAGAGCAACCGTGAACCACTTCGCTGGTCCAACCCGGCCGGCGGCTGCGACGGCTTCGGTCTCTTCAGTGAAATCGCTGTGGTCCGAGTGGCCGCGGTGGCTCTGGTCGATCTTCTGGCCACAGGTGGGACATACCTGCTCTTCGAAGCGCTCATCGGCTCCGATCGAAAGATGCTGGATTCGAGGAGAGCGCGGGTTGTTGTCTCTCTGGTCGACTTGCTCGGTCGCTCGCTGGCTGTCTCGCCTCATCTGCGCCCGAATCTAGTTCGCCCAGTGGTCTGCGGTTCAGAGCACTCGGTACTTGTAGCTGCGCGGATCACCGCGGCGTTTAGAATGTGATCTGTTCGCTGGCCACTTGAAAGGAGTCGGGAGACGGGTGGTTACCCAAGAGCCGTATCTGGAGATGATCGCCCCCTGGGACGGTCGCCGTGTGCCGGTCACGCTGCTTGGTGGATACCTCGGAGCGGGTAAGACCACGGTGATCAACGAGGTGCTGGCTCGGACTGATCAGCCGATCGCGGTGCTGGTGAACGATGTCGGTGAGGTGAACGTCGATGCCTCTCTGGTTCGCCGTCGCCATGGCGACACCATTGAGTTGACCGACGGATGTGTCTGCTGCAGCCTTGCCGGGGGTTTGGCGGCGGCGTTTGATGGCTTGCGAGAGCGGGATACCCCGCCCGATCACGTCATTGTGGAACTGAGCGGCATTGCTGATCCGGCCCGGGTAGTGCCTTGGGCGTCTTCGCCAGGGTTTTCGCTCGACGGTGTGGTAGTGCTGGTCGACGCCGATCAGTTCCCGGAGCGCATCAGCGATCCGGCTACGGCTGCTTCAGTGGAGACTCAGCTCAACGCAGCGGACCTGCTTGTTCTCACCAAACTCGACCTCGCATCGCTGGCTGCTGTTGCCAAGACTCGGTCAATTTTGCAGGGCTGTGCTCCTGGTGTCCCGGTTCTGAACAGCGACGACGCGGTAGCCACTGCCTCGTTTGTCGACCTCGCCACTCGTCGGCCCGGCGGTGTTACCGATGTCGGGGCAGCGAACCTGTTCGACGCCCATGAAGTCACCACTGTGGCGGTATCCAGGCCGATAGCTCGTGCCGAGTTCGAAGCCATGATCGACGCTTTGGCGCCATCGACGCTGCGAGCCAAGGGCATTGCGGCGACCCCCGACGGTACCCGCCTCCTCGCTCAGGTCGTAGGCCGCCGCCGATCAGTCACCGTACTCCCCGACTCCGAATCCCAACCCCCCACCGACCTAGTAGTAATCACCTCCCGATCTTGACTACGGTTGACTCACTGGGGAGATAATTGAATGACTGAGCGTCATTTTCGTGTATGCTCGCCCGTAGGAAGAAAAGGAGGTATCCGATGCGCAAGAAGACGTCGTCAAGCGCAGCCCGTCGATCCTCCAGGGACCAGCAGATGCGCGGGCAGAGATATGCCGCGAACTGCCCAGCCCCTCCCGTATTCAAACATCCCCCATCGCCACCACCGCCGCCATCCTCCAAGAAATAGACCGTGCCGACGTCCCTGCTCGGGTTGGCGGTACTTCTCGTTATTGTTCCTGGCCTTGGCTATCAACTGGGCCGCGAATCCAAGCAACCGACTCGGGAACTGGCTGGACTTAGAGAGACAGTCTCGCTTATCTTCGCCGGACTGGTTTCGACATCTGTCGGCTTGTTTGCTTTCGGTCTTGTTCGTTGGATTGCACCCAGCAACACTCCAGATGTCGGATTGTTTCTTCGTACACCCGGGCTGTACTTTCGCGACCAACTGCCGTATCTCGCGTCTTGGACTGCCGCAATCATTGCGCTCTCCACCGGCCTCGCCTTTTTCGCGGGCCGACACCTTCCACGAAACAGAGGCGGGCTTGCATACGCGTCAGCTTGGTGGCGCGTCTTTGAGATCGCTGAAAAATTCAAGGCGTTCAAGGGTTACAAGATTTATGTGGGTTGTGAACTCACCGACGGCTCATACGTCAGTGGCAGGCTTTGGAGCTACAACGCTACAGTCAAGGAGACCCCTGACCGGGACATCGTCCTAACCGCTCCGATTACCCACCGTCCGAGTGACGCGAACGGTCCCGTTCCACTCAAGGGAGTTTCCATTCTCACGCTGAGCGCATCGCGCGTGAAGTTTCTGACGGTCACGTATGTCAATGAGGTCAATGAGGATCAGACCCTCCCAGCAACCTGATGAGACTGGCATCGCTCTAAAGGAGCAAGTTGGCGCGTAGTCATTTCTCCTACAACGGCGGCACGTTGCTGATCGGCGCAACCGACGATGGTGAGCCGGTCTGTCTCGAAGAAGACTGCGCGCTCGTCAAGGCACCGAACGCAGACGGCTTCGTCAACCGGCTCGACACGCTGTTCGAGACCGCCTTGCTGACGGGGCGTGAATCCCTCCTTCAGAATGAAGTCGTGAAATCCAGATTGCAGACCTCGTGGCCTACGTCCTCAATCGTTTCGACAGAGTCTCAGGGGGGAACACCGAAGCAGGCCGGACATGGCTGTTCAGCGGTTGTACCACGACCACATCGTTCCTCTTCGTGTCACCTGGCGGGAACGGTGGCCGCGTTAGGAGAATGGGGGGGCCACGCGACTTGGGCCCGCCGAAAGGCGGACCAAGTGGGTTGGACCAATGCACCTCGGTAGTCCAAAGCGACATATGGCCTACGTACATAATAGCGCGAGGGTGTGACACTTTCTAGACCGTTTCTTCCTCGGACGACTGCGGGGTGGTGGAGTTCTACACGCCGTCGACGCTACGCCGCCGTTCTCAATAATTCGTTGCCAGTCTCGGCGTTGATGTAGGCGAAACTCTGTGGGGGCCTGAATCCTTGCGAGGTCTCACGCAGGCGTCCGAGGGGAATGGGCCGGAGCAAGATATCTGGGTCTGACAACGTCAAGGCCGCGCCCTTCTCAACACCTTCGAAGTAATCCAAGAACTCTTGACGGTTGATCCCGGTTCGCGGACCGAACCTCCGCCACAGGCTGGCTAGGCAATCAGTCTCGACGCTCGTAACGATGCAAGTACCGACCAGCGCTCGCACCGGTGATGTCGAATACACAAGTGCCCGTGTCGGCACGACGATCTTCGGTTCCGCCCGCCGAAGCTCAACCGTTTTTTCGCCAGTGAGAATGGCTTCAGCGAACCTTGGCTTGAGAGACAGGACGATCATCCGCTCCTGATCGGCAGCCCGGTGACCAATTCCAGGATTTCTCACGTTACTGGCTTCCCAGGCAGCACTAAGACCGTGCCGTCTTGTGTTTCCGCAACGGTCAGCGGTGGCATCGCTCGGTGCCGCCACTCGGCGGTCTCGGGTCTATTCCCCTTGCGTTTGTTGCAGTAGGTGTGGGCAGCCTGGACGTTGTCGATCTTGTGTAGGCGACTCTCGTATGTGGATCCAGGTTTTGCCTTACCGTCCTTTCCAACATCGAACAAGGCAAACACTTTGGGGACAATGTGCTCAATCTGCGCGCCTTTCAGTTTCATCTCGCCTGCGCACAATCCGCATCGCCGACCGTCACGCTCATAGACGTATCTGAGCATTCTGCGACGGTGATTGTCGTCCCAACGGCCTGTCGCGTCAGGCTCGTCGGATTCCAGATACCAACGCCGACCCTTGTCAACGCCCCTCAGCATCTTGTTGACGAATCCCTGTGGTTTATCGACCGTGTCTGTGCCCGTTGCTTCTCCCACGCTGCCTTGCGTTTGTTGAACCGGCAAAGGAGGTTCCGCATCATTCGGTGCTTCCGCCGGTGGTTGGATCTTCAAAGTGCCTCTGCACCGAGGAAACTCAGTGCATCCCCAGAACTCGCTACCCGTGTTCGCTCCCTTCCGCGCCGTGCGCAGGACCATCGGCCGATCACATCGCGGGCAGTTCGGAACTGACTCCGGGTCGTGCGCTGAAACTCCGCTCATGGTTCTCTTTCGTCCGATTCGGATGTCAATTTCGGTGATTCTGTATCACCCATCTCTAGATGACGTAATCGGCGATCAGACAGTTCCTGGATGAAAAAAACTACACTGGAACCCTTGCAGAATGTAGAGAACTTTTGGTTGTCGCACTCCTTGGAAGATTTGGCCGACTCTCAAGGAGTCGGTGTCGTCGTCCGGATCGAAGTCCTTCGCGACGAGACCATCTCCAACGAGAAAGCAGATGCCTTTCTTGCCGCGCTTGGGTTGTGATCCGTGCCAACTACAGGGTCGTTCGTAGACACCGACGTGCTCTCATGGATTGCGATTTCGGGTTTCACGCGCTGAACACCCCAAGATAATCCAGCCCCAGAACAGGACTCCGACTGGTACGAGGGCGATCTGCCGGTAGTTCTGATCTGCAAGAACGCTCCACAACCCGCCAACAAGGCAAGCAGCCAACGCCAACGCAGCAACAAACTGAAATACTCGGTACCGCGATATCCGCGACCGAGCGAGTAACACGGAGCTATCACTAAACCTACTCAAGATATATCATCCTAGCCCGTCGGCTACTGCGGTGTCCCATGGCTGGGACTCGTCGTCGTCCCACTCTTCAAACGCATCGGCGTAACTCTGCGACAACTGAGATGCTCGAAGAAGCCTGACAGCCCGCCGAACGGCGCCCGAGCGCGACAGACCGTTATGCGCTTCGGAGTAGTCGGCGAGGAACCGTAAGTCTTCGTCCGGAAGGTTCACACTTACTTTCATACATTAAGTGCTACCAGAGTTCACCCCCCGCTGACTTAGTGTTCTACACGGAGCCCATCTTCATCAGTTATCCCAAGGAGGAGACGGTTCACAATCGCGACGACCAACAGATCTCTGCCCCCAACCGCTTCACCCAGTGAAACCAGGGAGAGGCTGTTGGGGGCTTTACGCAATCAACCTACCATCACACACGGGTGCGGCCTGACAGGGAGCCGAAGCGGTTAGTCTGAGGCCAGTGAGCGGCACGGACCCAACCGAAAACCGGCAGCGTGATAAGACGGGTCGAGTTCTCGCCCGGGTACCGGAGGATTGGGGACGGGCGCTGGCGGTGGTGGCTCATCCCGACGACCTCGAGTACGGAGCGTCGGCGGCTGTCGCCCGCTGGACCGCCATGGGCAAGGATGTCCGTTACGTGTTGGCCACCCGGGGCGAGGCCGGCATCGATTCCATGCCTCCCAGCGAGGCCGGTCCGCTGCGCTCGACAGAGCAGGTCTCCGCCGCGGCCGCCGTGGGGGTGTCAGTGGTCGAGTTCCTGGATCACCCCGACGGCCTGGTGACCAACGGGATCGAACTGCGGCGAGACCTGGCCGCGGCGGTCCGCCGTCACCAGCCGGAAGTGATCATCGGATCGAATTACCGCGACCGGTGGGGAGACTCGGGGCCCTGGAACCATGTCGATCACCGAGAGCTCGGTAGGGCTCTGCCCGACGCCGTTCGGGACGCCGCCAATCGCTGGCTGTTCACCGAAGCTGGCGAGCCGTGGAGCGGTGTGCGCTGGATCGCATACGCATCCTCTCCTGTGCCCACACATGGAGTTGATGTGACCGATCATCTCGCGGCCGGCGTGGCCTCGTTGCGCTGCCACCGCATCTACATCGAGAACCTCGGCGACCCGTCCTTCAATCCCGATTCGTTCCTGAACGACAGCTGCCAGCAGGTCGGCGAGACGCTCGGCGTGCAGTACGGAGTCGCCTTCGAACTGATCCCGATGTGATCAAGCGCTAGCGGAATCCCCCATATCACCGACGCCCAGATCAGCATGACCCCAAGATTCAGGTTCCGGCTAGGTGGGCGACGACGGGGGCTAACTCCTCCATGGATTCAATTCCCAGCCCGATGTAGCTGATGCCGAGTTCTTCTCGTTGGCCAACCAGCTTGTCCACCAACTCCTCAACCGTTCCGACCAGGATGTGGGGCGACTCCAAGAACTGCTCGGCCTCGAGCCCGAAGGCCGGTGCCAGCGCCCCGACTAGGCCAGACGGCTCTGAAGTCACAGACGAAACATGGACCCGAGTGTGCAACTCCAGATCCTCGAAGCGGTCCTTGGCCTCATCTCGGATCCAGTCGATCTTGGCCGCGGCAGCTGCCACCGTGGCCGACGGCCCGACCCGCTGATCGATGACCCCGGCACCCATGCTGGGGTTGACCCCCACAATGTCGGCGGTCCGAGCAGCCAACCGCAGCACCCGCTCAGAACCACCGGCCACGATCAGCGGCGGACCTCCAGCCCGGACCGGCGCAGGCAAAGGTTGTAAACCCTCAATGGAGTAGTGCTCACCAGAAAACGTCACGGTCTCTCCAGCAAACAGGCCCCTGATGATCGTCAGTGCTTCACTCAGCCGTTCGATCCGCACACCGGGACGATCCAGTGAGATCCCTGTGCTCGCGTAGTCACTGGTCTGCCACCCAGCGCCGATACCCAACTCGAATCGACCGTCAGACAGCGCATCCAGAGTCAAGGCTTCTCTAGCCAGCACCGCGGGGTGACGGAAATCGTTGGCCAACACCAGAGTGCCCACGTTCAGCGTCGTTGTGGCCTCTGCCGCGAATGCCAGCGCCACCATGGGAGAGAGAGACCACCGTCGAAATGGTCAGGCGCGCTCAAGACGTCGTAACCCAGATCTTCGGCCCGCCGCGCCATCTCCCTCCACTGGCGAGAATCAGTAAAACCCCGAGCCTGAACCCCAAAACGAAACGCCCGCATCATGAGAGCAAGTTTGCAAGTTCTGTCAGGGATTCGCACTCCGGCGAACCGAACAACCGTGCATTCATCCCATGCAACTTCGCGGCGTCGACGTTCTTTTTCCGATCGTCAATGAACAGGCAGTCCTTCGCGGCAGCGCCGGTCACGTCCAAGACCGATTGGTAGGCAGCATGGTCGGGTTTGCGGACCCCAATGTCGCCCGAGATGCACCAATGATCGAAATATTCCGTCAGCCCAAAGTTCTCACGCAACAGAATCGACCATTTGCTCACATCGTTCGAAAGACACACCAACCCTAACCCTCGGGCACGCGCCACACCCAGCAACTCAAAAAGGCCAGCCGAGAGCTTGTGCCCGCTGATGTACTCGGCATCTACGCCATCCACGCGACATGCGGCCCAGAACTCGGCACTGCTCAGATGGCCGAGGCTCGCCTCAAGATAGAGACTCTCAATCTCCACATCTTCAAGCAGGCAGCCTCGGTCCCGCAGGTACGGAATGAGAACCTCTTCAACATCATCACAGGAGCGGTAGATGACTCCCATCGCATCAAGCACCAGCCAGAGACACTCGTTCATGCGCAGCGATTCTGTTCTAAGAACACCCTGTCGTGCATTCAATTTACGTGTCGGTTCGGTGGAGCGAGGCGAGGTGCAATCGCAACCATGCGCCCCTGCCCCGCGGCAGAATCGATTCGGGCGTGAGTTCTGCTGGTGTATCGTCGGGCGGACAGCTGGTGGGCGAGCACCGGGAGAGCAACGGCCATGCGAATCGAACCACTCACCGCCGCACTTGGCTCCCGACGCCGAATCTCAACCCCACCGACATAGTAGTAATCAACCCCCGGCTCTAAGACGATTTCTGCGTAGCACCGAGAACTCGGGCGAATGGTCTGCTGGAAATACTACAAAACTAAGTGTCAAGCAAACAGAGCAAGGCCTAAACCCATCAAGTGTTCGCGGTTTGGCCACATGGTTATATTTTCTGTTCAAGAAAATATAACCACGTCTAGAATATTGAGATGACCTTTCAGTTTCTTGGGACTGATCCGCTTGAGCAGCAAATACACGCCGCGCTCCAGCGCCTCTCCGAAGGCCACGCTCCCAACGAGATCGAGACCACCCAGATCGACTTCAAGGAAGAGCCTGGCCGCCGAGAACGAAAAACGATCATCCGCGGCGAACGCTCCAACGAGACAGCAGGCTCATACCTGGCCGAGGAGATGGCGTGTATGGCGAACACTCCGGGGGGAGGCGCCCTGATTGTGGGAATTGCCAACGACGGCGCACGGATCGGAACCCAACTAGACGCGGAGTGGCTGCGTCACCGCATCTACGAGTTGACCGAACGCAAACTCACCATCAATGTCCGGGAGGCAATCCTCGACGAATGCAGAATCCTGGTGCTGACCGCACATGAAGCAGTTGAACCCATCCGGTACGGGGGACGAATCCGGTGGCGCGTCAATGCAAACTGCGTCGAAGTTGACGCCTCGACATGGCACACTAGAAAGCTCTACAACACGGGCTTTGATTGGTCTGAGCAGCCGTCTGGACACGCCATTGACGACCTGAGCCCAATAGCAACCGAGGTCGCAAGACGCTACCTACGACAGCGAGGTAGCCCGATCGACATCGAGTTGGCAGAAGCCTCGGTCGCTGACCTCATGCGCCGCTTGAATCTGATTGACAGCAACGGCCGCCTGACCAACGCAGGCAGCCTGCTGTTCGTTGCGACTCCGTACCCTGGTATCGACTACATCCGCCGCGACACCCCAGGAGGCGACAGCCGCAACCGAATCTGTGGCAACGGTCCCCTATTGGAACAGATCCATGAGGTCGAAATCGCCTGTGGAGCAGCCAACCAAACGTTCCACATCGAACATGGCTTTGCCCACGGTCAGACGCATGCCATCCCGCTCAGAGCCCTTCGTGAGGTGATCGTCAATGGTTCGGTGCACCGTGACTGGGGTTCGACTCTACCCACCACCGCAGAACACACGGGCGACACGATGACTGTCACTTCCCCAGGCGGATTTATCGGTGGAATCGATCCGACAAACATCATCTCGCACCCTGCGGTTCCGCGATACCGCAGCCTCGCAGAGGCAGCTGCTGCATTGGGGATAGCTGAGCGTCAGGGAATAGGTGTCGCCAGAATGACACGCGACATGCTCGCCATCGGGAGGCCCCGCCCTGAAATCAATGAAATCAGCGGTCCATACGTGCGGGTCTCACTATTGGGAGGCAATCCTGACCCGGAGATGATTCGTCTCATCGCCGACATCGCACCCGCAAACTTGACTGCTGGCGTAGAACCACACCTACTCATCAACCAAATGTGCCAACGCGGCTGGATCGATGCTGAGACATCCGCCCCTCTTCTTCAGCGCACTAAGGCCGAAGCCGCCGAAGCCATCTCCCGTTTGCAAACTGCAATAATCACCGATGAACAGGATACGTACTGCGCTAGGCCCACAGACTTGATATCAGGAGTAATCGCCAAGGTCGCCGGTGTTCCCGCCAACCACCCGGATGCCTTTCGCCTGAGCGATGAGGCACGGGAGCGACTCGCACACCTGTGCCCCTACCTCAGCGCAACTGAAAGCCAAAACGTCCTGATATGCGACTGGGCCACCAGCCGCGGACGTGTTTCAAGCACTGAGGTCGCCGACCTGACGAACCTGAGCGCGCTCACCTCTGGCCGACGTCTTTCAACTCTTGCCGAAGAGGGTCTGATCAGGCCGGCACGGGCAGTTCGTGCCGGCCGAGGATTTCACTACGTACCCGAACTCAGACTCTCACCGCCCGTCCCGCCCGTCTAGGGTGAGAAGATGAGGGATCGGATGACCGCGAAGAACTTTGACGATCTTGCAGCGCCCCTGTACTCCACCGAAGAGGGCCAAGCCCTCATCGAGGAGTGTCGGCAAGAGCACCGGGCTGAGGTCTTTGCCTACCGCATCGGAGAACTGCGCCGAGAACTCGGCATAGACCAAGCCGAACTGGCTGAACGTCTCGGAATGAGTCAGGCGGGTGTTTCAAAACTAGAGCGATCAACAGACCCCAAGCTGTCCACACTCATGAAACTCGCCGCTGCGCTTGGCGCGTCTCTCCATATCGAAATAGCCGCCCAGGACCACACCATCGCTCTCGACCAGACTCCCAAGACAACATCTCATACGCCGGGATAAGCAAACAGCGCTTTACTCATAGCGGAGGGCTTCGGTGGGCGACAGGCGAGAAGCGCGAACGGCCGGATAGATACCCGCCAAAGCACCGATCACGAACGCCGCGCCGAGACCGCCCCAGACCGCTAGGTCGGGAATGATCACCCGCCATCCCTGAGTTGCCGAATAACCCGCGGTGACCGCAACACCGAGCAGCACCCCGGCTGCACCCCCCGCCGCAGACAAGAGCAGCGACTCGGTCAGAAACTGGCCGAGGATGTGACCTCGAGTAGCCCCGATCGCCCGTCGCAATCCGATCTCGCCGCGCCGCTCGAGCACACCGATCACCATCACGTTGGCGATACCGATCCCGCCTACGAATAGAGCCACCGCACCCAAGCCGAGGAAGAGGTTCGCAAACTGGTTCTCGGCGGCCTCCTGTGCCTCCAGCAGGTCTGAAGGCCGGCTCACCTCCACCTCTTCCGGGTTCGCCGGATCGGCCGTGGCGGGCATGACATCACGGGTGATATCAATCCACCCTTCGTCGACCCGTAGATAAACAGTCGTCGCCGCGCCGTCAGCATCAAAATAGTCGATCGACGCCTGATGGCCGATAATCGCCGCCCGGTCCAAGTCGGGAGCCAGCGCAAAAGGTTCCAAGATGCCCATTACCTCCACCCAACGGTCGCCAATGAGCACCCGCGGCCGGCTGCTGAGGTCCCTGATCCCGAGCCGCTGCGCTGTGACCGACCCCAGAACCACGGCTGGATACTCAAGGGCTGCCTCGGTGAGGAATGTGCCATGGGCGATTTCACCGTTGAGGGTGTCGAGCAGGGCCATGTCAGTTCCCACCACCGAGATGCCGCCAGTCCGGCCCGACGGGATGAAGTCGCTGCGGTACACGTCAACGTCGACTGAGGACACAAAGGAGATCTCCTCCACGCTCCCCACCCGTCCGATCATCGCTACAGCTTCATCCGGGAGCGTGGCATCGCCAGCACCGAAACCAGCGGAGGGGGTTACTTGCAAGAGGTTGGTGCCCAAGGCGTTGATCTTGTCGAGCAAATCGGACTTCGACGATTCAGAGAGACCGAGTACTCCCACGAGCGAAGCGATACCGATGGCGATACCCAGCGCTGAGAGGGCAGCACGCAGCTTTCGGGACTGAAGCCCCGCAAAGCCGACGCGAATCACATCGAGCGGACGCAGCCGGCTTGGTTGGACCCCTGAATTCACCACGTCTGCCTCGTATCGGACTGCACCTGCCCGTCGAGCAGACGCACGATTCGGGGAAGCTGTGCGGCGATCTCATCGTTGTGGGTTACCACGACAATCGTGCTCCCCTCGGCATGCAGTCGCTCGAACAGTTCAATGATCGACGCGTTCGCCTTGGAATCCAGGTTGCCAGTGGGCTCATCGGCCAGGATCAACGCCGGGTCATGCACCAAAGCTCTTGCGATTGCGACCCTCTGCCGCTCACCTCCGGACATTTTCGACGGAATGTGGGACTTCCGGTTCCCGAGGCCTACCCGGTCTAAAGCTACCGCCGCTCGTTCTCTACGTTCTCTGGGGGCCACCCCCAGATAGAGCAGTCCTCCGGCGACATTCTCCAGAGCCGAGGTGCCCGACAACAAGAAGAATCGCTGGAACACGAACCCCAGCTTGCGCCCGCGTATCGCAGACAAATGTCGCTCCGAAAGTTCCGATGTATCCAACCCGTCGACCAGCACCGTGCCGCTGCTCGGCCGGTCAAGCGTGCCCATCATGTGGAGCATGGTTGACTTGCCGCATCCCGATGGACCAACCACACCAACCATCTCGCCGGACTCAATGGTGAGGTTGACCCCGTCGAGCGCAAGCACTGGCGGGGTACCTGGGTAGGACTTGGTAGCCGACCGAAGTTCCAACGCCGGGGCGGCTAGCTCACCGGCGGTCACGGGATCACAACCTCCAGGTTCGGCGCCAGTCCATTGCCGGCGACCTCCACGAATCCATCGGCGAAGAGACCGGTGCTGACCCCGACCAAGCGGACGCTTCCGTCAGGTTGGACGATCTCAACTGCGTAGCCCCCCTCCTGGAGGGCAAGCAAGGCACTCACAGGAACGCTGAGAACAGCCTGGGCGATCTCAGTGGCGAAGCGAACTTGAACGGTGGCCCCCGTCCAATTCGGGTCCACCGACTCCTCCGGGGCAATCACGACATCCAGATATGACGATTCGTTACTCTGCTCGGTTGCTGAAACGATCACCGGGACAGCACCCAGCTCAATCACTTCGCCATTCACCTCGGTATCGTCGGGAAGCTCGATCAGCACAGGAGTGCCCAGTGCGAGCAGATCCTGATCGACAAGATCAAGCCGGGCGGTGACGCGTTGAGCGGTGACCGTTTGGTCTTGAACTCCGTCTGGCCCAACGGTGCTCGACACCAACTCCACCGCAGTCATCTCGTAGAGAACAGCGCCCTCGTTCACCGAATCGCCTCGTGAGACCGCCAGGGCGCTCACCGGGGCCGGCCCTGCAATAAAGACCACCTGTCCCAGCGGAACCTCGCCGGTGGCCGTCACGCCAGCATCTGTTTGCCATGCCATAACCGCGCCGGCGGTCTCGGAGTCAAAGACGTCATCCACTTCGAGGCCTCCGTAGCCGAGGGCGACCAAGTTGGTTTCCAGCCATCCGATGTCCGGGCCGGCTGTGGTGTCGATAGACATTGAGCGCCATGCAGCTCCGTCGCCATAGAACAGGAACGCCGTGTCGGCACCGGCAAGCAAATCGTCGTAGTCGTCGGTTGCGGACTCCAGGGTGAGCTCCGCCGACAACAGGTTCGAGCGGGCCCGCAGCAGCTCGACGGTGCCGGGGTCGGCGAGCAAATCGCTGAGTCTGGTTTCTGCCGACTGCAGACTGGAGCGAGCCTGTTCAACCTCGAGAGCATCCGGGCCTTCTCGCAGTTCCTGCAACTGCTCCTGTGCCGATTGCAGGTTGTTGAGCGCACTATCGATATCCGCAGCCGAGGGACCAGCCAACAACTCCGAGAGAGAGTCTTTGGCCGTATCCAAGCTGGCAAGCGCGCTATCAATATCCGCAGCCGAGGGACCAGCCAACAACTCCGAGAGAGAGTCTTTGGCCGTATCCAAGCTGGCAAGCGCGCTATCAATATCCGCTGCCGAGGGACCAGCCAACAACTCCGAGAGAGAGTCTTTGGCCGTATCCAAGCTGGCAAGCGCGCTATCAATATCCGCAGCCGAGGGACCAGCCAACAACTCCGAGAGAGAGTCTTTGGCCGTAAGCAAGCTGGCAAGCGTACTATCAATATCCGCAGCCGAGGGACCAGCCAACAACTCAGCGTGGGCGTCGGTGGCCGTAACCAAGCTGGCAAGCGCACTATCAATATCCGCAGCCGAGGGACCAGCCAACAACTCCGAGAGAGAGTCTTTGGCCGTATCCAAGCTGGCAAGCGCCGACTCGTGGCCTGCCACATCGGAAATATAGGTCAAGTTGGCATTGAGCAGACGCTCCGACAGATCCGCCCAATCTTCTTCGGTTGATGGCGACCCATACTTTTCGGCTTCGGCGCGAGCCTCGGCGATGTCGTCAGTGAGGGCCACCATTTGCCTCTCACTTAGAGGCAAACGGCTCAGAGCAGAACCATCGCATAGCGACGCGATCGCTCTGTCGGTCCAGTCACAGTATTCGCTCCAGGTGATCTCCAGAGAAACGAAGGACAGATCCCGCGCGGCCCTCGTTGAGCCAACCCGCTGTTCTGCTAGTTGGATTGCCGCGGTGGCCTCGGCCATGGCCGTCGGGTCCAGACCAGCAATCAGGTCGTCGTAAGTCTCTTGGGCACGGGCGACTGCCGCTTGGGCCGCCCCCAACTCCGCTTCGGTAGGTGCAGCAATCAGGTCGTCGTAAGTCTCTTGAGCACGAGCAACAGCCGCTTGAGCCGCCCCCAACTCAGCTTCGGAAGGCGCAGCAATCAGGTCGTCGTAAGTCTCTTGAGCACGAGCAACAGCCGCTTGAGCCGCCCCCAACTCAGCTTCGGAAGGCGCAGCGAGCAGATCGTCGTAAGTCTCTTGAGCACGAGCAACAGCCGCTTGAGCCGCCCCCAACTCAGCTTCGGAAGGCGCAGCGAGCAGATCGTCATAAGTTTCTTGAGCACGAGCAACTGCCGCTTGAGCCGCCCCCAACTCTGCTTCGGTAGGCGCAGCGAGCAGATCGTCATAAGTTTCTTGAGCACGAGCAACTGCCGCTTGAGCCGCCCCCAATTCAGCTTCGGTAGGCGCAGCGGTCAGATCGTCGAGCGTCAAGCGGGCCTGGGCAACAGCTGCTTCCGCAGAGGCCAGATCGGCGGGTCCAGCCCCAGATTCAAGATCATCGAGCGCGATCTCAGCACTCGCCACCGACGCTTCGGCGGATGCAATCCTCTGTTCGGCCTGCGTCACTTGTGAATCTGTGACCATCGAGTCGATGGCGAACAGTCGGGCGCCGCGTTCCAACCGTGTCCCCTCGGCGGGGACGTCCACCACGACACCACTGCTGGGAGCAACCACGATACGGGCGTCGTCGTAAGCCAAAGTGCCAGAGATGGTGGTCGTCTCGGACAGGTCGCGCACTTCAATGATGTCAGTATTCAAATTGGATGCTGCGGGATCGTCTGTGCTTTCGGTTTGGTCGCCAACAAACCAAACCACGACACCTCCGGCGACTAGTACCAGGATTAGGATCGCTATTAAACCCAACCAACGGCGCTTTCGCCGTTTCGGTGGTGTAGATGTCTCGTTCACTACGGGTTTCCTCCTGCTTGCGCTCCGCCGCCACCGAGACCGCCGAGCTCTCCCCGGCAGGCTTCGACGGCGTCTTGCACATCTGGATCAGTCGGGTCGAATGCTTCCCCGAACAGTCGTGTACCGGGATTGTCGCCGGTGCCAGTGACGAGCCTGGACAGCTCGGGGTCGTCTACCTCAATTCCTTCTGTACGCAGGCACTGAGCGAATCCAAGCAGAGTGTCCTGTACCTCGGTCAGGTTGAAGCCCCCTCCGTCTCCCCCGAAGGCGAGACCCTCAAAGTGGTGGCGGCAGACGTCTAACCCCTGCTGAAAAGTTTCTGAAGCCGGGTCGATGCCGGAATTCGCGAACATTTGACGCCACTGCACGGCACCTGTGGCATCCACAGTCGGATCAACGAAGTCCGGTAGTCCGTTCTCTCTCATGCACTGGGCAAAGTTCAACAATGCCTGCTCAGGGTCAGTTTCTGCCTCCTCAGGCTCGACTTCTGTTGGTTCGACTTCCGTTGTCTCGGGGTCGACCTCCTGCGCCGCGACACCCTCGGAGAAGTCTTCTCCAACTGTCCGAATCTCAGGTTCGCTGGTTTGGCCCTCGGTTGTGGCGGGGATGGTAGCCGCCTCAGACTCCGATGTTGTGGCCTCAGGTATGGCCGCGGCATCGATGAGGGTGTCCATTTCCGGCGAGTCCGTTCCTATCAAGGTGGCCACTCCCGTGGTTCCGTTGCCTTGATCGCCACCGCCGCAGGATGCGGCGATCAACGTGGTGATCAGTGCTACGGCCACCGCAATCTGCGGTCTCATGTGTCCACTCTGTCAAGCCCACTCCGAACCCACTGGGCTTTGTGTCGGGCATTGGCCACGTCGATCCTTCTTTTTTGCTCATCCATGATCACTCCATCACAGCGGAGAACTGTAAGAGTTCCGCAAACGGACACCCAAACCGCAGGCTCAACAGTTTCCGGTGCGACGACACGTCACCCGTGGGCGCGGAGGGATTCGAACCCCCGACTTCTTCCTTGTAAGGGAAGCGCTCTAACCAACTGAGCTACGCGCCCCAGAACAGCAGAGCCTACGGGGGAACCCGAAAAAACTCTCATAACGGGTGGACCAAAAACGGGTCCGGTCAAGTCAATTATAGAATTTGGGACAGGAAGAGTTGGGTGCGTTCTTCGGTCGGGTTCGTGAAGAAGTGCTCCGGCTCGCCGACCTCGACGATCTCGCCGTCGGCCATGAAGATGACTCGGTCGGCGGCCTCCCGGGCGAAGCCCATCTCGTGGGTGACCACGATGAGGGTCATGCCGGTTCTCGACAGTTCCAGGATGACGTCGAGTACCTCGGAGATCATCTCGGGGTCTAGGGCCGACGTTGGCTCGTCGAAGAGCATGATCTTGGGCTGCATGGCCAGGGAGCGGGCGATGGCCACCCTTTGCTGCTGGCCACCCGAGAGCTGACCGGGGAATTTGCGGGCCTGCTCGGGGATCTTGACTCGCTCCAAGAGTTCCATCGCCCGATCCTCGGCCTGTTGCTTCGGCATCTTCAGAACCTGTCGAGGGCCCAAGGTGATGTTGTCGATCACTGTGAGATGGGGGAACAGGTTGAACTGCTGGAAGACCATGCCAGTATCCCGGCGGATGATGGCGATGTTGCGCACGTCATCGGTGAGCTCGACGCCACCGACCACGATGTGGCCCCGGTCGTGGTGTTCTAGACGATTGATGCAGCGGATCAGGGTGGATTTCCCCGATCCCGACGGCCCGATGACCACCACCACCTCGCCCGTCCCCACCTTCATGTCGATATTGGAGAGCGCTCGAAACGACCCGAAGAACTTGTCCACGCCGGACATCTCGATGATGAGATCTCGACCTCCGATCTGGGTGGCGTCGCTGTTTACGCTGGAAGTTGTAGTTGTTGTGTCTGTCATCGTTCTCCGACTCCGAGGTGGCGCTCGAGGCGCTGGCTTTCTTTGGACATGGTGTAGCTGATGGCCCAGTAGGCGAAGGCCACGAAGACCAGGGTTTCTGCAATTGCTGTGGTAGTGAACTGCTGTTGGGAATGGATCAGCTCGCGGGCTCGGTAGAACTCCACCACGCTGATGAAGGCGAAAAGCGTGCTGTCTTTGTACAGACTGATGAACTGGCCAACCATGGCGGGGATGACTGCCCTGAGGGCTTGGGGTAGCACGATCAGCCTCATGACGGCCGGTGGTTGAAGGCCCAGGGCTTGCCCAGCCTCGACCTGGCCTTTGGGAACAGCTTGCAGACCGCCGCGCACCACCTCGGCCAGATATGCCGAGCTGAAGATGGTGAAGACAATGATCGTCCGGGTTATCAAGGAGAGCGGCGTGTCGATGTCGAGGAAGAAGTCGATGAAGATCTTGGCCACGAACAGCAGGGCGATGAACGGGACACCCCTGAAAACCTCGATGTAGCCCACGCAGAGCCAGCGAACGGCGGGAAGTGAGGAGCGCCGTCCCACTGCCAGCAGCAGGGCCAGCGGGAATGACAGGACGATGGCCGCTCCTGAGGCCACCAACGTGAGGTACAGGCCCGACCAGTCGTCCCATCTCACGCTCGAGGTCTCGCCGATGAGCAAATAGGCGATGCGCACCAAAACCACTGCGGCGACCAAGGCCAAGATCTGGGCTACCCGCTTCAGCCTGACCAGGTCACTTGCGGTGACGAGCCGCGTGCGGCCGAATATCGGCAAGCTCATCGTCGTTCCCAAGTATTTGGTGAGATCCCTCGCGCCGGCGAGTTGGAAGGCGGCGAGGCCGAACAGCGCACTGGTCCACCACCATGCGTTTCCGTTCGCTCCTGAAACCACCTGGAATGACACGATGGCCATGAAGGCTGACGCGTGCCAGCAGATGCGCCGGGAGGAGCGGGGCAAGCGCATTGCTCCAGTGCGGATCGCGAGCCCGACTGCGATGGTGGAGAGGGTGAACAAGGTTGGCCAAATGGTTCGGGTAAACACGAGGATGACGGTGAGTAGCAAAAGGATGGACCAGTAGCGGCGCAGCAGATCGAGGGGAGTGGGTCGCTGTGCCACAACGCCGGTGTCCTCGGCCCGGTCGTGGCTTCTGGCTGTGGCCGTTCCCCAGGCCAGACCCAGAGCCGAGGCCACCATGTACATCTGGACCACGAGCCGCCAATGCTCGTTGCGGGGGTACACGCCCAACATGAGAAGCGTCAGGTTCCTGCGCACCGCCTCCCACTGGCCGGTAACGAATATGAAGCGTCCGCAGTAGAAGAGGAGGAGTGCTCCGACCACCGCGGCTACCGCGGTGATCAGGGTGTTGTACCAGTTGTTGAATAGGTTCTTGCGCACCCAGGTGCCGGGCGATACTCGCATTTCGGGCGGCAACCGGGACGGTTCGCCCTGCGGGCTGGTCTCGGGGGGAGGCACGGTAGCGGTCATCGGTTCATCGCTCTTTGATCTGGATGGATCGGTTGTACACGTTCAACAGCGCCGACACGATGAGGTTAATGGTGAGGTACACAATCATGATTATGAGGATGAGCTGGGGAGCGGGGAAGTTGATGCCCCAAGCGGTAACGGCCACGAGGAAGAGGTCGGGGTAGGCCACGGCGAGTCCCAAAGACGTGTTCTTGATCAGGTTGGCGCACTCGCTGATGTAGGGGGGAATGGCGATCCGCTGTGCTTGAGGAAGGACGACATGGCGGTATCTCTGGCTAGATCTAAGGGCCACCGACGTTGCGGCTTCAGTCTGGCCTTTGGGGACGGCCAGGATAGATCCGCGGATGATCTCGGCCACGAAGCTGGCCGTGTAGAGGCCCAAGCCCAGAGTCAGCGCCATGTAGCCCGAGTTGGTGCTGAAACCCCCGACCACTCGCCGCCCGTTCTCCGACACTGCGGGCCACGACCAGGAGTAGGGGCCACCTAGGGCCGCGAAGCACGCCACCACGATCACTGCGAAGACCCCCACCGACCACAGCAAGCGGTGATGGGGCTCGCCGGTGTCGATATTGCGACGGGTCCGCCATTGCCACACCGCCATGGCGATGATTGCCGCAGCCAGCACGAGAAGCCAGAACACTCCGACATTGCTCTCAGAGGCCAGCGAGGGGACGGCCCATCGGTCTCGGCTGACAATGATCCAGTTGCTGTCGGAGCCGAAGAAAGTACCTTGCCACGGAGGGCTGGTCGGATTGAAGCGGGGGAACGGGCCGAAGGTGAAAAGGGCGGAGCCGAAAAAGATGATGACGATCAGCGGCGGGATATTGCGCAGGCTTTCCACGTAAAGGCTGGCCCCTTTGGCCACTAGCCAGTTGGAGGAGAGCCGGGCAATGCCCACGAACAGCCCCACAACGGTCGCGATGATGATTCCCACTACCGAGGCCACGATGGTGTTCTGAAATCCGATGAGCAGCCCTTTCCAGACTGGATCGCGTACGTCAAATCCATGAGCGTCGCGTAGGGCAACTCCGTAGTTGGAGTCGAGGAAGCCGAAGCCCTTGGGCAGGCCGATTTCGTCCATTCTCACGATGAGGTTGTGGAACATCCATCGGATGAGAGCCACTACAACAACCACGGCCAGCAACTGTGCGGCCAACCGCAGGACTCGTACATCGCGCCACAGTGCGGGGATGCCGGGTTCGGGGACTCTCGGATCATCAGTGGGAAGAACCCGTTTTGTCGTGCCGTCGAAAATGGAGCGGACCCCCACCGCTGCCATGCCCGGTGTTTGTCCGATGCGCACCGCATCGATCACCACAATTGCCACGATCGCCGCGGGCACGGCCACGGCGAACAGCCATGCCAGGGCCAGTTCGGGAATGTCGCTGTAGTTGTCGAGCAGCCGCATTCCCAGTTGCCAAACTGAGATGACTCCCACTAGGGCCAGAAGCAGCAGGTCGGCCAGGAGCGCCAGCACCCGGCGGCTGAAGGGCGCGGAAGGTACTTCGGTGAGATCAGCTTGTGTACTGGCGAAATCAGCGGTGCTGCTCATAGCAAGGGTGACCTTGAACTATAGACGAGAGCGGCCCACCGGTCGGTGACCGGTGGGCCGCTCATCGTTCACTGTTCGCTCGCTATGAAACGAGCGGGATTTTCCCTAGCGGTAGGGTGGGACGTACATGAGCCCGCCGTTGGACCAGAGGTCGTTGACGCTGCCGTCGAGGACACCCAACTGCGGATAGCGGTTGAAGATCTC
The DNA here is from genome assembly GCA_965198315.1 of Candidatus Aldehydirespiratoraceae bacterium. Taxonomy (GTDB): domain Bacteria; phylum Actinomycetota; class Acidimicrobiia; order Acidimicrobiales; family Aldehydirespiratoraceae; genus VXYK01. Next base: position 2,291,168 of record OZ240616.1, on the reverse strand, counting down.
CTCGTAGTTGCCAACCTGCTCCACCACGTTCACAGCGAAGTCGCCGGGCAAGCCGAGACCAGGATCGAAATCCTCGCGACCCAGGAAGTTCAAGATGTTGGGATCGGTGCCGTCGTAGCTGCCGATGTTGCTGGAGTCGAGTCCGAACTCCCAAGCCTGAACGGTGGCCATGGTGGCCCAGTTCACAACCTGCGCCCACTCGGTGTCGCCGTCACGAACCACGGTGCCCAGGGGCTCCTTGGAGATGAGCTCGGCCATGACGTGCTGGTCGGCTCCGCCCTTGCCTTCGATCTCAAACTTGAACACGCCGAGCACGCTGCTGTCAGCAGTCATCGCCTCACACTGGCCCTCCTCGTAGGCTGGCACCAAGGTGTCGAAGCCCTCGAAGGTGACCGGGTTGAAGGGAATGCCGCGGGCGGCGAACACTGCGGTGAGGTTCAGCTCGGTGGTGGTACCGGTGCTCACGCAGATGTTGGCGTCAACCAGGTCGTCCAGTGTGGTGAAACCGGTGGAAGCGGGCACCATGAGGCCCTGGCCGTCGTAGTAGGTGGTGAACAAGAAGTTGGCGCCCTCGGTGCCGTCACGGGTGGCCGTCCATGTGGTGTTGCGGTTCATCACCTCAAACTGGCCTGATGCCAGCGCGGTGAAGCGCTCAGCGCTGGTGACGGGCACTATCTCCACGGCATCGGCATCGCCGAAGATGGCTGCGGCCACCACGCGGCACATGTCGATGTCGAAGCCCTCGTACTCGCCGTTCTCATTCAAAAGCGCGAAGCCGGGCACGTCGTCGCGCGAGCCGCACAGCACGTGGCCGCGATCCAGCACGGTCTGCAAGGTGCCACCGTCGGAGGCCATGTCGTCCTCAACGGGGGCAGTGGTGTCCTCGGTGGGCGTGGTCGCTTCGGGTTCTTCGGCATCGTCGCCGTCGTCGTCACCACAAGCGGCGGCTATGAGGACGATGGCCAACAGTGCTGCAAGCAAGCGCAACAATTTGCTGTTCTTATTCATGGATAGTTTCCCTCCTGGAATGACCTGACCCGCATGGGTGGCGCGCAACGTCGGATCACGGCCTGGATCATGGTTGGCCCACAAATCTAGCGGACACAGCAACAAGCACAACCGCAACACCGCAACCAGAACTATTGGCTCGGGCCCGCCGAACGGCGCACCGAGAGCAACTGCGGCAACAACGCCGAAGGTGCAGCAACGGGTGACCGCCGTGCCTGGTGGTCGATCACCGTCAAGTCTCGACCGTGCGCGTCTGCCACTTCCACTCCCACCTCACGACAGACGAGCAGAGCGCCCAAGTAGTCCCAGACATGAAGCGAGCCGGAGAAGTCGACGAAACCGGCGAAACGCCCGTCGGCCACCGCGCACAACTCCAGAGCACAAGAACCCATGGTCCGGAACTGCCACCAACCCGCCCCAGCCGGGGGCACTCCGTTCACCGCGACAACCGCTTCGGAGAACTCCACTGCTGTGGGCGCCGCGAGCGCAACACCATCAAGAGTCGCGCCCTGACCACGGATCGCCGTGTAGCGCCTATTGCTGGGATGGTCATGCACAACGGCCACCCAGGGACCTTCGTCGTCAGCCACACACAAACTCGTTGCAAACCACGGAAGCGGCAGCGACGCGTTGGTCGAACCGTCGAGAGGATCGACCACGGCCACCAGTCTCTTACCGGGTCCGAGGCCGCTCTCCTCGCTGAGGACCCGGATTTCCGCGGCCCCGAGCACGCCCAGCACTGCCTCATCAGCGACAAGATCCGGTACGTACTGATCGTGACGCAATCCCGACTTTCCCCAGTCGTGGTGATCGACAAAGGCTGCAACAACTGCATCGGCGGCTTCATGAAGAACAACGAGCACCTCGTCGGCGTTCATATCTTGGCCTCGCTCCTGCACGTCGCTGGTGCGCTTTCAGACAATACGGTCGATGCCCCACACGATACGCGCCAACTCATGGCAAGCTAGTGGCAATGGCAGTTATCGACCTACAGGGATTCGTTGCCGATCTCAAGGATCATGTAGTTGAACACGGGTTCCACGTTCATGATGAGCGGCACTTCATCGAGACTTACACCAACAGGCAGACCTGGGAGGTTGATCTGCATCCCGACCGCGCCTGCGACGGCCCGTTGGACATGCATGTCGCTTTGGAAGTCGACCCTCGATCACTGATCATGTTCGAGGATGAGTTGATTCGGGTGGGTGAAGGTGGTGAGCCTTCAAATGAAATTCGCTTGCCGCTGACAATCAGTTTCGCCCTGCCCCCACTGCCTTATGCACCCGACTTGCTTATTCTGGCCACCGACCTCGCAGGCGTCGGCTCTACCGAGCTACCGCTTGAAGTGAGTGCTCTCGACAGTTTTGCCGCCGTGACTGACGCTCCAGTCAGAGCAATCAGTATCGTCGCCCGGGTTGAGGTGGAACTGGCGAGAATATTCTTTGGACGAGATGTTCTGTGCGATGTGCTCGAGCGCTGTTCGAAGGTCGCCGACTTCCTGCTCGACCGCGCACCCGCCTGGATCGACGAACCCTGAGGGTTCGGGTCTGGGACTGGCGCTAAGCTCCGCTCTGGAGTTCTCGCAACGCCGCCAAAGCCTCATCGGTGTGAACGGCCATGTCAGTCTCGCTACTGATCACATGGACTATCCGGCGGTCCTGGCCGATCACGAAGGTGGTTCGGATCGGCGGAAGCAAACCGATGCGTTTGACACCGAACAGACGCGCGGCCTTGCCCTTGGGGTCCGAGAGAAGCGGAAAATCCAGCGTGTACTTCTCATCAAATTGTCTTTGCCGATTCACCGAATCAGGACTGATTCCCACTCTCTTGGCGTTGAGTTCAGCGAACTCCGACCTCAAGTCGCGGAAACTGCAGCTTTCCTTGGTTCAACGAGGGGTCATAGTTCTCTGGTAGAAGAACAGGACCAACGGTCCGCTCTGAACCAAGTTGTCCAGCGTCACGGTGTTGCCGTGTTGGTCACTCAAGCTGAAATCACCAACCAGTTCACCTTCGCTCAGCATCGCTTGTCACCTCCGTCGTTCACGCTCCGTCGTTCACAACGCTGCTGCCGCAAACCCCTTGTCAAGATCCGCGATGATGTCGTCAATCGACTCTAGTCCCACCGACAGCCTCACCTGCCCCGGAGTGACACCAGTCGACTCCTGCTCCTCGGGTGTGAGCTGGGAGTGGGTGGTGGCTGCAGGCTGGATCACCAGGCTGCGAACGTCACCAATGTTTGCCAGGTGGCTGTGAAGCTCAAGGGCCTCAACGAATTTCTTGCCCGCTTCGAGACCACCTTTGATCACAAAGGCGGGGACCGAGCCGTATCCCTTCCCGTCGCCGAGTTCGTTGGCGATGTCGTGCCAGGGCGAGTCGGGCAATCCTGCGTAAGCGACAGACTCGACCTGATCGTGGGAAGCGAGATAGTCGACGACTGCGTTCGAGTTGGAGAAGTGACGTTCCATCCGCATACTCAGCGTCTCAAGACCCTGCAGCAGCAGGAACGAATTGAAAGGTGCAATTGCCGCACCAATATCCCGCAAGAGCTGCACCCGGGCCTTGATGATGTAGGAACCCGGACCGAGTGCGGGCCAATAGGCCAGGCCGTGGTAGCTGGGATCCGGCTCGGTGAACATCGGATGCTTGCCGGACGCCGCGAAATCAAAACTGCCTCCGTCCACGATCACGCCCGCAATAGTGGTGCCGTGCCCGCCGATGAACTTCGTCGCCGAATGGACGACGATGTCTGCACCGTGCTCGATCGGACGGATCAAATACGGGGTGGCCACAGTGTTGTCGACGATGAGCGGCACGTTGTTGGCGTGTGCGATATCTGCAACCTTGGCGATGTCGACCACGTTGTTCATCGGGTTGCCGATCGACTCGCAGTAATACGCCTTGGTATTGGGCTGCGTGGCCGCTTGCCAGGCGTCGGGATCGTCGGCGTCGCCGATGAAGGTGCAGGTGATTCCCATCTTCGGCAGCGTGTAGTGGAAGAGGTTGTAAGTCCCGCCGTAGAGAGCCGCGGCCGACACGATGTGGTCGCCGGACTCAGCCAGATTCAGAATCGCCAAGGTTTCTGCTGCTTGGCCGGACGACAGCGCAAGTGCTCCGGGAATACCGACTGCGGTGTCTGTGCCGCCTTCAAGACTTGCGAGACGAGCTTCGACCACGGCTTGGGTCGGGTTCATTATCCGGGTGTAGATGTTGCCTATCTCGGCTAGGGCAAACAGGTTCTTGGCGTGATCGGTATCACGAAACTGGTAGGCCGTCGTCTGATAGATCGGAACGGCGCGGGCACCAGTGGCCGGGTCGGCTTCTTGCCCCGCGTGGATTTGACGGGTCTCAAAACCCCAGTCATTACTCATGTTTATTGCCTTTCGTGGCTTGATCCGAAGCCTCTGAGAGGCCTTGAACATCGCCGTTAGCCATTCGGCCTGCGACCAATGGAGCCTATAGTGGGCTCGGTGGGGATCGAACCCACGACCGAAGGATTATGAGTCCTCTGCTCTAACCACTGAGCTACGAGCCCAACGAGACACTATCGCTGTCGCCCCTTGAACATGCTCGTCGAACAGCGAAGCCGACCGCACCTGAGTGCAGTCCGCTTCGTTGGCTCCGGGGGTGGGGATCGAACCCACGACAATTCGGTTAACAGCCGAGCGCTCTGCCAGCTGAGCTACCCCGGACCGGCACTGAAGATGATACCGCCACCAGATCTTGTCGATGTGGTTTTTAAACGCTCAGATCAGCGGGATTCCAGATAGTCGCGCAACTGGTCGCTCCGGTGCGGGTGACGCAACTTTGTCAACGTTTTGGCTTCGATCTGGCGGATCCGTTCCCGAGTGACGCCGAAAGCCTTGCCGACTTCTTTGAGTGTCCGGGGTTGACCATCGTCAAGCCCAAAACGCATCCGAACTACTTCCTGTTCTCGCTTTCCGAGATCACCGAGTACCTCTCGAACCGCCTCGACGAGCAGAGTACGAGTTACCGCGTCTCCGGGGGCAACCGCGTTTCGGTCCTCTACGAAATTGGCGAGGTTCGAGTCTTCACCCTCCCCGATTGGTGAGTCGAGCGACAATAGATCCATAGAGATCCGGAGGATTTCTGAGACCTTTTCTATCGGTTCGTCGACTTCGGCCGCCAGCTCTTCGACTGTGGGCTCACGCATGAGACCTTGGCGCATCTCCGACTGCACTCGCTTGACTCGATTGACAGTCTCAGCAACATGTACGGGTATACGAATTGTGCGTGACTGATCCGCGATGGCGCGGGAAATCGACTGACGAATCCACCATGTCGCATAGGTTGAGAACTTGAACCCCTTACTGTGATCGAACTTCTCGACAGCTCGGATCAAACCGAGATTTCCTTCTTGGATGACGTCGAGCAGTGCCATTCCTCGACCCGCATAGCGCTTGGCGATCGATACAACGAGTCGAAGGTTCGCCCGCGTCAACTCATCACGAGCCAGTTCGCCATCGCTGACCAAACACTCAAGGTGGGCGCGATCATCGGGCTCGAGCGGTTCTTTGGTGACCGATAGTTCCGCGAGTGTCTCCGCTGCGGTTCCCCCGCTGCGGATACGAGTTGCTATCCAAACTTCCTCGGCAGCATCAAGCAGAGGCACCCGACCGATCTCTTTGAGATACAAACGCACAGCATCGTCAGTTGACTTCGCCTCGGAACCAACGCGGAAAGGCACCCTTACCTTGCCCTCCATTCTGCGTGACTGATCAACCATGGTAGCAACTCGTCTATGGCACGTCGGCGAGTCACCGGTTCATCGAGTTTTTCCAGTTCCCGTTTGAGCCAGGTGAACGAGCGGCTCACTTCGATTTTTGCTCCATCGGCCGCTTCGTAGGAGCGCAGACCACGGTTGATGCCGTCGAGGGTTCGTCGGCCCGCCAGGCGCGCGATACCAGCCAAGACATCATCACGATCAGCATCGAACCCTTCAACAGCCAGCCGACGCAACAGGTCCGCCGCCTGAGACCCGCAATGCTCAGGAGCTCCTTCAAACCCATGATCTCGAAGTGCTTGGAAAGCTTCTTGGCGCACGCTGTGTCCGAACAGATTGGCGTGAAGTCGAACGGCTTGGTCGGGGTGGTCAATAACGAGCCGGATGGCTTCATCCTCTGCCGCAGTTGCGAGCGAATCCGTGAGCCTTACTTCAGGTCCGGTGCCTTGAGTGTCTTCGTCGGGCGCGTTGGGAACCTCGCGTTCTGCTGTTTCTTGTTGACCACGGCGACCGGCTGGCGACGGTTGCGGTCGAGGCTTGGAGGCAAGCTTCCGCAGCCTGGAGATCTCAACCCGGCAACGGTCGGCGATCTCCAGCAGGTAGGGGTCGCGTACAAGCTCATTGGGATGTTCCGCGACGACGTCAACTGCTCGCTCTGCGGCACGGGCCCGGCCTTCTGGACTCGATAGATCACCGGCTGCCAAGGCTCTCTCCATACGAAAACGCATGTAAGGAATGGCCTCCTGCACGGCTCTGGCCAACTCCGCTGGGTCTTCACGGGCTACGTCGTCGGGGTCGACGCCGGGTGGCAGGTCGGCCACCCGCACATCAAGTTCGAACTTCTGTTCCCATTCGTAGACGCGTTCGGCGGCTGCGAGACCAGCCGAGTCGGTGTCGAATGCGAGAACCAGGCGATCCGCTGAGAACCTCTTGAGCAACTTGATGTGTTCTTCGGTGAGGGCTGTGCCACAAGTTGCCACAGCCCTCAAGATGTTCGCGTTGGCGAATCCGATCACATCGGTGTAGCCCTCGCAGATAATGGCTTCGCCTTCTTTGACAATGTCCTTGCGGTGGGCGTGCAGGCCGTACAGCAGTTTGCTCTTGTCGTACACGGCTGCTTCGCCAATTGTGTTCTTGTATTTCGGCCCTTCGTGACCTGGAAGGATCCTCCCGCCAAACCCTGTGGGGTCTCCCCGTTCATCGGCGATGGGGAACATAATGCGCTCACGAAAAGCGTCCTGTGGACGACCGGCCTTGTTAACAAAACCCAGACCGCTGTCACGGAGGTCGGCATCACTCAACTTCAGGTGTTTGGCCAAATCATCCCAACTGTCAGGAGCCCAGCCGAGTTGGTACCTGCTTACCACCGCACGGTCGTAACCGCGAGAGCGCAGATAGCCACGAGCAGCGCCGGCGTCGGGGCCGTTGAGTAGCCGTTGATGGTAGAAATCGGCTGCTTCGGCTACCGCGTCAAGCAATTGTCGTTTGCGCGCCCGAGTGGTCCCCTCTCCTTGGGTCGTGTAGCGCAGTTGGACCCCGTAGCGAGAGGCAAGCGACTCGACTGCTCCAACAAAATCGAGTTTCTCGATCTCTTGGACGAACGTGATGGCGTCACCACTACGTTGACAACCAAAGCAGTAGTAGACGCCTTTTTCGGGGTTTACAGACAGCGACGGAGTGCGTTCACCGTGAAGTGGACAGCGGGCCATCCAGTTGCGGCCTGAGCGCTTGATGTCGGTATGTTCGCCTATGAGCGCGACGAGGTCGGCGGAGGCTCGTACCTTGGCGATGTCGTCATCGTGTATGCCCATCAATCCGCAAGCTAGCCGAATACCACGCTCGTTATAGAGGTCCTGGAGTACTCGCTCAGCCGAGCCGAGCGGCAAGAAATCCTTCGAGTTGATCGATCGAAACTCGCTCTTGTTCACGCGTGTCCCGTTCACGCACGGTGACGGCGTGATCGTCGAGCGTCTCAAAGTCGACGGTTACGCAATAAGGCGTACCGATTTCGTCTTGACGGGCGTAGCGCTTGCCAATCGATTGTGTCTGGTCGTAGTCGGCCATCCAACGCAGTTTGACGATCTCAAAGACCTCTTGCGCGATCGGTGTGAGCGTGTCCTTGTTGGACAGTGGCAGGACCGCAACCTTGTAGGGCGCAAGCCTCGGGTCGAGCCGCAGCACCGTACGAATACTGTCGTTGACAGTCTCTTCATCGTAGGCGGCCATGAGAAACGCCATCGCCGCGCGGGTGGCTCCAGCGGCCGGTTCGATGACATGGGGTACGTAGTGCTGATTGTTTGTCTGATCGAAGTATTCGAGACGCTCTCCAGAATGAGCGGCATGAACAGTGAGATCGAAGTCACCGCGATTGGCGATGCCCTCCAGTTCGTCCCAACCCCACCCGAAGCGATATTCCAAGTCTGAAGTTCCCGACGAGTAGTGGCTCAACTCATCATGGTCGTGGGGTCGGAGGCGGATATCGGCTGTGGGAATACCCAGATCCAGATACCAGTCCAGTCTCTGCTCGCACCAATATCTGAACCAGTGGTCGGCGTCGTCGGGTGGAACAAAGAACTCCATCTCCATCTGTTCGAACTCGCGGGTTCTGAAAACAAAGTTCCCCGGAGTGATCTCGTTGCGAAACGATTTGCCGATCTGGGCGATGCCGAAAGGCGGTTTCTTGCGGCTGGTTTGAAGCACGTTGGCGAAGTTGGTGAAAATCCCCTGAGCGGTTTCGGGGCGCAGGTAGACCTCTGTGGTCGAGTCGACCATCGGACCGGCGTGGGTCTTGAACATGAGGTTGAACTGGCGAGCCTCAGTGAAGCAGCCGGCGGTGCCACATGTCGGGCACGTGTCGGGATCTTCGAGCTTGTCCTGGCGGTGTCGAGCTTTGCACTGGGTGCAATCGACAAGCGGGTCCGAGAAGTTGGCGAGGTGACCGCTCGCCTCCCAGACCTGGGGTGGGGAAAGGATCGCGGCGTCGAGACCGACCACGTCGTGCCGGTGCTGCACCATCGCGCGCCACCAAGCATCTTTGACATTGCGCAGCAGCAGCACGCCGAGAGGCCCGTAGTCGTAGGTGGAGCGGAAACCCCCGTAAATCTCAGCTGACTGGAACACAAATCCGCGGCGCTTGGACAGGTTCACTATCTTCTCAAACAGTTCCGAGTCACCCATGGCCGCGAGGTTACCGGAGGTGCGCGAGTATGGAGTCCATCCAGCCTAACGATCCCGTTCCCGCTGACCCTACGGCCGTGTTCGGTCGTCGCTGTTCTGCCTACATCATTGATTTCGTCATCCTGTTTGCGGTCGGGGTGATCGCGGTCTTCTCGATGGCCACTCTCGAGGAGGTCGATGATCCGGCCGTGGCCGCGCAGATATGTGAACACTACGAAGACCTGAACAACGGTGACGTGTGCCTCGACCTGGAATCAGCGGTTTTCGTGTATGAGGCCAACAATTTCAACACTCTCGCAATCTTGATTCTCGCCATAGCAGCATTGAACATGGTGATCATTTCTACGATCACCGGTGGTTCTGTGGGCAAGCTCGCGGTCGGCATTCGCGTCGTCGACAAATCCACGTTCGAGAGGGTCGGTTTTTTCAAACACCTGCTCCGCTGGGTCCTGCTGATTGTGGACACGTTCCCGTGGTTCTTGGTGGTGCCACTCACGGGACTCATCTTGGGGTTGGCTTCTAGAGGGCACCGCCGGGTCGGTGACTTCGCCGCCGGAACTCTGGTAGTCAAGAAGAGCCATGTCGGTAGACCCGCGCTGGTGCCCGGTGTCAACGAAGCCACGGTATCGCCTGTGGGGTTGCCGGGCCTTTGGGACCCACCAGTCCAACCGCCGCCCACACAGCCGCCGCCCACCGAACCGATTGCGCCCTCGCCAATAACAGAGCAGCCCACCACAGCGGGCGACCCGGCGCCCGACACCTCGGGCGTTCCCGAACCGCACGCGCACGCTGGTGGCGCACCGGAACCCACACCAGAGCCTGACGTTGCCGGCCAAGCCCAAGCGTCACAGCCGGGAGTTGACGCACCGATGTGGGACGAGGCACGCGACACCTACATCCAGTGGGATCCGCAGCTTGAAGCCTGGGTGGAATGGAGCGAGTCTGGTGGCCGCTGGATCCCCATCAGCCAGTAAGCGCTCGCTGCAGCCTCAGGTTTGATCCAGCACGGCGATGGAGCGCAGTCGTCGCTCCAAATGGTGCTCCAACAGCGCGGTGGACAGTGCTTGCAGCTCGGCAGTCGCGGGGGTTGATTCTTCGGCCAGCACGCTGCCGAGTCCTCCGCTCAGAATTCGTCTCATGAGATCAAGGGCCTCCTCGGAAACGGGGCGTCCGCGTCGGCACTGTCGGCAGAGCACGCCTCCCTCATCAAGGTCGAACGCCACAAGTGCTTCAACGCTGCCACACCGATAGCAACCGTCGAGTTGGGGTTGCAGTCCCTCATGGGCGAGAAGTTTGAGAAAGAAGGCGGCGACCACCAGACCGCTCTCGCATTTTTCGAGCGTGGCCAACGCTTTGACCAACATGACGTGAAGAGCGGGGTCTGGTTCGCGGTCTTGTGCAACTCCCTCGACTGCTTCGAGCAACGCTTCGGCGCGCGCAAAGAGCTGCGGGTCATCCCGCAGGGATCCGAAACGAGAGATCGTCTCCACCTGAGTGACGGTGTCGAGGTCGCCGCGTCCTCTATACAACTGGATCGATACATGGCTCAAAGGTTCAAGCCGCGCCCCGAACTTTGATTTTGTTCGACGAATCCCTTTGGCGACAGCGCGGACCTTGCCGTTGTCGTGAGTATGGAGACTGATAATCCGGTCAGCTTCGCCCAGCTTCCATGATCGCAGTACCACAGCTTGATCCCGGTAGAGACTCATCTCAATGGCCGCCATCGACACCGCCGCCCTCCACACCACCGAAGCGGCGGTCGCGCTCCTGGAATTCTCTGATAGCGGCAAAAAACTCCTGACGTTGGAACTCGGGCCAAGGGATATCGGTGAACACCAACTCGCTGTACGCCAACTCCCACAACAAGAAGTTTGAGATCCGGTACTCCCCAGATGTGCGGATTACCAGATCCGGATCGGGCATTTCGGGATCGTAGAGATTCCGGGCAATGGTTGTTTCGGTGATTTTCTCCGGAGCTGTGCCGGAGGCCGCGATCCGACGCACCGCGTCAACGATCTCCGCCCGGCCTCCGTAGTTGAAGGCGATGGTGAAGGTGAGCTTGCGGTTCTTCTCAGTCAGTTCCGATGCTTCGTCCATCCGACGTATCAGCCGTTTGGGGACCCGCCAGTCGCGGCGACCGACGAAGCGGATCCGCACTCCTCGTTCGTTGAGTTCATCACGGCGACGAACAAGGATCTCTTCGTTGAAGTTGATCAGAAATCGAACCTCGTCACGGGGTCGACGCCAGTTCTCGGTGCTGAAGGCATACACAGTCAACCATTCGACTCCGATTTCGAGGGAGGCGTCGACCACCTCGAACAGCGAATGCTCACCGGCGCGGTGCCCCTCGGTACGAGGCAGACCCCGGGCCTGGGCCCATCTACCGTTACCGTCCATCACGCAGGCGATGTGACGGGGGATCCGATTCAGATCGAGAAAATCGACGGGCACCTCCCGAACCTATCCGCTCTGAGCGCCGCGCTAATTGATCGTCGCCCCAACCTTCTAGCTGTCCGTGCTCTATCTCCACATAGGGTGGGTGTTTGAAGATCCCCGAACCGTCTCCGCATGAACACCACTGAACAATCCCTTGAGCTCCTAGCCCGGGTTACGGCCGGCCTTCCGGGTGGCGGAGAGCGCCGCGGTGGGCAGGTTGAGATGACTGCCACGGTTGCAGACGCGTTGGCGAGCAACGGCCATGTTGTGGTGCAGGCCGGAACAGGCACGGGGAAGTCGCTCGCCTATCTCGTGCCCATCGCCGTGTCAGGCCGGAAGGTCGTGGTCGCTACGGCGACCAAAGCACTACAGGACCAACTAGCCGGAAAGGACCTACCGTTTTTGTCCAGCCAGCTCGAAACGCCGATCGATTTCGCCGTTCTGAAGGGTCGCTCCAATTATCTTTGCTTGCAACGCCTGAACGAAGCGGAGTCCGATCCCGGTCTCAGTCTCGGCGGTGATGACGGCTCATTGGACGATGAGACCCGCGAGAAACTTCGGTTGTTCGCAGACAATAGCGACACCGGTGACCGTTCCGAACTAGCCGACATCGCTGATCGAGTCTGGCAGCAGGTGAGCGTGAGTCGCCAAGAATGCCCCGGTGCCAACCGATGCCCCGAGGGGGAGAATTGCTTTGCCGAAAGAGCATGGCGTCGCGCCGCTGCAGCCGACGTGCTGATCGTCAACCTCCATCTCTACGCCATCGATGTCGCGGTGCAGGGCATTCTCCCCGAACACGACACGGTGATTATCGACGAAGCCCACCAGCTTGAAGACATTGTGGCCAACGCCGCAGGCCGTTACTTGAGTCCAGCCCGTCTAGTGACCGCTGCATCTGCCACCAGAGCAGTAGTAGCGGACTCAGAAGCACCCAAAAAAGTCGACGAGGCGGCCGCAACGCTTAAAAACCGTCTTGAACCGTTGACCGGAAGTCGCCTGCCAGAGGGACCACCAGATGAACTCGGCAGAACACTCGATCTCCTCTCGGGTCGTGTTGCTGATTTGCTGAACGCTCTCAGGGCGGTGCCATCCGACGCACCCACCGATGTGTTGAACCGGACCGTTCGGGCACGCCAGTCCGTCACCTCCCTGCTCGACGACATCAGCTACCTTCGCTGGGCAGTGGACGACGAAGTGATGTGGGTAGACGGCCCGGCCCACAATCCCAGCCTGCGTTCTACGCCACTGGCTATCGACAAGATTCTGGCTGAGAACCTCTGGTCGCAACGTGGCGGAGTTCTCACTTCTGCGACGATGCCATTGAATGCCACCTCTCAGTTCGGACTTCCCGACAGCACCGTGGAAGTCGATGTCGGGAGTCCCTTCGACTACGAAGCGAACGCTCTTTTGTATTGCGCCGCAGATCTCCCCGACCCCCGCAAACCCGACCACCGACAGTCGCAACATCAAGAGATCGAATCCTTGATCACCGCGGCCGGGGGAAGGACCCTGGCTTTGTTCACAAGTTGGGCAGCGATGCAGGAGGCCTCCGTGCACATCTCGTCTCGGGTGCCCTGGCCAGTGTTGACGCAGGGCGAGGGTTCCAAGGCGCAACTTCTCAAAGAGTTCATCGAGAACGACGAAACCTGCCTTTTCGCCACGATGTCCTTTTGGCAGGGCATCGACGCTGTCGGCTCTACCTGCAATCTGGTGATAATCGATCGGCTCCCCTTTCCTCGACCCGACGATCCGCTGCTCTCCGCACGCCGCGAGCGGGTGGGTGCCGATGCTTTCCGTGTCGTTGATCTGCCGAGGGCCGCGATCATGCTGGCCCAGGGAGCGGGCCGACTCATCCGCTCCACCACCGACTGTGGTGTGGTGGCCGTGTTGGACCCTCGCTTGGCCACCTCACGCAGCTACCGCTGGGCGTTACTCGGAGCCCTTCCCCCAATGCGCAGAACCAAAGACCGCGCCCAAGCCGAACACCTGCTGAAGTCATTGCGAGGTCGCTGAACGGCCCAAGTTCACGGGTGTGGGACTCAACCGAGGATCGGGGATGTGTTACGGTGCGCACAAAGTGGACATATCTTTCACATACGACGGTCATACAGAGATAGGTTTCCAACAATGAAGAGAACCCCGAAGAAAGCCCCCCCCCCAAGGTAAGGGGACGGTTGAGCTTGTTGCCCCGCTGCTTGCTGGTGGCGGTGATGCTGGCAGCGGTGGCAGTGATGGTGGAGACCTCGAATCCGGCGCAGACGGCCCACGCCCAGAACTACGGCAACGTCGTCTGCTCGACCGCACGGGGTGACCGCTGCCCCGGGTATGGCGACGTCGGCGGGGGGGTCACCATCTTCTGGTCAACGACCATGACGGTGGGGACAGACGACTCCACCCAAGGGTTGGTGCGCACCGAAAATGCTGGCTATGGTGCCAGTGGTCCCAGCATCGGCAGTCTTCCAACCACTCAAGTAACCTACAGTGGAACAGACCGCACAATATCGACAGTCGTCGTCACCAAGACGACAGTCTCTGGAACCCTAGAAAGCGATGTTCTCAACTTCTCACTGTCGTCCACGTTTTCCACCACTGCCGATGACAAACTAGCGCTAGAACTCGATGGGACAAGATTCTTACTCAAAGAAGCCAACAAGCTCAACAACGCCTACGTCTGGTCCAACCACGGCCTAAACTGGGCGAACAACGATTCGGTCGCCGTGAAGCTCATCGAGCTCCCAACGCCGAACGCTTACGGCTACCGGACCATCTGGACGGCGCTGATGACGGCAGGCACGATCAATACAAAAGTCGGATACACGTCGATCAGTGGAAGTATGAGCAACAACCTGATCGTGAAGGGACGCGATGAGACCATAACAATCGGAACAGAAGATCAGCCACGGTTCCCTTGGACGGGATACAGAATCACGGAGTTCCTTGACGAAGGAACAACGTTAGAAATCGATTTCAGTCCAGACTCCTATCCCAGCATTGAAGAAGTCGCCAATTGGAGGCTGGACCTGGGTGGGGGCATAGTGCTGCCCTTCCCAAGCGAGCCGGTCCACATTGGTACTCCCTGGATATGGCAATTCGACCACGACCCGGGCTGGACCGACGGGGACCAGGTGTTGGTTTCCATCCGCAACGACGAGGTGCAGAACCGGGTGGGGCAGGTGAGGTTCAAATCAAGAAGAAGCACCATAAGGACTGACCAGACTACCGAGAAGATCGTCTACGGGAAGACCCACTTCAGTTACGACCACGAACCCAACGGCGGCAAGTTCGGCCGAGGAGACAGCTGGGAGCTGCGGAGTCTGGGTGTAACCACCGATAAGACCGGAGACACGGACCCGGTCTGGATCACCGCCACGTTCAGAGCTCACAACGTCGGGGACGCCCGCAGAGCCTACCAGGGCTATTGGGAAGGCGAGTTCGAGGATTTCCACACGCTGTTACTGAGCTGGGCCTACTCGGTCGACGGTTCATTCATAGGGGGCACCACCTACACCCTGCCGCTCAGATCGGCGGCCGGCATCGGCTACCGCGCCAAATACGACGGGCGCCCGGACAACTACCAGGTCTCGGGAGGCCACGACGTCACCTTCACATGGGTCCGCACCTACAAGGAGTTCAAGGACAAGCACCTGGACCTGGCAAACCACGGCGGCTTCAGCGCGACCATGCTGGGCGCACCACAGCCCGCCACGGCGAGACTGACCGTAGTGGATGATGGAGACAATCTCCAGAGGCAATACGTTCCAACCACCGTAACAGGCGTGGAATTCACCTCCAACCCGGGCAGTGGCCAGGTCTACGGCCCCGGGGACGCCATCGAAGTGACCGTCACCTTCAGCGACGACGTGACTGTCGGTTACAAGAGGTCAAAGAAGTACGCCGCCGAGGTGGACTTGGAGCTGGGAGACCAGACCAGGACCGCCCACTACGACAGGACCGAGGGAGAGAAGGTGATCTTCGAGTACACGGTGGTGCCGGGCGACAACGCCCCGGTCGCGCTGCGGATACCGGTCAACAGCCTGAGGCTGTACCGGGACGAGCCCAGCGAACACGGCTCGATCCGGGACTCCGACGGGCGCGACGTCCACCTGGACCACGCTGGGCTCGCCAGCCAGGCCCACCGGGTGGACGCAGTCTCCCCGCAGTTCGCCGGGGCCGAGGTCTCCGCCGACGGCGCCCAAGTGGCGGTCGCCTTCGACGAGGATATGCAGTCTCCGGCCATCCTGAGAGCCTTCGGCGTGCAGACGAGCCTCCTCCAGAGCCTGACTCTGGACGTCCGGGTGGACGGGGAGCTGGCCGCTCGCAGCGACGCCGCGCTGTCCGGAGACACGGTCACCTTGACGATGGAGGAACCGATCACCCAGGGCCAGACCGTGACCGTGTCCTACGACAACCTCTTCGTCGACAGGGGTGAACACATCTTCGAGGACCTCCATGACAACAACCTGCTCGCCTTCACCGGGCAGCCGGTGACCAATGGGTCCACCGTTTCCGACGTGGAACGCCCCGACGGGGGACTGGTTCTGAGCCGCACCGACCTCCTTATCGATGAAGACCGGAGCGGCACATACACCGTGGCGCTGGCGTCCCAGCCGGCGGCTGACGTCACCGTGGCCATCGGCCAACGTCCGACGGGCCGGGCGACGGCGAGTCCCGACAGCCTGACCTTCACCGCAGACAACTGGAACACGCCCCAGACCGTGACGATCACCAGCACGGAGGACGCCAACTACGTTGACCGCTGGGTGCTGCTCCGGCACGTCGCCACCGGTGACAACTACGGCGCCTCCGCCGTGGCATGGTTGCTCCTGCGCGACAACTACAACCTGAAGACGGCCACGCCCAACAACAGGGCCACCGGCAGTCCCACCATCGACGGCACGCCCCAGGTTGACCACACCCTCACGGGGGACACCTCGGACATTGCCGACGCCGACGGGTTGACCCACGCGTCCTACACGTGGCTTTACCAATGGCTACGGGGCGGCTCGAAAATCCGGGGTGCGACGGACTCCACGTACACCCTGAGCCTCGCAGACAAAGGCCACACGATAAAGGTCAAGGTCTCCTTCACCGACGACGCCAACAACCAGGAAAGCCGTACCAGCGCGCCGACGGTGGCCGTGGCGCCGCCACCGAATACCCTGCCAACCGGAGTTCCCACCATCAACGGGACACCCCAGGTCGGCGAGACGCTGACGGCGGACACCTCGGCCATTGATGACGCCGACGGGCTGACCAGCGTGGCCTACACGTACCAGTGGGTCGGCAGCATTCCGGTCATCGACTTCAACACCGGAACCAGCTACTACATCAACCTTGACATGCCGGGAGAGACGGGCTCGACCTACACACTGGCCCTAGGCGACGAGGGCCGGACCTTCGCGGTCAAGGTCTCCTTCACCGACGACGCCGGCCACACCGAGACCCTGACCAGCGCGGACACGGTGGCCGTGGCACCCCCGCCGAATTACGAGCCCACGGGCCTTCCCGCCATCACGGGGACGCCCCAGGTCGGCGAGACGCTGACCGCGGACACCTCGGCGATCAACGACGCCGACGGGTTGACCAACGTCGCATACCAGTACCAGTGGCTCCACAACCAGTCGGTCTTCGACGCCAACACCGGAACCTACTACTACATCAACGTTGAAATGCCGGGAGAGACCGGTTCAACCTACACACTGGCCCCAGCCGACAAGGGCCGGACTTTCGCGGTCAAGGTCTCCTTCACCGACGACCGCGGCAACAGCGAGTCCCTGACCAGCAGGAGTACGGTGATCGTGGCAGCCAGGCCGAACTCCGAGCCGACGGGCCTGCCCGCCATTGACGGCACGCCGCAGGTGGGGCAGACGCTAACGGCGGACACCTCGGCCATCGATGACGCCGACGGGCTGACCAACGTTTCCTACCGCTACCGGTGGACGGCCCGCAAGACGGTCGTCGACGAAAACACCGGAACCAGCTTCCCCGTCGTCTCTTTATTGTCGGGAAACACGAGTTCGACCTACACGCTTGGCCCAAACGACGCGGGCTACACCTTCCAGGTGAATGTCTCCTTCACCGACGACGAGGGGAACAACGAGTCCCTGACCAGCGAGGCGACTACCGAAGTGACGGCGACGCCGGTTCCCCTCACCGTCAGCGTGACGGTCGCCGCCCCGGCTTCCCACGACGGTTCGTCTGAGTTCACCTTCGAAATCGAGTTCAGCGAGGAGTTCGGACTCAGCTATCGGACTCTGCGCGACCACGCCTTCGATGAGACGGGAGGCGAGGTCAAGAGAGCGCAGCGACAGGACAAGCCGAGCAACATCCGCTGGCTGATCACGGTCAAACCCGTCGGCAACGGGGACGTGACCATCGTGCTGCCGGTGACCACCGACTGCAGCGCCGACGGAGCGGTCTGCGCCGGCGACGGCAAGAAACTGTCCAACTCGCTCACCGTTACCGTCACCGGGCCGGACTAGTAGGGGGAACTGCAGAGACGGCTAGTAGCCGAGGCGCTGAACCAGTTCCGCGCGGCGCTGCCAGTTTTTTTCCACCTTCACGAAGAGTTCGATATACACCTCTTCGCCGATTTCGGAGCGTACGGCGGTGCCGACCTTCTTGAGCACCTCTCCGCCTTTGCCGATCACCATCGGTTTCTGGGATTCTCGTTCAACAAGGATCTCGCAACGGATCCGCGGCCATTCCCATTCGGTAACCCTGGTAGCGAGGCTGTGGGGAAGTTCGTCGCGAGTCAAGGCCAGTAATTTTTCACGAACGAGCTCGGCGACCCAGAACTCATCACCGACATCGGTGAGCATCTCAGTGGGATACAAACGAGGACCCGGAGGCATCCTTTCGGTCAGATAGTCAACCAAGTCGTCTATGCCTTCTCCTGTTCGTCCGCTTACAGGAAACCACTGCGCAGCGTCGAGGTGGGACGTTGCCGCTAGTTGTTCCACGATTTGTTGGCGTGAGGCAATGTCGGCTTTTGTTACGACAATCACGGAGTCTTTGGGCAAACGCTCAGCTATGGAGGCGTCACCACGGCCGTACCGAGCAGTCGCGTCAAGCACGAAGCAGACAACGTCAACCTGTGAGCTTGCTTGGTTGGCGGTGGCGTTGAGGCTGGTACCGAGGGCGGTTCGCGGCTTGTGGATGCCAGGAGTGTCAACAAACACAAGTTGGGCTCCAGGGCGGTTCAAAACCCCTCGTATCTGGGTACGGGTCGTTTGGGGCTTGTCGGAGACGATCGACACCTTGAAGCCGAGGATCTTGTTGAGCAAGGTTGATTTTCCGGCGTTGGGTCGACCGATGAGGGTCACGAATCCCGAGCGCTCATCAGTGCCCGGTTCCGACCCACCGACCGAGCGCTCATCGGTGCCCGGTTCCGACCCACCGACCGAGCGCTCATCGCCCATCGGCCGCGCGCCTGTCTCCAAGCAGATCGACCGGAGTAAGACGCACCTTGGTGATTCGGCGACCCTCCATACGCTCGACCTTGAGAAGCACACCGCCTTCTTCGATGGACTCGCCCACAGTCGGGACATGGCCCAATGTGCTGAATATCAAGCCTCCCACGGTGTCCCAGTCCCCTTCTCCAAGTTCGGATCGCACCAGAGTGTTGAGTTGATCAACCGGCATGCGTCCGTGTACCAGCGCTTCTCCCCCGGCGAGAGGCTCGACGAGAGGCTCTTCAACATCGAACTCGTCGACGATCTCGCCAACCAACTCCTCCACAACATCCTCAAGGGTGACCACACCAGCGGTTCCGCCGTACTCATCAACAGCAACGGCAAGGTGATAGTGGCCCGCCTGCATCTCTCGCAAGAGATCACCTGCGTGCTTTGTTTCTGGGACGAACCGGGCGCGCCGCATCAGTGTTCGCACCTCCTGATCACCGCGTCCGGCACGTTCGGCGCGAGTCAGGTCTTTCATCAGGCATACACCTACGATGTCGTCGATGTCCTCGGCGAAAACGGGGAGGCGACTCAGCCCCTTGTCGATGGCGAGATCGACAACCGCAGTGATGCTGATGTCGGATGCGACTGCGACCATGTCAGTACGCGGGACCATCACTTCTCGCACGATCGTGTCGCCCAGAGCGAACACCGACTCAATCAGTTCTCGCTCCTCATCATCGATCACATCGTCAGCAGCCGCTGCTTCGGTGAGCGCGATCAACTCGTCTTCGGAAGCAACAGGTGCTTCAGAGCGCCTCATTGAAAGGCGCTTGGGGATCCGGTCGGCCAAGGTGAGAGCAACGCCGGCGACAAGCCCGGCAATCAACGCTACGGCAACGGTTAGCAGAATCCAGATCATGCGCGGTGGTGTTGGCGGAGAAGAGCCTGCTCGCAGGACTGCATGCGGTTTGTCGTGGCGGTGTCGTAGTGGTCGTGTCCAAGCACATGCAATACACCGTGAACGATCAGCAACGCCAATTCGTCCTCCAAAGAACCGTCGTGGTCGCCTTGGCCCTCGTGGTCGCCTGCTTGCGCCGCAGCCCGGGCGGGACAAACGACCACATCACCGATCAGAGACTCCCCAATCTCGACATCGTCTGATCCGTCAAGGGGAAACGACAGTACATCGGTCGCATAGCCATTCCCCATGTACTGGTGGTTCAGTCGGGTCATCGCTGATTCGGTTACGAAGATCAAATTGAGTTCGCCGTTCACGACACCCGAAGAGGCGAGCGCCAAAGAAGCGAGACGCTGCCAGCGATCAGTGTCGATTTCGATGCCACTCTGCTCGTCGAGTACCACCACCACTGGGCTGGCCGTGTCGGTCACGTGGATCCGCCGGGGGGTTGACTACTATCAGTCGCTTTTTCGTAAGCATCGACGATCTCTTGCACGATGCGGTGACGGACGACGTCGCGCTTGGAGAGCCACACAAAACCAACACCGTCGATACCGCCCAGAATCGGCTCCAAACCCGAGAGTCCGCTGCGCCCGGTAGCCACATCGACTTGGGTGATGTCGCCGGTCACAACTGCTTTGGAGCCATGACCAATCCTGGTCAAGAACATCTTCATTTGTTCCGCCGTGGTGTTCTGGGCTTCGTCGAGGATTATGAACGAGGAATTGAGCGTGCGTCCTCGCATGAAAGCAAGCGGCGCCACCTCAACCACGCCCCTTTCCATCAACCGTTCAACACCGTCAGTACCCGCCATGTCGTGTAACGCGTCATACAGCGGGCGAAGATAAGGATCCACTTTGGCCATCAGGTCACCCGGCAGGAAACCGAGCCGTTCTCCTGCCTCAACCGCCGGTCGGGTGAGAATAATGCGTTCAACCGAGTTGGACTGAAGCGCCGCAACCGCGGTAGCAACCGCCAACCAAGACTTGCCGGTGCCCGCTGGACCGATCCCGAAGGTGACGACGTTATTTTCTATCGCTTCTACGTATTGTTTTTGTCCGCTCGACTTGGGGCGGATCACTCTGCCTCGGTCGGCCCGGAGAATCTCGTGCGTCAAGACGCTTGAAGGTCGTTCGTCAGCTCGCACCATGTCGATGGTGGAATCGAGGGTGGTGAGATCGAGGCGTTGGCCGTTCTCAGCCAGCAACACGAGTTCTTCGAAGGTGGTCCTGGCGGCCCCGGCACCCGGACCCGACAGATGCACCTCGTTGCCTCGCACAGTCACGGTGGTATCGGGGAATGCGTCTTCTATATGGCGCAGATGCTGATCGTACTCACCGAGCAGCGCCCCCATCAGATGATTGCCGGGAATGTGAAGGGTGATGGTGTGTTCAGTCATCGGTCACCTTGATATTAGCGCTACCCTCAGGATTTCATGAACAGAAAGCTCTACAGGCAGCCGATCCAACCCGACCGTGACGATCCTCTGGCCGGCTTGTCCAGCTGGCTTGCTGATCACCGAGTCGACGAAGCTGCCGCTGCTCGAGCCCGCCAAAGATCACTTGAACAACAAGCCGCGCAAGAGTCTTCTATCGCTGGAGTCCTCCTCGATTTAGCCGAGCGAGGTAGGCCGGTCACAATCAAAACGGCTGGTGGACAAGTCTGTTGCGGTCAGATCGTTGCGGTAGGTGCTGACTTTGTGTTCGTGCGCGACGAGGACGAAGGCGAACTGCTCGTCCCGACTACGGCGGTCGCCACAATAGGAACCGCTGCAACGGACCGTCCCGTGACAGGTGCCCGTCCACTGTCATCGGTGGTTCTGGCCGACACACTCGACGAACTGGTCGCTGATCAAGCTCATGTGGCGGTATCAGTCGGTGATGAATGTGTTAGTGGACTGCTGCAAACGGCTGGATCTGATGTGATCGCGGTTGCTGTCGACGAGGCACGCAGAGATCGAATCCACATTGCGACCGCCGCGATCGACCATCTGGCGGTGCTGGCGCGCTAAGGTCGCCGGCTCCGCCGTTGGCGCTCCAGAAATCTATACACGTCGAGCAGATCGATTCCCGGAAACGGACTGAACTCGCGATCTGAGGGTGGTAGGGCGGAAAGCACGTGGCTGCGTTCCGCGGCCGATGGCCAGGTCACGTCCTTCCATTCGTTCACCAGCGTTGGATCCGGTTCGATCTCACGGTCTCGGGCATATTCCTTGCGGAGCGTGTCTGATCCGCGGAAATAGTGCGCGTACTCAGACGGTGTGCCCAGGGTGATGGCGTGGGGCCAGCGGTCTGTTTCTGTCTCGATGTAGGTAGTGCAGAAGTACTCTCCGCCATTGGTGACGGTGAATTGGCTGTGCAACAAGAAACTCCCAGAAGCATTCCAAGCCTGGCGACTGCCCCATTGACGCGGTACCCGCTGTCCTTCGAGACCCCCATCGGGTGCCGCCGGGAAACGGATCCCATCGTTCTCGTATGCCTTGTTGATCACGCCTTCTCTGTCGGTGCGCAGGAAGTGACAGGGGATACTCAAGTGATGGGTGGCGAGGTTGGTGAAGCGGTGGGCCGCCATCTCATATGAGATGTAGAAGATCTCCTTGAGGTCTTCCACGGAGATATCGTCGTCGGCCTGAGCTTCACGTAAGAAGTCGACCGCTGGTCCTTCTGGAGCGAGAATCGCCGCCGCAAAATAGTTGGACTCAATGCGTTGACGAAGGTACTCAGCGAAGTCTCGAGTGTCGTTGTGCTCAAGCGCGAAATGTCCAAGCGTCTGCAACACCACGGATCGAGCCTCACGGATCTTGAGGCCTCCTCGGTCGGGTATGAAGATGATCTTGTCGCGGGTATCGGTGATGCTGCGGGCGGTTGGAGGCATCGCCCGAACCCGTTCAATCGTGAACCCCTGACCAGCGACAAGTTCGGTAAGGACTCTTTCGCTGATCGGTCCGGTTCCCGGGTAGTTGGCGTCAGACAGTGCTTGCGCGGCGATTGCTTCGATTTCAGGATAGTGATTGGCTCGTTCCCGCATTTCGGCTCGCAGCGCGATGTTGGCCGATCGGGCGATGTCTGCAAAGCGGACCTCAGTCACGGGGTCTTGCCGTATCTGTCGGTTCTTGCAAACCAACTCATTGGCGAGCGCAACTAGATGTTCCAGAACACCGTTTCCCACTTTGGCTGACGGCTTCAGGTGTGGCAACCCGAGGGCTTGATAGGCAGAATCCGTTTGGGCGCGTGCCAAGGAGATCTCCAGGTAGGCACGACGGTCCGGAGGTTCGGACGAGAGAAAATCGGCCGTGGTCGTCTCGAACATGTCGGCGAGTTCGTTAAGGAGTCTGAGCTTTGGTTCGACCTTGCCGGTTTCGAGTTGCGACAGATACGGTGCCGGACGTTTCACAACGTCACTGACTTCGGCGAGCGTCATCTGGGCGCGTCGCCTGGCATGGCGCACTCTGCTACCCAGTACAAGGAGGTCAATGTCATCTGCCATTGCATAAGAATGGCAGATATTTTGAATAATCCAAACTCACACACGAATATTGGATGAATATATCTGGCAATATTTAGGTTTATCCAGCTCATACTAAATTGTGGTCAAGACGTTGACTCGCTGCGCTGTAACACCTCATCCGTTGGCCGACGCGGTCGTGACCGCGCGAGCAGCCGACTTCCTCTCAGACCTGCACCACAATTTCGAGTCCGAGCGGCAAAGACTGCTCGCAGAGCGAGTCGTCCGCCAAAACCGTGTCGACGCTGGCGAACTCCCCTCGTTCAGACCTGAAACAGCGCACATCCGCTCAGGCGAATGGGGCGTCGCTCCTCCCCCGCCAGATCTGCGAGATCGCCGCACCGAGGTCACCGGGCCAGTAACCGCCGAGTTCATGATCGAAGCCCTCAATTCGGGTGCCAAAGTCTTCATGGCTGATTTCGAAGATGCGACATCGCCGACCTGGCACAACATTTTGACCGGCCAAGCCAACGTCAAAGCAGCGTACGCAGGCGAGTTGACATCCCTTGATGATGAGTCAGCCACACTGATGGTTCGTACCCGAGCATGGCATCTCGAAGAGTCGCATATCACTGTTGACGGCAAACCGATCTCGGCAGCGTTGACCGACTTCGGGCTCTGCTTCATCCATAACTTCGACACCGCAATCGAACGCGGCAGCGGGCCTTACTTCTACCTCCCGAAACTGGAAGGCCAAGCGGACGCCCGCCTCTGGAACCAAGTGTTTGACTACACCGAAGATCGTTTTGGGCTGCAAAGAGGCACGATCCGGGTGACAGTGCTGGTCGAAACGATCTTGGCGGCCTTCGATATGGACGAAATCCTCTTCGAGTTGAGGGACCACATCACCGGCCTCCACACCGGCAACTGGGACTATCTCTTCAGCGTGGCCAAGACTTTCCGAAGAAACCCTGATTTTTTGCTTCCCGACCGCGACCAGATCACGGTCAAGACCCCATTCATGCGAGCCTTCACCGAATTGTTGGTATCGACTTGTCATCGTCGCCGCGCTCACGCCATAGGTGGCATGTCCGGGGTCATTCCCGACGTCGAGAATCCGGCACGCACAGCGGGAGCCTTGCGCAAAGTTGCTGCCGATAAACGCCGCGAAGCCGGAGACGGTTTCGACGGAACCCGCATCGCGGTGCCCCAGATCGTTCCCACCGCTGCCGTCGAGTTCGACAAGGTGCTGGGCAACAGGTCGAACCAGGTAGAACGCCAACGAGACGACGTCTATGTAACGGCCGGAGATCTGCTCGCCGTGTCTTCTACCCGCGGCACGGTTTCGGAGGGGGGCGTCCGCACCAATATTCGCATCGTGATTCGCTATCTCGGCGAGTGGCTCGTTGGCAACGCTGCGGTGCCGATCGACGATCACCTTGAGGACACTGCCATGGCAGAGGTTTGCCGAGCACAACTGTGGCAGTGGTGCCATCACCAAGTGCAACTTTCAAACGGACTAGTCCTCGACCATGGGCTGCTAGAGCGCCTTATAGATGAAGAGACCGAGATGCTGTGCACAGAACTCGGTGCGCAGGCGTGGTCCGCTGGACGCTTTGTCGAGGCTCGCGAACTACTGAGGTCGCTGGCCACAACCGACGACTACCACGAATTCCTCACCACCGAGGCCTACCGACTGTTGTGAAATACCAAATACCTACACAAATCGACAACGATCAGGAGAGATCAGATGGCTGACAACCCGACAAAGGCCCAGAACCCCAGCTTCGATGAGCAAGTGAAAGCCCTTGCTGCGGACTGGGCCGACAACGACCGTTGGACCGGACTCACCCGCGACTACACAGCCGCTGACGTCGTGCGCCTGCGCGGATCAGTAACCCCCGAACTGACACTGGCGCGACAAGGATCAGCAAAACTCTGGCAGCAACTCAAGACGATGGACTATGTCCACGCCCTAGGCGCCATGACCGGTGGCCAGGCTATTCAGTACGCCAAAGCTGGTCTCCCCGCCATCTACTTGTCGGGCTGGCAGGTCGCAGGCGACGCCAACCTCTCCGGCCATGTCTATCCCGACCAATCGCTGTACCCGTCGAATTCGGTGCCTTCGGTCGTGGCACGGATCAACAACGCTCTGCGACGCGCGGATCAGATCGAATGGTCGGAGACATCTGGCTCTCCCAAGGTGGACTACCTACTGCCAATCCTCGCCGACGCAGAGGCGGGATTCGGCGGCCCGCTCAACGCATTTGAACTGATGAAGTCGATGATTGAAGCAGGTGCCGCGGGGGTTCATTGGGAAGACCAATTGAGTTCAGCAAAAAAGTGTGGGCACATGGGTGGCAAAGTGCTGATTCCGACCCAACAGCACATCTCGACTTTGAGTGCGGCTCGCCTAGCTGCCGATGTGGTCGGTGTTGACACGATCATCGTTGCCCGTACCGACGCACTCGGCGCCAACCTCATCACCAGCGATGTGGATGAGCGGGACCGCGAGTTCCTTTCCGGCGGGCGCTCGTCGGAAGGTTTCTTCTATACCGAACCGGGTCTGGCAACGCCCATCAAACGCAGCCTCGCGTACGCCCCTTACTGTGACCTGATCTGGTGCGAGACAAGCACGCCCCACCTGGGTGAAGCGCGCCAGTTCGCCGAAGCAATCCACGCCGAGTTCCCCGACAAGCTGTTGGCCTACAACTGCTCCCCGTCGTTCAACTGGTCCGCAGCTCTAGATGACTCGACCATCGCCAAGTTCCAAAAAGAGTTGGGCTCAATGGGCTATGCATTCCAGTTCATCACCCTCGCCGGGTGGCATGCCCTCAACGCCTCCGCCTTCGAGTTGGCACACGGCTACAACTCTTCAGACATGTCGGCCTACGTCGAATTGCAGCAACGTGAATTCGGCATGGAAGGCGAGGGCTATACCGCCACGCGCCACCAACGCGAGGTTGGGGCGGGTTACTTCGACGATGTGGCCACAGTGATCTCCGGTGGCAAAGCGTCAACTCTGGCGCTCAAGGGCAGCACCGAAGAACAACAGTTCTAACTTCCTGCGATCCAGCGACTCAGCGAACCGGCGTCCATATGGGTAGCCCACGTTTTGCCCGAGTGAACACAACCTGCCAAAGCTGAATGGCGCGCGCTCTAAAACCCGCGGCCGAACTCATCAGGTAGTAGTGCCACATCCGTCGGAAACGTTCGTCGTAGTGCGGGATCTCGTGCCAGCGAGCCGAAATGTTGGCGTGCCAGGCCAACAACGTTCGGGTGTAGTACGGACCGAAGTTGTGGACATCTTCGATCGTCCAGTGGGATTGCGCAGCTTTGCCGATCTGGCCGAGCGAGGGCAGCACACCCCCTGGAAAGATGTACCGATCAAACCAGGGATCACCAGCCGTTTGCCAGTCGTTTGAACCGATGGTGTGGTGCAGCATCATCCCATCGGGATCAAGGAGTTCACGGCACTTGTCAAAAAATGTCGGCAAGTTCTTCGGACCCACATGTTCCATCATTCCAATCGAGGTGATGCGGTCATAGGTGCCGTCGAGATCGCGATAATCGCCCTGCACAATCTCTACCGGCAGACCACGACAGCGTTGCCTCGCTACCGCGATCTGCTCTTCCGCCGGAGAGACTCCCGTCACCTCAACCTGATAGCGCTCCGCCGCTAACTGCGCGAAACCACCCCAACCACAGCCAATATCAAGCAGCGTCATGCCTGCTTGGAGCCCCAGCTTGCGACAGATGAGCTCCAGCTTGGCTTCCTGAGCCCGATCCAGGGCAGTGCCGTCTGAGTCAGCGGGGTCACCTGAGCTGGGACCGTCGTGTTCGGCTACGTTGAGCCAGTAGGCACACGAGTAGATCATTCGCTTGTCGAGCATTCGCTCGTACAGATCGTTGCCGATGTTGTAGTGAGCCTGTGCATTGCGGCGGGCCCTCGCCTTCGATTGCCGGTTCATGAT
The DNA here is from genome assembly GCA_965198315.1 of Candidatus Aldehydirespiratoraceae bacterium. GTDB lineage: Bacteria > Actinomycetota > Acidimicrobiia > Acidimicrobiales > Aldehydirespiratoraceae > VXYK01. The sequence goes on along the minus strand of OZ240616.1, from coordinate 2,264,027 downwards.
CGTGGCCTTGACCCCCAGCACCAGTAATTGGGGGCTCGGTGTCACCATTGACCGAAGATCGGCTGTCTGGACCACAGTCAGGAACTCGTCGAGTTGGTTGGCGTCCCACCAACCATCCATGTACGACTCGCCCAGGCCCAGTTCCCGATCTCTGAGAATGCGCGACCAGAGACGATCATCGTGAATATGAATGTCGCGCGGCGCGTCGCCACCGACAGTTATACCCGCTGAGTCAAGAAGTTTGAGTCCCGTACTTTTCGCGTCTGGCACTGATCCCCCGTATCGCTATCCATCGACGAATAGCCGCGGATACTATCGGCGTTCACTTGCCTACTCAAAAGGACAATAGCCCATGCCCAACCCGATTCCAGACAACTACCCGAGACTCACTCCAGCGCTCTGCGTTGACGGAGCGAGTGACGCCATCGAGTTCTATACAAGTGTGCTCGACGCCACCGAACGGATGCGCTTGGAGGACGGACGCAAGGTCGGTCATGCCGAGTTGGAGTTTGGCGACTCGCTAGTGATGATCTCCGACGAGTACCCAGAAATAGGAGTTGTCGGCCCCGAGACCTTGGGTGGGACAGCAGTGTCGCTCAACGTCTATGTGGAGGATGTCGACGCCACTTTCGCGGCAGCGCTGAAGGCGGGGGCGACCGAGTTGCGCCCGGTTTCAGAGCAGTTCTACGGCGACCGGGCCGGGCAGTTTCTTGATCCGTGGGGCCACCGTTGGGGAGTGGCCACTCGTGTGGAGGATGTGGACCACGACGAGATGGCCCGCCGGGCCACCGAAGCAACGAGTGGCGAATGAGCCACTACAACCAACAACGAGCGGCGAATGAGCCACTACAACCAACAACACGGCGGCAGTTAAGGATCGGTGGCAGAACTTGAACTACAGTGACGTCTGCAAATCCGTCAAGGAGACTAGGTCGGCTGCCCCGCCATCATTCAGAAAAGCGGGAGAAGGAGAAGGCAATGGCAGACAAAGTGAATGCAGCGATCGTCCAAGTGGCTTGGACAGGCGACAAAGAGTCGATGATCGAGGTTCACGAGAAGTACGTGTCGGAAGCCGCCGCCGCCGGCGTACAGGTCATGTGCTTTCAAGAGCTGTTTTACGGACCCTACTTTTGTCAGGTTCAAGATGCTGAGTTCTACTCATACGCCGAGGCCATCCCCGATGGACCAACCACCAAGCGCTTTCAAGAACTGGCCGCGCGCCATGAAATGGTGCTCGTGCTCCCGATGTACGAAGAAGAACAGCCCGGATTCTTGTACAACACAGCCGCGGTTATCGACGCTGACGGTTCTTACCTCGGTAAGTACCGCAAGACTCATATCCCTCAGATTCAGGGATTCTGGGAGAAGTTTTATTTCCGTCCCGGAAATCTTGGTTACCCGGTATTCGACACGGCGGTCGGCAAGGTCGGCGTCTACATCTGCTATGACCGGCACTTTCCCGAGGGCTGGCGAGCTCTGGGGTTGGGCGGCGCGCAGATCGTCTTCAACCCCTCGGCCACCAGCCGCGGTCTCTCGGCCTATCTCTGGCAACTTGAACAGAGCGCCGCAGCGGTCGCCAACATGTATTTCGTGGGTGCCATAAATCGGATCGGGGTCGAACCCCTGGGTGACAACGACTTCTACGGGACATCCTACTTTGCGACTCCAAGGGGCCAAATCTTGGACGGAGCCGCTTCGGACCAAACCGAAGAGCTGGTGCTGCGAGAGTTGGATCTTTCACAAATTGCCGAGGTCCGCAACCAGTGGGCGTTCTACCGGGACCGGCGCCCCGACCAGTACGGAGGGCTGACCGCACCCTGAGTTGCTGACCAAAGAAACATATTGGAGGAGACCGACATGACGACACTGATCAAGGGAGGCACCGTGGTCGCCTCCACTGGCGCTGCTCCCGCCGAAGTGCTGATCGACGGGGAACAGGTGGCTGCTGTGATACAGCCTGGCAGCGACATCGCCACAGCAGCCGCAATAGGCGCTCACGTCATCGACGCCACCGGCAAACTAGTTGTGCCAGGTGGCGTGGACGTTCATACCCACATGGAGTTGCCTTTCGGAGGTACCGAAGCCTCCGACGACTTCGAATCGGGCACTCGGGCCGCTGCCTGGGGCGGCACCACCACCATCGTTGACTTCGCGGTCCAGCGTTACGGCGAGGCCATCCGCGACAGCCTTGATGTGTGGATGGCCAAGGCCGAGGGCAACTGTGCGGTGGACTATGGCTTTCACATGATTGTCGGCGATGTCACCAACGACTCGCTGAAGGAGATGGACCTACTCGTTGACGAGGGCATCACCAGCTTCAAGTTGTTCATGGCTTATCCCGGCGTGTTCTTCTCTGACGACGGCCAGATCCTGCGAGCCATGCAACAAGCCGCGGGCAACGGCGGACTCATCATGATGCATGCCGAGAACGGACTGGCCATCGACGTGTTGGCCGAACAGGCTTTCGAGCGCGGCGACACCAGCCCGGTGAACCACGGCTACGTGCGTCGCAAGGAACTGGAGTCTGAGGCCACCCATAGGGCCATTCAACTAGCGAAGGTGGGTGCTGCACCGCTCTACATTGTGCATCTGTCGGCCCGCGAGGCCCTTGAGCAGGTAGCGATCGCCCGCGACCGCGATATGAACGTGTTCGCCGAGACCTGTCCCCAATACCTGTACTTCAGCGTGGAGGAGCACCTCGACCGTCCCGGGTTCGAGGGTGCCGCCTACGTCTGTTCCACTCCACTGCGGTCACACCACGAGCACCACCAACAAGAGTTGTGGAGGGGGCTGCGCAGCAACGACCTGGCCGTGGTGTCTACCGACCACTGCCCGTTCTGCATGAAGGAGCAGAAAGAACTGGGGCTGGATGACTTTCGTGCCATCCCCAATGGCATCGGTGGAGTCGAGCACCGCATGGACATGATCTACCAGGGAGTGGTTACCGGCGAGATCGGTCTGGCCCGCTGGGTAGAACTGTGCGCCACCACACCGGCCCGCATGATGGGCCTGTACCCCCGTAAAGGCATCATCGCTGCTGGTTCTGACGCCGACATAGTGATCTATGACCCCAATAAGCAGTGGACGATCAGTGTCGACAACCACCACATGAACATGGATCACTCCGCCTATGAGGGAGTCGAGGTAACCGGCCATGTCGACACCGTGCTGGCGCGGGGCAAGGTGATCGTTGACCACGGGCAGTATCTGGGGCGGGCCGGCGATGGTCGCTACCTGCCTCGCAGTCTCTGCCAGTACCTCCAGTAATCGTTCAAATCTGGGAGCATTTATGGACTTCGGTGTTGTTCTTCAAACGGATCCCCCCGCTTGGCGGGTTGTTGATCTAGCGCAGCGGGCTGAAACCTTGGGTTTCAACCACGGATGGACGTTCGACAGCCATGTGTTGTGGCAGGAGCCTTTCGTCATATACAGCCAGATGTTGTCGGCAACCAACAAGATGATGGTGGGGCCGATGGTGACCAACCCCGGTACTCGCGACTGGACCGTCACCGCTTCGCTGTTTGCCACACTCAACGACATGTTCGGAAACCGCACGGTTTGCGGCATCGGCCGAGGCGATTCGGCTCTACGGGTAATCGGCAACAAACCCATCAATCTTGCGACTCTGGGAGAGTCGATGGGGGTGATCAAAGGTCTAGCCGAAGGACGAGAAGTCGAATACAACGGCACCATGGCGCACTTTCCTTGGTGCCGCGACAGCAGACTCGATGTCTGGATGGCGGCCTATGGACCCAAGGCGCTTCATCTCTGCGGCACTGTGGCAGACGGTTACATCCTGCAGTTGGCCGATCCGCAGATCGCGACTTGGACTATCGGGGCGGTCCGCAGAGCCGCTGCGGAGGCCGGTCGAGATCCCGACGATCTCTACATTTGCGTGGCTGCACCCGCCTACGTCGGCGCTGATCTGGACCATCAACGAGACCAGTGCCGCTGGTTCGGAGGGATGGTCGGCAACCATGTCGCCGATCTGGTCGGGCGCTATGGCGATATAAGCGACGCGGTTCCCTCGGCTTTGACCGACTACATCAAAGGCCGAGAGGGCTACGACTACGCAGAGCACGGCCGGTCCGGGGCAGTCCACACAGAATTTGTTCCCGACGCGGTGATCGACCGATTCTGCATCCTCGGAGATGAGGAGAACCACATCAACCGCTTGCGGGAGTTGCGCGACCTCGGCGTTGATCAATTCGCCATCTATCTGATGCATGATCAACGCGATGAGACGTTGAACGCTTACGGCCAGCGGATCATCCCTGCTGTGAATGGCTGAACGGCGACATGGGCTTGAAGCGGCTGCGGGGATCTCTCCGTCAGGTGATCGTGTTCAGCCTCTTCGTCATTCTGCTGATGGCGGGATACTCCGCATATAAAGGGTTCGGGCAGTCGATCGATGATGCCCAAACCGACTGGCCTGTTATCGGTTCGATCCTGCCTCGCACAGACGACCTGACGATGCCCTCGGTGTTCGAGATAATTTCAGGTGTCTTCGCTGAGCCGCGAGGACTCGACGAAACCTTCGGCTCGATCGTGCTGGGTGAGGCGGCCTTCACGCTGCGTGAGGCGGCAGTCGGGTTTTCTGTCGGCGTGATCGTCGGCTTGTCCATCGCCATCGTCTTGTCATCGTCGCAGTGGCTGGAGCGGGCGCTTGTGCCCCATGTGATCGCCAGTCAAACCATCCCCTTGATCGCCATCGCCCCGATTGTGGTGATCTGGGGACGCAAGAACCTGGATTTCTTGCCCTGGGAATGGCACGACTGGATGTCCGTTTCGCTCATCGCCACGTACCTCACCTTTTTTCCGGTGGCAATCAATGGTCTTCGAGGGTTGCATTCTCCGTCATCTGAGGCTCTTGAACTCATGGATTCCTACGCGGCTCGAAGGAGGCAGACGCTTTGGCGCCTGCGGCTTCCGGCGTCGTTGCCTTATCTGTTCTCGGCGTTCAAGATCGCCGCGACAGCCAGCGTCGTGGGTGCGATCGTCGGGGAAATATCGGCTGGCGTAACCGGCGGTCTGGGCCGCCGGATCCTGCTGGAAGCGCAGCGCTACACGACCGGCCCAGAGCGTCTGTATGTAGCGGTGCTGGGCGCGGCAGCTCTGGGGATATTCGTCTTCCTCAGCATCTCGCTGCTCGAATATTCGCTGGTGCGCCGAAAAGGAACCGAGGCAATCCTGTGACCGCTGAGGTGACACCCGCAGTTGAGATCCGCGGCGCGACCAAGGTTTTCAATCCCGGGGGAACCAACGAAGTGCTGGCCTTGGACAACATCGACCTGAGCGTTGACGCCGGTGATTTCGTCACTCTCATCGGCCCGTCGGGATGCGGCAAAAGCACTCTGCTGCGCCTTGTCGCCGCTCTTGTCGACAGCACTGCGGGAACCGTGCTCGTCAATGGCAAAACTGCGGATCAAGCGCGGCTTGACCGGGACTATTCGATGGTTTTTCAAAAAGCGGGCTTGTTCGACTGGCGTGACGTCTCACGCAATATTGAACTTCCTCTGGAGTTGATGGGGTGGAAGGCGGCGGACCGACGTCGCCGCTCTAAAGAGATGCTGGATTTGGTGAAGCTCGTCGACTTCGCCCATCACCACCCTTTAGAGCTTTCAGGAGGAATGGCGCAGCGAGTGGCCATCGCCCGGGCCATGTCGTTTGCGCCCGCGTTGTTGCTGATGGACGAACCGTTCGGAGCCCTTGACGAAATGACTCGCGAGCACATGCAGAATGAGTTGTTGCGAATCTGGTCGGAGACCCAAACCACGGTGATCTTCGTGACTCATTCCATTTCTGAAGCCGTTTTCTTGTCAACCAAAGTAGTGGTGATGTCGCCGAGGCCCGGACGCATCGCCGCAGTGATCGACAACGATCTCGGCGTGCGAGACGATTCGGCGCGCGACACAGCGGCGTTCTTCGGCAACGTCAGCGCGGTGCGCAGAGTTCTCCGAGCGGGCGAGTAGCAATGAATCGGTTGCATCAGCTGTTGCCGCCCATTGTGGCCGCGGTCATCGGATTCGGCGGCTGGGAGTTGCTCTTGAGGCTGACCCAACCCGACGGCTTTGTTCTTCCTGCACCTTCCAAGATCGCAGAAGCCATTATCGAGAATTCTGAGGCGATTCAGACGGGAACCAGAGTCACCGGGTTCATTGTCGTCAGCGGTTTGCTGGCTGGTGTGTTTTTCGGCATCGCCGCGGCGTTGTTGGTAACAGCATTTCGGACCGCCAACGAGACTCTCACTCCCTTGGCCGTCGCTGTGAACGCCGTGCCGATCGTCGCGCTGGCACCGATATTCAATGCTTGGTTCGGGCTGTTGTCTCCTCGTTCAAACCAAGCTGTTGTCGTCGCCCTAGTCTTCTTTCCGATCTTCATCAATACATCGCGCGGACTCGTCGAGGTTGAGTCCAGCCAGATCGAGTTGATGGAATCCTACGGTGCTCCCAAATGGCGGATCATCCGAGAGGTTCGTATCCCCAACGCCATGCCGTACTTTTTCACGGCGCTGAAGTTGGCCACTTCTTTGGCTGTCATCGCGGCGATCGTTGCCGAGTACTTCGGTGGGCGTCAGGACGCTCTCGGCAACATCATCACCAATTCCGCGGGGTTGACCCGCTACGCGGATGCTTGGGCCGCGGTTCTGGCCGGCTCACTAATGGGCATCGGACTCTACGGCCTGGCCGTTTTGCTGGAACGAATTACCATGCCGTGGTATTTTCTCGGGCGAAGAACCTAAAGATCCGGGTCACGATCTTCGCGCTGGTCGCGTCTGTCCGATCTGAGTCTTCAACTAGTACCAAACCTTGGAGGGAATCATGAAGGTACATCACCTATTGACGCGGGTCTTGGTGCCACTACTGGCACTGAGCCTGCTAGCCGCAGCTTGCGGTGACGACGACGAAGCTGAACCAGATCCAGAACCTGCGCCCGAAGCTACTGATGGCGATGACGCAACCGAGCCCGAACCAGCCGAGCCCGAACCAGCCGAACTGACAGAGGTCACGTTGCAGTTGCAGTGGTTCACACAGGCTCAGTTCGCGGGTTACTACGCTGCCCGTGATCTCGGTTTCTACAACGACGTCGGGCTTGATGTCACGATTCTTGAAGGAGGAGTCGACATCGTTCCCGCCTCAGTGCTGGATTCTGGTGCTGCTGACTTTGCCGTCTCCTGGGTGCCACGGGGTTTGGTGCCACGCGAAGAAGGCGCCGATATCACCAACATTGCCCAGGTATTCCAGCGAAGTGCCACGTTGCAAGTGTCTTTCGCTGATTCGGGGATCAACTCGGTGAGCGACCTGGCAGGAAGGACGGTAGGCAACTGGGGATTCGGCAATGAGTTCGAGTTGCTGGCCGGGCTTCGCACGAACGGTCTCGATCCACAATCTGATGTGACACTCGTTCAACAGAACTTCGACATGCTGGCGCTTATCAGCGGCGACATCGATGCTGCACAAGCCATGATCTACAACGAATACGCCCAGGTGTTGGAGACGATCAACCCCGCCACGGGCGAGCTCTACCAGCCCGAGGACCTGAACATCATCAACTGGAACGATGAAGGTACAGCCATGCTCCAAGATGCCTTGTGGGCCGATGCTGACCGGTTGGAGAGCGATGCCGACTACCGCGACGTGGCGGTGCGGTTCGTGGAGGCTTCAATTCGCGGCTGGGCACATTGCCGAGACAACTCCGACGCCTGCGTCGAGGTCGTGCTCAACAACGTGCCCACTCTGGGCGAATCGCATCAGGCATGGCAGCTCAACGAGATCAGCTCTCTGATTTGGCCTTCTCCGCTCGGTGCGGGCGTGATGGACCCCGATCTGTGGGCCCAAACGGTTGACGTGGCCACCAGCGAGAGCATTCTCTCTGCGGCTCCCGATGATGGCGCCTATCGCACCGACATCGCCGAAGAGGCGCTAGCGAACCTACGCGATCAAGGCATCGATGTGGTCGGCTCCGGCTTCGAACGCGTCGTAGTCGAACTCCGAGAAGGCGGCGAGTAGCGCAGCCTCGAAACTCTCGGATCTGCTACTGAGGATCGGACTGGTAGACGCCCAATATGTTGCCGCTCGGGTCCATGAAGTGGAACCGCCGTCCGCCGGGGTAGGGGTAGATGGGCGAGATGATCTCCCCTCCCTCGGCGACAACTTCAGCTTGTTTGGCTTCGGCATCTTCGGTGTTGAGCAGCACAAACGGGCCGATCGGGTCTTCTGCTCCCGGCGCATGCGCCGGGGCCGGAGTCCCCTCGCCATTGAGCCCGACCTCCACTGAGCCGCCTTCGTAGGCCGCGTAGGTGGGACCGTACTCTGTCCAGTCCCAACCGAACACACGGCTGAAAAACCGCTTGCTGTTCTCAAACTCCGGTGCCGGAAGTTCAACGTAGTCGATCTGCAGTTTGTGATGTGTCATCCGCCGACTCTACCGAGGCGCACTCCGGACAAGTCAGAGCGCGGCTCCGGCCACGCCCAGCCGCATCCCGGCAACAACACAACACGGCTCCGGCTACGCCCGGCGAATACACAGAACCGCACCTCCGACAGTGTTGTGGTTCAGGACATAGGAAAGGTATGTGTCAAGACATAGGAAAGGGTCTGGTCGGCTGATGTTGGGGCATGTCGAAACGTCGATCGGTTATCTTGTCGGTGGTGTTGGAGGGTCGGACCCAGGCCCAAACGGCCAGGCTCTATGGGGTGTCTGAGGGTTGGGTCTGCAAGCTTGTGGCCCGCTGGCGTGCTGAGGGCGACACGGCTTTCCAAGCCCGGTCGCGGCGTCCCGGTAGCTCACCATCCAAGGTCTGTGACGAGATAGTCGAGTTGGTGGTGAACCTACGCTCAGAGCTGTCCGCTCAGGGCCTCGACGCCGGCCCGCACACCGTCTGCTGGCACCTTCAACAGCGTCACCAGATCACCGTGTCGCCCTCGACGGTCCGGCGCCGCCTCGTCGATCTGGGTCTGGTGGAGTCCAACGCGAAGAAACGCCCGAAGTCGTCCTATGTCCGCTTCGCCGCCGATCTGCCCAACCAGATGTGGCAGTCAGACTTCTGTCACTGGCGGCTCGCCACAGGTGCCGACACCGAGATCATCACCTGGCTAGACGACCATTCCCGCTACGCACTGTCGGTCACCGTCCATCGGCGTATCACCGGCCCGATCGTGGTTGACACCTTCAACCAAACGTGTGCTGACCACGGCGTTCCCGCGTCCACGCTCACCGACAACGCCATGGTCTACACCACCCGCTTCTCGGGCGGCAAAGGAGGCAGAAACGCCTTCGAGGCCCGCCTCGTAGCCCTAGACATCGAACAGAAGAACTCCACACCCAACCACCCAACCACCTGCGGAAAAGTCGAACGCTTCCAACAAACCCTCAAAAAATGGCTAACCGCCCAACCCGCTGCCCACAGCCTCGACCAGCTCCAAGGCCTCATCGACGAATTCACCCGCCATTACAACCACAACCGCCCCCACCGCAGCCTCGGCCGCACCACCCCAGCCGCCGCCTACCAGCGTCTCCCCAAAACCGGTCCTGAACACAACGGTGCCGACATCCACTTCAGAGTCCGCCGCGACCGCGTCGACAAAACAGGCTCCGTCACCATCCGACACAACAGCCGACTCCACCACATCGGCATCGGCAGAGCCCACAAACACACCCCCGTAACCCTGCTAGTCGCCGACCTCGACATCAGAGTCATCGCAACCCAAACCGGCGAACTCCTCCGACACCTAACCCTCAACCCCAACCGCGACTACCAACCCCAAAACCAACCCTAAAAAACCCCGCCCCGCGCAGGTTCACACCTTTCCTATGTCTTGACACATCACACCGCACCTCCGGGGCCTGTCAGGAATTTTGTGTATCGGGTGTGATCTGAGGGTCCGCGGCTTGGTGTTGTGGACCGGAAAGGATCATGTCTATGACTGATCATAATATGTCGGTGATGCCGGCGAACGGGGCTGCTGGGGAGGCGGCGATGAAAGACTGGGCTGAGCTGCTGGTGGCTCGGGCACGCAGCGAGGGCGTGGAGCTCACCGGTGCGGACGGCTTGTTGACGGGCCTGGTCCGCCAGGTGTTGCAGACGGGTTTGGAGGTCGAGATGGCTGAGCATCTCGGTTATGAGCGTCACGCTTTTGAGGGCCGCGGGACGCCGAACTCGCGCAACGGTTCGTCGCCCAAGCGACTCAAGACCGAGATCGGCGAGGTTGATCTGCGGGTGCCCCGTGACCGGGCGGGCACGTTCGAGCCGGTGACGGTGCCCAAACATCAGCGCCGCCTCGACGGCCTGTCAGGCAATGTGATCTCGCTGTATGCCAAAGGGCTCACCACCGGTGAGATCCAGACGCACCTGGCGGAGATCTATGACACCGAGGTGAGCCGCGAGACGATCTCGAAGATCACCGACGAGATCGTCGCGGACATGGCGGTGTGGCAGAACCGGCCGCTGGACGCGGTGTATCCGGTGCTGTTGATCGACGCGATCGTCATCAAGGTCCGCGACTCCCAGGTCGCCAACCGGCCCGTCTATGTGGCTATCGGCGTGAACTTGGCCGGCGAGCGAGATGTGCTGGGCCTGTGGCTCGGACCCGCAGGCGGCGAGGGCGCCAAGCAGTGGGCGACGATGCTGACCGAGCTCCGCAACCGGGGGCTGGCCGACGCGTTGATCGTGTGCTGTGACGGTCTGAGGGGCCTGCCGGAGTCGATACGGGCCACCTGGCCCGACGCCACGGTGCAGACCTGCGTCGTGCACATGGTACGCAACAGCTTGCGTTACGCCTCCAAAAAGCACTGGGGCCAGATCACCAAAGCCATGCGCAAGATCTACACCGCCCCCACCATCGAGGCCGCCGAAGCCTCCTTTGAGGCCTTCCGCGACGACTGGGAAGCCACCTACCCGGCCATGATCCGCAGCTGGCAAAACAGCTGGAACGAGTTCGTGCCGTTCCTGGAGTTCCCCGCCGAGCTGCGCCGGATCGTCTACACCACCAACGCCGTCGAGAGCCTCAACGCCCGGTTCCGAAGAGCCGTGAGACACCGAGGGCATTTCCCCAACGAGCAAGCCGCCATGAAAATCCTCTACCTTGTCGCCACCACCAAACACAAGAACCGAGAGAACCTCACCGGCAAGACCAACGGCTGGAAAACCATCTTGAACACACTGACAATCCACTACGGCGACCGGATCGCCGACCACATCAAATGAAAACCATCACAGCCGCTTACACAAAAAATCTGACAGTCCCTTCAGGACATGTGCAAGGTATGAGTCAAGACATGTGCAAGGTTCGGGGGCGGCGATTGTGGCGTCATGTCGAAGCGTCGCGCAGCAATCTTGTCGGTGGTGATCGAGGGTAGAACCCAGGCCGAAACAGCCAGGCAGTACGAGGTCTCGGAGTCGTCGGTGTCGCGTTGGGTGGCCCGCTGGCGTGCTGAGGGCGACACGGCTTTCCAAGCCCGGTCGCGGCGTCCCCGCACCGCGCCGACAGCGATCCTCGACGAGGTGGTCGAGCTGGTCGTGAACCTGCGCGCAGAGCTCGAGTCCCAAGGGCTCGACGCCGGCCCGCACACGATCGCTTGGCACCTCCAACAGCGCCACCAGATCACCGTGTCGCCCTCCACGATACGCCGCCGCTTCGTCGATCTGGGTCTCGTGGAGCCCAACCCGAAGAAACGACCGAAGTCGTCCTACGTACGGTTCGAGGCTGATCTGCCCAATGAGATGTGGCAGTCAGACTTCACCCACTGGCGCCTCGCCACAGGTGCCGACACCGAGATCATCACCTGGCTCGACGACCACTCCCGCTTTGCCCTGTCCGTCACCGTCCACCGACGCATAACCGGCCCGATCGTCGTCGACACCTTCGACCAAACCTGCGTTGACCACGGAGTTCCTGCGTCCACGCTCACCGACAACGCCATGGTCTACACCACCCGCTTCTCCGGCGGCAAAGGCGGCAGAAACGCCTTCGAAGCCCGCCTCGCGGCCCTAGACACCGAACAGAAGAACTCTGCCCCCAACCACCCCACCACCTGCGGAAAAGTCGAACGTTTCCAACAAACCCTCAAAAAATGGCTCACCGCCCAAACCCCCGCCAACGACCTCAACGAACTCCAGGCGCTCCTCAACGAATTCACCGACACCTACAACCACCACCGACCCCACCGCGCACTCAAACGTTCAACCCCCGCAGCCGCCTACACCCGACTACCCAAAACCAGCCCCCAACACAACGGTGCCGACATCCACTTCAGAGTCCGACACGACCGCGTCGACAAAACAGGCTCCGTCACACTCCGCCACAACAGCCGACTCCACCACATCGGCATCGGCAGAGCCCACAAACACACCCCCGTAACCCTGCTCGTCGCCGACCTCGACATCAGAGTCATCAAAACCCAAACCGGCGAACTCCTCCGACACCTAACCCTCAACCCCAACCGCGACTACCAACCCCAAAACCCACCCTAAAAAACCCCGCCCCGCGCAGGTTCACACCTTTCCTATGTCTTGACACATCACACCGCACCTCCGACAGGACTCGAACCTGCAACCTGCGAGGTAGAAGCTCGCTGCTCTATCCAGTTGAGCTACGGAGGCATATTTATCGTACGCCGAGTGCCGCAACTCGGTACACTCATTGCCTGACCCTGGTCCGGGCTAGCGCCAAGAGCGGGGTCGGCATGGTGGGCGTAGCTCAGTTGGTTAGAGCGCCTGGTTGTGGTCCAGGAGGTCGGGGGTTCGAGTCCCCTCGTTCACCCGTAGAATCGCCTCCGGCTATTTCGCGCACCTCTAGCTCAATTTGGTAGAGCAACGGACTCTTAATCCGCAGGTTCTGGGTTCGAGTCCCAGGGGGTGTACCAACAGTTCCGGGCGGGGTTGTCGAGATAGCTGCGCCCGTAGGTGAAGGTGACGACCCCGCTCCCGGCGCGCTCGCCGCGCTGCTCGAGGCGGCATCGAACGCTGTGCTCAGCTCGACTGTGGGATCCCCTCGTTCAGTATGATTGTGCTGAAGCGGCGGTTGGCGAACCGCAGGTGGGCCGGGTCAACCGGTGTTGGCGGCCGTCATTTGCTTGAAAGGGGTGGATGGGCGTGTGGACCGTGGAGGTGTTTGAGGCTGACGACGGAACGATGCCATTTCAGCGATTCGCGAATTCCTTGTCCGACTTCAAGTTTGCGGCACTCGATATGGCGATCAAGCATGTCCTCGCAGGTCGTGGCCTTGACTTAGCGACTTCGGAATGGCTCAGGCAGGTCGACAAAGGACTTCACGAATTCCGGGTTCGGCACGGCGCGGAAGAGATCGCCCGGATGTTCGATGCGCCGTCCTCTGGTGCGAGCGCCAAGAAGGAAGAGGTTCTCTTGCGGGTCTTCGTGCACTTCTATGGCGAGAAGATCATCTTGTTGCTGGGTGGCTTCGACAAGGGCCGGGATTCGAAGCGCCAACAACGCGAGATAGGCAGAGCGAAGAAGCTACTTGTGCAGTTCAAGGAGCGTCAGCACCGCGAAAGGCGCCGCCGTTGACGCGGTATAGTGAATTACCTATACTCGTCGCGAGGAGGAATCCACCGATGTCACATTCATACAACGAAGTGGTCGCATCTCGCCGAGCACAACTCAGTCCAGATGCAGTAGCGCAAGGCGAAGTCTTCGCCGACGCGTACAAGATCGCGCTACAGGTTCAGGACCTGCGCGAGAAGCGTGGACTGACCCAAGCCCAACTGGCTCGGCGTTGTGGCATGAGCCAAGCAGACATCAGCCGAATCGAGAGCGGCTCGACCAGTCCGACGACCCGCACCCTGCAGCGGATCGCCGGCGCTCTCGAAGCCGAAGTGCGTCTCGTAGCCAACACCGCAGCTTGAGGCGTTCACAGACCCCGTAAGGGTTTCGCGGGTTGTGGCTACAGGTTGGGTCGGGCGCCTGCGGTCGGGAGTTGTTGATGCGGTAGATTCTTTCGTTGGTGTGTTGTGAGGCTAGTGGTGCGTCTTCGGGCGTCTGAATTTCTATAGCTTGACGACTTCTGCTTCTCCGACGTTGGAATAGCGGCCTGGGGTACAGGTGAGCACGATGACTTGGCACTGCTTGCCTGCGGTCATGATGGCGGCGCCCATGCTATGCAGGCGTTGCGGGTCGCTCCAGCCGAGGGCGTCGTCGATCATGACGGGGACTCCGCCGTCGTCGGGACTGACGATGGCGGCGCATGCGAGTCGGCTCAGGACGCCGATCTGCTCGCGGGCACCGGTGCTGAGTTGGTCGACATCAAGCGTGGTGCCGCCCAGTGTGCGGCGCACCACTTGCAGGTCATCGGAGAGCTCCACAGCGAATGTCGGGCCGAAGACGATCCTTCCGAGCCGGTCGATCTGCGCCTTGAACGGGCCGATGTAGCGCTGTCGGGCTTGTCGGCGGTGTTTCTCGAACGTTTCTTTCAACAGAAGTGCGACCCTCGCGCGCGTCTCTGTGCGGTCATGTCGGCGCTCAAGGTGCTCTAGGCGGCTGAGCGCTTCGCTGTGGAGGGTGTGCAGGCCCTGTTCGCCGCGGAGATCCAGGCTGCCTCTCAACTTGTTCTGCTCGTCGCTGTTGGTCTGTAGATCCTTGACGGCTCGTCTTGTGGCTTCGCGAGCGTTGTCTAGGAGAGCTTCCAGGGACTCGGGATCCGCTGCGTCGAGTTCGGATTGTGCGTCCTTGAGATCCGCCTCGGCGGCTTCGGCCTGTTGTTGGGCCGATGCGAGTTCGGCCGTGAGAGCGGCGTCTTTATTGACTTCTCTGGCGTCGGCGAGTTGGCTTGCGGCGTGCTTCTTCCCGTTGCGGGCATCTTCGACTCTCGCCGCGAGGACACTCTCACTTACTTTTGACTCATGGAGGGCTTCAGCCGCTTCTTCGGCAGTCTCTTCTCGGGCGAGGCTCTCGTCTTGACGAATGTCGAGCGCGCGCTCCATTTCGCCGGCTGTCCGTTGCGCTGTGTCGTGGTCCTCGGGCAGGGCCGCATCTGCGGATCGCTCCTGTGGATAGGAATCGACCCGCTTGGTAAGTCCTTTGACCTTGCTGAGCAGAGTCTCGGGATTGAGATCGCGGAGTGCACGCTCGATTTCTTTGTTGGCACCCTCACGCTTGTGCAGGGCTTCTTGCCGTTGCTGCGCGGCCAAGCGGGCCTCGGCCAGATCAACTACTCCGGCCTCCTCACAGAGTTGCAGGTAGACCTGTTGAGTTCGACTGCGCTCGTCGGCCAAGTCTTTGGAGTCGGGCCCTGCGCTGACTCGCACCTGCGCGGCATCGGCAATAACCAGCGTCACCTCGTTGTCCACGAGGGTGCGTTCAACCTCGCCTGCGGACAACTCGATTTCGTCGCCGTCGAAGCTCACCATGACATCGCTGAGAGCGGTCGTCTCGATTGAGGCGGCGGCGCTGTCGGCTGCCGCCTTGGCCCGCTCATGGTCGAGGTGGGCTCGTTCGATCACCTCCACGATATCGTCGTCAACCTTGGCTGAGTTGAGATGCTCTTCAGCCTCGCTCAGAGCTTGCGCAGCTTTGATGTATTGCTCATGACGTTCCCTGAGTTGGACCACCTCGATCTTCTGGCGCAGATGGTCTCGGTCCTCGATAGCCAGCCGGTGCTCGGCTTGGGCGGACCGAAGCGCAGAGCGGGCCTCAGCGAGTGCGGTGGCGGCCTCCTCGTTGCGACGCGTGCTCGCCGCAAGAGCGGGGGCCGCCTGCTCGGCTTCGGCTTCGAGATCAGTCAGGGCCGCGTTGGCGTCTATCAGAGCGTCAATCAACTCTTGGCGCCGTTGCTGATGGTTGACGGCGCGGTCTCTCTTCGCTTCGGCAGCTTCGTAGCCGGTCATCAGTCGTTCAACTTTGTTGCGCAGGCTCTGCGTCGACTCCCACCGCGCGGTCAGTTCAGCCTCCTGGTCCTCGTTGTTTGTTAAAGTTGTTTCGAGGTCGACCGCTTCGGCGATCAGCCGATTGATTCTGTTGGCATCCTCTTCCACTTCATCAAGTCGCCTAGTTAGTTCCGCGACCTTGTTTTTAGCCTCATCGACCTTGTTCGCTAATGCAACACGCGTCCCTTTGGGCTGACCTTTCGGGGTCCAGTGCTTGTCGTACTCCTCGCCGATGCGGTCCCACAGGTCGTCCTCGCGGTCGGTAGCGAGATCCCCGCCGGCGGCGCTGTCCAAGGCTCTGCCCATTGACGGCAGGTTGAAGAGGGGCAGACTCAGCTCTTTGCCCTGCTCGATGCGCAGCGCACGCCAAAGCTGCTCATCGAGGGTCTCGTCGAGGATCTCCTTTAACCGGTCGTGCGCCTCTCGTCCGGTCAGGCTCTCACTGAGGGGCGCCGTGACCTTGAGGGTCGTCTGCGGAGACTTGAGCCACCGTTTGCGGTATGTGAGTTCGTATTCGCCTGACGACAGCGCGATCTCGACTTCAGGGCCCTCATCACGGTCGGCGGGCTTGGCGGCCTTGATCTGTCTCGTTCGAGACGAGTCCGGCGAGTCGATAGCCAGCTGGAGCGCCTCGGCGATGGACGTCTTGCCGGCCTCGTTGGGACCCTCGACGATGGTGACGCCGCTGCGGGAGAAACTCACGTCGCTTGCGGTGATTCCGCGGTAGTTCCACAGCTGCACGCGAAGGAGCCTCATGAGTTTGATCCCACGAGCCGGTACAACAGCGCCAGCGCTTCACGGGCGTCGGCGGCCGGTTCCCCGGTTTTGGAGTCATCGGCTTGTTCGCTCAGGTCGAGCAGGGCTTCGCGAGCGAAGCCCGAAAGCCCGAAATGGTCGAGGTCGGCACCGTCAGGGATCACCACCAGGTCGCTGCGCCGTTCCCAGGTCTCCAGAGCCGCCAGCAGATCGGCGCTGTGGGCCAGCACGCGGTCGAGCCGAGCCTTCTGAGCCACTGAGACTTCGCCGACGACCGACAGCTTCACGATTGTACGGTCCTTGTCGTCGAGGCCTTCCAGCCAGCTTTCAAGCTCGTCGATGTCCTCGTCCACGCTCAGTTCGCACTCACGGCGCACGAATTTCCAGGTGCCCAGCCGCCTCGGAGTGACGTCTATGCGGTTGGTGTCGAGGTCCACGACGAGCACGTTTCCGGGGTCGGCTTCGTCATAGTCGGTGGGTTCGGGCGCTCCTGAATACCAGACGCGGCCGGTGGCACCCACATCGGTTGCAGAGTGGCGGTCACCCAAGGCGACGTAATGCACCAAGCCCGATCTGATGCTGTCTTCCAGTGGGTCCAATGCGATGAGCTTCGGATCGTCGGGATCCGGCGACATCGAGTCGACAGCGCCGTGGCCGATGACGATGCGGATGGCGCCAGCCTGCTCGAGTCCCTCGCATACGTCACCCACCAGATCAGAGATCGGGTGCTTGTTGAGCCACGGCGCGGCCACCATCTCAACGCCAGGCGTCGCTTGCACAGGATCGGACGTTTTGAGAATCTTCACGTTGTCGGGCCGGTGTTCGGTGAACGTCGAAGAACGGAAAATTGACGACGCATCGAACGGATCGTGGTTGCCCGGTAGCAGAAAGAAGGTGACACCCGGCGTCGCGGCCATCTTCTCGAGAGCCCGTACAAGCACCTGCCGCTGCACCTGGTTCGACTCGAACACGTCGCCACACACCAGCACGAACTCGCACCCCTCCTCGACGGCGAGGCACCCGATCCGCTCGATGATGTCGAGCCGTGCCGCACTGAAACGTGCCTGAGCGTCGCCTCCCAGAAAGTGCCTGGTCATCCCGAGCTGCCAGTCAGCAGAATGCACGAATTTGACCACGGGTCAGCTTACCCGTGGTCCCTGAGCCTCACGACTCCGGGTTCCGTCTCGCTGTGTCACACCGAGTCCTCGGCGGTAGAGGCCGATTTGCGCGTGTCTCCGCCAGGTCGGCGAGAACTCACTATGCTGCCTCGCTGCTGTCGTCGTCGGAGTCGGAGTCGGATTGTGCGGGAGCCCTGATTCCGAGGTGGCCCTCGACGCGTCCCAAGCGATCCCGCACGTCGTCGAGGCTCGTCACCACCTTGGCGTGGTTCCGCTCAGTGACACGCGCATGCTCTTCGAACTTGTCAGTCAGCCTCACTTCCAAACGTTCGATCTCGCCGCGGAGCATCCTGTTGGCGCGTTCGACCAGCTTGCGGTTCTTGCTGTCGGACCGTTCGATCCGGTCGCGGATCTGGATGCTGTCGCGGTGCTGGGCCCTTATGGATGCGATCAACAACGTTGTGATCGTCGCGAACATCACCCCGAACGCAGTCCCGAGAACCGTCAGAACCGTCGTGTCGACCGCCGTACCTGCCACCGTTTCCATGGAGCCGAACCTACACCGGCCAACTCCACAACGCAACTTGAAATAACATGACAATTACTGTCAGAGCGCCCAACGGTCAGACAGCCTGTCGGCAGGAGCGCGATAACCGAACAAGACACTCGTTTTCGACACACACAAACCTGAACACCGACCGGGTTCGACGCCACGCTGTGATGGTTGCCGGAGGCAGGCTGGATCAGGGGGCGAGGAGGATGCGGGCGACGAGGTCTTGGCCGAAGGCCGTGAGGATGGCCAGATACATCAAACCCGTTGCGGCCATCACCGCCGAATAGGCGCGTTCGGTCAGGGCCGCACGGGTGACTCCCACAAGCCCGATCGTGGTCACCACGCAGGCTGCCCAGAACCAGCCGAGCAGACCGTTGTAGGCATCGTCGATCGTGCCGTTGAGCACCGAGACCATTCCGACGGGCCAGAGCATCAGGACTGTCTCGGGCACCCAGACAATCCCGGTCCAGCGGACCAGTTCCAGGATCGGCCCTCTCGCCAGACCTGGCTGTACCAGATACCAGTGACCGAGCAGCATGGCGTCGGACACGACGCCGAGGAACAAGGCGCTGACCAGCCCGCGGGCGATCGACAGAGCCACCGGGTCGCCTGCGTTGATCGAGGCGAACAGTACTGCGACCAGACCGACCGCTGCTACGACCAGATCCAGGTGCGGGGGGAACTCCACAGCAGAGTCGTCGACTGTCGGCTCGGCACGGTCAATGCCAGTCATCTCCGCCACGCGTTCGGAACGCCGTTCGCGAAGTTCTCGCTGGCCCGACACACCCGCTGAGCGGCGAGCGATCGACACCGCCAATGCAACCCCACCCGCGGCCATGAACGCGAGCGTGGCCACGTCTCGTGTCCATACCACTTGTGTCGCCAGCGCTGCGACCAGCGAACCCGCCGCCATGAGCAGAAAAACCGCTCGCTGCAACCAGCCGTAGCCGAGACCTACCTCACGACGCCGAGTAGTGACCCACAAGAAACCCCATCCACCCGCCGCCCACTGCACCAGAACGCTGGCGGCATCAATGCGAATCACCGCGTCAAGCTACCGCTTGGGCCAACTCGTTATGCCTGTACGACGGCGAGATGATGGTCCACCAGGTTCAACGACTCGGGACCAGCCCCTGCAACGACAATGTCCCCAAAGCGCATGCCCCAACGGTCAGGCATGTAGATGCCAGGCTCAATCGAGAAGGCGTTCCCCGCGGCGAGCGTTCTGGCCACCCGCGAACGGGTCACACCACCGCCGAAGCTTCAATCGGCCATGTTGTCATCGAACGTCATGAATGACAGAGTGATTGTGATTGATTCATCCCTGATTGTTGTGTGAGGGGGGCTTGGCGTGACATGTTACAATCATTCGGACAATATTATTATAATTCTTCAGGTTAACAAGCTACAATTCTTCAAGTGAACGCTACTGACCACGCTTTTTCATATATTCCTCGTGTTGTGGACAACCAGATAGCGGCCAAGCTCTCAGTTATGCCCACCGTGCTCATCGAGGGTCCGCGTGGATGCGGGAAAACCACGACTGCCCGCCAGTTCGCCAACCGTGAGTACTTGCTTGACACCGACCTGGACGCCCGCGAGCACGCGGTGCATGGCACCCTGCCATTGGGCGAAGGCCCCCACCCCCTGCTGTTGGATGAATGGTCGGCAGCTCCGCCGCTGTGGAACAGAGTGCGTCGCGCGAGCGACGACGGGCCGGGCCCGGGCCAGTTCATTCTCACTGCTTCGGCGAATCCTGTTGATGACATAACCCGCCACTCTGGCGCGGGCCGTGTATCCCGGATTCGGATGCGCCCCATGTCCTTGCAGGAGAGCGGCGCGTCCGACGGGACCATAAGCCTTGCTGAGCTGTTCGCCGGAAAGACCGTCTCAACTCGACTGCGTTCAACTCCGAGCAGAGAAGGCGACATCGAACTGCGCCACATTGTGGACTGGCTATGCCGCGGCGGGTGGCCCGCGTGCCGAGGCATGACGCCAGTTGAGGCGCAGATATTCTTGGACGACTACCTGGGCGAGATCGCACGAGTGGACATGCCTCGCGCCGTTACCGTCGACCACAACCCGGAGAACATCCGGCGGTTGCTCGTTTCCCTTGCCCGACACTCTGCATCTCCGGTACCCGTAAAGACTCTCGCTGAAGACGTCGGACGGGCGAAGGCAGTGTCGCATGAGACTCTCGTGGCGTACTTGGACGCATTGACTCGCATCTTCGCGGCTGAGGACCAACCCGCGTGGTCCACTCATCTGAAGTCCAAGTCGACATTGCGCAAGACTCCGAAGCGGCATCTTGTCGACCCGGCCTTGGCCGTCGCCGCCCTGCGCTCGAATCCCGACCGGCTCTTCGCTGACCGCAAGGCACTCGGCTGCCTATTCGAGTCCATGGCCGTTCGCGATTTGCGGGTGTACGCCCAGGCAAACGATGCCAGCGTCCATCACTACCGGGACAACACGGGTTTGGAGGCCGACGCAATCCTGGAACGCCGCGACGGGGCTTGGATGGCGGTTGAGGTCAAGCTCGGCGGTTCCGGCGCGGTGGAAGAGGCGGCGGCGTCTCTGGTGAAATTGCGGGACCGGGTGGACACAGCAGTGATCGGCGAGCCGGCCCGACTGCTCGTGCTCACAGCTACCGGAGGCTGCTGGGAGCGGGCTGACGGAGTGACCGTTGCACCCCTGTCGATGCTGGGATGTTGAGCATGGGCAACAACCGTGGGCCAACTCGTTATGCCTGTACGACGGCGAGATGATGGTCGGTGAGGTTCAACGACTCGGGTCCAGACTCAGTCGCAACGACAATGTCCTCAAGGCGCATACCCCAACGGTCCGGCATGTAAATGCCAGGCTCAATCGAGAACGCATTGCCCGCTACCAGTGGTGCCGTGTTGCCCTCCACGATGTAGGGATCCTCGTGAGCCTCAACACCGATCCCGTGCCCGGTCCGGTGAACGAAGAAACTGCCGAATCCGGCCGCAACGATACGCTCGCGTGCGGTTCGGTCGACATCTTGTGCGGGAGTCCCGACCGTGGCCGCTGTCACCGCCGCAGCCTGCGCCTCGTGCAGAACCGCATAAGCCTCCAGATACTCCCGATCCGGCCGAGAACCCACCCAGACGCAGCGGGTGATGTCCGAGCAGTAGCCGACACCGTCGTCTCCGATCATCGTCCCTCCGAAGTCACAGAGGAGTGCCTCACCCTCAGAAATCA
Source organism: Candidatus Aldehydirespiratoraceae bacterium (assembly GCA_965198315.1). Lineage (GTDB taxonomy): Bacteria > Actinomycetota > Acidimicrobiia > Acidimicrobiales > Aldehydirespiratoraceae > VXYK01. The sequence continues at coordinate 2,242,499 of OZ240616.1, read as the reverse complement.
CCCTGGAGCCCGCCTCGTGGTGCGGACTGGCAGCGTTCTCTCCCGCAGCCACGATGGCAAAGTTCACCCGATCATGACCTTCGGCGATGATCTGGCGACCGAGTTCAGCCGACACCTCGGCCTCAGTCTTGCCGACAAGCGAGATCTCGCCACCCTGGAGACGCGCCGCGATTGCATCCACTGCACGGCTCGCGGCGCGCAACCGATCGATTTCGGCAACGTCTTTGACCGAACGGATTCCACTGGTGATCGAGCTGGCCCGGCGGAAGTCCGTCTCGGGTCGAGCCGACATCAGATCAACGAGAAATCCCGACCACATGTGATCACCGACCGCGGCGCTCGACGCAGGTCCCATCAGGGTCGCTATCAAGGCGATCGGGTCTTCGGTCTCGGACCACGGTCTCACCGCGAACACTTCAGGGCGCGGCACAACCCGTGAAGCTTCCAAGCCCGGTACAACCAGCGTGGCGTCGCTGTCGCGCGGCACCACCAGCATGGTTATCCGTTCGAGCGGCATCGCCTCGTAGCCGCAGAAGTACGGCAGGTCGGCACCGACCGACAACAGCAGCACATCCACCCCGTCGGCAGCCATCTTCTCTCGGGCCCGGGCGAGCCGTTGCGTGAACATAGTGCTCAATGCTAGACCGTCCCCGAAATCTGCGCGTTCAGCCACACGCTACGTAGCAGAGCGCGCAGATTTCGCAGAAACCGACGCCAGTTGGTCGACGGACTGGCGGGCATGATAACTCGAACGGGTCAGCGGGGAAGCCTCCACATGTGCGATTCCCACCGACTCGCCGAAGCGTTTCCATTCGTCGAACAGTTCAGGCTGCCACCACCGGGCTACCGGCAGATGGTGCGACGTAGGGCGCAGGTACTGGCCAATGGTGACAATGTCGACACCAACCGCGGCCAGGTCTATGAGGGTCTGGCGGATCTCGCTGTCGCGCTCCCCCATCCCCACGATGATCGATGACTTGGTGGTCAAACCAGCGGCTTTGGCGCGGGCGAGAACTGAGAGACTGCGGGCATAACCGGCCGACGGGCGCACCGCGCGTTGCAACCGCGCCACCGTTTCGATGTTGTGGTTGAACACGTCGGGCTGCGCATCGAACACCTTCTTGAGCGATTCGTTGGATCCTTTGAAGTCCGAAACCAGAGTCTCTACCCGACATTTCGGTGTGCGCTTGCGGATCGCGGCAACGACATCGGCAACGGCGACGGCGCCACCGTCTTCAAGGTCGTCACGGGCCACCATGGTGACAACGGCATGGCGCAACCCCATCAACGCAACCGCTTCAGCCACTCGGGTCGCCTCATGAGGATCTGGCGCCTCGGGATGCCGCGTGTCGATCAGGCAGAACCCACAAGCTCGAGTGCAACGGTCTCCCAGGATCATGAAGGTGGCCGTGCCGTCGTTCCAGCATTCGGAAATATTGGGGCAACCCGCTTCTTCGCACACGGTCACGAGTTCAAGTTCACGCATCGTGGACCTGATCCGGCGGTACTGCGGTCCAGGATCGAACTTCACCCGCATCCACTCAGGCTTGCGCGCGCGCAACCGCACGGGGTCGTGACTGGTGGCCCCCGCTTGAGCAAGTCGTCCAAGCAACCTCACCGAGGTGCCATCAGCCTGTGTCGCAAATTCCTGCGGTGCGGACGCTGGTCCAGTGATTGCCGAGGTGGGATCCTCAGATTGGTAACCGACTCCAGAACGCCCAACCGGTGTGCCTGGGCCTTCTCCACGAGTGAACGGCGCAAAGTCAGCGGGTTTGGTCTTGAACCCAACGCCGGCGCGGTCAACTGATCCGTGTTGAGCGAACACAGCCACGGCCCGTTGCGTGAACACCTCGACCATCTCAGGCATTGAAACGTCAACACCGAGCGCTGCCAGCGAGGTGACACCCTTGTCAGTAATGCCACACGGAACGATTCGCTCATACCAGCTCAAGTCCGGGTCAACGTTGAGCGCCACCCCATGCATCGAGCGTCCTCGCGCTATCCGCACCCCGATTGCCGCAATCTTCTGGGGCCGTTCTCCGGCGGGATCCACCCAGACGCCGGTACAGCCTTTGATACGCCCCGACTGCACACCAACATCGCCGAGCGTTTCAATCAACAACTGTTCAAGCGACGACACATACGCGGCGGTGTCGGCCATACCGCCGCCGCGGCGCCCTGGCACATCAACAATGGGATAAGCAACAAGTTGACCGGGGCCGTGGTAAGTCACGTCGCCTCCCCGATCCGCCACATGCAACTCCGCACCGAGCGACTCAACGTCGGCAAGCAGATGCTCAGCCGGCGTACGGCGACTCATAGTCACAACATTGCGATGCTCCAACAACAGCAGATAGTCGTGTTGGCGATTGACGAACAACGACCGTTGCAAGGCGAGCGCATCTGAATAAGCAACCCGTCCCAACCAACGGACCCGCAGTGTCCGCTCGGCCAAAACCGAACCGTTCAGCACCGACGCGCTCAGCGGACCTCCGCCTCCCAGTCGCGAGTCTCAATGATCTCTTTGACTCGATGCAGGAACGCCGCGGCATAGGCGCCGTCGAAAGCGCGGTGATCCCAGGCCATCGCCAACACCCCGACCGAATGAATGGCGATCGACTCGTTGCCGTAAGAATCAGTGACCACAACCGGTTTTCGTGTCACACCGTCGGTTGACAAAATCGCCACCTGAGGCTGGTTGATGATCGGGAACTGCATCATCGTGCCGTATTGACCGGCGTTAGTCAGCGTGAAAGTGCCACCGGACAGCTCGTCGGGCATCAACTGCTTGGTACGCGCCCGGGCAGCGACATCCACAATATCTCGAGCGATTTGTCGCAACCGCTTGCCCTCAGTGCCCTTGATTACCGGTGCCAGCAAGCCGCTGAAATCGATGTCGACAGCGATGGCAAGGTTGACCTCATCATGGACGACTAGATGGTCACCCCCGAAACTGGCATTGAGATGCGGGTATTCACGCAGGGCATCAACGACAGCACGCGCAATGAACGGCAAGTAGGTGAGGCTGAATCCCTCCTCTGCCTTCCAACCAGACTTGATCGCTTTGCGCACTTTTTCGACACCCTCATAGTCGATTTCCATGGCCGTGAGCACGTGTGGCGACGCGCTCTTCGACATCACCATGTGTTCTGCAGTGCGCTTGCGAATGTTGTTCAGCGCGACGACCTTGTCACGCGTGCCTACCTCGGTCGATGGGGTCGCGCTCACGGCCGGTGGCGCCGCAGCCGCAGTCTTCGGAGTCTCCGGCGCTGATGCCGGTTGCTCTGCAGAAGGCGGCGGCAACACCGATCCAGGCGAGCTCTGTGGTTCCGGTGCAGACGCAGCCGACGCTCCCGAACGGATCACAGCTTCGACATCAGCTCGGGTAATGCGGCCACCTATGCCTGTGCCGACAATCGTTGAGGGATCAAGTCCGTTGTCGGCTATCAACCGACGCACAACCGGAGACATGAGCGAACTCGGTTTCGCGCTCTCTGAGGATTCATCGACTGGCGACCCCGCTTGCGTCTCCACATCAGGAGCAGCCGCGACTCCCGTTGGCGGCGGAGGCGGTGGCGGCAGGGTCGAAGACATAGGTGTCTGTGCGCTGGGGATTTCTGCCGGTTCAGGCTCAGGCTCCGGTTGAGGCTCAGGCTCCGGTTGAGGCTCAGGCTCCGGTTGAGGCTCCGGCTCAGGCTCCGCGAAAACCTCGGGTTCTACCGGGGCCGGAGTCGGGACCGGTACAGCAGCAGCATCGCCGATCTGGGCAAGAACTTGTCCAACCTCAACCAGGTCTCCCTCGTTGGCGAATATCTCGATCAATGTGCCGGCAATGGGCGACGGGACTTCCGAGTCGACCTTGTCAGTGGAAACTTCGAAGAGGATCTCATCCATCTCCACGTGGTCACCGACCTGTTTGAACCAGCGGGTGATCGTTCCCTCGGTGACTGTTTCCCCCAACTGGGGCATGGTCACGTCAGCCATCAAGTCCTCTTCTCGTCATCTTCTGATTCATCTCATTCGTCTCGTCTCACCTACCGGCAACAGTTTGCATCAACCATGAAGCGAACGCCCGGTCAACGACAACACAGATTCCCCGAAGAGTTCGCTCATCGTGGGGTGCGGTTGTATGAAAGCAGCCACATCGTCAACGGTCGCCTCCCAATTGACAGCAAGGTACGCCTGACCAAGCTGCTCGGTGACCCAGGGTCCGACCATGTGAACGCCCAGTATCTGCCCTCCGGTTCCGTCAGCCTGCTTCTCGGCGATGACCTTCACGATGCCGTCGGTATCGCCGACAATCTTGGCTCGACCGTTGCCGATGAAACGCAGCGACGAAGTCACAACGTCGTGGCCCGCGGCGATCGCTGACTCCTCAGTGTGCCCGGCGAACGCCACCTCAGGATGGCAATATATGCACCACGGTGTTCCGTGGTGATCCAGCGGAGCGGGTTCTTCGCCCAACGAATCAGTGACCGCCAACATTCCTTCGGCAAAGGCCACATGGGCCAGCTGTGGTGTGTCGATCAGGTCACCAACCGCCCAAACACCCGGCTCCGCTGTCCGACAACGACCATCAACCTCAACGAAACCGCGCTCGTCAACGACTACCGAAGTACCACTCAGACCCAACAGGTCAGCGTTGGGGCGACGGCCGACCGACACCACCACCAGGTCCACGTCCACAGACTGACCGTCGCCGAAGGACACCGATGTGTGCGAACCAGACGGATCGGGAGAGTGACCATGTACCGGAGCCGAGGTATGCACGGTAATGCCGCGTTTCTTGAAGCTGCGCGCCACAACCTTGGCAGCGTCGCGATCACATCCGGTAAGGATCTGTTCCAGCGCCTCGATCACGATGACATCAACTCCAAGATCAGCCATCATGGAGGCGAACTCGCAACCGATGGCACCGCCGCCGATCACCGCGGCACTCTGCGGAAGTGCTTCAATCGACAACAGTTCGTCAGAGGTCATCACGAATTGTCCGTCGACTTCAAAGCCTGGAATCGTACGGGGCAATGACCCTGTTGCAAGGATCACCGAGGGGGCAGTGAGCGTTTGTGTCTCTCCCTGTTGCGTAACCGATACCACCCGATCGGCGCCCAGCGTGCCGATACCGTTGTAAACGGTGACCTTTCGGCCCTTCATCATCGATCCTAAACCTGCAACGAGTTGATCAATGATGCTCTGTTTGCGTTGCATCGTGACATCCCAGTCGAGCGCTGGTGCCGAAGTGTTCACACCGAAGTCTGCGGCATGGGTAACGGTGCGAAAAACGTGCGCCGTCTCCAACAACTCCTTGGCGGGAATGCACCCGACATGCAGGCAAGTGCCTCCCAGAGCGCCCTTCTCCACCAGTCCTACGTTCAGCCCGATACCTGCGGCATAGAGAGCGGCTGCATAACCGGCAGGGCCACCGCCGACGACGATCACATCGTGTTGTATCTCTATGGGACTTCCTCCCCGTGCAGGCCTCATGTTACCGGGGCCGACTCTTTTCAACCGACGATCATCAACAACTGAACGGCTCCGGCCACAAGAATCAGCAGCCCGACCAAAAGCGAGACTCCGATCAACATTCGGGTACTCATCGTGACCTCTTCGTTGCTTCTCTCAGCTCAGCCAGACTATCGCCGGTAGTACTGACAAAGCGGACTCGACAGCCCTACTATGATTCCTGTGAAGCAATACCTGCTTTCTCCGATCACGGCCGCGTTGTTGGGCGCTGCGCTCTTCGTAAGTGCATGCGGCGACGGAACCGACGACGAAGCCACACCAGCACAGCCGGATCCGACGACCACGACCACCAGCGAAGGACCGTCACCATCAACCGAAGCGGGCGAATCGGTTGCGGTTGCGTGGCCCCACGACTGGACCGAAGAAACAGTGGGCGGCGGCCATTTCGATGCCGGTGACTACGAGGGACAGGATCTCGTGTTGTGGTTCTGGGCGCCATGGTGACCGGCTTGTCAACGCGAAGCCGGTGCGGTCGCATTGGTGCAGGAACAATTCGCCGGTCAGATCGACATCATCGGCGTCGGTGGCAGCAGCACCTCAGAAGCCGATCTTGAGCGCTTCGTCGGGGGCTACGGGGTCTTTGACCTCATAAACGTGTCCGACACCGACAATTCGGTATGGGAACGCTACGGCGTCTTCAGCCAGCCGATCTACGCTTTCATCAACGACGATGGCACGACCGAGGTAACCAGACTCCCTGTCGCGGAACTAGCCGAACGAATTGAACAGTTGTTGGCCACCTAGGCCGCTGACCAGCTGAACCAACCGGTCACCGTCGACGGCGAACAATCCACCCGATTATCTCGCTCAGAATGGCGCCGGCAACAGCGGAGACCACGATAATCAGCCACAACGGCGCACTGCGATCAATGAAGAACCATTGGACCGGAGTGCTATCGGTGTTCTGCACCACGAAGGCGATCAGAGCCACGGCCACCAGCGCAGCTCCGATGAACTTGCCGATACCGGTTTTGGCTGTCGGTTGATTGTTCAGATCGTCTGACATCTTCGGTCCTTTAGTTCGCGTGCACTCGATGATTCGCAGCCCTCTATGATTCGCAGCATAGGGCGTGACTCACTCAAGCGCGAGAAGCGAGATCGAAGGACGACGATGCGGGTACTGATCAGCGGCTCCACAGGCTTAATCGGAACATCGTTGGTTTCCGAACTCAAAGCCACGACCCACACGCCGATTCGTCTGCTGCGGTCACAGAACCGAGACGACACCGAAAGCATCTTCTGGAACCCGGCGAAGGGCGACTTCGGAAAAGATGCTCTCGAAGATATTGACGCGGTAGTTCACCTAGCCGGAGCATCAATAGCCGAGCGACGCTGGAGCGACGCCCAAAAAACCCGGATTCTCGACAGCCGAATCACGACTACCACGCTGTTGGCAAACGCAATCGCCGAGGCCCAGAACCCTCCATCGGTGTTCCTATCGGGTTCGGCCATCGGTTTCTACGGAGACCGTGGCGACGAAGAACTCAACGAGATCAGTTCCAGTGGCGATGGCTTTCTCGCCGATGTAGTGCGCGCCTGGGAACACGCTGCCAGCCCAGCAAAAACTTGCACGCGGCTCGCCTATCTGCGCACCGGTGTGGTGCTGGCAGGTAACGGAGGAGCCCTGAAGGCGCAACTCCCGTTTTTTCGGCTCGGAATCGGTGGCCGCATCGGCGACGGACGTCAGTGGCTGAGCTGGATATCGATCCAAGACATGGTTCAGGCCATCATCTGGCTGCTCGACAACGACATCGGCGGGCCCGTCAACATGACCGCGCCCAATCCCGTCACCAACGCAGAGTTCACCAAGACCCTCGGACAAGTGCTGCACCGACCAACGATTCTGCCCACTCCCAAACTTGCGATGTGGGCCAAAGTCGGGCGGGAATTGACTCAACAACTGCTGTACGCCAGCCAAAGGGTCGAGCCTTCGGCGCTATTGGCCAGTGGCTACCAGTTCCGTCAACCAGATCTCGCCGGTGCGCTACGGAGCGTTCTCAACAAGCCGCAGTGAAAGTCGTTCTAGGCGTCAACGACCCAAACGTCGTCGGGCATTTCACGTTCGAAAGCACTCACGACTCTGCCGACCCGGCGATCAGCACCGTCCCACACGATCAACGCTTCGTCGGCGACTTTTCTGAGCCATGCGTTTCTTCGCTCCAGCGCCTCGCCGGCCCGTTTGGAGGTGTCGGGAACCTTGCGTTGCAAGCACACGACTTTGGCCGCTCCTTCCAACATCTGCGCAAAGTGATTTCTTTTGGCCGACGGCCACTTGCGTGCAGGGTCGGGATATGGCAGCACTGCTACGTAAGGCACTCCAGCCTCCGCTGCTGCTTCGGCGCCAAGAGTCTCCGCGCCACGGCGCAACCCCGTCAGCACGACCAGGTCGTCGTCGAGTTCTTTCTTCGCCGCCAAGATCTCCGCGAGCCGCTGCCGCGTCATATCCACGTTGCTGTCTGAGTGGGGGCTGTCCGAGTGGGGGCCCTCTGAATCAAGCTGCAACCCGAGTATCGCCACACAACGGCCCGTTGGTCGCCACGAAGTGCCGAGGGGCCGGTTGTCTGCGGTTCCGTCACGTGGTGCCAGCGGCCCGATCTCATCAGCCTCAGCGAGATCATCGGGCATACCAACACCCGTGCGACCCACTTGCGTACGCGCAGCTTCAGCTGCCAAGCGATCCGCTACGTCGTTCCATTCGTCGCCAGCGTGACCTTTCACCCAGGTAAAGGTGATTTCATGTGGCGCTGAGCGATAAAGCTCAATCAGCGGTTCCCAGATGTCTCGATTGGCGACCGGCTGCTTGTTGGAGTTGCGCCAGTCACGTTTGAGCCAACCTTCCCACCAGCGGTCACGAAAACAGTTGACTACGTACGTTGAATCCGAGACGACCTCAACGGGACCCTCGATGGCCCGCAGCGCTTCGAGTACCGCGGTGAGTTCCATCCGCTGATTGGTAGTCGCAGTGTCAGCGCCGTTGGCCCAGCGGCCATCGGGCACAACCCAGCCCCAACCACCAGGCCCAGGATTCCGCAGACAGGCACCGTCTGTGTAGACAGTCGTTGTACTAGTTGCACTACTGATGCGCTCATTCTGTGATCTCTGCGAACAACTTCCACCCATTGCGTTCACCGAAAGTCGAAAAGTAATGCGAGAATAGGGACACATATGGCTGATCACTTCTCCCGCCAACTACCCGACATCGACCCAGCCGAAACCACCGAGTGGATCGATTCCCTTGATGCAGTCCATGCCAGTCAAGGTCAAGCTCGGGCCCGTTACCTGCTCGCCAAGCTGCTTGAGCGGTCCAACGAACTCCAAATCGGAGTCCCCCCGACTACCAGCACGCCCTACATCAACACCATCCCCGCCGAGTCGCAACCTTTCTTTCCCGGCGACGAGAACATAGAGCGACGCATTCGGGCCATCATCCGTTGGAACGCCGCGGCCATGGTGATCCGCGCCAACAAGATCGCTGACGGCATCGGCGGCCACCTGTCAACGTTCGCTTCGAGCGCAGCCCTCTACGAAGTCGGCTTCAACCATTTCTTTCGAGGCAAAGAAGACGGACTCCCCGGTGACCATGTGTACTTCCAGGGACATGCTGCCCCAGGGGTCTACGCACGGGCCTTCCTTGAGGGGCGCCTCAACGAGCAACAACTCGACAATTTTCGCATGGAAGTCGGCGGGAACGGCCTTTCAAGCTACCCGCACCCTCGCTTGATGCCGGAGTTCTGGGAGTACCCCACCGTCTCCATGGGTCTGGGCCCGATCAATTCGATCTACCACGCCCGTTTCAACCGCTACATGCATCAACGCAAAATCGACGACACTTCGCAAAGCAACGTATGGAGCTTTCTCGGCGACGGCGAATGCGACGAACCCGAAACCCTCGGCGCGATCGCCCTGGCAGGTCGATCCGCTCTCGACAATTTGAAATGGATCGTCAACTGCAACCTGCAGCGCCTTGACGGACCCGTCAGAGGCAACGGAAAAATCATCCAAGAACTTGAAGGCGTATTCCGTGGCGCCGGCTGGAACGTCATCAAGGTGATCTGGGGTAGTCGCTGGGATGAACTGCTGCATCGCGATGTAGACGGTGTGCTCCTCAACAAGATGTCCGAAACAGTCGACGGCGAATACCAGCGTTTCGCCGTTGAAGACGGTGCCTACATCCGCGAGAAGTTCTTCGGACCAGACCCGAGACTGCGCAAACTCGTGGAACACCTGAGCGACGACGACCTCAAAGCACTCCCCCGCGGCGGCCACGACTACCAGAAGGTCTACGCCGCCTTCAAAGCTGCAGCCCAGACCACCGGACAACCAACCGTGATCCTCGCCAAGACCATCAAGGGCTGGACCCTTGGTGAGGGTTTCGAAGGACGCAACGCCACCCACCAGATCAAGAAGATGACCAAGGCACAACTTCTGGAACTGAGGGCCAGGCTCCGGATGGAAGAGGAAATCTCCGAGGATTCACTCGAAGACGGCATCCCACCTTATTACCGGCCATCACCAGACGGAGAGGAGCGCGCCTATCTGATGGAGCGACGCCGCGCACTCGACGGGCCCCTGCCCAGCCGCATCGTACGAGACCGCCGACCACTCAAGTTGCCCAGCGAGGCACCCTTCCTTGATCTCCAGAAAGGCTCCTCAGGGCGCTCGGTATCGACCACAATGGCTTTCACTGCAGTGTTGCGAGACCTGCTGAGAGACAAGCGATTCGGCGAACGTGTCGTGCCGATCGTCCCCGACGAGGCTCGCACCTTCGGTATGGACTCGCTTTTTCGAGAGTTCCGCATATACGCGCCGCAAGGCCAACTCTACGAACCAGTAGACCACGACCTGCTGCTCTCCTACGCCGAATCTGAAGACGGGCAGATCCTCGAAGAGGGCATAACCGAATGTGGTTCGACCGCCGAGTGGATCGCCGCTGGAACCGCCTATGCCAACAGCGGTGTTCCTATGGTCCCGTTCTACACCTTCTACTCAATGTTCGGGTTTCAGAGGGTCGGTGACTCGCTGTGGGCAGCAGCTGACGCCCGTACGCGAGGATTTCTCATGGGCGCCACCGCAGGCCGCACCACCCTGCTCGGCGAAGGACTGCAACATCAAGACGGTCACAGCATGCTGTTGGCATCAACGGTTCCCTCCTGCGAAGCGTATGACCCCGCCTTCGCCTACGAACTCGGCACGATCTTGCGCCAGGGTCTGCATCGGATGTACCCCGACGGCAGATCCGCCGATGGCGAAGACGTGTTTTACTACATCACGATCTACAACGAGAACTACGAACAACCCCCGCGTCCAGATCATGTTCAGGACCGCGACATCACCGACGGAATCTACAAGTTCGACGATGGCCCCGACGAGACTGAGCGCCGCGCGACCATCCTCTTTTCGGGCACCTTGAACCTGGCCGCGCGCGAAGCCCAACAGATCCTCGTCGACGACTACGACATCGGCGTCGAACTCTGGAGCGTCACCTCCTACAAGCGACTTCGCGCCGACGCTCTGGACGTGGAACGTCGCAACCGATTGTCTCCTGATCGGCCCCCCGAGTTGTCCAACGTGACACGCAGACTCAGCGACAGCGAGGGACCGATCGTGGCTGTGTCGGATTGGATGACGCTGGTGCCCGATCAGATCGCACGATGGACGCCTCGCCCGCTACATGTCCTCGGGACCGACGGTTTCGGTCGTTCCGACACGAGGGAAGCGTTGCGGCGATTCTTCGAGATCGACGCCGGCAATATCGTGGTGGCGGTACTGTCAGCCATGCTCGAAGAAGGCACCGCTACCAGCGAGGAAGTCAGCCGTGCCATCGCCAAGGCCGGTATCGACCCCTACCGCCCCGACCCGGCCCATCCAGATACCGGTGCCTGAGGCCCAGCGTCCCGCCCACGGTACGCTCGTCGTCACTGGTGACGCCGAAGCAGACCAGCTACTCAACACCAACCCGCTGGCGCTCATGATTGGAATGTTGCTCGACCAGCAGATCCCCATCGAATGGGCCTTCGCCGCACCCCTGCGACTGGCCCAACGGCTCGACGGCACCCTTGATGCCAACCAGATCGCCGCGATGGATCCAGAAGAACTGGCTGCTGTAGCCGCTCAGAAACCCGCGGTTCACCGCTTCCCGGCCATGATGGGGCGCCGCATCCACAAGCTGTGCGAGCATCTGGTTGACGAATACGAAGGCGACCCAGCATTGCTGTGGGAAGATGCGGGCGATGCCGAAGTGCTCTACAAGCGACTCTTGGCGTTGCCCGGCTACGGTCCGGTGAAGGCCCAGATTTTCATGTCCATCCTGGCCAAACGCTTCGATTACCAGCCATCAGGATGGGAGACCATCGCTGGAGTATTCGCCCAAGAAGATCTCCGCAGCGTTGCCGACCTCGGTGACCCAGGGGCTCTCGGTCGGCTCCGCGAGAAACGGAAGGTTGAAAAATCCGGAGCCTCAAGCTCTGGTTGATCCTCAGGCAACCTCAGAAAGCAGCCGGTTGCGCTGCCGGTCGAGCCAGCCGAGCACCACCGCGATAGCGCGGGGATCATGACGCAGGTGATGGCTGGCTCCGTCAATGATCCGCAAATCTGCCGTGCCGTGCGAGTCCGCGACCGCTCGGGCGTCGAGCACCGGCACCACATCATCGTCGCTGCCATGAATCAGCAGCAACTCCCGCGGCGACAAGTGAGCCGCGGCCTTGCTGGCATCGACCGCGCGCAGTTGCTGCGACCAATCACCGAAGTCTTCTGGAAAGGCACTGTCGCGGATCGCTCCCATCTCGCGTGCGAGCACCAGCAACTTGCGGGGACTGCGCGCCCAGTCGCTGAAATCCGCCGGCAGTGAAACCGCGCAGACACCCCGGACAGTTTCATCGGCAGCCCCGGCCTCGACCGCCAGGGCACCACCAGTACCAAACCCCAAAAGCCATACCCCGTCGCAATGCACAGACTCACGCAGATGAGCGATCGCACCTTGCAGGTCCCGTAACCAACCCTCAAGGGAAAAGTCACCGCCAGATTGTGCGATCCCCCTGCTTGAAAATGCCAGCGCAGCCCAACCACACTCAGTAGCCACCCGATCAGCCAGACCCGGATAGCTCGAAGTTGAGTTGATGCCGCCCCCAGCCTCGGCTGGGAAACCGTGAGCAATCACCAGCCCAGGTTGGGCCGTGCCACGATTCTGGGAAGGGCGGGCGACATGGGCCTCCAACTCAATGTCGTCGACAAAAAACCGTCTATCCACGAAAGCGTCGCCTCGCCAATCAGGTCGACCGCAAGCGGTAGCCGCGGTTCCGAGCTTCAGCAAGCGTGTCAGGCCCGAACGCTAGAGCATGTGGGCCATCGGCAAGTTCTTCTATGACAGACTCATCTGTCACATCATCGAGGTCATAGACCACCTGGACCCGCTTATCACCCAGAAAGCGGCTGTTCTGGTATCGAGCCGGTCGTTCCATGCACGCAACCTAGCGGCAGCGAGACAAAAAGAACCGTCCCAGGGCCGCGACAGCCCTAGGACGGTTCTTGAGTATTGCTTGAAAAACAATGTTTGCTGGAAACCCAGGGAGTGGTGGCACCTTGCGGTACCGCACCAGGCGTGACATATTCCCGGTCCACCTAGCCCCAGGGGTGGAGCTGGCTTGGTTTGCGCCAGTGGTCCAGCAGCTGTTCTAGCGGCCAGCCACCTCCAAGGTCACAGATCTTCTACACACTGCGGGACCACCTCCTTTCTTTGGTCCCAATAGTGAAGCACAAAAGCACGCGGAGGTGTGGGATATTTTCGCTCGGTCTACGAATCAACGACCTCGTCACCGACCGCGCCGATCGCGGCGAGGTACTTCATTTGGAGGTCGAGTACGCAGACCACATCGACTGCTTCTGGACCACCGGCAGCTAGCGAGCGGGCCACAATCGCGTCTATCGCCGCTTCGTCTGTGGCAATCGCCCCATCAATGCGGGCCTGATCAGTTGCCAGTTCCTGACCGTGTCGCGAGGCGACCCCAACTTCTTGAAACCAATCAAGGTGCCAGCGCAACAGCGTCGTCACGTCGTCATAGGAGATCCGCGCGGTCACCTCGTCGGGAAGTCGATGGGCGATCCAATCCACCGCATCGTTGAGGTCATAGACAGCCGGGCTTCGTTCGGTTTCCAGTTCTGCAACCGCCTTCCCGACGGCCACGAAGGCGATCAGGACAACGACTACGGCACCGACTAGGAAGAAGATCCATTCCAAGCCGCGTCACCTCCACATGCGCGTTGTCAGATCCCGATGCGTTGGGCGAGCAGTTCGCGATGGTAGGTGGGATCACCGAACAGCAACTCAGAACTCTTTGCGCGCTTGAAGTAGAGATGAGCGGGATGCTCCCAAGTGAAGCCGATGCCACCATGGATTTGGATGTTCTCGGCAGCGGCATGAAAGTAAGCCTCGGAGCAGTAGCTCTTGGCCAATGACGCGACCTGGCCCAGCTCATCGTTCATTTCAGCGGCGCACCAACCCGCGTAGTAGGCAGCAGACTTGGCCGACTCGACCTCCAGGAGCATGTCGGCACACTTGTGCTTGATTGCCTGAAAGGATCCAATCGGGCGACCGAACTGGACACGGACTTTGGCGTATTCGACCGACATGTCCAGGCACATCTGCGCACCGCCCACTTGTTCAGCCGCGAGCGCCACCGCTGCTAGATCAAGCACTGTCGCCAAGACATCCCAGCCCGCGCCGTCTTGGCCGATCAACTCGGCAGACACGCCAGAAAACTCCAACTTGGCTTGCTTGCGCGTCTGATCCATCGTTGACAGCGCAGTGCGAGTGAGGCCGTCGGCGTCGGCGGCAACGCTGAACAGCGACACTCCCGCATCGCTACGGGCCGCCACCAGGATCAGATTGGCGGTGTGACCGTCGAGCACGTACATCTTCGTGCCGTCGAGCGTCCAGGAGCCACCGTCAGCCGACGCCTGCATGGTGATCCCGCCTTCGTCCCAGCGACCATTCTCCTCGGTGAAGGCAAGGGTTGCTCGGGTCTCTCCCGAGGCGATGCCCGGTAAATGGGCGTTCTTTGCGTCCTCATCGCCGCTTTGCATCAAGGTGTTGGCCGCCAGCACGCACGACGAAAAATACGGGGCGCAGAGCAGGGCCCGACCCATTTCCTCCAGCACCACGATCTGCTCTACAAAACCGAAGCCCTGACCTCCGTATTCTTCGGGAATAGCCAGTGCTTGCAGGCCCATCTGCTCAGCCATCTGGCTCCAGACTGCGTCGTCGTATCCGACCTCCGTGTCCATCTGCTCACGCACTGATGTTTCCGACGACTTGTCTTCCAAGAAGCTGCGGACGAACTCTCGCAACTGCTCCTGCTCTTCTGAGAATGCAAAGTTCATGCGCTGCACTCTACGACTCCACCACCACAAGTCCAATCGGCCCCGCTCCGGCCCTGCTTATTGGAGTTACGATAGGTTGCGGCTGACGGTCTACCGAGCGCAAGTGCGCAGCTTTGACCAATATCAGTTACACTGATGTTGGTGTGGGATGTTGAGTACACTGATCAGTTCGACGACTGGTACCAGAATCTCACCGTGGAGGATCAAGACGCCGTGATCGCGAGGGTTGAACTGCTGGAACGGGCGGGACCGGGTCTCGGCCGTCCGGTTGTCGACAATGTCCACCAATCACGCCATCCGAACATGAAGGAGTTGCGGGCAGAACGCGCAATTCGAGTGCTGTTCGCTTTTGATCCTCGCCGGACCGCGATCCTTCTGATCGGTGGTGACAAAAGTCCCGACGAACCTAGAAGTGCAAATTGGAACGATTGGTACGACCACTACACGCCGGTCGCCGATGACCTCTACGACACACATCTCAAGGAGCTTCGACAGGAAGGATTTACGTGATGCCGAGCACCAAGAACTTCAACGCTCTGCGAGACGATGCGCGCCAAGACCCTGAACGTGCTCGTCGAATCGATGAGGCCAAGCAACGAGCCATCGGCGAGATCGTGAGCTTCCGCCTCGCTGAGCTTCGCAAAGCGCTCGGTGTGACCCAGGTAGAGCTAGCAGAGATGATCGGCAAGTCGCAGTCAGCCATCTCGCAAATCGAGCACGGTGAGATCGGCCTGTCGCTCGAAACACTCCGGTCGATCGTGCATCAACTCGGAGGCGAGGTAGAGATCGCTGCCGTGTTTGACGACCGTCGAGTCCTGATCGACACCTGACGTTCACTTCGATGTCCGACGACAGCGAGACGCACACCGTCAAGATCTCCAGTACCACGAAAGGCGCCGCCGTTGACGCGGTATAGTGAATTACCTATACTCGTCGCTAGGAGGAATCCACCGATGTCACATTCATACGACGAAGTGGTCGCACCTCGCCGAGCACAACTCAGTCCAAATGCAGTAGCGCAAGGCGAAGTCTTCGCCGACGCGTACAAGATCGCTCTACAGGTCCTGGACCTGCGCGAGAAGCATGGACTGACCCAAACCCAACTGGCTCGGCGCTGTGGCATGAGCCAAGCAGACATCAGCCGAATCGAGAGCGGCTCAACCAGTCCGACGACCCGAACCCTGCAGCGGATCGCCGGCGCTCTCGAAGCCGAAGTGCGTCTCGTAGCCAACACCGCAGCTTGAGGCGTTCACAGACCCCGTGAGGGGTTCGCGGGGTGTGGCGACGGGTTGGGTCGGGAGCCTGCGGTCGGGTCGCTGTGGCGGGTCGGGTCGAAGGTCGCATCGAGCGTTGCAACCCCCAGCGAGACCCACGATCCATCGAAGCTCAACACCCCGGTGTACGATGCCCACGCTCCGATGTCCTGAACCGGGACCCCTCACCGAACCCACTAGCAAGTCCAGAGGTTTACCAATGGCTCCAGATCCTGACAACACGGGGGTCCGTTTGTCGGACTACGACTTTTCGTGGACTTCGTTCTACTCAGGATTCGCGGACACACTGCTCACGTTTCGCCATGATCGGTCGGCTCTGCTCGCGGCGATCTATCGGCTCCCTGAGGAGCGGGTCAGATATCTCACTGACAGTTTCGCCGACGGCTCGTCCGGTCGGATGCGAGACATCTGCCCCTTCACGACGATGGGAACCTTCAATCGACGGTTGACAGACGACAACCGCAGGAAGGTCGCTATCCAATTGGCAGATATCCTAGGAATGGGGGAGACGGATGGACGACGACTTGACTTCGGTGGAATACCCGTTCTGGACAATCGTGCCAGCTGGCTCTTCCCGCGTGAGGATCAGCGTGATGATGATCACATCGACGCGCTATGGCGAGTGTTCGCAGACGCTATCGAGTATGCCGATAGCCGGGACGAGACCAACCGCGCCTCGCTCATCGACTCCTTCAACGACGCAGTTGATCGCAAGTATGTGCGCAGGAAGCTCCCGATCGGCCTCTTCTGGATCAGACCATATACTTTCGTGCCTTTGGACTGGTATTCACAAAACTTCATCAGCGAGCGGCTAGAGCTGGATGTTGCCGAGTGGTCGGACGGCGAAACGTACCTAGACCTGTGCGACGAACTGCAACGGATGTTCAACGGCCAGAGTCCGGTTCACTCATTTCCCGAACTGTCCGCCAGGGCATGGGACGAACCTGAGGACGAAGCTGAGGACGAAGCGGACACGGCACCTGAGGACACTGAGGACGGCGCACCTGAAGGCGACGAGAGTCCTCCGGACTCCGAGCGGGCGTATTCGGTGGATGACATCATCGTAGAGGGCTGCTTCCTGGATCGGGCGAGGCTGGAAGCGATCCTGGATCGATGGCAGGTCAAGAAGAACTTGATCCTTCAGGGGCCGCCCGGCACCGGTAAGACCTGGCTGGCTAAGAAGCTCGCGTTCGCCCTCATCGGCAACCGGTCGCCAACGCGTGTGCGTCCGTTGCAGTTCCACCCGAACCTGTCCTATGAAGACTTCGTGAGAGGCTGGCGGCCTGACGGCGACGGCCGGCTCGAGTTGATGGACGGACCGTTCCTGCACGCGGTCGAAGATGCCGCGAACGAGCCGACACGAGACCATGTGGTAGTGATCGAAGAGATCAACCGGGGGAATCCTGCCCAGATATTCGGGGAGATGCTCACTCTGCTGGAAGCCGACAAACGCAGTGCGGACGAGGCGTTGGCACTGAGTTATCCCCGACACCGCAACGAGCGGGTGCATATTCCGGACAATCTCTACGTCGTCGGCACCATGAATATCGCTGACCGATCGCTCGCCCTAGTCGACCTTGCCCTGCGGCGCCGGTTTGCTTTCGTGGACCTGGAACCGACCTTCGGGGACGCTTGGCGCCGCTGGGTCAGCGAGCGAAACGAGCTGGACGCGGAGTTCCTAGATGACATTGGGCGGCGGCTGACGACGTTGAACCAACAGATATCCAGTGACGAACTGCTCGGCCCACAGTTCCGGGTCGGCCACAGCGTCGTCACACCCAGCACCGATACATCAATCACGAACCCTGTTCAATGGTTCACGCAAGTAGTGAACACCGAAATCCGACCGCTGTTGGACGAGTACTGGTTCGATGAACCCCACAGAGTTCGCTCCGCCAAGGAAGATCTGCTCAAGGGACTCGACGGTTGACACCTACACCAGCGGTATCGGGGATGATCGGCAGGATTCCGGTGAGGAACATCTGGCTGTTGATGTTGTATGCGTCGAGGTTATATCGGGAACTCCCGAGCAGGCGAAGGTACGGCGTTGAGGAGAATCCTGACGACCTTCCCGATCTGGTCGCGGAGATCCTGACCGGGGCGGTCAAGCGCCGGATCAGGCGCAACCTGACTCTCGAGTTCCAACGCAGCCGGGCTGACCTGACCCGAGTGCGAGGTCGCATTGACACCCTCCGTACCGAGCGGCGCAGCCTGTTGCAGAAGGGCAGAGTCGCCTGCTCCTTCGATGAGTTGACCACAGACACGCCACGGAACCGTCTCGTGAAGGCAGCCCTCAACAAGTTGCGCGGTTCTGTCAGCGAGAAGGAGCTAGGCAGGCAGTGCCGCAGTCTCGCCGCAGCTCTCGACCGTGCCGGAGTTGGCGATGAGACCTCCGCAGGCATCCGTTCACGAAACCTCCGAAACACTCTCGCCGCGCGCAGGACCAACGCCGAGGACCGCCAGATGCTCGCAGCAGCAGAGTTGGCCTTCAGACTGAGTCTTCCCACCGAGGAACCCGGCCGCACTCACCTGCCCGCACCCGACAGGGACGAGGCATGGGCGCGACGACTGTTCGAGACCGCCGTCGGAGGCTTCTACAGCACGGTGCTCGGTCCCCGCGGCTGGTCCGTCAACCCCGGTCAGCGGATCGAATGGCCGATCGAGTCCAAGACTTCGAGAATCGACGAGATCATGCCCCAGATGCAGACAGACATCGTCTTGGAGAGCCCTCCAGTCGATGAGCGCGGTCACAGACATCGCGTAGTCATCGACACCAAGTTCACGCCTATCCTAAAACTGGGCCACCACAGGCCACTAACCCTGGACCGCAGCCACATCTTCCAGATGTACGCCTACTTGAGGTCCCAGGAGAGCGACAGTGACCCCAGATCTCTCGATTCGTCTGGACTGTTGCTGCATCCTTCCGTCGGCGAGGACATCGAGGAGTCCGCGGTGATTCAAGGCCACAGAATACACTTCGCTACGGTGGACTTGGCCGCTGACAGCACCGCCATCCGAGCAAGGCTCATCGCCTTGGCAAACGAAGTTGCCGCATCAACCCCACGCTGACGCGCTCGGTGATCCGCGAAACGACCCGGCGGCCTCTAGTCGGGTGCTTCGCTTGCTTGATCGATCATGTGGGCAAGATCACAGACGGTCTGTGCTCCGCTGCTCGCCGTCGCGGCGCTTCGCGTAACCAAGAACCGTCGGTCGGCTCCGATCAGATCTGCTGTGTCGTTCAAGCGGGCCATGTCGGAGCGGCTTGGATTGCTGGTGAGTTTCACCTCGATAGCCCAGAGTTCCTGCCGTACGTTGACGACGAGATCAATCTCGCGACCGTCAGCCGTGCGCAGGTGCGAAGCTCTGAAACGTGTACCTGACTGTTGCAGAACTGTCAGCACCTGCTCAATAACATGTCCTTCCCAGCTCGCGCCCACCATCGGATGGCGGAGCAGTTCCGAGGCGCTGCCGATGCCCCACAAGCTGTGCAGCAGGCCGCTGTCGCGCCAGTAGACCTTCGGCCGTTTCGTGAGTTGCTTGCGAACATTGCCATGAAAGGCGGGAAGACGCCTGAGCAGGAACGCGCCTTGAAGGTAGTCGAAGTAGTCGTTCACTGTGTGATAGGACAGCCCCAAAGCACGACCGATCTCGCTGGCGTTCCACTGCTGCCCATGTGATGTCGCCAACATCTCGAAGAGGCGCAGGGTGGTGGGAGCCGTGGCGGGTAGCCCCCACGTGGGCAGATCGCGCTGCGCAAGCAGGTTCAGATAATCGTGTTGCCAGTCGGGAAAGCCTCTGCCGTGGAGCACTCCACCGTCGGCAAACCCGCCGCAGTACCAAAGGCGCTCGCGGGCTTCACTGGGCAATTCCAGCCAGGACAGAGGCGCCAACTCCACCACGCTCAAGCGACCGGCGAGCGACTCCGAAACGTTCTTCATCAGAGACGGCGCTATCGAACCCAGTAACAGGAAGCGCCCACAGAGGCCACGTTGGGCATCGATGGTGCTGCGTAGTCGACCGAAGATCTCCGGGGCTGCCTGGGCTTCGTCGATAACCACAAGACTTCCACCTCCAGCCATCTGGTCCCATTCGAGATCCAGCCTCAAACGGTCGGATTCGAGCTCCATGTCGTAGTAGCGACCCCCGAGCGATCGAGCGAGCGTGGTCTTGCCGCACTGACGCGGACCAACCAGCGCCACCGCCGGGTAAGAGGCGAGGCGGCGCTCCAGCAGCGATTCGTGCTGATCTTCGGCGATTCTCCGTTCAAGCATCGCCATCCAGAATAGCACCGATTTCTATTTTTAAAGATCTATTCTTCTATTTTATTGATTGTTGACTTCTATTTTCTTACCTATCGACTTCTATTTCTCGCTAGGACACACCGGCCGTGACTCGGTAATTTCTCCTATGGCCGTAGTGCGAAACTGAGAGCGCTCGTAAACTGTAAGGCATGACGACGGTTCCGCTATTTGAAATCGACGGCCTTCGGGCCTGCACCGTCGAAGGCGAGGTTGAAATCCTCAAAGGCATTGATCTGCAGGTCGGAGTCGGCGAGGTGCATGCCCTCATGGGACCGAACGGTTCAGGCAAGAGCACGCTGGCCAACGTGATCCTCGGGAGCCCCGAGTACCAGGTCACATCCGGTTCAATTCGTTTCCGAGGCGAAGACATCACCGAATGGCCCACCGACGTGCGCGGCAAGGCCGGCATGTTTCTGGCCTTTCAGTATCCCCAGGAGATCCCCGGGGTCTCGGTTCTCAATTTCTTGCGGCAATCGCTCTCGGCTCGCAAAGGCATCGACATGTCGGTGCTCGAACTCCGCTTGGCCATCATGGAATGGATGGACCGGCTCAATATGGACGCCTCGTTCGCTGAGCGTTACGTCAACGAAGGTTTCTCAGGCGGCGAGAAGAAGCGCAACGAAATACTGCAGATGGCCATCCTCGAACCGGAAATGGCAATCCTCGACGAGACCGACTCCGGGCTCGACATCGACGCGCTGCGTGTCGTGGCCACCGGCGTCCAAGAGGTGCGCTCCGAACGGCCCGAACTCGGCGTGCTCGCCATCACCCACTACCAACGGCTGCTCTCTGATCTGCATCCCGATCAGGTCCATGTGATCATCGACGGGCGCATCGTGCAGTCCGGCGGCTCGGAATTGGTGCAACGACTGGAAACCGAAGGCTACGAGCGGTTCGGAGTCTGAACCCATGACCCTCCCCGCCGCCATCAAATCCGACTTTCCGTTGTTGGACCGGCAGTTTCACGGTCATCAACTGGTCTACCTCGACTCCGCCAATACCTCCCAAAAACCACAGGTCGTCATTGATGCGATGTCCGACTATTACCAGAGGACCAATGCCAACGTTCACCGTGGCAGCTACGAACTCGCGGTAAAGGCCACAGCCGCTCTTGAAGGAGCGCGAGCCAAAGTCGCCTCGTTCATCAACGCCAATTCTGACTCCGAGGTCGTTTTCACCAAGAACGCCACCGAGTCGATGAACCTATTGGCCCGCGCTTGGGGTGAGAGCAACCTCAGCGCGGGCGACGCAGTGGTAATCAGCGAGATGGAACATCACGCCAACATCGTTCCCTGGCACATGCTGCGAGCCCAAACGGGCATAGAACTGCGCTGGATCGGTGTTGACCAATCCGGCTATCTGGATCTCAGCGACCTTGACCGGCTCCTTGACGGAGCCAAACTGCTCTCGGTGACAGCCATGAGCAACGTGCTGGGTACCCTCAACCCGATCGCTCAGCTTGCCGAGCGGGCTCACGATGCCGGTGCGCTCATGGCTGTAGATGCCAGCCAATACGTACCCCATATGCCCACCGACGTACAGGCGCTCGGGGCTGACTTTCTGGTCTTCACAGGTCACAAAATGCTCGCCCCGATGGGAATCGGAGTGCTTTGGGCCAAAGCCGAACTGCTCGAAGCCATGCCACCGTTCCTCGGTGGCGGAGAAATGATTCTCAACGTCACCAAAGACGGTTTCACCACCAACGAGATTCCATGGAAATTCGAGGCTGGCACACCGATGGTTGCAGAAGCCGTCGGACTCGGCCGCGCCATCGACTACCTCAACGACCTCGGCATGGACAATGTCCGCCAGCACGAGGTTGAACTGACCGCCTATGCGCTGCGGACGCTAACCGAACGCCACGGCGACAAGATCACCATTCATGGCCCAACAGAGCCCGCAGAGCGCGGCGGTGTCTTGTCGTTCATCTACGGCGATGTGCACCCCCACGACGTCGCCCAGGTGCTCGACCAATCCGGGGTCGCGGTGCGAGCAGGCCACCATTGTGCGAAACCACTCATGGATGTGCTCGGGACCAATGCCACCTCGCGTGCGTCCCTCTACGTATACAACAACAAATCTGACCTCGATAAGCTCGCCGATGCCCTCAGTGCAGTCGACGACATCTTCTCGTTCTAGGAGACCACAAGATGATTGGACTCGAAGACCTGTATCGCGAAATCATCCTCGACCACTACCGAACGCCCCGCAATCGTGGTGAACTCGAGACCCCGCCCGCGCGACGTGCCGAGGGTTTCAACCCGCTGTGCGGCGACGAGATCATCGTCTATCTGCAAGTCAACGACGCAGGCGTTATCGACGACGTTGCAATCGGCGGTCAAGGCTGTTCCATCAGCCAATCATCAGCTTCGATGATGTCGGTGGCGATAAAAGGCAAGACGGTTGAAGATGCTCGCAGGCTGATCGTGGCCTTCAAGGGACTCATGTCGATCCACGAGACCGAAATCGGCGGAGACGGCACCGAAACCGCTCTGGGCATAGAACTCGACGGTGCATCAGACGACATGAAGCTCGGCGACCTCGAAGCGCTGCGCGGTGTGGTTAAATTCCCGATACGAATCAAATGCGCCACGCTGAGCTGGAACACACTCGCCCAAGCCCTCGACGAAGCCGCGGCCGCCTGAGGGCCGACGCGAGTCAGCGATTCAGCGATTCAGTGGCTGATTCAGCCTCAGAGTTGCTCGACGCGCTCTATCCAGGCTCGGTCGTTGTTTGATATGCCGCCTGCGGCGTGGTCAGTGATGGCGATATCAACCCGGTTGTAGACATTGCTCCACTCAGGATGGTGAAACAACTTCTCCGAAACCACCGCCACTTTGGCCATGAAACCAAAAGCGTCGATGAAATTGGAGAACTCATAGGTGCGACATAGTCGGTCTCCGTCACGTCGCCACTCACCAAACTCCGCCAGCAGTTCGGCAATCTCATCCTCGGTCAGCAGAGTTCTAGCCATGGCAACAGTCTGCCCCAGCAAAACGACTCAGGCGAACGGATCGGCAAAAGGATCTTCGGGGAGCTTCGCTGCCGGAGTGGTCGTCGGCGACGAATCACGCCACCGTTCGTAACCGGTGTCTTCCAACTCTTGGGCCAACTCCGCGCCACCAGTCTGTTGAATTCGACCCCCAGCCAAGACATGCACGGTGTCGGGCCGGAGTTGCTCAAACAAGCGGCTGTAGTGGGTGATAGCAAGGACTCCCACCGCGTCCTCTTCGGTAGCTGCCTCCACCCGCGAGCCGACCAAACGCAACGCATCGAAGTCGAGGCCCGAATCGAGTTCGTCGAGAATCGCGAAACGAGGGCGCAACACCCCAAGCTGAAGCGTCTCATTGCGTTTCTTCTCACCGCCTGAAAGATCAACGTTGAGCGGTCGCTCCAGGAACTTCTCGTCAAAACCGATGCGCTTTGCCTCAGCACGCATTGACGATTCAATCTCGTCGACATTGTCGCTGGTACTCACCGAAGCTCGTAGCAGATCACGCAGCGCTACCCCAGGAACCTCCGTCGGGTACTGCATGGCCAGGAACAAACCGGCTTGGGCTCGCTCCCAAGCTGGTAAATCCAAAAGTTCAACGCCATCAAGACGTGCCGAACCACCCAGCACTTCGAGCCCGGGGCGACCCGCCAAGGCATGGGCCAGGGTTGACTTTCCCGAACCGTTAGGTCCCATCACCGCATGGACCTCACCCGAAGCCATCGCCAGATCAACACCTTTGAGGATCTCTTGGCCCCCCATACGAGCCCGCAGGCCCTCAATCACCAGTTCACTCATCAGCACCCCTCCGAGTTGCTGAGCCTCGGCCGGGCGCAGGAGGTTCGGACCCTTCCGAAATCAAAATCTGGATCATGCCGTCTACGACCGACACGTCATAGACCGGCACAGGGCGAACCGCGGGAAGGGTTTCGGGCTCACCTGTCTTCAGGTCGAACATCGCCCCGTGGCGCCAACACTCGAGCAGACGCTCCTCGGCGTCAACATAGCCCTCCGACAAAGAGACATCCTCATGACTGCAAATGTCGCCGATGGCATAAACGTCGTCTTCGATGCGCACCAGTGAAATCTGGTGCCCCTCCAATTCCACCTTGCGCGCCGTGCCGTCTTCAAGCTCTTCAAGCGCAAACAAGACGTGAAGGCTCACGACAAGACTCCTTGGTGTTGCACTTGGAGGCTCAGCTTGGCATCAATGGCAGAACGCAGCGTCTTGCGCATGGCGGTCACAGGCAGCGATTCCAGCACCTCATCGAGAAAACCCGCCACGATCAAGCGCTCTGCCTCGTCAGTAGGAACACCACGGCTCTCCAAATAAAACTGCTGCTCGGCATCGACGGGGCCAACCGCGGAAGCATGACTACAGCGAACATCATTGTTTTCGATTTCAAGGTTGGGCACCGATTCAACCCAGGCGTTCTCACCGAGTTTCAGATTGCGGTTGGTCTGGAACGCATTGGTCCCTCGGGCATCGGGACGCACTCGAATCAAACCCGTGTAGATGCTGCGAGACTCGTCACTCACGACACCCTTGTAGAGCAGGTTGGAAGTTGTGTCCGCGGCGACATGGTCCTGATATGTGCGGAAATCGAGTCCTTGCCGACCGTCGCCGAAATACAACGCCAAAAGATCGCAGTTGGCACCGCGTCCGACTAGGCGAACATCGGATCGAGTACGGGCATAGCCACCACCGAAAGCCGCTGTAGAAGCAGTAAGCGAGGCGTCGCGGCCGGCCCTCGACAACTGCGACGAAAACTGCCATGTGCCCGAGCCGAGTTGCTGAACGTTGAGGTACCCCAGCCGACCGGCGGCAGAGACATCGAGTTCCGTCACCGGGCAAACCAGCAATGGACCACTATCAGAGGTGTGGTGATCGAGAACTTCCGCCTGTGCATTGGCGCCAATGTCGACAACAAGCCGAGGGAACGCGGCGACCCGCTCGCCGGCGACATGGTGGGTCACCACAATCGGCCGCTTCAACACAACCCCAGATGGCACTCGAATCAGAACCGGATCGGCCGCAAAAGCATCATTGAGAACCGTGAAGTAGTCGGAAGCCTCCAAAGACACCGCTCCCAGCAGCGCAGACCCCTTATCAACCCCTTCGAGCGGGCCGACATACACGCCGGCGGCTACAAGTTCATCAGCCACTTCGACCGAGGTGATCCGCCCGTTGACCGTACGAACCACAGCCTCGGAGTCGATCTCGAACTCGAGTGCCGGAGCGTCACAAGTTTGCAACGACGGCACAAAATCAGCCAGGTCGAATTCTCGGATAGCGCTATAGCGCCACTCCTCATCGGCTACATCCGGCGGGACCGCTGAGGCGAACGCCTGGGCTGCGCAAACCCGGCGGTCAACGAGCCATGCCGGACCAGCCAAAGCCCTCGCGGCATCGGTTGAGAATTCAGTCATGACCCTGCCCAATAAAGACGGCCCGAGGGCCCGTAAACACCGGCAATGCTACCGGCTACACCCGACAAGACCCCACGATGCGGCAGCGGATCCACACGGCTCCGGCTACGCCCGGCGAAAGCAGCGCGCGCTCAGCGTCGGCGTCGTCGGAGAAAGCGACCCAGACCTCGGCGCTCCGCTTTCTGCTGCTCCGCTTGGATCTCCTGTAGCACCTCTGGCGCGGCATCGTTGATGATGTCTTCAGCTGCATCAAGCAACGCTGCGATGCTGTCGTCGCTGCCCAGGCTGGCAGGTTCTTGCGGAGTGGCCGGGGTGATCAGCGATCCGTGACTCCAATTCACGTCCGCCATACGCCTGGTGTACTTCGGGCAGTCATCGGGGCAGCGCCAAGGAGCTTCGGGGGCTAGGTCAAGGTCGCACTTGCGCACGGTGTCGCCGTTGGCATACGTGCGGGATTCAAAGTACTTGCAGTCCTGGCGCATCGGCATGGGTCTCATTGTCGCGCAGCAATCACGCCACGTCACTAACCCAATCAGCAGAACCCCTCAGCCGACGCTGCCTTCCATCTGCAATTCAATCAAGCGGCTCCACTCGACCGCGTATTCCATCGGCAGAGTACGAGTGACCGGCTCGATAAAGCCGTTGACAATCATGCCCATAGCCTGTTCTTCTGTCAGACCGCGGCTTTGGAGATAGAAAAGCTGCTCGTCGGCCACCCGGCTCACTGTGGCCTCATGACCGATGATGGCATCACCAGAACCGACCTCCATGTAGGGGTAGGTGTCGGAGACGGAATCCTCATCAAGGATGAGGGCATCGCACTGCACATGGCTCTTACAGCCGTAAGCATCGTCTTCGACTCGCACCAAACCCCGATACGAGGTGCGACCTCCGTCTTTGGAGATCGACTTTGAAACAATCTTGGAGCTGGTCTCCGGTGCTGCGTGAGTCATCTTGGCACCAGTGTCTTGATGCTGGTTCGGCCCCGCGTAAGCGACGGAGAGAACCTCGCCCGAGGCTTTGGGGCCGGCGAGCACGACCGCCGGATATTTCATCGTCAGTTTCGAGCCGATGTTGCCGTCGATCCATTCCATGTGACCTTCAGCTTCCACGTAGGCGCGTTTGGTGACCAGGTTGAAGACGTTGTCTGACCAGTTCTGGATAGTGGT
Organism: Candidatus Aldehydirespiratoraceae bacterium; assembly: GCA_965198315.1. Classification (GTDB taxonomy): domain Bacteria; phylum Actinomycetota; class Acidimicrobiia; order Acidimicrobiales; family Aldehydirespiratoraceae; genus VXYK01. The sequence continues at coordinate 2,215,435 of OZ240616.1, read as the reverse complement.
GTATGTGACCCGTGCCGATGGCTTCACCACGATTTCGACCACTGCTGAATGCAGCGAGTCGGACGTGTAGGTCGGCGCTGAGCAGCCCTCGATGTAGTGCACCTTGGAACCCTCGTCTGCGATGATCAAGGTACGCTCGAACTGGCCCATGTTCTCAGCGTTGATGCGGAAGTAGGCCTGCAACGGCATTTCGACCTCGACACCGGGTGGCACGTAGATGAACGAGCCTCCCGACCAGGCGGAGCTGTTGAGCGCAGAGAATTTGTTGTCGTTGGGCGGGATGATCTTGCCGAAGTAGCGCTTGACCATGTCGGGATACTCCCGCAGCGCAGTGTCCATGTCGCAGAACAGCACGCCCTGTGCTTCGAGATCCTCACGGTTGCGGTGGTATACGACCTCAGATTCGTACTGGGCAGTCACGCCGGCGAGATACTTGCGCTCAGCCTCGGGGATACCAAGCTTCTCGTAGGTGTTCTTGATGGACTCGGGGACGTCATCCCAGTCGTCGCTGAGTTCTCCGGAGGGTTTGATGTAGTAGTAGATGTTGTCGAAGTCGATGTCGGACATGTCGCCACCCCAGTGGGGCATCGGGCGATTGCCGAAACGGCGATATGACTTCAAGCGAAAGTCGAGCATCCACTGGGGCTCGCTCTTGAGCCAGGAGATCTCGCGAAGAATCTCTTCGTTGAGCCCTTTCTTGGGCTTGAAGACGTAGTCTTCCTCGTCGTGCCACCCCAGTTGGTACTTGCCGAGGTCGACGCCGATGTCGGTGGATGTCATGTTTAGTCGCTCCTAGAGGCGCTGCTCTACCTATTTCTCCTATCTAGATAGTAACAAATATAGCCCAGAACGTCTACAACGCTCGCCTCACGCTCAGTCGATACGGCGAAGCTGCGCAGAGTAGAGTTCAGCGCGTCGGATGTAGCTCTGCGAGTTGACGTCATTGGCGCCGGGTTGAAGCGCATTCTCGCGGATCCGCGCAGGCACCCCGAGGGCCATGGCCAACGTCGGTACAACCATCCTGCCCGGTACCAGAGCCGCGGCACCAACGAGTGCCTCAGGACCGATCACCGCATCATGCAGCACCACCGATCCCGTGCCGATCAGTGAACGATCCAGGACCCGACAGCCCTCAAGATGAGCGAGATGGCCGACCGTCACATAGTCGCCAACAATCGTGGAGTGGACCTCGGTGCAGTGCAGAACCGCACCATCTTGAATCGATGAGCCCCGTCCAATACTGATGACGTTGTCATCGGCGCGGATCACCGCCTGAGCCCATACGGAACTCTCGGCGCCGATGACAACGCTCCCAATGAGCGTGGCATCCGGGTGAATGTAGGCGTCGGAATGTATTTCGGGAACACGATCACCGAGCGCATAAATTGGCATCAGATGTCCTCGAAACGGCCATATCCGCCGCGGAAGAACAGCAGAGGCCCATTGTCGTTTTCGGTGCAGAGTGCTTTTACGAGTCCCACCACGATGTGGTGGTCACCTCCATCGTGGATGGCGTGGACCTCGCAATCGATCCAAGCAATAGAACCGCTGATAACGGGCGAACCGGTGATCCTTGTGCTCCATTCGACGCCGGCAAACTTGTCTTCTGACTTGCTCGCGAAAACGCCGCACACGTCGGCTTGGTCGTCACCGAGCACGTTGACGCAAAATCTGTCCGTCCCCGACATCTGGGCCCAAGTCGCAGATTCCTTACCTGGACAGAACATGACCAGAGGTGGATCTAGCGAGACGCTGGCGAAAGATCCGATTGCCATGCCGACGGGACCCTCGCCAGTTGGCGCAGTCACCACTGTCACACCCGTGGGGAAGTGGCCGAGCACCCGTCGGAACTCACTTGAGTCAATAGACATCCGGTTCCCTTCTACGGCCGAACGGATGGCTCGCACAGGCCGGCGAAAGGCTCACTCATGGCGGAGAAAGTCAGGCTCGTGCCTTCGGTGGCCGCTAGCACAGTGCTTACGCCAACTTCCGAACCCCGTTCGCTCAGGCGCGCGCTCATCTCATCGAGCGAGGCGTCGTCGTGAGAGGGGTCGTGATGAAACAACACCAGCGTTTCAACACCGGCCTGGCGGGCGACCTCAAGTGCGTACTCGGGCGTACTGTGACCCCAAGCCTGCTTCATCACTAGTTCATCAGGCCACAGTTGCCCGTCGTGAATCAACAGGTCGGCACCATCACACAGTTCAAGAACGGATTCATCGACATGTCTCGGATCGTGGATCGGCTCTTGGTGATCGGGAATATAGGCGATTGACAAACCATGAAGATTGAGCCGGTAGCCGTTGGTGGTGCCGACATGGGGTACCGGTCTCGACATGATAGAGGCGAGGCCCACTGCAAAGTCGCTGTCGCAGACATCGTGGAATTTGATGGTGGCCGGCAGATCGGTGGTTCGAATCGGGAAGAACGGCGGGGCAATAAAACGATCAAACGCCTCGGCCAACGACTCTGGAGGTTCAGCGGACCCATAGATGTTCAAGGTGGTGTCCGGACACAGTAACGGCGCAAAAAATGGCAGACCTTGAATGTGGTCCCAGTGAAGATGTGTAACCAACGCATGCAGCGTCAACGCGCTCTGGGGCGACATTGCACAACCCCACGGGCGCAGCCCCGTACCCAGGTCCAAAACGATCGGGTCGTGATCGGCGGTTTCAACCGAGACGCAACTGGTGTTGCCGCCGTAGCGTTGCACCGTCGGGCAACTACACGGCGTCGAACCACGAACACCGTGGAACGACACTACAACAGTCTCTTGCGTTTCCCCCATTGCCTTTGCACCGTACGCGAGCCGACCAGCCTCGCACACCGAGTGTGACAGATGTCGCTTCTGTCAGCGTGACCGCCAACTTCTTGTGTGCCACAGTTGGCGAGTGCCCAATACCAGAACCGCTCCGCTCCCCGATGGTCTCGTAGCCGTTGTCAAAAAGGACTGCCCGACTTGTGTCCTGGTGGCACCAGTCTTAGCCGATCTGGCCGAACGCATTGGAGTCTCAGTCATCACCCAAGACGACCCCACCTTTCCCCAAAGCGCCGACTGGGTAACCCACGATGCCGACCTCGCCTTGTCATGGCATAACCAAATCGAGACGGTACCCACGCTGCTGCGAGTCGACGACGGTTCCGAAGCCGATCGCATAGTCGGTTGGTCTCGCCAGGCTTGGGAAGAGTTCACCGGGCTCAACGGTCTCGGAACCGACCTTCCCGATTGGAGACCCGGATGCGGCTCACTGAGTGTCGATCCCAACCTCAGCGATGAACTCGCCGTGCGCTTCTCAGGTTCAATACTGAAGAGTCGGCGAATCGAACTCGCCGAGTTGGAAGATGATGTAGAAGCCATGTTCGACCGCGGGTTCAGTGATGGAATGCCGGTCGTACCCCCAACCGAGGCGCGTGTGCTGAGAATGCTTGAAGGCACAAGTCGCTCTGCGGAGGAGGTGGTGGCCGTCATACCGCCCGATCTGGTCGAATGCACCGTCGAGAAAGTGGCTGTCAACGCAGTATTGGCCGGTTGCAAGCCCGAGTATCTCCCTGTGGTGCTATGCGCGGTCGAAGCGGCCTGCACCGACGAGTTCAACATGCACGGACTGTTGGCCACGACTATGCCTGTCGGTCCGATCCTGATCGTCAACGGACCCATCCGTCACGAAATTGACATGAACAGCGGACTCAACCTGTTGGGCCAAGGGAACCGCGCCAACAACACCATCGGCCGTGCTCTCCAGTTGGTTGTTCGCAATGTCGGTGGAGGCAGACCCGGCGGTGTCGACCGCGCCACCCAGGGCAGCCCCTCAAAGATCGGGTTGTGCTTCGCCGAAGACGAAGAGGGCAGCGCCTTCGACACCTTCGCCGTGTCCCGCGGTTTCGACCGCGACGTCTCCACCGTCACCCTGTTCGGTGGGGAAGGCCCCCGACTGATGTTCGATCAGAAGTCGCGTTCGCCGGAATCGCTCACCAAGCACTTCGCCGAAATGCTGCGCGTCAACGTCAGCCCGAGAATGGTCATGTCGATGGAAACCGTGATCGTGATGAGTCCTGAACATATGGCCCGATACCGAGATGCCTCCTGGGACAGGGCCCGCTTTCTGGCAGAACTTGAAGCGCTGCTAATGATCGACGGCGACGACATAATTGCCGGCTCCGGCGGAATCGAAGAGGGTATGCCGACATTGGTCGCAGGCCATCAGCTACCGAAGTTCCCGCCTGGAGGGATTCATGTTGTTCACGGAGGCAGCCATGCTGGGTTGTTCTCTTCTACCATCGCTGGTTGGGTGACCGGCGCAACCGGTAGCGTGACTGTCACAAAGGAGATCACTCGATGACTGTTGTTCTTGATCCCACCGCTGAGTTGCGGCCCGACAAACGTGAGCGTGTCGCTCGACCCGAGTCACTCAACGGACTGACGGTTGGACTGCTCGACATCTCCAAGCCCCGCGGCGACATCTTCCTCAACCGCGTGGAGCAGAAGCTGACCGGCCTCGGCGCCAACGTGAAGCGCTTCAAGAAGCCGACCTTCACCAAACCAGCGCCGGTCGATCTGCGTCACGAGATTGCCGTGTCCTGCGACGCGGTGATCGAAGCGCTCGCCGATTGAGGTTCCTGCACGACGTGCAGTGTGCACGACATCAACGATCTTGAACGCCGGGGCATTCCAGGGGTGTTCGTTGCCACCGTCGAGTTCGCCGACGGCGCCGAGCAGCAGAGCAGGAGCCTCGGCGGTGACATAGCCCACGTCCTGACCGAGCACCCCATCCAGGACCGCACCGATGACGAGATGGTCGCAATCGCCGATCAAGCAATCGACGCCCTGTTGAATTCACTCACAGGCCCCGCTTAACCCCGCGAGCCACGCCAACCGGCAAGCCGCGCCGACCAGCCAGTCGCGTTGGCCGACAAGCCGCGCAGACCGGCGAGTCACGCCAACCAACAAGCCGCGCAGACCGGCGCGTCACGCCGTAGCAGCGAAGCTAGGTACTGGAAAAAAATCACGTGTATTCGGCGTACTTCTTCAGGTGGCGGACCGGGCGGCTCAAAGCATCCTTGCGGAAGGGATCGCCGAGTTCTTTGGTGGTCATGACTTCGATCACTGTGGTCTGCCGTTTGGTCATCTGATCGTCGATCGCCCGTTCCAGGGCCGGACCGACATCATCAAGCTGATCAACACGAACACCCTTCGCTCCCATTGCTTGAGCGATTTGCGCGTAGTTCTCGCCGCCTTCGAGTTCTCCGGCCACAAACCGGCGACCATAGAAATCCACCTGATTCTTCTTTTCGGCACCCCATTGGCGATTGTGGAACACCACCGAGGTGACCGGAATATCGTGGCGCACCGCGGTCATCACCTCAACCATGCTCATTGCCCAGGCGCCATCGCCGGCGTACGCCACCGCCGGACGATCATCAGCAGCCTTCTTGGCTCCAATAATGGTCGGCAGCGCATAGCCGCAGTTGCCCCAACTCATGGCTGCCAAAAACGACCTGGGCTCTTCGAAACGCAGGTAGCTGTTGGACACCGAGTTGATGTTGCCGATGTCGGTGGACACCATCACGCGAGATGGCATGGCCCGCTCCAGTTCCCGCAACACCTGACGTGGGTGCAGCCAACTGCCTTCTTCGGCCGCTGCTTCTTTGATCATGTCGATACTGAAGTCGTCGGTTTCTTCAGTCCAATCGTCGAGTTCGTCTTCCCACGCGGTCTTCTCGGAAAGCAGCGTCGACTCTCGCTCGGCACGGTTCTGGTCGGCCACCAGCGTGCGTTGAGCCAGCCGCGCGGTCAGCGCGGCAGCAGCTGCACCGGCATCGCCGCAAATCCCGACGTCAATCTTTTTGACCAAGCCGAGCATCTTCGAATCAGCATCAACCTGGATGATCTTGGCCTCTGTCGGCCAATAGTCGAGGCCATGCTGAGGCAAGGTGCCAAAGGGCCCCAAACGGGTGCCGAGCGCCAGCACCACGTCAGCCCGTGCGATCAACTTCATCGCCGCTTTTGAGCCTTGGTAGCCGAGCGCTCCACACCATTGTGGGTGGCTGGCCGGAAACGAGTCGTTGTGCAGGTAGCTGTTGACCACCGGACAGCCGAGTCTTTCGGCCAAGGCGACCGTTGCGGCCATACCATCTCCGATCACCACTCCACCACCGCTGATCATGACTGGGAACTGCGCGCTGGCCAAGAGGTCGGCCGCTTCGTTGAGCGTACGCTCACCACCGGGTCCGCGATCGAGCCGCATGGGGGTTCCGATCTCCACATTGATGTCGCCATAGAAGCGGTCACGGGGGATGTTGAGCTGCGTTGGACCCATCTCCGACAGCGCCCGGTCGAAGCAACGAGCCGTGATCTCTGCCATTCGGTGTTCGTTGTTGATGTGCCCCTGATACTTGGTGAACTCCTCAAACATCGGAAGCTGATTGGCTTCCTGGAAGCCACCGAGTCCCATCCCCATCGTGCCGGCTTCGGGCGTCACGATGACAACGGGACTGTGTGCCCAGAAGGCTGCCGCGATCGCGGTCACGCAGTTGGAAATACCAGGGCCATTCTGCCCGATCACGACTCCGTGGCGGCCACTGACCCGGGCATACCCGTCTGCCATATGGGCTGCCCCTTGCTCGTGTACCACCGGTACCATCTCGATCCCTGCCGGCTCAAAAATGTCCATGGCGTCCATGAACGCGCTGCCCATGATGCCAAAGACAGTGGTCACTCCGTTGGCCACCATGGTTTCGACAAACGCTTCGCTGGGAGTCATCCGGGTCATGTTTCATCCTCCATTCCAAACCGTCGCAAGAGCCTATAACTAATCTGCAAGACTATCTAGCGCAGAATTTCGCTCTAGATGGCGAATCCCGGCAATCAACAGTTCGAGAAGGTGATCGAACGTGTCATCAAGGTCGTGTTCGTGCGGATGTCCGTCGCCAGACTCAAGATGAGAAAATCCGTGGAAAGAACTCCGTAGACCACGTGCCACATGAACACTCTCAGCTTCGTCAATGCTGAAGCTCCCCAGAGCTCGCGCAATGACCGCCACAATCCGTTCGACCGCTTCTTCGAGTTCAACATCACCAGCGCAGGGGTATCGGTCGGTGGCGGCGTATAAACCGGGATGAGTCCGCACTACCTCCCGCCAAGCCCTCCCGATGGCTACGACTGCGTCCTCGCCCGATACACCGATGGCAGCCTCAGTGAGCGAGCTAGCGAGTTTCGCTCGGCCTCTCAAAGCCAGCAGTTTGACAAGATCGTCGTACCCGTCGACATGTCTATAGAGCGCCGGTTGACGAACGCCGAGTTCGTCGGCCACACGAGTGAGGGTGACCGCGTCAAACCCTTCTCTGTCTGCTATTTCTGAGGCGCATTCAATTACTTGCGCCGGGTCCAGAGTCCGCCGAGATGGTCCGCTCATGCGTTAGAAGCTATCACCGTCACGTTAGAGCGGACGCAACGCGGAGGCTTGGATTGAAGCGATAACCGCCACGTTGACAATGTCATCTTCTGAACAACCCCGCGAAAGGTCATGCAACACGCCATCGAGTCCCTGCAACAAAGGGCCGAAAGCAAGCGCTTGACCCAGACGTTCGGTGATCTTGTAGGCGATGTTGCCGGAGTCAAGGTCTGGGAAGACGAACACATTGGCTCTTCCGGCAACTTCGGAGTCAGGAGCCTTGACATCGGCAACCGCCGGAAGCCAAGCGGCATCAAACTGCAACTCACCATCAATCTTGAGATGTGGCGCGGCCTGCTGAGCAATCGCGGTAGCGCTCCGCACCTTTTCGACACGCGGGTGTTGCGCACTCCCCTTTGTTGAAAACGAGAGCATGGCGACACGAGGCTCCTCGCCAGTCAGTCGAGCGAACGTGGCTGCGCTTGAAATCGCTACCGATGCCAATTGCTGATCGTCGGGGTCGGGTAACACTCCACAATCGCCGTAAACCATTGTGCGACCGTCGGGCAGCACAAAAAAGAAGCAGCTACTCAGCGCTTCCACTCCCGGCGCGACCCCGAGCACCCGCAACCCAGCCCGCACCACCTCCGCACTGGAGCGGCTTGCTCCACCCACACACCCGGCAGCCCAGCCTGTCTTGACCAGAGCCGCAGAAATCACCAGCGGGTCGTCGACATCCAACCGGCGGCCCGCCCAGGGCCCCGTATCGACGGCTGCCAGATCCGCAACAAGCCTCTCGGCTGCACCATGAGCAATCTCGGCGAGCGAGCCGAAATCTCGACCCGCAACGAGTGCCTCGGCCAGACCCTGCGCATTGAGCCGATCGGCCGCCCCAACAGCCCGCTGATCATTCGCGTCGGCCAAGATGATGCGCTGCGGGTTCGCCCGGGCGCTGCTGTACCAATCGTCGAGAACGCTCACAACGAGGCGTTCAGCCCTTCCCTCGCCAAGGGATCAGCCTCTTCTCGGCCATGCGCATGGCTACATCCATGGTGACCCCCAGAATGCTGATGAGGATGACCGCCGACAGCATCAGGTCAAGCAGGAAGAACTGGCGCGCCTTGAAGATCGTGAAGCCCAGTCCGGAACTGGCGCCAAGCAACTCGGCAGCCACCAACGTTCCCCAACACACACCGATCGCCACGCGCAACCCAGTGAAGATCTCCGGCAGCGCGTTCGGCAGGATCACATGGCGCAACACCTGGGGCTTCGACGCGCCCAGCGAATAGGCGGCATGAACCTTGGTGGTGTTCACCGCGAGCACCCCCGAACGCGCCGCGATCACCATGATCCATACGGCCGCGAACAGCAGCAGGTTGACCTTGCCTTCCTCGCCGATTCCGAACCAAACGATGAACAGCGGGATCAACGCCAGCGGCGGTATCGGTCTGAGCAACTCGACCACCGGGTCGAAGACCCCCCGCCAGCGATTCGACAGGCCCATGGCCAAGCCGATGGGCACACCTATGGCCACGCCCCAGAACAGGCCCTTTGCCAAACGGCTGAAACTCACCCACAGGTGCTGCCACAGCGTGAATCCGCTGTAACCGTGACGAGCAAAGTCCCAGGCAGCGTCCCAGACCTGCAGCGGATGCGGCAGAGTCCCTTCGCTGAGCCATTGCGTGTAGGAACAGGGTGGAAGTCCCGGATAATCGGAGGGATCGTCGGCTGATCTCTCACAGTCACGCAACAGATCCCGCTGGCGGTAGCTCTCGTCCTCACTGAGACCGGCGCGCACCTCTTCTCCATAGTCGACCCATTCAGATGGCAGACCCCAGACCGTCGTCGCCATAAACCACACCGCCAGAATGACGGCCAGGCTGGCCAAGGTCCACGGCAGAGCGCCACCTACCTCCGCGGCGTCGCCGAATGTCACCGTCTTGCGTGCGCTCGAACCCTTCTTGGGGAACTTAAAGTTGAGCATCCAGTTCGCTTGCTGGCCTTGTTGTTTGATGTTGTCTCCCGAGGCGAACAATCCGAAACCCTCAGTCATCGCTCGTCTCCTCGGTATGCCGCAACGTCGGGTGACTCATCATCAGTCGCCTCCCGCCGTTCCCATGATCTGCTCCTCCATCTCCCAGATCATCGACAGAATCTCCTCACGAGTGCGGATGAACTCCGGCGAAGTCTTCAATTCGCGGGCGTCCGCGGTGAGTGCCTCCTGGGCGAACGGCAAGTCATAGACTCGCTCAATGCGGCCAGGCCGCGGTGCCATCACGAAAAGCTGATCGCCCAAATACAGCGCCTCCTCGACGCTGTGGGTGACGAGCACGATGGTCTTGCCGGTCTCGTTCCACAGGTTGAGAACCAGACTCTGCATCTTCTCGCGGGTCAGCGCGTCGAGCGCTCCGAGGGGCTCATCCATGAGGATGATCTTGGGGTCATTGGCTAGGCAGCGAGCCAACGCCACACGCTGCTGCATCCCGCCGGAGAGTTCATAGACGGCCTTCTCCCCAAAGTCCGACAGGCCCACGATGCGCAGCAGATCTTGTACCGCTTCACGAGAAGCAGGCCTGGAGCGCCCGTTCATGCGAGCGCCGAAACCGACATTGTCGTTGACGGAGAGCCACTCGAACAAAGCCCCCTGTTGGAACACCATGCCCCGTTCCTGGCTGGGACCGGTGATCAGGTCGTCGCCCAGTTTCGCCTCGCCGGCGGTGGGTGCCAAGAAACCGGCAAGAATGTTGAGCAGAGTCGTTTTGCCGCATCCCGACGGCCCGAGCAAGGTGAGCAAGCGTCCGGGTTCAAGCGTGAACGTCACATCCTTGAGGGCCTCGACGCTGCCGCCGTCGGGCAATTCGTAAACCATTCCGAGCTGTTCAACCACAAGCGGACTCTCGGTCTTGGACTCACGAGCGACCTCCACTTGGGACGCGTCGAAGTGCACTTCGGGGCGAGCCAACGAAAACCACGCTCGGGCCAGCACGAACACCGCCAAGAGCAACCCCAAAAAAGGAATCGAGGAGCCATTGCGCTGCATGTAGGCCAAGATCACCGCCACCACAGAGGTGACCGCTAGGGCAAGCCAAACGTACCGAGCGATCCCAGCCTGTTTCTGTTGGTCAGCGCGTCGGTATGCCAACAGGAGGGCCAGCAGCGCTGCTCCAGCGAGCAAGGCCGCAACTGGTTGCCACGCCGAGGCTGTGTCGCGAAACACCAGCACGACTCCGCCAACGAGCGACATTCCCGCCATGAGTTGGCCGATCAAGACGATGCCGTCGCTGGGTTGCGCGGCGTGGTCTGCGGTTCGGAAGCGCCGCGAGGGCGTAATCAGCAGATCGACGAGCATCGCTGCTGCTCCGACCGCTGCCAAAACGAAGAACGCGACCGACAGCCAGTAGGCGCCCCGCGCGATCACATAGGTTATGGCGTCATATACATCAGCCAGACCCTGAACAATCGAATCCACGTACTCCTCCTTCGGACCCGAGGCGGGCCTCGCAGCGATTATTGCTCAACCGACCCTCGCCGGGCAACCGTAGTGGGTGTGTACCACTACGGTCGCCCGGCGGGTCGGAGGGGCCTTTAGTCGACGGCTTCGAGGAAGCTGGTGTCGACGAAGGCGTCGTAACTGGGCAGAGCCGAAGCGATCTCTCCTTGAGCCACAAAGAAGTCCATCTGCTCCTTCATGGTGGACTGCACCGTGCCGCCCAACCAAGCGTCAGAGAGCTGCACGTCCTTCTCGGGGAACGCAAACGCGTCGAGCAAAGCAATCGTGGGACCGCGGTCCATTCCGGCCGCATCAGCGATGGTGTCGATCAACGGCGACCGGTCGGCGTTGTAAGCACGGTTGGCGTCCTCAGTCACCTGCAAGAACCCGGTTATAACGCTGGGGTACTGCTCAGCGAAGTCGCCGGTGGTCGAGATGATGTCGAACACACGAATGCCGATGGCCTCCTGTTCAGAACCGGTCATCACCAAGTTGCCGCCGTTGGCGAGCATCTGGTTGACCGCACCACCGAAGGCACAAGCCATGGCAACATCACCGGAGTCCAAAGCCGCAACAGCAGCCGGACCACCCTCGGACTGGATCAACTCCACAGTCGAAGTGTCCACGCCGAGATGCTCCAACATCTTCAACAACTTGAAATGCGTGACGTTGCCCAAAGGCGTATAGATGCTCTGGCCCGCCAGCGTCTCCGCGGCGTTGTCAGCGGTGATGCCGTAATCCGGGTTAGCGACGCAGTTGTCGGCATCGGCATATGTCACCGCTACACCAACAAGCAACAGGTCAGACCCACCCGTCACGAAGTTCGCGAACGGCGTCAGACCCTGCGAATAGGAGATGTCGATGTCTCCGGACTCCATCGCCTGAGCCATGTCACCACCCGATGCGAACGGGGTCCAGTTCACCGTCAAGCCCAACTCAGAGTCATACGTCGATTCGGCCTGAGCCACCTGATTCGCCGTCGGCCATTCCAAGAAATAGGCCACATTCAACTCATCAAGCATCATCTCTTCCATGTCACCGGTGCTGTCGCCACCCTCAACGGCTTCGAGGAAGCTGGTGTCGACGAAGGCGTCGTAGCTGAGTAGAGCTGAGTCGATTTCTCCTTGGGCCACAAAGAAGTCCATCTGCTCCTTCATGGTGGACTGCACCGTGCCGCCCAACCATGCCTCAGAGAGCTGCGCTTCCTTTTCGGGGAAAGCGAATGCGTCAAGCAAGGCAATCGTGGGACCGCGGTCCATTCCGGCCGCCTCAGCGATGGTGTCGATGAACGGTGACCGATCGGCGTTGTAAGCCCGGTTGGCGTCCTCGGTCACCTGCAAGAACCCGGTAACGATGTCGGGATGCGCTTCGGCGAAGTCGCCGGTGGTCGAGATGATGTCGAACACACGAATGCCGATGGCCTCCTGTTCAGCACCAGTCATCACCAGATTGCCACCATTGGCGATCATCTGGTTGACAGCGCCACCGAACGCACAAGCCATGGCCACATCACCGGAGTCCAAAGCCGCAACCGCAGCCGGACCACCCTCGGACTGGATCAACTCCACAGACGAAGTGTCCACGCCGAGATGCTCCAGCATCTTCAACAACTTGAAATGCGTGACGTTGCCCAAAGGCGTATAGATGCTCTGACCCGCCAGCGTCTCCGCAGCGTTGTCAGCGGTGATGCCATAGCCCTCACCGGCAACGCAGTTGTCGGCATCGGCATAGGTCACCGCCACACCAACAAGCAACAGGTCAGATCCACCGGTCACGAAGTTCGCGAACGGCGTCAAACCCTGCGAATAAGAGATGTCGATATCACCAGACTCCATCGCCTGAGCCATATCACCACCCGATGCGAACGGGGTCCAGTTCACCGTCAAACCCAACTCAGAGTCATACGTCTGTTCGGCTTGGGCCACCTGATTTGCCGTCGGCCATTCCAAGAAATACGCCACATTCAACTCATCGAGGCCCATCTCAGCGTCGTCGCCGTCATCACCGTCGTCGCCGTCATCACCGACTTCTTCGGGAGTTGCTGTGCCGCCGTCGTCGCCGTCGTCGGACGAGTCATCGTCCCCGCAGGCCGCGGCTACAAGGCCGAGCACCATAAATAATACTAGTAGTCTCTTCATTTGATTACCCTCCAATGGATATTCTGCAACCTCATGTTGAGGCCTTCAGCCAACCGCCCACGCGGTCTAGCACTTGGTCGACCCGCTTGAGCAGGTCGTCGATCACGGCGGCGTCTGCCACCAACGGCGGTGCCACCGCCAGCATGGCGGCACCGCGGGAGTCGGGCCGGACCAGAACGCGCGCCTCGCGCACAAATCGTTCCAGCACTCCGCCCGGTAGTAATTCGGCGAACTCGTTGTCAGTGAGGTCCAAACCGCTGCGTCGGTCGCGCATCAGTTCCACTGCATGGAAGTACCCGGCGCCCCGCACGTCTTTGACACAACGATGGGATTCCATCAGCGCGCGCAAGCCGTTCTTGAGGCGGTCCTCGTTTGCCAGAACGCGGTCGAACACTTTCTCCTCGCGCATGGCGGTCATGTTGGCCACCGCTACCGCTGTGGCCACTGGGTGGCCGCCGAACGTGGCCCCGTGGACGAACATCGCAGTGGGCGAGTCCCACACCCGATCCACCAGCGAGTCCCGTACAAGCAAACCTCCCAGAGGCACGTATGCGCTGGTGACACCCTTGGCGAAGGTGATCATGTCCGGCACGACGCCATAACGCTCGCTGCCGAACCAGTGACCGAGGCGCCCGAACGAGTTGATCACCTCATCTGCGCAGAGCAGCACGCCGTAGGTGTCGCAGATGCGGCGCAGTTCTTGCCAATAGCCGTCAGGCGGGACCAGTGCTCCCCTGCCGTTCTGCACTGGTTCGGCGATCACCATGGCCACTGTCTCCGGACCCTCGGCAAGGATCGCTTCTTCGATCGCGGTTACACACGGCAGTTCGGCGGCCGGTATGTCCTTGCCAGAACAGCCGAGGGTGTTGTCTACGTGGCGTACGAACCCGGCGAGCATCGGTGTATAGGGGTCACGGAAATTCGGAATTCCGGTCACGGTCAGGGCGCCGAGAGTGGTGCCGTGATAAGCCCACCGGCGTGCGATCACCTTTTGGCGGTGCTCCGCGCCGTTCGCCAGGTGGTAACAGCGGGCGAACTTGAGGGCGGATTCGACTGCTTCTGAGCCGGAGTTCACGAAGAACACGCGGTTGAGATCGGCGGGCGCCACCGACGCGATCAGCGACGATGCCTCGATGGACGAAGGGTGGGCGAAACTCCAGTTGGGGCTGAAAGCCAGTTTGTCCATCTGCTTGGCCGCAACCGCTGTCAGATCACTGCGACCGTAGCCGAGGTTGGTGCAGAACAACCCGGAGAGCCCGTCCAGATATTCGTTTCCCTCGGTGTCCCAGACGTAACAGCCTTCACCTCGTTCGATGACGAGCAGGTCGTCGCGGTTCCAAGCATCGCCACGCGTAAAATGCGGCACCAAGTGGGCCCGAGCCTTGGCTCTATTCTCGGTCAAGTGATTCCCTCCAACAAATCAGTTACATGTTAGCAAGAATACGTTAGGAGGTCTAGCACTATTGCGACGGTGACTAACTGATGGTCCGATTGCTTGATCCGCTCAGAGCGCGGTCAACATGTATGTCGCCAATGACGCTGATCGGTTCAGCACTCGCTCACGCCCATCGTTGCATACGACCATCACACATCTCTTGCGGTCTCGATCAAACACCGAAGTAGCCGACCACAGCGTGTTCGATCCTTGCATGATGTAGGAGGCAAGGGAGCCTCCGGCCTTGATCCATCCCATCGCCATACTGTCGCTGCCCGGCTCGGGAACGCGGAATATCTCTGCCATCGACTCTTCGCTCAAGAACCCGGTCTTCGTACTCGAGACAAAGATGCTGAGCAGGGTCATCCAGTCTTCGAGCGCCACATGCATAGAACCCGCCGAAGAGAACACCGCAGGATTGTCGCTGTCGGCGGTTGCCAGTTTCGCGGGTGGTCCCTTCCGCACCCCGATGCCCCCCAAGTTCATCTTGGCACCGTGACCGCATATCTCCGCAGGCGCGCCATAACCGACAGAACGGACGCCCAGCGGTCCCGAGAGTCGGCTGAGCACCGCTTCCTCGAAACTGGTTTTCGAGACTCGATCAATGGCCGCGCCCAAGATGATGTAGCTCAAGTTCGAGTAGCAGTACTCACCGGGGTTTTGGGGGGCGGCCCCAAGCGCCGCTGCGGCGATGTCCGTGCGTTGTTCAGGCAGCGGACGCATGTCTTTGCGCGCTGATTCAAAGCGGCTCCAGTCGATGTTGGCGGGAATGCCGGCCCGGCAGTTCAGAAGGTCTCGTATCGTCAGCTCTCCCCATCTGCCGTCGACACTGTTGAGATCTCCAAAAATCTCAGGCAACGGCGTGTCCCACTGAGCGCTGCCCGAGTCCACCAACCTCGCCCACAGGACCGCCGTTATTGTCTTGGTGCAGGATCCGATATGCCACTTGTCGGACAACAGAACGTTGTTATTGGATCCACGCGCTCGCACTCCCATGGTGTTCGCCATGGGAGTGCCTTCGTCGTCCACGAACGCCGCACCCACCGCAGGCACGTCATAACGTCGTCTGAACCTGTGCAACAGAGAATCCATCAACTGAGATTTTTGCGACATGTGGGCTTCCTAGGTGAATCAGCTGCGCAGAGACACACCGTGGCGTTTGGCCACCGCATCGATGCACGCCTGACGAACATCAGCCACCTCGGCATCGGTCAAGGTGCGATCGTGAGCCTGGAACCGCAGGCGGTAAGCCAGGCTCCGAGAACCAGCGGGCATACCCTCACCGCGGTACACGTCGAACAACTCGATGTCGGTCAGCAACGCTTGCCCCGCTTTGCGTAGCGAGTTCTCAACCGCCGCGGCAGCCACCTCATCTGGGACTTCGAAAGCCAGATCGACATCGCTCGACGGGAACTTCGACACAGGGCTGTACTTGCGATTGCTCCGAGGGCCGCCGAGCAGTTCACCCAAGTCGAGTTCGAGCCACGCCACTCTCCCGGCGACGCCGTAGTTGTCGAGCACAACCGGGTCGACCTCGCCAACCACTCCCCTAGCGCTTCCTGCGACGAGGACCTCAGCGGAGCGGGTGGCATGCAGACCAGGGGGTGAAGCCGAACGCAGGACAACATTCGGCAGACCCAACTCCCGCTCCAACAAATCAAGCACCGCTACCGCCTCCGGTGCTTCGGATCCAGCCAGCGCGACAGCCAGGTACTCGCGTTCATCTGGAAGTAGCTGGTCGGGCGCGGGTGGCAGATAAACATGATCGATTTCGAAAAGGCGCACGTCAGCGCTGCGATGAGACTGGTTGTAGGCAATCGCTTTGAGCTGACCCGGAAGCAGCGAGGTGCGCAGGACAGACTGCTCGGCAACCAGAGGGTTGGACAAAGTCACCCCATTGTCGGCGAGGCCCGCTTTCAGCAAGTCTCCCGGCGCCAGGAACGGCATCGGGAAGGTTTCGTCACATCCACATCCGACGAGAACCTGCCTGACCAACCGACGACGCACCTGGTAGTCACTGAGACCTCCAGGTAGTTCCCCTCTAGGCACCGTTCTCACGATGTTCTCGTAACCGTGCAGGCGAGCCACCTCTTCGGCTACGTCAGTTTCGGTTTCGGTGTCCCAGCGCCAGGTGGGAATTGTGACGGACAGATCCTCAGTGCCGCTGTCAGACACGACAACACTGGCGCCAAAACCGATGGAAGACAGATACCCCGCCATTTCGGACGCACTCAGGTCAGTGCCGAGCAAACCGTTGATCTTGGCGCTGCGAACAGTAAGCGGAGTTCGATCGGGCGTGTCGCCCGCAACATCTACTAAACCGGGTACCGCGGTCACTCCGAGTTCCGAAGCGAGTTGGATGAAGCGCTGCATTGAGCGATCAACATTCTCGCCCCAATCGGCGCCGCGTCGGAACCTGCTCGAAGCCTCGCTCACCAAATTGAGTCGCTTGACCGTGCGCGAGATCGTCGGCGGGTCCCACCACGCCATCTCCAAGAGCACATCGGTCGTCTGCTCAGAGATCTCGGTGGTTGCGCCACCCATGACTCCAGCCAAGCTGACGATCTCGTCGGACTCGTTGGTGATAACCCCGTCGTT
The DNA here is from genome assembly GCA_965198315.1 of Candidatus Aldehydirespiratoraceae bacterium. Classification (GTDB taxonomy): domain Bacteria; phylum Actinomycetota; class Acidimicrobiia; order Acidimicrobiales; family Aldehydirespiratoraceae; genus VXYK01. The sequence continues at coordinate 2,198,383 of OZ240616.1, read as the reverse complement.
GGCGATGAGCTCACGCTCCAGACCATCAAGAGTCGTCAACGTCTCACCGGGCACCGCCCGGCGCACCCGCAGGTGACCATTGGGAGTCGTGGCCAAGTCGAAGGTGTGGTTGGGTTGACCCAACTCGAGCATCACGTAGTTGGAGATGTCCACGATCGAGTTGAGCGGTCGCATTCCCGCCAACATCAGCCGGTCTGCGAGCCACTGTGGCGAAGTCTGTACGGTGATCCCACGCAACACAGTCGCAACGAACCGGCCGCACAACGTCGGATCAAGAATCTCGACTGTCAAGAGCTCGTCGACACTGTCTCCATTGGCAGAGCCACCCTCGGAGTAACTGCCGGTGTCGACGCTGTAATCCGGGTAGGAGAAGTCGACACCGAGTGCGGCAGCCAGATCGCGAGCCACTCCCGCTACCGACATGGCGTCGGGACGGTTGGCATTCACCTCGAGGTCCCACAACACGTCGGGTTCCAAGCCGATAGCAGCCCCCACAGCCATTCCCAGCTGAGCTTCGGGATCTACCCGGTCGTTGAGCACCAAGATTCCCTCGTGGTCATCGCTGAGACCCAACTCAGCCCCCGAACAACACATGCCGGCCGACACTTCGCCGCGCATCTTTCGCTGTTGAATCTCCAAGCCGCTGGCCATGACGGTCCCCGGTGTGGCGAACGGGATCAGATCACCGACAGCCATGTTGAAGGCCCCGCAACACACTTGCAGCGCCTTTCCGTCGCCGGCATCCACATCGACGAGTTGGATCTTGTCGGCGCGAGGATGTGCTCTGAGATCGAGCACCTTTGCCAGTACCACCCCATCGACGATGTCGCCGATGAAAGTCATCTCTTCGACAGTCAAACCGAGCGCGCTCAAGGTCTCGCTCAGCTCACTCGGATCACCGTCGATATCAGGCGCGAACTCACGGAGCCACGACAATGTCACCTTCATCAGAACTGCCTCAGAAACCGAACATCGTTGTTGACCAGTTCGCGAATGTCGTCGAGTTCGTGGCGCATCACCGCCAGACGATCGATGCCGAAGCCGAATGCGAAACCTTGCCATTCGTCGGGATCGATGCCGCAGTTGCGCAAAACGTTGGGATGCACCATGCCGCATCCCCCCAGTTCCAGCCACGTTCCATCGGCTCGGGAAATATCGAACTCGGCGCTCGGTTCAGTGAACGGAAAATATGAAGGGCGTAGTCGGCTCTTCACGTCGCCACCAAAAAAGGTGTGTACGAACTCGTCGATAGTCCCCGCAAGGTCACCCATGGTTATCCCCCTATCAACTACCAGACCCTCAATCTGGTTGAAGGCGGGGAGGTGAGTTGCGTCGGCAGTGTCGGTTCTGAAGGTCCTGCCCGGCGCGACGATATAGATGGGTGGCTTCTGATTCTCCATCGTGCGGATCTGAACCGGCGAGGTGTGCGAGCGCAGCATCACCTCTTCGGGCTCACCCAAGTCCACGAAGATCGTGTCGAAACTGCCTCGAGCCGGATGCCATTCAGGAATGTTGAGAGCCTCGAAGTTGTACCAAGCCGATTCAACTTCGGGGCCTTCGGCAACCGTGAAACCCATGCCTACGAAGACATCTTCGAGTCTGTCGCGGGACTGGGTGACAAGATGAAGCGAGCCCCGCCGTGCCTTTTGGCGGAATTCCGTGAGATCGAGCCGTTCAGCCTCAAGTTGGCGAGTTCGAGCGGCCTGGGCTAGGCGCTCGCCAGCAGAAGCAACCGCCGCTTCAATCTCAGTTCGGATCTCGTTGACGGCTTGTCCGGTGATTCTGCGTTGCTCTGGGGCTAGCGACCCGAGTTGCCGTTTGGCCGAAGTCACCGCCGATTTCTTCCCCAAGAACTCAACGTCAAGCTCTGCCAACGCGTCGAGGTCTTCGACTTCGGCCAGTCGAGCCTGCGCTTCAATAGCGGTCTGACGGAGAGTCTCTATCATCAAACGAACAGGTTACGAGGTCCACCCGCGCGTTGGCTCCAAATATCTGGGAGACTTTGTGGCGTGGTTCGAGACAATCCAGCACGCCAGCGCTATGAATTGATCGTCGACGACCGCATTGTGTCGATCGCTGACTACCAACTCGACGGCACCACCGTGGTGGTCCCCCATGTCGAAACAGACCCGTCGATGCGAGGTAAGGGTTTGGCCGACCAGCTGATGCGAGGCATGCTTGATGACTTGCGGGCGAACAACAAAACCATCCTGCCGCTGTGTGGATTCGCCGCCGCTTTCATCCGTGATCACCCCCAAGACGCAGACCTGCTGGCCTCGTAGGCCATCAACGTTCCGGCCATTGCGACATTGAGCGATTCGGCGTTGCCGGGCATAACGATGCGGACCCGATCATCAACAAGAGAATCAATGGAACGGTCAAGACCGTGGGACTCCGACCCGAGCACAATCGCCACTGGACCGTTGAGCACGCCACTGTCGTGAGGAACCCCCTCACGCACATCAGTCGCCACAATTCTTGCTCCTGCTGCGCGCAACTGGCGCAAAGTTGTTTGTGCATCAACTCCGCTCACGACCGGCACTCGCAACACCGAACCGGCCGAGGAGCGAACAGCCTTAGGACGCCACGGGTCTGCACCACCGGCTACGACAACACAGGCCGCGCCGGTCGCATCGGCAACCCGGATGAGCGTGCCGACATTGCCCGGATCAGCAACCCCAAGAAGCACCAAGGCGAAGTCATTGACGTCGAAACTGGTTGGGATCGAGGCTTGTGGACGTGGAGCCACAGCCAACATCGGTTGGGGTGTCACCGATGGCGCCAGACGCTCAAACACTCTGTCTCTGACCACCAAAGTCTCAACGGTGTCGTCAAAGCGCGCCCCAAGCTTTGAACTCCGAAGCGATGAGCCAGTGAGACTGTTAGCTGTGCTCTCCGGGACAATGACCGTGATCAGCCGCAGCCCTGCATCAAGTGCCTCGCCGACGGTGCGCTCCCCCTCCAGCACGATCTCCGCTGAATTCGCGCCGACTCGGTCGATCAGTCGCCGTAACTCAACGACTCGACGACTATTGGGGCCCTTGGCGTCGACTCGGTCCATTGAAGCGGGCGCAGCTCAGCCGATCCGAACAACACTCAGGCGTCGGCTAGTGCCCCGTTGGCTGTCTCGACCAGAACCGTGAATGTAGCAGGATCGTGAATCGCGGTTTCGGACAACATCTTGCGGTCAACCTCTATCTCTGCTGCCTTCAAACCCGCAATAAAGCGGCTATAGGAGGTGCCATTCTCGCGACACGCCGCGTTTATTCGCTGAATCCACAGCTTGCGGAACTGACCTTTGCGAGCACGCCTGTCACGGAACGCATAGTTGCCGGCGTGCATAACGGACTCATTCGCTGATTTGAAACTGCGAGAACGATTGCCGTAGTGCCCCTTGGCCCGCTCAAGGACGACCCGGCGATGTTTCTTGGAATGTACGGCGCGTTTGGATCTTGCCATCGTTAGCTCCCTGTGTTAGTGGATAGGGCCTTAGTGGATGCGGCTTCAGTAGATGCGGTTCAGATGCCGAGGTCGCGGATGCGCGGCTCGTCAGCCGGGGACACCGAAGCCGGTCTCCGAAGCTGGCGTTTGCGCTTCGGAGACTTCTTTTCGAGCATGTGGTTCTTGTTTTGACTGCGCCGCCTCAGCTTGCCTGAGCCGGTGCGTTTGAATCGGGCCTGCGCGCCCTTGTGCGTCTTCATCTTGGGCATATCGATTCTCGGTTCTCTTGATTTGGAGGATCTCTGAGCGGCGTTACCGCCCAAGGTCACTCGGTTGTGGTTTGCTGAGCCGTTGTTTGTTGAGCAACGCCTGACTCGGCTCCGACGACCGCAGCTTCCGCTTCTTTGCGCATTTGTTTTTCGTGACGAGCTTGCGCTCGCTTGTCTGGGGCCAATACCATCACCATGTTGCGACCATCTTGGCGGGGATGGAATTCAACCTTGCCAACATGGGCCACGGTCTCAGACACCCGATCTAGGATCTGGCGGCCAAGCTCGGGGTGTTGCATCTCGCGACCTCGGAACATGATCGTGACTTTGACCTTGTGGCCTCCGCCGAGAAACTCGACCACCTTGCGGGTCTTGGTGTCGAAGTCGCCGGGCCCGATTTTGGGACGGTACTTCATCTCCTTGACCGTGAGGTTGGAAGACTTCTTTTTGGATTCTTTAGCCCGCTGGTCGGCCTCGTATCGCCACTTGCCGTAATCCATGATCCGACAGACCGGTGGATTGGCTTGCTCAGCTACCTCAACTAGGTCGAGATCTGCAGCTTGAGCGATGTTGCGCGCTTCGGATAGTGAAGTGATGCCAATCTGCTCGCCGTCCTGCCCGACAAGTCGGACTTCTCGGGCGCGGATCCGTTCGTTGATCCTTGGCTCGTTGTTTGGCGGTGCTATCGCCCTGGACTCCTGGTGAGCACGAAACCTCCGTCGTGTAGTGGATACCGAAATGTCGACATCCACGATCACACTCAGCTAGAGCGTTGCCGATTCGTCGACCTGGACGCACTGTGACCGCCGAAGATGGCGACTTGTGGCCAGGTGGGAGGCTTCTCGAGAGATTCCCCCACTTCGGTGTTCGAATTGTCAGCGATAGCGTATCAGCATGAGTTCTTTGTGGACACCCGCCGGGGAACACCCCGTAGATCGCCCCTCAGTATCGGATCTAGGCGACACCGCCGGACCGACACACGATGACAGCCTTGACGATGAGATCGCGGCCGCGTTGCCGGAGGGAATGAGTCTCAACGACTTGAGTCCCGAGGAGCGGGCAAGAGCCGAAGAAATGGTCAAAGAAATGGCCATCGCACGCGAACGGCTTGTTAGCACGCCTGCCGCCAACATCGTGGCCAACCATGCAATGGGTCTGTACGAACTAGCGGCACTCCATCTCTCCGCGCAGACGCCCGACTTTGCTGAGGCCACCGTAGCCATTGACGCCCTGAGCGCCATCGTCAACGGGCTGGCGGGCCGGCTCGGGGAGGACGAACCTGCCGTGTCGCATGCTCTCGACCAGATCCGTATGGCTTTCGTGCAGATCAAGGGCCAGGCTGACGCCAGTGGTGGCTGAGATTTGTTCGGCTTCACGCAACGATCTTGGCGATCGGCAGTTCAACGATGTCGCTGGCCCCATGATCGCGTAGTGCTGGAATCAAGATGTTGATCTCAGACTTGGACACAACGGTCTCAACCGCATATCCAGCGCCTCGAAACAGTTCGTTGACCGTAGGGGCCTTCATAGAGGGCAGAAGCTCAATCACTTCATCAAGGCGCTCTGTCGGCACGTTCATCTTCACCAGTACTTTGCCCCGCGCCTCGAGCACACCCTGCAGCAGTGTGTTGATCTGACGCATAGCGTGCGCTTTTTCCGGGTCAGCGAACGACACCGGATTAGCAATCAGTTCGGTATAGGACGTGCACAGCGTGTCGATGATGCGCAACCCTGCGGCGCGTAACGCCCGTCCCGTCTCGGTGATGTCGACAACCAGATCAACAATGTCGGGGACCTTCGCTTCGGTGGCTCCGTAACTGAGACGCACATCGGCCTCAACGCCTGCAGTTTTAAAATACCGTCGGGTAATTTCGAGATACTCCGTCGACACTCTTACTCCATCGGGAAGATCTGAGACCGAGTGCCAGGGTGAATCCTCTGGAACAGCCAACACAATCTGTATCGGACGCGAAGTCACTTTGGAGTACTTGAGTTCTCCAAGGCTTTCTACGTTGCTACTGGTCTCTTCAATCCAATCTCGACCGGTGATCCCGAGATCGAATAGCCCGTCTGCCACGTATCCCGGGATCTCCTGCGGACGCAGGATCCGAACCGACTCGATACGCGGGTCAGCAATCGACGCTTTGTAAGCGACAGACGACGAACGCTCCACGCTCAGATCGGCGGCTTCGAAAAGCTCTAGCGTCGCCTTCTCCAGCGATCCTTTGGGAATGACCAGTCTCAACACCACGCCGAGGGTAGCGGAGCACCGGTTCAACTAGCGGTGAATTTCACTACATCTATGCGCACATCGTCGCCCAGTTCTCGGACTTGCTCTATTTTTGCGCGCCAGATTTCGTTGATGGTCACCGCACCGGGACCGCTGAACAGCGGAGCACCGTCATCTCCGCCCATGAAGGCCGGTGCCAGATAGAGAACATATTGGTCTACCAATCTTGCGCTGTGGAAGGAGTGGGCCACGGTCGGTCCACCTTCGACCAGCAATTGCACGACTCCGGAGTCGCCGAGATGGTCAAGTAGTTCGTCAAGCTCCCGGTCCCATTCGAGACAGGGGTTCACCTTGGCGGTGGCCGGCACCGAACCGAGAACGACTCGGCGAGGATCGCTGACCTCTTCGGGGTCGACTGTTTGATCATGGCCGGGCCAGTGGCGCACGGTGAGTGACGGGTCGTCGGCACGTACGGTGCCCGCACCCACGACAATGGCGTCTGAAATTGCTCTCAGCCGGTGAACGTCGAGCCGTGCCTGCGTTCCGGTGATCCACCGCGAAGTTGCGTCAGGTGCGGCTACACGACCGTCGAGCGTTGCTGCGAGCTTGAGCACCACCCAGGGTCGGCCAGTGCGACGATGGTGAAGGTAGGGACGCAGTTGCCGCTCGACTTCTTCGGCACACACACCCACGGTGACATCGATCCCTGCTTGACGAAGACGCTCAATCCCACTGCCGGCAACCAACCGGTCCGGATCTTGGATCGCGGCCACAACCCGCGAGACTCCCGCTCGAATCAGCGCTTCAGTACAAGCGCCAGTGCGTCCGACGTGATTGCAAGGTTCAAGCGTTGTGTAGAGCGCGGCGCCTTGAGCATTGGTCGCCTCATTCAAGGCCACTATCTCGGCGTGAGCCCCTCCATAGAGTTGCGTGGAACCCGACACGACGCTGCCATCAGCACCGACCAGCACAGCCCCGACCCACGGGTTCGGCGACGACCGATGCCGAGCATTGCAGGCCGCCTTGATCGCCAGACCCATATAGTGCTCGTCTTGTTTCATGCGAGCAACCGGCTAGTGGTGAGGGTGGGGGTCGGTGTTGTCGACCAAGAGTCGTACCGCGTGAGGGAGTACGTCGAGAACGGCGTCGACGGTTTCGACACAGCCCTTCGATGATCCTGGCGTGTTGAGAATCAAGCTCGCGTCGAGTGTCCCTGCCACGCCGCGGCTCAGGCGCCCGAGGGGATTCACCAACCGCATGGCCTCAGCCAACCCCGGTGCCTCACGGTCGATGACTGCTCTGGTCCCTTCAGGGGTGCGGTCGCGGGGACCGAAACCCGTGCCTCCGGTGGTGACGATCAGACCGTGGAAGCCTTCGGCGAGGCGTGTCAAAGTCTCGGCCACCGGATGCTCTCCGTCTTCGCTCACAGTCCGCTCCACGACCGTCCATCCAGCGCCGGTCAACTGAGACTCGAGAGCTTCTCCGGAGCGGTCTTGGCGGGTGCCGTGTACCACGCCGTCGGAGACGGTTAGAACCTTCGCGTACAGGGGCGCAGCAGCCGAGTCGTGTTCTTCGTGGTGGTGGTGAGCCATGGCAACGACGATATACGCACTGGTTGCGCTACGAGCCCGGACCGCGAGTCCAGACCGAAAAGAACATGCCGTCCTGGTCTGTGGTCGGCAGCGAAAGATCGCTTGTTACTTGTTTGAAACCAAGCGCGCTGAGATCGGTGCCGGTGGCGTCAAGCACCTTGGTGGTTTCGGCCGCAGTGAGAGTGCAGACGCTGTAGACGAGGGTCCCGCCCTCTACGACGAGGTCCGCAGCGCTCGTCAACAGTTGCTGCTGCAGGGTCGCCAGATTGACAATGTCGCTGGGTTTGATGCGCCAACGTGCGTCGGGACGACGCCGCAGAGATCCCAAACCCGAGCACGGAGCGTCAACCAGAACCGCGTCGAACGTGCGGCTTGGAAACGGAGGCGCAGTGCCGTCGGCTACTACGACAGCGACCCCATTCGGTTCGAGTTGGGGGCGACAGCCCAGCCTTTCGGCGTTTTGAACGATCAGCCCAGCTCGAGCGAGCCGAAGATCGGCGGCAAGCACAGCGGCACCCCGGCCGGCGATTTCGGTCGATTTCCCGCCTGGAGCAGCACACAGGTCCAACACCAGATCACCCGGCGCGGCCGGTACCAGAGTTGCGACTTGCTGGGAACTTCGGTCTTGGACGTAGCCGTCTTGGCGACGTCGCCGTCGTGCCGGGAGGTTCATCGCCGTCAAGGCATCGGTGGCCTCTTGGCTGCCGAGATCCTCAATCAGACGCGCAACCATCCAGTCTGGATAGCTGAGCGCCACCGCTTCGTTCGGATACTCGATACCCGCCGAATGCGCTGTCGCAACCTTTCGCAGAACGGCGTTGACAAGGCCGCGGAACCTCTTGGGTGTCGCCTCCACAGTGGCCGACACCGCAGCGTGGGGCGGGGTACCCATCTCAATCAGTTGATGGGCGCCCAACCGAAGCGCGGCACGCGCCGTCGGTGGCGGATCCTGAACCAAGAACCGGTCGACAACATGATCAAGTGCACGTTTGCGTCGAGTGGACCCATAAACCAACTCAGTCACGAAGCCCTTGTCGCGGGCGTCCAGGTCGACCTCGGCGAGCATTTTTGGCAACAGCACGTTGGCGTAAGCACCGTCAGATTCGATGCGAACTACGGCATCGATTGCAATCCGACGGACATCTGCGGTCATCGGAGGCCGAGCGGATTGAGTCCAACTTGGCTGCCTTGGCGCGAGGCCGTGGCCCGAGCGGCCCGGTGAGCGAAGCGAACAAGAGCGGGAGACAACGTGTGTCGACGCACGTTCTTAAACAAACCGATCTTCGGGCGTCAGCCGGGCACCGTTGCGCCAGGCGAATGCAACCTGCCGTGCTCGGCCTTGCGCTTGCACTTCAAGCAAATCAATACGTCGGTCGCCGGTGGCAACCGACACACCGCTGATCGATCCCGGAAAAGCGGCAGGCGTTGCTTCAGCGACAGGAGCATCAGGAGAATCAGCTACAGCGGTACGCCAGATCTTGAAATGTTGGTTGCGAAAGGTTGTCCAAGCGCCTCCGACTCGCACTTGCCGGTGAATCTGGACCGCCGGTTGCGACCAGTCGATATGACGATCCGCCGAGGTGATCTTGGCAGCGTAGACCGGTTCACCAAGTTGCGGTTCTGGCGGACCAAGCCCCTCAGCAAGCGCGTCGATCAACACTTCGGTGCCAAGCGTTACCAGCCGCGCTCTCAATGCGCCGCATTCTTCTTCGGGGTCGATCGGCGTCTCGGCTCGTCGATAAACGGCTCCGGTGTCGAGGCCCTCGGAAACCACCATTAGACACACTCCGGTCACTTCATCGCCGGCAAGGATTGCCCGCTCCACTGGTGCAGCCCCGCGCCAACGCGGCAGCAGCGAGAAATGAAGATTGACCATCGACAGCTGTTCGAGGGCCGTTGGCGGGATGATTTCACCGTAAGCGACCACTACACCGAGATCGGCGGTGACTCCCGCCAAGTCTTCGAGATCGTCGCTTACGTCCAAACCAAGATCAAGAGCAGCAGCTTTCACCGGGCTTGGCTGAAAGGACACGCCTCGTCCCCGCCGGGTGTCGGGGCGTGACACGACCAATGCGATCTCGTAACCAGCGTCACAGAGTGCACGCAGGGGCGGCACTGCGGTGGCGGGCGTGCCGAGATAGACAATGCGCTGAATCTCCGCCGGTGGCGGAATGGTCACGGCAGCCTTAGACCTTCGCCGGCACGGTTGCTCACCGGGGCGGTGCTTGCCGATCCAGTGCTCGTCGATCCAGTGCGTGTCGATCCAGTGCTTGTCGATCCAGTGCGTGTCGATGTGGGCATGGCCTCGGCCATTTTCAGGTCGCGGATTGCTTTCAGCGCGGTTTTGCGAGTGTCGGAGTCGAGTCGCTCGATCAGCAAGGTGCCGTCGAGGTGGTCGATTTCGTGTAGAAACAGGCGGGCTTCAAGTTCGTCCACCTCAAGGGACATTTCGTTGCCGTCGAGATCACGTCCAACCAGGTGGACTGTTTTTGGGCGAACTATTTCCCAGGACAAACCGGGAACCGAGAGGCAACCCTCGTCATAGAGCCATTCGCCGTCGGATTCAACAATTTCAGGGTTGACGATCACCCGAGGTCCCTCGCCCATGTCCCAAACAAACAACCGCTTCTGCACCCCAACCTGCGGAGCAGCAAGCCCAATCCCTGGCGCCTCGTACATGGTTTCGATCATGTCGTCTACGAGACGCACCAGCGCGCCATCAATATCGTTGACCTGGCGCGCTTTCTGGCGCAGGACAGGGTCTCCAATGACACGAATGTCGTAACTGGCCACGAGCTCAGGTTAGCGGGCGGATTCAGCCCACAAACTCGGAACTCAAGACCGTGGTTGCGAGAGCGCCGCCGAGTACGGTCGAAGCTGTGGGGACCGCGCACTATTTTGATCAGGAGCCGACGGCGGCATCGAAACCTGCGCCAGTAGAGATCAACCTCTTTGACGTGTCTCTGACCCTCACATCGGACCGGGGAGTGTTTTCGCAAGACCGGCTCGACCCTGGCACCAAATTACTGTTGACAGAAGCTCCTCCGGTCGACGACAACGCGGTAACACTCGACATTGGCTGCGGTTGGGGTCCGATTGCCTGCGTCACGGCGTTGCGAACCGGCGACGGGCGAATATGGGCCATAGACACCAACTCACGGGCCCGGACCCTGACCGAGATCAATGCCCGAGCAATAGGTGCTGCTGACCGCATCACCGTGGCGGCACCCGCCGAGGTCCCAGAGGGTGTTCGCTTTGATCGAATCTTGTCCAACCCGCCGATTCGGATCGGCAAACCGGCGTTGCATCAACTGCTTGCGGGTTGGCTCAGCCGCTTGAACCCCGACGGTCAAGCTCATCTTGTCGTCCAGAAACACCCGGGCAGCGATTCTTTGAGTCGTTGGCTGACGGACCAAGGATTTCCGACAATTCGGTTGGTCAGCCGCTCGGGTTATCGCATACTCGAAGTCAACCCACGGGAGGACTAGTGGCACAACTCGACGGCACTGGCATGAAACGGCTTCACCGGTCATGGCGCCAGCGCACCACCGCCCGGCTGGCTTTGATTCTCGACGGCGTCGCCAACCCGTTCAATGTCGGGTCGATTGTTCGCACTGCGGCTGCGCAGCGGGTCGATCACCTGTGGATCGCCAAAGGCACCTCTCCGGACCACGACAAAGTCGACAAGACCGCGCTCGGAAGCGCCCGTTACTTGAGTTGGACGGAGATCGACTCGGGTCCGGCGGCTGTGACCGCGGCACGGGCCAACGGCTACCGGGTGATCGCAGTCGAGCTGACCAGCGATGCGTCGCCGCTGCACGACACCGATCTGTCCGGCGACATAGCTCTGGTGATCGGCCACGAGGATCGAGGGATCACGCCCGACACACTCGAAGTCTGCGACGACATCGCCTTCATCCCCCAACTCGGCAAAGTCGGCTCGCTCAACGTCGCAATCGCAACCGCAATCGCCCTCTACGAGACCCGCCGCACCAACTGGACCGCCTAGATGTCGGTTCGCGTGAGGTTGTTGGCGCGTGATGCTGGTGGGTCGCCTATGGCGGGTCTTGGCGTCGCTGTTGATTGGTCTGGGAGAGGGTTTCCCACTCATCAGCGGCGGCGTGGGCGGTACTGGCTGCTTGTTGCCAAGCCAGCACTGCGGCACTCGCGCCTCTGGTAACCCCAGCAGCGTCTTGGGGTGTGGGGCAAAGCGCGACAGTGCTGTACCGGTGGCCTGTTTCTGCAGCAGGGTCATGCACCCGATAGATCAACGCGTGCGTCGGCTGACAGGCAGGGCGGGTGGAATGGACATGACAAGAAGTGTCCGGATGGTAGTGCACAAAACGGACACATGAAGGATCGGTCAGTCTCCCTGGCAGCGGATAATCCGCGACAGCTTCGGCGGCGCTCGTGCCGTTGGTCGCAGCAATTGCATGCACCGCCGCTTCACGGTACAACTCCGCAGCACCAGCGGCATCGCCCCGATCAAACAGCAGCAGCGGCCCGCTCGAACGTCTTGATCACATCGTCGTAATACACAGCATCAGCAACCTTGTGCTGCTCCGCGTCCGCGATCGCCTCAGCAGCGGCCTGGCTCGCTCCCACCGGGCCCTTGTTCGTGGGCGACACGTGGATGCCACGCCCGAGGGCCGCTTGGATGTGGGACCGGGCCGGCTCGCCGGACTGCAGGTCGGTGTACGACAGTTCGACGAGCGCGTCGGCCTCGGCCGCCGCGACCAGCGTGCTCACATCGAGGCCGTCTCCTGTGGCGTCGACGACGACGCCGTAGCGCGGGTCGCTCACCCCGACCATCGAGAACGCACAACCCGTATCCGCAGCCGCCGACTCCAGACCCTCGGCGACGGCCCGGCCCACGTTGCCGAACCCTGCCATCGCGCGGCGCATCCTCGACGTCGTCATCTCAGCCTCCCGAAATGGCGTCGAGGGCCTGCGCCATGTCGGCGAGCAGGTCGTCGATGTGCTCGATGCCGGCCGAGTAGCGCACCAGGCCCTCGGGGATCCCGAACTCGGCCCGTTCCTCGGAGGTGCACTCGACATGACTCGTGGTGGCCGGTGGGCCGATCGTCGTCTCGACCGAGCCGGGGTTCACGGCGCGGTGGGCGATTCCCAGGTGCGGGGTGAACTTCTTGACGGCCTCGAGTTCGCCCTCGAGCGCGAAGCTGAGCATGCCGCCGACGCCACTCATCTGGCGGGCGGCGATGTCGTGTTGCGGGTGGGTCGAGAGTCCCGGGTAGTTGACCGCCGAGACGGCCGCGTGAGCCTCGAGGAACTGGGCGACGGCGCGCGCGTTCGCCGCCTGACGCTCGACTCGCAGGTGCAGCGTCTTCATGCCCCGCAGGATGAGGTAGGCCGCCATCGGGTGCAGCGTCGCACCGTTGATCTCGCGGTACCCGTAGACCTGGTCGACCAGCGCGCCCTTCCCGACCACCACACCGCCGAGGGCGTCGGCATGACCACCGAGGAACTTCGTCGCGCTGTGCACCACCAGATCCGCACCATGGCAGAGCGGCAGCTGGTTGACCGGCGTGGCGAAGGTCTTGTCCACAACGACCGTCGCCCCGGCCGCATGGCCCGCCGCGATCAGACGGGGCAGATCGAGCACCTTCAACGTGGGATTGGTGGGCGTCTCGAGCTAGAGCAGGTCACGAGCGCGACCCACCGCCTCCTCGATGGCGTCGTGGTCGGTCGTGTCGACGAGTTCGACCTCGACACCGATACACGGCAGGAAGTCGCTGAACGGCAGGCTCGTTCCGCGTGCGTGTCCTTGACCGACACGACCCGCTTGCCCGGCGTCAACAGCGCATACAGCGTGTTCGAGATCGCGGCCATGCCGGTCGACGCCGACGTTGCCGCCTCTCCCCCTTCGAGGGCGCGGATCTTGTCCTCGAGCACGGCGACCGTCGGATTCGTGTTGCGACCGTAGATGTGCCCCTGTGCTGCGCCCGTGGCGACGGCGTACCACTCGTCGAAGGTCTCGTAGCCGAACCCGACGCTGTGCACGACGGGTACCTGCGTCGCACGGTCGAGAAGGTACTCCTCCTCGCCGGCCCAGACGCTGCGGGTTTCGAGGGAGAGATCGTTGAAATCCATCCCGCCAGAGTACCGCCCGCTCCGGTACGGATCTTCGTTGACTGTTGCAGGAGCACTTCCCCAACGAGCAGGCAGCGATGAAGTGCCTCTGCCTCGTCGTCCGCTCGCTCGACCCGACCGGGTCCGGGCAGGAACGCTGGATGCCGCTAGAAACCCGCCCTCAACTCCTTCGCCATCACCTTCGAAGGGAGACTCTTCTAGATTCGAGCAACCGACAAAAACAATGAACCGGCCAAACCAGGTCCACCGCTATTCAGACAGTCCCAGATACGATCCACCCGATGTACTCGACCCATAGTCCATTCGGCCGGCAGGCGTAGCGTGCCGTCCAGCAAGTCCTTGTTCGATCGGGCCCAAAATGTGATGCCGGGAGGCGTCAATAGTCCGGTGCGGGCATTTCGGGCCGTGGGCGGCACGCCCTACTTCGTCGAGCGTGCCGAAGGTCCCTACGTGTGGGACGTGGATGGCCGGCGCCTCATCGACCTAGTCCAGTCGTACGGTGTGATGATCGCTGGTCACGCACATCCGGCAGTCGTCGAAGCGATCCAAAGGGCGGCACAAGACGGAACCAGCTATGGAGCGCCGCATGAGCGTGGCGTGCGGCTAGCCGAAGCGATCTGCGAGCGGTTTCCCACGTGCGAGATGGTACGCCTCGTTTCGAGCGGCACCGAGGCCACCATGTCGGCGATCAGGGTTGCCCGTGGCTTCACCGATCGACCGAGGATCGTGAAGTTCGCGGGCAACTACCACGGCCACAGCGACCAGTTGCTGGTGGCGGCAGGCAGCGGAGTGGCGTCGCTCGGGCTTCCTGGCTCGGCCGGTGTCACCGAGGCGGCGGTGTCCGAAACGATCGTGGCGCCGTACAACAAAGTGCCAAAGCTCGACGAACAGACGGCGTGCGTCATCGTGGAACCTATCGCCGGCAACATGGGCCTGGTACCACCCGCAGATGGATTCTTGCAAGGTCTGCGCGACGAGTGTGACCGGGTTGGCGCGCTACTGATCTTTGACGAGGTCATCACCGGATTTCGAGTGGCACGAGGTGGCGCGCAGGAGTTGTTCTGTGTCCGCCCCGATCTCACGACATTCGGGAAGGTCCTTGGTGGCGGCCTCAACATCGGCGGCTACGGTGGGCGGGCCGACGTCATGGGGGTCGTGGCACCACTGGGTGGGGTCTACCAAGCCGGCACTCTTTCGGGGAACCCGCTCGCCGCGGCGGCTGGCCTCGCTGTGCTTGAACTGCTTGATGAGGCGGCCTACGTGACGCTGCGGGAGCGGGCCCAGACCCTGGCCAGCATCCTGCGTGACGGGCTTGAGAGAATCGGTCTAGACGGCCGGGTCCCGGTGGCCTCCACGATCATAGGCCTCCACATGGGCAGCGGTGAATCCACCGACGAGGTCGCGTATGGCAAGTTGTTTCACTATCTGCTTGACAGAGGCGTTGCGATCCCGCCCGGGGCTTACGAGGTGCTCTTTCCGAGCCTCGCGCACACCGACGAGGTGCTGGCTGATGTGGAGAAGGTGATCTCGACCGATTGACTCAAAGGTCGCGTCGCCGAATCTTTCCAGCCTCGTTTCGAGGCAAGCTGGGAACGAATTCGTAGCTCATCGGCACCTTCGATGGCAGTAGACTGCCGACACAGTGCGCGGAAAGCCGATCTGGCGTGACGCAATCGTTGTCACGAACCACGATTGCGCACACCTGTTCGCCGAGGGAGTCATGGGGCCTTCGCACGACGACGGCGTCGATAACACCGTCGAACTCAAGTAGGACCCTTTCCACCTCGGCCGGATAGACATTGAGACCGCCAACATTGATGATGTCAGCACCGCGATCCACGATGTGGAGGTAGTCGTCCGCGTCGAGGTAGCCGAGGTCACCGACCGTCAGATAGCCCGAACGTTCGCGAAGTGAAGGGCCGCCTCCCAGATAGGTCGGCTGGGTGGAACGCGACGACGAGATGAAGATCTCGCCGACTTCGCCCGGAGCGCACTCGCGTCCCTCTGCGTCGAGAATACGAACCTGAACCTCGTCGCTCGGTCGTCCTACGCTACCCGGGTGGGCCAACCAGTCGTCGCCGCGGATAGTGAGGTATCCAATGTTCTCAGTGGAGCCGTAGTCTTCGTAGAGGCACTCCGGTTTCACAAGATCCAGCCATCGGCGCTTCACTGCATCGGGGCAGGGTGCCGACCGGTGGTACACGGCCTCGACGCTGGAGAGGTCAAAGGCGTCCACCTCACTCACTCCGAGGACTGCTCGCATCTGCGTTGGTACCGTGACGAGGAAGTTCACCTTGTGCTTTTCGATGAGGCACAAGAAGCGTGTGGGAGAGAATGATCGCATGACGACGACCGTGTGATCGAGTGCCAAACCGTTGAACGTGTCTTGGAAGCCGGCGTGAAACAAAGGCAGTGGGACGAGTTGCACTTGGCCCATCCGCATGCCTTCAGTTTGGTAGCCTGACGGTGACGGATCTCCATTTTCGTAGACCCACGAGTGCCGCCTCTGGATGATTCGCGGCGTCCCCGTGCTTCCCCCGGTGAGGACCGCCGAGCGGGGGTCGCCCAGCGAGGGGAATGGAGCTACGACGTCATCTGATCGCAGGTCGTCGGGATCAAGGCAATCGGGACCGCGTCCGACAATGATCGCGTCCGGCATCTTCGCCCTGACAGCCGCGAACTCCTGCTCTGACAGCCGCGGACTGATTGGGAGGACGAGCGCTCCGAGTTTCCACGCCGCAACTGTCGCCACAATGTGAGGCACACCGTTGGGGAGACACACAATGACAGTGGGATCTTCACAGACGACGCACTCCTGCAGCATGCGGGCGGCGGCGTTCGTCCGGTACTCCAGCTCGCGCCAAGTGAGCGGCTCCTCAATGCCGTTCGGTTTCACCTCAATGACGGCAGTGCGGTCGGGGTGTGCCTCGGCAAGGACGCCGATACGCGTCCCAAAGTGGATGGGCCGCTTCAATCAGCTGGGCTGCCAAGTCGTCGTATCAACGTTGAGATCGTCGAAGTCGCGAACGTGGCCGATGTCGTAGTCCCAGTGATTTGTCGGGACTACAACCTTACCCCGAGCCGATGGAAGATCCAGGACGTGTTGTGGGTACGCGAGTCCGCTCAGGCGTTCTCGCAAGGTCGACATTATCTCGATCTCGTCCGCAAAATCCATCTCGAATCGGTCGGTCGTCGGGATTCGCTGACAGTGATAGATGTAGTACGGCCGCACGCCCAGCTGAAACAGCTGGAGAAACATCCGCTCCAGCGTTGCAGCGTCATCGTTGACCCCCTTCAAGAACACGCTCTGGCTGATCAGAATGTAGCCGTAGCTCCGCAGCTCCGTGATCAGGTCGATCACGGGCGGTGTGAGTTCGTCGGGGTGATCGATGTGGAGGCTGAGGTACATCGTGGGCCCCAGACGGGCCAATCGGCGCATGAGATCGAGTTTGACCTTCTCCGGCCACTGCAGCGGATAGCGGGTGTGGATGCGCAGAACGCGGATGTGGTCGAGTTCAGAAAGTGACGTGAAGAGGTGCTCGAGGCCCTTGGTGTGAGTCAGCGGGTCGCCACCGCTAGCAATCACTTCGTACAGGGAGGGGTCCTCAGCGACGTACTCTATGATCGCGTCGACCTGGTCAGTGGTGAGGCGTCCAAGCTGATCGAGACCGACCCCGACACGGTCCTGGCGTTCGCAGTACCTGCAGTTAGATGCGCATGTGTAGGAGAGCAAGACAAGCAACCGGCCCTCGAATTTCCGAACTGTGCCGAACAGTGGCGTGTTGGATTTCTCGTTGAGGAGGTCACGATCGGTGTCCGCAGGGATGTCCTCATGCTCGGGGTCGAAGACGTACATCTTGCGGATCGCCACGCTCTGCTCAGACTGCTGCCTCAAGTACGGTGTGAGCTTCTCAGCGAACCGGGCGCCGTCTTCCACTATGTCCTCCACGGTGTCTCCTCTTGTCTAGGGTGGATGCCCACTCGTCAACGTCGCTGACGTGTTCTCGGCCCAAAGGCTACACGTTCTCGCGGCGCGTGCCATCTGGTCCGCTTGGTGCGAGTCGGGGCCGGGATCATTCACATCTCAAGGCTATGCTTTCACCCCAGTGGAGATTGTGAGTGACTCGAAGGACCCATCACACTCAGATAACTTCGCGCTCGATGAGATCCCTTTGACGTTTCCTCAACAGCTCTTATGGATGCTCGACTTCGTCAACCCGGGCCAGACCTTCTCCCCTGGTTTCATAGTTCGTGCGCGTTCTCGAATACACGGACCCGTTCGTCCGGAGGTATTGCGAGAGGCCTTCGACCGCGTGATTGACCGTCACGATGCCCTGCGCGCGACCATCGAGATGCCAGGCGGAATGCCGTTTCAGGCCGTGCACAACGCAGCGTCGATTCGCCTTGACGTTGTCAGCGTTGGCGTGGGCGAGCACTCCGCCGAGCATTTCTTTGTCGGCCACGAAGGCGAGCACCGCGACGTGCGGTCTGCACCGTCGATCTGGGCAAGGTTAGGCCGCGTTGGAAACCGTGAGCACCTGCTCTCGACCGTAGCAAATCACGCCCTCGTCGATGCATGGTCGATGGGTCTGATCCTCGACGACGTGGCCATCGAGTATCGGCGTATTCTAGATGGGGATACAACCGATCGCTCAGCGGCGCCCGACTACGCGGCTTACGCACGAGCTCAGCAGAGCCGAGATGACGCCGATACCGAGGCACGCCTGCGCTACTGGGCTGCGCAGCTCGAAGATGTCGTGTCTGGTCCGCTGGCCTTTGACGCCGAGCGCGACCCGAGTCGGTCCGACACTAAGCAGGTCCAGCGTTTCGTCGTCCCTGCAGACCTTGTCGAGCGGATGGCCGAGAGGACCCGACGCACGCGGTCGACAGTCTTCACCATGCTGCTCGCCGCACACGCAGCCCATCTTGCGAGTCGCTGCGGGTCACGTGACATGGTCATCCCGACGATCACGTCGTTGCGTCATCGGCCCGAGACGGTCGGGTTGGTCGGCTACTTGAACAACACGGTGCCGTTGCGCATCCGGCTCGACGACGACCCGACACTGCATGAGGTACTAACCGCGGCTCGCCAGGTGACGTTTCAGGCGCTCGCAAACGAGGTGCCCCTGGTGTTGCTCATGAACCACGCCCCTGAGTTGGGGCTTCTACTTTCAGACGATCGCTACGTGACAGCGCTATTTCAGCATGTTCCCTACGACATCACGCCGTTAGAGCTCGGCGACTGCAAGTGTGTGCCAGTGCACCACGACAACCCCCCGCAGATCACGGCCATGCCCGTCGATCTCGTCTGCACGATGGGAACCGATCGTGGCCGGCTGGTAGGTGACCTCTGTTATACAGCGGAGCTGTTCCACCCAGAGACGATGACGGATCTCGCCTCTGGGTTCGTGGAGACTTTGCGTGCGATCGTCGACACTCCCACGACACGGCTGTCGGTCCTGGGAATGGGTCTGAACACGCGCCGGTGAGCTGAGGTCAAAGCTGGCTGCTCTTTGCGTCGTCCGACGCGAACGAAAACGTCGCCATTGCCAGCAGGCCGGCGGAAATCGCGAGGAGCACGCCTGCAGGGGCGAGGACGTCGCCGACCCCGGAGCCGTCGACGATCACCTTCGTGTAGCCTTGCATGGCCCAGTACGCAGGGCTTACGGGCGCAAGGAACTCGGCCCACGCCGGCAGCGTCGAGATCGGGGTCAGTGCACCACCGAGTCCGGCGATGATCATCGTGCCGCTGTTCGTCACTGTGTTGACTTGCAGGATCGTAGTGCAGAGCGAGACAAGTAGGACGCCGAACACCAAGAGGAAGATGCTCCAGGCTCCAATGACGACTGCCAACGCCGGCAGTGATCCGGCGACCTCGAGTCCGGCGAGCCATCCGCCGATGAGGAACAGCACGCATTGATGTGTGACCACAACGACGGCAGGCACGGCGATCCGACCGAGCGCGATATCGCTGGTTCTGGCCGGGCTTGCCCGAGTACGGTCCCACGTTTTCCAGCCGTGCTCTTGGAACACTCCGAAGACGAAACTCCCGATCACGAAGAGGCCAAACATAGCGGCGATGCCAGGCACTGCCTGGGCGGCGCCGCCAGACGGGCCGCCGTCGCCGTTTGATGAGATGAAAGCCGGGGCGAGAAACGTGATCAGAACGATCGGCATGACCGTAACGTTCAGCAACCAGATCGGGTTGGATCTGAGGAGCCGCAGATCGTGAGTCACGATCGCCAACGTGGCGTTTATGCTCATACAGTCGGTTCCGACTCGGTCTCCGAACGGGCGATGTCGTCGACCGCGTACCGGCGCCCGGTGGCGGCAAGGAACACCGCTTCGAGGCCAGGAGCGATGATCTCGACCTCACGCAACCGCGCGGCATCAGCACCGAGCCACGCGATGAAGCGGCCAGATTCGAGCGCCGGTTGGGGATGAAACACGCGCAGCACATTGTCTTGCACCTCGTGGGCCACGCTGCCTTCAACCTTGGGCGGCGGCCCATCGAAAGTGAGTTCAAAGGCCGCTCTACACCGCTCGGATACCAGCGTGCGCACCTCACCCCGAGCAACGATTCGACCATGGTCGATGATGGCGGCTGTGGCGCCCAACTGTTCCACTTCGGGCAGATAGTGGGTGCAGTAGCAAATGGCGGTGCCATACTCCTGAGCTAGTGTTCGGATCCCCTCGAGCAGTCGCTTCCGGGTGTGGATGTCTACGCCCGTGGTCGGTTCGTCCAGCAAGAGGAGTTGAGGCCGATGCAACATCGCCATCCCGGTGTGGAGGCGGCGCTGCTCCCCCCCAGACATCTTCAGCGCCTTGCGATCGAGAAGTTCGCCGAGATGAAGGAGATCAGCGACCTCACCGATCCGCTGTGCCTGATCTCCCCGGCCTACACCGTTGAGCTGGCAGAAATACTTCAGGTTCTCGCGAACCGTCAGGGTCGGGTAGATCCCGAGATCCTGAGGAGCGATGCCGAGTTGCCGCCGTGCCGTATTCGAGTCGGAGCGTGCGTCGATTCCTCGGACGTGGACCGATCCGGAGTCTGCGCTCCGCAGCCCGCAGATGATCGACATGAGCGTCGTCTTCCCGGCACCGTTGGCGCCAATCAGCCCGCACACCTCTCCCGAATCGATGTTGAGATCGACGCCTCGGAGCGCGGGGACGTTTCCGTACGATTTCTCGAGCTCCCTTACAACCAGTGTCATTGCGCTCCAGCCGAACGATCTCGTCCCAGAATCACCCTCGGTACCTTACCATCGCGGACGCCGGGCCCGGTCTGGGCGACCAGCCGTCCGATCACACGAAGCCTCAGGACTTGAGCGGCTAGGGTGTCCGAGCGCGAGGCAGGGCTCGCACCAGGCGATGAGTTTCATCGCGACGAGGATCGACGAGGCGAAACGGAGGGCGGATTGTTGGTGGTGGCACGACGGTCGGTGTTGCAGTGGCGCCGGCCGCAATTCGAGAACCAGGATTTAACGGCTTCGACAATCAGCGCAAACCGAGCGGACCGAGCTACTTGCGTTGCCGTGGCCCGGTGGCGAACGCATTGTCGGGCCAATCCGCCACTGGCGGATGGTAACCCAACGCGTCGCGAGTCGTTATAGGGTAAGCAGATGCTTCATAGGGGGGTGAGCAAATGCTTCGCAGCGCCGTAGTAGACGGAGCGACTGGCTTCGTCGGAGCGAATCTGGCAGCATCACTACTGAGTGACGGTGCCTCGGTGTCTCTGCTTTCGCGTCAGCACGGACCGGCAACCCGCCAGAAGGTTCGAAGTGCGTCGATTGTGTCGGCCAGCGCTTCCAGTGCGCTACCGTTCGACCTGAGCAGCACAGAGGTCGTTCCTTTCGCCTTGGACCAGCCCGACCTTGGTCTGGACGACGCTCAGTTGGCCCGGCTCTTCAGTTCACCATGCGAATTCTGGCACGTCGCGGCCAACGTCAACTTCCGCGCCGGCAATCGCGACGAGGTAATCGATACAAACGTGGGCGGAACCGCATCCACTCTCGCCGCCTTCGAGCGCTACGCTGCGCCCGGGTCTCGCTACCTCTTCGTGAGTACGGCTTACTGTTGCGGCTACGCGGTGGATCAGCCGGTCGAACGATGGTACGAAACCGCACCCCCGTCCGTATTCCGCAACTATTACGAGTACTCGAAGCGACAGGCCGAACTGCTCGTCCGCAGCGCAATTGATCGGGGTGTCGACGCAGCGGTGCTACGGCTCGGTCAGGTTGTCGGTGACTCGCGAACTGGACACGCCGAGACGGACTACGGGATGTACAACCTCATCCGGAGCATGTGGTCGGTCGCCCGTCGACGACCCAACGAGCACCTGCGCATCGAGGCACATGACGCCGCCACGCTCCACCTCGTTCCTATCGATGCAACAGTGCGGTGGATGAGGGCAGTCGCGTCCTCCGAGCTCTCGGACGTCAATGAGCCGATCTTCCACATCGTTGATCGCAGGCCGGTCGCGGGGGCCGAGATGATCGTCGCCCTTTCGAAATGGCTTCCGCTCAAGATATCCGTTGCCTCGCCGACCGACTTCCAGAAATCACCACCCACTCAGCTCGATCGGGTGGTCGCTGCACGCCTCGCGTACACAGGCAGCTATCTTGAACAGCCTTTCCTATTTGGTCGAGAAAACCTTGATCGGCTGACGAAGAACGAGCGTCAGGTCACCACACCCGAGGCGCTAGACCGCATCGTGGGAGCCCTTGTCGACGAGCTTCGACTTTGACGCACTGAAGTGCGTCACCCGATGGAACTCTGAAGTGCGCGCCGACGGCTCAGCGGCCGATTCGACAAGCGATATCGCGGGCTCGTTTCGCCGCAGATTCCAGTATCTCACCCTCGTCCACCCGGGTGAGTCTGCCGTCCTCCAAGACGATCTCGCCGTTGACAATCACCATCCTCACACCCTTTGATCGCAGGCCGAGCATGACGTTGCGCACTGCGTGAACGCCTGGATACAGCTCCGGCGCTGTCGGATCGCGTATGACGATGTCGGCGAACTTGCCGGGTTCGATCGACCCGATGCGGTCCGACATCATCAGCGCTCGCGCTCCGCCGATTGTCGCCATGTCGAGGAGCGACTCCGCCGCAAGGAACTGCCCGCCGACCCTCGCGGCCAGATATCCGAGCAGCCCTTGCTCGGAGTATCCCCACGCCTTGGCCACGTCGGTCCCAAGTGAGATGTTTACGCCACGTGAGCCAAGCTCGGGGATCGGTGACAGCGTCACGCTTGGAAGCGAGTAGTAGAGGAAATTGCCGGGAACCCAAGCCACGGACGCGCTACTCCTCGCCATCGCTTCGATGTCATCACTGTCGAGGTAGTTCATGTGGGCGAGGTACACGTTGCGGTCGAGTAACCCGATGCTCTCGAGGTGGGAGAGCGGCGAACGGCCGAGTCGCCCCCGATCGCGTTCGACATCTCTTGCTTCCATCGACTGATGAAGGGTGAGCGCGACGCCGGCGTCGTCAGCGACATCCTTCGCTGCGCGCAGTAGGGTGTCGCTCGCAGTGCCCAGCCCCCAGAGTGCGAGGTAACCCTGGACCAAGCCATGGCTATCGTTTCGCCACAACTGGCCGCCGAGGCGCCCGATTGCTGATGGTCCATCACAGGCGTACGCCGCCATTCCCGACGTCCATTCGTAGTCCTGAACATCCCAGACGAACGGATCTCCGAGGAGACCTCGCATTCCGGTAGACTCGACTGCCAGGCTGACCGCGTCGGGATTCATGACCGTCCCCGCGTCTGCGAACGTTGTCGTGCCCGAACGCAACATCTCGGTTGCAGCGAGCAGTCCGCTGGTATGCTCGTCCTCAGGCGTGAGCGCATTCAGTGCGCCGATGAGGCTCGCGAAGTAGCCGGAGGAGTTCGAGGCGTCCGGGAAGGCCTCTCGCGTGAGGTGCATGGACACGTGCGTGTGGGTCTCGACGAAGCCTGGATGAGCGATGCCGCCCTGCGCATCAATGGTCTTGTTGGGCGTCCACTGCGTCAGGATCTCCTGCTCGGGACCAACAGCGCTAACACGGCCACCGGTGATTGCGACTGCGCCGGGGGAATGGGTCTGATGTTCCGAATCCACCGTCCAGACGGTGGCGTTGCGGATGAGGAGGTCGCATTGCTGGCGCTCCATTGCGTCTACTCTCTTTCAATTGCAGGACTCGGCTCTCTTTCAATTGCAGGACTCGACTCGGGCAACTCGACAAGCGCGATAGTGGCCCGGTCGATCATGTCACCAACGGGTGGCAAGTCATCCACGTCCACGAAATCTGGGCCAGGACGTGCCTCGACCTCGATGCGTTCGCTATCGCCCCAGGAAGTGTCGAAATCGAGGCGCCATGAGTGGAGGAAGGTACGGTGGACACCATCCTCTTTGGCGAAGAGGGGATCGCCCATGATCGGGTGACCAATCCATGCGAGGTGGACCCGGATCTGGTGGCGCCGACCGGTGACTGGCCGCACGAGCAATAGTGTGTGGCGTCGTCCCTCCCATAGTCGTACGAAGAGGCTCACGGATGGGTAACTGCGCTTGTTGTCGAACACCTCCGAACAGGGCACGGACCAGGTGTGGGACGCCGTGTCAGCCACGATGCGTTCTCGAGGTGCCGCAACTCGTACACGTTTCTTGCGCCCCTCGCTCAGAGGGAGGTCGATGATGCCGCTCTCGGGCAGACCCACCGTGCGCGTGATGGCCAGATATCCCTTGTCGACGGTCCGCCTGTTGAACTGGCGGGTCAGGCCACCATGAGCCTCGATCGTCTTAGCAAATAGGACAGCACCAGACGTGACCTTGTCGATGCGGTGCGCTGGCATGACCCACTCGCCCGCTGCATCAGCAAGCGAAACGATATCCCAACCGTGGCGCTCGCCGGTCACCGAGATGCCGGGCGGCTTGTTCAGGACCAGAGCGTGGTCGTTCTCGAGGATCACATGGCGGTCGCGGATCTCGGACCAGCGCTCGGACGGGTCCTGCGCCTCATCGTGCGAAGACATCGGGATCCTCGTGCTCGAGGTCTGCGATCCGGAGGCGGTATGGGAGAAGCTTGACGTAGTGTTCCTGGCAGTACTCCACGATGTCATGGTACCGCTGGGGAGTCTCGGGGATGGGCTCGGGACCACCGACGAACCCAGTACTTCGCTGGACCTTGCGATACCAAAGGTCACCGGGGGCGGGATCGTCGGCTCTACGACCAGCCCGCCACGTGAGCATGGCCGGATCGAACTCGACCCCGGCCGCATCGCATAGCATCGTCAGTGCGGACCGAGGCGCACGCCGGAGATCCGACGCATCCAAAACGACCGGGTGCCCGCCCCGCTCCCGCACGTGGTCGAAGATGTCGACGAGCTGTGCGTATCCGAGGTCTGCCGCGTCGAACTCCGGTCGGATTTGGCGGTACGACGCGACGACCAGTCGCGGATCACGGATGAGGAAACAGTTGGTCACATGATCAATCCAACCCCAAGGGACGTCGCCGACGAGGTGGAGTGCGTGATGCTTCTGGTACCAAATGGTCTTCTTATCGGGGATCGGGCCGCGAAGCCAATCGACGATCGGTTCCCAGTCGTGGGGTTGTCGAGCGAGAGAGTCCTCGCGGCCCGGTCGTTCTGCGCCGGTCTGCGCAAGGAAGTAGCCGAAGAAAGGTTCGTCGGCAGTAGCTGTGTCGGGTCGGGACTCCCATGACCGCATCAGAGCGGTGGAGAGGAAACGAGGACCGGACCACATCGCAATCCGGGTGGGCCGTGGCATTGGTTCCTTCCGACAGGCATTGGGCCTCAGGTTAGAGCGCCCTGAAGGGTCATCTGCTAGCCTACACACAGAGGTGAAGGCGGGTAGCTTCCGGACTCGTCGCTCGGTAGTCTGCTCGGTGCGGGTCTTCGGCGCCCGGCCCGGACGAGTCTAGGGCTACCGTGGTTGTGAGTCCAAGGGAAGAGGCTATGACTTCGCAGAGACTGAGTCGAATGACGCTTTGGCGGATGTGGTGTGATGCACTCGGTCGCCAGATCGACGAACCCGCCTCGATGACTCCGGACGAGAACTTCTTCGAAGCCGGGGCGGACTCCCTGATGGCCTTGAGACTTCATACCATGATCGAGGGCGCATTGACGCGGCACGTCGAGTTGGCTGACGTACTCGATGCCCTCGCTGGTGCCGATTTTGCAGGCCTCTACAAGTTGGTCGACGACTCGGCGTCTGGCTTCGAAGGGACTCCTGGTTCGGACCATGGCGATCACTGAGCGAGCCGGAGGCCGCGATTGCGCTGTGGCAATCGATCGACTCATTTCCTCGACGCAACCCGACCCAATCGATATCGCGTTGATTGCCGACTGCCTAGCGACCTCGCCTGAGGAGCGTCAGAGCATCATCGGAGACTTGAGCACTGCTCGCGAAGCCGTCAAGGTTACGATCGTCCAGCAGTTTTTCTCACACCCGCAGGCCGGAACACATCGGACCTCGTTCAATGAGGAAATCGTCGCTGACCTGCTTGCCGGATGGTTCGCCATTTCCCTCGATCCAGAGGCGTCACGACCAACTGGACGATTCAGTGGTGCGAGCCGAGAAGCAAACCTTCCCGTCCAAACCTTCGCCTTCGGATCGACTCAGTTCTTTGCGTACATGACGCCGCAGAAGCGAGGCGTACTCGAGTCGTTGACTCAGCTCCTGGGCGATGACGCTGTGCTGACGACCGATCGCACGTCGCCTCCCAGCACACTCGCCGAACTGACGCCACTGTGGATGAAGGAACCGGAGCGCTCGGCCGACGACCATTACCTCTCTGATTCGCCTGCCATCGACTTCGAGTCGTTCTTCGAGTCCTACGAAACCGCAACCGAATCGGCGCTCGGTGTGAGGTTCCGGGAGCACTCGCGGGAGATCGGTTTCGTGTTCAACGGTGACGGGCTCCGCTACCACCGAGACAGGGTGGTGAATCAATATGCAAAGCTGAAGCGCGAAACGAGCGAGACTGTTGAACGCACCCGACTGGTCCAGGATCTATCGCTCGCCGACTGGGACATGCAGGACGGCACGTTCTCCGGCACGGCGTTCGTGCATCCGCTCGGCGACCGCTACCTTTTCCTGCTCGAGCCGGGGTCGGCGATATCGCTGTACTTCGCCGAGCATGTCGACATGCCGGGCCCGCTCATGATGCCGTTCCATCTCGCTCTACCGGTCGCCGACAGCTACGCAGGGAGCAGCGTTGGCGAAGCGAAAGGCAAGCGATTCAGCTGTCTCATGCGAGGTCTCGCAGATGCCGTCGAAGTCGACCGGCTCGTTGATGCGGCCGAACAGGTCGATGTTCATGAGAGGATGTCAGTTGATGGTGGGTTTCGTTTCCCAAGCGGCATGCGAATCGAGTCCGGAACTCCTCCAAGTTACTCTCTCGTCAATGCGGAGTCCGGATGTTACAACGCAAACGAAGGATGTCTGGTGACGCGCCTCTCGTCGGATGCCAACGCCCCGATTCTGGATCATCTCGGAATCGGTGCCGTTGCGGGGATGTTCCGCGTGGTCAAGAACGGTGACGGGTTCAGCGCCGTTCACGACCTTGTGCCGGAGATCGGAGAGTTCGACCTGGTTATCTTGAACCGAAGCGTCGATACCCCGCAGGCGGGAACCAGTTATCCGCTCACGCTGCACCTGCCGGGTTTCGTGTCGCCGGTGTTGCAGATGATCGAGTTCCGTCACGAGCAAGTGCTGACGGTTCCCGGTGCCTTGCTCAAGGCTCTCTATCTGTCGCCGACCGCTCCTGTGTTCCATCGCTCCGAACTGTTGGACGCCTTCTATCCGACGGCCGTCCGCACTCCCAAGATGACGACAGTTCTTGACCTCGCTATCGTGGCCGGGACCTGACGCCGCCATAGCCTTATTACCAACGGAAGGTATTACTACCGATGCTCACCTTGTTGCATTTCGTACCGGACGAGCCTCCGGAGGGCACATTCAGCGAGGTGGCCGGCAACTTCGAGTCGCAACAAGATCTCGATAATCTGGTCGCCGCCTTCAGCGAGCACTTTGATCAAGTGCAGGTCGTCAACACCGCACATTCGGGATGGCAAGATCGACTGAAAGGTGCCGGAACAGTTTTCAATTACACTCACGGATTCGAGTTGATGGCGAAAGGTGTTCAGCCAACCTTCTTCCTCGAGGGCTCGGGTTTCGACTACCGCGGAGCGGACCCCATCGGAATGATGCTCAGCGCCAACAAGCCGCACACCGCTGAACTCATGGCAAGTCTCGGATTCTTGTGCCCAGCCGCCGTGGTCGTGCCGGCAATGCGGGCGCTGAACGATCCCGATCTCCTCGCCCCGTTGGTCGGCTGCGATCAGGTTGTGCTGAAACCAGCCTATGAGGAAGCGAGCGTCGGACTCCGGTTGCTCCCGAATGACCAGTCAGAGGTGGCCGCTGCACTCCACGAGTTGCGCCCGCACATTCCGGGGCCGTTCTTGGTGATGCAGTACATCCATGGGATTGACGTGACCGTCCCTATCATCGGCCATCCGGGTCCTCACTGCCTTCCAGCGGTGGCACTACATCGGCTGGAGGGTGATCTCGACTCACCGTGGGTTTTCGACGCAATCCAGAAGCGTTCAAAACGGGGGCTCGAGTACCGCGACACGCTCGATTGGGACCAATCCGTGACCTCGGAGATCTACCGAATGGCGGAGGCCGGATTCCGCGTGACCTCGCAGCGCGACTGGGCACGCGTGGATTGTCGGGTCGACTCCGCTGGCCACTGCTGGTTCTTGGAGGTCACTCCGAACCCAGAGGTGAGCCCCGGAAAGGGATCGTTCACGGTGTCTGGAGGTGCTGCCGGGATGACCTTCGCTGACGTCCTCGCCCACATCGTCGATCGTCGGGCCCCCGGATGGCGTCCGACACCGTCGGACTAGGATTTCATGTTGATCGCTAACCCTCGGCAGCCCACGTACAAGCGGCTCCACGCGCTTTCCTTCGAGATGCGACGTCTCAACGAGTCGAGTAGCGCCTTGCTTGGCGCCGCCTTGATCCCGGCCAACCCTGACATCAGCCCAGCTCAGATCTTTCGTTCCCATCTGGTGTGGCCGCTGGAAGACGTGGCGGTCATCGAGAAATGCAAC
This sequence comes from Candidatus Aldehydirespiratoraceae bacterium, assembly GCA_965198315.1. Lineage (GTDB taxonomy): Bacteria > Actinomycetota > Acidimicrobiia > Acidimicrobiales > Aldehydirespiratoraceae > VXYK01. The sequence continues at coordinate 2,169,628 of OZ240616.1, read as the reverse complement.
GCGGTGATTGTGGTCGCCACCGTAGCAATCGACACCCACCCCGACTTCGTCCGCCAAATGATTCTCGAACGGTGGCTGGAGCTAGCGCCCAACCTCGTGAGCGTCCTTCCCCAGATCGAGCACCATGTCGGTCTCGATGCATTGGAGTATCTCGGGCAGGTGGCAGTCGGGTTGCGAAGTGTCGTGCTCGGCGATGGACAGGTCTACGCCCAGGTCGTGCAGGGCTTGCGTACGGCGCAGGATGCCGACAACCGACACTCACCCTTCCTGATCGTCAGCCGCCGCCTTGCGGCGCTGCGCAAGGCGGTGCGGAGCAGCACCTCCCTCCAAGAGGGGAACGTCTCGCTTGAGCGTCTGGCGGTCGACCGGATCAAAGCTGAGCTGAGTTCGAAGGGCTCGCGAGTCACTCTTGCAGGCTGCGGACGGACGGGGCGCCTGATCGCCGAGATCCTCTCCAAGGAAACAGATCACGAGATCGTGGTCACGAATCGAACACCACTCGCCAAGGATGGCGATTATCGAAACCTCATCACCGCTTCGTGGGGTGATTTTGACATCTACTCGACCTCCGATGCTGTTGTGGTCTGCTTGGCGAACACGGCCGAGACGATCAACTACGTCGAGCGCCTCCTGATGGCGATGCCCGCCGGGAAGCGAGTGCTCTTCATCGACATGTCATCTCCGTCGATCACTCAAGAGATCGCCGCCGGTCCAGCCGTCGTCCGGCTCGACAAGCTGGCGGAGCAGGCGACTGCCAGCCTTGAGAAGCGGCAACGCGGAGGCAACAAGGCCAGGCAAATGGTCGAGGAATGGGCTCGGGAGCTGCATCGCGACTTAGCGGTCATCGCCATCACCGACAACCAGACGCAACACAGATTGGAGACCGCAGACCCGCCTGCTCGGCGGCGCGACGAGTTACTCAGAAGCGTCAGGCAGTTCCTGACTGACGCAGGCTTCGTCGAGACACAGACATCATGTATGAGCCCGACTGGCGGCGTGCGTGCATCGATCCAATTGGGCCACGTTCAGGCGGGGATCTGCGACGTCGACCGGCTCTACGAGATCGGGCCGGTGTGGTTCCCTGACGCAGTTTGGGCGCCAGCGCACATCGATGAGACTTATGTCCTCGCGGCTGCGGTCGGACATCGGATCGACCTCGACGAGCTCTTGGAACTAGCTCTCGGACTCACTCAGCGATCTGTGCAAGATCTCGGGCTAGCCAGCTTGTCATGCCGGCGAATCGACTACGAGATTGCACTTGAGATGGTTCAGCAGGCGGGATTTTCGGTCGACTACGGCGACCTGCTCGACTTCGGTCTTCTCCGGAACATCGCCGACGTCGTTCGTTTCGACAGCGGTGAGCACATCGTGGCCGTGACGAACTGCCCGGAGCCAGCCGAGCGATTTGATGTCGCCCGCAACCCGAAGACAGGACTTGGTCGATCATTCCGTGTCATGCTCGACGGATGGCAAGTGGCATCCGGCTCGCTCCTTGAGCTCGACAGCAACGCACTTCAGCGGCGGATTACTTTGTCGGGCAAACCAGTCACGCCGCTTGACACGCCGCAATCCGATGCTGGCGCAGATCAGGCGACCGGTACCTTCGAAGTCGCCCTCGACCACCTGCTCGTGAGGTGCACCACCCTGGCCGAGGAGTCAAGCCCGTAGCGGCGTGGAGAGGTGGAGCGACTCAACCACGTTCTCGGCCGCCCCTCTCGGTCGCAGTGGTCGAGCTCACCGTCTGAGGCTGTGCTACTCTTCGCGGCCATGCCGCATGGTGTCGACATCAGTGTGACGGCGACGCCGACCGCGGTCGAGTTAGCGAGCGTCAGGGATGGACTGGTCGCCTTCAGTAGAAACGTGGCCGACTACGACGAGGCACAGCCCTTAGGAGTCTTCGCCCGACTTGATGAGGCGATCGTTGGCGGTATAACGGGCACAACCCAATGCGAGTGGCTCTTCATCGAGTACCTCTGGGTTTGCGACGAATTCCGCGGTGATGGTCTGGGCGCACGCCTCCTGAGAGAGGTGGAGGCGGCCGGGCGAGCCCGCGGATGCCGCGGGGTGTTCCTGGACACCTTCAGCTTCCAAGCACCCCAGTTCTATAGGCGCTTCGGATTTGAGCAATTCGGCATCCTTCAGGACCACCCTCCCGGCCATGCTCGTCACTTTTTCTTCAAGCCGCTCTGATGCACCGAGACAGCCGGCCGGAAGCGATCCGCTCGACGGCACGGCTTCACGGGTGATTCAAGGGCTAGTCAGGGTCCGGCGTTTGGAATCCGACCGTTGTGGCCGAATGCGGACACCCAGGGACGCTCGACGCTGCCGTTCGTCGCGGTGGTCGCTGTCGTCACCCGGGCGCCAGGCGATGAGGAGCGCCGAATGTAAGATTGCAGCTCGTACTGTGCGTAACAGCGCTCGACGCGATCGCACGCACCCGCTGCAGAGTGGCATCATTATTGATCGCCGTCAGAATCCCTGACTGCCACTCGTATTCGCGACGCCGACCGCCAGAACAAGAAACCAACCACGATACGCACCTATCTCGCGGCTGTGGCACACCACCACAGCACCGGTCCCGGTCCCGGACCCAACCCGGCCCACGACCACCAAGTTCGCAAACTGATGGCCGGGTTGAACCGAACCCTGGCCGCACAAGGCTACAAACCTAGACAGGCAGCCCCGTTGCGATGGAGAGGCGTCGAACGCATCATCGACTCGGCCCATACCCCCAGGCACAACCAACGCACAAAAGAACCGAGACCCCCGAACAAGCCGAACAACGCGCCCGAACCGACACAGCCATGATCACCCTCGCCCATGACGCCGCCCTGCGCTGCAGCGAACTCCTAGCACTCCGCTGGAAAGACATAGAAGCACCAGACGACGACCGGCTCACCGTTGTACGGATCCGGCGGTCCAAGACCGACTAGACAGGGCAAGGCGCGGTCGCTACCGTTTCCGATTTCACCGCCCAAGCAATCACCCGCATCAAACCCAACGACGCCGACCCCCGCGACCGGATCTTCAACATCTCCCCCAGCACCGTCACCCGCCGCATCAAAGAAGCAGCCGAAGCCGCCGACATCGACACCACCAACATCAACAGCCACTCACCGCGTGTCGGGTTGGCCCAAGATCTCGCCGCGTCCGGAATCCCCACACTCGGCCTGATGCAAGCAGGACGCTGGAAATCCGCAGCAATCGCCTCCCGATACGCCGAACACATTTTGGCGCACGACACTCCCGTAGGCCAATACCTCAAGACTCAGCGCTACCAGACCCCACGACAGACCCCACACGCGATACCTCCACACTACCCATTGAAACCAACCCAACCCCCGCCAAAAGAACCATGACGTGGCGGCATCGCCTCAGGCGCTTTGGACCTGCTAGGCGCGTATCGACACAGCTTCGAGGAGGCACTGCTACACGCCGGGCAGTTCGCTGACCCGTTCGGTGTAATCCACTGCTGTCAACGCTAGCCAATCAGTGGTTCAGCTCGCGTTGATCCCGCAACGCTCACACCCGCAAGGGGTCGACCTCTATTCGCAGACGACTGTCGGGGCGGGGGGTGGCTTCGAGGGCGTTGAGGAGTGGCTCATGGGTGTCGGCTTGCAACAACCAACGGTCATTGGAGGGGCCAAGGATTCGAACCCCGACCGGATGCCCCAGCGCGCCGACGAACTCCACCGCGCCGGCACCGGAGACCAAGACCTGTGCTCCATAAGGCGCGATCCCCGCGGCTTTGCGGCGATCGCGTTCTGCTACGGCGACGATCGAGGGGTCGCCGCGCAACACAGCCCGCACGACCTCATGGTCGGGTTGGCGGGTTTGCAGTACGAGGCGACCACCGGAGTCCCTTGGTCCCAACAGACGAGCCGCCCGTGCCAACAATGCCATCGTCTGTTCCACGGCTCTTTGGCGAGGCGCTAACAGTTCCCGGTCAAGATCCAAGAACACGACGACATCGGCCGCGGCGACACGATGCAGCACCGCTTCGGTCCCGATCACGACGCGGGTGGCCGGTTCTGCCACAGATGATGCGGTGACCTCGTCGACTGCTTCGCCGACGAGAGCAGCCAGTTCTTCTCTGGCCCGAATGACACCGGCACGGAGGTTCTTCAGACGAGTATTGCCACAGTGGGCACAAACCGGTGGGCGCACCTCGGTCCCGTCGGGCGAACGAAGCTCATGGTCTACCAGAACCATGGGCGAGGCACCGTCGAGGGTACGCACCAGTTCACCGCAGGCAGCGCATGACAAAAGCCGTGAACGTCCCTTGCGATTCAGTACGCAGACCACTCGACCCTCACCGCGAAGCAGACCGGCAATGTTCTCGGCAAAAAGACCCGCTTTGGTGGGGTCTTCATCACGACGATCAAGCACTTCAACCAGCGGCCAGCCGGTGCGCTGCGCGGTACGGTCGGGGCGCAACAACGGACCCGCTCGGAGCGCTTCCAGTGACGGCACCGGGGAACTGAGAACCGCCGGCACGCCACGACGGCGCGCTCGTTCCAACCCGACCACACGCGCGTGCCACGTGGGTGACGACTGCTCAACAAGCGACTCGTCGTGTTCATCAAAAACAACGACCGCGGCTAGTCGCGGCATGGGCATCCAGGCCGCTGAACGAGTCCCCACCACCGTGGAGCCACTCGCGGCCACAGACCACTCCTGAGTCCCGAGCGCGACCTTCACACCAGCACGGCGCAAAGCAATCCCAAGGCGGCGAGCCCGACCAGAATCAGCCAACAACAACAACGCATCACCGGTTCGGCAAGCCTCAAGAGCGAGGGGCACATCGTCGTTGCCCGGTGGGGTCCGGACCACGGCAACGGCTTGCTTTTGAGCCAGCTCAAAGGCTTGCGAAAACACATCTACCGGTCCAGACGGCACCAGTTCGCGGTTCGCGGCCTGCGGCACTCCGGCGAGCATCGAGGGCGGCGAAGCTGCACGCAGGAACTTCACTCGGCTACCCGCCCAGCGCCACGCGGCCCAAGTGGCCAACTCCATCATCTCAGCGCTGGGTCCAATGCCGCTCAAAGTCTTCAGTGGGGCCAACTCCAATCCCACTACAGGCTCAACATCAACAGCACACACCCAGGCACCCACCCGTCGCCCCGCAAGAGACACCCGCACCATCGAACCCATACCTAGCCGCTCCGAGCGACCATCAGCCTCCCACGCTTCAGGAACGAAATAGTCGAACTCCCGATTGATCCCCAAGACATCGGGAATGACCCGCACAACCCTTCGTTCGGTTTTACTCAAGGTCATCTGAGACGCTCGGCCTCTGGACCCTCAGAGTCCCAACGCTGATTTGAGTTCGTCGACCCGGTTCGTTTTCTCCCACGGGAACAGGCCGTCGTCGCTGGAGCGGCCAAAGTGGCCGTATGAAGCGGTCTTTTGGTAGATCGGACGCCGCAGGTCGAGATCACGAAGAATCGCCGCAGGGCGGAGATCGAAGATCTCGTCAATTGCGGCATCAACGGCGGCCTTGTCGACCGTCTCGGTGCCGAAGGTATCGATAAGAATCGAAACGGGGCGAGCCATGCCAATGGCATAGGCCACCTGAACCTCACAGCGGCTAGCCGCACCCGCAGCAACCAAATTCTTCGCCACCCAGCGAGCCGCGTAAGCAGCCGAACGATCGACCTTCGAGGGATCCTTCCCCGAGAAGGCACCACCTCCATGGCGAGCCATGCCCCCATAAGTGTCGACGATGATCTTGCGCCCGGTAAGCCCGCAATCCCCTGCCGGACCACCGATTACGAAACGACCGGTTGGGTTGACGTACACGTCGTAGTTGTCATCGGCGAATTCGGCGGGAATAACAGGGGTTATGACATGCTCAATCAAATCAGGCCGAATCATGGTGTCGCGGTCGATGCCATCGTTGTGCTGAGTAGATACCAGGACCGTCTTGAGACGAACGGGCCGGTTGTCCTCATATTCGAAAGTCACCTGGGTCTTGGCATCAGGGCGAATGTAGGGGATCGTTCCCGCTCTGCGGACCTCAGCGTGGCGCTCGGCCAATCGATGGGCCAGATGGATGGGCAGAGGCATCAATTCCTCGGTCTCATCGCAAGCGTAACCAAACATCATTCCCTGATCGCCGGCACCCTGCATGTCGAGTACGTCTTGCTCCCCCGCAGCCCCCGAGCGAACTTCCTCCGAAGCTCTGACGCCCAGATACACGTCGGGCGACTGATCATCGATCGTGACCATGACACCGCAGGTGTTGCCATCGTAACCGAAAGCCTCACGGTCGTAACCGATTCCCCTGATTGTCTCGCGCACCGTGCCGGCAATATCGACGTACGCCTCGGTGGTTATCTCACCGGCAACAATGGCAAGACCGGTGGTGACCATAGTCTCGCAGGCCACGCGGCTCATCGGATCCTGATCCAACATGGCATCCAAAATCGAGTCTGAGATCTGATCTGCCATCTTGTCTGGATGGCCCTCGGTAACGCTTTCAGAGGTGAAGGTCCAGCGGGTCACTCTTGCTCCTGTGAGTTGTCGTGTCGGTTGATGGTACCGACTGCCACATCCAGTACGACACGCGCCACCTCGCGCTTGCTGCACCGTGGTATATGCCGCCGGGTACCAGCGGCACAAAGCACAACAACTTCATTGGTTTCGTGCTCAAAACCCACACCTGGTTTGGAAACATCGTTGGCCACAATGATGTCGAGGTTTTTCTTGTCGAGTTTTGCGGCCGCGTTTTGTTCAACGTCGTCAGTCTCCGCAGCGAATCCGATCAGTACCTGACCGTCGGGTTTGGCTGCGCCCAGTCCGGCGAGGATGTCGACGGTGGGTTCAAATTCAACGCTGAGCGTGCCCTGATCCTTCTTTAGCTTGCGATCCACGATTGCTTGGGGTCGGAAGTCCGCAACCGCGGCAGCCATTACAACCACATCAGCTTGAGGCGCCTCATCGCAGCAGGCCCGGTGCATTTCGGCGGCTGTGGACACATTCACGACGCGAACGCCGCTTGGGGCGCTCGTCGGACTGGTAGTTATCAGCACAACATCAGCACCGCGTTCAGCAGCGTTTCGGGCCAATGCGTGCCCTTGTTTGCCCGAGGATCGGTTGCCGACGAAGCGGACTGCATCGATCGGTTCGCGGGTGCCCCCTGCGGTGACCAACACTCGCTTGCCCGCAAGATCGCCTGTGGCAAGCACATTCTCGACAGCAGTCACAATCGCGGCTGGTTCGGCGAGGCGCCCAAGCCCAAAATCGCCTCCCGCGAGGCGACCGCTTTCGGGATCGACAACATGCACTCCACGGGAACGCAGTACCGCAAGGTTGTCCTGCACGGAGACCTGTTCCCACATTTCGGTGTGCATCGCCGGGCAGACCATCAGCGGTGCCCGGGTGGCAAGGATCGTGGCTGTAAGTAGATCGCCGGAACGCCCGGTGCGAATATCGGAAATGATCCGGGCAGTTGCCGGGGCTACGAGAACCATGTCTGCGTTCTGGCCCATCACGGTATGGGGAATTGGAGTGGTGGGGTCGTTGAACAGGGATGTGCGGGCTCCTTCGCTGGCCAACGCAGAGAAGGTGACCTCACCGACCATCTCAAGGGCACCCTTGGTCAAGACCGGTGTTACATGCGCCCCGGCCTCAACTAGACGACGACATAGATCCACCGCCTTGTAGGCGGCGATCCCGCCGGTGACACCGAGAATGATGCGTCGACCCGAGAGCGTGGTCATGCCGCAGACACTGCCAGATGATCTGGGTCAGGCACCCACGTAGTCCGGGGCGGTCTCAGCTTCGGCTTCGGGATCAACCTCGATTGCTACGATCTTGTCCGCGGCGATTTCTTCAAAGGCAATCGACAATGGCTTGCTGGCCGTCGATGCAACCTGGGGAGGTATGGACGCTCCCATGCCGCGGCCAAGCTGCCCCACATAGTTGGTGATTTCACGACTCCGCATGGCTGAGAGGGTGACGAGACGGAACTTGGAACCGACATCATCGAGGAGACCCTCAATCGAAGGATTCATCATCGTGTCGTAGCCGTGAGCCATAGTGCCTTCTCCCGAGATGTCGACGAACCTTGTCGTCTACCGCATGGTGTTCAACCGAGTTACAAGCGTAGCAGCGCCACTAGCTCCCGCGACGCTCGCGAATCAACGCTTCCAACTCGCCCAGCGCCCGATCCAAGTCGTCGTTGATCAAGATCTCTGCACCAAGTTCGTGGGCCATAGCCAACTCGCCCGCGGCCTTCGCCAGTCTGGCTTCAATCTTGTTTGGTGGATCGCCCCGGCCCTGGAGCCGGGCTCGCTGAGCTTCACGGGAGGGAGCGTCTACAAAAACGACCAGAGCCTCTGGAAAGTGCTGTCGGATCTGTTGAGCACCGTAGACATCGATCTCATAGACAAGATCATGTCCGGGTGGTGGCTCCACTGCCGGCGTGCCCTGTCGATAATCTAGAAAGTCCACCCACTCAAGAAACCCTCCGGCTTCCAAGTGCCTGTCGAAGTACTCCCGGTTTGTGAAGTGGTAGGCCTCCATTGGCTCGCCGGGACGCCGCGCTCGGGTCGTCCAACTGCGCGAGAGCCAGAGCCGCTGGTCCCGGTCCAATAGACGGGCTACAAGCGTGCCTTTCCCAACCCCACCGGGGCCGGAGACAACAATGACCAACTGGTCCGAGGCCGCAATCACTGTTGATCAACCAGCCTCTCTTGAGACCTTGGGTCAGCCAAACCTGTTCAGAAGTTCAGCTCTCTGTTTTTGGCCGAGGCCTCGAAGACGACGGTTTTCAGCGATACCGATGTCTTCCATGGCGCGTCGGGCCTTGACCTTCCCTACTCCGGGAAGCGATTCGATCACCGCCAGCGTCTTCGTCTTGGCAACGATTTCGTCGCTGTCGGCTTTTTCGAGAACCTCTGCGAGAGTCAACGATCGCATCTTTAACAGATGCTTCAACTCTCTACGGGCCTTGCGCGCTTCGGTTGCCTTTGCAAGTGCTGCGGCTCGCGCTTCGTCTGACAACTTTGGAGGGTTAGACATGACAGAAACACTAGAGGCCAAGAGAAAAGAAGGCAATTATATGTGCCGATAGTTAGTCATGTGCCGCTCCCACGAGGTCACTCGAGTGCGTCACGTCGTGGCGATCGCACCATTGTTCAAATTCTCCGAGGATCTGTCGCGGCGCTCGAGGATCGGCGAATGTGGCTGTGCCAACCTGAACCGCGCAAGCACCCGCAAGCAGGTACTCCACCACATCAATTCCGCTGGCAACGCCACCGACTCCAACGATCGGCAACGCAGACATTGCCTCGTGGACGTCGTAGACAGCCCTGACTGCTACCGGACGCATGGCCGCTCCCGAGAGTCCACCTCGCTTCGCTCCCAGTACTGGACGACGGGTCTCGGGATTGATCACCATCGCCAGCAGAGTATTGGTCAAAACCACCGCCTCGGCGCCGGCGGCATGGGCGGCCACGGCGATTTCTGCAATGTCGGGGGCGTTGGGGCTGAGCTTGGCCCAGCGGGGCCGACCGCAGCCGGCGGTGGCTGCAATGGCGTCAGAGGTCGCCCCAGCGCTATGTGCGAACATGCGGCTGCGGTCTTCGAGGTTGGGACATGACACGTTGACTTCCAGCGCCACCACACAGGAAGGTGCTTGCGCCAGAGCATCAGCGGCCTGCCGGTATTCGTCGATGGTGTTGCCCCAGATGCTGGCCACTATGGTTGCACCGGTGGCCTCCAGGGGTGGCAGTTCATGTTCGAGCCAGTGCTCCACCCCCAAGCCTTGGAGTCCGACACTGTTGATCATGCCGGCGGGGGTCGGGTGTACACGAGGTGCGGGATTGCCTTCCCACGGCGTAGTTTTCATCGACTTGACCACTACTGCGCCCAGTTCCGCGGGACGCAGGTATCGCGCGAACTCTGCACCGTACCCAACCGTGCCCGAGGCGGTCAGAACCGGAGCTTTCAGCTTCACCGAGCCGACCGACGTCGAAAGGTCGATCACTGCTCACTCACCGCTCGGCCATTCGAAACCGCCGACCGCACCCGGATATCCGCCTCGCTGGTGATACTCCTGAAGACTCCGAACCCGCAACGGGTACCGAGCCCAGTCTCGCAGCCCTTCAACCGCAGCCATCGCTGCGGCTGCGGTGGTCAGCAGCGGCACGTTGGCCAGTCCCGCAGCAGTGCGAATGTGCGCTCCGTCAGCGCGGGGGCGACGGCCCCGCGGAGAATTGACGACCAGTTGCACATCACCGCGTTCGATCAACTCGACCGCGTGGACTCCGCCACTCTCACCAAGTTTGGAGACGATGGTGTCTACGGTAACCCCAACGGCTTGCAGCATTGCTGCGGTGCCACTGGTGGCAACAATCGAAAATCCAAGATCTTGAAAACCGCGTCCTACAGCAGCACCGAGGGTCTTGTCGCGGTCCGCTAGCGACATGAACACCGTGACGTCTTCCGGTCCAGCTTCTGGAAGTCGGGTACCGGCGGACAGTTGTGATTTCATGAACGCCAGTCCTGGGGTCAGATCAATCCCCATCACCTCACCGGTGGAACGCATTTCTGGCCCGAGCACCGCGTCGGCTTCGGGAAACCGATTGAACGGCAGCACCGCTTCCTTCACCGCCACATGTTCAGAGTTCCCCCGCTCGCACAGCAGACCTTCGGCGCGAAGTTCTTCCAGCGTGGCGCCGAGCATTACCCGGCTGGCCACTTTGGCGAGCGGAACACCGGTTGCTTTGGCGACGAATGGCACCGTTCTCGAAGCTCGCGGGTTCGCCTCGATCACAAAGACCTGGTTGGCCTTCACCGCGTACTGAACGTTGATCAGTCCCCTGACGTCTAAGGCCGCGGCGATCCTGGCGGTGTAGCTCTCGATCAGTTCGACAGTGGGGGCGGTGAGATTCGTCGGTGGAATCGAACAAGCTGAGTCTCCGCTGTGCACACCGGCTTCCTCGACGTGCTCCATTACTGCGCCAATGACGAAAACGCCCTGGTGATCTCGTATCGCATCCACATCAACCTCGGTGGCATCTTCGAGGAAACGATCGATTAGGACCGGGCGTTGCGCGGACAGTCCTCCCTCACGACCGAGAGATCCAAAACCTGCTAGTTCGTCCATCGCTCTGCGGAGGTTTTCGTCGTCGTAGACGATTTCCATGGCCCGTCCGCCGAGCACATAAGACGGGCGCACCAGCGCCGGGTAGCCGATACGGGAGGTGATCTCGAGAGCTTCTTCAGTGTTTTTGGCTGTTCCACCAGCGGGCTGGGGGATTTCGAGCCGGGCGCAGAGTGCGTTCCACTGCTCTCGATCCTCTGCTGCGTCAATAGCGCTCGGCGATGTGCCCAAAATGAGTTCTGCAGGCAGTTGATCGGCGAGCTTCAGAGGCGTTTGTCCCCCCAAAGACACTATGACGCCGAGCGGTTTCTCGCTCTCAATGATGTTCATCACATCCTCATAGGTGAGAGGCTCAAAATAGAGGCGGTCCGAGGTGTCGTAGTCGGTGGAGACCGTTTCGGGGTTGCAGTTGACCATTACCGTCTCAAATCCGGCATCTCTGAGAGCAAAGCTGGCATGCACGCAGCAGTAGTCGAACTCGATGCCTTGACCGATGCGGTTTGGTCCCGAACCCAAGATGATGACCCGTTCACGCTCACCGGGCCGAACCTCATCGGTGTCTTCGTAGGTCGAATAGTGATAAGGGGTTTCGGCGTCGAACTCCGCAGCGCAAGTATCGACCGTTTTGAACGTCGTTTTGACGCCGACAGCCAGCCGTCGTTCACGCACTTGCGCCTCTGTGGTACTCCACAGATAGGCGAGTTGACAGTCGGAGAAGCCGAGTTGCTTGGCGCGTTTGAGATCCCGCCTCTCAATGTCGTCGAGAGTACGAGTGGCGAGGTAGGCCCGCTCCTCGGTAATCAACAGCATCTGGTCGAGGAACCAGGGATCAACGGCCGTCGCTTCATAGATTTTCTCTACCGAAGTTCCTCGCCGAAGCAGGGCTTCCAGCTGAAACGGACGGTCGGGTGTGGCCACCGACGCGGCAGCCAGCAGTGCTTGGTCGTCAAGTTGGTCGAACGCTGCTTCTCCCGGGTCGCAGTTGAGGCCGTAGCGTCCTTGTTCGAGTGAGCGCAGCGCCTTTTGTAGCGACTCTGGAAAAGTCCTGCCAATGGACATCACCTCGCCAACGCTCTGCATCGAAGTCCCCAAGATTCCCGATGTACCCGGGAACTTCTCGAATGCCCAGCGCGGCACCTTCGTAACCACATAGTCGATTGAAGGCTCAAAGGAGGCCGGCGTTTTTTTGGTGATGTCGTTGGGTATCTCGTCAAGGGTGTAACCCACGGCAAGTTTTGCTGCGATCTTGGCTATCGGGAACCCGGTTGCTTTCGAGGCCAACGCTGATGAGCGGCTCACACGCGGGTTCATCTCGATGATGACCTGCCGACCAGTGTCGGGGTGGACCGCCCATTGCACATTGGACCCTCCTGTCTCGACTCCGACCCGGCGGATACACGCAAACGATCCGTCGCGAAGCTTCTGGTACTCGACATCGGTGAGGGTCTGGGTCGGTGCCACAGTTATCGAATCACCGGTGTGCACACCCATGGGATCGAAGTTTTCGATGGCACACACCACCACGCAGTTGTCGTGGCGGTCGCGCATGACTTCCAGTTCGTATTCTTTCCAACCGGCTATCGACTCTTCAATCAGAATCTCTGAGATTGGGCTGCACTCGAGGCCGTAGCCGGCTATTTTCTCGAACTCTTGGCGTGTCGAAGCGATCCCGGTACCCCGGCCACCGAGGATGTACGCGGGGCGGATAATGACAGGCAGACCGACTTCGTCGACCACTTCACGCGCTTTCTCCATGTCGTGGGCAATCCCGGAACGGGCGACTTCCAACCCGATTTCGGTCATTGCCAGCTTGAAAAGCTCTCGGTCTTCAGCTGTGGCGATTGCGGTTGCATCTGCGCCGATCAATTCAACGTTGTGCTCTCCCAGCACGCCTTCCCGTTCGAGTTCCATCGCCAGGTTCAACCCGGTTTGTCCACCCAATGTCGGTAGCAGAGCCATGGTTTTGTCAGGGTTGTCGCGTTTTTCTTTTTCGATGATCTTGGCGAGGACCGCGCAGTCAAGGGGTTCAATGTAGGTGGCGTCGGCGAAATCGGGATCGGTCATGATCGTCGCCGGGTTCGAGTTGGCCAGGATGACGCGGTAGCCCTCCTCATTGAGTGCTCGGCAGGCTTGTGTACCGGAGTAGTCGAACTCACAAGCCTGTCCAATGACGATCGGGCCAGAACCGATGATCAGGATTGATTCGATGTCGTCTCTGCGCGGCACTAGGCGACCAAACCTGTGGTGTCCATAAGCTGGGCGAAATCCTTGAACAGGTAGCGGCTGTCGTGAGGGCCCGGCCCGGCTTCAGGGTGGTACTGCACGCTGAACACCGGAAGGTCTTTGTGGAACATACCTTCGAGAGCGCCATCGTTCAGGCACACATGCGTTTCAACGACATTGGGAACCGATCCGACCTCCACCGCGAAGTTGTGGTTCTGGCTGGTGATCTCAACTTTGCCGCTACGAACATCTTTCACCGGCACGTTGCCGCCGTGGTGCCCGAACTTCATCTTGAAGGTTTTGCCACCAAGGGCCAACGACAGCACTTGGTGTCCGAGGCAGATCCCGAAGATCGGCACACGTCCAAGCAGCTTCGGGAGTTCGTTGACAATCGATCCAGCCATTTGTGGATCACCGGGACCGTTGGACAAGAAGACGCCGTCGGGTGAGGCGGCCAGCACAACGCCGACAGGGGTGTCTGCGGGCACGACCGTGACCGTTGCCAACTCTGACAGATGACGCAGCATTGTGGACTTGATCCCGAGGTCGTAGGCGATAATCCGGCGCTTGCCGCTCCCGACCGTGTATGGCTCTTTGGTGGACACCACTCGCACCAGGTCAACCCCACTCGTTGTGGGGTCTGCGATGGCCGCGGCCCGCAGTTTCTCTTCGTCGGCTGAACCGAATGCTGCCGGCATAGCTCCGAAGTCGCGAATATGACGGGTGAGGCGACGAGTGTCCACGCCCGCGATGCCAGCCAGGTTGTGGGTGCGCAAGAAAGTGTCAAGATCACCTTGTGAGCGCCAGTTGCTGTGTCGACGGGCAAGGTCGCGGATGATGACACCCTCACAAAACGGCCTGTGTGCTTCGTCGTCTGTGGGATTCACCCCGTAGTTGCCGATGTGTGGGTAGGTGAACGTGATGATCTGGCCCGCATACGACGGATCGGTAATCACCTCTTGGTAGCCGGACAGAACCGTGTTGAACACGACCTCGCCTGACGCAACACCATCGACTGGATCAGCGCCTATCCCTTCGCCTTCAAAGACTTCACCGTCAGCCAGCACCAGCCGATAGGCGCGAATCGAACGGGAACCGCTCATCGTTGCGCGACGCCGTCGATTACCACGGCCTCTCCTTGGTAGATGGTGTGACGCACTCTCCCCCGCAGCGCCATTCCCTCATAGGGCGTGTTGGAGCTACGGCTCGCCATCGCCGCTGCTGAAACTGTCCAAGCCGCGTCGGGGTCGATCACGGTGAGGTTGGCCACGGAACCTTCTTTGATTGGTCCGCCATGGGTTTCGCTCAGGCCGGCAATGGCCGCGGGGCGCCAGGACATCGCCCTGAGCAGCGACTCAATCGGTATATCGAGATGCGTGTTGGCCAGCGCGAAGGCAGTCTCGAGTCCGAGCATTCCTGGGGGCGCGTCGGCGAACGTCTGTTGCTTCGACTTGGGCGTGTGAGGGGCATGGTCAGTAGCGATGGCGTCGATTGTGCCATCGGCGAGACCAGCTTTCACCGCTTCCACATCCGCGTCGGTGCGCAGCGGCGGATGCACCTTGTAGACCGGGTCGTAACTCTGACAACAAGCCTCGGTCAGGCAGAAGTGGTGAGTCGCGGCCTCAGCCGTGACTGGCAGCCCTGCGGCTTTGGCCGCGCGGATCATGGAAACCGAACCGGCGGTCGACATGTGCTGAAAATGGACCCGTGCACCGGTGAGACGGCAGAGCGCGATGTCTCTCATCACCATCAATTCTTCTGCTTCGGATGGTTGACCGGGGATTCCCAGCCAGCTCGACCACTTTCCCTCATGCATGAAACCGCCCCTGCTGAGAGATTCGACTTCGCAGTGCTGTGCCAACACGATGGCTTCACCGCCGCACAGGTGCTCCAGCGAACTGGCGTATTCCAACGCCGTGCGCATCAGTTTGTCGTCCTGCACTCCGTTGCCGTCGTCTGTGAAAATCCGAACTCCTGCACGCACGAGTTCGGCCATGGGTGCCAGCGCTTCACCTCGGCGTCCCACCGAAATTGCCGCTGAGGGAACCACCTCGCAAATCGCCGTCTCGCCAAGAGCCCGTACTTCGCTGATCACCGAAACACAGTCCATGGCCGGGTCGGTGTTGGGCATAGCCACCACCGCGGTAAATCCGCCCAAAGCTGCCGCGCGGGCACCGGTGTCGATCGTTTCGGCTTCTTCGTTTCCGGGTTGACGGAGATGAACGTGAAGATCGACAAATCCTGGTGAGACAACACAGTCACTGGCATCAAGGGAATGATCGGCGGTGAGTCCCGAATCAACGGCGAGTATTGTGCCCTCATCACCGATCACCACATCGGCGCGTCGAGAGCCTTGCGCGTCAATCACCGTTCCGCCGCGAATGGCCAGGGTGCTCATGCCACCGCACTCTCGGAGTCGACAAGACTGCCTTCTTCGACGAGATCAAGTCTCGAACCGATCAGCACGAACAGCACTGCCATGCGCACGGCAACACCGTTTGCGACCTGCTCGGTAATGACGGCATTGGGGCGGTCAGCAACTTCGCCGGCGATTTCAACGTCTCGGTTCATCGGGCCGGGATGCATGATCAACGCATCGTCTTTGAGCCGGTCTGCGCGGGCCGCGGTCAGCCCGAACTCGTGGTGGAACTCTCGCAGCGTGGGCACCGCGGCATCATGCTGGCGTTCGAGTTGCATGCGCAGCAGATAACAGATATCAACCTCGTCAACTACTTCGTCGAGGTTATGGGTAACGCCGACCGGCCAGCCTTCAAGACTTGCCGGCAGCAGCGTTCGCGGGGCAACGAAGATGACTTCTGCACCCATTTTGGTGAACCCGATGGCGTTGGACCTGGCAACTCGCGAGTTCTTGATGTCGCCCACGATGGCGACACGCTTACCGTCGAGTTCTCCTAGATGTTGACGCGCCGTGAACAGATCGGCCAGAGACTGGGTGGGGTGTTGGTTGCGGCCGTCACCCCCGTTGATCACTGAGGCATCGGTCCATTCGCAGACACGCCAAGGGGCACCTGCGCCAAAGTGACGCAGCACGACGCCATGGACACCCATTGCGGAAATGGTCTCGATCGTGTCGCGCAATGACTCGCCCTTGCTGACCGAAGAACGCTTGACATCGAACCCTAAGGTGTCCGCGGAGAGTCGACTGGCGGCGGTGGCGAAGCTGATTCGGGTGCGCGTGGAATCCTCGTAGAAGACCAAGGCTACGGTCTTGCCTCGAAGCGCGGGGATACGCGGGATCTTCCGTTCGCTTACTTCGACGTATCGTTCCGTGAGGTCGAGCAGGTAATCGATATCGTCGCGGTCGAGGTCGTCCATCGACAGCAGATGCCGTAGGGCTTTCACGAGATCTCCCCCAGGTCGACACCGCCGCTGTTGACATCGACCATTTCAGCTCGGCGGGTCGGCAGGTTCTTGCCGACGAAGTCGGGGCGAATCGGAAGTTCGCGGTGGCCGCGATCAACCATCACCGCGAGCTGAATCGCTTTTGGTCGTCCATAACTGTGAATCGCGTCGAGTGCAGCACGCACCGTGCGCCCCGTGTAGAGGACATCATCGACCAACACGATGATCTTGCCGGTTGGGTCGACTGGGATCACGGTGGCCGCTTCGGACATGATCGGGCGGAGATCAAAATCGTCGCGGTGCATGGTGGCGTCGAGACTCCCGACCGCGACATCGGTTCCCTCGATCTGACTGATGTCGTTCACCAGGCGCTCGGCGAGGCTGACTCCGCCTGTTTGCAAACCGACTATCACGACATCCGCGCAACCCGAGTTGCGTTCGAGAATCTCGTGAGCCATGCGCCGAATCGCTCGGGTTACATCGGACGCTGTCATTACTTGCGTCCGGGCCTGGAAAACACCGCCCGAGGGTGTGCCAGCCAATCGCCGTTCTCGCTCTGCCACTGAATTCTCCCGTCCATTCGAGCCTCACCGGACTCGTTTCATGGTCGAGACCCGAAGGTATCACGCGCGCTCGCTTACTCCACGGCACCCACCTGTGGATTTCCCGGTTTACTTCGGCTGTGCCCCGCCGGCGCGGCGGACAAAAACGGCTGGGGTTGAGTCGCTGGCCGGGCGCAGCAGATCGAAACCGCAACGAGTGGCCAGCTCTTGGGACTTGACGTTGTTGATCTTGATTTCGGCGAGAACCGCGTTCAGCTGCCCATCCAACGCCCAAGTGGCTAAAAGGTTCACAGCTCGGGTGGCGATGCCTTGCCCCCGCGCCGGGGCCGACAACCACCAACTGATCAAGGAGGCGCGCCTTGATTTGTCGAACCTGTACAGACTCACCTCACCAAGCAGTAAATCGCTGGTGGCATCCGCAACAACCAGATCCACCGCTACGCCGGCACGCCGACGGACATCGGTTCTCGATATCCACTTGCGGGCATCTCGCAGCGAACGGTCTTCGGGCGCGACCGAGTCGCTCAAGATCGCGGGGTCCGTCCAGGCCTTCTCCAACTCGGGGGCATCTGCGAGTTGCCACGGTCGCAGGCGAATCAACTCGCATTTCAGGTCCGGTACCTCAAGCACGATCGCCCGCTCGCTCACAGCTTCGGCCTCATCTCGCCTGGTCTCATCTCGAGGGTCTGGAGGGTCTGGAGGTGCTCATTGTTCCTCCGCTCCTCGAGCTTCGGTGGCGACGGCTCGCAGCACGCCGTTGAGGAAGCGGGGTGATTCCTCGCCGGAGTATTGCGAGGCGAGTGCCACTGCCTCGCTCAGCACTACCCCGGTTGGTACGTCTTTGCGTTCAAACAACTCCCAGGTCGCCATGCGGGCAAGCACACGATCAACCACTGCTAGTCGATCAACGGTCCAACCCATCAGGTGAGCACCTATCCGCTCGTCGAACTCGAAGACCTGACTGGTAACACCCTCGATCATTTGCAGGGCATAGTCCTCCGGTGGCAGAGGTTTGGCTTTCAAGGCTGCTTGCAGCGAATCACCGGTGACTTCCATCTCATAGAGGAAACCCAGGGCTTCTTCTCGGGCCTCCCGACGACCACCGATGCTTGAGGGTCCGTCGTTCACGCGCGACTGAGGTATTGACCCGAACGGGTGTCGATCTTGACCCGTTCGCCGGTCTCGATGAATAGCGGAACCTGAATCACCAACCCGGTCTCCAAGGTGGCTGGTTTGGTGCCGCCGGACGAACGGTCACCCTGCAAACCTGGTTCAGTTGCTGCCACGCTCAACTCGACAGCCGCGGCCATGTCGGTACCGATGATTTCAGTTCCGAACATCAACAGGATGGCGGTAGATCCATCGACAATGAAATTGGCGGTGTCGCCGAGCGTGGTGGGGGCAACGTTGATCTGCTCGTAGGACTCATTGTCCATAAAGACATAATCCTCGCCGTCTCGGTAGAGAAACTGCATCTCGCGCTTGTCGATGTTGGCCCGTTCGACCTTCTCGCCGGCCCGAAAGGTGCGTTCCACAGTCCCCCCGGCGCGCAGGTTGCGGAGGTTCGTGCGAACAAAGGCATGACCTTTACCCGGCTTGACATGCTGAAAATCGACAATCTGAAAGAGTCCATCGTCGAGATTCAGGGTCATCCCGTTCTTCAGATCGTTGGTTGTGATGACAGGCACACAAACTCCTTGGGATACTTGGTCAATGGGCGGCAACCGTCGTTGGTGACGACCACCATGTCTTCGACTCGCACACCCCCGTAACCAGAGAGATAGATCCCTGGCTCGACGGTGATTACTTGGCCGGGCGAAAGGATAGCGGTGTTGCCGCGGCGCACCGCCGGAAGTTCGTGAATGTCGAGACCGACTCCATGGCCAGTTCCGTGTGAGAAGGCATCTCCGTATCCCTCGCGCGCAATGAAATCCCGGCAGACCCTGTCGATTTCACCCGCCTCAACGCCGGCACGCACCGCCGCCACTCCCTCCGCTTGAGCTCGGGTCACGATGTCGTGGATCTCCACCGCCCGATCGTCGGGAGAGCCGACAACAAAGGTACGAGTCATGTCGCTGCGATAGCCCTCAACCAGAGCTCCCGCGTCGACCACCACCAGATCACCGTTGGCGAGGCGTCTGGAACTCGCACGGGCATGGGGCAACGCCGCGTTGGGGCCCGAAGCCACGATCGTGTCGTAGGCCGGACCTTCGGCGCCCGCCGCACGCATGCCGTCCTCCAACATTTGAGCCAGTTCACGCTCGCTGATGCCCAGAACAAATCGGTTCTGGCAATCTCTGAGTACCGCGTCGACGATTCCCGCCGCGGTCTCCATCCGAACCAATTCCGCTTCGTCCTTCACGCTGCGCAACTCCGCAATAAGACCAACGGTCCCTATAAACTCCGCAGCGAGCGCGTCGGCCAAGCGACGCTGATCTGCCCACACGATCCGATCGGCTTCAAGTGCAACTTTTGCGGCGCCGTTCACGCCGGTGACATCGTTGAGGATCGTGGCAACGGTGGCGACCCAGGCCGAGTCAATACACACCTCCGTGCCGGAGCCCGCAGCGTCGAGCTGAGCCGGGGCTTGATCGCGATATCTGCTGTCGGTGATCAACACGCTGCGGTCTCTGCTGATGACGAGCACACCAGCCGAACCTGTGAAGCCGGTGCACCAACGGATGTTGGTCAGGTCCGTGACCACCAACGCGTCAGCACCTTTCGCCTCCGCCGCGGCCTGTACGCGTTCGCTGCGACCCTGTGCACTCAGCGGCGGCAGGTCATGGGGTTGGGCGTTCACAAGCTCATGTTGCCAGCTTTGCTGCGACAGCTTCCATCGCGAGGCGATAACCGTCCGCGCCAAAACCGACGATTGATCCTGTGGCCACCGGGGCGACAACTGAAACGTGACGCCAGGATTCACGTGCTTTGGGGTTCGACAAATGGAGTTCAACTATGACTCCGGAAAACGCGGCGAGGGCATCGTGGATGGCCCACGATGAGTGTGTCAGAGCGCCCGGGTTGATCACGATGGCAGCCACCCGATCTCTAGCACCATGGATCGCCTCGATCAGTTCCCCTTCGTGGTTGGACTGAAAGTGCTCGATCTCCAAGCCGTGGACAGCCGCAGTGGCAGTCGCGTTCGCTACGTGGTCATCGAGGGTCTCGGTGCCGTAAACCTCAGGTTCTCGCGTACCCAACAAATTGAGATTGGGTCCCGATACAAGCAGAACAACAGAACTCATGAATGGTCTCCAGTCCTCGCGTCCAACTCGATTGCTGAATCAGACCCGGTCATCGCAGCGTACCCAGCGCGTCGCGCAGGATCGCAGGGTCGATCCCGGTGACCGGTTCGACCCCGTTGGGTCCGTCCAGCACCAGCGTGACACCTTCGACCGCTTTTTTGTCGCGGCTGAACAGGTTGAGCAATTTCTCGGTGTCCAACCCTTCGGGTAACCCGCAAGGCAGGTCATAGCCGGCTAGCACCTGGTGATGCTCCATCAGGCGCTCGTCGCCGATGCGTTCAAGGCGTCGTGCGACCTCGGCCGCGTAGGCGATACCGACGGCTACAGCCTCACCGTGACGCAAGTCGTATTGCCCCGCGGTCTCGATGGCATGGGCGAGCGTATGGCCATAGTTGAGAATCGCTCGTCTGCCTCCCTCCCGCTCGTCTGCAGCTACAACATCGGCTTTGATCTGCACGCAGGCAGCTACAACTTCGGCATCCACTTTCACCTCCGGTGAACCCGTAGGTACGACGGGAACCGGGCCGAGGAAGTGATATTTGGCGACTTCTCCCAAACCGCTGCGATATTCGCGAATCGGCAGCGTTGTCAACATCTCCGTGTCGCAAATTACCGCGGAGGGTTGCCAAAAAGCACCCACCAGGTTCTTGCCTTCAACCAGGTTGACTCCGGTTTTTCCGCCGATAGCGGCATCAACCTGAGCCAACAGCGTGGTTGCCACGTTGATGAAACGAACACCGCGGTGATAAACCGCTGCTGCGAACCCGCCAACGTCGGTGACGACGCCGCCACCAACTGCCACCACCACATCGGCGCGAGTGAACCCGGCGACCGTCATCTTCCGACAGATGTCCTCGACGACGCTCATCGACTTCGCTGATTCTCCGTCGGGAACTGTGATTGTCAGTTGCTTGGCGCCGGGATCGACTGTCCAAGGAATCGACTCCTGGGTGACAACGGCAACCCGTTTGGCGTCCGTAGGGATCAGGCCACCAAGAAGTTCGCGCACCCCTGGCCCCACATGCACTGGGTAGCCGCGATCACGCAGTTCAACGTTGATTACCGGCATGGCGCCGGCCTCTTCTTCGCACGCGCCGCGGTGATCAGATCAACGCAATCCGCAACGGACATATCGGAGGTGTCGATTCGAATGTCCGCAACGTCGTAGTATCCCTCGGCGCGTTCGGCGATCTTAGTTCGCAGCGCGCCCTCGACGTCATCGCCGGCCAGCAATGGCCTTGTTGCGCCGTCGCCGACCCGACCGGTCAACACCTCCACCGAAGCATCGAGCCAGACAACCAGAGCACCGGATCGGCCCAACAGGTCCCGGTTGGACTCGATTGTGACCACACCACCTCCAGTGGATATCACCGCAGGCCCCCCGACAAGCGCGCTTGACAGGGCATCGTGTTCAAGAGTTCGAAATCCAGATTCACCCTCGACCTCGAAGATCTCGGGAATTGTGAGTCCGCGAGCCGCCACGACCATCTCGTCGAGGTCGAGGTGGTTCATCTGCTCACGATCCGCTAGGGCGCGACCGACCGTCGACTTCCCCGATCCCATGGGACCAACCAGAACGACCGAATCCAACGACATGGCAGAAGGTTACCGGACCCGCTCCCCCACCCCGGGACGATTATGGCGCGCGTCCGTGTCGGGCCGCATCGCTCTGGTGCGCAGTGTCAGATATACGGTGAGTTAGACACACAGGGCGGATTCATATGGTCGTCGCAACACCGGCTGCGGGTCGATCTGTTGCGGGATCCCTTCAATGTCGGAAGCACGACGTACATGGGTGTAGCCGACGTCATCACGCCAAAGGATGCGCACCTCCTTGGCCCTCAAACCGTCAAGGAAGAAAGGTGAGTGGTGGTCACGAGCAACTGCGTGCGCGCCAAGGCCGAACGACATTCGTCCGCCAACTCGGGCAGCAAGCTGGGGGGAGGAAGTTCTCAGGTTCTTCGATACCGCGGACAGCACAACTAGTTGAGTTCGAACCACGTTGGCTGGTGGTCCGACCCGACCGCGTCGTCGTCGATCCACGCAGATTCGACCCTTGATGCCAGGCCCGGCGTCACGAATCCGTAGTCGAGCTTCAAGCCGACCTCGAACCCTCGACTCCCGTCATACCAGCTGATTCCCTCGTCGACGGAGTTGCCGGCTGCAGTCCACGTGTCCACGAGCCGGTCACCCGCGAGAGTACGGCCGTAGTAGTAGTCAGCCTCGCCGACGATGAGTGAATACTCGGTTGACGTTGGAGTCAGATTGAAGTCGCCCATCACCACGAACTCCGCTGGCGCTGGGCTCTCGCTGATACCCATCCATTCGATTCCGGTGACCGACGCCCCGTCGAAGGGAACTCTAAACAGAAATGGCAGCAGATACTCGATCTCCGTCCGCCGCCGCCGGGAGTTGACGGAATCGAGATGGACTGAGTAGCACCGAAGCGGCCCGAACGGAGCGTCTATGATTGCTTCGAGCGCGCCCTGCTGTACGCCGAGGGCATCGATGATCCGCGCTCTCGGCAAGAGTAGATTCCGACACGCGAGGATCGGCCAGCGGGAGAGAATCATATTGCCAAACTGAAGTCGACGATGCTCGGTTGACCCGTTGAGAGTTCCCGTGCTCGCGTCGAGATCGACGTTGGGTCCGTACACCCAGTGATGCTGCGAAAGCAACTCCCCCAACCGGGCTGGTTGATCTTTGTCAGGAGGCGCGTCGAGGTTGCGCACGACTTCCTGCAGTGCGATCACGT
The DNA here is from genome assembly GCA_965198315.1 of Candidatus Aldehydirespiratoraceae bacterium. Classification (GTDB taxonomy): domain Bacteria; phylum Actinomycetota; class Acidimicrobiia; order Acidimicrobiales; family Aldehydirespiratoraceae; genus VXYK01. The sequence goes on along the minus strand of OZ240616.1, from coordinate 2,146,366 downwards.
CGGCGCTTCGTACCGAGGCCGCGGTCCTTTCGAGGTCGAAACGGCCGTCCCTGCCTTGTGAGTAGCGGATGTTGTACGACACGAACTTCATCGGGGCAGCCTCCGGGAAGCGAGTTTAGCGGGACAGGCTAGATGATGGCCTCGGGTTGGGGGTAACGCAGTGGGCTCACCGCGCGACCTCCACTGATCAGCGAGGCTCACCGACGATCGACGACCCTTCCCGATCGGCGAGATGACATGCAGCCCAATGGTTGGGGGTGATCGCACGGAGTTCGGGTACCTCAGCACGGCAGCGGTCGATAACCAAGGGGCAGCGGGTCGAGAAGACACACCCGGGCGGCGGCGCGGCAGGACTCGGAACCTCGCCCACGAGCGGTACACGGGTCCGACTGGCCTCGGCCACAGGATCCGGTACCGGAACCGCCGACAGCAAGGCCTGCGTGTACGGGTGAAGCGTTGCCTCGAACAGAGGCTCGGTCGGGGCGAGCTCGACGATGTGTCCGAGATACATCACCGCGACTCGGTCGGAGATGTGCTCCACCATCGAGAGGTCGTGGGCCACGAACAGGTAGGCGATTCCGAACTCGTCTTGAAGATCGGCGAAGAGGTTGATCGCCTGCGCTTGGATCGACACATCGAGCGCAGAGATGGGCTCGTCGCAGACGATCAGGTCGGGGCTGAGGGCGAGCGCCCGGGCGATGTTGATTCGCTGGCGCTGACCGCCGGAGAATTCGTGGGGGTAGCGGGTGCGGTGAGCAGCACGGAGGCCGACCCGGTCGAGAAGCTCCAGCACCCGGTCGTTGACCTGTTGCGTTGTCATCTGCGTGTGGACCCTCATCGGCTCGCCGATGATGCGGCCGACGGTATGGCGGGGATTCAGCGACGCATAGGAGTCCTGGAAGATCATCTGCATCCGCGGTCGGAGTTTGCGCAGCTCCTTTTCGCCGAGGTTCGTGAGTTCGATGTCGCCCAGCCAGACCTGCCCGGAAGAAGGGCGATGGAGCTGGAGCACAGCCCTTCCGGTGGTGGATTTGCCGCACCCGCTCTCGCCGACCAGCCCAAGCGTTTCGCCCGCGAAGAGCTCGAAGCTCACGCCATCGACCGCCTTGATCGGTTTGTCGCTCGACCTTCCCGGAAAATACTTCGTCATGTTCACGACCCGAAGCACGGGCTCAGCAGAACCCCTGACCGTGGCCGACGCCGCCGACTCTGCGACGGGTTGGGCCGACTCAGCCGAGCCGGGCTCAGCCATGTCGTGGCACCCCCGCCTCGACGTCGTAGAAACAAGCGACGTGTCGACCATGGACCGGCTCGATCAGCGTCGGCATCTCGCTTCTGCATCGGTCGAACACATGGGGGCAGCGAGCCGCGAACGGGCAATGAGTCGGCTCTTCAGTGAGATCGGGCGGCAGACCGGGGATGCTGGTCAACCGATCAGCTCGGTCGCCCATCTTGGGCAGGGCATTCAGGAGCCCTATGGTGTACGGGTGTAGTGGCCGCTGGTAGAGGCTGACCACATCGGATATCTCTACAAGCCGGCCGGCATACATGACCGCTACTCGATCGGCCAGACCGGCAACGACGCCGAGATCGTGGGTGATCCAGATCAGGGCCAGCCCGAGTTCGTCGCGCAGATCCTGCATGAGCTCCACGATCTGGGCCTGTACCGTCACGTCGAGCGCCGTGGTTGGCTCATCGGCGATCAGCAGATGGGGGTCGCACGCCACTGCGATGGCGATCATGACGCGCTGTCGCATCCCTCCCGAGAACTGGTGAGGGTAGGCATTGATGCGGCCGGCGGCGTCGGGTATCCCGACCCTCTCCAGCAGATCGATAGCGCGGTTGCGAGCCTGCCGCCTCGATAGACCGAGATGGGTGCGGATCATGTCGATGAGCTGGGTTGAAATCCGCACTGTTGGATTGAGGGAGCTCATGGGGTCCTGGGCAATGAACCCGATCTCGGCTCCTCGAACCCGTCGCAGCCGGCGCTGAGACTCTTCCAGGAGGCTGACCGTTCCGTCCGCTGTCTCGAGGGTCGCTGTGCCGTTGGATATCCGTGCCGGCGGCTCGGCGAGCAGCCGCAGCAGGGCTAGCATCGTCACAGATTTTCCGCTTCCGCTTTCGCCCACGATGGCCAGCGTCTCACCCTTGGCGACCGAGAACGTGACGCCGTTCACCGCATGCACGGTGCCTTCCGGGATGTCGAACCGGACCTCGAGGTTCTTCACGTCGATCAGTGCCGGCGCGTTCACTGCTTCACTCGTTGAGATCGGGGGTCGAGTGCGTCGCGCAACCAATCGCCGAGCAAGTTGAGCCCGAGTCCGGCAAAGACGATGGCGAACCCCGGTGCGAGCGAGATCCACGGACGAATCGTCAGCACGCCTCGACCGGCGCTGATCATGTTGCCCCAGCTCGGCGTGCTGGGCGGCACCGAAAGACCGAGGAATCCGAGGCCGGCCTCGTAGAGGATCATGGCCGACATCTCGAACGTGGCCAGCGTGGCCAGCGGGCCGACGAGGTTGGGCAACAGGTGCAGCCGTAGGATCTGGCCCTCCGGTACGCCGACGTTTCTCGCTGCCTCGATGAACGTGCTCTCCCGTAGCTTCAAGACCTCACCCCGCGTCACACGGGCAAACACCGGAATCGACGTGAAGCCGAAGATGAGAATCACGTTGAGCAGGCTTCGCCCAACGACGGCTGCGAAGAACACCACGAACAACAGGTAGGGCAGCGACAGGATCAGATTGACGAAACCGACGATCATGGCGTCGATCTTGCCGCCTCGATAGCCGGCGATCAGACCGATCGCCATACCCAACGTGATGGCGATTCCAACGCCACCGAGAGCCACACCAAGCGAGACTCGGGTTCCGAAGATGATGCGGCTGAGAATGTCGCGCCCGAGGGTGTCGGTGCCGATCAGGTAGTCGTTGGAGCCACCATCGGACCAGAACGGCGGGGTATTGGCATCGCTCAGTGTCTGCTGGAGAGGATCATGGGGAGCGATCCATGGCGCGAACGTGGCGAGGATGATCAACATGACGAAGACGAAGACACCGAACATACCGCCCTTGGACCGGCGAAGTAGCCGCAGGGCATCGCGAGCCCGGGCCCGGAGTCGCAGATCCTTTTCGGTGTCGACTTGATGGTGGGTTTCAATCTCCTCAGCAGAGAAATCCGCGCCTCTTGGAGCGGCGTGATCGGTCATGTGATCCCCTCTCCGTGTGGCTTCGGTATCGCCGCCGGCGCATCGTCCGCATCTGATCTACGCCGACCGGTCCCCGTCTGTCCCAACGTTCCCACTCTGATCCGCGGGTCGGCGACTGTGTACAGCACGTCAGAAAGAAGCGAGAAGAGGATGACGATGAGCGCGCCGAAGAACGCGATGCCCTGTACGAGCTGGAAGTCGCGATTGCTCACGGCCTCGGCCAACAACCCGCCGGCGCCAGGCCACGAAAAAACAGCTTCGATATACAACGATCCACCCAGCAGCGCCCCGATCTGCAGGCTCATTACACTGATGAGTGGGATAAGCGCGTTGCGCAATATATAACGACTGTAGACGACTGGCGCTCTGAGGCCCTTGCTGCGAGCGATGCGCACGTACTCCTCATTGACGATCTCCAGCACCGACGATCTCGTGAACCGCAGAAGCTGAGCCATCGGAAACAAGCCGAGAGCAACCGCCGGCAAGATGATCGACTTGTCAGGAATGGTGAGGAACCACATCGACATCGTGCTGCGCCCGAACGACGGCAACCATCCAAGCTCGACGGCGAACACCACGATGAAGACCAACGACAGCCAGAAATTCGGGATCGTCTGGCCGAGCAGGCCGAACCCGCGCGCCGCACCATCCCAGCGGCCGCCCGCCTTGACACCGGCCAGAATTCCGAGCGGTACTCCGACCGCGACCGCGAAGGCCATCGCCGCGACGCCGAGCTCGATCGTCGCCGGCATCCGGTCGAAGATCACTTCTCGTACCGGGATCTTGTAGCGAAGCGAGCTACCGAAGTCAAGGCGGGCCGAATCGCCCACGAAGTCGACAAACTGCTCAGCAACGGTCCTGTTCAAGCCGTGCGCCTCTCGTGCCGCTTCTCTTTGCTCCTGGGTTGCCTCCCGAGGAACGAGCAGGTTGGTCGGATCGCCTGACACCCGCAGCATCGAAAAGACGATCACCATCACGCCGAGCACCAGCAGCAGTGACTGACCTATGCGCCCGACCAAGTACTTAGTCACCGACTTCCCCTCTGCTCGTTCCCCCTCTTTCGATCAGCAGGGCCGAGGCGTAGTGCCACGGCCCTGCCAATCGACTATTAACTCAGTGACCCGCGTCGATCAGCCGGCCACGGCCAGGTCCCAAAGCCAGTACTCCTCGGCCGAACGCGGCTTGTAGTTGGCGACCCGATCGCTGATTGCCTCGAACGAGAACGGCACGTAGAGATAGATGAACGGTGGGTCGTCGTACATCTGCTGCTGCAATTGCCGGTACAGATCCGCACGAGCGTTGTCGTCGGGGGTCGCGAGTATCTCAAGGAGGAGGCTGTCAACCACCGGGTCGGACCATGCTGAGTAGCTCGCAGCTTGGCCGCCCATGGCCCCTTGCAGGCGGTCCCAGCCCTCGGGATTGGCGTTCGACCAGCTATCACCGAACAGCGGCGGCAACTGCTTGTTCGCCTCCAGATCCCAGTACGCCCCGGAGTCCATAATCTCGAGCGACGCGTTCACTCCTACCTCGCCGAGTTGGGCCGCGACGGCTTCGCACACCTGCTCGAAGTTGGTGTAGGCACCTGACGGGCAGGCGAATCCGACGTTGAACCCGTCGGGGTACCCGGCATCGGCCAACAACTCCCGCGCCCGCTCAGGGTCGTAGGAGTAGGACACGAGCGCATCGTTGTAACCGAAGTCGGCGGCCGTCATCAGCCCGGTGGCTCGGACGCCGTCGCCGTTGAACAGAGCGCCGATGATGCCGTCGACGTCGACCGCATGGTTGAGGGCTTGGCGCACTCTGGGATCTTCGGTTGGTTGACCCACACCGGAGGTGAGGTTGTTGAACGCGATGTAGTAGACCCGGTTTGTCGGGTACCTGATGGCGTTGACTCCGTCTACGCCATCAAGCGATGCGGCTTCGTCGGGGCTGAGCCGGCTCACGATGTCGACCTCGCCCGTCTGGATCGCTGCGGCCCTAGTGGAGGACTCGGTGATCGGCCGGAAGATGATCCGGTCGAGCTTGGGGTAGCCCTTGCGCCAGTAGTTCGGGTTCCGCTCCAACACGATGCGGTCGCCCTGGACCCACTCGGTCAGCATGAACGGACCGGTGCCGATCGGCTTTTGGCCGAAGCCCGTCAGTCCGACCTCGGAGTAGTACTCGGGAGGAACGAAGAACCATATGGCGCCCGTGAGGCCGAGGAAAAGTGCATTGGGTTCGGGTGCGACTAGCTCGACGGTGTATTCGTCGATCTTGTTCACCTCGGCCGCTCGTTCGAAGTAGTTGAAGTAAGCGTTCTCCGGCTGCTTTTGCACTTCCCATGAGAACACGACGGCGTCCGCGTTGAACGGCTCGCCGTTGTGGAACACCACGTCCTCGCGCAGCTTGAACGTGTACGCGCGACCGTCGTCGGACACTTTCCACGATTCGGCGAGGGCCGGCTCGAACTCCAGGTCGTCATTGATCCACACCAACGGGTCGAATATCTGGTTCGACACATTGCCCGCGTTGCGTTCGGCTGCGTTCGCACCATCGAGCGCGTTCGGCTGCGTCGTGAGCGCGATTATCAACTCACCGCCGGCCGCGGGCTCCTGACCCTCTTCGGGCTCCTGACCCTCTTCGGGCTCCTGACCCTCTTCGGGCTCCTGACCCTCTTCGGGCTCCTGACCCTCTTCGGGCTCCTGACCCTCTTCGGGCTCCTGACCCTCTTCGGGCTCCTGACCCTCTTCGGGCTCCTCCTCGACCACGGGACTCGTACTAGGACCATCGCCGCTGTCGTCGCCACAAGCCGCAGCGATCAGAGCGAACACGCCCAGCAGCAACCACAATTTCCTCATTCTGGCTGTTCGTAGATATGTCATAAATTCCCCTCCTGGGTAAATTGTCACCTTCACAGCCGGAGTCCTGAGGCTGGACCCTTCGCCGATGGCCGCGATATCGAATCAACGCGTATCATGCCGAATCGCTAGCCGGCGGTTCCACACGATCTGAGCGCCCTCCCTCAAGAGTCTAGCGGTGATTCCGTACCATGACTAGCGGTGATTCCGTACCATGAATCGTGGGATGCTGCGCTTCGGGCGCTGCCGGGTCGTGCTGTTCAACCCTCTGACCTCGGGAAACGCCGATCTCGCTCGGGTTGATCGTCACACACCTGTAACCATCCTTTCCGGATTCGGGCCGAATTCATTCCACGGCCCAACAACTCCAACGCTCCAACCTTGGCGTTTGTTAATCCGCGCATACCCGACGAGGGCGGGGCTTGGTCGGTGCGCTTCGCGGCGCGAATTGCGCTCGATAACTGCTGACCTTGTGGTCTGAGACTAGCCGCAAGCCACTTGGGGGACGCTCGGACATCCACCGCGGCAGGGCATCCACGCCAGATATGTTCAAACATCATGTGGAAGGTGTTAACAACACCAGAGTACCGAACATGGTTTCGTGCCCTGCCGGGCAGGGACAAGGCACGCCTCGAACGAGCCCACGAACAGCTCGCATTTTCGCCGAGCCGGGCGCAGACCGAGACGCTGAGGCACCCAGCGAACACCGACCGCCACCACCTGTGGGGAGTGGCAACGGAATTTCGAGCCATCCCCGCCGGTGCTGCCACCCCAATCCTGACACGTATAGGGAATTTCAGTGATCGCCGTCGCAGCGGGCTACAGCTGGGACATTAACGACATCTTCCGACGGTTGGAACGGAACCGGCCGGGACTTCCCGACGAACGACGGCGAACTCCACCGGTGGATGCGACAGGTTGGCCATGATGGCCGGTTGTTGAAGTCAACATCCAACCGATGGAGGTTCTTAGTATGGCACAGCGGCTCGCGGGGCCTGCCCGAGGGTTCGTGGCGGTGTCTGCCACGGCGCTGCTGCAAACGCAAACAGCGCGGACGTCACGCGCGAAAGCCCAGCCCGCTGGATGATTTCAGGCCCATAGCGCAGCGTAGTGCGGCTCTGGAGGACCGCAGCGAGGCCGGTCACTGGGAGGGAGATCTGATCATCGGCGCAAACAACCGCTCAGCGGTCGCCACTCTGGTGGAACGCTTCAGCCGCCAGACTCTCGCAGTGTTGCTGCCCGACGGCTACGACGCCCAGTCCACCGCCGCCGCGGTGTCGGCTGCGCTGCGCCGCCAACCCCGCCATCTGGTCAAGACACTCACCTGGGACCAAGGACGCGAGATGGCCCGCTGGCAAGACATCGAAGCCGCCACCGGCGCCGAAGTCTATTTCTGCGAGCCGCGGCAGCGCCCCACCAACGAACAAACCAACGGCCTGCTACGCCGCTGGCTGCCCAAAGGCAGCAACCTCAACATCGGCCAAGTACGCCTCATTCGCGATTCGACTCCTTCACATGGCTGCTCCCCGCTCCCGCGGTCAACCAGCCCGCACGCGAACACGTTAACCACTGATGCGCGAGCACAATCACGGACCACCACGATCCGCGGACGCGTCTGTGTCTGACGTACCTTGGGCAGATTGAACCTGATCGCGTCTTCGCAAATGTGGAACGGCACTCTGGAATATCTCCTGATACGTGCCTTTGAGGCACAGGAAGCGTCCACCTCCTGGCGCGAAAGCACGATGAACCTCACCGGGTATTGCACAGGCTCTGATCCTTGAGAGTTGCGTCGGGCTTGCCTCCGCAGAAATTACGAGCCAGGGACGGATTCGGCGAAGAGGACAACGGTCATGGTGGCGCAAGCCAGGGCGGGGCCGAAGGGAAAGCTCTGGGCCAACAGTCTCGTAGGTTGCTTGCCTTTGGCTCGCGGGTCGGGCAACACGTCTCTGTTGAGCTTTCGTCTGACAAAGGTGAGCGCGAGACCGCCTGCGAGACCGATGATGCTCGCCAGAAGCTGAGCCCAAACCACCAGCCGAACGACCAAGACCCAATCTCCGTGGGTGATCCCCGCGGCCCAACCCAAATTAAGCCCAAGCAGCAAAGACAACTTCACATCACCAAACCCCAGGCCTCTCGGCGAAATCAGATGCACCACCAACAAGAAACCGAAATAGACGAACATACCCATGATCGCATACCCGAAAACACTGCGATCAGCGCTGCCCACCGCTCCCAGGAGCACCGCCACCAAAGACATACCCAACGCCACGAAGACGAGCCGATCAGGGAGCCTGTAGCTGTACAGGTCAACCAACGACAGCGCCATCAATGCGACGACCAGCACCAGTGGCGGAAGCAACCGCCAATCCCAACCGAAACGTAAGGCCACCGCGACCCACAGCGCTGACGTTGCCAACTCAACGATCGGATACATCAAGGTGATTCGATCAGAGCAATGCCGACAACAGCCTCTCAACACGAGCCACGACAGCAGCGGAATGATCTCGTTGTAGGACAACCGGGCCTGGCAGGAACCGCATCGAGATCGAAACGACAGTGCCTCGCTGCGGGCGATCCGCTCAGCCAACATTGTCACTACCCCGCCAACGATCAAACCACCAGCGGACACAGCAACGATCAGCGCCGTAATCATGCTTCCGCCTCTCATCTGGTCCGTTTCGCGGCGTTTGCTTCGTTGGTAACGCACGCCGTCGCTAGAGCAGCCGAAACTAACCGCGTCGCGACTTCCAACACAACAAGTTTCTGCTTGCCCTGTCTCTGGCTATAGCAGGCGAGCTTTCAACGCTGACCTCATGGCATCTATGGGAGCGGGTTGCCCCGTCCAGTGGGTAATGGCAAACCCAGCCTGGTGAACCAACATTGAAAGACCGTTGTAAGAGCGGATCCCCGCGGCACGCGCAGCCGCCAACCAGACGGTCTCAGACGGGTTGTAGACAATGTCAACCACGATTTGACCCCGGTGCAGCAACGCTGGGTCACACGGCATGGCGCTATCGGGTGCCATGCCGACCGTTGTGGCGTTGACCACAATGTCGGCGCTGGGTATATCCGCCTGCTGGGCCACCACGCCAACCGAGCCGGCCAACCCCGCACAGATCTCAGCGCGCTGCACAGTGCGATTGACTACCAACACCCCAGCCGCCCCCGCATCAGCGCAGGCGACCGAGATTGCCCGGGCCGCGCCGCCGGCGCCGAGAACCACGACCGTCTTTTCTCGAACCGTTGTGTCGGCATCTTCGAGCAAGCCCCCAAGGAATCCGTCCCCGTCTGTGTTCTCGGCACGAACCCGTCCGTCTGCGGAAGCCACGAGACAGTTCGCCGCACCGAGAGCCGCGACCGCGTCTGACACCGAGTCCGCGGTTTGAGCCACCGCATCCTTGTGCGGAGTTGTGACCGACAAACCGGCCAACCTGAGGGTTCGCATCGCTGCAACTGCTTCGGAACCCTTGCCCGCGCTGACGGGAAAGGGCACTGACACCCAGTCAAGCCCGAGCGCGGCGTAGGCCGCGTTGTGCAAGGCCGGCGAAAGCGAGTGGGTCACCGGATCGCCGATCACCCCCGTCACTCTGGTAGCACCCGATACCTGACTCATCCGCAATACCCGAGTTGGCGACAAACGGCCACTGCCGCGTTGTGGTCGTTGATATTGGTGGTGAACGTGTGAGCACCGTCTACTCCACCGTGGTCGGTCCGAGCCCAGAACAGCAGCTCGGGATTGGGATCCGGTTGCAGCGCCGCGCGCAGCGTCGCCTCACCTGGAGCGGCGATCGGAGTCGGCGGAATCCCGGTGTTGAGACGGGTGTTGTAGGGCGAGTCGACGAGAAGGTCCGATGCGGTCAAACCTTCAGTGAACGACTTGTTGAGCGCGAAATAGACACTGGCGTCAACACCGAGAGGTTCGCCCCGCAACAAACGGTTGTACATGACCCTCGCCATTTGGGGACGATCAACAGCTACCCTCGCCTCTTCTTCAATCAACGATGCAATGGTGACGATCTGGTAGTCGGTCAGCCCGAGTTGCTCTATCACCGGATCTCTTCCAACCTCATCGAGAAGGGCGCTGAAACGCTGGTCGAAGGTGTTGCTCATTCGCTGAATAAACCTAGCCTCGTCCCTCAGGTCGTCTTCGGCAACATCGTAAGTGGCAGGGAAAAGCAAGCCCTCGAACCACGAGTATTGACCTATGTCTTCGGGGAGATAATTCGAAACGTAGGCCGGGTTGTTGAGCGCTGCGACGATCTGTGCACGATCGAACTGGGGGTTTGCCTCAATCATCCGGTCAATGATCTCGACGACCCTCAAACCCTCAGGAATGGTGAAGTTCTCATACACCTCAGGAATCGGACCGCTGATGAGAATGTTGTTCACATCGGCGTACGGCATGTTTTCAAAGAGTGCGTATTCGCCGATCTCAAACGAAGAGTCAATGTCGCATCGCAAAAAACCCGAAATGGTGATTTCCCCACCATTGGGGCCGTCGCAGCGAAGCCAATAGCGAAAGACCGTGGCGTTGCCGATCACCCCGGCATTGTCAAGGTTGGTGGCTATCTGGTTGACCGCTTCACCATTTCCGATCGCGAAAATCACTGGCTCGCCGACGGGTCCCGACGGAACGATCTGACCGTCAATCCAATCGTAGATTCGCCCACGAATTGTCGTGAGCAGAAAGAAAATGATCACGGCAACGCCAAGCAGGCGCAAGAACCCACCCCAGTGACTCCCGTAGCGAACCCAATTCCGATCCTCGGCGTCGTAACGGGGATCCACAAGCGGGTCAGCTTCGGGCTCATCTTCGAAGACATACTCGGTGCCATCGGCGTCGAAGCCCGCTGACAACTCCACCGCCGGCGGCGCTTCATAATCCGGTAGCGCAAATGAGATTTCTTTGCTTTCAACGCGCATTTCCCATTCGTCTTCATGACCCTGCGGCACAGCGCTTCGGGGCGTCACGCCGGCACCAACCAAAGCGCGATCATCCAACCGAGGACCTTCGATTCCCACCGATTGAGCAATCTGTTCCGATTGAGCAATGCGTTCCAATTGAGCAATGCGTTCCAATTGAGCAATCTGTTCCGATTGAGCTTCGACGGGGATGTGCTTGATCCGACCGAGCAAAAAAGCAAGATAGTCGGTACGGACTTGACGAGGATCTTTTTCAGGCACGAGGCATTCCAGCGTCAAGCCACGACTGCAACATCACTGCCGCGGCGACCTTGTCAACGACACGACGGCGGGCGTCGGCTTTCATCTCTTGTTGCATGAGAACGCGCTCCGCAGAAACCGTGGTCAGGCGTTCATCGTAGGCAACCACTTCAAGACCGAGAGTTTCGCCGAGTGCCGTCGCCTCGCGCAGATACTTCTTGGCCGCAGGTCCGAGCGACCCGTCCATGTTGTACGGCACGCCCACTACAACGATCTCCGCTTCCCACTCGCCAGCCAAAGCAGCCAGTTCACGATGCTCACGCTGTCGATCTCCTTGCCGTTTCAGCACCTCGATCGGTGTCGCCACCGAACCTCGGGAGTCGCTCACAGCTACACCTATTCGTTTCGAGCCGAGATCAATCCCGAGGGCTCGCATGTCAGTTGCGGTCGGCCGCGGCGCGGACCTCGTCGAGAGCGTCGTCCAGCGCCTCGGCATTGGATCCCCCGGCCACCGCAAATTCGTCACCGGGTTTGCCTCCCCCACCGACGGTCTTCTTGGCATCTTCGATCAGCACACCAGCGTTGAAACCGCCCTCAGGTGTGACCGCTGATACCAGAGCCACACCACCACTGTCGAGCGCCGCTCCCAGCACCACCGCATCAACTCCGTCGTGATCACGAACCGACACGGCTAAATCGCGCAGCCCGTTGCGGTCCAGTCCGTCCACCCGCGCAACCACCACACCGTCGACAGCCTGACTGGCCAGTGTCGGTGCTTGGCCGATCGCCATTTTCTGTTTGAGTGCGGCAACTTCATGGCGCAGAGACTTGGCTTCGGACTGAAGCCGCTCGACACCGTCTAGCAGGTCATTGGCTGGAACGCCCAGGGTCTTGGCGGCCGCGGTGGCACTGTTGCCAACCGAGCGGAAGGAGTCGATCGTGGCCTGACCAGTCAGCGCCTCAACGCGACGAATGTTGCTGCCAATCGAGCCTTCCGAGACGATTCGCAGAGGTCCGATATCACCCAGAGCGCGTACGTGCGTCCCGCCGCAAAGTTCTGTTGAGTGGGGGCCGGCCTGCAGCACTCGCACCACATCGCCGTACTTGTCGCCAAAAAAGGCGATCGCCCCGAGACGTTGAGCCTCTTCCATCGTCGTCTCGAAATGTTCACAGGCAGGGTTGGCGAGCACCTCTGCGTTGACGAAGTCTTCGATCTCTGTGATCTGGCCCGCGGTCAACGCCTCGTAGTGGCTGAAGTCGAAACGCAGCCGATCAGGACCAACATAGGACCCTTGCTGCTTAACGTGTTCGCCAACGATCATACGCAACGCTGAGTGCAGCAGGTGAGTGGCCGTGTGGTTGCGGCGGATCAATTCTCTGCGCTCGTCGTCGATCGCAGCCTTTGCCGGCTGCCCCACTGCCACGTCGCCGATCACAGACTCGATCGCATGCACGACGAGTCCGGGCACGCCGTAACGGGTGTCGTTGACAGCGATCTCGCCGGTGTCGGTGCGAATCGTCCCAGTGTCGCCGATCTGGCCACCGGATTCGGCGTAGAAAGGCGTGCGATCGAGCACCACAATCTCGTCGTCTAGATGGATGATCTCGGCAACCGTCTCTATCTCGTCACGACCCGTGAACTCGGTCTCGCCGTATCTCTCAACCAACGCAACGAGAGTTCCGGTGTCGCCGACGGTCACTTCCCCGCGGGCATCCTTGGCACGCTTCTGCTGCTCTGCCATGGCCACGCGGAAGCCCTCGATGTCGACGTCGATGCCCCGCTCCCTGGTGATCTCCTCAGTGAGCTCAAGGGGGAAACCGTAGGTGTCGTGAAGCAGGAACGCAGTGGTACCCGGCAGCGTTCTGGCTGCATCCGCGCTGTCCACGGCGGTCAGCTTGGCAAGCTCGGCATCAAGAATGGTCTGACCAGTGCGCAGTGTCTCTCGGAATCGTCGCTCCTCGCGGTCAATTACGTCCCGTATGAACTGATGGTTCTTGACCAGATCCGGGTAGTCAGCGCCCATCACTTCCACCACACGGTCAACCAGCTGACCCATCACGGTGTCATCTGCGCCGTCGGTTTCTTCAACGCCGAGTATGTAGGAATGGCGCACCGCGCGGCGCAGGATACGACGCAGCACATAGCCTCGAGCCTCGTTCGACGGAAAGACACCGTCGTTGACCAGCATTGACGTACTGCGCGCATGGTCTGCCAGAATCCGCAACGAAACCAACTGCTCTTCTGAGGCTTCGGCAGCAGTTACGCTCGTGAGTTGTGCTGCCGTTCCCAAAAGCGACTGGAGTTCATCGGTCTCCCACACCGAATCAACCCCTTGCAGCACCGACACAGTACGTTCCAACCCCATCCCAGTATCTATGGAGGGCTTCGGCAAGGGAGTCTTGGAGCCATCGCGACGCTGATCGAACTGCATGAAGACAAGGTTCCAGATTTCGATGTAACGATCCTCGCCACCGTGTTCGGGGCCACCACCGGGCCCGAATTGAGGGCCCTTGTCCCAGAAGATCTCAGAACACGGCCCACATGGACCCGTAGCGCCCATCTTCCAGTAATTGTCCTCGTCGAGGCGCTGGAGCCGCTCGGCGGGAATCCCCACTTCATTCAGCCAAATCTCAGCGGCTTCGTCATCGCTGAGATGCACGGTGACCCACAGACGCTCTGGGGTGAGGCCTAGAACGTCGACCACAAACTCCCAGGCCCAGGCGATCGCCTCAGACTTGAAGTAGTCACCAAAACTGAAATTGCCCATCATCTCAAAGAAGGTGAAGTGACGACTGGTGCGCCCGATCTCATCAAGGTCGTTGTGTTTTCCGCCTGCTCTCACACACTTCTGAATCGTCACGGCCCGATCGAAGGGTGCGGCTTGTTCTCCGGTGAAGTAGGTCTTGAAGGGAACCATTCCCGCCACCGTGAACAGCAGGGTCGGGTCGTGGGGAATAAGGCTCGCGGACCGCTGGTGGCTATGGCCGCGCTCAGAGAAGAACGACGTGAAAGCGCGGCGAACTTCGTTGGCTTGCATGAACGGCGAAGTCTATCGTCGCTAGTACGCCACCTAGAGCGGAATTCGCTCAGTGTCGGATACGTGCTGGGCGGTGACGGTGCGATTGGTTGTCCGCAGCGAACTCCGAGCGTAAATCCTGCTCTTCTTGACGCATCGTCTCGCCGCCCTGCTGCGCCGCGTCGCGCAGATCCGATATCAAGTCTCGGGTCCGGGCCGCGACCCGTTTCCCCGCGCCGGCTACGTCTTGTCGGACCTGTTCGGGGGTGTAACGCTCCACCGCCCGACGAAGCCGTTTCTGAAGATAAACGGAACTACCGACACCGAGAGTGAAGCCGGTGGCAGCCCAAAATGTGCGTTTCATCGAACCTTCGACTTTCTCGACCGTCTTGCGCCTCGTGAACTTTTTGAGCCTTTCGAGTTGCGCGAGCTGTGCGCGGTGATTGCTTTTCGAGAACGTCCCCTCCGCAGCGTCAGCGTGGCTCTACCCGCGCCTTTCATTATTGCCGCTGTCTTGATTAGCGGCGGGGTGAAGACTCGCTGGGTAAGACGCGAGGCGACATCCGCGGTTGCGACGACCCTCTCAACTCGACCGATCACCTCATCGACCCGTTCGAGTTCATCGCCTGCTTTGGTGACCGTGGTGCGCAGATCATCAAACATGGGCAGGCTCTCGCCTCGCAGTTCGTCGATGGTCTCGCGGAGTTGGCGCAAGGTAGCAACCAGTGCCTGCACGGCCAATACCAGAATCACCACCACGACGAGACAAACAATCGTGACCACAACCGCGGCGAGGTCGACAGCGCTCATAGCTCGCCCATCTTGCCTGTGACCTGCTCGCAATCTCTAGCGAAGACGCTCCACACGCCCGACACCTTAGTGCCGTGTCGTGGCTTGGCGAACCAAGAAGCGAGATCCCTACTTGGAGCATAGTTTGACGGTATAATATTTCAATATCTTTTATGATTTTCATTGTATTGTCATAGTCATTTGATACTATGAAAACTAATGAAATCTACAGTGGTAACCCAACCAAAATTGAGTACCGAAGACTCGTTTCATGTTGTCGAGCTAGACGATGTAGGTGATGCTTTAGAGATAGCGGCCAAGCTCGAATATGGTGGTTTGCCTGGTGCTGTGTTGGGTGATTCAACAGTGCGTGTCGCGGAGTTGAAAGCACAACTAGCGGCGTTGGAATCTGAGATCGTTGCCGCTTACGACGCCTCGGGTGATTGGCAGGTTTCGGGTTACCGAACCGTTGGCGCAGCATTGACGCACCGTGCTCGGATACGGCGCGCCGAAGCCAACCAGACGGTTCACCTGGCGCGTTCGCTCAAGGCAATGCCCGTCGTGTCTGACGCGCTCAGCAGCGGTGAGATCAGTCTCTGTCACGCACGTCGGCTGGCCAAAGCCTCCGCACGCGACGGTTTCAGCGATGTTGAAGCGTTGTTGTGTGACCATGCCCGCGGACTCAGTTACACGGCTTTCGACAAGGCGGTGTCATATTGGGAACACCTCGTCGACACCAACGCAGCCGAACATGACGCGACGTTCAAAGAGCAACGCCGCGAGTTCCATGCGTCGATGACCTTCGACGGGATGGGACGCCTCGACGGATGGCTCGACCCGATCAGCTTCGAGGAGTTTCGTAGCGCTTTGGACCGCATCGAAGCCGAATTGTACAACCACGACTTACGAGGCGCACGAGCCGAACACGTCGACAAACACGCCACTGAACTATGGCGCACACCCGCACAAAGACGCGCTGACGCCCTGGTCGAGATGGCGCGGCGCGCCACCGCAGTACCCGAAGACGCAAAGACCCCTGAGCCGTTGGTAATCATCCACATGGACAAACCAACCTTCGAAGCAGGCCTCAACCAGACCCTCGGCCTAACCCTGTTCACCAACACATCACCACCCAATCAACCCTCACTGCCCGAAACCAACGGCGGTGACATGTTGACCGGCAGACTCTGCGAAACTGACAGCGGGGTGGTGATCACCCCAACCCAAGGCGTTGAACAAGCTCTGAAAGGCCATATCCGCCGCCTCGTCTATCAATCACCGGGCGTGATCCTGGACTACGGCCGCTCCACCCGACTCTTCACCGGAGCGCTACGACAAGCCATACAAGCGCGAGACCGCACCTGCCGCCATCCCGGCTGCGACCTACCAGCCCGACTATGCGAAATCGACCACATCAACGAATGGCAACACGGCGGCACCACCATCCACACCAACGCCGCCGCCCGCTGCTCCTACCACCACCGCCACCACAAACCCCCCATATAAAGTTCGGACCCACACCAGAATCAATACATGACCATGGCTGAGGCGGTCACGATCTTGTAGCGTGCCTTTGCTCAGTTGCTTGAGTTTCGGCTTGAGCTGTCTCGATCGGAATGCTGTTGCTACGTCCTTGCTCCGTTAGGTCGCTTGTTGGTTGGTGTGGGTTGGTGGTGTGTTTGGCTGCGGGGTCGTTGACCGCGGTGTCGCCAGCGGCTGGTGTTGCCGGGTACGGAGATGTAGCCGACGATGAGTATTTCACCAAGCCCGTTCAATGGTCGGTCGACAATGACATCGCCGGGATCGACGGGGATTGTTTTTTGCCTGACGCCCCGGTGTCTCGCGGAGAGGCTGCGGTTTATATCTGGAACATGGAAGGCCAGCCGTCTGCGCCTTCGCATTCGTTTATTGACGTAACCGACGAAAGCCAAAACGCAGCAGTGTCGTGGATGTCTCACAACCAGATCACTACAGGTACCACCCCGACGACGTTCGAGCCCGACACCACCTTGACGCGGGCGCATCTCGTCACGTTTTTGCATCGGCTGATTGGTAAGCCTGAGGCGCCAGCGCATTCGTTTGTCGATGTGCATGCCTCTTGGCAGCAAAACAGTGTTTCTTGGGCGTCTCACACAGGGATCACCACCGGTACTTCGCCGACGACGTTCGAACCTGACAACACGTTGACACGGGCACATCTCGTCACGTTCCTGTGGCGTTACAAAGGCAAACCAGAAGTGACAGTCGACCCCGACACGCCACGTTGCGATCCATCAAGCACCGACGAAACAGACACCAACGAAACAGACACCAACGAAACAGACACCAACGAAACAGACACCAACGAAACAGACACCAACGAAACAGACACCAACGAAACAGACACCAACGAAACAGACACCAACGAAACAGACACCAACCGAGTGTTCACCGCGGTCTCCGTCGGCTCAGACCATTCGTGCGCAATAGACACCAACAACAAAATCGCATGCTGGGGACGCAATGACCATGGACAGGCTAGTGCGCCACGCGGCGAGTTCACCATGGTCTCCGCCGGTCATGACCATTCGTGCGCGATACACACCAACGGCACGATCGAATGCTGGGGAGAAAACCATGTTGGCGAGACAGATGCGCCCGACGGCGAATTCACCACGGTCTCCACAGCCAGTTTTCATTCGTGCGGGATACGCACCAACCGCACAATCGAATGCTGGGGAGAAAAAAACCAATTTGGGCGCACTGATCCTCCTCCCGGCGAGTTCACCACGCTCTCTGCCCGTGGCAACCATTCATGTGGAATACGCACCAACAACAAAATCGAGTGCTGGGGCAGATGGGAGGGGAGTAACGAGACGGTTGTTGCGCCAGACGGCGAGTTCACCACAATCTCCGTCGGATTAGGCCATTCATGCGCTGTAGACACCAACAACAAAATCGAATGCTGGGGTAACAACGGTGGCGGGCAGACTGATGCGCCAGACGGCAAATTCACCACAATCTCCGTCGGATTAGGCCTAGGCCATTCATGCGCTGTAGACACCAACAACAAAATCGAATGCTGGGGTAACAACGGTGGCGGGCAGACTGATGCGCCAGACGGCAAATTCACCACAGTCGCCGCTGGCTCAAACCATTCGTGCGCGATAAACACAAACGGAGCAATCGAATGCTGGGGCCCCAACTACCACGGACAGGCTGATGTGCCAGACGGCGAGTTCACCACAGTCTCCGCTGGCGACCTCCATTCGTGCGGGGTACGTACCGACAGGACAATCGAATGCTGGGGTTGGAACCGTCATGGGCAAACTAATGTGCCGGACGGCGAGTTCACCACAGTCTCCGCTGGCCTCTACTATTCGTGCGCCGTAGACACCAACAACAAAATCCAGTGCTGGGGCAGTTCGAGCGGGCGGTCTGATGTGTCAGACGGCGAGTTCATCACAGTCTCCGCTGGCAGCTACCATTCGTGCGGAGTCCGTACCGACAGGACAATCGAATGCTGGGGTTGGGACAGTCAGGGGCAGACTAATGTGCCGGACGGCGAGTTCATCACAGTCGCCGCTGGCTCAAACCATTCGTGCGGAGTCCGTACCAGCGGGACAATCCAATGCTGGGGTTGGAACGGTGGCGGGCTGACTGATGCGCCGGACGGCGATTTCAGCACCGTTTCCGCTGGCTCAGGGCATTCGTGCGCCGTAGATACCAACAACAAAATCGAGTGCTGGGGCAGCAACTATTATGGACAGACTAGTGCGCCTGCGGGGGATTTCAGCACCGTTTCCGCTGGCTCAAGGCATTCGTGCGCGATAAGCACCAACAACAAAATCGAATGCTGGCAATATCACTGGAACGGGCGGTCTGATGCGCCAGACGGCGAGTTCACCATGGTCTCCGCCGGCGGCCACCATTCGTGCGGAGTTCGCACCGACGGCGCTATCGAGTGCTGGGGCGCCAACAGCAACGGTCGGGCTGATCCCCCGGTCAGCTACGAACCATCAGGCACAGCCCCAGAGGTGGTCACCGCGGTCCCTCCTGGCGATCACGACGTGATACAAGCGGTGTACGTAGTTCCGTCCGATAAGAGCCCGCTGGAAGGCCAGGACGCGGCGATCGCCCACGAGATCGGCGAGGTGCAGTCGTGGTTCGATGCCCAGACCGATGGCGCACATCCGGTGTTCGCCCGTGATGGGGACTCGATCTTGGTGACGACGGTCCAACTGTCCGGGTCGCTCGAGGAATTCGACACGGTCGCGCGGATACTAGACGAAATCCGCGCGACCGCGGATCAGCCCCTCTTACTGGTCGTGGAGGGCCGGTTGGACAAAGAGATTGACGCATGTGGCTGGACTGCCGGAACGGTGGTCGTGATCCCGATGGACAACTGCTCAAGCAGGCCATTGCGCGGTTCCGGATGGCCCCGCGGGGGGACATATCTGATCGCGCACGAACTAACCCACTTACTCGGCGCTGTTCCCTCCTGCGCCCCGAACTACGACGGCACCTCACACGTCGACGACGACAGGCGAGACATCCTATATTTGGGTGCCGGGGGGCGAGACTGGGACAACATTATGCTCGATCCCGGCAACGACGACTACTACAAGCACGGGCGTAGCGACTGCCCCGACATCGCCAACAGCCCCCTACTCGGCAGCGATTGACCAGCGAACGGCCAGCGCCGTGACGAACGCTGGCTGTCTTCGGTCAGGACTAGTCGTCGGGTGCCGGGGGATGACCGGGCCAGAACTCTTTGAGCCGGCCTTCGCGACCGTGGTTCGTCGGTCTATAGAACACCAGATCCGCTACTTCTGCGGGTCGGTAGTCCTGGGACACCCAGCCGGAGGGGTCGTCGTGGGGGTAGAGGTATCCGTCGCCATGGCCGAGGCTGGCCGCACCTGAATAATGGGCGTCTCGCAAATGGACCGGAACTTCACCAGTCCCCGACCGTCTCGCGGCGGCACGAGCAGCACCCAAAGCCGTAGTCACTCGGTTCGACTTCGGGGCGGTGGCCAGATGCACCACCGCATGAGCCAGGTTGAGTTGAGCCTCTGGCAAGCCGACAAACTCAACTGCGTGGGCCGCTGCGTTGGCAATGAGCAGGGATTGTGGATCGGCCATGCCGATGTCTTCAGATGCCAGTATCACCAGCCGCCGGGCAATGAAACGGGCGTCCTCGCCCGCTTCGACCATGCGGGCGAGCCAATACAACCCAGAGTCGGCATCACTCCCCCGAATCGACTTGATGAAGGCGCTGATCACGTCGTAGTGCCCGTCACGGCCGTAGCGCACCGCCTTGGCGTCAACCGCGGCCTCGGCGTCGGCGAGCACTACATGGATCGGACGACCACGATCGGCTGCCAGCGCGACCGCCACTTCGACACCGGTCAGCGCGTGTCGGCCATCGCCACCGCTACGGGCGCCAAGATGGGCGACGGCGTCTTCATCAGCAGTCGCCGATTCCATCTGGAGTCCTCGTTTGATGAGTTCTGCGACAGCCGGTTCGTCCAAAGCATTGAGCCGGAACAGAGTCGATCTAGACATGAGCGGCGGGTTGACCTCGAAATGGGGATTCTCTGTAGTCGCCCCGATCAGCACAATCAGCCCTTCTTCGACCGCCGGCAGAAGCGTGTCCTGTTGGGCCTTGTTGAAGCGGTGGACCTCGTCAAGGAACAGAATCGTGCCCATCTGCTGTTCACCGAGCCGCTGGCGAGCCCCAGCGATGATCTCACGAACATCCTTGACCGAGGCCGCCACTGCCGAGAGTTCCTCAAAGCGCTTGTTGGTGCTGGTCGCCACCAGACGAGCGAGCGAGGTCTTGCCGGTTCCTGGAGGCCCCCAAAGGATGACGGAGGAGAGACGATCAGTTTCTATCAAGGCTCGCAGCGGACGACCAGGGGCCAAAAGATGCTCTTGGCCGACAACATCATCAAGGTCGCGGGGCCGCAGCCGAGCCGCCAGCGGCGAACGACTCTTCAGATGCTCTCGTGCCGCCTCGGAGAACAGGTCATCACTCACCGCTGGACGCGCAGGCCCAACTCGGCGAGATGAGCGCTGTCGATCGGGGAAGGGGCGTTGGTAAGGGGATCTGCACCTGACTGGGTTTTGGGGAAGGCGATCACCTCACGGATATTTGATTCGCCTGCCAGCAGTGCCGTCAGGCGGTCTATGCCGAACGCGAAACCAGCGTGGGGTGGCGCGCCATAACCGAAAGCGTCGAGCAGGAAGCCGAACTTCCGCTGCGCCTCATCGGGCTCGATTCCCAAACAGGCGAATATCTGGTTCTGGATGTCCCGGCGATGGATTCTCACGCTCCCCGATCCGAGTTCCCAACCGTTGAGAACCAGGTCATAGGCTTGCGAACGGACATCCAACAGCGCTTCACCTCGGTTGCTGAGCAGTTCCAAGTCGTCGGGATGGGGCATGGTGAACGGGTGATGGGCCGGAATCGGGGAACCGTCGGAACCGAACCCCTCGAAAAGTGGGAAGTCCACCACCCACAGGAAATGCAACCCACCTTCGTTGACCGGAGGCCGACCAAGCTCGAGTCGCAACAGCCCCAGCACATGACGAACCAAGCGACGCTCATCAGCGACGAGGAACACCATGTCACCCACGCTCGCCCCCAACGCGGAAATCACTGCGACTGACTCTTCGGCACTCAAGAACTTGGCAACACCAGCATCAAGGACCGCCGAACCGTCACGCTCAGCGACCTTCATCCAGGCCAGGCCCTTGGCCCCCCAAAGCTGGCAGGTCTCAACTAGAGCGTCGATCTGGTTGCGGCTGAGCGCTTCGGTGCCTCCCGGCATGCAGATGCCCTTCACACAGCGAGCCTGGAAGACACGGGCTTGGGTGCTTTCAAAGATGTGGGTCAACTCGACGAGTTCCATCCCGAAACGAACATCGGGCTTGTCGGAGCCGAAACGCTCCATGGCGTCAAGCCAACTAATGCGGGGAAAATCGGTCGGCCGGACGCCCGTTACCACCTCGGTTGCCTCGGCAATGGCATGGGAGATGAACTCGAAAACATCGTCTTGGCCGACAAAGCTCGCTTCGGCGTCGAGTTGCATGAATTCGAATTGACGGTCAGCACGAAGATCTTCATCGCGCAGGCAACGAGCGATCTGGTAATAGCGATCGACACCGCCAACCATGCAGAGTTGCTTGAAAAGCTGGGGGCTCTGCGGAAGCGCATAAAAACTCCCGGGTTCCTTGCGTGACGGAACCACGAAATCGCGCGCACCTTCTGGTGTTGACGCCATCAACATCGGTGTCTCGACCTCAACAAACCCTTGAGACTCCATGCCGCGGCGAATAGCGCTGTTCACTTGAGAACGGATCCGTAAATTGCGCTGCATACGAGCCTTGCGCAGATCGACGTAACGATGACGGAGCCGGATTGTCTCATCGACCTCGGTGCGCTCATCAAGCGGGAACGGTGGTGGCTCAGCGACCGACAGCACCTCGACACTGGAGATCTCGATCTCGATTTCTCCAGTAGTGAGTTCTGGATTCGCGGTGTCTTCGGGACGCCTACGGACCTCGCCCGTCATCTGCACCACATATTCGCTGCGAAGATCGTGACTTCCGTCGACAACACACTGGACAACACCGCTGTGATCACGCAGATCAATAAACACCAGGTGCTCGCCGTGCTCACGACGACGATCGACCCATCCGCAAACAGTGACAACGCTGCCAATATCAGAGGTGCCGACAAGGCCGCACATATGAGTACGCATCGAGGTTGAGAGATTCATCACCGTGTCCGTTTCTGCAGCAATTCGTCGACGAGCAAACCTTGCGCGACCCGACGCTGATTGCCGTCGCCCATGTCACGCAAAGTGACCTCGCCCGCAGCGAGTTCATCTTCACCGATAATCACCGCGAAGTTTGCACCGGAACGGTCGGCCACCTTCATCTGGGCTTTCATTGATCGCCCTCCGTAACTTCGGTCCGCGGCGATACCGGCTTTGCGCAGACAGTCACAGACCTTCAGCGCCTCTGTACCTCCAGTGACATCGACCACAAATACTTCAACCGCGCTTTCAGAGGTCGCAAAAACCCCCTCCGTATCACAGGCCAACAGGATCCGGTCTACACCTAGGGCAAAGCCGATCCCGGGTGTGGGAGGACCGCCGAGATCTTCAACGAGACCGTCGTAACGACCACCACCACCGACCGCGTTCTGCGCGCCCGGCAACCCAACGGCTGCAAACTCGAAGGTGGTGCGGGTGTAGTAGTCGAGGCCCCGCACCAAACGCGGGGAGATTTCATATGCAATTCCAACTGCGTCGAGCCCGGCTCTCACCGCAGCGAAGTGCACGGCAGATTCATCATCGAGGAAATCAACCATCACCGGGGCCTGGGCGACAACAGAGGAGTCCTGTTCACGTTTGGAGTCGAGCACCCGTAGAGGGTTGCGTTCCAAGGTCACAAGCGTCTGAGCCGACAAACGTGATCGGTTCTTGTTCAGATAGTCGCTGAGCGCCTGCTCATAAGCCTGACGACTGCCAAGATCACCTGGGCTGCCAAGACTGTTGAGAGCCAATTCGACTCGGCGCAAACCCAGCGACTCAAAGAAGCGGGCACCCAAGACGATGACGTCAATATCTGCCTGGGGGTCATCGGTGCCGAGTACCTCCACACCGACCTGCGTGAACTGTCGATAACGACCTGCCTGAGGCTGCTCGTAGCGGAACTGGGGGCCCTCGTACCACACTTTCCAGGGTGGTGTGGGTCGGTGCTCGGCATAGGCCCGACAGATGCTCGCTGTTAATTCCGGGCGTAGCGCAAGTTGCTGGGGAGGATCTCCCTTGTCGAAGAAGTCGAACATCTCTTTGGTGACCACATCGGTGGACTCACCGAGTCTCTTGAAAACTCCAAGATCCTCGAAGATTGGAGAGACGACTTCCCCAAATCCGCTGTGACCAGCCTGCAATGCGAACTCGTCAACGAGCGCACGAAGACGCGTCGAGTCGGGTGCAAGGATGTCGCGGGTGCCTTTGGGGGCACGAAACGTCGGCTCAGCCACAGCCCCTCAGGCTACCCGTGCGTTCCGGTAGTAGTCGGTCCGCTCGGAGCCGGTGCCGCCCTGGGAACAACCCGGAATGCGTCATAGACGGCTTCAACCACCAGCAGCGACGACAGCACCGAGTCGAGTTGGCTCAGATCGGCGAGTTCAAACTCAAACTGCATCTTGGCAATGGCATCATTGCCGGTTTCTGCTTCCACAGCGGTGACATTGAGTCCGTGGGAGGCGAGAACTTTCGACACGTCAACCAACAACTCGGCACGATCAAGAGCGTGAACCTCGATGGTTGTGGCGAAGTGGCCGTCGTGTTCCGCGTCCCACTCAACTTCGATGAGCCGATCAGGCTGACCTTCCTGCAAGGTGGTGGCGTTGAGGCAGTCCGTGCGATGAACCGACACGCCGCGGCCTCGGGTCACAAACCCCACGATCTCGTCGGGGGGAATCGGCGAACAGCACCGCGAGATGCGAATCATGATGTCGTCGAGACCCTCCACATGCACTCCCGCCGATCCTGGAGCCCGCCGCTTGCCCTCCGCTCGCCCACTGACGGTCGTCGGCAACCGAGGCTGTCCTTTTTCGGGGGCATCCTCGCCTCTCATCTCTCGGGCCAGGCGATCTGCGACCGTCCGTGCGGCCACATGTCCTTCCCCGATCGCCGCGAAGAGCAGATCCTCGTCGGAATAGTTCATCTGCTCGGCGACCTCGAGGAATACCTTTTCTTTGAGGATCCGTTGCGCCGGCAAACCCTCCCGACGCAGTGCCTGGAGCAGATCGTCACGACCCTGCTCAATAGCGTCGGAGCGACGCTCCCTGGTGTACCACTGCTTGATTCGGTTGGCGGCACGCCGACTCGCGACGAAGGTCAGCCAATCTCGACTGGGTCCCGCACCCTCCACTTTTGAGGTGAATATCTCAACGGAGTCACCGGACCCGAGTCGAGTATCCAGGGGCATCAGCCGACCGTTGATCTTCGAGCCGACACAGCTGTGCCCGACATCGGTGTGGATCGCGTAGGCAAAATCGACCGGCGTCGCCCCCACCGGCAGTTCGATCACCTTCCCTTTGGGCGTGAAGACGTAAACCTCGTCCTGGTCGAGATCGAGCTTCAGGTTGGACATGAACTCCGACGGATCAGAGGTCTCCGACTGCCACTCAACGATGCGGCTCAACCACGCCATCTCACTACCGGGCTCTTCGGTTTTGTAGTCCCAGTGGGCGGCAACGCCGAACTCGGCGCGTTGATGCATCTCCTTGGTGCGAATCTGAACCTCGATCGACTTGCCCTGCGGACCTACCACCGTGGTGTGCAACGACTGGTAGAGGTTGAATTTCGGCATCGCGATGTAGTCCTTGAATCGCCCCTGTACCGGCCGCCAGGTTGCATGTATGGAGCCCAGCGCGGCATAGCAGTCCCGCACCGAATCGACGATCACCCGGATACCCACAAGATCGAAGATCTCTTCGAAAGTCCGGCCCTTGACCACCATCTTCTCGTAGATCGACCACAAGTGTTTGGGGCGACCATCGATGGTGGCCACAATCCCGAGTTCGGCCAACCGAGCTTGCACATTTCCGAGAACTTGAGCCAGGTACAAGTCCCGTTCTGGAGCCCGCAACGCCAACATCTGGTCGATTTCTGCGTAACGCCGAGGATGCAGAGCTGCGAACGACAGATCCTCAAGCTGCTGTTTCAGGTCGGCCATGCCGAGCCGGTGGGCCAGCGGCGCGTACACGTCAAGGGTTTCGCGTGCGATTCGCTCCTGCTTGAACTCGGGCAGCGCCGCCACCGTTCTGAGGTTGTGGAGGCGATCGGCGAGCTTGATGATCAACACCCGCAGATCCGAGGCGATCGCCACAATCATTTTGCGCATGGTCGCAGCCTGTTGCTGCTCTTTGGTGTCGTACTTGACACGATCGAGCTTGGTTACACCATCGACGATGTCGGCGAGGTCAACACCGAATTCCTCTTCAAGCTGCCGCAAACCGACGGTTGTGTCTTCCACCGCGTCGTGAAGCAGAGCCCCTGCCACCGTTACATCGTCAATACCCTGGTGAGCGACGATGGTCGCAACAGCAACCGGGTGACGGATGTAGGGCTCTCCGGATTTTCGGTTCTGGCCTTCGTGGGCCGCATGAGCCAATTCGAAGGCTCGCTCGATCAGATCCGTGTCTGCTTTAGGGTGATGAGCGCGGTAAACACTCAGGAGTTGCGTGATCTCCGCGGAACTCGGACGATTAGCCGAACGGCGCCACGGCAAAACTCGAGTAACGGTTACCAACTCAGTCGCCTCCGAACACAACCACGGACTCAACCGTGAAATCACCCAAGAGGCTGCGAGGAGACAAGAACTCCAACTCAATGAGTATCGAGAAACCAGCAACTGTGGCACCAGTAGCACCGATGAGCGTTGCTGCAGCAAGCGCAGTACCAGCCGTTGCCAGCACATCGTCAACCACCAGCACACGGTCGCCGGGTCCAGTTGCGTCTGTGTGAACCTCTATCGTGTCTGGGCCGTACTCCCGGTTGTAGTTCTGCGAGATGGCGTCAGAAGGCAACTTGCCCTGCTTGCGGATGGGTACGAACCCAACCGACAGGCGCTCGGCGACAGGTACGCCGAAGATAAACCCGCGGGACTCAATACCGGCGACTTTGGTGATCTCCGTGCCAGGCTCTGCTCCGAGCCAAGGAGCCACCATGACATCAATCGCCGAGTTGAAGGCGTCCGGATCCAACAGCAAGGGCGTGATGTCCTTGTAGACGATCCCAGGCTCAGGAAAGTCTTCAACGTCACGAATCAAGTCGCAGATGACATCCATACTTGTCACCGTAGCCGCCTCAGCGCTTCTTCTTTTTCTTCCTCGGTCGAGGGGGCGCATGGGCCGGACGCACACGATCGGCGGTAGGGCGGGTTTTGATTGCCCCGAGAGCGGCATCTTCTGAAGCAACCATGCGCGTGCCTTCTTTGCCCCCGGACCGCAACCACACCTTGCGGGCAAGCGCAACATGGTGCGCCTCGCGCTCTTTCATCTGAGCCACTAACGCAGAAGCCACAAAGATCGAAGAATACGAGCCCACGATGATGCCGATCAGCAACGCCAGCGCAAACTCTTGGAGGGTCAACGCGCCAAGGAAGAACGAACCCACGACCAGCATAGAAAGCACCGGTAAAACTGAAGTGATCGAGGTGTTGATCGATCGCATCAGCACCTGATTGAGGGCCAGATTCATCATCTCGGTGTAGGTGTAGCGCTCGGTCGGACCCAACCTGCGCCCGATCTCGCGAACCTTGTCGTAGACGACAATCGTGTCGTAGAGCGAATAACCCATGATCGTCAAGAAGGCGATCACAGTTGCCGGGGTGACCTCGAACTGGAACAACGAATAAAGGCCGACCGAGATGATGATGTCGTGGGCGACCGCGACTAGCGCACCCACCGACATTCGCCACTCAAGCCGGATCGCGATGTAGAGGGCAATGATGACGAAGAACCAAACGAGGGCATTGCGGGCTTTGTTGGTTATCTGATCACCCCACGACGGGCCGACAGTAGTGACAGAAACTTCACCGGTGCCCACGTCGGCGAGGACTGCCAGAGCCTGTGTGACTTCCGCGGTACCGTTGGCATCGTCGATGTCGGCGCGCACGCGAATGCTGTCCGTGCCAACCGTTTGGATCTTCCCGGCGGCGGCACCGGTGCCGCCAAGAGCATCTCGGGCCTCGGCGACCGAGGTGTCAGGCGCGAGCACTTCCCAGGAAGTACCTCCCTCGAATTCAATTCCCAGGTTCAACCCACGGAATGCCAGAGAACCCAAGCTCACCAGCACAAGCACGGCCGACCCGATCAGAGCTCTCTTCCATATTGCAGGAAAGTCGAACTGCTGCTCCCCACGGTACAAGCGGCCCACGATACTCATGAGGTCACCTGCGAGGTCTTGGCATCAACAAACGGGATGCCGAATCGGTTCGGGTGACTACTCATTGATTCTCGGCGGGCCATTCCTCGAATGACCGGACCCATGAAGAAGTAGGTCGCTATCAGGTCGAGCACCGTGGCCAAGCCGAGGAACAGCGCGAAACCCTTGACCTGACCCACCGTCAAGAAGTACAGCACCAATGCGGCAATCAAGCTGGCCACGTCGGCTTTGACAATCGTCGAGAAGGCAATTGGGAAAGCCCGTTCAACCGCCGAACGCACCGTTCGGCCCGCACGAACATCTTCCTTCAGATGTTCGAAATAGACGACGTTCGAGTCGACCGAAACACCGATCGACACAATCAGACCGGTAACTCCGGCCAGCGTTAGCGCCAATCCCTGTGATTCACCTAGCCAGGAAATCATGGTCCACAGCATCGCCCCCGAAATTGCCAGGCTGGAGATGGCGACCACACCCAAGAACCGGTAGTACACAAGCAGGTACAGCGAGACCAGCGCCAAGCCGATGATTCCGGCGACGATGCCGGCGTCAAGGGCGTCTTCGCCCAGGGTTGACGAGACAATCCGACTTTCCTGGGGGGTGAGTTCCACTGGCAGCGAACCAAACCTCAACACCAGTGCCAGGTCTTTGGCTACTTGCTCGGTCATAGCGCCACCAGAGATCACGACCTCGCCGCGGTCAAAATTGGAGATGCCAACGGTCGGCGCGCTTTCCACGATCCCGTCGATCTCTACCGCAACTCGACCAACGAACGCCCCCGTATTGGGCGAGGTGCCCGTCGGCGGACATACCTCGGTGCCTCTGGCGCACTGCGAGGCAAGAGCGTTGAAATCGTCGATCCCAGGCGAACCTGACCTGAAGGAAATATTGACGACCCACTCCGCAACCTGGAGTCGAGCCGAAGCAGTCTGGAGCACTTCGCCAGTCAAGCGAGCACCGGGATTCTCCTGCTGATCCACGAGCAGCGGCGCGGGACCAAGCAGGTAGCGAACACCTAGATCGGCTCGGTCGACCGCCACCATGCATTCATCGGAATCCGCGTCGGGAGTCGGCGCATCGAATCGCCCAAGCAGACCATCGTCGCCTTCGGTTGATCCAGGCGGGCACAAAGCGATGCTTGCCTCAGCGAAGGGAGTATCAGCGAAAGTCTCCTGCAGCAGCGGACGGAACCGAAGTTCGGCGGTCTGGCCTACGAGTTCAATGGCCCGCTGCTGGTCTTCGACACCGGGAATCTGGACCAAGATTGTCGAGCCTTGACGACTGATCTCCGGCTCGCGCACACCGAGACCATCGACTCGGTTGCGGATGATGTCCACCGCTTGGTCAAGCACTTCGTCAGAAATCTCAGAGCCGTCCTCGTTGGGTTCGGGCTCAAGCACCACCGAGGCTCCACCCTGGAGGTCAAGCCCTAGCAACGGTTCGTTTCCGGACGTGATCGTGTAGACAACACCCGCAAGGGCGATGACTATGATGCCGATCGCGAAAGTGAGTTGCCGACGCATCTACGGGGCGTCAGTTGGAACCGTCGGTGTCATCAGCGGCATCGGCAGCGTCGTCTGCTGAATCGTCGGATTGAGAAACAACCTGGACGATCGACGATTTCTGGACCTTCAGCTCGACCTCTGGTGCCACTTCGAGCCAGACAATGCTGTCCTCAACCTCGGCTACCGCACCGTAGATACCGGCGCTGGTGAGAACCTCGTCTCCCTCGTTCAGCGAGCTGAGGAGCTGACGATGAGCCTTCATCTTGCGCCGCTGTGGGGCGATCATGAAGAAGTAGAAAAAGCCGAAAATTAAGGCGATAAAGAGAAGCGATTCCATACGAACATCCGAAAGTCTTGGGCGAACTGACGCAAGGCTATCGCCCCCAAGCGTCATGAACGCGGTACCGAAAGATCTCAAAGTTCCCAGCGCTGATCGCAAGCGACATCTGGTCCATGAATCTAAGCAACCAGGCGAGGTTGTGCAGCGTCAATATCCGGGCCGCGGTGGGTTCCCTGGTCGCCAACAAGTGCCGCAAATAACCACGGGACCAGCGATTGGCGGGACTCTTCAGCCAGGACCCGTCGAGCGGTTCGTCGCTGTCGGCGAATTCCGCCCGGCGCAGATTGTACTTGCCTTCATCGGTGAGGACCGTGCCGTGACGGGCAAGGCGTGTGGGAAGAACGCAGTCAAACATGTCAACTCCTCGCGCCACAGATTCGACGATCCCGATGGGATCCCCGAGGCCCATGAAATAGCGCGGCTGATCGCTCGGCAGCAGACCGATACAGGCGTCGAGACCCTCCAGCATCTCCTCACGGTCCTCTCCTACCGACAGCCCTCCCACCGCGTAACCGTCGAAATCGATAGCGACGGTCCGTTCAGCAGACTCAACCCGCAACGCTTCCTCAGCTCCACCCTGGACTATCCCGAACTGGCTCTGATGCTGCGCTGCAAACGGATGCTCCAAGAAAGCCCGGCGTCCCCTGCCCGCCCAGAGCGCGGTGCGCTCAACTGCCGAACGCAAGACCTCGTGCTCGGCGACTGCGGAGGGGCACACGTCGAGCACCATCTGAATGTCCGCCCCGATAAGAGCCTGCACATCGACAGCTTTCTCAGGCGTCAGCCGGTGTTCGGAACCGTCGTACACCGACTTGAAGGTGGCTCCGTCGTCGTCGATTCGAGGCTTCAAAGAGAAAATCTGGTAGCCGCCCGAGTCCGTCAGAACATGGTTGTTGAAGTCAGCGAAACTGTGTATCCCGCCCAACTCAGAGATGATCTCGGCACCGGGTCGCAGCATCAGGTGGTAAGTGTTGGCCAGAATCACCTGTGCTCCGAGAGCCTCCAAGTCATCTGAGGCCAAATGGCGAACCGCGCCGCGCGTTCCCACCGGCATGAACCGCGGTGTCGTGAATTGTCCCCGGGCCGTTGTGACGACACCGGTTCTGGCTGCTCCGTCACCTGCGGTCTGAACAAAAGTTGCCTTCACAGCGCCAGACTACGCACGCCGAGTACGCAACCGGGCCTGGCTTGCTGCTGATAATTTCGCCATTGCTAAAACCATGGATGGATCCCTAGCTACACCTATGGGAGCGGGTCGCCTTGTCGGCCGCAGTCGTGCTCCAAGTCATTGCTGACGACCACGTATATTCGACAGGCTGCCAACGCCAGCCATTTTGTCGCCCTATCGAAGTGTCCACCGTTACTACTCGATAGTGCAAGTGCGAACCACTCTCCGTCGGGGAGGAACACGAGACCAGCATCAATGATCAGCCAGGTTGTCGTCGCGCAGCACCAAGGTGGAAGCCGCCCGGACTTGTGCAACACCATTTCAGAGATCGCCGACGGCAGCCGGTCAACGATAGAACTGTCGACATAGGAAAGGTGACGAGGCGTCTGCTTCAGCCAGCTTACGAGACGGTCCGTTTCGGCCTTCTCCAACAACTGGTCTTGATGCAAACGCACATAGAACATGGCGAGATCGCTCATGGTCGTACGAGTCGGCCCGAGGTCGAGGTTTGACACGCGCCTCTGCCCGAAATTCCAGCTATAGAGATTCGTATCTTTCAGCCCGGCAACTTCACGGACCCACCTGTTCACGTTGTCTACGCCTCCGGCCAGGTCGATCACCTCTCCAGCGGCGTAGTTGTCCGACAACGCGACAGTTCGGTGGCCTAGCGGGATTACTGCGTCCAGTCCGGCTGCGTCTATCGCCGCTGCTGTCCAAATTGGCTTGATGGCACTCGCTGAAATCACTGGATCTTTGGCCCTCACACCGTAGACCGACCCGTCGGACAAGATCACCGAGATCGTAACGTGAGCCGACTGATCCCAGTCTTGGGCAATTTGTTCAAGTCCGCTCAACTCAGTGGTCAAGTCGCAGAGGCCGGGATCGGTGGTTGAACCAAGCCGGATACCGCAACAAGTCGGGGGATCGGATTCAACCGTTACCTCGGGTTCACCTCTATATCGATAAAGGAACGTGACCGCTTGGGCGCGCGTCAGGGGCAGGTCGGGAGAGAATGTCATAGCCGATGTGCCGGTAGTGATACCAGTGGTCGTCATCCAGGAGACGGGCGCACGTTGCCAAGGCTTGATCACATCGAAAAATACGCGGGATACTGCTGTTGGTTCACCGGCTAAGCGATACAAGAACGCTGCCATCTGCCCACGCGTCAGAGTCTCTTCAGGCGAAAATGTGGTGGCTGAGGTGCCCGTAGTGATCCCGGTTTCGAGCATCCACGAGATTGCACCGTCCTGGTACTCGAATGTCACATCGGTGAACGAATGCGGTACCGCAAGAGGCTGGCCCATCATGTTCCAGAGATACACCGCAGCCTCACCACGCGACACCGGCGCATCCGGCAAGAAACATGCATCGTCGATACCGGTGATCCCGTTGTCGACTGACCACTGAACAGCCTTCGTATAATCTTGCCGACGACCAACATCGTCGTGCCCAGCGACCGCACCGGAAGGCGGCACGCTCAACGACCCGACCACCAAACACAACACTAACCCACACCAACGACCCGACCTCCTCCTTTCAACAATCGCTCTTGAACTCAAACTGAACCAAGATCCTTCATGGAGAGCGAACCTCACCGGGTTTCAAGCAGGCTGTTCTGTTTGAGTCGTGGCCCGCCAGCCTGAATGTTGTTGACGATAGTGGCGGTCATTGGCTTCGGCTAGTGGCAGGCCGCTGTTGTGGAGCTGCGGGTGCCCACACCTTCGGCGCTACATCGACCCCGAAGTTCTCCGAGCGCACCCGACATCTGCAGTTCATCCGCGGCGTTCGCTGAGCATGGCGTCGCCAAAACTCAAGAACCGGTAGTCCTGTGCTAGCGCTTCGGCATAAATGTCTCGCCAACGGGGGCCGACGAAGGCGTCGATCATGCACAGCAAGGTTGACGCCGGGAGATGGAAATTGGTCATCATCACGTCAACCAGCGACCAGTCGAAGGGACGTCGAATAAACAGGCTGCTACGACCCTCGGACCGGCCGCCGTGACCCCAGGTCTCGAGCGCTCTGGTCGTGGTGGTACCGATGGCTACAATCCGTTCGGCTGAGGAGATCAGTCGTTGGGTGGCCGCAGGAATCGAGTACCACTCGCTGTGCATCACATGGTCGTCGAGACGGTCGACCGCCATGGGCCTGAAGGTGTCGAGACCCACGGCCAACTCGACCGTTGCGACTTGCACCCCTTTCGCTCGCAAACCCGCGAACACCTCCTCGGTCAGGTGCAGGCCGGCGGTAGGCGCAGCGGCCGATAACGGACGTTTCCCAAACACGGTTTGATAGCGCTCAGGGTCCGATATCTGCTGTTCGATATATGGAGGCAGCGGTGGCAAGCCGACTTCGTCCAACACATCAAGAAGTCGGCGATTGCCCACCTCTGGTTTGACAATGCGCCGTCCCTCACCGAGATCTTCCCCAATCACAACCGCCATCGCATCGTTTCGCACGATCGAACCCGCCTTGAGCTTGCGTGAGGGCCTTACCAGCGCTTCCCAGCGCTGGTCGTCCAACTGCTCCAACAACAGCACTTCCGCAGCGCCACCGGTGGACCGGCGAAGAGGAATACGGGCCTGAAGCACTCGGGTGTTGTTGACCACGACGAGATCACCTTTTCGAAGAAGCTCCGGCAACGCCGTGACACGGCTATGGCGGATCTCAGTGCCGCAATCAACCAGCAGACGCGCCTCGTCGCGCCTCT
This sequence comes from Candidatus Aldehydirespiratoraceae bacterium, assembly GCA_965198315.1. GTDB lineage: Bacteria > Actinomycetota > Acidimicrobiia > Acidimicrobiales > Aldehydirespiratoraceae > VXYK01. The sequence goes on along the minus strand of OZ240616.1, from coordinate 2,112,676 downwards.
CAAGCGGTGTTTGAGCTATCGAGGTGACTGGCAGTTCATAGCGAATGTCGTCGAGGGTTTGCGGTGGCAGATCCACTAGGCGGATGCGTCGGTTTCGGGCGTGTCGAACAGACCAGGCGCAGCCGGCGGACCTACCGTCGGAACAGGCATGTTCAGATGCTCAAAGGCGGCCGGTGTGCAAACGCGGCCGCGTGGAGTACGCATCAGCAGACCCTGTTGAATGAGATACGGCTCGTAGACATCTTCCACGGTCTCGGCAGGTTCGCTCACCGCTATGGCGAGCGTGGACAAGCCCACTGGCCCGCCTCCGAAACGCCGACATAGGGCTTCGAGCACGGCTCGGCTGGCTTTGTCAAGACCGAGTTCGTCAACACCGAAGAACGCCAAACCGTCAGCCGCTATATCTGCGTCGATGTGTCCGTCACGTTCAACTTCTGCGTAGTCGCGCACTTGACGCAACAACCGGTTGGCGATGCGGGGTGTTCCTCTGGCACGGCGCGCGATCTCCCACGCACCTGTGTCGGTGACATCGACACCGAAAATCTGAGCCGACCGTATGACGATGGACTGGAGATCGTCAACGTCGTAGAAATCAAGGCGCGCGACCAAGCCGAATCGGTCCCGAAGCGGCCCCGTGATCAAGCCGGTACGGGTGGTGGCACCCACCAAAGTGAAGGGGGTCAACTCTAAAGGAATCGAACGGGCGGCCGGGCCTTTACCCAAGACAATGTCGATCCTGAAGTCTTCCATCGCCGGGTACAGGACTTCCTCAACTGGTCGCGGCAGACGATGGATCTCGTCAATGAACAGAACATCTCCGTCTTCGAGCTTCGACAGAATCGAGGCGAGGTCACCGGATCGTTCCAACGCCGGGCCTGAAGTGACCAACAGATGCGACCCCATCTCAGCAGCAATTATGTGCGCCAAAGTAGTCTTGCCCAGCCCAGGCGGACCCGCGAACAACAAATGGTCGACTGCATCACGACGTTTTGAGGCAGCGCCGAGAATCACCCGCAGGTGACTTTTGAGTTCTGTTTGGCCGACGAACTCAGCAAGGGTCCGCGGACGCAGTCCAGGCTCAGCGAGCATTTCGGTATCGGTTTCTGTCTCGCTTGGTGAAAGCAGGTCTGCTTCGGATTCGGACTCGTTGAGGAGTTCCTCGCGCATCTTCTCAATCCCCCGATGCCAGCCGACGTAGCGCGTCTCTCAACAGCCGGCTGGTATCACCTTCTGTGGGCATGTCTACCAGTACCGCGTGGATCTCTTCAGGGCCATAGCCGAGGCTCTCAAGCGCGGCTCGAACATCACTGTGGGTTCCCTGCGGGGTTGACGCATCCGCTCCGTCTCCGAGGGCCCCGGCGTAGTCACCACTGGGAATGTCGAGCTTGTTCTTGAGTTCCATTACCAACCGAGCGGCTGTCTTGCGCCCTACCCCAGGCACTAGGCAAAGCGCAGCCAAGTCGTCTTGCGCTACCGCAACGCACAAGGCAGCCGGACCATGAACCGACAAGATGGCAAGTCCCAGCGCAGGGCCGACCCCGTGAGCGCTGATCAGAGATTCAAAGATCCGGCGTTCGTCAATAGTCGCGAAGCCATAGAGTGTGTCGCTGTCTTCGCGCACTGCACGATGCGTATGCACGAAAACCTCGCTGCCCGCAGATCCCAAAGACACTGCGGTTGAGGGAGTCACCTGCACCCGGTAGCCCAGGCCTCCGACTTCTATCAACAGTTCTGATTCCGAGGTGCGGTCGAGCAGCTGTCCCCGCAACGATCCGATCATCGCACCGCTCCAGCGGCACGGCGCGAGCCGATGTGAGCCACATGACACAGCGCCACCGCCACCGCATCAGCGACATCTGCCGGCTTCAAACGTTTCGGCAAACCCAACAAGGTCTGCACCATTTGACCAACCTCATCTTTGTCGGCGCCTCCCCATCCAGCCACAGCCAGTTTGACCTCATTGGGCGAGTACTCAACTACCGCGCACCCCGCTGAAACCGCTTCGACCATGATTATGCCGCTGACCATACCGACCGACATCGCCGTAGTGGCGTTCTGTTGAAACAACACGCGTTCTATAGCCACTACTTCGGGCTTGAGTTCACCAATCAGAGCCCGGATCTCTCGTTGAATCTCCGCTAGCCGCAAGGGACGTTCGACACCCGGATCTGTGCGAATCACACCTGCCGCGACTGCTCGGGGTTTGCGACCGTGTTCGACACAGCCGTAACCACAGCGCGACAAACCAGGATCGATTCCTAGCACGAACATACGTACGACTCTAGTCGCCGTTGTCGACTTAGGCGCGGCATACGCCGACAGCTGCGTGCCGACGAGACCGACAGCGGGACTCAGCCTGCTCGGACAGACTCCATGAGGTCCGCAGCAGCCTCTGAATTGTCCTGAACGTCCTGAACATCATCAAGGTCATCGAGCACATCAATCAGGTTCAGCAGCTTTTTGAGATCACCGACATCGGTCATCTCAACTGTCGATGTGGGCAACATCGTTAGATCCGCGAACTCGACGGACACCTCGGCTCCGTCGAGCGCGTCACGCACTCCGTTGAGATCACTCGGTGCGGTGATGATCCGCCACACCTCGCCTTCGTCGACAATGTCTTCAGCACCAGCGTCAACGGTGAGCATCATCAGATCTTCCTCATCGACCGAAATCGGTACGAGTACGACACCCTTGCGTTCGAACTGCCAAGACACCGCGCCCGGCTCGGCCAACGAACCACCGTGTTTGGTCAGCGTGGAGCGGACTTCGCTGGATGTGCGGTTGCGGTTGTCGGTCAGGCATTCGATCAGCAGCGCAATTCCCCCCGGGGCATAGCCCTCATAGGTAATTTGCTCGTAGCTGACACCCTCCAGCTCGCCGGTTCCCCGCTTGACTGCCCGCTCTATCGTGTCAAGGGGCACTGAGTTGTCACGCGCTTTCTGGTACATCGTTCGCAGAGTCGGGTTTGCGTCAAGGTCACCCCCGCCGGTGCGCGCCGCAACCTCTACCTGCTTGATCAATTTGGCGAAGAGCTTCCCCCGCTTGGCGTCTGCGGCGCCCTTGCGGTGCTTGATCGTTGCCCATTTGGAATGACCACTCATGGAAAGGAACCTACTCGCTACGTCTTGACCGCGGCCAACGAGCATCGATGACGCCGGTTTGTAACAACCAACGACGGTGGAGGCGATTATCGCCGGACAGTTCTGGATGAAAGGCCGCAACGGTGACCGGGCCCTTGCGGCACAAGACCGGGTTGCCGTCAACTTCGGCGAGTGCCTCAACATCGGGTCCGAGCCGGGTGACAACCGGAGATCGGATGAACACCGCGTGAAATGGTGTGTCCAGACCTGTGATATCGATATCAGTCTCGAAACTGTCGATCTGACGGCCGTAGCCGTTGCGTTCCACGGTCATGTCCAACACTCCCAACGCCACTTGGTCATCGCGTCCGTCACAGATCTCTGAGGCCATCAGAATCAAACCCGCGCAGGTCCCGAAAACAGGCATACCCCCGTGTGCTCGAAGCCGTAGCAACTCGAGCATCTGCGACCGCTCAAGCAGCATCGACATCGTGGTCGACTCGCCGCCAGGCACCACCAGCGCATCAACCGCTGTCAGCTGATCGGGTGTGCGAACCTGTTGCGTCGCGCATCCAAGAGACTCAAGGATCGTCGCGTGAGCGGCGAAGGCGCCCTGAAGGGCAAGGACTCCAACTGTTGGTGCTACCAACCCCGTTCAGCCAACTTCATGTCGAGCTTGGAGATTTCTTGGCCGGCCATGGCATCGCCGAGGCCAGTCGAGACCTTTACCAAGATTGCTGGATCCTGGTAGTGAGTTGCCGCCTCCACGATTGCTGATGCCATTTTCGCCGGGTTACTACTCTTGAAAATACCAGAACCGACGAAGACCGCCTGAGCGCCAAGTTGCATCACCAGCGAGGCGTCGGCGGGGGTGGCGATGCCTCCAGCGCAGAACATCGGTACTGGGAGCTGTCCGGTTTCGGCAATCTCCTGAACAAGCGGGAGCGGAGCTTGGAGTTGTTTCGCCCAGTCGAACAGTTCTGCGGAGTCCGCTTGGGTGATTTTGCCGATGTCGCCGACGATTGAGCGAAGATGACGAACCGCCTCCACGACATTGCCGGTCCCCGCCTCGCCTTTGGAACGAATCATGCAGGCCCCTTCGCTGATTCGCCGTAACGCCTCACCCAAATTTGTGGCACCACACACAAACGGAACCGTGAAAGCCCACTTGTCTATGTGGTGAGCTTCGTCAGCTGGTGTCAGCACCTCTGACTCGTCGATGTAGTCGACACCGATGGCCTCGAGCATCTGCGCTTCGGCAAAATGGCCGATGCGGGCTTTGGCCATGACCGGTATTGAGACCGCTGCCTGAATGCCCTGGATCATCTCGGGGTCGGACATGCGGGAAACTCCGCCGTCTTTGCGGATATCGGAGGGCACTCGCTCAAGGGCCATCACCGCGACCGCTCCCGCGTCTTCTGCAATCTTTGCGTGATCGGCGTTTACGACATCCATAATGACGCCGCCCTTGAGCATCTCAGCCAAGCCCCGCTTCACGAGGGCTGTCCCAGTCTCGCGTTTGTTGTTCTGTCCCATGCTGACCATCCTATGACTGTCGCGTCTTTACGACGCAGAAGATTTTGTTTGCTCGCCCGCTAGGTCCACGGGCTTTCCCGTTCAGGCCTGCGGGCGGGCGGCGCGGGCTGTGTCCAGCCGTGCCGTGGCCTCCGCGGGATCCAACGTGGCGATGTGAGCCCCGGGGAAGCGAGAACCATCAGCCGCGGCGAGAATGAACCATGTTGAACCGGCCTGCAAACCAATGACCTCTCCGTTGAGGTCAGTCAAGTTCCACACCGGTGCCTGTGGGGATCGAGTCCAGGTGCCCTCCACGACCTGACCCCGCGTAAATACCTGCACCGGACCGGTATCAAAAGACTGCGCTTCCGGCGATGCGGGATCGGCTGGCGACACCTCGTAGACAACGTGCAGAACCACCACATTCGCGGGAGCGATCTCCACCTCTTCGTCACCTCTCAGCGCGGTATGAAGACTTCCGTCCTGCACTCGCACCCAGCCACCCACCGTTGGGTCCCACAGATGAGTGACCTGCCGTCCGAAACTGGCTTGGTAGGTGATCTCTACGCCTCCGATTTCAGAGCCCATACCTTCGGCAAGTTCGCCGTAGCTCAGCACCGCACCAGGCACGCCGGCACCGCTGAAATCGATCATCTCCAAATCAACCCAGAGGTTGTAGGGAGCGCTGCGAGAACCCAGCCGGAAATACGGATCTAGACGGCGCAACGCCCCCGCGTCCACAAAGACCCCCCTGTTTGCTGCCTCGCGTAATTCCGCAAGTGTTGGGGTGTTGGCACCTGAAAACACCAATGCGGGAGTTCCGAGACCGGCTAGCAGCTCAACATCAGTAGTTCTGGCCGACCGAACCGGTCCGGCCTGAAGAGGTACCTGAGATTGGAAGACAGCCGCGAAACGTGTCTTGAGACCTTCGATCAACTCTTCATAGACGATGTCGGCTTCCGCCAGTCCCATTTGAGGCCGAGACTGATCGTTGTTATTGCCAATCTTCACTACAAACGCAGAAGCGGTAGCGGCATCTGGACTCGAGGCAGGAAGTCCGGTGAATGGCGCGACGGGACCCTCGTAGACAGTGGTTGTGGTGACGACAGAATCTGCCAGAGTGGTGCTGGAAGCCGTGTCGGTTTGAGCTTCACCCGCTGATTCTTCTTCAGCCGGAATGACCTCAACCCCATTTCCATCCCCAAGACACGCACCTGCAAAGAACGCGAACAACACGGTTATCGCCAACAACTCGACCCTGGGGCGCATCACAGCTCTCTCAGAGCGTCAATACGATCCTCCAGCGGTGGCTGCACTCCTTTTGTGCCGTCCAGTGGTCCAATCATCCACAGATGCCGTGTGGCGCTAGTACCGGCAACACCACTGCCAAGCGCCGCCTTCTCAAAAGCTCCAGCCAACGCAGGCGGGTATCTGGTCATCAGCACGCCCTGCACATCGGTGAGCGCTAGCCGCTGACTGTCCAGTTGAGCTCGACGCATCATCGTTGCCAACGGGCCGAGTAGCGGGCCGACCGATGCCAAAGTCGTGGCTGCATGAACACCAGCCCCGAACTGGGCTAGCTGGCGTGCTACCACCGCTTCAAGTTCCAATCTATTCAGTTGACGCAATGCCCCTGTCGTGACCACCAATTGCGTGTCGTTGCCCCGCCCGACCACAGCCGCGTCCAACGCTTGAGAATCGACCAGATGCACGTCTGGTTCTGCGATTCCGTGACTTGCGCACATGCTTGCCACGAGGCTCTCAAGACGCGGCTCCATCCCCTCTCCGAGCGGCTCGGCGCCCATAGTCGAAAGGATCGCTCGCGGGGCTCGTCGATCAAGCACCATCACCATCCCAACAACAGTCACAAGGCCGGCTAAGACACCGACAACAATCCTCAGGTCAAAAGGTGCTAGCAACGAAAAACCCACTGCCACGACCAAACCGACGACAACTGCCGGGATCAAGAAAACCAATCGGGGTGCCACAGTGGGCATAGGGGGTACTCTCCGCAAGATCTATCAGTCCGCGGTAATGAGGGCCGCGAGTCGGTTCGTCGTACGCCTCAGAATATCGGCGCTCACCGCACTCAGCGCGGACTCACCGCAGTAGTACCTCGTAACGCTCCAGATAGAGATCGGCGAGCCTGGTCATCGAGAACTCATCAGCTCTCTCATTGGCCGAGGCAACAAGTTCGCAAGCCCTGGTTTTGTCCCGCAGCAACTCGCCGATCACACCCGCTAGCGCCTTGAAATCGCCAGCGGGAAACAACAGCGCATCACGTCCATGCCTAGCCGCGTTGGCGTAACCACCGATATCAGAGGCGACTACAGGCGTGCCCGCCGCCATCCCCTCAAGTAGCACCAGCCCGAACGACTCGCCAAACAAGGAAGGGGCACAAAAGACGTCTGCACCGCGGAGTCGGGCAATCTTCTCGGTCTCGTCGATCGACCCCAACCACTCCAGCCTTGAGTCGCCGCCGTACTGCGTCTTCAGTTTCTGCGTCTCAGGGCCGCTGCCCGCGATCCAGACGCGAGTATCGGACGGAAGCAACTTCTGTGCCTCAAGCAGAACTTGCAGTCCTTTTCGCTGTTCGTGTCGACCTATGAACAACACGGTTGGACGATCGGTGGCGTAAGCCGGACTCTTCCGATAACGGCTGACCTCGACCCCATTGAAGAGAATGTGATACTCACCACCAAGATGTTCCATAGCGAGCTTGCGAGCATCCTCAGAGACCACCACACGATCGTCCAGCCGACGAGCCAGATAGCGCACCGCCTTGGGCATCAGTTCGTACGACAATGATCGGCCCGCGGCATGAAACGTGCCGATCAACGGCGCGGGGTGGGTCAGCAACGCCGTCATCGTCGGCCCCGGCGCGAGCGGCTCATGCAAGTGAATGACATCGAATGCTTCATCGCGCATCGCCCGAATGACACGGAGCTGAGCGGAGGGATCTGGTGCCACCGGGGCGATCGATCCGTTAGCCGACGCCGGCAGACTCAGACCCAGAGGAGTCACGCCCGCGTCCGGTGGCGGTCCATCGCAGGGCGCCAACACCCGTACCGCGTGACCGCGACGCCGCAACGCCCGGGCCAACGCCAACACTTGCGATTGAACCCCGCCAGGCATGGTCAGGCTGTAGGGACAGATCAATCCAATGCGCATCAGAGTTCCCGCAAGTGCTCGGGCAGTGGCAGGCCGAGTAGCTCATAGTCACTGGGCCAGTTGGGCGACAGCATGTGCCATTGCTCTGGTGCCTGTGATATCAGAAACTCAAAATCTCTCGCCAAATCCTGAGTTACTCGGGCGATGTCTTGGCGAAGCTTGCCGCGTCGTGTTGTATCGAGCGGCGGGGTGGAAATGGCATGGCGAGTGTTGTCGCGCCAATACACCGCCGAGGGAATCAGCGGCGATCCAGTCCTCAAAGCCAAAGTTGCGGGTCCGGCTGGGAGCGTGGTTTTTTCACCGAAGAACTCAACCGGGATGCCGTTGCCCTGAATGTCTCTATCCGCCAACAGGCACAACACTTGACCCTGTTTCAGTGCTTGAATGCTGGTCTTGGCGGCGTCGGGTCCGAGGGGCACGATATTCATGCCCAACGACTCGCGGAATCCAACGAACCACTCAAACAATTCTGGCGGCTCGAGCGGCTCCACCACTGCGGTGACCTTGAATTCAGGCACCAGGGCCAACCACCATGCCGCCCATTCCCAGGTCCCGAGATGGGGCAACGCCAGAATCGGCCCTTGACCGCGTTCCACAGCCGCGGCGATCTCACCGAACCCCTCGAAACCGAATCCCCGATCGATTTCCTCGACCGGCACACTCGGCAAACGGAAACTCTCGGCGTAATAGCGGGTGTACCACTCGAAGGTCTTGGCGACGCGACGACGCGTCTCGGCAGAAGACATGGGTCGCCTGAGCACCCGCTCAAGATTGCGAGCCGCGACCAGTCGCTTCTGCCCAGTGTTCGCCGAAGCAGCCCCTACAGCACGCGCCACCGCGTTTTGGGCGACAACCGGCACATAGCGGGCCAACAGCGACCCCGCCCGATAGGCGGAGACCGATGCCACGGTCAGCCTTCGCGCAGTGTCCGACGTTCACGCATTCGCTGAGCCCAAGCCGACTCGTTGCGTCTACGCGAGCGTTGGCGAGGCTGGCGCCGAGGCCGACGGGCCGGAAGGGGTCTGTCTATGGACGCCTGACGCCATACCTTGACGAAACGCTGCAGCGCAGTAACCGCAGTGAGGGCGAGCATGATCCACAGGATCGGTATGAGGACCTCGGGGAACAACAAGGCCAAAGCAAGCATGATGACGCGCTCGGCCCGTTCCATGATCCCGCCTTTGGCCTCATAACCGAGCGACTCGGCCTTGGCCCGCTGGTACGAGACAAACATCGCCAAAGCCATGATGGCCACCGGCAACATCATGATTCGACCCGGCTCGGTGCTAGCTAGGTGCCAGGCGACTCCACCGAACAGGAGAGCATCGGTCAGCCGGTCAGAGACAGAATCGAAATAGGCACCCCTATCGGACCCGGAATCAGCGGCGCGCGCCACTGCTCCATCAAGAGCGTCAGAGATGCCGGTGATCAACAGGAAAAGCAAGCCGATTCGGAGATAGCCGGCACCGATCGTCACTGCTGCGACGGTCGCCATGACAATCCCGACGATTGTGATGACGTCAGGGGTGACGCCTGTGCGACGCAAACTGTGACCAATGGGGGTGAGGCTGCGGTCAACTGCCGTGCGCCAGTTTCCGTCGAACATGAAACGCTCCTCGCGGGGACGATTTCACGATAGCAGCACGTTGGCCACGATCCCAGGGTGCCGGCGACGCTGCCGCGTGATGGACTGCCGGATTGGCTGGCGTTGCAACGGTTCAGCCGGTCGTCTAGTTTCTCAAGGTTCGCTGCTCCAGCTTGGGCTCGGGTTTTGTTTCGGGAGGATCTTGAAATGTCGGTTTGGTCGGTTCGGTCGTTGGCCGGTTGGTGTGGTGTAGCGCTGTGTTTGGCAGCGACTTCGTTGCTTGCCGCGTCGCCTTCTGGCGCGGTCGGGGGGTATGGCGACGTACCCGCAGACAGGTATTTCACTGAGCCTGTTCAGTGGTCGGTCGACAATGACATCAGCAATATTGGCGGGAATTGTTTTCTGCCCGATGAGCCGGTGTCCCGTGGCGAGACGGCGCTCTATCTCTGGAGCATGGAAGGCCGACCCGCGTTTGAATTCGGGCATTCGTTCGTAGATGTGACTGTCGAAGCCCAGAACGCCGCAATTACCTGGTTGTCCGAGACCGAAATAACCACCGGAACCTCCGACACTGAATTCTCGCCTCAAAACACCTTGAAGCGTGCTGAGATAGCCGCGTTTCTGCATCGTTTAGCCGGCGAACCGGACGCAGACCCGCATCCCTTTGTTGATGTCCTGGCCGGTTGGCAACAAGCACCCGTTTCGTGGCTGGTAGCTACTGGAATCACCACCGGAACGTCGCCGACGACGTTTTCGCCTGACGACAGGCTGACCCGCGCTCAACTCATCACGTTGTTGTGGCGCTACCAAGGCAGACCGGAAGTGACCGTCGATCCCTCCTCGCCAGTGTGTGATTCCAGGTTCAATGCCGTCAGCGCCGGTTGGTATCACAGTTGTGGGTTGCGCAGCGACGACACCATCAACTGCTGGGGCGCCAACGTTTTCGGCGAGGCCGACGCTCCCGAAGGCTCCTTCAAAGCCGTTGCAGGCGGCAGTTTCCACAGTTGCGGGTTGCGCAGCGACGACACCGTCACCTGCTGGGGCGCCAACGGCTCAGGGGAGGCTGACCCACCCGAGGGCTCCTTCAAAGCCGTTACCGCCGGCGGGTTGCATTCGTGTGGGTTGCGCAGCGACGACACCGTCACCTGCTGGGGCGCCAACCGCTCAGGGCAGGCTGACCCACCCGAGGGCTCCTTCAAAGCCGTTACCGCCGGCGGGGCGCACAGTTGTGGGTTGCGCAGCGACGACACCCTCACCTGCTGGGGCACCAACAGCTTCGGGCAAGCGGCCGCGCCCGAGGGCAGCTTCAAAGCCATCGTCACCGGAAGTACTCACAGTTGCGGGTTGCTTGGTGACGGCACCATCACCTGCTGGGGCGACAACCGCTTAGGGCAGGCTGACCCACCCGAGGGCTCCTTCAAAGCCGTTACCGCCGGCGGGCTGCATTCGTGTGGGTTGCGCAGCAACGGCACCGTCGCCTGCTGGGGAGAGAACGTCTTCGGGGAAGCGGCCGCGCCCGAGGGCAGCTTCAAAGCCGTGACCGCCGGTGACAGCCACAGTTGCGCGCTGAGCAGCGACGACTCAATCGTCTGCTGGGGGCCGGTACCTATACCGCGGGGTGTGAGATGGGCGTGATCTCAGGTGCGCAGGTTGGTCCAGTCTTCGGGGTTCTGTTCGACGAATCTGTCGATGATCTCACCGTCGATACCGTCTACCAGAACCAGTCCCCGATGTGTCGGCGAAGGTTCGTTGCTGTAGAGAAGCACCTTCCAGGTGGGCCTACTCCGTAGACCTCGCCAACCAAGCTGCGCCGACGCGTGGCCAACTGGGAAACCGACGTCACGCGCTGCTGCCTGCAACGCCTGCTCCTCGTCGAAGGACAGATCCCAACCACCCTGAGCGTGATATAGACCCACCAGGATCAGAACAATCCCAGCTACGAGCACTCCGTTGTTGACGAACGAGTCCTTCACAACGGGCGTGTCTTGGCCGATCGTGAGGCTCCCTAGGACGCAGACGGCACCGATCAACACGTACAGCACCGCCGGAATTCGACGCCTGGTGTTGTTCGGAAAAAGATACGGCTCCGCAACCGCGCTGGGGTCAAGATCCGCCGGAAGCGAATCGCGGAGTTCGTCGTCTCGTTCTGTTTCGCCCGTAGCGTGGTCGTCGTTCACCGAAGTGAGCCTAGCTTCAGCCTGGTTTCATTGATGCTCGGCCGTAACCGTGTTGGGGGTAGTGTCTTGGCGGTTCGGTCCGATTGAGTTCTGAGGGACGGTGGTGATGCGCGTTCGGTTGGTGGGTTGGTGTGGTTTGGTGTTGTGTCTGGCGGCGTCTTCGCTGTTGGTGTCGGCACCGGCGGGCGCGGTCGCGGGTTACGGTGACGTAGACGACGATCGGTACTACACCGAACCGGTCCAGTGGTCAGTCGACAACGACATCACTGATATTTCAGGGAATTGCTTTGGCCCGGACGCTCCGGTGTCACGCGGAGAAACCGCAGTGTATTTCTGGAACATGGAAGCCCGACCCTCAGCTGCGGCTCATCCGTTCAGTGACATCGGTGTGCAAGCCCAGAACGATGCTGTTTCCTGGATGGCAGCTGCTGGTATCACCACCGGAACCTCCCCAACCACGTTCTCTCCCGATGAGACCTTGACGCGCGCTCAACTAGCCGCGTTCTTGTATCGGCTAGCAGGTCAACCGGCCACCGGGGCGCATTCCTTTGTTGATGTGGTCAAAGGTTGGCAACACGCCCCCGTTTCTTGGCTGGCGACTTCTGGCATCACCACCGGAACCTCACCAACCACGTTCTCTCCCGATGAGACCTTGACGCGCGCTGACCTGGTCACGTTCCTGTACCGCTATCAGGGTGGACCTGATGTGACCGTAGACCCCCTCACGCCGACATGTGACCCCAGTGCGTTTCTAGCCATCGCCGCAGGCGGGTTGCATTCGTGTGGGGTGCGCACAGACAACATCATCGCCTGCTGGGGCGACAACTACTGGGGGCAGACATATGCACCTGCGGGAACGTTTCAACACGTATCCGCCGGAGCGAGCCACTCGTGCGCGATAGGCACAGACAACACGATCACCTGCTGGGGCAACAACCACAGAGGTCAATCCGATGCGCCCGCGGGAGAGTTCCAAAACGTCGCCACCGGAGCGAGCCACTCGTGCGCGATACGCACAGAAGACACCATCACCTGCTGGGGCGACAAAGAACACGGTGAAACGGATGCCCCCGCCGAAACATTTCTTGCGGTCACCGCCGGCGCGAGCCACTCGTGCGCGATCCGCACAGACAACACGATCACCTGCTGGGGCAACAACCACAGAGGTCAATCCGATGCGCCCGCGGGAGAGTTCCTGACCGTCAGCGCCAGCTACGAGCATTCGTGTGGTTTGCGCACAGACAACACCATCACCTGCTGGGGCTGGAATTCTCATGGGCAGACAAACGCGCCCGCGGGAACGTTTCGAAATATCACCACCGGCACGTCGCATTCTTGTGCGATCCGCACAGACAACACCATCACCTGCTGGGGCTGGAATTCTTATGGGCAGACAAACGCACCTGCCGGAACGTTCCAGAATGTCACGACCGGCGCGTTCCATTCTTGTGCGATCCGCACAGACAACACCATCACCTGCTGGGGCTGGAATTTCCACGGGCAAACAGAATCACCCACCCGCAACCGGGGGCCAGGCAGCGACGATCTGGTGCCAAGTATCTGAGAGCGTCTCGGGCATTACCCGCACATTGGCGACCGAAGTCATGAAGTTGGTGTCGCCGGCGAAGCGTGGCACGACATGAACATGGAGATGATCCGGCACACCCGCCCCTGAGCCTCGGCCAAGATTGGCGCCAACGTTGATGCCGTGGGGCTGATAAGCGGCCGTAACCGCCAGCGTGGCACTGCGGACCGCGGCCCAGAGTTCGCTGTGTTCATCGGTCGTCAGGTCTCCGAGCGCGGTGACTGGCCGATTGGGGACCACCAGCAGATGGCCTCGCGCGTACGGATAGATGTTGAGCACCGCGAAGGAAACTCCGCCCCGCCAAACTATGTAGGTCTGCGCATCAGGCAGTTCGCTGTCAACAAGGGCCTCGAACAGCGTCTTGCCCTCTGGCACCACAAACTCAGTGTCAACACCAGCTTCAGCAGCCGGAATGCGCCACCCGGCCCAAAGGCGCTCAACCATCAGGAGTCACGACCATCTCGAGATTAGGCACCTGGGCTCAGACCGGGCCCGCGGCTTCTGCCGCAAGTTGTTCGGCAAATTCGACCACCGGCACGTCGCGTTCAGGCGCGTTCTGGTCTCGGCGGTTGACTCCGACCGTGCCGTTTCCCACGTCATCGTCGCCCACAACGAGGATGTAAGGGATCTTTTGGACTTTGCCGTTGCGGACACGTTTGCCGAGCGGCTCAACCGCGTCAGTCACCTCAACGCGAGCACCCACGTCACGCAGGCGGCTGGCAACGGTGTGGGCATAATCGTTGTGGACCGCGGCCACCGGCAGGACACTTACTTGAGTTGGTGCCAGCCAGGTGGGAAAGGCACCGGCATAGTGCTCGAGTAAAACTCCGAAGAACCTTTCCACCGATCCGAACAAAGCCCGATGAATCATCACCGGACGCTTACGTGACCCGTCAGCAGAGATGTACTCGAGATCGAAGCGCTCTGGAAGGTTGAAGTCGAGTTGCACAGTCGAGAGCTGCCAGGAACGACCGATCGCGTCACCTACGTCAACATCGATCTTGGGGCCGTAAAATGCGCCTCCACCTTCATCAACCACGTAGTCCAAGCCACAGGTGTCGAGAGCATCGCGCAGACCATCGGTGGCTTGTGACCATAGTTCGTCTTCACCAACCGCCTTGTCAGGCGGACGGGTCGAGAGTTTGGCAACAAAGTCATCGAAGCCGAATGCACGAAGCACGCTGAGCACAAAATCGAGCAGCGAAGCCAACTCAGCCGCAATGTCTTCTTGAGCACAAAAAATGTGGCTGTCATCCACCGTGAATCCACGGCTCCGCATCAAACCATGAACCGCGCCCGATAGTTCGTGGCGATACACCGCTCCCAACTCAAAAAGGCGCAGGGGCAACTCACGGTAACTGCGTTGACCCGAGCGATAAATCATCACATGAAACGGACAATTCATCGGCTTGGGGTAATACGACGTGCCGTCGAGATCCATGGGCGGATACATCGAGTCGGCGTAGAAATCGAGATGTCCAGAGGTCTCCCACAGAACCGACTTGGCCAAATGCGGTGTGAAGACAAAGTCATAACCGCCTTGTTCGTGACGCTTGCGGCTGTAGTCCTCCATCAGCTTGCGGACCAGAGCACCCTTGGGATGCCAGACCGCCAAACCGGGACCCAACTCCTCGGGCCAACTGAGAAGATCGAGATCGACCGCAAGGCGACGATGATCCCGCTTGGCTGCCTCGGCCAACATCTGCAGATGGGTTTTCAGTTCCTTGCGCGACGACCATGCGGTGCCATACACCCGCTGAAGCATCGGACGCGAAACATCACCCCGCCAATAGGCCCCCGCAACAGACTGGAGCTTGAAAGCTCCGAGCCGGCCTGTGCTGGGCACATGTGGACCGGTACACATGTCACGGAAGGTGCCATCGCTGTTGACGTCGCCGTTTGCGTAATAGCTGATCACCGACGCATCGGCGACCTCACCGGTGTCTTCGCCGGTTGCCTCCCCCGACACAACCCGCTCAATAATCTCGGCTTTGTACAAGTCATCGGCAAAGAAGGTCGCCGCTTCTTCGGCGTCCAGCTCGTGTCGCACGAAAGGTTGATCCTCAGCGACGATCTCTGCCATGCGCGCCTCGATCCGCTCCAAATCAGTCTCGGAAAGCGCCTGACCACCGGGCAGTTCGACGTCGTAGTAGAAGCCATGTTCGATCGGCGGACCGATCGCCAACTGAGTGCCGGGGTAAATATCAAGGATGGCCTGCGCCAATACGTGGGCGGTTGAATGACGGATAGTACGAAGACCGGCTTCGGACTGCGGTCTGACTATTTCGACCTGCGACCCATCGCTCAGGGCGACGTTGAGATCCTGTTCCACACCGTCGACAACCGCGACCAGCGCTTCTGCGGCGAGGCGGGGACTGATCGATGCCGCCAGATCAGCAGCTGACGACCCGGCACTGAGTTGGCACTCAGATCCATCGAGCAGTTGAACGGAGATCAGATCAGACATAGGCAGCCAACGATACCGCCCACGTTTGGGGGGTCGGGCGCATTTGTTCGCCCACCCAGTGCTCGCCCACCCAGTGCTCGCCCACCCAGTGCTCGCCCACCCAGTGCTCGCCCACCCAGTGCTCGCCCACCCAGTGCTCAACTCGCAATGGCGGTCGGTTGCAGCACTTCTGTAGAGGAGCGTCGCGGCAACGTCTCGTGATCGGCTGCCACCCGGGTTTGTTCACCGGACCTTGCCCCACCCCTCGTGGCGTACTCATCCACGTAGGCTTGTCCGGTCAAGTTCTTGATCTCAAACATCAATTCGTCGGTCATGTGACGCAACTGGAGCCTCTGATTCGTCGCTGATCCAGTTCCCGACGGAAAGATCGGCTCACCGAAACGAACCTCCACCGGGCGAAACGGTTTCGGCGCTTTAGCATCAGGCGGCTGCACTGCCCGAGTACCGAGAATCCCAACCGGGATGATCGGTGCACCGGTTCGCAACGACAGACGAGCCGCGCCCGTGTGCCCCTTATGAAGAAATCCGTCACGAGCCCTGGTTCCTTCAGGATAAATCCCAAAAAGTTCTCCGTCGGTGAGTAGTCGAGCCGCGGTATCGAGCGCCCTGGCCGAGGCGTTTCCGCCACCACGGTCAATCGGGATCATCCCCAGTGCCGGGAACAAGCGGCGAGTCTTCCAATCGTCGAGATACTCCGATTTGCCAACGAAGGTGATTCGGCGCGGCAGGGTTGCCGGCAGGAAGAAACTGTCAATCACCGACACGTGGTTGGGCGCCAGGATGGCCGGGCCATGCGCGGGCACATTGTCACTTCCAAATACATTGATCCGCCACAAGGCTGAAAAAACCGGTCGGAGAACGATCTTCGCGGCGACCTGTAGCTGTCCCTGTTCCCGACTCATGGCCAGAGCATTATAGGGCGACGCCAATAAGTGCGGCAGCGGCGCTCACTCCCTGTCGTTGTGCCACAGCTTCGTCGATCACCTTGAGCGCGGCTGGCACATCCAGGTCATCATCGAGATGCGCCCGCACTTCGTTGATCGCCGCGTCCCCAGTGCCTGCGGCACGCCACTGTTCGAGACGCTCAGCAGCATCTGACATCAACTGATCACTCCAATTCCAGGGGCGGCGATAGTGGTGAGCACTCAATGCCAAACGGATCGCCATCGGGTCATATTCAGATCGAAGCTCATGGACAAAGATCAGGTTTTGAGTCGACTTCGACATTTTGCGGCCGTTCAGATACACCATCGACTGATGCAACCAGTGACTCACAAACGGCTCCCCGGTCGCGGCTTCGCTTTGAGCCCTGACGCACTCATGATGCGGGTACAGCAGATCTATACCACCTCCGTGAAGATCGATCGAAGGTCCTAGTTCGCGTAGCGCCAGCGCAGTGCATTCAATGTGCCATCCAGGGCGACCAGGACCCCAGCGCGATTCCCAAGAGGGCTCACCGGGACCGGACGGCCTCCACATCAAAAAGTCGAGGGGATCACGTTTTTGGGGGTCGTTGGGATCCTCGCGCCATTCCAATCCGAGCCTTTGCATCCGTGCGCGGCCCAACGAGCCGAGAGACCCGAAGTCTTCGGCTGCACGAGTGTCGAAATACACAGTGCCGTTGACGACGTAGGCCATTTGACGCTCGAGGATCGTTTCGATCACCCCTCTGATATCGGGAATAGCCCCGGTGGCCCTCGGCGCCGACCACGCCGGGAGCACGTTGAGGGCCTCCATATCGTCGTCGAAGCGAGCCGTCTCCCCGAATGCCAGATCGAGGTAGTGGACTCCGCGTTGTTGCGCAGCGGCGAGGATGTCGTCGTCGACATCGGTGATGTTGCGGACACAGCGAGTCTCGTGCCCCAGGTCGCGTAGACGGCGCTGCAGCACGTCGTAGGTGACGTATGTGGCGGCGTGGCCTAGATGAGTGGCGTCATAGGGCGTGATACCGCATACGTACATGGTCACGACCGGACCAGGAGCGAATCCAACAGTCGCGCCCCGGTGAGTGTCGTAGAGCTGCATCGGCTCCATGGGCGCTCAACGACTGCTAGGCGTGCGGGTCATCGTCAATTCCCGCCAGCTGCAACGCGACCCGTGTCTGGTAACGAACATTCAGCTGCAACAACACCGCGCTAAACGCCTCAATGGCCGTGGCGTTGGACAATTCGCCCGCGTCCAGAGGCCTCATTCCAGGGATCTGGCTGCAGAGATCAGAGATCGTAACAGTTGCCCGCTGATGGTCTGAACAGATCAGGATGTCCGACACAACCGGGCGGTCGATGCGGCCGAGTTCGGTTGCAGGCACATGGTGAAACGCTGCGGCAACGTAGGAGTCGCGCAGTTCGGCTTGCACGCTGGCACTAACCGAACCGCGAGGCGGGACTAGAGGCTGAAATTCACGACCAACCTTCGACAGTGCGTTGCTCATGCAAACGACCACCTTGCCGCGAAGTTTCGGACGCACGCTGTGGGCAGTCTCGGTAGCAGCGTTCCACGGCGTGGCGATCACCACTACTTCTCCCTCCGCCGCTCCGAGGTTGTCGGCGCTGTCGATGTGCAGTTCGGAGCGCGGCCATTTGTCGATGATCGAATCACGCACTTCCATGGCGCGATACTTCGAACGGGACCCGATAGTGACCTCATGCCCAACGGAAGCCAGTCTCGCCGCTAGTGCCGTCCCAGCAGGACCTGTAGCGCCCAGTAATCCGATGTGCATCACTGTGAGGGTACGGTGTCGTTGCAGACTCCGACGCAGTAAGGGAGAATCGTGGGTCTATTGGACGGAAAACGAATAGTGGTAACAGGCGTCCTCACCGACGCTTCTTTGGCGTTCGGGGTGGCGACCCGAGCCCAAGCGGAGGGTGCCGAGATCATACTCACAGGCGCAGGCCGCGGTTTGCGACTTACGCAACGAACTGCCCGCAAATTAGCTACTGAACCCGAAGTGCTTGAGTTTGACGTAACCGAGCCGAGCCATGCCGAGAGCTTGCGTAACGCTCTCGAAGCAAAATGGGGTCGCGTAGACGGTGCCCTCCATGCCATCGGTTTCGCTCCCGAAGCCTGTCTGGGTGAGGACTTCATGAGGGCTACCTGGGATGACGTGAAAGTGGCCATTGAGATCTCGACGTATTCATTGAAGCTGCTGGCCGACGCGGTGGCTCCACTCATGACAAACGGAGGTTCGATTGTCGCTCTCGACTTCGATGCGACAGTCACCTGGCCTGCCTACAACTGGATGGGCGTCGCCAAAGCAGCCCTGGAATCGACCAATCGTTACCTTGCCCGTGAGCTTGGGCCGTCTCAGATCCGCTGCAACTTAGTGGCCGCTGGGCCGATTCGGACGATGGCCGCCAAATCCATCCCGGGGTTTTCAGCTTTCGAGGACGTCTGGGACGACCGCGCACCGCTCGGCTGGGATGTCGGAGATTCGAGCGCCGTCGCGGAGACATCGGTGGCCTTGCTCTCCGATTGGTTCCGTGCCACCACTGGTTCGATGATCCACGTTGACGGCGGTTACCACATCATCGGCGCCTGATACGGCCGCGACTAAGCCTCCTGGTCGGTTTCGTCGCGGATGTCGCCGACCAGGGACTCCAGCACGTCTTCGAGGGTGACCATGCCTAGCAGTTGACCGTCTGGGGTTTGCACGAGGGCTGCGTGACAACGGTGCAATCGCATCGACCACATGAGGTCTCGCACTGGCTGATCAGGACCGACTATGAGCATCCGGCGGATCATCTCCAACGGAACTTGGTCAAGATGTGAAACGTCATTGCCGTTGAGGTCACCGAGGCGCAGCAGATCTTTCGAATGCACGAATCCGACGATGTTGTCTGGTCGGATGCCCTGCATTGGAATTCGACTGTGTCCCGATGAGGCAACGATCTCTTCGATCTCGTGGACCGATGTGGAGCGCGGTACCGAAACCATCGCATGCGCCGGGACCATGATCGACCCAGCTGTGTGATCTCTGAACGCCAGCGCGCCGGCAAGCAGATCGTGCTCGGTGTCCTCGATCTTGCCCTTTTCGAGCACGCCGTCAAAAAGGGTGTGGAACTCGTTCACGGTGAGCGCCGTGTTGATCTCATCTACCGGCTCCGTTCCAAGCATCCTCACGATGCCGTTGGAGACGGTATTGAGCGTCCAGACCACCGGTCTGAAGACCGCCAGGTAAATAGCGTGGATCGGCGCGATCACGCGGGCGACCCGTTCGGGATTGGAGATCGCCAAATTCTTGGGAAGCATCTCCCCCACAACCATGTGTGCGGTGACCACCAGTCCCATGGAAACTACGAACGAGATTGTGTGGAGCACCCCGCCGGGCAACTCTACGAACGTCTCAACCGCTGACTCGATCAGCGAAGCCACTACGGGCTCAGCCACATAGCCAAGACCCAAAGACGCCATAGTGATTCCAAGCTGAGCGCCGACGAGTTGCGGTTGCAGGTCCTGAACGGCTTCGAGAGCAGCCGAAGCGCCGGCGTCATCTCCGCCTTCAGCCATCGGTTCCAACCTAGTAACTCGACTCGCCAGCAAGGCGAATTCCGCGGCAACGAAGAAACCGTTGACGGCGATCAACAAGACAGAAACTGCCAAGAGGCCGACGGTCATGATGTGCTCTTTACCGGGGCCACTACCCGTACCGAGGCGACGCGAAGGCGTTCCATCGCTACCACTTCGAGGCGCCAACCATCCACTGTGCAGATCTCACCCGGCTCGGGGATGTGTCCCAGCCGGTCCAGTACCAGCCCCGCGAGCGTTTCGTATTCGCCTTCGGGCATCACAAAACCAGTCACGTCGCGAACTTCGTCGGGGTGTAACGAGGCCGGGACAACTGTCGAGCCAATCGCTTCCACTTTGGTCAAATTGGCCGACTCAGGGTCATATTCGTCGTCGATCTCTCCGACGATCTCTTCAAGCACGTCTTCCAATGTGATGATCCCAGCGGTGCCACCATGCTCGTCGATCACCACCGCCAGTTGCTGCCCACCTTCGCGCAGATCAACTAGCAGGTCATCAAGGGCACGGGCTTCCGGTACCCCGAGAACCGGTGCCATCAACGCCATGACCTGGGTTGATTCGCGAGCTTCGACTGCGACGGTGTGGACCGACTTCACATGGACGACTCCGACAACATCGTCGAGACCGTCGCCCATCACCGGAAACCGCGAGTGTCCGGTTTTGATCGCCAAAGAAACCAGAGAGTCGATGGTCGCGGTCTTGTCAATCGTCACCATGCGAACTCTCGGCACCATGGCATCATCCGCGGACTTGTCCGCCAAGCGAATAGACCGAGTCAACAACTCGACCTCTCCCGCATCAAGGGTGCCTTTCTCGCCCGACGAGCGAATCAACAGCTCGATCTCTTCACGATCACGTATTGATTCGAGTTCATCGGTCGGTTCGACTCCCAGCGCCCGGGTCAGTCGTAGGGCTAGTCCGTCGAGCAGCGCAACGAGGGGTCGGGCCAAGATCCCATAAACCGCGGTCGGTCGGGCCAGCAGCGTTGAGGCTTCCAACGGATGGCTCGTCGCTAGAGACTTCGGAACCAGTTCACCGATCACCATTTGCACGACTGTGGCGATCAACAACGCCAGCACAATTGACCACGCTTGGGAATCAACCCCGGAAACCTGTTCAAGCAACGGTTCGATGGCGGAGGCGACCGCCGGTTCAGCCACCGCGCCCAGCATCAGCGAGGTCACGGTGATACCGAGTTGTGCGCCCGACAGGTGATAGGAGAGTCGGCTCAGCAGGCGTTGGACCTGTCGGGCTGAGCCTCCCTGTTGCTTGGCACGCTCGTCGACCTTTGTGCGGTCAACTGAAACTAGGGCGAACTCGGCTGCCACGAAACCGGCGTTGGCGACAATCAAGCCCAGCGCGGCGAAGAGTCGCAGGGCGGTGGGGATCACAATCTCAAAATGTAGCCGTAGGTTGTGACGATGCCTGCCGTGCGTTCTGTCTCTGAGTCTGTGGGGCTCTCGAAGATTGCTTCGCGACCCACACGGCCTCCGCTGCGGAGTCGCTATCCCGAACCGCCTTGCAGTATCGATCCTGACGAATCGAAGGGTTGGCTTCGCAGGGTATGGCCTGTGGTCTGGCAGCAGAAGTACATTTTCGTCAGCGGTGTTCTCTTCGGGTTGCTGGCCACTGTCGCCACGGTGCTCGTGCCTCTGACCGTCGGACGCGGCATCGATGCCATCGTCGCCGGCGACAGTCCGACACCGTTTGTAATCGCCCTGGCAGTGCTTGCGATTATGCGTTTCGGGTTTGGTTTCGGGTATCGCTTCAACCTCTTTCGGGCCGCGCTCCAGATTGAGAACGACCTTCGAAATCTGATCTTCGCGCGGCTCACGGAACTGTCGTTCAGCTACTGGGACCGGGTACAGAGCGGCCAGATCATCAGTCGCGCCAACACCGATATCCGGTCGATTCAGTTGCTTCTCGCCTTCGGGCCGTTGATCGCAATGCAACTCGTGCTGTTGACGATGGCTCTGGTCGTGATGTTGGTGACAGACGCTGCTCTCACTGTCGTGGCATTGGCTGGACTGCCGCTGGTCTTCATCATCGGTGTGAAATTGCGGAAACAGATCTTTCCGCTCTCCTGGGTGGCTCAGGCCCGCCAAGCCGAAGTGGCCACAATTGTTGACGAGAACATTCAAGGCGCTCGTGTCGTCAAGGCGTTCGCGCAGGAGTCCGAGCAGGTGCAGACTCTGGCCTTGGCATCGCATCGGCTTCGCTGGGTTGGTATCGAGGTGGCTCACACGCGGGCTCGCTATGCCCCCGCGATGGAGGCTTTGCCGCGGATGGGACTGGCGTTGGTGCTGTGGTATGGAGGTATTCAGACCATCAATGGCGATATCGGGATCGGTGACCTGGTGGTATTCAGCACTTACGTTGTGCTGTTGGCCACACCCTTTCGAATGGTCGGGTTCATGCTCCTGCAATGGCAACGTGCCGCGGCCGCTGCGTTGCGCGTGTACGAGATTCTTGATGAACAACCCGCTGTGGTCGAACCCGCAAATCCGGTGCCCCTGCGAGAGCCTGAAGGGCGGATCGACTTCGAGAATGTCTCTTTCTCCTATCCGGGTTCGGACGGTTCGCTGGTGCTCGACGAGATGAACTTCACGGTTGAACCGGGTGAGACGATCGCCATCGTCGGTCCGACCGGATGCGGCAAGTCGACGATCACGCGGTTGATCCCCCGCTTCTACGACGCCGACTCGGGTGTGATTCGCGTCGATGGCTCCGACGTCACAGAGTTGTCTCTGAAGGATCTGCGCAATGCCGTGAATGTGGTGACCGACGATCCATTCCTGTTCGACACCAGCGTGTACGACAATGTCGCGTTTGCCCGCCCGACCGCAGAACCCGATGTCGTCGACGCGGCCATCGCCAATGCTGCCGCTTCAGAGTTTGTTGCTGAACTCCCCAACGGTGTGTTGACCGAGGTCGGTGAGCGGGGTTTCTCTTTGTCGGGAGGTCAACGCCAGCGAATCGCCCTCGCACGGGGATTGTTGGCCGATCCCGCCGTGTTGGTGCTCGACGATGCCACCAGCGCAATCGACGTGACCGTTGAGCAGAGAATCCACGACGCCATCAGGCGACGACGCTCAAACCGCACCACGATTCTCATCGCACATCGACTGTCGACCATCGCCTTGGCTGACCGGGTGCTACTGATGGACGAGGGGCGAATCGTCGCGGCAGGTGACCACTATGAGCTGCTGGCGAGCAACCCTGCCTACGCCTCAATTCTCGCCGACACCACAACAGACGCCGCCACCATTTCCGATCTCGGCTCCTCGAACGGGTCCGGCCCAGATCACACCGGGACACGCTGATGTTCACGATCGGGGGTGGGTTCAGCCCACGAAGCGGTGCTCCCACTTCGATGGAAGCCAACGCAGCAGCCGGGCTCCCGCACGCGGATGTTCCCGGCGACTTGCGGGAAAAGGTCATCAAGGTCCTCGAACACGAACCTGACCACACAATTGCCGAGGTTCCGTGGAGACACGACCAGTGGGATCGGCGACCGTTCACCCTGGTCCGGTTCCTGTGGCCGCACCGGTTCCGGTTAGCAGCAGCAATCGTGTTGGTGTTGATCGAGACAGTCGCTCTGCAAATGGGACCCGTCCTCACCCAGATCGGTATCGACGACGGTGTCCGCCAAGGTCGACGAGACGTTCTCGTCACCGCGGCTGTCGTATATGTCGCTTCGGTGCTCGTGGCGGGAGCGCTCGGTCGTGCGCGTGTCTCATACACAGGAAATCTCGGTGAGCGCCTCAACGACAACCTGCGGATTCGGGTCTTCAGCCACATGCAACGCCAGAGCATTGACTATTACAACGAGGAGAAGGCCGGCGTTCTCATCACCCGAATGACCTCAGACATAGAGGCCCTCGCCGTCCTGTTCCAAGAGGGCATCGTGAACCTGCTGGTGCAGATCTTCACCCTGCTGGTGATTACTAGTGCGCTGTTCTTCTATGACCCCCTTTTGGCCGTGATCACCCTGGCGGTGGCCGTACCACCCACGTTGATTACCTCGCTGTGGTTCCGTGATGTTTCGGCCCGTTCTTATCTGATCGTGCGCGACCGTATTGCCGCGTTGCTTGCCAACCTTGCCGAGTCACTCGCTGGGATCCGCGTGATCGCCGCTCACAACCGCAGGTCGGTCAACCTGGCGATGCACAGCGATTTGGTCGGCGAGCACCGCGATGCGGCGGTTGCCGCTGCGAAAGCCAACTCCACTTACGCTCCGGCCACTGAATTCGTAGGCATCTGCACGCAGGCTGTGTTGCTCGGAGTAGGCGGTGCGATGGTTGTCAACGGACGCATCAGCATCGGCGAAATGACCGCCTTCCTGCTGTTTCTTACATCGTTCTTCGCCCCGATCCAGACGCTTGTCCAGTTGTACAACTCCTATCAACAGGGCGGCGCAGCCATCGTCAAACTGCGTGAACTGCTGGGCACCGAGTCCTCGGTGGTACAAGCCCCGGATGCCTATCGGTTGCCGCCGATCAACGGTGAAATAGAGCTTCGCGACGTGACTTTCGGATACGCCGATGAGCGTCCGGTGCTTCACAACGTGTCGCTGCGCATAGCAGCGGGGGAAACGTTGGCTTTCGTCGGCGAGACCGGTGCCGGCAAGTCGACGGTCGCGCAACTGCTGATGCGGTTCTACGACCCCCAAGAAGGTTCGATCTTGATCGACGGCCACGACCTCCGCACCGTCGAGATCGCCAGCCTGCGTTCACAACTCGGGGTAGTTCCTCAAGAACCGTTTCTGTTTGCTGGTGTGGTGCGTGACAACCTCGCGTTCGCCCAGCGAGATGCAAGCGACCGCACTCTCTGGGCGGCGTTGCAGGCGGTAGGCATAGACGATCTCGTGGAACGGCTGGGTGGGCTCGACGCGGTGGTGCATGAACGCGGAGCATCCTTATCGGCTGGTGAGCGACAACTCTTGGCGCTGGCACGTGCCTTGGTTGCTCGGCCCCGAGTGTTGATTCTCGACGAAGCGACCAGCAACCTCGACCTCGTCTCGGAATCACGAGTGGAAGTGGCCCTTGATGTCGTGCTTGAGAGCCGCACGGCGGTAATCATCGCCCATCGCTTGGCTACGGCTCGTCGGGCTGACCGGATCGCCGTGGTTCACGACGGGGAAATCGTTGAACTTGGTTCACATGACGAGTTGGTGGCCCTAGGAAATCGATATGCCGCGATGTATGCGACATGGGTTGACCACGGTGGGGCAAAATGAGCGTGAGATGAAACCATGAACGTCGAACCCGAGATCATTGTCGCCGCCGTGGTGATTATGGCCGTGGCTTCATGTGTGCAGGGTTCGATCGGTTTTGGCTGTGGGTTGTTGGCCATTCCTCTGTTCGCTCTGCTTGACCCCGATCTGGTGCCCGGACCGATCTTTGTGGGGAACGCGGTGCTGACCACCTCCACAGCACTCCGCGAACGTCAGGACATCGATTGGTCGGCGGTCAGATGGGGAACCGCGGGCCGCCTTCCCGGAACCATCGCCGGTTCGCTGGTTTTGGCACGCGCGACTGACACGAGCTTGCAGCTTCTCGTGGCCATCGTGATCTTGATGGCTGTGGCGTTGTCGATCGGCCCTGTGAGAGTCCCGACCAACGCGCCGACATTGTTGGGAGCAGGCGGTTTTTCGGGGTTCAGTTCCACTTCGGTGGGTTTCGGTGGGCCGCCGATGGCGCTGCTGTTGCAGCACCGGCCGGGTCCGCAATTTCGTTCAACGATGGGCATGTACTTCACGGTCGGCCTGTTCATGGTTGTTCCCGGAATTGCGCTCGCTGGTCGCCTCGGAGTTGACGAGTTGATTGTTGGAGCCGCTCTCGTCCCTGGTGCAATTGCTGGGTTTGCTGCATCTGGACCGTTGCGCAAGCATGTCGATGCCCGCAGTCTGGCTCCGATTGTGCTTATGGGGGCGACAGCAGCCGCCTTCGCTCTGCTGGTGCGGGTCTTGACCTAGATGGCCGAGACACATGCGCTCAAGGGAGTTTCCGCGGTGCTGGATCTGCGCGCAGTGCAACGCACGATTGATGGCGTGGAGGTTCTGCGTGACATTCATTGGCGCGTCGACCCTCAACAGCACTGGGTTGTTCTCGGTCCCAACGGTTCGGGCAAAACAACTCTGATGCAGATTGCCTCGATGTGGCTTCATCCCTCAGCCGGTGAGGTAACCGTGCTCGGTCAGCGACTCGGGCACACCGATGTCCGAACGCTGCGGTCGCGCATCGGGTTTTCTAGCGCTGCTCTAGCCAAGATGTTGCGTCCACAATTGCTGGTGTCGGACGTGGTGATGACCGCTTTGAACGCCGCTCTGGAACCTTGGTGGCACGAATACCGCGACGAAGACCACGCCAACGCCCAGCGGGTTCTTGATCGAGTCGGTGCGGGCCACCTTAGTCAGAGACGGTTCGGGGCGTGCTCAGATGGCGAACGACAACGGGTGCTGGTGGCACGTTCGTTGATGACCGATCCTGGGCTGGTTCTGTTGGACGAACCAACAGCAGCTCTTGACCTGGCTGGCCGCGAACAATTCATCTTGATGCTCAACGACCTGGCCAGCGATCCCGCCAACCCTCCGATGGTGCTGGTAACCCATCATGTTGAAGAGATTCCAGATCGCTTCAGCCACTGCCTGCTGCTTCGTGACGGGCGAACTTTGGCCCAGGGTCCTCTTAGCGAAGTGCTCACTGATGAGCTGCTCAGTTCCTGTTTCGGCCTACCCCTCACTATTGAACAGCGGAACCGGCGTTGGACGGCATGGACGAACTGATTGCTATCACTACCCCAGTTTCGATTTTGACCGTCGGCTCGGCGGCGACGGCTCGGTTGGAAATCCCGAGCGCCACCAGGCCGGGAAGATCTGCATCAACGAGGGGGTATCTCAAATTGGTGGTGGTCACTCCCGTTGCCGTTCCGCCGACGGCGTGAAGCGCCAGCGGTTCGCCTGCCACCAGCGGAATAGTTCGCTCGTCGGCACCGTGCACAACCCAGACCCGATGCTCCCCCACAACCGCGTCAATGTCGGCTTGTTGCCAACGCTTTGACGCCAGCACCAACAGATTGGCCAGTTGATGATCGAGACGACCGCCATCACGTAGCACAACATGAATCTGTCGTGCCCCGTTTGTGACTGCGACTGCCAAAGCGAGTTCAAGATCAGACTCGTCCTTGTCGCTCGGATGTTGTTGGATCTCTGCGCCGGCGGCAGTGGCCTCCGACAGTGCCGCCGGCGAAACGGAGTCAAGGTCGCCGACCACCGAATCGACAGGTCTGTGTGCAGCCAACAGCACCTCCAGCCCCGCGTCGGCTGCTATCACGAGGTCTGTTTGCGGGGCGCGCTCAACGGCTCCGCGAGGTGCCCCCGAGGCGACTACCAAGGCACTAGTAGCAGAGCGCATCAGGTCCCGAGCAGTAGCAGTAGACCGATGACGGTGTAGGCGACCATCACCAGCAGCATCGGATACTGGGAGCGCAACGCTGTTTCACGTTGATACCGGTCAATTGCCCGGTCGTGCGCTGCGGCCACCGCAAGTACATGCCCTACAGCGATGGAAACTGCCTGAACCCAAGCAATCTGCTGGGGACTGACCAGAGTCCAGTTGATCGCATAGTCCCTGGTACCGAACAGATCCCAGCCGTGCCCGAAGGGATCGGACAACAAGTTGATCAACACTTGCCCGTCCAGCAGGAGGGCGCTGAAGTAGTGGGCTACCGCATAGGCCACCACGATCGGCACGAGCGTTGGGGCGAACTCTTTGGCCAGGTCTCGGGTTGAATCACCAGTGACAACAGCCATCACTTTGATGGCCAGTGTGTAGAGCATCGCTACGAAAGCGATGATCACACCCAACCCGATCGTGTTCGTGAACACCGATTCCCAACCGGTGAGGTCGCCCGCCAGATCAAGCCAGATCGAGCTGCGAGTGAAGCCGTCGAATGTCGTCGCTCCGAGCACCGTCAAGATGAAAGCGACGCTGTAGAGGCCACCACGCAAGGTGGTGAGTCCGCTGAGCGGGGTCCGCAGCCGCAGGTCCTCGGCGTCGTCCCGATAGATCGGGGCGATCAGCGAGATCTTCCTGAACAACACCGCAAAACCGTCAGCGGAGCGCACCCAGCCACGTCCGAATGCGCCGGCACCGACAAGCATCACCGCTGAGTACGCGGTCAAGAACACCGCAACCGAGCGGGGCGAATCGGTGCTGTGGTAGGCCAACTCGAACCAGAGGTAAGCCGCGATCGCCGCTACCGCAACCCACCCCACGAAATGGACACCAGCTCCATGGGTCGTCGATGACATCTGTGTCTTGGCGATCCTGGCCTTCAGCCATGCCGCCGCATCGGCGATGGTCGTGTACGGGTTGAACGCACTCCAAACATCACCGACCAGCACCGACACCAGTTGCAATCCAACCCAGAACGAGATCAGAAAAGCGGTTGGGGCGATGTTGACCGCCGCAGTGGGTTTACCCCACCAAGCTGCAAAGATCACCACCGCGAATCCCACAACGCCAACGAGTTTGCAGACTGCCGTTACGAACCTTGCGGACGGAGACACCAGTGAAACGACCCGACGACCGGCCGCCGCTGCAGCCAATCGTGGCTTGTCCCAGAAGGTTCCGAGCGCCACGAAAGACACGATGACCGAGAACGCCGCGGCCCAGGCCATCTGCCAAGCCGGCAAAGGCAGATCCGTACGGCTGCCAGTGCCATGCGCCGAGGCAGGTACCGCGGTGCTCAACACCCAGACCCCCACAATCAGTCCTAGGAGCGCGCGCGAATAGGTGAAGTGTGTGGGTCGAAAGACGTTGCTTTCCCGCTCTTGTTCGCTGCGCTCACGGGCCGCTCGGGCCACGGCCTCGCGTTCCGAGCCTGGCACTCTGCGATCTATTCGCTCGGCCTCTAGGAGCCAACGTCGAATCATGGAGTCGCAGGGTAGCCCGGTTCGACAGCCGCCAACGACGCGGTAAATCTATCTTCGTGACATTCATCTTAAGTGGCGCATGTTCACAGTAATTCACAAAACTACCTGGCCACAGCCATAACTGAATTATCCGAACACGCGGAAGGTCGCGCCTGATAGCGTGACTTCTACACAAATATGTGGGGCAAGATGAGGGAAACATGGGCAGACTTACCACCGCTGAAGTCAAAAGCGCAGCACCGGGAAAGCACGGCGACGGCCTAATCTTGAACGTTACCGCCAAAGGCACGCGAAGCTAGGTTCAGCGTATCACCATCGACGGACGGCGCCGAGACCTCGGCTTGGGCGGCTACCCGGCCGTGTCGTTAGCCAAAGCCCGCAAACGCACAGCGGAGAACCGCAACGCCGTCGCAGACGGACGCGACCCCACCGCCGAAAAACGCCGGGGCACAATACCGACGTTCGCGCAAGCCGCAGCGAACGTCCACGCGCTCAACGAACCCAACTGGCGCGGTGCAGACACCAGCCAAACTAAACGAGCCTGCGCGGAATCGTAAGCAGGGCACGTCAACCAACAAACAGCAAAAACCGTTGTAACAACGCCGTGTTCGACTCCAACTTCGGCTGACGACGCTCCAACCGAACCCGAACAGGCACCCCCGAGCCTGCCAACAACCCTCCGACAACGGCTCAAAGAGACCGACCAGTCGGTTGCGAACCAACCCGTGACAGCACATGCGGCGAAAGGAACGGAATCAGCTCCGAACCCAAGCTGTTGATGTCGTGACGTTCAATCGGCGGACAACGGGAGGTCCTGAACACTGCCTGTCTAGTTGACCGCCTCAGCGTTGCTCGCTATTACAATCAGGCGGCGACTCATCCAGTACAG
Source organism: Candidatus Aldehydirespiratoraceae bacterium (assembly GCA_965198315.1). Taxonomy (GTDB): domain Bacteria; phylum Actinomycetota; class Acidimicrobiia; order Acidimicrobiales; family Aldehydirespiratoraceae; genus VXYK01. Next base: position 2,082,742 of record OZ240616.1, on the reverse strand, counting down.
AGCCAGACATATGGCACCGACCAATAGTCCCGGAAGGAAAAACAGATCGGCGCCAACGTCGATGTTGGGGACACCCACCCACCCGCACACCAACGAGAACACGAGCGCCAAGAGCACCGCTGCCACGCGCGTCGCCAAGGCAACCTTATCCTCACCGCGACTGATCAGGCGGCCATCAGGCCACCGAGGCGCACGACATATGTGAGCGGCGATGCGACGGACAGCAACTCGGGTGCCGCCCGTCGCATCGTCGGCCAACGCCCGGATTCGTCTAGCGGACACGGCTTCACATGTAGCAGCCGCGGCGGCCAAGAAAGCGAGCATCGCCATCTCCGTGCCCGCATCGATTCGCACGTCAGCGAGTTCTATTCGCCCAACCAGCCAGAACTCCACGCCTGCCAACAGTAGAGTGACGGGTCCCACAATTGAGTAGAGTCTGTCAGCCCCGGGATGCACCAACCGGCCATCGGGCCACCGAGTTCTGTTCCAACTCGACGAGGAACGTAGACTAGACAGCGAACGCTGCCAGTGCCTCAAGAATGCAGGCACTGCACTCTCGGCCTTTTTCGGCGGTGCGGTCCCCTCTCCAGGGAAGGGCCCGAGCCGCAGCCCGCCAAAGTCTGCTCTGTGAGCTTGTTAGTGTCGTTTTTGACACGTGAGTTAGGGCGTTGGCCCGCTGGTTTGGTCATTTTTAGCAGCCTGATCTGTTCCTCATATTGCAAGTATTGCTAACGTTACTATTGTTCGTGCAACAACAAAGTTAGCAGCGAAGAACACAGACCGCCCTGACACGAGCGAGGCCCTCCGTCGCCAAGCAGACGACAGAGGAACCCCAACCCCGTAGTGGATTACCGGAAAAACCGTGTCAGGAAACCGACGCTGCGGGAAGCTCAACCACCGAAGAACCGCCGTCATCGACGTCGGGGCGCATGCTCGACAAAATGTCGACACCGGTCGCCGCTTCGATCTGCTCGGAGAGGCTCACCACAGCAGCAGGCAACTGCGCCATCAACGCAGGAATACCACCCTGACCACCGCTGTTACCGCCGTCGACCACTGCGACCCTGTCGATCGAAACGTTGTTAACCGTCGACACGATCTTGTCAACAAGATCAGGCAACATGTTCAACACAAAATGCGCTGACCGTCATCACCCCCAGCTGATACTGATCAGTGATCCGACGAAACACATCAACCTAAGCCTTACCGTCCTCGATGATTTTCGCCGCCTCAGCCTGAGCTTCAAGCTGCTTCGACTCAAGGTTCGCGCGAGCAGGCGTCACCACATCAGCTTCGAGCCGACATCGTTCCAACTCGATGCGCTGCTGCTCAAGTTCCTGCTCAGCGGTCGCACGAGCAATGTCACCCGCCACCAAAGCCTGCTCCTTTTTCGCACGGCAATCGCGTCAAGTTCGGCTGTACGAACACGCAGGTTGTTCTGTTCCTCAACAATGTTACGTTCAGCCAACGCCTGCGCAAATCTCGGCCCGTTCCTTAGCTTTGGCTTCTGCCTGCTCAGACTCCGACCGCCGGTTCGCTTCAGCTACCCGAGCTTCCTTGACGACCTCTCCGGTTAACCGGCGACCAAGCGACTCAAGGTAAAGGTTGTCGTCGGTCGCGTTTTAGATTTTCATAACGTCGAGATCAATCCCCAGTGTTTTGACGTCATCATCAGCCTCGTCGATCAACTGCTGCGAGAACTTCAAACGATCCTCATTGACCTCCTCGGGAGACAACGTTGCCAACACACCACACAAGTTCGCCTCCAACGTCTCCTTAGCAATCTGGCCAATGCTCTCCTTCGGCACATTCAAAAACCGTTCCGCAGCGTTCTTCAACACACCCTCCTTCGACGAAACTTTCACGTTGGCGATTCCCTGCACGTTCAACGGGATCGTGCCACGACACTTTCTCGATGATCGGGATGTGAATCGTGCGGCCACCCTTCAGAATGCGAAACCCGACCCGACGGCCATCAGACAGCACACGGCTACGGCCCGAAATGACCGCGACCCGGTTCGGGGGACAAATGATGATCAACGATTTGAGAATCATGATCAACAAAATCGCGACTATCGAAATAGTGAACCCAGACAACAGAAACAAACCCGTAACGATTCAACCTTTCCTGCGCCGAAACGCAAAACTGCACGGCCCGAGCGACCAAATAGATGCAGACACACACGGTCCGAGGTTTTTACTGTTCGGCAACAAAACGCGGCACTACGTGTGCAACGGGGGCCTTGGTCGACTTCGATCAACTGTGCACCGACCCGACAAACCTGTTGCGCCCAACAGCCCTAACCGCACCGTAGTCACTATGACCCGAACACTGCAGCCAACCGACCAGCTCGCATTCCGCGGACCTGAACAACCAAACCCGGTGCCGCACAACCCCGGGCGGCACGAGGTTGCCGGAGGTCCGGCGTGACCGTGATCGTGTCCGTCGGGTACGGGCACCGAACACCAACCGAACTGATCGAGCTGCTCACAACAAACAACGTGACAACCCTCGTCGACGTGCGGTTCACCCCAACTCCAGAAAACGAGGGTTTTCAAAACGGCGTTAACGGAAGCAATGCGCGACGCAGGGATCGAATACAGGCACGATCGAACATTGGGCAACCCCAAAGAGAACCGTGAGCCGTTCCGCCAAGGCCACAAAACCGCACGCCAAAAATCTCGGCAACACCTTCAAGCCAACGCCGCCGATGCCTGTGACGCCCTCGCGAACCTGGCGCACGTCACACAGATAGCGTTGCTCTGCTATGAACGCGACCACGACCGATTCCACCGATCGTGCATCCTTGACGCCATCCAATCAAACCATCCGACAATCAGCATCAAACGACTATGAGGCGATGCCGGGGCGGACAGCAGTTGTCTGCAACCCGACACGGGCCGCAATCACACGGGTTCAGCCGAACCATGATCGACGGCGTCAGCTATTGACATTTCAGCTTTCGAAACCGAATTCGTCGCAAACGCCAGCACATACGGCGAAGCGAACGGAATCAGCTACGCAGCCTGGCGGGCCGTAGGCGTCCCACCGACATACTCAAACTAGCTGGCGTCACACGCAGCGCGTAACCCCCGAACCCAGACGTGGGCGAAAACAACCCGCGTCGGCACATGCTCGCCAACAAATCCAGATATCAAACTGAGCGGCGCTCCCAAACGAAGCCGGACGGCAGCACAGGTGTCTGCACACACTCAACGGCGACGACCGGCAGGTGGCGTGCGAAACCCGCGCCGATCTCTCACCAGGGAACCAACGCTCACAAAAAGCCCCACATACCATCCGAGCAAATACGACGACCCACGCTAGCAGAACAAGTACACGCAACCGCAAACGGAGTCCGGTCACGCACACGACCCGCCGGGACTGGCGCGTGAATCCCAACGTCATGGATGAACCGGGGTTGCATCGAACCGAACAACGAGACAAAACTGAACAAACTCAACGCACAATATGCCCTGTGGGAATAACCGTGGGAAAATCAGAATACAACCCACCAGGAACAGCTCCGAAACGTGGGCCGTCAACAGGTTGCCTCCCTCGATGTTAAAAACCAAAACATACGATAAAATCACACACAACGCACCCGGTCAAAACTCCAACGCAACCCCGTGACCGTACCCAACGAAGGCCTATAGCACCTGTTAAACCCACCTTTTACGGGCATGGCGACCAGCATATGAAGTTTGCGGCCCCCAAGACAGATCCGCCAACACAAACCCGGCAGGGTTGAAAACCCAGCACACCACACACCCAACCAGCCACCCGCCAGCCACACACAAACCAAACAGAGGTAACAATATCTCTCTGTGACTGATACAGCGAACGACGAATACCGTGACATGGCGAAATCGCTCGCGGTGTGGTTGACCGAGCATCTTGACGATGCCGACGGCGTTGAGGTCGGCGCCTTTGATCGACCGAGCGGCGGATACTCTGCCGAGACGCTGATCGTGCCGATCGCGGTGACAGCGTCTGGATCAACAGAGAACCGCACGATTGTGCTGCGCCGGGAAATGCCCGAGCCGCCCGTGTATCCGGTGCAGGTAGCTGTCGACAACGAGATCGAGATCCAGTGGCGGGTCATGTCGGCGTTGGCCGAGCATGCCGATGTCCCCATCGCTTCGCTGCTCGGATACGAGACTGACTCTGAGGTACTCGGCTCGCCGTTCTTCGTTATGGACTTCGTCGGCGGAGACATACCGCGCGAGGACCCGCCCTACGTGTTGACGGGGTTCTATGCGCAGGCCAGTCCCGCCGAACGCGAACTCATGGGCTACAGATGCCTCGATGTCATGGCCGGTGTGCATGCGGTCGACATCGAAGCGGCCGGTCTCGGTTGGCTGACCGACAGCGACGTCAATGACGGGCACCGACAACTGAAGATCTGGCGCGACTACGCCGAAAGGGAACTTGACGGACGGCCCCATGAGTTGATGATGGCAGCCTTCGATCGCGTCGCCGAAGAACTCCCCCGGACTGACACGACCGTGCTCACCTGGGGAGACGCTCGACTCGGCAACGTGATCTGGCAGAACTTTCAACCTGCTTGTCTGACCGACTTCGAAGCCGCTGCGCTGGCACCGCCGGAGATGGACCTCGGCTGGTGTCTGATGTTCGAGCAATGGTCCCATGCGCTCGCTGGGGTCGAGGTGTCGGTTGGTGTGCCGAGTCTGCAAGGCCAGGTCGATCGCTACTCGACGGTGAGCAACCACGAAGTCACAGACATAGGCCCCTGGGTATTGTTCGCTGCCGCCCGTTACGCCGCGATCGTCGTGCGGATCATGAATCGCTGGGTTGACCGAGGCCTGCTCGACGCCGACCAAACCGTTTACCTGGATCCGATCGCGTCGGTGCTCAAACCTTTATTGGACGCTTGAGTCCTCGCGGTAGGAGGGGTTGGCAACGGCAAGCTTGTCGAGCGTGGTTGCCCACAATGCCTCGGCGAGTTCAACTCGGCGGTCGTCGAGTACCCCGTTGCGGATCGCCTCTGCCAGTTCCTGTTCGCTGCTGACACCAAGGCTCCGCAGTCGCTCGGCGTGAGCGGCGCGGTCTCGGGGAGCCGAACGCGCCTCGCGTGCCGCAATGGTCAGCGCATTGGAGGCGATTCGCAGCATCCAGCGATCGCGCCCTTCGGCGCGGGGACCCAGATCGTCGCTGAGATAGTCGCGCACGCTCTTGAGCAGTTCCTCGGCATCGGGCAGATCGTGGGGCCAGTCCCTAGGGAGTTCTTCGCTCATGTGTTGCCCGTCGCTAGTAGTTCCGGCCTCAATAGGAGCATCACGTCGTATTCCGTTTCCACGACTCGGCGCCCGATCACAGCTTGTTCCAGGGAGCGTTTTCTGCCCCGACGATGATCGTCAACCATCGCCATGGTGACCACGCCCCAGCGAAGGCAGGCCAACATCTCCCACCAGCGCAGTTCGTCGAGGGTGATGGCTTCGCCTCCGTTGGCCTGATAGGCGTCAAGCAACTCGCTTCTCGAACCGATTCCACCGACCTCCCCCGCACCTCCGAAACGCCAGGCTCGCGCTACCAGCCATCCCAGATCGAAGGCAGGATCACCGAGGTACGCGAGTTCCCAGTCCAGCACCGCTGCGAGTCCGCAGCTATCGACCAGCACGTTGCCCATACGGAAATCGCCATGAACAACGCACGGCTGCCGGGCTTGCGGACGCCGCTCGTCAAGCCAACGAAAAGCCAGGTCAAAGACCGGGTGCGGGTCCTCGAAAGCCTCATACAGCGTTCGTTGAACAGCCAACGGATCGTCGATGGTCGCGATTTGATCCACCGAGGGCAGCTCCAGGCGATGTATCGCTGCCAGTTCTCGACCAAAGTCGGCGACCAAGCCCTGGCGTGCCCCCGCGAAGGCGTCGTCACGCAGGATCTTGCGGGGAATCGACTCCCCTTCGATTCGCTGGCTGATCATGAACGGTGCACCGATCGGGTTGGTGTCACCAGTTTCTGACGCCACGATCTCTGGCACAGTGACACCACCGGTGCGGGCACGTCGAAGCAGCGCCGCTTCGTCGAGTCCAGTCCGGAGCCGCGAGGCCGCAGATCGTTGACGCTGCAGAATCAACCGCTGAGATTCGTTCGTGGAAACCGCGGTGAAAGACCAAGTCTCGCGGCTGGCACCTGCAGACAAACGCTGTAGGTCGTTGATCTTGACGTCACCGAGTGGACCGGCAAGCGAGACGGCGAGTGCGTTCGCCAAATCAGCGCTCATCAGAGCCCCATGCCGGTCATCTCATGTCGGTGCCGATGGGACGACCGTCGACGATCTGATCGAGGTACTCGCTCATCCCCATGCCGACGCGGCCGTTGCACTCGTAGCGGGTCATCGCTTCGGTGATGCGTGTGTGGAGTTGCTGCCCATCGTCGGTCCTGCGACGGTTGCGCAACGGAATCATCGACAGCACCCGGCCGGTGATCTCATATTCTTCGTGGTCTGTTGCCGCCCAGCACCGAATAGCGGTGTGGTACTCGTCTGAGTCCCACTCGGATTCGATCCTGCAATCTCGGATTAGCGAGTATTCGCCGTCTACGAGCACCATGCCGCTGCGAGCAGGGGTGCCGTCGCGGTCGATTATGGACAGCATCATGGCGAAGTCGGGACCGAAGATCATCGGCAACCAGCGGTACCAGCGCAGCGCTTGCCAATAGCGGGGTCCCCACGACTTGTCACGCAAACCCAGGCCGTCGAGCGCGATCGTCTCTTGGCCCAATTCGACAGTGCCTACAACTGCGGTGTGTTGTTCGTAGTGCGCCTTGGCGAAGCTCTTCGAAGCGTCAGTTTCCAGCGGGCTGCCGTCTTCGTATTGAGGCAAACCTCCATACATCGGCGATATGCCGGTCACGTCGAGGCGCACTGAACAGTCGACGAAGGGGTTGTCGCGAAACGCCACACGAGGGTTCGTCATCTGTTTGGGTTCTTCGAGCAGACACACCTTGCCGTCGTAGTTGATAGTCAAATGCTCAAACGGTTTTTCGACTGTGATCTCAAGCCCGCCGGCACGCATCTCGTCGTTGTTGGTGATTTCAGGTCGCCCGTAGAGGAAACCGACCCGGCCGTCGGGCAGATAGATGCAGACTGTCATCTCTGCGTAGCCCTCGTTGACCCGGTTACCGATCCTGAACCACGCGCCCAATTCGTGTTCCAAGTCGAAACCGTTGAGATACATCGACTCGTTGTAGTTCGAAACCGGATCCGGTTCGTGGGTGTATTCGTCCTCCGGTCTCAAGACGGTGACGATCCTGGGTTCACTCATCGGTTCAGCCCTCCGAACTCTGCGCGCCCGCCGAGCTCTGCCCGCCCTTAGAGAAGGCCGCGCGCAGATCTTCAAGACCAGCCGGGAGTTCGATTGGCGGGTCTGGCAACTGCTCGACGCCGCGATCGGCCAACCAGCGCCGCATAGAGTCCATGTCTTCGCTCCACGAACGAGGGTCGCCCATCATCACTTCGTAGAGCTCGACACCTTCGGGTCCCGCGACGAACGGGCCGAATGAGGCTCCCAGCGGCAGCTCGATATGTCCACCCGGACTCAGCTCAACGTCACCGCAGGTGAACGAACCGGACAGGACTGTGAGAGTGTGCGGGCTGTAGTGCCCGTGATGCCGCACGATCATGCCTGGATCCCAACGCGCGAACAATGCCAGGTAGAGAGGCTCTACCGAAAAAGCGACCCATTTCTCCCACACATGAGACTCCGAGCCATCGGCGTTGCGCTGGCTGCGCACCGCGATGAAAGGAATGTCACCATCGTCGATGTTGGTGAAAGTGGGTTCCAGTCCCGCAATACGCGGTGTATCGCTCATCCGCGGTCTACGCCGCGAACCTAGGCGAGTGCTGCTTCGAGCGCTTCTACAGAAGGAGCGAAGTAGAACGAACCCGAGGCCGGAGTGGAGTAGTTGGTGATGGCGTCATGTGCCTGGCCATTGATTCCGTACATGGCTTCCATGCGCTCACGCATCGGTGCCTGCGTCTTGCAGAAGCCCATGAAATAGAGACCGACGGTGCCCTCGTGGAACGCATAGGGCGTGGAGCGACGAACCATCTCACCCCGTTTGGGGGTCGACTCATCGGCGGTGGCACCTTCGCGCAACTCAACGTGAGACAGGTGCGAAGTCGGCACTTGGGTGTCGAGCTTGACTGAGTCAGGCTTGGTGCGCCCGAAGGTGTTCTCTTCTTCTTCAAGCGAGAGCGTGGCCCAGTAGTCCATGTCGTGCACCCAACGCTGGGCGATGCAGTAGCTGCCGCCTTCGCCTGGCTGGCCGTCATCGACAATGCCCCGGTCCTGCTGATCTTCGGGCTCGGGGTTGCCGGTGCCGTCAATGTGGCCGGTGAGGTCGAGGCTGTTCTTGTAGATGAACGTCGGGGTTTCGCGGGCCACTTCGAGGTGCCCGGCTACGGCCTTGCGGAAGGTGTGCTGTACCTCCCAGATCAGGTCCTTGTCGGCGTGATGGAGCCACATGAGGAGCTCTTCCTGAGTTCCCTTGGCGACACGGGAACCGTCCGGTGACTCGTAACCGGGGTATCCCTGGAAATCGTCGGTTTCGATCCCGAGGTCGTCGGCCAGCGTCGGACCCAAGAGAACACAAAGGTTGACTCCCTGTGCCGCGGCGTCGGCAAGGCTGTCCTGTATCGCACTCTTGATGAGGCCGAGATCGGCGTTTTCGGTACGGCTCATGTGGACGTACCATTGGTACTTCTGAAGATCCATGAGGATTGCGGGCTGCGAAGTTGCCATTGGATGATTCCTCTGTCGATTAGTAGTGGATGACGATTCTGAGGCTAGACGATTGCTGCCCCCGTGAGACAAGGCAAGTACCGGATTTTGCGCTTTCTCCGCGCGTGGAGGTCCAGGTTCGGTCGTGGAGCTCCTGTGGAGGTCTAGAAACGTGCGCGGATTGAACAGGGAGTCGCGCTGACACCATTCGTCTTCCGCTCTTGTTCGCTACGCTCACGAGCCGCTCGGGCCACGGCCTCGCTGGGTCGCGGTCGTGTTCGGGATAGTCCGCCCGGCCTCTAGGTTGCAGGGCCGACGACGCTGAAACCGTCCTCGCTGAACCCGACTTCGACGCCGCGATTGATCGAAACCCAGTCGCGAGCCTCCAGGTATGGACGGAAGGTGGCAGCGATGACCCGTTCGTCGTCTTTGGTCTTGGGACGTTGGATCTCGTAGAGGTGCGGGAACTCGAGCCAACCGCAGACCGTGTCCCAGAGGCGCAGCGCTGCATCGTCTAGGGGCGGGTCCACCAGAACCGGGCCGAAGATCGTCTGCTCGCTGCCGTCGGCGGCGGCGAAGAACATGGTCGGCACTCCATAACCCGACGCCGCCACGACCTTGTCGTGTTCCGCTCTCACCTCGTCATGGGTGGTCGGGTCCGCGATTGCGGCGTCGACGATGCCCGGATCGAGTCCGATCTGCTCCAACAGGTGGCGGGCCACGTCGGGCTCGTGGGGTTTGTTGCCGTCCTCGTGCAGTGCCTTCCCGGCGGCTGCGTACCAGGCATCGAGATGGGCCATGTCGATGCGCCGCAGTGCCGCGCCGATGCGCATCATCGACCAGCCATAGGACCATTGGCGCTCCCACGGGTGTTTCTTGCCCTCGACCCTGTTGATCTCCTCAAGACTGAAGAAACGCCAGTTGACAGTCAGGTCGGTCTGTTCGCGTACCGACCGTATCCAGCGTGAGGTCTGGTAGGCGTACGGGCACATGACATCGAAGTGGAAGTCCACGGAGCTTGGTCGGTACATGACACGACCCTATTCGGTGTCGCCAACTGGGACACCACCGCATGGGGGAACTCGCCCCGAGTATCTCGCCCCGCTGTTCCCATCGCTCTGACGCCCAGCAAACGACGTGCTTGCGTTCAAGCCCAACTGCGCGTACACTTCCCCTCATGACAAACTTACACAAGAAGCTACTGTTGACGCTTCTTGGAAAGCGTCAACAGTAGCTTCACAAGAAGCTACTGTCCCTTCCTCTAGCGACAATTGTTCTCGCGACGTCGTTGGCGTTGGCCCCTTCTGACGTTCCCGTGCTTTCAAGTCTGGATGCGGAAGAAGCAAGCGCGCACGATGCTTACCAATACATCGGCCTGCCGCTACCAAGGCGTGTTTGCCATTTGGATTGGAACTATGTCTACAAGATAGTCGACTGGGAGACCTGGCGCTATTTCCCTGACGCGGAACCCGAACCCCGATGGGAAATCGGGCCATGGCCAATCTACGGTTGGCGCTGGGAACAATTCGAGACCTGTGAGATCAGGTGGGAAGCAACTCGAACAATACGGCCGCATCACCACGTCACTCAAACTCAATGTGAATGGGCGCTCAGGGTCGGTGGTGTGCTGGTGGCACTCTACGGGTCGGGCGCTGCCGCAAGGGCCGCCGGGGCCGCTATGGCACTCACCACAGGTACTTCATGGGACGTGCACGAGGTCTGCAAGACCGAAGATATAATCGTCTGGCCCAACTCGTATCACACCCGCACGATATAGATCTTCGTGTGCTGGAAGATGAATCCCGATGGACAGTGACAAGAAACCCAGATTCTTTCGCACCACCGAAGAAGTTCTAGCGCGCCCCATACGTGAGCATCTGTTTACTGTCATATTGATAGCCGCGCTAGCGATACTGGCACGCATCGTAGAACCATCAGACTTAATCAAAGAACTATTCCGGTTTGCGCTTATTTCCTGTGTTGTTCTGTCGGTGATGCGGTACTTGCAGCTAAAACGCCGGTGGAGAGCGAAACAGTCTGAGACTAACGCCAGCGAAGACCAGACAAGCCAGTGAACCTGCTTAGGTCTGCGGCCTGCGCGGTGGCGCTCGCGCTGTTGGTCGGCTGCGGCACCGGCGTCGACGCGGGCGCGTGCCGCGAAGCCGCCACCGCGCAAGTAGAGGCAGAACAGGCGTGGTCAGCTTCGCTTGAAGCACACGCCGCGGCGCACGAGGCACACGAAGAACACGAATCCATCGAAGACCACACGAACTCAAGTCGCGTTGATCTGGTTGTTGCGACCGAAGCTACGCGGCGGGCCTGTGGCGGCTAGACGACCTGCTCCAACGACGCTGAAGCCGACGTCGCTGAACCCACTTTGAGACCGCGGCAGATCGAAACCCAGTCGCTGGCTTCCAGATAGGGGCAGAAGATGCCGGCGACTAGCCTCAAGCCTTTCGTCTCCTTAGTCCCTGCGATGCCGAATCTCGCAGAGATGCGGGAACACTAGCTAGCCGCAGACCGTGTCCCAGAGACGCAACGCGGCGTCATCAAGAGGCGAGTCCGCCAGAACTGAAACGACCCTATTCGCTGTCGCTTGCCGCGACACCACCGCATGGAGAACTCACTGGATCGAAGTCGCCGGGTGGCCCCTTGTGGGTTATTGTCCAGCGCTGACCGACGATGATCGCCATGAAAGGAATCAGACCATGGCAGAAGACTATTACAGGGTGAACTTGCCGGAGTCGGAACTCCCGACGCAGTGGTACAACGTGATCCCGGATCTACCCCAACCTCCACCCCCACCGCTGCATCCCGGCACTCTGGAACCTGCGGGCCCTGAAGACCTCGCACCACTGTTTCCGATGGCTCTGATACTTCAGGAGGTGAGCAGCGACTCCTACATCGACATACCGGGCGGGATACTCGACGTGCTACGACTCTGGCGGCCGAGTCCGCTGTTTCGGGCCCGTCGACTCGAAAAGGTGCTCGACACACCCGCAAAGATCTTCTACAAGTACGAAGGCGGTAGCCCTGCTGGGTCTCACAAGCCCAACACTGCGGTCCCTCAGGCCTATTACAACAACGCCGAGGGCGTAACCAAGCTCACCACCGAAACCGGTGCGGGACAATGGGGCAGCGCCTTGGCTTTCGCCTGTTCCCAATACGGCATGGAATGCGAAGTGTGGCAAGTAGCCGCTTCCTACCGCCAGAAGCCATACCGCAAGACCATGATGGAACTGTGGGGCGCGACCGTGCACTCGAGCCCCTCGCCGGTGACCGAATACGGTCGCGAACTGCTGGCAGCGGACCCCGACCATCCCGGTTCGCTCGGTATCGCCATCTCTGAGGCCGTATCGGTCGCCGCGGCAGATCCTGCCATTCGCTACTCGCTTGGCAGCGTCTTGAACCATGTGTTGATGCATCAAACAGTCATCGGCGAAGAGGCTCTGCGGCAGCTGGCCATGGTGGGCGAAACGCCAGATCTGCTCGTGGGCTGCACAGGCGGCGGTTCGAACTTCGGTGGACTGGCGCTGCCGTTCCTGCGAGAAAAGCTCGCCGGCAACATGGCACCGACCATCCGTTGCGTTGAACCGTCTTCGTGCCCGACTCTGACCAAGGGCGAATACCGCTACGACTTCGGCGACACTGCCTGTTCAACTCCCCTGTTCAAGATGCACACACTGGGTCACGACTTTATTCCAGCGGCCATCCACGCGGGAGGTTTGAGGTACCACGGCATGTCACCTCTGGTGTCGCATATTCATGACCTGGGGCTCACAGAGGCCGTCGCCATCGGCCAGAGCGAGTGCTTCGCGGCTGGACTGCAGTTCGCTCGCACAGAGGGCATCGTCCCCGCTCCGGAACCCACCCACGCTATTGCTGCAACCGTCCGGGAAGCCTTGGCCTGCAAGGAGTCCGGGGAGTCCAAGACGATCCTCACCGCGATGTGCGGCCACGGACACTTGGATCTTTCGGCCTACGAGTCCTACATCTCTGGTGCCGTGAGCGACTTCGACCTCTCCGATGAGGTCATCGCCGCGTCCCTCAGCAGCGTTCCAGTGCTCAGCTGAGTCCCTTTCAGGCGGGTCAGGACCTGGGGGTCAGGTCGAACAACACCCGGGTTCCTCCGGGGAGTTCTGCTCGTTGGCGAATATCGAAACGCTCGTTGATCTGCGCCTCAATGACCGAGAGCGTGTAGGCATCATGGGTACCGGCGCGCTTGTGGCTCTTGAGTTCCTTCACCATCTGGTCTGATTCAGCGGGCACCTCCAGAACCACTTCAACGTCGAGGTGGAAGAAAACGTCGAGAATCGCCGCGGTCGGCACGTTGTGGGTCAGAGCCAGGTGATGGATCACCGCGAGCGCGAGTACCAACTCCGGTTTAGAGCGCTCGGTGAGTGGCGGACGTTCGGTACCGCGCCAACCGATCCCAGGGGTCGGGTCCGCAAAATTGACTACCAGCGGAATGATGCCTTCGGTGCCGTCTTCGCGAAGTGACCGGTACAGGCGGTCTACGACTGGCGCATCGGCATCCAGGGCGAGCACAACATCGGCTTGTTCAGCGGCGATCCGGCTGAACATCCCGTCGTTGGCGCCGATGTCCCAGACCTGCGAACGATGGCGTTGCGCCACAACTCCGCGTACGAAATCGGCTTTGCTGAGCAGGTCGTTCGATGCGTAATGGCTCCGCTTCGAGTAGTCGGCCCACTCAGAATCGGAACGATTCCAGCTCAAGTTGTCGACCAGCTTGCGGAGCCGGTCGACCAATGCGACGTAGATCTTCTTGTTGTATCCGGCTTGTTTCAAGTCGTTGACTGTGTCTGCAGATCCCCCGCTGAAACGTCTGTCGGCCTTGGCGTGCAACCACACGTGAGGGATCAGTCCTCTGCTGGCGTGGCGGCGGCCCTGCAGCACCCGCCGAACCTGCTCCGGCGTGATCCCGTCAACCGCTCCACGCATCCATGGTTGATGTGGGAGGTCCTTGTAGGCGGTGAACATCAACGGGTACAGGAACATCTGACAGAACTGCCGGTACCCCCACCACGGTTCGCCTGTCCGGTAGGTCTCGAACGAGCCGATGTCGATGAATGTCGGCTTCGGCCCGACGAATTGGACGTTGTATGGCGTGGCGTCCTTGCTGGTCATGTCTTCGTCGATTGCAGCTCGGACCAACTTGAGGGTGAGGCTCGCCGCGTCCTGCAGCATTGAGAACGACCACTCGTGGGCGTACGTAATCACGTCGATGGACCCATGTTCGAGCACCAAGGCCCAGTCAGACCCCTGAGGAACCGCTGCTTCAACAGGTTCGCTGCTGACCAGATCTCCGGCCTTGCACGCTCCTCGATAGAAACTGGTTGCGGTCAACGCGGCAAAATCGGCGGCCGCGGCCTCGTTGAGACCACGCAGCACGCGGCTGCCGTCACACCAGACACGCGAGTTCGGATCACGGAAGGATCCGCTGTCGTAAACCGACTCCGGGCCGCTACCCGGGATCATCACTGAGTGATTTCGTCGGGCTCACCGACTCCTTCAGAGTCGTTTGTTTCTTCGTAGATCGGGGTCTCGCTGGAGGACTTGTTCTTGCCGAACCCCAACTTGGAGAGCACTGCCCTACCAGCAACCGCAATGCCGGCGCCGCCTGCTGCCACTGCGCCGATGATCGCGCTGCCAGATGCCGGGTCTAGATATGCGCTTATCATCTTGGTGTCACCCCCGTAGTGGTTCCCGAACCCTAACAGCAACACCAGAGCAAGCACCACCGCCAACTCAACCTCGCACTCAGCAAAGACGAAACCCCGGCCGTTTGCCGAGGCATTGACGGTTCCGGGGCTTTCACCAGGGATAATAGCGTCTCCAGAACCCGAGTCAAGCATCAACCACCAACCAAATGCCCGAACTCTCAAATAATTCGGCACCGTGTGTGGCTTATCCTGCTCGTGTGCAGAAGCTGCTGTGGCGAATCGTTCATCTGCTGGTGCTCGCCACCTTGGCGATCAGCCAACCGCTGCTGAGCATCCTTGGCGAGAACCCGACGTTCTTCACTGCGCATTCGAGTTCACCGGGCCAGATCGTGGCGTTCGCGATCTTGGTCGCGCTGGTACCCGCGTTTGTGCTCAGCGTGCTTATGCTGGCCGCACACGCCCGCTCGGATCGGCTGGGGGAACTCATCTTCAGGGGCTCCATGGCGGTGCTGACCTTCTTGTTCGTCATCCAGGTGGTCGACGTGATCGGTGGGTTGGCTTGGCTCGTCACAGCGATCGCCATCGCCGCCACGTACGGCCTGATGACCTTGTATGTGAGGCATGACCGGGTTCGTTCAGTCGTGTCGGTTTTGTCGGTGCTGCCTCCTGTCGTTCTCGTCTATTTCTTGTTCTTCTCAGCAACCAACAGCGTGGTTCTTCCAGACGACGTCGAGGCGGTGACACTCGAAACCCTGCTCGGGACCGACCTTGAGGAAGATCTCGGCGGCGTTGTTGATAATCAAGACCAACCGGATAGTGCTGTATCCAACGAGGCCGAGCCGCCCGACACCAGCGCTGACCGAGCCGACCCCGACAATGCTGCGGTCAGCCCGAGCACCGCCGGGCAAGCTTCTCTGGTCGAGCGATTGAACGAGCGGTTTCCGCCGATCTATCTGCTGTTGTTCGATGAGTTGCCATGGTATTCACTACTCGACGAGACCGGTCGCATCGACCCAGTCCGCTATCCCAATTTCGCTCGCCTAGGCGAGACCGCACACGTCTTCAACAACGCCACCACGAACGGTTCCACAACTGAAGTGTCGGTGACGGCCCTGCTTGCGAGCTCGCTTGAGAGTCATTCGGCTCCCGTCTATTCGATGTATCCCGATAACCTGTTCACCCTGTTGGGTGGGACGTACGACGTCTCGTCCCGGGACCCTCTCGTTGATCTATGCCCCGATTCAGTGTGCGACGGCTCAACGCCGGAGCAAGTCCTTGATCTGATCGCGGCCGACAACACGGCACCGGCCGCGCCCGGATCCACAGTCGCAGCTTCGCCAACGATCTCTTCTACAACCACCGCGGGTCTGTCGACTTCAAGTACCGCGCCCTTGCCTGCGCTGAGGAACGACGAGACATATTCAAGCGACAAGGGATCATTGGCTCTGCTGTTTGAGGACGCAGCAATCGTGTTCGGGCATCTCGTGGCGCCAGAGGGGATGGACCTCGGGCTTCCATCGATCGCTGCCGGATGGGGCAATTTTGGAAGGGGGCTGACCACAACCACCACGGCCAGCACAACCACCACGCAGGCTTCACCCACGACGGCCGCTCCGCCGCCGTTGGATCAAACCCAACCAACGACCACGCTGCAGATCGCCACCGAGGTGGAATCCATCGTTGGCACCGATCCGGTAGACCCGGAGCGCATTGCCGACGAACGAATTCCAGACAGCCCGATCTTCCCAGACAAACGTCTCTTCGATTTTCGAAGAGACGTTGCTGCGATACACCCGAGGGATCTCCCCCGCCTGCACTACATGCACACATTTTTTCCGCACACGCCTTGGAAGCTGAGACCGGACGGCTCGATCTATCCCGTAATCGGTATCCCCGGGTACACGTCGAATTGGGACGACGACGAGGTCAAGGCGAGGTTCGGGCAACAACGTCACCTTCTGCAACTCGGCTTGACCGACCATCTGCTGGGGGAATATATGGATCGCCTTGAAGAGATAGGAGATTTTGACCGCGCCATGGTGATCGTCACGGCGGATCACGGGATCACCTTCGTCGCTGGTGAGCACTCGAGGGGAGACACTCAGAACGTCGGGGGTATCGCGGGCGTTCCGCTGCTGTTCAAAGAACCCCACCAAACCAGCGGGACTGTTCAATCCCAGCCCGTGCAGTTGGTCGACATCGTGCCCACGATCGCCGCGCTGCTCGGGGTCGATGCACCGTGGGACCTCGCTGGACGCGACATGTTGCGCGCTCAACCCGCGGTAGACCGGGCTGTTCGAATTGGGGGTTCTCTCGTTTGGGTGCAGGTGCCGGAGGACTTCACAACGATCATCGAAGATCTGGCTGCCGAACTGCACGGAGTGTTCGGCGACGGAACCTCGGGAAGCCTCTACGGGCTCGGCGGCGCGCACGATCTGATCGGTACTCCGGCGCGAGATCGGGCGACCAACCAATCCGCGCACTGCTTGGTCCAGAGCCGGCCAACAACAATTCCCGAACCTGACGGGTCGATAGGCTACGTGTTCGGGCTCATCGACGCCCCACCGGGCGCGTCGATCCCCTTCGCAATTGTGGTGGACGGTATCGTGGCTGGCACGGCCAGGTCTTTTGAAGACGGCCCAGCTCACCGGGTCTTCGCCATAGGCGATTCGCAGTACTGGCAAGGCGAGAACCCAGCCGTCGAACTCCACGAGATCATCAATTCCCGCCTAGCCCCGATTCCACACTGCTAGCGGTTTTGTCGTTGGTTGTGTTGCGAGGTGTGCTAGACGAGCCGCTGGCGTCATCGACCCGAGGTCTACGGCGAGAGCGACTCAGTTCGTACCTTTCGGAGACCGGCGGAGATCTTCGAGAAGCGCTGGGCCTCTACGACTGGAACATCCGAGCGGGCGCAGCCATGCATGAGGACATCGGTCGTTTCGAGGTGGTTTTCCGGAACATCGTCGGGACTTGAACCTTCAACACGAATATTTGTTAGAAACCATCGGTTGGATGTGTGCCGACAGCAGATCTTGGGTCAAGGACACAAGCCGGACCCCAAGCGTCTTGGCCGCACGACCGACGCTGGAAGGGTACCGGGAATGAGAAATCACGAGGACTGGGTGTTCATGGGATCTGAGTTCGTGGGGGCGGCGGGGTGATGGCACCACCAGTTGTTCTGATTCACGGGTTTGCCACTTCGACTGAGCGGACTTGGCGGGAACCTGGGTGGTTCGACCTGCTCAAGGACGCCCGTCGTCGTGCTATCGGTATCGACCTGTTGGGTCACGGTGAGGCACCGAAGCCCACCGAACCCGAGGCCTACGACGACCTGGTGACACCCGTGTTGGAGCGGTTCCCCGACTCGCCGGCCGATGTGATCGGCTACTCGCTCGGAGCCCACACAGCGCTGGGTATCGCCATGTCGTATCCAGAACGCGTGAATCGGTTGGTCCTCGCCGCGATCGGGCGCAACGTAGTCGATTTCGGTGACAACCGGCCCTTGGAAGGCAACGTGGAGGCCCGATTCGAGTCGTTGATAACCGCCCCGGGAAACGACTCTGAAGCTCTTCGAGCCTGCCTCGCAAGAGAGCGGCGGCCTTTCACTGTTGAACAACTGGGGAAGGTTCAGGCACCTTGTTTGATAGTAATCGGAAGTGAGGACTTCGCAGGGCCACCCGAGCCGCTCGCCGATGCGCTGCCGAACGCCACCGTCAAGACAATCCCGGGCATCGACCACTTCGGACTGCCCAAACAATTCGGTTTCATCGACGCCGCGCTCGAGTTCATCGACGCCGTCCCCCAATGGGATTGATCGCTCACCGACTTCGCAACCGCGGGGTTGCACGGGAGTGCGGTGAATAGGTCACACCGCTGGGCTTCCCCTGTTGGCCGGATAGCTGGTTTAGGTGACTCAGTAGATCGCGTGTTTGATTGTATTGCTGATCTCATTCTGTCGGCGTTGTGGATTAGCGTGTGCCGAGGGATGTGTCTGCCTTTGGATCGGAGTTGGACATGAACACGAGTGTCGCAACTGGGAAACACTCGGGCGCGTTCGTCGCCGCGGTCGTTGCGTTGACTGCCGTGTTGTTGGCCTGGTCGTCCACGACCGTGGCCGGACTTGGCGACGCCGACGCCGCTGTGTTCAACACGAACGCTGAATCAGCGGACCCAATTCCAAAACCCGTCTCGGTCGCTGCTGGCGCTTACCATTCTTGCGGGTTGCTCTCCAACGACACCATCAAATGCTGGGGCAACAACAAACACGGACAGACTGATCCGCCAACCGGCGAATTCACCATGGTCTCCGCTGGGATCTTGCATTCCTGCGGGGTGCGCACCAACGGAAACGTAGAATGCTGGGGGCGCAACGATTACCAGCAGGCCGATCCACCCACCGGCGCGTTCTCCGCAGTTTCTGCGGGCGCGTACCATTCGTGCGGAGTACTCACCGGCGGCACCATCGAATGCTGGGGTGCCAACGGGTTCGGGCAGGCCGACCCACCCGCAGGTGAATTCGTCACCGTCTCTGTTCATGGCGAACATGCATGCGGGTTACGCAACAACGGAAACGTCGAATGCTGGGGACGCAACCACCACGGACAGGTTGAACCACCCACCGGCGAATTCACCACAGTCGCCGCGGGTCGATGGCATGCATGCGGGTTACGCACCAACGGAAACGTCGAATGCTGGGGACGCAACCACCACGGACAGGTTGAACCACCCACCGGCGAATTCACCACAGTCTCTGCTGGCGTCTTGCATTCCTGCGGGGTACGCGCCAACAGCACCGTCGAATGCTGGGGACGCAACAACACCGGCCAGGTTGAACCACCCACCGGCGAATTCACCACAGTCTCTGCTGGCGTCTTGCATTCCTGCGGAGTACGTACCAACGGCATCGTCGAATGCTGGGGCGACAACTTCCACGGGCAGGCCAATCCACCCGCCGGCGGATTTATCACGGTCACTGCCGGAGGCTCGCATTCTTGCGGGGTGCGCGCCAACGGCACCGTCGAATGCTGGGGACGCAACAACACCGGCCAGGCGACAGCGCCAGCCGGGACGTTCGCCACGGTCGCTGCCGGCCAGGATCATTCGTGCGGGGTACGTACCAACGGCACCGTCGAATGCTGGGGACGTAATAGGCACGAACAAGCTGAACCACCCACCGGCGAATTCACCACAGTCTCTGCTGGCGAGCGGCATTCCTGCGGGATACGTACCAACGGCACCGTCGAATGCTGGGGCGACAGCTTCCACGGGCAGGCCAATCCACCCGCCGGCGTATTCGTCACCGTCTCTGCCGGAGACTGGCATTCTTGCGGGGTGCATAGCAACGGCACCGTCGAATGCTGGGGCAACAATGCCCAAAAACAGGCTATTCCGCCCACTGGGACGTTCACGGTTGTCTCTGGTGGCGAGTGGCATTCCTGCGGGGTACGTACCAACGGCACCGTCGAATGCTGGGGCTACGACAATGCCGGGCAGGCGACAGCGCCAGCCGGGACGTTCACCACGGTCGTCGCTGGCTACGACCATTCGTGCGGGCTACGTACCAACGGCACCGTCGAATGCTGGGGCGACATCCGCTCCGGGCCGGCGACAGCGCCAGCCGGGACGTTCACCGCGGTCGTCGCTGGCTCCAACCATTCGTGCGGGCTACGTACCAACGGCACCGTCGAATGCTGGGGCAGCAATTCGTTCGGGGCGGCTACTCCACCTGCCGTCGAATAGAACCGCAACGACCGCCACTGTCAGCAGGTGGGTGTGGGAGCACCGCTTGCGGCGTATTCGGTGGTACCGGTAAGACGGCACAGAAACGCGGCCATCTGGGCGCGAGTGACGGATCCATCGGGATCGAACGTGGTGGGATTGACGCCGGTCGTCACCTCCACTGCTGCTATCCATTTCACCGCGGAGGCGTAGGATTGGTCGTCGGAGACATCGTCGAACGGAGTGGCCGCGGGGGCGAATGGCTCATCCATGATGTGCCACATGAAGGTCGCCATCTCGGCGCGAGTGGCGAACCTATCGGGATAGAACCTGGATGGCGAATGCTCCTCGGTATCGCCAACACCAGCCAGCCACTTTACCGGGGAGGCGTAGAACCGGTTGTCGGAGACATCAACGAACGGGTTCGATGAGGTCGACTCTGGTTCCCCCATGAACCGCCAGAGGAATGTGGCTATCTGGCCACGGGTTACCTGAGCATGGGGGGCGTAGAACGAAGGGCGGACCCCTGTGGTGATGTCGTTGGCGGCAAGCCAGTCGACCGCCTCGGAATAGTACTGACCTTGCGGGACATCGCAGAACTGAGCGTCTCGAGGTTTCAGGACGGATACGGCGGCACCTGTAACGCAGAGGGTATCGATGAAGAGGTAGCGCTGGCCTGATGGGTAGCTCGTGTAGGGGGGATTCCATCCGTGGTAACCGAGCCGGAGGCTACCGTCCAGATCAACGAACGGCGCTGGTCCGCCCGGTCCGTTGCGTTCGGCGTTCGAGACCAGCAGTGGCTCGGTCACGTACTCGGTGCAAGGCCCTGCCGGTGTCTGACAACGCGCCCAACTGGTTGCGTAGTGGATCGAGTCGTACTGGTTGGCGGAATAGGTGAGCAAATAGCTACCATCCCATGCGACCATCGCCGGGTTCTCTACGACCGTGCCTTGCCAAGGTCGAATGCGCTCGGTTGTCTCCATGAGGAAGTTGACGGTCGAGTCGGTTCTCCACTCGGTTCCGGTGTCGGTCAACGGGCGAGACCAGAAGGCGGTACGACGAGATGAGAGGGTCGGATGCCCGGGTGGAACGCCCTCGTTCTTCCAGATGAGCCAGGGAACATTGGCATCGTCGACGATCAGGAACGGGTCAAGGGCGCCGTTTGGGTCTAGTTCGCACACGAATGGCTCGTTGCCGACGGTTCGGAAAGGCCCAAGCGGCGAGTTTGCAGTCGCTATGGCTATGCACCGGCGGTCGCCGTCACCAGTGCGAGCCGCAAAAGCGGCAAGGAATGTTCCGGTGGGCAATTCGACGACAGAGGGTGCCCAGACGTCCCAATCCTCGCCTTGTCTGGGCGACCACGAAGGCCCCGTACCGAGCGCATCGCCGTGGGCAATCCAGGTCTTGAGGTCAGATGACGTCATGACGGGTATTGACGAGCCGCCCGTCGAGGTCGCGTACGCGTAATAGGTGGAGTCGACCAGGATGATTGCTGGATCCGGGAAGTTCTGATTGTAGGGTCGCCCGGGCTGGAACCAGGGAGCGCCGGGAAACGCATCGGCGGGAGAGACGAACCCGGCGAACTTAGCAAGACAGAGCGCCGCTACACATACCGCAGCGCTAATTTGGCCGAGCGTAGAACGATGCACTTCCGCGAACTGTATCGACTTTCCCAGAGGGGATGGACTTTCGCCTTCGCGATCGTGGCGGACGGCACCGCGGCCAGCACGGCCTGGACGTTTGCTGATGGTCCTGCTCACCGTGTCTTGGCCATCGGCGATTCGCAGTACTGGCAGGGCGAGAACCCAGCCGTCGAACTCCACGAGATCATCAATTCCCGCCTAGCCCCGATTCCAAACTGCTAGACGACCGAACGACACACACGGGTGTGGTTGGGCCGGCGCAATCGGTCTACAGGGTCAGGTCCGCAGTAGCGCGAAGGTCGGTGGCAGAGGCGGCCAGAATTATCGAGTAGGAGCCAGGATCGACCACCCAGCCGTGCACCGCTGGGTCCCAGCGGGCGAAGCAACGGTCCGCCAAATTGATGCGGGCAGTTCCGGTCGCACCCGGGGCCAGATCGAGCTTGGCAAAACCAGCGAGTTCCTTCACCGGACGAGGGACGACACTCTGGGCGGGCGCTACATACACCTGCGCTACTTCGCTGCCGACACGATCTCCTGTGTTGGTGATCGAAACTTCGACGCTCAAGTCCGTGCCAGTACCCCTGATCGTGGGTCCGCCCCATTCGAAGGTGGTGTAGGACCCGCCGTGACCGAAAGGGATCATCGGTTCGATACCGCGAGCGTCATAGGAGCGGTAGCCGACAAAAATCCCTTCGCCGTAACGCACCACACCAGCTATGCGCGAATGCTCTACCGATGGCTGCCACAACGTGCCCGATGTGGACACGTCCGGTAGACACTTCCCGTCGTGCCGAGGATGCAAGTTCGGCGAATGGTCCGGGCTCACCCCACCTGCAGGCACGGTCAAGACGAACGCTGAGCGCATGGCCCGTGAAGCATCTCGGGAAGCCCGTCACGAGGCCCGAGCAGCGAACGACACGGCCCGCTGGCTCGAACGCCTGGCCGCCGATCCCGACGACGACACGACCGAAGCCGAAGCCGAGACTGCCCGGAGCGCGGCGACAGAAGCCCAAGCCGAAGCCGAGACTGCCCGGAGCGCGGCGACAGAAGCCCAAGCCGAAGCCGAGACTGCCCGGAGCGCGGCGACAGAAGCCCAGGCCGAAGCCGAGACTGCCCGGAGCGCGGCGACAGAAGCCCAGGCCGAAGCCGAGACTGCCCGGAGCGCGGCGACAGAAGCCCAGGCCGAAGCCGAGACTGCCCGGAGCGCGGCGACAGAAGCCCAGGCCGAAGCCGAGACTGCCCGGAGCGCGGCGACAGAAGCCCAGGCCGAAGCGGAGACTGCCCGGAGCGCGGCGACAGAAGCCCAGGCCGAAGCGGATCGGCTCACCGAAGCCACCCGAACCTCTACTGTGGAGACACCATGACCGCCACGATCTACGACCATCGAGGACTCGACCGAGACGTCTATGACCGCTGGGAGTCAACACCGCCGGAGAGCCACGACCCGCCCAACCCACAGCGTTAGTGATCGAAATCTCCGCCGAGCAGCTGCGGCCCGGCGACGTGGTGGAACTCAACGACTGTTGCCAGACCGTGCTCGACATCGCACCGTCCCCGTCGGTGCCGATGGTGCTGCGCCTAGCAAACGGTCAACGCCGTTGAAGGTTACGCCCCACCAGGAACGTCGGTCTGCCCTTCGCCGTTGCTGCCCCAGCAGGTGATGGTGTCGTCGGTACGGACCGCGCACGAATGCAAGCTGCCTGCGGTGACGGTTTTGAAGGCACCGGCAGGAGCATCGGCCTGCCCAAGGTTGTTTCTGCCCCAGCAGGTGATGGTGTCGTCGGCCCGCAACCCGCAACTATGCTCGCTGCCTGCGCTGACAGCTTTGAAGGCACCGGTCGGCGGGGTGGTCAGCCCAAAGCTTCTGTAGCCCCAGCAGGTGATCGTGTCGTCGGCCCGCAACCCGCAACTATGGAAGCCCCCTGCGGTGACGGTTTTGAACGTGCCCGACGGCGCATCGGTCTGCCCGACGTTGTTCCAGCCCCAGCAGGTGATCGTGTCGTCGGCCCGTACCGCGCACGAATGCAAGCCGCCTGCGGTGACGGTTTTGAACGTGCCCGACGGCGCATCGGCCTGCCCAAAGTTGTTCCAGCCCCAGCAGGTGATGGTGTCGTCGGCCCGCACCGCGCACGAATGCGAGTGGCCTGCGGTGACGGTCTTGAACGTGGCACCGGCAGGAGCGGGCACGTCCGTGGTCGGCGTGGTCACGGCACCTGTCGGAGCGTCGGTCTGCCCAGAGTTGTTCTCGCCCCAGCAGGTGATCGTGTCGTCGGCCCGCAACCCGCAACTATGGCCGCGGCCGGCGCTGACTGTCTTGAAGGCACCGGCAGGAGAGTCGGCCTGCCCATCGTCGTTGTTACCCCAGCAGGTGATCGTGTCGTCGGCCCGCAACCCGCAACTATGCACGCCGCCGGCGCTGACTGCTTTGAAGGCACCGGCAGGAGAGTCGGCCTGCCCATAGAAGTTCCAGCCCCAGCAGGTGATCGTGTCGTCGGCCCGCAACCCGCAACTATGCACGCCGCCGGCGCTGACTGTCTTGAAGGCACCGGCAGGAGAGTCGGCCTGCCCATAGAAGTTCCAGCCCCAGCAGGTGATCGTGTCGTCGGCCCGCAACCCGCAACTATGCACGCCGCCGGCGCTGACTGTCTTGAAGGCACCGGCAGGAGCGTCGGCCTGCCCATCGTCGTTGTTACCCCAGCAGGTGATCGTGTCGTCGGCCCGCAACCCGCAACTATGGGAGTTGCCGGCGCTGACTGCTTTGAAGGCACCGGCAGGAGCGTCGGCCTGCCCATCGTCGTTGTAGCCCCAGCAGGTGATCGTGTCGTCGGCCCGTAACCCGCAACTATGGCTGCTGCCTGCGCTGACCACGGCCGTGGTCGGCGTGGGCAAGGCACCGGTAGGCGCGGGCACGGCACCGGTAGGCGCGGGCACGGCACCTGTCGGAGCGTCGGTCTGCCCATAGTTGTTGCGGCCCCAGCAGGTGATCGTGTCGTCGGCCCGTATGGCGCAATTATGGTTGTCGCCTGCGCTGACAGTCTTGAAGGCACCGGCAGGAGCATCGGCCTGCCCATCGTCGTTGTAGCCCCAGCAGGTGATCGTGTCGTCGGCCCGTATGGCGCAATTATGGTTGTCGCCTGCGCTGACAGTCTTGAAGGCACCGGCAGGAGCATCGGCCTGCCCATCGTCGTTGTAGCCCCAGCAGGTGATCGTGTCGTCGGCCCGCAACCCGCAACTATGGAAGCGGCCTGCGCTGACAGCTTTGAAGGCACCGGTCGGCGGGGTGGTCAGCCCAAAGCTTCTGTAGCCCCAGCAGGTGATCGTGTCGTCGGCCCGTATCCCGCAACTATGAAAGTCGCCTGCGCTGACAGCTTTGAAAGCACCGGTCGGCGGGGTGGCCTTCCCATCGCCGTTGAAGCCCCAGCAGGTGATCGTGTCGTCGGCACGCAACCCGCAACTATGGTTGAGGCCTGCGCTGACAGCTTTGAAGGCACCCGTCGGCGGGGTGTCCTCCCCAGAGCCGTTTTTGCCCCAGCAGGTGATCGTGTCGTCGGCCCGCAACCCGCAACTATGGTTAAGGCCTGCGCTGACAGCTTTGAAGGCACTATCAGTTTCGGGGTGTTCGGTGTGGCTGTGGCTTGTGGTCAACCGGTTTGAGGGACCTGTCAACGATCCCTGGCCCGTGGCTGGGCTAGAACACAGACGGAGGGTGGCCCCCGCCAGTCGGCTCGGCCGATGCAAGACGACCCATCAGGTGCAGAATATTAGAATATCTATATATTTCATGAATTATGAGTGTTTGTCACAGGGAGTTGGTAGGGTTACATCCATGGAATTCGCTCCTGTCTCGGATCTCTTTGACACCGCCACCGCTACTGGCGCGGCTGCTGGTGGGGTGGTTCATGTCGAGGTGGTGGATGTGGCCGCTTTGTGTGATGAGGGGCTGTCGTTGCGTTTGGGGGTGTTGGGGCGTGCTGAGTCTCGCTTGGCGGCGATGAAGGCTCAGGTGCTCGCTGAGGTGGGTCGTCGTCACAGCACCACGGAAGCGCAACGGATCGCTCGTGACGAGTTGCAAGCCTCAAAGCGTGAGGCCAAACGTGATGTCGAGTCAGCAACTCGGTTGGCGGAGTTGCCTGCCACTAGCGAAGCGTTGGCGTCCGGTGAGATTCCTGTGGGTCATGCTCGGTTGATCGCCCGTGCTTCTGGTGAAAGCGACGTTGATGAAGCACTGCTTGTCGGAGCAGCCAACACTGAGCCTTTCGATGAGTTCGCGCGGACTGTGAAACGTCATCAACAAGACCAAGCCGTTGATGACGGTCAGTCTTTGTTGGATCGTCAACGCAACAACCGCAAAGCACGGATCTTCGAATCAGCTGACTCTGGCATGTTTGTGTTGTCTGGTGAGTTTGATCAGATCACCGGAGCACGTATCGCTACCGCGTTGACTGCCAAGGAACGCCAGCTATGGCACCGCGAAGACCCCAACAAGCGAGCCACCCCGCAGCAGCGGATGGCTGACGCGTTAGCGGAGTTGGTTTGTGAACCTGCTGGGGACGGTAAGTCTGCGGGTACTGATTTGTTGGTGATCGCTGATTTCGACGTGCTCAAACAGCAACTAGACAATCCCCGCCTCGCGGATGGTTCACCAATACCTGTTGTTGAGTTGCATCGCCTAGCCCTTGAAGCCAATCTTTTGCCTTCGATCTTTGACACCAAGGCACAAGACATGTGGCTGGGCCGCCGGTTGCGGACCGCTTCTGAAGCTCAACGGGTTGCTTTGATCGCACGTGATCAACACTGCATCGGCTGTAAAGCGAACCCGTCGTGGTGCCGAGCTCATCACATTATTTGGTGGTCTAAGGACGGACCCACCGACCTAGACAACCTGGTGTTGGTATGCGATGACTGCCACCACAAAATCCACGACCACGGCTGGCAAGTCCACCGAGACCCCGACACCGGCAAATACCAACTCAAACCCCCCAACCCAACCAACACAACCAACCCCAGCACGGTCACAGATACTCCGCAGGTTCGCAACGCTTCGGATGACGCCCCGGCAACCGACACTACCAGCCCCAGCACGGTCCGTAAAACGGCGCGCAACCTGGACCGAAGAACCCGGCCAAGCTGAACCGAACAACCCAGACCGAACAACCCGACACAACCGGCGGCGCGGGAACCATGCCCTCAGAGAGGGACTCTTTCGGAGGTGACTCGATCGGGGTCAGTTTCACGGTGCAGACAACGCCAAGACCCAGCCAAGACAGCAACGGTTGATCTCGTTTCAACGATGAGAAGAACGACTCAGCGGCGCCGTAGTCCCAGCAGTTGCACGGGAACGGTTGGGCCTGCGCTATCGGTCTACAGGGTCACGTCCGCAGTAGCGCGAAGGTCGGTGGCAGAGGCGGCCAGAATTATCGAGTAGGAGCCAGGATCGACCACCCAGTCGTGCACCGCTGGGTCCCAGCGGGCGAAGCAACGGTCCGCCAAATTGATGCGGGCAGTTCCGGTCGCACCGGGGGCCAGATCGAGTTTGGCAAAACCAGCGAGTTCCTTCACCGGACGAGGGACGACACTCTGGGCGGGCGCTACATACACCTGCGCTACTTCGCTGCCGGCCCGATCTCCTGTGTTGGTGATCGAAACTTCGACGCTCAAGTCCGTGCCAGTGCCTTTGATGGTGGGTTCGCCCCATTCGAAGGTGGTGTAGGACCCGCCGTGACCGAAAGGAATCATCGGGGCGATGCCGCGGGCGTCATATGAGCGGTAGCCGACAAAAATCCCTTCGCCGTAACGCACCACACCAGCCTCGCCCGGGTAGTTCAAGAACGCCGGCGTGTCACGCTCGTCACGGGCCCAGGTGGTGGGCATCCGTCCCGCTGGTTCGGCGTCGCCGGTCAGCACATCGGTGATCGCATAGCCTCCTTCCTGGCCCGGGTACCAGGCCAAAATAACGGCCGGAGCATCATCGAGCCACGGAAGCGACATGGGTGCACCACAATTGAGGACCACAACCGTGTTCGGATTGGCCGCAATGACCCGCCTGACGAGTTCGTCCTGCTGGTTCGGCAGCTCTATCGAGTCGCGATCGGATCCCTCCGATTCCCACTCAGCGCTCGATCCCACCACCACCACGGCGGTGTCGGCTTGAGCGGCAAGATCCGCAGCTTGGTCGAGACCGGCGCGCGGGTCGAGATCGGCCAGTTCGACACCAGCGTCGACAATACTGATCAATTGCCTTGCGTCGCGGGGCAGATGGTCCAATCGGATCCGGTAATTCCGACCGGCCTCAAGGTCCATGAAGCCGTCACCACCACGCAACCCCAACCCCGCGCTGAACGTCTTGACCGAGTTGTCAGCCACCAGTTCCTCGTCGACGAACAATGCTGCATGAGCGCGGCCGATTGCGCCGAAGCGGTGACGACCCGATGTCGTCGGGGTCATGGTGAAACTCAACCGCACCGACATCGTGTCTATGCCTTCAGGCCAACTCTCGCCGAACCAAAAGTTGAACACCGAAGAGCTGGTCTCGACCTTGAAAGGTCCGTTGTCGAAACCTATTCCCTCGAACAGCTCACAGCGCACCTCGCCACCATCGATCCACTCCGCAGGAATCGTCGCGGCTCGACGGCGCATGTCGATCCCCGGCGCAACACCGACCACGCGGTCACCGATCCGTTCCCGCATTGCTTGCGCAACCGTCGTTGTACGGTGCGGTTCCAGACTGGCCGAGCCCCCACCAAGAATGGCGGTGTCGGCAACACCGGGACCGATCAACGCGATTGTTCCGTCACCTACGAGAGGCAACAGGCCACGATCGTTCTTGAGCAAGACCATCGACTCCGTAGCAGCGCGCCGTGCCAACCCACGATGCTCTGATCGTTCAACGTTCCGTTCGCTGTGGTCTGTCGGGGTGCCGATTCGGCCTGCCCAGTCGAGGAAACTGACAATGCGGCGCACCTTGTCGTCGATCAGGTCTTCGGCAACTTCGCCCGATTCCACCGCGGCCTGAAGTTGCCCTCGACTCCAGTAGCGCCCTGGTCCCGGCATCTCAAGGTCGAGGCCGTAGCGAGCCGGGGCAACCGTTTCTTTGATTGCTGCCCAGTCCGACACCACAAAACCGTCGAATTCCCATTCGTTCTTCAAGAGGTCAACCAAGAAATCCTGATGCGCGCAGGCATGCTGACCGTTCACGAAGTTGTAGGCGCCCATCACGCTGCGGACACCAGCCTGTTTGACCGCAGCTTCAAAGGGTGGCAGATAGATTTCGCGAAGACTTCGCTCGTCGACTTCCACGTTGATCGTATGGCGCTCGAATTCCTGGTCGTTGGCCACAAAGTGCTTGACGCACGCTCCCACACCCTGACTCTGGACACCTGTGATGTAGGCGACCGCGATTGCTGAGCTGAGCTGAGGGTCCTCGCTGTAGGACTCGAAGTGGCGTCCGCCGCGAGGAGAGCGGTGAAGGTTCACGGTCGGCGCGAGCAGCACATCCACGCCGCGGTCTTTGGCTTCAACACCGAGCGCCGCGCCCAGCTTCTCGACCAGACCGGGGTTCCATGTCGCGGCGATGGCTGATGGCCCCGGGATCACCAGACCTGGACCCATCAATCTACCGCGGACGCCGACGGGGCCGTCGCTGAGGCACCACTCGGGGATTTGCAGACGTTCGCAGCCCTTGACGATCCAGGACGTCTCACCCACGACCATGGTGCACTTCTCTTCTAGAGTCATCTGCGCGATCAACGCGTCGATGTCGGTCATCGTGGTGCTCCTACTGGTTGGCGCAACGCCAATCCGTGCATGAAGGCGTAATACGCCGGTTTCGGTCTGAGGTCTCGGTCAAAGAGTAGGGGTTGGTTCGGCTCCTCAGAATCGAAGGGCGGGAAGTGGTCGAGCCAGCTTTGGCTGTCGGCTGCGCCCCAGAGCATGACGCCACGGACTTCTGGGACCCCGGCGAAAGTCTCAGCCAGCATGTTGTAGGCGTCGGCCTGTGCACCGAGAGGGTCTGAATCATCGGAAAACAGACCGATTCTCATGTCCATCTCGGTGACCTCGATGAACAGTCCCAGATCTGCAAGTCGTCGAAGGAAACGGTCCAAGGACTTCGGATCGGGGACTCCCATCAGCATGTGGCCCTGGAGTCCGACGCCGTCTATCGGCACGCCTTGATCCAGGAGCCTTCGCACGAAGTCGATGAACTCGGTTGCGCTCAGCCCGTCGTAGTCGTTCCACGAAATCTGTTCGTTGAGCACAAGTTCGGCGTCAGGGTCGACTTCGCGGGCGAGTCGGAACGACTCCGCTACATACTCTTCGCCGAGAGTCTCATAAAAGACGTTCTTGTCGAGCCCTTCGCCTCCGTAGGCCATCGGTTCGTTCACCACATCCCACACAGCGACCTTGCCCCGGTAGCGGCCGGCAACTGTTGATATGTGCTCGCGCATCAACTTGAGCAGGGTCTTTTGTGGATCACTGCTGGCGCGCAGGGTCGATTCAAGATTGTGGGGGCGACCGCCGCGACCCCAGATGAGGGCATGGCCGCGCAGACGCATGTCGTGGCGCTCGGCAAAGTCGGCAAAGGCATCGGTCAGCGTGAAGTCGTAGTCGCCGAGGAGTCGCGCCAGGCGGTTCCATTTGAAGGCGTTCTCGGCACCGATTCCGTTGAATTCGTGACGGACCAGTTCTGCTTCTGGACCTGTTGGCGCTGGGATTGCCGCCCCGATGTAGAAGTCGCGCGCTGCGGCCACTTGGCGCAGACTTTCCGGCGTTGGCAAACGTTCTGCCAGACGAGCCTCCCAGCGTTGTAGCGACGGCGAGTCGTGCGGGCTCAGGTACCCCGATGATCCAGACGATTTGACTTGGGAGGCCGAGGACTGGCGACGTGACATTAGTGACCCGAACGCCGACATCGCCATCAGATCGCCTTCGATACGCATCCGGCCTTCCATGAAGGCCTTCATCGAGTCGAACCGGCCAGAGAATATGAGCGGCGCGTCTTGGGGTGAAGTAATGACGGTCGATGTGGCCTCACCTTCGCCTGCAAGCAGTTCGCATCGGCCATCGACGATGACCAACCTGTAGGCGTCTCGACCGTCGGGCCGGTCGATCACGAACTGGTAGGTGGCGGTGACATCGCTGTTGCGCTCGTTGATCTTGCGAGCGGTTCTCTCCAAGACCGCTCTCAGCGACTCTGAATCAGACATTCATGTTCTTCCCACTGGACATTTCCTACCATCGGTATATTATCTCGACAAGTGACCAGCGTCACCGCAGGGGAGGCACCATGAAAACCACCCAACGCACACTTCGAGCCACGGCAGCTCTCTTAGCTCTCTGTTTGTTTGTCGCCGCCTGTACCACGGGCGACAGCGATGACGACACCGCTGAACCGACCACGACAACGACGACCGCAGCGCCCGAACCCGACGACGAACCCGAGCCTGACGCGGACGAACCCGACGAACCCGAACCTGACGCGGACGAACCCGAACCCGACGAACCCGAACTCGAGCCTGAGCCCGAACCAGTCATTGAGGAACCACGCACAGCGAGTTTCAGGGGTATCACTGAAGACACGATCCAGATCGGTGTGGGATTCTGGGACACCAGCGTCTTTGGATTCGGCTTCTTCGGTGATCCCGACTTGGTTTGGTCCGCGCTCACCGGCGCGGTCAACGCCAGAGGCGGCGTCAACGGCAGAAACCTCGAATACACCATTGCCGGATTCAACCCAGCCTCCAATGAACAGATGCTCGGGGCATGTATCGCCTTGACTGAGGACGCGCAGGTGTTCGCGGTTCTCGGAGGAATGCGTGGCGACGCCAACTTCTGCGTGTTCGAACAGCACGAGACGATCCACATCGGCTCACAGGTGAATGCCGAAGGCGAAGCATTTGAGCGGGCAAGGGCCCCGATTGCCGGGTTCTTCCCTGCGGGCAACGTGCGTGAAAGTTCTTTCATTGCAGAACTGGAAGCAATCGGTTGGTTCGACGGAGCCCAGTCCATCGGAGTCCATTACGACGGCGACTCAACGGCGGATCGTCTCTCGGATGCAATCCAAACAGAGATGAGCGATCTCGGGCTCGATCTGGCCTTGACCCTCAACATCGACGACCTGGTGCTCGACGAAGACACCCTTGAGTCACAGACCGACATTATGCGTGAGCAGGCCCGGGCCGCGGATCTGGATCGCATCATCATCTTCGGAGCGGCAGCAACCGGCCTGATCACCTATGGCGAACTCGATGTGGACCTCGCGGCGGTTGATTCCAACAACTTCACCACAGCTGTCAATGCAGGTATCGACCCGGCCGACATAGACGGCACGATCGCCACGACCACCCGCATCAGCTTGGGATCGGACCCGATCGATGCCACCACCCAACAGTGTCTCGACGATGCTCAGGCCGCTATCAGCGACGCTCGTTTCGAACGGCCGGGCGCAGGCGTGGTCAACAACGCCGACGACCCGAACTATTGGCCCTACACCGTGCTGGCGTGCCGTGACCTGGACCTGTTCGTGCAAGCAGCGGGCGCGGCCGGGGTCAACCCGACAAACGACAGCTTCAGAACCGGGATCGAATCGCTGACCAACATCTCTCTGCCCGAGATCCCGTTCGTCTCGTTCGCAGCGGGGAAATACAACGGTGGAGACACGCTCCGGCTAGTGATGTTCGATGCCGACGCCGATGAGGACGGTGAACTCATCCCCCTCGGCGACCCCGTCGACCTCACTCCGTGAGCAACCCGAACCCGCGCAGATCCCTCCGTGACCACCCCCGACACCGACGACCCCTGCAACGACGGTGAACGGGGCGGGTTTTCGGAGCTGACCCAAGCAGTACTCGCAGAGCAGACCGCCCGCGAGAGCGCCGCGGCGCAGGTCGACGCAACCAAGATTCGATCCGATGAGGAACTCCCGGGTGTCGGTGACGAACCGATGTCGTTCCGCGAGGGAATTGCCGCCGGTGGGGTCGGCGTCATCGCGGTGCTGGGCACGCTCGACGCGACCGACGCGTTGCAGATCGCCATTCCCAGCCTGCTGGGGCCCGAGATCCAGGCCAGCCTGGGAGTATCCGACACCGGCCTCGCCGTCGTCGGCATCGGCGGGCTGATCAGCGCCACGCTGTGTGCAGTGCCGATGGGGCGACTAGCCGACCGGATCGACCGGATGAAGCTGGTCGGTTGGGCCACGCTCTTTTGGAGCCTGGCGATGTTCTTCCGCGGTTTTCAAGCAACGGCGCTCGGTTTCTTCTTGATCGGCGTGCTGATGGGAATAGGTTCGTCGAATACCTTCCCGGTGCAGGGAGCGGTGCTAGCGGATGCCTATCCGATTCAGGCCCGTGGCCGGATCTACGCCGTGAAGAACGTCTTGGGCCGGGCAGGAGAACGCATCGCCCCTCTGCTCGTCGGTGGACTCATGCTCATCGTGGACAACAACTGGCGATGGGCCTACTGGGTGTTCGCCTGGCCGATAGTTGCGCTCGGAATCTGGTCCCTTTTTGTTCCTGATCCACCGCGGGGCCAATTCGAGCAGCTTTCGACGATCGGGGAGGTGATGGAGGAAGACCCCGACCGGCCCAAGGTCTCGCTCAGCGCTGTGTGGCATCGTCTGATGGCAATCCGCACTCTGAAGCTGGCCTGGATCTCTTTCAGCATCATCGTCTTTTCGATGATCGGGCAAGGCTTCCTGGTCAACCTGTTCCTGGACGACCGCTGGGGGTTGTCTCCTTTCCAGCGGGCGATGATCGGCTTCGTACCCGGCATGCTGGCGTTCGCCGCCGCGCCCTGGGCCGCCGTCCGCTACGACAAGCTGTACCAACAGAGTCCGGCCAAAGCGCTCGCCTGGGTCGGGGCGCTGTTCTTCCCCATGGCTGCGGTGATTCCAGTCCAGTTCTACATGCCCCACCCTGTGCTCTTCGCGATCGTTGGCATTGTTCCGTCGGTGCTCGCCGTTGTGGTCTTCGGGATGATCTCGCCGCTTCTGGTGGGCGTAGTGCCATATCGCCTGCGAGCCCAGTCCACCGCACTGTCGATCATGGTCATCTTTCTGGGTGGCGGTGTGCTGGGGCCGATCGTCGCCGGTCTGCTGTCGGACGCCACTTCAGAGCGCACCGCGATCTTGCTCGTGGCGGTCCCGTTCAAGATTCTCGGCGGGTCACTGCTCATCTGGGGGGCCCGCCATATCCGCCACGATCTGTCTCTGGTCGTAGACGAGATCGAGAAGGACAAGGCCGAACTCGATTGGCGCGCCGCTCATCCTGACGACATTCCCGCGGTGTCGCTGCGCGATATCGACTTCTCATATGGCCCGGTTCAGGTGCTGTTCGGGATTGATCTGCGTGTCGAACCAGGCGAGACATTGGCTCTACTCGGAACCAACGGCGCAGGCAAGTCAACGATCCTTCGGGTGATAAGCGGCCTGTCTGTTCCTGCGCGTGGAATTGTGGATCTGAACGGCCGAGACATCACCCTCACATCACCCCAGACCCGCGTTGAGCTAGGCATAGCACAACTGCCCGGAGGCAGAGCTGTGTTCGGTCCGATGTCGATCCACGACAATCTCCGCACGGCGGGCTGGAGTCTGCGCAAGGACGGAACTGTCCTCAACAGTCGCATCGACGAAGTGCTGGAGAGCTTCCCAATACTCGCGGAACGACTTGACGAGCCTGCGAGTGAACTCTCAGGTGGCCAACAACAGATGTTGGCGCTGGCCATGGTGTTGATCCATAAACCCGAGGTCCTGCTGATTGATGAGCTGTCGTTGGGCCTCGCCCCCGCAGTGGTCAGCGAACTGCTCGAAATCGTGGATCGGCTCCGCGAACAAGGTCAGACGATGATCATCGTCGAGCAGTCCCTCAACGTCGCCGCGGCGATAGCGGAACGTGCGGTGTTCATCGAGAAGGGTCATGTGCGCTTCGACGGGCCCACCCGCGAACTCGCTGCTCGTGGTGATATCGCCCGTGCGGTGTTCCTGGGCGCCACAACCGACCCGCCCTCGAGTGACACCGAGGAAACACCAGACTCCGACCAAACCCCCGACGCACCGTGATCGCTGGACTGGAGTTCGGACGACAGTTCGTCTTTATCGGCGCCGTGCATGGGCTTGCGTATGCACTTCTTGCGCTCGGTGTCATCCTGGTCTACCGATCAAGCCGCGTCATCAACTTCGCCGTCGGCGCCACCGGCGTGTTGGCAGGCCAGGTGATGGCACATCTCGTGATCCGCTACGGCACACCCTACTGGGTCGGTTTCGTGGTCTCAGTCTTGGCCGGCGCACTATTCCTGGGAGTGGCGGAACTCACGGTCGTGCGTCGCCTCTTCACCGCACCGCGGGTGATCCTGCTGGTTGCCACCATCGGTTTGGCACAACTGGCACAAGCGTTGATGTTCGCTCTGCCGGAGCCGTCGGCGCAAGACAACCGCAACGACTATCCGACGCCGTGGGCACGAGAATTCGAGTGGTTCGGCATACGGATCGAAGGTGGCGAACTGCTCCTGTTCGTTGTGTCAGCGGTAGTTGTGACCGCCTTGGCGCTGTGGATGCGCTATTCGGCATGGGGACGCGCCATACGTGCCTCCGCAGCCGAGCCCGACCGTGCCCGTCTGGCGGGTATCAACCCTGGCACCGTGTCGACAATCGTCTGGGCCCTCACTGGTGCGTTCGCCGGCATGGTCGCCGTACTCCAGGAGGCAGGAAGCAGCCGCGCCTTTCTACTTTCGAGTCCGGGACCATCACTGATGACCCGAGTGTTGGTCGTAGCCGTGATCGCCTCGTTCATATCGTTTCCGCGGGCGGTGGTCTCAGGAATCCTGCTCGGAATAGTCGAAGCCCTCGTCAGGCTCAACTATCCGCTTGATCTGGGACGATTCGAAGCTCTGCTGTTGGTGTTGGCGATCGCCGGGGTCTTCGTGACGACACGACGCGCCACTAGCGACGAGCGTGAGTCGTTCAGCTTCGCGCCGCGCCTGCGACCGATCCCTCCTGCGTTACGCGACTTGTGGTGGGTACGGCACCATACGAGGATTCTCGGAACGCTGGCGGTTCTCGTCGCTCTCGCGGTGCCTCTGTTCGTCACCACAGCAAGCCGCACGTTCCGCTACAGCGAGATTCTGTTGATGGCGCTCGCGGCGTTGTCCCTGGTGGTCCTGGTGGGTTGGAGCGGTCAGATTTCCCTCGGTCAGGGGGCGTTTGCAGGGCTTGGAGCGCTGATCACCGCGGCGCTTGTGAACGGCAACGACATCGGCCTCGGAGCTCTCGGAGTCGACTGGACCCTGCCGATGCCTGAACTCCATTTCCTGTGGGCGCTGTTCTGGGCCACCGCGGCCACCGCGCTGGCAGCGGTGTTGATTGGACTCGGTGCCCTACGCGTCCGCGGTCTGCTTCTGGCGGTGATTACTCTCGCTCTGGCGGTGAGCGCGGAGAAGTTCTTCTTCCGCAGGCCCTTCCTGAGCGGTGGGAGTACCACCTCAGCGCTGCTCGAGCGAGCCTCAATCGGACCTTTCGAGCTCAAACCGCAGCGCACCTACTACTACCTGGCCCTGCTGGCCCTCGTATTGGGCGTCCTCTTCGTCGCCCGAATCCGGACCAGTGGGATCGGCCGCCGAATCATCGCCGTGCGCGAGAACTCCGATGCAGCAGCAGCCTCCACGGTGTGGCCCACGGGTTCCAAGCTGACGGCCTTCGCGATCAGCGGGGGCATAGCGGGGTTTGCCGGAGGGTTCCTCGGGGGACTCTACGTCACGGTGCTCTTCGCCTTCTTCGCTGTGGAAACCTCGGTCCAGATCCTCGCCATCTCGGTCATCGGTGGCGTCGGATCAGTGGCCGGTCCCATCCTGGGTTCGCTTTGGGTCATTGGAATGCCTGCGTTCTGGCCCGACTCGGCAATCGTCCCACTTCTCACCACCAGCCTCGGCATCCTCATTTTGTTGATGTACGCACCCGGAGGTTTCGTTCAACTCTGGTTCGGAGCCCGCGATTCGTTCTTCGCGTGGTACGCCTCGAGGCTGCCAACTCCGGCGGAACCCACCCGCCGTCTCCCTGAGCGTCCCAGCGTGCCCCCGCCGCCGCACGAAGTAGCTTTAGCTGCGGCCGATGTGACGGTCAGGTTCGGCCAACGGGTCGCCTGCGACAACATTGATCTTGAAGTCCGCCACGGTGAGATCGTCGGGCTCATCGGGACGAACGGGGCAGGCAAGACAACTTTCATGAACGCGGTCAGCGGATTCGTCGACGCCAGCGGCTCGATCGAGATTTTCGGCACTGACGTCGCCAAACTGCCCCCGCACAAACGCCACGCCCTCCACCTCGGGCGGACCTTTCAGGCTGCCACGCTGTTCCCTGACCTGACCGTGCGGGAAACCGTGCAAATCGCACTCGAAGCGAACCGACGCACCCGCTTTGTCACATCTGCGGTGCCCTTCTGTGGCCGCGGCCACGAGACCAGACAAGCCGCAGCCGCCGACGCTTTGATCGATTTCTTGGGCTTGGGCGACTACGCCAACGCCTTCGTCGCTGAACTCTCGACCGGCACTCGCAGAATCCTCGAACTCACCTGCCTCGTCGCAGGAGGCAATCGAATGTTGTGCCTCGATGAACCAACCGCAGGCGTAGCCCAACGAGAGGCGGAAGCACTGGTTCCGCTGCTGCAGGGGATCCGCAGAGAAC
Organism: Candidatus Aldehydirespiratoraceae bacterium; assembly: GCA_965198315.1. GTDB lineage: Bacteria > Actinomycetota > Acidimicrobiia > Acidimicrobiales > Aldehydirespiratoraceae > VXYK01. The sequence goes on along the minus strand of OZ240616.1, from coordinate 2,045,282 downwards.
TCGACGCGTCGGTCCTCGTCGTTGAACACGACATGCCCTTGATCATGTCGATAAGTGATCGCATCTACTGTCTCGAACGCGGTTCGGTCATCGCGGTCGGGACCCCGGAGGAGGTCCGCGACGACCCGGTAGTTGTCGCCAGCTACCTCGGCACCGACCAACGCGCCATCGACCGATCCGACTCAGGAGCCACCCCATGACAGCATTAGCCTCTCCCCCGCTCACGCCGAAGTCCACAGCTACCCGTAAACGCCTGTTGGACTTGGCTGCGCAAATGTTCATCGAGAGCGGTTATGCCGCGATTTCGTTGCGTGACATCGCCGATGAGGCCGGTCTTACCAAGGGTGCCATCTATGGGCACTTCCGTTCCAAAGGCCAACTGCTTGTTGAGGTGATCCGCTCAGAACTGGCCCAACGCGACAACATGTTGGATCTTGGCGAAGCGGCCCGGCATCCCGACGAACTGTTCGATCTCTTCATCAGTGCCGGGAGCCGCGAACTCCGCCTGTTGCAGACCGACGCCGCAGCCGCCGCCCGTCACGACCCGGATGTGGCAGCAGGCGTTGAGGAGGTCTTCGCGGAGCGCGCCGAGTGGATTCTCGAAACGCTCTCGCTATACGCGGACCCCGACACGGTCTTGTTCGTAATCAACGCCCTATCGTCGGGGATCGGGGTTCAGGAAGCTCATGGCCGCGATGTACCCGACATCGAGGTTTGGCGAAGGACCCTGTCCGCGATGTTCGAAGCGTTATCACTCCCCCCGAGCGAACAGAAGGCCCAAGGAGAACCGGCATGACCGAGATATACCAGGATTCGACCGCCTCGATCGACGAACGAGTCGCCGACCTGATCGGCAGGATGACCCTTGACGAGAAGGTGGCGCAACTCGGGGCTGTCTGGGTCACCTCGCTGGTTGTGGACGAACAGTTCGACCCGGAGGTGGCCGCCGATGTGCTCTCAGACGCCATCGGGCAGGTCACCCGCATCGGTGCCAGCACCGGGCTGCTGGCCAACGAATCGGCGCAGTTGGCCAACTCCATCCAGAAGGTGCTCGTGGAGAACACCCGTCTCGGTATTCCCGGGGTGATCCACGAAGAGGGAGTCGGCGGATTCCTGCATAGGGGGGCGACTACTTTTCCTCAGGGACTGGGCCTTGCCGCCACCTGGAACACCGATCTGATGGCCGAGGTTGCCGGGGTGATCCGAACCCAGATGCTCGCGGTCGGTGCTCGCCACAACCTCTCACCGGTGCTTGATGTGGCCCGCGACCCCCGTTGGGGCCGCGTGGAGGAGACCTACGGCGAGTCTCCCGAACTCTGCGGACAGATGGGCGTGGCGTATGTGAAGGCGATGCAGACCGACGACCTCGCCAACGGCGTGGTCTGCACCGGCAAGCACTTTTTGGGTTACGCATATTCGTTGGGCGGCCGCAACCACGCGCCGGTCCATCTCGGTGGCCGAGAACTGCGAGAGGTATACGCAGCACCCTTCGCCGCGGCTATTCGAGAAGCTGGCCTCGCCTCGATGATGAACAGCTACTCCTCGATCGATGGCGTGCCGGTTGCCGCAAGCCGTGAGATTCTCACTGATCTGCTTCGTGGCGAACTCGGCTTCGACGGTACCGTCGTGGCCGATTACTTCGCGGTGATGCAGCTTTACTTGAACCACAAGACTGCTGTTGATGCCCAAGGCGCGGCAGTTGCCGCACTCGGGGCCGGGCTCGACATCGAACTGCCGGCGCTCGACTGTTATCAGCACATCGGTGCCGCGGTACGCGAGGGGCGTTTCGACGAGGCGCTCGTCGATGAGTCCTGCGCCAGGGTCCTGGCCCAGAAGATGCAGTTGGGGTTGTTCGAGAACCCCTACGTCGATGCCGACGCCGCGCTGAGGGTCTTCGACACCGCCGAACAACGCCGACTGGCCCGTCGCGCCGCGGCAGAAGGCGTCGTGCTGTTGAAGAATGACGGCGTCCTGCCGCTTTCCCCCTCAATATCGCGGGTGGCGATGATCGGCCCACATGCCGATGATCAACGACTGTTGCAGGGCGACTACCACTACCCCGCTCATCTTGAGATCATCTACCAGGGTCGCGTCGCCGAAATCACCGACAATCTCGCCAGCATCGGCGCGCGTGTTGGACGTGACGGCACGGGTACCGACCAGTTACCGGAGGCCAGCGGGGCGTTTTCTCCGGGTCCTCACTACACAGCTCATGTGACCCCGCTCGCCGGGTTGCGTGCCGCTCTTGGTGAAACCGACGTCACTTATTCGTTCGGCTGTGCCGACTCTGGCGACGACACCTCGGGAATCGCCGAAGCTGTTCAAGCCGCGGCCGCCGCCGACGTGGCGATTGTCTGTGTGGGCGCCCGTTCGGGGCTGGTGATGGATTCCACAGTCGGAGAAGCACGCGATGCCACCGATCTTGACCTTCCCGGCGTGCAATCCCAATTGGTCACCGAGGTTGCGGCGACCGGCACCCCCACTGTCGTAGTCGTGATCAGCGGCAGAGTGCACACCCTGGAAACCGAAGCAGAGAGCGCGAACGCAGTTCTGTGGTCGATCCTGCCCGGTGAGGAGGGTGGCAATGCAATCGCCGAGGTGCTGACCGGAGCGGTAAACCCAGCCGGGCGCCTGCCGGTGAGCATGCCCCGCCACGTCGGCCAGGTGCCGCTGCACCACGACATGCGCAATCGCGGCGACCGCTCCGAGTTCTACGGCAACTATGTCGATCGCGACGTTGCGGCCCTCTACTGGTTCGGACACGGACTCTCCTACACAACCTTCGACTACGGGGAGCCCGAGGTGGTAGCCGGCTCGACAACCGCCCCAACCACGGTGTCGGTAGCGATCACCAACATCGGTGATCGAGACGGGGACGAAGTGGTGCAGTTGTATGTCACAGACGATGTCGCCTCGGTGGCGAGGCCGTTACGCGAGCTGATCGGGTTCACTCGCCTATTTGTTGCCGCTGGTGCGACGCGGACCGTCACCTTCACGGTTCACCCGAGCCGTCTGGCTTTTCACGGCCTCAATATGGACCTCATTACCGAGCCGGGGACTTTCACGTTCCGGGTTGGCGGATCCTCGTTCGATCCACAAATGCGTGAAGCCACGGTCACGCTTGGTGGAGACATCGCCAACTATGAGTGGCGCTCCATCGTGACCACCACCACCGATGTCAGTCCAAACTAGGACCAGGCCATCGGCACGGGGTCGGTAGGAGCCGACACCGCCTCACCGTCACGCAACACCTCAACCCAATCATGGTTGGGCGCCCGCAGGCCTTCTGAGGTGGGCACCGCGAAGTGGTACACCATCGCGGCGCGCATGTTGTCGGAGTTGTTGTCGGTTGAGCGGTGGCGTAGACGAGAATGGAAGAAGAGCGTGTCACCGGGTTCCATGAGGACCACCTCTTCGCTGCTGGTATCAGCGTCGACGATCTCCACATAGGCCAGACCCGCATCGGGCCGGGTATCTTTCACCGCGTCATGAACGACCTCGGTGTGAGAACCAGGCACCACCCAAAGCGGGCCGTTCTCTGGGGTTGCGGCGGTGCAGGCGATCCACACTCCGACTTGGGGCAGCGGCTTCATGCGGAAGTAGAAGTCGTCCTGGTGCCACGGTTGGCCCAACGCGCCGGGGTGTTTGAAGATGAACTGAGACAAGAAGCAGTCGATATCGGGGCCAATCATCTCAGCGAGTATTGCGAGTAACCGAGGGTCTGTCGCGCTGGCGCGGAACACCTCTTCGGTGCGCATTACTCGGAACAGCTTGGCCAGTCGATCCTCGGGCTTCGCTTGATCCGCAAGCTTGCGCTCAGGGGTTGGCCACAGGTCCGGCCGTTGCGCTCCCTGGTCGATCATCCTCACAATCTCGACAACACGCTCAATCATCTCGTCGACCACAGAGTCAGAGTAAAAACCGCGCTCAATGAAGAATCCGCGTGACTCCCAACTTTTTTGTTGCGCAGCGCTCATCACCATCAGACAAATATACCAACGGACTATTTCTAACTCAAGCCGCCTAGTCCTGCTAGCGACGACAAAGAGTGTGGACCTTGACTGGATCAGCGAAGCCCCTGAGCATTCGCCGTCCAGCGGGGAACGTCTCGAAATCGTCAACACCAACAAGATGGGAGGCCATATCTGACGACACCAAGATCTCACCCGGCACGGCTTGGCGTGCGATACGCGAAGCCAGGTTGACCACCGGCCCGTAATAGTCACCTCGGCGGTTGACTACCGGCCCGAACGTAACTCCGCCATGGGGCGTCACGTCTCCCTCGTTGCTGAAGGCGTCAACCAAATCCATAGCGATGGTCGCGGCCGCGGCCGAGTCATTGGCCACGAACATGACCTCATCACCGAGATGTTTGACCGTGTGTCCTCCGCTAGCAGCCACGATGTCCAGCGAGCGGTTCTCGAAGCCCGACACCAAATCGAACAGTTCCCCCATCGACACCTCAGACGCACATGCGGAGTACCCCACTATGTCCACAAATCCAACCGCTAGTAGACGCTCTGACGGACTCCCCTGGACCTGGGTGGCCTGCAAGCGCTCAGCGGCTTCGGAGATGTGATGTCGAATGAGCGCAGTCAACAGTTGAGGGAAAACCATGGCCTCTGAAGCTCTGGCGATGGTGAGCTTGGCCCGCTCCAATTCACTGGCCTCCGAAGCCATCATCCGCTGATAGGCACCCTGCTGATATATCGCCACCGCCGCGTCGGCAATGCGGCCTACAGCCTCTCCAAAAACCCGAAGTACCTCTCCCAACTCCTCGTATTGAAAAAACTTGCCTCCGGCAACACTCCCCAAACCGCAAACCAAATCCACATCCTGATCACCAAACCGGCGTTCATCAGGATCGATGACTGGCACTCCAGCCACCCGGTAAATCGACTCGATTACTTTTAGACCCACCCCGGCTCGCTGAGCCAGTTCGTGGGCCGACATGTCCGCCGATGTCCCATAAACCAACTCGATCGCCAACTCCCACAACTCGCCTATCTCGATGGCGGCAACCATCTGCTCGACTGTCGCTCCGTACGAAGCCAACAGTTCAATCAGTTCTCGACGAGTATCCGCGCCAGCCGACGCCGGGTCGTACAATCCAGCGGCCACGACCGCGTCCCAGTCCACGCTCACCGCTCCAGTGTGCCCGCTCCACCGACACAACGCGCCATGACCCGTTACGCGACCCCAGTCGCGTGCGTAGCTAGGATCGCGAGGTGAGGAGAGCGACCGCTAAATGCCTGTAGCAACATTTGGAACCTTAGGACTCATCGCTGAGATTCCAGCCGCTCCACCGGTGGTTCCGATCGTCTACCTGCACGGCTGGGGTCGTACACGGAGCGACTTAGCTCTTATTGCGAGCCAGAGGCCTGGGATGTCAGTTGATCTGCCCGGTTTCGGTTCATCGGTTCAACCCACAGTTGCCATGGGTTCAGCCGAATACGCAAACGGAGTACTTGAAGCGATCACCGAGTGGACAGGGTCCGAGAGAGTTCTCCTTGTCGGGCACTCTTTCGGTGGTCGGATTGCACTGCAGATCGCGACATCTGCTCCACAGTCTGTTCATGGGCTGATTGTCGCTGGGACCCCACTCTTTAGGACCGAAGCAAAGGCCAGGCCACCAATGCTGTATCGGGTGGCACGGAAGCTTCACAAGTTGGGGCTTGCAAGCGACGCTCGGCTCGACTCCGCCCGAAAAAAGTACGGTTCTGCGGACTATCTGGCTGCTACGGGTGTCATGCGGGAGATCTTCGTCAGAGTCGTGAACGAGTCCTATGAGACCGAACTGGCCGAGGTCCGTTGTCCTACAGCATTCGTGTGGGGTCGAACCGACAGCGCCGCGCCGATCGAAGACGCTAGACGAGCCCATCGGATCGTCAACGGGTCGATTCTCGAAGAGCGAGATTGTGGCCATGACATTCATCTCGAGCATCCCGAACTCTTCGTTGAACTAATCGACCGGTTCGTACAGCAATGATTCCAGTTCTGCTTGCTGTGGCCTCTGCGTTGGTCTGGATGCCGAAGTGGTGGCGTGTTGCCCAACGCGAGCACTACCTACCGGGATCAGTGAACTCAACGCTGTTTCGCTGGCTGGAGACGACCCCGGTGCCCAACATGGGGCTGGTGCTGGGTGGGCTGGTTGGTACGGCGGTAACGATCCCAACAACGGGCTCAGGGCGGATCTGGCCAACTGTCTCCGTTGCGGTGATCGCCGCAGTGACCCCCATAGGGCTCCCCCTGCGCGGCAGGACTTCCAAGCTGCGTTTCACTCGTCGCATGAAGACCACCGCTGGTCTGGCTGTGCTCATTTGGGGTGCCGCGTTGTGGCTCCTCAGCGTTTTTGCGACTACCTGGTCGGCCTCGACGATCTGCTCGCTGTTCGGTTTCGTTGCGGTCGACGCCGCTTTGGCGGTCGCCGTTCCTTTGGAGTCGCGACTCGCAAAGCGTTTCCAACGCAGCGCCGAAGAGCGACTCGGCGCAATACGTCCACTAGTGGTCGCGATCACCGGGTCCTATGGGAAAACGTCAACCAAAGAGCATCTGGCAGCACTTCTCAGCCCGGTCCGCCCCACCGTCGCTTCACCCGCGTCGTGGAACAATCAAGCGGGATTGTCGCGGGCGATCAACGAACATCTGAGTTCCTCCACCGAGGTCTTCATCGCCGAGATGGGCACATACGGGAAAGGCGAAATCCGGCGACTCTGCGGTTGGATCAAACCGGAGGTCGTAGCGATCACCGCGATCGGGCCGGTCCACCTCGAACGCATGGGGTCCATCGACAAGATCGTCGCCGCGAAGATGGAGATAGTCGAGCACGCCAAGACGGTGGTACTCAACGTCGACTCGCCGGAGTTGGCGGACCAGGCTGAACTGATTGCAGACACTCATCGGGTGATCCGCTGCTCGGGCAATCGAGACAGCGTCGCCGATGTTCGCGTGTCGGTTCAAGAAACCGGCACGGGCTTGCGCCTCGACTACTTCATCGAGTCTTATGCGCTCGGATCGCTTCACCCGTCGGTGCAAAGATCAAATGTTGCGGTGGCCGCGGCCCTCGCGGTCGAGGCCGGTTTACCGTCTGATCGTCTAGCGGCGCTGATCGAGGACCTTGAAACAGGTGAGCACCGGGCGAGCGTTTCGGTTACGGATTCGGGTATCACGATCATCGACAACACCTTCAACTCGAATCCCGCTGGTGCCAGAGAGGCGCTGGCCACGCTGTTGGATCACAGCGACGAGGGCCGATCGGTGGTTGTCACGCCCGGGATGATCGAACTCGGGCCACGCCAGGACCCCGAGAACGCCGAGTTCGCCAGGCTGGTGGCCGAATCCGGCTGCGAACTCATAATCGTCGGCCGTACCAACCGCACGGCCCTTCGCCGTGGTGCATCTGCGGTTGGCGGTATCGTGATCGAGGTGTCGAGCCGTGACGCTGCGAGGGAGTGGGTTCGCCTCAATCTCAACGCAGGTGACGGTGTTCTCTGGGAGAACGATCTGCCCGACCACTATGCGTAGGACCTAGGAGGCCAAGTTGAAGGTCGCAGTTGTATTCGGGGGGCTGTCACCGGAGCACGACATCAGCATTCTGACCGGTCTGCAGGCGGCGCGCCTGTTGCGCGATGCCGGTACGGATACGAGCCTCATCTACTGGACGAAGCAGGCGAGGTTCGAGAGCGTGCCCGCCGATGCTGAGGCCGAGGACTTCGCCGGGCCGGACCGGGCTGGTTTCACTGCTGTCGATTTCACGATTCCAGGTGGTTTCGCCGAACGGGGACGCCGACGGAGTCGACCGCTCGACATCGGCGTTGTGTTGAACTGTTGCCACGGTGGTCCGGGCGAGGACGGCGGTTTGGATTCTTTGCTCCGTCTCGCCGGGATCCGTGTTACCGGACCCAACGCCAGATCGTGTGCTGTGTCGATGGACAAGCTGGCAACCACCGCAATCGCCGATGCGGTGGGTATCGACACGATCCCGAGCGTTCCATTCGAACCGGGAGCCGACTTCGCTGCTTCGTTCGGTCCCCCCTGGGCGGTCAAGCCGAGGTTCGGCGGCTCATCTATCGGCGTCGAGGTCGGTGTCAGCGATGTTGCGACGATCAAGACGCTGTCACAGGTTGCCACGGCGCGTTCAGGGCTGGTGGTGCAGCCGTACCTCGAAGGCTGGGTCGACCTGAATATCGCGGTGCGCACCTACCCTGAGCTGCAGGTGTCGGCTATCGAACGACCTTTCGCCGACGGCGTCTACGACTACGCCACCAAGTATCTCTCAGGTTCCGAAGGGATGGAGTCTGCCCCTCGTGAACTGCCCGCCGAGCTGCCGTCTGCGATCAAAGCAACTATCGAGAATGCCGCCAAGACTCTCGCCGGGGCATTGCAGAGCAGCGGTGCACCGCGGGTGGACTTCCTGTGGGACGGCGACGGCACGATCCTGTTGAACGAGATCAATCCGATCCCCGGCGCCTTCGGGTTGTACCTGTGGTCCCCGATCGGGGTCGACCGAGTGAGGTTGCTCACTGATCTGCTCGCCGAAGCAGAGAGTCAGCCCGTTCACCCAGGCTCGTGGAACACGACGAGCGACGGCGCGGCACTGCGGGCGGCTCGCGATATAGCCACGAAACTCGCCTAGGCGATCCGCGATCAGGAAGGGAGGGCACCACGTGAGCAGCGGAGTGGCTCGCCTCGACAGCGGCGCTTGGGGGGTTCGTGCGGCTGTCGGGATCAAGGTGGCGTTGGCGCTCGCCTTCATCGTCGCCTTGACGGTTCCGCTGGACCATCTCGAAGGCAAGGGCATGGGGTTTCGGTTCCCGTTGTTCATGCTTTCGGCTGTGGTGGTTCCAATCGCTTGGCGGCGACGCTTCGAGCCTTATCCTGCGACCGCGGACGTGCTGGTCGTGCTGCCGTTCCTGCTGGACACGCTCGGCAACCTTGCGGGTTTCTACGAAGCCTTCGCCGTGACCGACGATGTGCTGCACACGTTGAACTGGGTGCTGTTGGTGTCGGCCTTCCACGCCTGGCGGTTCCGCCGCATCGACTCTGCAAGCGACATGTCGAAAGCAGACGCCTGGTTGTTGGGAGCCGGAATCGGCGCGCTGGCCATCGTCGGCTGGGAGATCGCCGAGTGGATCGTCGCTGAGACCGGTGCCGGAGGCGGACTCTCGTTGACCTACGGCGACACCGTCGGCGACCTTGCCCTGTCGAGTGCCAGCGGAATGATCGGTTCACTCCTGGGCGTCCGCTACTTCAGCCGTCGTTGATCGCAACGGCGCCGATCCCCGTACAGTCAATCGAACTGAAACATCAAACCAACGACGAGGTGACCTCAATGAGCGAGACGAAATGGACTGTTGACGACATCGCGGACCAGTCGGGCCGGGTTGCGATCGTGACGGGAGCCAACACCGGTCTCGGCCTCGAGACAGCGCGAGCCTTGGCCGCTAGCGGCGCTTCGGTTGTGCTGGCCGTGCGCAGTCTGAAAAAGGGACAAGCGGCCATCGAAGCCATCCGAGCCGACCATGGCGGTGCCAGCCTCGAGTTGCAAGAACTCGATCTGGCGTCTTTGGATTCAATCCGCAGTGCTGCTGCGGAGATAGGGAGGCGATTCGAGCGCATCGACCTCCTCATCAACAACGCCGGGGTCATGTACACGCCCAGACTCAAGACTGCGGACGGCTTCGAGATGCAGTTCGGCACCAATCACCTGGGTCACTTCGCGTTCACCGGTCTCGTCTTGGAACGTCTATTGGGTGTGGCCGGATCGCGGGTCGTCACGGTCAGCAGCATCGGTCACCGCATTCTTTCGAAGATCGACTTCGACGATCTTCAGGCCGAGCAGCGTTACAGCCGGGTCGCTGCCTACGGCCGCTCAAAACTGGCGAACCTGCTGTTCACCTACGAGCTCGAGCGCCGACTTCGGGCAGCGGGCGCCGAGACCGCAGCTCTGGCCGCTCATCCCGGAGGATCAGACACCGAACTCGGGCGCCATATCCCCGCGGGCCGGTTGTTCGAGCCGATGTTGAAGGTCATGGCGCAGAGCGCGGCGATGGGCGCCCTTCCTACGTTGCGGGCAGCTACCGACCCCGCGGCCCACGGCGGGCAGTACTACGGCCCCGACGGATTTCAAGAGACGAGGGGAAACCCGACGCTGGTCTCCTCCAGCGACCGTTCCCACAACGCCCAGACGCAGCAAAGCCTATGGGCCGCTTCCGAGTCCCTCACCAACGTGCAGTTCCCAGTCTGAGCAGACGCCGTTACTGGGTTCCGTGGGCTTCCCCCAGGTTGACCTTCCCGGTGGTTGGGAGGCGCGACTTGCGGGCGTTGGCCTTCCCCGCGGTTAGGGGCCGTTTGGTGGGTTGTTGGGGTTGATGATCTTGAAGCCGGTTTTGGTTTTGGTGACGATGTAGCCGCGGTCGTGGATGTTGTGGTGACACAACGGGCAGGCGAGGCACATCTTGTCGATGTCTGTGCGCCCGCCTTGCTTCCAGGGGACGATGTGATGGATTTCGCAGCGTTCTGGTCCTGCGGTGCAGTCTTTGCCCCTGCAGTGCCGGTCCCGTGCGATGATGGCCTTGATCTGGGCTTCGGTTGCGTGTCGGTGGGTGCGTCCCACCCAGATGGGCTGTCCTTCACCGTCGAAGACAACCCCGGTAACGGCCGCGGTGCACATGAGCCGTTCCAACACGGTCTGCGGCAGCGCTTCACCACCAACGATCTCAGCCACCCCGGTCGGGTCCTCGCCGCGTAAACGTTCGATGTCTGCTACAGCGATTACCTGTGTCCGTGTACTCCCCGGCCCGCGGCGGGTCGCGTCTGTGAGCAGCGCCACGAACGCGTCCGCCATGCGCTGTGCGACTGTACGTACATCATCGGGTTTGCCGTCGCGGCCTCCGTCGTCTCGCCACAACCGGTCATACTCGGTGTCGATGGCTTTGCGTACCTGTTGATAGCTGACCGGGTCCAACTCAGCGAGCAGCACTCCCATGCCCTCTTCGTTGATCCAGTGCTTCAACAACCGGCTGCGGCGCTGTTGCTCGTATCGTTTGGAGCCGTCGTCGGGCTGGTTGCGGTTCACCCACCGCCGCGCCTGCTCCGCGAACACATCAACAGAAGAATCCTCAGCGAGCTTCGACAACTCGTCGTCGACTTGCCTTGCAGAAGTCTTTTCGGCCGCCTCAACAGCGACCGCGGCGTGCTCTGCGGTGATCGCACCTCCAGCCAACGCCTCAGCGAGCTTCGGCATCTCAACCAACCCAGCAGCAGTCTTGGCGACCTTGTTGGCCGAACGCGTAGACATACGCCCCGCCTCACGCAGCACCACCTTGGAGTCCACCCCACCATCACCCAAAGCCTCGATCTCAGTCGCGCACCGTGCCTGCAACGCACCCAACGCCGCCATCACACGCCCAGCTCCCGCAACCAGCCCTTCCAAGTCGTCGCGACAGAGCCCAGAAGTCACCACCGCCCGGGTCTGTTGGATCATCGAGTCGAACATGAGCACAACCTAACGACAGGGTGTGACACTGCATGAAATAGATACGCGTTCAGCAAAGCCACGTGTGCCACACCAACCGCACCGCACGTCCGATCGCCGGCAAGTCTCCCGGCTCTCCGGCACCGTGGCTTCTCACCAGTGCCTTGACGTGGTCAGCGGTCGCAGACATCTGTTTGCCTCCAAACACTTCAACCCTGCGCGCTACCGACTAACGCACGACAGAGGCTGCGTCGGGTCTCGGACTGTGGTGTTTCGGGACATAGGGACCTTATGTCGCGAGACATAGGAACATCGCGGTGCTGGTCCAGGGTAGCGGATGTCGAAGGTCCGTCTGGTTGTCACTGCTGTTGTTGTCGAGGAGCGAACCCACGCTGAAGTGGCCGCCAAGTACGGCCCTTTCGAGGTCGTGGGTCACCCGGTTGGTTGAGCTCGGTCCCGGCTAGTTGGAGCCGCTTCTGGTTGCCCAATATGCACCCATGCAACCAGGGCGAATGTAACTGGCGAACTGCCCTCTAGGGGCGGCCGTCGAGGGTTCGCTCGACCTTTGACACTTTTGCGCAGGAGGTGGCTACCGTGGCGGTAATGGCCTTCCAGTTTGAGTGGACCGGTCGCACTCTTCGGGTTGTGCTCTCTAGGTGGGACCGCATGTCCACGTTCCGTCGCGTCGTTGAGATCGACCGGGCCAACATCGCCCGAGCGGCTGTCATCTCGCGGCATGAGCTTGAGTCCCGCATCGATCACCGTCAACTGGGAATCGGAACTCACGACGGCGAGCGCCGTCCGGGCAGGCGTCGAGTCGGGATACATCTCGGCCGCGATGTGGTCGGCCAACAGTTCTGGGTCACCGCTGCCAGTAGCCCGGAACTTCCGCTTCTGGTGCTGGACCTGATCGACCATCAGTTCAAGAGGGCCGTGCTCGCGGTGAGCGACCTCGACGTGATCGACGCACTTCTCGCGTCGGACTCTTCAGGCGATGACTGGAGATCTGCCACCCCCACGCGGCATACGGAGTACTGAACCTCCTTGAGGCGCGCCAGAGAGTAGGACCAGCCGCCTCTACTCATGGGCGACATTCTCGGAGTTGTTCAGCGGAGGGAGGGGTGTGGTGTTTCAGGACCTAGGAACCTGCACCACCACCTGGACTTCGCGTGAGGCTGGTCATCCCGGCATGCGGCGCGCTCGGTCTGCGATCCAACTGGCCGTCTCGTTGATAACCCTGTCGACGCTGTCGGGGGGACCTGAAAGGTCGATCGCAAGCGTGTGGAGAATCTTGTCGGCGTGGCGGACCGTGACCATGCGTTCGGGACTGCCACCGTCGGCGAGGCAATAGATCAGGACGCCTTCGGGCAGGTCGAGAGCAGTCGTGTAGGCGAGAAGTTGGTAGTAGTCGTTTGTGCGGGCTCTCGCATCGGAGGTGAGCTTGTATTTGATGTCGGCGACATACATGTCTGTACCCCGCTGACGGAATACAAGGTCTGGGAGCATCCGCACCTTCCCGCCGACGCCGAGGTGGGCGAGGCTCTGGCTGCGAACTTCGAGTCGGTCCCGCAGCGCACGGCGGAGTCGCCCGGTAACGAAGTCTTCGAACAGTTGGTTCATGTCGACGAGGAACGAAGACGCTGCTCGGTCGCCGCGCTGGTCGACCAGGGTCAAGTTCGACAGCAGGAGCCGAGCGAGGCGCAATGCCGGCTCATAGTGGGCGTTGAGACGGGTGGGCAGAAACCCGTCAAGGTCATCGGCCCGGACGGGGGCGTCCGACACTTCTTCGAGGGCGGGGAGTTGTTGGAGCAACCGTCGACGAACCTCGGCTTCGACTCGTGGCACACGCAGGGCGAGCGTGGCCGCCGCCTTCACGTACCGGTTCTCGAAAATGTCGGGCGTGTACTCGTCGTAACGGCACGCCACCGGCAGTGGGACGCCCGCCTGGCGGAACTGGGACGTCACATCGATTCGTCCGCGCAGCGCTACCAGACGTTCTTCTTCAGGCCGGTACGAGCGCAGCAAGCCCCGAGCGAGCGTGTTCGCAAGTGTCCGGGCGAAGAAAGCGATGATCGAGGGCAACAGGTCTGCGCTGGTTGCGTAGTTGAAGGACTCCTGTCGCCACGCTTTGGGTGGGAGTCCGACTTCGAGCAGGAGGAACAGATTCTCGGGCCGAATCTTGGGACGGATCAGAACTCGGAGATCGTCGACAACGAGCGTGCCCACCATGTTCTGAGCCGTCAGCGAGTAGACGCCGGGTTCGTCAGTCAGTGCAACCGCGACCGCTCGGCGCCCCACCGCATTGAGTCGCCTCGCGGCACCGGCCGAGAGTCGAACCGTGGTCGACTCGTATTCGGCCAACTCGACCGGCTCAGACACTAGCCCGCCGAGCCCTTGTCGCCGTCAGCATCGGAGCCGCCATCGCCATCAGAACCGCCATCCGCAACGGCGTCACCGTCGGCATCGGATCCATCGGTCGCTTCGGGAGGCTTCCCGAGAGGCTCCTCCGCCTCGATTTGGTCTTCGGTTCCTTCGCCTCTGCCGGAGCTCTCGAGATAGCGCTCGTATACACGGTCGAACTGGAACTTGTTGATCAGGTCGCGGTCACCGAAGAACTGATCTTCGATGGAGGGCTTGATGTCGTACTCCCAGATGCGCCGCACGGTTTCCTCGTCGAGGTCGCGTTCCATGAAGTAACTGGGTCCCAAACACAGGTGTGATCCCCCCAACTCCTCTTCGAGTTCATCGTTGACCTGGGCGACCAACTCCCCCACCCAAGCCGGTTCGCCATGTTTTTCCAGCCAGCGATCAAGCAGCCCTTGAATCGGTTCTTCGTTGGGTGAGAAATGAATGAAATGGAATCGCCGCCGCAGCGCGGTGTCGACCAACGCGATCGAGCGGTCAGCCGTGTTCATGGTTCCGATGAACCAGAGGTTCTTCGGCAGCTCGAACTCGTCTTCGGGACGGTAGAGGGGGGACACGCTCTCGTCGCGGTACTCGAGCAGGAAGAGCAGTTCTCCGAGAACCTTCGGAAGGTTGGCCCGGTTGATCTCGTCGATGATCATCAGGTGCTTTCGGCTTGGAGCCTCGGCCGCCTTCTCCGCCATGAGCGCCAACGGGCCGGGCTTGAGCCGATAGACCAACTCGCCACCCTTGCCCTGTTCAGGTCGGTAACCCTCAAAGAAGTCCTCGTAGGAACTCGACGGATGGAATTGCACCAACGCTCGACGGTTGCTGTCCGGAGCCAGAGCCTCCGCCAACTTGCGCGCAAAATAGGTCTTGCCCGTACCGGGCGGACCGTAGAAGACCACCTGCCGCTTCGTCTCCAAACGATCGACAACCTCGTGGACAAAGCTCGGATCAATCAGAAGTTCATCGGCGAGTTCGCCTATGACGTCGATCTTGGGTCGTTCAAGATACCAATAGAGGAACCACGCCATTCCCAATGCGTCATCCGGGAAGAACTGCTCAAGGCGCTCGCGAAGCAACGTGTTGGAGGCAACCTGGATCTCGCCGCGCGAGCCTGCCGGCGCGTCCAGTTCAAGTAGCGTCAACATCTGCTGCTTTCCATTTTCTCCTCGGTAAGGGAAGACGGGAATGTAGGTTTCCGGGTGCGTGATCGCCAGAAGTTTCATGATGACCGATTCCCCAAGTCCGCTGATGCGGAAATCGTCGTCACTGAGCATGCGGTCGATTCGCTGAGCATCGGGGTCCTCTCCCCAACACAAGTCGCGGATCGCGTTGAACATCTCTTCGAGCTCCGCAGGGCTCGCGTCATTGAAGGAGCGGTTCAACTGAGGCATAATGCCCGGACCGCCGTATGCGCCCGTATTCCATATCTGGCTAAGATCGGCCAAGTCGAACGACTCGTCGGAAGCGAGCATGGCTGCGAACTCTCGCCGCTTCGAGCGGTGCCACTCATCTCCTTGAGTCGGATAACCTTTCTCCGCAAGATACTGCTCGACGAGCGGGGACAGCGGATCGGGCTTTCGGCCAACAGCCAAGGTCAACAACTCGTCGTACAGCGGTTTCAAGAGTTCTGCCACCTCGACGACCGTCGCCGCGAGGTCGACTTCGGCGAATTGTTCCCGCTCGAACCATCGTCCATAGACGAACTCTGCCCAGTTCCTCCCGCCGAGTCCGACATCCTCGCCGATATACGAGGATGACCCGCCGAGCACGCGACAGCCGGGATAGTCGGCGGACTCGAGGATCGGCGCAACCTCTTTACGCCAGCCCTTGCGAATCAATCCTGGTCGCAAGGCCACCGCAGCACCTCGATTCGTTACCCATACGCGGATCCCTAGTTCTGACACCTCCGTGCTGGACCAGTCCACCCAAACGTCCCCTCGGGGACGGCCTTTCTTCCATTCGAGCGGGGGTATTCTGTATTCCAACTCCCGTCCGAGCGCGGCAGAGACCTCGTCGACAAGCCAATCTCCCCAGTAGTCTGCGATATTCACAAGTGCCCGCGCGTTGGTTTCGCGCTCCTCGGCCGGCACCTCTTGATCAAAGCCGAACACGGCTCGATCCATGAGCACCTCGTCGAGGAATATCCACTCGTTTTCAGATTCGTCCCACCAAGCCGCGGTCATCTCGAACTCGTTGTTGTCGGACGAAACCTCACGAACTCCCTCCAAGAAAGTTCGATAGCGCTCGACTGGATCGGAGGGCAGGCTCGTCCCGGTCAAGAACTCGACGAAATCCGCACCACTCGGCCAGATCACCGGCCAGCGCTCATGATTCGCGAGGCCCCAGAAGTATGACAAGATGAAGGGCACGTTGGCGAGTGCCGGTGTGGAGCCCTTCTTTACGGACTTTGCATATTCGGCGAGCGCCCCGACTTTGGCTAAGGCTTCTGCGTCAGATTCGGGGACCGTCAACGACTCGACCAGCAGTCTCGCTACCCGGTCGGGTTCGTCAGCGCGATTGATAAGGATATTCAGCGTCATCTGACCGATCATTCCCTTGAACCCGACCGTCGTTGGCGCCCATTTCTGCGTACCCTTCTTGAACGACTCGAGGTCACCCGTTCGGGCCAGTTCATCGAGCAGTTCGAGCGCCTTAGCCCCGCTCGAATGGAGTTCGTCCCACGTTGCCTTGGCCTGTCGATTCCCCCGCTCGTCGGCAACGAACCGGCTGTGGTGTGCCTCGTACCAGCGGCGACGAAACTCCTGTTCACGGGCCACCGGTTCTGCTCCGCTCTCAATCGCTGTGGAGTCCATGGTCTCGCCTCTCTGCGGGGTTAGGGAGGCCCGCTTCTTCAGTCCGACTTGTGAGCTTAGGTTGACCTCTTTGTGCGCTGCACATCCTAGACAGGGGGTCTGACAGCTATCGCCAACAGCTCTTGCAAACAGCAGAAAGGGTTGGGCGTGTGGGTCAAACTAAATTATGACTAATCCGATCATAATTTATTGGATTCAGCCTACACTACGCCGAATGAGCATCGTTTTGGATCAGGCGGCCGTCAATACCGACCTAGCCGCTAGCAGCCCTCTTTCGACATTGCACTGGGCGCGACAGGAGTTCG
This sequence comes from Candidatus Aldehydirespiratoraceae bacterium, assembly GCA_965198315.1. Lineage (GTDB taxonomy): Bacteria > Actinomycetota > Acidimicrobiia > Acidimicrobiales > Aldehydirespiratoraceae > VXYK01. The sequence goes on along the minus strand of OZ240616.1, from coordinate 2,028,276 downwards.
GGGAGGATTTGTGTCTGCTGTCGTCGATGCAGGACGCGGTTCTGATCGATCTCGCGATGCAGGTGTCACCGGCTATTGACATCGTTTTTCTAGACACGGGATACCACTTCAGCGAAACCTGGGACACGTTGTCGATGGTCGAACAGCGTTACGACATCACCGTCAAGGTGATCAGCGCGCCCGCGGCGAGGACGGGAGATTCCGTCCGTCCGGGAGAGTGCTGCGATGTCAAGGCCTCACTCCTGGACCAGGTGCTACGACACCGCCGAGCGTGGCTCACGGGAGCGCGCCGAGCTGAGACGGAAACCCGTGCCCAACTCAAACTGGTTTCTGCCGATCGGCGCAACAAGACCAAGATCTGCCCGCTCGCTCAGTGGAGCGACGAGGATGTAACGCAGTACGTCCAGACTCGCAATGTCATCACCAACCCTTTGATCGTTCAGGGCTACCCGTCCATTGGCTGCGCGATCTGCACCACAAAGCCGCTTCAAGGTGCCGACCCACGAAGCGGGCGGTGGAGTGGTACCGCAAGAACCGAGTGCGGTCTCCACCTCTAAGACGCCCGTGAGGACGGGACCCCGGTGGGCTCGGTTCCGCAGACAAGACAGGGTTTGTGGGTCGTTACTGCTGTTGGACGCCCTGCTGGTGCTGATTCTCGGTCTGTGCCGCGATGGGCGCTGTCAACGGCCCGCTCGATTCGATCACGAGTTGGCCCGCCGGGCTGTTGGTCTGCTTGGAGATCAACACCTCGGCGTCAACCGCGGCCACTCCAGGCCCCGAGAACACGCCCCGAACCGGGGGCACGTCGCCATAGTCACGACCGCAGCCGATCACCACATGACGCTCGCCGGCCTCTCCTCCGTTGGTTGGATCAAGCGCCCACCAACCCCAACCGGGAACTGCGACTTCGATCCAGGCATGGGTCTGCACGCTCACGAGGTCCGCTTCCTGCGCGTCCAGAGCGGTCTCGCTGGCGGCGAACAAGTAACCCGAAACATAACGAGCCGGTATCCCCACGCTACGCAGCATCCCCAACGCCAAGTGGGCGAAGTCCTGGCACACACCCGCGCCCCCGACAACCAACTCCGGAAGCGTGACGCCGATATCGGTTGAGTCCTGCCGATAGAGCAGCGTTGCTCGCACATCAGCAATCACCGCTAAGACCATCTCCACAACCGATGAGGTTTCCGCAACCGCGGAGGCGGCCCGCTGTTCGACCACGTCGCCACTACTCCAACCCACATGCTGCGACGGGACAAGGTACTCCAGGTGCTCTGAGCGGAACTCCTCCTCGGCCAACGCTGCGGGGTCCGGCGCGACCCCCGGTGTCGAGCGCGGGGCCGTCTCCACTTCCGCCTCCGCCAACAACTCCAACTCGGTGTGGGGTTTCCGGACACCAAGATGCTCCACGACCGTGCCCCAGTAGTCGAACACCGAAAACACCTCCAACACGGGGCGGGACGTGAGTCGATAGGAGAGCACCCGCTGGAAGTCATCGTCACGGGGCCGTACCCGCACCACGTTCTGCGACTCGGTCACAGCCTCGGAGTAACGAAAGTGCATCTTGTAGGTGATTCCGAGCCTCACCGCGAACACCCTCCGTCAACCGCTTCGATTCCGAGACTCACGACTCCGCTCCATCACCGAGAGGGCCGGGGCGCAGATACTGGGAGCGAGGTACAGCCAGAGTCTGAGGTGGCGCGATTCCGTCCTGAACATCGCCGGCCACCTCGGCCAACTCCTTGCCGAATTCCAATAACGCGGGGACCGGAGAAGAAGCCAGGGCCTCGGACAGATCGCCGAACTCCAGACGGGAGCGCAACAGGGCGGTTTTGCGGCGCGCGCGATCCAACGCCGTGGCGCCCAAGGCCAGACCGGCGAGACTCTCCTCCGCGCGAACCAGGCAGGAAAACACCGAGCGGGGCAGGTCGTCGGCGTGCAGCAGGTAGCGCACCACCGAGTCGAAGTCTGGGGCGTTGCCGCGCTGGCGATGATAGGCCTGCAGTGAGCTGGTCAGACGCAGCATCCGTCCGGCGTCCAAGGATCCCCGGGGGTCACTGTGGCTGGCTTCGAGCAGTCCCACCGTGAAAATCGACCGCTCCAGCATTCGGCCCACCACCACGAACGCGTGTCCCTCATCTCGTCGCATGCCCTCGTTGAGCACCCCGGAGATGGCCAAGCAAGCCCGCCTGACCATCAGGAGCACCTCGTGTAGATCGCTCGGCGTGTTTTTGTGGCCGAGGAACGGGAACCTGAGAAAAACCCCGTTGGCCTCCTCCCAGAGCTCGATAGGAATCCGATCCCGGACCGAACGAAGGTTCTCGCGCACAGCGACGATTGACGACACCATCGAGCCGGGATTGTCGCGGTCCGACAACAGGAAAGCGACCAGCTGCGGTCTGCTGTCCAGCGGGCCGACTGCTTGCAGTTCGTCGGTGAGACCCAGGGTCCTGACCAGCAACTCGCCCTCGGCACGCGCTTCATCCGCGCGCAGCCCGGTGATCGAGTTTGCCGCGTAATCAAGGCACCTGGAAGTCGACTCCGCACGTTCGAGGTAACGGCCCGTCCACAGCAGCGCCTCAGCGTGGCGAGCCAGAATCATGGCGAATCGTGGGACAGCACCCAGGTGTCCTTGGAACCGCCGCCTTGGGATGAGTTCACGATCAACGACCCGCGTCGCATGGCCACTCGGGTAAGACCGCCCGGGAACACCTCGGTGGTCTCGCCGGTAAGCACGAAGGGTCGCAGATCCAGATGCCGGGACTCCAGACGATCGTCTGCGAAAGCGGGCAGCGTCGAGAGTTGCACCAGTTCTTGAACGATCCACTCTCGGGGTTCGGCTTCGATTTGGGATCGGGCCGCTTCGAGTTCCTGCTCGCTGGCGTGCGGACCGATCAACACACCGGAGCCGCCTGATTCCCCGACTGGCTTGGCCACGAGTTCGTCAAGTCGCCCAAGCGCCTCGGCCCGCTGGTCGGGATCCCACATCATGTATGTGGTGACGTTGTCGATGATCGGTTCGGCACCCAGGTAGTAGCGGATGAGATCGGGCACGTAGGGGTATACGCCCTTGTCGTCGACCACACCGTTGCCAATGGCGTTGCAAACCGAGACGTTGACTGCGCGCAGCGCGCCGAGCAGGCCCGGCACGCCCAGCGCCGAGTCGGGACTGAACGACACCGGATCCAGGAAATCATCCGATCCGCCTGTAGATCACGTCCACCCTCACCAGCCCCTCGATGGTGCGGGAGTAGACCCTGTGGTCGTCAACCACCAGGTCGCGGCCCTCCACGAGTTCCACGCCCATGGAGCGGGCAAGGAAAGCGTGTTCGAAATACGCGGAGTTGAAGATGCCTGGTGTCAACACCACGATGTGGGGGGAGTCCCGCCCATCGGGCGCCATCGACTCCAGGGTGGAGCGCAACATAGGGCCGTACTGCTCGGTGGGTTGCACCGCGTGGTCATCGAACAGCCAGGTACAGACCTTCGCCATCGCCGCTCGGTTCTCGACCACATAGGAGATCCCGCTGGGGTTGCGAAGATTGTCCTCCAGCACCCGGTAACGCCCATCCGCGCCGCGCACAACATCAATACCTGCGATGTTGCAATGCGCGTCATGGCGGACCTTGATCCCTACCGCGTTGCGTTCGAAGCCCTGAGAGGACACCACCAACCAGCGAGGCACCACCCCGTCGGCCAGCGCCTCGCCGTCGCCGTTGTAGAAGTCCGCCAGGAAGCAGTTGAGAGCAGCCACCCGCTGGCTCAGACCGCGGGCCAGTTCGTCCCACTCGGCCGCGGCTATAAGGCGGGGGAAGATGTCCATCGGCCAGATCCGTTCGGTGCCCGCATCGTCGCTGTAGACGGTGAAGGTGATGCCTTGCCGACGGAACTCTTCGGCGACGAGCTTTTCCAGGCGCCGTAGTTCGGTGACGCCGAGCTCACTGAAACGCTCGACGATCCGCGCATAAGCGTTCCGGACCGACCCATCGGGTTCGAACACCTCATCGTAAGCCCGGCTCGCGTCGTAGTTGTCCAGCAGCCCAGGCGCCGGTTCACCAAACCCGTTTCCGCTCACGGCCGCCATGCTAACCGCTCCGCCCCCGCGCAAAAGTACAGGGCCCGACAGGACCCCAACCAAGCACTCGGCTCTTGGTTGCTGGGAGTCCAGTCGTCAAGCCTCTGCGAGCTTTCGAAACGGAGGTTTGGTCGTGCCCGGGGGCGGACACTGATCGGCGATTTCGTCGGATTTCGTCGGAGTTCATCGGGTTGTATAATCGCAGGTATATGCGGGTTTCGGTTGTTCACCGGGTTTCTTTGTGTTACTTTGGTCTGCGTTCCGTTGGCGGACAAATAAGGGACAAACGAACGGAACCAACCCCGATGAGCGAGACCCTCACCGCCGCCAAAGTCCGAGCGGTACGAACCCCCGGCAAGTACACCGACCAACACGGGCTGATACTACGGGTAGCGCCGGGCGGGTCCAAGCAATGGATCTGGCGTGGCACGATCCGAGGCACGCCGGGACTTGGGGCTCGGTGCCGTTGACCTCACCACGCGGCCTTCATCGGACCCCGCCGCCTGACGGCGACGGGGGTGGCCAGTCGAAATCGGCGGTCACGGTGTTGGTTCTGGCACCATTGGCCCAATGTTCGTCGTCTATGGCTGATTCATCGTGTAGTGCTGTGGTTGGGCTGGGCCGTGTTCGGCTGGGCGTCGGTTTGGTTGCGGCGTTGACCGCGGCGTTGTTGATGTGGTGGCCGTCACCTGCAGGGGCGGTGGCGGGATACGGCGACGTGGCCACCGGCGATTACTTTGCTGAGCCGGTGCAGTGGTCTGTCGACAACTCGGTGTCTGGTGTCGACGTTCCGTGTTTCGCACCGGACCGGAGGGTTACCCGCGTTGAGGCAGCGTCGTGGATTTGGCGTATGCAAGGCGAACCGGCCGCGCCTGCGCACTCGTTTAGCGACGTTGGCGCTTCTGGTGCGGTGTCGTGGATGGTTGACAACAAGATCACAACAGGCACAACCCCGACGACGTTCTCACCAAACGACACGTTGACGCGGGCGCAGCTTGCTGCGTTCTTGTGGCGTCTAGCTGACCAACCCGCGGCGCCTTCGCATTCGTTTAGCGACGTTCACGCGGGCTGGCAGCAAGGGCCGGTGTCGTGGATGCTCGACCGCGGCATCACAACAGGCACAACCCCGACGACGTTCTCACCAGACAACCCGTCGACACGGGCGCAGCTGGCGACGTTCCTGTATCGCTACAACAACAAGCCCGCGGTGACTATCGACAACGACACGCCAACCTGTAGCGGCACGTTCAAAACCGTCTCCGTAGGCGAGTATTATTCGTGTGCGATACGCGCCGACGACACGATCGCCTGCTGGGGATGGAAACGCTGGGGGCGGACTGATGCACCGTCGGGCACGTTCATAACCGTCACCGTAGGTGGGTCGCATTCGTGCGGGCTGCGCACCGACAACACGATCACCTGCTGGGGATGGAACCGCTGGGGGCAGGCTGATGCACCGTCGGGCACGTTCAAAACCGTCACCGCAGGCAGTAGTCATTCGTGCGCGATACGCACCGACAACACGACCACCTGCTGGGGCGACAACCGCGCAGGACAGGTTGACGCGCCTACGGGCACGTTCAAAACCGTCACCGCAGGCGGTAGTCATTCGTGCGGTGTCCGTACCGACAACACGACCACCTGCTGGGGATTGAACCGCGCAGGGCAGGTTGACGCGCCTACGGGCACGTTCAAAACCGTCGCCGCAGGCGGTAGTCATTCGTGCGGGATACGCACCGACGACACGACCACCTGCTGGGGATGGAGCCGCTACGGGCGGTATGCTGCACCGTCGGACACGTTCAAAACCGTCTCCGCAGGCAGTAGTCATTCGTGCGGGATACGCACCGACAACACGATCACCTGCTGGGGCTACAACCAAGACGGGCGGGCTGATGCACCGTCGGGCACGTTCAAAACCGTCTCCGCAGGCGTATTGTATTCGTGCGGGATACGCACCGACGACACGATCACCTGTTGGGGCGACAGCCAAGACGGGCAGGCTGATCTAACGTTGGACACGTTCAAAACCGTCTCCGCAGGCAGTAGTGATTCGTGCGCGATACGCACCGACGACACGATCACCTGCTGGGGCGACAACCAAGACGGGCGGGCTGATGCGCCTACGGGCACGTTCAAAACCGTCTCCGCAGGCCGGACGCTTTCGTGCGGGCTGCGCACCGACGACACGATCACCTGCTGGGGGCGGGCTGATGCACCGTCGGGCACGTTCAAAACCGTCTCCGCAGGCAGTAGTCATTCGTGCGCGATACGCACCGACAGCACGATCACCTGCTGGGGCTACAACCGCTACGGGCGGGCTGATGCACCGTCGGGCACGTTCAAAACCGTCTCCGCAGGCGGTAGGCATTCGTGCGGTGTCCGTACCGACGACACGATCACCTGCTGGGGCTACAACCTCTACGGGCGGGCTGATGCACCGTCGGGCACGTTCAAAACCGTCTCCGCAAGCGATAGTCATTCGTGCGGGGTACGCACCGACAACACGATCACCTGCTGGGGATGGAAACGCTACGGGCGGGCTGATGCACCGTCGGGCACGTTCAAAACCGTCTCCGCAGGCGGTAGTCATTCGTGCGGGGTACGCACCGACAACACGATCACCTGCTGGGGCTACAACCAAGACGGGCGGGCTTTTGCACCGTCGGGCACGTTCAAAACCGTCTCCGCAGGCCAGACGCATTCGTGCGGGCTGCGCACCGACAACACGATCACCTGCTGGGGCTCGTTCGACTACAGGGCGAGTTGGGTTGATGCACCGTCGATCTGATAAAGGTGCTTTGCCCTGCAGATATGCGCTGTTTTGTTTGTGCCCGGGGCGGGACTTGAACCCGCATGGAGGTTGCCCTCCCGGGGGGTTTAAGCCCCCTGCGTCTACCGATTCCGCCACCCGGGCGTAACCATAAAACTAACGCCAAGCTTCAGCTTGCCACCAACTCCCCGGGTTGGCCATCAACATCAGGTACTGCTTCTGCAACTCGTTCGGTGGAACTGTCGATGGCCAGCCACAAAGCGGAGCGAATCCGATCGGCCCGCGCTCCGCTGAGTCCATTGCCGACAACGATCCCTTCGATCATGTCGGACACGACCGCTGGCCAAGGCCGACCCCGGAGTCGCACCGCTATCGTCGGCACACCGCGGCGGCGCCTGATGGTTCTTTGCACTCCCTCAACTCCTGGCGGTGCGCGAAAACACGGCACGACGAGCCCGCGCAGCCTCGCCGCTTGACCCAACGTCCGGGCCGCTGCGGCAAACTTGAGTGACGTGGCTTGCATGAATCCCATGCTGTCATACGGGTGTGACACTCCAGACGTGAGAGTTGTGCCAAAGTGCAGGGCATGGAGACTCCCGTCGACTTGAACCCGGCGCAACAAGAAGTCGTCGCCCTCCTCGGAGCAAGCCGCGCCGAGCGGCCTGTATTCGAGGCAAGCCTGCGCACCGAACTGGCAGCGGCTATCGAGCAAGGACTGGCGCCCCTCACCGAGCGGGCCAACAAGATCGACGACACCATATGGGTCTCAAAACACGCTCTTGGACAGGTACTGGGTTGCGAGCGCAAATACCTGGCCGAAGAAGAAGCACAATTCGAATGGTCGGTTCCCCTCGCCCGAGGTTCCATTTCTCACAAGGCAATCGAGTTGTCCATTCATTGGCGCCGTGAACCAGAACCGCTGGCGCTCGTCGACGAGTCTCTGAGCCGCCTCACCGAATCAGACAACAGTCTCGGTGATTGGCTACAAACAATCAGCGAGGCCGAACGGGCCGAGCTGAGGGCCGAGAGCAACGACCGAGTTGTGAAGTTCCTTGAGTGCTTTCCGCCGTTGAAGACCGGGTGGCGGCCGGTCACCGAAAGTCGGCTCCGCTATGAGGTCCACGACCAATTCGTGTTCAGCGGCAAGGTCGACCTCACCCTGGGACACCCCGAAGGCAACCGGGCCGGGAAGGTGCTGATCGACCTCAAAACTGGCGGATTCTCGCCTCAACACCTCGAAGACCTACGTTTCTACGCCCTCATCGAGACCATCCGCCTGGGCACTCCACCACGACGAGTCGCCACCTACTATCTCGACCAGGGAAAATTCGTGCCTGAGGACATCACCAACGATGTTCTTTTTGCGGCTGCGGCTCGCCTCATCGACGGCACGACCAAGATCGTCGAACTCCTGGGTTCCGAACGCGAACCAGATCTCGTGGTGGGTCCGGTGTGCCGCTGGTGCCCGGTCCTTCACGACTGCGAAGTTGGTAAGCGCCATCTTGAAGTAGACGACGAAGACTCCGGTTGGTAGCGGGCAAAGGCCAGTCGGGGTATCTGACCCATGTTGACAAGCAATTCGATTCGATGGCGGCTCGGGGCTGCGGTCGCTACCGGACTCGTTTTGGTCGGAGGTTGTGCTACAGACAACGAATTGGCAGAGCCGCGGCCAACCGTGCCTGCCGTTACGACAGCGCTTGTTGAGGCGTTGCCAACAGACGCTCACGCCGACAACCAAGAGCAGCCCGACGAACCGACGCCGCCCGACAGCCCGACACCAGCCAGCAACGCGGAGCAAACCGAAAACTCAGCGGAGGCGCTACCACCCGAAGGAAATCTGCTCAACGCCAGCATCGCCCTGGAGCAGATACTCATCCTCGATGAACCGATCGACATGGCCGCAGCCCCCGGCGACCCAATGGCCTGGATCGCCGAACGGGGCGGTCGGGTGCTACGGGTGGACTTGGCGCACCGAGAGGTGGTCGAGACGATCTTGGATGTCTCTGCTGAGACCATCGCCGAAGGTGAGCAGGGTTTACTGGGCATCGCCGTGAGCGAGGGCTGGTTGTACGCCAATTTCACCGACCGAAACGGCGACACTCGTGTCGAGGCCTTCGAGCGGGAGGGCACTTCTCTGAGCGGTGAACGCCGAACGATCCTGCGTCAGTCCCAGCCGTTTAGAAACCACAACGGAGGCGCTCTCGTGATCGGTCCAAACGGCCACCTCTATATCGCTTTCGGCGATGGAGGCTCTGGCGGCGACCCGCTTGACCATGGACAGAACCCTGCCACCTGGCTGGGGGCGATTCTGCGAATCGAGCCAACACCAGACTCAACCGAGCCCTACTCAGTCCCGCACGACAATCCCTTCGCCTCTCCCCCAAGCGACCCAAGCGACGCCACGCAGGGCTCTGGGGAGGTCTTCTTGTTTGGAGTGCGCAACCCTTGGCGCTTCTCGTTCGACACAGGCACAGGCGACCTTTGGATCGCGGATGTCGGACAGGACCTCTATGAGGAGGTGACCGTTCTGCTCGCCGCCAACGGTGGAGGAGTCGGGGCCAACCTGGGCTGGCGTCTGCGAGAGGGTCTGCACGAGTTTTCCGGCGACAAACCCCCCGGCAATGTCGACCCCGTATGGGAGTACGGCCAGGATGACGGCTGCAGCGTTACCGGAGGTTTCGTGTACCGAGGCTCAGCGATCGAGGAACTGGTCGGCTCATATTTGTTCGGCGATTACTGCACCTCACGCCTTTGGGCCGTGCAGATTTCATCGGGCGAAGTGGTGTTTCGGGACTTTGGAGTAACGGTGCCCGGTGGTTCACTCGCCTCTTTCGGCCAAGACGCCAACGGTGAACTCTACGCCTTGTCGCTCGAAGGCCCCGTGTCTCGCGTCATCGCAGACTGACGCAGCACTTCCGCCGGTGAGGTCATAGACAATGAGAGGAATCGCCAACACCTGAAACCAGCGTCCAGTGCTGGAGATAATCGCCGAAATCCACATCAGGCGATAGTTGCGATAGCGAAGAGCTGCGAACGCGCTAGCTCTCGTATCGGCAACTTCGGGCATCCGGCAAGGCTACGGAACTCAGTTCCCAATCGTGGACCGACCCGTGGACCGGGTTGACAGCCTGCCAGAATAGGTGCCATGCCCTTAATCACTACAGAGGTTCACGACCGCGTAGCAGTGCTCACGCTCAACGACCCCGACAAACGAAACGCCGTCACCTTGGCCATGAACGACGAAATCATCGCCGCGCTCGACGAGTGGGAGTCAGATGACGGCATTGGCGCACTTGTTGTGACCGGTGCTCCACCAGCGTTTTGTGCAGGCGCAGACCTCAGCGATCTTCTTGCCGACCAGGGGCCGGCCGGCATGCGAAAGGTCTATGACGGTTTCTTGCGAATCGCTCATTGCCCAATGCCGACTATTGCCGCGGTCAACGGCGCTGCGGTCGGGGCCGGTTTCAACATGGTGCTGGCCTGCGACATCGTCATCGCGGCACGGCAAAAAGCTCGTTTCGATTCCCGATTCCTGCAGATCGGGCTTCATCCCGGTGGGGGCCACACATGGCGTTTGCGTTCCATAACCAGTCGCCAGACTGCTTTGGCGATGGTCCTGTTCGGTGAGGTCATTGGTAGCGAGCAGGCCCTCGATCTGGGACTCGTTTGGAAGGTTGTCGACGACGACGATCTGCTTTTCGAGTGCCTGACACTGGCGACACGCGCGGCGGCGCAACCCAAGGAACTGGCGGCTCGAACCAAGGCCACGATCCTGACACTGGACACCATCAGCGAATCTGATCAGTCCGTCGAACACGAACTCCACCCTCAGCTCTGGTCGATGGGCGAAGGTGCCTTTCGGAGCCTTGTCGAGGGCCTTCAGAAGCAGATCAGCTCCAAGAACTGAGCCTTCGTGGAGATCGGCCCCAGTGATCGAGTCGTGTGCTCGACCAGCTACCCCGCAACTCCATGGGCAAAGTCCGAAAATCTGAGTTACCGATGCTCGCTGATCCACTCGGCAACTAGCTCATCTGCGCGCTCGTGCCATTCCTCAACGGTGAACCCGTAACGAATATGGTCTTCCCATACGCCGTTGATCTCGAGATACCTCACCGCGGTTCCCTCTTCACGTAGCTTGAGCTTCTCGACAACCCTTCGGCTGGCCGTATTGCGGGGCACAATCGCCACTTGGATCCTGTGTAGGCGCAACTCCTCGAAGGCGAACCGGGCGACCAGCACGAGCGCCTCGGGCATGTAGCTGTTGCCTGCCAGGGCCTCGTCGATCCAGTAACCGACGTAACAGGACTGAAAGGGGCCTCGCTGGATCGAGTTGAGGTTGATCTCACCGGCAAAAGCTCTGTCGACAAAAACCCCGAAGCTGTGACCGGAACCCCGTTGCCGCTCGCGCTGGCGCGCTGAGCAGCGGTTGGCGAACGCCACTCGGTCCTCAACGACATCCGGCGCGCCGCTGAGACGCTGCGGTTCCCATTGGGTCAACCAGTCTTGGTTGCGGCGGCGTACCTCCTGCCAGCCACCAAAGTCGTTCACTTCAAGTGGCCGAAGCAGCACCCGACGGCCAGACAGTCTGCTCACGACCAGAATCGTAGGCCAACCGCTCCGCTCGAACCTTTTCGGTGATCGGTTGTCGAACAGCTAGTCCAGAAGCGAGAAGGCCAAGCCGTCGAGGATGTCGCTTTCGGAAACAAGGCAATCTTCGAAGCCGAAGTAGCGCATGACCCTCACCAGGATGCACATGCCCCCCACGATCACATCGACTCTGCCCTCTTCGAGTCCCGGGTTGTGGCGACGGTCCTCACGCGGTTCGGTGACCAGCGTGCGGTACACGTCCTCGGCAGCTGCTTTGCCCAGCTTGAAGTGATGGATCTGATCACGGTCATATTCGGCCAGCCCAATCTCAACGGCCGCAGCCGCCGACACCGTGCCTGCCAGTCCCACGAAAGTCTTGGCCTGCAACGACTCAGGAATAAGGCGCGCAACATCATCAAGATGGGCTTCGGTGATCGATAGGCAAGCCAACAGTTCCTCCGGTGCCGGAGGATCCGATTCGATGTATTTCTCGGTCAGGCGAACACACCCGATGTCGACCGACAATGCCGCTTCGCATTCTGTTAGTCCGTAGGCGAACTCAGTGGAACCGCCACCGATATCGACCACCAGAAACGGTCCGTAGGTAGGGTCTAGATCAGCGGTTGCGCCCGCAAATGACAGCCTGCCTTCCTCTGAACCGGACAACAATTCAGGACGGGTTCCAACAACGGACTCAGCAGCATCGAAAAACTCGTCTCGGTTGAGCGCATCGCGAGCAGCCGAAGTCGCGGTGATGCGAACCCGCTCAACGCCATGGCGATCCATCACTTGGCGATAGCCCTTGAGGCACTGAACTGTGCGCTCAATCGCCTCGGGTGCCAGCCGTTTGCTGGCGTCTACTCCTTGACCGAGCCGGGTGATGGTCATATGCCGTTCCAGCGTTGTCGAACCATCATGCACCAGCAGACGTGTCGAGTTGGTACCGCAGTCGACGGCTGCTACTGGTGCGCTCATGGCTGCACCGATGCGGCCAACTGCTCAGCCACCCACCGACCCACCGGGTCGTCGCCTCCGGCGAGATACCAGGCGTAGTGGGCGTGGAGACACTTGACGCCCCGACGTGTGCCCCCTACCCCACCGCTGGGCCGAGGACCGTTATACGACTCCTCGATAGCGGCGTCGCGCTCCGCGGCGTAGCGAGCATGGGCTTGCGACAATTCGTCGGCGTCAACGGCTTCTTCGGCTTGTCGTACTCCACCCACAGACTCCAGACGACCGACAGCGCGGCGAGTTTCTTCGCCGACCAACCAGTAGCGGGTTGGCATCGGTCGCCCATTGCTCAACAGAGGCGCATTGCGTATCACGACCGGATCGCCCGCCTCGTTCTCGACGACTATCTCAAAGTCCCCTTCAGGTTCCCGCCCTAGTAGCTCGGCTACCCGATTGCGCTCTGGGGAGGTTGTCACCGCGAACGGCGCAGCAAACGACGTAGCAGCAAAAATGCTACAACCACTGCGGCTAGCGTCGCGATCCGTTTCATTACCGGCGCACCTGCGGCGCCGATCAGGTCGATCGCCTCGGGTTCGGGCATATCAATCTTGCGGGCCCCACCGCTAGGCGCGGTTGCCTCGGAAGCGGTTGCCTCGCCTTCGGTAGAAGCCTCGGGGTGCTCCGATTCGGCCTGCTCTGTTTCGCTGAGATCGTCGCTGGGTGCCTCGGCCAGCATGTCAGCGAGATTCTGCGCGAACTGATCCATCAGGTTGGCGCTCACGTCGGCCATCACTCCTCGCCCGAACTGAGCGAACTTCCCTGTGATTTTCATGTCGGTGTCGACGTTGACTCTGGTGATCGAATCTGACACCGCCTCGAGCTTGGCGGTGATCAACGCGCTGGCGTTTCCTGCACCGCGGGTGTCTCGACCCTTGCCGCTCAGCACCGCCTTGTGGTCTTGGTCGTTACGCTCCACGAAGTTCGCCGCTCCTTTGAACTGGGCGGTGATAGGCCCCACCTTCACCTTTACGAAACCGCGGTAATCGTCACCTTCAACTTCTGTCAGTTGCGCTCCTGGGAGACACGGAGCGATGCGTTCGAGGTCGGTAAGCACGGCCCACGCCTCATCGATTGGCCGAGCCACTTCAAAAGTACTGTTCAGGTCCATCTGCGCAGATCCTCCAACGTGTCGACATCTGCTGGGTCGCCATCACAGGGTATCGACTCAACCATCTCGGGGCGCTCGCGCCAAAGACTGCGCGCTCCTTCATCTCCCGACACCGGGAGCGATGCCCACATTGCCGCGGACAAGCGAATCGGAGGGCGATTACCTTCACCGAAATCCGCAGCCGCGAAGTCCGCTTCGCTGTCCCTGACCGCTTCCCAAGCTCTCACACCAACACCGGGTTGATCACCAAGACCAACGACAATCGCCTTATGTCCCCTGCTAGCGGCGTAGGTAACCGCGCCCCGCAGCGAGGTCGCCTGACCGTGGTCCCAATGCTCGTTGTGAATGATGGTCACGTCTTCTGACAAGACTTCTGTGAGGTCCACGCACCCAGAAACAACGATGACCTCATCGAAGCCGGCTGCCCGGGCTGCGTCGACCGCATGACACACAATCGGCTTTCCTCTTACCTCGGTGAGAAGCTTGTGGTCCTCGCCCAAGAAGCGTGAACCGGCCCCGGCTGCGAGCACAACCGCCGCTGTTGTCACCACATCGCGGTCGGGACTAGAGCCAGTCTGGGTGATCACTATCCCAGTGTGGCAGCACCAAAGAGCAGCCATGCGCCTAGCGTGTCGGTAATGAGTGATTCCGTTGACCCCTCATCTTCTCCAAGCATCGCCGAGCCTCCGTTGGTTCGGGTCAACCTTTTGATCGCAGACGCTGCCCAGGTCGCTGATGGCAAGCTCTACATCCTCGGCGGAGGACTGACCGCGGTCGGCCCTCGTCCCCAACCGATGGGAGTCGCGATCCGCATTGAGGTGCCCTGGGACCGCGCCAACGTTTCGCACGAATGGCGAATTGAGCTGCTCGACGAAGACGGACATCCGCTGATGATCGGCGAGCGGCCGCTCGTGGTGCAGGGGAACTTCGAGGCCGGGCGACCGGTGGGTCTGCGGCCCGGCACGCCGCTCTGTGTCCCCTTGGCGATCAACTTCCCGACGATTCCAGTGACCCACGGCAAGAGTTACACCTGGCAACTCTCCATCAACGGCTCCACGCACTCAGACTGGCGTCAAAGCTTCTTTGTTCGCCTCCCCAAGCAAACCGGCTCCCCCAATACACCACCCCGGCCCCGCTAATGCTCCATCGGGGCTAACAGGGGGCCTCAGCCGTGTATGGGGCCGTCGGTGACGGTTAGCGACTTGGCGTCACGGCCGGTACGACGAGAGATGATCTCCGCGGTGATCGACACGGCTGTTTCTTCAGGTGTACGGGCCCCGATATCGAGGCCTATTGGTGAGCGCAAGCGAGCCAAACCGGCTTCGTCGACACCGGCTTCGATCAATCGCTTCGTGCGGTCATCGTGAGTGCGCCGACTCCCCATGACGCCGATATAGCCGACATCGGTCGCAAGCGAAGACACCACCGCGGGCACATCGAATTTGGCGTCGTGGGTGAGAATGCAAACCGCATCGCGTTCGCCCAACTCGTCGCCCACCTCGTCCAACAGCCTGTTCGGCCACTCAACCACAACCTCATCGGCCATCGGGAAACGAGTCTTGGTGGCAAACACCGCCCGAGCGTCACAGACCGTGACCCTGTAACCCAGCACTTTGGCCACCCGGGCCAAAGCGGCCGTGAAGTCGACCGCTCCGAAGATCAACATTTTGGGAGGCGGAGCGAAACTCTCAATGAACACCGATACCGCTCCCTCACGGGCCTCGCCATGCAGCCCGTAATGGCGGATACCACTTCGACCAGCTGCCAATTCGCCGCGGGCGTCGCGGGTCACAACCCGATCAAGGTCAGCATTGCCAAGCGATCCCGATGACTCCGCATCCGGGCGAACGATTAATTTGGCGCCAGTGAACTCACCTTCTACCACCGTGGCCAACGCCACTGGAGATTCCGCGCGGATGGCGTCTCGGAGCTGTTCAAACAGCGATTGATCAGCCGTCATCGACACCGGCGCCTACCAATCGAGGGGTTCGATGAACAGGTGGATGGTACCGCCACAGGTCAACCCCACCTCGAACGCCTCATCATCGCTGTAACCGAAGCTGACCATGCGGCGCTCACCGGTAGCCAACACTTCAAGGGCCTCAACAACAACCGCTCCCTCTACACAACCACCCGATACAGAACCCGAAACCTCGCCGTCTTCGGTGACCGCCATGGCCGCACCCACCAGCCGAGGTCCAGATCCTTCAAGGTCAACTACCCGCGCCACAGCCACAGCCACTCCTGCGCTACGCCAGCGATCCAAATCGTCGAGCAGTTCTTTCATCGTTCAGATCCTACGGGAATTGTCGAACGCCCCTCAGAGCCGCGGAGCACGAGTTCGGCCAGTTCTTGCAGAGAGTCGAGGCAGTGCCCCTCAACAAAGTCATCTACGTATGGCAAAGCGGCAGCCATGGCTCGAGCCAAAGGCGCATATCCCGGAGAGGCCTTCAAGGGATTCACCCACACAACACGGTGAGCGACAAGGGCAAGGCGCTGCATCTGGATTTCCATCTCTTGCGGCTCACCGCGATCCCAGCCATCCGAGAGGATCACGACCGTGGCTCCCCGCGCCATGCCCCGACAACCCCACTCATCATTGAAACGACCCAAACTCTCGCCCAGGCGGGTACCGCCGGACCAGTCTTCGACCACCAGCGAGGCGGCTTGCAGCGCCCGATCCGGGTCTCTTTGTGACAACTCTCGGGTGAGTCGTGTCAGCCGCGTACCCAACGCAAACGCCTCAACGCGAGCGCGACCAGCCACCGAGGCATGCACAAATCCGATCAGGGCACGTGCATAGGGTTCCATTGAGCCCGACACGTCGAGCAGCAACACCAAACGCCGCGGTTGTCGACCCCGAACTGTACGAGCGATCTCGGCTGGTTCACCTCCAGATCGCAGCGCCTGTCGCACGGTGCGTCGTATGTCGAGTGCGCCCCGCGCTCTGCTGCTGGGTACACGTCGGCGACTCCGCCGACATGGTCCCATGAACAAGATCTCGTCCATCAGCCGCCGAGACTCAGCAAGTTCCTCGTCTGAGTAGTCCGCGAAGTCCTTTTGCCCCAACGTCTCCGTGGCGCAGTAACGCACGGTGATGCTGTCGTCGTTGTCATCGTCATCGGCGCCGTCAGCCGGGATTTGTTCCGGGTCGTCCATCGCCAACGTGACCGGCAATGGCTCTTGTGGAGGCCGCCAAACCAATCCCGAGTCCACACCACCCCAATACGCCGCGAACAGACCATTGAATACCTCAATGTCTTCGGGCCGGTGCACCAGCACGGCCCGGGCCGCCCAATACACCTCCTCTGGACAACCAAGGTCGATTTCGGCGAGCGCCTCGGTGAACAAACGCGAAGACCCCAACGACACACCTAGGCCGCCACGGCGCAGAGTTTCCACGAACCCGACTGCCACAGCAATCGTCATCAACCCACCGCCCAACGCACCACAGCGAGAGCAACCGGGCTCATCGGGATCACTCGCGGGCTGCGGCAAGGAGCGCTTCAAGACCGTGGTCTTGGACCCGCTCAAGATCTTCGCGATATTTCAGCAGCGTTCCCAGAGTCGCTTCCACCTGTTCAACAGCAAGCTCGCTAGCACCCAGAAGGTCCAGCGCACGAGCCCAATCGATGGTCTCAGACACACCAGGAGGCTTATAGAGACCTACCTGACGCACGGCCGCTGCCGCGGCTGCGACCTGGGCCGCCAAACGCTGGCTGACCGAAGGCGCATGAAGCCGGATGATCTCGATCTCGCGAGCCACTTCGGGATGGGTCACCCAGTGATACAGACAACGCCGTTTCAAGGCGTCGTGCACATCGCGTGTGCGGTTTGAGGTGACGATCACTACCGGTGGCTCAACGGCAGAAAAGGTGCCGATCTCTGGGATGGTGATCGAATAGTCGGCCAACACCTCAAGCAGGAAAGCTTCGAACTCGTCGTCGGAGCGATCCACTTCGTCGATCAGCAACACCGGAGGCGGGCCGACACCATGAGCGATGGCTTCCAGCAATGGTCTGCGCACCAAGAATCGTTCGTCGTACAGTTCATCGGTGAGCGCCTCGACTTCACTGGCTTTAGCCGCGCCCGTGGCTTCCGCGGTACGAAGATGCAGCAACTGACGGGCGTAATCCCATTCATAGACAGCTTGGCTGACATCAATGCCCTCATAGCATTGGATCCGCAACAACGGCCCGCCGATCCAGTCGGCGAGAACTCGCGCAACTTCGGTCTTGCCTACGCCGGGTTCTCCCTCAAGCAACAGCGGACGACGCAAGCGCAACGCCAAATAAACCGCGGTTGCGAGTCCGTCATCGGGGAGATAGCGATTCTCGCGCAGCGCGTCGCTCACCTGCGCCACCGATGAGACGCTGCGAGGATCGTGGTTATCGACCATCTATTGGACCTCCGAACGACCAATGGTAGTCAGCGCCCAATGATAATCAGCGTGGCGCGATCACCGTGTTCGGCGGATCAGTTCGGTTCGGGCCCAGGTACCGAAGATCGCGATCCCGCAGGCAACAACCAACAAACCAGGCCAAGTGTCGGCCCAGGTGACATCGCCGAGATAGCCCTGACGGGTCATGCGCAAAAGATTGGTTGTCGGGTTGACACGAGCGACTTGTTCCATCCAGCCGTCCAGCAAAGCGATAGGAACCTGCCCGATCGACGGGAAAATCACCAAGAAGCTGGTCATCTGCACGATCGTCATCGCCCGCACGTCTCCCATGCGAAGCACAACCCCCAAACCGAAGCAGCCAACCACCAGAGCACCACCGATGCCACCGGCAAAGGCCACCACGATTCCAACCAACCCACCGGGCAAATCAGCGTTCATCGCGAAAGCCAGAATCGTCACCAGAGTGATGGGGATCAACGCCCGAATGGCGGTGTAGGTCAGCGGCGCAGCGATGATAATACCGCGTCGCACCGGACTCACTAAAAGGCGATCGATGAAACCGGTCTCGATGTCGTTGGCTACCGTCCCGGCGGCTCCGACCCCTGAGAACATGGCGCCTTGCAACAGCGCAAACGCCACGACCCAGTTGATCAGATTCTCGGTCGGGTAGCCGTCGACCCGGGAGATTCCATCGAAGCTAGAGGTAAAGACCACCAAAAAGAAGACCGGCATCACGACCATCGGCACCAGAATCGC
Source organism: Candidatus Aldehydirespiratoraceae bacterium (assembly GCA_965198315.1). GTDB lineage: Bacteria > Actinomycetota > Acidimicrobiia > Acidimicrobiales > Aldehydirespiratoraceae > VXYK01. Next base: position 2,009,564 of record OZ240616.1, on the reverse strand, counting down.
CGGCAGCCGTACGAATCTTGTGAGGTTGCGGTGACACATCCAAACAACCGGGAACAACGTCGAAGCACCGACCCTCGAGTTTCCTCCAGCGGCAGTCATGAGCGCTTCAATCGCTGAAGGTAGGCACCGTAGGCCAAACCCAACGACACCAGCGCGACTAGCAAGCTGTAGCCAACCGCTTCAGACAAGTCACCCCAACTCCATCCCGAGATCACCAGTCGTCTCGTTGGGTTCATCACCAAGGTAAAGGGATTGTGTTCGGCCACCGTCTGATACCAGCCCGTCATCAGCTCAGTCGGGAAGAAGGCGGACGACACGAACACCATCATGAAGACGAGCGGGAACATCGCCTGTGTAGCCTCGCTGCTACCGGTCCATAGAGCCACGGTCAAACCAAACCCCGAGAGGCCCACGGACAGCACTACGCTGATCAGAACCAGAGCCAAAGCTCCTGCGGGGCCGCTCTCTATCGGCGCTCCCAGTACGAAAAAGATCGCCATATGCGCGCCCGCCTGAAAGCCCGCCGCCGCGGCCGATCCGCCAACCCGGCCCACAAAGATGGACTGTCGTGCTACCGGAGAAGCGACCAGACGATCAAAAAAACCCGTCTCAATGTCGGCAGCCATATCGGTGCCGGCATTAGAAGCGCTGAAAGCAATCCCTTGAAGAATCGTTGCCGGAAGAATGAACTGAAGGAATGAATCGACCTCTGGAAAACCGGGCAGGCTGGTCGCTTTGGCGAACTGCGACGAATAGACAGCAGCCATTGCCAAAGGAAAAATCAATCCGGGTGCCCAGCGGTCGGTTTTACGCGCCGTAGCCAAGACCGATCGCACAGTCAACATCCACGCCTGCTCCAAGCTGACCAGCAGACGGGGACGGTTCAGCGAGACGCTCTGAGCAGCGGTCAAGTTTCGGCGCCTTCCAACCGCCTGCCGGTGGCATCGGCGAAGACATCGTCGAGGCTCGGTGAGTCCAACTCGAAATGCGCCACCGGGACACCTTGCTCATCTAAGGCCCGGACCACATCGGTCAACCTTGGAGCCCCGCCCCGCAACCCGATGGCGACCCGACCATCACGCGCTGGTCGCTCATCGCCGAAAGCACCAAGAACCCGCCGTGCCAACTCGATGGTCGCCTCATCAGCCACTTCCACCCGCAGAGTCGGGTCGCCAACTTGGCCCTTGAGCACCGTGGGGTCTCCCTCCCTGACAATCAGGCCGTCATCGATAATGGCGATCCGTCCCGCCAACTCGTCGGCTTCCTCAAGGTATTGAGTGGTGAGAAAAACGGTCGTGCCATCGTCGTTGAGCGACCGAACCTCCTCCCACACAGCGACACGGCTCGTCGGGTCGAGACCCGTCGTCGGTTCATCAAGAAACAACACCGCAGGACGATGAATCAGTGCCAGAGCCAGATCAAGGCGCCTCCGCATACCACCGGAATACGTGCCGACGCGGCGGTCGGCTGCTCCGGTCAGCCCAACCCGCTCAAGGAGTTCTGAACTGCGGCTTGCGGCTCGGCGGTGACCGAGGCCGTGCAGCACCGCTTGTAGTCGCAACAGTTCATTGCCGGTCATCAGCGGATCAATCGCCGCGTCCTGTAGCGCCACCCCGATCATGCGGCGAACCGAGTCGGCCTCTTTGACCACATCGAATCCGGCCACGCGAGCGCTACCAGCGGTCGGGCGCAACAGCGTCACCAACATTCGAACGGTGGTGGACTTTCCTGCTCCGTTCGGACCAAGGAAACCGAATATCTCACCTTCGGCGACCTCCAGGTCGATACCTGCCACCGCGGTGACATCACCGAACGTCCTAACCAGACCCTCGGCCTCCACAGGTATCATGTGGACGCCTCATCGCCTTTGCCGCCCAGGTATGTCACGAACTGGCCTCAGCGATCGCCGACCAGACCTTCTGGGGCGACAAGGGGATGTCGATGTGTCTGACACCCAGGTGACTGAGCGCATCAATAACCGCGCTCTGTACAGCCGGAGTTGACCCGATTGCCCCAGACTCGCCTATGCCCTTCGCGCCAAGCGGATTGTTGGGGGTGGGTGTTTCCATCGCCTCAAGTTCGAACGATGGGAGTTCAGCAGCGGAGATAATCGAGTAATCAGCGAAGTTGCTGGTCACCGGGTTGCCGTCTTCGTCGTAGCACAACTCTTCGAGGAGCGCTTGGGCGACCCCTTGCGCTATTCCCCCATGTCGCTGGCCTTCCACTATCAGCGGATTGATCAATGTGCCTGCATCGTCGACGGTCACCATGCGTTTCAGTTCAACTCCCCCGGTTTCAGTGTCAACCTGCACAACCGCTACGTGGGTTCCGAAGGGGTATGTGCACTTGGCGTTGAAGTCGGTGTCAGCAACGAGTTGCTCATCAGTGGCTGCAGCGGCTACTTCAGCCCATGTCTTGGTCACTGCCGGAGTACCAGAAACATGGAACACGCCGGAGTCGGTGTCGAGCACGACATCTTCAACAGCGGCCTCCAACAGCTCAGCTGCGATCTCTTTGGCAGCATCAGCAACGGTCGCCGCCGCGTTGAGCACTGCTGAACCTCCGAGCTGGGTCGAACGACTCGCCACGGTGCCTTCACCGCGGGCGACTTTGTCGGTGTCTCCCTGGACTACCTCGATGTCTTCAATTCCAAGGCCCAATTTCTCCGCGGCGATCATGGCAAAGGTTGTGGCATGACCCTGTCCATGCGACAAAGCACCGGAGTAGACACGGGCCTTGCCAGCCGGCGTGATCTCAACCTTGCCGTATTCGTTTCCGCCTGGTGCCGGACCAGCGGTTATCTCGACGTAGTTGGCGACGCCGACACCGATCTGCACCGGGTCGCCTGAGATTCGGCGAGCCGACTGCTCCGACCGCAGCTCCGCATAACCCGACGCCTCCAAGGCCTTGTCAAGCGCCGCTTCGTAGTCGCCTGTGTCGTATTCACTGCCCACCGCGGTCGTCACCGGAAAAGCGTCCGCGGCGATGAGATTCTTGCGCCGCAGTTCAATCGGGTCGATACCGGTCTGTGCCGCAAAAAGGTCGAACATGCGCTCAATCGTGAGCGTCGCCTCAGGACGGCCCGCGCCCCTGAAAGCTTCCGTCGGCACAGCGTTGGTGATAATCGACCGCGCCTGGGTCTCGATATTTGGGATGTCGTAGGTCCCCGGTGCCATCGGCAGCGTGAAGAAAGGCAAAAAAGCGCCGACACGGGTATATGCACCCGCGTCCATCAGCACCTCAAGTCGGTAGTGAGTGATGTCGCCATGCCGGGTTCCGCCAATGGCGGCGTAATGAACCTGTGCTCTTCCCGGGCCGGCCGCGATCAGGTTCTCGGTGCGTGTCTCAAGCCACCGAACCGGACGTCCGACGAGGCGCGAGAGATGCGGGATGAGCACATCTTCAGGAGTCGGAGCCACTTTGGCACCGAATCCACCGCCAACATCGGGAGTAATTACATGTACATCCTCGGGAGCCAATCCATACATCTGGACAAGCGTCTCTTTCACTCGATGCGACCCTTGGCTCGACACGAACATCAACAACAGGTCATCGGTCCAAGACGCCGCAGCCGAGCGCACTTCGAGCGGTGCCGCCGACATACGCGGATGGACAACACGCTGTTCTACAACGACTTCACAATCGGCGAAGAAGGAATCGTCAGTGATCCCTGTAGCCATTCCCAAATCGGAAAAGGTGAGGGCGTTGTTGGTTCCATGGCCCTCGTGCACGACGATCTCGTCGGAGGCCGCGGCTTCAAGATCAGTGACCGCGTCGAACGGATCGATATCGACGAATACCAACTCGGCCGCATCCTGGCCCGCAGAGCGCGTCTCAGAGAGCACCACGGCCACTGGTTCGCCAACGAAACGGACACGATCGCGAGCCAACACAGGACGATTGAGAAGGTCAGGAGGAAACATCGGCACGCTGCCCGGCAACATCAGGTCAAGGTCTGCGCCGGTGAGCACCAACGCAACGCCGGGCATGGCGCGAGCATCGTCGGCGTCAATATCGATGATCTTGCCGTTGGCCACGAACGACCGAACAAAGGTCGCGTACAACGCTCCATCAAGGCGCTGGTCATCCAGATCAGCGGTGTAAGTCGCTCCGACGGTCAAAAACTGAGGGTCTTCCTTGCGTAGAACCCTCGTCCCGATAATCGTCATCTACTGCGCCTCTCGTTGCCTGCCGAAACCAGATGAGAGGCTAACGGGACGCGGAGTTAGTTCGGGCCTGAGACCACGCAACCCTGCAGTCCGGGCACAGAATAAACCTCTTCACCCGGCTCCACGAAGGGTCCGTAACAACGAGCCTCATTACGCAACCCCTCGTCATCAATGATGCCCTGAATGTCGGCATTGATCTCCGCGATCTCAGCTTCGAGTGCCGCGCTCTCGTCCTTGACGCTTGCCAGCTCGCTTCGCTGCTCCAAGTAGCCCCTCACTGCGGGCTCAACCAGCACGCCCGCCAGTAACACGAAACCCGCTACAAGCAGGAACAAGATCGTCTTCACCGCTCCGCTCCACCGATTGCGCTCAACGGACCGAAAGCGGCTGCTTCGCCGAGTTGCTCTTCGATACGCAGAAGTTGGTTGTATTTCGCCACCCGATCAGACCGCGCCGGCGCGCCCGTCTTGATCTGGCCGCAGTTGGTTCCAACCGCGAGGTCTGCGATAGTCGTATCTTCGGTTTCCCCCGAGCGATGCGACATAACCGAGGTGTAGCCGTTGCACCTAGCAAGATCGACCGCCTCAAGTGTCTCGGTAAGAGATCCGATCTGGTTCACTTTCACGAGAATCGAGTTGGCCGTACCCTCCTTGATGCCCCGGGCCAGCCGCTCGCAGTTCGTCACAAACAAGTCGTCGCCCACGAGCTGACAGCTGGAGCCGATTTCAGCGGTGAGAGCAGCCCAACCATCCCAGTCGTCCTCGGCCATACCGTCCTCGATAGACACGATCGGGTATTTCCGCGCCAAAGACACCAGCTCGGCGACCATTTCATCAGAGCTGAGTCGGCGGCCCTCGCTCGCCAAGTCATAGAACCCGTCGACGTAAAACTCGGTGGAGGCGATGTCCATGGCGATCGCCATCTCATCGCCCGGGGTCAAGCCGAGGCGCCCGATGGTATCGACAAGCAGTTGCACCGCTTCTTCGTTGCTCGCCAAGTCGGGAGCGAAGCCTCCTTCATCTCCGATACCAGTGGACAAACCCCGGTCGGTTAGAACCTTCTTGAGCACATGGTAGGCCTCAACACCCCAGCGCATTGCCTCGCTGAACGATGCCGCACCCACCGGCATCAGCATGAACTCCTGGTAGTCGACGCTGTTGTCGGCGTGGGATCCCCCGTTGAGCACGTTCATCATCGGCACCGGCAGAACATGGGCGTTGGCACCCCCGATATGACGCCACAGCGGGATCTCCAATTCGACAGCAGCAGCACGCGCTGCGGCCAAGGAAATCCCCAGGATGGCGTTGGCTCCAACACGGCCCTTGTTGTCAGTGCCGTCCACCGCGATCATCGCCCCGTCAAGGCCTCGTTGGTCTAGCGCATCGCGACCGACAACGGCTTCGGCAAGTTCAGAGTTGACAAAACCGACTGCCTTGAGCACTCCCTTGCCAGCCAACCGATCTCCGCCGTCGCGCAGTTCGACCGCTTCAAAAGCACCCGTAGAAGCACCACTGGGAACCATTGCTCGGCCCAGTGCTCCGGTGTCGAGTTCGACCTCCACCTCAACTGTGGGGTTGCCACGAGAGTCGAATACCTCACGGCCATGGACACGTTCGATGATGCTCACTGGCAACCTCTCGACGGCGGGGGGCTCTGGTCGTTGCTCCGTAAAAAGACGCAGCGAGCTTCAATAATACTCGATATGCACGCTAAATAGAAGGGGCGCGCTATCTCTCGGTTGCGCGGATCTGCGACATGAAACGAACGGAAGCGCTGCGCAGAGCCGTTTCGGGGTCGATATCGAGGCTGCGAGCCAGCGCAACCGCGTCGAACAACAGATCCCCCACACCCTCCCCTACACCCTCACCGTGTGGACTTGTGCGAGCGGTAACTACAGCGTCACGAATTCCCTCAATAGCGGATTCGACGACCCTTTCAACACCCAAACCAACGCCTTCTGACCTTTCTTGAACCTTGGCAGCCAACATCAGCGCGGGAAGTGTCATTGGTACGCCGTCCATCGCTGAGGCACGGCCCTTCTCGTCACGCTTGATCTCTTCCCATCTGCGAGCCATGTCATCGGCATCCTCTGGGCCACGGACACCGTCGACCGACCCATCACCGAACACGTGAGGATGACGCGCCACCAACTTGTCGTGGACGCTGCGGGCAACATCGGCGACGGTGAAAGACCCTCGTTCTGCTCCGAGTCGGGCGTGAAAGAAGATCTGGTAGAGGAGATCTCCCAATTCCTCGACCAGGTGGGTATCGAGTTCCGCATCAATGTCGCTGTCATCGAGACCGGCCCTGGCATCAAGTGCCTCGAGAGCCTCATAGGTTTCTTCGAGCAGGTGTTTGCGCAACGATCCATGGGTTTGGACTCGATCCCACGGGCAGCGCTCGCGCAGCTCGCGCACCAGTTCTTCGAAACGAACGAATTCGGCCGCAACTGGGGTATCAAACTCGGGGATCCACAAAGAGGTCAGATGATCGGCTTCAACTTCTCTATCGAGGTCATCCCAGGCGACCTCGTAAACGGATTCGTCCGGCAAACCCAGCCGCTGTAGAACCACCACCGAATCAGGCCCGTCTTCCACCGAGAGCTTGATTTCCGACAGCACACGGCGCCCGTGACAGTGAGCAACCAGAAGCGGTCCTGTTTGACCCGCTGCGGCCGATGCGAAGTTCTGACCATCAACAAGCCGCGTTCCGTCGGACACGGGGTCAATCCCAAGCCGAGCCCAAGCAACATCCAAGAACGACATCGCGGCCAGGATCTCGACCGTCACCCGACCTGACGCAGCCGCGTCACGCAACAACTCCACGGTGCGTTCAAGCACCAGCGGAGAACCCGGCACGGCGTAGAGCAGATCGCCTTTCGCGGATTCCAGAATCAGGCGCTCGCTGATCGCTTCATACACAGCCTCGAAAGACTCACCCTTTTCGTATTCGTCGTCGAACCCGACCGCGTCGGGCACAACTCGCGCTGCGGGGTGCATCCGTGTACGCAAGAAGCAGCGCGGAGCAGCTTCGATAGCAGCTCGTGTCTGGGTTGTAAGGAGCGCCTCGTCTGCCGGGCCAAGACCGACGACAGTGACCGTTCCCATGACCGAATTCAGCTCGCAGTAGCGTCAAGAGACCCTGCAGGGATCTGCGCAGCACCAGAAACGACCGCTCCAGATCTCGCATCGAAGACCCCGAAGCGGGGATCCACGCTGATATCCCGGTCGTACAACCCGGCCTGCAGTTGCTGAAGCTCGGCTTCGTAGCCGTCGAGAACAAGTGAGGTTATTTCTTGTGATGTCAACTCCTGGTGTTGACCACGCACCACCGGACCGAAACTCCGAACCTGGATCACATGCCAACCAAACTGGCTCTGAACTGGCTCAGAGATGCCGGGGCTGTCAACTGCCGCGGCACCTGCAACAAACTCCGAAATGAAAGTGGCGGGCACAACGCAACCAAGATCGCCACCAGCGGCGGCGCTGGGACCTACTGAGACCTCTGCGGCCAAGGCTGCAAAGTCCTCCCCTGCGTCGAGCCGAGCAATCACCGCGGCAGCTTCCGCTTCTGTTTCAACCAGCACGTGACTTGAACACAAAGCGGTCACCTCTGCGATGGAGATTATGTGGTCCGCGATCAGGTGCGAAACCGCCCGGTAACGCTGCGTTATGTGGCCGTAAGGGGCGTCGACCGCGGGCACGGTCGGATCTTGGGTCCTAGCCTCTTCTTGTTCAATTCGAGCCAAGTCAAGGTGTACGGCACTCAGCTCGGTACCACCTGCTGTGGCAAGGTCGATCCAACTCTCAAAGTAGATCCACTCACTGATATGGCGCGAAGCCAACTCCGATGAGACGACAGAAGTATCTTCAACGCCGTCGGCTTCAAGGATCGCTTCAAGATCTTCTTGGCTGAGAGTCGCTGCACCAACAGTGGCGACACCTGCGTCACCGGCTGATCCACAAGCCGCTGCAGCCAAGCTCAACACCGCGAGAACAACAAGAAAAAGAAGGCGGGGGTGGTTCGCGTTCACAGATCGTGCAGGTTACTCGCTGGAAATCAATGGACTCGCGTCAGCCAACAAGTCGACCATAATCTCTGCGATCTGCTCAACTACCGGACCGCGTTTGGCGTGAAGCGGAAGCTGCAGCTCACCGATTGCCTCCTTGTAGATCGCGGTGTTGCCGGCACCCTTTGAAGAATACAGACGTTGCAGACGCACCTGCTTGCTGTCAGGCAACTCAACAGGCGACAAGCGAGCCACATAGGCGGGGCCGCCAAAGCTTGGACCCCTTGAAACAATGATCTCCCGCACGCCAGTGCGCACACATTCGACCCGTAACTGGCCTACCCGCAACAGAGCCTCGGCCGACGGAGGTATCGGACCAAACCGATCCAACCACTCGGCGCGCACATCATCGAGCATCTCTTGGGTCTCTACCGAAGCCAGTCGCCGGTATGCCTCAAGGCGGCTCGTCTGATTCAACACGTAGTCTTGCGGGAGGTGCGCGTCGCCGGGCACATCAATAGTGATTCTCAAGGGTTCGGAAGGTTTCTCGCCTCGCAGTTCCGCCACGGCTTCGGTAACCATCTGGCAGTACAGGTCATAGCCAACCGCCGCAATATGGCCAGACTGACCGGTGCCCAAAAGATTGCCGGCGCCGCGCAGTTCGAGGTCTCGCATGGCGATCCGGAACCCGGATCCCAGTTCGGTCGCCTCTCCGATTGTCCTGAGTCGCTCGTAGGCCTCTTCACTCAGCACCCGGTCCTGGGGGTGGAAAAGGTACGCGTAAGCCCTTTGACCAGCCCTACCAACCCGACCCCGGAGTTGGTGAAGTTGCCCGAGACCCAGCAGTTCGGCTTGATCGACCACCAGAGTGTTGACCGTTGGCATATCGATGCCTGATTCGATGATGGTGGTACACACCAGTACGTCGTATCCGCCTTCCCAAAAGTCGATCACCACCCGTTCAAGGGTGCCTTCATCCATCTGCCCGTGCGCCACAGCAATTCGCGCCTCGGGCACAAGGAGGCGCAGCGATTGCGCTACGTGGTCAATGTCTCTCACCCGGTTGTGAACAAAAAACAGTTGCCCCTCCCGCAGCAGTTCACGCCGGATCGCCTCAGCCACAGCACGTTCGGAATACTCGCCCACATAGGTGAGAATTGGCTGACGATCAGCGGGCGCGGTGTTGAGCACAGACATGTCGCGGATTCCCGCGAGGCCCATCTCCATGGTCCTCGGGATTGGTGTAGCGGTGAGCGTCAGCACATCGACATGGGCACGCAGAGACTTGATTCTTTCCTTGTGCTGCACTCCGAAGCGCTGTTCCTCATCTATAACCAATAGACCCAGATTCTTGAAGTCAACGTCAGCCGAAAGCAGGCGGTGAGTGCCGATCACCACATCGACCTCTCCGGTTTGGATCCCGTCGATGACTTTTTTGGCTTGGGCGTTGCTGAGAAAGCGGCTCAAAACCTCGACTCTCATCGGATACGGGGCGAGTCTCTCTCGAAAGGTGGCGTGGTGCTGTTGAGCCAACAAGGTTGTCGGTACCAACACGGCGGCTTGAGAGCCGTCAAGGACTGCTTTGAAACAGGCTCGTAAAGCAACTTCGGTCTTGCCGAAACCTACATCTCCGACAACCAGGCGATCCATCGGCGTCGGGCGTTCCATATCTTCTTTGACATCGATGACGGCCTGAAGTTGGTCGGGTGTTTCCTGGTATCTGAACGCGCTCTCGAACTCACGTTGCCAGGGCGTGTCGGGTGCGAACCCATGGCCAGGTGTGGTCACCCGAGTTTGGTAGAGAACCACGAGCTCTTGGGCAATCTCCGCAACCGCGGAGCGAACTTTAGCCTTGCTGGCGCGCCAATCTGCGCCTCCCATCCTCGACAGCTTCGGAGTTTCGCCACCGCTGTATATCCGGATCGAGTCGATCTGGTCCGACGGCACGTACAGCCGATCCGTGCCGCGGTACTCAAGCAGCAGATAGTCGCGGTCACTGCCGTTGATCGAGCGTGTAACCATCCCACCGAAGCGGGCAACGCCGTGATGAGCGTGCACCACATAGGATCCCTCGCGAAGATCGTCGAAGAACTTCTGGGCATCCCGACGACGGGTCCGTGCCTGGCGATGGGTTCGACGACGCCCCGTCAGATCGGTCTCAGACAGCACCGCCAACTTGATTTCGCGTAGAACGGCTCCTCGTTCGAGTGCTACAGCAACCAGATGAGCACCAGGAGTCGAAAGGTCTGTGTACACCCCCGCAGGATCGACTTCGACCCCGTGTTCGGACAACAGTGCCGCTAAGCGTTCAGCGCTGGCAGGACTGTCGGCGGTCACCACAACGCAATATCCGTCGCTGAGCAGCTGACGAACTCGGGAGACTGCCGGTTCGATATCACCAACAACGGGTGCCCAACCTGATGACGCCACAGTTGCAATGCCCGGGCGGTCCGCCACCGGCAGCATCGTCAGTATCGGAACATTGGTGCGAGCCAACAAACGGTCGAACGGAACATGCAACCTGTGAAGGTCATCGGCATCAACATCCCAGGTCTTCGCCAACGAAACCGCCAAATCCGCCTCTTCGGCCTCGATGTCAGCCGCCCTGTCCCGAATCCGACGCGGCTCCACCAAGATCACCCACGAGTCCGCTGAAAGAAGATCCAAAAGGACCACCTCGTCGCTGACTAGCCACGGGAGCCACGACTCCATCCCATCGAACAGCTCTCCATCAACAACTCGATCCCACTGTTCGCGCCCCCAAGGCTCATCAGCAAGAAGTTGCTGGGCTCGTTGCTGTGTCTCTTCGTTGGGTCGAAGCTCTCGGCACGGGTATATCTCGATTTCGGAGACCGGGATCGTCGCTCGCTGATCCGCAACAGAAAACTCGGTGACTCGCTCGACCTCGTCGCCCCACAGGTCGATCCTCACGGGCCGGTCCGCGGTGCTTGGGAAGACATCAACAATCGAGCCTCTCACCGCGAACTCACCGCGATGTTCAACTTGGGGTTCGCGGCGATAACCGAACTCGACTAGTTGCTGCGCCAAGACCACCGAATCGATTACATCGCCCGTGCCGCAAATGATCGGATCGGTAGCGGCTTCGGGGTCAAGTCGCTGCACCAGCGCGCGCGCTGAAGCGACGATCACCGAGGGCATAGTCACCGGGTCACCTAGACGTGAAAGAAGCCGCAGTCGCCGGCCCATCGTTTCGATTGCCGGACTTACTCGTTCGAACGGCAGCGTTCCCCACGCAGAAAAGAGCGCCACTTCATCGGTGCCCAAAACTGCCGCCGCATCATTGGCTAGTCGTACCGCTTCGTTGTGTGTGGCCGTAGCGACAAGGATCGGGCGACGCTCTGACGCTTCGACCAAACCCGCCACAGTCAGAGCCCGGGCTGCCTCATTGACGACGAGAACCGCGTCTCGGCCGGAGATTGCCGAGTCAAAGGAAGGCTCAGAAGCCAGCAAAGATCTAAGTGAGCGAAGGTTTGTAACCGCGTCCAGCATGCGGACTGTCAGCTCCGGTTGAACAGGTTCATAGTGGTTTCGAGGTCATTGCCGAGCAGAAACTCCACGGCATCCGCGGCACGACCCACGACTCGTTCGAGTTCGGGGCGTTCGCTGCGTGCGGGGCGTTTCAGCACATAGTCGCGGGCCTTCATGGTGCCTGGCACCGGTTTGCCGACACCTATCCGAACCCGGGTGAACTCAACGGAGCGCAGATGGGAGCGAATCGACTTCAAGCCGTTGTGACCGGCTAGGCCACCGCCGGCTTTGACCTTCATCCGACCTACCGGAAGGTCGATTTCGTCGTGAACGACTACCAGATTGTTCAGGTCGTCGATGCCGTATCGTCTCACCAGTGACGCAACAGCCGACCCCGAGTTGTTCATGAAAGTCTTCGGGATTGCGACTGCCAGACGCTTATCGCCGATGCGCAACTCCGCCGCTTCTGCTCGGTCGCGGCGTGCGGCGGTGAGCCGCCCGTTGTGGCGCGCCACGAGTTCGTCGATCACCCACACGCCGGCGTTGTGCCGTGTCTGTTCGTACTCGATTGTGGGGTTGCCGAGTCCAACAACGAGTAGATCCGCAGGAGTGCCCCTGCGTTGCTTTCCACGCTTGGAGGAAGGGAGGCGAACCATCGCCCGGCCGCCGCTGCGCTATCAGTCGTCGGCGTCGGCGTCGTCGTCGACAGGAGTTTCGTCTTCATCGTCGACAGCGAGTTCGGCGCTGGCCGCATCTGCAGCCTCCGCAGCCGCCATTGCCTCTCGCGTCGAGCGGGTGACTAGCGAGATTGCGACCGAGTCGTCGGGGTCGGTCGATGTCACAACACCGGGCGGCAGCGTTACTTCGCCGACCTTGATCGAGTCACCGAGTGTGAGTCCGCTGATGTCGACTTCTATCTCGTCGGGCACATCGGCGGGTTTGGCCGAAACGGCCAGTGTGTAGAGCGTTTGGTCAACCATGCCGTTCGCCCGCGTGACTTCAAGGGCCTCGCCAACGAGCACCAGCGGGACATCGACTTCGATTTCTTGGTCTGTGGTGACCCGTAGGAAGTCAACGTGGATCACGTCGCGCCGCACCGGGTGACGCTGAAGATCCTTGACGATCGAGAGCTGTTGCTCGCCGTCAATGTCGAGCGTGACCAGAACGTTCAGCCCTGCGTCAGTATTGAGCGCGAGGCGCAGATCAGGCCACGCGACGCTGACTGAGACGGGTTCGTTGTCGAGTCCATAAACGACTGCCGGGATACGTCCTTCGCGGCGTAGGCGACGCGACGCGCGAGTCCCTTCTCTGCGGCCGCGCGTGGCATTCAGTAGCAACTGGTCAGACATGAGACTTGGGCTCCTGAACTGGCAAAATCAATGGGATACAATAGCTGGAGGTTCTGGGTGAACCGGCGAATCAGGCTACCGGGATGCACAGTGATCCCCAAGCCCCGCGGTCACAATCGTCGCAATCGTTGCGACCGCTGATCAGGCGAGGTGATTACCGGCGAAGATCTCGCTTACGGAAGTGTCCGCGAAGACTGCAGCGATGGCTCTGGCGATTATCGGCGCGACCGACAAGATCTCCATCTTGTCAATCTGCTTGTCGGGCCCCAGCGGCAGCGTGTCGGTAATCAACACCGTCTCGATAGCGGCGTTCTTGAGGCGATCGATTGCGGGCTCTGAGAAGACTCCATGGGTTGCCGCCGCGATGACCATCTCAGCACCGTTGGCTACCAACAGGTCAGCAGCTGCGCAGATGGTGCCACCGGTATCGATCATGTCGTCGATGAGCACACAGACACGGCCTTGGACCTCGCCGATGATCTCTTTGGCCTCCACCATGTTGGCCTCAACCGTCGAGCGGCGTTTGTGAACGTAGGCGAGATCGGCGTCCAGCAGGTTTGTGTACCGCTCCGCGACCTTCATCCGGCCCGCGTCGGGTGACACCACGACGAGGTCGCCTTCTATGTTGGAGAGATAGTCGACGAGAACCGGCATGGCGGTGAGATGATCGACCGGACCGTCAAAAAATCCCTGGATCTGACCCGAGTGCAGATCGACCGACACCAGCCGATCAGCGCCGGCCACGCTGAAGAGGTCCGACAGCAGACGGGCGGTTATGGGCTCACGACCCGAAGCCTTTCGGTCCTGGCGGCTGTAACCGTAGAACGGAATTACCGCCGTGATGCGCTTAGCCGATGCCCGCTTGGCGGCATCAACCATGATGAGTTGTTCAGTGATCGCATCGTTGATGGAGCGCCCATCCCAAGGGGTATGGGTCTGCACGATAAAAACATCTGCACCGCGAATCGATTCGAAGTACTTGGCATGGATCTCACCGTTGGCGAAATCGGTGATGTCAGGAGTGCCGAGCGGCACTCCCAACTCCTTGCAAATGTCGGTGGCCAGCGACTGTGTCGCCCGTCCTGCCACGACATGTAGTTTCTTCTTGTTGACCAGTTGCATTCGGTTCCAGTCGGTAGTTCGGGGTCCCGTATCGGCAGTGTAGAACCGACCGATGACAGTAACCGGGATGCTGGCTGGCCCGGCAGGACTCGAACCTGCAACATCCGGAGCCAAAGTCCGACGTTCTGCCAGTTGAACTACGGGCCATCGCGTGGGGCGACGGCCTAACGGTACCGCTCGCGTGATGCACCGCACCACAGAATTTCCATGAGGTTTTTCGCTCGACGCCGGTAGCGTCGGCGGTCGTGGGTTCACTCATCAAGAAACGCCGCAAGAGAATGCGGAAGAAGAAGCACAAGAAGATGATGCGACGGACGCGCCACCAACGCCGCAAGTAACGCGGAGTCGTTTGCGCACAGACCCGATCTTGTGACTGATACATCACTTCCACCATGATGTGATCTTTTCAATACATGCACCTCAATGTGATGAATCAATCACATCTGATATACTCGTGGAATGGACGCGATCCCATACTACGGAATGCGTTCCCCGCAGCGCATCAGCAGGGCATTGCGCGACGCGCGGCAGCGCCGGGGAATGGCGCAAGCCGATGTCGCCATAGCCGCCGGCATCTCACGGGAAGCCGTCGCGCGGCTCGAGAGCGGCAAGCAGGGGATGCGCGCGGAGACGCTGGTGTCAGTGTTGAGGGCACTGGGCATGGAGTTGGTCTTCTGGCCGCGCTCGATGCCGATCCCTGAGCCGTCAGAACGTGATCGGCATGGCTGACCTGCTGGTGTACATCGACGGAGACTTCGCCGGCGAAGTCACAGCGGGCGCGGGCACCAACGCCGTCTTCGCCTACGCTCCCTCGTATCTCAGGCAGGGTCGAGCGACGCCTCTGTCGCTCAGCGTGCCGCTGATCGGCGGCAGCCACGCTGTCGGCGCGTGGCTGGACGGGCTGTTGCCCGACAACGACGAAGTGCGCCGAGAATGGGCGCACGCCAACGACGTCGCCGACACTCGCCCCATCACCCTTCTGGGAACACCGGCAGGACTCGACTGCGCGGGAGCGGTGCAGTTCTGCAGGCCAGGCAGAGAGGAGTCGCTGGGCCGCGAAGGCGGTCTGGAAATGCAGACCCACAGCGACATCGCCGCGTGGGTTCGGCAAGCCCGCCACAACTGGCATGGGAGCGGCCCCATAGGAACACACGGGCAGTTCAGCTTGGGCGGCGCCCAAGCGAAGTACGCACTGCACCGCGAAGGAGACAACTGGGCGATCCCGTTCGGCGATGTGCCCACCACACACATCATCAAGCCAGGCATGGCAGGGCACGCCGACGCTGATGCTATCGAGCATGTCTGCTTGCGTGCCGCCCAGCTGATCGGCCTCGACGCGGCACGCACAGACCTCGTGCGATTCGAGGACGAACGCGTCCTCGCGGTTGAACGGTTCGACCGCGCACGACAGGGTGACCGTCTCGTGCGGGTCCACCATGAAGACCTCTGCCAAGCGCTCGGCGTGTCGCCCGACGACAAGTACCAGGCCGACGGCGGGCCCTCACCCGCTCAGATCGCCGACTTGTTCCAGCGAGAGTCGTCGGACCCCGCCCTCGACACAAGACAATTCCGAGACGCTCTGATCTTCAACTGGGCAATCGCCGCACCAGACGCTCACGCCAAGAACTACAGCCTGCTGATCGAGAGCGGCGATGTCAGACTTGCGCCTCTGTACGACGTCATCTCCTACCTGCCGTACACCACCGAACCACAGTCGAAGATCCGCACCGCCATGCGCATCGGACGCGACTACACCCTGCGCAAAGCCGACCGGTCCGGAGCATGGGAACGGACGGCAGACACTTTGGGCCTCGACCGCGACGAGACGCTCCGGCGCATCGACGAGATGATCCGCGACATCCCTTCGGCCGTGACCGACGCGGTCAGGGAACTCGACGATGACGATCGCACAACAACCTCCATCAAGGCACTGAGGGCGCTGGTCAGACAGCGTGCGAGCAGTCTGACCGAGAAGTTCGCCAAACCAGCCAAGCCCAAGAAGCACCCGGCCGCGCAACCCGAGCAGTCACTCGCGGCCGACAACTCCACGAGACGAGTGGTCATCTGTCAAGCACCATTGCCCGGCGAACGCGGAACGTGTCGCCGAAGACTCACGACACAGCGGTGCCCCTTCCATCCCGCAAGCCCCGGAAGCGCCGCCGTTCATGGGTGATCCGCGGTCTTATCGACCGGCCGGCGATCAGGGATCAGTGTCAGACCCCCACGGGGTGGGTCAAAGCTGCATTCACGACTGGATCAGCCACGACAACTGTCGAGAAAGATTCGTGTAACACTTCGCCTTCAAGTGCAAAGAACCGGAAAACCCGCAGTCCCGCCTTTCACCTCCACCCGAATGAAGTCGCCGCCATGACGAATCGGACAGTCGCACCCGATCTTGAGCACATCGAGGACGGCGCCCCTGCTTCACTTGCTTGGTGCACCTCAGTCCACGCCTCCTACGGCACGGTCCGAGCGCTAGACGACGCATCTGTTGAGGTTCACGCGGGGAAGGCGCTGGCCGTCGTGGGGCCGTCGGGCTCCGGGAAGTCGACGCTGTTGCACTGCTTCATCGGTTTGCTGGTCCCCGACGGGGGAACGGTCGGATTCGAAGGCTCAACACTCTCCGACCAGGTTGACCGGCGGCGAAGCGCTGTCCGTCTCGAGCGAATGGGTGTGGTGTTCCAGTTCGGGGAGCTGTTGCCCGAACTGACGATCCGGGAGAATGTGGCCCTGCCCCGTTGGTTGATCGGAGACAGCAAGTCGGCCGCGGCGAGCGCCGCAAGGGAACTTCTGGCGACATTCGATATCGAACGACTCGGTGATCGGCATCCAGCCGACGTCTCCGGCGGTGAACGGCAACGAGCCGCGGTGGCGCGATCACTGGTCCATGAGCCCTCTGTGGTGTTCGCCGATGAGCCCACGGGTTCTCTCGATTCGGCCAACGCAGACAACGTGATAGCAACTCTGCTGGAGCGAACCCGCTCGAAAGGGCAGGCCTTGTTGCTCGTCACCCACGAAGCCCGCTTCGCCGAACAGTGCGACCGTGTCGTCACAATGAGGGACGGACGAATCGCTGAGCCGTCACCGAACCCGTGAAATCCCTCTATCTCGGTTTGCGTCTACTACGCCCCACCGACCGGGCCGGACTGGCCCGCGTCGTGATGACGGGTCTCAGCGCTGCGATCGGGACCGCGGTGATCCTCGGTCTGTTGAGCGTTCCGAGCGTGGTCGATGCTCAATCCGAACGACTGGGCCGCCAAATGCCGATGCGTGTCGAAAGCGAGAATTATCTTGGTCCAGAACCCGAGTTGTTTGCAGCGAGAAGGCACGAACTGATCGGCGATCGCGATCTCTACACTCTCGTCGTAGCAGACCTCGGATCAGCTCCGCTGCCGGCATGGCTCGACGCATACCCGGCACAAGGCGAGATCGTGGCGTCTCCGTCACTCCGTTCACTGATCCGCGACAACGACTACGGACTGGCGACACGGTTCTGGCAACGAACCATCCAGGTCATTGGCGAAGACGGCCTGATCGCCCCGAACCAACTCTTCGCGATCGTCGGTGTCGACGAGAACACCCTGTCCGAACGCCAATTAAATCGCAGCGCAGCTACCGGAATCGGCGTATCGCGAGCCGTCCACCAGGGACCAGATCGAAGAGTCGTCCGAAGACTCGCCGCGCTCGCCGCGATTTTTGTTGTTGTCCCGACACTCATTCTCGTCGCCACCAGTGCCCGACTCTCGGCGCGGACCCGTCAGCGCCGGCTCGCGGCGCTTCGGCTGATCGGTCTCAGTGGATCGCGAACCTCGCTCGTGAACGGCGTCGAGACTGTCGTGGTCACCGCCATCGGATCTGTGGCAGGTGTTGGTTTGTGGCGGTTTCTCACACCTCTGTCCCAAGACATCGGGCTGGGACCGCTGCGCTGGTTCGCAGCAGACGTCGAGGTTGCTCCCGCGACACTTGTGGTTGTGGTGGCGGGCTTGGTCGCTGTGTCGCTGATCATCGTCATCGCAGGGTCGGCGAGTTCAATAGCGGAGCCTCTGCGAGAACGCCGCAGCGCACCATCCCAAGCCCCGCGCTGGTACCGCCTGCCGGTCCTGGTCGCGGGGATCTCGGCTCTCGTGGTGACTGCGGTATGGTCCTCGCAGAGCGACACCTGGTTGGCCGTGTTCGCGCTGGGCAACATTCTGACGATTGTCGGGCTCTGCTTGGCGCTGCCCATGTTGTCGCGACTCGCGGGCGCATTGCTGATCCGCTCACCGCGAGCTTCGTTCACGATCGCCGGGCGCAGACTCATCCACCAGCCCTCAGCCCTTGCCCGAGTCGCTGCGGGACTTCTCGTTGTCGTGTTCGTAGCCGGATTCGCGCAGACCCTGCTCATCGTTATCGACTGGGGCGCAAACAAGAACACGCCTGTGCTGGGTTCCGATGCACCACGAATCGTCACGTCGCGCGACGCCCCGATGACGGAGCAGATGATCGCTGCACCGACGATCCGAACTGCGCTGCCGGTCGTCGAGCTACCGACCCGCCAGGGCGGCACGGCATCCGTGGTGGTCGCCACTTGCAGCGACCTTGAGGCCATTGCCTTCGAGTTCGGGCCGCAATGCGACGACACGACCGTGCAGGCCCTTCACCAGACCTCTACACGACTCGTCGGGACAACGCTCGGCCCGCCGCTCGACTTCTCCTATCGCAGCCAATACGGCGGGACCAGTGCAGGCGCGACGTTCCGCGTCTCTCCCCGCCTGTCGACCGCCATTGCGGACCCACCAACCCCGCCAACCGAATGGACCATTGCTCTGGCACACGACGCCACGAACACGGACCTCGCGAATACCGTCCTGAGCGCTCTACCCGCCGCTGACATCACAAGCAGTCCTACCCCCGACCGCGGTCGGCTCGTCAGCACCTACCGAGCACTGGTCAACCTGGCGATGGGAACAGCCATAATTCTGAGCCTCACCTCAACGATCGCAGCGCTCGTTGATCGAACCCTCGAGAATCGGCGCACCGCGACCCAGATGCTCTCACTCGGGGTCGCCCCGCGCAGTCTCAGAACCACAGAGGTTGCATGGCTTACTGCACCAACCCTTCTCGGACTAACTATCGCGCTCACAGCATCAGGGCTCGCCGCCATCGGCGTCCTCCGAGTCGGGACCGAGAACATCTCAATCTCCTTTCCGTGGACCGAGCTGATAATCGTCGGCATCATCGGAGCAGTCTCATTTTTCGCGGCCACCGCCAGCGTCGCCCTCGCCACTCCGACCAAGCCCAGCGGCCGCATCGAATCCGACGCCTGACCCGCTCACCACACATGCCGCAGATCAAGAATCTCATTATGGTTGTTACCATCCACAGACAGATCGAAAGTTAACGGATTGCTACCATGCGCTTTGTCCAACAATTATTTCGACTTGTGACGGTTGGATCGTGGATCCTTCTAGTGACGTGGGGTGGAGCGATATTTGCAGCACCTGTAACGATTCCGCTCTTGACCTATTCAGTGGTTCGAAACATACATGATGGATGGTGGAATATTGCTGCCAAGTTGGCGCTTGCACTGACTATCGCCCAAGGCACATGGGCGATAGTCTATTTTACCCTCGGTGAAACCACCCCTGCTATATGGTTAGCACCCGGCATTGTTTTCTTGTTCACATGCCTTGGCATCAGGCTCGGGGCAGCGACAACCTCACCCGACGCATAAAACGCGTCGCCTACGGTTTCCGACGGAGACGACCGTTGGATGTCGGTTCGCGTGAGGTTGTCGACGCGTGATGCGGGTGGGCCGCCGACGACGGTGTGGTGTCGGTTACAGCGGTAGTCGTGGGTCTTTTCAGATTTCTGAAGAATTCTTGTAACACGACAGTGGTGTTGCGCAAAGAACGGGTGACGGATGTGTCCGCACCGAGTGCACGGCGCAACAAACAAGGAGAGGCGCAACAAACAAGGAGATTAGAGAAATGAAGAAGGTTCAGGCGATGATGGTGATGGCGTGCCTACTTGTGGCGACCCTAACTAGCACAGCGGCAGCCGCCCATATGTTCCACACATATGACAACGACTGCACGATAAAGGTTTCCGGCTTTGAGCACTGGGGTAAAGCCGCAGCTTCAACCCGTGATACCGAAGCGGAGTGTTTCAACATCCAAGCTAAGGTCCACTACAAGAACAGTAGTCAGGAACCTGGTCAAGTAACAGGCAATATCACGACACTTGACTATTATCGGGTTACTGCCGGGTTCGGAACGGACTGGACCACTGCTAAAGGGCGCTCGCCGCAGGTTGATGCTGGCTGGCAGATCTTGAACCGATGAGCGCGTGGACGGCCAACTTACCCGCTTGCCTTCGACGGTGTTGTTGGGTCGTCGGATTGGTGGGGATTATTGTTTCGTCTTGTGCTAGTGGCTCGGAAGTCGATAATGATGAATTTGCTGCGATGATGGCACAGGAACGCCAGGCGATCATTGACTCGCTTCCTGAGACGACGGAGACCCAACGGTCAATACTTGCTGACGGCTACGTTGCGCCAAGCGAGATTGACCGCGCGGCTACCGAAGTTGTGGAGTGTGGAATTGATCAAGGAGTAGACATTCAGTTGGTATTTCAAGAGAGGTCTGGACGACCGTCCTTCAATACAAGCTCCCACACGACAGACCAAGAGATAGCCAATAGACGTTTTGCCATCGCTGACGTGTGCATGGAGACTTTCTTCGGGTTGGTAAATCGCGCCTTGGCACTTCAGGATGCGTTGTCAAGTGAGGAGACGGATCGTCTCAACGCGCTGGTTCTGGACTGTTTGGCCGCTACCGGGTTTGATGTCGGTTCCTGGCCGGATGTTCAGTCAGAACCCGATCCGTCTGTTGAAGCTGATTGTGTCGACTCGGCTATGAACAAGCTCGGCAATTCATGACCGCCGTCTGTTTCCGTTGTGCGATCTGGTTCGCGGGATAGGCGAGCAGCGTGCGCTCAGCATTCCTGTGGCTGTCGGTGGCATGTGTCGTCGGCGTTGCTTTGGCGACTGTTTGGGTCGCGGTCGAGAATGCGCCTGCATCGCCTGTACTGTCTGATGCGCCTGTGGAACCGGTAGTGATCGCTCCGGTGGAGTCGAGTAGTTCGTTGGCTGAGCTGGCTGACGTGTTGCTGATCTGGTCCGAGCCGACCGAGTTGTTGTGGCCTGGCGCGGCGGGCGTCGTCACCTCCGTGGACTTGGAGCGCGGTGATGTTGCCGCATCCGGGCGACTGGTGGCCACGGTCAACGGTCTGGGAGTGATTGCGCTGACCACTGAGCAGCCGATGTACCGCGATCTGACTCTCGGTAGCAGCGGGTCCGATGTCGTCCATCTGTCGAAGGCACTGCGAGAGCTCGGTCTGCTGTCCCAGAGCCATGTCGATGACCGTTTCGGACCAAAGACGGCTGCCGCGGTGAGAGAGCTCAACCTGCGGCGCGGCGTCGACTCCGCAGAGTTTTCCGCGGATCACACGATGTGGCTTCCTCACGACACTGCCGTGGAGACCACAGCGCTGAAGGTGGGGGGTCCGGCGCCGGGACACGGTTCGGTGGCAGTCGCGGGAACTGTCGAACTCGTCGATGCCTACGTCACGATCGCAGAAGGTGACGGCCCCGACGCCGGCAGTCGATTCCGATTCGTGGACGGCCACGACCGCGAGGTGGAAGCTGACAACGACGTCTATCGTCTCGCTGAGGACGGATCGATACGAGATCTTGAGCGACTCGCGCGTTCGGTGAACGCGGGCGTTGAGCGCATCACCGGCGCGGTCGTCGATCTGATTACCCCGTTGACGACGTATCAGCTTCCTTCGTCTGCCGTGCTGAGCGGTGCCGACGGCGGGTTCTGCGTTGTCGACGAGGCAGGGTCTGCGACCTCCGTCGAGATCGTTGGTGCCGGCGCGGGGAGCGTGCGGGTGGCCGAACGCTTGCCGGATCGTGTCGTCGTGAACCCGATCCGCTCCGGCACGGCAACGACATGCAACTAGTGGCAAGCGACTTGTTCCACCGATTCGACAAGACCCGCGACGTGCTGCGCGGCGTGTCTCTCACAGTGCAGGCTGACAAGACGTCGACCGCTGTGGTAGCCCCGTCGGGGTCGGGGAAGACAACGTTGCTGGCGATCATCGGGGGGCTTCTGCCGCCCACCAGCGGGGAGGTCCACGTCGAAAGCGGGAGCCGCTCGATGTCAGTCCGGGATCACGTTTCATGGGTGTTTCAGACTACGGGTCTGCTCTCCCGTCGCTCCGCTCGGGACAACGCAGCCATGGGCGCGTCAGCTCTGGGGCGCCCTCGACAAGAGATCCAAAGCAGCGTGGACGAGGCCCTGGCCGCGGTCGGCCTCTCCAACCATGCAAACGAGCGGGCGGGGAATCTGTCGGGCGGCGAGGCACAACGTCTCGGCGTGGCCCGGGCGGTGGCGACGGGTCTGCCTTTCATCCTCGCTGATGAACCGACCGGACAACTTGATCGGGCCAACAGCCGACTGGTCGCCGATGCGCTCTTTGAAGCAGTCCGAGTCGCTGCAGGAGGCCTGGTGTTGGTGACCCACGATCTGGACCTGGCAAGCCGATGCGACCGAACTCTGCCACTCGTGGACGGCGAATTACGCGAATGAAACGGAACTGGCGTCTTCGGTCCGTGCTGCGCGAGGCCGGCCTCAACGTCGCGAACGGCGGAGTGAGGACGCTGCTGATGGCGGTGGTCCTGGCCGCCTTGCTGACCATGGGCGGTCTGCTCGAAGCCCACAGCGTCCAACAGATCGTCGAGCGTGACGTCGACCTCGCCCGACGCGGCCGCTTCGTGTTGCAGATCACTCCAGGAAGCAATGATCGCTCACCGCTCGATGCGCGGGCCTGTGAACGCCTGGTGGGCCAAGACGGCGTGATCGCCTCGGGGTCGGTTCTCGACAATGACCTGGTACCTCTGCGACTGCCTCCGGGAACCACGCTGCGACGCATCACGGTCACGCCCGGGCTCTACGACGTGTTCGACTTGACCGCGGGCAACGGCAACGGAACAGCACCGATATTCGCGGGCCATGAAGCAGCCGACGAACTCGAGCTGGCGCAAGGGGCGCCGATCGCGTTCCAGACCGCCCGGCATTCAGAACTACTCACCGTCGGTTTCGTTGCCGAAACGTCGGTCGTGCGCTACCCGCTGGCTGACCGGGCCATCCTGGTGCCTGCCGTGGGCAGCGAGACGAGAGTGTGCTACGTCGAAGCAGACCCCCGGATATTCAACGACTATCGATCGGGAGGCGTCGCCTCGCTGGACACATTGACCGAAGGCACCCCGACCGTCACCGCGCTCGCGCATGTGGAGAAGGGGGAAACGCCCAGCGAACGCTATGCCTCTCGACTCTCGAGGTTCGCCAGTTACGCAGCGGGCATCGCGGCCGCAGCGGTCTTCGCGGTCGATCTGCAGACGCGACGCAAAGAGATAGGCGTCTACCGCGCCACCGGCACCACGCGTCCGGCAACGTTCTTGATCTTCTACGCGGATCAGATCCTGACTCTCGTCGCTGGCTGTGTCATCGCCGCTTTCGCCACCAGCACCTTGGTGGTCACATCCGACCTGGGTCGACAAGCCGCATTGCACGGACTCGGCGCCCTCTCGACAGCGGTGCCGATAGCCGGCATCGGACTGGTGCCGATCGTCGCAACCGCTATTTGTCGTCGCGACATCATTTCGACCCTGAAACAGTGAGAGTCCGCAACCCTCCGCGGCGCCGCGGGAGGGTTGCTTGCGACGGCGTTGACCGGTGTTGGCGTCATTGAGCGCTTGGGCGAAGTCCTTGGAGCGGTATTAGGGACCGTTGTCGGTGAGTGCCCGCTCACGGCGACGAGTCTGAGGCCCCAACGAGCAGTCAAGCGGTTGCCAGTCAAGAAAATCTGAAGTTTCTTGTAACAAAGTGGTCGGTCGGGCAAAGAACAGGAAACCGACAAAGAGTGGCGGATTGATTGCTGTGGGGTCTACAGGGCGAGTTAGTCGAGGGAAAGCGGGACGATCGTGCAATTCACGAGTCTGGGCAATATTGATCTGCATGGGATTGCTGGCAGCGCTGTCGCCTGTCGCTGGAGCGGCTGCGCAGGGCACTCAGCAGGAGTCTCATTGTGTTGTCGACGTGAGCGGGGGTGTCGCAACAGAGACAGGTTGCTTCGAGTCGCTTCGAGCGGCTCGCAACAGCGTCTGGCAGAACAGCCCCAGAGGCGTGGCAGCAACCCGGTCATCGAGTGTGCTCGGGGTTCATTTCAAGGGTCTGAACTACACCGGATCCTCGATCACGATCACAGGGTCGGGATGCTCGGGTCTGGTCTGGAAGCCGTCTGGATCCTGGAACAACAACATCGAGTCGAGCCATCACTACTGCGGAGGGTCGCCGACCAAGTTCTACGACTCGTCTTCCTGTTCCGGGTTGTACCAACCGATTCATACTTGGGAGACGACACTTGGATGGATGGACAACCGCACATCCTGTGTCCGCTACGGCTGACGGCGGAATTCCGAACATGCGAGACTGAGTTGGTGAGCGACTCGGCGGCGGATCAGCGCCTCGGCGACCCGGCGGTGTTCGATGCGTTCTATCGGAGTCACGCTGAGAGTCTTCTGCGGTACTTCTATCGACGTACCGACGATCCCGACGTGGCCGCGGACCTCTGTGCGGAAACGTTCGCTGCTGCTCTTGTCAACAGTCGTCAGTTCGACGCCCAACGGGGCAGCGCTGCGGCATGGCTCTACGGGATCGCCAGACGCCAGCTCGCGATGTACTGGCGTCGGCGCAAGGTCGCTGATCGTGCCAGAAGACGGCTCGGCATTCCCCGAGAACCGATCGATGAAGAATCGGTTCAAGCACTCCGCCGAACCGAGGACATCCTGGACGGTGCCGCCGCGTTGGACGCACTCGAGGAACTCCCCTCGAAACTTCGCAGGGCGGTTCGGCTGCGGGTCATCGACCAACTCGAATACCCTGAAATCGCTCGTGAGCTCAACTGCGCTCCGGGCGCCGCCCGGACTCGCGTGAGCCGCGGCCTTCACCAGCTGAATGAGATGCTTAAATGACTGGCGGCACCACCTCCGAGATCCCGTTTCTCGATCGGCTGGGTCGACACCTTCACGACGCGGCGATTGAACGCGTCACCGTGCCACAGCGACAGCGGCGCCGTTCGCCGGCCCTCGCAATGTCGTTGGCCGGAGTGCTGGCAGTGGTCGCTGCCACCCTCGTGATTCTGTGGCCCCGGGCCGAGCCCGCCCAGGCGTTCACCATCACTCGGACCGACGGCACCGTCCGAGTCGAAGTGTCCAACCTCGTCACAGACCCAGACGCAGCAACGGCACAACTCCAAGACGCCGGACTGAACGCAAGGCTGCGAGCCGTTCCGGTCCCAGACGGACTAGTGGGCTACGTAGTCTCACTCGAGGTCCACGGCGATTTTGAGGTGGAGACGACTCGCGACACCAGGGGCGTCACGGCCTTCGAAGTCGAGGGGACCGGGTTCTTCGTCATTCACTACGGACGCCCCGCTGCGGATGGAGAAACGTACGTTGCCACACAGCCCAGCCTTTACTGCGCGGCGTGGCGAGGTCGACGCGTCGGAGACATACGCCTTGAGATCGAGAACTCCCTCGAAACGATCCGCTGGCAGATGTTCAACACATCTGACTACCGACTCACAGAAGTACAACAACCCGATGTGAACGCCTTCGTTCAAAATGTGGTCCCACTCAGCACCCAGGAATCGATCATCATCGTGTCCGACCAAAAAAACAGCCTCCCAACCGGCGGGGAATGCTAGGCCGGAACCCCCTCCCCCAATGTGCCCCACAGCACAGCCAGAGAGGACCCGCACCACGGGTCCTCTCTGTGCTTTCCTGGGCCTCCGGGGAGGGTCACCGACGGGGAGAACCGCGGCAAATCTCTCAAGTCATGCGCGGATTCAGGTGGCGGGGGTGGTTCGGGTGATCAGGTGGTTTGGGCCGGGGTGTTCGCCGTCGACCCACCAGGTGCTGCCACTTCCGGCTAGCCGCGGGCGTTGACCCGAAGCGTCGCCGAGTTGGTCTCGCCAACGCTCCAATTCCGGAGCGACCGAGAGCGCTGCCGGCTCGAGATCGTTGCCGTTGTCACCAACCGGCCCGCCAAGACGGTCCCACTCCGCATAGACCTCACTCGTTGAACAGTGAACCGGCGGGATCAGCAGCGTCACCGAGCGCTCAACAAACGGCAGAGGTTCAACTATTTCGCCTATACCGGTGACTCGGGCCCGTCCTCCGTGAAGGCAGAAAGCCACGTCTGCACCAATTCCCGCAGCACTTTTCAGGTCCGTGTATCCAGCCCACCGCAGAACCGCTGCCGCATCCGAAGAACCGCCACCAAGTCCCGCTCCTGGAGGAATGCGTTTGTGAAGTCGGACCTGTGCGGTGCGACCGCACAACTCAAGAGCCCGCCGGACCAGATTGTCCTGTTCGAGCCCCAGACCCTGAGTACTCATCGGTCCTACGATCTCGAGGGAGTCACCATCACTCAACTCAACCGTGTCGTAGAGATCAAGGCTCAGCATCTCGGCGTCGATCAGGTGATACCCATCATCACGTACTCCCGTGATACGCAGCGACACCGTCAACTTTGCCGGCGCAAGAATCGCAACCACTCCGACAGGCTATGACACAAGCTGCTCTTGCGAAGGGCTATTGGGTACGCAGCTAGGCTGCGCGGCATGAACATTGACACAAAAGCGGTGGACTTAGCGCTGACCACAACCAGGGCAGTTCGGCGAAGGTTGGACCTGGAACGGCCGGTCGACAATCAGATCATCCTTGATTGCATCGACATTGCCGAACAGGCCCCGACGGGAGGCAACCAATCCAGCAGACGCTGGATCGTGGTGCGCGACCCCGAGACAAAACAGGAGTTGGCCCGGCTATACCGCGACGTTGTCGGAGATTTCATGATCGCGGCACGCGATCGCATGGCTGGCACCGACCATCCGGGCGCCGCAGCGATGCGCTCAGCAGCACATTTGGCGGAACACTTGGCGGAAGTGCCGGTGATAGTCATACCCACCATCGTCGGCCGCCACGACGGCAGCGGATCCCCTGGTCTATTCGATTCGGTGATCCAGAGCGCTTGGAGCTTCTGCGTCGCTCTGAGAGCCCGTGGCTTGGGCAGCGCTTGGACCACCGCGGTTCTCGCCAAGAGCCCCGAACTGAAAGAACTGTTGGACATTCCCGCCGAGATCACCGAGATCGCCATGCTGCCGGTGGCGTGGACCAAGGGCACCGATTTTCGCCCAGTTCGCCGAAGCCCCGCTCGAGAGATCACCTTCTTTGATCGCTACGGCCGTACCTACGAGTCAGGGCCGCGATCTCCCGTGAGCGCAAAAGATGGCCCCGGCGTAGTGGCGGAGACCGACATTGCCGCCAAGATTGACAAGGTCTGGACCGCGGCCACCGACATCGACCTTCCGGCGCGATTCTCCGACGAGTTCACGGGTGCTGACTGGGACGATGGCCATGACGGCGCTGCTTTGGGAGCGACATTCACCGGGCGCAATCACCGAGAGGATCTAGGAGACTGGGAAGTCCGTTGTTTTGTTGACGTGTGCGACAAGCCCACAGTCTTCGGCTGGTCTACCTCTGAGGCCGACAATCCCGGTGCCCGTTGGCGTTTCGAGCTCCAACCTCTCATGGGCGGTGGTACTCGACTGCTGTTTCGCCTGCTGCTAGGTCCTGGTCGTTCCGGGTTGACCATGTTCATCGAGCAGGCTCCCGACAAAGAACCACGCATCATCGCCAACCGCCTCCGCGCCCACCGGACCAATATGCAGCGAGTAGTAGAGGGCATCAAGGCCCATGTCGAAGCCTCCGAAGGAGGTTGAGAACAACGATCGATCAGTCGGGAGTCGCGCCAGAAATATCGGCTACGGACGCCAATCGAGACCAATCTTCAAGGGACAGTGTTTCTGGCCGTGCTCGGCTGTCTATTCCCACAAGAGCAAACCCGGCGGAATCGAGATAGTCAGCGAGTGACCGCCTCAACATTTTGCGGCGCTGACCGAATCCAGAACGTAGCAGGACCTCGATCACTTCCAGTGGCTGATCGACAGGCGGTACGGCG
Organism: Candidatus Aldehydirespiratoraceae bacterium; assembly: GCA_965198315.1. Taxonomy (GTDB): domain Bacteria; phylum Actinomycetota; class Acidimicrobiia; order Acidimicrobiales; family Aldehydirespiratoraceae; genus VXYK01. The sequence continues at coordinate 1,981,297 of OZ240616.1, read as the reverse complement.
TGCCGATCAATCCGAACCAGCACGGATTCAACCTTTGGCTTGGGGTAGAACACCGTCGCTGGAACACGACCAACCACTTTGGCGGTGCCGTGATAGGCGACCAGTAGCGACGGTATTCCCACAGTCTTGTCGCCCGCTCTTGCAGCTAAACGCTCCCCCACCTCACGTTGCACCATCACCAACATTGTCTCCAGCGCCGTCACATTGCTCAAGAGATCAACTATCAGCGAGGTAGCGATGTTGTAGGGGAGGTTGGCCACAAGCCGCCAGCCATCACGACCAACGAGGAGATCCGCCCAGTCAAGAGTTCGCGCGTCCGCCTCGATCACCCGCACATCTTGATCGGCAACAACGTCTCGAAGCGCACGGGTGAGGTTGTGGTCAACCTCGACGGCGGTGACCTCAGCGCCTGTTTCTGCCAATGCCAGAGTGAGCGATCCCAGACCAGCGCCAATCTCAACAATCGGGTCACCGGGACTCGCCCCAGACAGCTTGGCGATGCGACGTACGGTGTTGGGATCGATTACAAAATTCTGACCGAGCCTGCGGCGCGGCTCAAGACCGTGACGATCCAGAATCTCACGGAGTTGTTGAGGTGAATGCGTCACTGCTTTCGCCTATGCGCGCACCCTATAGGTATCCGAGTCTCTTTGAACAAGCAGGCCACGGAGCCCATCCATTGATATCCCATAGTGCCTGTGCCATTCGGTCCTGATCCACCGGTGTTGCCTCAGCTGGATCTACCCCGACGAGGTAGTCAGCGCCGATCTTGGGAGCCACCCAGTCCCATGTCGAGCGAGAGAACTGATAGGCGCCTCGATACCGACCAGCAGGACTGATGCTGATGGCGCGGTAGTTCCCGCTGGACTCACACTGTCGAAGCGCCTCCCACTGTTCCTCTGTCGGGAGCGTCGCGGCAACCGCCGTACTTGGCGCAACCGTGGCCGTCGTGGTCACAGACTTCGTTTCAACCTCAGAATTCGAATCCTTCGTGTCGTCCGCCGCAACCGTGGTCGTAGGTGCCGTCGTTGCCGGGGCCGTAGTTGTGTTAGGCGCCGTCGTTGCCGGGGCCGCTGATGTTGCCGGGGCCGCGGTTGTTGTGGAGTTCAAGAGGGCTTGAGATTCTTGAGACGCACGGGATTGCTCCGCCAACGACATAGCTCGGGCACGAGTCTGGTCGCGGTGATCTCTGTGCGCCTCGGTCCAAGCTGCGGCACGATCAGAAAACGAACGCAAGTCCACGGACACCAGCGGGGTCAAATGGCTCTCCACAGGAGGCTGAACAACCGCGTCAACGGTTGTGGAAAAGTACAGACCGAGCAAAATCGAAACCGCTACCGAGGCAGCAACGAGCATGCGTCGTCCGTTTCCGATGGCGTCCAGAACTGCGTTCCCTTCCTCTGGCTAAGCCTTCTCTACGGCGACTAACCTGGTAAAACAGTTGACTGTAGTGTATTTTGTAACGCAACTGCAAAATAACTCTGCCGCCAGATCTGCTCTGAGCACGGCTAACAAGAGCAAGTCGCGTTACACCTGCGGCCGTTCAAGTCGCGTCAAGACGGTAGAACACCGATGACGTTTTCCACACCATCGCTTCGACTTCGTCCACAGGAAGACCTTTAACCGCCGCTACAGCCGCTCCGACCAACGGAACCAACGCCGGACGGTTGGGCTTTCCCCGATGAGGCACCGGTGCCAAGTAGGGACTGTCGGTCTCCACAAGCAAGCACCCAAGGGGACATGCTGCCACGGCTTCACGCAACTCCTCAGCACGCGGAAAGGTGATGATGCCCGAAAAAGAAACCAATCCTCCTCGTTCGAGACATTGCTCAAGTTCATCTACACCACCGGTGAAACAGTGAAACACAAGCCGATCAGGGACACCTTCTCGATCCAAGACCTCAAACGTCTCAAGCCAGGCACTTCGGCTGTGAATCATCAGTGGAAGGTCATGGCGATTCGCCAAGCCGATCTGTCGGGCAAACATGTCAACCTGGGTGCCGCGCGGCGAGTGGTCGTAGTGGTAGTCCAGTCCGCATTCCCCGACTGCTACGACTTCAGGTGCCGACAACAGCGCTTCAAGTCCATCGATTCCAGTCTTGGCGTCGTGGGGATGAACCCCAGCGGTCGCCCATACTCCTTCGATTTCGTGAGCCAGAGCGATCATCTCACGGGACCCTTCTACCCCAGTGCCCACAGTGACCAGACGCTCAACCCCTGCTGAACGCGCTTCTGTTGCGAGTTGACGACCTTCGATTCCAGCAGGCAGATGGCAGTGCTGGTCTATCCAGGCCATCTCATTCAGCCTGAATTGCGTCGATATCTACTTTCGCAAAGAGCGGCGTGGGCTTTGGTATCTCGGTACCTGGCGGCACTGGTTTGCAGGACCATCCATCAAGCGTTCCCAGAATTTCATCTAACCGGGCCGACGAAAATGGCAAGAACGGAGCGAAACCAACACGGATGCCGTTGATCGCATCGAGAGCGGTGGCGAGAACCGTGGCGCTTCGTGCGGGATCGGTCTTGGCCAGCTTCCATGGCTCCGTCGCGTTGAGGTACGTATTGATCGCCTGTGCACCACCCATCGCGATGCGCAGTGCGGCGCGTAACTCAACTCGTTCAAATTGCTGACCACAGGCCGCGAGTGTCTCATCGACGGTGTCGAGTAACGCTTGGTCCTCTGCAGCGCGATCGCCGGAGGTGGGCTGAACGCCATGGTTGTTGTGCAGCATCGACAACACCCGATTGACAAGGTTCCCCCAGTTGGCAACCAACTCTTCGTTGATCCGGCGAGCGATTGATTCAATCGATACTTCGGTATCGGCTTGCTCGGGGAAATTCGCCGCCAACGCATAGCGCAACCCGTCGGGTTCGAACAGTGCCAGGCCTTCGTCGATAGTCAGGCCAACACCGCGGCTCGCCGATGCCTTGCCGCCCTTGGACGTAACGTACTGATTAGCAGGCACATCGTCTGGCAGATGAAGGTGGCCAGCACCGATCAGTTGTGCTGGCCAAAACAGGCAGTGGAACGGGATGTTGTCCTTGCCGATGAAATAGACGTGGCGGCTGTCGTCGTTCTCCCACCAGCGTCGCCAGGCATCGTCGTCTCCTTGTTGAACGGACCATTCCTTGGAAGCAGACAGATAACCGATCACCGCGTCGTACCAAACGTAGATGCGCTTGCCTGGACCCAAGTCGTCGACAGGCAATTCAATGCCCCACTCGATATCGCGGGTGACGGCCCGATCGAGCAGTCCCTCCTTGAGGTATCCGCGCACAAAGTTGAGGACGTGCGGGCGCCAGTGCTCCTTGTCTTTGTATATCTCAGTCAGCCGCTCGTTGAAATCGGAGTATCGGAAATAGAAGTGCTCTGTTTCACGTCGCTCAGGTTTTGCACCGCTGATCTTCGAACGAGGATCGCCGAGGTCTAGGGCGTCAAGTGTCTGACCGCAATTGTCGCATTGATCGCCGCGGGCTTCGGTATAGGCGCAATGCGGACATGTACCTTCGATATAGCGGTCAGGAAGGAATCGGTCAGCAGTTGGGTCGTAATACTGTTCGGAGACTCGGCGGTCGATGTGGCCGTTCTGCAATTGTGCCAGGAACATCTCCTGAGTCACTCGGGCATGGTTCTCGGTGCCAGTGGTGGTGAATAGATCCCAGGAGAATCCCAGTTCCTCCCATTGGCGAACGAACTCGGTGTGATAGCGGTCAACGATCACACTGGGAGACACCCCCTCGGTGTCCGCTCGAACCGTGATCGGCGTGCCGTGGACATCAGATCCGCTGACCATCAGCACTTCGTTGCCCACAATCCGCTGATGGCGGGCGAACACATCTGCTGGCAGGTAAGCCCCTGCAAGATGCCCGAGGTGACGAGAACCCGAGGCATACGGCCAGGCAACCGCTACGAGAACTGGAACAGACATCAGCCTGAGGTTACCGGAGCATCCGGGCTCACAAGGGTCAATTCAGCGCGGCGTGCTAGCCCGCCTCCACTTCCCGAAGCGGTGGAGCAGAGGGTGCAGCGAGCACCGGCCCGTCCTCACATGCTCCGACGCGTGACCGAATATCGTCGATCTTGTCGAGTTGCCGCTCCAGTTGGCGACGCCTCGTACCCGACAGTTCTCCGAAGCTGTTGTTGAGCGTTCCCAGATGCTTGTCGACCTTGTCCACCTGTCCGGAGAACTCCTGCCATTGCTTACCGAAGGAAGTCAGGCAGTCAAGAATCTCATCAGTCGCCCTCTCCAGCGCGTACGTGTCCATCGCCTGGCGGATCACTCTGAGCACCGCAAACAACGTGTTGGGTGAACACAACACAACGCTTTGAGCCATGGCGTCGTCCAGCAGAGCCATGTCGTGCTCATTGATGAACCCGAAAATGGTCTCATTGGGGATGAACAACAACAGATAACCAACAGTGGAATCTTCGGCCGCGTAGCCGCGACCGCTCAGTTCCTTGATTCGCTCGCGCACATCTTTCAAGAAGAGAGCTTTCAGGTTCACCGCTTCTGATTCCGACTCTGCCTCAAGAAATCTGAGGTAGTTCGCGGCCGGGAACTTCACATCCATATGCAGAAGCTGGTGGTGTGGGAGCATGAAGGTGAAGTCGGGCTTGGTACCTCCCTCGAGTGTGGTCTGTTTGCGATAGGAGAAGTTCTCGACCATTCCCGCGGCGCGCAGCACATCCTCTGCCATCCGTTCGCCCCATTGACCGCGAACCTGCGGGTTGGCCAACGCCTCGCGAAGATGCCCGGTGGTCTCGTTCAAGACTCGTTGCCCGTCGATTGCGGCTTCAAGACTCGACTTCAACTCGCCGTGTTGCTGAGCCCGCTCATTTTGGAGTTGGGCTACCAATTGACGGACCTGTCCGAGTTCAGAACCCATGGCGTCAACTTGTCGAGACAGGTTCTTTGACATCCCGTCGACTTTTGCGTCGACCGTCGAAGTCAAGCCCCCGACCCTTTCAAGCACCACCTGGTCGCCCGCGTCAACTTTGGCTTGCAGCGATTCGACCAAGAACCCGAGTTGTTGGCTGATTTGCTGCTGGGCGGACTCGATTGTCGATGCCGTGGCTTGTTGGTTGCTCTCAGACTCCCGATAGCGCTTCAGATCGCGCTGAGCGCGTAGAAGCAATGCTCCGAGACCGCCTGCGACAACGAGGGCAAACAAAGAAATGACAGCTATTGAATCCATGCCACCAGATTACGAAGGGGGTGTGACAGCCAAGGGGATACCCGCCAAAAGCAGGCCCTTTCCAACTGTCAGTCTTGGTGCAGCAGGTCGTAGGTCTTGCGCTTCGACACGCCGAGGTCAGCCGCTACCTGCGACGCTGCATCTCTGGAACTCAAGCCCTGTGCAAGCGCCAGACTGAGCGCGGCAACGATTGTCTCGTCGTCGGGGGTGGGGACCGCCGGCGCGCCCTCAAGCACTAACACAATCTCGCCTTTGGGCTCCGAGGCAGACCACTCGACCAACTCATCAAGCGAGCCACGCACAAACTCCTCGTGCAGCTTCGTCAACTCCCGCGCAACCACCGCCCGTCGCTCACCCCCACAGCACCGGGCGAGATCGGCCAAGGTGGCGGCAATCCGCTTGGGCGATTCATAGAGCACACAAGTGCGCTGCTCAAGGGCCAACTGCTCCAAACGGCGCTCCCTCTCACTGCCGCGTCGAGGCAAGTACCCCTCGAACGTGAAGCGATCAGAGGAAAACCCGCTGCCGACCAGCGCCGCTATCACCGCTGCCGGTCCTGGAACAACCACGACCTCATGACCAGCCTCGGTCACCGCTGTTACCAAACGCCGGCCCGGGTCGCAGACTCCCGGCGTACCCGCGTCGGACACCAGCACGACTCGCTCCCCCGCGGCGATCAACTCGACCACTTGGAGCGCTGCCGACGCCTCGGTGTGGGCGTCGACTCGTCGCAAGGCCCTCGCCTTCACCCCGACATGGCTCAACAAGCGTCCTGTCCTCCTGGTGTCCTCGCAACAGATGAGCGCGGCCGTAGTCAGTTCTTGCACCGCGCGGGGCGACAAGTCACCCATATTGCCGATCGGTGTCGCCACAATCACCAGTGCCGGAGTCACGATCTGACTTCTATCTGGACTCCGGGGTTGATGCCAAAACGTTGCAACGATCCCGCCTCCGCTTCCAGTACATGCCGGGTCCGCCACGAGAAACGGCCAACCCGACCGGGTTTCATTGTGGTCACCGTCAGCACACACATCTCCGAATCAAGATGAGCAACGTCAATTGCGAACTGCATGCCCACTGTGTGGACCGAACGCGCCGGTGACAAAAGCATGGCACCGTCGATTCCTTGGCGCCCCAAGAGTCCCTTGCAGCGGGCGCTGCGGGTAGTCACGACCTCCACCGAGGCGACCACTTGATCCTCAACCAGGAGCCAAGCCATAACCGCAAATGTAGAGCCCGACGAGTTCTTCCGCGCGCCGAGGCGACCGAGGAACGGCGAAAATCAGACTCCGACGGGTTGACGCTCCGCGGCCGCAGCTAAGCGTTCTTCGCGGCGAGCAGCAATGCGCCGACCAACCTTGCCGACTCGGCCGACGTATCGAATCAAACGCTCCCGCGCCCGTTCCGCTTCACTGTTGAGCCCCTCGAGGTCGGCCACTTTCCATTCACGCATTACCACCGGCTGAAGAATCTGATCGTGGTGAATCGCCAGGTCATAGATACCAGCGTCAGCAATGGCTTTGGCGTGTCCGGTGAATCCGGGGATGCCCACGCCGGGCATGGCAAAACCGGTCACCTGTTTTTCGGTCGCTATTACCGCAGCAGAGGGGTCAGATTCGAACACCGCGCTCATCGCGTCGCGGTAGAACAGGAAGTGAAGATTCTCATCGGCCGCAACACGACGCATGACCGCTCGACCAACGGGATCATCGATCCGAGAACCCGTGTTGAAGTGCGAGATGCGGGTTGCCAACTCTTGAAGGGCGACGTAGGCAAGCCCCTCTACAGCATTGGGCGGCTCAGGGACAGCACCAGTTTGAACCTGAACCATCCGCGCTCGTTCCAGTTCAACTGGGTCTATCGAGCGGGTGGCCAACAGGTATGCGTTGATCACGAATCCGTGGCGACCCTCTTCGGCGGTCCAGCGCCGAACCCATTCGCCCCACACACCGTCGCGTCCGAACATCCGCTCAATATCGCGGAAATAGTACGGCAGGTTGTCCTCGGTCAACACGTTGACGAACAGAGCGCTACGCACTGCCGGGTCAAGGTTGGCCTCAGCTGGCGACCATTCGTAGTCGGCGGAAAATCCGGCGGCGCGATCCCAGGGAACCAACGTGTGCGGAAACCACTCCTTGGTCGTGGACAGGTGGCGCGCAAGCAAGTGTTCCGCCGTCGCTTCAAGCGCCTCTAGCACCGGTTTATCCGCAGGAATGACCATAATCGTTCAGCCTACCTGACAGTAGGTAGGCAGTGGCAGAAACTATACCGCAAAACGGAACTCCATGACGTCGCCATCCTTGGCGATGTAGTCCTTGCCCTCCGAGCGAACCTTGCCCAGGTCTTTCGCCGCCGACCAGGACCCGGCACGCAGAAGCTCGTCGCAAGCGATCGTCTCAGCGCGGATAAAGCCGCGCTGAAAATCACTGTGAATGACACCGGCGCATTCGGGGGCAGTCGCACCAGCGCGAAAGGTCCAGGCACGGCTCTCTTTTTCTCCCGTCGTCAAGAACGTGCGCAAGCCGAGCAAGTGATAAGCGCTGGTCAAGAACTGAGGCACCGCACCGTCGCCGAGACCGAGCGCTTCGAGCATCTCATTGCGGTCTTCGGCATCAAGCTGAGCTGCTTCGGCTTCGAGCTGAACGCAAAGAGCGATCACTTCTGCACCGTTGAGTTCTGCCACAACCGGAGCTGCGATCTCGGCTTCTTGTCCGACTTGGTCTTCGCCAATGTTGAGCACGGCCAGCACTGGCTTGTTGGTTAGAAAGAAAAACTCCCTCAGCTGCTGTCGGGCGTCGGTCTCGAGATCTGCCCGATACAACGGCACGCCCGCACTCAAGTGATCAACACACCGCTTGAGCAGACCAACCACAGGCCTCAGAGAACTGTCGCCTTTGAGCATCCGAGCGTGGCGGTCGAGCGCCTTTTCAGCGCTTGCCAAATCAGCGAGTGCCAACTCAATCTCAACAATCCGCAGATGCTCAAGAGGATCTGCAAACCCGGGCACGTCGCTGTCGGTAAACGCCCGCAACACAAAAACGATGGCATCAACCTCGCGAATGTGCGCCAGAAACGCATTGCCGAGACCTTCGCCGTGGCTGGCACCCTCGACCAAACCGCCGATGTCGGTGAACTGAACCGCCGCCGGTACGACTCTGCGGCTGTTGCTCATCTCCGCCAGTTGGTCGAGCCGAGAATCGGGCACCTTGGCAACACCAACGTTGGGGTCGGTTGTGGCAAATGCATACGGCGCAGCGTGCGCGCCCCCTCCCGCGAGTGCGTTGTACAACGAACTTTTTCCCGCGTTTGGCAGCCCAACAAATCCGAATCGCTCCACTCCGCAACGCTATCGGTCGCCTCGTCGGGTACCGTCAAGGCAATGACGAACGTGACGTCGGCGAGTCGCCTCGCAACAACCGACGATGTCCAGTCGGCCGAACGCGCGTTTTCCAGGTCAGTTGTCATATCTGGAGTGCGTTGCAGCCTCACCTACGTGCTGATCCCGTTCGTATTTCCGCTGGTCGGTTTCGGCGCGGGGGTCGGGCCTTTGATTGGGATTCCGGTGGGCTTGGCAGCGATTGTGGCCAACTTTGTGAGCATCGGTAGATTTCATCGGTCAGACCACCGCTGGAAGGTGCCCCTGATCGCCATCAACGCGGCGATCATCGTCTTGCTGGTGATTCTGGTAACTGTCGACTTCGTCCAACTCTGACGGCTAGTCCCCTGGCCCCTCCTATAGCTCTCCAAGCAGGTAACGTTGGACTTATGGAGCCGGTTCAAGCGCTGCGACAGGCGATTCACTACCTTGACCGTGAATTGGCGCCACCGCAGAAGGTTCGTGCTTTCCAAAACGCAATCGACGTGGTGCAGCAGGTTGGAGAAGCCGAGATTGCCGAGCGAGCGGCCGCCGGAACGCTCACGGACCTGAACGGAATCGGCAAGTCAACGGCGACCGTGATCGTCGAAGCGCTCAATGACGAAACCAACGGATACCTAGCCCGCCTCGATGAGCGGAGCAGAGTCCCCATGCGCGAGGGAGGCGCGGTGATGGCAGCGATCCGCGGTGACTGTCATACCCACACCACCGCCTCTGACGGGAGCGCGTCGTTGCGTAGCATGGCCGAGGCAGCAATGGCTGTGGGGCACGAGTGGATGGTCATCACCGATCACAGCGCGCGCCTCACTATCGCCCACGGTCTCAACGAAGAGCGCCTGGAGCGACAGCTCGACGAGATCGACGCGCTCAATTCCGAACTTGCCCCGTTTCGGGTGCTGACCGGAATGGAAGTCGACATCTTCGAAGACGGCGCACTCGACTTGTCCGACGAGATGCTTGCACGCCTCGATCTGGTTGTTGCCAGCGTGCACTCGAAGATGCGGTTGCCAACCGATCAGATGACCCGGCGCATGGTCGCCGCAATCGCCAATCCCCACACCGATGTGCTTGGCCACCTCACCAACCGCAAATTGGTCGGCACCGGCCGCCCGCCCAGCGACTTCGATCCGGAAATCGTCTTTGCGGCTTGCGCTCAATTCGACACTGCCGTTGAGATCAACTGCCGTCCCGAACGACAGGATCCCCCCGAGGAGTTACTCGACATCGCCGTGCAATGGGGCTGCAAGATCGCCATCGACAGCGATGCTCATGCCACCGGGCAACTGGAATGGCAACCGTACGGGGCCGACAAGGCGGTGCGGTGCGGCGTACCGATCGAAGACATCATCAACACCTGGCACTACCAAGACTTGCTCGGTTGGACAGCAAGCCACGCCGCGGCTTGATCGCCCGAGTCAGGCTCAAATTTCGCCGATAGCCTGCCCGCCATGTCTAAGCGCACCCAGAAGCGGAAGGCCAAGGCCCGTCGCAGCAAGGCAAACCACGGCCGCAAACCCAACACCGGCCGCAACTAAGCCCTTCGCTCTCTTTGGGGCGTGCGCAACTGGCGATAGTTGAGATCGCCAGATCATGCATCGGTTCTTTGTCTCAGAAAACCTTGTTGACCGGGCAATTTCGGGCGACACTACCAACGTGCTCATTTTTGACGGTGACTGCGGATTCTGTACAGCCTCGGCTCGCTGGATTGAGGCGCGCGGCGCGCGGGTGGAAGCCTGGCAGACGCTGGATCTAGCCGAATTGCGCCTTACCGTTGCCGACGTTGACGAAGCGGCCTGGTGGATCGATGAAACGGGTAAAAAGCACCGCGGTCACTTGGCAATCGGACACGCTCTAAGAGCCGCTGGTGGTGGCTGGGGGTTCGTTGGTGCAGTGTTGGTACGTCCACCAGTTTCGTGGCTCGCCAAACCGGCATACACCTTGGTAGCTCGAAACCGCGACAAGTTACCCGGTGACGCCTGCGAACTTAAACCCTGACGATCGCTCGCACCCTGCGCGCAGACTGATTTGCATTCTGGCGACACGCAACAGGTGAAGCTCGTGCTATACCCGACGCCGTGAGCGTGACGTTGTCAGAAGCCGAATCGAGACGCTTGGTCGCCGAGTACGGCGTCGTGGTTTCTTCCTTCGTCACAGGTGAAACCACCGAGGCGACCCTGGATGCTCTCAACACCGACGAATCCGTCAGCTATCCGGTCGTAGCAAAGCTGTGCGGGCGCGCAATCACCCACAAGAGCGAGCGAGGTCTCCTGCGACTTCAGATCAACGATCAACAGGGTTTGCAAACGGCGTGCGACGATCTTTGGGCAGCAGCCAGACCAAGTGACGGCAAAGTAGAACTACTGGTCTCGTCTATGGCCACGGGCAACCGCGAGTTGATCGCCGGCCTGTACAAAGATCCGCAGTTCGGACTTGTGGTGATGCTCGGTATCGGCGGGGTGCTGGCCGAAGCCATCCGCGACGTAACGTTTCGCCTTTCTCCGATCACCGAGATCGACGCTGAAGAGATGATCAATGACCTGTCAGCCCAAGCCCTTCTTGGTGAGTTCCGCGGCGAACCCGCACTGCGCCGCCGAGAGCTGATTGACGTGCTGTTGGCGCTCTGCTCAATAGGAGCCGCGCGCCCTGAGGTTCTATCGATTGACCTGAACCCGTTGATCATCGTCGACGGCCGACCAGTAGCCGTGGACGCTCTGGTGGAGATCGAACAATGACCCGTGATCTCACTCCCCTGTTCGAACCCCGAGGAATCATCATCACCGGCGTGTCGAATCACCCCGGAAAATTCGGTTTCGTCGCGCTGCACAATCTGCTGACCGCCGGGTACCGGGGAGAGATCTTCGCGATAGGCCGCGAACCGGGCGAAGTCCTGGGCCGAAACGTGCTGGGGTCAATCGACGAAGTGCCTGTCGGTAGGGCCGACATGGTGTTCATCTGCACACCACCACCTCTGAACGAAGGCTTGTTGCGCAGCGCCGCGGCCAAGGGAGCGAAGGCCGCGTTCATCGCCGCGGCCGGTTACCGCGAAGCCGGACCCGACGGGATCGAAGCAGAGCGAAGCCTGGTTGCATTAGCCGACGAACTTGAGGTCGTGTTGGCAGGACCCAACGGCCAGGGCGTTGTGTCTACCCCGTCGAGCATGTGCGCTCAGATCGTGGCGCCCTACGCGCCAGCGGGCAACATTGCCGTCGTCAGTCAGTCTGGGAACTTCGTTTCGTCGTTGTTGAACATGGCGCACCGCAGCGGAGTCGGCATCTCCCGCGCAGTCTCCGCCGGCAACGCCGCACAATTGGAGATCACTGACTATCTCGAATGGTTCGCCGGCGATCCTGAGACAGCTGTGAGCCTTGTCTATATGGAATCGGTTGACGACGGCCGCGCTATGTTCGAGCGACTTCGAGCCATCTCCGCAACCAAACCGATCGTGGTGGTGAAGGGAGGAGCTTCCATCGCCGGCGCGCGAGCTGCCGCCAGCCACACCGGAGCCTTGGCCACCGACGACGCGGTGTTCGACGGCATGAGCCTTCAAGCCGGGCTCATCCGCGCCCGTGACCTGGAAGAAGGTTTTGAGGCGGCCGCGACTTTCGCAACACAACCGTTGCCCACCGGTAATCGCGTCGTCGTGGTGACCACGGTCGGCGGATGGGGCGTGGCCGCTGTCGACGCCATGGCCGGCACCCTGCTCGACCCGACGCCACTACCTGAGGACCTCAAAGCAGAGATCGACAGACTGCTTCCGCCACGTTGGAGCAAGAACAACCCCATCGACATGGCAGGGGGCGAAACCCGGGACACAGTACCGAAGATCCTGGAGATGGTCGCCGGCCACAGCGCAGTCGATGCCGTGCTCTTCCTGGGACTCGGCATCCAATCCAACACCGCCGCCATGATGCGTCGCGGCCCGTTCTTCCCCGACCACGGGTTGCGACGAATCGTCAACTTTCACGAAACTCAAGACGCGCGCTACGCCGAAGCCGCCGCCGCTATCGCCAAACACACAAACACTCCGGTGCTGGTGGCCACCGAACTAACAAACACGCGCCCTGAAACGCCTGGTCCAGCCACAATGAGAGCAGCCGGTCTGATGTGTCATGCCTCGGCTGCCAGAGCGATCCGCTCGCTGGACCTGCTGGTGCGCCACGCTCGTTGGAGGTGCGCCCGAGAAATCTAAGGCTGGTGAACGAGTCTTAAGCTAGATCCCACCGCGCTGAGTTAAGCGTTAGACCGCAGTACGCGATACTCTCGTCGGCGATACTTAGTTTTTCTATACGGACCCTGGAGGGACCAATGCGCAAATTATTGCTCCTATTGAGCATATTCTTGTCGTTCACGCTCATCGCCGCCTCATGCGGCGACGATGACTCGAGCGATGTCAGCACCGACCCAGCTGCCGACGACGGCGACGACATGGCCGAAGACGACGGCGACGACATGGCCGAAGACGACGGCGATGACATGGCCGAAGAAGACGACGGCATGGTCGAAGAAGAATCACCTATCCATGTCGGTCTCGTGTTCGACATCGGCGGTGAAGGCGACCAGTCCTTCAACGATTCGGCTGCTGCCGGACTAACCCGAGCAGAAGAGACCTTCAACATCACCACAACCAAGGTTTCGCCCAACGACGACGGGAGCAACCGCGCCGAACTGCTCCAACTCCAGGCAGACGACAGCGAGATCGTCCTAGCGATCGGATTCTTGTTTGCCAGGGATGCCGCCGCGGTCGGCGGTGCGAACGGCGACACCAACTTCGCCGTCATCGACGATTCAATGCTCGACTTCGATCAGAGTCCTCCGGCGCCTCTCGGTGACAACCTTGCAGGCTTGGTGTTCTCCGAAGAGCAGGGCTCGTTCCTCGTCGGTGCCGCCGCGGCGCTCACCAGCGAGACCGGAACGGTCGGCTTCATCGGCGGTGTGTGCTGCTTCGGTCTCATTGAGAAGTTCGAAGCTGGATTCCGTGCCGGAGCGCTCCATGTCGACCCGGATATCGAGATCATCTCCCAGTACATCACCGAGTTCCCCGATTTCGACGGCTTCGACGCTCCTGACCGGGGCCGGGAGACAGCGCTGGCAATCTTCGAAGAGGGTGCAGATGTGATCTACCACGCCGCTGGTGGCACAGGTGCCGGGTTGTTTACCGCAGCCAAGGAACACAGCGAATCCACAGGCTCGAAGGTCTGGGGCATCGGGGTCGACTCCGATCAGTACTACACTGTCGAAGAAGAAGTACGCGAGTACGTGCTCTCCTCGATGCTCAAGCGGGTGGATGTCGCAGTCTTCGAGATCGTCAAGGCCCACCTCGAGGGAACCTTCACTCCTGGCGAAACCCGCTACGACCTGTCCGTCGACGGCGTCGGTTACTCGACTGCAGGTGATTTCCTGAGTGCCGACATCATCGCCCAACTCGAAGAGTTCAAGGCGCAGATCATCGACGGAAGCATCGTCGTTCCGACCGATCCAACCGAGGTTGGAGCTTAAGCACTCGACCAGGTTTCCGGCTCAACAACGGGAACTCTGACATCTGACTTGGAAGCAGGGCTGGGATATACTCCCGGCCCTGCTTACTTTTTCTTCCCGTACCAGGACTTCCTGGCGAATTCGAACCTAGGGGACGCACTTTGACGCTCGCGATTGAGCTAACCGGCATCACCAAACGGTTTCCAGGTGTTGTAGCCAACGACAACGTGAACCTCTCGGTCGCTCCAGGCGAGATCCACGCGGTGTGCGGGGAGAACGGGGCAGGCAAGTCAACCCTGATGAAGATCCTCTTCGGCATGCAGAACCCTGATGAGGGAACTATGCGCATCCATGGTGAAGAGGTCCGGTTCTCCTCGCCCGCCGATGCGATCGAGCGGGGCATCGGAATGGTCCACCAGCACTTCATGCTCGCCGGCCAACTCACTGTCCTCGAGAACGTGATCCTCGGTGCTGAACCAGTCACGCCACTCGGGCGGATCGACTTCAAAGCCGCGGAGGCCCATCTGCTCGAGGTGGGTGAGGCCTACGGACTAGACGTCGATCCCCACGACCTGATCGAGACTCTCGAGGTCGGCGAGCGTCAACGGGTTGAGATCATCAAGGTGCTCTACCGGGGTGCCCAGATCCTGATTCTCGACGAACCCACTGCCGTGCTCGTCCCCCATGAGGTAGACGAACTGTTCCGCAACATGCGCGAACTCAAAGCCGCGGGAGAGACGATCCTGTTCATCGACCACAAGCTTGAAGAAGTTCTGCAGATCGCCGACACCATCACTGTGCTGCGCCAGGGGCGCACAGTGGCAACCGTCAAACCCGCCGACGTCAGCACCGGTGACCTTGCCGAAATGATGGTCGGTTCCGAGTTGCCGACACCGCAGACCTCGAGGTCCACCGTCACCGACGAGACCGCACTCTCGATCAAGGGCTTGACCGTGCTCGACAAGGATGATCGGCGAGTGCTCAACAATGTCAGCCTCGATGTACACAGAGGCGAAGTGGTGGGACTCGCAGGCGTCGAAGGCAACGGTCAAACAGAGTTCGTAGGCGCCATTATCGGGACCGAGGACGCTGAGGCGGGTTCAATCCGATTACTCGGCGAAGAAATCGCCCATCGCACGGTAAGGCACCGACGCAACTCCGGGATCGGCTATGTCCCTCAGGACCGTCAACAAGAGGGCCTGTTGCTGTTCGCTCCGCTCTGGGAGAACGCTGCACTCGGCCATCAGACTAGAACACCTTTTGCCAATGGTCGTTGGTTCGATCGATTCGGAGCGCGTGAGCGGACCGAAGCAATCCGCAGTTGGTTCGATGTGCGCACGCCCGACATTGAAGTCACCGCCAACTCGCTGTCTGGCGGCAATCAACAAAAGCTGATCGTCGGACGGGAAATGGCCGCAGAGCCAAAGGTACTGATCGCCGCGCATCCCACCCGAGGAATTGATGTCGGCGCTCAGGCGGCCGTTTGGGACGACATTCGCGCGGCCCGCGCCGATGGCATGGGCACCCTGTTGATATCGGCAGACCTCGACGAACTGATCGGTTTGTCCGACACCATTGTGGTGATCCACAAAGGACAACTGACAGCCACCCTCGACCCTGCCAGCATTACTCCACGGCAACTCGGCAGTTACATGACCGGATCCGAAGACAGCGACGCCGAACTTGCCGACGGCCAGGCTGTCGAGAATGCGGGAGAGTCGCAGTGACTGACACAACAGTCACCGACGAACCAGAAGACACTCCCGACACGAGGCCGCCCAGAGCCGCAGCCGAATCACGTCTACGCCAAACCTTGATATCAATGGCCGCGCCGCTCGGGGCCTTCATTTTCTCGCTCATCGCCAGCGCCATCGTCTTGATCGCAGCAGGCAGCAACCCCATCGAAGCCGCCCGAGACATGCTCGATCACGCAAGCAAACTCGAGGTGCAGGTCTCGATGATCAATCGGGCCACTCCCCTCTATATCTCCGGAGTCGCGGCCGCGATCGGCTTCAAGATGAACCTGTTCAATATCGGGGTCGAAGGCCAGTACCGGATGGCGGCAATATTCGCGGCATTCGTCGGTGGCGCGGTCGCACTACCGTCGGTCCTGCATATCGCACTTATTTTGATTACAGCGATGGTCGTGGGTGGACTCTGGGGAGGCCTCGCGGGAGTGCTCTACACCCACCGTGGGGTCAACGAGGTGATCGGCACGATCATGTTGAACGGCGTCGCCTTGGGTGTGATCGCCTGGCTAGTCCCGCGCTGGCAGGCCGAAGGCAACATCTCCCAGGTCGGTGTGGGCACAGAACCCATCGACGAGTCGGGTATTCTGCCCAACCTCAACTTCATCCCCGAACTCTTCGGTGACCTCCGGGCCAACGTGGAACTCACGGGCATGCTGGTGATCGCCATGGTCGTCGGTATCGTGTATTACCTGCTGCTGAATCGCACCGTTTTCGGATACGACCTGCGGGCCAGCGGGCTCAACCCGCTCGCAGCGCGTGCGGGAGGCGTGCCACCCCGCAAGATGGCGCTCGCTGCGATGCTCATGTCCGGTGCGGTGGCGGGACTCGTCGGCATGGCCGAGATCTTCGACAACAGTAGATACGACCCCAGCTTCGTTGGGTTCCTCGGGTTCAACGGCATCGCCGTAGCCCTGCTGGGACGCAACAACCCAGCCGGTATCGCAGTTGGTGCGTTGCTGTGGGCCTTCCTCGACGCCACTTCAGACATCCTACAGGTCACCCAGACCGCTCCCAAGGAGATCATCGACATCATGCGCGGCGTCATCCTGTTGACTGTTGTCATCGGCTACGAAGTGGTCGGACGATTGCGCGAGCGTACCGAGTCAGCCCGCACCGCGGCCCGGCTCGCGGAGGCAACATCGTGAGTCTGCTGGGCCGAATCAACAAACTGCCGACACCGGTCCGCTGGATGATCTATGCCGCTCTCGGAGTCTTGGGACTCGTCATCGTCCAATCGTTCACCGACGCTTCGAAGCTCACTACCACCTCAACCTCCGGTGCGATGCTGCGCTGGACCGTGCCTGTGATGCTCGCCGGACTCGGCGGCATGTTCTCCGAACGGGCCGGGGTGGTCAACATCGCCCTCGACGGGATCATGGTCCTCGGAATGTGGTTCGGGGCTTGGGGAACCATCAACTACGGACCTTGGAACGGTCTGCTGATCGGCCTGCTGGGCGGTGCGCTCGGCGGTTTGATCCATGCGATCGCGACAGTGACGTTCGGGGTCGACCACATCATTTCCGGCGTCGCGATCCTGATCGCCGCGCCGGGGATCGCCCGTTTCCTTTCCCTCGAGATTCTGACCGGGCATGAAGGAGGTTCGATAACTAGATCACCCCAACTGTCGGGTGCCGGAAAATTCACCTTGCCGTTCCTTGCAGGAGGCAGAATCGGCGATTGGAGAAGCCCTGACATTCTCGGGTGGTTCACGGAGAAAGACTGGTGGTACATCTCCGATCTGACTGGATTCGCTCGCGGTTTCGTGTTCGACCTAGGCATTTTCACGATTATCGCCTTCTCTCTGGTGCCGCTGTCCGCCTGGGTTCTGTGGCGCACCCGCTTCGGTCTGCGGCTGCGGATCTGTGGCGAACACCCCACTAGCGGGGAATCGCAGGGGATCAACATCTACCTCTACAAGTACATCGGTGTGTTGCTCAGCGGGGTGCTCGCCGGGTTCGCCGGAGCTTTCATCGCCAGCCCGGAACTCGCATCCATCTATCGGGAAGGCTCGGTCAACCAGCGGGGTTTCATCGGCTTGGCCGCCCTGATAATCGGGAATTGGAGACCCGCTGGAGTGATGGCCGGCGCCATGCTCTTCGCTTACCCCCGTGCTCTCACATTCTGGGACCTCGACGGCAGCAACACGCATGCACTGTTGTTGGTTGCAGCGGGTGTGCTGGCGGTGGTTTCGATCAACAAGTTCCGGCACGGGAACCTTACCGACGCGTTCCTGGGAGGCATCATCAGCATGTTGGCTCTGGGTTGGTTCGTTGGATCCGAGAGCTTACCCAGCCAGCTCTTCAACTATCTGCCGCACTTGACCGTGCTGCTGGTGTTGACGTTCTTCTCACAGCGACTGCGTATGCCCGCTGCCGACGGACAGCCGTATCGTCGCGGCAAGACCTAGAGAGACGACTTTCCGATGCCGATACTCAGCGACGCTCAGCTGTCTGCGTGGGACCGCGACGGATACATCGTGCTCCCCGATTTCGTGGACCCGAGGGACTGCGACTCGCTCAAGGAGCACGTGATGGGTCTGATGCGTGATGCAGACCCACAGGTCAATGGCGGACTCACCGTCTTCGACACGAACGCGCAAAATCATGCCCAAGATGAGTACTTTCTGACCAGCGGAGACACCGTACGCTGGTTCCTGGAGGACGGCGCGGTGGTTGACGGCGAACTGACCCGGCCCCTGGAGTTGGCGGTCAACAAGTTGGGTCACGCGATGCACGATCTCGACCCACATTTCGATCGTTTCTCGAGGACCCCCGAGCTCGCGGCGTTGGCCGTCGATCTGGGGTTCTCGCAGCCACGCCTGCTCCAGTCGATGTACATCTTCAAACAGCCCGGTATCGGCGGTGAGGTCACTTGCCACTGCGATCACACGTTCTTGTGGACCGAGCCCCAATCAGTGATCGGCTTCTGGTTCGCCATCGAGGACGCCACGTTGGAGAACGGATGCATGTGGCTGGCGCCCGGCCACCACCGCACACCGGCGCGCACCCGCTTTCGGCTCACTGCTCCTGGTGCCGAGAGCACCACCACCGATGTAATTAGTCCCGAACCTTGGCCAACTGAGGATCTTGTGCCGATGCCAGTCGAACGGGGCACACTCATCGCTCTGCACGGCACGCTCCCCCACTGGAGCGCACCGAACACGTCGCCGATCAGTCGTCACGCTTACACCCTGCACCTGATCGACGCCCAAGCCGAATACCTGGCCGACAACTGGCTCCAGCGAGGCCCGGACATGCCACTGCGTGGGTTCGAACCATCGCCCAGTTGAGCGTGTGATGTGTCAAGACATAGGAAAGGTGTGAACCTGCGCGGGGCGGGGTTTTTTAGGGTTGGTTTTGGGGTTGGTAGTCGCGGTTGGGGTTGAGGGTTAGGTGTCGGAGGAGTTCGCCGGTTTGGGTTGCGATGACTCTGATGTCGAGGTCGGCGACGAGGAGGGTTACGGGGGTGTGTTTGTGGGCTCTGCCGATGCCGATGTGGTGGAGTCGGCTGTTGTGTCGGATGGTGACGGAGCCTGTTTTGTCGACGCGGTCGCGTCGGACTCTGAAGTGGATGTCGGCACCGTTGTGTTCAGGACCGGTTTTGGGGAGACGCTGGTAGGCGGCGGCTGGGGTGGTGCGGCCGAGGCTGCGGTGGGGGCGGTTGTGGTTGTAATGGCGGGTGAATTCGTCGATGAGGCCTTGGAGCTGGTCGAGGCTGTGGGCAGCGGGTTGGGCGGTTAGCCATTTTTTGAGGGTTTGTTGGAAGCGTTCGACTTTGCCGCAGGTGGTTGGGTGGTTGGGTGTGGAGTTCTTCTGTTCGATGTCTAGGGCTACGAGGCGGGCCTCGAAGGCGTTTCTGCCTCCTTTGCCGCCCGAGAAGCGGGTGGTGTAGACCATGGCGTTGTCGGTGAGCGTGGACGCGGGAACGCCGTGGTCAGCACACGTTTGGTTGAAGGTGTCAACCACGATCGGGCCGGTGATACGCCGATGGACGGTGACCGACAGTGCGTAGCGGGAATGGTCGTCTAGCCAGGTGATGATCTCGACCTCGGCACCTGTGGCGAGCCGCCAGTGACAGAAGTCTGACTGCCACATCTGGTTGGGCAGATCGGCGGCGAAGCGGACATAGGACGACTTCGGGCGTTTCTTCGCGTTGGACTCCACCAGACCCAGATCGACGAGGCGGCGCCGGACCGTCGAGGGCGACACGGTGATCTGGTGACGCTGTTGAAGGTGCCAGCAGACGGTGTGCGGGCCGGCGTCGAGGCCTCGGGAGGACAGCTCTGAGCGTAGGTTCACCACCAACTCGACTATCTCGTCACAGACCTTGGATGGTGAGCTACCGGGACGCCGCGACCGGGCTTGGAAAGCCGTGTCGCCCTCAGCACGCCAGCGGGCCACAAGCTTGCAGACCCAACCCTCAGACACCCCATAGAGCCTGGCCGTTTGGGCCTGGGTCCGACCCTCCAACACCACCGACAAGACAACCGATCGACGTTTCGACATGCCCCAACATCAGCCGACCAGACCCTTTCCTATGTCTTGACACATACCTTTCCTATGTCCTGAACCACAACAATCGCCCAGTTGAGCGCACTACAATTTCAGTTGATTGAGTCGAATTGTCTTCACCGATTACGCTGAGCGGCCACTCGCGACTGCAGATGACCACGTTCCGTCCGCGCCGAACCCAAACTGCCGGAGGAGATGCCCGCATGATGCGTACACAAAAATCCATAGCACTCATCGTGGAGGTCGCTCCCGGTGAGCGAGATGACGACATGCTCCACCGTGCCCTTTGCGCGGGCTGCATGGATTTCCGGTTGACTTGACTCGGTTGGGGCATCGCCTCAGGGAGTCCTCGGGCACCGCTTCTCGAATGGGATCGGTCAACGCCAGATGCCCGAACTGCGAGGGTTTGTTTCGGTCACGTTGCGAAAGGCCCGCAGGAGCGTCGTATTACGCAAGTCTGAGGTTCGTGACTGGTGAGGAAATACCTAGTGCAGCGTTAGAATTCAGCGTTGTGATATGGAACTCTATACGGAGACAGGCAATTGGATATGGCTGACAAGCGCGCATGCCGGGTCCCGAATGTCCCCGCCGAGGAAGCCGCACGGCAACCCATGTCACTTAACCAGGATGGCCGTTGGCGCGAGAAGTGCGCTGGCGCAGGCAAGAAGCGAAGCTGAGGGTCGGGCAGACAATGGGAGACTTCAGTTCGTTCCAAGGCCGCGAGTAGAGGCCCGTGGAGGCTCATATGGCAGGACGACAGACCGAGATACAGGAGTTGCAACGCATTCGTGGAAATCCAGTCATTGCGTTTGTGACTGGCGACAGGCATCCCATTACTGCTTCTATCGGGGATGATGCCGTTAGGCCGTTATTCGATGTGCTGCGAGGAATCGGCCGAGTTGAAACCCTCGATGTGTTCTTGTATTCCCGAGGGGGCGGAACTGAAGTACCCTGGCGTATCGCCTCCGCGCTTAGGCAATACGCTGATAAGTGGAACGCTTTGGTGCCCTATCGTGCTAACAGCGCGGCAACGCTTCTGGCGCTGGGGGCTGACAGCATTGTTCTCGGACCTCATGGCGAATTAGGTCCCATTGACCCAATTCTGAAAATCCAGCGTGCGCCAGAAATGCCAGGGCAACCTGGAGGACTTCCACAGCAAGCCGATATCAGTGTGGAAGATGTCATGGCCTATTTCAACTTTCTGAAAGAACAAGTTGGCCTAACAGACCAATCCACCTTAGCTGAGGGCGTAGGCCGTCTTGCTGAACGCCTAGATGCAGTGGGACTCGGCTCTGTTTACCGCATAAGATCCCATATTCGCGATGTGGCGCATCGGATGTTGACCTCACAGCAGAATCCTCGAGTGAGCGGGCCATGGAAACAATCGTAGAGACGCTAGCGGAGCGTGTCTATGCACATGGCCACGCTATTGGCATAAACGAGGCTCGTGACATCGGGCTCCCCGTTGATGCAGCCTCCGAAGATGAAGAGGCTGCAATTTGGAGTCTGCTAGTCAAGTACGAGGAAGACCTGAAGTTACGTGAACCCCTAGATCCGATAGAATGTATTCAGACGAATGATAAATTCGTTGATGACTTAGTGATTGCTGTGCTTGAGGGTGAATCTACATGCTTCGAGTTTCAAGGCACCCTTGATGTACGAGCTGTCCGTCAAATGCCCCAAACTCTAAATGTGGCCCTAAATCTGAGCCCACAGTTGCCAGCGGGGTCAGATCCCAATCAACTGCCAGCGGAAGCACAGAACATGTTTCAGCAACTAGTGAACCAACTCCTACCTATTGCGCATGAGTCAGTCAACGAAGCTCTAAAGGCACAGGCACCTGTCATTGGTGCTGACATCAAATTCCGGGGTAGTAAGTGGACCAGAATTCCCACTCCTGACCTTGAACTGAGCGGTGCCGGACAAACCTGAACTGATTCACGGAATTATAGGCTAACTGGGTCGGGCTCTCATATCCTCACTCAAATCGGGAGATAATGAGATAGGCCAGAAGAAATGGAAGAAGTGGTCGTCGGGATGACGCGATAGTCCACCCGCTGCTTTGTCTCCTCAGGCTGATGCTCAGAATCATCGGTTGAAGGTGCTGGATGGCTCTGTACCTCAGCGGAGTAAGCTTGGAGGAACTGCAGGTTGAAAGTAATATTGATGTGAGGAGACATCGGGGCGCTGAACCGAGAATCTTCGGACTGGGAATCCGACGCTTGTAATTCAATTTGATTTCTCGCCATGTCCACAGTATAGTAATCAAGCCAGTCTCTTGCATCCTCGAGAGCGCAGCGTAGTCATCTCTTGTGACGATGCGCGTCGTGCCAGCCTTGTGGGTCACGCCTCCCCGTAGTGGGGAATCCCGCACCAGACTGGCTCCAGCGAGGCCCAGACATGCCACTTCGCGGCTTCTGAGGGTCAGGGTCGTCAGCGAGGGCAGATAGTCAGGTTGCTTATCAGTTATGATAAGCAACCTGACCGAGATGAGCGCAACACTGCGACAGGTACTGAAGTCGGCGGCTCGTCTGCAGACAGTCGTCCCTGATGCTGTTCTGGTGGGAGGGTCGGCCGCGGCGCTGCATGCGGGTCACCGTGACTCCTTGGTCCACGACCACGTTCTCGCCGATCTGGTCGACCGCTACGAGACGGTCTTGGGGGCGGTGGAGGCGACTGAGGGATGGGCGACATCGGTCCGTGCCTCGAAGCCGCCGTTCACCATCATGGGGAGCCTCGACGGAATCGAGGCTGGGCTCAGGCAGATGCGTCGGATTCGGCCGCTCGAAACGGTCGAGGTCGCTGTCGGCGATGACGCCGTCGTGGTGGCACCCACCGAGGCGGAGGCCCTGCGTGTCAAGGCCTTTCTGGTTGTGCAACGCAACGTGGTGCGCGACTTTATCGACGTTGTCGCGCTCGTCGGCCATATCGGCGACGATGCGGCCGTCGCCGTGTTGTCGGACATCGATGACTACTATGCCGACCGGTCGGGCGAGCCCTCGTCGGTGTTGACCTCGCTGGTGATCGCACTCGCCGATCCCTCACCGCGTGACACCGACGTGATCAACGAACTCCCGCGCTACAAGGGCCTCGAGGAGCGATGGCACGACTGGTCCGATGTGGTGGGAGCGTGCCAGGGCCTGGCCCAGCGTTTGAGCGGTGCGGCATGAACGGGGCGACATGAGCGCACTGCGGTTCCGCAACGTCGACGCCGACCCCGCCGACGACGTCGGGACTTGGCCCTATGAGGCACTGGTGACCGCGATCGACCGCGGCCTGGTCCCCGATTGGAGCCCTGTCTTTACTGAGATCAGACGGTCGCCGTGGGGACCCGTGGCCCGTCGCGTCGAGCGCTACCTCGGCTACCGCGACCCCGACGGCGTGAGCACGCTGTTCGCGTCGGCTATCGACCGGGCCCGCAAGGAGATCCAATGCGCGGACCGGGCCGAGGTGGTTGCCCGCGTTCAAGCCGCCGTCGAACGGGCGGGAGTGACCAAAGCGGAGTTCGCGGCATCGGTCGGCACCAGCGCGTCACGGCTCAGCACCTATCTGAGCGGCAAAGTCACACCCTCAGCGGCATTGCTCATGCGCATTGAACGCACGGCGAATTCACTGTGACCGCGATCGGACTGGCCGGCACCGAAGTCTCGTCGCAGTAGATCACCCGGCGCTTGGTGAACCTGAGCCGAGCCTGTCGGGCGGGGCTTACGGTGCTGGTGAATGCCGCAGATCCCGTTGTGTCCCATGAGCTGTTCGACACGTTTGTGGTTGTAAGCTAATTGAGTGATCAGATTATGTTCGATCTGTAATATTCTTGTGAATCCACTAATATCGCTCTGATGCCCCCCCCCCCCCCCTGAAAATGACGCGGATCTGCTTGATGTCACCTGCTGGGGCAGCAACCGCCGTGGGCAGGCCGACGCTCCTGCCGGTGCCTTCAAGACGGTCAGCGCAGGCTGGCTCCATAGTTGCGCCGTGTGGGCCGACGACACGATCACCTGCTGGGGCGACAACGGCGCTGGGCAGGCCGACGCTCCTGCCGGTGCCTTCAAGACAGTCAGCTCAGGCGGCAGCCATAGTTGCGCCGTGCGGGCCGACGACACGATCACCTGCTGGGGCGACAACGGCGCTGGGCAGGCCGACGCTCCTGCCGGTGCCTTCAAGACAGTCAGCGCAGGCAACAACCATAGTTGCGCCGTGCGGGCCGACGACACGATCACCTGCTGGAGGTGCATCTTTGCTGGGCCGACCGACGCTCCTGCCGGTGCCTTCAAGACAGTCAGCGCAGGTGGCCAGCATAGTTGCGCCGTAGGGGCCGACGACACGATCACCTGCTGGGGCGACAACGGCTCTGGGCGGGCCGACGCTCCTGCCGGTGCCTTCAAGACAGTCAGCACAGGCCTTGAGTATAATTGCGCCGTACGGGCCGACGACACGATCACCTGCTGGGGCGACAACGGCGCTGGGCAGGCCGACGCTCCTGCCGGTGCCTTCAAGACAGTCAGCGCAGGCTGGTTCCATAGTTGCGGGTTGCGGGCCGACGACACGATCACCTGCTGGGGCTGGAACGCCGACGGGCAGGCCGACGCTCCTGCCGGTGCCTTCAAGACAGTCAGCTCAGCCAGCGGCCATAGTTGCGCCGTGCGGGCCGACGACACGATCACCTGCTGGGGCGACAACGCTTTGGGGCGGGCTGACGCTCCTGCCGGTGCCTTCGAGACGGTCAGCGCAGGCCGCGTCCATAGTTGCGCCGTGCGGGCCGACGACACGATCACCTGCTGGGGCAGCAACCAATTTGGGAAGGCCGACGCTCCTGCCGGTGCCTTCAAGACGGTCAGCTCAGGCGGCGACCATAGTTGCGCCGTGCGGGCCGACGACACGATCACCTGCTGGGGCTGGAACGCCGACGGGCAGACCGACGCTCCTGCCGGTGCCTTCAAGACGGTCAGCGCAGGCTTTCTCCATACTTGCGCCGTGCGGGCCGACGACACGATCACCTGCTGGGGCTGGAACGCCGACGGGCAGGCCGACGCTCCTGCCGGTGCCTTCAAGACAGTCAGCGCAGGCTTTCTCCATACTTGCGCCGTGCGGGCCGACGACACGATCACCTGCTGGGGCGACAACGACGCTGGGCAGGCCGACGCTCCTGCCGGTGCCTTCAAGACAGTCAGCTCAGGCGACGACCATAGTTGCGCCATACGGGCCGACGACACGCTCACCTGCTGGGGCAACAACAGCGAAGGGCAGACCGACGTGCCAACAGGCAGATGATGCCTGACACCACAGTCTCCGCCCCGAAATCCGGTGCGGATAATGCAAAGGAACCAACACCATGAACACTCTCCGACCGACAGCGCGCCGGCATCGAGCGCTCGCACCCGCCACACCACCAAAAAGCCGCGGGCTGCACCTAGCGATCCTGCCCGTCATGGCCGTGGTTGCGGCGTTGTTGATGTGGTCGCCGTCACCTGCCGGCGCGGTCGCGGGATACGGCGACGTTCCCGAAGATGCCTGGTACACGAACCCGGTGCAATGGTCACAAGACAACGGCATCGCCAACATCGTCGGGTCTTGTTTCGGGCCTTCGCGGCCGGTGTCTCGTGGTGAGACCGCGGTGTGGCTCCACAACCTCGAAGGCCAACCAGCACCGGCGGCGGCCCATTCGTTCGTGGACGTGACCGACGCGGCACAGCACGACGCTATTTCGTGGATGGCCGAGACCGAGATCACCACCGGCACGTCACCAACCACGTTCGCGCCCGACGACACGTTGACACGGGCGCAGGCCGCGGCGTTCCTGCATCGCCTAGCCGATGAACCTCCAGCGCCCGCGCACAGTTTCGGCGACGTGGTTGCTGGGTGGCAGCAACAAGCCGTGTCCTGGATGTCTCATACCGAGATCACCACCGGCACGTCACCAACCACTTTCGCGCCCGACGACACGTTGACACGGGCGCACCTGGTCACGTTCCTGTACCGGTACTCCAACAAGCCGACCGTGACCGTTGACCCCAACAGCCCAAGATGTGGTGCCGCTGTCAGCGCAGGCGACGACCATAGTTGCGCCGTGCGGGCCGACGACACGATCACCTGCTGGGGCCGCAACGACGCTGGGCAGACCGACGCTCCTGCCGGTGCCTTCAAGACGGTCAGCGCAGGCGACGACCATAGTTGCGCCGTGCGGGCCGACGACACGATCACCTGCTGGGGCGACAACGGATACGGGCAGACCGACGCTCCTGCCGGTGCCTTCAAGACAGTCAGCGCAGGCAACAACCATAATTGCGCCGTGCGGGCCGACGACACGATCACCTGCTGGGGCCGCAACGCTTTTGAGCAGGCCGACGCTCCTGCCGGTGCCTTCAAGACGGTCAGCGCAGGCAACAACCATAGTTGCGCCGTGCGGGCCGACGACACGATCACCTGCTGGGGCATCAACGCTTTGGGGAGGGCCGACGCTCCTGCCGGTGCCTTCAAGACGGTCAGCGCAGGCTTTCTCCATAGTTGCGCCGTGCGGGCCGACGACACGATCACCTGCTGGGGCGACAACGGATACGGGCAGGCCGACGCTCCTGCCGGTGCCTTCAAGACGGTCAGCGCAGGCTTTCTCCATACTTGCGCCGTGCGGGCCGACGACACGATCACCTGCTGGGGCGACAACGCTTTGGGGAGGGCCGACGCTCCTGCCGGTGCCTTCAAGACGGTCAGCGCAGGCTTTCTCCATAGTTGCGCCGTGCGGGCCGACGACACGATCACCTGCTGGGGCTACAACCGAGACGGGCAGACCGACGCGCCGACAGGCAGATGATGCCTGACACCAAGCCCGTCGAGTAGCTCGCCGCCGGTCACCTCGCGGCGTGGCTCGCCGACAACCCCCCACCCGCCACCGCTGATATCGCCTGGTCCCGCGAGTACCTCCGCCGCTGGCGGGCCGACAATCCCGGCCGCGGGTACCCGCCGATTCGAAATCAATTCCCGTGGACCCGACCCCGGACCTGACCCCCACGCCGAGCCGATCCCTGGACTGACCGCTCTTCCTGGAAGGTTTGTACCATCCGGCGATCTCAGCGAAAACGCTCTGAATAGCCTGTTCAGAAATCAGCTCTGAGCTGCAGTTGCTCGACGACCCGTCTTTGTACCAAGCACCCGCTGAGCGTGCCGAGGTCCTGGACGTCACCCCCAGCCCTAGCCGATCCCGACCCGTAGAACGGCGCTGTGTGCGATGATCCGGGCTCAGACCGCCACGAACGACCAGATCGCCGAGGTGCCATCACCTCGATCCGCTCTGAGAGCGCGCAACCTCAACTCGTCGGTGAGCCGTTCGGGAGCGGAACGAGCGTGTTTCACCACGCTTGAGTCGTGTTGTTACCTTTGGTGCAGTGCAGTGTCATACCCTGTTGTTAGGTTGTGGTCATGTTCGATTTGATGATCCAGCAGACCCGGGCGGTGGTGACTTCTGGGCTTTCTCGTGGAACGATACGAACAACAGCGCCGCAACCGGTTGATGAAACACTGGATCAACGAACAAGGCATGGGTGTGCTGTTATGCCCCTCCGCGGCTTCTGAGCGATCCCCGGTGCACCGACCGACCCACACCGGTTTATTGATTTATGCACGGTTTATCAAAAAACAATAAACCCTGGATACTTTAATAAACCCTGGATACTCTTGTTAACCGTGCCAGATGTTCGCAAGCGAAAACGGAACTCCTAAGCCTTCGCGTGAACGTGGGATTGAGGGTTGCCGACACCGGTCGAGGGTGATCAGGATGCCTCGGGCTTCGAAGTTGCGTGGGTTGTTGAACCGCATGCGTATGGGAACGCACGGCGAATTCACTGTGACCACCCACGTCCGCCAAAGTCGCACCGATGCCCCCCTACCACACTGACCGCCTGTCCGCGCAACCCCTCAGCCTGATCGGATATCTATACCACAGAAATGTGATATCGTCGTGATCATGACGAAGACGTCTATTGATATCGACAGAGATATCGCAAGCCTGGCTGCAGAGATACTGGGTACGACCACGCTGCGAGAAACGGTCAACACCTCGCTATTGGAGATTGTTCGCGCAAGACGCCGACTTGAAGCCTTGGAGTTCTTCAGTGAGGAGGGTCGGTTCGACTTCGATGCGGCGGAGCGGGCCTGGGGCGGCAACGCATAGTGGTGCAAACCGTCTACTTGGCCGACACGAGCGTTTTCTCCCGTCTGTCAAAACCCATGGTCGGTGCCGTGTTCAGCCCGCTCGCCGTCGCGGGCAGAATTGTTCTTTGCGCCCCAGTAGTCTTCGAACTCGGGTTCAGCGCTCGGAGCGCAGACGACCATGAAGCGATGATGAGCCGGCTGGAGGCATTCGAGACGGTTCCGGTCACGGCCGCCGACCACGCTCGGGCAATCGACATCCAAGGCCGGCTCGCCAAGCGCGGCTGGCATCGAGCGTGCTCACTCGTGGACGCTCTCGTCGCGGCCTTGGCCGATGCCCACGGCCTTGCCGTCCTGCACTACGACGCAGACTTCGAACTTGTCGCTGAGATCACAGGCCAACCCCATCAATGGGTGGTGGAGCGAGGAACCGCCGACTGAGGAACCATGAGCGGTACGACCGGCCCACTGGCCAGAGACCGCGGCAGCTTTGCTGTCGCCTCAGGTCTCGATCAGTAGCGTCGCGTCGGGGTGGAGCAGTGCTAGGCCGCGATCAAGGGTCGCGACGACGGCACCGTGGTGCTCGGCCAGCGCCGCAAGGTAGGCGTCGGTGACTTGCCGGTGGCCGATGACCCCACGCAGTGACGCATCCGCGTAGCCGATGTCGTCGGGCCAAAAGACATGATTCGGTTGCTGCGAGATGGCTTCGAGCGCCGTGAGGGCAGTGTCTACGGATCTGCCCTCACAGATCAACAGCCGCAACAGCGCTCCCTGGGTGATCGGGCATGTGGCAACCGCACCGTGATGCTGCGCGAGCCACGAGTGCGCCGTGCCGTGATGTACATGGTTCGGCACAGTCATTGCGATCAGCAGGTTGCTGTCCGCCAGCGCCACATTCATCCTTCGTCCTCCAGCGACCTGACGTCCTCAATAGTGATCGGCCGGTCGAGGCTTACGGTGGGCCATCCAGTTTCGTTTGATGTGTCGCGGCTGGCGTCTCCGGTACCGATGGCCTTGCGGAGCATCTCCACGATGACCCCGCTGAGGGTCTTGTTCTGCTGATGCGCCAGTTCGCGTGCGAGAGCGTGCAGGTCGTCGGGCAACTCTACTGTGGTGCGCATTAACACATCATAACATTGGTATGCATTGATGTGAAGGTCGCGGCGCAACAGCGGCGGACAACCGCACGAAACTCGAACCCACCGTTCACCCCAGGTCTTACGCGCAGGCTCAAGAAATCACCCTTTGGGTCCGCACCTGGTACAACCAGAAACGGCTGCGCTCCGCAATCGGCGCTGCGCCGCAGCCGCTTGTTGTATCCGTCGCGGTTGGGCAAAATACGTGAACCACGGCCGAAGATGCGCATGGGCGTAGCGTACGAACTAGGACTCGTTGTCACAGCTCAACGGCACCGAGATCACCGCCAACGTGACAAACTCTGCGTCCGACAATTTGGGGGCGAACCCCACCGTAGGCCGCCGCGGCATCCACTGAAGGGCACGTCCGACAGGCCCCAATCAGGGTTAGTCAAAATCGCAGCGCTGGAAGGCGCACCGCTGAAGGTTAGCGGGTAGCGAGGACCACCATGCGATATGATCTTGAGCCGGGCAGGGGGGGTGTCCGCTACCACCACAGTCGGAATAAGGGGCGCTTCGCTGAGAGACAAGCAGATCGCGAAACAGGCGGTACGTTTGGCTTTGGGTTGGAAGCCGATCCGCTGGAGGCACAGGCGGATCTGTAGGGTCTGGCGGCGGAAGATCAGGAACTTCCGTTGTGGCCAAGTCGGAGTTCGGTGTGGCTGTACCGTTGTCCCATACTACATCGGCGGTACAGGTCGTGAGGTTTCGCCTCAGGTTCGCCGGGAAATACCTGGAAGTTAGTTTTGTGTAGGAGTTCCCAGCCGCCAGATTGCCAACATTTGTGGACTCGATGAGGTGTTTAGTGTGGTTTCTTGCTACTTGGTACGTCTTTACGACTAAAGAGGACACGCTTATGTGCGCTATCACTTTAAATCTCACGAAATGCTGGTTCTGAAACACGAAACATGCCGTAAGCCTGAGGGTCAGAGCAGGTGGCTGTACAGCGCCTACGGTCACCTGCACGGCTTCCGAGCAATTGTTCGTGGTGCTCTCGTTTTCAATCGCGTCAACACAGGCCCCGTAGTAGTACGTCCCGGCTGCGGACGGCTCAGTCAGACCGATCGCCTGAAGGCTGTACCGGTGCGGACTCAGGTTTCCCACCGAGTCCGTGCCGATCGGCGTGTCCGATCTCGTAATCGTTGCGTCGGTGGAGCGATAGTAGCGCAGTGTGGTGGAGACCGAAGGCAGATTGCCTCGGTTGAGCACCGAGACACGTAGCACGAATTCATCTGGAGGGCGGTGACGGAGTGTGATCAGTGTGGGCAAGAGGACCGTTAAGTCAGCGGGTTCCACGGTCACCTTCACCACTGCAGAGCAGTTGTTCGTTGTATTTGACTCTCCGGGCACCGAATCCACACAGATGCCGTAGTAGTACGTTCCCGCTGTGGACGGCACCTCGTGTAAGGTCGGTACACGAGCGCTATCTGACGAATCCACTGAGTAAATCCGTTCGGTGCGAAGCGGAGTGTCCTCACTAGTTATCGTAGAGTCAGTGGAGAGGTAATATTGCAAGGTCGTGGATGGTGACGAACCAGTGCCTTGATTGCGCACTACGGCAGTAAGACCTAAATATCTACCCGCGTCGACGCTGCCGAGGTCTACTAGAGGAGTGTCGACCACCAGATCGGGATGGCCCACCACGACGGTCAGAGCGGGCGAACAGTTGTTTGTCGTATTGGACTCGTCCCGAGAAGAGACTACACACGCTCCGTAATAGTAGGTACCCGATGTTGACGGTGCTCGTGTTGAGTACCTCAGAAAGGCGCTTTCAGCGGGACTCAAAGCCTTGATTCTAGAGCCACTTCCAATCCGTTCGTCGCTGGTCGTGATAGTCGAGTCGGTCGAGCGATAAAAGATCAGCGCCGGGGACGTCGATGGGTCAGCGCCCTGGTTGCGTACCGTGAGGTATAACGTGAAGGATGTCCCGACACCCGGAAGGGTGGGGTAGATGGTAGACGTGTCTACAACAAGGTCTGGACCGGGTGCCGGAACGATGGTCACGGTCACCGGCGCAGAACAGTTGTTCGTTGCGTTCGTCTCGCCCTCCACCAAGCCCACGCACGCCCCGTAGTAGTAGACGCCGGGGGCAACAGGAGCGGTCAGGGTGACCGACACCAAACTGGTGCCATAAGGCCTCACGCCGCTCACTTGAGTTGAGCCCACCTGCTGGTCGCTTGAAGAGATGGTTGAGTCGGTCGACAGGTAGTAGAACAGAGTGGCAGCTGGCACGGACCCGTTGCCCCGGTTGCGCACCGTGGTGCTCAGGGAGAAAGGTGTCCCAGCAGCAATTGGGGTGTCGTCGTTCGCCGTAGGTGCATCGACCACCAAGTCCGGCGTACCCGTTACGTGCACCGCCACTGGTTCTGAGCAGTTGTTGGCGGTTTTGTCTTCGTCGGTCACCGACCCCACACAGACCCTGTAGTATCGCGTCGTTCCGTCATCCCAAGTCCTCACAGAGACGGAATGAGTGCTGCTCCCCGACGGGGCAAGATCACCCACATGGTCCGTGTGAAACGGCACTTGGAGGAACGTTGTTGCGGGGAGCTCCGGGTATAAGTAGGGGTCGATGG
This sequence comes from Candidatus Aldehydirespiratoraceae bacterium, assembly GCA_965198315.1. Classification (GTDB taxonomy): domain Bacteria; phylum Actinomycetota; class Acidimicrobiia; order Acidimicrobiales; family Aldehydirespiratoraceae; genus VXYK01. The sequence goes on along the minus strand of OZ240616.1, from coordinate 1,949,137 downwards.
ACGCGTAGTAGCGCAGCGTGGTGGACGCTGATGGCGCGTCGCCTTGGTTGCGCACAGTTACGTTCAGTGTGAAGGATGTACTTGCTGCCGGGGCATTCTCGCTGGCCGTGGGGGTGTCCACCACTAGGTCGGGCGCGGGCGCCGCGCCGACGGTTACGGTGACCGCGTCTGAGCAGTTGTTGGTCGTGTCGGACTCGTCGGAAACCCGGGCAACGCAAGCCTTGTAGTAGTACGTACCCGGTGTGGATGGCGCGGTCAGGCTGATCGACGCGGTGTCGTTCTCCTGGGCGCCGAGTTCAGACACAGGCGCCGTGGTGCCTACCTGCGTGCTGTCGGTGGTCGGGTCGGTGGACCGGCCGAAGCGCAACCATGCGGAAGCGGATGGACCGCTGCCCTGGTTGCGCACAGTGGCGCTCAACGTGAAACGCCCACCCGCCACAGGAGCGCTCGTGTCCACCGTCGGCGTGTCCACCACCAAATCCGGCGCCGGCGCCGCACCAACGGTCACGATCACCGCAGAGGAGCAGTTGTTGGTCGTGTCGGACTCATCAGACACCGAGCCCACGCACGCACCATAGTAATACGTCCCCGGTGTGGAGGGCGCGGCCCGGCTGAGCGACTCGGCTTCGCTCTCCTGCGCGTCAAGCCTGGACACAGGGTACGTGCCGCCTACCTGCGTGTCGCCGGTGGTTATGGTCGCATCGGTGGACCGGTAATAACGCAACCAGGTGGACGCCGATGGCGCGTTGCCCTGGTTACGCACCGTAGCGCTCAGAATGAACCAAGTTCGGGTGAACGGGCTGCTGTTGTCGACTGTGAACGTGCTGACTATCAGGTCCGGCGCGGGCACCGCGACAACCTTTACAGTCACCGCAGAGGAGCAGTTGTTCTCTGAATTGGACTCATCCGATACCGAGTCCACGCAGGCACCGTAGTAGTAGACACCGAGGGAGGACGGCGCGAACAAGCTGATCTCCTCGGGGCTGATGCCGGAGGAGTGCAGCCAGAAATCGCTCACCGAGTCCGTGCCGACCTCCGTGTCGCCGGTGGTGATGGTCGCGTCAACAGAGCGGTAGTAGCGCAGTGTGGTGGACGCAGACGGCCCGTCGCCCTGGTTGCGCACTGTGGCGCTCAACGTGAAACGCCCACCCGGCGCGCTCGTGTCCACCGTCCGTGTGTCCACCACCAGATCCGGTGGGGGTGCCGCACCGACAGTTACGGTGACCGCCGTTGAGCAGTTGTTGGTTGTTTCGGACTCGTCGGCTACCGTGTCGACGCAGGCACCGTAGTAGTACGTCCCCGGTGTGGAGGGCTCAGCCACCCAGACCGACTTAACTCCGGTCTCCTGCACATCAAGCCCGGGCCCATATTTGATGCCTTCCGACCTATCACCAGACGTGATGGCCGCGTCGGTGGACCGGAAATAACGCAACCGGGTGAACGCCGATGGCGCGTTGCCCTGGTTGCGCACCGTAGCGCTCAGAATGAACCAAGTTCGGGTGACCGAGCTGCTGTTGTCGACTGTGAACGTGCTGACTATCAGGTCCGGCCCCGGTGCCGCGCCGCTGGCCGCGGTCTTGGCGGTCACGATCACAGTGGGCGCCGACGACTGCCCGTCGTCGTCCCAGCCCCAGCACACCGCGCCGCCGTCGATCCTCACAGCGCACCAGAATCCCGCTCCGGCGGACACGGATGCGAACGGGCCGCTCGGAGCGCCCGCCGCGGGTCCGCCGATCCAGCCCCAGCAGCGCACCGCGCCGCCGGTGGTCAACCCGCAGGTGTTCCACTCGCCGGCGGAGACCGACGTGAACGAGTCCGACGGTGCGCCCGAGACCTGTCCGACGCCGTTCCAACCCCAGCACACCGCGGCGCCGTCGGCCCTCACTGCGCACGAGTGCCCCCCGCCCGCGGACACCGAGACGAACGAGCCGCTCGGGGCGCCCGTCACCTGCCCGCCGCCGTCCCAACCCCAGCAGCGCACGTCGCCGCCGGTTGTAAGACCGCACGAATGCCCCCCGCCTGCGGAGACCGAGGTGAACATGCTGCCGGCGGGGGCCGTGGCCTGCCCGCTGTCGTCCCTGCCCCAGCACACCGCGGTCCCGGCGGCCCTCAGGGCGCACGAGTGCCTCCCGCCCGCGGACACCGAGACGAACGAGCCGCTCGGGGCGTCCGTCACCTGCCCGTCGTCGTCGGCGCCCCAGCATTCGATGGCGCCGTCGGTCTTGAGCCCGCACGAATGCGCCCTGTTGGCGGAGACCTCATACTTCCCGCCGGCGGAGACCGAGGTGAACAGGCCTGACGGCGGTGACAGTTGCCCGTCGTCGTCATTGCCCCAGCAGTCGACGGAGAAGTCGGCCATCACCGCGCAGGAATGGTTGTCACCGGCCGACACCGACGTGACCAGGATCGGGCGCCGGGACCCCTCGCTGGTGCCCTCGGGGTTGGTGGCGAGGACTTGCAGTTCGTAGTCGGTGTCGGCGACGAGGTCGGTGATGGTGGCGGTGCGGGCTGTGCCGCTGTGGGGCCAGTCGGTCCAGGCCGCGTCGCCGGACGCTCGGTATTGCACCTCGTAGCCGGTGATCTCGGGGCCGGCGTTGTGGGGCGGGTCCCACGCCAGCGCGAGCGACGACGAGGTGATGGCGGTGACGGCCGGGCCCTCGGGCGCGGACGGCGCCTCGGTGTCGTCGTCGGTGACGTCGCCGGCGGACACGGCGGTGAAGGAGCCCGTGCCCGCCACGTCGGAGTACCCGCCGGTCTGGGCCGCGCTGTCGGACTCGCTGTCGGACTGTGCGGGGTAGCAGTTCGGGGTTGTGGTGTTGAGGGTTACCTCTGGTTCGCCCTGGTAGCGGTACAAGAAGGTGATGAGTTGGGCGCGTTTCAGAGTGTCTTCGGGTGCGAAGGTGGTAGGTGATGTGCCAGTGGTGATATCGGTATGGGCCATCCACGACACAGCGTCTTGTTGCCAACCCGCAACAACGTCACCGAAGTTGTGCGGTGGCGCGGAGGGTTCGCCGGCCAAACGATGCAGAAACGCTGCCGCCTGGGCACGCGTCAACGTGTCATCAGGTGCGAAGGTGGAGGGTGAAGTACCGGTGGTGATCTCGTTGTTGGCCATCCACGAGATCGCATCGTCTTGAGACGCGTCGGTTACGTCGCTGAACGAATGAACATCACCGGCATCGGGCCGGTTCTCCATGTTGTAGATCCACACCGCTGTTTCACCACGCGACACCGAATCATCGGGTCCGAAACAAAACCCCGCAATGTCGGCGATCCCGTTGTCTGTGGACCATTGCACCGCATCGGTGTACCAAGTGCCCTCACCCACATCGCCGTATCCCGCCACCGCCCCAGCCGGTGACGGCAACCCCACCAACAACGCAGCCGTCAACGAAACAACCAACCCGAGGCTCAACCAAATTCGGCTCAACCCAACCATCCAACTAACTCACGATCTAGACATGAATCAGACATGAACGCGACACCATAACACCCTCTCACGTTGTCGTGTAGCCTTCGCGTGGTTCACCTACTAATTAAGGTGTCAAGCCAACGTGGGCTGCTCACTCAGCGCGATGATCTCCTGAAATCGCCGTATAGCAGCCACGAGTAGCACATACGACCTTGTAGCAGACCAACGTGTCTTTAGAACCCGCTGAATAGCACATGCGACCTGATAAGTTGGTGTTGTGGGAAGATATGTCGAAGCCGAGGGGTGGATGGCCAGCCGGACCGGTTACGGACCAAGATCGTACCGCGCCTATGTACCACACACCTTAGGAGTTTGGGTCCCGACCCTGAACGCGGATTCTGTCAACGCGATCACCGCAGCCGAAAGCGCGCTCGCCGCGACCGCCGAGGCAGCCCAGACAACTCTGGGAGACAGCCTTATGGACTGGATGATGGCTCGTGACGAATCCATCCGTTCAAGCGTCATAGAAGGTGTCACCGCCACAGTGTCAGGCCTTGAATGGGCACGTTACATGGACCAAGCGGGTAGACCCGTGGCCGACGACAACGATGCGCTCACTCTCGGCGCGGCGAAACAGGTTTCAGCCGCCGTGGCACTCGGACACAGGATTCGCGCGGGGCACCGCTCCACGCTCGACGACATTCTAGGTTTACACAAGTGCCTGTTCGAGGGGACACGGGACCATGGCATCGGAGATTCGTTGCGCACCGAGCCAATATGGATCGGACCTCCCGGATGCCTCGTGGACGACGCGACATTTGTTCCGCCCCCCGCCGAGCACGTCAGAGAACTCATGGACGACCTGGTCAAATATCTGAACACCAGCGACCACCCCACGGCGCTGCGGGCTGCGGTTGTCCATTCCCAGTTTGAGACCATCCATCCCTTTGATGACGGGAACGGACGCACAGGCCGTGCTCTCATCCACACGGTCCTGGTCGCTGCGGGACTCACACGCTCAACGATTCCGATCAGTGCTGCTCTGAGCGGTGATCGCCGCGCCTACTACGAAGCACTCAACGCCACTCGAGTCATATGCGAACCCGATGACTCAGAGGCCCGCAGCGCTGCTTTGCGCAACTGGCTGAGCGTCTTCAGTTATTCATGTGAAGAAGCCAACCGACAAGCAGCAGCGCTGCGGACGACCGTGGAGCGCATGGTCGCTAGATGGCGGGAGACTGCTCGTTTCCGCCGTGGTAGCACAGCAGCAGCACTATTAGCTGCGCTGCCCTCAATGCCGGTGCTTGACGCCCAAATGGTGGTTGAACGACTTGGTGTGACCACCAGAGCGGCGCGAACGGCGCTTTCATCGCTTGAAGCTACGGGAATCGTGACCCCTACAGGGGGTCGGCGCAACCGAAGGTACTCCACCCCAGATGTGGTCGGCATTCTTCGACAAGTGACCCCAGACGGCGGTTCACTGCATCTGACTAGCTCATCGGGCAATACGCACCCCCTGGGACCGATGGGAAACCCCCGGTGGGCCCAATGCAACTACGTCGGCCCACGCTCCAAGAAACGCTGCCTCCTTCCCCAAGGGCATAGAGGCCAACATCGTTATCGCTAGACTCCAACGATGACGACTCTTGATGTTGGCGCTCCCACGCTCGACCGCATCAAACAAGCGCCGAAGGTCTTGCTTCACGACCATCTCGACGGTGGGCTCAGACCTCAAACAATCATCGAACTCGCCGATGAGTTGGGCTACCGCAACCTGCCCGCCACCGAGCCCGAACCCCTCGTTGAATGGATGATGCAAGGAGCCAACCGCAAGGACCTCACGCTCTATCTCGAAACCTTCGCTCACACCGTCGGGGTCATGCAGACGAGCGACAGCATTGAGCGGGTGGCACGGGAATGCGCTGAGGATCTAGCCAGCGACGGAGTCGTCTATGCCGAAGTGCGGTTTGCTCCCGAACTCCACAATCAGCGAGGCCTGGGTCTCGACGACGCTATCGAAGCGGTGTTAGCCGGTTTCGCGGCCGGTTCTTCTGGCACAGACCTCACCATCCGTGCCATCTGCTCGGCCATGCGCAACGCCGACAACTCACTGGCGGTGGCCGAAGCCGCGGTGCGGTGGCGCGATCAAGGCGTGGTGGCGTTCGATATCGCCGGAGCAGAGGACGGTTTTCCGCCCGACGACCACATCCGAGCTTTCCAATTCTGCCAGCGCGAAAACTTCCACATCACCGTTCACGCCGGCGAAGCCTACGGCCCCCGATCGATCTGGAAAGCTGTGCAGTACTGCGGTTCAGAACGACTCGGCCACGGCATCCGTATTGTCGAAGACATCGAACATGACGAACACGGCGAACCCAAGCTCAGCCGTCTTGCCCATTTCCTTCGTGATCGACGGATTCCCCTTGAGATCTGCCCGACCTCCAATGTCAACACGGGAGTCTTCGACAGCATCGCCGAGCACCCCATCGATCAACTGATCGACCTGCGATTCCGGGTGACCCTCAATACCGATAATCGGTTGATGTCGGGGGTGTCGATGAGTTCGGAGATGGCCGCGCTGGTCGATGCTTTCGACTACGGCTGGGATCGCCTTCGTTGGCTCACCGTCAACGGAATGAAGTCGAGCTTCCTACCCTTTCGCGAACGGTTGCAGCTCATTGAGCAGGTGATAAAGCCTCGGTACGCCCCACTTGAAGCGTGGGCCACTCAACCACCGATCTAGACTCAGCGCGGCTGTCCCAGCCACACGTTGCGATTTTCCCCGCAGCACTAGAATCGCTTGATGTTCAAGCCCAGTTCTCGTCGTCGACAGATGCTTCGCAACGGCGCCGTGCTGTTTGCGGCAGCTTTGATCGCTGTCGCCTGCGCCCAGAACAGCACGATAGACGAGCTGCGTGAAGAGGCTGCGTCGAGCACCCCGATCACAACCCTGGGGCCACAAAATGAGCCGGACGACAGCGACGACTCCCAAAGCGACGACGGCACGACACGCCCGCCCGTCACCGCACCCGATCCCGATCCGACACCGTTGCCTATTGACCGCGATTACCGCATCGGCACGCTCGACAATGGCCTCACCTACCTGTTGCGTTCCAACGACTCGCCCGGCTCAAATCTCGAAATTCGACTGCTCGTAGACGCCGGATCGGCACAGCAGGTCGACGGCAGCGACGGCAGCGCCCACTTCTTGGAACACATGCTGTTCAACGGCACCGAGAAGTACCCGGGGAACGAACTGACAGCGCAGCTCCAGCGACTCGGCATCGAGTTCGGGCCCGAAGTCAACGCCTACACCAGCTTCGACGAAACCGTCTACATCCTTTCTGCGGCCACAGCCGATGAAGGCGCCCCAGAAGCAGCCTTCGACGTGCTCGCCCAATGGGCATCGGCGGCAACTCTGGAACCGTCCGCAGTCACCGAGGAACAGGGCGTGGTGCGCGACGAGCTGCGCCAGAGACTGGAATCCGTTGACGGCATAATCTCCAACGAGTTCGACAAGGTGTACGTGGCCGGCACACCTTATGAAGGCCACCTTGTGATCGGGGATGCGGACAAGGTCGAAACCACCACACCCGACACGCTGCGGGCCTTCTACGACGACTGGTACCGGCCCGACAACATGGCCGTGGTAGTGGTCGGAGACCTGCCACTCGACGAACTTGAAGAGAAGGTCACGGCGTACTTCAGCGATCTTGAAGCACGGACCGACGCACCTCCGGTGCGTGAGCCGATTGAAGTTGAGATATCACCCGAACCTCAGGCGCATGTCGTCACGCACCCCGACAACTCGCTCGACAACCTGTCTCTTGACTTTCCGATCCCAGCCTGGGATACCAGCACCGTTGGTGGTTCTCGCCTCGTGCTCGCCGAGCAGGCCATCGCCATCATGCTGGACAACCGACTCAACGACGCCTACCAGCTCGGTGAGCTCGTGCTCGAAGAAACCCCTTTCATCGGTGAATTCGCGATCAACCGCGAACTCAGATACTTCGGGACCAACCTCAAAGCCGCCGACCTGGCGGTAGGCCTCGAACACTACATGTCCTACCTGCTTGCAGCCGCCGAGGACGGATTCAGCGAAGACGACATGGAACGGATGCGCGACACAATGATCGCGTACTTCAACCAACAACTCGCCGGCCTGAACACGACCCAGGACGGCCAGTACGCCAACTTGCTGTCGAGTTACTGGCTTCAAGGCGCCGACATCGACAAAGCCCAGACACGTATCGCCCGCCAAAGAACAACCGTCGAATCATTCACCGCCCACGAACTCGCCAACCACTGGAGTTGGCTCCTGAGTATCAGCGGGCCGATCGTGATCGCCGTCGGTGCAGACGAATCAACGCTGCCCACGACCGATGAACTGCTCGACACGCTGGCCAATCTCAAGCCGGCAGAATCGGGAGCCGGAGCAAGTCAAATCGACGAACTGATGGACGCCCCCTCCCGCGCCGAGCCGATCGACACAAGCGAACGAAGCACCGACAACGGCGAAGTCACAACTTGGACCTTCGACAACGGCGTAACAGTCAGCCACCGGCACTCAGACATCGCCGACAACGCATTTTCACTGCGGGCCGCTTCGGCCGGTGGCTGGTCGACATTCCCACAAGACCACCCCGGAGCCAACACTGCGATCCCCGGTGTCGCGATAGACGCAGTGTTCGGCGGCGGAGTCGGACCTCACGACGCACTGACGCTTGATCGTTTTCTGTCAACAAAAAACGTTGGCCTTGCCGGTTTCATTGAGCAGTCAGAAGAGGGCTTCTCAGGTGAATCCGCAACCAGAGACGCCGAGGTTCTATTCCAGCTGCTGCACCTATTAATCAGCGAACCAAGAGTTGATGATGTTGCCTTCCGGACTGCCATTGATGAAGCCGAGCAGAATCTCGCAGTAAACCAAACCCACGTCGACCGTCGGGCAATAAGCGCTCTTATCGACCTCGTCTACGACGGTGATCCTGCTCAGCACCGATCTGCCACACAAGAACAGCTCGACGCACTCACCGAACAAACCGCACTCGAGATTTACAAGGCGCGTCTCGGCAAAGTAGACGACTTGGCCGTCGCCATCGTGGGTGACATCGACCGCAGCACGGTCGCTGATCTCGCCGCCCGTTATCTCGGTTCGCTCCAAGCCGGCGAAGCTGACACTTGGGTCGATCTCGGCTATGAACTCCCGACCGGTCAACAATCGGCAAGTGTGGAACTCAGCGAAGGCGCTGCCGACGGAGGCATGCTCGTCTTCCATGCTCGACCAACTGAACTCACAGCCAAGAACCGGGTAACCGCCAACCTGCTGCAAGGAGTCATCAACAACCGGATCATCGAACGCATCCGCGAGGAACTCGGAGTGTCCTACGGAGGTTCCGCTTCAATCTCGTTCAGGCGAGAACCAGAACCGTCGATCCGTTCATTCATGTCGATCAGTGGCGACCCGTCCAGACTCGACGAGATCCGTTCTGTGCTGATGGAAGAACTGGAGGCCATTGCCACCAGCGGCGTTACAGCAGATCAGTTTGAACAAGCGCACAACGTCATCCGCAGCGACTGGAATTTCTTCAACAACAGCGGTTTGGCCAATGTGGACCTCGATGCCATCAGGTTCGCAGACGAGGACCGGCTAACCGTCGACAACCGCCAAGACTTGCTCAGCGCGGCGACCCGCGCCGACGTGCGAGCACTCGCCGCTCACCTCTACGGCACCGGTTACTGGTTGGAAGTCTCCAAAGTCCTCGCCGAATAACCCCAGTTCAAGGCGGGCACAAACGCTCGGGATTGAACGGGCTAACCTCGCCGGGCATGCTCGATCATGTGTTCACAGACGCCATCGGAGCGCTACGAGACGCTTTCGAGACGGCTCGTCTTGAACGCAAAGCCTTCGAAGAACGGTTCTGGGTTGATGTGCTACTTGGAGACCTCAACTGGCAAACCACTTACGGACTGCCCGGGGAGGGACTTCCACCGAGAGTGCAAGCCGACGTTGGTTGTAGCTGGCCGACATGGTCCCAAACCGCCTACCGCAGTTGGTACGTCACCGAGGAACTCAGCGAACCACCACGCATCGAGATTGAGATCGTGCTGCGAATACAGCGCCTCGCTATGGCGCCGGACCCAACCGCCGTACTCGACATATTGCCTGTCAGAAGCACCTCGATCGGAGGCGAGAAGCTCACCCGCAGCGGGCCAACCGTTGAATCGAGCTACGGGCAAGATACCGATGACGTGGAGCACGCAATTGAGATCTCCTACGAGGGCGCCTACGAACTCGACGAACCACGCCTCGCCGATGGCTCCATGCTCGACGACCACTTCAACGCGCTGGGCGGCTGGATCTCCTCGACTCTGGTCCGCCTAGGCGACCTGAATCTCCCCTGACGCGCGCCCCAGTCTAGGTGGTTTTGCTATAGGCCTCTGCGCACGGGACCCAGATCGTCGAACTTCGGTTCGCGGCCCTCAGTTTTAGCGAGGAAGCACTCCATCGTGTCGTCGGGTTGGAACATACCGGTCTGCCAAGCTGCAATGTAAGCAAGGGAGTCTTCCACCGAATGATCCCTGCTGTAGTTGATCGCTTCCTTGGTCCCGTGAATAGCCAAAGGTGACTTCGAAGCGATCTCCGCGGCGATCTCGTGAACCCCCGAAAGCAGCGTGTCATGGTCATCGAACACCTCGTTGACCAGGCCCAACGAAGCGGCCCGTTGCGCCCCCATGCGGCGACCGGTATACGCCAGTTCCCGCGCAACTCCTTCGGGAATGAGTTTCGGGAGACGCTGCAACGTGCCTACATCAGCGGTCATGCCGATGTTGATCTCCTGAATACAGAACCAAGCGTCTGCGCTTGCATAGCGACAGTCCGCAGCCGTGACCATATCGACCGCTCCACCAACGCAACCACCCTGAATGGCTACCAACACAGGCATCCGGGCCCGTTCCAGTGAAGTCAAGGCATCTTGGAGATGCAAGACGTTGTAGCGCAACGCGGCACGTTGGCGACCCACTTCAGTGATCGCATCGTTGCTGCCGGCAGTTGACCCACCTGTGAAAACCGTCAGGTCCATGCCCGCGCAGAAGTGTTTGCCGGTGGACGACAAGACAACGACCCGCGCCCGACCACTATCGGACAACTCGCAAATGATCTCTGGAAGTTCTCGCCAAAACTCAGGAGTCATCGTGTTGAACTCGTCTGGGCGGCACAGACGAACATGTGCCACCCCTTCAAATTCATCAGTCTCGAAACAGGTGTATCCCATGGCCTCGCACAATCTCTCGTATCGGTTTCAGCAGACCGTCAGGTTAGCGAGCTGAGCGGTACCTGGGGACGCGCGCCGACATGGGAGATGATTTCAGCCGCGGCGATAGCTCCGAGTTCCGCACAACGCCTCAGATCAGCGCCTTTGGCCACGCCGAACAAGAAGCCCGATGCATACAGGTCGCCTGCGCCCGTAGCGTCGACGATCCGGGAGACATCCACAGCAGGAACTGCCACGCGCTCGTTCCCCGAAATCACTACCGAACCTTCAGCGGCCCGGGTCAGCGCCACGACCTCTGAGATGTCTGCGGCCCGTGCTGCCGCAGAGTCGAAATCTTCAGTCTCGAACAACGAACAAACCTCTGTCTCGTTGGCAAAAACCAGGTCCACCATCTCGCTGATGAGATCGAGCCACTCGTGGCGATGCCGATCTACGCAGAACGAATCGGAGAGAGTCAGTGAAACAAGTCGGCCCGCCTCTGAGGCCACATTCATGGTGTGGCGAATCGCAGCTTTAGCCACATCGACATCCCACAAATACCCCTCGCAATAGGTGATCGCGGCAGAAGCAACCAACTCAACGTCAATGTCTGCCGGTTCGAGCAGGGTGCTCATCCCCAAGAACGTGTTCATGGTGCGCTCAGCGTCTGGCGTCACCTGAATGAGGCTGCGACCCGTCGGCGGCCCTGCAGCTGCAAGCGGCACATCAAATCCAACCCCCGCAGCGCGCAGATCATGGGCAAACACCTCCCCGAGTTGATCGTCGCGCACTTTGCCTATGTGCGCGGCTGAGCCACCGAAACTCGCCACACCCGCCACGGTGTTGGCTGCCGAACCCCCCGAAATCTCAAGGGCTGGGGGCATCACCGCATACAACGACGTTGCCCGCTCTGCGTCGATCAGGGTCATCGCCCCCTTGGCCAGGCCGTGCGTTTCAATGAAACTGTCGTCGACCATGGCGATCACGTCGACGATGGCATTGCCAACACCGACAACATCGAGGCTCGGCTCGGTGGTCACTGGTCGTACAGGCTGTTGCGAGTTGGCAAGACCACCGACTTTAGCCGATACAAAGGACCCCATGACCCAGCGCGTTCCCCGACTTCCGACCCATGTCGTACCCAGCCGTTACCAACTCGAACTTGAGCCTGACCTTACCGCTGCCACGTTCTTCGGCTCTGTCGTGATCGATGTGGAGATCCTTGAGGCAACCGACGAGATCATCTGCAACGCCGCTGAACTGGAAATCAAATCGGCGCAGGTCCAACTCAGCGACGGCAGCCGAATCACCCCCGACTATCACCTCGATGACAACACCGAGCGGTTACACCTCACTCTCACGACCGACATCGCCGCAGGTCCGGCCCATATTGAGTTGACCTTCTCGGGGATCCTCAATGATCGCCTCCGTGGTTTCTACCGTTCCACCTACGTAGATGAAGGTGGAACTTCACACACCATCGCCACCACGCAGTTTCAATCAACCGACGCTCGCAGAGCCTTCCCGTGTTGGGACGAACCCGCATACAAAGCCACCTTCGCCACAACGCTCGTGGTTGATGCAGCGCATCTGGCGGTCTCCAACACCGGGGTGGTTCGCGAATCGTTGTCGGCTCCCAACAGGCGCCGGGTCACCTTCGCGGAGACGATGCCAATGTCGACGTACCTCGTCGCCTTCGTCGTGGGCCCCTTGGAGTTCAGCGATCCCATCGATGTAGACGGCGTGGAAATTCGTGTCGTGCATCGGCCTGGACGCGGCCACCTCACCGCCTACGCACTCGACGTAGCGTCTCATGGGTTGCGTTGGTTTTCGGACTACTACGCAATCCCCTACCCATCCGACAAAGTCGACCTCGTGGCCATCCCCGACTTTGCTTTCGGAGCCATGGAGAACCTTGGCTGCGTGACCTTCCGCGAAGTGTTGCTGTTGATCGACCCAGACAACGCCACTCAGCCCGAACTGCAAACCGCAGCCGCGGTCATCAATCACGAACTCGCCCACATGTGGTTCGGCGATCTCGTGACGATGAAGTGGTGGGAGGGCATCTGGCTGAATGAGGCGTTCGCCACCTTCATGGAAACTGCCTGCAGCGACGCCTACCGACCCGATTGGCAGGTGTGGACCACCTTCTGTCGGGGACGTTCAGCCGCATTCGCCACCGACGCACTCGAGTCCACCCGCCCCATCGAGTTTCCCGTGCTGACACCCTCCGAAGCTGAAGGAATGTTCGACATTCTCACTTACGAGAAGGGTGCCTCGGTGGTTCGAATGCTGGAGCAATATCTCGGCGTTGAACGATTCCGCGACGGTGTCCGCCACTATCTGTCAACGCATGCATACGCCAATACCGACACCAGTGACCTCTGGGACTCCCTGGAAACCACAAGCGGTGAACCAGTGCGGCGGATCATGGACGGCTGGATCTACCGAGGCGGATACCCACTCGTCGAGTTGACCGAAACGGCACACGGCGTTGCGGTCTCACAGCGTCCCTTTGTTCTTGACCCGGCTAGTGTTCTTGACCCGGCTAGTGTTCTTGACCCGGCTAGCGCATTTGATGCATCCGGATCAGATGAGCGAACCTGGGCAGTGCCACTGAGCATTCGCCAACACCGCGGCGCTCGCGAAGACAGGAGCGAAAGATTCCTACTTGACGGGCCGGTGGCCACCCTCACCAGTCACTGTGTCGAAGACATTCTGACCGTCAATGCCGACTCATCTGGCTTCTTTCGAGTCCGTCCCACCCACCGAGCAATCGCGGCTGCAGTCTCAGGCGACCTCACGCCAAGCGAACGCCACGCGGTAGTCGACGACGCCTGGGCACTCACCGTTGCAGGAGAAATCAGCGCCCAATCCTTCGTTGAGACAGCCCTAGGATTTGTCGACGAAACCGACCTCACGGTCTGGCAAGCACTTGCCGGATCGCTCGGACACCTGAAACGACTGATCGACGACGAACCCAAAAGCGCCTCGCTCTACAGCCGAGACGTTGGCACGCTCGCAAACCGTGCCCTGGAACGAATAGGTGTCCAACCGAACGACAGCGACACCGACCGGGTGCGCGAACTTCGTGCCACGCTCGTTGTGCTGCTCGGAAAGGTCGCCGATGACCCCGAGATCATCGCCGCCTCGCCGCAGCTGCGTCACCATCGCGATGCCACTTTGGCCACTGCGGCACTGACTGTGGTCGCGCACCACGGCGGACGGTCCGAGTTCAACGAGATTCGCTCCGCTTCGAGACAGGCAACAGACCCTCAAACCGAACAGCGGAACCTGCGGGCGCTGGCAGACTTTCGAGACACGACACTGGTAGATGAACTGCTCAAAGCCATCAAATCCGAGGAAATACGAACTCAAGACGGGCCTTATTTGATCCGTCGCGCGTTGACCAACCCAAGGGTCGGCGGCCACGTCTGGGCCTTCGTGGCCTCGCAATGGGACCTGCTCACAGGACGCTTCCCGAGCAATTCAGTGGCGCGAATGCTCGAAGGGATCGTGATGTTAGACACCAGCGAACATGTCGCGGTGGTAGCCGACTTCCTCGCCGCCCACCCTGTGCCACAGGGAGCCAAACAAGTTGCCCAGCATCTGGAGCGTCAACGGATCAACGCCGCGTTCCGCTCCCGAGTACAGCAATCGGGCATCGGACTCAAGGTGCAGCGGTAAGCGTGTGGCCCAGGCGGTCCCGCTTGGTCTTGAGGTACCGCACATTCTCGGGGTTGGACTCGATCTCGATCGGAATCCGCTCGATGATCTTGAGGTTGAAATCCTCCAAACCATCAAGCTTCATCGGATTGTTGGTCATCAAGCGCATCTCGGTGATACCCAGATCAACCAAGATGCTCGCTCCCACACCGTAGGTACGAGAATCAATCGGGAGTCCCTGCGCCTCGTTGGCCTCAACGGTGTCCAGCCCCGCGTCTTGCAACGCGTAGGCGCGAATCTTGTGCCCGATGCCGATACCACGTCCTTCGTGACCCCGCAGATAGACGAGAACCCCGCGGCCTTCCTCAGTGATCTTTCCGAGCGCAGCACGAAGCTGTTGACCACAGTCGCAACGAAGCGACGACAAGATATCGCCGGTCAAGCATTCACTGTGCAAACGGACCAACGGAGGTGCGCCGCCCTCGACATCACCCATCACATAGGCGATGTGCTCCTCCCCATCGGCTACGGACCGGTAGGCGTGGGCTACGAAACTGCCATAGCTCGTCGGCACCCGAGCAGCAGCAAAATGTTCAACAGCCTTCTTGTTCTGAGTCGTTACGGTGGTTTGAGTCATCACCCTGTGAGGAGCTTTCGAGCTTCGTCAACATCTTTTTTGAGCTGTATGGCCAATTGGTCGATTCCCTCGAACTTACGCTCACTACGCAAGAAAGCCACAAACGAGACAGCTACTTGAACGCCGTACAGGTCACCGTCGAAATCAATCAGGTGCGCTTCGAGCAGCGACTGCTCTGCGTGCTCATAGAACGTGGGCCGTCGACCGATGTTGATCGCGCAAGGATGGCGACTGCCGTCTGGGAGGTCACACCACCCGGCATACACCGCATCAGCGGGCCATGCCATCATCTTCGTCACCGGGATATTGGCCGTTGGAAAACCGATCAACTGTCCCCGACGATCACCTTCTTGTACCGTGCCGCGCACCTCGTAGGGCCGACCGAGCATGAGTGCGGCACGTGCGACATCTCCACCCGCCAAAGCCCGGCGGATCTTGGTGGACGAAACCGGTTCTCGAGCCTCGTCACTGTGTTGGATCAACTCCAGGGCGTGCACCTCGAAGTCCCATTCGTCACCGATTTTTCGTAGAGCATCCACGTTGCCGCTGCGACCCCGACCGAAGTGGAAGTCCTCGCCCACAACAATCGCCTTGGCGTGAAGGGCGTCAACGAAGACCTGTTCAACAAAAACATCTGGATGGGTACCGGCTCGTTCGGCATCGAAATGAACCACATAGGCGTAGTTGATTCCCTGAGCGTCGATCAGTTCCAGCTTCTGCTCGAGCGTCGTCAGCAAGCGAGGGGCACTGCGAGGCCGCACCACATGCGCGGGATGGTTGTCGAAAGTCACGACCGCTGAGGCAACATCGAGGCGGTCCGCGACCACGCGAACCATGCGAAATACCTCTTGGTGCCCTACGTGCACACCGTCGAAGACACCGATCGTGGACGCGACAGAAATCGCCGCGGGCAATTGATCGTCTTTGTCATGAAGGATTTTCATAGGACTGTTCACAGAGCGGACCCCCAACGGTACAGGGGTTAGGGCGTGCGCGGCGCAGCCGCCTCCGAGATCACAACCATGGGCTTGGCGCGTCCTCGGCTCGGTCCGTACACGGCTAGAAGCTCGCCAGCAGGATTGACCACAGCCCATGGACCTTCGTCTTGCTCAGCGACCATGAGCACATTCCGTTCAAGCACCTGCCCATAGCTGACACGAACTGCCACTTCGTCGCTGACCACACACACAGTGAGATGCGAGACAGCGTCAAAGAGGGGCCGCAAAACCGGCGAGTCAATACTGCTGGCCTCATCAATGGTGAATCCACCCACCGCTACCCGCCGTAGCGAGCGCAGATGAGCACCTCCCCCCAACGCGGTGCCGAGATCCGCAGCCAGTGACCTGATGTAAGTGCCAGACGAACACTCAACTGCGCAGCGCCACACCCCAGACTCGCCCGCGACCGGCTCAAGTTCGTAGCGATACACCGTGACCGAGCGAGGACGACGTTCGATTTCTTTACCTTGACGAGCAAGTTCATAGAGCCGCTTCCCGTCAACCTTGACCGCCGAGACCATCGGCGGAATCTGCATGATCGGGCCAACGAAGCTCAACGCCGCAGTGCGCACTTGATCGTCGGTCACTGCGGACATGTCGTGAATCGCGCTGATCTCGCCATCGGCGTCAAGCGTGGAGGTCTCAACACCCAAGACGATTTCTCCCACGTAAGACTTCGGCAGTTCAGTCAAGAAACGCAACAGACGCGTCGCTTTGCCCACCCCGAGCACCAAAACCCCAGTAGCAGCAGGGTCGAGCGTCCCCGAATGGCCGATCTTGCGAGTTCCCAACAAACCGCGACATTTGGCAACCACGTCATGGCTCGTCCAGGTGGCCGGCTTGTCGATTACCGCAACACCATGAGGCCTCAATGCCCTACTGGCTGCAGGGTCGGCGTCGTCAGCAGCGTGATCTGGGCTAGGAGCCATCGCTTTGCCCACCGCTGCACCCATCGTTCGACGTGTAGTCGACGCTTCGATCATCGCGCAGAATGCCTTCGATGCGTTCCGCTGAGCGCACAACGGTGTCCGGCCTGAACTCAAGGAGGGGCGTATGGCGCAAACGGGCTTGGGATCCCACTGCCTTGCGCAGAACGCCGGAGTATTCATCAAACGCTTCGGCCGCGGCGGGTTCGGTGTCGCCATCAAGGGTGGTGAACCAGACTACCGCTCGGTACAGAGCCCGATCGACATCCACCGAGGTGATCGAAACCAGATCGAGACGTTCATCGTCAATCGACTCAAGTTCGGAGGCCACGATTCGACGAATCAACTCGCCGACTCGGCCGGTCCGGGTAGCGGCAGCGGGACTAGGCGATGCCCGACGACGACCCCGGACCTCCCTGCGCCTGCCAGCCATCGGTCTAGCTATCGAGGGTGCGCTCGATTTGGCGATTATCGAACGTCTCGATGATGTCGCCTTGCTTCAGGTCCTGGAAGTTCGACAAGCCAATGCCGCACTCGTAGCCGGCGGCTACCTCACGGGCATCCTCGGCAAACCGTTTCAACGAGCTGACCTCTCCCTTCCAGATGATCGTGCCCTCACGCAAGAACCGAACCGCCGAACCGCGGGTAATGACCCCGTTTTGAACGAAGCAACCAGCGACCGCACCGACCCTCGGCACTCGAAAAATCTCCCGGACTTCAGCTTCGCCGGTGACCACCTCTTCAAACTCGGGAGCCAACATGCCGACCATGGCGGCTTCAATGTCTTCGAGAAGCTTGTAGATGATTTCGTAGGAGCGGACCTCGACCTTCTCCAACTCAGCCAGTTCACGAGCTTTGCGATCGGGACGGACGTTGAATCCGAGAATTGTGGCGTTGGAAGCCGCGGCCAGCGCTATGTCGTTTTCGGTTATGCCTCCAACCCCACGATGCACGAACCGGATCTTGACTTCGTCACGCTCAAGCTTTCGCAGCGACTCTGTCACCGCTTCGAGCGAACCATTGACATCTGCTTTAACGACCATATTGAGGGTGGCCGCTTCGCCTCGCTGAATCTGCGTGAAGATGTCCTCAAGCCGAGCGCCACCAGAGAGCGCGTGGGCCTCCCGACCCAGACTCGACTGCCGCTGCCAATGTTCGCGAGTGCTAGCAACACGACTGGCTACCTTCTCGCTGGCGGCAACAACGAAATCGTCGCCCGCGCCGGCGACATCAGAAAGCCCAAGGACCTGAACCGGCGTGGACGGGCCAGCCTCCAATACATTCTCGCCGTGATCGTCGAGGAGCGCCCGGACCCGGCCCCAAGCTGCGCCCGCGACCATCGGGTCACCGACCCTCAACGTGCCTCGTTGTACCAAGACGCTGGCCACGGGTCCGCGGCCAATATCCAGATTCGATTCGAGTACCACACCGGTAGCTCGACCCTCTGGGTCACCGCGAAGATCCTCAACCTCAGCCAACAGCAACAGATGGTCAAGCAACTCTTCAATGCCCAGGTTTTTCAGAGCAGAGATCTCTTGGAAAATCGTCTCACCGCCCCAAGCCTCGGGAACCAACCCGTGCTCTGCAACGCCGGCTACGGCTTTCTGCGGATCTGCGTTGTCTCGATCAATCTTGTTCACCGCCACCAAAATCGGCACCTCAGCGGCCTTGGCATGGTTGATCGCCTCAATGGTTTGCGGCATCACTCCGTCGTCGGCCGCCACCATCAATATGACGATGTCAGTGGAGTTGGCACCCCGAGCCCGCATAGCAGTGAAAGCCTCATGGCCAGGGGTGTCGATGAAGGTAAGGCGTTTGCCGTCACGTTCGACTTGGTAAGCGCCGATGTGCTGAGTGATGCCCCCTGCTTCTCCGTCGACCACGTTGGCGTTGCGGATACGATCAAGCAGCAAGGTCTTACCGTGATCGACATGACCCATCACGGTGACGACCGGCGGCCGAGAAGGCGCATCGGATCCATCCGCCTCCTCAATGTCGAGCAGTTTTTGCAGTTCGACCTCCTGCTCCTCGCCCGGGTCGACCAGACGGATCTCCGCACCAATATCTTCGGCAAACAACTCGATCATGTCATCGGACAACGAATGAGTGGCTGTAAGCATCTCGCCGGCTTGCAAGAGGAAATGAACGACATCGGCAGCGGTGCGATTGAGCTTGGGACCGAGGTCTTGCGCGGTGCAAGCCCGCTCAATGACGACCTCGCCTTCTGGCACTGGGGCATCCTCAGGCGTGTAGAACGGTACGTCCATCGGCTGGAGCTCTTCGCGGCTACGACGGCGACGACCCTTGCGACGCGGTGGACGCCGACCTTGGTTCGGTCCTCCACGCCCACCAGGACCGCCACGCCCACCAGGACCGCCGGGTCCACCGGGAACCGCCCCAGCTCCCGGCACTGACTGACGGGGACCACTGGGACCGCGACCGGCCGGCGAACCGCCGGGCCGTGGGCTACGCGGTGATGTCGGCACGCCGCTCGGCGGACGACTGCTTGCGGGCGGGCCACCGAGACGACGACCACCCGCTGGCGGACGTCCACTAGGTGGAGGCGGAATCGAACGACCAGTCGACGAACGGGGCGGAGGTGGGATTGGTTTGCCGCTGCTGGAAGCCGGAGGTCCACCTTTGGTTGGCCGGTTGGGGTCTGCTACCAGCTTCTTGACGACCTTCTTGACGACCTTGCGCACCACCGGGGCACCTACTGGAGGCGAGCTGGTTGCCAAGTCTTCGCCACGCTTGGGAGGTGCGGCACTGCCACTTGAGGAGATGACTCGTCTGGGGGCTCCTGTGGACGGAGGCGAGCCCATGGGTTTGTCCTGTTCGGTTGCAGAATCAGGATCTGCCGCCGGCGCAGCTACAGAAGCGCTTGTTGGCGTACTTCCTTTAAGCGCAGCCTGTTTGACCGTTGCGCCTTTGGGCGCAGAAGCTTCGGTGTCGGACTCAACGACTTCAGCATCGGCACTATCACCGGCGGAGCCAGGAGCCGCGCTAGCCACTGCAGCTTCAGCAGTTGCGGCGGCATCAGCGACAGCACTATCACCGGTAGCCCCAACAACGCGAGCATCCGCAGCAGTCTCAACAGCCGGTTCTTGGCGCTTGGCAGCCTTCGTAGCGGCGGCCCTGTTAGCGGCGGCTTTCTTGGCAGCGGCCTTCTTGGTCGTCTTCGGCTCCTGCTCGGGAGGCTGTTCTTCACGAATCAGACCTTCTCTCTGAGCCTTGCGGCGCACCCGGTCCGCTTGCGCGTCAACAATGCTTGAGGAATGGCTCTTTACACCAATCCCCAATGCCTCGGTCAATTCAAGGGTCTCCTTGTTGGTGAGTCCCAGCTCCCGAGCGAGTTCGTATACACGAATCTTTGATGGCACGTTTTGGCGAATATCCTTGAGGTCAGTTGTCGAGTTCAGCAGCGCATTTGCGCCACAAATCGTGGAGTTAGTAGCTCTCGTGCGGGCACGCGAACGGTCCGAAGAGGCACGACTCTTTGAGCCTAGCGATCTCCTCGGTGTTCGCGTCTGCTAGTGCCGATCACCTGACAGCTCAGTTCGGGGCGGCCTCGGGCGCTTCGGGGGGAGCTTCATCCTTCGCTGCCGCGGCGGCAGCTTCGGCCCAGGCGTCGGCAGAAACCACCTCACCACCATCGGCCGGCTGCCATACCTGCTCGCCGCTCACGGGATGAATCACCCATTCACCCTCAGCCCACTCAACATCTCCGTAAGCTTCTTCTTCGGCAAGCTGCGACTCAGATTTGATGTTGATTCCCCAACCAGTAAGGCGCGACGCCAAACGGGCGTTCTGCCCTTCTTTGCCGATCGCCAGCGACAGCTGGTAATCAGGAACGATCACTTCGCAGTCGCCGGTGGCCTCGTCTGGTCTCACCTCTTTGACCTTGGCAGGCGAAAGAGCCTTCATCACGAACTCTTCGAGATCCTCCGAGTAGGGCACGATGTCGATCTTCTCGCCGCGCAACTCGTTGACTACCTGGCGTACACGGGCACCGCGGGCGCCGACACAGGCGCCTACAGGGTCAACGTTGTTGTCGTTGGACCAGACGGCGATCTTGGTGCGGTGACCTGGCTCGCGGGCACAGGCCCTGATCTCGACAACCCCGTCGGCGATCTCGGGAACCTCGAGTTCGAATAGGCGCTTGATCAGACCTGGATGGGTACGACTGACCACGATCTGCGGTCCTTTGGCCGTATTTCGGACCTCAACGATGTAGGCCTTGACTCGGGTGTTGGAGTCAGGACGTTCGTAAGGGACTTGTTCAGCTTGGGGCAACAGAGCTTCGACCTTGCCGAGATCCAACAGCGTGTAGCGCGCATCGGTCTGCTGGATCATCCCGGTGACGATGTCTCCTTCTCGACCCGCATATTCCTCATACTTCAACTCGCGTTCGGCCTCGCGAATCCGCTGGGTGATTACCTGGCGGGCAGCCTGCGCGGCGATACGTCCGAAGTCGTCGGGAGTAACCTCGAACTCTTCGCCGACGGGTTCACCTTCTTCGTCAAGATCCTGGGCAAAGACGCGAAAGTCCATGGTTTCAGGGTCGATCGTGACCCACGCATATTCGTGAGCGCCTGGAATCCGCTTGTAGGCAGATTCCAGCGCGTCAGCCAATGCCGCGAACAGTGCGTCAACGGAAATCCCGCGCTCTGCGGCGAGCGCCTGGAGAGCTTCCATCATATCGGCGTTCATGATGCGGGGTCCTCCCTGGTTGGGGACGAGCCGTCACGGCTCAGATTCGGTAAACCGTCGGAACGCCTGCTACCGGGCTTGGGTGTAGGTCCCCAAACAAACACGGTGCGAGCTTTCGATACTTCCTCGTAGCGCAGGCGACACTGACCTTCATCTGTCTGCAAGTCGAACCCACCGTCGTCAGCGCTCAAAAGGGTGCCTTTGAGACGACGAGCACCATCAAGGGTCGGCATCGTCTTGATTTTGATGTTCTCGCCAACGGCACAACGGAAGTGATTCGGTGTGCGTAGTGGTCGTTCGAGGCCAGGACTCGAAACCTCAAGCGTGTAACGACCTGGCATAGGGTCCGCTTCGTCAAGCCGTCTGCTCACTGCTCGACTGATGCGTTTTATGTCGTCAATGCCAATTCCGCCCTCAACATCCACAAGCACCCGCAAAACACCGCCGTTGTGTTCCACGTCGTAGAGGTCCACTGATTCGGCCTCAACGATTGGCATCACGAGTTCTCGCACTCGGTCGACGATCACCATTTCTGGACCTCCTCTCGTGTGCGTGGTTTTCAGTAGCTGATACTCGATCTCCAAGAAAAGAAAAACGTGGCCCTAGGGCCACGCCTCATCCATACGGGACATCGAACGTAGCCTTCAGTCTAACATTTTTCCGTGTTATCGCGTCGCTTTTGGATCACTCGGTTTGGACGCACGCCGGATATTGGCGATGGTCACCTTGGCGTTGTTGGCATCGTCGCCGCGCTGAATGAGATTTCGGTCGCGATCTTGTGCCGCGGCCCGACGTGCGGCGGATCGTGTGGACGATGCACGGGCCAGAGCTGCTTGCGCTCCGTTGGCGTGGATGTACTCAGCCCATTCGATCAGCGTGCCGACCATCTCATCTTCGGGAACAACCATCACGTTCTGTCCCTTGACGAACAGGTGGCCCCTCTTGTTGCCCGCAGCGATCCCCAGATCGGCATCTCGGGCCTCCCCCGGTCCGTTGACCACGCATCCCATGACCGCTACCTGCAGCGGAATCTTCTTCTCCCCGAAGGCCTTCATCGCTTCCTGCGCGATCGCGAAGACATCGACTTCGGCTCGACCGCAACTCGGGCAGGCGATCAGGTCGACGTTCTTCCGCTCCCGCAGTCCTAATGTCTCCAGCAGTTGACGTCCCGCTTTAGCTTCCTCGACCGGATCTGTGGTCAACGAGTACCGGATCGTGTCGCCGATTCCCTCAGCAAGCAGGGTTGCCATACCTGCAGTCGCTTTCAGCGTGCCGATCGGTGGTGGCCCAGCCTCGGTGACACCCAAATGCAGCGGATAGTCGGTGACGGCCGCCAACTGGCGGTAAGCCTCGATCATCAGCGGAACGCTTGAGGCCTTGACCGAAATCTTTATCAAGTCGAAGCCAACCTCTTCCAAATAAGCGATCTCTTGTTGAGCGGACTCGACCATCGCCTCGGGGGTCACCTTGTTTCCGTATTTGGCGTACAGATCGGGATGCAAAGACCCACCGTTGACACCAATACGAATCGGCACCTTGCGATCCAGAGCCTCGCTGGCGACCAGCTTGATTTGTTTGGGGTTGCGAATGTTGCCCGGGTTGAGTCGTAAGCAGTGCACACCAGCTTCGAGCGCTTCGAGGGCTCGGAGGTATTGGTGATGTATGTCGGCCACGATAGGCACCGGCGAGCGCGGCACAATCCGGGCTAAACCTTCGGCTGCGGCCGGTTCATTGCAAGTGCAGCGGACAATATCCGCGCCAGATGCGGCCAGCGCGTAAATCTGCTGGAGCGTGGCTTCATGGTCCGCCGTCTTGGTAACCGTCATCGACTGCACAGTGATGGGCGCTCCCCCGCCAACTGCGACATCACCAACCATGATCTGGCGCGTGTCACGACGAGGAAAGCTCTGGTTGAACTCCACAACCTAAAACCTACGCTGCGATCACGGCTCCGGCTACGCCCGGCAACAACACAGCTATCACGGCTCCGGCATCGCCCGGCAAACAACACAGCCCGCCACAACACGTCTGCCACGGCTCCGGCTACGCCCGGCAACAACACAGCTATCACGGCTCCGGCTACGCCCGGCAACAACACAGCTATCACGGCTCCGGCTACGCCCGGCAACAACAGAGCGACTTTGGAACCGACGCCATCGTGGTCCACACTTGCAGGATGGCGACGACCGAACCAGCACCACGTCACATGCAGCTTGGCGATGTGGTCAACGATCAATTCCTCGCCGAACCTCGACCGCTGTCGGGGATCCGGGTGCTGGCCGCAGAGCAAATGGCGGCGCTTCCCTTCGCCACTCAACTACTGGCGAGACTCGGCGCCGAGATCGTGAAGGTTGAGCATCCCGTCACCGGTGAGAGCGGCCGCCTCTCCGAACCCGCCATCAGAGACCCCGACGGACTGGAAGTGGGTGCGACCTTTCTGCGCAACAACCTCAACAAGCGCAGCGTCGCCATCGACCTCAAATCACCCGAAGGCGTCGAGTTGTTTCTGAGGCTCGCCTCGAAGTTCGATGTCGTCTGCGAGAACTTCAAAGCTGGAACCGCCGACCGCCTCGGCATCGGCTACGACGAAGTCACAAGGCACCACCCTGAAGTCGTATATCTATCGGTGTCGGGATTCGGCAACGATCCGGCGTCTCCCTACCTTGATCGCGCTGCCTATGCCTCGGTGGTCGAAGGCATGTCTGGAATCTACGAGTACAAGCGGCGTCCAGGAAGACGACCGGCTGCAAATCCCGTTGGAGCACTCGGAGACATCAGCAGCGCTCTGTTCGGAGTGATCGGCCTGCTTGCCGCCCTGCGTCACCGAGACACAACCGGGCGCGGACAGTACATCGACATTGCCATGCTCGACGCCACCATGGCCATGACCGACATCGTCGCCAACTTCTATTCGATGGGGATCCCCGACGAAGCTGCCAGCGGAGTCGGGATCGTCGAGACGTTCCAGGCCGCAGAAGGGCACTTCGTGATGCAGATCGTACGTGAACACCAGTTTGAGAGAGTCGCCGAGATCACCGGGAACGAAGGGTGGTGCAACGATGAGCGATTCGCTAGCCGAGCTGGATGGCAGGAGCACTTCGAGACGATTCTGCGCCCGGGGATCGAACGTTGGGCCGCCGACAAGTCCAACCGCGAGGCTGTGGCAATCCTCTCTGGTGAGGGAATAGCCGCCGGCGAGTCGAACTCGAGCCGTGAAATCGTGGAGGACGAGCATGTCCGGGTTCGCCACATGCTCGTTGAGATACCGAACACCCACGGCGATCCGGTCCTCGTACCCGGCAATCCGATCAAGATGTCACGCACTCCCGAAGGCCCGGAAACCAGGATCCCGTGGTTGGGTGAGCACACCGATGAAGTGCTCCGAACCGAACTTGACCTCAGCGCCGCGGACATCGCTGATATGCGAACCCGCGGGATCATCAGATAGAACAACATCATGGACTTTGAGTTCACCCCTGAACAGAAGGCCTTCGCCGCCGAAGTGACCGAATTCCTTGACGCCAACGACGACCCGGAGGTCTTCGACGTAAGCCGTGAGAACATGGCACAGATCGTTGATACGCCGAAACGCCGAGCCTTCATGAAAAAGCTCGGACGCAAGGGCTGGCTGGGAATCACCTGGCCCGAAGAATACGGCGGATCCGACGGCGAAGGCGTCTACGAGTACATCCTCAACGAACAACTCGCAAGCCGCGGTGGACCCCAGATCGGCAAAGGCGTCGGCATCATCGGGAAAACTCTGATAGCCCACGGCTCAGATCGTCTGAAGCAGGAGTTCCTGCCCCAGATTCTCGAGAACGACGTTGAATTCGCGGTCGGTTATTCGGAACCCGACGCGGGTTCCGACGCTGCGGCCATGAGACTCAAGGCCGAACGAATCACCAGCGACGCAGGAGAAGACGGCTGGTTACTCAACGGTCAAAAAACTTGGACGACATCTGCGCACTTCGCCGAGTGGTACTGGGTCGGCGCCCGTACCGATCCAGACAACAAGCACATGGGGATCACCTTGATGCTGGTGCCGCTCGACCAGGAGGGGATCAGCATCACCGCCATTCACACAATGGGGGACGAGCGCACCAACGAGGTGTGGTTCGATGACGTTTTCGTAAGCGATGACTATGTCGTGGGCCAAGTCAACTATGGCTTCCGCTACATCAGCCAAGCCCTCGATCTAGAACGCTTCACCCTGTTCACGATGTCGCCGATTCTGCAGCGACTCGAGGTTCTGACCGATTACGTGCAGACCGCCGAACGCGACGGAGAGCCGTTGTGTGACGACCCCCGGATTCGCGGGCAGTTGGCCCAGCTTCACACCGACGCCGAAGTAGCACGGGTAATGGGGCTGAAGTTCGTGGCCGAAGCGGTCAAGGTTGAGCACAGCGTGCGCGCTGGTAAGGAAGGCTTCCAGCCTCCAACGGTGGAAGCCTCGGAGTACAAGCTCTTCGCCACCGAACTGTCGAGACGTTTGGCGGATGCTGCCATGAACATTGCTGGACCTGGGTCACAACTCAGGATCAAGACTCACGACGCGCCGATGGAGGGACGCTCCGAGTCGACTTACCGCTACACCGTGATTGATACCATCGGTGGCGGTTCCTCGGAAATCCAGAAGAACATCATCGCTCGCCGCGGCCTTGGTCTCCCCAAGAACTTCTGAAATGCCCCCAGACCCTGATATGGCAGCGTGGTGACCACCCTCGGAGCACTCGAAGATGTGCGCGTCCTTGACTTCGCGTCGGTCGGACCCGGAGCACGCGCCTCGCGCATACTTTCCGATTATGGTGCCGAGGTCATAAAACTCGGCCCGGTCCCAAGCAGACAAGCAACCCAGATCGTGCCTCCCCACTACGCCTACTCAGGGCACCGTCTGATGAAACGTGCTCTCTTGGATCTGAAGTCGGTCGAGGGCCGCGAGGCTTTCTTGGCTTTGGCTGAGGGGGCCGATGTAGTGCTGGAGAGCTTCCGTCCCGGTGTGGTCGATCGGCTCGGCATCGGCTACGAGGCAGTCAGGAACGTCAACTGCAAAATCGTCTACTGCTCAACCAGTGGCTTTGGTCAAAGCGGTCCCCGCAGCCACTGGGCCGGTCACGACGTCAACTACCTGGCCCTTTCCGGCTATCTGGACTGCACCGGGCGCCGCAAAGACGGATCACCACCGCTCCCCGGTGCCACCGTGGCCGACATCGCCGCAGGGGGGATGCACGCGGTGATGGCGATCATGGCGGCATTGTTGCGACGCACCAAGACCCAGGTGGGCGAATACCTCGACGTGTCCATAGCCGATGGCGCATTCGGTCTCATGTCTTTGTATGCCGACGAGTACCTCGCCACCGGCACCGAACCCGGCCCGGGTCACTACATCCTCACAGGACGCTACGCCTGTTACGACATCTACACCTGTGGTGATGGTCGTCATCTGTCAATAGGTGCAATCGAGCCCCAGTTCTGGCGCAATCTGTGCACCCAACTCGGCCTTGAGCAATACGCCGACAGCCAGACCGACGACGACCGTCAGGACGAGATCCGCGCCGCCATCTCCGAAGTTCTAGCCACCAAGACCCGGGATCATTGGGCAGCTCAGTTGGGCCCGGCCGACTGTTGCGTAGCCGCGGTCAACACCGTGGCCGAGGCAACCTCAGATGAGCAGTACCGTGCACGGGGTCTCGTCGTCGAAGCCGAACATGTCAGCGAGGGCAGATTCCGCCAGACCGGTCCGGTGTGGGCCGGCACCACCCAAGTTGACGGCGCGTACCCGCTGCGAGACAGCGGTGAGACCGACACAGCCGAATTGCTGGCAACCGCCGGCTATAACGACACACTTATCTCCGAACTCATCAGCAAAGGAGCAATCGCGTGACTGAACCCGCCGCCCCCGCCACAGGACTGCCTGAACAGATTCGCGCTCTGATAGGGAAGGCTCAGTACCTTGAGACCGCGACTTTTCCGGTCGAGCGGAGCTACTCGTACAACACCTTGTCAGCCACCGAGAATGGCAATCCCCTCTACTGGGATACCGAAGTTGCAAAGCAATTGACGGACGGGATGACCATGCCCGTCTCGACGCTCTCGCTATGGATGCGTCCGCATCGTTGGGAACCCGGTGCCGCACAGGAGCAGGTAGCACTGAAAGCTCACTTCGACCTCAAAGCACAACTCGATCTGCCCGAAGCAGTCATGAGCGACAACACCCTGATTCTTCACGAACCAGTTCGACCTGGAGACGTGATCAGCCACCATCAGGTGCTTCGCTCCATCAGCGATATCAAGACCTCCAAGCTGGGTACCGGGCGGTTTTGGGTGATCGACGTGGAATACCACAATCAGGACGGAGAACTTGTCGGCATCGAGTCGTACACCGGTTTCGGCTACAAGCGTTCCAATGAGGTGAACTGATGAGCCAGCACACCAGCCCGGCCACAAACAACACAACCACAGACAGCACAGCCACAGACAACACAGCCACAGACAGCACAGCCACAGACAGCATCTCACTCGATCAAGCGTCAGCCGGGACCGTGCTCCCAACCCTTGGGTACGACGTCAGCGCAACCACCGTGGTACTGGGCGCGTTGGCGAGTCGCGACTGGCGGCCCATGCATCACGACTACAAGTTCGCCACCGTGCGCAACGGCACACCCGACATATTCCTCAACACCCCCAACCTGGCCGCCTGGTTCGAGCGTTTCATCACCGATTGGACCGGCCCCCGAGGCCGTATCGGTCGAATGACCTTCCGTATGCGCGATTCGGTGTACCCAGACGACCACATGGTCTTCGCCGGAACAGTGAGCGGCACCGAAATTGACGAAACTGGCTGCGGATGGGCCGGCATTGACATCTCAGTGACTGTTGGTGATCGGCTGTGCTGTACATGCACGGCCCGAGTGGCACTTCCCACCGACAGAACCGACAACCCCTGGGCACGAAAAAGCGAAGATTGGAAACCCTGATGCTGGACCTTGACTTCACTGAAGAGCAAGAGATGTTGCGCGAGATGGTGCGCGGCGTCTGTGCACAGCTGTCACCGATCGACACGGTGCGTGAACTCGAAGACGATGCCACCGGCGTTGCCCGCGAGTTGTGGGAACAATTCGGCGAATTGGGAATCTGCGGCCTGATGCTGCCCGAGGAGTACGGCGGGTCAGCCATGAGTCTGCTGGAAGGTGTGGTGCTCTACGAGGAACTGGGCCGTTCACTGGCACCAGTCCCCCATTTTGTTAGCTGCGTGTTGTCCGCCGGGGCGATTCTCGAGTCAACAAGCGGCGAGCAACACGCTTCGCTCTTGACCGGCATCGCCACCGGAGAAACGATCATCACGCCGGCATGGCTCGAACCTGATGGCGGCTACTCACCCAAAGGTGTGCAACTCAGCGCCGCCGTCGACGGCAGCGACTTCGTGCTCAACGGTTCCAAGATGCACGTCTACTTCGCTAGCGCCGCCGATCAGTTGCTGGTGCTGGCCCGCACCGGCACCGCCGATACCGAGGTCGACCTGTTCCTGGTCCCCACCGATACCGAAGGTTTGACTCTCGACCAGCGGATGTCGATCTCATCGGACACCCAATACCGAGCCGATTTCAACGAGGTTCACATCCCCGCAGAAAATCGGCTTGGTGACGCCGGTAGCGGATGGGTCACATGGGAAGCAGTAATGCACCGAGCGGTCGTCTTGGCTTCCGCGCAGGCTATGGGCGGCGCAGACTATGCGCTTGAGACGACCGCGCAGTACGCCAAGGACCGCGAACAGTTCGGTAAAGCCCTAGCCGAGTTCCAAGCCATCTCGCACTACCTTGCCGACGCCAAAACCGAACTCGACGGAGGCAAGATTCTCGTCTACGAAGCTGCCTGGGCCCAATCTGTCGGGCACGACATCTCCCGGCTCGCGCCAATGGCCAAGCTGTTCAGCGGCAAGGTTTACCGAGACATCACAGCCATGGCCCAGCAGGTCTTCGGTGGAGTCGGGTTCACCCTCGAATACGACATCCAGCTCTACTTCCGGCGAGCCAAACAACTCCAGCTGAGTTGGTGGGACAAGCAAACCTGCGAGGACCGCGTGGCCGACTCGATCCTGGGCTAGGGTCCCCGCGAACCGACACCTACGCTAGCGCTACTTCGCAAGGTCCCCCAGTAAGGTGGGGCGGCCATATCACCAAGTGGAGGAGTAATGCAACTGCAAAATGTGCAAGTGCAGAACTTTCAGAGCGTCCGAGACTCGGGGATTTTCGATATCGGCGATGTCACTTGCCTGGTCGGCAAGAACGAAGCGGGAAAGACGGCGCTGCTCAAAGCCTTGTATCGGCTAAACCCCATTAACTCCGGTGACGCGGAGTATAGCGTGATGGACGACTATCCAAGAAGCGATGTGTCCACCTACGAGGCCGATGTGTCCGCAGGCAGATGTCGACACGCTCAGGTTGTGCGGGCAACTTTCGAACTTGATTCCGAGGATGTGGCAGCGGTCGAAAACGTCTTCGGACAGTCCTTGCTGGGGGATAGTCCCGCGACATTGGTTCTCAGCAAGGGCTACGAGAACGAACATGTCGTGGAGTCTCTGGACATTGACATCGACAGATCCATCCAACACCTTGTAGGAGAGGCCGATCTGCCGTCCAAGCTCGTAGATGCTCTGAACAACTCAGAGAACGTGGAGGAGATGCTCAATCGTTTGAAGGAAGAAGCGACGGGAGAGCCAGGAGCCAACCTGCGAGTGATATTGCAGGAAATCCATGAGCACGGCATCGCCTACCATGTGTACCACGAAGTCCTGGCAGAGCGACTACCTGAGTTTCTGTATTTTGACGAGTACTACCAGATGACAGGCCAGGACAACCTCGAAGCCATCCGAGACCGGAGAGATCAAGGGGCCCTCTTGGATTCTGATTTCCCCCTTCTCGGCCTCATAGAGTTGGCAGGATTAGACCTTGAACAAATGCTGGAGCCCGGGAACACGCAGTCGCTCGTGGCGCGACTGGAAGGGGCAGGTAATAGCCTGACTCGACAGGTCATGGAGCATTGGTCACAGAACCGCCACCTGCGAATGAAGTTTGACGTCCGGGTCGCCCAACCCGAAGACCCACCCGAGATGACATCTGGCACGAACATCTGGGGCAGGGTGGAAGACACCCGACACATGGTAACCACATCGATGGGGTCCCGATCGCGCGGATTCGTTTGGTTCTTCTCCTTTCTCGCCTGGTACTCACAACTACGCAGCAAGGGCGAGAATCTCATACTCCTCCTGGACGAACCGGGATTGTCCCTCCATGCTAAGGCCCAAGAGGATCTGCTCAGGTACTTCGACAAGGAACTGGCTCCCCATCATCAAGTCGTGTACACGACTCATTCCCCGTTCATGGTGGACCCGGCTCGTTTCAAGCGAGTCCGCATCGTTCAAGATCTCAGCATTGAGGAAGGGTCAGAACAACTCAGCCCAGAGCAAGAAGGCACGAAGGTGCTGACAGAGGTACTTCGTGCCACACCTGACAGCCTGTTCCCATTGCAGGGGGCTCTGGGGTATGAAATCCACCAGACGCTGTTTATTGGACCAAACTCGCTCGTAGTGGAGGGAGTTTCCGACTTGCTGTACCTCCAGACTGTTTCCGAAGCTCTCCACGCGGCAGGGAAGGAAGGTCTGAGTCCAGAGTGGACAATCACACCAGTCGGGGGATCCGGCAATGTACCGACGTTCGTTGCTCTGATTGGAGCGCAGTCCGGGATGAACACGGCAGTGCTCATCGACTACCAGATCACGGATAGTCAGAAGGTAGAAAACCTCTACAAGAAAAAGCTGTTAAAGAAGCGTCAAGTGATGACCTTCGCTGAGTTCACAGAGGCAAACGAGGCAGACATTGAAGACATGTTCGGTCCAGAATTCTACTTGGATCTGGTTAACGCAGAGTTCGGGACAAAGATTCGAGACAATGTTCTGCCGCAGACAAGCGAGCGGATCATCACCCGTCTAGAGAATCATTTCGAAAATGAACCCCTACCTGACGGTGTAGCATTCAACCACTATCGGCCTGCTAGGTATCTCTCGGAGAACACGAGTAGCCTCCAAATCCCAGAACACGCACTCAATCGATTTGAGAGCATCTTTAAAGCCCTTAATCAACTCCTGTCGGTGTGACTCCCAACGCATGAACACATGAGAATCACTCTAGAAACTGGCCTTGTCTGCCGAGATCAATCTTGCCATTCAAGCATCGGCGGTCGGCGCGTCCCTACAACACTGACTAGTACTTGTGTTACTTGTGTCCGATCATTCGATAGTTGGTTACGATGAAACCTGAAGTCGAAGACGCACTACGCCGAGCAGCCAAATTCCGCAGAAAAGTGCTCGGCCAACTTTCATCAGATGACAGGCGCCAGTTGCTTGAAGATCTCTTTGTAGACTTCTTCGTTGAGCAATGGCGTACGTTGTTGAAATGGGCAGCGTTGACCGGTCAGTCTTCGCAGGTGGATACCGGTTACATTGCGCAACATGTGGCATCTATCCTGCTCGCCGAACCGGGCCAGGGTTTCAAGGGCAAGGGTCTTGATCTCATGGACGGATCTGAGGTAAAGAGTGCGGCGATCATCTCAGGTGTGGATCGACCGCGTTGGAACCACAACATGGGCACTCTGGATCAGGACGCCAAGCGTGTGAAAGCTGGGAGGTCAACAACTTCGTCCGAGTACTTAGCATTACCGAATGTCTTCTACCTTTTGTTCGATCGCGTGGTTCATGCTGCCGAAAGCGACCTACCCTTGGTGCTTAGGGTAAGGGGGTGGTGCTTAGATGGGCAAAAGGACTCAGCTTGGCGGAAGCTCCTCATGGACTACATCGAATCGAGAACCGAGGGCAAATATAATCTCCAACTTCATCCGCCTGTAGGTTACGACGATAATTTGGTGGTGAATACCCTCGGTAATCTGGACTTCAAGAATGTGAAGGTGCTTGAGGCAAAGATTCACGGTCTCGGTATTGGTGACGACTTCTCTGTAGAGTGGACCCACCCACCTCCAGAGAAGATCCGACCTGTGCAGGGCCGGACGATCGCGATGCCTTACAAAAGAAATGCTCGACCAAGTCGTCTTACGAGTGCGGCCGAGCTACTCCCCAACATTGACACGTTACGGGAACTCCTCCCCGCGTATGACGTTGATGACTTGGTTGAGACGCTAGGAATCGAAGCTAGTCATGAATAATCGGAATCAAGTGCAGCAATAGCAAATTCGGGCGTTGGTGTCACGAACTGTACGCCCCGGTGAGCCTAGACCTAGCTTCTGCCACTGCTTCAAGAGCGTCCCGTACTACACGTCCTGTCTTGTCTACCCAATCCTCGTGGTATGGCGGTGCGATCAGACCCAGTACGTCATCCGCATCAATTCGGCGCCTTGAACTTGAGGTCCCGCGACCTAGTGGCGCGATCTGTGCTCGAACCGATGGATGTTGGAGCAAGGCCAAGGTTGCGTACGGGTCGATTGTGGACTCGTAGATGCCAAACTCAGCTGAACAATGCACTCGGTCCAGATCTTGAGGGATGACCGTTGCCCGGAACTTCGCTGGATTCAGGAGCGACACAATAATTTGTCCGCCGCGAGCAATGAGTCCCGGAGTCGTCGGCCGGTAGCGACTCGCCTTGACCCAGTCAACGTTTCCCAACTCATCAACATGGAGCACCGATATGAACGGGACCAACTCTTGCATACTTGTGCGGTGCCTCTTTTTGGAGACTAGAACCGTGGCGAATGGCTTTCCGCCCGCTTCCTTGAGTTGCTGTTCGGCTATCAGGGCTTCTGGGTCGAGAGTGGCAGCATCGATTCTCTTAAGTGTGGCACCATCAACTGAGACGACTTTCCCCTTGTTCTCCTCCCCACCTTCGAGAAATTGACCTATGTTATGGGCGATATTCGGGAGGTCGTTCCCTTTTGGATCAACTGCTATGGCTCCCTTTTTCATGATGTATCCCACGTGATCAGCACGAGCAAGGAAGACTCGGCTCGACTGTCGTGCCCCCTTGCGGAGGAACAAGACGCTGGTCTTGGCCGTGGTACCCGCGGGTGCAAACGTCGCCGACGGCAGGCTGATTACTCCCTCGATACTTGCCTCCATGAACAGGCAGTCTTCCTCAAGTAGCAATTCCCTCATGTGAGGGCCATCCGCAACTCCATCGGGGAGGATGATGCCAGCCACGCCGTTTGGAGCGAGGAGGTCGACACAACGGGCGACAAATGCGAGCGACGGGTCGATACGTTCCTTGGAGTGCAGGCCACGGAAGAAATTAGTTGTCCTAGAAATGCCAGATGGTGAGTCGTACTTGCCTTCTCCGAATGGTGGATTCGTGAGGATTAGGTGCATCTTCCCGCGTAGGCGGTCAATTGGAGCCTCCGTAATGGAGTCTTCGACTGTGAACACTTCAGGGGAACTCAATCCGTAGGCAAGCAGGTTGACTCTGGCCATCGCGACTGACGCAGCTGACTGGTCTGCGCCCACGACTGCCTGCCGAAGTTGCTCTAGGTGAATATCTGGATTACGGGAGACAGCTTCCTCAATGAGACCAATCAAGAAACGTCCGCTACCGCAACACGGGTCGCCCATGACTGGCCAAGACATCTCAGCGTCCAGGGGGTCGATTAGGTCGAAGCCAACCTTGACCATTGCTTTCACAACAGAGTCCGGCGTGAGGTAAGTCCCGAGACCTCCAGCGTGCTCGTATCGACCCCGAAGGAAGACGTCGAAAGCCGTTCCCAATATGTCGTGTGCGGATTCAGCACCAATTCCTGCGTGAGGGAGGATGTCTAGGGCTTCGGCCAAGACGTCACAACGACTGATGCGCAGGGGCTCGTCTTTTGGCCAAATTGACTGGGTTCCGCCCCCAGGCACCTGACCGCGCAGTTCAGGCAACGCGTTGACTATAGCGAAGGCTTCTTTCAGCGGTCGGGGGTCCGTCATGGCCCTGACTGCATCTGGATCGAGGAGGTCAGCTAGACACTTGTCACCCACTCTCGTATCAGGGTCACGATGTGCCGCGATGTTGAGGAGAAGAAGCTTCGACAACTCCTCTACGGCGGCATTTGAGGGGCGGATGCCTCCCCGTGTGTAGAGCAAATGGTGCAGGTTGTTGAGCCGGTCGGCTAGTTGAACTTGGTCAGGAACGGTTTCCGTGGCTTCCATAATCCTGCTCCTAAAGTGTTCTCTCCGAGGCTCGTACGGAACGAGCGATCTGTTTCTCGCATCATGACAGGCAGGTGTGACAGCATGGTGGATCGTGGTCCGGCAGGATGAAATACCTAGTCAGAGCGTCAAATACCAGTGGACCGACACGATCCTGTGGTGACCATACACCAAACGTGCCGCGCGAGTGGCGCAGCGATTCGTAACTGGGGTGGCGCGGATGGAAGCACAGTCAGGCGATGAAGCAGGGGTGCGGCACCACAGTGCCGGTGAGGTTCCAGAGGGCGCGAAGACCCGAGTCGAAGTCAACAAGTACGAGCGTGACAGCGGCGCACGGCACGCGTGCATCCAGCACCACGGAGCCACCTGCAAAGTGTGCGATTTGGATTTCGAGAAGCGCTACGGCGCAATCGGTCACAGGTTCATTCATGTCCACCACACAAAACCGTTGTCGCAAATCACAGATCACGACAACCACACGATCAATCCCATCACGGACCTCTTGCCGGTGTGTCCCAACTGTCACGCCATGCTCCACAAAGGCGGGGCACAACCGTTCACCGTCGAGGAGCTTCAGCACCAGATGACCCGAGCCGCAATAGGCAACAGGACTGAATGAAGCCGCCCCTCCATCGCTAGCCCACAACAAGACGACATGTGATAACTGGATGTTTAAACGTCGTGTAGTGGCCATTCCTGTGCGTTAGTGCTCTGCAGTGATTGTCAGAGTGGGTAGATGGAAGCGACAAATGGACCGAAGTCACCTCCATCTGTTCCCAATAAGCAAGGACGCTTCGATCAAGAAACCGATGGCGAGTCTTCGATGATGACGGTGTCGGAACCGGAGCGGCCGAACACTTCTGGAGCGTAGATCTCCTCGGCTTTGGCGGGGGGCACCACGAAGGTTCCGGGAGTGGTTGCCCGGGCGACATAGCTGTATTCGTGGGTACCGGCCCACAAATAGGACGAAAATGCCTCGGTCCGGTCGTCGCGCAGGTTCTGGTGTTCATACCAGGTCCACCACCACCAATAGTCAGCGGCGTCGGTACGGGGCGCCTCGATCTCGCCGGTAACCGCCAACGCGGGGTTCAGGGCTTCGAAGCCTGCGGGCAGCGGATCAAGCAGAACCATGTTGGTGCGGCGGCTGTCGTTGACCATGGTCAGCTTGACTCGCACCTCGGCTCCAGCCACGACATGGACGGCACCCTCGGAATCGACCCAGACATCGCTGGGATCGTCGACCGCCTCATAGGAGCGCTGCACCACAAAGCCACGATCTAACGGATCCAGGTTGAGGTCTGTGGGAGCGTAACGAAGCCCAAGGCGGTAGTAGAGACGGCCCTCGCCATCACTTTGGACGGTCAGATCGGTGTCGCCCGCCTCGATCAGGTCGTCCATCGGAACCAGTGTGGAGGCACGGTCGATGCTCCGGCCGGTGAAATCGTGTTCCGCCACATATTGGTCACCAAGCCAGACACGGGCCACAAAGTCCGGTTCAACCGCTTCGAAAGTCTCGAAGTATCTATCGAGGGCGAGCAGGATGAACGAGTTCTCCTGGACATTGTTCCAACGACCTTTCACCTGGTTCGCCAACAACCCGGCCACGACCTTGGGTACCAGGTCTGAATCCGGGGCCATGGTGATCAGAGCGTCGAGCACGATGCCGTCGGTTCGGCGATCTGAAGCCAGGATCAAGTAGGCGTCTTCGCCATAATCGGTGACGAACGTGGCCGCTTGTGCCGTCTCGGTGACTCGATTGTTGAACACACGCTCGATGTCGGCTTCAACGTCGGCATCCGCAACCACGGGCCATATCCACGCCAATGCGTCCATCTCAAGATCCGCACCCCGACGGTTCCAGAGGCCACGAGCCGCGCTCGAGTCCCGGTCACCGTCGAGAGCACGCACATGCAGTGCGTATGCCAAAAGCATGTCTTTAGATTCTCTGCTGTAGTCAGATGGGATCCGGGCTTCGATGTCGCGCAAGTAGCCGCGACCGTTGTCCATCACTTCAGCCGAGACGGTGAACCCAGCGCTTTCAGCTGTCACCAGCGCGTGCATCGCCTGGATCGACGGGTATGGGTACGAAATACCTTTTCGCGCCCACCACCCGAAACCACCGTCACCGTGTTGCAGCGCAGCCAACTCTGTGATGTCGCTACGCACAATGGCGTCGAGTTCCGCTGAGGTCGGCAGCCCTTCGGCTTCGAAGGCCCCGAGCACGTCTCGCAATGCAGAAATGGCGAGGATGCGACTGGCGTAGGCATCCGCGCTGGCGTAGCGATATTCCGAAAGATACAAGACCGCGTCAGTCAAAGCCTGCAGAGCCGTTGACGAGGTGTTGACTTCCAGTCCTCCAAACTGGGAGAACACATCTTGAGGTTCAACAAGGGAATAGCTCACAACTCCAGAGTCCAGAACCCCGTAGGTAGCGAACGCCTCGCTAGTGGCGGGCGTGTAGACGGGCAAGGAAACCTCTTGAGCATCAGCGTTGTCACCCGACACGGCTGCGACGCGGAAACGAGCGGTGCCAACAGAGCTTGTGGAGGCGCCGAAGCGAACCTCTACCCGGTCGTTGGCCGGCACCGTTATCCGCCGCCCAGCTGACCCTTCCAGGTTCAGGTTGGCGCTCTGAACCACCACGTCCACTTCGACGGACGAGTCGGTCTGGTTCTGCACCACGATCGGCAGTTCGAAACGGTCGCCGAAGTTCAAGAACCTGGGCGGAGATGGCCGCACCTGCAGCGGCAATCGCGCGGTGATGGCAGATTCTCCCGAACCGAAGCGTTCGGCGCCATCGACCGCGACAGTCATCACCCGGTAGCGAGTGAGGTTGTCGGGCAGTTCGAACTCGACCGTGGCACTACCTGTTGCATCGGTCGCAACTTCAGGGTCGAACAAGGCCAGCGCATCAAGGTTCTGGCGTACCTCAACCTGAAGTCCTTGCGCACTGAGGCTGCTGAGCCGAACTGAACCCGCAGTGTCAAATTCAGATGCCGCGGACTCCTCGGCCATATCGTCGCCTTCATCGAACGACTCCGCCATCACAGCCGCGACGGTGGTGCTGGGGACTGCTCCGTCGCCGCCGATGGCATCAAGCAACTCCTGCGGATTCTCAAGCAGAATGCTGCCTCGTGCCCGCTGGGCACTCAAATACGTGTCCAACGACCGATAGAAGACCTCAAGGGGGTCAACGAGTTCGTAGCCCGAGAGAGCCAGCACAGCCTCGTCAACCACGACCAACAACACATCAGCATTGTCGACCGGATCGCCGTCGGCATCGTTCACTTGCACGGTGACGCTGGTCGCAGCACCCGGTTTCACGCTTGACGCCGCCGGGGTGACCGTGATGTCGAGGGCTCGTTGCGCGGGCGGCACACGCAACCGGATCTGCCCCGAGGCATAGGCAGGGCGGTCAGCAATGTCTTCGAGCACGGTGCCGTCGTCAGCGGTGCGTGGGGTGGTGGCGACGATCTCGACCTGCAGCGCGAGTTCCGGAACATGATCGTCGCTGATCGGTACTTCCAGGACCGCCGCGTGGTCGGTGATCTCAAAGGTGCGCAGTTCGATGATCTCGTTGTGGGCGATCACCAGCAGGCCAGTTCCGGTACTGAAGGGCGAATCCACAAGGATCTCAGCGGTGTCGCCCGCCGCGTAGGTCTCGGCGTCGGGGACGAGGTTGACACTCTCGAGTTCGACGGTGCGGCTCGGCACGCCGCTGCGGCTGCCGGTGACCCAGCGGGTCATTTCGCTGCGGTTGGTTCGCCCGGCGTCATCGACAATATTGGCGTCGATGCTGTAGCGACCGCCGACCGAGGCCTCGAACTCACACGCAACCGGCTCGTCGAGCGAAACCACGTCACAGGTTTCAGTGTCTACTGCGACTTCGGTCCATTCGCCGTCAACGTACTCATCGACGATTCGCGACGCGGCTACCTCGAAGGATCGGTCCGCGACCGGGTTGCCGTCGAGATCGGTGACGATCGCTTCGATATCAAAACTGTCGCCCTCCCGCACGAAAGTTCGGGTTGACCGAACACCGACATAGAGGTCTGCGGCATGCACCAGTACATCGGTCGACGAAGCCCACTGCTGGCGGTTGACATCGAGAACTTCTGCTTCGGCGGTGACCGTCGTCGGGAGTTGATCTCCGTCGCCCTCAAAGTCCATGCGCAGATAGTGGCTGCCGCTGGCGTCAGTCAAGCCGGAAAACGTCTCACGAACAGGTTCGGCCCACGGGTCACCGAATCCGTAATCGCCTTCCCAATACCAGTCATCGCCGCCACCGAAGTCGTTGTAGTGCCACCACGGGGTCCACACGCCGAAGGTGAATTCGCTCCAGTTGGGCGGCGAGTACGACGCTTCTCGCGTGGTAACAACCCAGGACACTTCTGCATTGGGCAGAGGCCCACCTGAGAAATAGTTGGCGTCGACTGCCACTGTCGCTGGTTCGTCAACAAAAAACGGCCCGGAAGACTCCAGTCGAGCTGTTACCTCAAACTCGGGGCGACGGAACTCTTGAATCTGAAACTGATGGTAGTGCCAGCTGGTTTCGCGGTTCTGTGGGCCTTGGAACTCAATCCAGGCATCGCCCAGGTTCGCTCCGTCACGCAACTCAACGGTGAGATCAAAGCCACCGTGCTCGTCGAGACGGAAACTCCCATCACCGAGTTCGTTGCCAAACGAGTCATAGATCTGATAGGTGATCAGTTGTTGGGGAGGAAGAAACTCGAGACTCCCATCGCCGCTCAAGTCAAGGTTGCGAACCCAACCTTTCAAATGAAGCGTCTCGCCGGGGCGATACGTGCCGCGATCATCGGCGGTGTACCAGATCAATTGATCGGTTCGTGACGAAGTCCGCACGCTCGCAGGGTTGATCGCCTGATCGTCGTCGAGCGTTGCGACGATCCAGCTGAACCGGCCACTGATCGAGGTCCGTGCCAGTCCCTCGTCATCCGTGGTGAGCGTTGTGTTGTGGCCCAGCAAGTTGATTTCGACATCTGCCAACGGATCACCAGAGCGCAAATCAGTAGTCCACACCACAACGTCTTGATAATCGGTGATCATGTCGACGCCGATGTCGGTGTCTTGCACCCAGACGACCACCGGGCGGTTGGACCAGTATTCGTCGTCCTGATGGGTCAGGTCGGCAAAGCGCCCGACCCCTTCGATGATCGCGATCACATGGCCGTGGTCGCCGTCGAGGGCCTCGTCGAGATCGATGCGCACTTCTGTGACTGCGTCGGAATCAGCCCCGGTGTCGACCACCTCGTCGGAGACGAGCGTCCACGGTGCATCAGGCAATCCTCCGTCACGGGAACGTTCCATACGATCGAAGAAATCGACGAAGGACGCATAGTCGCTCGGGTCTACGTCATAGAGCCGCACGCGTAGTTGTTCGTGGTTGCGCACCGTCACCGGGATCGTCTGCTGATCAGCGAGAGGGTCGAGTGTCACGAGTCGTCGGCCTGAGGCGTTGATGAACGGACGAGCATCGTCCATATGGAACTCGACGGTCACCTCCTCACCCAGCGTCTGACCGAACTCGTCCGCGAGCGTTGCGGGGATCACCACTTCGTAGATCCTGTCTCCCTCAGTCGGGCCGAAGATGTTGACGGAGTTGTACTCCACCCAGATTCGGGCATCTGCGAGCTCAGGTGATATCACCAGATCATCAACATCAAGCGTGGCGGGATCCAGAACGTTGTTGAAGTAGACGCCGAGCCAACTCCCGGGATAACACGGATACTGCCGCGAACAGCTCGTGTCTTCGACCTGCAGGGCTGAGTAGGTGCGGGCCTGCACTACCGTCGAAGTATTAGATGTGTTGGTGCCCTCAGCGGAAGGCACATCCGGCCCGACCTGGATGGTGATATCCGTATCGGGTTCAAGGGCAGCCACCGGCCTGAATGCGACCCAGGTGCCATCGAGGGTCACACCGACACGTCGCTTGATCTCCTCGTCGTTCTCGATCTCGGCTTCGGTGGCGAGCCTCAGTTCGCGGTCGTTGCCAGCAGCGCTCAAGGTGATGGTCTCCAGCACCGCGGCAGCGTCGACTCGCTGATCGAACGTGATCAGAAAGACGGGTTGAAGGTTGAGCGAGTCGTGCTGCGGTGTGAGCGACAGCATGGTAGGTGCAGGGGTGTCGAACTCGAACCGAACGGTTTCGGCCAACTCGCCGCCCGATTGTGAGACCGTTCCGGCGGGAACTTCGACCACATATGAAGTAGCCATGGGTAGGCGATCAAATACCTCCGGATCATGCTCGAAGCGAAGCGTGCGAGTACCGATCCACTGCCAGCGACCCGGCAGCGACGGCGTCATCGTCACCGGAACATCAATCTCGTCTAGTTGAGCGAGGGTCGTCAGCGGAACCATCGCCTGATTGAACGTGATGCTCATAAACGGAGCGATCCCGACCGCTCCGTCGGGCTGCACTCTCAACACTTCCAAGGGTCCCGAGTCGACATCGGGTGCGTCAACATCGGACTGCGTCGGGAACGGGCTGTCAATGGTGTCACCAACGCGGGGCCGCAGAAGCGACTCCGGCGGACGGTTGAAATCAACCGCGTCACCATCCGGGTCGGAGTCCCAGGCCGGAAGTCGATCGGTCACCGCGCTGATTTCCGCCTCGGTGAGTTCGCGGCCTTCGACTCGGGTCACTACAGCCCCCGAGTCGCTTCCGGCCGCCTCTCCCTCACTCAAATGAACCGTGAGCGCGCTTGATTGGCGATCCGATCCCAATCCTGATCTCACCCCGATTCGGTCCTCCGAATCGCTGCCGGTGACTGGCTCTACTGGGCTGTCCGGATCCTCGGTTGTCTCAGGCTCGTCGTCGCTCGACAATACGCCGGCCAACAACACCAGCACGATCCCGACGATCAACCAGCGCCAAAGATGTCTCACCATCGACAAAACCCTCTCGACTTGCCTTTGAGACTACGACGACCGGGAGACGCCGTCTGGTTCCCGGAATAATTTGGTTCCCGAGATTTTTCAGCGAGCCGCGATGGCTTGCCCAAGAGTCGCTAGATGTTCTTCGCCGTTGCCGAGCGTCAACTCAAGTTGTCGGGCCAGCACAAAATAGCGATGCAGCGGATAGTCGCGGTCCACACCGACTCCACCATGCACATGCACCGCGGCATGGACGACCCGAAAACCGCCTTCGGCCGCCCACCAACGCGCAATCGAAACAGCGTCCTGAGCCAAAAGACCCTGGTCGATACGCCAAGCCGCTTGCCAGGCCGTCAACATGATCGCGTTCGTGTCGATATAGCTGTCACCAGCGCGACTGCTGACCGCCTGGAACGTGGCGATCGGTCGATCAAATTGATAGCGCTGCTTGGTGTACTCGGCAGCCAATTCGATGGAGGATCGCGCCGCTCCGGCCATCATCATGCACATGCAACTATTGGCTCTAAGTTCAATCCAGTTCACGATGTCGGCACCCGACACAGCCGACGCAGAGCCCCCGAGCAAGGCGTCGCGGGGCACCACCACACCAGAGAATTCCAGCCGGGCTTGCGGACGACCAGAAGTGACCTCAACCCGAATCGCCGAAAGACCCGCCGAATCGGACGGCACCAAGAACACACCGCACGAACCATCGCCAAGCTTGGCCGGAACCAGGATCAAACCAGCGTCGAGTGCGTCGGCCACCATGGGCTTGCTGCCTTCGATGCGGTAGCCGTCAGCATCGGCCAACGCCACAACCTCGGGCTCAGCGGCCGTGGTGCCTTCCTCGTAAAGGGCCGCAGCCACAATCAGTGAACCGTCGGCGATTGAGGGCAGGTAGCGTGCGCGTTGCTCAGCAGTACCGAATTCAGCGATCGGCATCGCGCCCATGACCGCGGTCGACAGCAACGGCACCGGTGAAGCAGTTGTGCCGACCTGCTGCATGGCCATGGCGGTCGCCAAGAACCCCAACCCCAAGCCGCCGTGCTCCTCGGGAACCGCCGCACCCAATATGCCCGCCTGGGCGAGTGCGGCCCAGGTCTCAGCATCGATCCGATCATCGTTGGCGGCCAGCGCACAGAGTCGTTCATGAGTCGATTTGTCGCCGAGTATCTGCGCGGCGAGATCAGAAATGGCCTGTTCTTCGTCGGAAAGTGTGAAGTCCATCAGCGGTCTGCTTTCGGGTAGCCCAAGCCGAATTGGGAGATCAGGTCACGCTGCATCTCGTTGGTGCCTCCGCCGAACGTGAGTATCACCGTCGAGCGGTACTGCATCTCAAGGCGAGTCAGGTGACCTATCGACCCGCGAGCAACAGTGGCTTGAGGTCCATACACCTCCATCAGCTTGCGATACGCCCGTGTATAGAACTCGGTCCCGTACACCTTCACTCCAGAGGAATCGGCGATGAATCCGGCGATGGTGTCCATGTCGGGTTGCTGACCATCGATCTTGTTGGCCACCGTCCA
Source organism: Candidatus Aldehydirespiratoraceae bacterium (assembly GCA_965198315.1). Lineage (GTDB taxonomy): Bacteria > Actinomycetota > Acidimicrobiia > Acidimicrobiales > Aldehydirespiratoraceae > VXYK01. Next base: position 1,905,935 of record OZ240616.1, on the reverse strand, counting down.
GGCCACCTGCCAGTTGGCGAGCCGCAGATATTCGAGTCCTGCGGTGACTTCGGCCAGGTTGCGCTGCACCCAGGGCGCATCAATCAGCCGCGTACCATCGGCCCGCTTGGTGTTCTTGGCGTAGTCGATGGTTTCCTCGAGCGCTTTGGTAACCATGCCCGACGAACAGATCGTGACCCGCTCACGATTCAGTTGACTGGTGATCAGGCCCCAGCCGCCGTTCTCTTCGCCGATCAGTGTGGAAGCAGGTACCCGCACGTCGTCAAAGAACGTGTGATTGATGTCGTGAGTCGACAGCAGGTCGAGCGGTTGAATCGAGAGTCCTGGAGTATCCATCGGAATGCAGAACAGCGAGATGCCCTTGTGCTTTTTGACTTCGGGGTTGGTGCGAGCAGCCAGCCAGATGTAGTCGGCGTCTTTTGCCAGCGATGTCCAAGTCTTCTGGCCGTTGATGATGTATTCGTCACCGTCTCGGACCGCTCGGGTGGTCAGAGACGCCAGGTCTGTTCCTGCATCGGGTTCGGAATATCCGATGCAGAAAGTTATCTCTCCTTTGGAGATTTTTGGCAGGAAGAACTGCTTCTGTTCCTCGGTGCCGAACTGCATCAGCGTCGGCCCGACCGTGTTGATCGTCAACATGGGGATGGGAGCGCCGCTTGCTACCGACTCGTCGAACATCACGAACTGTTCAACCGCTGAGTAACCGCGACCGCCGTACTCGGTGGGCCAGCCAACCGTGAGCCAACCATCGCGCCCCAGGCGACCCACGATTTCTCGATGGGCAGGGCCGCAGCCATCCTCGGCTGCGAGCGCCTCGCGGACTTCGGGGGTCAGAAGTTCGCGGTAGTAAGCGCGCAGCTCAGCCCGCAACTCCTCCTGTCTAGTGTTGTACCCGATAAACATGGGTTGTTTCTAGCAACTCGACGTGTCGGGAGCACATCGCGACTTCCGTAAATTCCCCGTGCTGGGGGTTACTCGAATCTGGTACCGGCTTCTTTCAGATAGTCGAGGAACCGTATTCCGGCATCCGCGGCCAACTCACCTGGTTTGTATGTCACCGCGTGCAGCGTGCCCGTGTACTTGAAGGGGCCGTGCTTTTCGTAAATCTCCCAACTCACCGGGGAGCGGCGGTCAATCCCTACATCAATGCCCTCGAACGGAGCGATCGCCATCAACACCGGCAAGTCGAGCGCTTCGCCCACCTCGCTGCCGTCGCAGCTGACGTGGGCGTCTTGGCGCCACCCCGGCTCTCGTTGCATCGCCAGGCTGATCTCCTTGGTTCCGGCGGGGAGTTCACCGGCGTCGACAACGGTCATGTCGCCGTAGCCGTTGAACACAAAGAACAGGCGACCGCCTTCCACATACACCGCGTAACCGCCACCCTGATCGCCGTGGGCGAACAACATGCCCTCGTCGCCGGACGCATAATCGAGATCCACGCACACCTCGAAAGACTTGAAGTTGATGAGTTGCAGCGCCCGCCAACGCTCAAGTGTCGGCATTCCCGGTCGGAGCCGCACGTCGGCAACGAACTCATCCTCCCAGGGTGGTTTCTGGATCATCTTGATGCTGTTGCCCTCGTCGAGGGGAAAGACTTGATTTGCCCAAGCAGCCTGCTCAAAAGCATCCTGTAGATCGGCGAGCCGTTCGGGGTGTTGTGCGGACAGGTCGCGTGACTCAGTCGGGTCCTCGGCCAGATTGTGCAACTCCCAGGGCGCCTCAGAAAACGACCGCCGCGGAATCCGCAGCGACACCGCCGACCAGCCCTCGCGGTACATGCCTCGGTGACCGATCATCTCGTAGTACTGCTCACGATGTGTCGAGTCGTGCCCGGGGTCCGACAAGGACGCTGAAAAACTCGTACCGGCCGGCGCAGGAACTGGCTGACCGTTCTTGCTGGTAGGTATCTCCAAACCGGTCAGCTCCGCGAGAGTCGGCAGCAGATCCGTAATGTGTTGATACTGCGTACGGATCTCCCCGTCGCTGTTCGCCTCTTGATTCTCAGTGACCGAACCCGACAAGGAATCTGCAAGACCTACGGGCCAATGCACGATGAATGGAACCTGATGGCCGCCCTGGTGGGTGTTGATCTTGTACAGCCGGAAAGGAGTGTTGGAGGCCATCGCCCAGCCCATCGGGTAGTGCGGCAGTGTTTGCGGTCCGCCCATGAGGTCTAGTCGGGTGTGGTCCAATTCCACGTCTTCGAGCGTGTCGTTGCCGGTCTGCACCAGCAGAGTCCGGAAGTACTGCGATGTGCCGTCTTGTTGACCTTCGCGCGATCCCCCGTTGTCGGAGGTGAACACGATGATGGTGTTGTCCCACTCGCCTGTGGCTTGCAGGTGTTCACGGAGCCGTCCCACGCTCTGGTCGACGCTGTCAACCATGCCCGCAAAGATCTCCATGTAGCGGGCGAACGTTTCACGTTGCAGATCGCTGAGTTCATCCCAGGGGGTTACCGAGTGTTGCTCTTCGGTGTTTCGGGGCGGCAGCACCGTGTCGGGGGCGACAACCCCGAGCTCCTTCTGCCTGGCGAAACGCTGCTCTCGGATCTGATCCCAGCCCGCATCGTAGGCACCCCGGTATTTGTCCATGTCCGCCTGTTTGGCCTGCAACGGAGCATGGACCGCACCATGGGCGTAATACAGGAAGAACGGTTTGGTTGGATGCGAGGAGCGAACCTCGTCGATCATCTTGATGGCCTGATCGGTGAGGTCGTCGGTGAAGTAGTAGTCGTCGGGGTACTGGTCGACGTTGATGTGGTGATTGTCTTCGTAGAGCCGGTGGGGTTGATGGAAGTTGGTGAATCCATCGAGGATTCCGTAATAGCGTTCGAAGCCCTTCTGGAGTGGCCAAGAGTTGCGGGGCCCGGCTTCGCTGAGACTGGAGTCCTTGCAGAGGTGCCATTTGCCGACCATCAGCGACGCCCACCCGTGGTCCCGAAACAGTTCCGCCATGGTCACAGCATCTTCACGGATCTCGTGCGCGTAGCCGGGGAATCCGGGATCGCTGTGCGCAACGTGGCCCATACCGGCCAGGTGATGGTTGAGACCGGTCAGCATCGACGCCCGAGTCGGCGAACACATCGGGTTGACGTGGAAGTTGGTGTAGCGAACACCGTTGGCGGCCAGCGCATCCAACTCAGGGGTGTCGATTTCAGATCCGTAACAGCCGAGGTCAGCAAAACCAAGGTCGTCGGCCAGCATGACGATGATGTTGGGGGCACCTTCAGCAGCTGTGGGACGCGGCGGCCACGCTGGTTCAGAGGTTGAGAAGATGAGCCCGACTTCGCCGTCAAACCCCGCGTAGGGCGCGGTTGAGTCCGGTGCCGGAGTTGCCGACACGTCAGGCTTTGAAGAAAGCGGGGCTGGTCGCCTTGCGGGGTATCTCCGCCAATGGAGTTGCCACCGCAGCAACCGACGGGCCGTGTTCAGCTCCGAGAGGTGCTAGCGCATCAAGATCAAAACGGTACACATGGGCCGCATTCCCGCTCAACACTTTGCGCATGTCGGCTTCTTCCCAGTGGGAGAACGACCGTTGCAGCGCCTCAAGCGAAAAGGGGTAGGTGCCTTCGTGGTGCGGGTAGTCAGAACCCCACATGACTTTGTGGACTCCTAGAGTCCTGATGGCTTCAGCCTCGGCCGGCGACGGGAACGACGCTCCGATCCAGACATTGCGGTCGAAGTACTCGGTCGGTTTCATGGGGAGGACCACGTCGGCCGAGAAGCCGAGCTCTCCGACGCGTCCAGCTGAGATCTGCATGTGATAGGCGTCCATGCGCCGCAGTTCGTCGATGGCCCAAGCCGTACCTTGCTCGGTCATTACATATTTGAGTCGGGGGAAACGTTCGAACACGCCGCTCATGATCAGGTGGGACAGGTTCCGGTGGGCGAAGAACGGCACCTCCATCAAGAAGATGAGTCCCGAGGCAGGATCGCTGCCATAGTTCGGCGTGCCGTTGCCACCGTGTTGAGTGATCACCAGATCGAGGTCGGAGATCGCCGCCCACAGTCGATCCCAGTGCGGTGACCAAAGACCGGGCAAGTCAACATCGGGTGCAACATGGGGCATCATGAAGCTGCGGAATCCCTCCGCTGCGGCCCATTCGAGGGTGCTGATTGCGTCATCGAGGTCTTCTAAGAAGATCTGTGGCAGGCCGCAGCGTTGCGTCGGATACAGATCGCACCAATCCTTGAGCCAGCGGTTGTGGGCCTCAATGCCGGCCCGGCGACGCTCGTATTCTTCTCGGTCGCGTGGTGGGTAGGCGATGAGCATGCCGGTTGGGTAGAACGGCGGCACAGTGTTCGGAAAGGTGATCTCAGCAACGATGCCGTCTGCATACTGTTCGCTGAGCCGCCGCTCGTTGTCCCAGTTCCGGGTCCGGCCGTCGTCTTGGAGGTCTCGGTAGGGGTTGCTGTACGCACCCCGCCACTCGGCAAAGGCCTCTTTCCACTCGGACGCGAGGTACTCCTCATACATGGCCATGTTGCCGCCCGCATGGCTGTCCGCCGTGATGATCGTGTAGTTGTCGCTCATGGGGGTCAGCCTAGGGGCCGAGCGAGCACCCTAGAGAATCCGTCACGACTATCTTTGAGGTGGCGCGCCGATGAAGCCTCGCTACGTGGTTTCGTCGACCTGTTCATCCTCGCGCAGATGAACGGCACGACTCGGTAGTCCCACCAAGACGCCGCCGACGATGTTTCCCAGAGTGACCGGAATCAGGTTGGCGAACACCCCGGCCCAGGTGAGATTCTCCACGTCGCCGGCCACGAGTCCGGCGGCTTCGATGGCGCCGGGTTCGCCCGAGATCAGCACTCCGACCGGCGTGAAATACATGTTGGCGATGCTGTGCTCGAACCCGCCGGTGACGAAGGCGGCGATGGGCAACAGCACTCCAAACATCTTGTCGGTGATGGTGCGACCCGCCGCGGCCGTCCACACGGCGAGGCAGACCAGGATGTTGGCCAAGACACCTCGCAGGAAAGCCTCCACGAATCCCAGGTTCACCTTGGCATTTGCGGTTGACACCGCTTCCGCGGCGAACGACAAGTCGCCCTGTTCCCACCAGCGGCTGTAGTACACCAGCAGCACTAGCCCCATGGAGCCGACGAAGTTTCCCAAATAAACCAGTGTCCAGTTACGGGCCACCCCAATGAAGCGCACCTGGTGAGTGATAAGACTCGTGACCATCAAGTTGTTGCCGGTGAACAGTTCGGCTCCGAGCACCACCACAAACAGCAGGCCCACCGAGAAGCCCACGCCCATCAGCAACCGCGTCGGTCCGAGGCCGAGTTCCGAGCCTGCCCCGATACTGCTGGCGAACATGGCACCGAGAGCAATGAAAACGCCTGCCGCGACGGCGAGCATAAGCGTCGCGACCGTCTCGGTTTCGGCCTTGAGCGCTCCCGAATTCGCTACCTCGCGTGAGAGTTCCTCTGGTGTCGGAGCGGTCACGGCGTCCACTTTAGACGCTGCCCAGCCCGCCAACCGGTTCGCCGCGGGAGATCAACCCGAATCGGTGCGATGAGCCACATGAGCCAGGTGTGATCGACGTCCAACGAATAGCGGCAATCTTTCGTATATGCATGTCGCTTACATGTTCTTTGTCTGATGCGGGCGTGTTCTGTGCAGATTGGAATAGCATGCCGTGATCTGGCCGCACTGAATCGTCTCGTCGTGGATTGGACTTCAGGCACAACATGACCACAGCCGAGAATGCAGCGAGCGTCCCCGCCGCGCGAGACCTTGAGAACAAGGCCGCGGAGGTACTGATTGCCCGAGGCAGAACGGCCTCGCGTGCCGACAATACCCGAAAGACCTACGGCACCGGATGGAACAGCTGGGCCCAGTGGGCCTCCGACAACAACGTGTCAGCGTTGCCTGTCGACCCCATGGACCTGGTGAAATGGATCGCAGCTCTGATAGTTCAAGGGAAGAAACCGACCACCGTACGCACCTACCTTGCGTCGGTAGCCGAACGACACGACTCGCTTCCCGGTCCCAACCCGGCCCACGATCCCCGAGTCCGCGAACTGCTGGCCGGGTTGAACCGAACCTGCGTCGCAGAAGGGTGCACACCCCGACAAGCAACCCCCTCGCGATGGCGAGACATCGAACGCATCATCAACACTGCCCACCTCCCCAGACACAACCAACCCGGAGGAGCCGTCGAGACCGCGGAGCAGGCCGAGCAACGCGCTCGATTCGACATTGCCATGATCGCCCTTGCCCATGACGCCGCCCTGCGCTGCAGTGAACTTCTAGCACTCTGTTGGGGAGATATAGAAGCGCCAGAAGAAAATGCGCGCCACGTTGTAAGAATCCGTCGGTCCAAGACTGACCAGACCGGGCGAGGCGCGGTCGCTCCCATCTCTGATTTCACCGCGCAAGCAATCGCCCGTATCAAACCCGACGACGCCGACCCCCGAGACCGTATCTTCAAAATCTCCCCCAGCACCGTCACTCGCCGCATCAGGGCAGCAGCGAAAGCCGCCGGCATCGACCCCACCAACATCACCAGCCATTCGCCGCGTGTGGGCATGGCTCAAGACCTCGCCGCGTCCGATATTACCTTGCTCGGTGTGATGCAAGCAGGACGCTGGAAAAAAGCCGAAACCGCTATCCGGTACACCGAACACCTCTCCGCACACGACACTCCTGTGGGCCAATACCTGAAGACCCAGCACTACCGGCCCCCTACCCAATAACCGTTACATAACCAGGTCTACGAGGACTCCTGACAACATGACCCACCAACCGAAACCAGCAACCCCAAATCCCACGTTTCCGCGCAGGCTCCATTTGTTTCGGGTCGGCTTGTGATTCGGCCATGGCTCCAAACTAACGCAGCGTCTGACTAAAAGCGCAATGGCCGCCGAAACCCGTTTGAACGGGCCGAGCCGTTGGAGACAGAACCTAGGCCACCGCGGCCCTGGGCCCGGAGAGTAAATCAGTACTTCGATTTCAGCCAACGGTCGATTACTACCCAAAAGGGAATCATCAAGACGAAAGCCGTTAGGAGAGACCAACCCAAACCCCAACCCCACCTTAGGTGCGTAGTATGGTACGTAACCCACATGAACAAGCCGTTGAAGCCGCCGATAGCGCTTGTTAGCCAAATGCTCGGTTGTTTCGTGTCGGCTTGTGATTCGGTCATGGCTCCAAACTAACGCAGCGCATAACTGAAAGCGCGATGGCCGCCGAAACCGTTTGAACGGGGCGAGCCGTTGGAGACAGAACCTAGGCCACCGCGGCCCTGGGCCCGGAGAGTAAATCAGTACTTCGATTTCAGCCAACGCTCGGTTACTACCCAAAAGGGAATCATCAAGACGAAAGCCGTTAGGAGAGACCAACCCAAACCCCAACCCCACCTTAGGTGCGTAGTATGGTACGTAACCATCAAGAACAAGCCGCTGAAGCCGCCGATAGCGCTTGTTAGCCAAATGCTCGGTTGTTTCGTGTCGGCTTGTGATTCGGTCATGGCTCCAAACTAACGCAGCGTCTGACTAAAAACGAGATGGCCGCCGAAACCGTTTGAACGGGCCGAGCCGTTGGAGACAGAACCTGGGCCACCGCGGTCCTGGGCCCGGAGAGTAAATCAGTACTTCGATTTCACCAAAAGGTGGATTACTACCCAAACGGGAGTCACTAGGACGAAAGCCGTTAGGAGAGACCAACCCATACCCCAACCCAACCCTAGGTGCGGAATATGGAACGTAGCCCACATGAACATGGTCATGAAGAAGAAGATAGCGCGAAATAGCCAAATGCTCATTTGTTTCGGGTCGGCTTGTGATTCGGCCATGGCTCCAAACTAACGCAGCGTCTGACTAAAAGCGCAATGGCCGCCGAAACCCGTTTGAACGGGCCGAGCCGTTGGAGACAGAAGCTAGGCCGCCGCGGCCCGTCCATCAGGGAATAAGTCAGTACTTCGATTTCAGCCAACGGTCGATTGCAAACCCAACGGGAATCATCAAGACGAAAGCCGCTAGGAGAGACCAACCCAAACCCCAACCCCACCTTAGGTGCGTAGTATGGTACGTAACCCACATGATCAAGAACGTGAAGCCGGCGATAGCGCTTGTTAGCCAAATCGGTTGTTTCGTGTCGGCTTGTGATTCGGTCATGGCTCCAAACTAACGCAGCGTCTGACTAAAAACGAGATGGCCGCCGAAACCGTTTGAACGGGGCGAGCCGTTGGAGACAGAACCTAGGCCACCGCGGCCCTGGGCCCGGAGAGTCAGAACGTGTCCGTCGTGGCCACCAGGTCGACGAATTGCAGGAAGAGTCAGGAAGCGTCTACTCGAGGATCTCCGCCGGCGGTCGAAACGCGACGCTAGAGAGGGAGCAGCGAACAGAATGCCACACGCCACAACCCCGGTCACCAACTCGCCAACATAGGCGGGCATGCCCACAGACGTAAGCCACGGGGCGAGAAGTGCATCGGCTAGGCAGAACCACACAGCGCCAACGGCGAGAAACATCACCCAGAACACCCAGTTAAACGCCTTGATATCCGCGCTCGAATGCTCGTCAACAACATTCTCGCCGTTCGTCCGGGTGCCTGTCGGTTGTTTGGTCAATTGGTCTCGCCTTGCTTCGTGGCACATGGCAACACGCAGGTTGAGCGACGTTCGTCCAGCCGTCGGTGGGTCTCCGTGGCGACCCATAGGTCGCCGGTCATGCCGAGCGACCCGCCGGACCAGCCCATCGCGCGGCAGACGATCGGACCATTGACGACCACACCGAACCGCCCAGACCGTGGCTGTCACCTCGGACACAACCCCGCATAAAAGCGGTAAGTTTCCCAGTAGACCCACGGGGTGCACCCCTGGGCGGTGATTGCTTCTTGGGTCCCGCGGAGCAACAACCGGTAACTGAGGCGATCGTATTGGGGCAACGCGGACACCGTAGGCACCGTATCCGCTGCCGGAACCGTCGTAGTCGTGGTCGTGGTCGTGGTGGTGGTAGAAGTCGTGCTGGTGGGGCGCGGGGTTGCTGTGGCTGCTACCTCTGAGGAGGTCCCGCCTAAGTTGTGAGCCTCAATCTGCACATCGTAGGCAGTGCTGTTGGAAAGACCAGTGATCCTGTATGAGGTGGTTGAGTCGTCCAGTGCCGCAGTCGTGGCATCATCCCATGACTGCGAGGAACGCTTCCAGCGCAGTGAGTACCCGAACTGGAATGTGTCTTTGGACGGAGAACCATCCCAAGACACCTCCAACGACCTGTTGCCAGGAACCAGTCTCAGGCCAGTAGGGGAGGTAGGAGGGTCAGGGGTATACCACGGCTCAGCCAGTCTACAGCCTGCAACAACTAGCGCGATGCCGACTACGCCAGCAATCAGCGCCGGAGCAGACCCCGCGGACAATACGATACCCGCCGCGACAAGTGCCTTAGTTACGACCGAAGTTACGAGCGCGGTAGCGGCAGCGCCTACCACGCCGCTCACCAACAGGTTTGTGCAGATTGCAGCCACTACCGATTCGTCGAGTTCTTCGAGCGCATTTCTAATCTCGGCCACAACCGCCGCTCTGAGCGCCGTGCGGAGGTCGCCGAGCGTCTCTACAACGATTCGCCCCGCTTCGACGACATAGGTCACACCGTCAATCACGACCTCGCCTGCGCTGACGGCATATTCGATGCCCGCAACGGTCAAGACGGTAAGTGCATCATGAAATGGAGCACCCCCAGGTAGATAGCAGTCTGGATGGGCATCGTCCAACGGGCCCGACCAACGGACTGGGTTGTACGTTAGCCCGACAAGAGGCCTCGAAAAGGTGACCGATCCAGTATAGATCTCGATCCACGCTTGCGTGTCTGGGCTGTCCAATTCGTAATAGCCATCTGGACAGCCATGAACTACGCGTGTCCTGGTCTCCGTTACGGTTCGGCCGGTGTCTCTTTTCACTAGGCGCGTTGCGCCTGTGTCGTAGGTATGGGTGCGGGTACCAGTCTGGGTCCGCACATTTCGAATCTCAGTCGCTGTATAGGTCTCGGTACGGGTACCAGTCTGCGTCCACACCAGTTGAGTCTCAGTCGACGTATAGGTCTGAGTGCGGGTACCAGTCTGCGTCCGCACATTTCGAATCTCAGTCGCTGTATAGGTCTCGGTGCGGGTACCAGTCTGCGTCCGCACCAGCTGAGTCTCAGTCGACGTATAGGTCTCAGTGCGGGTACCAGTCTGCGTCCGCACATTCCGAATCTCAGTCGCTGTATAGGTCTCGGTGCGGGTACCAGTCTGCGTCCACACCAGTTGAATCTCAGTCGACATATAGGTCTCGGTGCGGGTACCTACTAGCACATAACGCGTCGCTGTCTGGTAGTTGTACACATCCTGCCAACGCGTCCTCGGCGGCGGGCAGTAGTAGACCCTCTGGCCATACACTGTGGTCCACTCGCAGGGAGGTTGAAAGGTGACCCTCTCTCTAAACGGCGCAACCCTAACCGTGTAGGTCGCCTCGTTATACACTGGCACCACGCGAGTCCGCTGGACCTCGACCTCCGTGGCCACCCAGGCGTACACAGGCACCTCGCGGGTCCGCTCGACCTCGAACTCCGTGGCCACCCAGTCGTACACGGGCACCTGGCGGGTCCGCTGGACCTCGACCTCCGTGGGCACCCAGTCGTACACAGGCACTTCGCGGGTCCGCTCGACCTCGACCTCCGTGGGCACCCAGTCGTACACGGGCACCTGGCGGGTCCGCTGGACCTCGACCTCCGTGGGCACCCAGTCGTACACAGGCACTTCGCGGGTCCGCGGGACCTCGACCTCCGTGGGCACCCAGTCGTACACAGGTACCTCACGGGTTGCCATGATCGGTTCGGTGACCGACTCGTACACCGGAACCTCAACTTCGTAGGTCTCTGTCGTGGAGTCATGAGCGGACACAGCCACCGGTGCCAACACAGAAGCACACAACGCCACAACAACAATCACCAGTGAACTACGAACCTTGAGCAATCTCCCCCAGACGTCAGTTCGTGTGCGTTTGTTGGCACTTGATGCGGGTGGGTCACCTACCGTGGTGTGGTGTAGGCGAACTGCTTTGGGGGCATCGGGCTGTTTCGTCATTTGGCTCTCCGGTTTCTACGCGGCGAATAATTGCCGTTATTCGTCACGTAGAACCCCGACCAGCGAGACGCGAAAGCGTGAGGACTCCAACTACGAAAACCCTGGTCAGAACCACAAACCGGCGAGGATTCGTGGCGATCCAGACCATCGGAGCGGTCACCGACAGCTGCTGGCTGAGCCACTGTTCGGCGGTGGCCGACAAGTGCCAGATCTTGTCGAATTCATCTACAAGTATTTCGCGCTCAAGAAATCCGGTGGTCGGGTCAACTGCTGTCTACCCAGGTAAACACCACAATCGACAGGCCAAAGTCGGGAACGCGTCAACAACCAAGACCAACAAAGACTTGACAACAACCCCGAACCTACGTTATGAATAACGGCAATTATTCGTCACGTAGGTAGCACCAACATATATTTGATGTGTTACAGATGTGTTCTGCGCAGATTGAAATAGCATGCAATAACCTGAACATGCTGAAGTGAAACGGGCTAGCGGTGAGGCAGTTTCGGCCTTGCCTTGCGTTGGTACATTCTCGAAATGAACTCCGACGGGTCGATGAGACGCCTCATGACACTCAATTCAAGGCCCAGCCCTGGATGCTTGGGATCGGTGTACCAGTCAAGTTGTGCTCGAACGCTCACCGTCTGAGTCGGATCGCATCACGCTCTGTCGGCCAGTCGGTTGCGCTGTTCGGCGAGGTTCGGCCGGCGGCCCAGTCGTTGGCTTCGAGCGCCTTGAGGATTCCTACGAGGTTGCGGTCTCGGATGCGTTCGAGTTCGCGGGGTGTGTATTGGCCGGATTGGGCGTCGGACTGAGCAACCAGCGTGTCGACAAGTTCATCGCTGAGGTCGGGGACGTCGGTCAACTTGCTCCACGGGAGCGCCAACGTCGGGCCGAACTGATGGATGAAGTGTTCCACACCGCCTTCGCCGCCCCCCGCGCGGTAGGTCTCGAAGAGTCCCATCTGAGCCCAACGCAGCCCGAAACCGTAACGGATCGCGTCATCGCCCATCAGCAACCGAGTCGGTCCGAGGCCGAGTTCCGAGCCCGCCCCGATGCTGCTGGCGAACATGGCACCGAGAGCTATGAAAACTCCCGCCGCGACCGCGAGCATCAGCGTTGCGAGCGTCTCGAATTGGGCTTTGCGCGCGCCCGAGCGCGCGATCTCGCGTGAGAGTTCCTCGGGGGTGGGGGCGGTCACGACGCCCACTTTAGACGCTGCCGAGCCCGTCAACCGGGTTCGCCGCCGGAGATCAACCCGCATCGGGCCGATGATCCGCGTGAATCAGGTGTGATCGTCGTCCAACGAACAACGGCAACAATTCGCATTTATGCGTGTCGCAAACATGTTCATTGTCTGATGCCGGAGTGTTCTGCGCGGTTCGGAATAGCATGCTGTGATCTGACCGCACCGAATCGTCTGGTCATGTATTGGGTGACAAGTAAATCTGCAACGTGACCACAACCGAAGACACGGCAGACGCCCACGCCACGGGCGGGTTCGAACACGACGATGAGAACGAGGCCACTGAGGTACTGATCGCCCGCGCCCGAACAGCCGCGCTTGCCGACACGAGCCGAAAGACCTATGAAACTGGATGGAGAAGCTGGACCCGATGGGCCGACGACAACGGCCGGTCAGCGCTGCCTGCCGACCCGATGGATCTCAAGGCTTGGCTTGCAGAGCTGACACGCCAAAAGAAGAGACCGACCACCGTACACACGTACCTCGCGTCTGTAGCCGAACGACACAACTCGTTTCCCGAACCCAACCCGGCCCACGATCCCGATATTCGCATCCTGATGGCCGGGTTGAACCGAACCTGCGTCGCAAAGGGGTGCACACCCCGACAAGCAGAGTCCTTGCGATGGGGGGACATCGAACGCATCATCGAAACGGCCCACCTGCCGAGACACAACCGACCCGGAGGAGGCGTCGAGACCCCCGAGCAAGCCCGGCAGCGCGCCCTGGTCGACATCGCCATGATCGCCCTTGCCCATGACGCCGCCCTGCGCTGCAGTGAACTTCTAGCACTCCGCTGGATAGACATAGAAGCACCAGGAGCGAACGGGCTCCACGTTGTGCGGATCCGCCGGTCCAAGACTGACCAGACCGGGAAAGGCGCTGTCGCGCCCATCTCCGATTTCACCGCCCAGGCAATCGCCGAGATCAAGCCCGACGAAGCCGACCCTCACGACCGGATCTTCAAGATCTCCCCCAGCACCGTCACTCGCCGCATGAGGGCAGCAGCGAAAGCCGCCGGCATCGACCCCACCAACATCACCAGCCATTCACCGCGCGTGGGCATGGCTCAAGACCTCGCCGCGTCTGAAACCACAATGCTCGGTGTTATGCAGGTAGGACGCTGGAAATCCGCTGCGACCGCCCTCCGGTACACCGAACACCTCTCCGCGTCCGAAACCCCCGCGTCCGAAACCCCCGCGGGACAACACCTCAAGGCCCAGCACTACCGGCCCCCTACCCAATAACCGTCACCCGGTTTCTGTGTACTGCGCCCAGCCGGTGCCATGGCTGGCGGTGACCGTCACGGTGTACTGCGCTCCGTACGCGGCACCGGTGAACACGAACGGTTGGGCTCCCGGCGGGGGTAGCACGGGAACCCAACTCGCCTGACTACGGCACTTACTGGCACGCTCTCCGTGTCGACTCCGCAGCGATGATCGCATCAACGCGTCCAGACAATAGCCGTGCCTCTATGTCAGAATGGTCAGCTATCTCAGAATGGTCAGCGTCCGCGATGTGAGCGGTGGTGTGTTCCTCGATAACCAAACCCCAGGCCGCCTCTGCTTCTGCCTGCTCGGTCGCGGCATCACGGCACGCATCAGCATTCACACCGTTGCCGCACCCGGCCAGCAGACCCGACAACGCCAACACAGCGCACGCCGACTTAAGCCGCGTCATCGGTCCGCGGAACCGCCGTGCCAGCAGCGTTGCTGGTCGTCCAGCGATCAGCTAGGCGCACGGTCGCCCAACGGATGGCCAGAAGACCAGCGTACGCAAGCGCCGCCACTGCAGCGCCCCTACCCACCGCGGCGGACATCGTGTAACCGTCGGAGTGAAACGACAGCGCAGATACCACGCCGCCGGTCACGGCTCCGGCGACAAACCCAAGGAGCGTAGATACCGGGTGCTTCCGATACAAACTCTCCATATTGGTAACGAATTTCCTCATAGCGATACTCCTTCTCATATTTCTCTAATTTTTTCGATCTCTTTCATCTTATGCCACCCAGATGACCGACGGAATCCAACTGCAGACCCGCTTGTTCACCCAGTGACCTGCTACAGCTCCTGCGCCAGCGCCGAGAGACCCACCGACGACGCCACCGACGGCAGTAACCTGACCACGCTGAACCGTCCGGTTCATGGACTGGGTGTCAGGCGCCGGATGGAACAACTCGACCCAGTGGGCCTCCGACAACGGCGAAGACCCAGCACCACCAGACCCTGACCGATAACCGTCACATGATCGACCATGTGATCGACAAAGCCGGTTCAATCCCCGTCTCCAAATCGGTGTCGAGGTTGCCGCGGCCAGAAAGTGTGGCACAATAGTGGCCATGTCGACTGAGTCGCTGCGCACCGTGCGGGATCGTTTCTCTGATTTCGTTGAACGGGTGTATTGCCAGCACGAACGCATAGTGATCACCCGAAACGGAACGCCCGCGGCCGTGCTCTTAAGTCCTGAGGACCTTGAATCGCTTGAGGAAACACTAGCGATCCTGACCGAACCGGGCGCCCTGGAAGCGATCGCCCAAGCCGAGCGTGAGGTCGCCGAAGGCAACGTAATCCGCGGCGTTGACGCCCTCAGAGCACTGCGGCCTCGGTGAACGCACAGCGGTACGGGCTGACGGTCGCGCGCTCCGCAGCAACTGCCATCGCCGAGCAACTCCCAGAATCCGTTGCGTCAGCCGTCATCGAGTTGATCGCGGGTCCTCTGGTTGATGCACCTCGCAGAGTTGGAACACCGCTCCACGGCGACCTCAACGGACTCTGGGCCGCGCGCCGTGGCACGTTTCGAGTCGTGTTCCGCATCGACGATGAGAAGCACGAAGTCGTGGTGTTGCGTGTCGCCCACCGTCGACACGCCTACCGGCCGTTGAGTGATTCCTGACTAGTTACGTCCTCCGCGTGCCTCTACCGCTGTTCTGAAGGGCACGTCGGCGATCACCCGAATTCGGTCAGTCGGGTTCGCTGTTCGGCGAGGGTTCGGCCGGCGGCCCAGTCGTTGGCTTCGAGGGCCTTGAGGATGCCTACCAGGTTGCGGTCTCGGAGGCGTTCCAGTTCTCGGGGCGTGTATTGGCCGGATTGAGCGTCGGACTGAGCAACCAGCGTGTCGACAAGCTCATCGCTGAGTTCGGGGACATCTGTCAACTTGCTCCACGGGAGCTCCAGGGTCGGGCCGAATTGCCGGATGAAGTGAGCGAAGCCACCGTCTCCCCCGGCAGCCCGGTAGGTCTCGAAGAGTCCCATCTGAGCCCAGCGCAGCCCGAAACCGTAACGGATCGCGTCGTCTATCTCTCGGGTGGTAGCGACTCCGTCGTTGATGAGCCACAGCGCTTCGCGCCACACCGCTTCAAGCAGGCGATCAGCAATGAAGGCATCGATCTCGACCCGAACATGCAGCGGTCTCATGGAGACCGACGAATAGGTCTCCACGGCCGCAGCGACCGCCGACTCCGCGGTCTGTTCACCGCCGCAGACCTCGACCAGCGGCAGCAGGTACACCGGGTTGAACGGATGGCCGACTACCAGCCGCTCCGGGTGAGCCAGGGAGGCTTGGAGATCGCTGGGCCTGATCCCCGACGTCGACGACGCAATGACCACCTCGGGCGGGGCATGGCGGTCGATCTCGGCAAGGATGCCCCGTTTGACATCAAGGTTCTCCGGAGCGCTCTCCTGCACGTGCCCCGCGGCCTCGACCGCTTCGGCTATCGAGTCGACGACGGTCACGGTGCCCTCGCTCGGAGGCGGCAGCTCGAGCGCGCTCCAGGCGGCACGGGCGTTGGCGAACACCTCGTCGATGATCCGCTCGGTCTCGGGGTTGGGATCGACCACCGACACGTCGACCCCGTGCAGGGCGAACCGGGCAGCCCAAGCAGAACCGATCACACCGGCGCCGACAACGGCTGCCGTCTCAATTGAGGCCACCGACACTGATGCTCCCCCGTCTCCCTCGTCTTGTTCGTCTTTACCGTCTTCCCGTCTTCCCCGTCTTCCCCGTCTTCGCCGTCAGGTTCGCTTGGTCACACCGAGCATGTCGCGAACCTCGGCGGGGCCCATGACATCGATATTGAGGCAGTCGAGGATCTGCACGGCACGATCGACAAGCATGCCGTTGGTGGCCAATACGCCCTTTTCGAGATACAGGTTGTCCTCCAAGCCGACGCGAACGTTGCCGCCCACCAAGACCGCGGCAGCCACATATTCGAGTTGCCGACGCCCGATCGAGAAGGTGGAGAAGGTCCAATGGTCTGGCGTGTTGTTGACCATCGCCATCAGGGTGTTCATGTCGTCGGGAGCGCCCCACGGAACACCCATGCACAACTGCGCCATGATCGGGGGTTCCAAAAGACCCCGCGCTTCCATTTGCTTGGCGTACCAGAGATGACCGGTGTCGAAACATTCAAGTTCAGGCATCACATCGATCTCGGCGAACTGGCGGGCAATCTCATCAAGCTGCGAGGTGGAGTTGGTCATGATGTAGTCGCCCTCTCCAAAGTTCATGGTCCCCATGTCGATCGTGGCGATCTCGGGCATGCACTCACGCACATGGGCCATCCGTTCGGTGGCACCGGCCATGTCGGTGCCCTCCTCGTTGAGGGGAAGAGGATTCTCAACGCCGCCGAGAGTCAGATCGGCACCGGTTCCCCCCGTGAGATTGATGACCACATCGGTGTCCGACGAGCGAATCCGGTCGGTCACCTCTTTATAGAGGTCGACGTCACGGCTCTGCTTGCCCGTGGCCAGATCTCGGACATGGCAATGCACGATTGCAGCGCCGGCCTTGGCCGCTTCGATCGCGGCGTTGGCGATCTCTTCGGGTGTGACCGGAATGTGAACGGACCTGCCGGCCGTGTCACCGCCTCCGGTAACAGCACAAGTGATGAACGTGCTCATTGGATCCCCTCTCTATTCGGGTCTTCTTGACATCGGAGCGGTCTGGCGGCGGCGCATCAAGACTCGCAGTCGCGAATACACCTCATCGTGATCGACATAGGCGCCTCGCAGCACTCTTCGGCCTGTGGTTTCGCTGAAAGGGCCGCGTCCGTGCAGGATTCGCCGGTTGTCGAAGGCAACGAGTTCGCCCGGAGAGAAAACGGAGCGAAGTTGGAACTCGTCGCTACGAGCCAGCTGAGAGAAACGCCGCAGAGCTTCATAGGCGAAGGGAAGATCCTCTTCGGCCATGTCGGGGAAGGCCCTCACAGGGTGAAACGTCCTGAATGTCAAAGGACTGCCAGGTCCCCCGTGATCAATCAGTGGGCCACTCCAACGATGGTCATGCTCGGGTGAACGGTTGAAGAAGATCCAGTTGGCGCGGCAGAGAATCTCATAGACCTCAGGTTCATTGTCGCGAAGGTGCCGAGCCACTGCGTAGCCGTCGGTCATGTGGCTCAATCCCCCGGTGCAGTCGTTCACTTGACAGTGCAGAAGCTGGTATCCAGGCGGAATCTCGCGGGTCGGAAGATCAGCATGGGGAGCTAAGGGCAGAGCCGTGTTGGCCACCGAACCCGGATCCAGATCAGCGCTGACCGACCAAGTGGTACCAAAGTTCGTGTCGCGCAGCGCGCCGATTCGAAGGCCCAGCTCGGTAACCACATCCTCTTGGGTTCCGAGTCCAACAAGGCGGGCGATACCCGACTCGACAAGCGTTGTCAGCCATTGTCTCAACGCATCGTCGTCTTTGAGCACCCGCGGGCCGTCGAAGGTCGGCAGTTCCGGCAGGGTGGCAACTGTCCAGGTTTGAACTGCAGGGATGTGGGCGTTGTGGGCGTGCCGACCCTCATGCACATGACGCAACCATCCGGAGTGGTATAGCGAAATCGGGTATCCCTCCCAGGTCACCTCAAGATCGCCATTGTCCGCAACAGCGACTCCTTTGAGCGTGTCCGGCAGCGGCAGATCCGCGGGGTCGAGTCTGTTCTCCCTGGTTTGTTCATCGATCGACTCGTCGCCCATGCGATTCTCAAACAGCCAAAGCGCGTAAGCGCGCATCTCTGCCCCATCGGGCCAGCGAATCACCACAAAATCTCCGTCTCGCTGAGCACCAGAAATCGGATGCTCAACGTAGCGATAGAAATCTGGTGTCCTACCTAGAGACACGACCTGCTGTATATGCGCAGTGTATCAGTTATCGCGGAGCAGTTCGATGAGCGAACTTGAGTCCCAGCGACCGTGCCCTTGGCGCTGGAGCCGAGCGTAGAACTGGTCAACCAATGCGGTTACCGGCAAGTGGGCTCCGATGCGGTCGGCCTGGGCCAGACAGATGCCCAGATCCTTGCGCATCCAGTCGAGAGCGAAGCCGTGATCGAACTTCCGTTCAGCCATTGTTTGGCTGCGGTTCTCCATTTGCCAGGAACCGGCGGCTCCTTTGGAGATGGTTTCGACGACATCGCCGACATCGAGTCCCGCCCGAATAGCGAAGTCAAGCCCCTCGCTGAGTCCCTGGATCAGCCCCGCTATACAAATTTGGTTGACCATCTTGGTCAGTTGTCCCGAACCGGGCCCGCCGAGCAGGCGACAAGCCCGCGAGTAGGCGGCAATCAGCGGCGCTGCACGGTCGAAGTCGGCGCGCTCGCCTCCGCACATCACCGTAAGCACACCGTTTTCGGCACCCGCCTGACCTCCAGATATGGGCGCGTCGACGAAACCGACTCCTACCGCTGCGGTCGCGGCATGAACTTCTCGAGCCACATCAGCCGATGCGGTTGTGTGGTCAACCAGAACCGTACCTGGCTTCATAGTCGACAGCGCTCCGTCGGCGCCGCTGGTGACCGCCCGCACATCGGGATCATCGCCCACGCACACCATCACGAATTCAGCGCCTTCGGCGGCTGCCGCCGGGGTCGGCGCGTGGGTTCCGCCGTGCTCTTCGACCCAGGTCTGGGCGCGCGTCTCCGTGCGGTTATAGACGGTGACCCTATGTCCGGCGGCTTGGAGGTGCCCCGCCATCGGATATCCCATTACGCCTAGGCCAACGAATGCACATTTGCTCATGCGGGCAGACTAGAGGGCCAAGCCGCACAGACGGCAGTCTTAGTGTTGCACGGCGAACTCCACCGGTGGATGCAAGTGATCGGTCAGAATGACCGGTTGCAACATCAAGCATCTCACCGATGGAGGTTTTCAGTATGGCACAAAGGCTCAGTGTTGTTGAGCGCGCCCGGATCGAGGCGATGTATATGGCCGGGGTTAGTGTTGCGGAAACAGCGAGGTGTTTGGGTCGTGCTCCGTCGACGATCTATCGTGAGTGCAAGCGTGCTGGTTGTTCTGTTAGGGGTTATGACGCTCAGTTAGCGCAGACCGCTGCTGATGCGCGGGCAGCAAGACCGAAGGTTCCGCGCCTTGTCGCTGACCCGAGGCTCGGCGCTGAGGTGGCGCGGCGTCTGGGGTTGGGTTGGTCACCGCACGCGGTGACCGCTGATCTGCGTTGCGAGGGACTCAGCGTGTGTGCTGAGACGATCTACCGGGCGGCCTATGACCACAGCGGCCGCAGTGGTTTGGCTAAGGGGTCGTGGCGGTTGTTGCCGCGTCGGCGTCGGCGCCGCAGAAAACGGGGCCGACACGCTTATAACCCTAGGCCGTTAGGTGACTACAGGCCCATAGCGGACCGTTGTATCAAGGCTTTGGACCGCAGCGAGGCCGGGCACTGGGAAGGCGACTTGATCATCGGCAAGAACAACGGTTCGGCAGTGGCGACACTAACTGAACGGCTCAGCCGCATGACACTGGCAGTCGCGCTGCCAAACGGTCCCAACGCCGAGCACACAGCTGCTGCGGTCACCGCTGCGCTACGCCGCCAGCCACCACACCTAGTCAAGACCCTGACCTGGGACCAAGGCCGCGAGATGGCCCGCTGGCAAGACATCGAAAACGTATTAGACATCAAGGTCTACTTCTGTGACCCGCGCTCACCGTGGCAACGCCCCACCAACGAACAAACCAACGGACTGCTACGACGCTGGCTGCCCAAAGGCACCAACATCAACATCAACCCCACACACCTCTCGGTCATCGAAAACAACCTCAACACCATGCCCCGCAAACTCCACAACTGGAAATCAGCCAAAACCATCTATATTCAACAGACTTGCAACCACCACTAGAGTTTGCGCACGTTGGTGAGGTATCTGCGGGCCCGGCCGACCCGCAATGGCACAAATTAAAATAAAAACTATTGTAACCAGATTAAACATACCTATATATGCTGACTGTCACACTCGAGGACGGCGCGGGGATTTTGTACTACAATTTTCAGCGTGTACGCATTCACAGCACCGCACTCAAACATGGCGTGGGACAAGAGGCGATTGAGCACGCTCTGCGGAATCCGCGAGTTGTGGTCGATCTCGACCCAGACGGCGACCCTCCCCGAATACTCGCTATCGGCCCCGACCACTCGGGCATTTTGCTGGAGATCATTGCGCTGGAATTGTCAAACGAGGGTCTCGTCATACACGCAATGCGACTTCGCTCCGCCTACCGTTCGCTGTTGCAGGCCAAAGGAGAACCAAGGTGACTGAAGCATCGGACTACGTGACGAAGTCGGGCCGCTTACTGACCGAGAAGGACATTGAGCGAATCTCGGAGGAAGTCGCCGCAACAGACGGCGATATCGACGAGTTGCAGCATCGTGTCCGAAGAGGCCGACCGCCCTTGGGTTCGGCGCCAGCAGTCGCTGTTCAGGTTCGACTCGATCCAGAACTACGCGCCGCCGTTGAGCAGAAAGCACGAGCCGATCAGTCCACCACCAGTGAGGTGATTCGCGCCGCGCTGCGTCAATACCTGCGCTTGGCCTAGCCTTCTACAGCCTTTGAGGGCTGGCCGAGTTTGTGAAGATGCTGATTCGTTTGGGTTAGGGTCGTTGGCATGACTGAGCCGGTACGGATCGTGGTGTGGTCTGACTTCCTTTGACCATGGTGCTATGTCGGGACGGTTCGTCTTGATCAACTCAAGGACCATTTTGGCGATCAAATAAGCGTCGCTTGGCGATCATTCCTGTTGAGAACCGAGCCGAAGGCCGCCTCGCTTGAGAAGTTCATCCAATACACCAAGTCTTGGCAGTGCCCTGCAGAGATGGAGCCTTCGGTCGTGTTCAACAAGTGGGCCACAGGCGACGATCCCCCTAGTTCGAGCGTGCCTGCTCAGGTGGCAGCCAAGTCAATGGAGATTCTTGCTCCCGAACTTGTTGAGGCGTTTCATCATCGCCTGCTAAGCGCTTACTTCACGGAGAATCGGACCATCTCCGACTGGTCGGTGTTGGGTGCTCTTTCTGACGAGGTGGGTGTTGACCGCCACGAGTTTCTGTCGATGGCCCGAGAGCGTGAACTCGTACTCACCGAGGCGGTTATCGGCGACCACAACGAGGCAATCAACCTCGGCGTCACCGGTGTGCCAGCGATGATCTTCAACGACACGTTCCCTATCCAGGGCGCTCAAGACTTCGACAGTCTGTCGATATGGATTCAGCGCATGCTCGATCGCCAGGCTGGCTGACGTAACTGAATTTTGTCGTTTGTGGTGCTGCGCTGTTCCAGACCCGGACGACAGACGTACACAGGGCCACACCGCGCCCACAGAAACCCCAGCCACAAATTCTGTGATTGCTGAAATAAGGCCGTCGGGCGGTTGCGCCTTGATATCGGGCTAGGGCGGATCGGTCTGCCCGAATCTGTTGGAACCCCAGCAAGCGACGGCGTTGTCGGTTCTGATCGCGCAGGTGTGGTATATGCCAGCTGCGATTTGCTTGAAACTGCCTGCGGGCGGGTCGGTCCACCCCTCCCCGTAAAGGTCGCGACCCCAGCAGGCGAGCGTGTCGTCGGTCCTGATCGCGCAGGTGTAGTCCGTGCCAGCTGCGATTTGCTTGAAACTGCCTGCGGGCGGGTCGGTCTGACCGTAGTCTTGGTGGGGGTTGATGAAGCGGCTGCGGTGCCAGCAGGTGACCGTGTCGTCGCTTCTGATCGCGCAGGTGTGGTCCCTACCAGCGGCGATTTGCTTGAACGTGCCAGCGGGCGGGTCGGTCCGGTCGGGGGCGTTGCGCCAGCAGGTGATCGTGTCGTCGCTTCTGATCCCACATTGCCCGGAGGTAGCTTTGAACTCCCTGGCTGGCGCTCGTAGGAGTCTCCCGAAGCGGTCCCAGCATTCTATGGTGTCGTCGGTTCTGATCGCGCAATTGTGGCCGGTGCCGTAGCGGTCGATGGCCTTGAAGGTTCCGACGGGTGGTTCGTCGTGCACATCGCCCCAGCAGCTAATTGTGTCGTCGGTTCTGATCGCGCAAGAACCATTGCTGCTGGCGGCGATTTGCTTGAACGCGCCTGCGGGGGGGTCGGTCCGCCCGTTTGTGCTGCTTCCCCAGCAAGTGATCGTGTCGTCGGTTCTGATCCCGCAACTGTGACCGAGGCCAGCGGCGATGTGCTTGAACATGGCTGGCACCAGATCGGTCGGGTTGAGGGCGTCGGTCTGCCCGTCGGCGTCGGTGGACGTGGTCGCGTTGGTCGTTGGTGTGGTGTCGGATTGGGTTGGGCCGCATTTCGGGCTGTCGGTGTCGATGGTGACGGCGGGCTCGTTTTGGTAGCGGTACAGGAACGTGACGAGCTGGGCGCGAGTGAGCGCGTCGTCGGGCGAGAACGTGGTTGCTGACGTGCCAGTGGTGATCTCACTGGCGGCCATCCAAGCGACAGCTTGGTACTGCCAGTCCTTGACGACATCAACGAAGGAATACACGAAGCCGGAGTTGCTCATGGCCGGTTGGCCAGCTAGTCGGTGCAGGAACGCGGCGGTCTCGCCGCGGGTAAGGGTCCGGTCTGGAGAGAACGTCGTCGGGGTGGTGCCCGTCGTGATCCCTTCGGCGGCCATCCAAGCGACGGCTTGGTGCTGTTCCGCGGTGGTCACGTCGTCGAACGAATGAACGGGCGCAGGCGGCTGGCCTGACATGCGCCACATCCAAACCGCTGTCTCACCGCGTGTGGCTGCGGCTTTGGGATCGAAGCATGTTCCGGTTATGCCGGTTATTGTCGTTTTCAACAGACCACTGAACCGAGCCAGCGTAGTACCTGTCAGCCGCCACGTCCCCGTAGCCAGCTACAGCCGAAGCGGGCGAAGCGGGCACGAGCACTACAGAGGCGAGCGCTGCGAGCAGTAGCGGCAAGCGGTGAGCCCGTGCGGTGGATGTGTTCATGTCGGGTTCTCCTTTGTTGGTGGGGTGTCTAGTTCGGGTGTGACCGTGGTTGCAATAGCGGGTGTCTGGCTAAGGGGTCGGGGCGATCTGAGACTGCTGAGCGGCACTGGTTACGATCTAAACGACCCGATCCGGTGGGTGCCGCCGGTCGCCGGGCCGTGAAGCGCCCTGGGCGGCTATCGGCTTTTGCCATAGCGGAGGTTGGCGACAGCGCCCGGGCGGCGAGCAAGCTCGCGGGGTGGTCTCCTCTGCTACCCAAGCGTCAAAGTAGGCGAGGCACCTGCGGCACTCCGGGCGGTGTGCGGTGCCAACGAGTCGGCGATCAGTTCAATCGTCGCCATGGCCAGCACCCGCGTCGTGGTTGGGACCGTCTCCAAAAAGCGCGACACTTTTTACCTATCTCCAGTGGTGCCGCCCCCTATCGTCACTCGGTGGTGTCCATAGCGTCGTTGGTATGCGCTGCCGGTCCGGTCGCGGGGTGGTCCTTGGGCGCGTTCATACCACCAGCCTGGGTGAGGTAACGCCTAGTCGTCTGCACGTTGGTCTGAACGGCGTGTGCGTGCCGCAACCACCGCTTCTACTCTCGTCGCACCCACGTCATGCAGCAACCGCGCGAGGTAGCGCAGAGTCGTGCCGGAAAGCACCACATCGTCAACTAGCACCACAGCCCTGCCAGCAACCGCGCTCGTGATCTCATAGCCAGCCGCTTGAACAACGGCGAGGCGCTGCCACGGTGGAGTGTCCCGCAACCTGGCGGTGTCGTTACGCCGAGTCAGAATTTCGCGCAGTGTTGCGCCCATAGCAGTGGCGACGGCATCAGCCAGTGCCGAAACAAGACGTCTATTGCCACCAGGGCCAACCGGAACCGGAACGACGAGCACGTTGCTAGCCGTTTCCCTGGTAGAGCTAGTCAAGTCCAATTCAATTTCGCGGGCAAGATTCGACAACTGCTCCTGAAGTTCGGTCACCGCCGGTTCCGAGTGGTGATCCTTTGCAGCGGCGATCAGTTCACCCAACGGCGTCGGCAAGTCGCTGTCGTCGCACCAATAGGGACCCATGACATGAATGCGGTCAAGCACGACGGCTGACCCTAACCGGTGCCCGGCTAGAACTTCACTCGCACATAGGTCCGGTCGTCGAAACTGATGTTGGACGGGAGCACGGCTTTGGTCCCCGGTGGTGGCCCGATACGAAGCGGGTCCGCCGCTATCGAGCGGGCAAGCACCTCCTCGCTTCGTCGTAAGGTCGGACGCGGATCGCAGTATCCATCCGTGGCTATAATCACCTCTGCGCCTGCTGGTATCTCGAAGACATCGATCATCTCGGGAGGGGTCACAGCACCGTTCAACGATGCGAATCCATAGGCAGACCCGGATTGGTTGCGCCACGCCGTCGCTGCCCTCAGAAGAGGCAGAATCATCTCGCGACCCGGATCCTCGGCGCGGAGAGCGTCGGCAGTCCAGCCAGCAAGAAGGTGCGTCCGCAGCAACGCGGCACGAGACGCGGCTGCGATGTCGTCAAGCAACTTCCGTTGAAAATGGAACTGTCCGTCGATGCCTACGGTAATATCACCGACGCGCGTTAGACGTCGAGTGCGAATGTCGAGCACCGCGCCAACGGCTGCCGTTGAGGGGTCCGCTTCGGAGAGCGCTGCCACGGCCTCCTGGAGATTCTTGACTATGGTTTCGGGATCGCAGGCACTCGGCAGGTTTCCAGCCGCATCTGCCAGCGCCAGCGCGACCCGCCGTCCCGGTGCCGGGATGACGGCCTTCCCTTTGTTGGTCTCGCCGTCGAACACGGCGATCACACCGTCGTCGACAATGAACGCGTCCTCGTTAAGCGTCTCATCGCCCGTCTTGGAGAAAGAGGATACTTCAACGACGTCATGCACAATCGCTACTCCAAACGACCGACCCCTCTAGGGCGTGTCCCTTCTCGACCGATGCTTTGATGACGACAGCCAACTCGCCGGCGTGCTTGGCGGGAAGCGGGGCAGATACCAGAAATCGTGCCGCCGCGACCGTTCCGAAGGTGTGAGATCCAGAAAAGACAATAAGCCGGTGAGCGGACGAAAAGGGGTTAGTGATCCTCATGACTAGTCCATAGTCGGTTCCCGTAGCATTGTCATCAACCTCGCCCTCGAAACGCTTGTCGCCGACAATTATCGTCGAGCCGTCCTGGCGGCAGCCCATGTCCTCTCCCACAATGTCTAGCACACGCTGCGTGAGGGCGTTTGTCTTTGGACCGCCTATCAGAATCAAATCGGTCTCAAGATCGGCGCCAGCGACCTCTCCAGCGAAGTAGACGTTCTGAACATCAATATCACGCCAAGCTTTGGTTAGGGATGGCGATATCTGCGCTAACGCTTTCGCCTGTCCGATACCCGTAGTCGGTCTGTGATACGCGCCTGTCTCAACGTTCGGAGAAGTCGAGATGCAAAGTCGAACGCGGCGCGGGTCGCTCAGAAGCCACCTGCGTCGGATCAACCTTCGGTCGTGTAGTCGCTTCGCGATCCATACCAAGAAGCTGACAAACAATCCCGGCAGAGGCCCAAACACAAACCAACCCAGAAACGATGCCATGATTCGACACTCTAATAGCCTTAGAGTATTTTTCAAGTATTGTCTATCGGCGATTCCTCAACTTGATCGGGGCCATCGTACGCTCCCGCTCGGTGTCAGGCGCGGTGCTGAGGCGTGCGAACTTTTGTAAGCAATTTTGCTAAATGGGGTTGCTAACGTCAGGAGTGCTAACTATAGTACGCAAGGCGAGCTACAAGAGCGTCGGCTCGTGTAGCAGAAATCCCCTAATCCCCCACAATCCAGGAGTCAAAATGTCTGAAGTTCTCGAACAGGTCAAGTCCGCCGCCTACGCATCGGTCGGAGTCAACCTCTTGGTCACCGACGCAATCGTCGGACGCGAGGTTCCCGCCCCCGATTTCATCGAGGAGCACGCCAAACTCGCCCGCAAGCACGCCACCAAGGCCCTCAAAGACTTCCGCGCGTTCACCGAACCCCACGCCGTCAGGCTCGGCGAGCAACTCCCCTCGCGGGTAGCCGAAGTCGTCATCGACAACCGCCACAAAGCCTGGGACTTCATCGGAATCGAAGCCCCCGAAGCAGCCGACGAAGCGACCACGACCACCAAACGGCCCGCCGCCAAGGTGAAAAAGCCCGCCGCCGCCAAGACCGCCCCGAAAGCAAGCAAGCCCGCCGCCACCAAGACCGCCCCGAAAGCAGGCAAGCCCGCCGCCACCAAGACCGATAGCGGCGAAGCCAAGGCCTGACAGCCCTGTGGCTAGCCCTAGTGCCGTTTCTCAGGTACCCCTGTAATGGTGACCCGAAGAAACCTTGATCCTCTCAAGGATCTCGGCGACTACATACGCGAACAACGGCGCCAGGCTGAACTCAGCCTTCGCAAACTGGCTGACTTGGCCCAAGTCTCAGATCCCTACCTCTCCCAAATCGAACGGGGTCTCAAGCGTCCTTCTGCAGAAATCCTCCAACAGATAGCCCGTGCGTTGGAGGTGTCTGCGGAGTCACTGTATGTCCGAGCCGGGATCCTTGATGAGGATCGAGACAGCAATCTGATTGCTACCATCCGCGCCCAGTCAGATCTGACCACAGAGCAGAAACAAGTCCTGATCAGGATCTATCGCTCGTTCCTTTCGGAAAACGAAAAGCCCGAAGACGACAGCCAGACCACCGAACAAGAGTCCGAAGACGAGCTATGACTGAGCGGTGGGCATCTCGGCCGTGCCGTATCCCCCGTCCACAACACCTTCGGTAAAGAACGTTTCCCACATCAGGCCATGCGGGTCAGTGACCGCCAAGACTAGGCCGTAACCTGCGAACTGATGAAGCGAGTCGCACCCGAATTGTTGTTCATGTCGGGCGCGGTGTCGCAGTACCTCGGTGCAGTCGTCGCGGTGGGGTTGTTCGAGGAAATGTCTCCCGGGGGAACCGCGTGGTTGCGGGTGCTGGGGGCCGCCGCGATAATCGTGATTCTTCGCCGGTCCTGGCGTCGCAGTTGGAAACCGGACGCACTCTGGAGTGCCGCCAAGTTCGGGGTGGCACTGGCAGCGATGAACCTGGCGTTCTACTTGGCGATTGACGAACTACCACTGGGCAATGCCGTTGCTATCGAGTTTCTCGGACCACTGACAGTGGCCGCGATCGGCACCCGAACCCTGCGCGCCGGCGGTGCGCTGATGTTGGCAGTGGTGGGCGTGGTGATATTGGCAGGCGTCGAGGCCGAGGGCACCATTCGGGGGGTGAGCTTCGCTCTGCTGGCAGCCGTGTTCTGGGCAATGTATATAGTGCTCGGCCATCGTGTAGCACGCAGCCCGGCAGCAATCGACGGTTTGGGCCTTGGAATGCTGGCAGGCGCAATTGCCATCAGCCCCTTCGGAGTGCCTGATGTGGCTCCGGCACTCGCAACACCCTGGCTTCTGGTCCTCGGTCTGGCCACCGGTTTGCTGTCGAACGTGATCCCCTACCGAATCGACCAACTCGTCATGCAACAGATCGACCAACGTCGATTTGCTCTGCTGCAGGCGATGCTGCCCGTGACCGCCACGCTGATCGGCTTGATCTTCCTGGTGCAGGTGCCGAGCCTGCGCGACCTGACCGGAATCACCCTGGTGATCGTCTCAATAGCCCTCAGCCGGTCCTGAGGTCACAAGGTCAACAACTGTCGACGGATACTTAGACTGCGGGGGCGAACAGCTTTGCAACTCTGGCGATAGGGAGACGGACGTGAACACGGGACTGCTGATCGGTGGGAAGCGCGTCGATGGTGCCGAAGGCGAACGGATCGTGGTGCTCAACCCTGCTACCGGTGAGCCGATCACCGATGTTGCTGCTGGAACACCAGACGACGCCTCACGCGCGGTGGATGTCGCAGCCGCGGCACAGCGGGGCTGGGCCGAAACCGCACCGCGGGTGCGGTCAGAAATCTTGCGGGCAGCTTGGCAGTCGATGGTGGACCACACTGAGGAGCTGGCTGCACTCATCGTCGAAGAGCACGGCAAACCGCTCGCCGACGCCAAGGGAGAGGTCGCCTATGCTGCGGAGTTCTTCAGATGGAACGCCGAGGAGACGGTGCGCATTCAAGGGTCTCTCGGCACGTCGCCGGGCGGCGACAAGAAGATGATCGTGCATCACCCGCCCATGGGAGTGGTGGTGATGGTCACGCCCTGGAACTTCCCGGCTGCCATGATCACTCGCAAACTGGCGCCCGCCCTCGGCGCCGGCAATGCAGTGGTCATCAAACCGCCCCGCGAGACGCCCCTCACCGCACTTCGCATCGGTGAACTGCTGGAGGATGTGGGGCTGCCCCCGGGGTTGGTCAACATCGTGGCGACCACGAACTCCGGGGCCTGGTTCGACGCGGCGGTCGACAACACCCACACCCGCATGGTCTCGTTCACCGGCTCCACCGAAGTCGGCAGAATGCTGCTGCGCCGCTGCGCAGACCGGGTGCTCAAGACCGTGATGGAACTCGGCGGCAATGCCCCCTTCGTCGTGTTCAACGACGCCGATCTCGAAGCCGCCGTCGAGGGCGCCATGGTCGCCAAGATGCGGCACTCAGCGGAGACCTGCACAGCCGCGAACCGCTTCTACGTGGAGTCCGGTATCGCTCCGGAGTTCACCGCTGCACTCGCCGAGGCCATGGGTGCCGTCAAGGTCGGCAGTGGTTTCGACGAGACCGTCACCTGTGGTCCCATGATCAATGCCCGTGCCGTTGAAGACATCGACGGGTTGGTGAAGGGCGCAGTCGCGGCCGGCGCCAACGCGGTGGTCGGAGGTGGGCCGGTCGAGGGTCCCGGTTTCTTTTATGAGCCGACGGTTTTGGAACGAGTCGATCATGGTTTCCCGATCGCTCGTGAGGAGATCTTCGGGCCGGTGGCTCCAATAATCCCTTTCGATGACACCGACGCGATGATCGATCAGGCCAACGACACCGAGATGGGACTCACCGGTTACGTCTACACACGTGACCTGGCCCGCGGGCTGCGGGTCAGCGAACGCATCCACGCCGGGATGATCGGTCTCAATCGGGGCGCGGTGTCTGACCCGGCCGCTCCTTTCGGAGGCATGAAGCAGTCAGGTCTGGGCCGCGAGGGCGCCAGCGAGGGGATCTACGAGTTCTGCGAGACCCAATATATTGCTGCAGACTGGTAGGTCAAGGCACTAGAGCACATCCTGGTTGCTGCCCCGGTTGCTGCCACCTGTCGGTCCACGTCGGCGGTGAGCGTCGGTGCTGGTCTTTCGCTTCGCCCTGTTGACATTTGTTGTATATGAGGTTGACGTATGTCGTCTATGAGCTAGTAGTGTCTGTCCGATGATATTCAACGGGTTTCGTTGGTGGGGGCTGCGACGTGGACGTTGCGATGCCGTAATCCGGGGGGGGGGGGGGGGGGGGGTTGAGATCCTCTCGCCTGTCGCGGCGGGTGAGAACCTTTTGCCTGTCCCGGCGGCTGTGGGCGGCGGCGGCGGTTGCGTTGGCGGTCCTAGCCGCCCTGGTGATCTCCTCGTCGTCGGTTCAGGCCCAGAGCAACAACGCCGCGACCGGCCTGCCGTGGATCGTGGTGTCCGCGGAAGGCCCCGGCATTCTGGGGGTCGACACCTGGGACATCAGGGACGCCGACGGGCTGCCCTACGGCCCCCCCAATCCCTCCACTACCACTGTCGGGCATCCGGATTCCGGCACATTCACTTTCGCCTTCTCCTACCAGTGGATCCGGGTCGACGGCAACTCCGAGGTGAACGTGGGCGCCGACTCGCCCAGGTACCAGCTAACCGACGCCGATTTCGGCAAGACGTTCAAGGTGCGGGTCTCGTTCACGGACCAGGCCGACAACGCCGAGGCTGTGACCAGCGTGGCTTTCGGCCCCATCGCCAGGCCGGTCTCGCTGCCGTCGCCGAAGACGCTGGTCGCCAACACGGGCGAGACTTCTGGGTTGGCCACGACGATGATCACCAGTGACTACGCCATCGGGTTCAACCTGGGGGGCCACGGGCAGGGCTACGAGATATCGAGCGTGTCGATCGATCTGGCCGCGGTCCCGTCGAGCCTGAGCGTCTCTTTGTGGACCTCGGGGCCTCCCGCATCCAGCGCGGCGGACACGCGTCGGGCGAAGCTGTTCGAGTTCGAGAACCCGGACTCGTTCGCCGTCGGCCTGAACGAGTTCACTGCTCCCGCGGGCGTGTACGCGCTCCAGGCCCGCAAATACTGGATCGTGCTGTCGGGCTTCGGCTCGTCGCTGTCGATCAAAGAGGTCACCTCGAACGACCAGGACTCGATCTTCGCGCCGGGAGCAGCGATCGACGACGAAGCGGGCGGGAACACCAAGGTGCTGCGCCTGGACATCAAAGGCCGGACGCGGACCAACGGCATCCTCGCAGCGAACCTCGCGCAACCCGTCAGCGAAACCAACCAGGAGATCATCTCGGTCGGCGACACGCTCGGCTGGACGATCGACCTCGGATCAGCGGACCGCTTCTTGGTCCGCGGTCTGGGGTTCAACGGGGACGACACCACACCGGTAGACGGGGGCTTCGACGACCCGTGGAACTTCCGCTCCGACGACTTGGACGGCGCCATACATTTCCGCCTGTTCCAGACGCGCAACGTCAACGGCATGCCGACGTGGACGGCCCCGCAGGGCGCCACCGTGCCAGGAGACAGCACCTACGCCTTCGAGTGGCTCGCCGGCCAGGAGACCTTCAGAAATAACGGCGTCAAGATTGAGAGGATCGGATCCATCTTGCACCGGACATTTCTAGTCGACGACGCTGCCAACGGCAAATCCGATGAGCCGTCGGCGGCGGGCACGACCCTCGGCAAGGGAAATGCCATCGCAGACAACGACGCGTCCGGCCCCACGCCGCTCATGGTCGTGTACGGCGTGCCGCTGTACACGGTGGTTCAGAACCTGGGGCAGACCGACAACGGCTACGTCTCGGTCGGCGGCACCAACGACGTGGTGTCGCAGGGCTTCACGACCGGCTCCGGTACAGCCGGCACCGCGTTTGCGGGCATCGGCGTCAACATCGAGGGGTCCAAGGTGTCGGGCACTTCCCAGATCCCCGCCGACGGGTCGGCCGTGTCGGTGTCGGTGCACGCGGATGCGAACGGGGCGCCGGGCGCGAAGCTGTTCGACCTGCTCAGCCCCACCGAATACGCGGCGGGCCTCAACTTCTTCGAGGCGCCGAGGGGGACGCGCCTCGACGCCGGCACCTCCTACGTTTTGGTCTGGCGCCACAACAGCGGCGCCGACCACCGGCTGGTGAAGACCACCGGCAACAGCGAGGACTCGGGGGGGTCACCAGGAGCCGGTATCGCGGACGCGTTCCGCCTGGGCGCCGATGTGGCCAGCCTGACCTCCGACAGCGGCGGCAATGCGCTGGAGATCGCGGTGTACTCGGGGGAACTGCCGAACAAGTCCGCCACCGGCCGGCCCAGGGTCCTGGCTGGCGCGCAAGGCGCCGGCATCCTGGTCGCCGACACTGAGGCCATCGCCGACGTCAACGGGCTCCCTATCGACGACAGCAATACTTACGTCATCTTCAACTGGAGCTACCAGTGGATCCGGGTCGACGGCAACTCCGAGACGAACGTGGGCGCCGACTCGGCCGGCTACCAGCCTGTCGAAGCCGATGTCGGCAAGATGATCAAGGTGCAAGTCTCGTTCACGGACGGGAGCGGCAACTCCGAGACCGTGACCAGCCTGCCGTTCGGCCCGATCGCCGAACTGGCCGGCACGACGCAGCCCCCGTCGATACTGGTCGGCAACACGGGCACCGTGGGGACGGAGTCGACGGAGAACATCACCCAGCAGTACGCCATCGGCTTCAGGCTGGGGGATCACGGCCGGGGCTACGAGATATCGAGCGTCTCGATCAAACTCGCCGCCGCCCCGTCCACTCTGACCGTCTCCCTGTGGAGCGGCGGCGTTGAAGGGGGCGTTCAATCCGATAACGCGAACAAGCTGTTCGACTTTGCCAACCCGACCTCCCTCGCCTCCGGCCTGAACAAGTTCACGGCCCCGGCGGGCGCGTTCGCGTACCCGAACGTCAACTACTTCGTCGTGCTGTCGGGTTTCGGCGCCTCGCTTTCGATCAAGGAGACGACGTCTAACGCTGAGGATGACGAAGGCGTGACGGGGGCCGTCATCTACGACAAGGCGGCCGTCCGAGGGTTGACCGCCACTGGACGATGGGGAATTTCACCCTCGCGCAGCGGCGTGCCGGTCCTGCTCGTCGAGGGCTCGAGGCGAGCTCATGGCATCCTGGCTTCGAACTTCTCGAAAAACCCCACCGACGACAAGGGCACTGTTGACACTTCGGACGACACGGGTCCTTCCCAAGAGATCGTCTCGGCCGGCGACGACGTTGGTTTCGGAATCGAACTCGGAGCAGCGGACCGCTACCTCATCCGCGGTGTTGCTTTCAACATGGACGACTCAACACCACAGGAAGGCGGCTTCACCAACCCGTTCGTCCTGCGCTCGGGTACCCGGACGGGCGCCGCGCAGTTCAAACTGGTCAATACCCGTGCCGCACCCGGCCTGTCGGTATGGACGGCTCCGCGAGGCGCAACCGTGACAGGAGCCTCAGCAGGCCAGGCATACGTCTTCGACTGGCTTTTGGGCTCTGATAGCGGCGCCGACAGGAAACGGAGACGAGACGCCACCTTGAGCCGCTTCGCAGGCGCTTTTGTCGATGGCGTCAACGATCCGGCGGCGGCGGGCGTGAGCTTCACCGGCGCAACGGGCGATGCAGATATTGACTACCCGTACATGGCCCTCCTCGGCGAGCCGCTCCACGCGATGGTCCAGAACCTGGGCCAGACCAACGACGGTTACCGTTCCGTCGGCGGCAACAACGAGGTGTTGTCGCAGGGCTTCACGACCGGCTCCGACGCGCACTTGCTGCAGGGCATCGGCGTCAACATCGAAGGCTCCGGCAGCAACTTCCCAAACGGGCCGACCTCCGTGTCGGTGGCCGTGCACGCCGATTCGGGCGGGAAGCCGGGCGCGAAGCTGTTCGACCTCGTCAGTCCCGACGAGTTCGCGGCCGGCCACAGCTTCTTCGAGGCGCCGCCAGCAACGATACTGGCGCCCAACACCTCCTATGTCATGGTCTGGAGCCACCTCGGCGGCACCGCGCACAGGATGCGCAAGACCGGGAGCAACAGCGAAGATTCGGGCGCGCTGACGGGCTTCAGCATCGCGAACACGTTCTATCAGGGCGCCGACCTTGCCAACATGGCCGCGGACCCGGGCAGCGATGTGTTGGAGATCGCGGTGTACAGAAGCAGGAATGTGCCCAACGCCACCGGCCGGCCGAGAGTGTTTGCTTCCGCGGAAGGCGCCGGCATCCTGTTCGCCGACCCTGCGGGCATCGCCGATTCCGACGGGCTGCCCTTCGTGAGGATAGGGGGCGTGACCAAGCTTCGCCTCTTCTCTTACCAGTGGATCCGGGTCGACGCCGAGACCGCGGCGGAGACCCTCGTCGGTGTTGACTCGCCGCGCTACCAGCGTGTCGACGCCGATGTCGGGCACCTGATCAAGGTGCGGGTGTCGTTCATCGACGAAACCGGCGCCTTTGAGAGTTTGACCAGCCTGCCGTTCGGCCCGGTTCCCGGAAGACCTGCGCTGCTGCCGGAGTCGACACTGGTTGGCAACACGGGCCAGTCTGCGTCGGCCGAGCCGGCGATCACCGGGCAGTACGCCATGGGGTTCCGGCTGGGCGGTCACGGCCAGGGCTACGAGATCTCCAGCGTCTCAATCGATCTGGCCGCGGCGCCGTCGAGCCTGACTGTGTCGCTGTGGATCGGCGGCCGTGAAGGGATGCCGAACAGCAGTGTCGCGCAACACAAGCTGTTCGACTTCGCGAACCCGTCGTCCTTTCAGGTGGGCCTGAACGAGTTCACGGCTCCCGCAGGGGCATTCGCGTACCAGAACGTCAACTACTTCATCGTGCTGTCGGATTTCGGGGCCTCCCTGAACATCAAAGAGACGATGTCCAACGATGAGGATGCGGGCGGCGAGACGGGAGCCGTCATCTTCAACAACGCCGCAACCCGGGGGTTGGGTTCGACTGGTTCATGGTCGATCAATTCCGCCTCGCCCGTCACCTCGCGCGGCAGTGTGCTGCGAATGGCCGTGAAGGGCTCGCAGCGCGACCGCGGCATCCTTGTTGCGAACTACGCCCAGGCCGCCAAAGATGCAATGGGAAACACGAATCAAGAAATCGTCTCGGTCGGCGATCTGATCACTGTCGAGATCGATGTCGGAGCGGCGGATCGCTACCTCATCCGCGGTGTTTCGTTCCATGCGGACGGCACAGTAGCCGGTCCGATCACTCCTCCGGAAGCGGGCGTTTCATCAACAGGCGGCCCCATATCCAACCCGATGTACCTGTGGGACACGACCTCGCGTACTGATACGGACCTGACCACGGCCGCCGGTCTGTTCAGCCTGACCAGTACGCGCAGCCAGACAGGCATCAATGTGTGGTCGGCTCCGCAGGGCTCGACCGTGGTGGGATCAAACGCGTCATACTTCGTCGGGCAGCGTCCTACCGATCCGAGACTGTTCTCCGTCCTGGGCCGCTATTTTACGACCGAGGCCCTCGGCCAGGATGAACCGCCGGCGGACGGTGCGGCCTTCGCTTCCGACGCGACCATCGGGGACGGGGCGTGGGGTGACGGCAGACCGCTGATGGCCGTCATCGGCGAGCCGCTCGACGCGATGGTGCAGAACCTGGGCCAGACCGACAACGGCTTCTTCACCGTCGGTAGCACCTACAACGTGGTATCTCAGGGATTCACGACCGGTTCCGACGACTTACCGTACCGGCTGCAGGGCATCGGCTTCGACATCGAAGGCTCCGACTCGAACATGGTCCCCCAGATACCTGACGATGCGACCTCCGTGTCGGTGGCGGTCCATGCCGATTTGGGCGGGAAGCCGGGCGAAAAGCTGTTCGACCTCGTCAGTCCCACCGAATACGCGGCGGGCCACAGCTTCTTCGAGGCGCCGCCGAGAGCATACCTGACGCCGGACACCCCCTACGTGGTGGTCTGGAGCTACCTCGGCGGCACCAAGCACCGGTTGCGGAAGACCGCGAGCAACAGCGAGGATACGGGCGTTCTAGAAGGCGCCGGCATCGCTGACGGATTGAATCGGGGCACCGACCTGAGCAGCCTGAGCGGGGGCACCAATAAGTTGGAAATCGTGGTGTACGCCGAGGTCTTGGACAAGCCCATCTTCGTGGAGGGCGGTATCCCGGTGCCCCTGAGCTGGCGGCACATACCCGACGTCGCCTATGCGGGGTACCAGTTCCGGGCGCTGTTCCTCACACACCGCGGAAGGCTCCCCGATTCCGACGACACAGGGGTCTACAACACCTGGGTCAACGAGGAAGCCAGGGGGGACACTGTCCGGGGTGTAACAGCCGAGCGATACGCATACACCAACCCCGTCATTCGGCGCCTCGCTGAGGACGAGGGCTTCAAGGCGGTGGTCTGCACCGCTGCGGTCGACGCGCGAACGAACACCGGGATGGAGGGCATCGGCGTGCCGGTCCATTGGCTGGACGGCGGCTGGGAGGATCGCCCCACGCTGGTCGCCAACACGAACACCGGGTTCTACAGCGCCAAGTGGAAGAACAGCGGCCATGGCGCCTACGTCACCGGGAACTCCGCCCATTTCGAAGCCCATGAAATGGTCTTGACCGGGTGCGACGCCTCCGGAGACCCGCATCCGAATTTCTTCATGGGCAACACCGAAGCCACGGACATGGTCGCCGTGGGCACACCGAACGGTCGCTCACTGAAAACGAGAGAAGAAGAGACCGCGGATTCCAATTTCGCTCCCCTTGGCGCCGTCGACGTCGATCAGGGGTTTGTTATGATCAATCAAGAAAGGCTGCTGCCGCTCTACGCGATCTCGCCCATCCTCACGGTCGTCGCCGGGACGGAGGGTGAATAGCGATGAAATCAACAAAACGCATCAACTCGCTCAACTTGACCGTATCAGGGCCTTGGGGCTGAAAGCGGTGGGCTGCGGACGGCACTACAGGCCGCATGAATGGATGACCGCCGCGCGGCGTCTTGCGCCGCTCCCGCTGCTGCTCATCGGGCTGGCTGTCCTCGGCGCCCTGCTTCTCACTCCTGAGGTCCAGGCCCAGAGCCGGGACGCCGGCAGCGACTTCGTCCTGGGCGCCGCCAACGGCTATCCGACCGGGATCTGGTCGGACGGGAGCACCATGTGGGTCGCGGACTTCGAGGATCACAAGCTGTACGCCTACCGGATGTCGGACCGGAGCCGGGACCCCGGCCGGGACTTCACGCTGGACGCCTTCAACGGCTCTCCGGTGGGCATCTGGTCGGACGGGACCACCATGTGGGTGTCGGACTTCTCCGACGCCAAGCTGTACGCCTACCGGATGTCGGACCGGAGCCGGGACCCGGGCAAGGACTTCAACACGTTGTCCGCCGCCGGCAACAAGTTTCCCGAGGGCATCTGGTCCGACGGGACCACCATGTGGGTGGCGGACACCGGCCGTGACATGCTGTTCGCCTACCGGATGTCGGACCGGAGCCGGGACCCGGGCAAGGATTTCACGCTCGACGCCGAAAACGGTTCTCCGATGGGCCTCTGGTCGAACGGGGCCACCATGTGGGTGGTGGACTGGCGGGACGCCAAGCTGTACGCCTACAGCATGTGGGACCGGAGCCGCGACGCCGGCAAGGACTTCGCTCTGGACGCCGACGATCAATCCACGGAGGGCCTCTGGTCGGCCGGTTCAACGATGTGGGTGGCGTCGCGCGACGACGGCAGGCTCTACGCCCACGACTGGAACAATCCTCCCACGGGCGAGCCGACGATCCTCGGCAGGGTCCGGGTGGACGAGACTCTGACGGCGGGCACCTCCGCCATCGCCGACGCGGACGGGCTGGACGATGCAGCCTTGCGCTATCAATGGGTGTCCAACGACGGGAGCGCCGACACCGACATCTTGGGCGCGACCCGTTCGACCTACATCCTCAACTCGAGCGACGTCGGCAGCACCGTCAAGGTCAGGGTGTCCTTCACCGACGGCGCCGGCAACGAGGAGTCGCTCACCAGCGAGCCGACGGGCCGGGTCGGCGCCGCCGGCGTCTGCGACCGGACGCCTTCGGTGATGGCGGCCATCGTCGCCGGGATGCCCGGCGTCGCCGACTGCTCGGAGGTTTCCGAGACGAAGCTCAGGACTTGGCCCGGCTCCCAGCGCCTCGGCCCCGACGTCACGCCCGGGCTGTACCTGCAGGGGAGGGGACTGTCGGCCCTTCAGGCCGGGGACTTCCGGGACCTGCACGCGCTGCGGGCCCTGAGCCTGGACCGGAACTTCCTCGAGACGGTTCCGGAAGGGCTCTTCGAAGACCTCGGCGCGCTGGAGGAGCTGTACCTGTCGGGAAACCTGCTGGCTGAGCTGCCGGACGGGGTCTTCGACGGGAGTCTCGAGCTGCGCGGCCTGGACCTGTCGAACAACGAGATCTCCGATCTGCGCGAAGGGGTGCTCGGCGGTCTCGGCGACCTGCAGAGGCTCTCGCTCGCGGGGAACGATCTGAAGAGCCTGCCCGAGGACGTGTTCGCCGGCCTCGGCAGTCTCGCCGAGCTGGACCTCTCGGGAAACGGGCTCGAGGACCTGCCTGCGGGCCTGTTCGAAGGCCTGTCGGGGCTGACGGACCTCGACGCGGACGACAACCCGGGCGCACCCTTCACGCTCACCGCAGAGCTGGAGCAGCACGGAGACGACACGGTCGTGGTCCGCATAGCCGAGGGCGCGACCCCGTTCGCCCTGAAGATCGAACTGTCGGCCCCGAATGGTGACCTGTCCGCCGAGACGGTCACCATCGCCGCGGGCAGCTCATACTCGGACGCTGTCGAGGTTCGTGCGCACCGCGAGCATCATCTCGTCACCGTCGAAATCGACTCCGTTGCCCTCCTCGTGCCTTCAGGAGGTTCCACGTCGGGAATCCGCGCCGACCGCGGCGGTGACATGCACTTGTGGGTCGGCAGACCATTGGTTCAACGGGAATGGATCCAGGACGACGATTTTGCTCTGCATCCCCAGAACGCGGACCCGAAGAGCATATGGTCAGACGGCGAGACGCTCTGGGTGGGCGACGATGCCGCGGCCAAGGTGTTCGCCTACAAGCTCTGGGACGACCCCGGCACCGAGTCCAGCGAATACGGCACCCGCGACCCCGGCAAGGATCTTCCAGCCCTGGGCTCGGAGGCCTTCTACGTCACCGGCCACGGCTCCCGGCTGTACGTAGCCGAACAGTCCCTCTACGGCGCCAGCCGGGACGTCTTCGGCTACGACCTGGCGTCCCTCACGCGCGCAGAGGGCAGGGACTTCGTCTATGGGGGCTTGAACGTCGGCGGCGTGTGGATCGTGCGCGGCCTCGCGACCGACGGCCGGCACATGTGGATCACCGACACCACGTCGCACGCGCACGCCTTCCGTCTGGCCGACGACCCGCAGACGCCGGGGGACGAATACGGGAGGCCGGACACGTCCCGTAGGCTGACGATGCCCGGCACGGGCCAGTTGACGGGCCTCTTCACCGACGGGCGGACGATGTGGGGCGTCAGGTTCGGCTCGGACGACGACGTGGTACGCAGCGTGAGACTGTCCGACGGCACCGAGGCGGGGTACGACTTTCCGCTCCGCGAGGACAACGACCACGCCTACGGCATCTGGTCGAACGGGGAGACCTTCTACGTCCTCGACGCCGTCGATGCCATGATCTACACCTATGGTGGCGTCGACGACGTCATTCGGCCGTTCGTCCAAGACGCGGAGACCGCCGCCGCGCTGGTCGCCAACACGGGCCAGCCCGACGACACCGGCCAGCCCGACGACACGGCGCAGTCCGGCGACACGGCGCAGTCCGGCGACACGGGGCAGTCCGGCGACACGGGGCAGTCCGGCGACACGGGGCAGTCCGGCGACACGGGACAGTCCGGCGACACCGGCCATGAGTTGGGGCCGGCCGGCGCGAAGAGGGCCCAGGCGTTCACCACCGGGACCAGCAGAGCCGGGTACGCGCTGGCGTCGGTCGGGGTCGAGTTCGGCGAAGTCTCGGACGCGTCGTCCGCGCCGTCCGACCTCGAGGTGACGCTCAACGCGGACGGCGGCGGCGTCCCGGGCGACGCTCTCTGCACGCTGATCGCCCTGGCGAGCCCGTCCGAGCGCAGCGTGGGCACCTTCGCCGCTCCGGCCTCGGGGACGGCCTGCCCGGTCCTCGAGAAACAGACGACCTACTTCGTGGTCGTCGAGAGGGTCCGCGCCACCGGTTCCAGCACCATTGCCGTCAGCGCAACGGCGAGCGACTCCGAGGACACCGGAGCCGCGGAGGGGTGGTCCATCGCCGACGCAAGCGCGGCACTGTCCCACCAGGACGCCGCTCAGGGATGGGCCTCCGACGCGTTCTCCTACAAGATCGAGGTGAGAGGCTCTTCGATCAACAACCCGGCTGCCGGCGAGGCGACGATCACCGGCACGCCGCAGGTGAAGCGGACGCTCGCCGCGGCGGTCTCCGGCGTGTCGGACGACGACGGGCTGACCCGGGCGGCCTACTCGTACCACTGGATGCGGGTCGACGGCGCGACCGAGACGAGCATCGCGACCGGCCCGCCCACCTACACGCTCGCCGCCGAGGATCTGGGCAAGCGGATCAAGGTGCAGGTGGCGTTCGTCGACGACGGCGGCAATCTCGAGACGCTGACCAGCGGGGCCACGCCGCCAGTCAAGCCTTTCAAGGCGGCGGACCGGCCCGGAACCGTTTCGCTCCTGCCGGCGCGGCCGAGGGTGGGGACGGTGCTCAGCGCCGCGCTGAGCGATCCCGACGGCCTCGAGGGCGGCAGTTCGGGCCCTGCGGCGTCGGAGGGCTCGATCTCGTGGAGCTGGGCCAAGTCCTCCGACGGAATCACCTGGACCGGCGTCGAGGCCTACTTAGACGGAGACAGCTACGTCCCGACCGAACACGACGAAGGGATGGTGCTCAGGGCCGAGGCGTCGTACACCGACGGGCACGGCCCCCGCAAGTCCGCGGAGGCTGTCTCGTCCGCCGTGGTGGGCGCCCGCGAACCGGGTCCGGAACTGACGGTGACCGAACTCGTCGGGGGCCTGTCCCACCCCTGGGGCATCGATTTCACCCCCGACGGGACCATGCTGTTCACCCAGCGCGCCGGCGTGCTGAACGCCAGGCTGACCAACGGCACCGTCAAGCGGGTCGCCGCGGACCTCGGAGACCTGCTCGTCGACGGGTTCGCCGGTCTTCAGGCGCTGGCCGTGGACCCGGACTTTGCGTCCAACCGCCGCTTCTACACGCTCCAGGGGCACACCGGACGCGAGATGCAGGTGATCGCCTGGACGATCGACGCGAACTACGACGAAGCCACACGCGTCGTCGATCCCCTGGTAGCGGGCATGCCGATGGGGCCCGGCCCCTGGCATTCGGGAGGCCGGCTGCTGTTCGGTCCGGACGGGTATCTGTGGATCGCGACCGGCGACGGGCGGGTGGTGACGGGCGCGCAGGACCTGACGTCGTTGGGCGGCAAGGTCCTCCGTGTGGACCCGCGGACGGGCGCCGGGGCGCCCGGCAATCCGTTCGGCGCCTCCTCGCCGGTGTACTCCTACGGCTTCCGCAACCCCCAGGGCCTAGCTCTGCGCCCGGGCACGGACCAGATGTGGCTGGTGGAGCACGGCCCGAGACACGACGACGAGATCAATCTGCTCGCACCAGGGGGCAACTACGGCTGGGACCCGATCCCGGACGACAGCACGTTGGCCTTCTACGACTACTCCGACGAGGCCGGCGTCCCCATGACCGACCTGGCCAAGTTCCCATCTGCCCGCCCGGCCAGATGGTCCTCGGGATTCCCAACCCTGGCGACCAGCGGGGCCGTCTTCCTGGATGGCCCCCAGTGGGGGGAGTGGGAAGGGCGGCTCGCGGTGGCCACCCTCAAGACGAAGTCGCTGCGGGTCTTCGAGTTCACCGAACAGGGCGACCTCGTGAGTCAGATCGTCGTTCCGGAGCTCGACGGCGGTCAGGTACGGCTGCGGACCCCGGTGATGGGCCCCGACGGGGCTCTGTACATCGCCACCTCCCAGAGGCCCGGCACAGACAGGATTCTCAGGGTGACCGCCAACCGTGCCGCGACGGGAGCGCCCTTCATCAGCGGCACGACTCGCGTGGGCGAGGAACTGGCGGCGGACACGTCGGGCATCGACGACGCCGACGGGTTGACCAACGTCTCATACGAGTACCAGTGGATTGTCGGCGGCACGGACATCGGCGGGGCCACCGGTTCCAGCTACCTGCTCACACAAAGCGAGCAGGAGCAGACCATCGCTGTGCGGGTGAGCTTCACCGACGACGCCGGCAACGACGAGACGTTGACCAGCGAGCCGACGGGGGTGGTGCAGCGCATTAACGCCTGGTCCGCCACGCTGACTGTGGAGACCAGAGGCGGGTTCACAGGGTATTCGTACTGGGGCCGTCCCCACTTGGGGTCCCTGTCGGAGAGCGAGGTCGAATGGGACGGCAAGACCCACTACGTCAGGTACATCTTTCTCAACGACGGCGAGCTCCGGCTCGGGTTGAACGAGGAGATGTTCTCCACGGGCTTCGTGCTGTCGGTGGGCGACGAGGAGTTCGGTTCGGCCGACGCCGTGGTGGATCATGGCGGTGCGTCCTACAGATTCCGGTGGGACGACCCGGGATTGGGCTGGTCGGCAGGCAACGAGGTGACGGTGAGCCTGGTGCAGTCTGATCAGAACACCCCGGCGCTGGGCGCGCCGACTATCAGCGGTGAGGCGCAGGTCGACGAGGAACTGACGGCGGACACCTCGGCGATCGAGGACGCCGACGGGCTGGACAACGTGTCCTACAGCTACCAGTGGATAGCCGACGGCACCGACATCGACGGGGCCACCGGTTCCAGCTATGAGCTCACCTCCAGCGAGCAGGGCAAGACCATCGCCGTGCGGGTGTCCTTCACTGACGACGCCGAAAACGCCGAGTCCCTGACCAGCGAGGCGACAGCGGCGGTGGGTCCCCTCACCGTCAGCGTGACGGTCTCCGCCCCGGCGACCCACGACGGTTCGTCGGAGTTCACCTTTGACATCGAGTTCAGCGAGGAGTTCGGCCTGAGCTACAGGACTCTGAAGTTCCACGCCTTCAACGTGACGGGTGCAACCGTGCAGAAGGCACAGCGGACGGACAAGCCGAGCAACATCTCCTGGCGCATCACGGTGCGGCCCACCTCCACCGGGGACGTAGTGATCGAACTCCCGGTTACCACGGACTGCAATGCCGAGGGAGCCATCTGCACCGGCGACGGCAAGAAATTGTCCAACTCGCTCAACTTGACCGTATCAGGGCCCGGCCACCTAGGGGCCGGGACCATCGCCGTTGGTCTTTCGCTTCGCCTTGTTGACGTATTTTGGATATGAGCTAGACGTATTTTGGATATGAGTTGGTAGTGTCTGTCCAGTGATGTCCAGCGGGTTTCGGGTGATGTTCAGCGGGTTTCGGTGCACCGTGCATAACCAGTTAAACGCGTCCGTCGCTCACCTCCGAACGGGCGCATCTGCTTACCCCCCCCCCCCCCCCCGCACCTCGGCGCGTAAATCGCCCATGAAGTTGCTGTCCCGCCACGCCCTGTTCAGAGTCGCGCTTGCCGTCGTGTTGGCTGCGGCCCTCATGCCTGTCGGCTCTGCGGGGGCCCAGACCAGCACGGTGGAAACCGATGCGGGTGTCTCCAACATCGAACAGGAATCGTCAGGCGCGGTTCTAATTTCGGGGTTCTCCTCATCTGCTCCAGTCTTTCTGAAGCAGCCCTTCAGGACTGGATCGAACGCGGATTTCTACGATATCTCTTCCGTCGAAGTGGCGCTGGGCAGCATCAGCGAACCGCCTCCAGGAGATGAAGCACTCCTCAACCTTCGAATACGGATCCTCGACTCGATTCTAGAAAGCGGCGACAAGATCAAGCCCCATAGTTCCATCTGCGGCAAGCTCACCCCGCCTCCCACGTTTGAGGCGAACGCAGTCAATACATGGACGGCCAGCCGGACATGCCGTTTGAATCACAGTTCCACGTACTGGGTCGAACTCAAGCACATCACGACAACCAGTAAGCCGTCGAACGTGTCGGTGATGCTGAAGTACACGACCGCAGCGGAAGATCCAAACAGCGGGGACTTTGCGTTCGACCCGAGCCATGAGGACAGCCCCGTCGCCTATGCCCAATCCGATGGCCAGTCTGCGGCGGACTGGAAGATTCCACTCCTCTACAAGGAAGTGCTAAATAACGGAACCCTGACACCGGTCGCGGGTCGAGCGCTGCTGATCGATGTCAACGATGTCAACAGTGCCACGGCGATACTGCCGGGCTTGACCGTGGACCCCGCCGAGCTGTCCGTCGTCGAGGACGGCACCGCCACGTTCAAGGTGGAGCTCGCGACTGAGCCCGCAGCGAACGTGACTGTCGCGGTGGCCTCGGACGACACCGATGTCGCCACCGTCACCTCCGGCGCATCGCTGACGTTCACGGCCGCGGACTGGAGCACTGCTCAGACCGTCACCGTGGGAGGCACCGCCGACGGCGACGTAGACGTCACTGCCACCGCCGCCTCCACCGACTCCGACTACGAGGGCTTGACCGGCACTGTCGCCGTCACCGTCACCGCCAAGCCCGCGGTGACCGTGACCGTCCCGACCGATCCCCTCACCATCACCGAGCAAGGCGCCGCTGGCAGCTACACGGTGGTGCTGGACGCGCAACCCGCCTCTAATGTGGTCATCGACGCGGCCGCGTCGGGCGACGCCCGCGTGTCGGTGGGCGGGAGCACCGCCGCGTCGACCGCGTCGCTCACCTTCACCACCGGCAACTGGGACACGGCCCAGACCGTCACCGTCACCGCCGTCCACGACGACGACACCGCCGGCGACGAGGCCACGATCACCCACACCGTCAACAACTCGAGCTCCGACGAGTACGACCCCGTCACCGTCGACTCGGTCACCGTGAACATCACCGACGACGACGAGGCCGATGTCGAGGTGAGCTCTGAGTCGGTCGACGTCACCGAGGGCGACACCACAACGGTCGTGAC
Organism: Candidatus Aldehydirespiratoraceae bacterium; assembly: GCA_965198315.1. Lineage (GTDB taxonomy): Bacteria > Actinomycetota > Acidimicrobiia > Acidimicrobiales > Aldehydirespiratoraceae > VXYK01. The sequence goes on along the minus strand of OZ240616.1, from coordinate 1,861,259 downwards.
CTACAAGGTCAACCTGGCTACGCAGCCCGCCTCCGATGTGGTCATCGACGTGGCCGCGTCCGACGACGCCCGCGTGTCGGTGGGCGGGAGCACCGCCGCGACGACCGCGTCGCTCACCTTCACCACCGGCAACTGGGACACGGCCCAGACCGTCACCGTCACCGCCGTCCACGACGACGACACCGCCGGCGACGAGGCCACGATCACCCACACCGTCAACAACTCGAGCTCCGACGAGTACGACCCCGTCACCGTCGACTCGGTCACGGTGAACATCACCGACGACGACGCGCCCGATGTCGAGGTGAGCTCCGACTCAGTTGACATCGCCGAGCAAGGCGCCGCCGGCAGCTACACGGTGGTGCTGGCTACCGAGCCCGCCTCTGATGTGGTCATCGACGTGGCCGCGGCCGACGACGCCCGCGTGTCGGTGGGCGGAAGCACCGCCGCGTCGACCGCGTCGCTCACGTTCACCACCGGCAACTGGAACACGACCCAGGAAGTCACCGTCACCGCCGTCCACGACAACGACACCACCAACGACACCGCCACGATCACCCACACCGTCAACAGCTCGAGCTCCGACGAGTACGACCCCGTCACCGTCGACTCGGTCACGGTGAACATCACCGACGACGACGCGCCCGATGTCGAGGTGAGCTCCGACTCAGTTGACATCGCCGAGCAAGGCGCCGCCGGCAGCTACACGGTGGTGCTGGCTACCGAGCCCGCCTCTGATGTGGTCATCGACGTGGCCGCGGCCGACGACGCCCGCGTGTCGGTGGGCGGAAGCACCGCCGCGTCGACCGCGTCGCTCACGTTCACCACCGGCAACTGGAACACGACCCAGGAAGTCACCGTCACCGCCGTCCACGACAACGACACCACCAACGACACCGCCACGATCACCCACACCGTCAACAGCTCGAGCTCCGACGAGTACGACCCCGTCACCGTCGACTCGGTCACGGTGAACATCACCGACGACGACGCGCCCGATGTCGAGGTGAGCTCCGACTCAGTTGACATCGCCGAGCAAGGCACCGCCGGCAGCTACACGGTGGTGCTGGCTACCGAGCCCGCCTCTGATGTGGTCATCGACGTGGCCGCGGCCGACGACGCCCGCGTGTCGGTGGGCGGAAGCACCGCCGCGTCGACCGCGTCGCTCACGTTCACCACCGGCAACTGGAACACGACCCAGGAAGTCACCGTCACCGCCGTCCACGACAACGACACCACCAACGACACCGCCACGATCACCCACACCGTCAACAGCTCGAGCTCCGACGAGTACGACCCCGTCACCGTCGACTCGGTCACGGTGAACATCACCGACGACGACGCGCCCGATGTCGAGGTGAGCTCCGACTCAGTTGACATCGCCGAGCAAGGCACCGCCGGCAGCTACACGGTGGTGCTGGCTACCGAGCCCGCCTCTGATGTGGTCATCGACGTGGCCGCGGCCGACGACGCCCGCGTGTCGGTGGGCGGAAGCACCGCCGCGTCGACCGCGTCGCTCACGTTCACCACCGGCAACTGGAACACGACCCAGGAAGTCACCGTCACCGCCGTCCACGACAACGACACCACCAACGACACCGCCACGATCACCCACACCGTCAACAGCTCGAGCTCCGACGAGTACGACCCCGTCACCGTCGACTCGGTCACGGTGAACATCACCGACGACGACGCGCCCGATGTCGAGGTGAGCTCCGACTCAGTTGACATCGCCGAGCAAGGCACCGCCGGCAGCTACACGGTGGTGCTGGCTACCGAGCCCGCCTCTGATGTGGTCATCGACGTGGCCGCGGCCGACGACGCCCGCGTGTCGGTGGGCGGAAGCACCGCCGCGTCGACCGCGTCGCTCACGTTCACCACCGGCAACTGGAACACGACCCAGGAAGTCACCGTCACCGCCGTCCACGACAACGACACCACCAACGACACCGCCACGATCACCCACACCGTCAACAGCTCGAGCTCCGACGAGTACGACCCCGTCACCGTCGACTCGGTCACGGTGAACATCACCGACGACGACGCGCCCGATGATGCCTCGCTGAGCCCGCCGGAGACCGATCCGGTCCCCACTGACGCGTCGAGGGCTCAGTACACGGTGGCCTTCGCGGGAAAATGGACCAGCGCGGTCACGCCCGGGGGCGTTCCTGGGGGTGCGCATTTCTCGCGTCTGGTCGGCGGCGTCCACAACAAGAACGTGACGTTCCTCCAAAGCGGCCGCACCGCCAGCGCCGAGGTCGAGGCGATGGCCGAGTTGGGCCGCGTGAGCGGTCTGCGCGGCGAGATCCTGGCAGCCGCGCCCGACGCGCTCAGCACCTTGGTCGGCGACGCCAACATCTCCGCTACAGGTTCGGACAGCCTGATGGCCGCGCTCACGACGGACCATCCGCGGGTGACGCTGGTCACCATGATCGCGCCGAGCCCCGACTGGTTCGTGGGCGTCTCGGGGCTGCCGCTGCTCGACAGCACAGGCCTGTGGCGGCGCTCGCATGAGGTGGATCTGTACCCGTGGGATGCCGGCACCGAGGACGGCACGGACTTCTCGTTCGACGGCACCGCCACCAGCCCGCCGGGTGTCATCGAGAGCCTGCGCGGCACCGAGCCGTTCACGACCGAGCCCATCGCGACACTGACATTCACGCTGAGCTCAGCAGCCACCACGCGCAGCGTGGCCGAGGGCACCGCTGCGGGCATCGACATTGGCGAGCCCGTCGCGCTCGGCGGCACCAGCGGCACCGTCGCGTACACGTTGGGCGGCGCCGACGCCGCTTCGTTCGACATCGTCGAAACCACCGGACAGCTCCAGACCAAAGCCGCTCTGGACTACGAGACGAAGTCCAGCTACGCAGTGACCGTCACCGCCACCGACGACAACGGCGCCGTCGTCACCGCGGTGGCCATCGAGGTGACCAACGTCGTCGAGCTCGCATCAGCAGTGACCGGACTGGCGAGCGTCACCCACCCCGAGAACGACTTCGCCCGGGTGGGCTCCTACACCGCGTCGTCTGACCAGGACGCCGACGGCATCGAGTGGTCGCTGTCGGGCGACGACGCCGCCCATTTCAGCATCGACGACCCCGGCGGCGTGCTCAGGTTCGACATCGATCCGGTCTCCCCCAACCTGTTCGCGAAGCCGCCCGACTACGAGTCGCTATCCGACAGCGACACCGACAACGACTACGAGGTGACCGTGACCGCCTCGCCGGCGGGATCGAGCGACAGCGTGACCCTGGACGTCACCGTCACCGTCTCAGACACCGACGAGGACGGCACCCTGACCCTGTCTGCCACCCGCCCCAAGCTCGGAACCGAGCTGACCACAACGTTGAGCGACCCCGACACCGTGAGCGGCACAACGACATATGTCTGGGAGCGCTCCACGAGCCCCAACACCTGGAAGACCATCACCGCAGCCACCTCGAGCACCTACACCCCCACCGCCGCGGACACGGGAACGTTCCTGCGGGTGACCGCCACCTACACCGACGGCCACGGCGCCAACAGGACCGCCACCGCGCTCAGCTACGAAGTGGTCACCGCCAGCCTGCTCACCGGCCTGCAGGCCACCACCAACGACTCGACCGCCAACCCCGACCGAGCCCTGCACCCCGCCTTCGACCCCGACACCCTCCACTACGCCGTCGGCTGCGCCTCAGGCGGCGACACCATGACCGTGACACCCACCGCCGCCACCGGCGTGCGTATCGCCGTCGATGGCATCCAGGTCGCCAGCGGGACCGCCGCCACTGTGCCAGTCGGCGCAGAGGGCGACGTGCACGTCACCCTCACCACCGCCGACGGCGCCGCCACCACCTACGTCGTGCACTGCCACATTCACCACGAGCGGATGATCGAGGCGACCAAGACCCCGGGTGCTGACGGCATCCTCGAGGAACTCATCATGCTCCGGTTCTACGACTCCGTCGCAATAGTCGACAACAACGCCGTGCCCCGATTTCGCCGCGTTCCCGGACACGGCATTTGGGCCTACTTCCGCGTCGACAGAGTCGCCGGTGCCGATCAGCAGGAAGGTGACGAACTCGAATACCGGTACTCGTATGTGGACACCTCTGCGTGGCCCCATTTTGAGTTCACGGTCCTGGACCAGAGCCTGGAGATACTGGACACGGGGATCACCACCGTGTCCCCGCTCGAAACGATCGACCTGCACGACTTCCGCATTCTGCCCAACGGGAACTACCTGCTGATGGCCCACGAGCCGGCGATGCGCGACCTCAGCGGCCTGACGTTCGCGCATCCCGACATCGAAGAGACCCAACCCCAGGCAGTGAGGGATGCGGCCGTCCAGATCGTCACGCCGGGCGGGCAGGCGGTGTTCACGTGGAACTCCTGGGAGATCATGCCGCTGGAGGATTGCACCCAGCACCGGTTCGCTGCGGAGGAGGACCACAGCTACGCCCACATCAACTCGCTGCAGATGGTTGACGGGCTCATCATCGCCTCACTGAGGGGATGCTCGAAGGTGCTGGCCATCGACCCGGACCACGCCGAGGGCCACAAGGTCGCTTGGAGAGTGGGGCGCTCCAACCTGACCGCCGAGCAGTGGGAGGTCCGAGACGCGGGTCCGGCACCGATGTCGATCATCGGCGATCCCGTCGGCGAATTCTGTGCGCAGCACGCCGCGCAGATCCTGCCCAACGGCAACCTCATCCTGTTCGACAACGGCGTGCATTGCGTGGTGAACCCGCTGACGGGAGAGTTCGTAGGCCGAACGGACGATGACTACTACAGCCGAGGGGTGGAGTACGCCCTCGACCACCGCAACGGCGAGGCGGTCTTCGTGCGCGATCACTCATTGCGTGGCACCCGCCAGTACATCGGGAACAGCCAAGGGCAAATAGAGCCGCTGGCCAACGGGGACTGGCTGATCAGCTGGGGCCGCGCCAGCCGCTCGGTTGCGCCCGACGACCCCGAGGTGCCCATCGAAGCGGTGACCCAGGTCGATCCAGACACCGGCAACGAGAAATTCTCGCTGAGCGAACGCGGCAGTCCGCTGACCAACTTTCGCGCCATTCCTTTGCATCCGAAGGCGTTGTTCGCGGCGCCGGAGCCACTGGCGGCGGTGTTCCCGGTCAGCAGCCACACGTCGCAGGCGTCGCTGGGCCCCGCGGACCGGCCGACGGTGGTGGTGGCGTTCAACCAGCCGGTGGTGGACCCGGCGGCCGCCACTGCTTCGGTCAGTGTGGCGGGGGCGACCGTCGAGAGCGTGAGCCCCCATATCGTGGCCGGCGAGGCCGCCTATGCCTACATCTTCACGCTGACACCCACCGGGCACGGCTCGATCACGTTCAGCCTGGTCGCCGCCGGCCCCTGTGACCCGGGCGAAACCGGCGGCGTGTGCACCGCGGACGGGCGCACCCTCTCAGCGGTGCCCGACCCCCACCGCATCGCCGCGACCCCCCAGCCCTCGCCCGAGGCGCAGACTGCCACCGCGCTGGTGAAGAACACCGGCAAGACCGCCTCCCCCCCAAACTCCGGTTTCGAGTTGGAACGCGGGGACGGCCCCATAGTCGCAGCCCAAGGATTCATTACCGGCTCCAACCACGACGGCTATGCGCTGAGCTCGATCGGTGTCGGCTTCCATACCATTTCGCACACTTCGACCGCCGGCCCCAGGCTGACGGCCAGCCTGCACGACGCGGCTACCGTCCCTGGCGGCATAGTCGGTCCCGGCCCCGTGCTGTGCATCCTCAACGACCCGGCGAGCTTCTCTGCATCGGGCCTGCACCACTTCACGGCCCCCACCTCCGGAACGGGGCTGTGCCCCACGCTCGAACCCAGCACGAGGTACTTCGTCAGCGTCCAGCGGGAACTCGTGGACCCCATCATCGTCAACAACACCATCAGCATCTATACAACCGACACCTGCTTCGATACAACCGACAGCTGCGAAGCGGACTCCGGCGCGGCGGAGGGCTGGTCACTCGACGAGGGCCTCGTCTATGTCGACCCCGAACTAGGCTCGGTGTCGTCCGACGTGTGGACATTCGCCACTGCGAACATCCAGGTCGAGGTGAGGGGCGCCCCCTACCCCATCTCCCGCAGCGTGACCGAGAACACCGCCCCCGACCGCGACATCGGACCCGCGGTCGCCTTCATCGAACCCGACGGTGGCGCGCTGACCTACACGCTGGACGGCGACGACGCCGACTCGTTCGACATCGTGGACTCGACGGGCCAGCTCCGGACCAAGACCGGCCTCGACCACGAGTCCAAGTCCAGCTACGAGGTGACGGTCACCGTCACAAACCCGTCGGGCGTCAGCGCCGAGAACACCGTCGACATCGGTGTCACCGACATCAACGAGGCACCGGTGGTGTCCGGCGGCACCGTGTTCAGCTTCGCGGAGAACGATCCGGCGACTGAGACTGTGGGCGTGTTCACGGCTGTCGATCCCGACGCAGGCGACACGGTGGAGTGGTCGTTGTCGGCGCCGGGGTCTGATGAGGACCTGTTCTCGATCGCCGGGGGCGTACTGGTGTTCCTGGCGTCGCCGGACTTCGAGTCGAGGGTGGACGCGCAGGGCAGACACGTCTATGAGCTGGTGGTGAGGGCCACCGACGGCGGCGGGTTGACCGGGACGCGGGCGGTGTCGGTGAGCGTGGAGAACGTGAACGAGGAGCCGGCGATCGACGAAGGACCCGACACCGCGACCGTCGAGGAGGGCGACTCGGGCGTGTTCGCGACCTATGCGGCGACCGACCCTGACAACGACTCGGTGGGATGGTCGCTGGCGGGCGTCGACATGGCTGTGTTCGAGATCGCCGACGGCCGTTTGAGATTCAAGGCTCCGCCCGACTTCGAGACGCCCGCCGACAGCGGCCGCAACAATGTCTATGAGCTGGTGGTGGAGGCCGGTGACGGCGAGTTCACCGCGACGCTGGCGGTGTCGGTGACCGTCACCAACGAGAACGAGCCCGGGGAGGTGTCGCTGTCGGCGGTGCAGCCCCAAGTCGACCAGCTCCTGGCCGCGTCGCTGTCGGATCCCGATGATGTGGAGTCGTCGGTGATCTGGCAGTGGCAGGCGTCGCCCGACAGGGCGTCATGGAGCGCCGTCAACGGTGCCGTGTCGGATTCGTACACGCCGGTCAGCAACGATATCGACCGGTATCTGCGGGCTGTGGCGTCCTACAGCGACGGACACGGATCCGGCAAGCAGGCGCAGGCCGTGTCAGAGAACCGGGTGCAGGCCGCCCCGGTCACCAACGAGGCGCCCGCCTTCGCCGGGACCGTGACGCGCCGCGTGGACGAGGACGCAGCCGCCGGCAGCCCGGTCGGCGATCCCGTCACCGCCACCGACCCCGAAGGCGACACCCTCACCTACTCGGCTACCCCCGCCTCCGGGGTCCCGTTCGAGATCGTGGCCGCAACCGGCCAGCTGCTGACCACCGCGGCGCTGGACCATGAGACCGCCGGCAGCCACACCCTGATCGTCACCGCCACCGATCCCTCCGGCGCCGAGGCCACCGTCCAAGTCGACGTCGAGGTGGACGACGTGAACGAGCCGCCGGTGGTGTCCGTCGTCGGGATAACGGGCTTCACCGGGATCGTGCGCTTCCCCGAGAACGGCACCGACGACGTGGCCGCGTTCACCGCGAGCGATCCCGACGACGGCGACACCACCGCGAGCTGGGATCTCGCCGGCGCAGACGCACACCTGTTCTCCATCGACGGCGGCAGGCTGAGATTCATAGACCCGCCCGACTACGACAGCCCGAAGGACCGGGGACGAGACAACATCTACGAGGCAGTGGTTGAAGCCACCGACGGCGGCGGTCTCCAAGGGACGTTGGAGGTGGACGTGAACGTGGAGAACATCAACGAGCTGTCGGAGATCGCCGTCTGCGGGGCGGTGAGCGTCCCCGAACCGCGCCGCGCCGTCGCCGCCTACACCGCGCACGACCCCGAGGGCGACACCGTCGACTGGAGCCTCGACGGCGACGACGCAGGCCTGTTCTCCATCGACCGCGGCAGGCTGAGATTCAACAGCCCGCCCGACTTCGAGACGCCCGCCGACCACGACCGCGACAACCAGTACCACCTCACCGTGGAGGCCACCGACTCGCACAACACCAGGAGCTGCACCGTGACCGTCACCGTCACCGACACCGACGAGAGCCGGCCGCCATCATTCAATCCCGGCGGCGGTAACGGAGGCGGCGGTAACGGAGGCGGCGGTAACGGAGGCGGCGGTAACGGAGGCGGCGGTAACGGAGGCGGCGGTAACGGAGGCGGCGGTAACGGAGGCGGCGGTAACGGAGGCGGCGGTAACGGAGGCGGCGGTAACGGAGGCGGCGGTAGCGAGCCTGAGCCGGAGCCCGAGCCGGAGCCTGAGCCGGAGCCCGAGCCCGAGCCTGAACCCGAGCCTGAACCCGAGCCCGAACCCGAGCCCGAGCCTGAGCCCGAGCCTGAGCCGGAGCCTGAGCCTGAGCCGGAGCCTGAGCCTGAGGTGGAGCCGGAGCCTGAGGTGGCGGTGGTGTCGTTCAGCGATGTGCCCGAGGACGCCTGGTACGCGGATCATGTGCAGCGCATCGCCGCACTCGGGATCACCACCGGCTACCCCGACGGCACGTACCGCCCCGGCCGGACGGTGACCAGGGCCGAGATGGCCGCGTTCTTGGTGCGGGCCCTGGGCCTGGAGCCCGTCGAGAACCCCGCCGGCCGCTTCGGCGACGTCGCGGCCGAGGCGTGGTACGCCGGCCATGTGGAGCGCATCGCCGAACACGCCATCACCGTGGGCTGCAACCCCGACGGCACCCTGTACTGCCCTCAGGATCCGGTGACCAGATCCCAGATGGCGCTGTTCCTGTCGCGGGCGTTCGACCTCCCCGATGCCGATGCCGCCGAGCCGTCCTTCGACGACATCGCCGCCGACCACTACGCCTTCGCCGCGGTGGAGTCCGTCAAAGCTGCGGGCATCACCACGGGCTGCAGCACCGAACCGCCGGAGTACTGCGGCGCCCGACACGTGACCAGGGCCGAGATGGCCGCGTTCTTGAGTCGGGCCATCACCCGCACCGAGACGGTCACCGTCGCCCTCAGGGAGTTCCCTGCGCAACTCGAGCACCGGTCGGTGGATGGCCACAGAAACAACTTCGGTGATCCCTCATGGGGGATGGCGGGCACCGCGCAGCTAAAGATCGCTCCGACGTCCTACACCGACGGCGTGTCGGCGCCTGTTGCGTCGCGGCCGAACCCCCGCACCGTCAGCAACCTGGTGTCCTCGCAGCGCGACTCGGTGCCGAATTCGGTGGGGGCCAGCGACTTCGTTTGGCAGTGGGGCCAGTTCCTGACCCATGACATCGTGTTGAACGCCGACAACGCGGCTGAGCCGTTCCCGATCCCCGTTCCCCTCCGGGACCCGGTCTTTGATCCCGCAGGAACCGGCCAAGCGGTGATCAGCCTCAACCGCTCCGCATCCGACCCTGACACGGGCACCGACATGCTCAACCCCCGCAGGCAGACCAACTCGACAACCGCGTTCGTCGACGCCTCACAGGTGTACGGCCCAGAGGCGTCCCGAGCGGTCGCGCTGCGCACCGGCGACGGCACCGGAAGGCTCAACACGTCCCACGAGGGGCGGCTGTTGCCCTTCAACGACCAGGGGCTCGAAAACGACGGGGGCCGAGACCTCCAGGACCTGTTCGTCGCCGGCGATGTGCGAGCCAACGAGCAGGTGGGGCTCACCGCCATGCACACCCTGTTCGTGCGGGAGCACAACCGCCTCGCCGGCATCATCGCCGGCTGGGACCCGGACCTCAGCGGCGACGAGATCTATGAGCTGGCCCGCAAGATCGTCGGCGCGCAGAACCAGGCCGTCACCTTCTATGAGTTCCTGCCTGTGCTGTTGGGCCCCGACGCGATAGGCCCCTACGGCGGCTATGACCCCAGCGTCGACCCGGGGATCGCAGCCGAGTTCTCTGCGGCGGCATTCCGGGTCGGCCACACCATGCTGTCCCCCAACCTCCTCCTCGTTGGCGCCGACGGGCAGCAACAACAGATGAGTATGGCCAGGTCGTTCTTCAACCCCGCCTTCGTCGTCGAGCACGGCATATCGGCGATCCTGCGCGGCCTAGCCGCCCAACCGGCCCAACAAGTCGACCTGCTAGTCGTCGACGAAGCCCGCAGCATGCTCCTCAAGGAACCAGACGGCCCTGTCTTCGACCTGGCCGCCCTCAACATCCAGCGGGGCCGCGACCACGGTGTGGGCGACTACAACACCGTGCGCCGCGCCTACGGCTTGGCGCCGGTGGACAGCTTTGCCGGAATCTCGTCGGATCGAAACCTCCAGCGTGTGCTGAGGCGCGCCTACGGCGACGTCGACAATCTGGACCTGTGGGTTGCCGCGCTGGCCGAAGACCACGTTGCGGGAGCGATGGTCGGCGAGACCCTGCGAACCATAATCGCCGACCAGTTCCGCCGGTCGCGCGACGGGGACCGCTTCTGGTTCGAGAACGACCCCTACTTCCTGTCCAACCCCGCACTGCGCGACGAGGTCCGCAGCACCACCCTGGCCGACATCATCGGTCGCAACACCCCCATCGAGGACGAGATCCAAGACAACGTGTTCATCGTCGAACCGAGCAGCTAGGGCGGACCGATGCCCCCGCTGGTGAAGGCGTGGCGGCGTCGGGGTTGGGCTGTGGCCGCGACTCGGTCTGGCCAACGATTCCGTTGGCTGAACGAGGACTTACCCCAATACGAAACGCTGGAGCTCTTCGTCGAACACGAACAACGCCGTGCCTGCATCGATGTAGTCGCGCTTGCCTGGGCCGAGGGAACCGCCGAGCACGCCAGTAACGGTGAACGCTCCGATCTCATCTGCCGCGGCATCGAAGGATTCGTTGGTGAGGTCAGGGCCAGCAAGTTCGGCGATCGCCTTGAAGAGCTCAAGTGCTTGACAGGAGCGAACGATCAGACCGACCACGCCGGTTCGCAGATCCTCTGGGCGCAACTCGACCGGGGGGTCGTCGTCGAAGGCGTTGTCGAAGGTGTCGAAGCACTCCTTCACGCCCGCCTGACCGGCTTCATACAGGTCCGCTTCGTCCGCCGCCACGATGGCGATCGACCCGACGAGCGCTTCGGCGCCGTAGCCGAAGCCTTCGAGCAGGCCGAGATCAGTACCGGGAGCGTCGGTTATGACGTACGGGCCGTCCCAACCGTTGCGCGACAGCACGCCGGTGGTCGGCACCGACGCACCGGGCACGGCGACCACCGCATCGGCGCCGTCGGAGCGCCACCTCTCGAAGTTGACGTCCATCTCATTGTCGATGGCGAACTGGTCGGACGACGGACTCTGGAAGTTCGTAACCGACACCACTTCGATGCCGGCGTCGCCCAGGATCTGACTCATCGTCTCGGCCAACTCGATTGTGGTCGGGGTCGCCGACAGCGCCACCTTGCTACCTTCGAGCCGGCCCGAGTCGATCAGCGTCGCCAGCTGCGCCTCCACGGAGCGCTCGGCGAGGGGAAGGAAACCGATCATGGGAGCCACGGACTGTTCGAAGATCTCAGGCTGCGTCTGGTACGTGTTGATCGTGATCGTGTCGTGCAGCACCGTGTAGCACAGCGGGATCTCATTGCGGATCACGCCCATCGCAACGAACACTTCCTCGTCCTCGGTGAGCTCGACACACGCTGCTTCCTGGGCCACCGCATCAACGGGGCTCACGCCGATCGTCACAATCTCGATCATGCGGCCCAGCACACCGCCCTGCGAATTGATCGTGGCGGCCGCGACCTGCCAGATCTTGGCTGCTTCGTGGCTCGGTTCCCAACCAATGAAGGTCACGTCCGAAAAGGGCACTCCGACCTTGATGCTCTCGGCGGTCACTCCGCGATGAGAGGCGGTCAACACGATGGGCGCTTCGGTCGTTGTTGTCGTTGTCGGCGCGGCGGTCGTGGTGGGTGTTTCTTCCTCTTCGTCTTCAGCGGCGGGCGCTTCGGTAGTTTCGGGTGCGTCGGTCGTGGTGGGCGCCTCCGTGGTAGCGGGTGCCTCAGTCGTGGTGGTCTGGTCGCTCGCATCACCGCCGTCGTCGTCACCGCCGCACGCGGCAGCGAGCAGTGCGAGCGTTAGCAGGACTATTACCACGGGACTGGTGCGTGGACGAAGTGGATTCTTAGACATTTTTCCCCCAATTGAATGTCGGAGCCGACCCGGCATCAGGAGCCTAGCCGATTACCAGGACTGACGAAAGTCACAATCTTCTTAACTGAGAACTACGTTTCCGCTCCAGTCTGAATCGGGTCGATCAGACCGGCTCAGAGGCTTCAATGACACGTCTGGCCCAGGGATATAGCATGACACCGCCCGATTGCCGGAGACTAGGAATCTGACTTCCATGTTGAGAATGTTGAGACACAAGCACAAAGGGTTCCGTTGGACTGCAATCCTGATCGTGCTGCTCCTACTGGCCGCCGCGTGCGGCGGCGACGACGAGCAGGACGCTGACCCGGTGGTGATCGGTCTGGAGCAGGAGCTCACCAACTTCAACAACCTGACCGCCGGTGACAACCTCCTAGCCGGCCGACAGGTCATCCGATCTGTCTGGCCGACCTGTACGCGCACTCTTCCCGACTCCACATTCGAACCGTACTTCTGCGAGTCGCTTCCGACCATCGTCAACGAAGACCCTCTGGTCGTGGAGTACAAACTGCGCGCCGACGCCACCTGGAGCGATGGCACCCCCGTCAGCTCCGACGACATGGTGTTCTACTTCGAGAACTGCAACGACCCCGAAGTTCCAGGAACTCGTGCAGAACCAGCTGGGCGAAGCGGGGATCGAGATCACCATCGACAACCTGCCTGGCGGCGAGATCTTCGGCCCGGTGTTCGGTTCCGAGAACGACCCGCCAGGCCCTCCGGGTGATTTCGACCTTGTGATCTTCGCCTGGGTCGGCGGACCCCTTCCCGCCAGTTCGACCCCTGCAGGTGTTTGGAACCGGCAGCGACAGCAATCCCGGGGCTTACGTCGACGATCAGGTCAACGACTTGTTGACCGAAGCCACATTCACCTTGGACCTTGATCGGCAAGCCGAACTGCTCAACCAGGCTGACGCTCTGATGTGGCAGTCCCTGCCGAGCGTTCCGGTCTATCAGCTTCCTTTCTTCCTGGCCTACAACGACGCCCTCGACAATCTCGAGGACAATCCCACCCTGGAGAGCTTCACCTGGAACCTGGAGGAGTGGACCATCTCCTAACCCGCCACCCAGCATCCAGCGATATAAAGTTGCGGGTCAGTGCTCGCCTACGCAACACGCAAGCTGCTGATTTCAATACCAGTCTTGTTCTTCGCGACCTTGGTGGCGTTCCTGCTGGTTGCGACCGTAGATCCAATCGCCGAGCGGCGGGTCTTCTTGTTGTCTCAACCCGGCGGCGCTGAGCAGGTCGCCCGTCTCGAAGCCTCTCTCGGCTTGGACAAGCCATTGATCGAGCGTTACGGAAGCTGGGTGAGCGACCTGATTCACGGAGACATGGGCTCCTCCAGCGAGAATGGCCGTGCAGTCACGACGCTGCTGGGCGAAGCCGTTCCGGTGACGATGCGGTTAGTGGTCGCCGCCACTGTGATCTCGGTGATATTCGGGGTGGCCATCGGAGTGATCAGCGCGGTGCGCAAATACAGCGTTTTCGACAATGGGCAGACGAAGCCTCGGCGATCATCGATGTGGCGAACACCGGTAACACCGAACACCGCAGTGTGATCGCGTGGGGGTTCAGGTCGGAGGGGCGACACAAACCCCAAGTACATGGAACCCGTGGACCGGCGCCTACGAGGCTGCCTGAGGCAAAGCCCCTGGTCACGAGCACAGCCCTTAACCCACGCCACCGGAGCCGATGGCTCACGCTGGCGGCACCGGCGTGACTCCCTGGTCGTCAGCAGTCCGCAAGCGCACGTAGTGCTCGGCAGATCTCGTCGACTTCCTCGATCTGGAGTTCGCCGGCCCGCTGCGTGAGAAACGAACGCCGTATCGGCTGCAGGTTGTCAAACGACGCCACACACTCCTCAGGGAGCCCGTGACTCGCGCTGAGTCGGACCTCCGTCGGAATCTGGCGAATGGTACGAGTCACTGGCGCGACGATGACCCACGTCAGCACTGGCACCGCATCGCTGCGTGTCACGATCAACACCGGTCGCCGTTTGTCCTCGGCTTCGGCCCACCAGACCTCGCCCTGCGTCGGCGTCACGCTCACCAAGGTTCCTCGGCGATCATCCGCACGGAAGACTCATCCGCCCACGCGACCTCGGCGTCGCCTTGCGGACGCTCTCGATATCCGCGGGCGATTCGCGCCCCGATCTCATCGCGACGGCAGCGGTCGACAAGCTGTTCGAGACCAAGCCGCACCGCCTCGGAACGACTCGCAACGACTCCAGCCTCTACGAGATGATCGACCGCAGCCGCAAGGTCGTCCTCTACCCGGGTCACCAGTTGCGCCATGCAAATAGCATAGATAATTGCAATGCGTTTCGCAATGCACGCCAGCCACGACACAATATTCGGCCCCAACACGCATCGCGACACCCTCGCCGCCGCCCACCCTTCCGCCAACGCAACAGAGCCTGCGGCTTCACCTGCCCGGCGCTGAGAGCATCGCGTGTGCCTGCTCGATGAGGTGCGGCACATGTTCGCCGAGGCTGCCGAGTCGCTCGTCTCCGCTGTGACCATCAGCGAACCGTTGGTACAGCTGCTGGAGCACGACGGCGAGCTTCCACGTGGCGAACGCCTCATACCAGTCGACGTGATCGACGCCGTGGCCCGCGGCTGCATACCGATTCACGAGGGCCGCTCGGGACGGGAAGCCTGACATGTCGAGGGCGATGGTTGGGGCCCGGTTGATCTCGTCGTCGGGATCTTGCCAGTAGCTCAGGAGGGTCCCGAGGTCGACCAGAGGGTCACCGAGCGTGGCCATGTCCCAGTCAAAGATCGACGTCACCCGATCGGGTTCACCTGACGCGAACATGCAGTTGTCGAACTTGAAGTCATTGTGAACCAGCGAAACTCGCGAGTCTCGGGGTCGGGCGGCGACGAGCCGGGTGTGCACCTCATCGAACAGCGGAATCGGCCCTGCGTTCAGCCGTCGCCAACGTTCGTGCCAACCGGCGACCTGACGCTCGAGAAAACCATCCGGTCGACCCAATGTTTCCAACCCGGCGCTGGCGGGTTCAACCGAGTGGAACTCCGCGAGCGCGTCAATGAGCGCGTCTGACACCCGACGCTTCACGTTGGGCAGTCCAGCGAGCGACTCGGGGAGGCTGTCTCGGACCACTTCGCCGCG
This sequence comes from Candidatus Aldehydirespiratoraceae bacterium, assembly GCA_965198315.1. Taxonomy (GTDB): domain Bacteria; phylum Actinomycetota; class Acidimicrobiia; order Acidimicrobiales; family Aldehydirespiratoraceae; genus VXYK01. The sequence continues at coordinate 1,845,942 of OZ240616.1, read as the reverse complement.
ACGGCGTTCGATCACGACAAACGGAGCACCGATTACAGAGAGGTCGTCGCAAAAAGCGAGCGCCCGGGGAGCACGATCGAATACCGGTGCGAGCCCGTTCAGCACTCGGTACTCCCGCGCCATGTCGTGTGCCCCAGGGGCGATCGTTCCGAAGGGCGGGCGGCGAAGGACAAGCTCCTGCCGGCCGAACGATACGCAGTAGGTAAGGTTCGCGTGCCCGCCGGTGAACTGCTTCGCCTCCATCTCGGAATCGAGACCCGGGAGGTAGCTGCGAAGCCACGCCTCGAGGCCCGCCCAGTCAAGGGGGTCGACCACTGGGGCCGTGTCGGTTGGGGAATCCATTGTCAGACGCAGGCTCCTACATCAGTGTGATTCCGCCGTCGACAAGCAGCATCTGGCCGGTGATGTACGACGCCATGGGTGACGCGAGGAACAGCGCCGCGTCCCCCATCTCCTCGGGCAGTCCCCATCGCCGCAGCGGGATCCGGCGGATGGTCGCGTCGTAGACGTCTGGGTCGTCGTGACTTCGGCGAGTGAGCTTCGTGTTCACGAAGCCCGGTGCGACACCGTTGACCCGGATCCCGTCGCCGGCCCATGCATGGGCAAGGGATTTGGTCAACGTGACGAGCGCTCCCTTACTCGCCGAGTAGGCGGGCTGCCCGGGCGTGGCGACATAGCTCGACGTGGAACCGATCATCACCACGCTCGCCCCCTCGGTACTCGCGATCTTCGGGCGGAAAGCGGTGCACAGCGCCATCACACCGTTGAGGTTGACCTCTATGACCTTGCGAAACGTGTTGATGTCGAATTCGGCACCGCCATAAGCGATCGTTCCAACACTGGGAACCAGGACATCGATCTCACCGATCTCCATAGCGAGCGGCTCTGCCCCTCCGGGATCGGTAACGTCGAGATGATGAAAGAGCAAGCCCTCCAGGTCGCTGTCCGAGTAATCGGCCGCGCGGGATCGGGTGCCGGTGATGTGGACCCTGGCGCCGGCGGTTTCGAACCGTCGGGCAATGCCGAGGCCGATTCCGCTGCTTCCGCCGGCAACGAGGACGGTCCGGCCTGTGAAGTCGATCAGCACGGCGAGAGGAAGTCAGTCGTCGAGGAAATCGTCAGGAGCTCTCTAATCGGCTGATGACCTCAGCGACGACCTTGGCTCGCTCGCTGCTAGTTCCCGGCGCGTACGTCCGGTCGCTGATGATCACGCCGTCGGCATACTCGAGGACCGAGCACATGTTGATCCGGGTAACAGAGGAATCGGCGTCGTCGCCGCTGTACGTGCCACTCCAGACGCTCTCCACAACGACTGTGCTCCCGGAGACGATCCGCCGGGTCGCGGTGATCTGACGATCTGGATATGCCTCGAGCATCGCCGCCTCGATCTGCTTCACCCGTGCTCGGCCCTCGATCGTGTCCGAGTTGGCCATCGAGGTGACGACACAGTTCTCGGCGTAGCACTCGTCACACATACGCTGGGGATCCTCGTTGAACAGGCGCTCCCAGCGGAGGGTGGCGTCGTGGAGCGCGATCTCGTCCGGTGTCATTTCGTGTCGCGCCATGTTCCCATCTCCGCGGGCTATTCGCTCGGCTCCGCGGCAACACCGCGGAGCAGGGAGGCCACGACCATCGTCACGTGCGAAACATCGGCCACGCCCCGCTGGCAACGACGGTACATCGAGAAGGCGCCGGCGTAGAGGAAGTCGACCGTTAGCACAGGATCGACCACGCGGAGCGAACCGTCCTCCATGCCATCGCGGACGATCGTCAGGAGCCGGACGCGCTGACGTTGGTCCTTCGCCGTGATCTCAGCCCGGCGCTCCTCGCCCAGCGCGTACATCATCCGCAACGGGAGCGGCGGTCCGCCGGGTGCCTCGGCCAGCATCTGGCTGATGAAGGCTTGCAGGCGCTGCAGGCCGCTGCCGCGGCGCTCCTCCGCCATGTCGAGGTAGGCGTCGATCCGATCGAGTGCACGGTCTGAGCAGACGAACGCCAGCTCTTCCTTGCTTCTGAAGTAGTGGTAAAGCGCATTGTTGGTGATGCCGATCTCCCGGGCGATGTCGGCCAACGACACTCCAGCAAACCCGCGCGTTTCGAACAGCGCCGACGCCACTGTGATGACGGCGTCGCGACGAGCGTTGAACTGTTGCGATCGCGCACCCTCCCAAGCCGTCCGGCCCTGAACGACGAGGGCTGGGACCCCGGTCTCGTCGCCCTCGAGGCCGGGGTCCTCTGCCGCGTGCGCTCGGGAGCTCCCGCCACTAGTCATGTTCGGGTCTCTTGCTCTATTCCGCCTCTATTCCGCATCGGCGAGTCACCGTTCGGTCCCAGTATGGCTGCTACCGGCGTTTGGGGCGGGCAGTCCGTCGCCTTCATCGAGCGAATCACCGCGCCTGGTCTCGGAGCACTCGCTTGAGGATCTTGCCCGTAGCGTTCCGAGGCAGCTCATCGATGAATACCACTGACTTAGGCACCTTGTACCGAGCGAGGTTGGCACGGCAGTGATCGACGACGGCCTGCTCGCTGAGTTGATGGCCGGGCTTGAGCATGACAAAGGCTCGCCCGACCTCCACCCATCGCTCGTCGGGGACGCCCACGACCGCGACCTCGGCGATTGCATCGATTTCGTAGAGCACGTTCTCCACCTCCGAAGGATACACATTCTCGCCACCGCTGATGTACATGTCCTTCCAACGGTCGACGATGTAGTAGAAGCCATCCTCGTCACACCGTGCGGCGTCCCCGGTGTCTGCATTGCGCGCAGATCGAAAACCTGTTCGTGTCGGAGGGGGACTTGAACCCCAAGTACATGGAACCCGTGGACCGGCGCCTACGAGGCTGCCTGAGGCAAAGCCCCTTGTCACAGGCTCACGACAGAGTTTCGGGCACCCACAGGCAGATCCTCAAGGCCAACGGAGTGGACCCAGCACTGGAGCGAACCGAGGTCACCTGGTCACAGTTCCCGCACTCCCAAGCCGCCGTCGCCTGCGACTTCTTCACCATCGACACCGCCGTACTGCGCCGGTTCTACGTGCTGTTCTTCATCCACATCCCCAGCCGAGAGGCGTTCCTCGGCGGCGTGACCGCCAACCCAACCGGGGCCTGGACAACCCAAGCCGCCCGGAACCTGTTCCTCCGCCTTGACCGCCTACCCGCCAGTGCCCGGGCGCTGGTTCGTGACCGAGGCAGCCAATTCGTCGACGCGTTCGACGAGGTCCGCCGCACCGAAGGCTTCAAGATCCTCAAGACCCCCGTCCGCATACCCGTCGCCAACTCATTCGCTGAGCGCTGGATCGGATCGATCCGCCGCGAGCTCCTCGACCGCACCATCATCTGGAACCAGCGCCAGCTCCAACGCCTCGTCATCGAATACATCGACCTCTACAACACGCACCGGCCCCACCGCTCACTCGACCAGCGACCACCACGACAAGACATCCCACATGAGCCACCGGGCCACTCTCCACTGCCCCTTCAAGTCATCCGAACTACTTGTGCTGCGACGGCCTCATCAACGAATACCAAAACGCCGCATGATCAGCCCCGACGGAATATCGGGCACCCACACCGCACCAGATCCGACTGGATGTCACCCGCAGCGGCCTGAGGTCGTATCGCCCTTGTAGTGTAGGTCAATTCGACGTACACTACAGACATGGATACGAAGACTGAACGATGGACGCTACGGGTAACCCCGACCCAGGACACGATCGTACGGCGCGTCCTCGCCGCGACAGGCATGTCGCTCAACGAGTACGTGGTGAGCTGCGCCGTCTCCTCAGCAACAAACGACCTCGCCGACCGGCAGGTGTTCGGTCTCGCCCCCGACGCATGGGAAGAGCTCCAAGACATTCTCGATCGTCCCGCAGTCGCCAAGCCAAAGATCGCTGCCCTTCTCAAGACGCCCTCCGCGCTTCAGCAGGAGTGATCGCGTACGGGGGACCAGAGCTGTTTGGTGACGCGCACGAGGTTGACGACTTCGACTGCGGCGACGAGGCGCTCAACGATTGGCTCCGCCACCGAGCTCCCCGCAACCAACGCGAGGGATCGAGTCGCACTTGGGTCGTGGCCGACGGATCACAGGTAGTTGCCTTCTACGCGTCGAGCACCGCTGTCGTCGCTCGCGCTGAAGCGATCAAACGAGCGGCCCGCAACCAACCCGACCCACTGCCAGCGATGCTTCTCGGCCGTCTCGCCGCCGACCGCGAGCACCAAGGCCACGGCCTCGCGGCCGCGCTACTCAAACACTTCTTGCTCAAAGCACTCGAAGTCGCAGAGATCACGGGACTCCGGCTCGTACTCGTGCACGCCAAGAACGAGCAAGCAGCCAACTTCTACCGCCACTACGGCTTCGAACCCTCCCCCATCGACGACCTTACGCTCATGCTGCTCATCAAGGACATCCACACCTGAGCATCACGGTCGCGCAGCACTAGACCCAAAGTACACGCGCTCCTTGGAGTGTCGAGCTGGCCGCCGTGTAGCTCGTTTCGTTGAAAATTCAGGCACGACCGAGTTTCGGCACCCACACGCTCCAGGAGGCCAAGTGCCATTTGCGAACCATTAGCACGCCGACACCGCAGCACACCAGAACAGGACGATGCGACGGCCTCATCAACGAGCCCTGCACTTGCGCCCCGATCTAGACTCGAGTCGAGGACGGGATTCGATGACGAGAGACAACGACCAGACCGAGACACCGCTTCGGCTCCAAATTCCTCATCCGGCGCGAGGCCAGCATCCTCCCGATCGGGTCCGGTTCATCAGCGCCGCCGGCGAAATGCACAAGCCGGCGCGCGGTGTACGCGGCATCGCAGTGGGCGGCCGAGCGAGTCCGGACAAATCTCGGCCCCACCCTGATCGAGTGGATTACGCTCCGGGTTGGCGCCCACTCCACGTCCGGCGACCCTTCGGTCTACCGGCCGCCCAACGAAGCGGAAGCCTTTCCGCTCGGCGACCCGATTCAGCGCTTGCGGCAACATCTCGAGTTCATCGGCGAGTGGGACGAAGATCGCCACCAGTCACTCCAAAGCGAGGTGGATGCTGAGGTCACCGAAGCGTTCGCCGAAGCTGAGTCGCACGGTTCGGTGAAGACCGGCAACGTGGGAAGCGCACGAACGATGTTTGACGACGTGTATGCCGAACTCCCCCGCCATCTGAGGGAGCAACGAGACAGTTTGGGTGACTCGACATGACCGCGATGACCATGATCGAAGCCATACGCGACGCCCACATCGTCGCAATGGAGCGTGACCCCAGCGTCGTAGTGTTCGGTGAAGACGTCGGCTACTTCGGTGGCGTGTTCCGCTGCACCGACGGTCTGCAGGAACGCTTCGGCGATCACCGATGCTTCGACACGCCCATCAGCGAAGCCGGCATCGTCGGTGCCGCCGTCGGGATGGCGGCGTACGGACTGCGACCGTGCGTTGAGATCCAATTCGCCGACTACATGTATCCGGCGTACGACCAGATCGTCTCGGAGGCGGCGCGGCTGCGGCATCGCTCGGCCGGTGACTTCACGTCTCCCCTTGTCATCCGGATGCCAACCGGCGGCGGCATCTTCGGCGGGCAGACCCACTCGCAGAGTCCCGAGGCGTTGTTCACGCATGTGGCTGGGTTGAAGACCGTCGTTGTGTCGAACCCGTACGACGCAAAGGGCCTACTCATCGCCGCCATCGAAGATGACGACCCGGTGATCTTCCTCGAACCGAAACGGGTGTACAACGGTCCCTTCGACGGTCACCACGACAAACCGATCGTGCCCTGGTCGAAACATCCACTGGGCGAAGTGCCTGAAGGCCACTACATGGTCGACATCGGGACGGCCCGCATCCACACCGAGGGCAGCGAGTTGACGGTTCTCGCCTACGGCACGCTGGTGCACGTGGCCCGAGCCGCCGCCGAGGAGCAAGGCATCGACGCCGAGATCATCGACCTCCGCACCCTCGTACCACTCGATGTAGATGCGATCGTTCAGTCGGTGCGAAAGACCGGCCGCTGCCTCGTCGTTCACGAGGCCACACTGACCTCCGGTTTCGGCGGCGAACTGAGCGCCACGGTCCAAGAACGCTGTCTGTTCCATCTGGAAGCACCCATCATCAGGGTGTGCGGGTATGACACCCCGTACCCCCATGCCCACGAGTGGTCATACTTCCCTGGGCCAGAGCGGGTGGGTCGCGCCATGCGGGAACTGCTGAAGCCGTGAGCCGCTATGTCATGAAACTCCCCGACATCGGCGAGGGAGTGGCCGAAGCCGAACTAGTCGAGTGGCTGGTAGGCATCGGCGACCAAGTGACTCCCGACACCGTGATCGCTGAGGTGTTGACCGACAAGGCGAACGTCGAAGTATCGGCGCCTGTCGCCGGTGAGGTGGTTGCCCTGCATGGTGAACCCGGCGATGTCCTTGCGGTCGGCAGTGACTTCATCGGCATCGAGACAGACCAGATCCCGACCGAGGCCAATCAGCCCGAGCCGACAGCCACAGTCGATCGACCCGGCCCCGAGCACGAGGCTCCGGTGGTGTCCACGCCGGCCCGCTCACCCCGCCCCGTTGGTGGCCGTGCAACTGCGGCTCCGGCAGTACGGGCCCGGGCCACCAACCTGGGACTCGATCTCAACACGATCAGGGCCAGCGGACCCGATGGCCGCGTACTGCATGAAGACTTGGACCGAGCACTTCGCGATGACAATGCCACATCCCTCCCCCGTCCCGCTTCACCGCTTACCCCGGCCTCGGCCGGGGGCCTTGCCACGCCGGTGCGAGGCGTTCGTCGCCAGATCGCCCAGCGGTTGTCTGCTGCATGGCGCGAAATTCCCCACATCACGTATGTGGACGACGTGGACATGACCGAACTCGAGCGGCTACGAGGCGAACTGAACGCCGAGTCCGACGAAGGCGGGGTTCGGCTCACCATTCTGCCGTTCCTGGCTCGGGCGATAGTCGTGGCGCTTGCCGACCAGCCGGGCCTCAACGCGCATTACGACCATGCCGCCGAGATACTCACCACCTTCAACAGCGTTCACATCGGCGTTGCCACCCAGACCGACGCCGGTTTGCGCGTACCCGTGGTGCGTCACTGCGAAGGGCTCGGCGTTTGGGCACTCGCCACCGAGATCGGCCGCGTGACTACCGGAGCCCGCGACGGATCGGCGACCCGTGACGAACTGTCCGGTTCCACCATCACCATCACTTCGCTGGGGGCAATGGGTGGATTGATAACCACACCGATCATCAATCCGCCCGAGGTTGTGATCGTCGGTGTCAACAAAATGGAGACCCGACCGGTGTGGAGCGACGGCGCCTTCCAGCCTCGGCAGGTAATGAACCTGTCATCCAGTTTCGACCACCGCATGGTGGACGGCTGGGACGCCGCCACATTCATCCAGCGGATCAAGCGCCTCCTCGAAACCCCCGCCCCACTCTTCGCCACCGACAGCTAGCGCTCTCTACCCGGGTTTGCCGACACACCATCCGAACATGTTTGGGGCTACGCCTACAGTATGAGTCCCTTGGTGTGGTGGGGTTTCGGTCCGGGTCCACCGTGGGGTGAGTCACCGGCGTGAGGCTCGGTGTGTAACTACCAAATTGCACACCAAGGAGACCACGTCGATGACTCTGTCTGCGTCTGCCATCAACGAATTACTTGCCGTTCTCGATCAGGGCGGCGGTGCCGATCTGGTTCGTCAGCTCGCCCAGTTCGGGATCCAGGAACTGATCGAGGCCGAAGCAACCGAGGCGATCGGCGCGGCGGTGTGGGAACGGGCGCCGGATCGGGTGACGCATCGCAACGGCCACCGCCCCCGAACCTGTGCGGGCCCGAAACTCGGTCGTGTCCATTGACCAGGCACAACGCGGGCCGATCAGAGAAGCTCCATGTTTCGTATCTTGTGCCGTTCTCTCGCGTCGGTGGCACGTTTGGCTGTTCGTTCGGGCCGCTCCAAGGATCTCGAGATCATCGTCTTGCGTCACCAACTCGGCTTGCTGAACCGACAGTTGGACCGACCTCAACTCGCCGACGACGACCGGACCCTGCGCGGCGCGATCGGTCAGGCCCTGCCCCGCTGCCTGCGTACGGGGTTCGCTGGTGAGCTCGCGGCATTCCTCAAGACCATCTCGATCCACCCACTTGATGACGGTCGCCCAGTCGGACAGCTTCTCGCTCAGACCCAAACAGCAGACGTCGTTGACGCCCACCTGGTGATCACCGCCCTTCGCCTCGGCGACGACATCCTCACCGGCGACCCCGACGACCTCGCGACCCTCAGCGCAGCGCTCGGCCCAGCAACGCCCGCCGTCCACGCGTGGCCGTGAACCCCAGTTCCCGAGGGTTCACCGTTCGGTCCTCGCTCTAGGCCCAGCTGGCGGTCGAGATCCTCGACGACCCGGCGCGGGATCCGCTCACGAGTTCGCACCGACAGTTCTGAACAAACCTCCCCCACCCCGCATCGAGTGAGACCTTGGCAATTGTTGCCAAAGCGCTATACTGGTGGTCATGACCACGATGAACGTGTCACTCCCAGACGAACTCAGGAGCTTCGTCAATTCCCAGGTCAACCATGGCAACTACGGATCGACAAGCGAATACGTGCGCGATCTAATCCGCCGCGACCACGACCGCCGCCAACTCCGAACCGCACTGCTCGAAGGCGCCCGCTCCTCCATCGCCGGCCCCGCCGACGCCGCCTACTTCGCATCACTCAGAGCCCGAGCCGAAACCGACAGCTGAGCACACACCAGTGCAAGCCGACATCCGCGCCCTCGCCGCAACCGACATCGAGGCCGCGGTGACCTACTACCGCTCCGAAGCCGGCCCCACAACCGCGCTCGACTTCGTCAACGCGCTTGAAGCCGCGATCAACCACCTCTGCCAACATCCGCTCACTGGATCGCTCAGATTCGCCTTCGAACTGGAGATCCCAGATCTGCGGAACTGGTCCCTCCAGAAGTTCCCCTACCTCATCTTCTATGTCGCCGAAGACGACCACATCGACATCTGGCGCGTCCTACACGCCCGACGAGACATCCCGGCCTACCTAGCGCCAGACCCACACCCACCGGGGTGATCATGGCACGGTGGTCACATCATCGCCGTCAGCCTCGGTGGCTTTGCGTCGGGGCCAATCCTCTTCCCCCAGTCGGCGAATTTCAACCAGTCCGCGTTTGCCCACCTTGAGCACGGATGGCGCGACGCGCTCCGCGACGGCGTGACAGTTGGCGTTGATACCGCCTGTGGGGGCCGGAAACTGCGTCGTGATGGTTGACCAGGGCAAACGCGCCTCCATCCTGAGCGTGCCGAGAACGCGTCGCTGCAGGTCACAGCATTGCCGTGTGAAGGCAGCGCTCTAGCCGTCTGAGCTAATCGCCCGGCACGACGACGATACAGCCTCAAACTGCTCGACCAGGCTGACGCTCTGATGTGGCAGTCCCTGCCGAGCGTTCCGGTTTATCAGCTTCCTTTCTTCCTGGCCTACAACGACGCCCTCGACAATCTCGAGGACAATCCCACCCTGGAGAGCTTCACCTGGAACCTGGAGGAGTGGACCTTCTCCTGACGGCGCTGCGGGCGGACCCACCGCCCGTGGGCCGGGGATATAACGTGGTGGCTCAGTGCTCGGGTACGCAACACGCAAGCTGCTGATTTCTATACCAGTCCTGTTCTTCGCGACCCTGGTGGCGTTCCTGCTAGTGGCAACCGTCGATCCCATCGCCGAACAGCGAGTGTTCCTGCTTTCTCAACCCGGCGGCGCTGAGCAGGTCGCCCGCCTCGAAACCTCACTCGGCTTGGACAAGCCATTGATCGAGCGATACGGAAGCTGGGTGGGAGACCTGCTCAGAGGTGACATGGGCTCCTCCACCGAGAATGGCCGCGCTGTCACCACACTGCTCGGCGATGCCATACCCGTGACGATGCGGTTGGTGATCGCGGCCACGGTGATCTCGGTGATCTTCGGGGTGGCCGTCGGAGTGATCAGCGCGGTGCGGAAATACAGCGTTTTCGACAACGTCTCGACCTTCTTCGCGTTCTTGTTCTTCGCCATGCCGGTTTTCTGGCTTGGGGCGGTGCTCAAAGATTTGGGAATCCGGTTCAACGACTGGTGGGGACGACGGATCTTCTTCACCATCGGTGAGCAGTCGCCTCGCCTCAATGCCGACTTCTGGGGCGTTTGGGCGGACCGAGCCGGTCACATCATCTTGCCCGCGCTCACGCTGATCTTGATCCAACTTGCGGCAACCAGCCGCTTTCAACGCTCGGCCATGTTGGATGTGTTGGAGAGCGACTACATCCGAACCGCCCGCGCCAAGGGCGTGCCTCGCCGCAAGGTGGTCACCCACCATGCGCTGCGCAACGCTCTGCTTCCGGTGGTGAGCTACACGGGCCTGACTTTCGGCACACTCATCGGCGGCACGGTGGTGACCGAGGTGGTGTTCAACTGGCAGGGAATGGGCCGCTTGTTCTTGGACTCGCTGCTCGACGGGGATGTGGCCGTTTCACAGGGCTGGTTGCTGGCCGTGGGGGTCTCGGTGATCGCAGTGAACCTGCTCACTGATCTGGTGTACGGATTCCTGGATCCGAGAGTTCGTCATGGATGACCAGAGCAATATGGCTCTCGCCAGCGAGGTGGTTCCGCGGTCGCAGTGGCGCACCGTCTCAAGCCGCTTTTTTTCGCACCGTTTCGCCGTGGGTGCTCTGTTGCTGGCGCTGGCCGGCTACTCCCTCACCTTTCTGGCCGAGCCGTTGACGGGCTGGAACTACAAGGAACTGTCGAGCGACCTCTCGGAGGGTCCGTCATCGGATCACTGGTTCGGGACCGACACCATCGGCCACGACATGTTCGCCCAATCCATGCGGGGACTGCAGGTTTCGATCCACGTCAGCATGGTGGTCGCCGGTATCGCCACGGTGCTCGGGACCGTTTTGGGCGCGGTGCAGGGTTGGTTTCGGGGCAGGGTGGACGCCGGGGTGGGCCTGCTGGTCGATTTCTTGTTGATTCTGCCTCTGCTGCCGGTGCTGATGGTGTTGGCCACCCGGACGCGTGCGATCGGCGGGAGTTCGCTCATGTTCGTGGCAATTGTGATCGGCTTGTTCTTGTGGGCACCTTTGGCTCGGGTGGTGCGCGGTGAAGTGTTCTCTATTCGGGAGAAGGAGTTCATCGAAGCTGCTGCCGCGTTGGGGGCTTCCAACACACGAATTATCTTCCGCCATCTGATTCCCAACGTGATGAGTTCGGTGATTGTCTATGCCACGCTTACGGTGGCCACGGCCATTCTTGTTGAGACGGCGCTGGCTTTCCTGGGGTTCGGCATCCAACCACCTGAGGTGTCTTTGGGTGCTTTGGTGGACGAGGGGCGCGATGCCGCCCGCACACGCTGGTGGCTGTTTTATCTGCCGGGTGCGGTTCTCATCGCGCTGGTTCTTTGCGTGAACTTCGTGGGTGACGGCCTGCGCGACGCCTTCGATCCCCGTCAGAGGCGACGCCAATGAGCACCAACGAACCAACGAACAGCAGCGAGGCGCTAGATTCGACCGTGATTTTGTCGGTGCGCGACCTGACGGTGGACTTCCCTACCGACGATGGCGTTGTGCAGGCAGTTCGAGGCGTGAGCTGGGATGTGCATGAGGGCGAGGTGCTGGCGATCGCCGGGGAGTCCGGCTCTGGAAAGTCGGTCAGTGTCCTAGCCGCCATGGGATTGCTCCCACCCAATGCGAGAGTCAGCGGGTCGATCTCTCACCGTGGTCAAGAACTGTTGGGTATGCCCGAGAAACAACTGGAACGGCTGCGGGGTTCTGCGATGTCGATGGTCTTCCAGGATCCAATGACGTCGCTCAACCCGGTCATGTCAGTTGGCGATCAGATTGCTGAGGGGGTCAGGGTCCACCAGAAACTGAAACGCCAGTCGGCAAGAGAGCGAGCGTCGGAACTGTTGGACCTTGTCGGGATCGCGGATCCGGCTCGCCGAGTCGACTCCTATCCCCATGAACTTTCGGGTGGTATGCGTCAACGGGCGATGATCGCCATGGCCATCGCCAACGACCCCGATGTGCTGATCGCCGATGAACCCACAACGGCCCTTGATGTGACCATTCAGGCCCAGATTCTCGACGTTTTGGAGCGAGCTCGGCAAGCCGTCGACTCGGCTTTGATCTTGATAACCCACGATTTAGGGGTCGTGGCCCGCATCGCTCACCGTTTGTTCGTGATGTACGCCGGTCGTACTGCCGAAACCGGGATGATCGACGACGTGTTCGAGCACCCCAGCCACCCCTATACCGCTGGCCTGCTCGCCGCTATCCCCCGCCTCGACACCCCCCGCGGTCGCCGTCTCATCCCCATCGAAGGCTCTCCCCCATCAATGTTGTCCCCGCCCACTGGCTGCGCCTTCACCCCCCGCTGCCCCCACGCCACAGAAATCTGCACTCAAAATCCCCCACCCCCGCTCGGCGCCATTACCTCCGCGTCCCACCAAGCCGCCTGCCACCACCCGTTAACTCCCCACGAGCGCACCCGCCCCCTGCAAAACCCAATAGCGGAAGACCCCGATGCCTAGCGCGAGCCAAGGAGACGGGCGCAAGCCGCGCGCGAGGCGAGGTGGTGGGTGGCGCCGCCGGTGGGCGCCCGCACGCCCGCAGCGAGCGCTAGCGAGCGAGGACGTGTGGGCTCCGGCGGTGACAGGACCCGCCACCAAGCCGGACGCGGCACCCCCACTCCTTACAGTCACAAACCTAGTCAAAGACTTCCCCATCACCTCCCGCTCTCCCCTCCGCCGCCCCACAGGCACCGTCCAAGCCGTAAGCGGCGTCTCACTACACATCAATCAGGGCGAATCCCTCGGCCTGGTCGGCGAATCAGGATCAGGAAAATCCACTGTCGCCCGCTGCATCCTGCGCCTCATCGAACCCACGTCCGGCTCGGTGAACTTCTCCGGTACCGAACTTACCGACCTGACCCGCAAGCAGATGCGCAACCAACGCCGCTACATGCAGATCGTTTTCCAGGACCCGATGGCCTCTCTTGATCCTCGTATGACAGTTGCATCGATCGTCGCGGAGCCGCTCAAGATCCACCGTCTCGCCGACAATGTCCGCGAGCAGGTGGCCGAACTGCTGGAGTTGGTGGGCTTGCACCCTCAGCACGGCAACCGCTATCCCCACGAGTTCTCCGGTGGGCAGCGCCAGCGCATCGGAATCGCCCGGGCCCTCGCCCTGCAACCAGATTTGCTGATTCTCGATGAACCGGTGTCAGCTCTTGATGTCAGCATTCAGGCGGGGATTTTGAACCTGCTCGAAGATCTCCAGGACAGGCTTGGCTTGACCTATTTGTTTGTGGCTCATGACCTGTCGGTGGTGCGCCACATCTCGGACCGAGTAGCAGTGATGTATCTGGGCAGGATTGTTGAGACTGGAACCGGTCAGCAGGTTTACGAGGAGCCCGCCCACCCCTACACGCAGGCGCTGCTCTCCGCGGTGCCCGTTCCAGACCCCAAAATGGAAAGGCAAAGACACCGGATTTTGTTGCAAGGCGACATCGGTAACCCTGCCGACCCGCCATCGGGCTGCCGGTTCCGAACCCGTTGCTGGAAAGCCGAAGCAATTTGCGTCGAACAGCAACCCCCGCTGGTTGATCCCGGAATCGGTCACCCCGTGGCCTGCCACTTCCCTGAGACAACCCCTCCCGAATAGGCGCTCCAGATACGGTTTGTTTCAGGGGACGGAAGCGACGACTTTCTGGGTGATGACGCCGACTCCTTCGGCGCTCAGTTCGACGATGTCGCCTACCCGAAGAAACGTCCCGGAGATCTGACCGATGCCGGCGGGTGATCCTGTCAGCAACAGATCGCCCGGCTCAAGGGCGTGAGCTAGCCATCATGCTCGCTCGCAAAACAATCGCCTCAATCCAAACGGACGCCGATACCAGGGCCGGGCTCCGCTACGACTACGCGACCGACACGGCCAAACTCATGCAGGCCAGCCAAATCGTCGCCATCGAGTTCCAAACCATCGCCGCCGCCAACAACTACTGGCGCTAAGGCGGTATCGAATTTCGTGGGCGATGGGGGACTTGAACCCTCGACCTCTGCCGTGTGAAGGCAGCGCTCTAGCCGTCTGAGCTAATCGCCCGGCACGACGACGATACAGCCTTGACGCACTACTGCGATCAAGCGCCACGTCGCGCTCTTCGTTGGATCAAACGACATCGGGAGCGATCGGGTTGAGGTTGAGCAGGTCTTCTATCCAGGCAGTTATCTCTAGCACCCGGCCGTCGTCGTTCTGGTGGCCGACGACTTGCAGGCCGACCGGCATGCCGTCAGACGTATAGCCAGATGCCGTGGTACCTGCGGGACGGCGCGTGACATTGAGCGGGTAGGTGTTGCCGATCCACATGTCGGTTTCTTCTCCGTTGATCATTCCCGGCCCTTCACAAACGGGAGTCTGGCCGACAACAGTCGGGCTGAGCAGCGCATCAAAACCAGACATCACCTCGGCTAGCAGAAGCGACGCGGCCTGCGCCTGCTTGCGGGCGTCCTCTATTGAGTCCGGAGTCAGACGCTCGTCTGCTCCTTCAAGAATATTGCGAAGGCCCGGGGTGATCTCTTCGAATGCGGGTGTGCCGAAGAGTTCCCGGTAAGTGGGAACCATGCCACCGTAGAAGAGCAACACGAACGGGCCGATTATCTCTGGCATGACCGGTTCAATGTCGACGACCTCCACCCCAGCCTGCTTCATGCGCTCAACCGCACCCAAACAGCTAGCGAGGATCTCGTCATCGACTGGGCTCCCTTCAATGTTCGGGCACCACAGAATGCGCGCCGGAGCGGGCGGATCATCGAGCCGCGGACGTAGCGGCGGGATCGGGTCGAGAGAGCGCAGATCACCGGGCGATGGGCCGCTTACTACGTCGAGCACCATGGCAACGTCACGAATACGACGTGCCAACGGCCCCACCGTCGACAAGTCACTTGCTCCCATCGGTGTCGGCCCGCTCGGCACCCGCCCCTGCGTGGGCTTGTGCCCAGACAAGCCGGTGAGCGAAGACGGAATGCGGATCGATCCGCCTCCATCGGAACCGGTCCCCAACGGGATCATCCCCGAGCTGATAGCGGCTGAAGTGCCTCCTGATGAACCGCCGGGCGAACGGTTGTGGCCCCAAGGGCTCACGGTCGCACCAAACACTGAATTGAAAGTGTCGCCGGTCCAGCCGGCTTCCGGAGTGTTGGTCTTGCCGATAATCACGCAACCCGCGGCACGCATCCTGGCCACTTCTGTCGAGTCTTTTTTGGCTGGTGCCACATCCGCGAGATGCATGGCTCCGCGAGTTGTTTGGAAACCAGTCGCGTCGGCGAGGTCTTTCACTCCTATTGGAACTCCGGCCAAGGGACCGACCTCTGACCCGGCGTCCAATGCGCGGTCGATGTCGCCAGCTTGAGTTCGTGCAGCATCGGCGTCCACAGCAACAAAGGCGTTGAGCGCCGGGTTGAGGAGTTCAATACGTTCAAGCGCGGCGTTGGTGACTTCTGTGGCGCTCAACTCACGGGATTTGATGCGGCGCACCAATTCCTCAACGGTGATTGATCGAAAATCTGGGACGGTCATGGTGCCTCGCGGTCGGATCTGGTTCGGTCCAGACAAACAAAGATACGTTATCGCCCGCTCTTGTTCGCTTCGCTAGCCTTTGCGGGTGCCTATCGTCGCCTGTCCGCATTGTTCAGAAGAAGAGAACCTCCAAGGCGACAACGTTGACGGCACCATCACCGTGACTTGCGGCGAATGCGGTCTGGTTTGGGAGCGGGACATGACCCCGCGCTGCCCACAGTGTCAAACAACCAATGTGAGAGCCGCCTGGCAGGCCACGCTCGACAAGAGCCGTGGCACTCAACTTTCCATTCAGTCACTCAATATCGTCTGGCTCTGTGGAGATTGCGACGCTGAGAAACTGCGCCGTTACCTCGACTCCAACGTGCCCTTGCCTCCTGACACTTTGCCTGTCAACCCAGACTGAGGGGCCCGTAAACCCAGACTGAGGGGACGGTCAACCCGGACTGAAGATCGTCAGCAATAGCGCTATTGCGAGGGCGCAGGCGAGTCCGTGGGAGCAAGGGCGGCGCGCAGAAAGCGGGTCAGCTCCGTGCGGCGGACGACGGTAGCGCGCCGGGATGGGGGAATGCCCATTGCTCGCTGAACTTCGAGTTCGCTGGCGACACCAACCACGGTTGAGTACAGCGACAACAGAAGCATTGAGGGATCGGAGCGGCGCAGGCGGCCCGCGGTCATCTCACGCTCAAGGAACTCGCGGGCCCGGTCGACAGTCGGGCCGACGTGGGCGCTGAGGCGTCCCACGGTTATCGATCCCGGGCGGGTGACTTCTCTGACCAACCCCAGAAGTTCAGGCCGGTTGACCGCGAGCCGGAAGATTCGACGAACGATTGCCTCCACTTGATCAATACCGGTCAGGCCCCGCGATGCCTCCTGTTCAAAGAGTTCAACAAGGTCTTGCGCGGCGGCATCGATCACTGAGTCGAACAGCGCCTGTTTCGATGGGAAGTAGTAGAGAATGGTCTGCTTTCGCACACCCAGTTGGTCGGCCAGAGCGTCCAGTGAGGTGGCCGCATAGCCGTCGCTGCCGAACGCAGACAGTGCCGCATCCAGCACACGCCGACGGGTCGGCACAAAATTGTTCATGCCTTCTCTCTACCATTTGGTAGAGAGTTTTGCTATAACAAGTACTGTGATTTCAAAGGAGTTGAACAAGACGCGCATCGCCATTACCGGCGCAACCGGCTTTTTGGGCACCGCGCTTGTCGAACGATTCCTTCGCGCGGTCCCTGAAAGCGAACTGGTTCTGGTAGTGCGACCCGGACGCCGGGGAGCACAGAACCGGGTGGATCGAGACATCTTCCGCAACGACGCCTTCGAGCAGATTCGACACACCTTCGACGATGAGAACGACGAGACCTTTGAGGAGATGTGCAAGCGCCGAGTCTTTGCTGTGGCAGGCGATGTTGGTGTCGACGGGTTGGGTCTCGACCCCGAAGGCCTTCGGTTGCTCTCCACCTGCGACATCGTCATTCATTCCGCTGCCACAGTCAGTTTCGACTCAGCTCTTGACGATGCGGTCGAGATCAACCTGCTCGGACCAACGAGAGTCGCCGAGGCCATACGCCAAGCGGCGGCCGGACGCGAAGAACCCACTCGAGGGGGACTCGCCAACGGCGAACCGGCACATCTGATCGCGGTGTCCACCTGTTATGTAGCGGGCAGTCGCCGCGGCAGCGCACCCGAAGAACTCCTTGACGAGTCGCCATTCTTCGTGGATGTGGCTTGGCAGACTGAAGTCGAGAGTGCCCGGCGCGCCCGAATCGACGCCGAACAGGCGAGTCGCACGCCCGATCGCCTCAGCGAACTGGCAAAACTGGCTCGCAGAAGTCTTGGTGCTGCCGGTGGCCCAGCCCTCACCGACAAGGTCGAACAACTCCGCCAAAAGTGGGTCGGACAACAGTTGACGAACGCGGGCCGATCGCGGGCTGGCAGCCTGGGCTTTCCGGATGCCTACGCATTCACCAAAGCTCTTGGAGAGCGCGCCCTCGTCGAAACCAGCGAAGGCGTACCGGTGAGCATCGTGCGCCCGTCGATCATTGAGTCGGCGTTCGCGGAACCGTCACCCGGGTGGATACGCGGGTTCCGTATGGCCGAACCGGTCATCGCCGCTTATGCCCGCGGTCTGCTGAAGGAGTTCCCGGGTATTCCCGAAGGTGTGGTCGACATAATTCCCGTCGATCTAGTTGTCGCCACGATTCTCGCGGTTGCGGCTCGTGGCCCAGAACGCGACGAAGCGCAGGTGCCCAAACCTGATGTCGTGCAGATCGCCTCGGGCGCGGCAAACCCGCTGATGTACGGGCAGTTGGTCGACCTGGTTCGTAGCTGGTTCAACGAGCACCCGGTCTACGACGAAAGAAATCAGCCGATTTCGGTTCCCGAATGGTCGTTTCCAGGGCGCGGTCGGGTGGTTCGCCAACTGGGGCGCGCTCGCAAAAGTCTCGATCTGACAGAGCGAGTTCTCCACGTGCTCCCGCTGAGGGGCAAGCAGGCAGACTTCAGTGCCGAACTAGAGGAGCGCAAAGAGCAGCTTGAGCGGGCCAACGGGTACGTCGAGCTTTACGGGGCTTACGCAGAATGCGAAGCGCTCTATCGGCTCGACCGGATGTATGCGCTGTGGGAATCACTCGACGAAGAAGACCGGCGTGATTTCTGCATGGACCCGCGAGTCGTTGATTGGCCGACCTATGTTCAGACTGTTCATCTCCCGTCGATGGTGAAACAGGCCCGCCTCAAGATGCAGCCTGGTGCCAAGAGCAGCGAGTCGCGGTCCGCTCGTCTACGCAAGCAGGCGCTCGCGCCCGAGCGGCAACTAGCCGTATTCGATCTGGAGAACACGCTGATCGCCAGCAACGTCGTGGCAAGTTACGCATGGCTGGCCACTCGTCATCTCAATGTCGCCGACCGTATGAGCTTCACCGTGAGGACCTTGCGAGAAGCACCTGCCTTGCTTTCGCTGGACCGTCAGGATCGCAGCGATTTCCTGCGCTACTTCTACCGGCGTTTCGAGGGAGCTTCGGTTGAACTGATGGCTCGTGACTCACGCGAGATGCTCAGCGACTTGTTGATCACCAAGTCGTTCCCCGCTGGTATTCGCAGGGTTCGTCAACATCGCGCTCTGGGCCACAAGACGTTGCTGATCACCGGGGCTTTGGACTTTGTAGTCGAACCATTACGCCCTCTGTTTGATCACATGATCGCCGCAGAGATGACCACAACCAACGGTTCTTACGACGGTCAGCTCACCGCCGTTCCCCCGACCGGTGAGGCTCGCTACCAGACTCTTGTGGATTTTGCTGAGACTCACAATCTCGATCTGAGTCAAGCGGTGGCTTATGCCGACAGCAGCTCAGATCTGCCGATGCTTGAAGCTGTCGGCTTCCCGGTGGCTGTCAACGCCGAAACGAAGCTCGCTTCGATCGCTCGTCGCCGAGGCTGGCTGATTGAGCACTGGACGAAATCCGCAGGTGCCCCCAATCGTTTACTTCCCATCGGCCCTCGTGCCAACCGGGGCCCAGCGGCCCATCGACAGAGGGCGGTGGCTGCTCATGCCGTCTGATCCTCGCCGCAAAGCGCCTCGGCCTGGCTTCGTGCTTGACGTCGACAAGTCGACTCCCCCGATCCTGTTCCACCACGGCGAACAATTTCGGTTGGAAAAGCTGCCGGCAGACCGCAGCCGGGTTATATATCCAGCCGAACCGTTGCCCGGTCTTGATGACCCCGACGAGGCGATCCGTCAAGCCCTGCTCAACCCGCTAGATGAGGATCCGTTACCTACGCTGCTGTGGCCGGGCATGAAGTTGACGATTGCTTTCGATGATCTGTCGTTGCCGCTTCCTTCGATGCGCCAACCCGACATCCGCCAGCGGATCATTGAGCAGGTTCTCGACATGGCAGCCGCGGCATCCGTCGACGATGTCCACTTGATCGCCGCTTTGGCTCTGCATCGCCGCATGACCGAAGCCGAGTTCCGTCACGCTCTCGGTGATCGCATCTACGACGCTTTCGCGCCCCACGAAACTCTCTACAACCATGATGCCGAAGATCCCGACGGCATGGTCGAACTGGGCCTGACCCGCCACGACGAGCAAGTGACGATGAACCGCCGAGCAGCCGAATCTGATCTGCTGATTTACGTCAACTTGAACATCGTCTCGATGGACGGCGGTTGGAAGTCAACAGCCACCGGACTATCGGACTACGCGGGTGTGCGCCATCACCACAATGTGGCGACTATGCAGAACTCGAAGAGTTTCATGGATCGCCACTCCTCGGAACTGCATCACTCAAACTGGCGCCAAGGCGAAGTGATCAAGGCTCACGGGCCCCGAATCTTCCAGGTCGAGACAACCATCAACAACAACACTTTCGGCTACGACGGCCCCCTGTCGGTCTTGCAGAAACGCGAATGGGAGTGGTCGGCTCGCGACCGGGCGACCTTCATTGGTATGAAGAATGCCCTTGAAGTGATGCCCGCGGCCGCCCGGCGCAAGATTTTCCAGGCATGGGAGGCGCCGTATGAGCTCACATCAGTGCAGGCCGGGGAGGTGGACGCCGTCCATCAGCAGACCCTGGAGAACGTCTTCGCGCAACACCTCGTGCCCGTTGAAGGGCAAACCGACGTGTTGACCTTCGGTCTCCCCTACATCTGCCCCTACAACGTCAACTCGGTGATGAACCCGATCCTGGTCATGTGCCTCGGGCTCGGCTACTTCTTCAATCTGTACCGCGGCAAGCCCCTCGTCCGCGAGGGCGGCGTGGTGATCATGAGCCATCCCACACCGTGGGAGTTCCACCCCGTACACCACCCGAGCTACATCGATTTCTTCGAGCAGGTGCTGTCCGACACCACCGATCCGGCGGAGATCGAAAAACGCTACGAGGAACAGTTCGCCTACGACGAGTGGTACATCCACCTGTACCGCAACAGCTACGCATACCACGGAGTTCACCCGTTCTATATGTGGTACTGGGGCGCCCATGCGCTGCAATGGCTCGGCCGGGTCATTGTTGTCGGCGGTGATCCGCGGTCGGTCCGCCGCCTCGGCTTTCAGCCGGCTTCGACCATGCAGGACGCGCTGGAGATGGCCAGCGATGTGGTCGGCCCGCATCCCTCGGTCACCCATTTGCACAACCCGCCGATTCTCATGGCAGACGTGACATGAGCCGCCTGACCAAGCAACTCAACCTGCCCCCTGTACCGAGCGGACTTTCACCGATTCGCCGTTATCGGGCCCTCGGGTTTCCCTACCGTGCGCCGTCAACGCCCCGAGGCGTCGCCCCTGCTCCCAAGATCATCAACCGTGGTGCCGACTATGACGCTACCTGGGCTCGCAAGTACCCGGCTCGGTTGGCGAGGGCCGCGATCGTGGACGGCCCGATGCGTCTGGCTGTCTCCGGACTGGCAGCACCGGACCGTCGGGGACAGGACCGTTTGGCGTCGCTACGAGGCCCGGCCATCTTTGCCGCGAACCATCACAGCCACCTCGACACGCCGTTGCTGCTGACGTCGATCCCCGAACCGTGGCGCCACCAGATCCTGGTGGGCGCCGCGGCCGACTACTTTTTTGGGACGCGTCTGACTTCAGCGTTGTCTTCGTTGGTGATCGGCGCGATTCCGATCGAGCGCAGCCGGGTCAGCCGTCGTTCCGCAGATCAGGCGGCCGATCTGGTCGCGCAGGGCTGGAGCCTGCTGCTGTTTCCCGAGGGCGGACGCAGTCCCGACGGTTGGGGTCAGCCGTTTCGCGGCGGGGCCGCATATTTGGCGCAGAAGTCTGGGAAACCTGTTGTGCCGATCCACATTGAGGGCACTGGGCGAATCTTGCGGAAAGGCAAATCGCTGCCCCGTCCCTCAACCACATCGGTCACTTTCGGCAGGCCGTTGCGGCCCAACCAAGACGAGAACACCGTTCGCTTCGCGGCCCGTATTGAGGCCGAAGTGTCAGCACTTGCCGATGAGGCTTCCTCAGATTGGTACCGAGCCCGCATCAGAGCCCACGCGGGCACCACGCCCGGACTTACCGGTCCCTCAACAGGAGCTTGGCGCAGGGCTTGGGCTCTCGGCGATCGCTCGCGCCGGGCGCGCCAACGAACTCGACGCTGGCCCAATCTCTGAGCGCGCCCGAACTTCTAGGGCAACCGCCTCAGACGTTAGGCTCCTGTGATGCGCTTTTCGTACGCGGAATCCATGATTGACCCAACAATGTATGCACCACTCGTGCAGGCGGCAGAAGCTGCAGGATTCGACAATTTCGTCGTTCCCGACTCGATCTGCTACCCCCTCGACGCCGACACGAAGTACCCCTACAACGCCGATGGCAGCCGCGAGTTCCTCGAAGGCAAACCGTTCATTGAGCCCTTCTCTTTGATCCCCGCTCTAGCAGCCATCACCGAACGCATCCGTTTCACCACGTTCGTCGTGAAACTTCCGATCCGGCACCCAGTGCTGGTAGCCAAGCAGGTCACGTCGGTGGGCGTGATTACCAACGGGCGTTTCCGGTTCGGCGTAGGCACCAGTCCCTGGCGCGAGGACTACGACGTGACCGGCGTGGGATGGGCGCGGCGTGGCGCACGCATGGACGAGTGCATCGAGGTCATCAACGGACTCCAAACCGGGGAGTTCTTCGGCTACTCGGGGGAGTTTTACGAGGTTCCTGATGTTCAACTCTGTCCGGTTCCCGAACAGAGAGTTCCGATCTTGGTTGGCGGACATTCGGCAATGGCTCTTGAACGTGCTGGACGGCTGGGAGACGGTTGGATCCACGCCGGGGGAGAACCCGGCGAACTGGCGCGCATGATGTCGGTGGTTGCGGAGTCGCGTCAGCGCCACGGTCGGGCCGATCTGCGGTTTGATGTCCTCGCCATCAGTGTCGACGCCTACTCCCCCGAGGGTATAGAGCGTCTCGAAGCCGCCGGTGTCACCGATGTGATCGTCGGTTTCCGCGATGCCTATTCGCCCGGACCCGACACCCAATCCCTTGAAGAGAAGCTCGGCACACTGCAGTGGTACGCTGATGAGATCCTCTCAAAGGTTCGCTAGCACCACCTGCTTCTTCTGCCCGACAAGACCATAGATTAGAGCGAACCAGACCCGCCGACAGAGCGTCGTAGGGCAGCGATGGAGACCGCCATGTCAGAGGGCAGCAAGTTCGACGATTTCTACATCGCCGAACCCGAGGAGCCTGCCGGAACGCTCCGCCGAGCGATGCTTGGGATCGCCGCAGTCATCGCCCTGCTGGCAGGCGCCCTAATCGTGTACGTCGCGTCCGGTACCGAAGAGTCATCTGAACCGCCACCCGAACCAGTCGAACCGGAACCCGAGACCGTTCAACCGGAACCCGAACCAGCCGAACCCGTCGAACCAGCAGAACCCACTGAACCAACACCCGAACCAGCCGAGCCGGAGCCCGAGCCGGCTGCGCCGGAACCCGAGCCAGTTGCTCCGGAACCCACCTGGACCGAATACAACCCGACCTGGACTGACGCGGACCGGACTGACGTGTACCTAGTCGAGACGGTCGGTGACGGTCGTATCCTCGCCCATTCCGTCACCGATACCGGACCTGAAATCATGATCTCCGAGAACGGTGCGGACTGGACCCAAGTGGCCCTCCCAAACAGGTTTGGCCCCAATTTCGTCGATATATCGGGTGATCGCTGGTTGATCGCAGGCCAGGGAATAACCGGCTTTACTTCCGCCCACCAAGCCTTCTACTCCGACAACGAAGGCGCAGACTGGACCGAGGTGGTTCTGGACGAGGTTCCTAAAGACCAATCCTCAATGATCCTCGCGCTGGTGTCGGGTCAGAACATGGTGATTGTGTTCGAGATCAGCGATGACGATCAGGACTCTCCCGATGAGCGCCCGCGTGACAAGCAGCTCATGTTGTACACAAGCGATGGCGACACAGCAACGAAGACCGGCCAGATAGCGAGCGGATATACCACGGGCTCGAGCAACGCTGAAGGCTTCTACATCGTCATCAGTGCCTCAGAAGAGCAGTCGCTCATTGCGTCAGTCGACGGCTTCGAGTGGACCAAGATTCCCGCTTTCGACGCAACTGTCTGGCACACGACCGGACTGCGAACGTTGAGCCACACGGACACCTGGTTCATCGAGACGTACTCTGACGAGACTCGGGTGAAATCCTTGGACCAGATCGGAGACCCGGAATCGGTAACCGCGACGATTCGCCCCGTGTGGCACCTGTTGTCCCTTGATGTTGGACCCGCGGGTATGGTCGTGATGGCGGTGTCGGATTCGTCGCCGCGGGAGCTGCTCTTCGGCGTGTCGAGAGACGGGAGCAACTGGGAATGGCAGGATCCAGCTGTGGCATTCGGAGTCGCCGGGGGTCAGGCAGGATTGGGCTTTGCTGCGGACGAGGGTTACCTGCGTGCTCCATCGGTGGACTTCGCGGTCGGCACCGACTTCGTGCTTGCGAGAGTGACTGAGTTCGACTCCGCGGGCGACACCGAGCCCCCTCAGTCCAGGTCGATCAGGTGGTTCAAGGAACCTCTGGAATAATCGACCCCCGGTTTCAACAGGCTCGACAAGATGGACGAATAGAGGGAACCAAACCACTCGGTCGGGCGTCGTTGGGGTGTAATGGAGACAGTTGCTGCTATGTCGAACAATGGCCCAACAATTTCGGTCGCGTCGGTCGACGGGTTTGTGGTCGGCAAGTTCGACGATCTCTATCGGACCGAATATGTGCCGATGGTCAAGCTTGCCCGAGGACTGGTGGACTCATCTGAGCGAGCCGAAGAAATCGTGCAGGACGCCTTCGCCAAGGTCTTCGAGCGTTGGAACCGTCTCAATGAACCGGGGGGTTACCTGCGCGTCAGCGTGATCAACGGCGCACGCAGCGAACTCCGCAAGCGTGAAGTGGGCCGCAGGCTCGGCTTGACGCGACGTGCCGAACCGGTCGCGGAGGAACGGGACTATCTGATCGACGCCCTCGATCAACTTCCCGCAAAACAAAAAACCGTCCTAGTGCTGCGTTTTTTTGCCGACATGTCTGAAAAGGAGATCGCCGACACTTTGAGCATTCGCCCGGGAACCGTAAAGAGCACGACATCGCGGGGGCTGGCAAGACTGAGAAAGGCCCTTGAACAATGAACAGCGAACCGACCACCACACAGGAACTAGCCGATGCCGACGAGGCGCTCGGTTCTGCGATCGGCGCCGCGATCAATGCTCGGGTCGACACACCTGTCGCACCGCCACCCGTATCGTTGATTGCCAAGCGGGCTGAAGTGCAGGCCCGTACCCGAGCCGTTCAGCGAACTGTCGTAGGTATAGCTGCCTCGATCACTCTGTTGGCCGGCGGAGTTGTCGCATACAACGCGTTCGGGAGCGACAACGGCACGGAAATCGTTGCGATTGAGCCCACCGTTACGACCGACACCACCGTTCCAACCACCGACCCGCCCAGCACCGTTCCCACCACAGACCCAGCCCCGACCGTTGATGGTGACGAAGCCTCGTCCATACTAACGTGGACCGAGGACGACACAAACGATCAGTTCGGCTCAGATCTCCTTGACGTCTACGAAGCCGAGACAGTCGGCGACGGGCGCGTTGTTGCCCGTGCCTGGGGCGATGCTGGTTCTCAGATCATCATCTCCGAAGTCGTTGGCGACTGGACCCGGGTTGACATCCCGACCGGTGTATCACCCGACCATGTCGACGTATCAGGTGACCGCTGGCTGCTCGCAGGCCAAGACGCAAGCCAGTTCGATGCCCTCGCTCGGGTCTTCTATTCAGACAACCGGGGCGCGGACTGGACTGAAGTGGCTATCGACCCGGTGCCCGAGGGCCAATCGTCGATAGTGATGGCTCTTACATCGGGGCAACAAATGGTGATCGTGCTCAAGATTCCACCCGACCGCACGGCGCACCGTCTCCTCGTACAAGAGTTGATCGCCGCGGAAGGGCTGATGTCTGAGGAGGAGACACTCGAAGGTTGGTCCTTGCAAGGCAACACGGTGAGCTTCTGGACAGCTGATTCATCGGACCCCCATAGCTTCGAGATCAGCGATGAAGAGCGCTCCGCGCTTGATGCAAGCGTAGGCGACGAGCAAATCCGCCTGTACTCAAGCGATGGCGGCACAGCCACTGTGACTGCCCAGTACGTGAGTTGGCATACGACGGGATCGAGCGACGCTGAGGGCTTCTACATCGCCATTACCACCCCGAATGACGAGTTGTTGCTCACCTCGGTCGATGGAGTCACATGGACCGAGACCTCCATCGACAACGCGGACGCCTTCGCTTCGGGATTGCGGACAACAACCCGGGTGGACGAATGGTTCGTCGGTGGTTACGACGGCGAACTCCGCATCAAGTCTCTCGACCAACTGAATGACCCAGAATCGACCACCGCAACGATGGCGGGCATGGCGCACTTGATCTCTCTGGATGTCGGGCCGGCGGGGATGGTCGCCGCGGCCTTCCCAGAAGGTTCCACTGGAACACAACCCGAGCCACTCTTTGGCTGGTCGACTGACGGCAACAACTGGGAATGGCTGACCCCTTCCGAAGCTTTCGGAATCGAAGAAAACCAAGCATCGGTGGACTTCGCCGTCGGCAACGACTTCGTGCTGGCTCATGTGATGGGATTCGCTGCCATCGCTGATTCCGAGACCCTGGAGGCCCAACCACCGAGGTGGTTCAAAGCAACCGTGCAATAACCGCGACAACCAAGTCCCCCAACCCCTGTGGGCGACCGTAAGCGCTTCCCCCCACGCTCCGGTCGCCCACAGTCGGGGTACAAACGTAAGAACTTCGTTTGAGTGGCGCGTTTTGGGTTATTGGGGGACTTGTATCGTGGAAGCAAGAATTCGCTAACAGAACAGGACCGGCCATGTCGGTTGCCGCAAGCACACCAATCGAACTTGTCAAAGGGGTGTACGCCACACTTGACCAGCGCATCGGCAACGCTCGAACACGATTCGGCAGGCCGTTGACGCTCGCCGAGAAGATCTTGGTCAACCATCTCGACCGGCCTGATCAAGAACTTGAGCGAGGCGAGTCCTACGTTGACTATCGACCCGACCGTGTTGCCATGCAGGACGCCACCGCCCAAATGGCCTGGCTCCAGTTCATGACCACCGGGCTTGATGATGTTGCGGTCCCGACCACCACTCACTGCGACCATCTCATCCAAGCCCGTGAGGACGGCAAAAAGGACCTGCTCGCCGCGGTCGACACCAACAGGGAGGTTTACGACTTTCTGGAATCGGTGTCGGCCAAATACGGCGGAGGGTTCTGGAAGCCCGGTTCGGGGATCATTCATCAGGTCGTGCTCGAACAGTACGCCTTCCCTGGTGCCATGATCATCGGCACCGACAGCCACACCCCCAACGGCGGAGGCATCGGCATGGTGGCGGTGGGTGTCGGCGGCGCCGACGCCGTTGATGTGATGACCGGTTCACCATGGAACAGCAAATGGCCGATGCTCATCGGCGTCAAACTGACCGGTTCTCTCAACGGCTGGGCCGCCCCCAAAGACGTGATCTTGAAAGTGGCCGAGATTCTCACCGTCAAGGGTGGGACCGGCGCGATCGTCGAGTATTTCGGGGAGGGTGCCGCATCCTTGAGTTGCACAGGCAAAGCCACCATCTGCAACATGGGCGCCGAAATCGGTGCCACCACTTCCGTGTTCGCCTACGACGACGCCGTAGCCCGCTATTTGAAGAGCACAGGGCGCGAAGAGATCGCCGACGCGGCGAACGAAGTCGCACACCACCTTCGTTCTGACGACGAAGTGTTCGACAACCCGGCCGATTTCTATGACCGAGTGATCGAGATTGATCTCGACAAGCTCACACCGCACATCAACGGCCCTCATACTCCAGACCTTGCCCGTGAGGTGGCCGAACTCGGCGAGGAAGCCGAAGCCAACGGCTGGCCCCTTGAAATCAGCGCTGCGCTGATTGGCAGCTGCACCAACTCTTCGTACGAAGACATCACCCGAGCGGCTTCGATCGCTCGTGCCGCAGCAGCGAAGGGACTCAAGGCCAAAACACGCCTGCTGGTCACTCCTGGCTCTGAACAGGTTCGGGCCACGATCGTGCGCGACGGTCTGCTAGCGGACTTCGAGGCACTCGGTGCAACCGTGCTCGCCAACGCCTGCGGTCCCTGCATCGGCCAGTGGGACCGCTCCGAGGAATCGGGTCACCAGCGGGGTGTTCCCAACGTGATCGTGACCTCCTACAACCGCAACTTCCCCAAACGCAACGACGGCGACGCCCAGACACTGGCTTTCGTCACCTCGCCGGAGACGGTAATCGCCTTGTCGCTCGCCGGAACGCTCGACTTCGATCCGATCAACGACACGATCACCAATGGCGCCGGCGAGGAAGTGTCGCTTGCGACGCCTATCGGTCTTGAACTGCCTGAAGCGGGCTTCGATCCGGGTGACAACAAATTCGTTGCCCCACCGAGCGACCGGTCCAACATCGTCGTGGCGGTGTCCCCTACCTCAGATCGGCTTCAGCTTCTCGAAGCCTTCAAGGCCTGGGACGGCAACGACTACGAGGATCTCCCCGTCTTGGTCAAGGCGAAAGGGAAGTTCACCACCGACCATATTTCAATGGCAGGGCCGTGGCTGAAGTACCGGGGTCATCTGGAGAACATTTCTGGGAACCTTTTTGCTGGGGCTGTCAACGCCTTCGACGGATACGAGGTCGGGCACGGCAAGAGCCAACTCGACGGTTCGGTAAAAGGTTTCCCCGAACTCGCCAAGGACTACCACGAAGCTGGCGTCCGCTGGGTGGTGATCGGCGACGAGAACATGGGTGAGGGATCAAGCCGTGAGCATGCTGCGATGGAACCCCGCTTTCGAAACGGCGTGGTGGCTATCGCACGGAGCTTTGCTCGCATCCACGAAACCAACCTCAAAAAGCAGGGCATGCTGCCGCTGACCTTCGCTGACCGCTCGGACTACGACCGAATCGGCGAAAATGATCGAATCGCGGTGCGGGGTCTGGCCGAGTTGGCCCCCGACACGCAAGTAACCGTCGAGGTGACTACTCCCGAAGGCGACACCTGGGCCTTTGCTGGCGACCACACCTTCTCCGCCGATCAGATTGAGTGGTTCAAAGCCGGCAGCGCTCTCAACATCATCCGCCAGAACCTCGCCTGACACCGGCGGTAAGGTTCCGACCTTGGGCGGAGAGGTACAGGTCTAGACGAAGATGCGCACACAGGCATCTCCAGCCCACATGCTGAGGACACGCCCTTCGGGGGTCACATCCGACGTCGTTCCGTTGATCACTCCCCCCGAGGCCGGATTCGTAACCGAGAAGAGACCGATTTCCTCGCCTTCTATCGGCTGGACGACCTCAAACGAGCTTCCGTAGGTTACTTCCAGGAACCCGACTGTTGCCGAAACGCCGAGACCATCTCTGGTGACCAACCCAGTTGGATCGGTATGGCCTGAGGCGTACCACTGTCCAAAAGTGCCCGTAGACGCCGGGATGAGCTCGGTGCCATCTCCACTGTTGGCTCCGTTTTCGTCCTCAGTATCGCCGTCGGTAGTGCTTCCGGCTCCAGGGTCGGTGGGAACCGCAACGGGCGGGTCCTGCACAAACACCAGCTCTAGTTCACCCCAGCGAACAGAACGCGCGCCTTGCCCGCAAGCGTCGGTGGTCCGAAAATTCGTTGCGCTGTCGGGATCACCGAGCACAGAGCTGACTTCGTCGATAACGGTGGCCATCGGTTGGTCGAAACGGACCACGCTGCCAGTGTCGAACTGCAAACCGGTTTCGACAAGAGTGACCGGGCCCGGTGTGCCTACAGCAACCGGAGTAGTGGTGGTTGTTGTCGAGCTTGTGCTACTGGTGGTCGAAGAGGTGGTGTCGGGAACCTCGGTGGAGGTCGGCGGGGTAGTCGTGACAGCGGTGGTCGGCGCGCTGGTAGCGGCAGTGTTCGTGGTCGGGGGTTCTGTGTCAACCGGTGTCGGTTCTGTTGAAGCGGTGGTCTCTGACGGGCGAATGTTGGGCGAGTCGTCACCGGCCAGAAAGATCAACAACCCGCCGACAGCGCCTACTAGAACAACCAGAGCCAAGGTGATCATGGCCTGGGATGCCCCGCTACGAGGTTGCTTGGGTGACCTGACGGTCGCGGCTGGTGGGCCAACCGACCCCATGACCTGTGTTGCACCAAACTCGGGAGGATCCGTAGCCGACAACTGTTCGGGACTGGGCCGAACCGGATCAACCAGCGACTCATCATCGAACACCGAAACCGACTCGGGCCGCGGCACATCGGGGACGGGGACGACAGGGGTCTTTGAGGTGATCGGTTGGCCAAGGTCCTCACGGGTCACGAAATGCGCCGAGAACAAACTCCCTGCCCGTGCAGCTCCTGCCGCTAGGGCCGCCACACCCGAAACCGACGTGGGTTGTGCCGCCGCAGCCGCACGCGGCACCACAATCGTGTCCGCCATCCCCGAGGCCACGCCCGCTTGCACTATTCGATCTCGCGCCGGACCCTGCCAGTCGTCGTCAACTATCACCGCCAAGCGAACTGGAGTCTTCCCATCAACCGCGGTAGCCCTGCGAATCACAAAGCCCAAGACCGCGGCCAGCGCACCTATTCTGCCTGTCGCCGCTCGTTGCAGGGGGTTCGTGACGCGAGGTCCGTCTGTGACCAGCGCTGCTTCGTCACCAACCAGCACCGAACTACCCTCGCCTTGGGCTACAACAGCCGCTGCGGCGACATCAGAATCACCGAGCACGACCACTCGGGGCGGTTCCACCGATGATGCGTCGAAGCGAACCGCGGTGATATGCGATTCGCTGATGTGCACGCCGAGGGTATCGGTCATGACCCGTCTCCAGCCCCACTGGACTCACCCTCGCCGCGCCCTGGAGGAAACGTGCGAGCCAACTCTTCTGGGGTCGGATCGTGAGCGACCTTCCCCTCCGGCGGATGCAGGTCAAAGATTGACGACATCACCAACTCAGTGCCGTCTGCCAAGCCGATGCCATCGGGAAGCCATAGTGCCTCGCCGACCCTGACCCGGACTTTCGGGGGGTGAACAATGCTGAACATGTTGGGAACGCGTGCTGAGCGTGGCCACACGTTTTCGGTGCCCCACAACGAGATCGGCGCTATCGGCGCGCCAGTCATTCGTTGCAATCGGACAACGCCTGGCCGACCGGTCATCTGGGGATCGAAGAAAGCTCGACCTCGAGGGATGGTTCCCTGCGGCAAGATCACTACCACCTCACCCGCGTTCAGCGCTTCGGCCGCGGCGACCAGTGGAGCGTCCGAACCGCTACCACGGTCAACGGGTATCGCTCCAAAGGCCGTGACTATCGAGCCGACTACCGGCGCATCAAACATCTCTCGTTTGGACAGGAAGCGAGCCAGGCGACCTCTCTTCGACAAGACCGCTCCCAGTGCATACACATCGAAATAGCTGCGATGATTGGCAGCAATGATCGCTGGTCCCTGTTCGGGGATGTGCTTGAGTCCGGCGAAATCGAAGCGGGCA
The DNA here is from genome assembly GCA_965198315.1 of Candidatus Aldehydirespiratoraceae bacterium. Taxonomy (GTDB): domain Bacteria; phylum Actinomycetota; class Acidimicrobiia; order Acidimicrobiales; family Aldehydirespiratoraceae; genus VXYK01. The sequence continues at coordinate 1,814,843 of OZ240616.1, read as the reverse complement.
TAGGGTGCCAGTTCGGGCCGAGCTAGCAACGCCAGAGCCTTCTGGGGTTCGATTCCCGCCAGCTGTGGGACGCCTTCGGGAGAATCGAAGTGGCGCACCGGCCAACGGCGGGCTGTTGCGGCGACTGCCAGCCTGGGATCGGGGTTTACCGCGACAGGGTGTCCGACTGCTTTGAGCAACGGCAAGTCGTACCAGCTGTCGGAATAGGCGTAGCTTTCGGCCATATCAATGCCGTTAGCGTCGGCCCACTCCTGGCTCGCAGCCAGTTTTCCTTTGCCCCAGACATAGTGGCCATCAACTTCACCCTCAAACACCCCGTCGGTGCGGGCGTAGTGGGTGGCAACGATGTCGTCGAAACCGAGAGCCTCAGCCAAGGGGCGAACCAGGTCATCAGGGCTGGTCGTGGCAATCACGAGCTTCCGGCCCTGGTTCCGGTGCATTTCCATTTCAGTGCGGGCGTAGGGCAGTACCTCGGTCACGAGTCGTGAAGCTGCGATCTCACCGGCTTCGGCTACGAGTCCGGCATCCCATCCCGCAGAGAAACGCACACCCTGTCTAGCCAGCAACATGGAGGGCCTGGTTTCGCCGATGAGGTCGAAGATGCCGAACAACAATCCTTCACCGGGGATCCGGCTCTCCGACAGGACTCCCACCTCCCGCAATGCTTGCGACAACGCTGGTCCCGAAGCCCGGGGCAACAGGGTCCGGTCAAGATCGAAGAAAGCGGCTGCGCTCACGGCGAAAGGGTAGCCGGTCAGCGGCAAACAATCGTCGAAAGGCCTCTATCCTCGGGGCCTTTGTGATCGTTGTAACAGTTGCCTCGATTATCTGGCATCATTATCGGCGATGGACCTCCGACAACTCCACGCACTCCTCGCTGTCGCCGAGCACCATTCCTTTTCTGCTGCAGCCCGAGCACTGCACACGGTGCAGTCCAACATCTCTACCCATGTTGCGCGGCTTGAACGTGAAGTCGGGGCGCTGCTCATCGACAGGGAGCGCAGCGAACTGACAACCGAAGGCGCAGTCGTCGCCAGTCGTGCCCGACGGATGATCGCAGAGCTTCGTGCCATCGAAGATGATCTGGTCGCCTTGCGTGACGAGTTGAGCGGTTCGGTACGAGCCGGGGTTATCGGAACAACGGCTCGCTGGTTGGTTCCCGCGCTGTTGGACGCAGTGACCCAGAAGCACCCTCGTGTCAACTTGCAGATCATGGAAGCGACCACCACCACGTTGGTGCCGCAGTTGCTCAGCGACCGTCTCGACATCGCAGTGGCCAACCTCCCTGTTGCTGATCCCGATATCGATACCGAGCCACTGTTTCTTGAGGATCGCATTATTGTTGCGCCACTCGGTCATCCGTTGGCCAGCTATCAGCGAGTCGACATCACCGACCTCGCAGATCACGAAATCTTGCTGCCACCCAAGGGGACCGCTTTTCGCGACGAGATCGACGCCGACGCCCGCCAAGCACGGATCAAACTCGCAATCCGAGCAGAAGTAGACGGATTGCGACTCCTTTCGTCGCTCGCCTTTCAGGGTTTCGCTCCCGCTCTGGTGCCGGCAAGTGCCGCACCAGCATGGCTGGAAGGCGATTTTCGCAGGGTCCCAGTAGACGGTTTCTCGCGACGCGAAGTCGGTTTGGCGATGCGCCGCCGTTTCGCTCCTTCAGCCCCAACCCGAGCCGTTGCCGAACTCATCCGAACTGTGGTCGCGGCCAACGGCGCTGATCAAGGTGGTCTGACTCCTGCCCCGCGCATCGGAGCGGCTATCGCATGAGCAACTTTGAGGACGGAGCAGTCGATATCCGGGCGCGTGCCCAAGGATTCGTGCGGGTGCGTTCAATCAAGTTTGGTGGACGTCGCGTCGTTGAGGTCGATGCCCAAGGAGAGGATCTCGCCGGAGCGCTCTCCCCCTCCGATGGGCACTCAATCGCTACGGCCGCCCGCTACAGCCGTGAGCAGCGCCTGCCGTTGTTGATCCGGCTAGCGTCAAGCGGTGCCAATCTGCAACAAGGTGTAGCCGCACTCGACGGCTGGGGCGGTGCGGCACTTGAGCTCACGCGTTGTTCCGGGGTGATCCCAACGTTGGTTATCGTGAGCGGGCCGACCGTTTCTGGACCTGCGCTGATGCTTGGACTCGCGGACATTGTGGTCATGGTCAGCGACTCTTACGCGTTCGTTTCGGGGCCGGCGATGGTCAAGCAGTTCACCGGTGTTCCTGTCGACGGCGCTGAACTCGGCGGTCCGGATGTCCATGAGAGAATCTCCGGCGTCGCTTCATTTGTGGCCGCTGATATGGCCGAGGCCGAGTCGATCATGGCCGACGCTCTGCGGTTCTTGCCCGATCACACCGACGCCACACCACCCACTCAGCCGTGCTCGGATCCGGTTTCGCGCTTGACACCCGAAGCCTATGAAGTGCTCCCGGCTTCGGTCAATGGTTCCTACGACTGCCGGGAGATCATCCGTTCGATTGTCGACGATGGCGACCTCTGCGAGTTGCATACCTTGTGGGCGCCGAATCTGGTTACCGGGTTCGCATCGATGGGTGGCCGGTCGATCGGTGTTGTGGCCAACCAACCGCAGAGCATCGCCGGCACACTCGACATCACTGCCTCTCGCAAGGGCGCCCGCTTTGTTGCATTCTGTGACGCTTTCAACCTGCCTCTGCTCACCTTTGTCGACACCTCAGGGTTCTACCCGGGCAAGGATCTTGAATGGCGGGGAATGATCCGTTATGGGGCGCAGTTGGCCTTCGCTTATGCCCGCGCCACCGTTGGCCGCGTCAATGTCACCACCCGCAAGTCTTACGGCGGCGCTTATATCGTCATGGACTCCAAGACCATGGGTAACGACATCGCTCTGGCTTGGCCTTCTGCTGAGATTGCGGTGATGGGAGCCAAGGGAGCGGTTGAGATTCTGCACAGGCGGCGTAGCGCGGAAGAACGCGCCGAGCTTGAATCGGCCTACGAACAACGTCTGCTCAACCCGTACATCGCAGCGGAGCGGGGAACGATTGATGCGGTGATCGACCCGGCCGAGACCCGTCAGCGTGTGTGCGCTGCCTTTGAAATGCTTGCCAGCAAGCGAGAACGTCTCCCCCGTCGTCGCCACGACAACACGCCCCTGTAAACTGCGTTCAACTATCCGCAAACGTTGTCTCAATGTGCAGGTCTGGGCTGTCTCGGTCTAGATTCAGATGCAGTTTCGACCTCTAGATCGGGAAATTCCGAGGAGCAAACGAGTGCCCGAGAGCATCACCATCACCGACAACCGAAGCGGATCTTCAATCGAAATCCCGATCGAGAATGGCGGGATTGATGCCGCCCAGTGGCGCAGATTCTTGCCTGGAGTCTGGTTCTGCGACCCGGGTTTGACCACTACAGCCGCAGCAATCAGTGAAATCACCGAACTCGACGGCGATAACGGCATTCTGCGCTACCGGGGATACCCGATCGAGCAGCTAGCCGAGCAAAGCTCGTTCCTTGAGGTCGCTTACTTGCTGATATATGGCGACCTTCCTACGAAGGCCCAACACGACGCATGGGTTTACGAGGTCACTCATCACACTTTCGTGCATGAGAACTTCCGACGCCGGATCTACGACGCTTACCACTACGACGCTCATCCGATGGGTCTGCTCACCTCCGGTGTCGCCGCCCTCTCAACATTTTATCCCGAGGCCAAGGAGATCGAGAACGAGAGCATCCGCATGGAGCAGACAGTCCGGTTGATTGCGAAGATGCCGACGTTGGCTGCGGCCGCTTACCGTCATTCTCAGGGACAGCCGTTCGTCTTCCCAGACAACCTGCTCGGATATCCGGAGAACTTCCTCAACATGATGTATCGCATGGGTGGGGAATATGAGATCCACCCAGTACTCGGCAAGGCCATGGAAATCCTGTTGATCCTGCACGCGGACCACGAACAGAATTGTTCAACCACCGCTGTCCGGGTGGTCGGTTCATCCCACGCCGATCCCTACACCTCAGTGGCCGCGGCCTGCGCTGCTCTGTACGGTCCGCGCCACGGAGGCGCCAACGAGGCTGTGCTCAACATGCTTGACGAGATCGGCGAGTACAGCAACGTCGACGCATTCATGAAGACCGTGAAATCAGGGGAGAACCGGCTGATGGGGTTCGGGCACCGGGTCTACAAGAACTACGACCCTCGGGCCAAGATCATCAAGCAGGTCGCTCACGACGTGTTTGAGGTCACCGGCAAGAACCCCCGGTTGGACCTCGCCCTGAAGCTTGAGGAGATCGCAATCAACGACTCCTACTTCATCGACCGCAGGCTCTATCCCAACGTCGACTTCTATTCGGGCCTGATCTATCAGTCGATGGGCTTTCCCACCGAGATGTTCACCGTGCTGTTTGCCATCGGACGGACACCGGGTTGGTTGGCCCATTGGAACGAAATGATGGAACAGGATTCTCGCATCGCCCGGCCCCGGCAGCTCTACACCGGGCCCGAGATGCGCGACTACGTGCCTTTGAGCGAGCGCTGACCCCGCTCCTCAGCCTTGTACCGTTGGGCTGAGCCGTTCGGTTGGCGTGAACTTGACGGGCATCGCCTCAACACCGGAGATGAAATTCGAGTTGCGCCACGGTAGCTGATCGGCAGGCACCGCCAATTCGATATCAGGTAGGCGGCGCAGCACTTTGGTGAACATCTCTTTGAGTTCGAGCCGGGCCAGCGAAGCGCCGAGACAGAAGTGCGTGCCGAAACCGAACGCCAGGTGGTGGTTCGGTTGACGCTCGATGTCGAAACGGAACGGATCCACGAAATGGGCTTCGTCGCGATTCGCCGATGGATACAACATGATGACATCGGCAGCTTCGGGGATGACCTCGTCGCCGAGTTGGATCTCGGTCATGGTGGTGCGGGCCATGTTCTTGATCGGCGTGACCCAGCGCAACATCTCTTCGACCGCAACCTCTATTCGCCCGTCCAAGTCCTCTTGCAGTTTCTGGCGCTCGTCGGGGAACTCCATCATTGCCTGCATTCCTCCGGTGATGACATGACGGCTGGTCTCGTCGCCGCCGATCAGGATCAGCAACGACTCCTGCACGATTGACTCGTCGTCGAGCCGTTCGCCGTCAACTTCGGCTTCACACAGGATGCTGACCAAGTCGTCACCGCCCGGGTTGGCCCTTCGATCAGCGATGACACCCAGTTGGAACTCGCGGAAGGCGATCCCTGCGAGCGTCCCCTTCTCGGAGGCCTCAGGGTTTGTTTCGGTCGTGGCACGCATCAAGTCGTCGGACCACTCGAGCAGATCGTCGAAGGACTCGCGTGGGAATCCCAGCATGTCGCCGATCAGCAACAGCGGTAAGGGGGCTGCGATGTCCCAGACGAAGTCGGCTTCGCCTTTCTCGCAGACTCGATCGATGATCATGTCGCAAAGCGTGTCGATCTCGCTGAGCTTGTCGCGTACACGCCGTGGCGTGAACCCCTTGTTGACGAGCTTGCGGCGGTTGAGATGATCCGGGTCGTCCATCGAGATCATCATCGGTAGCGGATTGCCCTTGGGTCGAGGTGCCTTGTACGACGAGTAGGTCCTGGGATCCCGCGAGACGCTCAGGACATCGTCGTAGCGCGCTACGGCCCAGACATCGGAGTTGGGGTCGTAGTAGACCGGAGCGTTGTTGCGCATCCAGGTCCAGTCGTCGTGTGGCCGGCTCGCATACCAGGTGCCATCAAGTAGATCGACATGTTCCAGCAGCGGATGGTTCGGCACCATCGTTCCTTTCTTGGTGTCCGGCTTGGTCAGTCGACGACCGGGGTTGGTGGGAGTCCCTTGTCGAGCAGAGCGTCGAAACGGGTCTGGATCTGTTGACGGTACGACGGCTTTGTGGCGATCAGGAAATCCCCGTCGGCAATTCCTTTCAGCACGATCGGCGGCACTTCCGTCGGGTCGATTCCGGCTTCGGTCATCGCGAACAGTGATTGGCGCACCCCCGCCGCGTCCTCACCCTCATCGGCGGCTCCACCGGGCCGCACCCTGTCGGTGTGGGCGATTCCGGTGCGGATTGCACTGGGGCACAGCACCGATGCTCCGACTTCGGCACCCACCGCGGCGAGATCGTGGGCCAGCGATTCTGTGATCGAGAACGCAGCCACCTTGCTCACGTTGTAGGGACCGGTGAACGGCGCCGCCACGAAACCGGCCACCGACGATGTATTGACGACATGGCATTTTTCGCCTCCCTCCAGCATGCGAGGCACGAATGACTTGATTCCGTGGATGATCCCGTAGAGGTTCACCCCGAGCGTCCAGTCCCAATCATCGACAGATCGTTGCCAGCAGAGACCCGCCTGAAACACCCCGGCGTTGTTGCAGAGCAGATGGACTGCACCCCAACGCCGGTAAACGTCTACCGCCAGCGACTCGACCTGTTCGGCAGAAGCGACGTCAACGGTCGCAGCTACCACTTCTCCAGCTGCGCTTCGGGCCGTCGTGTCCGCCGATGGACCGTCGATATCGGCGGCGACAACCTTCATCCCCACATTGGCGTAGTGCTCCACCATTGCTCGGCCGATCCCCGATCCGGCACCAGTCACAACCGCGACGCTGCCTTCCAATCTTGACAGAGGCATATCAGTTCTCCTGTCAGTTCTCCTGGAACCGCAACTCTTGGGGGTAGGGGAAGAAGTCCGGCAGTTCCCCCGCATGGTGCAACTCTTGCATCGACTTCCAGAATTCGACCGAACAGATGTCCGCGTGACGCGTCTCCATCACTTCGCCGATCACCCGTGGGGAACGCAGATAGGTGCGGAACTCCTCGGGGAAAACGTCGTTGGACTCAACCGGGAACCATGGCTGATCCGACATTTCGTCGTCGTAGTTCTGGCTGACCGGCATCTTCCGGAAGTTGATCTCGCCCAGCAACGCCAACTCGTCGTAGTCATAGAACACCACCACGCCGTGCCGGGTGACCCCGAAGTTCTTGGGAAACAGGTCACCTGGAAAGATGTTGGCTGCGGCCAGGTCTTTGACGGCGTAGCCGTAGTCGATGGCAGCAGCACGCGCCCGTTCCGGTGACATCTCCCGAAGGTAGAGGTCCAGAGGATAGAGCCGCCGTTCGGTGTAGGCATGGTGCAGCACCACTTCGTCGTCGGTGATCGTCACCGTGCGGGCGCAGTCGTTGCGTAGTTCGTCGATCAGTTCCTCATCGAAGCGGTCACGGTTGAAACTCAAGTTTGTGAACTCTTGGGCATCAACCAGACGACCGACTCGATCATGACCGAACACCAGCTTGTAGCGCCGTTTCACATCTTCTGGGGTGGTTCGTTTGGTCGGCGCGAAGCGATCCTTGATGAGCTTGAACACCACATCGAAGGACGGCAACGTGAAGACCGCCATCACCATGCCGCGTGCGCCTCGGGCCCGTTCGAAGCGCGTGTTTGAGTGTTCCATATGGCGATACAAGGCGCGGAACAGGTTGGTCTTGCCGTGCTGGTTGTAGCCGATGGATGTGTACAACTCGGCCACCGGTTTCACCGGCAGGACCGACTTGAGGAATCCGACCACCGCAGCCGGGCGCCGGCAGAGCACATGGAAATAGGACCGTGTGTAGCCGAAGAGGCGGCTGGCGTCTGTCTCTGTGAGCAACACCGCGTCTACCTGAACACCGGCATCGGTATGGACCAGGGCGATGACTATCGGTGCCAGACGGTTCAACCAGCGGAGCCGCCCGACGAGATAGGCGCCTTTGTTGCGATAGAAGATCGGTCGCAGAAGGTCTATCGCATCAAGATGGCCGTCCCAGATCTGTTCCAGGAGGGCGCTGACTCGTCCCGCGACCTTGGAGGCATCCCCATCGATGTCTGCGAAATTCGAGGCGAGAGGCGAGTGCTCGAAAATCTCCCGAAGACAGTCGGTGACGGTGGCATCGACCGGAAACTGTCGGTACTCGCCGCGGGTGCCGTCGTCGGCCGGCAACTTGGTGGGACCGAGCCAGAGAAACTCCAGTTCCTCGTCTATTCCGATGATGTGGAACAGCCGCCGGGTAACAGAGTTGTAGAACGTTTCCGCCAGTTCGAGGTCCATGCGTTCTGAGACGAGATCCACGTAGCGGCGTCGGGCCTCGATCCAAACCGTGCGAGCTTGGGGGTCGTCTTCTGACAGCACCAAGCGGGCCGCGTCCACGACATTGAAAACAAGGCGTTTGTGCAGGTTCAAGCGATCTTTTGTGTCTTGTTGATGCCCGGCCCAGTCACGCTCTATGAAACAGCGCGCGGCCTTGTGGGTCAGTTCCAAGTAGCGCTCGTGGTATTCGACGAAAGCATCGCAGAGCATTCGAGCCAGACGGTCAACCCGCGGATCCCCCTTTGGACCCCAGCGATCCACAGCGTCGAGGGTTCGCTTCGGAGGGGTCGGTTCTGCGCCTCGGGAGTCCGCTGAAGTTTGCACCGATCACCCCACAAGCTGGCCAAAGGTGGGATCGTAGCAGCATGGCGCGCCTCACTAACCTCCATGATCGGGCCGAACTGGCCGATCTCACTGCCTTGTACGCGCTCATCGTCGACCAACGTGACTTCGCTCGTTTCGATGAGGTGTTCACTGCCGACGCTCTGCTCGACACGGGTCGGGGGCAACGGTCCGGTCTGGTGGAGATCACCGACGCCATGGCGGGTCTGCTCCGCTATGAGGCCACCAGCCACATCCTGGGCCAGCAGCTCCTCTCGGCGACCGACGACGGTGAGATCGAGGGGGTGACCTATTGTGAGGCGCACCACCTCTCAGTCGACGGCGATGAGCGCATCGACCATGTGATGCACATCCACTACCACGACCGGTTCGTGCCGACCCCCGACGGTTGGCGGATCGCCTACCGCCGCCTGGAGATCCCGTGGACCGCCGACCAGACTGTCTGAGGCGCTGCCGAGCCGGCATCAGGTGCGCTTCTGAGGCCGGTATCGGCGGGGGTCAGGGTTGGTCGGCGGCGCGTTCGTGGCGGCGGATCACCTCGTCGATCACCAGACGCAGGAAGGCCTCGCTGAACGTCGGATCGAGGTTCGCCGACGAGGCCAGCTCACGGAGCCGCGCGATCTGCTCTTGTTCGCGCTCGAGATCTGCCGGCGGCAGGCCCTGTTGCGCCTTGTACTCACCGACGTCCTCGGTGATCTTGAAGCGCTCCGCCAACAGCAGGATCAGCGCGGCATCGATGTTGTCGATGCTTGAGCGGAAGCGTTGGAGTTGCTCGTCTGCCATGTCCGAAACCTAGAGGGTCAGCACGCGACGCTGTTGGACGATTGAACCTGGACCGGCGATGTCGATCATCATGCGTTGTAGGCGGTCTCGGCGTGCAGTGCCTGGTCGAGTCCGATCGTCTCTTCGTCTTCGGAGGCCCGCAACCCGATCGTGGATTTGAGAATCTTGGCGATGATCAAGGTGGCCACGAAGCTGTAGGCCAGCCAGGCCCGGGACCATGAACATCACCAGCGCCGCCGATACCAGCATCCACGCAGTGTCACCGCTCATCTATCCCCCAAGGATTCGTCGAACAATCAGCCCGAAGGCATCACCACCTTAGAGCTAGCCACTTGAGTTCTCTACACCGGGGCCTGTCTGGTCGTTGTCCAGTTCGCTTCGGCGGGCGCTTGAAGTGCTTATCGGAGGGTGTCGAGCATGGTACGGAGCCGTTCTGCCGGGGAGTCGCTGCGCACGAGGGCTTCTCCGATCAGCGCGGCGTCGTAGCCGACTTCGGCGAGGTCTGCGAGCTTGGTTCCGTTCGGTGTTTCGATGCCCGATGCCGCCACCGTGACGATTCCGGGTCCTAGCTCGGCCAGCAACCCGGCCATTTGCACTGCCTTGTCGTGGTCGACCGTGAAGCGGGTGTCTTTGGGATTGTCCCGTTGGTTCACCGCAATCATGTAAGCACCTGCTTCTGCGGCCATTGCCAGGTCGTGTTCGCCGCGTATCTCTGTAAGAGCGTCCATTCCCAAACTCAGGGCAAGATCCTGCAGTTCCGCTACTTCGGCAACCGATCCGATGTCCTCCACGATCAACAGCACTGCATCGGCGTCCATGGCGGATGCGTCGTGGATGTGTCGGGGGGTCGTGAGGAAGTCCTTGCGCAGCACCGGAACGCCGACGGCCTTCTTGACCGCCTTCAGGTCTTCGGGGCTGCCTCCGAAGCGCGGCCCCTCGGTCAGCACCGAGATACAGGATGCACCGCCTCGGACATACTCGACAGCGGTCTCAGCGGCCCCCATTTCTGGACGAAGGTCCCCCGCGGACGGCGACTTGCGCTTGATCTCAGCAATGACCGCCAAGTCAGGTCTGGCGATCAGGGCGTTCTTGAAGGCATGGCCCACGGATTCCATAGCCGCCGATTCTAATCCCGCACCGCATCGACGCAGTTCACATTCCCGGACCGCACGGCGCACTGCACTTTGAACCTGGGTGACTGTGGGCCGTACAAGAGTCGAACTTGTGACCTCCTGCGTGTCGAGCAGGCGCTCTAACCAACTGAGCTAACGGCCCCGGAAGACTCGAACTTTACCACCGCTCTGCGTCATTTCGACGGCCACGAGCCGAGCCGGTTCACGAGCTCCCCAACGCCATCTGGACCCGTGGACGCAGGCAAATCGTCTCCAGACGAACCTGGACCGACAACGGTATTCATTCGAACTCTCCGAGCCGGTCGCTGTTCACGATTCGGTGGGTGGCTTCAACCATGCTTGTTGCAACGTTGATCGCGTGCTGCGCGTCCTGCTCGGTTGTAGCCGCTGATCTGTGGTCGGGGTACTCGCTGCGGTTGCGCCTTCTGCGTAACTGATGGAGTTGCCCGAAGACTTGCATACCGCCAGTGTCGTTGAACTGCGCCTTCACGGCATCAATCACAGCAATATGCCCACCGGAAACGGTGGCCCGAAGGCCTTGGAGGATCAATAGAGCAGCAGAAAACTTGCGCACAGCGTCATAGCTGAGTTGCAAGGCACCGGCAGCGTCATGGCCGATGCATAACTCGGCGCTCTTTAGGTGAGCCGTTGCATCTGCCATCAAGCGATCGGCCATCTCAGGTGACACGGGGACTCGCTCAAGTTCCCGTGTCTCTATCAGATTCTCGACCCTTGATCTCCCGCGTTTCCACATCAGTTATCGACCAACGCTTCGTCAACACTGAAGTCGAACGAACCAGCACCAAGGTTGCCGTCATCAACAAGCACCACATGCAGCGGTCGAGCCTTGAGTTCTCTGATGAAGCTCTCGTCTGCGTCATTCCATTGGTGGCGCGTTCTGACAACGGCCTGGGTTGGGAACCCGAGGCGTTGTTCTACTCGTTCAGCGGCGATATCGACAGCGTCGCGGTCGGCGTTCCCGACAATCAGAATGTCGATGTCGTTGGGCATATGTCCCGCACGCCCCCCTTGTCGTGCCGCCCAAGAGCCGAACAGCATCACTGCTTCCGCGCCATCAATGTCAGCGAACTCCTCGGCGACCACAATGGGCGGACCGTACGTCGCCAAGACGATCTGGCTCATCGCACCGTACAGAGGGTGACGTGTCTGTGCCCGTACCCGCCGAACGTTGCCTTCCTTCCAGGTCTCAACAAGCCCAGCCTGTTCTGCGCGGCGCACTTCGCGTATCACCGTGGGCATGCTCGCCTTCACGTATTCCATGAGAGCAGTCAGGCTATGCCCGATATCGGGGTCAGCGAAGAGACGGGCCAAGATTCGGCCTTGGGTGTCGGAACGCAGGACCGGGTTGAGAGTCGGCACCGGTACTTTCATAAAACGTTATATTAGCATCCGTTTGATGAAAGTAGACGCGCCTGGTTCAGGCCAGGATCGGGGCCAACTCATCGGTTTCTTGGGATTCGAACTCGAGGTAGTTGAAGAGGCTGGCCTCGTCGAACGGGTCGGCCCCGTCGAACAGGCCGGCCTCGTCGAAAAGGACCCGGTCCTCGTAGTCGTCGAACCAGAGAGCCTCGGGGTTTCGGCCCACGATGCACACCTTGCCCCGGTCGGGGGCATCCGCGACGCTGCGCAGGAGCTTGAGGATGACGACCCCGTTCTCAGATCCCGCAAGGCCCGGGATAGGGTCATCGGTGACGGCGCACACCTCGGTCTTGCCCTTGTAGTGGGCCATCGCCAGGCGGGCGTGGGCCTCCACGCCGGACAGCCCCTTCTGCGACTCGTTGACGATCCGCCAGGCTTGTTCGATGGGCACGTTGAACGCCCGGTAGGCGACGATGTCGCGCCCGCCGAAGAAGTAGTGGTTCTCGACGCCGACCCGTTTCAGGGTGCGCTGCAGGATCCTGAGCGCGTCGGCGTCGCTGTTGACGCCTCGGATGATCGGCGACTGGTTCTCGACGCTGATCCACCCGCGGGAAACCACGGCTTCGATCGCTCTGCGGGTGTTGGTGTGCCATTTGTAGAAGCCGTTGCCGTCCTCGGTGTAGTCACCGTCGGGAGTCTTGGCGAGCAGTTCGTCGGGGTGGTTGAAGTGGGTCATCAACCGGAACCCGACGTCCGGGTAGGTGTCGTGGAAGCGGTCGATCATGTCGAGGAAGGCCTGGTCGAAGCGGTCGGGGTGGAAGGCCAGTTCCTTGGTTCCGAGCCGGATCGCCTCAACGCCGGCTTCGGCGAGGGCGGTGAACCAGGCGGCGAGCTTGCTGTTGGGCAGCACCATCGGGTCTCCGCCGGACAGGAGTATCTCGCGGAGCTTCTCGCGGCCGGTCTCGGGGTGGCGACCGCCGTTGTCGGCCACCGCGGCGTTGTGCACGCGGATGTAGTCGGTGACCTCAAGGATCTGGGCAAGGCCCTTCTTCTTGACGGTGCCGTCGCGGTGCTCGACAGGCTTTCGGGCGATCAACTCCTCCCGGTAGCAGAACCGGCAGTGCGCCGAGCAGGTCGAGATCACATAGAGGAGGCCCATCTCGTACTTGTGGAGGAGGCCTTCGACGGGGCTGTAGTCCATCTGGTTGCCGGGGTCCTCGACACCGTCGAGGTTGAGAGTCTCGTCGGGGGATGCTTTGACGAGCTTCTGCAGGGCAGGGCTGTTCTTGGCCATCTCGAAGTAGTGGCGGGTTATCTTCACCGGCATTCGGGACTCGATGTCGCGCTCCGTTCCTCGGATCTGGACAAGTTGATCGAGTTCGGAGGGGGTGTAGAATCCGAGCATGTCCTGGGGGGCGGTGTCGTTGACGAAGGGGTCGAGGCCGTTGAGGATCTGCCGGTCGTATCTGGGGTTCTCCACCGCGTCTAGGACGAGCCGCTCCCTGTCGGCCGGTTTGTATTTTGCCTTGCCCATGATTGCCTCTTGCTTCTGCTCGCTCGGGTCTGTTGAGCACCGTCCACCAATGATGTTCAACAATGAACAGCATACTATAGTGGCTGTACTATAATGCACAAGCACGAACGTCCGCTCCCCTCAGCTACGGCAGCTGAAGCGCTGCTCGGTTCGCCTGCGGTGATGACGGTTGCGGAACTGATCGCCAGGGCGGGCGGGGAGTTGACGCCCACGGAGCGCCGCATCGCTGAGGTTGTGGTCTCCGAGCCGACTCTGCTCGCGTTCGGGACTGTGTCCGATCTTGCCAACCGGATCGGTACGAGTCGTCCGTCCATCGTCCGTTTCGCCAACAAGCTGGGGTTCGACGGCTACGCATCACTTCAGACCGTGGCCCGCCGGAGGGTCGAGGACGATCTCTCCCGTCCGCGTGATCGCATCAGGCGGGACCCGGCCGAGGGGCCCTCCGCGCTGGACGAGCTCGTCGGCGGGTTCGAGTCGGCTGCAGCCACGGTGGCGCGGGGTGAGATTCGGGCCATTGCCGAGAGGGCTGCGGCTGCCGAGTCCGTTTGGATCGTTTCGGGGGAGACCTCCTTGGCCGGTGCTCATGCGCTTCGCAGCGGTCTTTCCATGATCCGGCCCCGGGTGTACCTGATCGAGGAGCACTCCGCCGGCCGGGATCTGGTCGACGCCGGTCCGGGAGATTTGGCAATCGTCATCGCCTTCTACCGTTATCGCAACTCCTCTTTGGCTGCGGCCGGCGCCTTGGTCGACCAAGGAGTTCGCCTTGCGGCTGTGACTGACAGCCCGCTCTCTCCGCTGGCAGCCTCAGCGGAGGTGCTTTGCCAAGTGTCGGTTCCGGCTGTCGGCCCGTTCGATAGTTCTGTTCCCGCGGTGGTTGTCGCCGAATTGGTCGTCGCCGATGTCGCGGTGCTCGTCCAGGCAGAGGCCAGGAAGCGCGTCGACCGCGTCGAAGCGCTGTGGGCTGCGACCGAGACGTTCCTGCCCCGAAGCTAGATCCCGGCTCTGGAGTTGTCGTCGGTTCGCAGCAGGCTCGTTTGTCCCGGTTCCTCCCCGCGCTGGGACGTCCGCCCGTTCACTGCAGAGCACAGCTCGCTGGTCGGAACGCTGCTTCGTCACTCTGGAGCTTCCGATGTCGTCGATGCGCATCTGCTCGCATGTGCAATCCACCTCGACGACACCATCATCACTGCCGACCTCGACGATTTCACACGTCTAGCAGCACACCTTGGCAAGGCAAAGCCACGGGTCCAGCGGTGGCCCTGAAGAAACCGTCGCGTCAACGACTCGAGCACGATGTCGTGGGCACCGGGATGTTGACGTCAGGAATGATCAGCGGAGTCCGTCGGCGTCGAGTACATCCCACAACGCGTCCTTGTCGGCAATGTCGACCAGCATGCGCCCGCCGCCGAATGTGGTTAGGGGCGCACCATGGACGACTACACCGTCACGAGCGATCTCTGTCCAGAGCGGGCCTCCGCTTTGCAACTTCTCGGTTGCGCTCGCCAAATCGATCTCGATGACTTCCACGGCGTTGCCGCTGATCGATCTTGCGGCTCGGCGCCATTGCTCGACCCCGGTGACCCATGTTTCATCGTCGCCATCAACCTCGTCGGGACGCACTATGACCACATCGATGTCGCTGTCACGGTCTGCGGCACGACGGGCGAATGACCCGAAGACGATCACGCTAACTGGGGGAAGCGACATCTGTCCCACCGCCTCGCCGATTCGGGTCAACACGGTGTCATATAGCGAAGCGAGGGAGACCACGATCTGAGCAGCCGCGTTCTCGCGGCTCAGGCGAAACAGCAACGAGGGCGGTACCTCGCGTCGCTCAACCAAGCCCAGCTCCACGAGGCCCGGCATCACTCGCGACGCCTGGGCGGTGCTCACGTCGGCGAGCCGTGCCACAGTACGGAGGTTGAGTTCGGCGGTGGTCTCTGCGAGCACCGCGAGCACCCGGCCCTGCACACCTGGAATGACAGCACGGACTGGATGCACATAATCCATGTCTAAACTCTACGGATAAGCCTCAAAAATGCAACAAGTGTTACATATTTGATACCAAGTTGCGGACGGCCAAGAGCAGGAGCACATGGAGGAAGCGCCAGCCGATGAAACACAACGGGCGAATTACTTGAAGAGCGCCGGGCGGGATTTGAACCCGCGGCTTTACGGCTTTGCAGGCCGTTCCCTTGGTCCGCTCGGGCACCGACGCTAGAACCCGAAATGCTAGCGCCGGTGTGTCGGCGTGCGACTATGGGGCGATGGCAGTTGAGATCTCTTTCGTCGGACGCACCTCAGTAGTTGTGGGAGGTGGCGGCGGAGGCATCGGCACCGCTGTGTGTGAGCGAATAGCCCAGGCGGGGGCTGACATCATCGCCATCAGCGCAGTGCAAGAACACGTTGACGACACCGTTGACCGCGCAAACGCCCTCGGAGTAAAGGCATCGGCCCAAGTGGCCGATGTGAGCGACTTCGATGCTCTCACAGCCGCTATAGACGACGGTGCCCAAGCGGTTGGGGTGCCGGACCTTCTGGTCAACGTCGTCGGGGGTGTGACACCGCAATATTGGCACCGCCTGTCGGACTACCCGATCGAAACGTTCGACCATCTGCTCACCACCAACCTGCGCTACGCCTTCGTCAGCGCGCAGCATGTGGCCCGTCAGCTGATCAACGACGGTCGCGGGGGCGCGATCGTCAACATCTCCTCGATCGCCAGCGCCGGCCAGCCCCTCCTCGGAGCCTACGGGGCGGCCAAAGCGGGCCTCGATTCGCTCACCCGCACCATGGCGATGGAGTGGGGCCGCCACAGCATCCGGGTCAACGGCCTGGCACCCGGTACCGTCAACACGCCGCGGTCCGGCCGCGACCCCGACGAGGTCGACCCCATGGCTGCGTCCATCACCCTGCAACGCCGCGGGCGCCCCGACGACATCGCCGATGTCGCCCTGTTTCTGCTCAGCGATCTCGCCGGCTATGTGACCGGCCAGACCATTGCCGTTGACGGAGGTCCGAGTCGTGCGGGCATCGACCAGCACGATCTCCCCCGAGCCGTCACGAACCCCGCGATCCGCGCCCGCTTCGAGCAATAGGATCCTCTGGCGGGGACTATAGCACTCGTATGAGGCGGCCGATGAACGCCGCCATCTGCTCACGGGTGGCGAAATCGCTGGGCGAGAATGTGGTGTCGGACGTGCCGGTGGTGATGCCGAGCCCGTAGATCCGAGCGATGTCGTCAGCCGCGAACGACGAAGAGATGTCGACAAACCCCGTGAGAACGGCATCAGCGGGACTTCCCGCGATCAACGCATACATCTGTGCCAGCATTGCAGCCACCTGCTCACGAGAAACGAACTCGTCAGGCGAATATGTGGTGTCGGAGGTGCCGGTGGTGATGCCGAGCCCGTAGATCCGAGCGATGTCGTCAGCCGCGAACGACGAGGAGATGTCGACAAACCCCGTCTCAACCACGTCCGCACCGCTGCCCGTCAGCTCCTCATATGTCCGAGCCAGCATTGCAGCCACCTGCTCACGAGTAGCGAACTCGGTCGGCGAATACGTGGTGTCAGAAGTGCCGGTGGCGATCCCTTTGCTGAACAGCAATTCCATATAGTCGAACGAATAGCTGAGCGGGTTGACATCAGCGAAGCCCGGTTCAGGCACCGATACCGAGTAGGCGTACAGCTTGGCATCAAAGCGGTCCAGCGCCCACATGCTCGTGCCATCCGACCAGATTCCCCAAACGCCGCTGTTGTCCGAAGCCAACTTGATGTCTTTGGCCGCGTCCCTGGCACCGGTCCACAAACCGTACGCAAATATGTGACCTTCGGGGATATCGGCCACCCACATCGTCTCACCGTCAGACCACAAACCAACCGGAATGGTGTTCTCGGTATCCAACACGATGTCGAATTCAGTATCGCGGGCACCTGTCGACAGGCTGTAGGCAAACAACTTGTCCGCCGAATGGTCCGCTACCCACACCGTTTTGCCGTCAGACCACAGACCAGTCGCATCCGTATTCTCGGGATCGAGAGTCAAGTCCTTTTCGGTTGCGCGAGCACCTGTCGACATCACGTAGGCGAACAACTTGTCTTCTACCGGATCCGCAATCCAGGCCGTCTCGCCATCGGACCACACCCCAGCCGGGTCCCCGCTGTCCGGGCCGAGTTCAATGTCATTTCTGGGTTGGCGTATTCCCGAGGAACTGTCGTAAACGAAGAGGCGGTCATGACACCAGTCAACTACCCATGCTGTTTGGTCCGTGGCCCACATCCCGGCGGGACAATCGTTGTCTTCGTTCAACCCGAACATCTCAATATGGTCCGCATCGGCTGATCCCAGTCCAAACTCTTCGGATGTCCCGCCGGCACCGCTGGACAACGCGTAGGCGTAAGCGTGTTCATCGATTGAATCCACAACCCAGACGGTCTCGCCATCAGACCAGATCCCAGCGGGATCAGAGTTCTCCTCGGTCAGCGGAAATTCGCTGTCGAGATCCCGGTCGCCCGACGACAAGGAATAGGCGAACACCTTGTCTTCGTCCCGGTCGGGAACCCATATCGTCGTTCCATCCGACCAGAGGTCATAGAACCTGGCGTTCTCCGGGTCGAGTTCTATATCTCGGGCTGAGTCACGGACTCCGCTCAACAGTGTGTAGGCATACAGCTTGAGGTCAGTTCTGTCGCCGACCCACATGGTCGCGCCATCGGACCAGATACTCCACGGCCAGTCGTTGGCTCCATCCAAAATGAACTCTCTGCTGGTCTCCCTGAGGCCGCTGGACAACGTGTAGGCATAGACCTTCAGGTCATTGTCATCTGCGACCCACATGGTCGTGCCATCAGACCAGATCCCGAACGGACTGTCGTTGGCGGAGGCCAAGACGAATTCCTTGTCTGGGCTGCGGGATCCGGTTGACAGGTCGTGGGCGTACACCGCATCGTCAACCCAGTCGGCCACCCACATGGATTCGCCGTCCGACCACAAACCGAAAGGATTGCTGTTGACATTTCTGGACAGGCCTATGTCTCTGGCCGGGAGACGCTCACCCTGTGTCGAGGTGACAGTGATCGTCACGAAAATGATGTCGTCGATTACCGGCGTGGCCTCGACGTTTCCCCGCGGATCCTTCCCGTCTGAAACTGTCACCCAGAACCGGTAGCTGATGCGCCCACTGTCGGCTATGGCGGCTCCCAGCGAGATCTGACCGTCGGCATCAACAGAGAACGAAGACGCGTCCTGGCCGATGAGCGAGTACGTCAGCGTGTCACCGTCAGCATCGACAGCCGAAACCGGGTCACCGACCCCTGCGCGTGCGCCGGTCTCGTCGTGCATTCTGCGCATCGTCGTGTTGCCGTCGACGAACACCGGCTCGGAATTGGAAGGCTTTGAATCCTGAGCAACCGAAGGCGCAATTGACCCAACCAGCACGGCAAACAAGAGGCTCAGCGCAAAACCGACTCGGGTTCCGTGCCGCGCACCTCTGGTCAGGTAACTGAGACTCACTTCAACTCCAATGCCAGTTATGGATTTCCAACGGGCAACGTTAGTCAACTCCCCGGCCACTTTTGTGGACCTCAAGGTCTGTCAATTCCCGACCTAGTAGGTTAGGATTAGCTCTCCAACCCATTTCAACGACCGAAGGCGGTCAAAACCATGTCACTTCGAATCAACGACGAAGCACCCGACTTTTCAGCCGACACCACCGAGGGAACCATCTCCTTTCACGATTGGATCGGCGACGGCTGGGCGCTGTTGTTCTCACATCCCAAAGACTTCACGCCGGTCTGTACCACCGAACTCGGTGCCGTAGCAGGGCTCAAGGACGACTTCGCGGCTCGCAACTGCAAGATCATCGGTATCAGCGTCGACGGGGTCAGCGACCATCAAGCCTGGAGCGGCGACATCGAATCAGCCACCGGGAACGCCCTCAACTATCCGCTGATCGGCGACCCCGAGCTCAACATCGTCAAGCTGTACGACATGTTGCCCGGCGATGCAGGCGACACGTCTGAGGGTCGAACCGCTGCCGACAACGCCACCGCCCGGTCGGTGTTCATCATCGGCCCTGACAAGAAGATCAAGGTCACCCTCACTTACCCGATGACCACGGGACGCAACTTCGCCGAAATCCTGCGCATCCTTGATTCATGTCAGCTCACCGCCAACGAGGCGGTAGCCACCCCCGCAAACTGGCAACAGGGTGAAGACGTGATCATCGTGCCAAGCGTGTCCGACGAAGCGGCCGCGGAGAAGTACCCGGACGGTTTTGAGCGCCGACTCCCCTATCTCCGTTACGTATCCCAACCTTAAAGTTCAATTTTAGGGTTGGGCTGTAGTTGCTCTGGCCCTACCGTCGGGGAGATCCTCGATCTCGCCGCGCTTGCGCATCCGGTCAAGGTGTAGCACTGCGCTGCGCGCCTCGACACGGTCAACAAACACAGACTGAGCACCGGGACGATATATGAACCGGTGGCGCGCCATGTCGGCAATCGTGCGGGGCTCAGACAAGAACTCGAGCATTGCCGCGTGGCGCCGAGGGATCGCCGCTTCGAACGCATCAAGCAGTTTCAGAAACTCCTCGCGGCTTTCGATCACGCCCTTATGGTGAAAGGTCACGTAGAAATCGGCCTCTTCGTCGCGGACCTGAGCGATGCTGGCCTCGAACTGGTCGAGGTCGCTCCAGGTGTCTCCGTAGTAGGGACCGAACCCGCTGAGATCGATGTCGGACAGAAAAAACACGCCACCGGAAATCCGAAAGCCGCTGTGGCCACGAGTATGGCCCGGCAGATGAACGGCCTCAACTGTCACACCGCCAAGGTCGAACACATCCCCGTCGCTGAAACCGTGAGCGTCCGGACGCGGTGTGTAGAAGAACTCATCGACAAACAGCTGAGCTATCAAGTCTCGCTCTTGAGGCGCGGGGCCTTGGACTTCGAGCATCCCTTCAAGGCTCTGCAACGCCAACAAATCCTCATGGTGCACGTGAATCCGAGCCTCGGGAAACATCTTGTTCCCGGCGACGTGATCCTCGTGCCCATGACTGTTGAGCACCGCATCGACACGAGCCGATACTCCACCCTGCGCCACCACGGAGACCGACGGGTCGATAATGACCGACTCCCCTGAGCCGCGGACAACCAGCGAGTTGCCCGACGGGTACTTACCCTGATCTGCTCCCACCAGAACCGTTACCGCATCGCTGAGAACTCGGCTCTCCCCCGTCCATATTGGTGCCATCGCCTGACCCTACTGCTGATCGATACCGTGTCCGAAGCTGAACGACTTCGAGTTCGTGAATCGGGATCGGCGCGGTAACATAAACAGCCGATTGCGGACGTAGCTCAGTTGGTAGAGCGCAACCTTGCCAAGGTTGAGGTCGCCGGTTCGAACCCGGTCGTCCGCTCCAATCAATGGCCACCACCGATGACTGACACAGGCACTCACACCAACACAGGCACTCACACCAACACAGGCACTCACACCAACACAATCGACGTTGAGGCGCTGACTCGCTGGATGGACGCCAACGGCGTACCCGGTGCCGGTGAGATTCCGAAGTTGCAGGACCTGGCGGGAGGCTCCCAGAACGAGCTCACGATGATTGAACGGGGCGGACACAAGATGGTTATCCGTCGACCACCCGCTACCGCCGTTGACGACCGGCTCGACGGCATCCGCCGTGAACACCGTCTTGTGAAAGCGCTGAAAGGAGCTGACGTCCCCCACGCTTCCTACATCGCCGGTTCAGACGACACCGAGCTATTGGGCATGCCGTTCTATCTCATGGAGGCCGTCGACGGTTGGTCGCCTATGGATGTCGGAGGATGGGCCCCGCCTTTCGACACTGATCTCGGTGCCCGTCAAGGCCTGGGACTTGAACTCGCCCGCGGCGCGGCGTTGTTGTCGAAAGTCGACTGGCAATCGCGTGGGCTTGAAGGCTTCGGGCGCCCCGACAACTTCCACGAACGCCAAGTCGACCGCTGGCTGGCGTTCCTCGAACGGATCAAATGCCGCGAACTCCCCGGACTCGACATCGCAGCCGAATGGCTTCGTAACCATCGCCCCCGCCACTGGTCACCCGGGATCATGCATGGCGATTATCAATTCGCCAACGTGATGTTCAGCCATGGCGCCCCAGCAGAACTTGCCGCCATCATCGATTGGGAGATGACCACCGTCGGCGACCCGCTGCTGGACCTCGGCTGGGTGATGATGTCGTGGCCGACAGCGGACGGCGACATCGACGGCAACTCCGTGAGCAGTTCCTTGAGCATGCAGGGGATGCCGAGCCGCGACGAAATGCTCGACCAATACGAGACGATCAGCGGCCGTTCGACCGAAGACATCGACTACTACATCATCCTCGCCCGCTTCAAGCTCGGAATCGTGCTCGAGCAGGGGTACAGCCGTTTCCTTGCCGGAGCGGGAGTAAACCCGAAGGTCGAGGCATTCGGCCCGCTCGTGCTGGACCTGATCAGCAAAGCCGCCGGCCTGGCTGCCAAAACTCCCTAGCGTCCATGAGCTAGATAGGAATAGTAATTATATACGTGAGTAACCACTTGTGTTTGTGCTGGTCGGGTACCTTTTTCGAGAGTGTTTGACACACGGTGAAGGTACACTGGAGGGGTATGGGTAAGCCATCCGATGACGCCGATTCAGGTACTGGGGTTGTTGCGTATTCGACGCCTGTGCGGTTGCCGTTGCAGGGTTTGTCTAACAGTGCGAAACAACAGATTTGGCGTGACCGTCAGATTCAGGCTCAGGCATACAACTGGGGCGTCGAAGACGTACTCGAAGCTCATTATCGCGGTGTAACGGTTCCGAATCCACGGAACAATTCGAAACCGTTAACGAAGCTGCGCCGCGAGACGGGTTTGGGTCATAGTTTGTTGTTGCAACGCGGCGGGTATTGGTCGGCTGTCACGGCAGCCAAGAAATGGTCTAAACGCCGCCGGCAGGTTGTGTATGCACAACGCAAAGCAGCCGAACGCACAGACGAAGCCGTAATTAAACTCGATGCTGCTGCGCGACAACACACCGATCTACATGGGTTGGTTACAGCGTTGAGCGACGCTGTGTTGTTGTACCGGAATCAGCATCTGCGGCGTGTTGAACTGACTGAGTCGGCTGGGAACGTGTCAACCGGGTTGTGGACAACCCGACCTGATGCAGCGTTGCTTGACATGAACGTCGATGACCGTTCCGACGCGATCAACGCGACTGTCGAAGCCTCCGATGAAGTGTTGGAAGTATTCAACGTGACGGTGAAATCGTTGCGGGCGGCGATCACCGAGTCCGATGCCACTGCGGCGGTTCGTAAACGTTTGCGGAGGTGGGTTACCAAAACCGTGACGGCGGTTGCTTCGGAGGCGAAGGCTGACAAGAAACTGTTGACCCACATCGCCAAAGGCGACAAACGCCTGTTTCGGTCACGACGCGACCTTGAATCCTGTTCAGGACCGGCGTTGATCCTGTTCGAGGGATGCACCATCACCGACGGGGCGTTGCGTCTGCCGGGTCGCACCGAAATCCCGTTGCCGGCCGGGATCAACACCATCGACGACGTTCTCGCGACACATAAAACCGAGGGTTTAGCGTGGTCCGGGGCGGTACATATTGTTGACGTGACTGATCTGGCCGGCAAAGTCACCCGCCGTACGGAACCGAAGCATCGCAAATACCACGCCCATTTCCTATGCCAGGCTACCGCTGACACGCCGGAGCCGGTGACGGCTCCGGAGCATTCGTTGGGTTGCGACTGGGGTGTCGTGACACCGTTGGTGTGCAGCGACGGAACCGCCTATCCCAAACATGCCACTGAGGAGCAGCAACAAGCGAACCAGAAACGGCACAACAAAGCCACACTGTTGCAGGAGTCGATGGCCACCAAAACGGTTGGCAGCAACCGTCACAAAAAGCAGCGACGCAGCTGCCGGCGACTCGTTGCTAAGAACACGAATGTGCGGGTCAATCATCAACACCATGTCGCCAAAGCAGTCGTTACGGCACCTGGTGTGCGTCATGTCGTTACAGAAGACACCAAAATATCGAACATGACCGCCTCAGCCGAAGGTACCAAACACTTCCCTGTGCACGGCTCGGCTGGTAAACGAGGGTTGAACCGCAGCATCGCCGAGACTGCACCGGCCCGGCAAACCTCTCTGATCGAACGCGCTGCTGTGAAGCATTCTGTATCGACCACGCGGGTTCATCCCGCGTATACAAGCCTGACCTGTTTCGTTTGCGGGGCGTTAGGACAACGCGAGACCCAAGCGTTGTTCCAATGCCTCGAATGCGATTCGTGCACCCACGCGGATGTGCAAGCAGCATGCAACGTAAACGACATAGGCAACCCCGACATGTACCCCACATGTCGGGATACTGGCGGCAGGGACAGCCGTCGTAAGACGTTAGAAGACGCGGTCCAAACCTTTTTGGATTCAACCGACGTCGACGGAAACGTCACAAACAAATACGCCTACGCAACCAGCAATGGTTACTCAGGTATATACGTCCCATAGGAATCCAGAATGGACCACAGAACCTTCGACGCACTCGCTGGCCGACGATTTCTGGTCGTCGGGGCCTCATCGGGCAGCGGACGTGCCACTGCCATCGCCCTGGTGCGCTCAGGCGCCGATGTGGTCTTTGCGGCACGCCGAGCCGACAAACTGAGCGCCGCCGTGGAAGAAGCAGGCGCAGGACATGTGGTCACCATGGACGTCCTCGACGGCGATAGCGTCAGCCGTGGTGTGAACGAGGCGTCCGAAATTCTCGGCGGGACGATCGACGGGATTGTCTACACCTCCGGGATGTCGCCGTTGCGCCCTTTGGCAGACCTGAGCGTGGCCGACTGGCAGCAGGTGTTCGGAGTCAACGCCATCGGCCCGAACCTGGTCATAGCCGCCGCTCTCCCGTATCTCGCCGACGACGCCGTCGTGACAGTTTTCTCCTCGGACTCTTCGCTGCAGCCCCGCCACTCGCTGGTTGCCTATGCGGCAGCCAAACGAGCTCTGGAAGCGACGCTTGAAGGTTGGAGGACGGAGCTGCTCGGCGGTCGGCGGTTCGTCACCGTGCTTCTAGGACCCACCATGCCAACCGAGTTCGGAGACGCCTTCGACGCAGAAACCATGGGCGCCACGTTCGTGCATTGGCAACGTCAAGGATTTCGTACCGGCCTGATGAACACCGATGATGTCGTCAACGGACTCACTTCATGCTTGGCGGCAATGTTCGCCGCTAGTGACTTCGGCATGGAGACAATACTCTTACGCGCCCCCGAACCTCCCCAACCGGAACCCCAGCAGTAGATCCCCTCGGTCGGAGCCGGATTGCAACTCTGCTAGCGGTTGATGTTCTTCTTCATCTCGTCGAGCCGCATCAGAATCGGATAGCCGCCGACGCTGATGGCATTGCCGTGTCCGGTGCTGTGCACATCGAACACCGACTGAAGCGCTGCGTAGTAGCCCTGCGTGTCGAGCGTCTGATTCACAGCCCGTTTCGCCTGGGCCAGACCGAAGGCGTTGTTCGTGGCTATCTGTGCCGCCAGTTCGTGCGTGCGCTCCCAAAGCTGGTCGCGCGGCACAACCTCACGAGCCAGACCAATCTGATGCGCTTCCTGCGCACCCATCGTCCGCTGAGTGAAGAGGATGTCCTTGGCTCGCCGCGCACCGAACTCCCAGGTATGGCCGTGGTACTCGACTCCGCCGATAGCCATCAGCACCACCGGATCTGAGAACTCGACATCGTCGGCGACTATCAGCAGGTCGAGGGGGAAAATCAGGTTGAAGGCCCCTGCGATCGCCTTTCCCTGGATCGCACCGATGGTCGGTTTGGGGATGTTGCGCCAATGCCACGAGTAGCCCAAATACTTGCGGGCCTCCCAGCGATAGATCTTGTGCAACTGCCAACTGCCGTCTTCTTCCTCGAGTCCCGCCCCTTCGGGATCGCGCGAACCTCCCAGATCATGACCAGCAGAGAAATGCTTGCCCTCACCGCGTAAAACGATGACTTTGACTTCGTCGTCGTATTCAGCAGTGCGGAAACGATGGTCGACCTCATCAAGCATTCGCTCGTTTTGGGCATTGGCCTTTTCGGAACGGGCCAAAGTGATGGTCGCCACTGCGTCGGCCACTTCGTAGTCGACGTATTTGAATTCGTTCATGTTCGGGACTCCTCTAGGGCGATTCCCACAGCGAGCAGAGTTCGGTGGATGTGGTGATAGTAGCGATCAGCGAAAGAGTGTTGTCAATCACAGCATCTGCGTATTCGGCCGGTACGCCGGCGACCGCATCTCGCACAAGGACCACCTGATAACCGAGATCGAGCGCATTCAGGCAGAGGCCCAGAATTCCAATGTTCACCGAGACCCCGGTGGCCACGACGGTCTCGGTGCCGAGATTGCGCAGCATCTGGTCCAGCGAGGTGGACGTGAACGGTGTCATCCCGTGCATGCGGGGAATCACGATGTCGGCCGGTTCAGGTCCGAGTTCAGGAACCAGAGCCGCACCGGGGGTACCGATCTCGGTGGGCAGTCCTTGTTCACGGCGGAGTTTGCCGATGAGAGCCATGATCTTGGCGTTCTCGGTGGCTCCAGCCCCGTCTGCACGATGCTCAGCGGTGCAATGCACCACCCGCGCACCGACCGCACGGGCTGCCTGGCAAACTCTCGCCGCAGCCTCGACAGTGTTGGCTTCGGCTACGCGTTGCACCAACTCCGGGAGCAAGGCATCAGGACCGACAACGCCCTGTTGAAGTTCCATCGTGACGACCGCGGTTGTCGAGGGATCAACAAGGGAGCGCAACCGCTCCAACTGCCGGTCCTCAGATCCGCTCACACGATCAGCCTAGAGGCCCGCTGGACTGTCCGATAGAATGAAACTGATATGGACGAGCATGATCCGGAGATGGAACCGCCGGATCCTGCGTCGAGCGTCTGGCACATCGAGGTCGGCGAGCGCCCCTTGCCCGCCCGCGTCCTGCGCACCTTCATGACCCTCATAGCCGCAGTATTGACCGAGGGCGGAGCGGTGTCACCTGCGAATCGCGTATGGAGGATCGTCGAAACCTCATCCGGACGGGTGCTGACCAAAATCAAAGAGTCCTACGGCGACGAATCCGACACAGGTGCCCAACTCGCCTCCGAGATTGAGGCCTTCTCCCCGACCGAGTTCGCCGCTCGCTGGGGTTTCACCGCTGATCCCTAACTAACGGCTCAATACCGTGTCTCTCCTTCCAGAATGAACATGGCCTGAGTACCGATTCCTGCTTGGCCTGGATAATCACACCTGTCTTTAGCCAATTATTGGCTGAAGGCCCGGCGACAAATGGACCCGAAATCAGCCGGATGTGATGCTCAACCACTAGCCAGCGGGGATGTGCGGGTTTGCGTGAGGTTTAGCGGCTGAACACTTAGCAGAGTTCCGCGAGCACGAGCGCCGAACCGCGCCGAACCGAAACCTGAGCGTGCACTTCACGCTCTGCTCCACCAACTCGAATCGGGAGTAGTGCCGATATGTCACCACTTTCATCGAGCGTGTCTAGAAAAGCCGCTGTCCGACTTGCAGAACGGATCGTCCCTACGAATCCGGTAGGAAGGCCTGCTGCCCAAAGAAAGCGCCACCCGTTCGGATAACGCGTCCAATGTAATAGGGTGCTGCGCCAACCGGCAATCTTGCCCAGTCGAACGCAGGACGCTGCTAGTGATGTGTTCGAGCGTCCTGCGACAACACGCAGAGTGTGAAGTGTGTGAGGACGATTGGATGTAACGTTTCTTACCCAACCCGCAGGTAAGAGCAGCGCTGCCGCAAAGTCTTCGCAGAAGCGTTCCTCTTCATCATGTCCAATGATATGACGAGCTGCTACCAGATTTGTCTGAGATCCTGTCAATAGAAGGTGGCAAATTTCGTGAGCGATAGTAAAGCGCCGTCTTTCAGTCGAAATCGCGCTTCTCACCAGAATTCGGGCTGAGCCGTCCGATAGTTCCAAGCGACCGTCCTCCACCAGGGGTCCTTCCGAGATCTCGATTACGCCAAGTGAGGCCGCTAATGTCTCAACGTCGATTGGAGGTGGACCCAATTCGAAACTACGCGTGACTCGTCGCGCCAAACGATCAGCGTCCAAATTCATCGTTCCATGCCATCACGGAATCTCAGCCAATCGGCAGGACTATTGAGCTTCAGACGTCGCATTCCTTCCGACATTTGAACCTGTTCAGCGCGCTGAAGTAACTCTTCGGTGATGCGATCATCCCAATCGTATTCCTCCTGAGCTGACACAAGCGCTCTAATGTCTTTGAACACTAGCGCACCCGTGTACCTAGTGAAGTAACTGGTGGCATTCACACCTAGCCCATTCCCGATTCGCAAGATCTGATGGTGCGCTAGTGTGGCAAGCATCAACGGATGACTCAGATAGTGATCAAGAAGTTCAGGAGTCGCACCAGTTTGCTCAGCCAGTTTTCCTTGTTCTCTAACCTCAAGATCTCGCCATTTCTCCAACAAATCAGAATGTAGGGTGCCGTATATTATCGATGTGTTATGTCGGCGCCCTGGACCTGCCTCTATCGCGGCACGATTCTCGCGAATAAAGCGACGCACTCCCTCTGCCAATTCATCTGGAAATTGATACGTGCTTGCCGATACCGACGGATTTCCTGTCACTTGCCGGCTGACTGCTTCACCAGTCGGCGAGAGATGGAGAATAGGTATCTGCCGCCGTGTAGCGAGTTCGAGTTCCTGCCCCGTTCCACTACTTCCTCCCTGATGAGCCAAGATTATGATGGCATCGGCTTCAGTCAAGACTAGGCGGGTGTTTTGTCGATAGATGTCCCAGTCACTGTCTTCGCTCGACCACGGAGCACTCTGCACCGCTGGTGCATGCGTACGAAACTTAGGTAGCGAACCGTCAAAGCGAGGATCTTGAATAGTAGAGACGATCTTGTCAACCTCAAAAGTAACACCCCGACGTAGTTCGCTTGAAGTGTCAACCCGCGTGAGGGGCGACGCGATATAAACCAAAGGCAAGTCAGCGAATTCTCCTTGGACAGAGGGATCACCGCTCGGAAAAGGGAGGGTCAATTCACCCTTCATGACTATCCGATGGTTCTACCAGCCTGTTTTGAATCCAGTCCGCGAATTCAACCTGGCTGACCGAACCTGCTGCAACGCGCTCGATTGTCGCAACGGTCTCCGTTCTTTCGGGACCGTCGTTCTGAGGCCGCGACCATTCGTAGCCATTCCGATAGACGAACTCAAGAAGACAGGCGTATCCCACGCGTTTGTTTCCGTCCTCAAGGGGATGCCCCTTAATGAGTTGGTAGGCCATAGCAGCAGCCTTTTGCGCGAACGAGGGATAGTAATCGACATCTCCGAAACCACCGTTTGGAGCCGAGAGAGCATGCTCAGCCATGTGCAACCCCGGATGGCGCGCCAGTGCCTCAACCTCCATTCCGGTAACCCGCTCCGCGATCAGCAGGAATTCCGTGAGGTCGAGACACTGAACGCTCATGTCACTCGGCGAGCTTTTCAAACACGACACGCTCCTGCTCAAGGATGCGCTGGAGTCGGGCCTGGAAAGCCGGATCGCTTCGCCTCTTTTCGATGTGCTCGGCGATCGCGGAGCGGATCGCCTCTGAGGTGGATACGCCATCAACTCTTGCTACAGCGCTGAGTTCGGCAGCTTGCTGAGCGTCTTGGCGGATAGTGGTTGTGTGTGTGGTGTTCATGTTTACCATTCCCCTTTGGAGTGGTGCGTTGAATAGCACCTACCGCTATTTGTAGGCTGTATTCACCATATCACAAATATTAGTAGACCGCATTACCAATGGCAGTGAACTCTAACGGGCGCGGGGGAGGCCGAGGTGGCGTTCGGCGATGTTGTTGCGGTTGATCTCGGTCGTGCCGCCCTGGAATGTTTGCGGAACGGAGTGGCGGACATCGTGATCGATCCATCCGTCGGCGGCCGCGCCCGGTTCGTGCAGGCCGACAAGTCCTTCGGGTCCGGCCGCGGCTTGGGCCCAGCGGGCATGCCGTTGATACGCCTCTGTGGCGAAGACTTTGGCGATCGAGCCCTGCGTGCCGCTCGGTTCGCCGACCGCCGCGGTCCACCCGGTGCGTTGGGTCAGTAACTCCGCAACCTGTGCGTCGATCGCGACTTGGGCCATTCGTTCACGGTGCACCGGATCGGCTATCGCGCCGCTGCCCTCTGCCCATTTGTGGAAGCGGCGCAGCAGGGGTGTGAGCGCGCCGGTGTTGGCTATGCCGCGCTCGAAGCCGAACATGATCGACACAACCCGCCAACCCTCGTTCGCATCGCCGACCACCCATTCGTCGCCCACGCGAACATCGTCGTAAAACGTGACGTTGGAACGCTCAGTGCTCATCGTGTGAATCGGATCGATGCTGATACCGGGAGTGTCCATCGGGATAATGAAGACGGTGAACCCTCCGTAACGGCCCGCGCCCGGGTCGGTGCGGGTCAACAGAAACACCCAGTCGGACACCTGCGCCATGGTGGTCCACATCTTGGAACCGTTGATCACCCATTCGTTGCCGTCGCGAACGGCTCGGGTCGAGATTGCCGGAAGATCGCTGCCCCCATCGGGCTCAGTCAAACCGAAACAGACGAACTCCTCCCCCGCCAACAGCGCCGCGGTCACGCTCCGGTTCTGAGCCGGACTACCGGCCGCGCTGAGCACACCCGCGATGACCAGCGACATGCCGATCGAATCGAAAGGCGCTCCCGCCTTTTCGGCTTCGCTCGACAGCATCCACATCGCCATCGGATCCTGCCCTTCCCCGGGCATCGCCTGGGCGAGAAGACCCGCATCGCCGAGAGCCTTGGCGAGTTCAACGCAATGGTTGGCGCCCGTGCGATGGGCCCGGGCAATCACCTCTTCATCTATATGGGCATCGATGCAGGCGCGGATCTCGGTTCTGAGCTCCTCGTGCTGGTCGGTCAGTCGAAAGTCCATGTCAGCGGCCTGCCAGTGCCTCTGCCGGCCCCCATAGCAGATCGGCGAGTCGCCGCCGTTCAAGTGACGGGTCGCCACCGATGTTGGCCCAGCCCCTGGCCCGGCGGAAATACAGTTGGATGTCGTACTCCAACGAGAAGCCGTAGCCCCCGTGGTAGTGGAGGCTGCGATCCGTGCTGACGGCCGCGGCGTCGGCCGCGTGGAGCATCGCCATCGCCGCCAGCGGCGCGAACTCGGTGATGTTCCCTTCGTCCATGTCGATCACACCCGCTCCGTCGACCAGTCCCTCGTCGAAGGCCCAGGCGGCCTTGTGAGCCAGGAAACGGCCGCCGTCGACAAGGGCAGGCAGGTCGGCCAGTCCGTGCTGGACCGCTTGAAACGATCCGATGGGCCGACCGAACTGGTGCCGTTCAAGCGCGTAATCGACCCCCATCCGCATGGCTCGCTGGGCGATCCCAACCAGCGCGGCAGCGGTGACCACCCGCCACAAGTCGAGCAGAGGGTCGAACTCGGACGCGTTACCGAGCACGACCCGCTCGCCTTCACGGGCTGAACGGTCCGCCAGCGGTGCCGAACCGTGGTTGCGCGGTGCGGCCATCGGCGCCGGTGAGTTGACCGCAACAAGTTCGTCGCCGTCCACGCCGACGACAACATCGGCCGCCGCCCCACCCGGCACGAGCCGCCAGGTGCCGTCTGCATCCGCAGGCCGAAGCGCTATCGCTGCTATCTGCTCACCGCTCACGATTTCAGGGGCCGGACAAGCACGAGACGCAACCCAGTGTTCGATCAACGGCACCGGCGCTATCGCCTCGCCCAT
Source organism: Candidatus Aldehydirespiratoraceae bacterium (assembly GCA_965198315.1). Lineage (GTDB taxonomy): Bacteria > Actinomycetota > Acidimicrobiia > Acidimicrobiales > Aldehydirespiratoraceae > VXYK01. Next base: position 1,783,773 of record OZ240616.1, on the reverse strand, counting down.
CGCCTCCGCCACAACCACCAGAGCGCTCAGGCCCGCTCCTCCCCCGCCCGCCTGGTCCGGTGCGGCCATTCCCGGCGCCTCCAAGCTCCCCAGCTTCTGCCAGAGTTGCGGCGAATAGCCGAGAGGCTCCGCGCCCCGCACAACATCAATCGGGCTCTCTTTGGCAAAGAACGCCCCGAAGGTGTCCGCTACTGCTTCCTGGTCAGCCGAGAGTGAGAAGTCGAGCGCCACTCAGACCCCCCAAACCAGAAGACTTGCCGCAACGGTCACAGCCCCATTGTTGTTCTCAACGGCCCGTGACACTAACTTCGAGCAGTTCCTGTCAGCCCCGTACCCCCAACCGCCGCGTGATAGCCTCATGCGCCGCGGAGGTCGCCGGTGTCCCACCACATGGAGGGCTGCCGCACCCCCAACCGCCGCGTCATTGCCTGATGCGCCTGCGCCCCGATTGCAACCAAGAAGTCATCCAACGGAAGCGTTCCTGGGCTCGGACGGCTGATGCTTGGGTGTCTCACTTCGGCGTCTGGGGCTACGAGATAACAGTTGCCGCGGAAGCGCTTGTTCCGTGTGGCGAAATGATTCAACCCTCCACGCCCGTGCCGGGGGGACGACGCGATCTCGAATGCGAGTGGATTCTGAGGATCGTCGTAGATCAGGTCTACCTCTCTGTCACCGTCGCGCCAGTGGTAGAGGCGAACACCGGTGTGTGCTGACAACGTGTGCAGAGACGCCGCTACCAGGTTCTCGAGGAGCACTCCCATCTCGGCGGATTCGTACAAGGGAGCCAGGCCACGCTGCAGGGCGGCGTTGCGCACCGCGCCGTCGACGAAGTACAACTTCCTGCCCCGACGCTGCACCTTCGCCTCGCTAGCCGAGTAGTTGGGCAACGTGAACACCATGAACGCCTGCTCCAGATACGACAGATAACGATCAAAGGTAGGCACCGTAATGCCTAGGTCGTTGCAGATGTTCTTGGGCGACAGAAGTCCGGTCACCTGGTCAGCCAGCACGTACAGCAGTCGCTCCAACATCATCGGGTTGCTCACCCCGAAGGACTGCGGGATGTCTTTGTACACGACCCGCTCCACCGCGTCCTCACGGAGAACCCGCTGGGATATGAGCAAAAGGTCGCCTTCGGGGTACGCATGGTCCTCGTCTGATCTTTCGGTGGCGAAGCCGAGCAACTCCGGGAACCCACCGGTCAACATGAGCCGACGTCGGTCGTCCGAGAAGACCGAGAACCTCGAGAGCCCAGGAGGCATCTCCCGAATGCAGGACGCAAGATCCTCTCGGGCCAAACTTTCCCAACGGATGTAGCCGCCAGCATCGACGGTCTCACGCTGCGCGACTGCCAGATCCAGGTACTCGGTCAGCGAGTACGGAGTCAGGTGCTGTTCCTCCCAACGTCCAACACCGCTCTCCACCCTGCCCTTGTGGAGTGCTGCCGCTGCACTCGAGGTCGCTGCAATCTTCACGGGCCATTGGTCGTCGTAGAAGGACTTCAACCAGGCGTCCCAAGACTCCGCGTACACCAACTCGTCGAGCATCAGATAGACCGGCCGATCAGTGGTAGCACCGCTGGACTCGACTGCCAGGTGAACCAAGTCACCAAGGTTCTCGCGCAACAGGATCGGATGGTCCAAGCGGAACCACCAGATGCGCGAAGAGTCCACACCATTGTCCAAGAGACGCGCCACCGTCTGGTAAAGCACAGTCGTCTTCCCCACTCGACGCGGACCGAGGATGAGTTGATATCGGGTAGGTTGGTTGTCAAGCAGCCGTTGCCACAGCAGACGAGCCAAGGGCCTCTCCACCAACGGGGCCAACGGTTCTGGTACCTTTGCCTGACGCCACCAAGGGTTCTGTTCCTGAATCACTCGTTGGAGGTCTTCGGGTGATGATTGGAGCATAAGTAACTCTCTGTCGTCGCTGTGAGGCTTATTGTACCCGATTAAGCCTCACTGGGTGTTACTTATTTACGGAATAAGTAATTTTGAGGCGTTTGGGTGAGGCTTATCGGGTTATTGGTTGAGGGTCGGCGGGAGGGGTCGGGGGTAGTGTCGGGGCTGGAGGCAGCGATGAAGCTTGGGTACGTATCAATGAACACACCCTCAGACGTTCGGCTGGACCGGCTCGCCCGAGCTCTTGAGGACCGTGGATATGACTCGCTGTTCGTTGGCGAACACAGCCACATCCCGACATCTCGACGAACCCCCTACCCCGCGGGCGGCGAGCTCCCCGACAGCTACCGACACATGATGGATCCATTCGTCAGCCTCACCCTGGCCGCGAGCGCGACTACCACCTTGACCATCGGTACCGGAGTGGCCCTGCCTCTTGAGCGTGACCTGCTTGCTCTGGCCAAGACAGTTTCCACGCTCGACGTGCTGTCCTCGGGTCGTCTGGAGTTCGGTGTGGGAGTCGGCTGGAACGCCGAAGAGCTCGCCAACCATCGACCCGACATTTCCTGGGCATCGCGCTATCAGGCTTTGGAGGAATGTGTGGAAGCACTCCGGCGCTTATGGATCGATACCGAATCCGAACACCACGGCAGATACTTCAACTTCGATTCGTCATGGAGCTTCCCGAAACCGCACCAGACCCCTCACCCACCGGTGCTGTTGGGGACCGCGGGACGGCTCGGCAGTCAACACGCGGCGCGTTGGGCAGACGGATGGATGCCGACCGACGTCGGTCTGGGACCCATTGACGGGGGCACACTCGACAAGAAGGTGCGCCTGTTCCACGAAGCCACCGCACAAGCGAACCGCCCACGCCTGCCGATCACCATGGCCGCTTTCGGTGACCCCACACCGGAAATGCTGGCCCACTACCGAGACCTCGGCATAGACCGCGTGGTGTTGGGTACGGCCCGCGCCAACTGGGACGACCCGTCGACCACGATGGCCTTCATCGACCACTACGCAGACTTGATCCCCGAACTCGCTTGAATCTCCGGGCGTCCCTGGTCTGGCACTCCAGTCGGCAACTCCCGTCGCCACTCCAGACCGGCCCTCGGGCCGGTACTCCAGACCGGCACTCCAGTCCGGCAACTCCCGTCGGCACTCCAAGCTGACACTCGGGGTCCGCGCTCGGGCTGACGCTCCAGACCGTCACTCCAGTCCGGCACCTCCGGATCCGATGACCGTCAGGCTCCGGGGTTGGCGGCCAAGTGATCGAAAGTGCCGGCAGGGCGGGTACGGGCGTACTCGTCGACGATGGGACGCAACTGATCAGGGCTGGCGCCGTGCAGAATCACACCGTCACAGCCGAGATCAAACTGGCCGCGGATTTTCTCTACACATTGACTGGGGCTGCCGCTGGCGGCCGGCGCGAGCCACTCTTCGGGAATCAACTCGGCAATATGTTCAAGCTGTTGGGTGGTGGCTACCTGATCTATCGCTCCGGAGAACCCGGCGATCAACGGGTCCGCCCGGTACCGTTCGAGCACTGCTGGGTCCCAATTGTTGGTACGGACCATCAAGTCGCCGTAGCCCTGAAGGTAGGTAGCCATGCGGCCCACCGACTTCTTCAACCGCAGATTCTCTGGTAGGTGATCCCCGAGGGTCGCGAAACAGGACCAGACTCGCACTGCGTTCGGATCGCGGCCCGCTTCCTCCGCTGCGCGCTTCACGGTGGTTACGACCCGCGCGGTGGTCTCATCGGTGAAGAATGTATGGAGTACGACTGCGTCGAAGCAACGCCCACCGAGGGCCAGAGAGTTGGGCCCGAAGGCGGTCCAAGCCATCGGAATGTGCTCGCTGGTTGCGCCACGAAGCGACAGGTAGGGATAGCTACCGGCCGGACCGTCGTGACCGAGAATCGACTCACCTCGCCAGAGCCGACGCATCAGCCCCACAAAATCCTCCGTCTGAGCTGTCGTGATCGGGTCGAGACCGAACGCCTTGGACAACAGCGAGACACCTCTGCCCAGACCGAGGCAGAAACGGCCGTCGGTCAGCTTGTGCATAGTCATCGCGAATGCCGCGGTCACCGCCGGATGCCTGGTGTGGTGATTCGTGGCAGCAGTCGCCACACCCATGCGCTCCGATATCACGCCGACCGCCCCCGACAGCGTCGCCGCCTCCTTGATGTTCAACCGCTCACTGATGAACACCGAACCAATACGCATCTGCTCAGCTTGGCGCACCTCAGCAACTAGCTCGCGGGGCGATTCGGGCGCTCCCGCCAACGTATAGAACCCAAGCTCATTCATCTGCGACATAACAGTCCTTCCTATGCGCGGACATCACATCTCAAATAGAAAACGAACAAATCTGAGGGTGCTAGCAACTCATGGGGTGTCATTCATGACCGGCCCGGGGGCGGAGGTCGATGGTGAGGGTGAGGATTCCGTCTTCTAGGGAAGCCTCGGCGTCGCCGATCATCGCAAAATCCTGGTAGTCGGCGTTTGCCTGGGCAATAAAGAGTTGGCGTTCCTCGCCACCGACCGGGGGAAGGTTGCGCTTCTTTACCGCCTCGGCCCGGTCACGGAAGCGCTCCAACATTGCGTCGAGATCAAGTCCTTCTGCCATGTTGCAACCGTAGCCCCAGCGCAGGGGCGACACTAGCCACAATCAATAGACGTCTTGGGTTGGATCAGCTGACCCTGTGTTCGGATCAATCGGCGCGGCGTCAGCGTCAACATGCCGGATCGTCGCCCTGTGATCAGCGAGTCGTTTTGTGGCGACCCGTAGCCTCCGGGACGGAATCGTGTGCCACCAGTAGGCAATGAGCAAAACCGTCATCAACGCGGCAATTGCGATCAGTGTTCGGCGTGCCCGGTCGATCCCGGCCTGGTTCTTGTCGAAGTCAACATCGTTTGCGGTGTCAACGTCGCTTTCGGCTTGGGCAACAGCGTTGATCGTCGGCCCGTTGTCGTCTTGGCCTTGAGCGGCGGCAACACCGCCAGACATCAACGCCCCGACCATCACCAGTGTCACAGCGCCTGCCCGGACCCATTTCATTGGCCCGACGGTATCGGCTTTCGCCAGCCCTGTTGACACCGCAGGTCAAGCCTTAGGCGAGCGGAGCGAGGGCTTGGGTCAGGTCTGCGATGAGATCATCAGCGTGTTCCAACCCACACGAGATGCGAATAGTTCCATCCTCGATACCAGCTGCAGCGAGTTCATCAGGCAGCAAACCGATATGAGTGGTCGACGCCGGGTGTGTCACCAGCGTTTCGGGGCCACCCAGAGAGGTGGCGCGCTGAAGCAGTTGCAGACGATCGATGAAACCAGCTCCCGCTTCAAGGCCCCCAGCTAGGTCGAAAGTAATGAGACCACCAGGTAAATCAAGCTGTCGCTGAGCTACCTCATATTGCGGATGCGACTCCAAACCTGGATAAAACACTGCTGACACCGCCGGGTGGGACTCCAACATCGCCGCCAACACAGTCGCGGTCTCAGTCTGCTGTTGAACACGAATAGGCAGGGTCCGGATTCCCCGCAAACCATTGAGCGCATCAAACGGCGACGCCACTGCGCCATGAAGGACAGCGAAACCTCGGATCCAGGCGATCAGTTCATCGCTTCCCGAAACCACCCCGAGAATCGCATCATTGTGACCGGCAATGGCCTTGGTAGCTGAGTGAACGACCAGGTCCACCCCGTATTCCAAGGGCCGCTGGATTATCGGCGTCGCAAGCGTCGAATCGACAACGGTGACCGGGCCTTTGATGGCGCCGAGCGACTCAAGATCAACCAAAGCCAGCTTCGGGTTGGCCGGGGATTCTGCCAGCACCAGTGTGGTCTTGCCCGGGATTACCGCCGCGCAGAACGCGCCGGGAACCGAGCCGTCAACAAACGTGACGTCGATACCGAAACGCGGACACACCGCCTGTAACAACAGCTGTGTGTGCGAATAGATCTGTGACTGGGCGACGATGTGATCCCCTGAAGAACACAGACCCAGCACAACTGCGCTCACTGCCCCCATACCCGAGGCGAACGCTCTCGATGCCTCGGCGCCCTCCAGTTCTGCCATGGCGTGTTCAAAATCCGACACCGTCGGGTTGGAATTACGACCATAGAATTTCGGCTCGGTGATATCGCCGGCGAATTGTCGAGCTTGGCCGAGGCTGTCGGCCACGAAGGCGCTGCTGGCCCACAGCACCGGGGCGAGCGCAGTGTCGTTGTGTACCCGACCGGCCCTGACCGCGACCGTGCGAGCGTCATAGGTCTCACTCAGCGGACTGCCAGCAAGCGAAACGCTCCCGCAGTCTGACGGATCGGATTCGCCGGTTGGATGCTGAGTCACAGGTTTGCTTCGGTTTCGGCGACGGCATCGTGGATCAAAGGCCCCAGAAGCGAGGACTCGAGCAAGAAACCGTCGTGTCCCTGCGGACTCTCAAGAATGTGGTAGTCGCATCGTCCACCAGCAGCAATCACGCTATCGTGAATCGCAGCCTGCTGATACGGGGGATAGAGAATGTCCGAAGTGATCGAAGCGGTGAACACTGGACTCGAAAGACGAGAGAAAGCCGCTTCGATGCCCCCTCGACCGCGGCCAATGTCGTGAAGATCCATTGCCTTGCTCAAAACCAGGAAGGTATTGGCATCGAAGCGACGCACTAGTTTCTGGCCGTGATGATCGAGGTATGACTCCACCTGATATCGACCCCACTGGTCATACTCACGTCGCTGATCAACGTGTTGACGACCGAAGCGCTGGTCGAAGACTTCGCTGGTCCGATAGGTGATCTGTGAAATCTCACGGGCTAGAGCCAGACCCGCCCACGGTCCCTTTCCGGGAGGAGCATCGTAGTAGTCACCGTTGTTGAACAGGGGATCGTTGACAATCGCCAAACGTTCAACCGCGCTCAGCGCAATTTGTTGGGGGCTGGCGGCCGCGCAAGTAGCAACCGGCATCAGCAGACGAACCCGATCACCGAACATCATGCCCCACTCAAGAACCTGCATGCCCCCCAGCGAACCACCGACCACGGCAAGCCACCTGCCGATACCCAACCGGTCGGCGAGACGACGCTGGGTTCGAACGATGTCACGGATCGTGACCTGCGGAAAACGCGCAGCGTAGGGCCGGTCCTCACCCGGTATGTCGCTCGAGGGACCAGTGCTGCCCTGACATCCTCCCAGCACATTGGCGCAAACCACATACCAGCGATTCGTGTCGAGTGCTTTGTTCGGCCCGATGAACTCGTCCCACCAACCGTCGCCGGAGTGGCCCGCGGCAATCGGTCCCGCAGCATGGGAATCACCGGTCAATGCATGGCAAACAAGAACAGCATTGGAACCATCTGTGTTGAGTTCACCCCAGGTTTCGTACGCCAGCGTAATCTCCTCAAGCCGGCCTCCCCCCTCTAAAGCGAACGGGCGACCGTCGGTGACAGTTATGAAACGCCGCTCTCCCACAGGATCTCTAGGACGCCAAGCACCAGACGCGGGCAGCCCGGACGCGAAACGTTCGGCGGGGTCGTAGCGAAGTGGGCGGTAGTCGGGGTCGTGCACAGTTGATCTCGGGGCCGGTACTTTCCGCTGCCCCTCGGCGACCGGTTTTTGCCGGACACTTTGTTGCGACGGCTCAAAGAGCCGAGGCCACATTCCCGCCGCAGCGGGTGGGGCACCTTGGGCATCCGATCCCAGGTTGCCGGAATCGAACCACACAACCGGGGTTGCGCTGCTCGAATCGCTCTTAATGTTGGCGTCCACTCTACCGCTGCGGACCAACGAAACAGCGTGGCCGACGACGGTTCGCGCGGTTCCAAGAAATCTCACGCAAATCCGTTCTCGCAGATAGCATACGTGGGCTAGCTTGCGTATTCGTTTGGAGACTGTAAATGTTCCGTTATCGCTTCTTGGTTGCTCATATAGTCGCATTCGGGCTATTGACCGCCGTCGCCGCTGTGAGTGCCACGGCGAAAGACAGCCACGGCACCGCCGTCGACTCGATATCGGATGTGTCAATTCGCGCTGATCGGGCACGGACCTTCACACCCGCAGCGGAAGGCTCGCGCGGGCCGGTGCTCCCGTTCCCCGGACTCAGCACCAGCCGAGCCCGGGCCGCAAGAGCCACCCTAGCGGGGTTGGACCGACAAGCTGCTGCGGCCACCATGGCCGCTGACCGGACCTACGCCGCACTCAAGGATCCGAACGCGGACCCTGTCCCCTCCCGATTTGCCGCCAACAAAGTTCATTGCCTACGAGACCGCGCCGCGCTCTGAGGTGCAGATTCCGCGACTAGCCCCTGGAGCGAACGGCGCAAGCAGGCGAACGGAGGTGTCAACATGTAGCGCTAGCGACTGCTACCAATCTGACAGGCTGCTGCTGAGCGATCCGGCCGTCGGGCTGTATGCGAGCGATTACTTGGTGTGGCTGGCGATCCCGCAAACGAACGAGCAGAACAAATGCGACAGCTCCTCCGCGTCGAGTTCATGCTTCTGGTTCTACGCAATGCAGCATCACATGGACTCCGGGAACCACAGCGCCTCGGCTCTTCATATCGGGCCGCAGCGGGGTTCCAGTATCGCTGGCGATGCCGGGAACCAGTGGCGTATGAATATCGACGGCTACATCGATGGTGTCCACATTGGGGGACAGAGTTCCGTGAATCTGCCCACGGCGACATGGATTCGCGTCCGCACTTGGCGTCTCACACGCGGCTACGACTCGTACGCCCCCTATAAGCCGTGGTCAACGTGGGGCGTGTGGGCTATGTATGACGGGATTGACCGCTATCTCGGCTCAATCACCATCGACGGCCACTTGTTTGCCAATTCTATGCTGTTCAGCGAGGTGTACGAGGCCAACGGGCCATGCACAACCGATCTGGAGAGAGCCTACTTGCACAACCCGCAGTTCTGGAACACGTCGTTCTTCCCCGGCACTTATGCCAGCGCGACAGCGGAGTATCAAGAGACCTGCGACAACACCACTTGGGAGTCGATGTCCGGGAACTTCGTGCGAGACGAGCGGGAAGTGGAGCCGCGTGTAATCGGCCACGGCGAGATAGTGTGGCAATTTTAGCTAGCTCGCTTCGGAATTCGGGACGGATTCGCTGGGCCGTCGTTGCTTGCGCGATAGGATTCCTCGCCTCGTGTTCCGACACGGCGCAAGCGCCACCGGCCGAGTCCTCCCCTGAATCCGTTCCCCTGGACGAGTCCACGTCATCCGTTCCCCCGGCCGAGTCCACTTCGCAGGACCATTCCCCCACTCAAATTTTCCTCATCAGATCAGAGATCCGTTGGTCGGTTGGAGTGGACGAGCCGCCTGCAGCCCCCGATGACCGTCTGCGCTACCTGGTGCCGACAACGCCCATAAACGGCACTAATACTGACGCCTGGCTCCTGCGCGCCGACGCTGGCCCAGCCTCTGAACTCGTCCCTGAACTTGATCTCGTCTTGAAATGGCCGACAGGCCGGATTCGAATGAGCGGGAAGCCTGCGAAGCCTACTGTCAGATGCTCCGAATTGTGGGACGGCAACGGCAGATTATGGAAACCGGTAAGGATTCGCAATGTCCAAGGTTGTGAGAATACTACCGACTACGGACAGTACTCCGTTAGATGGGTGGAGGATGAGACCGAATTCCGGTACAGCTCGTACGACATCACCGATGGCAAGGCACGAGACATGCTTGAAGACTGGGACTGGCTCGAGTAGTTCCCGATGAGGAACCTGGTGCTGTAAGAGGCCCCGCAAATAGGTGGAGGATTTCCGTGCATGAACGGCTTGATTTGCGGGGCCACGGCCTCGCTATCCAAGTCGTTCAGGGCTGGAGAATCCTTGATCTACACGCTCGGCCTCTTGGCTGGCGTTGGGATCCCATCCGGCTAGATCAGCAAGCCGCTCATCGTTGGAGAACATCTCGGTCAACGGGGCTATGACATCGATTCGTTTTTGGAGTCGCTTGATCTCCAATTCCTCGTCCCAAACAGACAAGGTGACGACCAGGCCTGTCTCACCGGCACGGGCGGTGCGGCCGGCCCGATGCAGGTAGGTCTTGTGGTCCCCGGGAGGGTCGTAGTGAACAACAATGTCAATATCGTCAACATGGATACCCCGGGCCGCCACATCGGTGGCTACCAGCGCCTGGAGTTTCCCGTTGGCGAAATCACGCAGCGACTTCTCCCTATTGCTCTGACGAAGGTCTCCGTGAATCGCTGCCGCTTTAACGCCGATCTGCACGAGATCACGGGCGAGACGATCTGCCATCACCTTGGTGCTGGTGAACATGAGCGTGCGGTCCGTTGAACGAGCAATAGCGGCGGCAACTTTCACTTTGTCCATCTTGTGGACCGCAATGAAGCGATGGGTCATCTCTTTCGCGGTGAACTCTTGTTCGACCACCTCATGCATCACCGGATCGTGTTGATAACGACGGATCAGTGAGTTGACCACCCCGTCGAGCGTGGCCGAGAACAGCAGCGTCTGACGGTCGGAACGCACGTTGCGCAGGACCCACTCGACCTGAGGAAGGAACCCCATGTCGGCCATCCGATCCGCCTCATCAACCACGACATGGGCCACGTCTCTCACAGAAATTGCCTGGCGTTCAATCAGATCAATCATGCGCCCAGGCGTGGCAACCACCAGATCAATCCCCGATCGCAGCTTCTCAATCTGCTTTTCGATCGGCGCACCCCCATAGACAGCCAGCACCTTTCGGTTCACGGCTTGGGCCGGGGCTGCGAGTTCGTCTCTGACCTGACTGGCGAGTTCCCGAGTCGGTACCAGCACCAGCCCGGTGGGGAACTTGGGGCGCGCTCGGCTCATGCGTTGGAGCACCGGGAGACCGAAGGCGAGGGTCTTACCTGAGCCTGTCTTGGCCTTCCCGCAGACATCGCGTCCTTCAAGCGCGTCGGGGATCGTCAGTTCTTGCACCGGGAACGGGGAGTGAATTCCTCGCGCGGCAAGGACTCCAACAAATTCGTGGCGCAAGCCCAGGTCCGTGAACGAAGAAGTACCGGATTTCAGCATTGCACGCTCAAGCGTAGCGGGACAATCCTCGGACCCGCCCGTCGACAACTTCGACACCCTCCGCCCGCAAGCGCTTCGCTTGTTCCTGCTCGCAGTTCGGCGCTAGGCGACCGTTAGTTGTCACAACCCGCCACCAGCAGAGTCCCGCGTCGGGAAGGCGACTCAGCAGCGACCCGACCGCGCGGGCTGCACCCGGATAACCCGCTTCGGCGGCAACCTCACCGTAGGTAACCACATCACCTTCGGAGAGTCGATCCAGCACTGCTGCCACATCAGCCTCGAAACTGGTCCAGCCCGAACGATCGCTCACATTCGATCTCTCAGCGCTCAACCTTTTGCTCGTCAGCGTCATCAGATTCGCCTTCACCGCTCGTCTCCGCATCGGTTTCGGGTCGGCGTCCGCGCAGCAGCAACCACCCGCCCGCTATCACGATCCCGACGATGCTCATCCAGATGTTGACACGAATCCCGGCAATCTCGGTGGCGTGATCGACCCGTACCGTCTCAAGCCAGAGACGAATTATCAGGTAGCCGAGTGCGTATACAGCCAACAGTCCGCCGGTGCGGAGTTTCTTGGTCTTGTCGACCCAGATCAAGAACAGGACTAGCCCGAAGTTCCACAACGACTCATACAGAAACGTTGGATGGAACGTCTCCACACCGCTGTAACCACGGGCGGCGGCGTGCCGCTGGTCGATCTCCAGCGCCCATGGGAGATCGGAGGGGCCGCCGAAGAGTTCCTGATTGAACCAGTTGCCCCAGCGGCCTATCGCTTGGGCCAACGGCAGGCCCGGAACTATGGCGTCGACCATGTTGGGCCTGTCCCAGGATCTGCGATGGATGATCCAGACCCCGACGAGAACGCCGGCTGCCATGCCCCCGGGGATGCCGAGACCCCCCTCCCAAAGCTTGAACGGTTCCGCCCATCCCTCGTCAAACCGCCAATCGGTGAGGACGTGGTAAACCCGCGCGCCGATCAGTCCAGCGGGTACGCACCACATAGCCAGCGATGTGATGTCGTCACGATTGCCGCCGCGGGCTTCCCAGCGCTTCTGGGAAAGCCAAACCGCGGCGATCACGCCAAGAGCGATCATCAGCCCGTAGGCGCGAATCGTCAACGGACCAAGTTCCAGATAGCTCTGAGACGGACTGGGGATCGAAGCTGAAAGCATGGTCGTCACAGCCTATTGCCACTATTGCGTCAGCAACCGCGCCCGCGCAGCCTTCAGGTCGGCGGACCCGGCAGTCACCGCAGCCAGCATTCCCGGGACCCGGGCCAGCCGGTTCACCGCGAAGACCCGGGCAAGAAGGGCGCGATCTGCTGCCACATCGTCGCTCAAAGCGGGATCAGAGCTGCGAGCGGCAGTGATTGCTCCGTCTGTTAGAGCCTGACCAGCCGTGGTGACTGCCAACATCTCCAGGTAGGCAGTGGCCCCGGCGAGCGCATCGGACCGATCAGAACGCAGCGTCTCAAGGAGCCACCCGGTCCCCCGAGCAGTCGCAGCATACGCGTCGCTGAGATGCTCGGACACTGTCTCCAAACCCGAGATTTCAGCCGCCGAATTGACTGTGCCCAAGATGGACCCCATCAGGTCGACCACGACTTTGCCGCCACTCATCAGCAGCTTGCGACCAACCAGATCGAGCGCCTGAATGCCGTTGGTGCCCTCATAGATCGGGGCGATCCGGGCATCACGAAAGTGTTGGGCTGCACCGGTCTCCTCGATGTACCCCATGCCACCGTGCACCTGGATACCGACGCTGGTGAGCTCGCAGCCGAGGTCGGTACACCACGCCTTCGACAACGGGGTCAGCAACGCGGCAAGATCCGAATTCTTCGCACGGGTTGCTTCGTCGGGGCCTCTCGTCGCCCAATCGAGTGCTTCGGCGTTGCGATAGCAGAGACCTCGCATCGCCGCGATCGACGAGCGCATGTCGAGCAGCATTCTCTGAACGTCGGGGTGCTCGATGATGACCGACGACTCGCCTGCGGGGGCCCCCGGTGCTCGACCCTGCCGGCGTTGCAACGCATAGCTCAGGGCCTGCTGATAGGAACGTTCCGCCAGTGCCACTCCCTCCAAGCCGACCGACAATCGGGCGTTGTTCATCATCGTGAACATTGCCGACATGCCGGCGTTCTCCTCGCCGACCAGGTAGCCAGTCGCGCCACCCTCGTCGCCGAAGGCCATCACACATGTCGGACTCGCGTGAATTCCCAACTTGTGCTCAATAGACACGCAATAGACATCGTTGCGCTCGCCGAGCGAACCGTCGTCGTTGACCAAGAATTTCGGGACGATGAACAAGCTGATACCGCTGGTGCCCACAGGCGCACCCGGGGTACGAGCGAGCACCATATGGATGATGTTGTCCGCCATGTCATGTTCGCCCCAGGTAATGAAGATTTTTTGCCCTGTAATCCGCCAAGTGCCGTCGCTATTGGGTTGCGCCTTGGAAGTCAACGCCCCCACGTCGGAGCCTGCCTGTGGCTCGGTGAGGTTCATGGTGCCGGACCACTCCCCTGTCACCATCTTCGGCAGGTACGTCTCCCGCTGAGATTCTGAACCATGATGAAGCAGAGCGTCGATCGCTGCCTGAGACAGCAGCGGACACAATGAGTAACCCATATTCGCCGACGCGAGCATCTCTTGAACGGCGATTCCCAGCAGCCATGGAAACCCGCCACCGCCATGTTCCGCCGGCATGGCGACCCCGTTCCAACCGGCAGCCACATGTTGCCGGTAAGCCTTGGCCAGGCCGGGAGCAGCAGTTACCGAACCGTCGTCGTTGCGCTGGGAGCCCACCGTGTCGCCGTCGCGGTTGGTGGGCGCTACCACTTGTTCAAAGAAGCGAGCTGCCTCATCAAGGAGGCCATCCACCAAGTCGGAGTCCGTGTGCTCAAAGCCCTCAAGGCGCCCGAGCGCGTCCAGGTCTGCGACGTGGCGAAGTGTGAAACGGATTTCGTCAAGAGGCGCTTTGTATTCCGTCATCAGTCGAGCGTACCTTGCGCCACCATCGAGGTTTGCTGTCATGTTCGCGATCCAGCGGAATCCCAAGCCGAGTCGCGAACAACGAATTGACCTCGGCTCCCACCAACAGCCCCATCGCCATCAGATACAGCCAGAACAGCAGACTCAAGGCACCACCAAGAAAACCGAACACGGCGTTCGCTCCCGAAGCAACGATGCTGAGGTAGGTGCTGAAGCCGAGCGAAACGACCGACCACCAAACCGCAGCCAGCAGTGATCCAGGAAACTCAATTTTCCAAGGGGCGCGGTGGTAGGGCGCGATGTGATACACGATTGCAGCCCATACCATCATCACCAAGAACACGACGGGCCATCTAAGCCAGTTCCAGATAGCCACGTAGTGCGCGCTGACGCCGAGAGTCTCGCTGAGTCGCTCGCCCTCTCCAAAAAGCGGTCCGACCACCAGCGCCACCATCACGACCGCAGCAGCGATGACCGACATCAGAGTTATCCCGAAGCCGACCAGGCGGGTAGAAAACCAACCTCGCGTGTGTTCATGATCGTATGCAATGTCGAGCGCCCGCACCACCGCAATAAAGCCACGCGTGGCCGCATAGACAGCGAGAAGCGCACCAATGGTCAGCGCGCTGGCGCTACTGCCGTCAAAGAGGTCGTTGACAGTCGCCTCAAGTGTGTTGTCACCACCAAAGATTCTGACTATCTGCTCAACGAGCCAGTCTTCAGCTTCCTGCGCGGCGCTTTGGCCGATGATCGCGTCAACCGATCCGAGCAGCGCCGTCAACACAATCATCGTCGGGAAAAAGCTCAACAAAGCAAAAAAAGCGATCTCAGCAGACAGTCCGCCGACACGATCGCGCGAAATCTGGTCGGCGAGTGCCTTCCCCACTTCGATGGGGGAACTCAGCGCTTTTCGTACATACTGCCTTATCCCGAAGTACATTGCTTCGAGGCTACGTGCTGTGATGGAACTCGCATGAATGATGTCAGAAGCTATTGCGCCAGTAGTTTTCCGCTGGACTTGTTGCTAGCGCAAAAAGGCGATCATCTGGTTTCGGTCTGCATTCCGGCGCGCAATGAAGAGGCCACTGTAGGCACCATTGTTGCTTCCATCCGCAATCATCTCGCCAACACCGAAGTGCGCTTGGTCGACGAGATCGTGGTGATGGACGACCGGAGCACCGACGCAACCGCTCAGACCGCCCGCCTGCAGGGCGCCAGGGTCGTGGCAGTCGACGATGTGCTGCCGGAAGCCGGACCCAGCCGCGGCAAAGGCAACGTCTTATGGAAGAGCGTGGCAGCTTGCTACGGAGATCTGATCGTGTGGATCGACGCGGATCTCACCTCGTTCACTCCCAGTTGCGTCACCGGTCTTCTCGGGCCTCTACTAGCAGACCCCGAAGTGGCGATGGTGAAGGGCTACTTCGAACGACCCGAGATTGGTGGCACAGGCGGAGGCCGCACCACAGAACTCATGGCCCGCCCTCTACTAGGCACCCTTTTCCCTCATCTCAACTCTGTACGCCAACCGCTCGGCGGTGAATACGCTGCACGGCGCACGATTCTCGAACAGGTGCCGTTCAACACCGGCTACGGCGTCGAAACCGGGCTGCTCATAGACATCGCCGAGCTGGTGGGTCTTGCCCGGCTCGCCCAGGTTGACCTCGGGGTGCGGGTACACCGAAATCGCCTGCTTGACGAACTGTCTGTGCAAGCCATGGAGATCCTTCACGCAGCGCTTCACCGCGCTGACATCGAGTGGCGGTCGAACTGGACTCATCACCTGCTTCGACCAGACCTTGAGCCGGTCGAAGCGCAAGTCGACGAACGGCCTCCGCTCAACACTGTGCCGGCCTATCTAGATCAACGAGCAGCAAGCTGACAGAATGGCCGACCAAGACGAGCAACGCCGCTAGTGGGACAGGAGACACAGATGGGCCGTTGGAGCAGGGACGAGTTGGAAGAAGAGTTCGAAAAGTACCAAGCGCGGGCACTCAAGGCCGGAATGACGCACGACTGGCGGGAGTGGGCTGACCAATTCACCGAGGACGCCACCTACATCGAACATCACTTCGGGACGCTGGGTGGCCGCGAAGCCATCTACAACTGGATCCAGGAGACGATGGACACCTGGCCCAACAATGAGATGATCTACTACCCCATCGACTGGTATGTCATTGATGAAGAGAAGGGATGGATCGTCTGCCGTGTCTTGAACCGGATGGCAGATCCGGGCGACGGTTCGGTTCACGAGGAGGGCAACTTCACGCTCCTCAAGTACGCCGGCAACGGAAAGTGGAAATACGAAGAGGACGTCTACAACCCGGCCAAGTTCGCAGAAATGGTCAAGACGTACCTCCGCCACAAGAAGTCGCTCGCAAGCGACGACAGCTAACCGCCCTGTTCGCTCGTTCCTCAGGGTTCTACGATGTTGAAGGCACCATCGAACTGATCAAGGGCGCCAAACAAAACGAGCAGTGCATCGACATCGCCGTCGATCTGAAGGCGACCATCGCCTATAGCGTCTATCGCTGTCGCACGACCCGTCAAAAGCTCACCCAGTAGGTTCTTGGTAAGCCTCAGAGTGGCATCTGCGTCTGCTTCGTGGCGGCCCGCAATGTGGTGCAAAGCACAATTTTGCAGACCGAGCGCATGCTTCTCGCCAACGTCGGTGAATTCCCAGTTGATGAGCACCCGTTGATCGACGACACGTTCGGCCATCAGATGCACGCCAAGCGCGTCGAAAATTTGCTCGACCGTCAGCGCGGTGGTCAACGCTCGACCCCGTCCACCCACACCCCGCACCCCTTCGCGGAGCTCAAGCGCCCCGGTCAGATAAATGTTGCGCCACGGCCCCGATTCGGCCTGATAACCGAGTTGTTCAAGTGCGTCCGCCTGCAGTAAGCGGCCAGGCTGATAATCGGGTTCGGCGAACACTAGATGGTTGAGCATCTGCGCGGCCCAGCGATAATCACCTTCATCGAAAGCTGTTCGGGCCTTGTGCAACACCTCATCTCGGCCACCCATTGCCTCGACATAGCGGACACCCGCTGCCGACGGGGGAAGCGGATTGAGTGTCGCAGGGTTGCCGTCGAAAGCTCCGAGATAGCGCTGATACACAGCCTTGGAGTTGTGGTTGACCGTTCCGTAGTACTCCCGCGTGTGCCCCTGCGCCGCGAAGCACTCCGGTAGCTGCAGTTGCTCGGCGATCTCGGGTGCGGTGAAACCGTGGTTCGCCAAGCGCATCGTCTGGTCATGAAGCCAGCGATACACATCACGCTGTTTGACCAGGAACTCTCGCGCATCGTCTTGACCCCACCTCGGCCAGTGATGCGTCGCGAACAACGTGTCGGTGTGATCGATATAGAGTTCCAACGCCTCGTTGATGTACTTGCTCCAGCCCAGAGCATCCCGGACCTGAGCACCTCGGGGCGTCAAAATATTGTGCATCGTGTGGGTGCAGTTCTCGGCCATGCACAAGACCCGCATGTCGGGAAACAGAAAGTTCATCTCCGCTGGTGCCTCTCCACCCGGAGTGTTCTGGAAGACCACCCGAATCCCATCGACATCAAGCTCAGTTCCGGTAACCAGAATCTCTTCGGTCGGAGCGATCAAACCTGCAGCGGCCCGAGGAACAATCTTGCCGAGGCCAGAATCGACATGGCCCAGCGGACCCGGTGTCAGCAGAGGCCCGAACATATAACCCGCCCGGCGACCCATCGCCGGGCCTGCGATCACGTTTTCGCTGACCGCCTCGCGCAGGAACCCATCCGGCGCGATGATGCGAACATCGCCGGCGTCAACCGCCTCTTGAGTGGTGACACCGTGGATCCCGCCGAAGTGATCGGCGTGGCTGTGTGTATAGATCACAGCCTGAACCTCCCGATGGCCAAGCACATTGTTGGCCAATTCAAGGCAAGCCGCCGCAGTTGCAGCGGTTGTCAGAACATCAACGATCAGCCAACCGTGGTCGCTCGCTATCAGCGTCATATTCGAGATGTCGTAGCCGCGGACTTGCCAAACGCCGTCGGCCACTTCGAACAAACCATGAATGGCGTTGAGTCGACCTTGACGCCAGAGGCTCGGATTTACCGAGGGCGGAGCAGGCGTGTCTCCCCGGTTGAAATCATGGCGAGAAACATCCCAGGCAATGCCGTGCGGCGCCTCAATAACTCCGGTCGGATGGGTGGCGATCAGCCCTCGACTGGCACGCGCGAAATCGCCGGGGTCATCAAGGGACAGCACTGCGGCAACAGCCGCGTTGCGCCGTGAAGTATGGGAGGTGGCCGCCTTGGGTTGCCGGTCGCTGTCGGTCATAGGCGCAGTATGGCCCACATCTGTTGGCAACCGTGATCTCGGGCGGTTCCAACTACAACCGCCGGTGGTTAACTACAGCCGCTGGTGGTGCCGCAGTCACCGCATACGTAGCAGGCGCCGGCTCTTCGCATCCGAACCCCACACGACATGCAGAATGGCGCACCTGAACCGCCGTCAACCTCGAACGCGAGTTGAGCCGCCGAAACTGAGGTTGCTCGGTGAGGCGGAATATCGGATCCCTGCACAGTCTTGGTGACCTGCTCTTCAACCCCGGGCAGAGTCGGTTGGACTCGCTCGTCGGTGGTGAATATTCCAAGACGGGAGCGTTCATCATCGCTCAAATACATGACTGCGAGCCTGCGGAACAGATAGTCCATCAGACTGTTGGCGATGCGAATCTCGGGATCGTCGGTCATCCCCGCGGGTTCGAACCGCATACCCACGAAAGCATGCACGAAAGCGCTCAGCGGCACTCCGTATTGGAGACCGTGGCTGAGCGAAATGGCGAACGCGTCCATGATCCCTGCCAAGGTGGAACCTTGCTTCGAGACACGCACGAAGATTTCGCCTGGTCTTCCGTCTGCGTACAGACCGACCGTGACGAATCCCTTGCAATCTGCCACTCGAAACTCGAACGTTTCGCTGGTGCGAGTCCGGGGCAAACGCTGCCGCACCGGCTCATTTGCGGGCTTTTCCACGGTGCTCTCGGGTCGCTTCGTAGTGCCGGGGCTGGTTGAGCCGACTTCTTTAGTGGCGTTGTTCCAACCGTCAAGCGTGAGGGTTCCCGATCCGTCCGCCGCGCTTTTTTTTGAGCCGTTCTCAGCGCCGCCGGGTGTCGCGACTCCAGTGGAGAGCGGTTGTGCGACCTTGCAGTTGTCGCGGTAGAGCGCAACGGCTTTGAGCCCCATCTGCCAGGACTCAATAAGCAGCAATTCGATATCGGTGGTCGTGGCCTCCTCTGGCAGGTTGACCGTCTTGGAGATCGCTCCAGAAATGAACGGCTGCACCGCACCCATCATCTTCAGATGACCGAGGTAGTGGATCGGGTCGCTGCCCAAGGAGCAGGCGAATACCGCAAGATCACCGGGATCAAGACCGGGGGCTCCGACCGCGCTGTGACGGGTGTTGATGTAGGCGACGATGGCTTCAACCGCATCGGGGCTGTAACCGAGGTTGCGCAGAGCGTGAGGCACCGATTGGTTCACGAAGCTCATCGTCCCGCCGCCAACCAGACGCTTGAACTTCACCAACCCAAGGTCGGGTTCCACGCCCGTTGTATCGCAGTCCATCAGCAGGCCGATAGTTCCGGTGGGCGCCAAGACGGTGGCCTGCGCATTGCGGACGCCACGGGTCGCAGCGAACTCACAGGTTTGGTCCCAGGCCTGTTGCGCGGCCTCAAGAATGAGAGTCGGCGCAAGGTTCTCGTCGATGTCGGCCACCGCTGCGCGGTGCTGGTCGAGAACTCGCAACATGTGTTCACGATTTTCGTCGAATCCGCTGAAAGGACCCATGCGTGCCGCCAGTCTCGTCGACTGGCAATAAGCCTCTCCGGTCATCAGCGCGGTTATCGAAGCGGCTACCGCACGGCCTGCGTCCGAGTCGTAGGGCAGCCCCAGAGTCATCAACAACGCACCGAGATTGGCGTAGCCGAGGCCTAGTTGACGGAAGTCTCGGGCGTTTTGGGCAATCTTGTCGGTGGGGTAATCGGCATTGCCAACCAAGATCTCCTGAGCGGTAAAAACAATCCTCACCGCATGAGCGAGCCCTTCGATATCAAAACCGTCGGTGCCGTCACCGCTGTGGAAGGCAAGCAGGTTGAGCGATGCCAAATTGCAGGCCGAGTCGTCCAGGTGCAGATACTCCGAGCAGGGATTGCTGGCGTTGATACGGCCAGTGTTAGCCGCGGTATTCCAACGGTTGATGGTGCTGTCGAACTGGATCCCGGGATCCGCACACTCCCAGGACGCTTCAGCAACTTGACGCAACAAGCTGCGGGCCTTCACCGTACGAGTCACCGAACCATCGCCGCGAGCAGTGAAAGCCCAGTCGGAGTCGTCGAGGACGGCTTGCATGAACTCATCGGTTACACGCACGGAGTTGTTGGCGTTCTGGTACTGGACCGAGTGAATATCCATTCCGTCCAGGCTCATGTCGAAACCAGCTGCCTCCAGCGCATGTGCCTTTCGTTCTTCACGCGCCTTGCACCAGATGAACTCTTCGACATCGGGGTGATCGGCATCAAGAATCACCATCTTGGCGGCACGGCGAGTCTTGCCTCCAGATTTGATCGTGCCCGCGGAGGCATCGGCGCCGCGCATAAAGCTCACCGGGCCACTGGCAGTGCCACCACCAGCAAGACCTTCCGTTGAAGCGCGGATGCGGGAGAGGTTCACTCCGGCTCCGCTTCCTCCCTTGAAGATCCGGCCCTCCTCGGCATACCAGTTGAGGATCGACTCCATGTTGTCGTCGACCGACAGAATGAAGCATGCCGACGCCTGTTGAGGAACGCCCTCCACACCGATGTTGAACCAGACCGGCGAGTTGAACGCCGCCTTCTGGTTGACCAACAGGTGGACGAGTTCGGCTCGGAAGCTGTCTGCCTCCTCGGCATCAACGAAGTAACCATCACGCTCGCCCCAGGCTGTAATCGTGTTGACCACCCGAGAAACGACCTGGCGCAGCGACGACTCGCGCTCTGGCGTGCCCAGCGTCCCGCGGAAATACTTCTGGGCCAGGATGTTGGTTGCGTTCTGGCTCCAGGAACTGGGTACTTCCACTGCGAGCTGCTCAAAGGTCACAGAACCATCACGATGGTCGATCAGCCGCGCTTCGCGATGTTCCCATTCCATGTCCGTGAACGGATCGGCGCCTTGGACCGTGAAGCGGCGACGGATGCCGAGGTTGGCTCGCTCAGATACAAGCGTCATATGGCGGGGCTCCTTTCGAGCGCCCTCATAAACAGAGTAGCCCGATCATTTTTTGCGAGTAAAAACTTTTTCAAGATGAGCATTACGGACTTAGGTTTGCTGTGTGGTCGGATCTTCCCGGGTTAGGGGGAAGACGAGTTTGCGGCGGATCCCACATTCCCTACTCAGTGCCCCCAAGGAACTGATTCGACTCTCGTCTGAGACGTTTCGCACCACCATCCTGGCGATCCGAACCACACAGCGGAGTCAACTCTACGGCCACTTGCTTGTGGATGAGAAGTGGATGACAGCCTGATTTAGTTGTGGATTTCTACGGGTTATATCCACAAGTTCGCCTCCTGCGGTGGACAACGCAAAGCGTCTGTGGTTGTCGGCGGCGGGACCCTGCAAAAACGGGACTCGAAACGGTAAGGTCGGCGGCAGTGCAGCAGATTCTTCCCACCTGGATCGAAGGCGTTGACCCGCTTGACATCTATCTGGACGATCCTCGGCCCGCACCGTTGAACCGCCCGTGGGTCATGGTCAATATGATCGCCAGCCTTGACGGCGCCACTGCCATCGAGGGCCTGAGCGGTGACCTCGGAGGACCCGCAGACAGCGCTGTGTTTCGCGCGGTACGAGCTAGCTGTGACTGGATTCTGGTCGCATCCGGCACAGCCGGTGCTGAGAGTTACGGAATTCCGAAACGAAACGAGGCTGTAGTTGAGCGCCGACTGAGAACTGGTCGTTCCGCAGTCCCCCGCTTGGCTATCTTGACTGCCAGCGGAGCTGTCGACCCGACGATTCCGGCGTTTGCGGACGCCATCGCGGACGACCAACGAACGGACCAGCAGCGCCCGCTCGTAATCTCCGGCGAACAAGCAAATCCGGAGAAGCTCGCCGCTCTCAACGCCGAAATTGTTCGCCTCCCCATGCCCAGACCGCAACCCGACGCAGTGCTCAAAGAACTTCACAAACGGGGCGCGGAGGTGGTGCTTTGTGAAGGCGGACCAACCTGGAACGGCCAGATGGTGCAGGCAGGACTCGTTGACGAAATGTGTGTCAGCATCTCGCCAATCCTCGCCGGCGGCACTTCGTCGCGCATCGTTGCTGGCGCCGAGCAAGCCATCCCCACGCAAATGCGCCTGAGCCGATTGCTTACCGAAGACGATCTGCTCTTTGCTCGCTACACGCGGGCATGACTGGCTGATCATCATCCCCGCCGCCTCACTCGAGCAGGTGACTGGGGATCACCAACTGCTGACCTGGCCGCAGCGTGTCGGAACCGGCTATGCCGCTGAGCGCTTCGACTAGCGGGCGAGGGTCGGAGCCTGGATCAAGCCATGAGGCGATAGCCCAGAGTGTGTCGCCCGGTTGCACAACCACGACAATCGCATCAGGGGACCGGGTCTCATGTGTAGTAGCCGACTGCGCCGGACGGCCGAACGACCAAAGACCAACAAGCAACGACAAGACCACGGCTAGCACAAGCAGACGGCGGCGCCGATACACCTCAGCGGGTTGAACGACGCCTCGGTCATGAGCATGGGGGCCATGAGCACGGACCGGCCCAACCCTGGGCGGAACTGTCGCACGCGGGCGAACAGAAGGGGGATTTGCTGGGTAAGCAAGAATTGCAGTCATGACTCCACTCTGCTCCTGGGGTGTGACATTGCTCCTGGGGTGTGACACTCACCGGCGTATAAGTGTTTTCGGTGAGAATCTCGAAAAGGTGCTTGACATCGAACGAATGTTTGGCGAACATATGTCTGTCGAACATCCGTTCGATACCATTGAACACGAACATTTGTTCGTTGTCAACCAACAAGCTTGTAATTTCGCGGAAGTCACCCACCGAGGCGACCTCACCCACGGAGGCGACCTCACCCACGGAGGCAAAAATGTCCGACACGCTCACAACCCGTCAGCGAGAGATCCTCGATGTGATTGTCTCTCACGTTCACGATCGCGGGTATCCCCCGTCCGTGCGCGAAATCGGCGAAGCGGTCGGGTTGCGCTCCCCCGCCACCGTCAAGTGTCATCTCGACAACCTCCGAGATGCCGGCTACCTAAGGCGCGACCTAGCGAAACCTAGAGCGATCCAGGTCAACTATGAGGGCACCGGCAACACCGCTGAGCACCGGCCCGTGCGCCACGTTCCCTTGGTCGGCGATGTCGCCGCCGGTACTGATGTTCTAGCGCAGAGCAACGTCGAGGAATTCATCCCCATGCCCGAAGATCTCACGGGCAGCGGCGAACTCTTCATGTTGCGTGTACGGGGTGATTCCATGATCGAGGCGGGCATTTTCGACGGAGATTTTGTTGTCTGCCGTCGCCAACAAACCGCTGAAGACAACAAAATCGTGGTAGCCGGAATTCCTGGTGACGAGGCCACCGTCAAGACGCTGCAACGCCGTGGCGGTTCGGTGGTTCTGGTGCCCGCTAACGCTGAGTTGAGCGAGATGGTATTCAGCCCGGACGACGTGCAGATCTTCGGTCAGGTCGTCACCGTAATGCGCAAACTGTAGGCAGCACTGCACGGCACTAGCACAGCACGGCACTAGCACAGCGCAGGCCCGAGTTCTAGGCGCCGTTGGTCAACAGATCCACCAGAGCGGCGTGAGTGTCCAGCAGCCAAGCCCGTTCCAAATATTCGCCTGCGGTGTGCGCTAGAGTGGCGTCACCCGGGCCGAAATTGCTCGCTGGAACACCCCGCTGTGCAAAAAACGCCACATCAGTCCAACCAAGTTTGGCTCGAACCTCAAGACCGTTGCGGTCGATAAGCGCCTGTAACAACGGGTCTTCAAGTCCCGGACGAGCCGCGGGCGAGCAATCAACAACTTCGATGTTGTCGGAATCGCTGAGCACAGGCGACATCAACTCGCGGACGAACGCCTCTGCAGTCTCGGGATCACGGTCCGGAGCAAAGCGATAATTGACCCGCAACATCGCCCGATCCGGCACGACATTGCCGGCAACGCCTCCCTCCACAAACACCGCTTGAAGTGATTCGCGGTACTCACAACCCTCCACCACCGGACGACGGCCTTCGAAATTGCTGACAACGTCAAGTATCTCGCCTAAACGATGGATGGCGTTGCGGCCCATCCACGGGCGCGCGGTATGAGCACGAGCACCCCCAAGAGTGACCTCAAGGCGCATGGTGCCCTGACATCCCGCCTCAACGGCACCCAGTGTCGGTTCACCCAACAAGGCCACATCGCCTTGCAGAAGTTCGGGACACGCAGCATCGATCTCGCGAAGGCCGCTGTGCTCAATCGCCACCTCTTCACGGGCATAGAACACATACGTCACGTCAACCACCGGTTCAGTGACCGTGCGTGCGAGTTCGAGCATCGTGGCGATGCCGCCCTTCATGTCGGTCGTACCGACCCCGTACATGCGATCGCCTTCGATGCGAGTTCTGGCATTTCCGTTCGGGGGCACCGTGTCGGTGTGGCCACCCAACACGAGCCGCCGATTGCGCCCCAATCGGGTGCGAGCGACCAGATTGTCACCTATTCGGTCGACGCTGAGATGAGCCTGACGACGCAGGTCCGACTCAAGCAAGTCGACAAGTTCACGCTCGTTGTGGCTGACCGATGCAACATTGACGAGCGCGGCCGTCAACAAGAATAGATCTCCCGTAGGCAGTTCCCCCGAGGGCAATTCCGTGCCATCGGTCAAGTGGATGCTCCATGGTCACGCAGGATGTCGTTGAGAGCGGACTTGTCGTGGCGTTCACCTTCGGTGAGCCG
This sequence comes from Candidatus Aldehydirespiratoraceae bacterium, assembly GCA_965198315.1. Classification (GTDB taxonomy): domain Bacteria; phylum Actinomycetota; class Acidimicrobiia; order Acidimicrobiales; family Aldehydirespiratoraceae; genus VXYK01. The sequence goes on along the minus strand of OZ240616.1, from coordinate 1,758,869 downwards.
TTTGATCACCAAAACAGCAGGCAATCCGAACCTGCCACCCGGGAAATCCCGCGGTCGTGTGCCCGCAACCGCCACGCACCACGACGGGATTTCTCCTCGGCTGATCTCCTGGCCGGTTTCAACATCAATCACCGGAATGGAACCCGTGAGAATTGCGCCCGCGCCGAGCACCGTTCCCTCTCCGACTCGCGCTCCCTCAGCGACTATGCAACGGCTTCCGATGTAACACTCGTCCTCGACAATCACTGGCGCCGCCTGCGCTGGTTCGAGGACACCGCCGATTCCGACCCCACCCGAGAGGTGAACGTTCTTGCCGATCTGCGCGCAGGATCCGACCGTGGCCCAGGTGTCGACCATCGTGTTCTCAGCAACGTAAGCGCCGATGTTGATATAACTCGGCATCATCACCACTCCCGGTGCCTGGTAGCTGCCCCAGCGAGCCTGCGCTCCCGGCACAACCCGCACACCGCGAGCCATGAAATCGCTCTTGAGCGGGATCTTGTCGGCGTACTCGAACGGGGCGTTCTCGATCGTCTCCATCCTCGAGATGCGAAACAACAACAACACCGCGAACTTGCACCATTGGTTCACTGTCACGCTGCCGTCGGCGTTGACTTGCGCAACCCGGGCAGTGCCGGCATCAAGTTCACTGATGGCTTCGTGGACGGTCGCGGTGACCTCAGGATCGTCAAGATCCAGAGACGCGCTATCAGCCCAGAGGGCTTCGATTCGTGACTGCAAATCAGACATGATCCGCACCCTACCCGTCTTGTGCTGCGGCATCACCGGCTCGGCTCAGCGCTAATTCAAGAGCCGCTGTGGGCTGCACGACCGCGATGCGGACAAACCCTGTCGATTCAGGGCCGTAAAACTCTCCGGGGCTGACTATTAACCCGCAGCGCTCGGCAAGCGTGTGGGCCAGACCCCAGGCATCGGCGTCGGGTGCCTTGACCCAAAGGTAGAAGCTGCCGTTGGGAAGATCGGCGGAGATCCCGAGTGCGCCCACAATTTTTTGCGCCAGTTCCAAGCGGCGCCGGTAGACACCGCGTTGCGCCGCTACGTGCTCCTGGTCACCCCAGGCGACTACGGCAGCGTCTTGCGTCGGACCCGGGACCATGCAACCTGCGTGCTTGCGCACCTCACTCAAGTAGTTCACCAACGCTGGGTCGCCAGCATAAAAACCAGCCCGAATGCCCGCCAGATTCGATCGCTTCGACAGCGAATGGACACTCAGCACACCATCAACCCCGTCGGCCAGGATCGTACGGGGCGGGCCGTCCCAAGTGAACTCCAGATAGCACTCGTCGCTGATCACCAGCACATCGTTGGCGCGGCCCCAGCTAGCAGCCGAGGATAGATCGTCGAGGCCACCTGCAGGGTTCCCGGGCGTGTTGACCCAGAGGCAAAGCGCTCGCTCGACATCGGCGGGATCGACCTCGCTGAGGTCAATGCGCCATTGATCGTCGACTGGCACTGGCACCGCCCGACAGCCCGACAGCACGGCCCCCATCGCATAAGACGGGTATGAAACTGCCGGGTACAGCACCGTGTCGCGGGACGGATCGCGCAGACGCAGGTAGTGCGGTGTCGAGACCACGAACTCTTTGGTGCCGATGCAGGCGGCCATCTCAGTATCTGGGTCAACCGTCACACCCAACTCTCGTTGCAACCAGCCCGCTGCGGCGCTGCGGTACGCCCGCGTGCCAACCGAAGGCGGGTACCCGCGTTCGCTGTTCGACGACGCCAGGGCCTCCACGACTGCTGCGGGTGGCGCGTCCATCGGGGTGCCGATCGAACAGTCAAGCACCGCCCCGAATCGTTGCCTTGCTGTCTCTCGCAGGTCGTTGAGACGGTCATACGGATAGGGCGGAGGAACGAATCCGCTCATGACGCTGCCCCTTGGGTTGCCTGCGGTGGTGCTGTTGGCGGCGATTCGGACGTCTGTGTGACCAGAGGTTGGGTGACGACGAACTGTCGCAGAGCGCCAACCGATGCCGGCTCTAGGCGTGCGTGCAAGCGCATACCGTCTTCCTCTGACGTTTGACTGATCACATGGCCTTCGCGGTGAACCGCCGCCAATACGTCGCCGCGGTCCCACGGCACCAGCAACTCCACGAACTCGGTCATGTAGCGAAGCCGATCGCCGATGGCCTCAAGCAGTGCGTCTATGTTGTCGCCACGTTGGGCTGACACTGCTGTCGACCCCTCATGTGTCCGAGCGAAGCGGACCGCCTCGTCACCCTTGTCGGACTTGTTGAACACCAAGAGTTCAGGCACATCACCGGCACCGATCTCACTGAGAACCTCACGCACCGCGGAGATGGACCCGAGCGGATCTGGTCCGGCACCGTCAACAACGTGGACCAGGAGGTCGGCGTCGCGAACCACGTCAAGCGTGGTCTTGAAGGCAGTCACCAGCTGATGGGGCAACTTCTTGACAAAACCGACCGTGTCGGTTGCGAACACGGTCTCTCCGCCCGGCAGGGCGAGGCGACGGGTGGTGGCGTCAAGGGTGGCAAACAGTCGGTCTTCCACCAGCACATCGGCTTCGGTGATGCGATTCAATAGCGACGACTTGCCGGCATTGGTGTAACCGACGAGCGCCACAGCCCGATTCCTGGTCCGACTCCTGGCCTTGGCCTGAGTGACCCGATGGTCTTGAACCTTACGGAGATCAGCCTCAAGTTTGTGAACCCGGCGAAGGAGGCGGCGTCGATCCACTTCAAGTTGGGTTTCTCCAGGTCCCCGGGTGCCGATCCCACCGGCTTGCTGCGAGTAGTGACCGGCGAGGCTCCGTAGTCGCGGCAAGCGATAACGAAGCTGCGCCAACTCGACCTGCGCCTTGCCTTCGAGGGTGCTGGCATTCTGGGCGAAAATATCGAGAATGACCGCGGTGCGGTCGAGGGCGGTACAACCAAGAATCTTCTCAAGATTGAACTGCTGTGCCGGGGAGAGTTCATCATCGAAGACAACCGTGTCACAGTCGACTTCTTCAACGATCGACTTGATCTCCTTCACTTTTCCCGACCCGATGAAAGTCGCGGGGTCGGGAGCGGCGCGGCGTTGCAGCACCCGTTCAACCTCATCCGCGCCGGCAGTATCGACCAACAATGCGAGTTCATCCAGCGAAGCGTTGACCGACTCTGTTGTGTCGTTGTCTCCCACCATTCCCACGAGCACCATGCGTTCGCGAAACGTCCGTTCGATGAGGCCGCCCGACACGCCGCCATACTCTCCGAAGCCGCCTCGATGCGTGTCTTCTTCGGGGGCCTGGTTGTTTAGACCGTCTGGGATTGGGTCATGGTCCTCAGACATCAGAGACCTCAATGTCGGCAACATGGGTGGCCGGTCCAGTGAGCGTCAGCGGGCCGCTCAAGTCGACGACAGCATCACCGCCCGGCATGTGCACCACCGATTTCGGACCGATCAGGCCCCAACGATGGAACACATGGCCCGCGACTGTGGCCCCTGTCCCGCAGGCGCTGGTGACACCAGCTCCTCGTTCCCAGACCCGCAGCTCAAGCTGATCGGTTCCGTTCACCGTGACGAAGCTGACATTGGCACCCTCGGCAAAGTGGTGCTCAATGGCAGGGCCGACAACATCGAGAGCAATCTCATCTGGGTCATCAACCTGACAGACGACATGGGGATTGCCAATATCACAGGTTTCCCAGCGCCGCACACCAATCGACTCCGCCCTGGCTTTCCCCAATTCCTCGCTAACGGCTCCCATCAGATCATCCACATCGGGAGTCGGACCTGTCGTCACTGACCCCATGTCGACTGTGGCAACCACAGTTTGGGGATGGTCGGTGGCACGTACTGAACAATGGCGGATTCCAGCCGGCGTCGCGACATCGATCTCAACAGAGGAGACGGAACGTTGACGCGCCACGGCCTGAGCGAGGCAGCGCAGACCGTTTCCACTCACCGCGGCGGTGCTGCCGTCGGAATTGAACAGCTTCATCGAGATGTCGTGGCTTTCGCCGGCAATGCCATAAATCAAGCCATCGGCGCCGATCCCGGTACGTCGATCACAGAGCGCGACAGCCTGATCCACTGCATCAAGCGGCAGCGAGTCGGTGAGCAATACCAAGAAATCGTTGCCCAATCCGTGGTGCTTCGAGTAGCGGAGGGCCATGGCTCCTATTGTCGCAGGTTCGCGCCTCTAACCGGCGACGATTTCTCGATGCTCGTCCCAAAGGTTGATCATCTCGGGCGCGGTGACTGGGGCGTCTACCCAGTGGATTCGCGGGTCACGGCGGAACCAGCGCTGTTGACGACGGGCAAATTTGTGGGTCCGTTTGATTGCCGTGGCGAGTGCCTCTTCGAGCGAACATTCCCCTTGTATGTGCGCAAGAAACTCCCGGTATCCGAGTGCTTGAGCGGCAGTTCGGCTCACTTCACCAGCGGCTAAAGCTCGGACTTCGTCAAGGAATCCCGCTTCCATCTGATCTTGGTAGCGGGCCGAGATTCGTTCGTCGAGAATCTCTTGAGGCCAACGCAAAGCCACCATCACGAACGGAGTCGGACCGTAGTGTTCGAGCCCGGGACCGAACGACGAGAACAGTGATCCGCTGCCGATCGTTACCTCCAAAGCACGCAGGACCCTGCGTCGGTTGCTCGGTTCCATCCTCAACGCTGCTACGGGGTCGAGGATGGTCAAGCGGGCGTGTAGAGCTTCAGTATCCGGCTCACTGTCGAGTTCGGCAGCAATTTCGGGATAACGACCCGGCAGCTTGAGATCATCGACAACGGCCCGTAAATAGAGTCCCGTGCCACCGACCAGGATCGCTGTGTTCCCCCGTCCGCGGATTGCGGCTATTGCTTGCAAAGCCAACCGTTTGAACAGGCCTACGGTGAATTCCTCGTTGGGGTCCGCCACATCGATCAGATGATGCGGGACTCGGGCGCGATCGCTCGCCGTGGGAGACGCGGTGCCGATGTCCATCCCTCGATAGACCGCCATCGAGTCGATAGACACGATCTCTGCATGTCCAAGCTCTTTGGATATCGCCATGGCCAGCGACGACTTACCCGAAGCAGTGGGTCCCAAGATGACCAGTGGGCGATCCGCTCTGGTTGTCGGGGTCAACGCAACGTCCCGTCAGAGCGCGGTGACCGGAATACGGGTGCGACGCCGGGCAGGGACAGTCACATCCAAGAGGCGACCCAACATGTGGTTCATGCCTGCAGACTCAACCTCAACTAGAGCGTAAGTTCCTGTTCGCAGCTGCGTCGGGGACTGAAAGTGAACAAGCGTGTTGCGACGGGTGCGCCCGGTGAGAACCATCGGGTCCTTCTTGCTCGGACCCTCCACGATGACTTCTTCGGTCAAGCCGATCCGAGAATCGTTGGCAGCCCTACTGGAACGCTCGATCACCACGCGGAGACGTTCGTACCGCTCAACAGCAACAGCGTGATCAACGAAATCGGCCTCCATCTCAGCGGCTTCGGTTCCGGGACGGGGAGAGAACACGAACGTGAAAGCGCTATCGAACTCGGCCTCGGCCGCAACCTCCAGAGTGCGTTCAAAATCGTCGTCGGTTTCGCCTGGAAACCCCACGATGATGTCGGTTGACACGGCAAGGTCCGCGATTGTGGCACGAGCTTCGCGCAACTTTGCGAGGTAACGCTCGGCTGTATAGCCACGATGCATGGCTGCGAGAACCCGGTCGCTGCCGGATTGCAACGGGAAGTGCAGGTGCTCGCAGACTTCGGGAACCTCGGCCATGGCCTCAAAGGTCTCGCTGCGCATGTCCTTTGGATGTGGGCTTGTGAATCGCACTCGATGAATGCCCTCAACCGCGCCGGTTGCCCGCAAAAGGTCGGCGAAGAGCGGCCTGGCACGACGATCGTCGAGCCAGCGATGGCCACACCAGTGATGATCGCTGCTGGTCGGTTCAGCCCGTCGGGCTAGGGCCAGATCACGGCCATAGCTATTGACGTTTTGACCCAGCAAGGTGATCTCGCTGACACCGTCTTGGGCCAGATCCTCCACTTCGGCGACCAACTCACCAAACGGACGACTGATCTCAGGACCACGAACAGCGGGAACGATGCAAAATGCACAGGTATTGTCGCAGCCGATCTGGACAGTGACCCAACTTGCGTGATCAACGTCACGGCGGGTCGGCAAGGCCGAGGGGAACGCCTCGCCGTCCGCTCGGGCAGTGGCCTCAAGAATCTCGACTATCGGGCCGTGTTCGGCCGCGTGGTTGAGCAACTCGACTGCTCGATCAACGTTGTGCGTTCCAAACACCACATCCACATGAGCCGCGCGCTCGCGGATGAGGTCACGGTCCTTTTGCGCCAGGCATCCCCCGACCACAATCTGCAAGTCGGGATTGACCTGTTTCAGCGCCTTGAGATTGCCCAACGCGCCATAGAGCTTGTTGTCGGCATTTTCGCGTATGCAACAGGTGTTGAGAACGATGATGTCGGCCTCCGTCTCATCGTCGACCCGCCACATCCCGTCAGCCTCAAGGAGACCGGAGATCCGTTCCGAGTCGTGCTCGTTCATCTGGCATCCGTAAGTACGGATCACATACGACTTACCCACGAGCACAGGCTACAAGCGCCAACGCCTGTGGCTCCCCTAAAGCCCGCACCTCCTTGATTCGTGGCTAGCTCACGTTGTCGTGCAACGAGTGTCCAGCCAGCGAATCAAGGCAGGCGGTGCGTTTGGCCAGGCTGGCCCTGACTAGTCGTCGAGAGCTATGGGCAGATCGTCGGCGTGGTCGAACTCCGCCTCTGCTTCGATCTCCGGTTCTGGTTCTGGCATAACAGCCTTCCAGACCCGGTCTGAGATCTCGACCATGACTTCAGGGTTGTCCTGGAGGAACTTCTTGGCGTTCTCTCGGCCTTGGCCAAGCTGTTCACCGTCGTAGGTGTACCAAGCGCCAGACTTTTTGACGATTCCCTCTTCGACCGCCAAGTCGAGTACCGAGCCCTCACGGGAGATCCCAGTGCCATACATGATGTCGAACTCCGCTTGCTTGAAGGGCGGGGCGCACTTGTTCTTAACGACCTTCACCCGAGTGCGGTTGCCCACGATCTCGACACCGTTCTTGATTGCTTCGATACGGCGAATATCAAGCCGACACGACGAATAGAACTTCAGGGCCCGCCCACCGGGGGTGGTTTCGGGCGAACCGAACATCACGCCGATCTTCTCCCGCAACTGGTTGATGAAGATGCAGATGGTCTTCGACTTGCTGAGGTTGCTCGTCAACTTGCGCAATGCCTGCGACATGAGCCGGGCCTGCAAGCCAACATGAGTGTCGCCCATCTCGCCTTCGATCTCAGCACGAGGCGTGAGCGCCGCCACCGAGTCGATCACGATCACATCCAACGCTCCCGAACGAATCAGCATGTCGGTGATCTCAAGGGCCTGCTCACCCGTATCGGGCTGAGAAATCAACAACTCATCGATATCAACACCGATCGCCTTGGCGTAAACCGGATCCATTGCATGCTCAGCGTCGATGTAGGCACAGACGCCGCCATTGCGCTGAGCCTCGGCCACCACATGGGTGGCGAGGGTGGTCTTGCCCGAAGATTCCGGGCCGAAGATCTCGGTGACCCGCCCTCGAGGCAGACCACCGATCCCGAGAGCCAAATCCAATGCCAACGCACCAGTCGGGATTGACTCGATCTCCATGGTGCTCTTCTCGCCCATCTTCATGACCGAGCCCTTGCCGTACTGCTTCTCTATCTGGCCCAGAGCCATGCTGAGTGCCTTGTCTCGCTCCACTGTCTTTTCTCCTGTTTTGTTTGCTGCGCCTTCGCAGCCGAGTTGTGGGGGATGTTGGATTGCTGGACTCGAACTTACGGAGGGGGTGTGACACAGCCCCGGGAAAGGACGAACGACACAATTGTAATTGCGAACATTCGTTCGGTCAACCACTGATAGAAAATTTCAGAAATCTTGCGGACCGAGGACCAAACCAGGGTCGTGATGTGTTCTCATATAGACAAGACAAGGAGGTCGTTGATCATGACCGATATCACCCACAGCGAGGCTGAGCTCCGTAGCCGCTTGACCCCAGAGCAGTACACGGTGACTCAACAAGCAGGCACCGAGCGCCCCTTTACGGGCGAATACTGGGATTGCCACGACGACGGCACCTACCGCTGCATCGTCTGTGATGCTGTCCTATTCATGAGCGACACCAAATTCGACTCGGGCACCGGTTGGCCCTCCTTCTTCGAGACCGCCGGACAAGACGTTGTTCGAATCCAGACTGATACCAGTCACGGGATGGCCCGCGAAGAAGCAGTATGCGCCAAATGTGATGCCCACCTCGGCCACCGTTTCGGCGACGGCCCCGGCCCGCACGGACACCGCTACTGCATGAATTCCGCCTCCCTCCGCCTTGATCGAGACGAAACCTAACCCGCATCCACTCACAACGCAAGACCCTTCCCCCTAACCCCAAATCACTTCCAAATCTGCGCGTTTAACCACAAGGAGTGTGGTTTATCGCGCAGATTTCGGTGTGAGCAGGCTCTGGACGGCAGCGATTAGATCCTCGGGCGTGTCTACGCACATCGACCACGTGAACACCAGAGGCGTCCAGCGCTCACGCGTGATCGCGTTCCATCGCGCCCGGTCGTGATGAAACGAAGCTCGGTTGAAGTGCCAAGCGATGCTGTCGAGTTCAATCGCGACCTTCGCTTCTGGATAGGCTAGGTCCACTTGGGCGATAAGTGCCCCGGAGCGATCCAAGATCCGGTACTCGTACACCGGCTCGGGCAGGTCTGCGTCTACAAGGAGCCTGCCGACGAGACGACTCCACTTGCTCAAGGGAACCCCCGAGTCCGGCATTCTGCTGTCGAGCACCTCGCGCAGCACGCCGCATCCGTTTCGACCTTTGCTCGCATGGCGAACGACGATGGCATACAGATCTGACAGATCGAACCGACTCGCGCGCAAAACGGCGTCGACCATCTCTTGGACTCGCCTTGGGTTCGCAACCGCAGCAACGTCAATGATCGTTCGACTCAGGTCGGTACACGGGATGTGATCGCGGACGATGTGCTGGGCGGCATGCCATTGCCGGGTTTGGTGAACTCTCACCGCGTCGATGGGCTTCCAGCGTCCCTCGGGAACCGTGATCTCTCGAACCGTCTCGCGGAATCCGTCGATCCCGTGAAGGGCAGCGGCCGAAAGATGGCTAGCGACGCCATTCGAAATCAGGCAGGCGGCGAGCAGTTGACTCTTCCAAGTTGCCGCAACCGCACCATGTCGGTAAACGCCCGGACCGATACGAAGCCACCGCTTCGTTGTGCATTGATACTCAATCTGTCGGGCAGAGAGTCCTGACTGCAAGGCTTGCTTGCGCGAGACAACTCCGTGCTGACACCGGATGATCTTGGTTACTTCCTCGTTGTGCATGCCGGTCCATCGGTCTGCCAATCATGAAGGAAGTCGCCGAAGTATGCCCGTCTGTCCGCCAATCCCCCCTTGGGCCGCAAATCTGCGCGTTCAACTACAAGGAGTGTGGTTTATCGCGCAGATTTCAATTGGGAGCGAAGCCGGGCACTAGGGAGTAGATTGCACAACACGGGACGTGGCGCAGCTCGGTAGCGCACCTGCTTTGGGAGCAGGGGGTCGCTGGTTCAAATCCAGTCGTCCCGACAAACAAAGTACCTGGTCAGGCCCCAGATCTGAGACGCCCGGACCATTCCAGCAAGTACGGCGTGCCCCCCACGTGCCCCTAGGCTACGATGGAAGCGTGACCAAACGCAGACAGTTCGGCAAGATCCGGAAGCTCCCTAGCGGGCGCTACCAAGCCTCGTATCTGCACCCGATCTCGGGCCGCCGCGCGACAGCCCCGCAGACCTTCCGGGCAAAGGCCGACGCGAGCTCCTGGCTGGCAACGATCCAGGCTGACCTCTCGCGCGGCGACCATCTCGACGAAGACGGAGGCCGCACCGACCTCGGGACCTACGCAGAAGACTGGCTCCACGCGAAGGCAGCCCTCCGGCTTAGAACCGTGGAGTTGTACAGCTATCTCCTACGCTCGCACATCTTGCCAACGCTAGGCGACCTGCCGGTTGGAGGGATCACCGCGCCGGAGATCCGATCCTGGCATGCAGCACTGCTTCGCACCGACCTCTCGCAAGCGACGGTAGCGAAGGCGTACCGGCTGCTCCGACAGATCATGCAAGCAGCAGTCGACGATCGACTTCGACGCGAGAACCCATGCCGAATCAAGGGCACCGCGGTCGAGCGTGGGCCCGAGCGGAAGATCCCGACCGTCGAATCAGTTCTCGCACTCGCCGACGCCATCTCCCCGAACTATCGGGCCATGGTTCTCCTGGCCGGGTACAGCGGGCTCCGCCGAGGAGAGTGCCTCGGGCTAGCGCGACGCCACGTGAACCTGAGCGCAGAGCCACCAACGGTGACTATCGAGCGCGCACTCGTCTACACGCAGGCTGGCGACACCCTGCTCCAAGAGCCGAAGACTGACGCCGGCTATCGCACCGTCGCGGTCCCTGCCTCGCTAGCGGCGGCGCTGTCAGCCCACCTCGACGAATTCGTGGAGCCCCACCAGGACGCACTGCTGTTCACCGATCCGACGGGAGCGCACAGCCCGACAACGGACCGCTTCCGCAACGAGTGGGAAGCGGCCCGCCGTACGACGAAAGTAAGCTGCACCTTCCACGACCTCCGCCACGTGGCCGGGACGTTGAACGCAATCGCTGGAGCAACCACGAAGGAAGCGATGGCTCGCCTAGGTCACGCGTCGCCTGGCGCCGCACTGCGATACCAGCACGCGGTCGAGGCGCGTGACCATGAGATCGCCCGAGCCGTTGAGCAACTGCTCCCAAACGCTACGCCCGACAACAGCGCTCCAGGCTAGGTCGACCCGTCAGCCGCTCGATACAACATCGGCAAGGTCCGCCGCTCGTCGCTGTCGACGTGACCGTCAACTGGCACACCGTTACATGCTCTTCGTTCGCCGACCTCTAGTCGTAGATGGTCTCGCCGATTTGACCCATTCGCTCAACGAGCACCTCATAGAGGTCGTCATCAATGTTCACGATTCCCCAGTTGCTGTCGGCGCCGTCGGGCCGCCCTTCGCTTGGTTGATCCGCGAAGAAGAACCAATGAGCGCCTACGACACTGGGAATCTCGAGAGCCTCCTCCATGTACCGCTGATACGCATCTGCTCGGGCTTCTTGCGATTCGAGAATGTCGAAGATGACAGTTGGCGGGAAGTCGTTCAGTCCTTCAACTTCCGCTCGGTAGCCAAACGACGACAACAGAATCGGAGCATCGATTGTGTCGGCAACGATCCTCACATCGGTGAACAACGGAAACGCGGGCAGTGCGCCCGTCCAAGACCCAGCTGAGAGTCCACCTTCGGGGATTTCGAAAGCGTTGATCGACACGACATCTGAGTGACGCGCAGCCGCCTCGACAACGTCGAGAGTAATGTGCGCGGCCAGGAACCGAGAGCCGAGGTTGAGCACTCCGGGCGCCGTGTCGGTGATAGCCGCGGCATGAAGACTGAAGTAGTAGTCAGCGGTATGCGCTCGAAAGGCGAAGCGGTCCAACTGTTGAGCCTCTGATCCATCGCGCGGTGCGCGATCAGTCAATGGCGATACCTCAGGATCGACAGCCTGAATGTCATCGAACCTGGCCAAACCACTCCCCCAGGTCTCGTTGAACGCGACGATGTCGCCCTCATACCTGTCCTCAAGGAACTCTTGGAGTGCGACCTTCCCGGGTGCTCCGGGATCAAGGTAGAGATACGCATCGAACAGGGGCTGCGGCAATAGCAGCCCGGCAGCCCAGGGGACCTCGTCGTCGTAGAACACACCGATGCAGTACGGATCGGCTGCGCAGGGGGCGATGCCCTTGACGCTCTCGGATACGACTTCGACGTATTCCGGAGCGTAGAAGTCACGGGCTCGACCCCGGAATGCGTCGGGGCCGCCGGTGATCTCGGGAGCGCCATGCGTCGTGAAGTAGCTTGCGACGTACGGCAACTTGCCGCCGAAGAGCTCGAGCTCGGAGAAGTCTCCGATCGTGTTCATCCCGGCGCGCTCTAGGAGACGCAGAGTCCCGGCTGTCCAATTCTCCAGCGACCCGTACTTCTGTAAGATGTTGTCTGAGTACGGGAACCCGCCCTCGGAGGACTCCGTGCCCTGGGAGCTCACACCCTGGATACCGTGCGAGAAAAAGGCGTTGCCATCGAGCGTCACAAGCCACCACCTCCCATCTCGTTGCGCCACTCGGAAGCGACCGGTGGCCTCGAATGAGATCTCGCGGAGGCCGCCGTAGGCATCGAAGGTCGGATCGGACAGGCGACGCTGCGCCTTTGACGAGGTCGACGCGGGCTCCGTACGTTCGCCGCTCGTCGATGAACACGCTGCCAAGAACAACGCTGCCGCCATACCGGCAGCGTGCCTGACTAGCGCCCGGCTCATTCTCGTGTTCGCTAGTCGTTCACCAAATCGCATCGCGCTTTCTCCTTGCCCTCCGAGCCCGTTCGACCAGGCAGCGTGCGCTGCACGTCAGATTCGCTAGGCGGCGATTCTCCAGCCTCGGTCTGGCACTCCCATGACCGGATGATGCCAGTCACGTTTCGAATAGTGTAACATCCTGTTGCGTATCCCGTCATCGCTCGCCACCGGTGCGCGGGTCGCCGTGCACCAAAGTCTGGAACTCACGCAGCTGATGCCGCCGCCTCCCCTAGCCCGACTCCACCGCGGACTTGGATTCAGTCATGACGCTCTTGTAGATCCCTTTGGCCATCAGTGATGTCGCCGCCCGCCGGCGGGCCGCGTACACCTCCACGCGGATCTCGTGCACGGCGCCATTGCTGGGGTCAGCTGCGACAGCCAGCTCGATGAGATGGGCGGCCACCGCGAGCTCCCCGGCTTCGACGAGCGAGAGCGCTCTTGTCGCGAGAGCCTCCGACCCTCCCGCAAGACTTGCCACCTCCGACCCGAGCTTGGACTTGGGTGCGGGGTGAAGGTTGGCAGGATCACCGTCCCACCAGCCTCCGTAGAGCCGGTAGATGTTCCGAATAACAAATTCGGGTTCGTCATAGTTGGGTACCAGATAGGGGACTTCGTCGAACCGACCGGGCAGGCGTACGGCGTGGAGGATCTGGTCGAGGGTCGCGCCCTGGTTCATGAGCGTGACGGTTTCTTCTACGAGGTATTCAAGCGCCGATGCGGTGGTATCCAGCACGCCCGCAATGCGCTCGCGCCCAGCGATCGGTAGCCCGTGGGCAGGCAGCAGCAGCTCCGGCCCCTTGTCGCTCATTGCTCGCAACGCTGCCGCCCAGTCGCCGGCGAAGCGCTGCACCTTCTGCGGGTTCCCTGCGTTCGGGAAGTTCCAAATGAACAGGTCACCAACGAAGATCGCTGCGCGCCGGGGGTCCCAGATCCACGTGTGATCGTCAGTCTCACCGTTCGCGTGATGCAGCTCGAGGGTGGTGTCCCCAACGACTTTCGTCATCCCGTCGCGGTGCGTTTCGGTCGGAGCAGCAACATCGGCGCCGAGGAAACTGTCGCCTGCGGGGCCGAAGATCTCATCGGACTGCATAGCTCCGCCCATCTGCCGGGCGTTGATCCGAAGATTCCAACCGGCGGTCTCGCGGTAACGAGAGAAGCGATCCTCAACCGCGCAGTGGGCGACAACTCCAGGCCGCTCACGCCCGTTGGCTTCGGCCTCGGCCATCACTGCGATGCTGCCACCAACGTGGTCGACGTGGCCGTGCGTGTAGATCATCAAGTCGACGGGGTCCCGGGACCACCGCCGCAGCGACTCCATGCATGCCTCGCCGAAGGCCTCATGGCCCGTGTCAACCAGCACGAGACCAGTCCCTGTGTCGAGGGCCCACACATGAGAGAACGACTCCACGACAGCGAGTCCGGGGCCGACCTCAGAGAGTTCCTGCGTGATTCGATTCGGCTGAATCGTCACATCGCCGGTGTCGATGATGCGAGCGGACAGTTCAAGAAGTTCGGACACAATGGCCCCCTTTGCGCAGTGCAACCGTATGCCAGCAACCAAGCGGATGCAACAGCACGTTACACACCTCAACGTTCACGGGCCAGTGGTGCCGACCTGCGTCAGCCACGAAAGTTCGGACACACCAGCGCAACGTTGACTGGTCAGCCTTTGTAACACTATGTTTCTCGCCATGTCGTCAAGCAACCTCGCATCGTCGAGCTCCGCCTCAGCAGCCGTCCGCACGCTTGTCTCAGCAATGACACTTGCCGAGAAGTGCCACATGTTGTCGGGCATCAACATCTGGGACATTCCTGGTTGTGAACGCCTCGGCGTCCCAGAGTGGAACGTCAGCGACGGCCCGGTCGGGGTCCGAGGTCGTGTGGGTGTCGAAAGCCTGCTGGTACCGGGGCCCACTGCGCTCGCGGCAACCTGGGATCCGGAGCTCGTGGCCGAGGTCGGCGAAGCGCTTGGAACGGAGTGCGTCGATCGCAACGTCGACATGCTCCTCGCTCCGACGACAAACCTTCACCGGGCGCCCAGGAACGGCCGCCACTTCGAGTCCTACAGCGAAGAGCCGCTCTTGAGCTCGCAGATGGCGGTCGGTTTCGTCCGAGGCGTCCAGTCAACAGGAGTCGGCGCCTGTATCAAGCACTACGTCGCGAACGATCAAGAGCACGAGCGCATGTCCATCAATGTCGAGGTCGACGAACGCACGCTCAGGGAGATCTATCTGCCGCCATTCGAGGCGGCCGTGAAGGAAGCCGGCGTGCGAGGCGTGATGGGCGCATACAACTACGTCAACGGCGAGCACGCGTGCGCCCATCGTGAGCTACTCGTCGACGTGCTCAAGAGCGAGTGGGGCTTCGACGGCGTCGTCGTGAGCGACTGGGATGCCATCAAGGACACAGCGGGTCCCGCAAACGGCGGCCTCGACGTCGAGATGCCCGGGCCCGGGCGGCTCTGGGGAGACGACCAGTTGCTCGCTGCGGTAGAGGCCGGCGAAGTCGACGAAGCGTCGATCGACGACAAGGTCGCGCGTGTTCTCGCTTTCCTCGAATGGCGTGGCCGTCTTCAAGGCTCCACCAACCACGCAGAGACCGAGAACGAGCGACCTGAGCACAGGGCGCTTGCCCTTCGAGCCGCAACTGAGTCGACCGTGCTCGCGAAGAACGCCGGCGAACTTCTCCCGCTTGCCGACGACTGCACTGTAGCCGTCATCGGGGCGCTGGCCGAGCGCACTTCCGCCCAAGGTGGCGGCTCGGCCCGACTCCCCGCCTACCGCAGACCGTCTCTGTTGGTGTCGCTACGGACCCGCCTCGGAGAACGGATGGCAGGCTTCGCGAGCGGCGTGAACATCCGGCGTCTCCCACCACGGATCGAACGCTCCTGGCTCCACGGGGAGGCGCCAGTCAAGGCCGAGCTCTTTGCGAACATGGATCTGAGCGGCACACCAATCGAATCCGTCGAAACCGACGAGGTCTGGCAGAGGTGGCGGGAACATCCTGCCCTCAAGGAGGACCCACGTAAGTCAGTCCGCCAGACAGCGCAGGTCCGCGTTCCTGAAGCAGACGACTACGTCTTCGTCGGCATGAGCGTGGGCGACGTCACGCTAAGGGTCGATGGTGAAATCGTCGCGGTCTCTTCACCCTCAGACATCGTGATCGGCCTCGCGTTCTCCACTGCACGCGCAACCATCAGCCTCGATGCTCACCGCACCTACGAGTTCTGCATCGAGGCCAGCCACGACGGCGGCGAATTCGACTTCGCTTCTGCGGCAGTAGATCTCCGACTCGCTCCCGCCGGACCTTCAACCGAAGAGCTCGCAGATGAGGCCGCCGAGCTCGCCATGACCGCCGACGTCGCTGTAGTAGTCGTAGGTACGACGTCGGAATGGGAGCGCGAGGGAGAGGACCGCCAAGACCTCGATCTCCCCGCCGAACAGTCGTTGCTCGTCAAGAAGGTCGCTGCTGCAAACCCCAATACCGTGGTGGTGCTCAACAGCGGCTCACCCATCAACATGCCATGGTTTGACGATGTCGCAGCCGTGCTAGTGGGCTGGTACCCCGGCCAGGAGGGCGGAGACGCGTTGACAGCAGTCCTGGTAGGCGAGGCCGACCCGGGCGGACGCATGCCGACCACTTGGGCGGCCCGCGAGGAGGACACGCCCTCATTCGGGAACTACCCAGGCGCCGAAGGGGTCGTCACCTACGGCGAAGGTGTGTTCGTCGGCTACCGCCACTACGACCGAGCTGGAATCGATCCGCTCATCCCGTTCGGCCACGGAAGCTCCTACGCCACCTCCGAGTGGGGAGACGCCACCACCACATGCGATGGCGATCGCTGGACGGTCGAGGTGCCAGTGCTGAACACCAGCCACCGTGAAGGCACCGAGGTCGTCCAAGTATACGTCGGACCCGCGGTGCAAGACGACTCGCGACCAGACAAGATCCTGGCCGGTTTCGCGAAAGTCCATCTCGGTCCAGGCGTCAAGTCGGCGGCATCAATCAACCTTGACCCCCGTTTCTTCCAGACCTGGGACGCCGTCACTCACCGTTGGGAACGCCGAGCGGGCGACTACCTTTTGACTGTCGCAGCCTCAGCAACCGACCCACGGAGCACCTCTATCATCACCGTCGTCTAGCCACGCCTCGCACGCGCCGTCCCGGCACAGGCCACCGGGGCGCTCCGAGGGCAACGGCGCGACTTCACCCTTCTTGGTTGCCCGCGCCAAGACCCTGAATTGCCTGGGCCAGGTTCCTCGGGGTTTGTGGCTCGACGACATCAGGACTGCAAGCGGCTGTGCCGGCGGCAGCCCGCAGGACGCCTGTGCGCTGACCTCAGACCGGTGCGCCCGCAAAGGTCTGAGAGCGACATGCGACAAGACGGCATCAGTTTGCGTTGGCATGCCCGTAGATGGAGGCAGCCACGGTTGTCATCCGAATCGCTTCGACCGGGACGTCGAACGCGTTGATCGAGATGACATCGCAGTATTCGGCGGCGATTGCAACGACATCCGGGGTCAGGTTGCCAGGAAGGAATCGAGAGCACAGGTTCAGCACATCGGACGCGGCCTCGCTGAACGCGCTCCCAGTGACGGAGAAGTATCTCGTCTCGACGAGCGCGCGAAAGTCGGTTCGATCCGACTGTTGACCGCCAGGTGCCGTCGCCGGATCCGAACCGAACGGGTCAGACTCTGGATCGATCAGATGGATGTCAGCGAACGACCCGAGATCGGAGTTCCACACTGCGTTCAGTTCCTCCACCGTGTCATAGCGATCCTCTAGGAAGCGCTGGACCTCCCGCTTTCCCGGGGCCCCGGCATCCAGGTAGAGATACGAATCGAGGTACGGGATCGACATGAGAAAACTGGCCGCCCACGAAATCTCGTCGTCGAGGAAGACCCCTATGCAATACGGGTCCTCGCCGCACGCGGTCACAGTCGACCTGTCATCATTGACGCCGACTTCGAACTTGGGGTCAAAGAAGTCGTGTGCGCGGCCACGAAACGCGTCAGGGCCGCGCTCGATCTGCGGCGCGTGGTGTGATGCGTAGATACTCGTGACGTACGGCATCGTGTCTCGGAAGTGCTCGATCTCGCTGAAGTCGCCCAGGGTGTTCAACCCGGCGCGGTTCATCAACTTCAGGACACTCTGCGCCCATCCAGACACCGACCCATGAAGCTCAACAATGTTCCGTTCATACGGACGGCTTCCGTCCGCAGCGATGGTCCCGGCCGAAGAAACGCCCTGCACGCCATGCGACCAGAACGGGTGCCCCTCAGGTGTGACGAACCACCAGCGACCATCGATCTGTTCCACACGGAATCGCCCCGTGGGCTCGACCGCCACCGCCCCGTACCCCCCAAACGTGTCGACGTCGGGACCAGATGAGGCAACCTCGGCAGCGTCTGCACGACTGCTTCGCTGACCCGTCGGCTTCCCGGACTCGTCCGCGGCGGCTGATCCGACCGCGTCGGCCGGCTCAGCCGGGCCGTCTCCAGCCGAGCATGCGGTCACGAGCAAGATCCCAACCGCAAGCACTGCCATCCTCGGGTGGCAGAACTGCGGAACTCGAGCGCTGGACATCGCCGGTCACCTCCGTGGAACGGATCGTTGTCGACCGGATCGCCGACCAACCCGATTGTAACATCGTGTTACCTGTGGGTCGACGGGCCCGGTCGAGCTTCCAAACATGCGCGCACATTGAGTTGCAGCATCACAGGGCAGGAATGTAACGTCGCGTTACTCAGCGATCGAGAGCGTGACATGAGCGACCGGCACTTCCCGCAAGGCTTCCGCTGGGGCGCTGCCACCTCGGGTTACCAGACCGAGGGCGGCAACCTCAATACCGGCCTATGGCGCGCCGAGTGGGCTGCACCCGAGGCGTTCGAGGGCCCGTCCGCAGACGCCTGCGACAGCTACCACCGATACGGAGAAGACATCGCGCTGCTTGCCGCGGCAGGACTCGACACCTACAGATTCAGCGTCGAGTGGAGCCGCGTGGAACCTGAGCGGGGCTTCTATTCGCGTGCGGCACTCGAGCACTACCGCCGCATGTGTATCTCGTGCATCGATCACGGCGTGGAGCCCCTGATCTCCCTCAATCATTTCATCGTCCCTCGCTGGCAATCGAAACAAGGCGGTTTCGAGCAGCCGGACAGCGTCGAGGCGTTCGCGGCATACTCGATGGCGGTCGCTGAGCACCTCGGAGATCTCGTGCGTGACTACGCCACGTTCAACGAACCGAACCTGGCCCAACTCATGATCGCGACGGACCTACGCGCCGACGGAGACATTCCGGCGATGGCGGTAGGCACCCCCATGGCGGCAGTCGGGGCGACGCTCGACAACATCGCAGCCGCCCATCGCGAGACGAGTCGTCGACTTAGATCCATGGGGAAATCGGTCGGCTGGACACTCGCGATTCCAGCGTTCCAAGCGATCGACGGCGGCGAGGCCGTCACCGCCGAGCGGCGTGCCCGCGCTCTTGATCCTTTCCTGGAGATCAGCCGCGACGACGACTGGATTGGTGTCCAGACCTACACGCGAGAACGGTTCGGCCCCAGCGGCCGCGTCGAACCGCCCACGACAGCAGAACTCATGGAAACAGGATGGGAGGCCTACGGACCAGCGATCGGCGAGGCAGTCCGATACGCCACCGGCGTGGCCAAAGTTCCGGCCTTCGTCACCGAGAACGGGATGGCGACAGCCGACGATGGCGCCCGCATCCGCTACACCGCGCGCGCACTTGAGAGCCTTCACGATGCGATCGGCGACGGCGTTGCCGTCCTCGGATATCTTCACTGGAGTTTGTTGGACAACTGGGAATGGAGCTCGGGCTTCGACAAGCACTTTGGGCTTATCGAGATCGACCTGCAGTCGTTCGAGCGAACGCCGAAGCCCAGCCTCGCGTGGCTCGGCGAGATTGCGAAGAGCAACGCCCTTCCTGGCTGAGGACTTCCAGCTCGACCTGTCGTCCGTTCACGCCGCGGGCACTACAGCGAGTAGTGCGACACCAAGCCGGCCGGTCCAAGCACTTTCGACGCAAACCGCTCGCCCATCACGATGTACCCCTCTCCATTGGGATGAAGGCGATCCGGGAGGTTTGCCTCGTCGTCGGGACCGAAGAGCTCATGGCCATGGAGGTAGTACAGGTGTTCATCGCCCTGGTCGATGCGGGAGGCAACAGCCTCTTCAAGGATCTCGCGTTCCCGCACCAAGGTCAGCGCGCCCTCGAAGGGGATTGGCTGGGTCGCGGATCGAAACACCCCATCCTCGAACGACAGCGGTCCCATGTTGGTCTCCGCATCCGGGCACCAGATGGGCGAACAGATCACGATCGGCGTCGTCGAGTGACCGTCGCGTACGGTGTCGAGGAAGCCATGGACGGCGGACCGAAACGTGCGTTCGACGAGCGTGTTGTGGACGTTGATACCGAGCTTGAAGCTCAACAGTTCGGCCGGCTGATCTCGTACGTAGCGGGCCACGAATTGGTCCACGTGACATTCTCCGCCCAGCCCAATGTTTGTCAGACAGAGCCCCGCGGAGCGAGCGGCGACTGCGGCCCAGATGTCGCTGGGCCCATCGGCCTCGGTGCAGTGGCTGATGGAGCTTCCGTAGTGGATCCATCGCGGTCGCGAGGGCCGCCGCTCTACGACGCTGTTCTCGGACACGTACAGCGTCTCGACCGCGAACTGGGCGCCATGGGGAAGCCAGATCTCGATGTGGTTGCTGCCTGCCGGGAGGTCGGTGAACGTCAGAGTGCACGATCCTCGGTCCTCCACGCGGTAGTCCGCGAAGTCGTCGCCGACGAACTCAACCATCACTCCTGCCTCGGTCTCTTGCCGATCTACGCGGCGCTGATTCACCACCAAATCAATGATGGCCGGTCTCGCCACGAGACCCCCGCCGCTGAACCGCAAAGGCTTTCCCACGAGGCGAAGCTCACGCGCGTCTGAGCGCAACGCTATGCGAACCCCCGAGCACATCATCGCCGCCCCTTGGGTGGTCAGCGGAAGCTGGTACGCCGTGCCGGGCGGTATCCGGCTCGGCCGGATGGCGCCGTTCTCCTCGAGCAGGTCTAGCGCGCCGTCCCATTCGACTGCATGATGTCGTGTTACGTCGTCCATCGTGGCACCTCTCGCGTTGGGCAACTGCAGCGGCGGCGTCGCGGGCCGGGCGCCGCGCTGGCGAACTGAAGCCCGCTCGTGATCACCCCAGCGGAACCGAGTCCATTGGCGCAAAGAACAGCTCCTCGTCGTCCCACCGTGCCACGCTCACCACGGTCGGCCCGAGTCGACCATCGCCAGCGATCCGCAACTCGCCGACCTGCGGGAGATCGACGACCTCGACCACGGAGATGGCTGCCGCGAATGATTCGTGAGTCAGATCGTTACCCGCCGCCTCAGCGACTGCGGCGAGCAGCTCGATGCCGGCGCAGGCGGACTGCACGGTGAAGATCTGATCAGGAATTGAGGCGAGAACTTGGTCCGGATGTCGCGAGTCCCACGCCTCTGTGCATGCGTCCGTGGGACCATGGTCGCCTTCCTCGAGTGGGGGCACACCGCTCACGATCGTCAGCCGCCGAGCCGCTTCGAGTTCTGGTTCTTCCTCCGGCGTGTAGTTGAAGGCGCTCCCCTCGGAGGCGTAGACGTCGATGTAGAACTCCTCGTCGCCCATCGCGACAACGAGGTCCAGCGCGGTCCCAACGTTGAGCACAACCTCCGCTCCATCGCTACGCCAACGCTCAAAGATCTGCTCGAACTCGCCAAGCCGAGCTGCCTGATCGGTCCCCGGTGCCGACACCGTGGTCAGCGACACGACGTTCGTACCGCGGTCACGCAGTTCATCGGCCGCCCAGTCGATCGTCGCACGATCGTCGCCATGCACGGCGATGGGTCGCGAGAGCTCGCCCTGCGACTCGGCATAGTCGAACATGGCGAGTTGAAGGTCAGCCACGAGCGCGCTGGTCGCGATCGCGGGCTCCGAACCGCCCTCGATGATTTCCTGAGTCAGAGAGCCGATGATGCCGACGAATGGCGTGTCGTTTAGCTGCGTGTAGCAAAGCACACCCTCCGGGACAATGAGCGTGCCAAGCACAGCAAAGACATCGTTGTCCTGGACGAGCTCGATACAGGCGGCATCTGCTTGGGCTTGGCCAATGGGAAGGAACTCTGCGTAGACGGCATCGAGCGTTCTGCCGTTGATCCCGCCGCGATCGTTGACGTGTGCGATCGCGGTCTCGAACGCTTCGATGGGATCAAAGCCCTCGAGGTCTTCGAGTAGGCCGAACTCCTGGAGCGCCTCGACATCTACGCTCGGGATTCCGATCGTGATCGTAGTGGCGGTCACGCCGACATCGGAGGGTCCAAGTGGCACGTCGTCGAGCGGCACTTCTGTCGCTGTTGGTTCAGGTGTGTCAGCGCCCGGAACCGTTGTCGCCGCAGATTCATCTGTGGTCGCCGTGGCCTCCGGCTGGGCGTCATCGTCGCCTCCAGCGCACGCCGCGGCCAACAGCGCTATGCACAGGCACAGACCTACAACACGGATCGTCGTCGATTTCCTCGGCATCGTGGGCTGTTCTCCGTCATGTTCTGCGGCAATGATGTCCAGACTGTAACATGCTGTAACATCCCGGTGTCAAGAGCCTCCGCTCCGAGCTCGCGCACCGAACGAATCTCGCAGGGCGTGGCGGCCAGGTGACGGGTCTCGAACGCGGTCCGAAGCAGCGGGTCAGACGGGTCCTGCCGCGCTAGTAGATGCGTTCGACCCGAGCCAGGCCTTCGAACATCCGAGCGCGTCGCTGATCCCATCGGGGCGTCCACTCGCACACGCTTGCTCCGGCGGTCGCCGTCGCGACCCGAAGCGAGTCGACGAGGGCTCCCCCTCGAAGCGCCGACGAAAGGTACGACGCCAGGAACGTGTCGCCAGCGCCGATGGGGTTCTGGACGCTGCCCGCGTCGAGCTGCGCAGACCATGCACCTCCATCGCGATCCACCGCGATGCAGCCACGCTTCGCGTCGGTCACGATCACCGTCCGAGCAAGGTCGAGGAGCTCCTCTGCGGCAGCCAACAGCTCAACTCCCGAAGCG
Source organism: Candidatus Aldehydirespiratoraceae bacterium (assembly GCA_965198315.1). GTDB lineage: Bacteria > Actinomycetota > Acidimicrobiia > Acidimicrobiales > Aldehydirespiratoraceae > VXYK01. The sequence goes on along the minus strand of OZ240616.1, from coordinate 1,736,298 downwards.
CTCGACCGGCCGGCCAACGTGGCGGCTTCAGCCGCGTTTACCTTCAACCCGGCAATCATCCCGGTAGGCAAAGCGCGATCACTCGAGACATCCAACCACAGCTGGGCGTCGCGAGCCTCGACTGTCCCTACGAGACGATCCACATCGGCAGAAGACGTAGCGTCAGGGACGACGCCGCTTAGACAGACGGCATCAACATCGGTTGCGAGGAGGTCGACCGCCGTCGCAATCTCGTCCCACTCCGCCCGATCGATGCCTGGAGCACCGCTGGTGTAGACATCGCTTGCGCCTCGCGCGTCTGTGCAGATAGTACAGAGCCTGGTCTCGTGGGCAACAGGGACAAAGCTGCTCGTGAAGTCCTCGCGTCGTGCGAGGCTCTCAAATAGTGCACCGGTCGGCCCGCCGATAGCTGCCAACAACACTGCGTCGCAGTCGAGCCTCGCCAAGGCACGAGCGACGTTCGCCGCCTTGCCACCAGCGACCACCAACGACTCGTCGGCGCGCGCCGTCTCTGCATCCGTGCCTGACACGAACAACAGCGTTGTGTCGACCGCGGGCGCCAACGCGACACACAGGACCGACGGGGCTACGGAGTCAGGCGTCGTCATCGAGCACCACAACAGCGGACAGATTGCGAGGCCGATCGGGGTCGAGGCCTTGGCTGATGGCGAGCTGCGCGCCCAGTTTCTGGCCGGCAGCCACGAGGTGCAGATCGCGCAAGGCGCCCTGGGGCGCCGGCGTGTCGGTCGACGCTCCAAGCGCCCAGGTGCGGGCACCATACGCCGACGAGGTTGCGAGGACAGAGAGGTCATCCTCGCACGCGCCGTCATCAACGAGTCCGACGACCGCGACGTCGGGTTCGGCCATCGAGATCGGGCCATGACGGAACTCCATGAAGCTGAAGGCCACAGCTGGCACCAACGACATCTCCGTGATCTTCAGCGCAATCTCCTGAGCGAGCGGGAACCGGCACCCATTCCCAAGCACATACACCGCACGCGGGATCCCTGGACTGAGAATCTCAAGGACTCGATCATCGACCGAGCGACAGAAGTCTGCCCAGTCAAGTGCTTCGGGGGCGGACTCTGGTCCTTCACCGGCTGCGGTCGCCGCGGCGAGGATCATTGATGTGAATGACCGGGTCTGCACGACGCTTTGCTCTTGGGCATCGTCGACCGCGATGACAAGGTCGGCCATCCCTGCGAGAGACGATGTGGAGTCACAGGTGACCGCAATGACAGGTCCCGAGGCAGCCGCGACAGCGGCGAGGGTCTCGGTCGTCTCACCCGAGCGAGATACCGCCAGCGTCGCAGACGCGGCGGTTCGACTGTGGCCCGACCAGAGCTCTCCCGACGGCCAGGCCCGCGTCGTCGACCCGCGCGGCACCGTCCGGGCGAGGTAGTCAGCGGCGTAGAGGGCGGAGCCGCATCCAATCGCGAAAAAGTCGCCATCCCCGAGTTGATACGCGGACAGGTCGCCTGCACGGGACCGGCCGACCTCGATTGCCGCGGCCCACGTTTCAGCCTGTGAGTCGATCTCTCGAAGGGTGTTGAAGTCGTCGGCGCTGTGTGAGAGCGAATGTAATCGAGTCTGAGCGTTCATGACGATATAATAGCGGCCATGGTTAGAACCGTCGACGACTATCCCGACATCCTCATGCTGGCGATCGACCATCGGTCGAGCCTTCGCAAGCGAATCGCCATTATCCAGGGGATCGCGGAGCCGAACCTCGTCGCGCTGAAGCTTCCAGTAATCCGCGCGGGAGCGGAGGTCGCCTTAGAACGAGAGACAGGCACGGGAGCAATCTCGGTGCTCGTGGATCGCCAGAGTGCCAAGGCCTCGACCTTTGTCGCAGACACTGCCTCGGTCGACGTGGCGCTGGCCATCGAGGCCTCAGGCCAAGATGAGCTCGCGTTGGAGGCTACGCCTCAACAGCTGGTCGAAGACCTGCAACAGAGCGGCGCCCGATGGGCAAAGGTCCTGATCCGCTGGAACCCGCTCGATGACGCCGACAAGAAGGCTCGCCAGCAAGAAGTGCTGCACCAGTGCAGTGCCGTGGCGCACGGCGCAGGCGTCGAAACGCTATTGGAGGTGATCGTGCCCACCGCCGCCGCTGACCTCGCCGACGCCAAGAGCGACCCGAGCCAGTACAAGCAGCAGGTCCTACCGCGCCGCGTCTGCGACGCAGTGGCGGAACTCTCTTTGGTAATGGCACCGCAACTCTGGAAGGTCCAGGGGACGAGCCGGGACGACCTCGCGGCAGCAATCGCCGCCGCATCCACTCAGTCCACTCCCACACGTATCGTCGTGCTCGGGGGCGGAGGCTCATCCGCCGACCTCGAACCCGTATTCGCCGCAGCAGCGCGCTACGACCAGTACGTTGGCTTCGCGGTCGGTCGAACGATCTGGGCGAACGAAGTTGAGTGCCTCGCTGCCGGCGACGCCTCCGCTGCTGAAGTAGCTGCGTCGACAAAACACAACCTGCGACTCCTCATCGAAATGTGGGAGCACGCGCGCTCACAGGCACTTCGCTAGCCGCCACCGCGACGATCACCAGTGGCCCCGCCGGCAATGATTGCATGCACACCAGCCAAGCCGAGATCCGCGACCGCCCCGTCGTGCGCCGTATCGGTTGTCACGACAGATTCGACGCTCGAGATCTCACAGATCTGCGCGAACGCAACAACCCCGAGCTTGGAACCGTCAGCGACGGCGATCGCCCGAGCGCTGCACTCGACCAACGCTCGATTCGTCCGCGCCTCAACCTCGTCATGAGTGGTCAGACCCCGCCGCGCATCGACTCCGTCGGCGCCGACCACCGCGACGTCAACATTCATGGTTCGCCACGCCGTTTCCGCGAGCTCTCCCACCATCTCCATGCTGCGCGATCGCGCACGCCCACCCACGACAACGAGCTCAATCTCGCTGCGCTCGATGAGCTCCATGGCGACCGACAGCGAGTTCGTTACGACGCGCCTCGCGACGCCTGCCGGCAACGCCCGGGCAACCGCAGCCGCCGTCGTCCCCCCAGTAAGCCCAAGGGTCGACGCGGACCCCAGCATTGCAACCGTCTGCTCCGCAATCGCGGTCTTCTCCGGAATCGCCTCCGTCGCTCGAACCGCTTCCGGGATCTCCACCGCGCCGGCCGCGACGGCTCCCCCATGAACCCGCGTGAGCAGTCCGTCGCACTCCAGACGCGTCAGGTCGCGCCGAATCGTAGCCGTCGATGCCCCCGTGGCGGAACGCGCAGCCGACGCCGAAACATGGCCCAGAGAACGGACCTGTTGCACTATCCATCGGCGCCGTTCGTGAGGCATCACGCTGGCACTGTAGAGCGTTCGCGACCACAATCGCTCATACCGACACCGAAGACTTAGGTACCCACATGGCAGATATCACGTTCACAGGCCCGACTGTCACACCCAGCGGCACCATCGAACCGCGGGCGACATTCGTCCAAAGCGGCAGGATTGTTTCCTCTGACCTCATCGACCCGACGCATCCCGACTTTGTCGGCGATCAGCTCATCAGCCCCGGCCTGATCGATCTACAGGTCAACGGCGCCCTCGGCAACGACCTCACCAAGTCCCCAGACACGGTGTGGGAAGTCGCGGCGGCGCTACCGCGATTCGGCGTTACGGCCTTTCTCCCAACAATCATCACAGGTCCCGCCGAAGCAGCGCTCGTCGCGGACCGCGTCCTAGAGGCACCGCCCCCCGGGCACTATGCGCAACCCCTGGGGCTGCACCTCGAGGGTCCGCTCATCTCGACAACGATGCGCGGCACGCATCCCGTCAAGTGGGTCACCAACGATCGGGAGGCGACTAGAGCGTGGATCAACCAGATGCGCAACATTGCCATGGTCACGCTCGCACCGGAGCTCGACTCTGACGACGAGTTGACATCGGCGCTTTCCGCCGCCGGTATCGTCGTATCAATAGGCCATACCGCCGCCGTCGACGAGGACGTGCACGCTGCCGCCGAAGCCGGTGCCACCGTGGCAACCCATCTCTGCAACGCGATGCCGCCACTCTCCCACCGTGGACCGTCAGCTACACGGGCCATCCTGGCCAATGACAGCCTCTATGCCACGTTGATCGCCGACGGCCACCACCTCGAGCCCGACATGTTGCAGATCGCTGCCCGGACGCTTGGCAAGGACCGCCTGATCCTGGTTACCGACGCCATGGCGGCCCTTGGTCTAGGCGATGGGCAATTCCATCTTGGCGACGTGGCCGTCACCGTTCGTGACGGTGACGCTCTCAACAACAGCGGAGGCCTCGCGGGAGCCGTGAGTTCCCTTTCGTCATGCGTTCAGGTACTCGAGCGAGCATCCGACATGACCCTTGCCGACGCAATCCAGTGCGCTAGCGCCAACCCTGCCCGCGTCCTCAACGACCGCACACGCGGGCACATCTCACCCGACGCTCGAGCCGACTTCGCGCTCTTCGACCAGGAAATGAACACGGTGGCCACCTACGTCGGTGGCACACGCGTGTTCCCCGAGTCCGCGTAGCCGGACCTCGATCCTGGGGTCGTCGCACGATGGCGGATCTTCGGGTCCGCGGTCGCCTAGAAAACCGCGGACCCAGGGACGCAGGGCTCCGCCGTAGTCCGGCCCCTGCTTAATCGAACGCGGCTGGGCTCAGCTAGGTCCGCACGGGGCGAGCGGGATGGATCAATCGAACAGGTCCGTCTCGCCGAACATCGGCTCGCCATCTTTGGACAGAACCCATCGGAGGTGGATCTCCGGTGCTAGTGCGACGACGATTTCCTTGTACCGCTCAAGCCACAGCGGCGGGAACTGGCTCACGTACTGGTCGGCTCCAGCGCTGGCCGCATCAAGGCCCTCGCTGGCATCGATGATCGTCGTGGCCTCAGCATTTGGGATTTCCTCGAACAGGCCCGGACCGTTCACCGCAGTCTGACTCTCGGGGAACATCGTGTGATACAGCTTGTCGGGGGCGGTCTCGTTGTCATCCTCGGACTGCCAGTCGCTCACCAGATCCGTCACGAATTGTCCGAGGGCGATGTGGTCGACATGGCCCGTGAATCCTTCGGGTCCGAACGTGATCACGACGTCGGCCTCGACATCCTCAAGGAACGCCCGAATCTGAGCCTGCATCTCCATCACCCGCTCCGCCGACAGATTCGGGAGTTCGAGATCGAGGTAGTCCAGGAACAGCGGGGAGTTCACGCCGTACAGCTCGAACGCTGCTGCGGCCTCAGCTTGACGAGCGGCGGCCAGCTCAGGGCCGGCGGGAATGTCCGTGAAGGCGTCACTCTTTTCGCCGGACGTGACGAATATCGTATTGACCTCGACGCCTTGACTTCCGTAGTACGCGACCAGCGGAGCGAAGGTCATCTCGTCGTCGGGATGGGCGAGCACCAATGCCAGACTTGGAGGGCCTGAATCTTCGACGCTCGCCTCGTCACCATCGCCCGCCTCGCCATCGGCGCCGTCGTCGGGTTGGTCACCGTCGCCCGCCTCGCCATCGGCGCCGTCGTCGGGTTGGTCACCGTCGCCCGCTTCGCCGTCAGCGGTTTCTTCGCCGTCAGCGGTTTCTTCGCCGGAGTCCGTGTCGGCCTCTCCGTCCGTGGAGTCTTGGGCGCCATCTCCATCGTCTTGCGAGGCGTCGGCCTCGCCGTCGGCGTTCTCGCCATCATCGACATCTTGAGTGTCCGCCGAGGCTTCCCCGTCACTGTCGTCCGAGCACGCTGCGACAACGAAGGCCGCTGCAGCCAAGAACAGAAGGCTAATGAGCCATCCTCTGCCGCGCTTCGAGGCACCATCGCGACTAACGGGTGTCATCCCGACCCCGTCCTGTTGATCCAATCGATCAAAACCCATGAGAAACCCTCCGACTCAGGTTAGTTAATACCGTGTATCATAGTGTTTCATATTGTGGGTTGCTCGGTCAAGGCCCAGACCCTCGGAGCGCGGCCCGCGCCATACCTGGATCGCGGAGAGGGACTAGTCACCTGACACGTGGAACCGGGAGGACATCGCACGCATCCTCGAGATCAACGGTTCGTAGGGATCGTCGTGGATGTCGACAATGCCGAAGTTGCTGTTCTCACCGTCGAACCGACCGGCGGCGGGCTGGTCGGAGTGTTGGAACCAGTGAGCGCCCACCACGGCAGGGATTTCGAGTGCGCGTCGCATGTATTGCTCGTATCGGTCCGCGCGAGCGTTCTGGCTATCGAGAACCTCAAACACCGCTGTCGGCGGGAAGTCGTTTAGACCTTCAACTTCGGCCCGATAGGTGAACGATGACAACAGAATTGGCTTGTCGGCCAGCGCAGCGGCCTGCTCCACGTGCGCGAGCAGGGGAGTTGCTGGCAATGAACCGGTCCAAGCGAAGCGCTCGAGGAGTCGGTAGCCAACCTCTGACAGCTCAAAGCCGTTGATACTGACTACATCGCAGTACTGCGAGGCAATCTCAAGGTAGTCAGGAGTCACGTTCCCCGGCAGCAACCGCGGCCCAAGATTCAGCACATCGGGAGCGTGAGTCGCCATTGCCTGACTCGCAACATCAAAGTATCGCTGTGCGACCTCTGCACGAAACGCCGTGCGGTCCGCCTGCTGTGCGGTCGTGCCCTCCGACGGATCTCGCGACGCCGTCCAGGTGCTGCCCTGCGGGTCCACTTGTTGGACAGCCTCGAAAGAGGCAAGGTCGGAACCCCAGACTGCGTTGAACCCTGCCAGATCGCCGGAGTAGCGGCGTTCGAAGAACGATTGCAACGCCACCTTTCCGGGTGCGCCGGCGTCGAGGTAGAGGTAGTAGTCGAGGTACGGCAGCGGCATCAGAAAGTTTGCGGCCCATGGCACCTCATCGTCGAGGAAGACGCCAATGCAGTAGGGATCGTCGGCCGGAGCGCCCAGGGACCGGGCTTGGACGTGCGCGCCCTGCTCGAATTCGTTCGCGAAGAAGTCGTGAGCTCGCCCTCTGAATGCATCAGGGCCTCGTTCAACCTTGGGGGCACTCGCGCTCAGCACGATCCCCGTTGTGTAGGGCATCGTGTCGGCGAACAGTTCGAGCTCGCTCCAATCCCCGAGGGTGTTGAGGCCCGCGTGGGAGAGCAGCCGAACGGTGCGATCGCGCCACGCCTCAAAGGAACCGTCTCGCGCCAAGATGTTCTGCTCATATGGTGCCACGCTGTCGGCTTGCTCCGTCCCACGAGACGTCACGCACTGGACCCCATGAGAGAAGAATGCGTGTCCGTCGGGCGACACGAACCACCATCTCCCGTCCGCATCCTTCTCGACGCGGAACCTGCCAGTCGCGGCAAAGGCGCGGCCACGCCAGCCTCCATAGCGATCGAATCCAGCCTCGTCCATGCCACCACTACTTCCTCGAGTCGGGCGGCCCATCGCAACGGGTCGCGACCGTCATGTTGTCCTAGCCTCGGTCAGGCCCCGAGCCGACGGTATTCCTGCCCGACGACCGCAGCCATGGTCTTCCGCTCCGTCCGGCGTCAATCGACGTCGGGGCCCGGCGGCCCCGCAGCGACTCGGCGTGTGCTGGCGTGCGCTGGATCGAGACCCTGCTCCCACCAGCAGTCCGCTTCGACGGGTCTGCCGTGCCACTCGATGCGGCGAGCAGGACTCTAGATCACCCACAACCCTCAATGCAACGGAATGTTACAATCCGCCAACATCCTCTGCGGCCAGGTCGTCTGCGATCGCTCCTGCACACCTTTGATTAGATCCACCGAGAGCGCCGATCAAGCGGTAGAACAACACGCCGACGTGGCCTAGGACCCGGAGCCTGGCCGCTTCTCGGGGAGCGTACCCCGGTAGCGGAATTCACGAAATGCAGCAGCGCCGCGACTGACGAACATGCCGATAAGACGTCCTGTGAACCCCCCGGCAACCTCGGTCGACAGGTACCGGCCGTCGAGCGAGGCCAATTCTACGAACTCGTCGCCATCGTCGAGATAGCCCAGCCGTACTCGGTCCGGGCCCACCCAATCGCTGGTTGTCACAATGGCAAGCCTGGCGGACCTCTCGGCCCAGGAGCGCTCGCCGAGACTGCTTGATGCAGGACCGATGCGTAGGTGGGCGGCGATACGGCCTTGCCACAACTCGATGCGGGCGTGCGTTATGTGATCGATGACCAACGCCAAGCCGGCGTGGCCGTTGTCCGCCTCAACGAGGACCGACGTCTCGGTCGTGAGGTGGCGTTGACGACGCCCGACGAATGTGGGCGTCAGGTCGTCGAGCGACGTCGAGTCGTCTCTGAGCGTTAACGCTCCGGCCTGTGCGTTCAGGTCCGCGACCAGACTCGCCTGGCGCAATGGGCTCATCCAACCCGGATCGAGAGACGAGGCGGCGAAGTCATCGTCGTAGTCCCACGACGGTTGAGTGTTGTGGACCCAGTCGCCTACCACGGCGTCGAGGTTGACGGCGTCAACATGTGGCCAGCCGTCGCGGAAGCGGACAGATGTAAGGAATGTCTCGCGCCCGAGCACGTGGTACCCCGGCGACACGCCTCCTGGTCGGGTTCCGAGCACGACCATTGCCCACGTCCCGTCTGGCGCCTGCACGAGGTCGCCATGCCCTGTGCTTTGTATTGGCTCGTTCGTGGAGCGGTGGCTCAGAATCGGATTGTGCGGGCAGGGCTCCCACGGTCCCGCCGGTGAGTGGCTCCGAGCGACGGAGACCGCATGCCCGCGCTCCGTTCCACCCTCGGCGATCAGCAGGTACCAGGTGCCGTCGATGAGGTAGAGGTGAGGGGCCTCCGGGAATTGGAGCCCTGTCCCCGACCATGTGGGGGTCGGCTCGGTGAGGACGTCGCCGGTCTCGGGGTCAATCTCGCATCTCTTGATGCCACCATCGCCTGAGAAGTGGACGAAGCACCGTCCGTCCGCCCAGGCGAGGTCAGGGTCGATCCCAACGACGTCGATGGGCACCGGGTCAGACCATGGTCCTGTCGCGTCGGCCGCCGTGAGAATGATATTGCGTGGCCCCAGCACTCCGAGAACGGTTGTGATTGCCCAGAAGCGGTCATCGTGATGTCGCAGAGTCGGCGCATAGACGCCCGAGGTTCCCCAGTCGAAAGCACCACTGAGGTCCAGCTGCGTGTCGCGGTCCAAGATGTTGCCGACCTGTTGCCACGCGACAAGGTCCGTTGAGTGGAACAGCGGCAACCCGGGCGCCCACCCAAAGGTGGAGTTGGTGAGGTAGTAGTGCTCGCCGACCTGACAGACGCTGGGGTCGGGATGAAAGCCCGGTACCACCGGATTGCGCACGTACGACGGCGGTCCACCTTCCGTCGTCCCCATCGAATCGGGTGATGATCCCGGGGTGGGCGTCACCCGCCGAGCTGCACCGCGTCGACCTCTTCCATCTCACCGGTTTCCTCAGACCAACGCCAGACGGCGATCGACGTCGGGCCGCTGACTCCGTCTCCGCCGATGCGGACGTCTCGCGCACCGGCGAGATCAACGACCTCGAGCGCCTCTGCCGCCGCCGCGAAGCCCTCGTGGGTGAGGTTCGGGCCCGCTTCTTGCGCAAGCGCCGCGAAGAGCTCGATAACCGCGCACGTACCTTCGACGGTGCCGTGTTGATCTACGGTATCTGCGATGGGGAGGTCGGGGTTGTGGCGGTCCCAGCCCTCCCTGCATACGTTTGTCGGCTCGTGACTGAAGTCGTCGTAGGCCACGGGCGGCGCACCGTTGACCATCGTGTAGTGCCGGAGAGCTTCGAATTCGCGCTCTTCGCCAGAGGTTGTCGCGGCGTACTGACGCGCACTCGCGTCGGCCGCGTAGGCATCGATGTAGAACTCCTGGCGCCCCATCGCGGACAGCATGTCGAGGCTCGTTCCCGTGTTGATCACGACCTCCGCTCCGTCGCTCCGCCATCGTTCGAATATCTGCTCGAACTCGCCGACTCGTGCTGCTGAATCCGTCTCTGGGGCTGAGCTGACCGACATCGAGACCACGGTCGCGCCCCGATTCTCAAGCTCCGCGACGACTGCTTCTATCGTTGTGCGGTTGTCTCCGTGGACCGCAATCGGGCGCTCGAACTCCCCCTGAGCCTCCGCGAAGTCGATGACGGCGAAGTGTGTGGTCAACGTCATCGCGTCGATGCTCAGCGCGAGCTCGAGACTGCGGGCCTCGATCTCCTGGGTGAGCGCACCGGTACCGCCGAGAAACGGCGTGCCATTGAGTTCGGTGTAGCACAGGACGCCTTCAGGAACGATCAGGGAGCCGATTGCCACGAAGATCTCGTTGTCCTCGATGAGCTCAATGCAGGCGGCGTCGGCCTGTGCCTGCCCGAGCGGGAGGTACGTCGCATAGACGGGCTCGATCATCCGGCCGTAGATGCCGCCACGCTCGTTGACGATCGCAATTGCTGACTCCCAGGCACCGATCTCATCGAGTTCGGGAGTGTCGGCGATGATCCCAAGGTCACGAAGCGCGTCAAGGTCGATCGCCGGAATCCCGATAGTGATTGTGGTTTCGGAGACTCCCGTGTCGCTCGCGGTCAACGGCGCATCGGAGCCACCGTCGTCGTTGCCGTCATTGGTGTCTTCGTTCTCGTCGGTTTGACCTGGTGTGGCCGTTGGCTCCTCCGAGGGCTCGGAGCTCGATGAGACGTCGCCGGCTCCGTCGGGCTCGTCGCTCTCGTCAACGCATGCGCTAGCGATCAGGGCCAGAATGAAGACGACTATGGCGAACTTGTTTGAGCGGTGCGGGCGCATCCGACCCTCCATCGGTTGAACTCAACGTACACCGGGACTGTAACACACTGTTCCACTGGCACGTCAAGGGGCCATCCGCCCGCTTCGCCGTCGCCGACAGCGACCGGCGCGACAGCTCGCGCAAGACAGGTCGCTAGACAGCCAACTCCAAGGTGTGCAGACCGGCGCCAAGGCATGCGGCATGCAGTCCGGCTCCAGCCAGCCGAATTGGCGGAAGCGGCCTCACCTGCACCTCAGCCTTGGCCAGGGACTCCTCAAGAGGCTCGAGGAAGCGTGGCCCGGCGAGACTCAGGCCTCCTCCGATCACGACGCAACCCGGGTCCACGAGTGCGATGCAGTTCCACAGCGCGTGACCGAACTCCTCGACCAACGCGAGCCAACACGTTCGAGCCGCGGGATCCACATCGATCCGGTCGACAATTGAGTGCGCCGCCAACTCCGCGCCCGTCGCGGCTCGGTAGGACGCGCAAAGCGCGCGGGCCGACACCGCGTCTTCAACGCGGCGCGAGTCGCGCGTCAGGCCAAGGCCGAGCTCACCAGCGAAGCCGCGTTCACCCCGCCACGAGAGACCCGTCGACACGAGCGCGCAGGCAATCCCTGTACCGATCCCGACGTACAAGACGTCGTCGAAGCCAAGCCCAGCTCCCCTCCGAAGCTCGGCGAATCCCCCGAGGTAGACGTCATGCTCGAGCGCCGTCGGCAGCCCACTGGATTGCTGCACGAGACGTACAAGCGGCACGTCACGCCATTGCAAGTTGTGGGAGTCGACGACGAGGCCCCGTTGTGCGTCGATGCGTCCTGGGGCAGCGAGCCCGACCCGATCCACCGGCCGATCCGCGGCTTCGCGGATAGTGCGGACAACGCTGCCCAGCTGGTCGGCGAGCTCGCCGGGGTCGCAACCAGGGCCGGTCGGCCCTGTCGTCATATGGTCGATTCCGGCTTCGGTCACCAGGCCGGCCTTGTACTGGGTTCCGCCGACGTCGATCGCCACCGCCGCACGGCCTCCGACGTTGGCACTCATGAGACTGACCGCGATCGGGGTTGGTCCACGATAGCGCGACGCCGGGCAGTGGAGATCGGGTCGCATCCCGGGGTCGAGACTGGGAATGCCATCGACGCGGCGGCCTTCCTGCTCCTGGGCGACGCCGCCGCGGTCACGCGAATATGTCGCTTCCGCCCTCTTGCGGCGCGCCGTTCTTGTTGAGTACCCAACGCAGGTGGATCTCGGGGGCCATGGTGCCGATCAAGAACTCCCGGTAGGCCTCCAACCAATCCTGAGGGAACTGGCTCACGTACTCGTCCGCCCCCGCCTTCGCCTCCTCGAGACCATCGGTGGCATCAACGATGGTCGTCGCCATCTCGTTGGGAACCTCCCGGAAAAGGCCAAGGCCATTGACCACGGCCTGACTCTCCGGAAACATCGTGTAAAACAGCCGCTCGGGGGCGCCCGAGCTGTCCTCTTCGGCGTGCCATCTCGCGATGAGGTCCGTCACGATTGGGCTGACTGCCACGTGGTCGATGTTTCCCGTGAACCCCTCGGGCCCGAATGTGATCACGACGCGGGGACTGACTTCCTCGAGTATTTCGCGCAGCTGCGATTGCATCTCGTTGACCTCTTCCTCCGAGAGGTCAGGGACCTCCTGGTCGAGGTAGTCGAGGAATCTCGGCGGATGGATGCCGTAGTGCTTAAACGCCGCGATCTCTTCGGCCTTACGGACTGCGGCGAGCTCGGCACCAGGAGAAATGTCGGTGAACTCGACGCCCTTCTCGCCATAGGTCACGAACACGACATGGACATCGATGCCCTTCTTCGCATAGTGGACGAGGAGAGGAGAGAACAGCATGTCGTCGTCTGGGTGCGCCTGTATCGCAACCAGCGTGTCTCTGCCTTCTGTACCCATGGCACACCTCCATCGCAATCGTTGAGTAACATATTGTTACATTCTGCGTAGGTGCGGTCAAGACTCCACGCCTCCGCCAACACCCGTCTCCGCGACAACCTTCGATGTGCCGCTAGATGGTCCGTCGGCAGCTAGCGGACAGTCCGGCTCAGCGGCCTTTTCGGTTGACCGGCCCCACAAGAACCCACCCATCAGGTCCTCGAATCCGACTGCCTGATAGAACGCGATCGCCTTCGGGTTGTCCGGCCCACAACCGAGGTGAATCGCGTCCACGCCGTGGGACTCACACGCCGAGAACAGCTGAGCCATGAGCAGCCGGCCAAACCCTCGGCCCTGAAGTCGGGGGAGCTGGTTGATGTGTAGATGTGCCGGAAACCTCCCGACGATCTCCGCCGGCATGAGCTGCGGCTCGTGAATCAGGTTGACACATGTGGCGCCGCTAGAGCCCTCTGGAAACGAACCGCGTGGGTACCGCTCGCGGAGTGCTGGCCACCATTTCTGCTCGGCCCAACGCTCGTGCGCGGACGTGTCGGGAGCGCCAGTGATGTACCCGCCGACGCCCGCCTCATCTTCGACGACGAACGCGAACTCCGGCCATCGCGCAAGGTACGGCCCAACCCAGACCTCGCCGAGCAAGCGGGGATCGGTATGCAAGCTCGTCGAGTCACGGCCCGAGTCGCCAGTCCGCAGGCAGATCTCATAGCAGGCATCGAGATCACCTGGCTCGTAGCTGCGAACTACGGCTTCGGTCATGGGCCTCCCTCCAGTTCGGCCTCAACGTCGCGCTCCTGGCCGCTATCGGATCGATCGATCGCGCGCTCATCGGTACCGAGGTATGACGCCACGACCTGTGGATCGTTTCGCACCGCGTCCGGCTCACCCTCGGCAATAACGGTTCCCGACTCCAGGCAGTAGATGCGGTCGCTGATGCTCATGATGAGCGGCATGTCGTGCTCGACGATGACCATCGAGGCACCGAGCTCTCGCCGGATCCGAACGAGAAGCGGGCCAAACGCCTCGGCCTCGCGCTGCGCAACACCCGCTGTGGGTTCGTCGAGGCACAGCACCTTGGCGTCCACGGCCAAAAGGTTGGCGAGCCCGACGATACGGCGGGTTCCAGTTGAGAGGTCGGCGACGTAGCTCTCGGCGTAGCGGCCGAGACCAAGAAAGTCGATGAGCTCCGCCGCCTCGCTTCGCTGGGCACGTTCGACCCTTCCGTCCAGATGCAGCGCCGTTCGCACGATTCCGGCTCGACGACGGGCTTCCAACGCGACCTGAACTGTCTCGCGGACAGTCAGCTCGGGGAAGAGATTTGCGGACTGGAACGTGCGACCGAGGCCCACCTCTGCCCGCCGATGGGGCCTCAGCCGCGACACATCCTGGCCCAAGACCTCGATGGTTCCTGACGCCGGAACGTACCCGCCGATGGCATTGAGGAGCGACGACTTTCCCGCACCGTTTGTCCCGATGAGCCCGACCATCTCGTCTCTGGCTACCTCGATGCTGACTCCATCCACCGCCTTGATTCCGTCGTAACTCACCGCCACCCCTTGAGCGCGCAAGACGACATCGGGCAGATCGCCGGCCTTTTGGAGCATGGCGGGTGGAGAGGACTGGCGTTTGGGTGGTTCCGATTCGTTGTCGAGACGGGCGTCGAGCCACTCGAAGGCGACCTCGCGTCCTCGCAGCACTACCTGGGACAGACCGCCGGGGAAGTACAAAAGGATGAGCAACATGCCGATGCTCGACGAGAGCAGCGGAACAAGTTCATTGTCAGGCCAGAACGCCGGCAACCCCTCGATCCATAGGGCGCCCAGCACCGGGCCGGCAATCGTTCCAAGTCCGCCGATGACCACCATCGCGACCGCGTTGAGCGAATCGTCAACAAGAAAGTTGTTGTCCTCGATGATGATGTTCTGGAATAGACCCCCCAGCATCGCGCCAGCGAGGCCAGCGATTCCGCCTGCCACAGTGAACGCCGTCAGCTTGGTCCGCGACGGGTCGATTGTGTAGGCGGCGGCGCAGTCGGGATTGTCCCTGACGGCGATCAGGCGTCGGCCGACGCCTGCCTTCCGTAGCCGCGAGAGAATAAGCATCGTGATGGCAAGTCCACCAACCACAAAGTAGAAGTACGCACGTTGTGACGACAGATCCACGCCGAGTATCGATCCTCGCTCCAAGATCACGCTCGCCTGTCCGTTGCTCAGGAGCGGCCGATCGTAGAGATATTGAGTTCCCGCGACTGCCAAAGCGAAGGTCGATATCGCGAGCAAGAGTCCCCGCACACGCAGCGCACCGACTCCGACGAGTGTGGCCAACACGGCGGTAACGAGGGTCGCCAGAAGCAGCGCTGCCAGGAACGAGACCGGCTTGAGTTGGAAGTCCAGAATCCGGACACTCCGCCAACCGACGTCCATCTCCAGTCCGCGGCTGAACGCGGCCGCCAACAACGCGCCGAAACCAGCGAACGTCATCTGGGCGAGGGAGATCTGACCGGACCAACCCGTAATCACCGTGACCGAGGTAGCGGCGATCGCGAACCCGACGATTGTCGAGTAAAGAAACAGTCGAGAGTTCGGAACGTCCATCACCAAGGGCAGCACGATGGTCGCCGCAAGGGCCAGCGCACCCGCGATCTTGCCAATGTGCCGCACGTACCACAGCGACCTCAGGCGGTCGGGAACGGGCCGGGACTTCGGAATGAACGACACCGCGCCTTCCTGATCGGCGCGGCGGCTCTGGAAGTAGACCGCCACCAACACCGCCACCAGCAGAATGAAGTCCGTCAGGCCGGGCTCGAACAGGAAGTTGAACCGGATCGTCGACTCCAGAACGCCGATGCCCAGTCCCGCAAGCGCCGCCCGCGGGAAGGACCGCATCCCGGCTATTACTGCCGCCGCTAGCGCGCGTGTCAGGGTGAGCGACCCGAGCGTTTCCAGTCCCGTGACGCGCCTCAAGAGGCCGCCGAGAAGGACCATCGTAATGGTGGCGAGCAGTCCCGCGATGAGCCAGACCAACGTCGAGACCAACTTGGGGTTGATCCCACAAAGCCTGCTGAGGGATGGGTTGCTCGCTGACGCTGCAACAGTTCGGCCCACCATGGTGCGACTCAGTGCCCAGCCGAGACCGATGGCCACCAAGGGAACGACGATCAGAACTGAGATGTCTGCGCCCGAGACCCTGATCCCGAACGGCTCCCATTGCCCGCTGATGGCAAGCGGGTACCCGCCCGCGCTCGTGTCGACGTCGGGCATGGCCGCGACGATCGCTTGCATCAGCTGAGCGACACCGACCGTCGCCATCAGGACCACTACTCGAGGCGAAGTGAAGAGCCGTCGGATGACCGCAAGCTCGACGATTCCCCCCAGAAGAGCACCAGCCAGTAACGCGATCACGAGAGCCAGAAACAGCGGGAGGCCGTAGTTGTAGTGGAGAAGCGCGAAGAGGACCGCGCCCGGAAGACCGAGGTTGCCGACAGCGAAGTTGATCACCTTCGTTGACCGGAAGACAAGCACAATGCCCAGAGCCAGAAGCCCATAGGTCAGGCCCTGGATCAGGCCGTCGAAGACGACTTGTCGAGTGATGCAAGTGTCATCGCCGTTGAAGCAGCCCACGACTCCGAGCAGCGTCGGGGACATCAGCCACCTTCCTTGCCGAGGAAGACGGCTCGAGCGAGATCGTCGCGTTCGAGCAGATCCTGCGCGTCGCCTTCGAACCGGACTTCACCCTTTTCGAGGAAGATCGCTCGATCGGCGATGGCCAACGCGACGTTGATCGACTGCTCGACAATGATCATGGTCTGACCCGCGGCCTTCAGCCGTTCGATGCTCTGCAAGAGATCCTGGACCACCGCTGGAGCGAGGCCGAGACTCAACTCGTCGATGATCAGCACTTCAGGGTCATAGAGCATGACCCTGGCCAGAGCGAGCTGCTGCTGTTGCCCGCCCGACAGATTGCGCGCCAACTCGTTGCGGCGGCCGCCGAGTTCTGGGAAGAGGTCGTAGACACGCGAGATTCGCGATCTCATTTGCTCCTTATCGCCGCGGTCGCGGAACACGCCCATGAGGAGGTTTTCGTGGATTGAAAGGTCCGGGAACGTCCCCTTGCCGCCGGGCAGCATCTGGATCCCCATTGCCGAACGCTGTTCGGGCTTGGTGAACGTGATCGTGCGCCCGTTCAGCCGTACGGCACCACGGTCTGGCGTCGCCAAGCCGTTGATGACGTTGAGAATGGTTGACTTGCCGGCTCCATTTGTCCCAAGCAGCGCCAGCGTCTCGCCCTGATGCACCGCGAAACTCAGATCAAACAGGACCTGCACTCGGCCGTAGCTGAAGTCAACGCCCACGCTCTGGATCGCCAGGATCTCCTCGGGGTTGGCACGCTGACGGTCGTGTTCGGCCTTCTCTTCCTCGAGCTCACGAACGACAAGCGTGAGGTCGTGACGGACCGTGCCAGCACCTCGATAGAGCAGGATTGCGCCGAGCGAGAGTGCTGGGATCGCCAAGACGATTACCGCTGTCCGGGGGCCCCACGCCTCGACGAACACCGCCGCCAAGATGCTGCCACCAACAGCCCCAATCAAGAACACATAGGTGACCGCGAGAGCGCTGCCTAGGCCGCGTAGCCGGTAGGGCACGATGAGCTGCACAATCGGGCCGATCAGCGCCGCTGCGACCGTGACGAGGATCTGGTTCGGGATACCGATCAGATAGAACAGCGTTGCGTTCGGCATCAGGAACTGAAGAGGCACCGTCACTGTCAGGGGCCCCAACGCGTAGCCCACGATCCGAAGAGCCTGTGCCGGGTTTTTTCGACAGACTCGGTCGAAGGTCGATCCGATAAACGGCAGGACGAAGAAGATGGGAAGACCGGTAGCTGAACCCCACAGGCCGCGTCCCAGAGTGTCGAGCCCGTATTCTTCTTCCACGAAGAGGCTGCTCTGCACGCCAAGCGTGAAGAGCAGGAAACCCATAGCCGAGAAGGCCACCAACACAGTCTGGAAGGTCCGGATTCGGAACAAGCGGGCGAACGCCGCCTCGATCGAGATCGGCATCGGGTCTTCTTCGTCCAGCACCTCCCCGAGCACGTCGTGCTTCTCCCACTGGCCTCGCGGAGGCTCAGGAAGACGGAACGCCAAGAACGCAACCGCACCGACCGGCAACGCAAGGACAAAGAATGCCCATCGCCAGGCGTCATCACCGCCGGCGATCACAACAATCAAGCCGATGAACGCAGGTGCTGCGGTCGCGATCGCGCGGCCTGCGAACGCCGACGTCGTACCGATGCGTCCGCGGATACCGATTGGGTAAGTATCCGCGATCAACGACGAATGCACAGTGCCAGTGTTGGCACGCGCGATCCCGACCCCGAATCTCGAGCAGAACAACGTGAAGGCGTTCGTGACCATGCCGGTGAGAACGACGAAGCCCGTATAGGCAACCGTCGCGAAACCAATGATCGGCCCGCGCCGGTAACGGTCGGCCAACCATCCCATCGGAAATGCTCCCAGCACGATGAATGCCGCAGCGGCCGACGCAACGAAGGTGATCGTGCCGTTCGAGATCCCAAGACTGTCGCGAATATCCGGCGCAAGCAGCGCCAGAGCGCCGCCCTCAAGCTCATCGAGAGAATTCAGCACGAGCAGGATGATGAACGTGCGCTTCCCACCCTTCGCAAGCCCCTCACGAAAGGTCATCTCCTCCGCGCCCACGCCCGGAAGCTGCCCATCGGCCAGCACCGCTTCTTCCTCCTCACTATCTCGATGCGTGGCCCCTTCTGCATCGAGTAGCGCCTGGGTCAGCGCGCTAGCGTCGTCGTCATTCGTGGCGTCGTTGCTCAAGTCCCCCTCCTCGGTCCGAGGTAATGTAACGTACTGTTCCACCATGGCACAAGGCGATCCGTCAAACCCGCGAAGAAACCTGGACCGCGGGTGGATAGCCAACCGGCTGCATGCCTAGGTGTGACCACCACCCAGCCACCTGCGATCGCTTGAGCAGCAGGACTCGACCGGCGAATCGCGCTGCCACGGGAGCGACGCCGAGCGGATGCTCGTTGAGTCTTTCTCGCAGGATTCGTGCCCACGACATTGCGTGGCAGGCGAGCGGGGGCCGTAGGTCAATAGTGGCTGAGGCAACGTGGCCAAGGTATTGTTGACGCTCGCATT
Source organism: Candidatus Aldehydirespiratoraceae bacterium (assembly GCA_965198315.1). Classification (GTDB taxonomy): domain Bacteria; phylum Actinomycetota; class Acidimicrobiia; order Acidimicrobiales; family Aldehydirespiratoraceae; genus VXYK01. The sequence goes on along the minus strand of OZ240616.1, from coordinate 1,717,525 downwards.
GGCCGCTCGACACCAACGTTTCGCGGGGACTGGCTACAACATCAGACGACGCGGATCCGGGGCGATCGTGCACAACTATGGGCTACGCTGAGGCCAACACGAGGAGAACTTGATGGCCAAACGGAGCAACCTCGACAAGCACCGAAGTGCAAACGAGGACCAAGATTCGTCGCGGCACAGTGAGATCGTCGACGCCGCCGAGATCTTGTTTCAGGAACAGGGAATCGTCGAAACAACGATGATCGACATCGCGAAACGCGCCGGCGTCAGTCGAGTCACGGTGTACCGGCACTTCGCGGAACGCGACCACATCGCGACCGAGGTCGCTGCGAGGATGCTCGGCCGCCTAGCCAAGATCGCACGCGAAGTCACGACTGACGACATGGGCCTCCTCGAGGCGACCCGGGCGGGTCTCAGCGCATTGATCGACCGCTATCCCGAGACTGTCGATGCGCACCGATTCCTCGCCGCGTTCGACAACCTTGCACCGAGGCTTGCCACGACCGAGGAAATCGACCGCGAGTACCGAGCGCGCTCCATCCGTGCGTTCTTCTTCGCTGAGCGCGAGGGCGCCGACAATAGCCTCGATACCGAGACGCTCGAACGGCTTGCCACGCTTACTCACACTCTCCTCGGGGTCTTGGGCCGCTTCGCAGTCAACCCGCCCCAGGAGATCAAACTCGACGTGCAGCTACAACACGTGTCGAGAATCATCTTCGGCTACTTCGATGCCGAGGTGGCGCCCTCTTCCAAGTCGCGGTGAGCGGCGAGGGCCGCGACGTGTGCCCACGTCTACGGCGTGGGCCAGAAATCTCGACTGTCTGACGAAGCCCGGCGTCAGTCCAGGCACTCGGCCCCACCCTGGAGGTGCCGTCAATCGTCATCTAGCTCGGGAGCAGCGATACGCAGTCGTCAACAGCGAGAGTCCCTTCGAGATGCGTTCGTTGGCCCACGTCCTAGATTCCCTGCCACGCAGGCTTCGAATTGAAGGTCTCGATGTAGTAGTCGGCGTTTGCAAGTTCCTGGGCGGCAGGGCGGTCAACGATCACCGTCGCATGGGGATGCAGCTGCAACGCCGACGCCGGGCAGGACGCGCTCACCGGCCCCTCTACCGCGGCCGCGACCGCGGCAGCCTTTGCGGCGCCAGAGGCGACCAATAGCAGGTGGCGAGACTCCAAGATCGTGCCGACGCCTTGTGTGAGGACGTGTCTCGGAACATCGTCTTCGGAGGCGAAGAAGCGCGCATTGTCGCGTCTGGTTCGCTCGGTGAGGGTCTTGAGGCGTGTTCTCGAAGCGAGGGATGAGCCCGGTTCGTTGAACCCGATATGGCCGTCGGTCCCGATGCCGAGAAGCTGCAAGTCGATCCCGCCAGCTCGCCTGATCGCGGCGTCGTATACGTCAGCTTCGGCAAGCGGATCCGAGGCTGCGCCATTGGGGCCGAGGACTCTTTCCAGTGCAACGTCCACATGAGATGTGAATACGTCCCTGATGTATGAGCAGTAGGACCGGTGGTCGCCGGGGTCGAGGCCCAAGTACTCGTCCAGAAGAAAGAACGTAGTTGCCGAAAACGACAGATCGCCCTGGCGGCACCTCTCAATGAGGGCCCCGTACACCGGGACGGGCGACGAGCCCGTCGCCAGGCCAATCACAGGTGTCTCCTGCCGAGCAAGAACCGCGGCCACCGCGTCGGCGGCGATCGCCGCACCTGCATCTACATCGGAGACGATGATGACTTCCACTTCCCTATCTCCGATCCAGTCGGCCAAGTCGGCGGGAGTTGGCCACTACGGCAAGTCGAGATTGGCGAGTGAGTCCTCGAGCCCCCCGGGTCGACTCGAGCGAAGCCACCCCTCGCGTTGCGCGTCGACGGCGCGACGCACATCGTCTTGGCTGGGTTCGTCTCCCATCAGCTTCCTGAGCCCGAGGTCTGCCAGCTGGCACGTCGCGTCTAGCTCCTGGGCGGCGATGCCCCATCGCGAATCTTCGCCGCTGTCGCGCTCGAACAACGAGCGCGCTTCGGCGAGGAGCGACCTTGCGTCTCCGGCGCCCTGAGTATCGAGTTCGCCTCCTCCAGGGGAGTTCGCCGGCACGATCGCCGTGAAGACTGCTGAAGCGTCGAGTACATGAGTTCCGATGGACTCCGAGATCCGGCCGAGCCTGTCGAGCAGGTCGCCGGTGCCGTTAGGAGCTCCGAGCAGATCGTCGACAGCCGCGCATATATCGACGTTGGGGTCGACGCCTTCACCGGTCCAGCTTGCGACCGCGCCTCGAACAATCGCGGGCAGCGAGACGGCGAGTGGCTGTAGGTGTCCGTTGTCACCCCAGTCGGTCAGCATGAAGCCTTCGACACCGCCGCTTGCGCCGACAGTCGCTGCGTCGTCGATATTCCCCGCAGCGTTTGCCGAGCGGCCCAGCAGCGTGTTCCACGACGACGTCCCGCACGCCAGCCACACAGGCTTCTCGCCCTCGATCACAAGACGGGCGTGCGAACCGAATCCCAAGTATCCATCCTCGGGCAGCGAAAGAAAGTCCTTCACGGCCTGCGGAATCCGGTCGTACACACGCGAATCTGCATGCGGCGCCTCATAGGTCCACATGACGCACGTGGCCCCCTCGGGGATCCACGAGATCGACTCAGGGTCGTGGCGGAACTCGTCCCCCCAAAAGAGCACCTCCTGACCGTCTGCGATCAGCGGCTCCACGATTCTTGAAAGGTGTTCGCGATAGACGGCGCCACGGCCCAGCCTCTTGGAACGTTCGGCAGATACACCATGGCCGAGCTCGAATGGCTCGTCGGCCCCGATGTTGATACGGGTCCCGCCAGTCGCTGCCAGCATCTCCCGCGCCAGGCTCAAGGCAAACTCCGCATTGTCCTCTGTCGGAGCAAGACACGCAGGACCACCGAGGAGCCTCTCCAAGAACTCCGGAGGACCGTCCGGACACTCAGCTCGATGCCGATACTCCGGATGCTTCAACCATCGCCCCATGTGGCCGAACGTGTTCACGTTCGCTACGAGCTCCAGCCCGCGCGCCTCGCAGTACGCCGACAACTCGGCCATCTCCGTTGGCAACAGTGGGCTCGCTTCATTCCATACGACCTCGTGCCCAGCAAACGCGAACGTGTGCTCGGTGTAGAGCTGCAGCTCGCTGTAGCGCAGGGTCGCCAGCACGTCCACCAACCATCGCAATGTCTCGTTCGTCGGGACCCGATCGCGCGAGATGTCCAGCATGAAGCTCCGATGCGTGAACTGCGGCGAACCGGCCAGCCCCAGCCGTTCGCTCGCCTGCTCCAGACGCGGCCCGATGCCCGTGAGTTCCGCAGATGTGCTCATCCCCAACATGCCTCCTGATCTCAAGTTCGACGACCGCACTGTAACGCCATGTTACAGTGCGGTCAAACGAGCTGGCTTGCACCATCACCCACGAACACCATCACCTACGAACACCATCGCTCTTCGGCAACCGGCAACGCTCGCACAAGCGTGCGCGCACGACGTAACTGTCGGGTCTCCCCTCTCCAAACTCCGCAATCGCAGCGCAGAACTCGGAGACCGGTGCCCCGAGGTCGGACGGGGCTGGAGACACGTCTAATATCCCGCACCCGCTCCCCAAGAGCCCAGCGAGCAGAACAACCCATGCGAGCGGGGGCGCCACCCGCCAGACCTCCGGTCAACACGCTGTTACACTTGGGGTGACCGAGGTCCAGCTATTGATACGCACCGGCTCGACCGAACCTGACACCGTGGAGCCACCATGCGCTTTCTGTACATCGACATCGACACGCTACGGGCCGACCATCTCGGGTGCTACGGCTACCACCGCAACATGTCTCCCAACATCGATGCACTTGCTTCCGAAGGAGTGCTATTCGAGAACGTCTACGCCTCCGACGTGCCCTGCCTCCCTTCACGCACCGCTCTCTGCACCGGCGTGTTCGGGATCCGCAACGGTGTCGTCAACCACGGCGGTGCCGCCGCGGATCTCCGGCACGAAGGCAAGGAACGTGGCTTTTTCGGCCGCGTAGCCAACAACACCTGGGCGTCGAAGTTCTACCGGGCCGGCTGGTCAACCGCATCGATCTCCAGCTTCCCGTTCCGCCACTCGGCATCCTGGTGGAACAACGGCGTCATGGAAGCCATGAACCTCATGCGCGGCCACGGAGGCGAGCGCGCCGACGAAGTACTACCTGGGGCGCTCGACTGGCTCGACCGTCGCGGTTCCACCGACAACTGGTTTCTCCACGTGCACCTTTGGGACCCGCACACCCCCTACAACACGCCCGACTCTTACGGCAATCCTTTCGCCGACGATCCCCCGCCCGCCTGGCACACCGAAGAGGTACGCCAACGCAATTGGGGCCTGCCGGGGCCACACACCGCTCAGGAACCGTGGGGCTACGCGCCCGACGAGTGGCAGCAACCCCTGCCGCGCCAACCCTGGAACGCGTTCGACATGGACGCCGTCAAGGGCATATTCGATGGCTACGACGTCGGCATCCGATACGCCGATGACGCCGTCGGGACAATGATGAACAAGCTCGCCGACCTCGGGGTACTCGATGACACAGCAGTCTTGGTGTCCTCCGACCATAGCGAAGCCTTCGGCGAACTCGGCGTCTACGCGGACCACCACGCGGCCGACGAAGCCACCTGCCACATCCCCTCGATCCTGCGATGGCCAGGCGTGGAACCGCGCATCTACTCAGACCTGCACTACCACCTCGACATCGCCGCAACGGTGCTCGACCTCGCCGAGATCCCAGTCCCAACCCGCTACTGGAGCGGCGAGAGCACCAAACCGGCACTCGATGCACATACCGACGCTGGACGCGACGCCCTCTTTCTCTCCCAGGGGGCTTGGACATGCCAACGAGGCGTGCGGTGGGGCGACCACCTGTACCTGCGGACATGGCATGACGGCTTCCATGCCCACCGGAACGAGGAGATGCTCTTCAACATCGCCAACGACCCTCACGAACAAAGTGATCTCGCTTCAGACCAGCCAGAGCTCGCCTCGCAGGCGGCAGAGATGCTCGCCGACTGGACCGAAGAACAGGTCCAGCGCGGAATCGGCGGCGCTACCAACGACCCGATGGAGACCGTCCTAGCTGAAGGCGGCCCGCTCCACGTCCGCGGTCAGCTCACCGGCTACCTCGACCGGCTCCGCGCAACAGACCGCTCCCACTGGGCCGACATCCTCGCCGATCGCTACCCGTCCGAAGCGACCGCTGCGCCACGATTCGGATTACCGAGGAACTACATCACACTCTCGTAGGTCAAACATCGACGGTTGGCGGAACGAGCCCGCCCGGCACTCGTCGCTGACCTCCGAACGACGTCGTGCACACGATCCGAATCCCGCAGGAACCTCACGCACCCGTGCAACACGACGTTACGCGTCGTCGCGCCCCGCGCCAGGCCAGCGCGTGAACACGGTTGACAACGGACCCAGCCAAGCCACCAGCGATCCACCCGATGCAACAATCTGTTACACTCGGCGACGCCCGGGCGACTGTCCACCCGTGCACACACATGACCGAAGGAGCCGGGACCATGGCCGACCCCGTTTTTGCCCTCACCGAAGACCAGATCACCGTGCGGGACTGGGTCCACGACTTCGCCCGCGACGTCGTACGGCCAGCCGCCGAGGAGTGGGACGAGCGTGAGGAGTTCCCCTACCCCATCGTCCAGCAGGCGGCCGAGATCGGACTATATGGCTGGGATTTCATCTTCCAGATGCACAACGACCCGACCGGACTATCGATGCCGGTCGCTATCGAAGAACTGTTCTGGGGCGATGCTGGAATCGGGATGGCCATCATGGGCTCAGGACTCGCTGTCGCCGGCATCGCCGCGTCCGGCACCGTCGAACAAATTACCGAATGGGTCCCACAGTGCTACGGCGACGCGAACAATTTGCAGCTCGGTGCGTTCTGCGCCTCTGAGCCCGACGCCGGATCCGACGTCGCCGCGTACCGCAGCTCGGCTCGCTACGACGAAGCAAAGGACGAGTGGATTCTCAACGGCACCAAGGCGTGGATCACCAACGGCGGCATCGCCGACATCCACGTGGTCGTCGCCGTCGTCGACTCTGAGCTCGGCTCCAAGGGACACGCCAGCTTCGTCGTTCCGCCGAACACGCCCAGACTGTCCCAGGGCCAGAAGTACAAGAAGCATGGCATCCGAGCCTCACACACTGCCGAAGTCGTCCTCGACGACGTCCGAGTTCCCGGGCACTGCCTCCTCGGCGGGAAGGACAAGCTCGAGGCCCGTCTTGCGAAAGTCCGGTCCGGCGAGCCAGGCAATGCGCAGGCTGCAATGCAGACCTTCGAATCAACGCGACCATCGGTCGCAGCGCAAGCCTTGGGTGTCTCTCGCGCCGCATACGAATACTCCCTCGACTATGCGAAGGAACGGCATGCGTTCGGGCGGCCCATCATCATGAACCAGGGCATCGCGTTCATGCTTGTGGACATGGCCACTGAGATAGAAGCCGTTCGCAACATGGTCTGGAAGGCAGCGTCACTGTCCAAACAGGGCGCGTTCGTAAATGCAGAAGGCTCGATGGCGAAGCTCAAGGCCGGCCGAGTCGCCACGTGGGTCACCGAGCGAGCGATCCAGATTCTCGGCGGCTACGGCTACACGCGCGAGTACCCCGTTGAGCGGTGGCATCGCGACGCAAAGATTCACGACATCTTCGAAGGAACCGAGCAGATCCAGCAGATCGTCATCGGCCGCGCCATCTCGGGTCTGAGGATCGAGTAGGACCCACAGGGACACAGCACAAGGAGCATCATGAGCGACCAATTCACACGCTTCACGAGTTGCGCAACAGACGTCCTCGACGTCGACGCTGAACAGGTCACTCTCGAGGCGACCTTTGAGAGCCTCGACGCCGACAGCCTCGACCTGGTCGAACTAGTCATGGTACTCGAAGAGGAGTTCGAGATCAGCGTCGGCGAACACGAGCTTGAGGGCGTGGCCACCGTCGGGCAAGCATTCGAGCTTGTCTCCACCAAGCTGTGATGGCCACCCGCCTCTGCAACACAGGGTTGAACTTGCGTCGTATGTAACGTATTGTTACATCAATCCAGCAAGGAGTTCTCATGAGACAGCTCAGTGCCCAAGACGCGATGTTCTTGCACCTCGAGTCCCCTCGAACACCGATGCACATCGGCGCACTCTCGATCTATGACCCGAGTACCGCACCGGACGGCACTGTCACGATCGACGAAATCCTCACCCGTATCGAGCAACGACTCGGCCTCGCCGAAGCATTCACCCAAACACTGGCCTGGGTTCCATTTGGGCTTGGTCATCCAAGCTGGATCAGCCGCGACGATATCGACGTCGAGTTCCACGTGCGCCACCTTGCACTGCCACGCCCGGGCGACTGGAGCCAACTCTGGACGCAGGTCGGTCGGCTCCACTCTCGCGCCCTGGATCTGAACCGGCCGCTCTGGGAGCTGACCGTCATCGAAGGCCTCGACAACGTCGAAGGCGTCCCACGCGGTGCCTACGGAGTCATGTCAAAGGTGCACCACTCCGCCATCGACGGTGTCTCCGGGCAGGAAATCACGGCCGCAGTACACGACCTGGACCCCGCCGGCACGCTCACAGCCGAGCCCAAAGCGATTCGTTCCGATCGCGTTCCCACGGACTCAGAGTTGGTGGTTCGTTCATTGGGAAACGCCGCACGACAGCCTCTACGCTTCGCCCGAGCCGCCCAACGCCTGCTCCCGGGCATGCGATCTCTACTGGCGGACGCGTCGCGGGGCGCCGTGGATCTGAGCGGAGCCGTGACGAGCGTGCCCCGAACACGATTCAACTCGGCGGTGTCGACCCATCGAACCGTCACTGGCGTCAAGCTCCCCCTCGACTCGATCAAGACGATCAGGAAGTCCGTTGACGGCGCCACCGTCAACGACGTCGTTCTCGCCATCTGCGGAGGCGCGCTTCGTCGCTATCTCAACCGCCACGACGAGCTACCGGCTGAGTCGCTGGCGGCGATGGCGCCAGTCTCAGTCCGCGGCCCCGGCGACGACTCGGGCGGCAACCAGGTCTCAGCGATGACCGCTTCGCTGCACACCGACATCGCAAACGACCTAGACCGGCTCAACGCGATCCGCCAGACGACGAAGACATCCAAGGCACTCGAAGGCGCGATCGGCGCGCAGCTCATGACCGAGTACCCCGAGTTCATTCCGGCAGCGACCGCCGGTCTAGCCAGCCGTCTCGCCGTCCGTCTCGCCGCCAACAGCGACCGGCCGCTGGTCAACTGCGTCATCACCAACGTCCCCGGACCCCAGTTCCCCCTCTACTCCACTGGCGCCGAGCTCGTCGAAATGTACGGAACAGGTCCGATTCTCGATGGCCTCGGACTGTTCATGCCAGTACTGAGCTACAACGGGTCGCTGACAATCGGGGCGACTTCATGTCGCGAGATGCTGCCAGACCCAGACCGCTTCCAGGCATGCCTAACAGAATCGTTCGAGGCAATCGTGGAAGCCGCTAGCTAGGCGGAGGCTTTCAGCCGGTACGACGGCGCGGCGGGGAACAGCGCACGAAGCGGCATAGGCGCCTCGAACGGGCGCCACTCCTTGCCAGCCGCCGCAAGCCGGTCCGCGATCACATACGACGTGGCAAGGTTCGCGCCCATGCCGCAATGGCTCGCGAAGACCTCCACGTTCTCAACGGTTGCCGACTCTACGGCCAAGCAGTCTTGCCAGGGCACGATGCCATCGGTCCGCGAGTAGATGGAAGTTGCTGGTACCGGCATCGGCGAACGCTCAGCACTCGGCACCCTGTTGCGCGCCTCTTTCACGTGCACGGGCTCGAGAATCGAGAACGGAATGCGCGCGTGCGAATCACCAGCCCCGCGTGCCTGAATCGGGCTACCCAGCGTCACGACAACGCCAATTCGTTCTGGCGCCTCTCGAGCGACCTCCCGCGCAAAGATCCCACCAAGTGACCAGCCAACCAGATCGAGGGGCACTCCGTCTTCGGTCAACGACTCGACGCGTTCTGCCAGTCCCTCGACAACACTCGCCGTTGGGCCAAGGTTTCGACCCAGACCCCAGGCATGGACCTCGTGACCGAGCTGACCCAACACCTTGCGCATTGGGCGCGTACTCGCGTCCCCGGCGAGGAACCCGGGTAAGACCAGCACCCGCCGAGACCCAGCGGGCAGGCACCGAGCAAACGCCCCACCGAACGCCACCGCGGCTCCCGTTTCATAGGCGGCACGCGCCTCCAGAAGCGCCATCGCCAGCGACGGCGGGCTCACAGCGCCCTGCCCATCGTCAGGCCGAGCCAACTTCTTCTCAGACAGTCGCGCATCGTGCCAGCTTCGCACACACCTCGCGACGACTGCAACAATCCGTTACACGACAGCTCCCGGAGTTTCTCGACCCGCACCCCTGCTCCTGGCGTCTCATCGTCAGATGATGCCTAGAGCGATGCGCACGTTGCGGAGCCGCCATCGCCCAGCCACAACACGATCGGACTACGCCGGACCCTAAGTCGGCTGCTTCTGCCTGGGCCGTTCGACGTCGCCAAAGCGAACATGCGGGGCAACTACGTCGTCAAAGTAGCCCCCCACCATCGACTCGATGTGGCCAAGCTGCGTGGTCAGATCAATCCCTAGCTCGCGCTCGATCTCATCGGCCCGCATCGCAAACCGTGCCAGAACACCCAACACCGTGTTCGTCAAGGTGACCAAGCGGGCCAGCGAGGCTTCATCAAGCCGCGCGGCCATCATCTCGTCGCGGTCGTGCGCGAACGCTCGGATAGAACGCGCTCGGTACCAGTGTTCCAACTCGTCACTCGACTCCCTGAACGGGCCGAGGTTGTCGAACATCGCTAGGAAACGATGTACGTCCCGCATCTCTTCGAACGTCACGACCAAGCCAAGCAGCCCCGCACGGATCGCCTCAACTCGACTCATCTCATCATCAACAGTCGACCGCGCCGCTGCAGCGAGTCGACTCAACATGCGTCCCGCAACTTCATAGGCAACATGATCTCGTTCAGAGAAGTACCGGTACACAGTGACACGGCTGACGCCGGCGCGTTCGGCAATGTTCATCATTGTCGCATCTGCGATCCCATTCTCGAGAAACAGCGCCTCCGCAGCGTCGATCAAACCCGTGCGACGCTTCGATGACCCGACCTCTCGGGAGGCTCGGTACTGCTCAAGACTGCTCTCAGCTGCCACGTGCTTCACCTCATAGCCCAATGTAGCGCGACGAAACGCCGTGTTACAGCCGCAGCTGGCCGCGGCCGCACCGCGCACCACGATCACAACCCGACGTCGCCCTACTCCGAGCGCCCCTCCACAGCGTCGATGTAGTGGTCGACGAGACCACATAGCACATCCGACCATGCCAGAGACTCGGGCCCCGGACCCGTCCCGACTTGCCGCCCACCCATACGCACCGAGGCCGCGAACACCACCGCCGACAGAGTCAGCAGCTCATCATCAAGCCCGCCGCTAGCGTCGCGATCGCCGTCGGCCAGCCGATGGGCCGGCCACGCCAACTCCACTGCCGACAAAGATCGCGCCAGCGCGGGCCGAGCTTCGAGCTCTCGGATCAACCGACGCAAGCACCGCCGTGTCTGCTCCGACGCGAGATCAGCCCCCGGGGACTCATCCCGCCAGACAGAGTCGATCAGGTCGCCCAAGAGCACCTGACCAACAGCTGCCCACACCTCGTCTACGGACTGGAAGTGGCGGTACAGCGAGACGGGGCTCACGGCAGCTTCAGCCGCAATGGAACGCATGGTGATCTCGTGCAGCGACGCCGACGCCATCAGTCTCGCCGCGGCCGCGACGATGCGATCGCGAGCAGCACTCGGACGCCGGTGCGACTGCGCCCGGTAGCCAGCAAGGTCCGATGACAACGCCATGCGAACAGTGTAACAATCTGTCACAGGCGACCACGTCGCCGCCGCCGAAGCCAGAGGACGAAGATGGCCACCAACCACCTCGACGACATCACCCGCGACCATCGGGTCGCATGGCTTGGCACGACCTCCGTCGCCGACACCGGAGGCGCGCTACGACCAAGCCGCGTCCCCCCTGCGGCCAGCTACCAGCTCGCGCCAACTACCGCCTTTGTCGCTCAAATGTGCTCGGGCGTTCGCCTTGGCCTCCGCACCGATGCCACCCACATCCAACTCACGTCGATTCCGACACGAGCCCACATCGACGACTTCGCCCCCGACCCTGCCCGCTTCGACCTCGTCATCGACGGCGAGGTCGTCGACACCGCAGCAACCGAGGCCGGCCGGGTCGTCCACATCAACACTGACGACCCAGCCGCCCTCTCCGTTACCGACAACGGGATCGCCACCACTACCTTCACCGACCTACCCCCAGGGCCAAAATCAATCGAAGTCTGGCTCCCACACGCCGGCCAAATCGAGGTGCACCGCGTCGCCATATCAACAGGCGCCACCATCGATCCACCCGAACGGCGCCCACGATGGATCCACTACGGCAGCTCGATCAGCCACTGCATCGAGGCAGACCGCCCCACCAATACCTGGCCCGCCGTGGCCGCCCTCGCCACCAACCTCAACCTCACCAACCTGGGCTTCGCCGGCGAGTGCCACATCGACCAATCTGTCGCTCGCTACATACGAGACGCTCAAGCCGATCTCGTGAGCCTCAAGCTCGGCATCAACACGCTGTACACACTCAAGGAGCGCACCCTCACTTCAGCCGTGCACGGCTTCCTCGACACCGTTCGCGACAAACACCCACACACACCCATTGCCATCTGCTCACCAATCCTGTGCCCAGACCACGAAGACGGCGCCATGACCACACAGTCCCCCACGAGGCCACCCGACACTCCTTGCCCAACCCCCGAGATCTACCTTCCACCCCTCACCGCATGCCGTGTCCGCGAGGTCCTCGCAGACGTCGTCGCAACGAGACAAGCTCAAGGCGACAACAAGCTCCACTACATCAACGGACTCGACCTGTTCGGCCCCACCGACATTGATGACCTTCCCGATCGAATCCACCCGAGTCCTCGCGGCTACGTCCGCATCGGCCAGCGGTTCGCGACACGCGTGCTCGGACCGTCGGGACCGCTCTCAGTCGAGACGGACTGACAATGCACCAACGACACAGGCCCGAACGCCACGGCGACGACAACCAACCCCACGAACCAGCGCAGGGCCACCAATGGCTGCCCTGCTGACCAGACGTTTCGCACAAACCCCTGGTAGACGCCCTGCACTAGAGCTGCTTTGGGAGCAGGGGGTCGCTGGTTCAAATCCAGTCGTCCCGACCAAGCAATTCCACAGTTGATCCAACGGTCGGGCATGATGCTGCGATGCATGCGGAACAACTGCTCGATACGGCGGCTGCCACAACAGGCCTGGACGACTTCGGCGAGCCCTCATTTCGAGACGGGCTTGAGGTGCTCGTCGAAGCGCTGAACAGCGAGCGCAACTCAACGCCATCGGTGGACCCGCGGCGGAGGCACTGGTGACTGGAGCTCTGGTCAACCGGCTCACTATCACCGACTACTGGAGCAAGCCCCCGGAACTGGCCGATCAGGTGATCACTGCGCCGCTGTTCATCGTCGGTGTCTCCCGTTCGGGAACCACCGCGCTGAGCCAACTCCTGTCGGTGGACCGGGCCGCATTCGAAGGACCGATGTGGACGCGGGTTCTGACCGAGATGATCGAACGCACAACCGCTGCCCGAGCCGCGCTGGGTGACCACCGGTTCATTGATGTGGACTACGGCCAATTGGTGAGCGACCCGGTCGGAGCGGTGCGAGGCATCTACCGTGACCTCGGTGAGTCCGTCGACGACGCCTTGGAAGCATTGCTGGTCACCCATGCCAACGAATACCGGCAACACAAACACGGCCGGCACAGTTACACGTTCGAGGAATTCTGCCTGAATCGCGACGCTCTGAACGAACGGTTCTCGACCTACCGCAACACCTACGACCTCTGAGCACAAAGACACCGAAGCGCGATCTGCTTCGAGGGATCAACGCGAGGGGCTATTTGAACGCGTGGATGACGGATCTGATTGCTGCCGATGTCCTCGTCCGCGATGCGGGATCAACGCGAGGGCTTATTTGAACGCGGGGATGACGTGTTGGCCCATGAGTTCGATGGTCTGCATGACATCCTCGTGGGCTACGTCGTAGGGGTTGAACAGGCAGAACACCACGTCGCAACCGGTGGCCTCGTAGGCACGGAACATCTCAATCGCCCGATCAGGATCACCGCACACGCAAGCGTTGGTGTCGAGCAGATAGTCCATGGTCAGGTGACCGACTGAGCCGTCCTCGACACGATCCGCGGTCGGACCGAGATAGTCATAGGTGCCGAGCTCCTCTTCCATCTGGCGCAGCCATTGAGCCACCGAACCGATCAACTGAGCACCGTGTTTGGGGTACCACTCAAAGGATGGACCCGCCTGCTCGACCGCCTGCTCGTTGGTCTCGGCAACGTTGACCATGGTGAAGCTCGCTGCACGGTTGTTGACGAACTTGCCGATGGGTTCTTGGCAGGCCGCGATTCCGCCGCGGTAGATGCCGATCCGACGACCGAGCTCTTCGGGAGGCGTGCCCACCGAGAAAGAAAGGAGTCCTAGGCCGAGTTCGCCCATGAGCCGGTGTCCTCCGTCGGAGCTGGTCGCCGCCCAAACCGGCGGGTGCGGATCTTGGAGCGGTTTGGGAAGCACGCGCCGCGTCGGCATCTGCCAGTACTTGCCTTCGAAACTGAACTCGTCGTTGGTCATGGCGCCGAGTGTCATCGTCAGGGCTTCCTGCCACATCGACCGGGTGTCATTGGGATGAATCCCAAATCCTTCGAGTTCGGCGCGGGTTGCCGAGCGACCGGTGCCGAACTCCACTCGCCCGTCGGAGAGCAGGTCGAGCACCGCGACCGATTCGGCCGTGCGAACCGGATGGTTGTAGGGCTGAGGCATGAGCCTCACGCCATAACCGAGCCGGATGTTGTTCGTGACCGCTGCCAGGTGGCCGTACAAGACCTCTGGGTTGGAGCAATGCGAGAACTCTTCGAGGAAGTGGTGCTCGACGGTCCACACCGCGTGGAATCCAACCCGGTCCCCGAGTTTCACCTGCTCGACTACGTCCTTGTACGCCTGATGTTCCTTGCCCGGCGTCCAAGGCCGAGCCACCGGGATCTCATAAAACATCGCAAATTCCATCCCCCAATGGTGCCCCACCACAGACCCCGAACGCCAAACCGTTGTTGGTCGTATGGGCAGGATCCAGGTCAGGAACTTGCCACAGAGATCGCTTGGCGACTGTATGCGGAGTCGCTCACTTGGTCGACAAGGAAGTCTGCAAGGTCCTCACGGCTGATCCGCTTCGCTGGACTGCTGTTGCTTGCCGCGTATCCGGTTGCGGGACGATCGTTGAGCACAGCCGCGCGAACGATGGTCCAATCCAACGCACTCTGGCGAACGATCGCTTCTTGCGCCTGATGGTCGGCGAAGACGTTGCGGAGCAAGGTTCTGAACAGGACGCGAGCCATCAGCGAAATCTGCTTCCAACTCTCGCCGACCCCAGCCGCGGAGATGACGACGAGGCGTTCGATCTCGTGTTGAAGCATGGCTTCAACGATGTTCTTGGTGCCTGAAGACAGCGTCGTTGTGTCTTTCAGGTTGGTACTTCCGATACAAACGATGACCGCGTCGTGGCCAGCTACGGCTTCAGTGACCTCACTCAAATCCAAGACGTCACCCTTGAAGGTGTGCAATTCGGGCTCAGCTTCGGAGAGCCGCTCCACCGAACGGCCAAAAGCTGTTACCTGATGCCCTTGCTGCAGCACCTTGCGCCAAGTGTGCATACCAGTTTTTCCGGTCGCTCCAAAGACAATAATGCGCATGTCACTACTCATTTCCCGCCAGACCAGCGGCTTTCAAGAGTTGCGCCAAACGACCGATCTCGCTACTAGCGGGTGTAGTGCCAAGACCAGCGACCAAATCGCGCCACATCTCTTCGAGCGTGAGAAATCCGATTGAACAACCCGGCAAGTTCTCCGCGATGGTCGGATCGCGACCCCAATCTGCGGTGTCGCCTCTGAGTCGAGTCACGGCAATGCGGTAACTGAACGCTCCCCTACCGGTGCAGTCCTTGATCGCGGCTCTGAAAGCCTCGCTCCATTTCGGGACCCACAACTCACGGTGATGACGCCAAGTCTCCCGTTTCGGGTTCTTCTTCTCGCCCTTCATCTGCGCGAGTCGACTGGTCGCGTCGAACCCTGACTGCCAAGACTTACAACTCACCACCATCACGCGATCCAACCCCCGCTTCTGTGGATTGATCCCGACGACATCCACATCGGAGCGGACTGAGTCCTGCTGCGAGTCGTAGTCCGGGTGATCATGTCGGGGGCGGAACCTGATGTTGTGCTGTGTGAAGTAACCAAGGTGCTGCAGATAGTCATCAACGATCTGCTCAAGTACGTCTTCCTTCACGCGCGGTTCCCTCTCTCATGGGCCAGGCAAGCGGACCACAGGGACGTTAGGTCCACCAACGATACCACGGTCGCGCCGGAGGTTCGTGTTCGTAGAATTGCTCACCAAGTATTGGCGGGTCTGACAGGGGACCCTGATTTGGGTCCATCTGTTGTGGGTTTGATTCCCCGAGAATGGGAGGATGACCACGATACGGCGGGGGTATTTCCGTGGAGTGATCGGTGTGGCCGGTAGTGATTGTCGTTGTGTCGCCAGTCCTTGATGACGACTCGGGCTTCGAGGAGGTTGACGAAGTCTTCGATGTTGAGGCATTCGTCTCGTAGCTGGCCGTTGAACGATTCGATGTGGCCGTTCTGCCAGGGCGCGCCGGGTTCGATGTAGGCGGTGTGGGTGCCTGAGTGGCGGCACCAGTCTCGCAGGACGGTAGCGACGAGTTCGGGGCCGTTGTCCATTTGCAGATGCTGTGGCGCGCCGGTGACTGCGGCGATGGCCTCGACGGTGTCGACGACTTTGTCAGCGTTGATGCTGTGATCGACATGTATCGCCGGGGCTTCGCGGGTGAACTCGTCGATCACGTTGAGCAGCTTCAAACGCCGCTGTGCGGCGGTCTCGTCGAACTGGAAGTCCAGCGCCCACACATGGTTCGGGTGCTCGGCGCGCAGCTTGACCGCGGTGCGGTTACCGAGACGCCGGCGTTTGTGCCGCCGTTGCGGAGGCCGCTGAAGGCAATGAGCACGCCCAAACGCAGCGTGCGCTTGGGATTGGTGACCAAGCCTTCCCGAGCAGCGACATCATGGGCCTTGCGCCACCCCCAACGAGGGTGACGCTGCGCGAAGTCACACAGCCACTGCCCATAGACGCCATCGGCGTCCACTCGCGCTGGCCGAGAACGCCGCTGAGTCGAGGGATGCTGACCCACCACAGCGCACGCCCGGCGTTGCGACACCCCGAACCGCACCTTGAGCCGCACCACCGCGACCCGGCGACGGTATGGGGTCACCAGTTTCCCCCAGCAAGGTCCTTGAGCATCGCCTTGTCCAACTCAGCCTCAGCCAACAACTTCTTCAACCTGGCGTTCTCCACACGCAGCTCCTTGAGCTCCTTCACCTCAGCGGCCATCATCCCGCCATAGCTACTGCGCCACCGGTTCCACCTCGACTCAGCAATCTCCAACTGCTTCAACACCGAACCCAGTTCCTCACCCGCGTTCAGACGCTTCTCGCCCTCACTCAGCGTCCGCACAGCCTGCTCCGGTGTATGACGTTTCCTCTTCATCGTGGTCATCCTCCCATTTTCGGGGAATCAAACCCACAACACATGGACCAAAATCAGGTCCCCTGTCAGTAGCGCTTGTACGCTACACTTCCGGCGACCCAACTGAGGAAGGTCCGTTATGTTCGATCGATTGAGAATCCTGCTACTGCTAGTCGCCTCGCTGGTCTTGCTAACTGCTTGCTCTTCAGACACCGCGGAACAGCCAGACCAACCGGACGCTATTACAAGCGCTCCGGTGACTACAACTATTACGGTAAGTACAAGCGCTCCGTCTTCCGCTTCGTTTACCTGCAATGATCCAACGGTTGAAGAATTGTTTGAGTCTGATAGTGGGTTTACTAGGAAGTACTACTTTGACGGCACTCAACTACATTGTGAAGACGGACCTGCGGAGATATGGTACAACGAAGACGGTTCTGTCATCAGCGCATCCTGGTTTCGTAACGGTGAATTTCACCGTGAAGACGGACCCGCGAGTATCACTTATAACGAAGACGGATCTGTGAGATATGAAGAGTACATTCATGACGGTGAGTATCACCGTGAAGACGGACCCGCGGTGGTGATAATGAACAACGCTGCTAGCTCTGTCTTTGTGGAGGAGTACTACCGTGACGGTGAGCGTCACCGTGAAAACGGCCCCGCACATATCTTGTACAACGCTGACGGTTCTGTGATCGATATGCTCTACTACCGGGACGGCGAGTATCAAGGTGCCGCGGAGATCGAGTACAACGAAAACGGTTATGTCTTGCAGGTGAGTTACTTTCGTAACGGTGAGCGTCACCGTGAAGACGGACCCGCGTACATCTCCTACAACCCTGACGGTTCTGTCTGGCGAGTCGAGTACTATCGTGATGGTGTGATTCACCGTAAAGGCGGACCAGCGAATATACGATACAACGAAGACGGCTCTGTGAGATATAAAGAGTACTATCGTAACGGTGTCGAGGTTTCTTGCATGGTAGTCAACGAGTGTTAGAACCCTGTTAGCAATCTTTTTGGTAGAATCAAGTCAGCATAACGATGCCACCACTTCGCGACCGTGCCCCGAGAAAGACCCATCTGAGCCGCCACATGAGCCTAAGGCATCCCCGCCTCAACCCGACGGACCATCAACAAACGCCCAGCGGGTGTCAACCTTGCATTAGCGTGCGACATACGAGCCTCCCGTGTTTCGTGTGAGTTGTCGACAACCCCACACTTACACAGGAGGCTCACCCCATCACGGAGCTACCAACCTCTATGTCCACTACAAGTAGGTATCTTCAGAGTATCATTGAACCGTCAAGACGGGACTGTCAGATTTTTTGTGTAAGCGGCTGTGATGGTTTTCATTTGATGTGGTCGGCGATCCGGTCGCCGTAGTGGATTGTCAGTGTGTTCAAGATGGTTTTCCAGCCGTTGGTCTTGCCGGTGAGGTTCTCTCGGTTCTTGTGTTTGGTGGTGGCGACAAGGTAGAGGATTTTCATGGCGGCTTGCTCGTTGGGGAAATGCCCTCGGTGTCTCACGGCTCTTCGGAACCGGGCGTTGAGGCTCTCGACGGCGTTGGTGGTGTAGACGATCCGGCGCAGCTCGGCGGGGAACTCCAGGAACGGCACGAACTCGTTCCAGCTGTTTTGCCAGCTGCGGATCATGGCCGGGTAGGTGGCTTCCCAGTCGTCGCGGAAGGCCTCAAAGGAGGCTTCGGCGGCCTCGATGGTGGGGGCGGTGTAGATCTTGCGCATGGCTTTGGTGATCTGGCCCCAGTGCTTTTTGGAGGCGTAACGCAAGCTGTTGCGTACCATGTGCACGACGCAGGTCTGCACCGTGGCGTCGGGCCAGGTGGCCCGTATCGACTCCGGCAGGCCCCTCAGACCGTCACAGCACACGATCAACGCGTCGGCCAGCCCCCGGTTGCGGAGCTCGGTCAGCATCGTCGCCCACTGCTTGGCGCCCTCGCCGCCTGCGGGTCCGAGCCACAGGCCCAGCACATCTCGCT
Source organism: Candidatus Aldehydirespiratoraceae bacterium (assembly GCA_965198315.1). Taxonomy (GTDB): domain Bacteria; phylum Actinomycetota; class Acidimicrobiia; order Acidimicrobiales; family Aldehydirespiratoraceae; genus VXYK01. The sequence continues at coordinate 1,698,786 of OZ240616.1, read as the reverse complement.
CGCCGGCCAAGTTCACGCCGATAGCCACATAGACGGGCCGGTTGGCGACCTGGGAGTCGCGGACCTTGATGACGATCGCGTCGATCAACAGCACCGGATACACCGCGTCCAGCGGCCGGTTCTGCCACACCGCCATGTCCGCGACGATCTCGTCGGTGATCTTCGAGATCGTCTCGCGGCTCACCTCGGTGTCATAGATCTCCGCCAGGTGCGTCTGGATCTCACCGGTGGTGAGCCCTTTGGCATACAGCGAGATCACATTGCCTGACAGGCCGTCGAGGCGGCGCTGATGTTTGGGCACCGTCACCGGCTCGAACGTGCCCGCCCGGTCACGGGGCACCCGCAGATCAACCTCGCCGATCTCGGTCTTGAGTCGCTTGGGCGACGAACCGTTGCGCGAGTTCGGCGTCCCGCGGCCCTCAAAAGCGTGACGCTCATAACCGAGATGCTCAGCCATCTCGACCTCCAAACCCGTCTGCAACACCTGGCGGACCAGGCCCGTCAACAAGCCGTCCGCACCGGTGAGCTCCACGCCCTCGCTGCGTGCCCGAGCCACCAGCAGCTCAGCCCAGTCTTTCATCGCCGCCTCCCCAGCAGCCCCGTTCGCCGGCATCACCGACATATTATGATCAGTCATAGACATGATCCTTTCCGGTCCACAACACCAAGCCGCGGACCCTCAGATCACACCCGATACACAAAATTCCTGACAGGCCCGTCAAGACGGACGTTCTCAGCGCTTCCGCTGCTTCCCTAGTTGCTTCAGCGTAAACTTCAAACCAGGTTGCAGCTATATGGAGTCGGTTCGCCATACACTGCATGTCTCCTCTCGTGCTGTTCGGAAAGCGGGTTCGGACAGTCAGGAACCATCGCCTGCGCAGGATATAGTGACGGGGACCCGTTTGTGAGTCCAGGTGTTATGGGTGTTAGGTTTGTTTGGTGGTTGGCAACGTAAGCGGCGGGGGTTTGTCCGTGGAGTGATCGGTGTTTGGTGGCGGTAGTGAAAGCGTCAAGATACGCCCGCAATATATCGAGTTTGCCAACTGTCCAGTATCCCCACGTGCGGACCACTACACAGCGATCTCGGTGAGGGGCATCTCATCGTAGAGGCTGCCGTCCAACTCGCGGCCGTTGGCTTTGGGGGTTCGGCCGCCCCATTGTTTGAAGAAGAAGGCAACACCCATGGCAACACATTGGTCGCGTAGGTCGCGGGCCCATTCCTCTTTCATCGGCCGGGCTCCGTGGCCGCTCTCACCGCCGGCGATCAACCACCCGATCCCGGAGAGGTCAAGTTCGGGGAGCGGCCCCAGGAGGGGTTCGGCGCTGACGAACCGCACTGCAGCGTTCACGGAGCGGAGGTGGTCTATGCGAAAGGCGTAACGTGACGACTCGACGCTCACGCCCATCCAGACGTTGGACGGCCAGTCCAACTCACCGGCCAACGACGCCAAGCGCTTAGACCGCTTCGTCAACACTTGGTAAGTGTGTTGAGGGGTTTCAGCCATGACCCTGAAGACCCGCTGAATGAACTCCAACGGAACCGCGGGATGGAACAGGTCGCTCATCGAGTTCACAAAAACAATGCGTGGCGCTTTCCAGCGGTAGGGAAGTTCAAGCACGTCGTCGTGCAGCGTCAACTTGAAACCTGGACCGCTGGACTTGAGGTCACCGTCATTCTGGTACTTCGGGTTGCCCATTGCCTTGAGCCGCTTCGCCAGCGTGAGCGCGTAACAGTTGTGGCATCCGGGTGAGGTCTGGTCGCAGCCGGTCGTCGGGTTCCAGGTTGTCTCGGTCCATTCGATACCGGTTCGGTCAGCCATGACCACGCAAACTCACCGAGTTCCCAAAGACAATCTACTGACAGGGAACGCTAACGGGAGGGTGTGACAAGGGACCGCTGCGCGGGCCTTGGATCCTGAGTGCGGGTCAGGGGCCTGAGGGCCAGTGTTGGACTTCCAGTTCTGGCATCGGGAAGTCTGCGACGTTCGCTGTGGCCAGTACCGCACCAGCCCCGACAGCAGCCGCAGCTATAAGGCAGTCCGCTTGGTGCAGGGTTACACCCATTGCCGCGTGCTCTCGGCGCCAGCGACCGGCGCGCCGGCCTTCCGCGACACCCAGCGGGGCGACCCTCAGCGCTTGCACCAGACGACGTGCCGCCGGTTCCTCTTCGGCGCGAAGACCCCGCCATATCTCTTCAACAGAAATTGCGGACACCCAGGGTTCGACACCTCGGCGTCTCAACGCCTGCAGACGGTCCGATGCGGGACGCCCCCGGAGCGCGTCGATCAATACCGTCGAGTCAAGCAAGAGCCGCGACATGGCTGTACCGGACGAACGGGTCAGCCCGAGCGCATCGAGTCGCTACGCCGCTGCGCGCGAACCCAGGCTGCGGGATCTTCATCCCAGTCGTGCCCGGTGTCGGCGATCGACCCCAAGGACCCCTCAATCTCATCCCAGCGCCGTTCATCCTCGAGACTGCGCCTTATCAGAGCGGCAATGAACGTACTGCGACGCCTCGGTCCGGCCCTTCGATCAAGATCCTCGACAAGATCATCGTCCAACTGAATGTGCAATCGCATGTGTTCAATAATACACATAAAGCCGGAGAATCACTATTGCGTCGGGACGTGAAGGCGTGCGACGCGGAGGTGCTGGGGGCACATGACGGCGAGATAGCGGGACGGGTTGATGTGTAGAGCCGGCCACCGAAGCGATACGGTCGCCACGATGTCTGGCTTCGGCACGGGCGACGAAGATCGGTGACCTCACTCAAATCCAAGACCTCGCCCTTGAAGATGCGCAATTCGGGCTCAGTTTCGGAGAGCCGATCCACCGAACGGCCGAAAGCCGTTACCTGATGCCCTTGCTGCAGCGCCTTGCGCCAAGTGTGCATACCAGTTTTTCCGGTCGCTCCAAAGACAATAATGCGCATGTCACTACTCATTTCCCGCTAGACCAGCGGCTTTCAACAGTTGCGCCAAACGACCAATCTCGCTACTAGCGGGTGTAGTGCCAAGGTCAACAACCGTCATGGCTAATGGAGGTTAGTCCCGGTGTTGCTGGTAGGCGGCTATGAGCATCAGCTGGGTGGCGAGTACCAGGTGGAACGCCGAAGGGATCGGCCGGTTGAACCAGGTGATGTCGGACAACACCGTGAAGCCGAGTATCAACCGGGCGAACATCACGGTGAAGTACACGATGCCAGCCAGCAACACTGGCACTATCCAAGGCTTGCCGATCAGGCGGCTACCTCTGGACATGCGGAGAGTAACGACCACTGCAAGCACAACAATCGCGACCTGAAATGCCAGCAACACGGGATAGGGAAGACCACTTCCCTGCCAGTCATCAAAAGCAGGCAAGAACGACACCGGTGCCCAGCGTTGGACGACTTGCCCGGTCACTCTGAGCGCGAAAGCGACGGTCAGCACCGCTACAACCCACGCGAAACGGCGGTTCCCCCCGCTCCAGCGAGCACCACGAGGAGAAATCCATGGAGACCGGTCGAAGCCCGAACCGCTGCGGTCGGTCACGGACAGGTCCTCAGCGGAACCAGGTGGCGCTTCGCTCGCTCGGAAATCTCCAACCCGAAGCCGCCAGGGTCGCCACTGTCGGGGGCAAGCACTCCTTCAACTGCAAGGACACCGGATGGTCCGAACATGATGCTGCGCGACGTGAGATCCCGTCGCAGAAGAAGAGTGCCGAAGGCTCCTTCAGAGCCCAACAACCGGGGCTTGATCGACTGCATCACCGTGAGCGCAGCGCGCGAGAGGATACTCGTCTCTCCGACCTGGCAACCGACGATCACGCCGACACCCAGAGCTGCTGCTTTCCGGACCACCTCCAGCGCGCGGATGATGCCGCCCATCTTCGACACGCGAACGTTGACGATCCAGTTGGCGGGATCGCCGCTCAAGGCGTCCAGGTGCTCCACTCGCAAAAGGCTCTCGTCGAGCACGATCCGCGTTGAGCACTGTTCCGCCACGCCGAGCATGCCGTTGAAGTCTCCTGGCCGAAGCGGTTCCTCTACCGCAAAAAGGTCAACGCCTAACGCCCCTATGTGCTCGATGCACTCCTCGGCCGACTCCCAGAGGTTGTTGGCATCGACCCGAATCCGCACCCCGGACGCCGCGGCTGAGGACCGAGCTGTCGGGTTTGCGAGGACCCTCAGCTTGCGCTGGTCGCGGCGCAAATCACCGGACAATTTCACTTTGAAGTCTACGAAACCGGCACGGCGGTACCGCCCGCACTGCCAGCGATACACCGGCCAGGGAAGATCGGACAGTACCGCGGTGTATCGGAACTCTCCGACGGGCTTCGCAACTTCGAGAATGTCCTCAAGTGACCGCTTCCGTGTCTTGCCGAGCAGGTCCAACACAGCTGTCTCGAGCGCGCAGAAAGCCGCCGGGTTGCGGTCGATCTCTTCACCGTGAGCTTTGATCCAAGCCCGCAGAGGCCCTACTCCGGTGATCTCTGCCAACAAGGCATCTGCGCGTTGATCTATGAACTCCAAGGCGCTGTCGATTGTCTCGCCGGTCACATATTGACGGGGACAACCCTCTCCCCAGCCGATCTGGCCGTCGGCTCCAACCACCTGCACTATCAAGTTCTGAGCGCGCCGATGACTGGCCGATGCATGACGGACCACCGTCTTGAACGGCACCGGGAACGACATCACCGACAAGCTCTTGACAGGTACGAGGGATTCGGGCACGGACGTCATGGGTTTTCGACGCAGGCGTCAAAATCGAAAGGACAGTCGTGGCTGTATTGCACATGCAGGTACTTGAACTGCATGTCGCGCTGACCGGCAGCCACTTGTTGGAGTCGGTAGGCAGCACCTGTGCCGGGGTGCAATCGCAGTATTCGCAGCGATTCAAGCCTTCCGCTGGCTCGCTTGGCGTCGTATTCGATATTGCCGGAGCGCAGACGCTTGTCAATGTCGCGCGCAAGGGACGGGATTGCGGCAGCATCGTCGGCATTGTCGGAGGTCGGAGCAGGTTCGACGTACAGGGTGTATCGCGCGGTTTCCACGTCCGCCAGCATGATAAAAAAACTTGAGGGAAGCTGGTGCTCAGCGAGCGCGGGCGGCACCGCGCCCAACACCTGCGTCTCATATAGTTTCTCTCCGGTAATGCTGGTGATGCCACTGGCTTTTTGGACAAACTCGAGCGTCGGCGTGGCGTTCAACCAACCGGTCACACGAACAATGTCGCTCATGTCGTAGCGATAGAGCCCGTCGGAGGTGGTCACCACCACGTTGTAGTCACGCCCGGTCTCCAGTTCGCCGAGTGTCAGCATCTCGGTTTCTTGAAATCCGATCTCGTTGCGGTGAGCAGCAGGAGCATCCCTTTCGGTGAACTCGAAGAAGGTGTCCTCCAACAACGGCAGACAGGTGTTGTTGCGGGCATCGACATTGATGGTTCCCTGCATCTCGCTAGCCACCCAACCGACCTCGATCACCAGGCAACGCTCGGGCAACGTCGGCTTCAGGCTGCCCAACGCAACCCCGCAACTCCCACCGGTCCAGGTTACGACTCCTGCCAGGTCGGGCCAGAAGTCGGCATAGGTGAGCAGCCCGTCGGCATCCAGACGCTTCTGCAGACTCAGGGCGAGGGAGTGCCGAGGCCGCAGGTTCAGAAGAGACGCCGCCTCGCCGACGCCGGCGGCCACCTCGTCGGGCAGGCGTCCCGCAGCCACCGCCTCCAGGACCATCTCAGCATGCTGGTTGATCAGCGACAGCAGTTGTGTGAGCGTTGAAGGGTTCGCCGTGGCGATGCAGGTGACCGCCGGTTCCGACACACCCAGGATCGCCATCGCCAGATAACGGACTTGATAGTCGGCCACCGCGGTCAGCGCCGGAGGCAACACATAGCGGCCCTGCAGAAGCCGCGGCTGGTTCTCGTGCAGCTTCCCGGACGCCGATCCGTACGGAGTTCCACCCTGCAAATGACCTTCCACCGCCGCCCCGCCGACCGCGAAGATCTTGCCCGACAGTATTGGCGCGCCGACCGACCAGACGTAGGTTCCCAAGCGTTGACGATCCCGAAGTCGTTTGAGGCCTGCCTCTGTGACCGGGATGTTCTTGGCAGCGGTGACGGTGCCGCTCGTTCGATTGTAGAACACTGGTCGCTCTGCGGTAAGGCACGGCTCGCCGGTCAGTTCCTGGCGCTCTACGAACTCACGCAGGTCCTCATAGCCCTGGACCGGCACCGCTGTGCGATATTCGGCAATGGTGTTGATGCCCGAGAATCCGTGTTTCGCCCCGAAAGTAGTCGAGGCATTGCTGGCCAGGATTCCTCTGAGCACCCTCAGTTGCGTTTTGTCAGGTTCCTTGGCCGACTGCAGCAACGCCCGCAGACGCGGTCGTTGCGTAAGCGTCAAAGCAGTCTTCAACCCCAGGTAGCCGACGCTGCTCCTCACCTTGGGCCAGCCCCGGTTTCTGAGTCCAGACCAGCAACGAACGGCGAGCGCATCTGCTGCCAGAATCCGCTCGGATATTCCCTGTTGATCAATCCAAGATCGCCGACTTGGCGTCCCGCCGGCAGAAAGCGTGTCCCGAAAATCCAGTCCCAGACAATCAAGTTGTTGCCGAAATTGGTGTTGGATTCCTCGGGGAATTCCGAATGGTGCCAACGGTGCAGTTCCGGTCCGCTGATGACGTAGTTGAGAAAACCCAGGCGCACGGCGCAGTTGGAGTGTTGAAAGAAACCATTGACCGCATAGAACACGAAGTACGCGGCGAGCACCTCTGTGGAGACGCCCACCAGTACGAATGGCAGCGCATCGAACGAGAACTGGACAGCTTTCTCGAACGGATGGAATCGAGCCACGTTGAGCCAGTAGAGTCGGTGCGGCGAATGATGCACGGCGTGGTAACGCCACATGAACCCGAAGCGATGGAACGCTCGATGCAACCAGTAGCGAGCTAGATCGGCCAGCAACAACATCAATATCGCTTGCACGACGACCGGCAGTTCGTGCGGCCAAAGACCATCGACGGTGAAACCCTCGGCCTTCAACCGGTCGGCAATGCCGATTGTTGCGCCGATCGCCAACAGGTAGGGCAACGTCATCTGAACCACCACCATGAACGCCATATCAGCACGGATCTCACGCCCATGCGGACGCCACTGTCGGCGGTGGGGCCACTTGATCTCATGTGCCGTCACCAAAGCAGCGGCCAGCACGCCCGCTCCGTAGGACGCGAGTGTCACATGCACTCCGCCAGCCGTCAGGGCCCAGAACCCGGCGAACGTGGTCAAGACGATTGTTGGGTATGAACCAAGCTCAACCGCCTTGGCGACCCGGCTGGATCCGCGCTCAACGACATCGGTCATCACAACTCACAATCGACTCTGCAGAACAGGCGAAACATATACGCATGATGACATCACAGCCAGACGGTGCCAGTGATGAGCAGAACCCGGGATGTGTAGGCCGGTCGGTCCAAGCGATACGGTCGCCACGATGTCTGACTTCGGCACGGGCGACGAAGACGCTAACAAAACACGTTTCGAGATACCACCGCCGCCACCACCACCTGTTGAACCGGAAACCAAGACAGCACGGTTCGCATCGCTGCAGATTCCCGAATACCGGTTGTTGTGGTGGGGTGGGATGTTCATCTTCCTCGCCTCCCAGACCCAGCAGATCGCACGGGGTTGGCTGGCCTATGACCTGACCGGAAGCAACACCGCGCTGGGCGGGGTGGTTTTCGCCTTCGGGGTCACCAGCTTGGTGGCGATCCCGGCGGGGGGTGTGCTCGCCGACCGAATAGGCAAACGCTCCATCTTGATGTTCGCCCAGTCAACGATGACCGCCGCGGCGTTCGGGATCGCGGTCGCCATCTCGACGGGAGTCATCCAATACTGGATGCTCGTCGTCGCAGGTGGAGTCCAAGGCCTGGGAATGTCGTTGCTGGGGCCATCGCGGCTGGCGATGACCGCTGACCTCGTCGAACGCGACTCGCTCACCAACGCCATCCTGTTGAGCAACGCCAGTGTTCAGATGACCCGGGTCCTGGGGCCCGCGGTCGGCGGCATATTGATAGGCATCGCGGTGATCGGGGTCGGGGGCGTCTACTACGTGGGTGCCACGCTCTCAGCCTTGTCGGTCGTCGCCACCGTGAAGCTCCCCGCCGGTGCGCCCAGGTACAGATCCCGCCTTTCAGCGTTCGACGACCTCATCGACGGATTCGAGTATGTCCGCCAACATCGGGAGTTGGCGCGGCTGTTGGTCGTCTCGTTGCTGATCGTGATGTTCGGCTTCCCTCACATCACCTTCCTGCCCGGGCTGGTGGAGGACATCTACGAACTCGACGCCTGGGCGCTCGGCCTACTCACCACGTCAGGAGCTGTCGGCGCGGTGATCGCCAGCGTCGCGTTGGCCAGCGCCAAGCAATCGCGGCTTCCGTCGCTGCAGATCCAAGCAGCCATCGTCTTCGGCGTCTCACTTATCGCCTTTGCAGTGGTCCCGCAGTACTGGCTTGCGGTGGTTGTGATGGTGCTCGTCGGTGGGGGTTCCGCGGCGTTTCAGGCGCTCAACAATTCTCTGGCGCTGACCATCGCCGATGTCGAGTACCACGGACGGGTCCAGAGCCTGATCATGTTGAGTTTCACCGGGTTCGGGCTCGCCTCGCTACCGTTCGGCAAGCTGGCCGACATCTACGGCATCCGCCCGATCATGTCGCTCATGGGTGTGCTGGTGCTCATCTCGATGGGCGTCGGCATGCTCTGGAAAAGGCGGATCACCCCTACCGAACCCCCTTCGCTGTGATTGTTCTACGCTCGGACTGGAGGACCAATGAGCCGCGAAAATGAAATGTTGATCGAGACCTTGTGGAACCACATCTGGCTCGACCAATCCCTGGATCGACTCGGGGAGGTCTTGGCTGATCCCTTTGTCCGCCACACCCGTGACGGAACCGAGCGCACAACGCCGCAGCGCTACGCTCGCCATGTCAGTTCCTCGGTCAAGACGATCCGCCCGACCAGACTCCATGTCGCCTATATCGCTTCGGTCAACGACTACGTCTTCGCGCGCCTCATCCTTGAAGGCGTGAACGTGGCTGTCGGCAGCAAGGTGAAGATCACCTGGCTCGCCCATTATCGGATCGTCGCCGGGTTGATCGCCGAATCTTGGAGTATGCACCAAACGGGACTCGACTGGTGAAGCTGCCATCATGGCCGAGTTGACACTACAGAATGCGGCGGCGCTGATCGTCGGAGCCGGGCAGGGAATCGGCCGTAGTTGCGCTTTGGCGCTGGCAACCGAGGGTGCTGACGTGGCCCTCGCCGCTCGACGTGAGGAACCGCTCGAAAGACTCGCCTCTGAGGTCGCCGTGGCGACCGGTCGACGAACGCTGGCGGTTGTCACCGACATCGCCGATCCCGCTCAGTGCCGTACAGCGGTCGAAGCCACAGTCAGCGAGTTCGGCAGGATTGACGTGGTCGTCAACGTCGCCACCTATGGGGGCGGCAGCGTTTCTGTCGCCGATCTCGACTGGGACGACTACCTGCGGGCTGTGCAGATCAACGTCATCGGCACCATGGAGATCTGCCGCAGCGCCGCGGCTCATATGTCTTCGACCGGTGGTGGATCGATCGTCAACATCTCCGCGCAGAGTGCAACCACGTTGATGGAAGACCTCTCGCGCTACACGTCGACCAAAGGCGCTATGGAGTCGATGTCCAAGACCATGGCCAAAGAAGTCGGACCGGCTGGCGTGCGTGTCAACATCGTGACTCCCGGTCTGACCACCGGCGAGCCGCTCAGCGCCATGTTCGAGCGTATGGCAGACGCCCAGAACCGGACCCCCCAAGAAGTGAGCGACCGATTCGCCCGTCAAGCCGCTCTGCGCCGCCATGTGGACCCTGACGACATCGCGCAGGCCGTGCTGTTCCTGGCTTCGCCCCGGTCACGCAACATCACCGGTCAAGAGATCCAGGTGACCGCCGGCCAGCACATCACCTGACCAGCTTTGGTTCGAGGTCGAGGAGGTCCGCCCGCGGGCCAGATGAGCCGCGCCGCTTCTTGAACCAAGGAAAGTTGCACGGGCGCGCCGTTCGCGAGCGGGACTCTACGTCAGCGGTCAAGCTGCGGCGAGTTCGGGGAAGTAACTGGCGTAGAAGCCGCGGTCGCGGGTGAGGAAGGCGTCCGCCGTGTTGAGTGCATGGGCACCGATCAGGAAGTCGGTGATGATCCGTTCACGCGTTCCGCCCGCGGCGCGGTACCGCTGCCAGCGCAGCCCCGCCTCGTAGGCAATGTCGGTGGTGATCGGCGACAGTGACGCGTTGATCTGCCGCAGCGTGTCGTCTAGGAGGGATCGGTCGTCGAACGCCGGCAGGAGCTCGGCGTACACGATGTCGCAGACCACCACGGCACCGGCGTCGTAAGCCGCCTTCAGGCGTTCACGTGATTCGGGGCCGTGCGGTTCGTGGCCGTGGAGGATGTCGAGCAGGACATTGGTGTCGACAGCCGTGATCACCGTCCTCGGATCTCCTCGATGTAGTCGTCGACTCTGTCGCTGCTGTCGAGGATGGCATACACCCTCTCGACGGGATGCTGCGCAGACGTCCGCTTGTGAATGAGGAGCCCTCCCTCGGTGGGAGTGAGTTCCACTTCAACGTTGTGGTTCAGACCGAATCGCTCCCGCAATCCCTTGGGAATCGTGAGCTGGCCTCTCTCAGAAATTCGCATAACTTCTCCGTATGAATTACTGCTGAACTATTTCCTATTCTAGTGCGCAGCGCCAACGGTCGCACATTCGTAAGCTCGTCGGCCACGAGGGCGGGACCGGCACGCTCCATCTGCAAGGCAGCAACTTGCGAGCCGGCATCCAAGAAATACCACAAAGCTCAGTGAAAGACAGCTGATGAGTTCAGAGGTTGTGTTGGCCTGGCTTGGTACCCCGTACGGGTATTGGTGACCCCTTGTGCTGTCATGCGCCACTGTGTGCCATTGTGATCCAAAACTTGCAGGTCAAAGTGTGGATTCGGCCGCCCACGAGCCGGAAATTTGTACCGCCGTGTACCGGCTTGTACCACCCATTGCCACCCAAGAAGTAATAGCGGAGAGGATACTGGTGGACCGTCCCAGGACGCTCGCCGCCGCCTTCGTGTGCAACGTCAACAAGCCCGGAAGGTACGGAGACGGAAGAGGCGGATACGGGCTCAGCCTGCTGGTGCGAGCCACCCGCAACGGCCAGCCGTCCAAGACCTGGAGCCAACGCCTGTAGATCGGCGGCAAGGCCACCATGGTCGGCTTGGGCAGCTATCCGATCGTCACACTCGCGGAGGCCAGGCCGTAGGTCGAGTCGTTGGCGATGCGCACCGCCTCGTCCTGCGGCATCGACAGTCTCAGAGAGATCCGGCAATGGACACGACATAGAGAACTTCGGAACCGACCGGCGGGGTCGTGCGTCCTTACCGATGGTGCTCCCCGACGCGTCCATGACCTTCCGGCACCCAACCAAGGTGCAGCCGAGGGTCGCGACCCCGGCAGGCTTCTACGACTTCTACGGAGTGCAGTTCACACCCATGATCAGGCTGGCTCGAGGACTCGTCGACACTTCGGAGTGCGCGGAGGAGATAGTGCAGGACGCCTTCGTGAGAGCGTTCGAGCGCTGGGATCACGTGGACGAGCCGCTGGCCTACGTGCGTACGGCCGTCATCAACGGAGCCCGGAGCGAGCTGCGCAAACGCGAGGTGCGCCGGAGGTTCGGGCGCCAACAGCCGTTGGCCCGCGCCGCGACCGAGGGGGACTATCTCATCGACGCTCTCGACAAGCTCGCACCCAAACGCAGGACGGCGCTGGTGCTGCGCTTCTACGCGCAGATGTCTGAGCGGGAGATCGCGGAGGCCATGGACGTGCGCCCCGGCACGGTGAAGAGCCTGGTGTCGAGGGGTCTGGCCGACCTTCGGAGGGTGATCCAGCGATGACCGGGAACACGCACGAGCGGCATGCCGAGCCCTTGGCCCCCGACGACCAGCAGCCGCTGGGCACCGCTCTGGGGCGGGCCATCGGTGCACGAGTCGACGCCACTGCGCCACCGGCGCCGCCTCCGCTGGCGGCGATAGCCGACCGAGCCGCGACCCGGGCCAGGGTGCGAGCGGCCCAGCGCACGGTGGTGGCCGTGGCCGCCTCGGTGATGGTGATGGTCGGGGGTGTGGTCAGCTGGAACGCCCTGAACCGCCAGGACACAACGACCGTGTTCGTCACTTCGGAACAGGTTCTTGGGCCGAGTACCGGGACTGTGCCCGTCACGGGCGAACCCGAGCCCGATAGCAGCCTTGCTGACGACTCGCAAGAGTCTGGGATTCCGACTCCTGGGGATCTGTCGACGGGTCCGGTGCTCGAATGGGCCGAGGTTGACCCCGGCTTCGTGGACCTCATCCCGTTCCAGTCCACTGGTGACGGTCACGTCATTGCATTGGTCTGGCCCAAGGGGGAAGAGCAGGTCCTCCATAGCGAATGGATGGTTGTGACCGACAACGGCACGGACTGGGAAGAACTGCCTCTGCCCGCCGGGCTGATTCCGAAGCAGATCGACGTCACCGGTGACCGGTGGCTCGTCGTTGGCCGTTACCGGGACTTCGACGCGCCCGAGGGCAGGCTCAACCGCGTATTCTTCTCCGACAACCGAGGGTCTACGTGGACTGAACTGGAATTCGAGATTCCCGCCGACCCGGCGCTGGCGTCGCCGTACCTGCGAGAGCACCTTTGGGTTAGCCGCGCGTTGGTGTCGGGCGAGCGGATGGTGCTGGTGCTCCAGGGCTACACGTCGGTCGACGCCCAGTCGCTGCTCGCTGACCGGGGACTGTTGACGGAGGGCAAGGAGGTTCTGCGGTGGGAGGACGGCGGGCCGGGCACGGTGGTGTTCGACCTGCACGACCCCTTCGAGACCGACCCGGACAGCCCCGACTTCGCCACCCAGCACCTAGAGGTGGCGTTCGAGCAATTGGGCCTGACCGAGTATGAGTGGGCCAAGTTGAACGGCCCCCTGGACGACGTCGTGCGGATCCTCTACAGCGACGGCTCCGCCGTGGAGTTCGTGGGCCGCCACACCGGCGACGTCCTGATGGGCGCCGCCACCCTCGACGGATTCGCTCTGACGCTCCTAGACGGCTCCAACGAGACGATCCTCACATCGCCGGACGGGCTCGTGTGGACCGAGGCGCCGTCATTCGAGTACGGACACTCACCCCGAGTTGGCCAGAGTGGACGCGATGGGGCCGGGCTGCACGACCTTGGCGGATCCACCGATCAGCAGGACCGACGCGCCCGCCATCACGGCCAGATCAGCAGCGAGGGGCACTATTCGACTCCGTCGCGGCAGCAGCGAGGGGCACTATTCGACTCCGTCGCGGCAGCAGCGAGGGGCACTATTCGACTCCGTCGCGGCAGCAGCGAGGGGCACTATTCGACTCCGTCGCGGCCGGCGTGGCCCCGTGCCGTCGGCTGCTTGCCGTTGCGCAACGGTCATTCCTCGCAGCAGCCGACGTTGTAGGAGCAGGCCGTCAAGCCGCTCCAGCAGGTGTCTTCGGTGCTGCACTCGCAGCACCTGCACTGGTTCTGGTTGCACGACCAGCACCGGATTGTGTGGCCCAGTTCCGTGCAGAGCATCGGGCACCAAGCGGTCACGTGCCCGAACAGCTGGCAGCAGCCTACCTCCGTCACAATTCGACTGTCGGCCGAAGCGGTCGAAGGGCCGAACAGAGCCTGCGCCCCCATCGCCAGCACGGCGGTCGCGGCCCCCGACGCCGACCTCAGGAACCATCGCCTGCCTCCCGTGTGTCGTGCCGCTGCCATCTACGGTTCCTCCTGTCGCGGGGCTCGATTGCCGGTGTCCGCCGGGTCCGTGTTGAGGTTTCGCTCCGTGAGGAATCGGAGCTGCCCCGTGCGGTGGTTCCTGGTCCACCACTCGATGCGGGTGCGCAGCCTCACCGTGCGCACAATGGAGGGAAGCGTGTGCCACACCCCATCCACCAGCTCTATCCCGGTCTCGTCACCGGGCTCGAACGCGAAGTCCGGGGGATAGCCCTCGACTCTCGCTCGCACGGTCCCGCCGGTGCTGACGCGGCGCACCCACACATGCTCGGAGCCGGCATCGGACTCGTAGGTGCCCGATTCCAGATTGGGCGCGGGCGATTCCGAACGGCCGGGGAGCCCATGGCCCGCGGCGTCTCGATTCTTGTTGTTCATCTCATCTCCTGTGTCCGACGGATGTGGCGCGGGTCAAACAGGACCGGGGCGCTCCCGCAGGTGCAGGCGAGCTCGATGTCGCGCTCCGCCCTGAACCGGCTCTAGCTCCCATTGGTAACCTCCGCGGGCGGGCCGACGCCGCCGGAGTTGACGGCTGTGATCCGGAACAGATAGCCGTCTCCCCTGCATTGCCAGAACTCGTGGACCAGCGTGTAGCTCAACTCGGTGAGGTCGGTGATCTCTGCGGGCACGGAGTAGTCGTTGTCCCACTGCAGCTTCCACTGCACCCGGTAGCCGGTGATGTCCGACCCGCCTGTGTCGGCCGGAGCCTCCCAGGTGACGGTGGCGCCGCACCTCCTGTCCGAGAAGGCGTACTGGTCAGTGCGGGCGACGGCCGCTGTCGGCGGGCCCGGTGCGTCGCCCGGAGTGCCGGTGGCCTCCGCGACGTAGCCGTCGCATCTTCCAGGCTCCGCGGCCGGTGGGCACGGCGCGGTCTGGGAGACCCGGCTGGTGCCGTTGCTGTTGATCGCCAGCACCCGCACCGTGTACTCGGCGCCGTTGGCCAGACCGGTGATCCCGTAGCTCAGACTCGAGGCGCCGGCCGCGGCCTGGCGGTCCGAGTCGTTGTAGTCCTCGCCGGACCCCTTCCACTGCACGGTGTAACCGGTGATCGGCGAGCCGCCGTCCCAGGGGGCGTCCCAGTCCACCAGCAGGCCGTTGTCGATGGAGAAGGCGCCGACGGCCCGGGGCGGGCCCGGAATCGCGGCGGGCGTTCCCGAGATGTCCACTGCCGGCCCGGAGCCGTCGTCGTTGACGGCGGCGATCTGGATGTCGTACGTCGTCCCGTTGGCGAGCGGGCCGACCACCGCGAGCAGGTCGCCGTCGCTGGTGACGAAGACTTGACGGAACGAGCACCTCGATTCGTTGAAGGCCTCGTCGGGGCCCTTCCATCGCACGCGGTACCCGGTTATCGGTGAGCCGCCGGCCTCTTCGGGCGGCGTCCACAACACCTGCAGGCTGCGGTTGCGCACGATCACGCTGGGCGAGCGCGGCCCCTCCGGCGGGTGGAACACCGTCTTCGACGCCTCAACCTCCGGCCCAGACCCGGCGTCGCTGACCGCGACGATCCTCACCGTGTACTCGACACCCTCGTCGAGGCCCGTGATCTGGTGGCGTGGACTCGTGACGAGCACCTGGCGTTCCGTAGTGCTGTACTGCTGGCCGGGACCCTTCCACTGCACGATTTAGCCGGTGATCGCCAAGCCGCCATTGTTCTCGGGCGGATCCCAGGAGACAGTCAGGGTGCCGGGGGAGGAATCGATGACCGGGGTGCCCGGCGGACCCGGCACGGTGTGGGGCACATCCGACACCGATGCCGCCGGCCCCGCGCCGACGACGTTCACCGCCCGCACCTGCACCCAGTGCCTCGTGCCGTTGGCCAGGTCCGTGATCTGGTGGGTGGTGCCGCTGACGATCGTCTGGCGCTCCGTCTCGTGGAACTGCTCACGGTCGGAACGCCACCGCACAAGGTACTCGGTGACCGCCGCGCCACCGTTGTCGGCCGGCGCCCGCCAGCTGACCGCCAGCGATCCGTCGGCTGGCTGGGCCGCGATGTCTCGGGGCACGCTCGGAACGGTCGCGGCGAGGGCCGACACCGCCGGTGACCACGGCCCGTCATCGACGCCGTTGATGGCCATCACCCGCACGAAGTACTCCGTACCGTTGTCGAGGCCCGTGATCGTGTAGGTGCCGACGGGTGGGCGGGAGGCGAGGACGCTAGGATCCGAGACCGCGAAATTGCTGTCGCCGGCCCGCCACTGGAACCTGTAACGACGGATGGGCGAGCCGCCGTCGTCGGGTTTCGTCCAGGACAAGCCGAGACCTCTGTTCCGAGTCTCGAGCGTCACGTTCCCCGGTGCGCCAGGAACGGTCGCGGGAGTGGCCGACTGCAGCGCCGCTGGGCTGTCGCCGACGTCGTTGACCGCGAGCACCCCGACGAGGTACTCCGTGCCGTTGGCCAGGCCCGTGATCTGGTAGCGCAGGTCAGCGAAGTCGGTCACTGTGGCCTGGCGGCTCGGGTCGTGCTGCTGGATGTCGGTCCCCCACTGCACCTTGTATCCGGTCACGTCAGAGCCGCCGTCGTCGGCCTCCCGCTGCCAGGTCACCTCCAGCGACCGGTCGCCGCGGGTTACCTCCACGCTGCGGGGCGGACCGGCCACCTTCGCCGGGGTGGCCGACGCCGGCGACGACCACGGCCCGTCGTCGACACCGTTGGTGGCCATCACCCGCACGAAGTACTCCATGCCGTTGCCGAGGCTTCCGATCCAGAAGCTCAGAGCCGCCGTCGTCGGCCGGCTCCAGCCAACTGACCGACACCGAACGATCGCCCCGCACAGCAACCACCCCCCGCGGCGGGCCCGCCACCCTCGCCGGGGTGGCCGACGCCGACGACGACCACGGCCCGTCGTCGACACCGTTGGCAGCCTTCACCCGCACGAAGTACTCCATGCCGCTGGAGAGACCCGCGATCCGATGGCTCAAGTCGTCGCCCCTGATCGCCGCCCGGGGATCGGTGTCCTCGAAGTCGGCGTCGCCGACCCGCCACTGCACCGTGTGCTCAGTGACATCAGAGCCGCCGTCGTCGGCCGCGGTCCAGGTCACCGTGATCGAACGGTCGCCCCGCTCCGCGGACACACTGCCGGGCGCGCCCGGTGCCGTCGCCGGAGTGAACGACACCTCAGCCGACGGCTCGCCGTCGCCCACACCGTTGGCCGCGACCACCCGCACGAAATGCTCCGTGCCGTTGTCCAGACCCGTGACCCGATGGCTCAGGTCGGCGAGATCGGTCACTGCAGCCTGGCGGCTCGAGTCGTGCTGCTGGTCCTCAGTGCGCCACTGCACCCTGTATCCGGTCACGTCAGAGCCGCCGTCATCGGCCGGGGCACGCCATTCGACAGCGACCGACCGGTCACCCCGCACGCCAACCACACCCCGCGGCGGGCCCGCCACCGTCGCCGGGGTGACCGACACCTCACCCGAACCGTCGCCGTCGCCGGCCGCGTTCACCGCCAGCACCCGCACGAAGTGCTCCTTGCCGTTGGCCAGGCCCGTGAGCGTGTGGCTCAAGTGGTCGGCGCCCACCTGCACTTGGCGGCTCGACGGGCCGAACGTCTGGCGACCGGTGCGCCACTGCACCTTGTAGGCGGTCACGTCCGAGCCGCCGTCATCGGCCGGGGCACGCCATTCGACGTCGACCGACCGGTCACCCCGCTCGACGGCGAGGCCACGGGGCGCGCCCGGGGGTCCCACCGGCGCCGCTTCGATGGTCTCGGACCAGGCGCCCGTCCCGGCGGGGTTCACCGCCGCCACTCGCACTCGGTACTCGACGCCGTTTCTCAAGCCGTCGACTTCGTGGCTCGAGCCGGTCACGATGTCCTCAACGACCGGCGAGTCGTCGGCGCGGCGCTCCACCCTGTACTCCGTCACCGGAGACCCGCCGTCATCGGCCGGCTCCTGCCACCTCACCGTCAGCTTCTCGTCACTCGGCACCACATCAACAGACCGCGGCGCGGCGGGAACCCGGCTCGGCACGCCGATCGTTGCAGCCCAGTCCGCGAAGCCGTAGCCGGGGAAGCCCGCGGCGACCCGCACCGAATACGGGTCGCCGTTGGTCAACCCCACGATCTCGTATCTGACATCGTCGACGAGGTCCCATCGCTCGGTGTCGCTGTAATCCTGACCGGGGCCCTTCCACTGCACCCGGTAGATGAGGACCTCCGCACCGACCTCGGCCGGCGGACCCCAGGTGACCGTCAGTGTCTCATCACCAGGGTGGACGCTCACCGACTGCGGCTCTCCCAAAGGCGGAGTCTGAGCCTCCTGTCGCGGCCGGGAGGGTCCGGGAGAACCGCCACCGCCACCACCGCCGGCTGTGTCGGCTGTGTCGGCTGTGTCCTCTGTGTCCTCTGAGGGGCACGGACCGCCAGCTCGGGTGTAGGCGCGAAAGAGAAAACTCGCCATCTCGGCCCGCGTGGTGAGTTGATCCGGGCAGAACCGCGCAGGATCGACCGCACATCCCTTCGTGATGCCCGAAGCAGCCAGAGCCACGATGTCGTCGGCGTGGACGTTTCCGTCGATGTCCGCAAACTGCGACCCGCCGTCGGTGGGCGGCGCCAACTCGAAGGCGCGAGCCAGGAATAACGCCATCTGAGCACGAGAAACCGCGTCGTCCGGGCAGAACAGTGCCGGTTCCGTCGCGCAGCCGATGGTCACCTCCAGACCTGCAAGCAATTCCACATGCGGGGCCCACCACTCATCGACCCCTACATCTTCGAAACGCGGCTCCGAAGGCTCCGGCGGCTCTTCCGCGGCCTCCAACTGCACCAGGATCCGGGCCAGCCACACCGCCATCTCCCAGCGCAACACCGGCTCGCCCGGACAGAACAGGCCGTCGCCGCACCCGGTGCCCTCGAATGTTCCCAGTTGGGCCAGCCCGTCGATCGAAGCCCGGTGAACACCCGATCCGTTGTCCTCGAACACCCCTGGTACGTCACCGTCGATCCAAGCGGAGCGAACACCGCGCTCGCCGTCATCGACCGCCGCCAAGACCGCGGCAGGTCCCAGCACCTCGCTTGAAACCGCCAGCACCAGCGCCGCCAAGGCCGCAATCGCCGCGGCCCGCCTCAACCTCCGACCTCCAATGCAGGAATCCACCGGATCATTTGGCTCCCGGGCGAGGGTCCGCGTCTACCCTCACGACCCATCCGCTATGCGTAACAACCAGTTAGAATACATCGTGCGATTCTAAATCACTTGTTAAGCAGAGTTGTGCGATTGGTGTCGCCAACACCCAGTGTCTGTAACGATTAGGGTCGCCAACACCCAGTGTCTATAACGAGTCTATAACGATTAGTGTCGCTGTGACCGACTGACCGACATCAATCCGGGGGTTGCGGCAGTGATTGCCTTGGCGGCGCTCTTCGCGCTGACGTCAACGATCTTCGTGTCCGGGCCGGCTGCGGGATACAGGCCGGTCCCTGAATCGAGCGTGCCGGAAGTGGCCGACGCTTCAGCGTCGAGCGCCGTGTGGTCGTCCGCCCTGACCGTGGGGGTGAATGAGTCCACGGTCCCACCGGAGGCGGGCTACTCGCTGGCGTTGGACGGCGCGCTGTCGGTGGACACGTTCACGCTGGATGGCTCCGAGCACCGGGTCGTCCTGTTGGTTGCGGCCGCGGGTGGCTTCTATTTCGGTGTGTCCGAGGCGTTGCAGACCGACTTCGCGTTGAGAGTCGGAGACCGGCTGTTCGAGTCGGCGGCGAGTTCTGCGGTGACACTACCGCTAGCGGCTGATTCCTATTGGTGGGGGGACAGCGATCTGGGATGGAGCGGTGGCGAGACCGTGGAGGTGTCCCTCACGCCGACTCGAGGCCCCAGAGCCGGCAGCGCGGAGCGGCCGATGGCGCCGTTGGGCGCCTACTTCCGTTTGGTTCCCGAGTACCACAACGGCGTCGATGCGTTCACGTTTCGCGTCCACTTCACCAACGGAGCTCCGACGGTCAGTTACAAGACGATGAGGGATCACGCCTTCGATGTCGGCGGCGGCACGGTGCGGGCTGCTAGGCGGGTCATCCGCGGGTCCAACCGCATCTGGTCCATTACCGTCGTGCCGGGCGACGAAGACGCGGTGTCCATCGCGCTGATTGCCGGCCGGGCCTGCGACTCCGTTGGCGCAGTCTGCGCGTCCGACGCAAGGCGGCTGCACAACCGGCCGCATGTCGTCGTGGCCGGTCCGCCTCCCACGGAGCCGCCTCCGGCGCCGGCCAACCTGAGGGCCACGGCATACACCGACGGCTCGGTGATTCTGAGCTGGGACGCACCCGACGACGACAGCATCACCGGCTATCAGATCATGCGGCGCCATCCAGGCGACAGCAAGGGCACGACGGTGGAGACCCTGCTGGACACAGGCAGCACAGAGACCACCTACACCGACAGCGACCTGGTGCCGGACGTGCTGCACGCCTACTACGTGAAGGCGGTCAACGCCGCCGGTGCGAGCGAGCGGTCCAAATACGACAACGCGACGCCCTTCGAAGGCGAAGAATGGGAATTCGGATTCCATCTGCCCGTCGTCCATCTCACGTTCGACGACGGGCCGAAGCCGCCCCATACCGCTCAAGTCCTGGACGTGCTTGAGAAGCACGGTGCCCGCGCGACGTTCTTCGTTACCGGCCTCAACGCTGCACTCCATCCAGAACTGACCGCGAGGATGACCGCGGAAGGACACCCTGTGGGAAATCACGCCTGGCAGCACGAGAGGCTCACCCTTCTCAGTCGGCAGCAGTTCGACAGCACGGTGACCCGCACCCAAGACCAGATCGGAGCACGTGCCGTCGCGTGTCTGCGGCCTCCCTACGGCGAGACGGACTTGGACACAGATTCGTGGGCCTCGTCGCTGGGACTGAGGGTCGTGAAGTGGACCGTCGACTCCAGGGACTGGACGGGCTCAACCGCTGACAAGCTCGTCTCACGCCTGTCCTCAGCGGTCACATATTTCTCAGTTGTGCTGATGCACGATACTGGAGAGCAGACAGTGGAAGCCCTCGAGACACTGCTTGCGCGCTGGGCTGGACAGGGCTATGAGTTCAAGCCGGTCTGCGAACCGTCGACAGCATCGGCCAAGACCCCCAACGCGCCCGCAACCGGATCACCGACCATCAGCGGACCGGCCCGGGTCGGCGAGACGCTGACTTCGGATGTATCGCCCATCACAGACGGAGACGGCATCGACCGCGTCCATCTCTCCTATCGGTGGCTGGCGGACAACGCAGAGATCGCCGGTGCGGCGGACTCGACGTACCGGGTCACGGCCGAGCACGAGGGCAAGTCGATCACGGTGCGGGTGAGCTTCACCGACAACGCGGGAAGCCAAGAATCGCTGACGAGTGTGCCGACAGCCCCAGCTGCAGAGGCCGAACCGGTCTCGGGCTCCCCGGACTCGCCGCGGAACTTGACGGTCGCGGCAACGGACACCGAAGGACAACTCGTGGTGTCGTGGGACCCGCCGGGCAACGACAACGGGTCGGAGGTGACCGGATACACGGTGGAATGGAGACTGTCCGCGGGCTACTGGGGCGACCCCGGCGTGACACAGGCTCAGACCGCTGAGACTTCTCACACGATCACCGGACTGGTGCACGGGTCCCAATTCGCCGTTCGGGTGCGGGCCCTGAACCAAACGGGCGCAGGAGAAGCATCCGGGGAGGCGCTCGCAGCCCCCTCCGGGCCTGCCCCCCTGCTGGCAGAATTCCAGGGTGTTCCCCCAAGCCACGCAGGCGGCTCTTTCGTTGTGCGCATCGCGTTCAGCGAAGCCATCGCCAACGGCTACATCTCGGTTCGGGACCGCGCCCTCGAAGTGACAGGAGGCATGGTCCTGTCCGCATCGCGGGTGGACCGACGCGGCGACTTGTGAGACATTCAAGTCCTGCCGAGCGGCACCGACCATGTGACAGTGGTCCTGCCGGCCGCCGCTGACTGCTCCGTGTGGGGAGACATCTGCACATCTGACCGAAAGAAGCTCTCCAACCGGCTCCAGTCGACTGTCCCGGGACACTGAATCCGCCCCTCCACCGAGGCAATGCCGCTGTTCAGCAAGGGAGCGTCCGACAATCCCGCGTGAGACCCGGTGAGGCTCAATCGCCGCCCAGGACCCGGATTTGAGCGGCGACGAGATCTACCAACTGGCCCGCAAGATCGTCGGCGCGCAGAACCAAGCCATCACCTTCAATGAGTTCTTGCCTGTGCTGTTGGGCCCCGACGCGATGGGCCCCTACACCGGCCATGACCCGAGCGTCGGCCCGGCCATCGCAAGCGAGTTAGCCTTGCTCCTCGGTGAACCTGACGGGCTCGCGGCGCTTCTTGGCCTTCTTGTGTGACTATCCGGCTGCTGATGCCACCACGCCTAGAGCGCTAATCGCGGCCACGACCTCTG
Source organism: Candidatus Aldehydirespiratoraceae bacterium (assembly GCA_965198315.1). Taxonomy (GTDB): domain Bacteria; phylum Actinomycetota; class Acidimicrobiia; order Acidimicrobiales; family Aldehydirespiratoraceae; genus VXYK01. The sequence continues at coordinate 1,676,591 of OZ240616.1, read as the reverse complement.
AGAACCACTCCGGGGTAGTCAGTCGCCCTGCTAGTTCGGCCCGGGCACTGTGATGCTGGATGTGTTGGACAGCATCATGTCGTCGGCGCAGACGGCGCCATCGTCCTCGCAGTCGGTGGTGGGCGGCAAGACGACGGTTACGTCGCCGTTGCCGTCGGGCCTCACGGTGATAGTCCAGCGTATGTTGCGGGTATCGCTTGCCGGTTTGGTGCGGCGGGCGCTGATGACCGTACCGTTGGTGACGGTGAGGACATGGTCACGCACGTTGACGTAGCTCAGTGAAGGCTCCTCAGTGAAATAGACCTGGAATGAAAATGCGGCCGAGCCGTTGTGACTATTCGGCACGGTCTCTTCATCAAAGTCTCCACGAAGAGGAGGAAGAGGAGCCCGCCGCACCCTGTCCGTCCACGCGCTGTAGATGACTTCGCGGTTGCCTGCATCGTCTGTGAAGGAAACGCTGGCCTTGATACGCGTCCATATGGCAGCCCTCGGCACGGTGAATGTCGGGCCGTCGGCTCCGGCAAAGTCGGAAGAGCCGAAGTGCGTCTCGTGCCACCAAGAGTACCTGAGGTCCGCATCGGCCATACCGTCCGCGTCACTGATGTGCGAGACATCCACGGTCAGGGCGCTGCCGACGTGTACCTCGCCGCTTACGGTAAGCGGGCCCATTGCCGGGGTGTTGCGTATGGGGGGCGTGTACTCATGGATGGTGGCTGCTGTCACCTCGATCCCGAGGGCGACCTCCATTCCTCTCCTGTTGAACGCCAGAAACTCCGCTCCATGCCAGGTGTAGACGTTGTCTCCAAGGCGCGTGGCGTCTTCAAAGGACAACTCGACGTCTCCCACATGCAGCTTCCACTGCGCGGTGTGGTCTTCGGACGGCGGGTTGGGGGAACGGAAGCCAAACGTCATCGAAGAGTTGTGTGCCCATCGTGGGATATCGGGTACGAAAAACACAATCGATACCCCATAAGTGATACCGCCGTACGTGAACTCCTTTTCGAGTTCATCCCATCCGTCCACCTCCCTGTTCCAGTAGGTGCTGTGCACGAAGCCGTCCGTGGAGTCCTCTGCAAGCCGTATGGTTGCACACCAGACGTAGTTGTCATCGCAGTCGGACTGAAATGTGTGGATGGGGCGCTCAATCTCCTGGTCGTCGACGACGGTGACCGCGAGGTCCGCGGTCACGGTGTCGTAGTCGCCGCCGGCGGCGGTGTGGGTCAGTGTCACGCTGTCGTCGGCGCCGTCGTCGTCGGCGGCGGCCTTGACGGTCACGGTCTGCGCGGTGGCCCAGTTGGCGGTGGTGAACGTCAGCGTGTCCGACGCGCTCAACCCCTCCACGGTCACGTCGCTGCCGGCGTGGCCCGACACGGTCACGGTCACCTCCGCCGAGGGTTGCGTGGCCAGCGCCACCGTGTAGGACCCGCCGGTGGTGTCGCCCTCGCCGACTGACAGCGGGTCCGGTGAGAACACCAGGCCCCGGTCGTCGTCGACGACGGTGACCGCGAGGTCCGCGGTCACGGTGTCGTAGTCGCCGCCGGCGGCGGTGTGGGTCAGTGTCACGCTGTCGTCGGCGCCGTCGTCGTCGGCGGCGGCCTTGACGGTCACGGTCTGCGCGGTGGCCCAGTTGGCGGTGGTGAACGTCAGCGTGTCCGACGCGCTCAACCCCTCCACGGTCACGTCGCTGCCGGCGTGGCCCGACACGGTCACGGTCACCTCCGCCGAGGGTTGCGTGGCCAGCGCCACCGTGTAGGACCCGCCGGTGGTGTCGCCCTCGCCGACTGACAGCGGGTCCGGTGAGAACACCAGGCCCCGGTCGTCGTCGACGACGGTGACCGCGAGGTCCGCGGTCACGGTGTCGTAGTCGCCGCCGGCGGCGGTGTGGGTCAGTGTCACGCTGTCGTCGGCGCCGTCGTCGTCGGCGGCGGCCTTGACGGTCACGGTCTGCGCGGTGGCCCAGTTGGCGGTGGTGAACGTCAGCGTGTCCGACGCGCTCAACCCCTCCACGGTCACGTCGCTGCCGGCGTGGCCCGACACCGTCACGGTCACCTCCGCCGAGGGTTGCGTGGCCAGCGCCACCGTGTAGGACCCGCCGGTGGTGTCGCCCTCGCCGACTGACAGCGGGTCCGGTGAGAACACCAGGCCCCGGTCGTCGTCGACGACGGTGACCGCGAGGTCCGCGGTCACGGTGTCGTAGTCGCCGCCGGCGGCGGTGTGGGTCAGTGTCACGCTGTCGTCGGCGCCGTCGTCGTCGGCGGCGGCCTTGACGGTCACGGTCTGCGCGGTGGCCCAGTTGGCGGTGGTGAACGTCAGCGTGTCCGACGCGCTCAACCCCTCCACGGTCACGTCGCTGCCGGCGTGGCCCGACACGGTCACGGTCACCTCCGCCGAGGGTTGCGTGGCCAGCGCCACCGTGTAGGACCCGCCGGTGGTGTCGCCCTCGCCGACTGACAGCGGGTCCGGTGAGAACACCAGGCCCCGGTCGTCGTCGACGACGGTGACCGCGAGGTCCGCGGTCAAGGTGTCGTAGTCGCCGCCGGCGGCGGTGTGGGTCAGTGTCACGCTGTCGTCGGCGCCGTCGTCGTCGGCGGCGGCCTTGACGGTCACGGTCTGCGCGGTGGCCCAGTTGGCGGTGGTGAACGTCAGCGTGTCCGACGCGCTCAACCCCTCCACGGTCACGTCGCTGCCGGCGTGGCCCGACACGGTCACGGTCACCTCCGCCGAGGGTTGCGTGGCCAGCGCCACCGTGTAGGACCCGCCGGTGGTGTCGCCCTCGCCGACTGACAGCGGGTCCGGTGAGAACACCAGGCCCCGGTCGTCGTCGACGACGGTGACCGCGAGGTCCGCGGTCACGGTGTCGTAGTCGCCGCCGGCGGCGGTGTGGGTCAGTGTCACGCTGTCGTCGGCGCCGTCGTCGTCGGCGGCGGCCTTGACGGTCACGGTCTGCGCGGTGGCCCAGTTGGCGGTGGTGAACGTCAGCGTGTCCGACGCGCTCAACCCCTCCACGGTCACGTCGCTGCCGGCGTGGCCCGACACGGTCACGGTCACCTCCGCCGAGGGTTGCGTGGCCAGCGCCACCGTGTAGGACCCGCCGGTGGTGTCGCCCTCGCCGACTGACAGCGGGTCCGGTGAGAACACCAGGCCCCGGTCGTCGTCGACGACGGTGACCGCGAGGTCCGCGGTCACGGTGTCGTAGTCGCCGCCGGCGGCGGTGTGGGTCAGTGTCACGCTGTCGTCGGCGCCGTCGTCGTCGGCGGCGGCCTTGACGGTCACGGTCTGCGCGGTGGCCCAGTTGGCGGTGGTGAACGTCAGCGTGTCCGACGCGCTCAACCCCTCCACGGTCACGTCGCTGCCGGCGTGGCCCGACACCGTCACGGTCACCTCCGCCGAGGGTTGCGTGGCCAGCGCCACCGTGTAGGACCCGCCGGTGGTGTCGCCCTCGCCGACTGACAGCGGGTCCGGTGAGAACACCAGGCCCCGGTCGTCGTCGACGACGGTGACCGCGAGGTCCGCGGTCACGGTGTCGTAGTCGCCGCCGGCGGCGGTGTGGGTCAGTGTCACGCTGTCGTCGGCGCCGTCGTCGTCGGCGGCGGCCTTGACGGTCACGGTCTGCGCGGTGGCCCAGTTGGCGGTGGTGAACGTCAGCGTGTCCGACGCGCTCAACCCCTCCACGGTCACGTCGCTGCCGGCGTGGCCCGACACCGTCACGGTCACCTCCGCCGAGGGTTGCGTGGCCAGCGCCACCGTGTAGGACCCGCCGGTGGTGTCGCCCTCGCCGACTGACAGCGGGTCCGGTGAGAACACCAGGCCCCGGTCGTCGTCGACGACGGTGACCGCGAGGTCCGCGGTCACGGTGTCGTAGTCGCCGCCGGCGGCGGTGTGGGTCAGTGTCACGCTGTCGTCGGCGCCGTCGTCGTCGGCGGCGGCCTTGACGGTCACGGTCTGCGCGGTGGCCCAGTTGGCGGTGGTGAACGTCAGCGTGTCCGACGCGCTCAACCCCTCCACGGTCACGTCGCTGCCGGCGTGGCCCGACACGGTCACGGTCACCTCCGCCGAGGGTTGCGTGGCCAGCGCCACCGTGTAGGACCCGCCGGTGGTGTCGCCCTCGCCGACTGACAGCGGGTCCGGTGAGAACACCAGGCCCCGGTCGTCGTCGACGACGGTGACCGCGAGGTCCGCGGTCACGGTGTCGTAGTCGCCGCCGGCGGCGGTGTGGGTCAGTGTCACGCTGTCGTCGGCGCCGTCGTCGTCGGCGGCGGCCTTGACGGTCACGGTCTGCGCGGTGGCCCAGTTGGCGGTGGTGAACGTCAGCGTGTCCGACGCGCTCAACCCCTCCACGGTCACGTCGCTGCCGGCGTGGCCCGACACGGTCACGGTCACCTCCGCCGAGGGTTGCGTGGCCAGCGCCACCGTGTAGGACCCGCCGGTGGTGTCGCCCTCGCCGACTGACAGCGGGTCCGGTGAGAACACCAGGCCCCGGTCGTCGTCGACGACGGTGACCGCGAGGTCCGCGGTCAAGGTGTCGTAGTCGCCGCCGGCGGCGGTGTGGGTCAGTGTCACGCTGTCGTCGGCGCCGTCGTCGTCGGCGGCGGCCTTGACGGTCACGGTCTGCGCGGTGGCCCAGTTGGCGGTGGTGAACGTCAGCGTGTCCGACGCGCTCAACCCCTCCACGGTCACGTCGCTGCCGGCGTGGCCCGACACCGTCACGGTCACCTCCGCCGAGGGTTGCGTGGCCAGCGCCACCGTGTAGGACCCGCCGGTGGTGTCGCCCTCGCCGACTGACAGCGGGTCCGGTGAGAACACCAGGCCCCGGTCGTCGTCGACGACGGTGACCGCGAGGTCCGCGGTCACGGTGTCGTAGTCGCCGCCGGCGGCGGTGTGGGTCAGTGTCACGCTGTCGTCGGCGCCGTCGTCGTCGGCGGCGGCCTTGACGGTCACGGTCTGCGCGGTGGCCCAGTTGGCGGTGGTGAACGTCAGCGTGTCCGACGCGCTCAACCCCTCCACGGTCACGTCGCTGCCGGCGTGGCCCGACACCGTCACGGTCACCTCCGCCGAGGGTTGCGTGGCCAGCGCCACCGTGTAGGACCCGCCGGTGGTGTCGCCCTCGCCGACTGACAGCGGGTCCGGTGAGAACACCAGGCCCCGGTCGTCGTCGACGACGGTGACCGCGAGGTCCGCGGTCACGGTGTCGTAGTCGCCGCCGGCGGCGGTGTGGGTCAGTGTCACGCTGTCGTCGGCGCCGTCGTCGTCGGCGGCGGCCTTGACGGTCACGGTCTGCGCGGTGGCCCAGTTGGCGGTGGTGAACGTCAGCGTGTCCGACGCGCTCAACCCCTCCACGGTCACGTCGCTGCCGGCGTGGCCCGACACGGTCACGGTCACCTCCGCCGAGGGTTGCGTGGCCAGCGCCACCGTGTAGGACCCGCCGGTGGTGTCGCCCTCGCCGACTGACAGCGGGTCCGGTGAGAACACCAGGCCCCGGTCGTCGTCGACGACGGTGACCGCGAGGTCCGCGGTCACGGTGTCGTAGTCGCCGCCGGCGGCGGTGTGGGTCAGTGTCACGCTGTCGTCGGCGCCGTCGTCGTCGGCGGCGGCCTTGACGGTCACGGTCTGCGCGGTGGCCCAGTTGGCGGTGGTGAACGTCAGCGTGTCCGACGCGCTCAACCCCTCCACGGTCACGTCGCTGCCGGCGTGGCCCGACACCGTCACGGTCACCTCCGCCGAGGGTTGCGTGGCCAGCGCCACCGTGTAGGACCCGCCGGTGGTGTCGCCCTCGCCGACTGACAGCGGGTCCGGTGAGAACACCAGGCCCCGGTCGTCGTCGACGACGGTGACCGCGAGGTCCGCGGTCACGGTGTCGTAGTCGCCGCCGGCGGCGGTGTGGGTCAGTGTCACGCTGTCGTCGGCGCCGTCGTCGTCGGCGGCGGCCTTGACGGTCACGGTCTGCGCGGTGGCCCAGTTGGCGGTGGTGAACGTCAGCGTGTCCGACGCGCTCAACCCCTCCACGGTCACGTCGCTGCCGGCGTGGCCCGACACGGTCACGGTCACCTCCGCCGAGGGCTGCGTGGCCAGCGCCACCGTGTAGGACCCGCCGGCGGTGTCGCCCTCGTCCACCGACAACGAGGTCTCGCCTAGGACTGGACTGGGGCCTCGTACGGTGACGGTGTAGCTCTTGGTCGTCGCGTCCTGGGCGGTGACGGTCACCGTCACGGGAGTCTCGGCCTGGTTGATGTCCACCTGGTGGCCTTCCATGACCGGGTCGGCGTCGGCTGGGGTGATGCTGGTTATCGTTGCCTTCAGCTGGCGCGGTTCGGCCGAGACGGTGACTTGCCGGACCGTAGCGTCTACGTCCACGGTGTAACTGGTGGTGTCGAAGGCGAAGCCGCTGACCTCGGTCCCGTCCACAGCCAGCGTGCGGAGGTCGGCGTTGCTGGAGCGCGGCATGTTGTAGGAGTAGACCTTGGCGTCGTCGCTGTGCACGACCCACACAGTCTCGCCGTCGGACCAGAAGCCCCAGGGTGTCGTGTCGTCTCCGAAGGTGTCGAAGCTGTTGTCGATGTCCGCCATGCCACTGTCGCGGTCGATGGCGATGATCCTCCGAGTGAGGAGATCCGAAACCCACCAGGTGGCCCCGTCAGACCAGTGGTCGCTAACAAAATATCCCGTATGGTCGAAATCCCGGAGACTTGTCTGCATTCCGTTCGACAACCGGTAGGCGGCGAGCGCGGTACCGGTCAAGCTTGAAACCCACATTGTCTCACCGTCGGACCAGATGCCGTTCGGAGTTTGGATCCCGGCGGCAACGTAGATGTCCCTGGTGGCAACTCGCTCACCGTCAGACAGCCTGTAGGCGTAGATCGCGTTGTCGCGTCGATCTGCAACCCACATTGTCTCGCCGTCGGACCACATGCCGGTCGGGCCGTCGTTCGAGGAATGAAGCGCTATGTCTTTGGAGGTATCCCGGGTTCCGTCCTTGTTGTAGGCGCGTATCAGGAAATCGTGCAGGTCGCCTACCCACAGCGTTGTGCCGTCACTCCACACCCCGTAAGGGTTGCGGTGCCCAGCGTCCTTGAGGCCGTCCAGGTCGTCCACGGCCTTCCACCCGAAGGCGTCCGTTACTCCCCTGCCGATGGTCAGGGTGTAGTCCCTGGAGTAGTTCCCGTCCTGACTGGTGACGGTGATGGTGACGGTGTTGACGCCGGCCACCAGGTCCACCTGGTGGCCGGCGACCAAGTCGTCGCCGTCGGCGCCATCGAACGTCACCGTGGAGAAGTCGCTGTGGGCAGGTGCGACGATGGTCGCCTGGGTGACCGTGCTGGCCACACCCACCGCGTAGTCTCTCCGGTCCGGCGTGAAGCCGATGATGTCCCGGGGGCTGACGGTCAGTGATCGCAGCACCACCCGCCTGTCGTTGTCGATCACACTCACCTGGAGATCCGCGGGAAGATAGCTCCCCCCGCTGGACGTGTGCGTCAGCGTCACGGCGTCGTCCACCGAGTCTTCGTCCTCGCCGGCAGTCACTGTCACGGTCTGGGGAGTGCTCCAATTCTCGGCGGTGAAGGTCAGGCGCGTCTTGTTCGGCGACAGATCAGTGCCCGCGTGCCCGCTGATCATGACTGAGACCGACGACAACGGCGGGTGGGACAGCCTCACCCAGTAGGTCGCGCCGCCTGTGACTTCCTCTGTCACCATCAGCGACGTGCCGCTCAGCACCAGCGCGAAGAGCCGCACCGTGACGGTGTAGCTCTTGGTCGTCCCGTCCTGGGCGGTGACGGTCACCGTCACGGGAGTCTCGGTCTGGTTGATGTCCACCTGGTGGCCTTCCATGACCGGGTCGGCGTCCGCTGGGGTGACGCCGGTGACTGCCGCATGCGATTGGCGCGCCTTCGCCGAGACTGTGACCTGCCGGACCGTTGCGTCTACGCCCGCGGTGTAGCTGGTGGTGTCGAAGGCGAAGCCGCTGACCTCGGTCCCGTCCACAGCCAGGGTGCTGAGGTCGGCGTTGCCGGAGAGCGGCAGGTTGTAGGAGTAGACCTTGTGGTTGGTCCCGTCCACGACCCACATGGTCACTCCGTCCGACCAGACGCCTCGGGGGGCCAGATTGCCTGCGGCCACCGTGGCGAGGTCCTTGCTGCTGTCCCTCGTGCTGGTGGCACGGTCCCACGCGAGCACCCCGCCGGGGCCTGCAACCCACCACGTGAGACCATCGGACCAATGGCCTTGTGGGGCCATGCCCGCGCCAAAGTCCCGGGGAGAATGCGGTGTCCCGTCCGACAGCAAGTAGGCATAGAGTTTGCCGTCTTCGCCATCCGCAACCCACATCGTCTCGCCGTCGGACCAAATCCCAGTCGGATTGTCGTTCTGGGTGCGAAGGGTGATGTCCCGGGAGGAGGCTCGCCGACCGTCAGACACCGAGTAGGCATAGAGCTTGCCGTCCGCGTTGTCCGCAACCCACATCCTCTCGCCATCGGACCAAATCCCAGCTGAGTCGCCGTTGTCGGCATCGAGAGCAATTTCCCTGGAGGCGTCCCGGGTTCCGTCGCTGTTGTAGGCGTAGATACGGGCATCCCCTGTATCCGACACCCACAGGGTTGTGCCGTTCCCCCACACTGCGAACGGGTTGTCGTTCCCCACGGCCCGAAGGCCGTCCATGTCGTCCGCGGCCTTCCACGCGAAGGCGTCGGTGACGCCCCTGCCGATCATCACGGTGTATTCGGCGGAAGACGTTCCCTGGTCGTTGGTGACGGTGACGGTGACAGTGTTGATTCCGAGAACTAGGTTCACTTGGTGGCCGTCGACCTGGTCGTCGGCGTCGGGACTGTCGAACGTCACGGTGGATGTGCTCTCACGGGGAGTTGCGGCGATGGTCGCCTGGTCCACCGTGCTGGACACCCCCACCGCGTAGTCTCTCCGGTCCGGCGCGAAGCCGATGATGTTCCTGGGGCTGACGGTCAGCGCGCTGAGCCTGAGTCTCTCGTCGTCCTCAATCCGTACAGCGAGGTCAGTGGAACGGCCGTCGAACCCCCCACCGATGGCCGTGTGCGTCAGCGTTGCGACATCGTTCATTGTGTCCGTGTCGTCGACGGCTGTCATCCTCACGGCCTGGGGGATGTTCCAATTCGCGATGGTGAAGGTCAGGGTCGTCTCATCCAGCCGTAGGTCCGTGCCGTCGTGCCCGGCGATCGTGACCGTGACGGGCGACGACGGCGCGCGGGACAGCCGCACCCCGTAGCTCACTGCGTCGGCCGCTCCCTCCGTGACCGTCAGCGACTCCTCGCTCAGCACGACCGCGGGAGCCCGCAACGTGACGGTGTAGCTCTTGGTTGTCCCGTCCTGGGCGCTGACGGTGACCACTACGGAAGTCTCGGCCTTGTTGACGTCCACCTGGTGGTCGTCGGCGTCGGCGTCGGCGTCGGCGGGAGTCATGCTGGTGATCGTCGCCGTCAGTTGGCGCGTCACCGCCGTGATCGTGACCTGCCGGGCGGTCCCCACGTCCACGGTGTAACTGGTGGTGTCGAAGGCGAAGCCGCTGACCTCGGTCCCGTCCACAGCCAGCGTGCGGAGGTCGGCGTTGCTGGAGCGCGGCATGTTGTAGGAGTAGACTTTTGCGCTTGTCAACGATTCCACGACCCACATGGTCTCGCCGTCGGACCAGATGCCCCCGGGGCCGCTATTCCCGACTTCCCTCAGTGTGGTGAAACGCTTGTCGGAGTCCTCTGCGCCAGTGTCGTGATCCGTGGCGATCACATCGCCCGTGCCCTCGTCCACAACCCACCATGTGGCTCCGTCCGACCAGAGTCCGAGTGGGTTGCCGTGCGGGTCGAAGTCCTTGGAGGCGTCCCGCATTCCGTCCGACAACCGGTAGCCATAGAGCTTGGCATCTGTCAGGTCAGCGACCCACATCGTCTCGCCGTCCGACCAGATGCCGAATGGTCTGTCGTTGTCGGCATCGAGGGTGATGTCCCGGGATCCGACTCGCTCGCCGTCGGACAGCCGGTAGGCGTAGAGTCTGTTGTCGCTTCGGTCCGCAACCCAGATCGTCTCGCTATCGGACCAAATCCCGGCTGGGTTGTCGTTGTCGGCATGGAGAGGGATTTCTTTGGAGGCATCCCTGCTTCCGTCCTTGTCGTAGGCGTAGACATGGTCCTCCACGGTGTCCGACACCCACAGGGTTGTGTCGTTGCCCCACAGGCCGAACGGGGCACCGTTCAGCGCGGCGTTGAGGCCGTCCAGGTCGCCCACGGCGTTCCACCCGAAGGCGTCGGTGACTCCTCTGCCGATCGTGATGAAGTAGGGGCTGGAGGAAGTCCCATCCTGGGCGGTGACGGTCACGGTGACGACGTTGGGGCCGGGGGCTAGGTCCACCTGGTGGCCGGCCGTCTGGTCATCGGCGTCGGTGCCGTTGAACGTCACGGTGGACGTGTCGACCATGGGAGCGGCGGTGATGGTCGCCTGGGTCACGGTGCTGGCCATCCCCACCGCGTGGAAGCGCCGCTGGGGTACGAAGCCGATGATGTCTCTGGGACTGACGATAAGCGAACGCAACAGCAGTTGTGTGTCGTGCACCGTCACCGGCAGGACCGCCGTCGCGCTCTCGTATCCCCCGCCGCTGGCGGTGTGCGTCAGCGTCACGGCGTCGTCCGCCGCGTCTGGGTCCGCGGCAGCTGTCACCGTCACGGTCTGTGCGATGTTCCAGTTCGCGGTGGTGAAGGTCAGGTCCGTCGTGTTGAGCGACAGATCCGTGCCCGCGTGCCCCGTGATCGTGACCGTGACCGATGACGACGGCTGGAATGGCAGCCGCACCGTGTAGCTGGCCCCGACCGTGTCACCCTCCAACAGGTCGAGCGAGTCCTCGCTCAGTTGCGGCGATGGGTCTCGTAGTGTGACGGCGTAGCGCTTGATCGTCCCGTCCTGGGCTGTGACGGTCACAACCGCAGGAGTCTCGGTGCCGTCGATGTCCACCTGGTGGCCTGGTGCAACATCGTCGGCGTCGGTGGGGGCGATGCTGATCTGCGCCCTGTGATGGCTCGCCGCCGCCGAGATCGTGACTCGCTCGACGCCGCCGACGTCCACGAGGTAGCTGGTGGTGTCGGCCCCGAAGCCGCTGACCTCGGTCCCGTCCACAGCCAGGGTGCGGAGGTCGGCGTTGCCGGAGACCGGCAGGTTGTAGGAGTAGACCTTGTCGTTGGTCCCGTCCACGACCCACATGGTCACTCCGTCCGACCAGACGCCTCGGGGGGCCAGATTGCCTGCGGCCACCGTGACGAGGTCCTTGCTGCTGTCCCTCGTGCTGGTGGCACGGTCCCACGCGAGCACCCCGCCGGGGCCTGCAACCCACCACGTGAGACCATCGGACCAAAGGCCATTCGTGGGGGTGCCCACGTCAAGGTCCTCGGGAGAACTCCGTGTCCCGTCCGACAACCGGTAGGCATAGGCCTTGCCGTCGTCCGAGTCCACAACCCACATCGTCTCGCCGTCGGACCAGATGGCAGTCGGGTCCTCGTTGTCGGAATCAAGGGTGATGTCCCGGGATCCGACTCGCTCGCCGTCGGACAGCCGGTAGGCGTAGACTTCGCGGTCCCTGGCATCCGCAACCCACATCGTCTGACCGTCGGACCAGAGGCCAGTCGGACGATCGTTCTCGAAACGGATCGCGATCTCGCTGGAGGCATCACGGGTTCCGTCCCTGTTGTAGGCGTACAACCGGAGGTCGTGCAGGTCGCTTACCCACAGGGTCGTACTGTTGCCCCAGACTCCGACCGGGTTGTCGTTCCTAAAGGCCCAGAGGCTGTCCAGATCATCCACCGCCTTCCACCTGAAGACGTCAGTGACTCCCCTGCCGATCGTGAGGGTGTAGTCTCTCGAGGAGTTCGCGTCCTCGCTGGTGACGGTGAATGTCACGGTGTTGACGCCGGGAGTCAGGTCCACCTGATGACCCGCCGTATTGCCGTCGGCGTCGGTGCCGGTGAACGTCACGGTGGACGCGCTCTGGCGGGGAGTTGCGACGATGGTGGCCTGGGTGACCGTGCTGGCCATCCCCACCGCGTACTCAGTGCGGCCCGGGTCGAAATGGATGATGTTCCTGGGGGCTACGGTGAGGGATGCCAGCAACACGTCAACGTCATCGTCGTCCGCTATCGCCACAACGATGTCCTCCACCAAACCGTCATACTCCCCTCCGCTGGCTGTGTGCCGCAGTGTTAGGACCGCGTTCGCCGTGTCGTCATCCTGGTCAGCGACGAAGCCAAGAATCTTGGGAACATTCCAGTTGGCTGAGTTGAATCCAAGGTTTGTGCTACCGAGTATCGAGAGTCCCTCGCCTCCCTCCACGGACACGGCGACGGAAACGGCGGTCGTGGGAACGTGGGAGAGTCCAACCGAGTAGGTTGTTTGGCTGGCGCCCTCGCTCACGGACAACGACGAGTCACTCAACACGAGGCTTGCGGTTTCATCGTCGTCGATCATGATCGCTAGGTCAGCCGACACACCCTCGTAGTTCCCGCCGCCGGCCATGTGCGACAGCGTCACAGTCTCGTCCGCCGCGTCTTCGTCCTGGGCTGCTGCCAACGTCACCGTCTGTGGGACGTTCCAGTCGTCGGCGGTGAACGACAAGGTGGTCCTGTTCGGGGTGAGGTCCGTCCCGGTGTGGCCGCTCACGGTGACGGTGACGGACGCGGTCGGCCTGCTCAAGAGCTGAACGGTGTACATCAGATCGTCCGTTGCTCCCTCTACCACCGTCACCGACTCCTCGCTCAACCCGATCGCGACCGCAAAGCGGTCATCAATCGTCACAGCGAGGTCAGCCGACACGCCGTCGTAGCCCCCGCCGCTGGCCACGTGCCTCAGCGTCACAGTGTCGTCCGCCGCGTCGTCGTCCTCGGCTGCTGTCAACGTCACCGTCTGTGGGACGTTGAAGTTGTCGGCGGTGAACGACAAGGTGGTCTTGTTCGGGGTGAGGTCCGTCCCGGTGTGGCCGGACACGGTGACGGTGACGGTCGCCGTCGGCCTGGCCACGAGCCGGACGGTGTAGCTCACTGGCTCCGTCGCCGCCTCGGCCACCGACAGCGACTCCTCGCTCAGCAGGACCGTCGGAGTCCGCACCGTGACCGTGTAGCTCTTGGTTCCCCCGTCCTGGGCGGTGACGGTCACCACTACAGGATTCTCGGCCCTGTCGAGGTTCACCTGGTGGCCATCCTGGCCCGCGTCGGCGTCCGCCGGGGTGATGCTGGTGATACGCGCCTTAGCTTGGCGCGCCTCCGCCGAGATGGTGACTTGCCGGCCCACGCCCACCACGTCGAAGATGTAGCTGGTGGTGTCGAAGTCGAAGCCGCTGACCTCAGTCCCGTCCACGGCCAGAGTGCGGAGGTCGGCGTTGCTGGAGACCGGCATGTTGTAGGAGTAGACCTTTTGGTCGCCGTCGTCCACGACCCACACCGTCACGCCGTCGGACCAGATGCCATTGGGGCTTGCATTCCCTGCGTCGCTCAGCGTGGGGAAGCCTCTGTCGGCGTCCTCGTTCCCGCTGTCGCGGTCTATCGCGAAGACCCTGGGATTGACGCCGTCCGAAATCCACCAGGTCACCCCGTCAGACCAATGGCCCAATGAGGAAGTTCCTAGGAGGAGATCCCGGGAGCTTGCCCGAACTCCGTCCGCAAGCCGGTAGGCGAAGAGGTGGGAGTCGACCACGCTGCCAACCCATACCGTCTCGCCGTCGGACCAGACGCTGTTTAAGGCGCCCCTCCCGGCAGAGGCGTTGATGTCCCTGGAGTCGACGCGCATGCCGTCAGACAGCCGGTAGGCGTAGAGCTTGGCATCTCTGCCATCCGCAACCCACATCGTCTCGCCGTCGGACCAGATGCCCGTTGGGTGGTCGTTCTCGGCAATGAGAGCGATCTCCTTGGAGGTGTCGCGGGTTCCGTCCCTGTTGTAGGCGTACACCTGGGACCCATCGATGTCGGTGACCCACAGCGTTGTGCCGTTCCCCCACACTCCGGTCGGGCTCAGTAGCGCCTCGGCCCTGAGGCCGTCAAGGTCGTCCACGGCCTTCCACCCGAAGGCGTCGGTGACGCCCCTGCCGATCGTCACGGTGTAGACCCTTGAGTGGCGCGCATTCACATCGGCGACGGTGATGGTGACGGTGTTGGTGCCGGGGGCCAGGTCCACCTGGTGGCCGTTCGTTATCTCGTCGGTGTCGGCTGTATTGAACGTCACCGTCGATGAGCCCACGAGGGGAGGAGCGAAGATCGTCGCCTCCGTCACCGTGCTGGCCATCCCCACGGCGTAGTCGGTCCGGTCCGTCGTGAAACCGATGATGTCCCGGGGCCTGACAGTCAGCGAGCCCAGAGCCCTGCTCCTATCGTCGTCTACGACCCGCACCGGGAGACGCGTGGGAATGTAGCCGTCTCCGGTCATCGTGTGCGTCAGCGCTGTGGCATCGTCCCTCGAGTCTTCGTCCTCTCCGACGCTCACCTCGACGGTCTGTGGGACGTTCCAGTTCGCGGTGGTGAAGGTCAGGCTGTAGTTGTCGAGTGTCAGATCCGCGTCCGTGTGCCCGGTGATCCTGACCCTGACGGTCCCTGCCGGCTGGTCGGGGAGCCAGGCGGTGTAGCTCACGGCAGCTGTCGATCCCTCTGCCAGCGTCAACGACTCCTCGCTCAGCACGAGCGCGCGAGACCGTATCGTGAGGGTGTAGCGCTTGAGTTGCAGTTCGGCCTGGTCGACGACGACGACCACGACGCGAGTCTCGAATCTGTGGAGGCTCACCTGGTGGCCGTCCTGGTCCGGGTCGGCGTCCGCCGGGGTGATGCTGGTGATGCGCGCGTTGGCTTGTCGCGTCGCCGCCGAGACGGTGACTTGCTGGACCTCGCCCATGTCGACGGCGTAGCCGATGGTCTTGGAGTTGAAGCCGCTCACCTCGGTCCCGTTCACGGCCAGGGTGCTGAGTTCGGCGTTTTCGGACAATGGCATGTTGTAGGAGTAGACCTTTTGGTCGGGCTCGTCCGCGACCCACATCGTCTCGCCGTCGGACCAGAGGCCTCCAACGGTGCGATTGCCGTTTACGCGGCCCGGCGTGAGGAAACGTCGGATTGGCTTCGCGACGCCGGTTTCACGGTCTAGGGGAAGGACCGCCCCAGTCGCGGCCTCCGAGATCCACCAGTCGACCCCATCAGACCAGAAGCCACGATGAGCTCTTTGCGTATCGAAGTCCCGGTTGCTCCTCCGAGCTCCGTCCACGAGCCGATAGGCGTAGAGCCGGGTGTCGTTCAGGCCACCGACCCATACCGTCGCGGCGTCGGACCAGATGCCCGTTGGGCTGCCGTTCGCGGCAGCGAGGAAGATGTCACTGGAGATGACGCGCATACCGTCAGACAGCCGGTAGGCGTAGAGCCTCTTGTCTGCCCTGTCCGCCACCCACATCGTCTCGCCGTTGGACCAGATGCCCGTTGGGTGGCCGTTCGCGGCGCTGAGAGCGATCTCCTTGGAGGTGTCGCGGGTTCCGTCCCTGTTGTAGGCATACACCAGGGGCTGGTCCCGGTCGCTGACCCACAGCGTTGTGCCGTTCCCCCACACTGCGGCCGGTTTCGTGTTCGCCGCGGCCCTAAGGCCGTCAAGGTCGTCCACGGCCTTCCACCCGTAGGTGTCGGTGGTTCCCCTGCCCAACGTCACGGTGTAGGTCCTTGAGTAGTTCGCAGCCTCATCAGCGACGGTGATGATGATTGTGTCAAAGCCCGGGGCTAGGTCCACCTGGTAACCCGGCGCCATGAGGTCGGCGTCAACCCCATCAAACGTCACGGTGGACTCGCTCCGGAGGGGTTCCGCGAGGATCGTCGCGCGTGCCACGCCGCTGTCCAAACCCACAGCGTAAATTCTCTGGTCCGGCTGGAAACCGATGATGTCCCGGGGGCTGGTGGTGAGGGATCCCAGAAGGATCCCAAAGTTTCGCGCAGTCAGATTCAGGACCGGCGACACGTCCTCGAACCCACCTCCCTTGGCCGTATGGGTCAGCGCTACGACAACGTCGTCAGCACCAGTAGCGATGGTGATCGTCACGGTCTGCGGGGTGTCCCAGTTGTCCTCCGTGAAAGTCAACTCCGTCGAGTCAAGGGTCGCCGAGGAGCCTTCGTGCCCTGTGATGGTCACGGTGACGTCTTCGTCTTTCGGCTCGCGAAGCAGCTGCACCGTGTAGCCCGCCGTAGTGGTGTCCTCCAGATGTATGGTCAGCGAGTCTGTGCTCAGAGTCAACTCGAATGGCTTCTCCGGCGTCGTTGTTGAGACGGTCGCGGAGAGCGGGCTGATATCTGCCGGGTTGATCGCTGCGATCCGGTATTCGTAGAGGGTTTCTGAGTCAACCGTCCTGTCGGTGTAGGTGGGATCTGCACTGCCAGTGTTGAACTCGATAAACGTGAAATGGAGCTCGGTATCGCTCGCACGCCGGCTTATCTGGTAGCCGGTGATAGTTTCGTCTTCGGGGTCGGCCCACGTCAATGTGACCGAGTTGTAGCGTGCTTCCGTGATCTCTACAGACTGCGGTCGGGCGGGTCGTCCCCCTTGTGCCGATACCGATCCGCTCAGCGTCAGAAGTAGGAATCCGATGATCGTCGCGAATGCAGCAGCAAGATGCCTCCTGCGAGCACGCGGTGGCCGTTCCGGAATCAGGCATGGTTCCGGAACGGACCCGGCAGCGCGGCGTTGAACTCGACCCGTATCACGTTCGCTTCGTGGGTACACGGCTACGGCCGATCAACAGCGTGGCACCAACACCCTGCGAGGCACGGACCACTCTAGACTCGGAGCAGCCCGCTAGAGCAGCGGTGTCCAGCAGCGTCGATGCGACCGACTTGATCCTCGCAGTCATCCTCGCACCCCAAAGCAGCCACTGTGCTCCGTGTCGCAGTCGTGCCGACCCCCGGCGCAGAATCTGACGGCGTCCGTTTGCGGACCAGTCGCCCAACTCGCTGGCCTCCTACGAACGTAGTTGGTGGCGGTCACCTTGTTGAGACGGACCTGGACCTCGTATGTGATGCCAGAACGATTGCTTGTTGCCTGACCGTTGGCCATTGTGCCTCCACCTTCTTGCTGCAGGCCAAATGCCCCACAAGGTCATTCAGGCCCCACGAGACTATGTCAGTCTGTAACCGAATAAAGCTCGTTCGTTTATAGTATGTTACTCTAACTGTCCCGCGTCAAGGAATCTTGCTCAGGGCTAGGTGGGGTCTGATGCAAGGAGATGATGATGGCCAAGCCGTCGGATCGGAGCCCTGAGCGCAAGCTGCAGGTGGTGTTGCCTGTGCTGCGCCGGGAGCTGTGCGCGGGGAGCTGTCCGCGACAGAGGCCGCCCGGCGTGTGGGGGTGGCCGAGCAGACGGTGCACAACTGGAGGTTCGCGGAGCTGGTCGGGGTGCCACGGCGCACCTATCACGCCCGTCTGGCGCGTCTGCGTGCCGGCGAGGCGCCCAAGGGGCCGTAGCCCGCGCCGGTGGTGGACCGCATCGAACCCGATGTGGCCAAGTACGCCGCGGAGTGGCCGGCGTGGGGCTATCGCAAGATAGCGGCGATCGGGACGCTCAAGTCGTCGCCGCTGATCGCCGCCCGGGGATCGGTGTCCTCGAAGTCGGCGTCGCCGGCCTCGGCCGGTTCCTGCCACCTCACCGTCAGCTTCTCGTCACTCGGCACCACATCAACAGAGCGCGGCGCGGCAGGCACGAGGATCACATGGCTCCCGGGCGAGGGTCAGCGCCCACCCTCACAATCCACCCGCCATGCGTAACAACAAGCTAGAATACATTGTCCAATTCTAAATCAATCGTTAAGGAGAGTTGCGTTGGTCTTACCCAGGCTGTCTGTTGTGGATCTCTGCTTGGGTGCGGTCAGTGGGTAGTGTCTCCTCAGGGAGCATGCCTTGCCGTCCGGACACTTGTGAGTTGTAATGGTTCCATCAGATAGAGAGCGCTCGCTGGTGCTTGATGTCGAGTCGTTGCGAGCATTCCGCGAGTTGGTGGCCCAGGGTGGATTCACCGCGGCGTCAAGGAAGCTCGGCATTACTCAGCCGGCTGTGAGTTCCAAGATCAGCCGGCTCGAGGATCGAGTCGGAATGCGCCTGATCTTGCGCAATGGCCGTTCGTTCGCGCTCACTGCGCACGGCCGAGACCTGCTCGCACTCGCCGAGGAGATCGTCGAGACCCATGACCGCGCGGTCGACGACATGAGACGCAGCAGCCTGAGAGGGGCGCTGCGCCTCGGATGCAGCGGAGCCGTCGCGACGAAACAACTCTCCGAGATCGCGAGCCGCTTCAAGAGCACCCATCCCCACATCGACCTGACCATCCGGGTGTGCACGTCCTGGATCATCAGCGACGCGCTCGATAGCGGCGAGATCGACGTCGCGATGATCCATGCGGTGGAGGACGACGGCGTGCGCCCCACCGACATGGTCTGGCAGCGCGACGATCTCCATATCGTTCAGGGGCTCGACGGGGACTTCACTTGCGAGGATCCGGTACCGCTGGTCTCATTCGGGCCGCGCGACGGCTTCAATACGCAGCTGACAGCCGCGTTGGAGGCGGCTGGCTACGCCTACAGAATCGCAGTGGAGTGGCCCAACGTCCGCGGGGTGCAGAACGCCGTCGAGGGTGGACTGGGAGTGGGGATCCTCAACACCGCCAACGTCACCGAAGGCATGCGGCCCTGGACAGGTATCGACGCGCCCGAGCTGGCGCGGGCGGTGTGCGTTATTCGATCCCGGCCCCAAGCGGAACGAAACCCGCTGATCGACGCCCTAAGGAGCCAGCTGTCGGAGGTCCCGACATCGATCCCCTCATGAGGATTCGGGAAGGGATTTCTGACACGTCCGGGCACCGCAGGCATACGACACTCAGGCTGCGCTAGGCGTCCGCGGGAGACCTGACGCCAGCAACAGTAGCCCGACTCCGAGACCCCCGGCACCGACACGGCTTGAGACGCCGGTCGGGGCTGAGTCCAGGCCCGTGGGGCTGTGTGGGAGGGTCGGTGCCTTTGCGGCACGCCAGCGTTGAGATCCGGCGTATGCATAATGATACTCTATGTGGTGCGAGCAGAGGATTGCACGCCGTGAAACATCGACTCCGCGTGGTCTACCATTGACTAGGTAACATGCAGCGGACTGCGAGATCGGACCCAGAAATGTGCATAGACTTAAGTTATGGACTGCTTCGGTCTTCCTGGCTGTTGATGTTCGGCGACGCAGGCGGGATTTCGCCTTAGGTGCCATGGCTCGGTCTCGCAGGGAGCGCTCGCTCCTCTTGGACGTCGCATCACTGCGCGTGTTCCGCGAGGTGGTGGCCCGCGGCGGGTTCACTGCCGCGTCGAGGGTGCTGGGGGTGACTCCGCCCGCGGTGAGCCTCAAGATCAGCCGGCTCGAGGAGCGGATCGGGACACGCCTGATCCGCCGCGACGGGCACTCGCTCACGCTCACGGTGCACGGAAGGGACCTGCTCGCTCACGCGGTCGAGATCGTCGAGGCCCACGACCGCGCCGTCGACGACATGCGGCGAAGCGACCTCAGCGGGAGTGTCCGCCTCGGCTGCAGCGCGGACGGCACGCCGGACGAGCTATGGCAGATCGCGAGCCGCTTCCGGAGGATCCACCCCGACGTCGACCTGGCGATACAGATGCACGAATCTGAGGTCGCCAGCGAACTGCTCGACGACGGCGAGATCGACGTCGCTGTCCTTCAGCTCGTGGACCTCGACGGCACCGTGCGCCCGACCGATGCGGTCTGGCGACGCGACGAACTGCGCGTTGTTGAAGGACTCGTGGCGGATCTTGCCGACGCCGACCCGGTGCCGCTGGTCTCATTGGGGCCGCGCAGCCTCCACGACCCGCATCTCACCGCATTGCTGGACGCGGCCGGCCGCACCCACAGGATCGCAATGCAGTGGCCCAACATCCGCGATGTGCAAAGCGCCATAGAGGCCGGACTCGGGGTGGGAGTTCTCAACTCCCGCAGCGTCACCGACAACATGAGGCCATGGGCCGGCATCGGTGCCATCGAACTGCCCGCGGTCGCCTTCGTTGTGCGGGCCCGGCCCGACCCAGACCGGAACGAGCTGATGGACGCGCTCGCAGGCCATCTCTCGGAGGCGCTCGCCGCAAGCTGCGGTCAACCGCTCAGGATCGGGCGGCGATGAGGTCGCGGGCCCTGTACAGGAATGCAGCCATCTGCGCCCGGGTGACCGGGTCGCCGGGGCAGTACCGGAGCGGATCTTGGGAGCAACCGGTGGTGATCCGGGCTGCGTAGAGGGCCTCGATGTTGGCCGCATGCACACCGGAGGGGTCAACATCGGCGAACCCTGCCCGCTGTCGGGGGGTTCCCAGATCGAGCGCGCGGGCCAGGAAGCTCGCCATCTGCGCCCGGGTGACCGGGTCGCCGGGGCAGTACCGGAGCGGATCTTGGGAGCAGCCGGTGGTGATCCGGGCTGCGTAGAGAGCCTCGATGTTGGCCGCATGCACACCGGAGGGGTCAACATCGGCGAACCCTGCCCGCTGTCGGGGGGTTCCCAGATCGAGCGCGCGGGCCAGGAAGCTCGCCATCTGCGCCCGGGTGACCGGGTTGCCGGGGCAGTATGAGTGGGTTGTGCAGCCTCGGGTGATGCCCTCTTCGGCGAGCCAGATGATCTCGCCGAGGAACCGTTGGCCGGTGATGTCTCCGAACACGGTGAGTGTGGTGCTGGCGGTGAGGGTCCTCCGGCGGATGTCGTCGACGGTGACGCTCACCGTGTAGGTGCCGCCGGCGGGCGTCGAGAACGCGAGACGTGACGCGTCGCTTGTCGCGGTGAACCCACCGGGGCCGGTGACAGACCAGCGCAGCGAGCGGATCCCGGTGTCGTCGCTGACAGCCGCGGTGAAGACGGTTTCGACGTCGATGGCCGCAAAGCCGGCCCCTTCGATCTCGACCACCACCACCGGATCATCACCCTCTCCGCCCGGACCGACCGGACCGCCCTCTCCGCCCGGACCGCCCGGACCGCCGGGACCGCCCGGACCGACCGGACCGACCGGACCGCCGGGACCGACCGGACCGCCTCCGCCGGGCTGTGTGGTCGCCGGCCCGCGGCAGGTCGTGCCCGTCTGGCGGCCATCGCCGGTGTCGGGGGCGGTATCGGTGACGAAGCTCATGCAGTTGGTCGCACGCCGGTCTGTGAAGGTGCTGTCGAAGGAGGCCTGTACGTCATAGGCGGTGCCCGGGATCAGGCCGGACAGCTC
Source organism: Candidatus Aldehydirespiratoraceae bacterium (assembly GCA_965198315.1). Lineage (GTDB taxonomy): Bacteria > Actinomycetota > Acidimicrobiia > Acidimicrobiales > Aldehydirespiratoraceae > VXYK01. The sequence goes on along the minus strand of OZ240616.1, from coordinate 1,655,355 downwards.
GAATGTGTCGTCGCTGCCGCCTTCGTCGAAGACCTTGCTCACCTGTGTCCAATGGCCGCCGGCGCGGTAGCGAAGATGCACGCGGTCGCCGTTGCGGTCGCTGACGGCCACCCTGACTGTGGCCGTGTGCGCGGCGATGTCGGCAGCATCGACCGCGGTCACGGCCGGGGGCTCCGTGTCGAACTGCACCGACTGCACGCCCACATCGTCGAAGCTGGCGCCCAGCGTCGCCTCAACCTCGGGCGCTGCGCCGGCCCGCAGCCCGGTCAGGTGGAAGGTCACCGAGGATGCCGTGGTCGTCTCATCCTGCTCCGCTGACCAGGAACCGCCCTCGTAGCGGTAGCGCAGGCGAACCGTGTGCTCGTCGGCCTGAACGGTCCGGTCCGCGAAGACTGCAGTGTCGCTGAGGAGGATCGACCTGGTGGTGGTGCCTCCGGCGTTGGCGATGAACACGGTCACCGACGCCCCGGTCTGGCCCGCGTCGTCCAACTCGATCTCGGACACCGAGGGCGCGCTCCCGAGCGTGGAGAACCGCGTGGTCCCGACCGGCGCGAACGAGCTGTCCAGCGAGGCCTGCACCTCGTAGAGCGTCTCCGGGCTCAGGCCGCTGAGCTCGAACTCCACGCTGGACCGGGCGGTCTGCATCTGCACCACCGGCTCGTAGGACCCTCCGCGCTGTTGATACCGCAAGTGGACCGTGACGCTCGCGCCGCTCGGGTTGGCGACATGGACGGCCGCGGTGGCGCTCGTCCGGGTCGGGCTGCCCACGACCGTGACTCGGGACACTCGGTGCTCGTCGTTCTCGTTGATCGTCACATCGACGGAGGCCGTGCCCGGCGTGGTCTCGCTGTCCGTCGGCGGCGGACCCGTGTCGACGGTCGCCATGGCCACGCTGAAGGTCTCGTCGGGCTCCTCACCGCTGTCGTCGGCGACCGCGACGGTGGTCGCCTTGATGGCGCGCCAGCGATAGTCCACAACGTTGTCGCCGGGGTCGTCGTCGATGTCGATTCGCTTGAAGTCGGCCTCGGCGAACGTGAGGGTGCCCGACGCCGACGAGATTGCCGTGTAGTCCTCGCCGGCCGTCGCTGTGCCGTCGGAGGTGCTGAGGAGGAGCGTGCCTGCGCCCTCCCGGGGCTGCTCGTCGCGCGCGGTTGTGATCACGACCGTCGCGGTGACCGTGCCGCCCTCGTCCACCGGTTCGGGCGAGACCTCCAGCACCGCGGTGGCCTCGGGGAAGTCGTTGTCGGTCACCGTGTACGCCGCGGCCTCGCTGCCTGCCGCGACGGTGTACGCGCCCTGCCCCGGCGTGACCGTCACCCCGATAGTGGAGTGCTCCTCCCACTCGTCGTCGTCGGCGGTCGCCAGCGTGTGGGTGGCGGTGGTCTGGCCCTGGGGCACGTTCAGGGTCACCGTGCCGGGCGGGCTGGACGGGTGCAGCATCGCTCCCGTCTCGTCGACCGTCAACGTCACGTCGAGCCCGGCGGTGTCCTCCACCGGCCCGTTCAGCGTCACGGTGAAGGTCAGCGCGGCGCCCTCTCCGGGGCCGGGGGTCTGCGGCACGCTGACGGCGGCCTCCGGTGTCCGGCGGGTGAGCGTGACCGTGTAGGTCTCGGTCGTCAGCTGGTTCCGGGCGGTGACCACGATCCTCACGACCACCTCGGTGCCGGTGGGCATATCGATCTGGAAGCCGCGCGCCGTCGGGTTGGCGTCGTCCAGGGGGGTGCCCCCGTCCTGGCCGACGAAGGCGAACGTCTCGCCGGGGTTGAGCGTCTCGGGCGCGATCGTGACCTGCGGGTGGTCGAAGCCGATGTCGGCCGTGTAATCGAGGGTCGTGCTGATGAACGTCGGGCTGAGCTCGCCGGCGGTCAGCCCGATCGCTCGCAGGCCGGGCCGGTCGGTCAGATCGTTGGGGGCGATGTCGACGGGCCGGCTGGTCGCGGCGGGGTCGAGTTCGATGTTGGCGTCGGTCGGGTCAGCGCCGGTCGTGACCGCGGCCATGCTGACCGTGAACCGCTCGACCTGCTCGGCCTCGTTGTCGTCGAGGGTGGCGATCTGGACAGTCTTGGTCGCGCAGTACGTCGAGGTGGGACAGCCGTTGTTCCCGTCTCCCTCCACGAAGTCGTCCTGGGCGAACGTCAGCTCGCCCGTCGATGCGGTGAGCGCCCGGTAGTCGTCGCCGGCGGTGGCCGGTGCTCCGTTGCCGGGTCCGTCGGGATCGGGTCCGTCGGACGTGCTGACCAGCAGCTTGCCCGCATCCTCGTTGGGCTGCTCGGCCCGCTGTGTGGTGATGGACACCGTGGCCGTGACCGGTTGGATCTCGTCGACGGTGTCGCTCGACACAGTCAGCGCGGCGGTCGCCTCGGGGAAGTCGTTGTCGCTCACGGCCGCGGTGACCGTGAGCGGACCCGACGTGCTGTAGGCGGCGGCGTTCTCCCTGAGCTCCACGCTGACCGTCGACGTGGCGTCCCAGGCGTTGTCGTCCTGGGTGGGGATCACCAGCTCGAAAGTGGTCTGCCCGGGCTGGATCAGGTGCGTCGCTCCGAACGTCTCGAGCGCGTCCTCGACCATCGTGCCGTCCTCGCTGACGGCCACCGTGAACGTGGTGGCCTCACCGGTGGCTGTGTCGCGGCTGATCGTCGCGACCACTCCGGCGCCCTCGGTCAGTTCGTCGTCGGCGACGCTGATCGTCAACTCGGGCAACTGGCGCGTGATCGCCAGCCGGTAGGTGCGCGTCGTCTCGTCCTGCGCGGTCACCCTCACCGCGATCGCCCTCGCCGAGTTCAGCGCGAGGTCGACCTGCGCGCCCGGCACGTTGTCGTCGTCGTCCACCGGAGCGGGATCATCGTCGTTGGGGTCGCTGCCGTCGAGCACCTCCACCGACACGGCGTCCGGGTCGGCGGCCTGCGGGCCGAGCGTGATCCGGGGGTGCCCGAACGGCACCGTGACGGTGTAGTCGGTGGTTCCCGGCTGGAATGCCGGGTCCGGGCTGCCCTCGCTGAGCCCGAGACTCCGCAGCGATGCGTCGCTGGAGCGGTCGTTGGGATCGATCGTGACCACGAACGAGGCATCGGTGTGCAGCCTGATCAGCGGGTCGGTCTGACGGGATCCCGCCGTGACCGCCGCCATCGAGACCGTGAACTGCTCCTCCGGCTCCGCCGCGGCGTCGTCGACGATGCCGATCTCCAGCGAACGACTGGCGCGCCAGCGCATGTCCCCTCCGCCGATGTCCACCTGCTCGAAATCGTCGGCATCGAAGTTCACCGCGCCCGCGGCCGCGCTGATCGTCTCGTAGTCGGCCGCGGTCGCCGTGCCCGGCACCGTGGCGACCCGGATGGTGCCGCTGGCCTTGTGGGGCTGCTGGTCCGCGCCGGTCGTGACGGTCAGCGTGGCGGTCACGACCGTCCCCGCCCGCTCGGGAACCGTTGCCGGCGACACGGCGAGGGTGGCCTCCGCGGCCGGGAAGTCGTCGTCGCGCACCTCCAGGCCCACTGAGCTGACGCCGCCCTCGAAGCTGTGTTCGGAAGCGGCGCCGGCCGCGATCACGGCGTGGGGCTCCCAGGCGTCGTCGGCTGCGGTGGTCACGGTGTGGGTGACCGAGCTCTCCCCGCCGCCGATGGACAGGGACAGGGGCTGCGCGCTCAGCCCGGCGGTCGCCATCGGGCCGCCCGTCTCGGTGACGGTGAGCTCGAAGGCGGTCGTGTCTGCGGTTGTCCCGTTGCGCGACACCGTGAACACCACGCTGTCGCCCTCGGTCAGATCGGCGGCGGTCACGCTCAGTGTGAGCACGGGCCCGGACCGCGTCACCGTCACCGTGTAGGTCGCTTCGGTGGTGTCCTGGGCGGTGACCAGCACCTTGAAGGTGGTCTCGCCGATCGCTGCGTCGACCTGGTGGCCCGGCGCGGCCGACGCGTCGTCGAGTTCCATGTCGTTGCCGTCGAGGAACGTCGCGGAGGCGGTGCTGTCCACGGTCGCCGCCACCGTGACCTGCTCGTCTGCGAAGTCGACGGTCGCCGCATAGCTCCCGTCCAGGCCGGCGGTGAGTTCGGTGCCGTCGAGGGTCAGGCGGCTCAACGTGGTGTCGCCGGAACGGTCGCTCGGGTTGATGGTCACCGTCTGCGGCGTGGTCGCGCCGTCGAGGGCTATCGCGCTGTCGGTCCGCGCCCGGGCCGGGTTCGCGGGCTCCACCCGGGCCATGGCAACCGTGAACGTCTCGGCCTGCTCGGCGAGGTCGTCGTCGGTGATCGCGATCTCCACGTCCTTGCTCAGGCAGTGCTCCCCGGTGGAGCAGCCGTTGGTTCCGTCCCCGGCCACGAAGTCGTCCGCCGCGAACTCGAGCGTGCCGGCCGTCGCGGTCAGCGCGGTGAAGTCGGCGCTGCCCGCCGTGCCGGTCGACGTGCTCACCAGGATCGGGCCGGAGTCCTCGTGCGGCATCTGGTCACCCGCGGTGGTGATGGTCACCGTCGCGGTGGCCGAGCCGCCCTCGCCCACTGCGGCGGTCACGCTTAGGGCGGCGGTGGCTTCGGGGAAGTCGTTGTCGGAGACGGTCTGCTGCGCTGAGCTCGGGCTGCCCAGGGTGTAGCCGGCACCGGTCTGCGCTTCCGCGGTCACCACCGCGTGGGCCTCCCAGGCCTCGTCGCCGACGCTGGCGATCTCCAGCCGCACGCTCGCCGCGCCGGCGGGGATGGTGGCCGTGTGCTCGGTCTCGTTCGACGTGGCCACCATCTCGCCCACCTCGCTGATCGACACCTCGACGGCCAGGGCGTCCCCGGCCGCCTCAGAGCGGGTCACCACGAACGGCACCACGTCGCCCTCGGTGAGCGTCTCGTCGGGCGCGCTGACGGTGACCGTCGGCCGGGCCCGGGTCACCGTCACCGTGTACGGCTGCGAGGAGCCGTCCTCTGCGGTCACCTTGGCGACGATGGTGTTGTCACCGACGGCGAGCGTGACCTGGTGGCCGTCCGTCTGGTCGTCGGCGTCGGGGATCGGCATGCCGTTGCCGTCCAGGATCTGGACCGCCGCCCCGTCGGCCGCGGCGTTGGCGGTCGCGGTCACGGTGGTCTGCACCGTCATGTAGCCGGCGCTGGCGGCGTAGGTGACCGTGCTCGCGCTGAAGCTCGGGGTGAGCGTGAGGCCGCTCAGCGACAGCGCGCCGAGCGTGCTGTCATCGCTCAGCGTCGTGGAGGCCGCCACCTGGCCCAGTGCCTCGGTGAGGCTGCGGCCGGTGCCCTGAGCGTCGTCGTAGGCCACCGTCACCCGCAGGTGCTTGGCCTCGTCGGCACCGACCGGGGTGTACGCCGCGTTGCCGGCTACCGTGCTCCAGCCGCTGGTGCCGTTGTCGGAGCGCTCCCACATCCAGGTCTCGCCGGTCACGCCGCCGTCGGGATCCGAGAGCGACGCCGTCAGCAGCACACCGACACCGGCGGTTGCGGGAGCAACGGTGAGCGTGCCGGGCTCGTCCGTGTTCTGCAGGAGGATCGTGACGTCGATGTTGGTCACCACGTCGGGGTCGGGGCCGGCGTCGGTGGCCACGACGGTCAGCGCGTAGCCGGCCCCGGACCTGGCCTCGTAGTCGTAGTCCACGCCCGCCCTGGTGCGGAGCCGTCCCGTGCCGGCGTTGATGTCGAACGAGCCGGCGTCGGCGCCGGCGAGGCTGTAGGTGATCGTCCCGCTGCCGTCCGGCGGGGCCACCGGCGAGGTGACCGCGGATTCGATGTCGGTTCCCGCGGCGGTGTTCTCGTCGAGCTCGCGCGTCGTGGCAATGGAGTGGAGGGTGAACTCCAGGGAGCCGATGCGCTGGATCGTGAACGGCCCGGCGCCCCGCAGGCTCCGGATGGACTCCTTCGGACGGGTGTTCTCGCCGTCGAGGCTGAAGCCGTTGCTCTGCGAGACGTCGTCCTCGGTGCCCGCGTCCCAGGGGTAGAGGTCGACGCGGTGCGAGCGCAGCCACCGGCCCCGATCGTCGAGCAGCCGCAGGCCGCTCACGCCCACGAACCAGTCGGGCGTGGGGGCGACCATCGAGGTCAGCGTCAGCCGGGGGAACTCCGAGGTGAACTCCACCTCGTTCAGGTCTGCGGTGGCGGTGTGGCCGCTGTCGACGCTCTGGCTGACCACGCGGCGCGCGGTCGCGGCGTCGATGGCGGCCTGCACCTCCGCCCGCAACTGCGTGGTGGAGCCCGTCTCGGCCATCTGCTCCACCCCGTCGGTGGCTGTCCCCCCGGCTTCGACGAAGGTCGCCGCGTCGCTGTGGACGCCGCCTATCAGCGTGGTGAAGTGCGCGCCGCCCGGCACCCCCGACGGCGTCACCTGCCGGTCCCAGAGGCCGCGGAACACGATGTCGTAGGTAACGGTGGTCGGGTAGGCGGTCGCCGGGTCCGAGGCGGCCGGAGTGAGCGAGGTGACCTGCGGGGCCCGGGTGACAGTGACCGTGTACGTCTCGGTCGTGACGCCGTTCTCGGCGGTGACCACCACCGCGAGAGCGTTGTCGCCCACGCTCAGGTTGACCGTCCGGCTGGAGGTCATGTCCCGCGAGGGACCCCCGGCGACGCTGACGCGGGCCTCGTCGTCGTTCGTCGTGGCCGACAGCGTGACGCTGGCAGTGTCGAAGCCCACCCCGGCGCGGTACTGGGTCACGCCGGCGCGGAACCCCGGCGTGAGGTGCCCGATGCTGTCGGTGCCGTCGGTCACCGCGAGAGCGCTCAGCGCGGTTTCGGTAGAGTCGTTGGCCGGGATGCTGACGGTCGCTGTGGCCGTGCCGAGCCTGACGTTGGGATGCAGGGCGTCGGCCTGCTGCTGCGGGTCGGGGCGCACCAGCAGCAGCGTGAGGTCCTCGTCGCCCTCCTCGTCGTTGTCGTCGGTGATCCTGATGGTGACCGTCTTGCGGGCCACGAAGCGGCGGTCCTGCAGGATTCCGGGGTCGATGTCCTCCACATTGAAGTCCCCGCGGTCGAACCGCAGTTCGCTCTCGGTGAACGAGTAGTCGGTTCCCGGGGTCGACGATGCGCTGTCGGAGGCTCGCAGCACTGCCACGCCGGCGTTGACGCCGATGTGGGGAATGACACGGCTGTCGGTCTGGACGGTCACCGTGGCGGTGATCGACTCGCCCTCCGCGGCCTCGGCCTTGTCGACGGCCACGGTGACTTCCGCTCCGGGGAAGTCGTCGTCGCGTATCGCCTTGGCGGCGCTGCCGGCCGTGGCGCTGGCGGTGTAGCCGTCGCCGTCGCGGACCGTGACGGTGACGCTTGAGGTCTGGGCGAACGCGGTGTTGTCCGTGGTTGTCACCGTGTATGGGGCCGACCGCTGGTTGGCCGCAATGGTCACCGTCTGGGCGCCCTCGCGGCCGGCGTCGAGGACGTTGCCGGCGTCGGTCACCGTCAGATCGACTTCGAGGCCGGTGTCGGTGCCCCGGCTGCGGGTCACGGTGAACACCACATCACCGCCCTCTGTGACCGCTGCGGTGGTCGCCACCGCGATGCTGACCTGGGGTTCGCGGGTGACGGTGATCGTGTAGGCCTGCGTGTAGCGGGGGTCCTCCGCGGCAACATGCACTTCGATGACGTTGTCGCCCTCGGCCAGATTCACCTGGAACGAGCTGCCGGAAACTGCGACGAGGCGGCCGATCGTTCCCAACCGGTAGGAGACGGAGGCGCCTGCGTGGTTGGCGGTCGGCGCGATCGTGAGTCGAGCCTCGCCGAAGGGCACCGATGCGGTGTAGGTGGCGGTGTCGCTCGCGAACTGCGGCGACAGGGTCGGGTTGGTGTTGGCAGTGCTCAATGCGAGGCCCGAGAGGGTGGCGTCCTCTGATCTGTCATCGGCGTCGCTGGCGGCGATCTCGACGGCGCCCGGGCCCGTCACCGTGATGTTGGGGTCTGCGGGATCGGTCGTCTGGTCCTCGGGGAAGGGCTCGAGGGCGATGGTGAACTGCTCGGCGTCCTCCTCGTCGTTGTCGTCGACCACGGTGAGGTTCCGTCTGATGCTGGCCGTTGCCCGCCAGCGCCAGTCCTCCGCGTCCGGATCGTCGTCGATGTCGACCCGGGTGAAGTCGCCCTCCCCGGCGCTGAAGTCCACCGGCACGAAGAGGAGCACGTCGACGCCGTCGCCCGGGGTGCCCACCACCGCCGTGCCGCCGGTGATCGCGATGGTGAAGAGGCCGGTGGACTTGTGGGGCTGCTCGTCGGCGCCGGTCAGGAACACATAGTGGATCGTTTCGTCGTGGCCCTCCTCCACCGGGTCGGGTATGCCCAGCAGGCTGAGGCTCGCGTCGGGGAAGTCGTTGTCCTTCACGTCGCGCGTGGCGGCTCGCTCGGTGTCGCTCACCGTGTAGCCGTCGCCGGCGGCGACCGCCGCGGTCACCGTGCCGTGGTCGTCCCATCCGGTGTCGGTGGAGGTGGCCACGGTGAATGTCGCCGACGGCCGGCCGGCATCGATGGTGACTTGCCGGTCGCCGGTCTGGCCGGCGACCGCCAAGGTGCTCGTCTGGGTGACGACGATGTTGACCGTCAGGGGCTCGGTGGTGGTGTAGCTGCGGGTCACGGTGAACTCGATGCCCGTGCCCTCGGTGACATCGCCGGTGCCGGTGGTCATGCTGATCACCGGCAGGTCGCTGGGCCCGATGGTGACGGTGAGCTCGGCCGGGTCGGTGGGTCGCACGGCGATGTTGCCGGCGGTGGGGTTCGATCCGCTGCTGACGCTGCCGAGCGCGACGCTGAACGCCTCGGCGGGTTCTCCGGCTGTGTCGTCGGTGACGGTGACCTGCCACTCCCGAGTGGCCTGTCGGCGCAGGTCGATCCCGACGATGGATTCGTCCACGTCGACCTCATCGAAGTCCGCCACGGCGAACTCCGGCTGCTCGCTGAGCGCGGCGAAGTCGAGTCCGGAGGTGGCCGTGCCCGATGCGGTCGCCACCCGCAGCAGGCCGGTGCCGCGGTGGGGCAGTTGGTTGGCCGCGGTCGTGACCGAGTAGGTCACCGTCAGCGTGTCGCCCTCGTCGAGTTCCGCCGCCGAGACGGCCAGCGTCGCCGTCGCTGCGGGGAAGTCGTCGTCGCGTATGTCGTCGGCAGCGCGGCCGGTCGCCTCGCGGTGGGTGTAGCCGTCGCCGTCGACGATCGTGACCGTGATCGTGGAGTGCTCCTCCCAGGCGGTGTCGCCCTGCGTGCTGAGGGTGAGGGTCGCCTCGCTCTGGTTCGCCGGGATGGTCACCGACCGCGTGCCCTCGTCGCCCGCGGGCAGCATGTCGCCGCCTGCCTCCTCGACAGTCAGGTTGATTGACACCGGCTCTGTGGCAGCCGGTCCAGAGCGGGTGACCGTGTAGGTGATGTCGGTGCCCTCGACCTCGCCTGCGGGCAGGCTGGCGAGCCGGACCTGGGCGAAGTCGCTGGTGCGGATGGTGGCCGTTGCCGGCGAGCCCGACAGGGTCAGCTTGTCGGCGTGCGCGCTGGTGTCGTCGGTGCTGAGCAGCACGTCGAAGGTCTCGGCGGGCTCCGGGTTGGCGTCGTTCACCGTGCTGATCGTCAGCTCCCAGACCGCCTGCCAGCGGAGGTCCTCGTCCACGGGGTCGTCGTCGATGTCCACCTGCTGGAACCGACTCGCGCCCAGGTTGAAGCGCCGTGCGGGCACCGCCGTGAAGTCGGCCGGCGAGACGGCCCCGTTGGCGCCGCTGCCGTCGGAGGTGCGGGCCTCCATGAACGCGCTGGCGGTGTGGGGCTGCTGGTCGTCTCGCGTGGTGACGGTGACGGTGGCGGTCACGGTGCCGCCCTCGTCGACGGCCCCCTCGGCGAGGGCGAGCACCGCGTCGCTGAGGGGGAAGTCGTCGTCGTTCACAGTCTTTGTGGCCGCCCCGGCCGTGCCGCTGACGGTGTAGTCGTCATTGGTGCTCGCCTCAACCGACAGAGTGATGTCGGAGTGGTCCTCCCAGCCGGTGTCGGTGCCGGTCGTCACGTCGACGGTGGCCGAGCTGGCGCCGGCGGTGATGGTCACGCTGCTGGGGCTGGAGTCGATCATGTCGCCGGTCTCGCCCGCGCTGAGGCCGACGGTGATGTCTTCTGAGGCGGTTCGCGACAGCCTGACCGTGAAGACCAGGGTGCTGCCCTCGACGGGGGTGCCCGTCGGCGCGCTGACGCTGACCACCGGCTTGTTGCTGGCCCGGGTGACGGTGAGGGTGTGGCTCTTGGTGGTGTCGCCGTCCTGCGCGGTGACCCTGACGTCGATCACGTTGTCGCCCTCGGAGAGGTCCACCTCGAACGTGTCCGCGGTCGCGGGGTCGGCGTCAGTGAGCCCGCTGTCGCCGCGGTGGTAGCTGACCGAGGCGCCGGCGTCGGTCAGCGTCGGGGTGATCGTGATCTGCTCCACCTCGTTGGCGACCCGGGCGGTGAAGGCGCAGGTGGTGCAGGTGGTGGAGAACGTCCGGGTGAACGTGCCGGTGGACTCGCTGTCGCGGATCACGAGGGAGCTGAGGGTGGCCACGTCGGAGAGGCGCCGGGTGATGGTGACGGTGTAGTCCTCGGTGGTGGCGCGGTCCTCGGCCGTCACCCTCACCGTGAACACATTGTCGCCGGCCGCGAGCGCCGCCTGGAGGCCATTGTTGTCGTTGCCGTCGGCGTCCACGAGCGCGTCGCTGTCGGTGTCGAGGTACTCGACCATGTAGGCGTCGCTGTCGGCGGGTGTGGCCGCGAGCGTCACCTGCTCCACGGTGTTCGCCACCGACCCGGTGTAGGCGGTGGTCGCCGCGTCGAAGGTCGGGGCGAGCGTGGCCGGCGACGCGCTCAGCGAGCCCAGCGCGGCCTCGGTGGAGGCTGCTGCACTCGCCGCGATCGTGATCGTCTGCGCGCTGGAGAAGTCCAAGTATCCAGCGTTGGTAGAGACATCGACCCGGAACCGCTCGGCGCTCTCCGCATCGGGGTCCCAGAGGATCGGAATCTCGATGGTGGCGGTCCCCACGAGCGTAGGGCCATAGATCGAGTTGGTGCCGGGCCTGAACTCCTCCGGCGAGATGGAGACCTGCTCGTCCAGGGCCCGGTAGTCGGCGCCTGCGGTGGCCGAATCGTCCTCGGTGAAGACCCGCACAGCGGGGGAGTTCGCGTGGGGCTCGTTGAAGCGGTTGTCCAGCGCGATCCGCACGGTCACGGTGACGGTGCCGTCCTCCTCCACAGTGGCGGGGGCCACTTCAAGATCGAGGATGGCGCCGTCGACGTTTGCGGAGAACTCGTCGTCGCGCACCTCGACGCTGGCCGACTGCTTGCCCGTGGTGAACCCGTAGGCGCCGTCGTCGGGCTCATCCAGCGTCAACGCCACCGTGTGGTGGGCTTCGTAGACGGTGTTGTCGCTGGTCGGCACGGTCACGTCCACCGATGTCTGGCCGGCGACGATCGTGGCCGTGCCCGACTTGGCGCCGGTCACCACGTCACCGGTGAGCGTGTAGGCCACGTCGAGGTTCGAGGGCAGCACGGCCTCCACCGACACGGTGAAGCCCAGCGAGTCGCCCTCGACATAGGGGATCTCGTTGCCTTCGTCGTCGACAGGCGCCACGGCCTCCACGCCGACCACCGGCTGGGTGCGGGTGATCCTCAGCGTGTACGCCCTCTTGGCGCCGGACTCCGCGGTCACCTGGACCCTGAAGACCTTCCGGGTGCCGCCGATCAGATCGATCTGGAAGCCGTCCGCCCCGATGTCGGCGTCGGCGAGCTCGGTGGTGCCGGAGGCGCCGTCGAGGAAGGCGACGGTGGCCGCCGTGCTGGCCGCCGTGGGCGTCACTGTGATCTGTGCGACGTCGTGCGATACGTCGAAGGTGTAGGAGGTCGTGGCGGTGGCGAAGCCCAGCAGAGCGTCGAGGGCGGTGTCGCCGAGCGACAGGCCCGACAGGTTGGCATCGGTGTCGGCGGCGACCCGGGTGACGGTCATCGTGTAGTCGGTCGAGTCGACGAGGCTCTCCGCGGTCACCCTGGCCGTGATCGTGTAGGCGCCGGCAGGGACATCCACCTGGAAGCCGTCCGCCTGACCGTCGGCGTCGGCGAGTTCGCTGAGGGTCTGGCCGCCGGCGGCTCCGAGGATGGCGAGGGTGGCGTCGGCGTCGGTCGGCGTGGCCGCGATGGTGACCTGCCGGGTCGAGCGGGCCAGTTCCAGGGTGTAGCCGGTGGTGCCGGCCGCGAAGGCGGGCGCCAGCGTTCCCGGGGTGATGCTCAGAGCGCTGAGCGACGAGACGTCGCTGCCGGAGGGCTGGGGGGTGCCTTCTCCTCTCTCGCGGTGGGTTCTCCACGGGTTGGCGCCGATCGCGTTGCCGGCGCGGACCTGCACGGCGTATTCGCTTCTGGGGTCGAGGCTCGTAAGGGTGTGGGACAGCGCGCCGTCGCCGGTCTGCCAGGCGTCCTCTATGACCGTCCACCGGTCCTCGTTGAACAGCCCGCCGAGTCCCTCGGCGTAGCGCAGGTCGTAGCTCGTGACCGCCGACGCGCCCGCGTCGGAGGGCGCGTTCCAGGTGACGGTCAGGCTGCGGGGGCCGGGAGTCACGGAGGGAATGGCGGCCTGTGCGGGCAGCCGCCCGATCTCGATGCTGTAGGCCTTGGTGGTGCCGCCGTCCTGCGCGGTGACGGTCGCGGTGAATGTCTTGGCGCCGCCGGACACGTCGATCTGGTGCCCCGGGGTGTTCGCGTCGTCATCGTCGGAGGTGATGGCGTACTGGGCCCGGAAGTGCCGCGGGAGCGCGTCGATGGTGATCGTCGAGGCGTCATTGGGCACGCCCAGGGTCTGTGTGCCCAGCTCCCGGTCGAATCCGGCCGCGTTCACGCCGTCGATCCGGAAGTAGCGCAGTGTCGCGTTGTCCGACACCGGCATTTCGAAGGAGTAGATGTCGCCGGTGCCGCCGGCCCACATCGTCTCGCCGTCGGACCAGATGCCCCAGGGAGAGTGGTCCTGGCCCGCGATCCGGAGATCGTCGCGACTGAAGTTCTTGTTCGGGACGGCCTGCTTCGTCACCATGTCGAAGGCATTGATCGCGCTGCTGCGCGCCACCCACATCGTCTCGCCGTCGGACCACAATCCCTTGAGTCCCGAAACCGGTGCGAAATCCTCCGCCTCCAGGCGCTGGTTCTTGTTCGGACCGGTCAGGTGGTAGGCGCTGATGCCTCGGGTGCTGTGGGCCGCCCAGAGCACCTCGCCGTCGGTCCAGACGCCCTGAAGGTTGGATCCTACGATGCCCTCGCCGGGTGGGCCGGTGAGATCGTGGCTGGAGCTGTGCTGCCGGCGGCCGTCCGAGTTCTCGGTGTAGCCGAACACCTTGGCGGTGGTGTCCCTGGAACCGGAGTCGGCCACGAGGATCACGCCGCCGTGTCCGGCAAGCCCGCGCACGCTGCTCTGGCCGCCGGCGAGGCCCGACCCCGACAAGACGTCCTTCTCGGGGTCGCGCGCCCCGGTCTGGAGGTTGAAGGCAAGAAGACCCTTCGGCTCCCCGTTGTTCACCACCCACATCGTCGTGCCGTCGCTCCAGAGGCCCCGCGGGAAGCTTGTGGTCAGCGCGGGGCCCAGGCCGTAGATGTCCTGCGACGCCTTGTGTCGGAAGGTCCCGCCCCGCCCCCGGTTGATGGTGATCGTGTAGTTGCCGAGGTTGGTTCCGCTTGTCACGGTGAGCCGGACGTCGGTGCTCCCGTCGGGTGTGAGGGAGGCCTGGCATCCCTCGGTGACCATGTCGGAGTCGTCGACGCACAGCACGGTCGCTGCGGTGTCCGCGGCCGTGCCGATCACCGTCGCCGTCGCGACCGTGCTGGCGACGCCCACCGTGTAGGTGCCGCGGTCCTCCGCGAGGTCAGGTATCGCCGCACCGTTGACCGTGATCGAGCTGAGGCGGGCGTCGAGCGCCGTGGAGACCGCGGGCGTTGCGGTGGCGGACTCGCTGAGGCGCGAATGGGGGATCCACGGTCCGTCGCCCAGGGCGTTGACGCCGCGCAACTGGACGTAGTAGGCCTGATCATTGGTCAATCCATCCAGCCGGTGGAAGAGGCCGCTGTCGCCGGTGGTCCAGACTTCTTCGATGACGGTCCAGCTCGCGTCGTCGTCGAGGTCGGATGCGTCCGTGGGGGCGTAGCGCAAGTCGTAGGCGGTCAGGCCCAATGTCGCGCTGTTCGCCGGCTCGTGCCAGCTGACGACCAGCAGGCCATTCCCGGGCGTCGCGGCGACGCTGGTGATCTCGGGCGGCGGGGCCCCGACCGTGACCGTGTACACGCCGGTCGTCGTGGCATCGGCAGCGGTCACCGTGATGGTGACCGCCACCGGGCCGCCGGTCAGGTCGACCTGGTGCCCGTCGAGGGTGCCGTTCGTGTCGGTTGGGGTGGCCACCACATCGGCGAAGAGGTTGCGCGGCGCGAACGTGAGCGTGGTCGAGGTCCTGCCAGCCACCAGCACCGCGTGGTCGCGCTGGTCCACATCGAGTTCGGGCTCGGCCGCGTGCTGGACTTCGAGCTGTCGCAGGTCCGTGTTGGTCGACCTCGGCATGTTGAAGGAGTAGATGATCTCGTCGCCGGCCATGAGCCACATCGTGGAGCCGTCGCCCCAGATGCCCCAAGGGCCGATGTCGCCGCCTTTGACGGTCAGGTCGTCGTCGTCGAACTCCTTGGCCATGGCCCGGGTCTTGGTGGCTGTGTCGTAGGCGTAGACGTGAGCGGCGTCGGCCACCCACATCGTCTCCCCGTCGGACCAGATCCCCCTGGGATCGTTGTTGGCCGAGTCAAGGGTCATGTGCTCGTCGATGACCTCTGTGCCCTGGCCATTTCCGTCTACCCTGTATGCGAGAAGTCGGGAAGAATCCGCATCATCGTGGACTACCCAGAGTATCTCTCCGCTATTCCAGACTCCTTGTATTAGGTCTCCTGACACCGTATTGCCCTCAAAGCTCACGTTGAGGGCTACGCTCGGTTCCCAAGAGCCCGTGGCGCCCTTCCCGTACCCCTGAACACGAAAGTGTCGGGACCGGCCCACAGCGACCTGCACGAGTTCGGCCACCCCAGAAGTGTCCAGCGTCCCTGCCAGCCCTCGAGGAATCCTGACCCGGGGAGCCTGACCGTCGAGGTCGATGTCGTTGTCCGGGTCTCGCTGCTTGGTGCCGAGACCGAAAGCGTAGACGGTCGAGACGCCGTCGGTGGCGGCGGCCTCGTCAACGTTCACAGCCCACATGGTCGTGCCGTCGCTCCAGATGCCTCGGCCGGTCATCTTGTTGTCGGCACCCACGGCTGCGGGCAGGCCGTAGATGTCGTCGGAGGCCTTCCACGCGAAGGTGCCGGTGAGGCCGCGGTTGAGCGTGAGCGTGTAGTCCTGCATGGTCTCGCCGTTGGTAACCGTCAGGGTGAGGTCGACGCCCGCGCCCGCTGTCAGCGCGATCTGGCATCCGGCCGCGTTCTCGTCGCTGTCGGTCGAGCAGGCCACCGTGGCGGCCTTGACGGTCGGCGTGGCCACCACCGTCGCGGTGGCCACGCGGTTGGCCAGCCCGACGGTGTACGCCGTCTGCTCCGCGTCGAAGTCGGGAACGGCTGTCCCCTCGACGGTGATGCCCGAAAGCGTCACCGTGGCGGAGCCCCGCTGTTCCACGGTCCGTGCCACCGGCTCCTGCCGCGCTTCTGGTGTCGACTCCCCGGAAGGAGCCTTGTCTCCGGGGCCGGCGACGGTGGCGGTGACATCCTCAGCCAGCGGCTCGTCGTCAGAGGTGCAGACGGCGTTCGCGTCGCCACAGGACTGCGTCGCGGCCAGCGTGATGACGATGTCGCCCGTGTGACCGTCATCGGGCGCGACCGTGAGGTTCCAGCGGTCGTTGCGGCCCCGATCAACGCGCGACACAGCCGACAGGCTCCCCCCGGAGATGTCCAGCACCGGCGTGAAGAACACCGTGTAGCTGATCACGGGCTCGTCGGGAGTGAAGCGCAACTCGAACGAGAACTCGGTGCCGTCATGGACCGGCGGCACACCCACGAACTCCCCGGAGAGAGCCTCGTCCAGCTGGCCCCCGGCAGTGCTCGGCACCATGGCCAGCACCAGTGCCACCAGGGCTGCAGCCGCCACGGCCCGCTTCATCGCACGACCACGAATGCAGAGGGCATGACGCTGCTCAGCGCTGCCGCGCGGGTCTGCACAGGCTCCGTCACTACGAGGACCTCAGCGACAGGAAGTGCTGTCTTGGGCGGGTGTCTGAGATGTGGGGCCGCCTAGGAGGCTGCAGCCGTTGGTGGCGCCCGGGTCCGAGACGGTCTGGGTGGAGACGTAGAACACTGCAACCTCACCTTCTCAAGCGTTGGCCAAGATCCCCACTCCAAATATTAACAGCCTATTAACAGAATGGTACAAAATCTTAGCAATTAAATTGCTGAATGGCGCTGTCCGTCAACTCATCAAGGGTCGCGAGGTGGGCGGCCTAGGCGCTGTCTTGGGTGATGAACGCGTTGTGTTGGAGGACGCCCTCACCGCCAATCCTCACAGCGCTGACTGGGAGGATCCGACGAGGCTGAGCCCCAACGGTTGTCGAGGGCACGTTACATCAACTAATATTTCAAATCATATAGAGTTACACATCGCTAAGGTTGAGGTCGGGCTTCTGGCCCACGTACGAGGAGGTCGCGCGGTGGGTGAGGGCTTGAGGAAGCTGGCGGTGCTGGCGGCGATGTCGGTTGTGGGGGTCCTCTCGGGTCCTTCGACGGCCGCCGCTCAGCCCCCGCCGGCGGTCCCGTCACTTCCCACGGGCCTGGCGGTCTCCTCAGCATCCCACGACAGCGTGACGTTGGTCTGGGACGACCCCGGGGACGCCACCATAGAGAGCTACCAGGTCCTTCGCCGCTCCCGCGACGGGTCTGTGTACGGGGACGGTCTCGGCGCCCTGGAGTTCGTCGTGATCGTCGACGACACCGGCTCCGCGGCCACCACCTACACCGACACGTCGGTCACGCCCTGCACACGGTACGTCTACCGGATCAAGGCAAGAAACGCCCAGGGTCTGAGCGGGAGGGCCAGCTACGCGAACGCCGCGACTCGCGACGCTCCAGATCCGTCGCCGACAGATGGCGAACTGCCTGGGCGGGTGTGTCGGGATCCGAACGATCCGCCCACGCCCACGGCTGTTGCCGTGACAGCCGTGCCCATCGTGGTCGAGTCGACGACGGCGGACTATTTCGTTCTCTACGCGAGCTACGTCTTGGACGGCACGACGGTGGAGTACCCGGTGCAGGTGATCCGGGGCGCCGACGGCACGACAACGCTCGCCGAGAACGTGGCGGCGCTGCCCGTGGAGCGCTACCGGGTGGAGAAGTACCTCATGGCGGACCCCGCCGACGTCGACGGCGACCGCATCGACGACATCACCGAACTCAGCAGCCTGGGGGCGATGAACCCGGTGAACCCTGGCCGCACTCTCGAGATCAGCGAAGGCGCTGTGTCCATTCCCGATCGGCAAACATTCGAGACGCTTTCCTATAAGGGCACGAACGTACTCCCCAACGAGAACGGCCTGAGTAACCAGGGGCACATCAAGTTCATAGTCCTCACCACGGACACCAACCGCCCGGTTGTCTACTTCCAGAACACCAACACGTACAGGTTGCACCAGCCCTTTAGAGAGCCCAATGAAATCCTTAGCCATCCGGAGTTCGACGTTCAAAGTAGAGTAGCAGGCGCGATCGTATACCACCCCAATCTGGTCGCTCCCGACGGTTCTCTGGGCGTTTATCGCCTTCAGTACCAGACTGCGTACTTCGAATTCGAGGAATTGGACTACGTGTACGGGGCTGTGGCAGCCAGTATGCCGCTGCTTGACAACAACCTTGCGTACCACCCCTGGCGGGAGTGGCGGGTGGAACTATATGAGCGTGAGCGGGCTCGCTACGACGATTCGCGGATCGAGGTGCTGTTGCAGGAGGAGATCTTTCCGGATGTCGATTTCACTCCCCTCAACGTTGGGGAGGGGTACGGTTTCTTGCGAGACATGTCGCTGGAGGAACGACCCAATCCTCGCGACATCGTGATTTATGGGTCTCTGCCCAACGAGCTCCCTCGTGTTGCCGGCATCATCAGCACTGTGCCGCAGACGCCGCTCTCGCACGTCAACCTGCGCGCGGTTCAAGACGAGGTTCCCAACGCGTTCGTCAAAGACGCCCTCCAGGATTCAAACATCGAGGATCTCATCGACAGCCACGTGTACTACGAGGTGACCGCGTCGGGCTACTCGATCCGCGCGGCCACTCAAGCAGAAGTCGATGAACACTACGAGGCTTCGCGTCCGGCTGGGACGCAGACACCGCAGCGTGACCTGTCGGTGACGATGATCACCGCTCTCAGCGACATCGGCTTCGACGACTGGGACGCATTCGGCGTCAAGGCGGCCAACCTGGCCGTGCTCAGAACGCTGGGATTTCCGGAGGGGACCGTCCCGGATGGCTTCGCGGTTCCGTTCTACTTCTACGACGAGTTCATGAGGCACAACGACCTCGACGACTACATGGAGGAGATGCTGGCCGACCCCGACTTCCAGACCGACTACGACACCAAGGAGGACGAGCTCAAGAAGCTGCGCAAGAAGATCAAGAAGGCAGAGACGCCTGGATGGATCGAGACCGCGCTGACCGCGATGCACGCCACGTTCCCAGATGGGACATCGCTGCGCTACCGTTCGAGCACCAACAACGAGGACCTTCCCGGGTTCAGCGGAGCCGGACTGTACGACTCCAAGACCCAGCATCCCTCCGAGACCACCGAAGACGGGATCTCCAAGTCGCTCAAGCAGGTGTACGCCAGTTTGTGGAACTTCCGGGCCTTCATCGAACGCGACTTCCACCGCATAGACCACATGGCGGCGGCGATGGGGGTGCTGGTGCATCCCAACTTCTCCGACGAGCTGGTGAACGGCGTGGCCGTCAGCGCCGATCCCGTCTACGGCACCGACGGGGCCCACTACGTCAACTCGCAGGCCGGCGAGGATCTGGTCACCAACCCCGAGGCAAACTCAGTGCCCGAGGAAGTCCTGCTGTATGCGGACGGCACATACACCGTTGCCGCGCTCTCCAACCAGGCCCCGAGGGGGCAGCTGCTGATGACCAGCGATCAACTGGGGCAGCTGCGGCGGCGCCTCGATGCGATCCATACCAAGTTCGAGCAGCTGTACGACATCGAGGAAGGCGAGCGGTTCGCCATGGAGATCGAGTTCAAGATCACCAGCGACAACGTCCTGTCGATCAAGCAGGCCCGACCCTGGATCTTCGCCAGTGAACCACTCGCGATCTACTCCGACGCTGCCCTTACTGGGAGCTTTGTGAGAGCGCGCACGACGCTGGACGGCCAACCCTTCAGCGTGACCGTCCAGTTCAGCGAGGTCGTGGACATCTCCAAGCCGGAGTTCAGGGACCACGCGGTGTCCGTCAGGGGTGGCCGCGTGATCGGAGCTAGGAGGACGCCCGGCCTCGCCAAAGAGTGGCTGATCCGTCTTGTCCCGGATTCCCCCAGCGCCGATGTCACCGTGGCGGTGACTCATGACCTCCCCTGCGCCGCCGTCGGCGCCATCTGCACCTCTGATGGACGGCGACTGTCGAACCCGCTCGAACACACCGCGAGGAGCCTGCTTCCCCGGGTCCCTGACAGGCCCAGATTGGGAACGCCCTCGTCAGGAACGGTGAACCTGGAAGTGCACCTGGAATGGAACGACGCCGACCGCGCCGACTCCTACCAAGTCCAATACTTGCGAAACGGCCGGTGGACAGACCTTCCGGCAGGCGGCACCGAGATCCTCTTTGACGGAACCAGCGCCGTGGTCAGTGGTCTGCCTGCCGGCGATGTCTACTCCTTCCGCGTGCGTGGAGTGAACTCCCATGGCACGTCGAATTGGTCGGCGCACCTGGCCCTGCCGCACAGGATTGTCCTGGAGAGTGAACTCGCGGCGGGCCGACAGACCGACATCCTCCCTGCCATGTCGGGGTATTCGATCTTCGGGGACCTGGGAGGGACACTGTCTCCTTCCAGTTTCGAGATTGACAGGACCTCCTACGAAGTAGAACTCCTGGTGCACCACGGCGGAAGCCTCTGGCTGGGCACCGACCGGGAGCTGCCGGCAGACTTCATCCTTCGCGTCGGCGACTCCACCTATCTCGGCAGCCAGAGCATGGTCCCGAAGGTCACGACCCACGCGGGGTACTGGTGGCCTTCGGCATCGCCGGATGTACTTGGCGACGGACCAATCCGGGTGAGCCTCACAATCCACCCAGGAGTCGCGTTGGGAAACCGTCGACAGGCGCCTGTGATCGGACGCCTCAGGGGCTTCCCCATGGAGTATGGCCCCAATGAGGACATCCCATTTCGCATCTACTTCACCGAGGGAGTCGCCACGACTGCAGAAGCACTGCACAACCATGTCTTGTCGGTCTCCGGAGGCGCGGTGTCGAGCGTCGAGCCCGTCGGCACCGAGGGCAGGATATGGGCAGTCAAGATCACACCGGAATCCCGCAGTCCGGTCACGGTCGAGATCGAGGCCGGCCTGGACTGCGAACTCCCCGAGGCCGTCTGTGCCTTCGACGGCCGGCGACTGTTCAACCCGATGGAGTTCACCGTAGAACCAAGGCCGAACAACCCACCCACCGGAGCCCCCACCATCGGCGGGAGGGCCGAGGTGGGCGAGACCCTCACCGTTGACACTTCCGGCATCTCTGACGCCGACGGCATGACCGGTGCGACACTCGGTTACCAGTGGGTGGTGTCCGACGGGAACACCGACACGGACATCGAAGGGGCGACTGGCCCCACCTACACACTGGTTGCTGGCGACGAGGGCAAGGCGTTCAAGGTGAGAGTCTCGTTCACCGACGACGCCAGTTACAGGGAG
Source organism: Candidatus Aldehydirespiratoraceae bacterium (assembly GCA_965198315.1). Lineage (GTDB taxonomy): Bacteria > Actinomycetota > Acidimicrobiia > Acidimicrobiales > Aldehydirespiratoraceae > VXYK01. Next base: position 1,634,531 of record OZ240616.1, on the reverse strand, counting down.
TCGCTTACCAGCGCATCGGCCCGCTCGGAGCGGGCCTATGGGTTGACAGCCACGGCCACGGACGGCGGGGTGGTCCTGGCCTGGAGGCTGCCAGCCGGCTGGCCCTTCAACTATTACGAGATACTGCGTCACCGCCCCGAACTCGGCGAGGCCGAGCCCCTGGTGCACGTCAGACACACTCCGGCGGAAGGTGCCTCCTACACCGATACGGCCGTCGAGCCCGGCGTGTTGTACGTGTACCGAGTGAAGGGTGTGGACCCGTTCGGTTACACGCACGAGGCGTCCGAGCCGGCTGAGGTACGAACCCCGGAATCAACGCCGGTCGTCACCAGCCCCGCCACCGGCGCGGACCTGCTGACCGCTGAGTTCCTCGACGGCCCGCCGTCTCACGACGGGCAGAACCCGTTCACCTTGGAGCTGAGGTTCAGCCAGGAGTTCAGCGTGAGCTACGAGACCCTGCGAGACCACGCCTTCACCGTGACCGCGGGCACAGTAACCGAGGCGCGGCGGCTGTCGCCCCCCGGCAGCGTCCGCTGGGAGATCACCATCGTGCCGGACTCGAACGCCGACGTGGTCGTCGTGTTGCCCGCCACCCACAACTGCGACGACCAAGGAGCACTCTGCACCTCAGAAGCCACAATGCTGTCCCCCGACGTGACACTCACCATCCCCGGACCGTCCGTAGTTCTGAAGCAGCTTGTTCCACGACCGTTGCACTCAGGACACTAGGCTGCGATGGCAGCCGTCGCCGCACTGGTCAACATCTCCTTGTAGCCCGCGTCGTCGGTGAAGCTCACTATGACTTTGATGGTCTTGCCCTCATCGTCAGCGCCCAGAACATAGTGCAGGCTTGTCGCGCCCTGGATGATCACGTCATCGGCGAGCCACTGGTATTCGTACCTCGCGACACTCAGGCCGTCAGCGTCGTCGAGAGCGGCCAGGCTGGCCCTCAGTCTTGCTCCCACCCGCGCAGCCCCCTTTATGGAGGGCGCTCCGGTGGCTGGGGTGTTGCCTGGCTGCAGCGTGGGCTTAGGGACGGGCGTGGGCTCATCGACGGGCGTGGGCTCATCGACGGGCGTGGGCTCATCGACGGGCGTGGGCTCATCGACGGGCGTCATGGGGCCCGGCACGTTCAACTCCATCCGGTTGAACAGACGCCTGCCGTCCGCTGTGCAGACGGCCTTGGACAGTTCGCACTCCAGGCCGGCCTCGATCTCGATCGTCACCGCCTCGGTGGACTCCGGCGTCACGGAGACGGCCCAGACCTGCCCCAGATGGTCGACGGCCTCAACGCCCGATACGGCACCGCCGGAGACCGACAGGACATGATCGCGCAGCGCGTCGGCAGTCATGGAGACTACGTCGGTGAAGTAGATGCGGAATGAGAAGTCCTCCCCGCCATGCTCCGGGGGAACCCGGCGGAAGTGGACGGTCGGCGGCGCCTTCTGGCGGTCCCCCATCGGGACAGCGGTGTGGACGGTCAGGCTCACCTCGACAGGCTCGTCTCCGAACCAACCTGGAGGCGCCGAAGGCCACCAGTAGGCTCCATTGATTGCGGTTTCCGGGACCATGCTCTCGCTGCCAACGTAAGTGGAATCGCCCACGCGGAGGGTGAAATCCATCGGCAGTTCCCCGACCACACCCAGCCAAAGGCTCTCGCTCGTGTGCATCAGGAACGGGACTGTGTAGGTCGTCCCGTCGTCCACGAATTCCTTGGAGGACACGGCCCCGGGGAAGGCTCCCATGCTCGCGTAGCCCGACCAAGCGGGGAAGAAGCTGGAATCCTGGCCCGCCGTGAGTTCACTCTCCCAGGCAAGCCTGCGATGAGCGGGGCCGATCACAGTGTGTTCGAGTCGGGTCGACAATCGCCGTCCGGTCATGGAGCAGATGCTTCTTGGGACCGCACAGGGGAGGTTGTGGGCGAGGACTATCGTCACATCCGCATCGGACGCCGGCATGACTTCGATCTCCCAATAGTCACTCCTGCCGCGGACCACCCGACGGGCACTCGTCACCCTGCCGCCGGTCACCGATACCGCGTGATCCCTCATATCTGTGTAGCGGAGAGATAGGGCCTCGCTGAATCGGACCCTGAGAGTGAAGGGAGTGAAGGGATTGCCGTCATGTGTTGCCGGTGCCCTGTCGAAGCTCGCGGTAAAGGCACCGACCGTATCCACCGTGCGTACGTTGTTGATCGTAGGAGGCTCGGCGAAGACCCAGGGCCGGGCCTGCTTGATCGACAGGACATTGCTACTGGTGATCTTGAACTCGATCTCAATGGCGAACTGTTCGCCTTCTTCGACGCCGTACAGTTCCGCCAACTTCTCGTGGATCGCGGCCAGGTGACGTCGCAGCTGCGCCAGCTGATCGTCGGTCATAAGAGGCTGTCCCGCCGGGGCTTGGTTGGAGGCAGCGACGACGATGTATGTGCCGTCGGAGAGCAGCAGGACTTCCTCGGGAACCGAATGGGCTTGCGGATTGGTGACCAGGTCCTCGCCGATCTGTGAGTTGACGTAGTGGCTCCCTTCCGTGCCGTAGGCCGGATCCACGCTCACGGCGACGCCGTTCACTAGTTCGTCGGAGTAGTTCGGATGTACCAGCACTCCCATCGCGGTCGCCAAGTGATCGACGCGGTGGAAGTCGCGTTCGATGAACGCCCGGAAATTCCACATGCTGGCGTACACCTGTTTGAGAGACTTCGAGATGCCGTCCTCCTCGGTCTCGTCGGGATGTTGCGTCTTGGAGTCATACAACCCGGCGCCGTTGAAGTTGGGCAGGTCCTCGTTGTTGGTGCTGGACCGGTAACGCAGCGAGGTCCCCTCCGGGAACGAGGCGTGCATCGTCGTCAACGCGGCATCGATCCAATCCGGCGTGTCAGCCTTCTTGACCTTCTTGCGCAGCTTCTTGAGTTCGTCCACCTTGGTGTTGTAGTCCGACTGGAAGTCAGGGTCCGCCAGCATCTCGGTGACGTCGTCATAGAGGTCGTTGTGCTTCATGAACTCGTCGTAGAAGTAGAACGGCACCGCGAACCCGTCGGGCACCGTCCCCTCGGGAAACCCCAGCGTCCCCAGCACCGCCACATTGGCCGCCTTGACGCCGAAGGAGTCCCAGTCGTCGAAGCCGATGCTGCTGAGGGGGGTGATCGAGTTCACCGTGAGGTCGCGCTGAAGCGCCTGCGCCTCGGCGGGCCGCGATGAGGCGAAGTGTGCGTCCACCTCGGCTTGAGTGGCTGCTCGAATCGTGTACCCGGTATCGGTCACCGCGTAGTAGACGTGGCTGTCGATGAGATCGCCTATGTCATCGTCCTCGAGGGCGCCGGCGATGAAGGCGTTGGGCACGCCGTCTTGCAGCGCGCGCAGGTTGACGTGCGACAACGGGGTCTGGGGCACGGTGCTGACGATGCCGGCGACGCGGGGCATCTCGTTGGGCAGCGCCTCGTAGATGACCACATCGCGGGAGTGGGGGCGCTCGTCCGGGTCCATCCTCCTGAGCAGGCCGTACCCTTCCCCCGGGTTCAACGCCATGAAGCTTGTAGCGCCGTTGACGTCTTCGTCGAACAGGACGTTGAGCCTGGACGACCGGTACAGCGGCATGTCCGCATGTATGTTCCTGAGCCCCTGAGCTGGTATCCACAGGGCTAGGTTGTCGTTCAGCAGCGGCATGCTGGCACTGAGAACAGTGTGGAGGCGGTCAACAAAACCAAATGGACTGCCTAAGCGGTCGCCGGTTGTGAAACTATTCTCAGCGTAGCGGAAGACTCCGCGGCTGCCGTCGGGGCCGACGAGTTCCGGGTCATAGATCATCAGACCTTTGACGACGTCGGGCAGGCTGATGCCGATCACATCCAGAAACAGACGATGTTCCGGGTACTCGACGGTGTTCTGGAAGTAGACACTGGGCCGGTCGGTGTCCATGCCCGCCACACTGAACTTCACGGCCCTGGCGTCACCGGAAGAGTAGGCAAGTGCCTCGAACGTTTCCCTGTCGGGAATGGCCACCGCGCCGTGGGTGAGTTCTACGGCAGTTGGGCTCAACGGGTTCAACGGGTTCAACGGGTTCAACGGGTTCATGGCGCCCAGGTCATCGAGTTCGGTGATGTCGTCGGTGCAGTCCCCATCGATGTCGGCCGGGTCGGCGACACGGTACTTCTCCACCCGGTAGCGCTCTGGGCGCAGAGCCGCCACGTTCTCGGCGAGCGTGGTCTCGCCGTCGTCGCCCAGCGCCACCTGGACCGGGTACCACACAGTCTCGCCGTCCACGTCGTGGCTGGCGTAGAGCACGAAGTAGTCGGCCGTCGTCGACGCGGCCACGATCGGCACGGCCGTCACGGCAACATCCGTGGGAATGGGCGCATTGTCCGCGTCCGGACACGTCGGCGGTGGATCCGGAGACTCAGGGGTCTCCGCGTCGGCGGAGTCGGACCCCTCACTCAGACCGTGGGCGTTGATGGCTCTCACCCGATAGACGTACCGGGTGCGCGCGGTCACCGACGTGTCGGTGTAGGTCGTCGCCGACGACCCGGTGTCTTGCACTACCGCGACGAACTCGCGGGCGCCCAGCCCGTCGCCGTACGCGTCGCGGTCCCGGGAGCGCCTGAGCACCTGATAGCCGCTGATGGAGCTGTCTGCAGGATCGGCCCAGGTAAGCGTGACGCTGCTGTGGATGACCGACGCGGCACTCAGGCCACCGGGAGCCGCCGGGACCGCCGCCTGCTCCACAGGAGCCTCCGACGTCTCAACGTTCACATAGCTGGAACGAGGCCCTAGCCCCTGGGCGTTGATGGCTCTCACCCGATAGACGTACCGGGTGCGCGCGGTCACCGACGTGTCGGTGTAGGTCGTCGCCGACGACCCGGTGTCTTGCACTACCGCGACGAACTCGCGGACGCCCAGCCCGTCGCCGTACGCGTCGCGGTCCCGGGAGCGCCTGAGCACCTGATAGCCGCTGATGGAACTGTCTGCAGGATCGGCCCAGGTAAGCGTGACGCTGCTGTGGATGACCGACGCGGCACTCAGGCCACCGGGAGCCGCCGGGACCGCCGCCTGCTCCACAGGAGCCTCCGACGTCTCAACGTTCACATAGCTGGAACGAGGCCCTAGCCCCTGGGCGTTGATGGCTCTCACCCGATAGACGTACCGGGTGCGCGCGGTCACCGACGTGTCGGTGTAGGTCGTCGCCGACGACCCGGTGTCTTGCACTACCGCGACGAACTCGCGGACGCCCAGCCCGTCGCCGTACGCGTCGCGGTCCCGGGAGCGCCTGAGCACCTGATAGCCGCTGATGGAACTGTCTGCAGGATCGGCCCAGGTAAGCGTGACGCTGCTGTGGATGACCGACGCGGCACTCAGGCCACCGGGAGCCGCCGGGACCGCCGCCTGCGCCCACGCCTCACTGCCGGAAGACAGAAGCAGGCACACGGCTACAAGAAGCGATACTCTGGCGACCAGATGCTTGCCGAGTGCGACTGAAGGGCCCCCGGGGTCGAACTCACCCTCATCCTCATCGACATGCCCAACCTGCAACATCTGCTCGCCCCCTCGATCGACGAATGTTCACAACATGAGCGTGTTGCCGGAGTTCGCAACCGAAGCCGATTCTCTCATAGGATGTAACAGTCTATCAAGGAAGATATAACAGTCTGTCAAGGACAAGACTTGACCTGGAGGCCGAGCGCACAGGCGGGATGAGGTGGGTCCCTGATTCGAGTCCGCGTGAGCCGCCTGTCGCTGTGCCCGGCCGTCTCGTTGTGCGATGCGGAGGCCAGGTCAGCCCCGCTGCTGCGCTGGGCTGGGGTCAGGGTCCGAGTGCGGTGATGGGGGCGACCTGCACGCCGTCGGGGCGGCGGTAGGCGGCGCCGGTGGGGGTGATCACTACCAGAGCGGCCAGGCTGGCCGCTCGTTGGGGGGTTGTCTTGTCTCTGAGGCGTAGCAGGGCCTTGGCAGCCCTGTCGATGGCGTTGGGGCCGGTGTTGAGCTTGATCTCAGCGGCGATCCATCGGCCGTCGGCTCGCTCGATGACGGCGTCGGCCTCCAAACCGGTGTTGTCGCGGTAGTGGAACGTCGAGGCTGCGCGCGGCGACGAGCAGCTAGCAGCGGCGCTGCCATGTCAGTGCCGCTCGATCAAGCAAGGGGCGTTGCCAGCGCAGCCAAGACCGTAAGAAAGTGGTAGCAGGTGTCCTAGGGGTGCGCTACGATGAGGTCATGGAGGCCACAACCCCCAAACAGCCCTCGGTGCGCTCTCCCCGCAAAGGGTCTCAATCAGCGCGCGCGCGTGGGTGGGTGACGAGGCTGCCTCCTTACACCTTCTTCCGGTTGGGGGACATCCCCAACGTTACCCCCGGAGCGGCAGCGAAGGCTCTTAGCGAGATGGTGAGGGCAGAGGAAGACGTAGAACGAGTCGCCCAAGGCTGCTACATCCGAACAGCACCCGATTCGTACTGCATCGACTACGCGCCCTTTGCGATGCAATACGCAGGCCCAGGGTCAGGGTATGGGTCTCTGTCGGCTATGTCCAAGCTGCGGTGGGCGTGGCAATCGCCCGTGAAGACCCAGATCGCTGTTGTGGGTCGGACCCCACGCGCCAAGTTTCCCTATTGTGCGTTTCTGGCTCGCGCCAACCCCAATCGTCGTGAGTTGACCTGGGCAGAAGTCACCGTGCTGGAAGGACTACGCACCGGACGGTTCGGTGACTTTCCGTGGGAGGACGCCGTGGACTTCTTCTTGTCCGGGACGAGCTTGTCGTCGTTGGGGGAAGGGGCGGTCGTGCGTCGGGAAGCTCTAAGGGAAGCAGGCAGCAAGGAGACGGCTCAACCGGCGATCTACTATGAGCGCTTGCGGGAACTGATCGAGCAGATGCCTCCACGGATGGAGTCGGGGGTGAAATGAAGGCGCGGCGTGCGTCTAACCCACACAACAGACCGCTGTGTGGGGTCAAGAAAGTACGAGGCGGGACGTGCACCAACTATGCCGATACGTGTCCCGATCACAAGAACCGGTCTAGTCTGCCTCAACAGCAGAACGTGCCTCCTTTGCGGTTGAGTTCCCATCTAGCAGGAGTTGACAATACGGGTGGCAACCTGCTGTGCGAGAACCAAGGCGACTTCGCGCGAAGTGTGGCCGCGGCCAGGCAACAGTTCGGCCTGTCAGACGAATCACTAACCCGCGATTATCACATGCATCAAGCTTTACGCGGGCTGTTCTCTGCGTCTCCAGCCGGATCAGAGATCATGGAGAAGTCACTGCCCATGGGCTGCATTGCCTTCGGGGGAGGAACGTCGTTGGTCAGCGCGCATGGGGTCACTGAAAGGGACTCCGAAGATATCGATTTGGCGTTCATCGCTAGCCGCAAGATGGGGGAAAATAAGCGAAAGAAGCTGAGACGGGAAGCCTTTTTCTCATCTGCTAGAGGGGCTGCTCCCGCCCTAGACCCCAAATCACACACGAGAAGCTCTACCGGATATGTGGCGCGAGGTCACATCACCGTAGGCAACGAACCCGCATACTTGAAGATCGAGGTAGCGGACATCGCCGTACCTGACGATGATGTCGCAGCAATGTTGAGCAATGCCACGGGTGGACCCTACCGCTTTTGGGTGCCAGCTAGAGCACAGTCTCTCATGGGCAAAGCAGCGTCCGCTGAGACCCGCAGAGCCTATCCCGAGTTGCAAGAGTTTGATGTAGCGGCTGTCTCGATTCCATACATCGTCACCAACAAGTTCCTGGCGATGCACAAACGAGCCGCCGAAGGGGAGCACGGCTGGCTGGCGGAGCGAGGCCGAGACCTCTATGACCTGTGCTGTGTGGCCCAATCGTCACAGCGTGTCCAAGAGGTCAGGAATGTGATAGCGCCTTTGGCTGAGCATGTTCGCAGGATGTGGCCACGACGGGAGACACAACCTCGGCCAGAAGTTGGATTCAGTAGCAGCCCCATATTCACGCCGGGCAGCCCGGCTCAGGCCGCTCTCAAATCCGGTTACAACGATTCTCTGGCTTTGGTATGGGGGGACTACAAGCCGTCGTTCGAGGAAGCGTTGGAGGCTGCCCGCAGCTTGGATTGACGAACTAGTCCAAGCCGTGATCCACAACGGTGGCTCCGCTACGCGACGTTGAAGCGCATCCTGTCGATGGAGCAGTGGGGTGCTCCTTGGATGCGGTCTTTTCGGCTGGAAGCAACACACACAACTATCTCCACTCCCACTACCCGATCCAGGTCGGGAACTCTGCTGGGTGGGTCGAGCAGAGTGCCGGTCACGCTGTTAGCGGACTCGACGGTCGCCCCTGCGGGGACTCGTAGTTGACCAAGGGGAGTCGCCCATGTCTCGTCGGGATCGTGAGGGGCAGGGCAGTCGCCGCGCCACGAATAGGCTGGGATGCCTCCTCGACACCATGTCCCCAGACACCTTCCGCGCCGGCGTACTGCTGCACACCGGACCCCGAAGCCTCAAAGTAGGAGACCGCCTCTACTCCGCGCCCACCGACACGCTCTGGCGCCCAACCGCGACCCGCCACAACTGATAGATGTCGGCAGCCAATGGGCAAATCCCACTGGCCATTGACAGTCAATCTGCCTATTGGGCGTCTTGGCAGAGTTCTTCGACGCTGGCAGGCAGGGCAATCAGAAGTCCCGCGATGTCGACGCCGCCGACCCAGACCTGGGTTGCTTGGTCATATTGGGTTGCGAATCCCTCGGGGACGTAGTATCCCCACCAATGGTCGCACTCGGAGAGAGTCAGGACGACTACTGAGGGTCCTGATGCTCCTTCGGGCAGGCGTATCTCGAAGCTGCCGTCTGCGCCGGTGTAAGCCCACTGCGTCTCCCACTGCCAAGGCCACAGCCCGGTTGGGGAGAGCCCGACCCACAGCCCTTGGACTGGCGAAGCGTCCGGGCCCAGCACTGTTCCGCTGATGGTGCGCGGCCCGCGGCACATCTCGTCGGGGCTGGCGGGCAGCGCGATGTCGACTCCTGAGATTTCTGAGTCGCCGATGTCGAATGGCTGTGCGTGCAGCGCCAAGACGGTTAGCCCACCGGAAGCGTCGTAGTAGCCCAACCACCGGCACGCCGCGGTCTCACCCGCGTGAATGGACACCACTGCAGATCCCGAGGAGCCATCGGGCACGGCGATCTCGAAAGTCCCGTCCGCGCCCGTGGCCGCCCACGCCCAGAAGTCTTCGCCCGCGAGCGAGACCCGGGCTCCCTCGATGGGGGAGCCGCCGGGGCCGGACACCAAGCCCCGAACCAGGCTCCCGGCGGGCGCGGCGGTGGGCCGAGGCCCCGAACTCGAGTCGATGAACGTCGAGCGGATCAGCCCTTCTTTGTCGTCGGCGCGCAGGTACGTGTCCGGATAGGCCGCGTACCCTGAAGATATCAGTGCCCCGAAGTCGCATGTGGGAAGCCCTGCGTCACACCCGGGGGGATGGGGACGCCCGAACGCGTGGCCGAGTTCGTGTGCTACGCCTCCCACAAAGCGCCCCAAAGGTTCGTCGGGGGGATCATAGGGGTCGCAGGGGTCGCCCTCCCCCTTGTCCTCACCGACGAGGCCGTCCAAGTCCCAGGTCCCCAGGATGGTGAGACCCGTGCCGCCCCGACCGAGCTGGTTGAAGCCCTCCTCGTAGGTGCCGCATCCATGCACCACGTCGGCATAGACGATCCACACGAAACTCGAGGCTCCTTGTGCGACGGGCGCGCAGTGCTGCACCCCGTCGATTATCTTCTGCCACGAGTACCGCTCATAGAAGCCCGCCGGTTCGCTCATCTCGCAATGCTGGGGCACATCGCCATACAGCGAGAAGGTCAGCCCTCCGAGCTGCTGGCGATACCACGACTGAACATCCACGACAGCGTGAGCAATGCCCTCGCTGTAGTCGCCGCGGAACTCCCGGTCGGCCGGAGTGGCGTACAGCACCCGCACCGTGGCGGTCTCATCCACCGATACGCGCACCGACACCGCCACCTCGGCGCTGTGCTGCTCGTAGGCCGCGGTGATCGTGGCGTTGCCCGCCCCCGCAGCGGTCACCACACCATCGGACACCACAGCAACCTCAACATCAGAGGACTCCCACCCGACCAGCGCCGCGTCCACAGCCTGGCTCGAACCATCCGAATACTCAGCACTCACCGACAACTGCCCGGTCTCGCCCAGCGCCCTCAACGGCGCAACATCAGCGACCTCCAACGACACCACCTGACGCCTCACCGCCACCTCAAAGCTCTGCTCGACCGACAACCCGCCCGGGTCTCGGGCCGTCACCGTGACCGTGGCGGCGCCCTCGCCAGCCCCCGCAATCGTCAGCTTGCTCCCAGACACCGACACCGCAGCCACCGCCGCGTCCGAACTCGCAGCCTCATACACAAGCTCATCGCCGTCGGGGTCGCCAAAGAACCTTGACAAGTAGATTGTGACGGCCCCGCCCGCAGCCACCTCGCTAGCCGCGATCATCCCCACTGAAGGCGCAGCGTTCTGCGGCTCAGACACCGCCACGTCGCCGTCGCCGCCGTCGGGCTGCTCGACCGCCGCTTCCGGATCAAGAGCCATTGTCGTGGCCGGCACCGCCTCTGATGCTGACGCTCCATCCTTGCCGCTGGTGCCGCCGTCGTCGCTGCCACAAGCCGAGCACATCACAGCAAACGCGGCGAGCGCTGCCAGAGTTGCCGCTCGCAGCCCGATTGTTGCAGCAGCCACCTGCTCCCCCTCTGACTGGTTGGGCGACCACTGGCGCCAGTGCTCCGATAGCGGCTACGTTGACTATAAGCGCAATTACGAATGCGGTCAAAGGGCGGATGCAAGTGAGGTGGGTCACTGATTCGAGTCCGCGTGAGCCGCCTGTCGCTGTGCCCGGCCGTCTCGTTGTGCGATGCGGAGGCCAGGTCAGCCCCGCTGCTGCGCTGGGCTGGGGTCAGGGTCCGAGTGCGGTGATGGGGGCGACCTGCACGCCGTCGGGGCGGCGGTAGGCGGCGCCAGTGGGGGTGATCACTACCAAAGCGGCCAGGCTGGCCGCGCGTTGGGGGGTTGTCTTGTCTCTGAGGCGTAGCAGGGCCTTGGCAGCCCTGTCGATGGCGTCGGGGCCGGTGTTGAGCTTGATCTCAGCGGCGATCCATCGGCCGTCAGCTCGCTCGATGATGGCGTCGGCCTCCAAACCGGTGTTGTCGCGGTAGTGGAATGTCGACGCCCGTTGGGCCTGGCTGTAGATGCGGAGGTCGCGCACGGCCAGTGATTCGAACAGCGCACCAAACGCCGTTGGGTCAAACAGCAGCCGCTCGGGAGTGGCTCGCAGCATGGCGGCAGCCAGAGACGGGTCCGCGAAGTGCCGCTTGGCCTCCCTTCTGAGGGTGGCCTTCGATCGCAGGTTCACCGACCACGCAGGCTGGTCTTCAGCGACGTAGATGCGGCGCAGGGCGTCGAGGTAGGCGGCGACGGTGTTGCGGCCCGGGGGGTGGCCGATGTCCATGTCAGAGGCCAGTTTGGTCATCTTGGCCTCGGTTGCCACGTTGAGCGAAAGGGACTGCATCAACCGCCGCACCATGGTCGGGTCGTGGCGCACACCGCTGGCGGTGGGGATGTCCACCCGGATGATCTCACTGAGGTAGTCACCGACTGACAACATGGCGTCATCCTCGCTGAGGCCGAGGTGCTGGGGCCAGCCGCCGACGCAGACAGCCGAGGCGATGTATCGCAGCCCCGGTTGTTTGCTGGGAAGCGAAGAGACGGTCTCGCCTTCGAACATCTTCTCAAGCGATGCGACGCCGGTGGAGTTGCCCATCTCCCACAGCGACATGGGCCGCAGCAGCACCCGGGTGATGCGCCCGGTGCCGGTATGGCGGGTCACGTCGTCTTGCGGGGCGGCCGAACCGGTGAGGATGAACTGGCCGGGCTCGGGGCGGTCATCGCATTCGCGGCGCACCCGATTCCACAGCTGCGGCGCGTTCTGCCATTCGTCCAACAGCCGAGGGATCGGACCCTGCAGCACCTCTGCGGGATCTGATGCGGCCAACAGCAGCGCCGCCTCGTCGTCCAGCCGCACCTCGCTGCGGGCAAAATGCCGCGCCATCCAGGTCTTGCCGCATCCCCGCACGCCTTCGACAAGCACCGCGCCCCGCCTCCCCAGAGCATTCTCGACTTCGCGGCCTGCGATGCGCGGCACATAGCCCGGCATCGTCAGCGTAGCAGCCGCCTCACTCATGACTCACCCCTCCAAAGCTCAACAGCGCGTTCTGAAGATCAACAATAGCACGATCTGAACACCATTCACAGCGCGTTCCAGAAACAATTTGCAGCGCGTTCTGCTATAGAGGACCGCACGCCGCCGACGCGGTGGCGTCGCCGACCATCGCTCCCGCAACGTGGTCCTCGGCTAGGGCGGCAACCCAGCCCCATCAACCATATCTAACAGGGTCAGCAACTATTTCATGGTCTGGTAGTGGCACCCCGTACGGGATTTGAACCCGTGCTACCACCTTGAGAGGGTGGCGTCCTAGGCCGCTAGACGAACGGGGCAGGTTCATCGCTGAGGCGATCTGCGACCGCATGAGTGTAACCGTGGGCCGAGGCCCTCAGCGCGACCGAAAACCAAAAAGCTCGGGGAGGAGTGTGATGTGTCAGGACATAGGAAACAGATGAGGTGGTGGATCATGGTTGATGTCGAAGCGTCGTGGGATCATTTTGTGTGTTGTGGTGGAGGGGCTCAGCCAGGCTGAGACCGCTCGGCTCTATGGCGTGTCTAGGGGTTGGGTCTCCAAGCTGGTTGCCCGTTATTGATTCACCCTGGGACGTTCCTATAGATGTCAAGTGCGGGTTTTGAGGGTGGCGAGGTCGGCTCGCAGTGTGCGGTAGATCTCTCGTGCGAGGTAGCGCTTGAGGCAGCGGATGGCTTCTTTCTTGGTTTTGCCTTCGGCGACGCGGCGGTCGAGGTAGCTGCGGGTTCGGTCGCAGTAGCGGAGCCGGACGATGACGATCATGTGCAGTGCCCGGTTGGCGGCGCGGTTGCCGGCGAAGTTGAGCCGGTGGCGGCTGGTGCGCCCGCTGGATGCGGGCACCGGAGCGGTTGCGCACAGGTGGGCGAAGGACGCTTCGGAGCCGAGCCGGTCGATGTTCTCGCCGGCTGCGACGAGCAGCGCCGCGGTGTGGTGGGTGCCGCATCCCAGACGCGACACTGTCGTGGGCGCTGCGGCGGCGACGAGCCGGTCGAGTTCGCGTTCGAGTTCGTCGGCTTCGGCGCCGAGCCGGGCGATGCGGCGCCCCAGGCTGCGCAGTGCTGCTTTGGCGGCCTGGGCGGGATCGGCGAGCCGGGCGGGGTCGGGCCGCAGCCGGGCGCACACCGCGGCTTTGCCCTCGAGGGTGCGGCGGGTGTCGAGCTGTTCGCGCAGCGCGGCGGGGGCGGTGACGAGCAGGTCGCCGAGCTGGCACAGCGCAGCGGAGCGGGCTTTGACAGCGCTGCTGCGGACGACGCTGAGCTGGCGGATCGACTCGACCACGCCGGTCGTGTCCTTGGCGGCTGCGGTCGCTTCGCCCGAGAGCACCTTGCGGGCGGCGGCCTCGGCGTCGATGGCGTCGTTCTTGCCGCGGCGCGAACGCAGATGCGCGTGCGGCTGGTTGACCTCGATCACCCGGCAGCCCTGCTCGGTCAGCGACCGGGCCAGGGCAGCTCCGTAGGACCCGGTCGATTCCACGCCGACCGCGGCGATCGGGCCGAACGACAAGAGCCATTCATGAGTCGAGCGGTAGCCAGCGCCGGTCGCGGGGAACGACTCAGTGCCCAGCACCCGACCCAAGGGGTCGAGCGCGGCGGCTACGTGGAAGTCGGTGTGGCAGTCAATCCCGCCGATCACCGCCTGTGGTGGTGGTTCTGGCATCATGTTGTCCTTCATCTCGGAGCGGCTCGCGTGCCGGGACGGGACGGACATAACAGTGATGAGGCATCTGTCAGCGCAGGTTCCTATGAGGTCACGTCGCTCGTTCCGGACCGGCCGCAGCTGGCAAGTCCAAGGAGCAGACCGCCGACATCGACGAGTCCCAGGCAAGGCACCCACAACACGCAGGGCCAGTTTTGCGGCAAGTCAGACGCCGACGGCCCGCTCCCCGCACACATCTTCACTGTTTTGCGCAGGCTCCAAGGATTGGAGCAAGCATGGGAGCTATGGACACACAAGCGAGGGCGGCGGGGACGTCTCGTCGGTATTCGGCTGAGCAGAAAAAGCATGCGGTGCGGATGGTGTTCGCGCTGCGTGAGGAGTTGGGCACCTCGTCGGGTACGGTCACGCGTGTAGCGCGTCAGTTGGGTTATGGCGAGGAGTCGTTGCGCCGCTGGGTGGCCCAAGCCGAGATTGACGCTGGGTCGCGGGCGGGGGTGTCGACCGTTGAGAGCGAGGAGCTCAAGAGGTTGCGTCAGGAGAACCGTGAGTTGCGCCGAGCCAATGAGATCTTGCAGCGTGCAGCGGTTTTTTTCGGGGCGGAGCTCGACGGTTGACAGCGATGACCGTGCAGTTCATCGACGACAACCGCGAAGAGTTCGGGGTCGAGCCCGTCTGTGCAGCGTTGCAGGTGGCCTCTTGCACGTATTGGGCTGCGAAGCGTCGTGCGCCGTCGGCGCGTGCGTTGCGCGACGCTGAGCTGATGCCGTTGCTGTTGGTGTTGTGGCAGGCCAACTACTCGGTGTATGGGGCGCGTAAGTTGTGGATCGCTGCTCGACGCTCCGGCTTTGACATCGGCCGCGACCAGGTTGCCCGGCTGATGCGCCAGTTGGGGATCCGCGGCGTTCAACGAACAAAGAAGGTGAACACCACCCGCTGCGACCCCAAAGCCGCACGGCCCGGCGACCTTGTCGAGCGGGCCTTCACCGCTGAGCGCCCGAACCGGCTGTGGGTCGCCGATCTGACCCATGTCACCACCTGGTCCGGTGTCGCCTATGTGTGTTTCATCACCGACGCACACAGTCGCCGCATCGTGGGTTGGCGGGTCGCGTCGAACATGAAAACCCAGATGGTGCTCGACGCGTTGGAGATGGCCCGCTGGAGCCGCGGGACCCGCCTCGAGGGACTCGTCGCGCACACCGACGCCGGCAGCCACCTCACCAGCATCCGCTACAGCGAACGCCTCGACGAACTCGGCGCGGTGCCGTCGATAGGTTCTGTCGGGGACTGCCTGTTAACCGGCCAATGAGTGGTTGCTTTGGTGTTTTTGTGGTTGTTTTTCTTGGGAAATGCTTGCGTTGATGTGCGGTCAGCGTTACAGATGTTGCGGTGTCGGATTCTGGACTGTTCATCGATCAGAGCGATGTTGGTTGGCGTTTGGCTGGCGACGGGGCTGATCGTTTCGGGTTGGTGAACGAGTATCTGTCGTATTTGGCGGATCGGAACTACTCGCCGCTGACGGTCCGTGCCTATGGGTTTGGGCTGTTGGCGTTTTGTCGTTGGTTGGCTGATGAGGAGTTGGATCTGGGCGAGGTGACGACGGATGTGTTGTTGCGGTTTTTGGCGGCCTGCCGCAGTGAGCGAGTGGCCGGGCGTCCGGGCGGTGCGAATGTGGTCGGACTTGATGGCCGTCGGACTGACATGTTGTCTGCGGCGACGGTGAATCTGCGGTTGGCGGCGGTGTCGGGGTTGTTCTCGTTCCGGTCGATGCGTGACCCGGACGCGCCGAACCCGATGCCGAGGGGCCGCGAGGCCAAGTGGGTGTCGGCGGGTGAGCGGGGCGGGATGCTTGCTCATGTGTCGCGTGCGCCGAGGCGGCGTTCACCGTTGCGGGTTCGCGACGCCAAGCGGCTCCCGAAGACGCTCCGGCATCGAGAAGTCGTGGCGCTGCTGGAGAGTCTGCGAACGTGGCGGGACCGGGCCATCGCCGGGCTGATGGTGTTCTGCGGGCTGCGCTCGGGGGAGGTCTTGGCCTTGGACGTGGCCGATGTCGACATCGGTGTCCGATGGCTGCGGGTGTCGGGCAAGGGCGGCACCGAGCGCCGGGTCCCGCTCGATGTGGACGTGGCCGGGGTGATTCAGACCTACCTGCTCGCCGAACGCCCCGAGACGACCAGTGCCAGGCTGTTCATTGTGGCCAAGGGCCCCACCCGCGGGCAGCCGCTCACCGCGGCGGGGCTGCGGAGGATCTTCCGTTACCACCGCGAGATCACCGGCATCACGACAGCGCATCCCCACGCCTTGCGCCACACCTTCGGCACCGCTCTGGCCGAGGCCGGTGTGGATCTGGCCGTGATGCAGGCCCTGTTGGGTCACGCTCACATCGACACCACCGCCCGCTACATCCATCTCGCTCCGGCCCATGTCAAGGCCGAGTTCGATGCTGTCCGTGCCCGCCAACGCGCCAGCACCTGAGCGGGCCACAACCCCGTCGGCTGGCGAGTTGCTGGCGGCGTGGCAGGCCGATCAGGCTGCGACCGGCCGGGGGAACCCGGCCTCGGAGGGGGCGGCCCGGAAGTTCCTGGGTCGCTGGCCGGTCCCCCGGGACTGGGCTGATCAGCCGCTGGCTGCTCGGTTGATGTTGCCGCCGTCGACGATGTCGCTGCTCATGTTCTTGATGGTTCAGGGCTGGCTGCGCCCGGGCTGGGACTGGCTCGTGGCCCGCAAGTTGTCGAGCTTCTGGCGAGAGATCGACGGGTCGCCCCTTGAGGCTGATCTGGCCCGGTTCTGCGACACCGCCGTATCGGTTGGGTTCGCCGAGATCCAGACCAAGCGGGCGGTGTCTCAGTCGGTCGGCCGCCTGTTGATCCAGACCGGTCGGCCTCTCGACCAGCTCACCGTCGCCGATCTCGACGGGCTGGCCGCCGCGTGCCGGGCACGCGAGGCTGCGACCGGGCAGGGCTGGCGGCATTACCGGTCCGCGCTCGTGTGCGCCCACACGGTCCTGTTCCATCTCGGCGTCATCGACGAGCCGCCAGAACCGGCCCAGCGACCGGACAGCTTCGAGGCACGGCTGGCCGACTGCCACCCGAACCTGCGCCCCGCGTTCGTTGCCTACCTCGAGCGAAAGCTCGGCACCTGCGGGTCCAAGACCGTCTCCAGCCTTACGACCCGGCTCGCTCACTTCGGCCGGTTCCTCGCCCAAGCCGACCCCGAACTCGCCTCGCTGGCCGGACTGCGGCGCCAGTGCCACATCGAACCCTACCTGAACTCGGTCGCCAACGCCGTTTCCGCCAAGACGGGCAAGGCGATCACCGTCGCCGACCAGGACCGCCGAATCCGAGCGGTCGGCCACATGCTCGCCGAGATCACCGAATGGGGCTGGGACGACGCCCCGACGCGCACGCTCGTGTTCCGCACCGACCATCCCCGCAAGCCCAGGCCACTTCCCCGCTACGTGCCCGTCGACGCTGACCGGCGTCTGCGCGCTGCGCTCGAAGCCTCCACCTACCGGCTCGCCGCCGACGCCTTGCTGTTGGCCCGAGCCGTCGGGCTGCGCATCGGCGAGCTTCTCGACCTCGAACTCGACTGCGTACACGAGATCGGCGGACACGGAGCCTGGCTCAAGGTCCCCCTCGGCAAGCTCGACACCGAACGCATGGTCCCCCTCGACGACGAGACCGTCACCCTCATCGACCGGATCACCGCCACCCGCTGCACCGGCCAGCCGCTGCCCCATCCACGCACCGGCCGGCCGACCCAGTTCCTGTTCACCCACCACGGCCGACGGCTCTCGCAGAGCGCGGTCCGCAAAGAACTGGGCCGCAGCGCCAACACCGCCGGGATCAGTCACGTCACCCCCCACCAGCTACGCCACACCTACGCCACCGCCCTCGTCAACGCAGGCGTCTCGCTGCAGGCGCTCATGGCCCTCCTCGGCCACGTCTCAGCCGAGATGAGCCTGCGCTACGCGCACCTCTTCGACTCCACCGTCCGCGCCGAATACGAACGCGCCCTCAACCTGGCCAAAGGCCGCATCGGCGCCGTGCCCACACCGACGGGCCGAACATCGATCCCCGTCACCGCCAACGACGCCCGCGCCAGCGGCTGCACCTCCGGCGACGACTGGCGCGACGCGCCAGCCATCAAAGCACGCCTCGCCGGCGGCCACTGCCTACGCGCCCCCGCCCAGGGAGCCTGCCCCTACGCAAACATCTGCGAGCACTGCCCCAGCTTCCGCACCGACGCCGCATCGGCCGCCGTGCTCTCCGCGCAGCGCGTCGACACCCGAGCACTCCTCGCCGACGCCCAAACACGCGGCTGGATCGACGAAGCCGACCGGCACCGTCGCCTCCTCGACCGCCTCGACACGCTCATCGCCGACACCGCATGACCACCAACATCGAAGCCGTCGAAACCGCCTGCGCACGCCTCGCCAACAACGGCGAGGCCATCACCTTCACCGCCATCGCCGAACACACCGACATCAGCCGCACCACCCTCTACCGCAACCCCCAACTCCGAGCCATCATCGAAGAACACCGCCACAACACCCACGACCGCCACACCATCACCGGACTCGCCACCCAAATCGCCCACCTCCGAACCGGACTCGAAGCCCTCGCCGACCGAATCCGAAACCACGAAGAACGACTCCGCCACCTCGAACGCCGCCAACCCCGCCGCAAAACCAACTAGACGATCAGGCCCACCGAACCTCGCTTCACCCCAACCACGATTGGCCGGATAATCCTATGACAACGCCCTGGTCGAGGCCGTGAACGCGCTCTACAAGACCGAACTGATCCGCGGTCCCGGCCAAGGGCCGTGGCGCACCGTCGACGACGTCGAACTCGCCACCCTCAACTGGGTGCACTGGTCATGATATGCGGGTGATCCACAGATACCTCAACGACCTCTCACCCGACGGGTTCGAAGCCGCCTACACTGCAACAACAACCGACCACAACAAGACAAAAAACCACAACATTCAGCCAGCGCAAAACCCAGGGTGAATCAGGGTTCACATGTTTCCTATGTCTCGCGACATCACAAAAGCTCGGGGAGGAGGACTTGAACCCCCAATGTCTGGACCAGAACCAGATGTGTTACCAATTACACCATCCCCGAAGGGCGACCGCATCGTACCGGTTTCCGTCGCCGTCTCGCACGATATTTCCTCAACGTCGACCACCTCGCGGCCGGCACCGTTCAGTTGGTATTGCCGAACCAGTTGTCGACGCGTCGATAACCAAGGATTCGGCCCAGCGACACAGCCATCGTCTCACGCGCCAACTGCCTCATCGAAGCGTCGCCGTCGGTTGGTGAAATATATGCGGTCAGACCAGCCTCAACGGAAATCTGGGCAAGGCGCAGCGAGTGATACGGATCAGACACCACAACCACCGACGAAAGACCGCGGTCACGCAGCACCCTGGCCGTGGCTGCCATCTGCTCCCAGGTGGACGCACCATCGGTAACCAGCAGCAGAGCGGACTCGGGCACACCTGCCTCCAGGAGATACTCAAAACCGGTGAAGCCCTCGGTGAACCGATCGCCTTGTTGCTTCGACCCAGTGGTGACAATGAGCGGCGCGGCGCCCTCGTGCCAGAGTTCCAAGGCATGGTCCAGTCGTCTCGCCAACACCGGGGAGGGCCTGCCATCGTATTGCGCCGCACCCAGCACAACGATGGCGTCACCCGGACCCCGATTGTCGACATCAAGGTTCATTCGCACCTGGATGAAATTGATCCCCGCGTAACCGACGACCAGAGTCCCGATTATCAAGAGCGTCCAGGCAACGCGCCTCGCAGACAGCCAACCAAGCCGTCCGCTCAGCATGGGTCAGCCCGCTAGGCGGCTTCGGGCCGCGGCGATACGGGACAGCGTCTTCTCCTTGCCGAGGTGCGTCATCGCCTCCCACAGCGGGATGCCGGCGCCGCTGCCAGTGAGAGCAATCCGCAAAGGGGCCTGCGACATCACCCGCGCACCGAGTTCCTCGCTGAGCCGGTTCCCGACCTCAAACACGGTGGTTTCCAAGAGTGCAGGATCGTTGAACGGATCGGTCTCAAGCACGCCGACAAGTTCAGCGAGTACCCGATCTGCGGCTCGGCCCTTGACCATGGCCCTGGTCCAGGCCTTCCCGTCGTATTCGCTGATCTCATCGACAAAGATCCAATCGAGCCAACCCGGTGCCTCAGAAAGAGTCGAAATGCGCTGCTGAACCTCCGGCGCGAGCGCCTCAACAACCCCAGGGTCATAGTGATCGGGAAGCCAAGGCGCCGCGGCTTCCACAAACTCAGCCGGTGTCAATGCTCTGATGTATGCGTTGTTGATGTGGCGGAGCTTGACCAGGTCGAAATAGGCGGATCCCTTGTTGACCGCTTCCAGCGAGAACAGCGAAACGATCTCCTCAATCGGCCGGATCTCGATCTCGTCGGGCGGACCCCAGCCCAGCAGCGCCAAAGCGTTCAGCAGCGCCTCGGGCAGATAGCCGTCAGCCACGAACTCTGAGAGAGCCACGCTGTCACGACGCTTCGACAGCTTCTTGCGTTGCTCGTTGACGAGCAGCGGAAGGTGGGCATAACGCGGCGGGGTGCCATAGCCGAGCGCTTCCCATAGCAGCTTGACTCTGGGGGTGGTGTTGAGAAGATCCTCGCCCCTGATGACATGAGAGATACCCATGTCGTGATCATCGACTGCGTTGGCGATGAAGAACACAGGTGAGCCGTCGCCTCGACGGATCACGAAATCATCGATCGTGTCATGGGCGACCTCAACCCGACCACGAATCAGATCATCGATAACCGTTGAACCCTCATCAGGCACACGAAAGCGGACCACTACCCCATCACCGTCGGCCACATTGCGATCACGGGACCAGCCGTGATAGCCCTCCCGCAGACCTGCCTCGGCAGACAAACGCTGCGAATCGGCAGCGCTCAGATCGCAGAAGTACGCCTTGCCATCATCAATGAGCTGCTCAATGGCAGCCTCATGCGCGTGCTTGCGTTGAGACTGGAAGTACGGGCCCTCATCCCAATCGAGCCCGAGCCAGCGCAACGGGTCGCAGATGGCATCGACGAACTCCTGAGATTTCTTCGACTCGTCGGTGTCCTCGACCCGCAACACGAACTGTCCGCCATACCGGCGAGCAAACAACCAGTTGAACAGCGCAGAACGGGCGCTCCCCACATGGAGGTAGCCAGTCGGTGCCGGCGCGAAACGAACCCGCGGAGCTTGCATGAGCCTCAGGCTAATCGTCGCCCGTCTGCACGCGATGACACTCCCAGAAGCTCTCGGTGCGCCACATCGGCGCGTTGGGTGCCCTAGAGCCCCAGCAGAACTCTCCAGTCATCGGCACAGGCAGCCGCCACCGCCGCAGGACCCATACGCAATGTTGCTTCAGGAACAAGGTCGGCGATCTCGCGTGCGGTGAAGTAATGGAACGACAAATGATGCAACTCTTCGAACAGCGGTCTACGGAACTCCACAAGCTCGTCGGCAGCGTCACCGAGATAGCCGAACACGATCAGCGCTACACGAAGATCATCAGACACAGGCGCCCGTCCATACAACGAAGCACGGCGCAGCGCAACCGCACATGCACCCTCCAACACATCGGCTGCGTGCTCCCCCGCGGCGAGCACAAGATCACCCTCGAAACGTTTTGCGAGCTTATGCATATAGCCCTGATCGGGACCTTGGTTGCCCACCGCCGGTCCCGAGGGCTGCGCGCCGCCAACCACCTCACCTGGCCGATTCGCCAACCAACTCCCCGAACGACGCGGCGCAGAAACATACGCCTTGGGTTCATCAGCCCTGCTAGGGAAATGCCGCGGCACAGACATGGCCGGTAAGCGTAGCGAGGATCGCCGTAACGTTGTGCCTGCAAGCGCTCTACGCGAGACTCCAACGGTGATCGATCAACCCCTCGCCGAATTCAAGGTGCTCGATGCAACCGACCGGCGGGGCGCCCTTTGCGGACGTATCCTGGCTGATCTCGGCGCGGACGTAATTCGCCTGAACGACCATGACGACGACTCTGCCACCGACCGCTACCGCAACCACGGCAAGAGCCGGGCCGAACCCGGCCAGGGACTCTCGGAGTTGTTGCCGCTCGTCGACGTGTTCATCGAGAACGGTGGACCCCGCGCTGACATCGACCGCGCCGCGCTCGGAGTCCAATACCCACAACTTGTGATCGTCAGTCTCACCGATCTCGGCCTCAGCGGTCCGCGCTCGCACTGGCATCTGGAATCGCTCCCCGCCCAAGCCGCCAGCGGTGCACTTCACGCCACAGGTCATCCCTCGCAATTCCCCACCGCCCTTCCCGGATACCTGGCCCACGACTGTGCTTCGGTCCACGGCGCTATGGCCGCGGTGGCGGCTCTGATGGACCGGCGGCGGACTGGACTGGGACAGCAGATCGAAACGAGCTCGCAGGAAGCAGGACTGGGCGGGACCTATCCGTGGGGCGTGGCGATCCCCGGGTACTTGTCGGTAAACCCTTTCCTCCCGGTTGAAGGGAGGCGCAACGCTGAGGGGTTTTATCTGGTCGTGCCCTGCCGCGACGGCCATGTACGCATGGTGTTCGGCAGCGAGTCGGACTGGCAGGCGTTCTATGAACTCTGTGGCAGGCCCGAAGAAGTCTCCGGAGACGAGTGGAACGACCGGATTCACCGCGCGATGAACCCGGACCCGATCCGTGAAGTCGCGGAACGCGCGTTCGCCAACCAGGACAGGGCTGAACTGTTCGCTGCGTCGTTACGGCTCGGCCTGCCGCTCGGTGCGGTGCAGCATCCGCTGGAGTTTGTGAACCATCCCCAAAGTACCGAGCGAGGGTTCTTCGTCGATGGAGTGGCCAACGGCCTGTGGCGTTTTCATCCTCCACCAGCGGCCGCGCACGATCCCAGCACCGCTCGAACCAGCAGACCCAACAAGGCCAACGGCGACGGCTTGCTGCTCGAAGGGCTGCGGGTCATCGAGTTCGGAATCGCCGCGGTGGTTCCCGAACTGTGCTGGATGCTCTCCGAACTCGGGGCCGACGTCATCAAGATCGAGTCCCGCAAGAAGCCCGATGTGCTCCGCGCGGCCGGCATAGACGACCTGGACCGATCCTTCTGTTTCAACATGGAGTGCAGAGGTCGCCGCGGCATCGCTTTGGACCTGTCCACTGCCGACGGACGGCGGCTGGCCAAAGAACTCTGTGCCACAGCCGATGTGGTCGCCGAGAACAACCGCGGCGGCGTGATGGCCAAACTCGGCCTCGATTACGACGACATCGCGGCGGTCAACCCCAGCGTGGTCTACGTGGCCTCGCAGGGTTACGGGCGTGGGGGTCCCATGGGAGAAATGAAAGCCTTCGGACCTCTGAACTCGAGTTTCGCGGGCGTTCATATGTTGTGGAGCCACCCGGACGGTCCTTATCCGTGCGGTACCTCGCTCAATCATCCCGACCACATCGCCTCGAAGATGTTGACGGTGGGCGTTCTGTGTGCGCTCGACCATCGCGACCAGACCGGGGAGGGATCCTTCGTGGAGATGGCCCAGACCGAAGCGGCGGCATACCTGCTCGGCGAGCTCTATCTCGAAGCAATCGAGACTGGCGTGAACCCCACGAACCTTGCCAATCGTGACCCCCATATGGCCCCACAAGGTGTCTATCCCGGTTCGGAGGACGACAGTTGGGTCGCTATCACGGTGCAGAGCGACGATGCTTGGCAGGCACTTGAGTTCGTCGCCGGTTGGACGCCAGAGGAGGCCCTGGGCAACGTTGAAGCTCGATTCGTCGCCCATGACGCCATTGACGAGCGGTTGAGCCGGTGGACTTCGCTGCGCTCTGTTGAGCAAACCGCCGAGTTGCTCCAAGCTGTGGGGGTGTCGGCGATGCCGGTGATGGGTCCGCTGGATCATCTGGCAGACCCGCACCTCAGCGAACGCGGACTGATGGACGATCTGGTACACGAGGTACACGGGCCGGAACAACAGCCTGCGAATCCAACCCGAATGTCACGCACGGTGCTGCGCACCGCCCAGTCTGCTCCTCCGCTCGGGCATCACACCCACGAGGTGCTCCGTGAAGTGCTTGGCATTGATGACGACGAACTCAACCGCCTCGAAGCCGCCGGTGTTTTCTACTGAGCACGTTGCTTACGCCGGGCGTAGCCGGAGCCGCGTAGGCCACACACCAAATCTGCGCGTTAAACCACACAGGATGTAGCTAATCGCGCAGATTTCGGGGAATCAGGGCTTCTCGTCGGCTATGAGTAGGCCGTAGACGAGGGAATCGATTAGCGCCTGCCACGACGCCTCAATGATGTTCTCAGAGACGCCGATAGTCGACCATGAGCGCTCGCCGTTGGTGCTGTCCAGCAGCACACGCGTCACCGCGCCGGTTCCCTGCTCAGTGTTGAGCACCCGAACCTTGAAGTCAGTGAGCGACACCCGATCGATCTCCGGATAGCGGCCGTTCAGAGCCGAGCGCACGGCCGCGTCGAGTGCGTTGACAGGACCGTTGCCCTCCCCCACCGCGATTCGGCGTTTCCCGTCGACCCAGATCTTGACGGTGGCCTCAGTCTCGACGTCGACCGCAACATCGTTCCACAGGCGGGCACCAGTGCCGGAACGATGAGCCATGTCGACCGTAAAGGACTCAAGCGTGAAATATGGCTGTTCCCAACCGGCCGCACCACGCATCAGCAACTCCAAAGAAGCATCGGCAACTTCGAAGTGATAGCCCGAATGCTCAAGCTCCTTGAGGGTCTCGACGACATCACCGAGAACCTTCCCGTCGATCTCAAGACCCAGGTTCTTAGCTTTCATTGCCAGAGTCGAGCGCCCGGCCATTTCTGAGACGACAATGCGCGTACCGTTGCCCACTGACTCCGGTTCAACGTGTTCGTAGGCATCAGGTCGCCTATTCAAAGCGCTGGTGTGAAGACCGGCTTTGTGCGCGAACGCCGACGAGCCCACATACGGCTGCTGCGCGTCGGGGGTGAAATTGACCAGCTCAGCGATGTGGTGTGACACCGAGGTCAACCGAGCAATACGACCTTCGGGAAGACACTTAATACCCATCTTCAATTCGAGGTTGGCCATGATCGGGACCAAATCACAGTTACCAACCCGCTCGCCGTAGCCATTGATCGTGCCTTGGACCTGGGTGGCTCCGGCCCGCACGGCAGCTAGAGCATTGGCTACGCCGCAGCCGGTGTCGTTGTGCAGGTGGATACCGACACCGCAGTCAACGTGAGCGATCACGTCAGACACGGCTCGTTCGATTTCGGGAGGCAACGAACCACCGTTGGTGTCACACAACACCACCGCTTCAACCCCCGCAATAGCCGCCTGTTCGAGCACTCGAAGGCTGAACTCAGGGTTCCGTTTGTAGCCGTCAAAGAAGTGTTCAGCATCGAAAAACACCCGTTTACCAGCAGCCACCAAGAAGGCCACGGAGTCGGCGACCATTGCCACGCCCTCATCAAGCGTCGTACCAAGCGCCTCGGTGACGTGATAGTCCCAACACTTGCCGACGATGCACACGATCTCGGTCCCGGCGGCCACCAGATTGGCCAGCGAGCTGTCAGAATCAACCTTTCCACGTGGGCGTCTGGTCGAGCCGAAAGCCACAAACTTGCTCGTCTCGAGGTGCAATTCGGTTTTGGCACGCTCGAAGAACTCGTCGTCTTTGGGGTTGGCGCCTGGGTATCCACCCTCGATATAAGCGACCCCGAGCTGGTCAAGCTGTTCCGCGATCCGCAGTTTGTCGTCGACAGTGAGCGATATCCCTTCAAGCTGCGAGCCGTCACGCAGCGTGGTGTCGTAAATCTCGACTTGCTCTGGCCAAGCCTGGTCTCGAACCCCCGCGCGTTCGATCGATACCTCGGGTTCGGTCATGACGCCAACTCGTTCCATGATCGGTACTTCGGGTTCTTGCCCCTTACAACCTCGGCATACGCTTCCGCGATGGCTTTGGTGGCCGGACCCGGGCAGGGGATGGCGCGATCATCAACTGAGTTCACTGCGCTGACTTCCGCGGCGGTACCGACAACAAATATCTCGTCCGCGATGTAAAGGTCGTTGCGGGACATTTCACTTACCGCGATGTTGATTCCCATGTCTTCAGCCAGTGCGGCAACGGTGTCCTGGGTGATTCCTTTCAATGCGCCCGCCGAAGTTGGCGGGGTGTAGACCACATCACCGAGACCCACGAAAATGTTCTCGCCGCTGCATTCGGATACCAAACCAGCATTGTTGAGCATGATCGCCTCGTCGTAACCCGCGGCCAGGGCTTCCATTTTGGCCAAGGTTGAGTTGGCGTAGTTGCCGGTGGTTTTGGAAGCGGGCGGCATGATGTTGTGGTCGTGGCGCTTCCACGACGAGATCTTCATGCGCACACCCTTGGTTGCGGCATCATCACCGAGGTATGCACCCCAGGGCCAGGCGGCGATGGCGATGTCGGTCTTGCAATGTTCAATCGACAAACCCATCTCGCCGTAGCCGAAATAAGCAATTGGGCGTATATAACAGCTGCTCAGCCCAGTGTCGGCTACGACATCTTTGCATGCCTGAACGATTTCAGGAATCGAGTACGGCATCGGCATGTTGAGGATTCGGGCCGAGTTGAAGAGACGCTCAATGTGCTCGGTGAGCCGAAAAATGGCTGGCCCATCAGCAGTCTCATAGGCACGAATACCTTCGAATACGCCAGTTCCGTAATGCAGCGTGTGGGAGAGCACATGGATCTGCGCTTGTTCCCACGGCACCATCTCGCCGTTCATCCAGATGTGGGGGGTGGGGGTGATGGGCATTGTGCCTCCTTACAAGCGAGCGGCGATGACGTCGCCTATTTCTGTGGTTGATCCGCTGAGAGAATCAGGATTTTTGCAGGCCTTGCGGATCCTCTCAGCAGCCTGGTCCTCACCAAGATGGTCGAGCATCAACGCGCCGGACAATATTGCAGCTGTGGGGTTGGCTCTGCCGGTGCCCGCGATGTCTGGAGCAGATCCGTGGACCGGTTCAAACATGGAGACCCGCCCAGGATGCAAGTTGGCCGACGCCGCGAAACCAATCCCGCCGCTCACAGCACCGCCGAGGTCTGTCAAGATGTCGCCGAAAAGATTGTCGGTGACGATGACGTCGTAGCGCTGCGGATCATCCACAAAGTAGATGCAGGCCGCATCGACATGGTTGTAGGCCGTTTCCACTCCCGGGTACTCGTCGGCCACCTCGTTGAAAGTCCGTTCCCAAAGGTCGCCCGAGAACGTCAACACGTTGGTTTTGTGAACCAGCGTCAGGTGTTTGCGCCGTTGCAACGCCAACTCGAAGGCATAACGAACGCACCGTTCAACACCGACACGGGTGTTGACCGACCCCTGAGTGGCAATCTCGTGGGGGGTGTTCTTGCGCAGAAACCCACCTTCACCAGCGTAAGCGCCCTCAGTGTTCTCGCGGATGACGACAAAGTCGAACTCTGTGTCCTCACCCCCCGACATCGGGCTGGTGTTCGCGCTGTCGGGTCCACAACTGAACGGCCTGTAGTTGATGTAGAGGTCGAGGTCGAAGCGCATTTTGAGCAGAAGTCCCCGTTCGATGACTCCAGGTGGCACATCGGGGGTTCCGACAGCGCCGACGTAGATCGCGTCGAGACCGCGCCATTCGTCGACGATCTCATCAGACAGCACCAGGCCGTCCCGCAGGTAGCGACTGCCCCCGAGGTCGTAGTCGACCGCGTCGATCTCGACACCTGCCGCGGCGATGACCTTCAAGCCCTCTTCGATGACTTCCGGGCCGATCCCGTCACCGCCCACTATTCCCACTCGATGGGTCATGTTCTTCTTCTCATTCACTGGTTGTTGGGGACAAAAGAAAACCGCCCACCGAAGTGGACGGTCGGGCGCACGCCACAACGGGCGTGCGCTACGAAATGATTACGGTCAACGTCTTGCGCGTTCCCATCCGGCAAGTGTACCCCCTGCTTTCCCCGTCGTCATCTGCAATTTGCGGGGCTAGGAATCGAGTTGGGCGAGGTACCTCTTACGGCCGCGTTCTCCGATGCGGTTGAAGAAGGGGATGAGTCGTAGGATCAGCGCCGGGGTCCACAACGCGGCGCGTGCGGACAGGCTTTCGTGGTAGGGGACGTATATCTCCAGCTTCGGCTTGTCGAGTGCCCTTTCGTAGGCGTCGGCCACATCGTTGACGGTCTTGACCGCGCTCAAGAAGTTGAGTGCGCTGCCCCCGCTGCGAGCTTCGTGTTGCAGCATCAGAGTATCGACTGCTGTCGGGTAGATCCCGCTCACGGAGATGTCGGTGTTCGACAACTCTGAGTTGAGAGCAGCGAGAAACGCCCGCAAACCTGCCTTGGCCGCAGAGTACGGAGCAGATGCTGGTAGCGGGCAGATTCCTCCCATGGAGACGGTGGCCATGATGTGACCACGGTTCCGGTCCAGGAACACACCCAGCGCGGCACGAATCAACTGCATCGGGTTGCGCAACAAGACATCAAGGTGAAGATCAATGTCGTCAGCGCTCAGATCGGCTACGTCACCGGGGATCACCACACCGGCGTTACAAACGAGAACGTCGAGATTGTCACGCCATTCGCCGGCAATCCGCTCGCACAGAACGCCGGTTTGTTGCTGATCGGAAAGGTCACAACCCACAGCGGTCACCGCCGCACCGATATCGGTAGCGGTCCGCTCGGCCAGTTCGGGCGTACGGTCCACGGCGATTATGTGATAGCCCCGCTCCGCAAAACGGCGGGCCACTTCGGCTCCGATACCCGAAGCGGTACCGGTGATGAGAGCGGTGCTGCGGGTCATCGCTGGTTGCTTTCAGTGCGGCCGACTTTTGTCTTCACCTCGTCGAGGAGCTTCAAATATGTGTTCACTTCGACATAGTTGGAGTGCCGGTCAGAGTCAACGTAGCGGTGACCAGCTTTCAAGTCGGGACGGTCGGTGGCTTTCAGATGCCGGAATGCCTGCGCGGTAGCCGATCCCGCGGCAGCGGTGGCGTCGGCGACGATGAGTTCGGCCATCCTGTCGAAATTGTCATAGGCGGCCGACGCGAACTCGATGAAACCCAGAGCGGCGAGGTTCAGATGGCTTCGCGAGAAAATCCCCAAGTAGAGGTCGGGGCGGTCACCTTTGAACGACAGCACGCCCGGGTTGAGAAACGGGATCGCGTGCTGATAGCCGGTTGCTGTGATCACCAGATCGATCTGTTCGCGGCTGCCGTCGACAAAGACCACATGGTCGCCGTCGAAACGCTCGACATCAGGTTTGGCGATGCAGTCGCCGTGGCCCAAATAATGAAGTACTTGGGTGTTCATCAAAGGATGAGACTCAAAGATCCGGTGGTCAGGTTTCAGCAAACCAAAACGGCGCAGATCGCCGTTGATCATCCGCAACATCACACCGAAGACTCGGACCTCCAACCAGTGAGGCAACGACGGGCCTTGCGACGCGAACACGTCAGAAGGCATGCCGATGATGTGCTTGGGGATGAAGTGATAGCCACGGCGCACACTCAAAAACGCCTGATCAGCGCTGAACGAAGCGTCACAAGCAATGTCCGCGCCAGAGTTGCCGGCTCCCACCACCAAAACCCGTTTCCCCTCGAACTCTTTCGGTGAGCGGTAACTGACAGCATGGCGAATCACCCCATTGAACTCACCGGGCCAACTCACCAAATTAGGCACCCAGGTCACACCATTGGCGCAGACCAGATAACGGCAATGGCGTACATCGCCGTTGTCGAACTGGAGTTCCCAGAGTCCGTCGGCAGTGAGAACAGCTTTGTCGACCGCTACACCGAAACGAATGTTGCGGCGAAGATCAAACTCGTCAGCAAACGAACGTATGTAGTCGAGTAGCTGGCGATGGTCGGGATAGTCCGGGAAGTCGTCGGGCATCGGATAACCCGCGAAACCCGACAGGGTTCGCGACGAGATGAAATGGGCCGACTCATAAATCGGTGAACCCACAGCGTCAATGTCCCAAATGCCACCCACATCCGTATTGCGCTCAAATATCTCGAAGCTCGCCGAAGTTTCACTGAGTCTCCGAGCCAGGATGAGCCCCGCAGGCCCTGCCCCCACCACACCCACATCAAGAATCGTCGGATCCGACACCATCACCCTCCAACAGCGGCACGACAACCACCAGACACATGTGTAGTCTCGCCGACCGGCCGATGCTGTGCTGAGCTTGACACGGTTGAGCGACCGCGGCCCGCTGGTATCACGCTAGATTTCTTGGGATGGCGAACGTACAGCAGCTTTCACAGACGGCATTTGATCGCCTCAAAGCCGAACACGACGACTTGACCACCCGCGGGCGTATTGAACTCTCCCAAAAGATTGAGGCAGCGCGCGCGCTCGGCGATCTTTCAGAAAATGGCGACTACCACGCAGCCAAAGAAGAAAAAGGGAAAATGGAAGGGCGGATCATGCACCTCGCCCATGTCATTGAGAACGCGGTGATCGTTGAAGCCAACAACAACGGCAGCACGGTCGGCGCTGGTTCGATCGTGTCGATCGTTTTCGAAGGTGACAGCCTGGTTGAGAAATACCTCGTCGGGTCGATTGAGGAAAAACCCGAAGATCTGATGGTGGTATCGCCAGCTTCGCCCATGGGTGCGGCGCTGCTTGGCTCCGCTGTTGGCGAGGTTGTCGAATATGAAGCGCCTACCGGCATGTCGCTGAAGGTCTCCGTAGTCGAGATCGAGTGACTCACTGCTCGAACTGGGTGACACCATCCTCAGCCCGACCCGTTGCCTGAAGCGTCAACGCGAGATTGTTGCGGGTCGTCAGCGTGTGGGGATGGTCGCTGCCCAACACCCGAGTCCAGTCCGAGAGAACCTGCTCTAGCAGGGGGATCGCTTCCTCAAGCCGACCCGCTTCCTGAAGCGCCCAAGCCAGGTTGTTACGCGTCGTCAACGTGTGAGGATGATCGCCACCCAACACCCGAACCGAACTGGCCAGAACCTCCTCATAGATGGCGACAGCCTCCTCAAGCCGACCCGCTTCCTGAAGCGCCAACCCAAGATTGTTGCAGGTCGTCAACGTGTGAGGATGATCGCCACCCAACACCCGAACCGAACTGGCCAGAACCTCCTCATAGATGGCGACAGCCTCCTCAAGCCGACCCGCTTCCTGAAGCGCCAACCCAAGATTGTTGCAGGTCGTCAACGTGTCGGGATGATCACCCCCCAACACCCGCGTCCGGTCGGCAAAAACCCGCTCGTAGATGCCGATGGCCTCCTCAAACCGACCCGCTGCTTGAAGAGCCAACGCAAGATTGTTGCAGGTCGTCAACGGGTGAGGATGATCGCTGCCCAACACCCGAGTCTGGTCCGCGAAAACCCGGTCAAACAGAGAAACAGCTTCCTCGAGCCGACCCGTTTCCTGAAGCGCCAACGCAAGATTGTTGAGAGTCGTCAACGTGTCGGGATGGTCACCCCCCAACACTCGAGTCTGGTCCGCCGAAACCCGCTCGAACCGAGTAACAGCTTCCTCGAGCCGACCCGTTTCCTGAAGAGCCCATGCAAGATTGTTGAGAGTCGTCAACGTGTCGGGATGGTCACCCCCCAACACCCGCGTCCGGTCGGCGAGAACCCGCTCGTAGCTGCCGATGGCCTCCTCAACCCGACCCGCCGCTTGAAGAGCCCATGCAAGATTGTTGAGAGTCGTCAACGTGTCGGGATGGTCACCCCCCAACATACGCGTCCGATTGGCAAGAACCCGCTCGTAGATGCCGATGGCCTCCTCAACCCGACCCGCTTCCTGAAGCGCCAACGCGAGATTGTTGAGAGTCGTCAACGTGCGGAAATGATCGGCACCGAAGGTGTCTTTGGTGTGCGTGATCAGGTCGCGGTACTGCCGCGCGGCAAGGTCGGGTTGGCCTGAGCTTCTGATCGAGTTGATGCCGTTCAATCGGGTTTGCAGGTCGGATTCGTTGTCGACGCTGTCGGGGGCGCGTTCGTAGAGTTCTAGGTACAGGTTGTACAGGCGCTGCCTCAAGGTAATGAGGGTTTCGTCGTGGCCGATGTCGGCGAGCACGACCGCTATGGCTGCAGTGACTGGCGCGGGGTCGGCGATGAATCCTTCGGCGTGCAACGCGATGATGCTACGGGCGTCGTGCGTGCGAAGATTGTGGTCGCGCACCATGACTCTGGCCGTGGCGCTGAGAATCTTTTGACGTGCGTTTGAGAGGTGCTCATTGAGCTTGTCGTTGCCGTCGTTGGTGGCGATGTGATGCTGGTCGGTTTCAGCCCACCGGCGCAGGAACTCGTCGACATGCGCGACCCAACCATAGGCGTCGCGAGCGGCGCCGACGGCTCCCGCGAGGTCGGCGCTGTTGGGCAGGTCGATGCTGTCGATGACCTCGTCTAGGACGGGATCGCTCCAAGTGCGATGCCCCTGGCCTTGTTGGGGGTTGATGGCCTCGGGGGTGATCGCGGCGGCGACCGCATAGCGCAACCGCAGCCGCTCTGGTAGATGCTCCCAGTACTTTTTGTAGAGTTCCTTTGTGCCGGAGGGAAGGGTCGCAATCTCTTCAGGGTCGATGTGCAGATCGCCCCGTTCGCCGAACTTGTGCCGGTATTTGGGCATGTTACACACGAGTTCGAGCGCCCACGGGTTGCGATAGCGGTTCACGAGTAGTTCCACCGAGGTGGGGTCCGCCTGCGGGAAGTTCGTATGCACGATCTGCGCGCAGTCGTCGACATCAAGCTCCATGAGACCAGCACCGTCAGGAAACGGCGGTCCCGCAGGCCCGAGGTAGCCGACCCTTAATGCCCGCTCGCCGAGATCGCGGTCCAAGCCCCTTAACGCTCCGATGTCATCGATCTTCCCGGGCCATGTCGTGGTGATCACCAAGATATGCGACCCACGCCGCAACAGGCCCTCAATCACCTCCAACAGTGTGGTATCCGCGAGGTGCACGTCCTCGATGAACAACACGATCGGGAACCTGTTGTTGCCCAGCGCACACAACTCATCGATCACCTGCTCGACCAACTCCCGGCCTCCGGCGCCGATTTCCGATTCTTCGCCCATCAGCACCCGGTCCTGGCGGTGCTCCCGCGCCGCGCCCACCGCAATCCGCGTAAAAAACACCGCAAGCCCCACACCAGGCACAAAGTTGCCCGCCAGCGTCTTCGCTCCCGTCGAGACAATCGCAGCTCGCGTCTTCAAGAACCCCTGAATCGTCTTCTCCTTCAGATCCCGACCGTGCTTGCACACAACGTCCACCAGCGGGGCATGCTCATTCAGTTGCCCCAAGTCCGAGCGCAGCGCTTCCGCGGCCACACCGTTGCGGTCCGAGCACGACACTCCCCACCACAAGAACTCTGGAAGCGACCCCGGCGGGCGCTTGCCCTTGGGGACCACTGCCTTGCGATTGGGGTCAGTGATCACATCTGGCCAATACCGCGGCGAGGACTGACCCGCAGCCAATCTCGCGTAGAACTCCCGGCCCACACGCGTCTTGCCCCAACCCGACGGAGCCTCCAGCGACACCCAACGCGACTCTCCCGAATCACGCACATCTGTGTACAGGTCCACGAGACCATCTACCAAGCCAACCCGGCTCGCGCCCACAAACCCTGACACGACGACAGTTTACGTAATCAACACCAATTCATCAATCCACCCACCTTCGTAGCCGACACGTTGCCTCAAACAGGTGACCGCGGCTCCAGCGGCGAACTCCAAGGCAACATCAACATTGTTCGACACAAGCACTTTCGTAATCAGCGCATACTCTGAGACCATGTCGCTTCGAGATGACGTGCTTCAAGGGCTGACGGGCCCCGACGGCTATTTTCCAGTGCAGGTTGAAAACGTCCGGGGCCACGACGTGCCCGTTCTTTCCAACCGCCGAAAAACGCTGCGGGATTTTGTTGAAGGATGCAGGGCGCACGGCGACCGCGAGTTTTTGGTGCTCGACGACAGGCGCATTACCCATGACCAGTTCGTCGACCTGGTAGCTGCCGAATCCGCAGCTTTGAGCGCGGATCACGGCATCGGCAAAGGCGACCCAGTCGGAATCTTGGCCGCCA
This sequence comes from Candidatus Aldehydirespiratoraceae bacterium, assembly GCA_965198315.1. Taxonomy (GTDB): domain Bacteria; phylum Actinomycetota; class Acidimicrobiia; order Acidimicrobiales; family Aldehydirespiratoraceae; genus VXYK01. The sequence goes on along the minus strand of OZ240616.1, from coordinate 1,600,625 downwards.
ACTCCCCAGATTGGGTGATCGCTTATTTCGCGCTAGTGAGTTCCGGGGCAATCGTCTCGCTGTACAACGGCTGGTGGACGCCCGATGAGATCGTTCACGCAACCGAGTTGACAACACCGAAGTTGATCCTCGGCGATGAAAAACGGCTCGCCCGGGTGCCGGATTCGGTTTCCGTCCCGCTCATCGACATGGACGCCGAACGCCGGCGGCTGCAACGCGAGGTCGGCGCGCACGAGCTCCCGACGGTGGAATTAGCCGAAGATGACCCGGTGTCGATCTTTTTCACCAGCGGCACAACCGGCCGTTCCAAAGGGGCGACCGCCAGCCATCGGGGCCTCGTCGGTTTTGTCGAGATCCAGATGCTGAACGGCGCGGTCAGGATGATGCAAGCCACAGCCGAGGCCGAAGCCGGCGGACAACCAACACTCGCCGGGTCGAGCGGCCCACCGCGGGTGATGATGACCTCGCCGCTGTTTCACGTGTCGGGGCTGTCAGGTTCGACTCTCATCAACATGGTCGCCGGCGGGACGCTGATCTTCCGCACTGGCCGTTTCGACCCCGCAGCAGGCCTTCGACTAGTCGAAAAAGAACGCGCCACCGTGTGGAGTTTGATCGGGTCGATGGGGCCAAGAGTGCTCGACGAAGCAGCCAAAGGACTGACCGACACATCCAGCTTGACCAACGTCGGTTTTGGTGGTGCACCCGTCAGCCCCGACCTCGCCCAACGGGTTCGCAACACCCTGCCGACCACGGCAAGCAATGTCGGTATCGGCTACGGCTCAAGCGAAACCGTTGGTGTGGTCGCCTCCCACGGGGGCGCCGATATGAAAGCTCGACCCGAAGCTGCCGGCTGGGTCCTGCCAACCATGCAGGTCGAAATCCGAGACGACGACGGCACGGTGTTACCTGACGGCAAGAACGGGCACATCATGGTGAAAAGCGCATACACGATGCTCGGCTACTGGAACGACGACAAAGCCACCGCCGAAACTATCGACAACGATTTTTGGCTCGATACGGGTGACATCGGACGGCTCGAAGACGGGATTTTGACCATCGACAGCCGAGCCCGCGACATGATTCTTCACAACGGCGAAAACGTCTACCCGATCGAAGTCGAATACCGCATCGAGGACCATCCCGCAGTGTCAGAAGTCGCTGTATACGGGCTTGATGATGAGTTGACAGGCCAGATCGTGGCCGCGTCGGTCGTGCCCATGACCGGCACTGACTTGACCGCACAGGACTTGCAGACCTGGGTTGCCAAATCGTTGGCCCCTTACAAAGTCCCCACATTCTGGGATGTTCGTAGCGAACCGCTGCCCCGCAACGCCGCAGGAAAAGTGGTGAAGGACGCGCTCAGCGGTCAACGCGAGTTCACCGCCGTTGAAGATTGACTGGTACGGCGATGTGATGATTCTACGACCGGGTCTTGCGGCTCTCTTGATCCTCTTCGCAACAGCGTGTTCGGCCGACAAGATCAGTGTCGCGCCGCTTGACGAGGGCATCGCTTCTCCACAGACGACCGAACAAAGTATCGATGAGCCGGTTCCGTCAAACACTGAGCCGCAAACCTCGACGACAGACCAGAACGCCGGCAACTGTGTGGCAGACCCTCAACTCTGGTCGTTCGATTCCGCAGGATCGACCAAATTCAGCAACCAGGCAGCATCACTGGAAGGCCTCATTGCGCGAAGCCCGCTGATCGTCGCCGGCCAGTTGATTTGGCAAGTTCCATACACAATCGAAGGGACCGCTCTGGATATCAAGCTCCTTGGTGTGGTCGGACTGCAGGAATATGACCGCGCGAAACTGCAAGCTGTCTGGGTGCCTGGAACGTTTTCCGGCACAGGAATTCTGGGCGACGGCTTTGTGGCGTTCCTCACCGGAGACACGATCCAGTATTCGCCGAATCGTCTTGCAGGTTCTGCCTGGGTGGTCCAACCGGAGGGATTGTGGATCGAATGCGACGGTGAGGTCATCGGTATCAGCGCCGGACCCGACGGGTCTGCTCAAGCAATAACCCTCGATGACCCGATGACAACCGATGAACTGTGGAGCCTCGTGGGCAACTCCGGTCTGCCCCGCCTCGACACGTGGTGGTCACCCGAATAGACCATTGGGATCCTCGACGACTCAGCCGGGGCCTGTGCACCGTATCCTGAGACAAGGCAGCCGAGCAGTTCAACAAGAAGAGAGTCTCCCATGAGCGAACCCAAGACACTGAGCGAAAAAATCTGGGATCGCCATGTGGTCAGCGCGGGGACCGATGGTGAACCCGACCTGCTGTATATCGACTTGCATCTGATACATGAAGTCACATCGCCGCAGGCGTTCGATGGTCTGCGTATCAGCGGCCGCAAAGTCAGGCGACCCGACCTGACCGTCGCCACCGAAGATCACAACGTGCCCACCGCTGACATCGACAAGCCGATAGCTGATGAGATCAGCCGGGTCCAGGTTGAGACTCTGCGCCGCAATACCAGCGAGTTTGGTGTGATCAACTATCCGATGGGGCACGCCAAACAAGGAATCGTGCATGTGATCGGCCCTGAACAGGGACTCACGCAGCCCGGTATGACAATCGTTTGTGGCGACTCTCACACAGCCACCCACGGTGCTTTCGGTGCGATCGCCTTCGGAATCGGAACCAGCGAAGTTGAACACGTTCTGGCAACTCAAACCCTGTTACAGGCCCGGCCCGGAACAATGGCGATCACCGTCGACGGTCAACTAGCCGAGGGAGTGACCGCCAAAGACGTGATCCTGGCGATAATCGGCCGGATCGGCACCGGCGGAGGGATCGGCAAAATCATCGAATATCAAGGCGAAGTGATCAGCGCACTCACGATGGAAGGCCGCATGACCGTGTGCAACATGTCGATCGAGGGCGGAGCTAAAGCCGGGTTGATCGCACCCGACGACACCACCTTCAGCTATCTCGAAGGACGCGAAAAAACACCCGTTGGTACAGCATGGGAAGCCGCGCTGGATGATTGGCGCCAACTTCCGAGCGACCCCGACGCTGCCTTCGACGAATATGTGACGCTTGACGGAAACGAAATCGCTGCGCATGTGTCCTGGGGCACCAACCCCGCCCAGGTCATGCCACTACATGGTGCCATCCCCACACCCGATTCGTTCGACGACCCCGCCACCCGCGACTCCGCAGCCCGAGCACTGCAATACATGGGGTTGAAAGGCGGAACCGCGATGCGCGAAGTGCCGGTCGACACGGTCTTCATCGGTTCATGCACCAACAGCCGGATCGAAGACCTGCGAGACGCCGCCAACGTCGCAGCGGGACGTAAAGTCGCCTCCGGTGTGCGCACACTGGTTGTGCCCGGTTCCGGTCAAGTCAAAGAACAAGCCGAAAACGAAGGACTGGACGAGGTCTTTCGGGCTGCGGGTTTCGACTGGCGTGAACCAGGTTGCTCGATGTGTCTGGCGATGAATCCCGACAAGCTCCAACCAGGGGAACGGGCTGCCAGCACCTCCAACCGTAACTTCGAAGGACGCCAAGGCCGCGGCGGACGCACCCATCTGGTGTCCCCCGCAGTCGCCGCCGCTACCGCAATCGCCGGAACGTTCGCCACTCCAGCCGACCTCGAATAACCGGCGCCACCCGACTCCCGGAAGGAATTTGATCGAACATGAAAGCAGTACGCATCGTCACCGGCACCGCACTACCGCTCGACCGGGCCGACGTTGACACCGACCAGATCATCCCCAGCGACTGGCTCAAACGCGTGGAACGCACCGGTTTCGAGAAAGGCCTGTTCTCGGAATGGCGCGACGACCGAGACTTCGTGCTCAACCAAGAGCAGTACGCGACCGCCAACATTCTTGTCGCCGGCCTCAACTTCGGCACCGGATCATCACGTGAACATGCTGTTTGGGCCATACAGCAATACGGTTTCGAAGCAGTCATCTCGCCACGGTTCGCCGACATTTTCCGCAACAACTGCACCAAGAACGGTTTGGTGCCTGTCACAGTCGGTGCCGAGTTCAACGCCGAGTTGATGCAAGCGGTGCTTGATGACCCGACTCTGGAAATCACCATTGATGTTGAACGCCTGAGCGTAGAAGTGCCGGCAATCGGGCTTGAAACGTCGTTCCCCCTCGCTTCAGGCATCCAACAACGGTTCTTGGAAGGGCTCGACGACATCGGATTGACGATGCGCCACCTTGAAGAAATAGAGGTGTACGAAACGAAACGCCCAGCGTGGATACCCACAAGCTGAGGACCCTGCTGAGAATGCTCCAGCCGATCCGCTACCCTCTAAGTCATGCCCGCCGCACTAGGCCGCATGGCCCGACTGTTCAAAATCGGCGCTGTTGTTGGTTTCGCGGTTGGTATTCTGCGTGCTCTGCGGCGTCGCCGCGCACCGGAAGTGACCGGCAGCGCCACATGGCAGCCACTCACCGAAACCCCGGCTCCAGCCCCCAGGGACGGCCCGGTTCAATTCACGGCTGCAGGGGTTGAACCAGTAGACGGGGTCTGCCCGCCCGGTTATCCGATCAAAGCCAAGTCTTCGTCGAAAATTTTTCATGTACCAGGCGGAAGCTCCTATGAACGGACGGTCCCTGACCGCTGTTACGCCAACGAAAGCGACGCGGAAGCAGACGGCTACCGCAAAGCCCGCCGCTAACACAACAGGCTGTCAGCCATACACCTTCGCTGTTGCTTGAACGGGTTCAGTTGACCGCAAACGGCACCGGCTCGCCGGCGAGAGCCAACTGCACCTGCTCAGCGATGGTGATCCCCGCGGCGTGCTGAGCTTCAGCCGTGTTGGCGCCAAGATGCGGGGTTACCACGATCCCATCCACACCCAACAGCGGTGAATCCAGCGCCGGTTCAACGTCGAACACGTCAATCGCTGCTCCCGCAATCGTGCCGGAACGAACCGCGGACGCAAGAGCCTCCTCGTCGATAACACCACCGCGTGAAACATTCACGATCCGCAAAGACGGTTTGGCCTTAGCCAGCATCTCGGTGCCGATGAGACCGGTCGTCTCGGGTGTTTTCAGCAGATGCAGAGTCACAAAATCGGAGCGGGCCATCAACTCATCAAGCTCAATCAGCTCAGCGTTGACTCGGTCGGCGATCTCTTGGGTTATGTACGGGTCGTGCGCCACGATTGTCATGCCGAACGCCAAGGCGCGCTCCGCCACCAGCGAACCGATACGGCCCAAGCCAATAACGCCGAGCGTCTTACCAGCAAGTTCCACACCCTGCCACTGCGATCGCTCCCAGCGACCAGCTTGCAAAGCCGCATGCGCCCAGGGCACGTTGCGCGCCTGCGCCAACAACAAGGCCATCGAATGTTCCGCGGCCGAGGTGACATTCGACAGCGGCGCATTGACCACTGTCACACCGTGGTTTGAGGCTTCGGCCACATCAACATTGTCGACACCCACACCAGCGCGACCCACCACAACCAAATCAGTGCCCGCCGCCAGCACAGCTGCATCAACCTGGGTCGCCGAGCGAACAATAAGCGCCGACGCACCCACCACCGCTTCGCACAACTTCTCCGGCGACAAACCGAGTTGCACATCCACGTCGTGACCCGCCGAGCGAAGCAGATCCAAACCCGCCTCAGCAATCGTTTCCGACACCAAAACCCGTTTCATCAAAACCACCTTGAACTATTGCGGTCACAGGCCATCTGAAAGCCTGGGCTAGCGGCCAACCGGGCGATTCTATTCATTGCTTCTTGCTCCCGCTGTCAGACCAGCAGGACTGAAATCGAGAACTTTGCCAAAAAATTCGAGTTCGGCTTCCAAAGCACGCACAATGTTGTCGGCCTGACGGAATCCGTGCTGCTCACCAGGAAACAACAAGTACGCCACCTTGACGCCTTTCGATTTGAGGGCTGAGACGATCATTTCCGACTGTGAAGGCGGCACGATCACATCCTCGGCGCCTTGCAACACGATCAGCGGCACGTCGATGCCGTCCACATGGTTGATCGGGGAACGCTCAACGTAAACGGCCTTGTCGGCGGGATAGGGGCCGACCAGTGTGTCGAGGTAACGCGACTCGAACTTGTGCGTATCAGTAGCCAAAGCTTCCAGATCCGCGATGCCATAGCGACTTGCCCCCGCCGAGAACACATCATGAAACGCCAACGCGGCCAAAACAGTGAACCCACCCGCGCTGCCACCCCTGATCATTAAACGTTGCGGATCGACATCGCCTCGCCCGGCCAGGTATTGAGCGGCGGCGACACAGTCGGCCACATCGGCGACACCCCACTGCCCATCAAGTGATTTCCGAAAGGCTGTGCCGTAACCGGTAGAACCGCGATAGTCCACGTCGACCACGGCGATTCCTCGCGAAGTCCAATAAAGAATGCCCGGCCGAAGTTCACGGCGGGCCTGGGCTGTGGGGCCACCATGCGCCAGCACCATCAAAGGCGGGCGCTCATCGTCGGGACCAACATGATTGGGATTCGTCGGCGGATAAAACAGCCCGTGAGCCACTATCTCATCCCCAGCCACTGTGTCATCCCGAGCCACCGTGTCATCCCCATCGCCGTCATCCCCATCGCCGGGGCCGGTTGGGAACGTGATCCATTCGGGCTCAACCAGATAGCCCTGTTCAAACGGAAGAGGCCTTGAAGGTCGGATCACTTCACGGCCCAACCCGCTCCCATCGGCGCTGAGACGGATCACCTCGGTCTCGTGGCCGTAACCCGAACCGACGGCCACCACCGCCCCGGGACCAGCCGATAGCGAGGCAATAGAACTATCGATCATCGACATGGTGCTGCCGTCGACGATCAGTTCATCACCAGTCGGCATGCCGGCAACAGCAAAAACCTGTTCGTCGCCGGAACTCGTGGGCCGCGCGGCCCAGCGCTGCATACCGAACACCCAAGGAGGTGTAGCGATCTCAAACGGGCCGCCAACGACCCGTGATAGCGCGCCACTGCTCAGATCCACGTCATAAAGGTTCCACCAGCCTTCGTGATCGCAACAGACCCGCAACCCGTCGATGCCGAAGTCGGGTTCGCAGTAGCTCGCCTCATCGAACTGGCCCACGGTGAGGATTTCCCCGTCGAGTCGCCCGTCAGCAAACGGGGCGATGTGCAGCCGAGTCGAATCCCAGCCCATGTTGGGGTGATCCCAAGAAATCCAGGCCAGCAGATCGCCAGCCGGCGAAAGGCGCGGCGACATCACAAAATCGGCATCAGAGAACAGGACGTTGATTTCAGCGGTGCCGTTGTTTGCCACGGCCACAACTTCGTTGGCCGGCTCACTCCCGGCGTGGTGGCGCTCTCGCACGATCACGCTCCAGCGGCCGTCAGGTGTGACTCTGCCATCGGCATAGCGGTCGGCTCGGGGAACTGCCGGTTCATCTGTCAGATAGCGGACCCGGCCCTGTCGGTTGATCAGACGCAGGCGCTGGTCGGCGAAGTCGATATAAAACAGCTCACCGTTGTGCGGCCACCAGGCTCCGCCGCCGTATTCGTGAACCAGCGTGCGCACGTTGGCTTCTGTCGGCGTGTGTTCGGTGGCGGTGCGGGCAGGGATTGAGTAACGCATCACCGCGGTGCGCCCGCCTTCCTCTGGCCGGGTTTCCGACCACCAGATCAAGCCAGGATCGACAGGATCCGCCCGAACCTCCGAAATCTGAACAGCTCCTCCCACCAGGTCGCCGGCACTGATCGATGAAGACCAAGCTCCGTAGGGGGTGACGCGTTGCTCAGGTGACTGATCCACTTGAGTAGACACCGGATCAGCCGTTGAGATAGTCGACGATGCGGCCCACACCCTCGCCGAGATCATCATCACCGAGAGCGAATGAGAGCCGGGCTCCGCCAGCGACACCGAACGCTTCGCCGGGCACGATCGCCACCTTGATCTGCTCAAGCATCAGCTCTGCCAATTCAATTGTGGTCGTCGGCGTTACCCCGCCATAGTTGCGCCCGAGCACTCCCGTCAAGTCGGGATAGGCGTAGAAGGCACCTTGGGGTTCGGGGCACAAGACGCCGTCGATTCCGCTCAGCAACGCGTACATGGCCTTGCGACGACGATCGAAAGCTTCTCGCATCCGTTCCACGGCATCGAGCGGCCCCGAAACCGCGGCAAGCGCCGCTGCCTGGCAGACATTGGCGACATTGCTGGTGCAGTGCGATTGCAGATTCTGTGCCGCTTTGATCACATCGGGCCGACCGATCATCCAACCGACCCGCCATCCAGTCATGGCGTAGGTCTTGGCCACCCCGTTGAGCACAATGCAGCGGTCGCGCAACTCGGGTACGACCACTGGTATCGAATGGTGTTCGTTGTCGCCATATACGAGGTGTTCGTAGATCTCGTCGGTGATGACCCAGAGTCCGTGCTCGACAGCCCAGCGCCCGATCGCCTCAATCTCTTCTCGGGGATACACGGCCCCTGTCGGATTCGAGGGCGACACGAAAACGAGTGCCTTGGTTTGTTCGGTGCGTGCCGCTTCGAGTTGCTCCAGCGACGCCCTGAATCCATCGATCGCTTCGGTCAACACGGGTACGGTCACGCCCCCAGCGAGCGCAATCGGCTCGGGATAAGTGGTCCAGTACGGCGTGGGCAACAGCACCTCGTCGCCGGGGTTCAACAAGGCTTCAAAAGCGTTGTACACCGCGTGCTTTCCGCCGTTGGTCACCAGCACGTCTGCAGCGGAACATGGCAGGCCGCTGTCGCGCATGGTCTTGGCAGCGATGGCCTCCTTCAGTTCAGGGAGGCCGCCCACCGGCGAGTACTTGTGCATTCTCGGGTTGCGACAGGCTGCTATGGCCGCTTCCACGATGTGTTCAGGGGTCGCAAAGTCCGGTTCACCCGCTCCAAAACCGATGACTGGTTCACCCGCGGCTCGTAGTGCTTTGGCTTTGTTGGAGACGGCGAGAGTCGCCGAGGGTGCGATGGCGGACACCCGGGTTGAGATGCGGTCAATAGACATACCGCGGAGGCTAGCGAGATGCCTCTGGGTGTGTGCGGAAATTCGGTTTGAAGATCCGCAGAAATAAGCGCCGAAACCGTCCGTTTTGCTGTCAAGATTAGTCCCGTGACCATTCCAGACATCAACATTCCCGCCGACCTGCTCCCGGTCGACGGCCGGTTCGGGAGCGGACCGACGAAAGTCCGGCCCGAAGCTCTCAAAGCACTCAGTGCTCGAGCCACCGACTACATGGGCACCTCGCATCGCCGGATGCCGGTGAGGTTGGCGGTGGCCGAACTCCGTCACGGTATTGCGGAACTCCTTCGTGCCCCTGACGGTTATGAAGTCGTGGTGGGCAACGGTGGTGCTACGGGTTTTTGGGATTGCGCCACGTTTTGTTTGATTGACGAGCGCAGTCACCATCTCAGCTTCGGTGAGTTCAGCGGCAAATTCGCTCGAGGTGTTGGGGGCGCGCCACATCTGCGTGCCCCGTCAGTGTCGACCTCCGATTTTGGAACTCACCCCCCGCTGGTTGCTGTGGAGGACGTCGACGCCTACTGCTATCCCCACAATGAGACATCAACCGGTGTGATGCTGAACCCGACCCGGGTCGACGACGAGGGCGCGCTGATGTTGGTCGACGCAACCTCTGCGGCGGGCGGTTTGATGTTCGACGGTGCTGCCACCGACGCCTACTATTTCGCGCCGCAAAAGGCGATGGCCGGTGACGGTGGTCTGTGGATCGCGATGCTGTCACCGGCGGCAATCGAACGTGTCGAACGCATTGCTGCGAGCGACCGATGGATTCCCCCAACCCTCGACCTCCAATTGGCTATCGACAACTCCCGCAAAGATCAGACCTACAACACGCCCTCTTTGGCAACTGTGTTCTTGACGGCACACACTGTCAACTGGTTCAACGAGAACGGTGGTTTGACCTGGTCCGCCGGCCGCTGTGCGCAATCGGCCGAGATCATGTATTCGTGGGCTGAAAGCCGTGACTTCGCCAGCCCGTTCGTCCAAGACCTGCAGCAGCGGAGCAAGGTTGTTGCGACCATCGACTTCTCCGACGCAGTGAGCGCCGACACGATCTACGAAGTGCTGTTGGCAAACGGCATCGTCGACACTTTCGGTTACCGCAGTCTGGGCCGCAACCAACTCCGAATCGGTTTGTTCCCCGCCATCGACCCCAGCGACATCGAAGCCCTCACCGCCTGCCTCGACTACGTAGTGTCGGCCCTGTCCTAGGATCTTCACGGACTCCTTCGAATGTGGTGATTCTCTGCGCCTCGAATGACCGGAGCGGAAATGAGGATCTCTTCAGCGTCGGCAACAGCTTAAAGTTGTAGACGTCAACTAATTGCGCGAAGCTGTGGGGATGACGCTGGCAGATCGGATGAATGAACGAATCGACGGCGACAACTATCGGGTCTCCGACGAAGAAAAAGCCCACTTCGCAGAATTCGGTTTTGTCCATTTGCGCGGGTTGTTGACCGAAGACGAAGTGGTCGGGCTCGAAGAGACATATGACCGGTTCCTGCGACGCGAGATTGAGGTTCCCGGCAAGGACTACTGCGACATGGCAGGCGACCACGGCCGAAAACCCGAGGACTTCTCGATCATCAACGTGATGCTGCCGCGACGCTATTACCCCGCATGGTGCGACAACATCTTCGAACGCCGCGCCGCGTCGGCGGTCCGTCAACTGCACGGCGACCACATGATGATCGACTACGACCAACTGCTCGCCAAACAGCCCTTCAAAGAAGATGCGATCTTCGCCTGGCATCAAGACATGGCGTATTGGCCCGACACGCCCGACACCCGCACCGCCACATTCTGGATGGCTATCGACGACTCCACCATAGAGAACGGCTGCATGCGCTTCGTGCCAGCGACCAACAAAGAACAGGCGCTGCGGCCCCACACCCCCCAATACGGCGACCGCGGCAAGTCACACGCTCTCGGCACGGTTCTGCTCGACACGGACGAACCCGTCCATGTCCCGATCAGCCGCGGTGACGTGACGGTCCACAACGAACAGGTCATGCACGGTTCGGGAGGCAACAGCACCGCCGGTTTCCGCCGTGCCTACGTCATCGCCTTCCGGTCAGAACCGACCATCAAGACTGAGCGGGAACTCGGGTTCACCCACAGCCACAACGATGACCTTGAAGTGCTCGACCAGGTGGGAGTCGAAGGCCAGACCCGTTAGACGCTGGTTTTCTTCGACGGCGTGACGAAAGACGTGCGATGCGCCAGGTGAGCGGAGTCGGTCAACCGCATCCGCGTCCTGAGAGGGAGGTCCTGTGACGATGAGCCGACCATCACCTCGATCTCGCCTTGTTCGACAATCAGATTGAAGTCTCTGTCAAGAAAAGCGAGTTGGCTGGTATCGAACTCGAACTCGACCCGGCACGACTCCCCCGCCTCCAGCGACACACGATGGACACCGGCAAGCTGGCGCACGGGCCGGGTGACCGAGCCGACCACATCACGAACATAGAGCTGAACGACTTCGTCACCCGCACGATCACCGGTGTTGGCGACCGTGCAGCCGATTGTCACCTGGTCCGTAGCGCGCACCTCGACCACAGAGAGCGTCAGGTCGGTGATATCGAAAGTCGTGTAGGAGCGGCCGTGCCCGAAACCCCACACGGGAGCGCTCGAGCCATCGACATAAGCACGGCCCGACGATGTGCCGCTGCCATGTTTGTGACCGTGATAACTCGGCGTTGCACCCACACCCGCCGGGAACGACACGGGTAGCTTTCCGCCCGGGTTGGTTTCGCCGAACAGTGCCGCGGCGATCGCTTCCGGACCCTCGGGCCCGGGGTGCCACGCCTGCAGGATCGCCCGAGCACCGTTGAGATCGCCGGCCAGATCAAGTGGGCGGCCACTAACAACAACGGCGACAGTGGGCACACCCGTGGCGATCACCTCGCGCGCAAGTTGAGACTGTGCACCGGGCAGCTCAAGGGTCTTACGGTCGCGGCCCTCTCCGCCGGTGGCGTCACCGACCCATCCGGTCTTCTCCCCGATCGCCAGAACCACAACATCGCAGGCACACGCCGCGGCGACCGCATCCGCGATTCCGTCGCTGGCGGGCAGCGTCCAGTCACATCCCGAAACGCCGACCGTGCTTGGGGCACGAGCGGAGATGGCCTCGGTGATCGTGACCATGCTCGGATAAAGCTCGCTGATCGCCTCATCCAGTTCTGAAGCGTCGATCATCGACTCGGTGCTGTGAAAAATCACCGAGACAGCTTCGAGCAGCGGATCGGGCGAAGCTCCCACTTGATCGTCGTCGGTGTCGGCGCCGCCTCCGCCGTCGGAGACACCGGCCATCGTTGCTGCAAAACCGCGTTCCATGGCCCGACCCAACTCAACCGCGGCGGCGGGAGTGTACGCCGCGAACAAGCCGCGCAGCGTCTGTGCCATGGGCCCGACCACCGCCACCGAACCCTGCTGAGCCACGAACGGCAGAACACCGTCGTTCTCAAGAAGAACAAGCGAAGCGTCGGTCACCTTGCGGGCCAGATTCAAAGACTCCGGAACTGCGAACACTGTCGGGGCCGCGGCGGGATCAACGGTCGGAGAGTCGAACAAACCAACCTGGAAGCGCTGGGTCAGCGAGCGCTCGACGGCCCGATCCAGGATCGCCTCGTCAAGAACGCCTGACTCGACCAGTTCGGGTAGATGCTTGTAGCCGATCGAACTCGGCAACTCGATATCGAGACCAGCGCAGACCGCCTGTCGGCCTGCATCGGCATCGTCGTCTGCCACCGCGTGGGGCGAACGCAGCCGCGTCACCGCCGAATAGTCGGCCACGACACAACCCTCGAAGCCGAGACGGCCCCGCAACAGCTCGGTGAGAATCTCATGCGAACCGGCGACCGGCACCCCGTCGATCTCGTTGTATGAGTTCATCACCGAAGCCAGACCGGCTTCTCGGATAGCGCCTTCGAACGGCAGAGCAAACACCTCGTGCAGAGCGCGGAGTCCTATCGGGCTCACCGTCTGATTGAGAGCCCCTTCGGAATACGAATAGCCGAGGAAGTGTTTGCCCGTGGCGATGGTGCCATGGCGCAGATCGTCGGTCTGCATGCCGCGGACGAACGCGATACCCATGACACAGCACAAGTAGGGATCCTCACCGTAGGTTTCATGTACTCGACCCCAGCGGGCATCACGGTTCACATCAAGCACCGGCGACAGCACGTGGTTGATACCAACCGCGCGAGCCTCGCGGCCGGCGACCGAAGTCATCTGTTCGACCAACTGCGGAGCGAACGTGGACGCCAGACCGATCGCGGTTGGAAAAGCAGTTGCAGAAGCTTGGGCCAAACCAGACAGCGCCTCATTGTGCACCATCGCCGGGATCTTCAGCCGGGTGTGGTCACAGAGCCATTGCTGGATCGCGTTGATCCGCAACGCCAGTTCACGCGGTTCGCTCGCCAAACCCCCGCCCATGCAGAGATGACCCACCCCATGAGGGATCAACTCGGCCATCTTGTCGAAATCGGGACCGCCCGGGCCCATGAACACCGCCGGGAACACACCGACGATCTGCGCGGCCTTCTCTTCGGTGGTCATTCGCGACAACAAGTCGTCGACCCTCTCACTGATTGAGACACTCGGGTCCAGGTACACGGGGGCCATGACAGACTGAATCGCCGGTCAGCCGTTGATATAGGCGATGTCTGCTTCGCTCAACTGCGCGCCCTGCGCGGCAACGTTTTCACGAACCTCGTCCGGTGTGACTCCGCCCGCAATAGCCATAGGTTGAAAATCAGCGGCAAAAACCCAGGCCAGTGCAATCTGGCTCAAACTCAAACCCATACCGCGACCCACCTCCGCGGCCCGCTCGCGGCGTTGCCAGTTCTCTTCGTTGAAATAACATCGCGCGGTGTCTGCCAAATGTGGCGGGGGCGCATCTTCCAAGTCCTCCCGGCTGACCCGCTCACTCAAGAAACCACCCGCGAGCGCCGACCACGCAACAACCTTCACATCGCTTTCGCGATGCCATTCGCGGTCACCGGTCTGCGCCTCACCGGTGAGGGTGACCACATCGTCCCAAGGGCTGTCAAGCTGTGTGGCAAGGCTGTAGTGGGCGCTGTTGCAAACCGGCGCCCGAAGACCACGGTCGGCCGCGTAGTCGATCGCGGCTTTGATCCGCGCCACCGACCAGTTCGACACACCCCAAGCACTGATGTGGCCTCGATCAACAGCCGCCGTGGCAGCCTCGACCAGCAACCCGATGTCTACCGTCGGGTCGTCGCGGTGAAACAACCAAAGATCAAGACAATCCAAACCCATCCGATCACGGGTCAGATCAATGTCGTCGGCCACAGCGGCCGGGTTCACCCGCGGCAGATGCCAGTCAGGCGGTGCCGGATGAGCGCCTTTGGCGATCACCACGATGTCATCGCATCCGCCGCGGTGCCGGATCCACCGGCCGAGCATCGCATCCATGCTGTAGTCACCGAAGGCATACACCGCAGCTGTGTCGAAAGCGTTGATGCCCGCGTCGAAAGCCGCTTCGAGCACCGGAAACGCCGCTGTGTCATCAGCACCCATCAAACCGGTCGAACCGTGCACCAACCGGCTGACAGGTTTGTGTAAACCAACAAGTTCGATCTGTTCCATACCGGCGCGGACCCTAGCAGTACAAGAACCCGAAAGCGGAAACCGCGCGTCCCCGTGGTGCCTCAGTTGTGGGGGACGAAATCATCAGCATCGGCGACGAACACCAACAGAGTCGGCGTTGAGTCGCCTATATCGAACTTGCCCGCGGCGATCGACGCTGGCGACGCCGCGGTCACCTGCAAGTCGAGTCCCGCTTCGGCAGCGGCACGGAACGAGTCGTTGGTGAGGTCCGCTCCTGCTGCAGCGGCGACCTGTGCGAAGATCTCGATTGCCTGACAGGACCAGATCGTGACGTTCAAGTTGACCGGATCATCGCCGCTGGGGCTGATGTTGACGGTTTCGCCCGACGCTGCCTCGAAGTGATCGATACACGCCGCAACCCCGGGATCACCGCCCGAGGCAAGCTGTTCGAAAGTCTCAAAGCCAAGAGCGACCGCTCCCGCTAGCGCGTCGGTCGTATACCCCAGGTCCCGATACAGCTGAGGATCGAAATCGCTCGGGTTGGTGAGCACGATCTTCGGGCGGAATGGGCTGCGGTCAACACCGGCTACGACGTTGAGTCCAGAGCCGGCGCCTACCGCGAAAATGATCTCGGCGCCGTCGGCTTGCCAACGCTGCGCGAACGACTGCATCTCAGCCTCTGCGGCAACGATGTCGCCGTCACCCACCGTTGACTCGGTCTCCGAGACGACATCCACCCCCGCGTCACGCAGAACTCCCACGTAGAGATCTCGTTCGCTACCAGTGTCCACAGCGGCATGAACCGCTACCGGACCGTCCAGCGCTCCAGCACCAATGAGTGCATCCACATTCGTGACTGCGCTTCGAGCGGGCAGCGACCCCGGGCCTATGGCCACGGCTCTGGACTGTTCGAACTCCTCTTGGCTCACGCCGAACGTATTGATGAAGATCGTGTCGTTCACGTCGGTGAAACAGGTCAGATTGGTGAGCAGTGGTCCCATCGCCGCGAACACCTGCTCGTCTTGAGCCAACAACACGCACGCTGCTTCGGTCTCGGTGTCGCCGAGGGGTATGTAGCGGGCGAAAACAGGTACCAGCCTGCGACCAAGGACTCCACCGTTGTCGTTGACGTTGTCGATGGCGGCCTGCCACTTGGCTTCCACATCGCCGTTGTCGCGGCCGAATACCTCAACATCGATGATGACGACGCCGATCTTGATCTCTTCGGCGGTGACACCTCTGAACGAGTCGGTCAATACGATCTCTTCGGGTGGTTCTTCGACTTCTGCAGGTTCGTCGACTTCTCCGGGTTCGTCGACTTCTGCGGGTTCAGGTTCTGGGCCCTCATCAGTGTCGGTGGTTTCTTCTGGTTCGTCGCTGTCGTCGCGGTCGTCGGCACCTGTGGCGGTATCGGGCTCAGAGTCCTGAGAGTCTTGAGCACTGTCGTCGCCAGCGTCGCCCACGGATGGTTCTTGAGCGCTGTCGTCGCCACCGCAAGCAGCAGCGAGCAGTACAAGAGCGGCAACGATGCCGAGAAATCGAAGGCGCATGACCGGTACCTCCACAGGGGTCGAGAACTCAACAGTCCCACATTAAGTTGACGAATGCAACTAAAGTCTCTTGACTATACGGATCACCCGACCACGCACCACCACAGCCGACCTTCGCCGCCAGAATCTGGCCTCTGCAATCACCCTTCTGCACCGACACGGCCCGCTGCAACGCGCGGACATCACCGAAATCACCGGCCTGAACAAGAGCACCGTCCTCAGCCTCGTCGACGAGCTTGTACAACGCGGCCTCGTCTCCGAAGAAGCCGCCGTGCCCGACGGCAGCCGTGGCAGACCCTCGGCCGTCGTAACCCCCAACGCCACGCAAGTTGTCGTCATTGCCAGCGAGATCGCCGTCGACCATGCGCGGATCGCCACCGTCGGTCTCGGAGGCACCGTCTTCAAGTCCGTCGAAGTCGACATCCACCCAGCCCAGGACGGACCGGACGCAACCTCGCGGGCACTGGGTGCGGCGAGCGTTGACCTGCTCGCCGAACTCCCACCCGTGGTCGGCGCCGGAACAGCCATCCACGGGCTCGTGACCCTCGACGGGCACCTGGTGGAAGCCCCAAACATCGGCTGGTCAGACTTGGACCTGCACGCGCATGGCAGAGCAGTGCTTCCCCATGAAATCCCGCTCCTGTTCGGCAACGACGCCCACCTCGGTGCCCTCGCCGAACACCGGCGAGGGTCCGGTTATCAATTCAACACAGCTGACCTTCTATACCTGTCAGCAGAAAGGGGAATCGGCGGAGGATTGATACGCGACGGAGAAAGACAGACCGGGCACAACGACCACGCGACCGAAGTCGGTCACATGGTGGTCAACCGCCACGGAACGAAATGCAAATGCGGGTCTCAAGGCTGCCTCGAGACAGAGATCGGCGAACTGGCGTTGCTTCGCAAAGCCGGTCGGCAGCGAGTCGACCGCAGCAGCGCCGAACAGTTGATAATGGATGCTGAGTCCGGTGACGAAACGGCTCGAAGTGCGGTCGATGACGTCGCCTCGTGGCTTGGTTTTGGAATCGGCAACCTCATCAACATCTGTGACCCCGGGCTTGTGGTCTGCGGCGGGTACCTCGCAGGGATTCACCGCTTGGCAACCGAGACGATCGAAAGTGAGGCGGCAGCAGTGATCGTGGCCAACCAGCATCGCAATTTCAGAATCGTCGGATCCGCGCTGGGGCCCGACGCCGCGCTCGTCGGTGCCGCCGAATTGGTTTTCGACCATGTTCTACGCGACCCAGCCGGGCTCGCCTCCACCCGCCCAGCCCGGGAGTCCGCATGAAAATCACCGTGACACCTCCGGATCGTTCAACCGATGCGGTTGACTTCAGAGCCAAATTTGAACCGCCCGCCGGGCGGGTCCTGCACTGCTGGGGACAACTCGGTGTTGAGGACCGCCCTCACCTGGTCGAAGACCAGGAACTCAGCGAATACGAAGCGACCATTGACCCGCAACCCGGAGTCGTCAGCACCTACGCCCATGTGCACGACACCAGCGACACAATTCTCGATGCTTTCTGCGAGGGCGCCGCGAACCTTCAAACCAAACGTCCCGGGACCCCGCTGATCGTCGGTCTTCACGTCCGGCCCGTTGAAGACGTCGTCGCCAAAGGCGAATGCGACGAGTCGCTGGGGCGTTTGGCTCGTTGCCTACGCGATCTGGCAGTTCCGGTGTGGTTGCGGATCGGATACGAATTCAATTTGAGCTTCGACCCGCACGACCCCGGCGCCTACCGCGATCTGTTCCCACACATCGTTGAGCAGATGCGCCGTGAAGAAGCTCAAAACGTAGCCTCCACTTGGTGCTCCGCTGCTGGTTCGTTTCAGTTCCGCGACCCTTTCGACTGGTGGCCCGGAGGCGAATATGTGGACTGGGCGGCCATGGATATTTTCGCTCCGATCGGTTTTGAACGTGACGAGACGACCGCGTTCTTGGACCGCTGCAGGAACGAGCAGAAGCCGGTGATGATCCCCGAATCGTGTCCCTTCTTTTTTGACTGGAACCGGGTAGACCCCGACAAACCCGAGTCCTTTCGTGACGGCCTGTTGGAGATCGGCGGGATTGACGAACAATGGCAGTGGTACGAAGCCCTCTTCGAACTGATCAGGCGCAGGCCCGAGATAAAAGCCTTGACTGTTATCGCAACCGACTGGCGCGACGGGATGTTCCCCTTCTACGGCGACACCCGAATCGGCGCCTGGGAGGGTCTAGCTGAGCTGTATCAGGCTGCATTGAGAGAACCCCGTTTCATGCATCGCAACGAAACGAGAGACTTCTTTGAGCGCCACTGAGCCATCAAGGCTGACACGGGCCAGTGACTGACGCTGATTCACCACGCTCCGAAATGGGCGACACCCAGGCGCTCAGCCGTCAGGTGCTGGCCAACGAACAGGAACGGGCGAAAAACAACGAAGAGCAGGTTCTGTTCCCAGAAGACTCGCTGCCCGGGGTTGGTGGCGAAGAAATGCCGTTACGCGAAGGACTCGCTAAAGGTGGCATCGCGACTTTCTTGGTGTTGCTGCTGCTGAACAGCCTCGATGAACTGGAAGGTGCAGCCCTGACCGTCCTGGCGCCCGAGATACGCGATGGTTTCGGGGTTGGTGACGGGGTGATCGTCTTTTTGGGCGCCGCTTCGGTTTCCTTCGTGTTTCTGGGTGCCTTGCCGATGGGCTGGCTCGCCGACCGGTGCCGACGCGGCACGGTGATCGGAGCCGCCAGTCTCGCCTTCGGATTCTTCACTCTGTTGTCGGGTCTTGCCCGGCACGTCGTCGTGTTCTTCTTCGCGCGTCTCGGAACCGGAATCGCCAAGTCCAACACCCTTCCCGTGCATGGTTCGCTCATCGCAGACCAATACCCGATCGGGGTGCGCGGCCGGATCGCTTCGCTCAATATCATGGTCGGCCGGTCCGTCAACACGATCAGTCCCATTCTGGTCGGCGCGATCGCCGCGTATGTCGGCTGGCGGTGGACCTACTACGTGCTTTGGATTCCTGTCGCGGTGGTGGCGATAGCGGCCTTCCGGCTCCCTGAACCAATACGGGGCCAATGGGAGAAGACTGACGTTCTGGGCGAGGCGACCGCCGATTCAGACCCTGCCCCGATCTCGTTGGAAGCAGCTTTCGCCCGGCTCAACAAAGTGGCGACGGTCCGCACGGTGCTGCTCGGTTTCGCGGCGCTCGGTTTCGGTTTGTTCTCCCGACCGGTGCTCACGTCGCTGTTCTTGGAGGACGCCTATGGGCTCGGCAGTCTGGGTCGCGGCACTCTGACTACCGCTTCGGGTATCGGAGTGATCGCCATCATGCCGTTCATCGGGCGCTACTTCGACCGGCTCTACCGAAGCAGCCCGACCAGAGCACTGGCGCTGATCGGCTCACTGATTCTGCCGTCCGCTCTGTTGTTGCCGGTCCAGTTGAACATGCCGAACCCTTGGCTCTACGCGTTGTTCGACATTCCCGGTTCGCTGATGATGTTCTCAGCGTTCGCGATGGTCGGCCCATTGATGCAAGCGGTCGTGCCTTACCGGTTGCGCGGCGTCGGATCGGCGTTGGCCACGCTGTACATCTTCTTCATCGGCGCGGCCGGCGGGGGGCTGCTTGCCGCTCTGCTCACAGACGCCACCGGACCCAAGACAACTATCTTGGTGCTGGGTCTGCCTTCAACGATCCTCGGCGGTGCCTTCATGATGAACGGAGCGCGTCACATCCACCGGGACCTGTCGCTGAACGTCGCTGAGTTGCATGAGGAACAAGCCGAACACACCCGGCAACTCGAAGACCCCGACAACATTCCGGTCCTTCAAGTCGTTGATGTTGATTTCAGCTACGACAACATCCAGATCCTGTTCGGCGTCTCCTTCGAGGTTCGACGCGGCGAAACGCTGGCTCTGCTCGGTACCAACGGCGCAGGCAAGACCACGGTGTTGCGGGTCATTGCGGGCCTCGGAACACCGACAAGAGGAGTGGTACGACTCAACGGCCGCACCGTCACTTTCGCGGCCCCCGAACAGCGCTGCGCCATGGGTATACAGATGCTGCCCGGTGGCAACGGTGTCTGGTTGCCGATGCGCGTGCGTCACAACCTTGAATTGGGTGCCTACCAGCACCGTCACGACAAAACTAAGCGGCTGCAGCGCATCGACCGGGTTATCGGGCTCTTCCCCGAACTCCGAAACCGGCTTGATGATCCGGCCAGTTCACTGTCGGGTGGCCAACAACAGATGCTGGCGTTGGCCCGAACACTGCTGCACGACCCTGAAATCTTGATAATTGACGAACTCTCTCTGGGACTCGCGCCTACCGCTGTCGCTGATCTGATCGGCCACATTGAACGCCTCAAAGCAGCGGGACAAACCATCATCATCGTTGAACAATCACTCAACATCGCGCTTGCAGTTGCTGATCGTGCCGTGTTCTTGGAAAAAGGCCGGGTTCGTTTCGAGGGAGCCGCTGCTCAACTAGCTGAACGAGACGATCTGGCCCGTGCTGTTTTCTTCGGCGAGGAAGGAGGCTGAGGGTGATCGGCTTTCTTGAGGCGAACCGTCAGCTTGTTTTCGACGGTTTGGTCAACGGTTCTGTCTACGGAATGCTGGCGATGGCCATCGTCTTGGTCTTCAGGTCGTCTCGAGTTATCAACTTCGCGGCGGGCAACATGGGTTTGCCGGGAGCTGGATTGTTGGCGTTGTTGACGCTGCGTTGGGATGTGCCTTTCTGGTTGTCGGCGGTGGCTGCGCTGGCGGTCGGGGTAGTTTTCGCGGTGGTCGTTGAGGTCGGGATCGTCCGGCGCTTGTTCACCGCCCCGAGAGTGATCGTGCTGGTCGCCACGATCGGTGTCGCCCAGATCGCGCAGGGCATCCTGTTCGCTTACCCTGACGTCGGTGGCGGGATCGGAACCCGCTATCCGACCGCCATCAACAAGACCTTCAGCGACGTTGGGGGGTTGTTCATTACCGGAGCTCAACTCAGCGCGGTGATCGCTGCGCCGCTGGTTGCTGTCGGGTTGATGTTGTTGATGGACCGAACCGCGTTCGGGCGCACGGTTACCGCAACAGCCGCGAACCCCGACCTCTCAAGAATCTCGGGTATCAGCCCGAAACGGGTTTCGTTGACGATATGGCTGGTCGCCGGGGTGGTGTCCACGGTCGCGGTGGTGTTGTTGTCGGCGGACCGCAGCGTCAGCGGACTCGAGACAGTCGGCCCCTCAACAATGGCCAACGCCCTGGCGGCAGCAGCAATCGCTCGTATGCGTTCGTTCGGCGGGTCGTTGCTGAGCGGTATCGCGGTTGGGGTGGCGTTTTCTTTGGTCAAGTTCAACTATCCGACCGAAGCGGGGCTGTACGAGTTCGTGCTGTTGCTGGCGGTGCTGGTCGCGGTTGCCGTGCAGGGACGCAGCGGTGAGGACGCTCCGGGCCGGTTCTCGTTCAATCCCAGGACCAGCCCAATCCCCCACCGTCTTCAGTCGATCTGGTGGGTGCGGAATCTCACGACAATTGCTTTGACACTCGCCGCGGTAGCGGCGTTGTTATTGCCGGTTGTAGTCACCACTCCTTCGCGACAAATCACATACGCGACCATTGTCGCGTTCTCGATCTGTGCGGTGTCGGTCACGATTATCACCGGTTGGGCCGGTCAGCTCTCACTCGGTCAGATGGCTTTCGCTGGAGTCGGTGCGGTAAGCGCTGCTACGGCCCAACGCGGTCTTGAACTTGACATCGGCTGGCGTGACACCCGAATTGTCGACTTTCAGGCCGCCGGTGTGCCTTTTGTTGTTGCTGTGTTGTTGGGTGCCGCTGTCGCGGGTTTGTTTGCTGCGGTGGTCGGCGCGGGTGCTTTGCGGGTCCGCGGCCTGTTGTTGGCGGTGAGCACTTTCGTGCTGGGGCTCGCTACTCAGCAATACCTGTTCCGAAGGCCAATTTTCAGCGGCGGAAACACAACTTCAGTGCCGTTTCGCCGCGGCGACGTGTTCGGAGTCGACCTTGACAACCAGCGAATCTACTACTGGCTGCTGCTTGTGGTGTTGGTGTTGGTGCTGGTCGTGGCGGCTCGAGTCCGTCGCAGCGGTACTGGGCGCGCTATTCAAGCCCTGCGCGACAATCCTGACACTGCACTTGCTTACGGGATTGCACCGGTGCGGACCAAACTTCGTGCCTTCGGGTTGGCTGGTTCAGTCGCAGGTCTCGGCGGTGCCCTGCTGGCCGGAGTCATTCAACAAGTTCCGCTCACGGGCCGTTTCTTCGGTACGACCGACTCACTTCGTGTTGTTTCGATCGCCATCATCGGCGGGATCAGTTCCGTTGTCGGGCCAGTCATCGGAGCACTCTGGGTGATCGGCCTGCCGGCTTTCGTACCCGGAAACCGCATCGTGTTGTTGCTCACCTCCGGTGCTGGTCTGCTTATTCTGCTGCTCTATTTTCCCGCTGGTCTGGTCCAGGTCGCCTTCAGTGCCCGGGACCGTCTCATGGCGTGGTTGCAGAAACGCCGGCCAACGCCGGAAACCAAGCAAGTTCACAGCGCCGCGGCTGCGTTGGGCACACCCAGAACCTTGGCCCGCACGCAACCGGCGTTGGTTGCCAGCGGGATTTCGGTCTCCTTCGGTGGCCGAATCGCCGTTGACCATGCCGACATCGAAGTAGCTGCCGGTGAAACCGTGGGGTTGATCGGCACTAACGGTGCCGGCAAGACCACGTTCATGAACGCGGTGGGCGGGTTCGTCACTTCCGTAGGCAACATCTCGCTGTATGGCGAGCCCGTTGAAGGACTGAGCGCCTCGCAACGAGCCAGGCGAGGGTTGGGGCGAACGTTCCAGACTGCCACTCTGTTCCCGGAACTAACGGTGCGTGAGACCGTGTTGGTAGCCGCGGAGGGACGCCACGACACGAGCATCACCGCAGCTGTTTTCGGTGCACCGAGTTCGTCGCGCCGTGAACGCGCAGCACGCAGAAGAGTCGACGACCTGATCGACTTCTTGGGCTTGGGCCGTTACGCGGATATTCACATCGGTGATCTGTCGACCGGGACCCGGCGAATCGTTGAACTCGCCGGTCTGCTCGCGTTCGACGCCAAACTGTTGTGCCTCGACGAACCCACTGCGGGCATAGCCCAACGCGAAGCCGAAGCGTTCGGGCCTCTTATCGCCGAGATCCGGGAGCATCTCGGCGCAGCCGTGCTGGTGGTTGAGCACGACATGGGCCTCATCATGTCGATAAGCGACCGTGTCTACTGCCTCGAGGCAGGCAAGGTGATCGCTCAGGGAACGCCCCAAGAAATCCGCACAAACCCCCTTGTTGTCGCCAGCTACCTAGGACAGGACACTCGCGCTGTCAACCGCAGCGGCAGTCAAGGGTCGTCTCTGAGCGACTAGGTTCCTGGGAAGCTACCAGGCTAGTCACGTTTGGTGCATTGGATGTGCTCGATTTGATGCATTGGATTCGCTCTGTTTGATACATTATTGAGATGCAAGCACATCAAGCTGGTGTTGAGTCACAGGGATATGTCCGCCGCGTGGTCGACGCCGAGATCGAATCAGCTTTGCGAGCACTGCCAGCCGTCGTGCTCGAAGGTCCTCGAGCCTGCGGAAAAACCTCGACGGGCCGAGAACACACTCAAAGCGAGGTTCTATTCGCCGGAAACGCCGCAGCTCGGACCGCCGCAGAAGTGGACCCTGCAGGGCTGCTGGCCGGACCTGAGCCGCGACTGCTCGACGAATGGCAACTCGCGCCGACCATCTGGAACCACATGCGCGCCGCTGCCGACGACGGTCGTCGTCCCGGCCGATTCATCCTGACCGGTTCCGCGGCTCCCGCAGACGACATCACCCGTCATACGGGTGCAGGGCGCGTCAAGCGGGTTCGTATGCGCCCAATGTCGTTGTTCGAGTCTGGTCTGTCTTCAGGGCATGTCGGTCTGCACGACATCTTCGAGTCGTCCGTCGGCTACATCGAGCAATCACAGGCCGATCTGGCGGAGGTCGTTGCGGCTACCTGCCGAGGCGGCTGGCCCGCATGTATCGGACTCGATGTGGAGGCTGCGCAACAATATGCTGGGGCCTACCTCGATGAGGTCTGCCGTGCCGATATCCCCCAACTCGGCGCAGCCCGCAACCCGGTCCGCCTCCGTCGCCTACTGCACTCTTTGGCTCGCAACGTAGCCAGCGAAGTTTCTCAGCGCGCCCTTGCAACCGACACGGGCGGCGAAATGCCGCTCGATCCGCGGACCGTAGCGGCCTATCTCGACGCGCTCGCGTGCGTGTACGTAACCGAAGACCTCCCCGCCTGGTCGACTGCGCTGCGATCCCGGGCGAGCCTGCGACAGACGCCCAAACGCCACTTGGCGGATCCATCCCTCGCAGTCGCCGCCCTTGGTGCTGATCCGAAGCGCTTACTCAATGACCTCGAGACCTTCGGGCTGCTCTTCGAGTCTCTCGCGATTCGCGACCTGCGCGTCTACGCGCAGACCTTCGGCGGCCAACTCGCGCACTATCGCGACAGCAACGACCTTGAAGTGGACGCGATCGTTGAACGGCGAGACGGATCATGGTTGGCCGTCGAAATCAAACTGGGCGGAGCGTCGGCTATCGACCACGCGGCCAAGGCCCTGCTCAAACTGGCAGACACTGTCGACGTGTCCCGCGCCCATGCGCCATCGAAGCTTGTGATACTCACAGCGACCGGCTACGGCTACGAACGTCCGGACGGCACCACAGTGATTCCGATCACCGCGCTCGGTCCCTGAACAGGACCTCAGTCAGCTTCACCGAACGGCCCCTCGAGACACCCGCCAACGAGACAGTACAAGCGGAACGAAGTCAGATGCCGGGTGTGCGGTAGCCGTCGCGACACCACAGGATCGGGAAGTGGTTCTCGTCCATCTCGTCGTCGCAGAGCCGGGCGTAACGGGAGTAGACCGGGCCGTTGCCCGACCCGAACCCGCTGCGGTTGAAACGGGCGTCGCTGCTCGCGCAGTGCAACACCAGCGACCGTCGGTGCGCCCCCGACCGGTTCGGGCCCGAACCGTGCCAAGCCCATCCGTGATGGAACGCAGCCTCGCCGGCGCGCAACTCCAACGCAGCGATGTCGAGTTCTGCGCCCGCGGCCGCGGCCGCTGCCGCAACGGTCGTCCTGTAGTCGTCGGGGGCGTGGAACTGACCCTGCGGATCAGCCTCTGTTGGCCAACGGTGCGACCCGCGGGCCAGTTCCAACGTGCCGCCCGAGGCTGTGGTGTCGTCGAGGGCGATCCAGCACGAACACATTTCTTGAGGCGTGTACCAAGCCAAATAGGCGTTGTCGCGATGAAAGCCCAGCGACTTGGCCCCCGGCGGTTTCCAGATCACGTTGTCCTGGACTATGCGCGCACCAGGCCAACCCGCAAGCCGGGCCACCGCCTTCCCAAGCCGTGCGTCGAGGACGGTTGCCGCAACAAGCCGGTCAGCTTTCCAAGCGTTGCAGATCTGCCGGGTGAGCGTCGGATCGCTCTCACCCTCGAGCCAGTTGACCTCGTCGGGCGCAATGCCGGTCTCAAACTCGCCGCAGAACAGACGCTCGAAACGCTCCCGCAACCGTTCGATCAGATCTGTATGGAGCACCCGACCAACCATCACGAACCCGTCGGTGTCAAACGATGTCAGGTCATCAGAGCCGAGCATTCTGCAACGTTAAGCGAAGACGCCGCGGCCATCTAGTATGTGAGCAATGGACAAAGATCCCTTGGCAGCCGTCGCGGGTGACAACGACCTTCGTAGTCGACGGACGTCAGTGTGGAATCGAAACCCACGCGGCTACTTTGAGGGCAGGCGGGCGAAGGTATTTTTCAAGACCATGAAGCTGATTCACCGGGTCGGGGTCGCGCCGGACATCTTGACAACGCTGGCCTACTGGGTATTGAGACCACGCCGTTCGACTGTCATCGTCATGGCGGAGGCTCCCCGCGAATGCAGGTCGGGCCACGATTCTATTGCAGCTTGGCATGACAGCACGAGAGACATCCCCGCTGACCTGCTTGGGGATTGTTACACTCGGATCGGTGCGCTGACCGGGATGGACTCAACCTGGAAAGTCCTTGACGTCAATTGCGGAACGTCTCGACTCTCAACGCCACTGATGGATTCGGGTTATGAAGTCACCGGGATTGACTCGTCGTCGGCCATGCTTGAGCAGGCAAATTCACAACTTCAGACGGGATGGCGGGGATCTTTCGTTCATGGAGATGCCACACGCATTCAGTTCCCTGAAAACTCCTTTGATGTCGTCATAATTTCGAGGCTGTTCCTGAACATCGGCAACGCCGCGCAGGTAACCACGGAACTAAAGCGTATCCTCCGACCCGGTGGCATCGTGATCGTAGTCCACGGGAAGAACGCGTTCGACAGCACGCCCAGACGAGACTTCCGCGAACTGTGCGATGAACGCGGGTACTTGCCACAGCGACACAAAGGGGATCGCTACGTGATCTCCTCCGTTTTCGACACCCTCAATATGACCCACCTGCAAATGGATGCTTCGGATCTCAAGTGGACCAAGACTATGACGCATCGGGAGTCCATCGAGCACTTACGACTACAGGTCCACTCCGAGTTCTGGTTGGTCCCACCCATCAAGTACGACCAAATGCTCGGACAGGTGCAAGTGAAACTGGCCCGACAACCTGGCGGGCTTGAAACTGAAGACATTCTGAACCCGACCCTCGAAGTCGATCTCTATGTGATGCCTGAACCGGCGCAGGAACCCGGGGTCAGGGGGTGATCCCGATCCGGGCTTTGGGTTGGGGGGACTCGATGCGACGACGGGCGCTCAACTCGAGCCCCGCGAGGATGGCATTGCGCAGATCACGCGGGTCGATCAACTCGTCGAAGCCGAGACCTGACGCGGAACGGTAACTCGACTCCAACTCGGCCTGTCGGAGCTGTTCGCGGGTGACCGCATCGGCACCGACCGCGTCGCTGGCGCCCGCCGAGCCCATGGCACCCATCGTGGCGCCCGGAAACGCATAGGAGAGCGTCTGGTTGTCGAAGGAATTCATAGCCATCACACACGAACCGAAACCGTACGCCTTGCGCATCGTGACCTGAATCTTGACCGTTGAGGCACGAGTCTGAGCGGTGAACATGCGCGCCCCCGCCCGCAAGATCCCAGCACGCTCCGAGGCAGTTCCCGCCAACACTCCCGGATTGTCCGTCAGAAACACCAACGGCAGATGGAAACTGTCGCAGACCTCAATGAAATGAGCTGCCTTGTCAGCCGCGTCAACGTCAATCGAACCAGCGATGACCGCAGGCTGGTTGGCCACCACCCCAACCGCGCAGCCCCCGATACGAGCGAGTGCACAAACAATTGAAGGCCCGAAATCGGGCTGGATCTGGAAGAACCCTCCCCCGTCGACCACCCGGCTGACCGCAAGGCGCATGTCGTAGGCCACAGAACCATCACGCGGGACGATCTCAAGCATGTCATCAAGACGCCTCGGACCGAGATCGCCGGTATCAGACCAAGGTGGCTGTTCCCACGCGGACGAGCCGAAAAAACCCAGGTAGGTGCGAACATCGGCGAGCAACGAAGCATCGTCTGCCGCCACATTGTGGATCACACCACTGGCTATCGCCACCGTCGGGCCGCCCAGATCGGCCTTGGACACTTCCTCGCCCAGCGACGCCTTCACCACGGGAGGACCGGCAGTGAAAATAGCAGCGCCGGCGGTCATGACTGACCAGTCGCACAGCGGTGCAGTGATGGCACCATGACCGGCCGACGAACCCATCACCGCACACACCATCGGCACGTAACCCGAGAGCCGACCCTGAGCTTGAAGATCACCCGGGCCACCGCCGGCGGGGTCACCGGGTCTTGGTGGCCGGTGGCCGGCACCCTCAAGCAACATGACCAACGGAATGCGCTCTCGACCGGCGATGTCAGCTATGCGCCAGCGTTTGCGCGAAGCCGCCGCGCCGATCGAACCGCCCATCGTGGTGAAATCTTCAGCGCCAACCGCCACTGGGCGACCATCTATTCTTCCGACGCCGGCCACTAAGGCATCGGCCGGGGCCGCACCGCCGGCCAGAGTTCCGATCTCCGTGAACGATCCGTCGTCGAGCAGCGCCGTCACACGGCTGCGGGCATCGAGGCGTCCAGACTCCGCGCGGGCGGCCAACTTCTCGGCACCGCCCATCACCAATGCATCTTCGCGGCGTTGGTGCAGGTCGTCGAGGGTTTCACCCCAATCATGGCCTTCGCCCATCGCAAGTGACCCTAGCAACTCCGCTATCTCACAAAGAACCCACAACTGATCCGCCTCCGCCACGCCAACCGGATTGCCGATGGTCCTGGAGCTCAACCCAAGGATTGGATCCCCTAGCCCGCGGCCCGAGCGGCCAGCCGGGGTCCGAGCGGCCCCGTGAGCGAAACGAACAAGGGCGGGAGACGAAGCGCTTGAGCGCAGAGAACAGGAGCGGGAGACAACGCCCTGCTCAGTGCGATGTCGGGAACTCGGCTCTGAGCAGAGCATTATGACTGCCGACAGGGTTCGCTGCCGCACGCAGAGGCCTGTGCCCAGGCGGCTGAACCGGGAGTCGTTCGTCTCCAAGGTCCACCAACCACTGATTACCGTCATTGTGCAGACGCGGATCAGTCGATTCTGTCGCAGCGCTGGAGTTGGCCCAGGCTGCGGCTCGCGCGAGCGGCACCTCCGAAACGCTTGCCTGCTCCGACGCCAGCAAGCGCGCCCCCAACGCGGCTGCAGCCAGGCCGGCGATCGGGTCAGCCACAGCGTCAGCGACGAAGTTGGGAGGATCGCCGGCGAGCCAGAGACCGCCGGCCACCGCCGTGTCGTCACCGAATCCAACCCGCAACGCGGCATCGCCACACCGGCCGTACGCATTGATCGACAACCAACTGACACCGGCGGCGGCGAGTTCCGCTGGATCGATTCCCAGCTGATCCATCACCCGGGGCCGAGACCCTTCCAACACCAGGTCAGCGGCTTTGAGCAAGCCGCGCAGAAACGCCCGGTCGACGGTGTTCGAGAAGTCGACTTCCACGCACTCCTTGGCATGGTTGAGAAGGTTGAAGAACTCAGGGGTTCCTCTACGCGCCCCGTCGGGACGGCCCGCACCCTCGACTTTGACGACCCGGGCACCGGCCTCAGCGAGCAGCCCGCCGGCCAGGGGGCCGGCCCACAACGACGTGAGGTCCACCACCAGGGGCCGTTCAAGCAACCGGCGCCGGCCGCCGCGATGCAGTTCCTGACCAGGCGAAAGGACAGGCTCAGAACAGCTCCCCGGAACCGCTGCCGCAGTCCCCAGCAGCGTCGCCGTCTCAACGATCTCGGCACCGGTTAGCGAAGCGATGCCAGCAGCGATCGCCGGCCAGTCGTCCGCATCCAACGATCGGCCGACAAGAGCAGGCAGCGACTCGACATCTGATGGCCGGGGAAGGTTGAGAACGACCCAACCATCAGCCGTTCGAACGAAACGAGCCGACCCGCCCACCGACGTGTCTCCATTGCGGCCCATTCCGCTCAAAGCGGCGCGTTCACCCAACAATGCGGGTCCGTCGACCACCACCGTTGTGCCCCAGCGAGCAGTTTGCCGTGCTAGATCATCAGCTGCTGCGACCATGGCTGAAGCCACCCTGGCCGGGACAGTCGATGGCGGACCGCAACGCTGGCCTGTCAACGACATCGCTCCACTCGACGCCCACACCACGAGATCGCACTCGGATCTGCTCAAAGACTGCGAACCGACCATCAATCCGACCACAGGCAGCTGACGGGCCGGAGATGCAAGCGGTCTCCGATTTTGCCGTGCTGGTTGCCTGTGTGGAGCAGGACGCCGGCTAGGAATGCGCCAGGAGCGACGTGGTCCAGCTTGTCTCGCAACCAAGCAAGGTGCTCGAGCTGGGCGGGGTTGGGTGAACGGGTCGCCTTGATCTCCACCGAGACCACCTCTCCACCGGGAGTCTTGAGGATGAGGTCCACCTCGTGGCCCCGGTTGTCGCGGTAATGGGAGAGCATTATCTCGCGGTCTGATGCGGAGATCTGGCGGGCGATCTCGTTCACTGCGAAGGTCTCGAGCAGCGGTCCGGCTGAGGGGGCTGTCGACGGGCTGAGCGCATCAGCGTCAACTCCTAGGAGACCGGCGGCCAGCCGGCTGTCCGTAAGGTGGAACTTTGGTCGGCGCATCGGGCGAGCGGGCAGGTTGCGAGTCCATCCCGGAAGTTCATGAACCAGGAACACCGTCGCCCGACGAAGTCCATGACCTGACACTAGCTTCTACTTGACAGACTGTCAGACTGTTACTTTACAAACTGTATGGATTCTACTTTACAAACTGTACGTGATGAGCTTGACAAACTGTCAAGTCTCTGTCGTGCAATCATGATGCGCCGGGGTGTCGATAGTTGCTAGTCAGTGGTCGGCACGGTAATCCATCATGCCGTCGCCATGCCTTCCGTCCGTACGAAACACGAACGCGGCTTTGGCCTGTTGCGGGCTTCGCGGCACAATGGAGCACCAGCCAACGCCCTAGGAGCTACAAACGATGGTCGAAATAAATCCTGGTGCCCGCTTCCAGTCCACGGTCTGCACCACGCAAGTAATCGTGGTCAAAGGCGACGGTGACGCCGAGTTGACCTGTGGCGGCGCCGCGATGGTTGCCGCTGGAACCGCCGAGATCAGCGGAACGCCTGCTGCGGACTCAGCAGAGGGCACCCTGCTCGGCAAGCGTTACACGAACGCGGATGCAACCGTCGAATTGCTGGCCACCAAGGGTGGTGAAGGCTCGATCGCTGTCTCCGGGACCACTTTGAGCGTTGCCGAGCCGAAAACCCTGCCAGCTTCAGACTGATCAAACCTGGACCCGCCATGAATCTGATGCCATGAATCTGATGAACCTGCTGGAAATGGCGGCGGAGGGGTTGGGTGACCGAGTCGCAGTCGGTTCGCTGGAATCCGGGCTCACCTACAGCGAGCTTTTCGATCGGGCTCACGTGGCGGCGGGACGTTTCCGAGCTGCGGACGGCGAACGAGTGCTGTTGTGCGACGAGTCGAGCGCGGCGGTGCCGATATCTCTGTTCGGCGCGGCCGCCGCAGGCATGCCGTACGTGCCTCTCAACTATCGGCTGCCCAACGAAGACCTGCAGGCTCTAGCGCAGCGCAACGCACCGGGCGTTGCGATCACCGACGATGTCGGTGCGGTTCGGCTCTTTGGCGCGCAAGGCATCGAGACAATGACGCGCCGAGAGTTTCTCGAAGACCTCCACCGCGACGGAGTCCCGTCTGCTGCGTCTGAGTGGTCCATGGACCCTGAAGAGATCGCGGTGCTGTTGTACACGAGCGGCACGACCGGGACCCCGAAGGCTGCCGTGTTGCGCCACAAGCACCTGGTCTCCTACATCCTGGGTTCGGTCGAGTTCATGGGGGCAGCCCCCGATGAGGCGACGATCGTGAGCGTGCCCCCCTACCACGTGGCCGGGGTCGCCGCCATGCTGTCGTCGGTGTACGCCGGACGCCGGATCGTGCAACTCCCCAACTTCGACCCCGACGTATGGATCGACACCGTCGAGACCGAACAGGTGACACATGCCATGGTCGTGCCCACCATGTTGGCCCGCATCGTTGAAGCGCTCGATGCGCGTGGCTCAGAACCCATGCTCGGGCTTCGGACCCTGTCCTATGGTGGAGGGAGAATGCCTCTGCCGGTGATCACCCGAGCACTCGAACTGTTTCCGATCACGTCATTCGTGAACGCC
This sequence comes from Candidatus Aldehydirespiratoraceae bacterium, assembly GCA_965198315.1. Taxonomy (GTDB): domain Bacteria; phylum Actinomycetota; class Acidimicrobiia; order Acidimicrobiales; family Aldehydirespiratoraceae; genus VXYK01. The sequence goes on along the minus strand of OZ240616.1, from coordinate 1,568,802 downwards.
TACGGCTTGACCGAGACCTCCTCGACCATCGCGGTACTGGGGCCTGACGACCACCGGTTGGCTCAATACAGCGAAGAACCCGCCGAGCAGCGGCGCCTCGCCTCAACCGGTCGTCCGCTGCCCGGTGTGGAACTGTCGATCCGTGACGATGCAGGCGAAGAAGTCTCTGTGGGTGAAACCGGCGAGATCTTCGTGCGCGGTGAACAGGTGTCAGGCGAATACCTTGAAGCCGCTTCGTCGCTCGTCGACGGCTGGTTTCCAACCCGCGACGGAGGCTTCATCGACGAGGCCGGCTACCTGTTCGTTCAAGGGCGCAACGACGACGTGATCATCCGCGGTGGTGAGAACATGTCGCCGGGAGAGATCGAAGACGTGCTGCTCACCCACCAGGCGGTGAAAGAAGCTGCCGCGATCGGTGTTGCCGATGAACAATGGGGGGAGAAGGTGGTGGCCGTCATCGTGCTCGCCGACGATGCAACTGCCCCCGGCGACGGAGTCGGCGAAAGCGAGATCCAAGAACTGGTGCGCCGACGGTTGAGGTCGAGTCGGGTTCCCGCCCATGTGGTCGTGGTCGACGAGCTTCCATACAACGACACCGGCAAGCTGTTACGAAGAGTGTTGCGCGCCCAGCACAGTCATCTGGGCGACTCGGACTGCTGAGATCTGGTGATGCAAGCGCTGCGGTGGTCATGGCGCCAAGCGCAGACCGCGGTGGCGTCACCAGACATCGACCGGACAGTCGGTGCCGCGGTCGGTGTGCCGGTGGTTGTGGTCGAACTCGGCGACCGTCAAGGTACCGAGATCGCCAACTGTCTGTCCGGGCTGCCCGTCGTGTCAATAGGGGTGGGTGACACTGCTGATGCCGCCTGGGATGTCCGCGTTCATGACCCCGAACCGATCATCGCGGGCGTGCTCGCGGCACCCATGGCCGCGGTGACTGCCGCACAGGTTCTGCGGGGCACAGCAAATCGGACCGTTGAGGAAGGACTGCTGGTTGAATCTCTTGCCTACGCGACGCTGCAGTCCGGAGCAGAGTTCGCTTCCTGGCTGGCATCCCAGGGGCGTCGTGTTCGCAACGACGAAGGCCCACGTGTGCGGACCCGTGAACATGGCGACCATATCGAGGTGATCCTCGATCGGCCCCGGTTGCGCAACATGATCGATGCTCGCATGCGTGACGAGTTGATCGACGTCCTCTCCGCTCTGGCCCTCGGCGCGCCACTGCCGATCCACTTGCTCGGTGCGGGGCCCGCGTTCTGTGCAGGCGGCGACCTTGCTGAGTTCGGCACGGTAGCCGACCCGTTGACAGCGCATCTGCTGCGCTCCACAGCCAACATCGCGCCTTGTCTTCATCGCATCGCGGCGCGGGTCACAGCCCAAGTGCACGGACCGTGTGTCGGTGCAGGTGTGGAGATGATGGCTTTCTGTAGCAGGGTTGTGGCGCACCCCGACACCTGGTTCCGGCTACCGGAGACCCGTATGGGCCTGATACCCGGGGTGGGCGGAACCGTCAGTATCCCCGCACGAATCGGGCGGCACCGCACTCTGGAATGGCTGCTTCAAGACAGCACGATCGACGCAAGTACCGCGCTCAAATGGGGTCTGATCGATTCGATCCAGGAGTCCGAGGAGGACTCTGGCGACCACTAGCGACGGCGGAAGCTCTCACCGATGCTGGAGCCTTCGAAGCCGCTCGGGGCCATCCCCGATGTTGCATAGAGATAGAGCGCTGCTTGGAACACTGCGTTCAGTGCCGTCATCACCACAACCACCACAGCGATCCAGACCACGCCGATGGCGATACCCGCGATGAGACCGACACCACCGAGCGAACCGAGCACGAACATCAGAAGAACCGCTGGCAGCACTGCCACAAGACCGAGGATCCCGAACCCGACTCGGGCTGCCAGGTTCTCTCCCCAGGTCGACTTGAGCAACGAACCCGAGGTCTTCAACCCGTCTATAGCCCCTTTGTCGTCGATCACGATCGCCGGGACGACCAAGAAGGTCGCAACCTCCCAGGCCAGACCGACCATGTTGATCACGAACTGACCGAGCCAACCGGCCCGGTCGCGCAATGCACGCAGGATCATCCCGACCGTGGCGGTCATGATCGCCCAAGGCACCAAGCCTGGGATCCGGCTGAACGCTTTGCGGATAGCTGAACCAACCGTCGGGTCGCCACCGGCGAGCCGTTCATGGGCCCCAGCGACCAGAGCGCCGTTGAAGAACACGCTGATCACACTCAAACCCAGGGCAGCGACGATCCCTACTACCACCAACGCCGGGCTCGCTGAAGCCTCTTCAGCGCCTCCCGATTCGGTGCTGGCAGTCGCGACAGCAACGAACACGAGCGGAATCAACAGCGCTGCGGAGACGAGAAAGGACAAGACCGGAATCACCAAGAGTTCCCGGTCCTTCTTCAGCACTCCCCACGAGAGCTTCGCCAACTCGAACGTATTGCGAATCCTGCCCATCGCCACTCCTTCTACTCAGTCTGTTTCAGTCCGTCAAGTCAACCCTAAGCATAGCCACGCCGACTGACACTGGACCCCTGCCTTGTTGCTCAGCGGGGCTCTCGGGGCAGGTCGAGCACACGTTCGCCGATCACGTTGCGCTGAATCTGATTGGAACCGCCGTAAATGGTGTGCGCACGGCTGTAGAGGAAGGTGCGCTGCTCACGGTCGATCAGATAATCGGGAAGCTCATGATCGCCGAAACTCGGATGACCGTTGTGCGCGTCCGACGACCCGACCATGGCACTCGCCCCGCGGACCAGCATCGCCAACTCGCCCATACGACGATGCCACGACGCCCAGTAGAGCTTGCCGATCGACATTTCGGGGCCCGGCACCCCTCCGCTCGTCATAGCGGTGAGCATGCGCAACTGGTTGAAACGCAGAATCTCCAACTCGACGAAGCTGCGAGTCAGTTCCTGACGCACGACCGGATCAGCCAACCGTCCATTGTCCTTGGCCAGAGCAACAAGATCATCGAACTCCTGGCGGTAACTGACCTGCTGCCCCAGCGTTGAAGCACCCCGCTCGAAGCCCAGAGTCCCCATCGCCACTTTCCAGCCGTTGCCGGCGCCGCCCACAACCAAAGACTCCTCGGTGTGGGCGTCGGAGAAGAACGTCTCGTTGAACTCCGAACCGCCGGTGATCTGCACAATCGGACGGATCTCAATACCGGGCTGGTCCATCGGCACCAACAGGTAACTCAGCCCCGCATGTCGTTGCGAACCCGCTCCGGTGCGGGCCACCAGGAAGATCCACTGGGCGTACTGCGCCAGCGAAGTCCAGACTTTCTGCCCGTTGATGACCCAACGCCCGTCAACAAGCTCGGCCCGGGTCTTGACATTGGCCAGATCAGAACCCGCATCCGGCTCCGAATATCCCTGGCACCAGTAATCCTCAGCAGCGAGGATGCGGGGCACGAAACGGCGCTGCTGAGCCTCGCTGCCGAACGCCATCAATGTCGGACCCAGCAGAGTCAGGCCCATGTTGGGCAGACGCCCGGGCGCGCGCGACTCAACATAAGTCCGATGAAACACCACTTGCTCTGCCAACGAACAGGCCCGTCCGCCGATCCAAGCAGGGAAGTCGATCCCCAGCCAGCCACCGGATGCCAACTCCTTCTCCCAGGCCCACTGAACCTCAACGGGAACATCCTCCTGGCCGGTCCAACCCCGGCCCCGGTATGCGGCGAAATCACCGACGCAGTGCTCTTCAATCCAGGTGCGGACCTCGTCAGCGAAAACGTCGAGAGCGGGATCGTTCCAAGCATCCATGACCCGCGAGCGTACCCATGCCCTACGCGTTCCTCCGAACTCGCGTCTCGGTCCGAACCGATCCCCCACAGAGTCCTGACAGCTAACCGATTGAGAACTCGATCTTCATACGGTGATCGTAGACCTCGCCTGGATCAAGTCGGGCTGACGGGAAGTGTGGCTGGTTCGGTGAATTCGGGAAGTGTTGCGTCTCAAAGCAGTAGCCCGCGAACCGGCAGTATTCGACATTGCCTTTGCCCACGTCGGCATCGCTGAGACCACCAGCGGTGTAGAAATGCACGCCCGGCGCGGTCGTCGACACGTCGAGCCGCCGACCCGAGGAATGATCGACCGCGGTCGCAGCGTGGCGCATCGTTTCGGGTTCGCCGCGCAGCACCCAGTTGCGGTCAAAACCATATTCAGCGCCTTCGCGACCAGCGGTTTGATCGAGTGCTTGGATCGCGTCGCCTATGCGGCGCAGCTCACGGAAATCATATGGTGTCCCCGCAACCGGGCTGATTTCGCCAGTGGCGATCAGTTCGACATCTGCTGGCGTATAGAAGTCTGCGGCTATCTGAACGTGCTGGTCAAGCACATCGCCTATGGCATGGCCCTCCATATTCCAGTACGTGTGGTTGACCAGATTGACCGGTGTCGGAGCGGTCGTTTCGGCGGTCATCGTGATATCGAGCGAGTCCGCGCCGAGCGTGTACTCAACGCTGGCCGTGACTTCACCGGGATAGCCCTGGTCGCCGTCCGGCGAAACCATCGAAAATCGGACTGCGTTGTTGGTCTCGTCGACTTCGATGCGCCAAATGCGCTTGTCAAATCCGATCGGACCGCCGTGAAGATGGTTCGGGCCGTCGTTCAAGCCAACCTGATAGCGCTGACCGTCGAGTGTGAACCGGCCGCCTTTGATCCGGTTCGCGAAACGGCCACAGGTCGCCCCAAAATATGCGTTGCCAGCTTGGAGGGCCTCGATGTTGCCGTTGGCCAGCACGACATCGGCGAGATCCCCGTTGCGGTCGGGCACCCAGAGTTCCAACAGTCGCGCCCCGTAGTCGCAGAACACGGCCTTCAGCGCCCCGCAGTTGAGCGTCACCGTGTGGGTCTCACCGCCAGTGGCGTTTCCGTAATATTCAATTTCGATGGGCATCGTCTCTCCGCTGCCGGTGCTGTCGTCGACAGGTCTACGCTTCTGGGGTGCTTACTAGGATTGCACGTCGGGTTGCTGTGGACTTCGCCGACACCACGGCTTACCGCACGCAGCAGGGTTGGGGGATCACCTATGCGGAACTCGATCAGGCTGCCGATGAAGCCGCTGCCGGACTCGCAGCACGAAACATCGGCGACAAAGACGCAGTGGCCCTCGTACTCGAATCCACGATCGACTATGTGGTTCTGTTCCTAGCTCTCGCCCGTTTAGGTGCAGTCACCTCCGGCATCAACCCGAAGCTCACCGCCCGGGAGATCAACGCCTGCCTTGAAGTCCTCAACCCGAAGCTGGCCATTGTCGGCAACGAACTGTCAGGCACTGTCGACGCCAAGCGCTTCACCTGCGAAAATCTCACTCCCGGCACCAGCGCCGAAACCGTGGCGGCCGAGTTCAGGATCGCCGAAACCCACCCCGTTGCGCCTCTAACCGAAGATCCGGACCGAGCTGTGTGCGTGTGCTTCACCAGCGGTTCCACAGGCCTACCGAAAGGTGCCTGGTACGCCAACCACCAACTGGAACAGATCGTCGAACTCGATACCGGGGGTGCCTGGGGCGGTGGCGGGCACGGCATCAGCTCCACCCAATTCGCACACGTCGGTTTCATGACCAAACTGCCGTGGCTGTTGGCCAGCGGCAGAACCACCCATCTGCTGGAACGCTGGTCGGCCGGACCCGTGCTAGGCCTCATCGCCGAACACCGCATGCCGGCAGTGACCGGCGTCGCACCTCAGATAGCACTCATGCTGGCACACCCATCGATCAACGAACTCGATTTCTCCGCTGTGCAAGCCATCGTTGTCGGCGGCGCCGCCTCTCCACCGGCACTGGTGCGCGCTGCCCGAAAAAGATTCGACGCGCCCTATTCGATCCGCTACTCGTCGACTGAAAGCGGCGGGATCGGACTTGGCACCGACCTCGACGCCGACGACGAAGAAGCGCTCAACACCATCGGGCGACCCCGCCCCGGCGTCGAGGCGGCCATACGCAACGAAGCCGGAGAACCCGTCATCCGCGGGAAGATCGGCGAACTGTGGTTGCGCTCAGCTTGCATAATGTCGGGCTACTGGAACGACCCCGAAGCGACCGCAGAGGCCCTAGTCGATGGCTGGCTTCGGACCGGGGATCTGGCTCGTGTGGATTCCGCTGGTTGTTACCGGCTGGCCGGGAGGCGCAAGGAGATGTTCATTCGCGGCGGATACAACGTCTATCCGATGGAAGTGGAGTCGGTCCTCGGCAACCACCTGGCCGTCGCCGAGATCGCGGTGGTTGGTAGGCCCGACGAGGTGATGGGGGAAATCGGCGTGGCAGTGGTCGTGGTGTCCGACTCCCATGAGGCGCCCACCCTGGAGGACTTGCGTGACTTTGGTTCTGTTGAACTGGCGTCCTACAAACTCCCCGAAGACATCCGGGTCATCGCTCAACTGCCTCGAAACGCGAGTGACAAAGTCGACCGCCGAGCACTCACCGAATTCGAACGAAGGACTCACGACCTCAGCAACTGAAGCCACTGGGCGACTCTGGGAGCACCGGCGCCGGTTAACGGCGCGGACGATAGGAACGCTGTTGTTCTCGTTGGCGCTGTTGTGCCAACTCGGCAACGAGAGCGACATAACGCTCAACCCGCTTGGCATCCAGCGTGCCGTCGGTTACCGCAGCAGAAATAGCGCAACCGGGCTCAGACCCGTGAACACAATCATGGAACCGACAGCCACCGGACAACTCCTCAAGATCGCCAAAAACTAGATCTAGAGCGTGCTCGGCCTCCCAAAGTCCCACAGATCGGATCCCTGGGGTGTCGAGCACAAGACCAGCCTCGTTGGGCAGCAATACAAGTTCTCGTGCGGTCGTGGTATGCCGACCCTTTGCATCAACGTTGCGCACAGAACCAACCTCAAGGCGTTCCTCTCCTGCCAAGGCATTCACCAGCGCCGACTTGCCAACGCCGCTGGCACCGATCAGCGCCAACGTGCGCCCCACGCCAACGTGACCCACGAGTTCGTTGAGTCCGGTTCCGTCGACGATGCTGGTAATCACAACTGGGATGTCGCGGCACACAGAACGAACGATCTGCTCGCATTCGTCACCGGCCGCTGCGGTGTCAGCCTTGGTCAAAATCACCAGCGGTGCTGCGCCACTGTTGATGGCAACAACCAACAATCGTTCAAGACGACCAGGCGGAAGGGAACGATCAAGTCCATGGACCACACCCACCAACTCAACGTTGGTGGCCAAAATCTGTTCAAGGTCACGTTGCGCGGGATCTCGTCGGCTCACACTCGTCGAACGTTCGAGAATTGCGCTGATCACCGCGCCGAGTCCCTCCGGCTCTTCAATCTCCACCCAATCGCCGGTTACAGGTGCGGTTTCGTCTTGAGCACGAATCGAATCTGAGAGCACTCGCACGGTTCCCGCTTCAGTCACGACATCACACTCGCCGCGATCTACACGGACCACGCGCCCCAAGGTTGCGGTGCCGCTTCCTACGCCTGCGGACGCTCGCGCAGAGAGCCCCCAGGGGCCGAGTTCGTTCGTCAAGGTTCAGGTATTCTCGCCGCGACGAGCGTCAACATCCACAACAACGCGAAACTCTTGGCAGCATCTGAAAATTAGCAACCCGTTTTGGGAACTATTCGGCGACTTCGGGAGTTAGAACTAAAGCATGCACGCCGACGGAGGACTCCTGTGAACACCTCGCAGCACGACGACGACAAGACCGACGACGACAAGACCGACGACAATTCGACCGCGGACGACCCAACAAACGACAGCAGCCCCAAAGCCCCACAGAGCAGCGCTTCCGGTCAACTCTGGTGGCAAGGAGCGCTAGCAGGTGCCGCCGCCGGTGGAGTCGCTCTGATGTTCGGGCAAATAGTCGAGGCACTGAGCGACGACATCCCGGGACTCGTTCTGGGCATGGGCGAGTGGGTTCTCGACATCACGCCCGGGTGGGCTGCCGAGGAAAGCATCGAGAATCTCGGTTCATCTGGAAAAGCATCGCTGTTGCCTGGAATCACCATCGTCGCCTTGCTAGCGGCCGCCGCTCTGGGAAACGCCGCACTTCGTATCTCCCGCAGGATCGGGATCATGGGTTTCGCGGCATTCGGACTGTTGGGAGGCTTCACTACGGCACGAAATCCGAGTTCGCCGGCGTTGCAAAGTTGGTTCTGGTCGCTCGTGGCAGCCGGTCTGGGTATCGCCACTCTCCTCTTTTTGTTGGACCGCCTCAGAGGTCCCGTGGAACATCGACAATCAGCGGGACCTACCGCAGATCCCCTCAATCCCCCGGCGAGTCGCCGAGCGTTCTTGGGTTGGTCCGCTGGTGCCGGCGCGGTCGCGGTCGGCGGGTTTGCGCTCGCTCGAGGGATAACCCCCAAATCAGCGGCGGAAACCGCCCGCGAAAACATCACGTTCAGCGACATCACAACCACCACAACCACTCCCCCGACTACGACCGCCCCTGCCGCTGCCGAAGCAACCGTCACAACCGAGGCGATTACCGACATCGACGGGATCTCGTCCTATATCACCCCCAACGATTCGTTCTACCTGATCGACACAGCTATCTCGCCTCCTCATCTCGCCCCCGAAGACTGGTCGCTTGAAATCAAAGGCATGGTCGACAACCCCTACACCCTTACCTGGGACGAGTTGATTGCGATGCCCATGGAGGAACACGAAATAACTCTTTCGTGCGTGTCCAACCCGATAGGCGGGCCGCTCGTTGGTAACGCCAGATGGCTCGGCGTTCCTCTCACCAGCTTGTTGGAGCGGGCGCAAGTGCAGCCCGGTGCCGACCAGTTCGTGGGCAAATCGATCGACGACTGGACCGCGGGATTCCCCACCGATCGCCTCTACGACGGACGCACCGCCCTGTTGGCAGTCGGCATGAACGGGGAACCGCTACCGATCTCGCACGGTTTCCCTGCCAGGCTCATAGTTGCCGGCATCTACGGCTACGTTTCGGCTGTCAAATGGGTCACCGAAATTGAACTGACTCGCTGGGATGATTTCGACGGATATTGGATCGACAAGGGTTGGGCGAAGCTCGGTCCCATGAAAACAACGTCTCGTATTGACGTTCCCCGCCATGGTTCCTCCGTTCAAGAGGGCGAAACTGTCTTGGCGGGTGTGGCATGGTCACCGCCCCGAGGCATCCATGCGGTTGAGGTTTCTGTCGATGACGGCCCTTGGTGGCAATGCGATCTGGCGGTGCCCGGCAACGACGAAAACTGGGTTCAATGGCGCACCACCTGGAACGCAACGTCAGGACGGCACAGGATTCAAGTTCGTGCCGTCGACGGTGAGGACGAAATCCAGCCCATAGGACCAAAGTCTGTCGCCCCGGATGGCGCCGAGGGTTGGCATCAGGTGACCGTCTCGGTCATATAGTGTGCGGGCGCAAGCGTCCCTCTTGCGGGGGCAACTTACTGGGGAGTCTCGATGATCAACGAGTCTGTGGAACAGGTCAAGCAACAGGTCGAGGTGCTTGATTGGGCCAACTACGGGCGTGGCGCCCGGGAACTGGCGGTCACAGTCGCCGAAGACGGCTACCGGCCCGAGATGATTCTGGCAATCGCCCGCGGCGGTCTCTTCGTCGCCAGTTCGCTGGGATATGCCCTCTCCATCAAGAACATCTATGTCATGAACTGCGAGTACTACACAGGTGTCGACGAACGCTTGCCGGTCCCGGTGGTGCTTCCTCCCTACGTTGATCTCGTCGACATGGAAGAAGTCAAGGTGCTCATCGCCGACGATGTAGCCGACACTGGCCACACGCTGAAGCTCGTCTACGACTTCTGCAAGGAACGAGTCGCTGAGGTGCGAGCCGCTGTGCTGTATGAAAAGTCGCACTCACTGGTCAAATGCGACTATGTCTGGAAGCGCACCGACCAATGGATCAACTTTCCCTGGTCGACCGAGAGGCCAGTGGTGAGCCCCGAAGACGCTCGCCACCGGGTCCTCGACGCCTGAGTCTTTGGTCAGCTGCCCGGCTCGCTTGGCGCGGCTTTGGCGCGGCTCGGAGAAACCCGAGGCCCTTCGTTGGGTTGTTTGGGGTAGACGGGGGGCCAGGGGGCATCGACTAGTCCTGAAGCCCAGTCCTTTTTGTGCCACCCCAGCAATGTGTCCAAAGACTGAAGCTGATCGTCGATGGTCGCCCAAGGATCGCCTCTTTGCTCGACAAGAGCCGGAACCGTGGCGATCGTCAAGCTCTCTGGATCGACGGTGGATACCTCGTCCCAGGTAATCGGCGTGGATACCTGCGCTCCGACCCGGGGCCGAACCTGGTAGGCCCCGAAGACCGTCTTATGGGGAGCGTTCTGGTTGAAATCAAAAAAGACCCGCTCCCCTCTTTGTTCCTTCCACCACTCGCAAGTGATCAGCTTCGGGCATCGCCGTTGCATTTCTCGGGCCAAGGCGACCGCCGCGTATCGTACGCCGTAGCCGTCCCAAAGGGATTGCAGGCGAATCCAGATGTGGAGGCCCTTACTGCCAGATGTCTTGGGGTAGGCAACGATGCCCAGTTCGTCGAGCACGGACTTCACTTCGAGGGCCGCGGCACGGACATCGTCAAAATCCGTGCCCGGCGAGGGGTCGAGGTCGATCCGCATCTCATCGGCGTAGGCGGGTTCGTCGACACGGTTGGGCCACACATGAAAACCCAGACAACCCATGTTGACTCCCCACACGATGTGCGCCAGATCAGCGGCAACCAGGGCATTGGAAGTAGTGCCGTTAGGTGTGCTCACGACGGTTGTTTGCAACCAGCCCGGTGCTCCGGCGGGCACCCGCTTCTGGAAGAACGACTTACCGCGAGCACCATTCGGGTAACGCTCCATCAGCAGCGGACGTCCTCCAATAGCCCGCATCACAGGATCTTTCAGTGCCAAGTAGTACTCAACGAGATCTAGTTTTGTCTCGCCCCGCTTGGGAAAGAACACCTTGTCTCCGCTGGTGACGCGAACCTCGACGCCGTCGATGTCGAGCACACTCGCGGCGCCGGCCATTGCGCTTCGCGGCTAGACGCCCGGTTTGAAGATCATCAGGTAGAGCGACAGCAAGAACAACAGAGAAATGATCAAACTGCCGGTCTCGGCCTTCTTGGTGTTGGGTTCATCGCCGTCGACTATCGCCTTTTCAGCGGGAATCACCATGGCGTGCAGGACACCGTTCATCGCCAGCCAGGCAATGACGGAAGCTACCAACCACCCGTCGCTCAGTTGATACACCTCGTCGGACAATCCCGCCACACCGAAACCAAGCAGACCACCGACAATCAGCGAACTGCCGTAGATTCGCATCGAGCGTTTGGCGATCCCGGTGTACAGCGTTCTACGAACCGAGTAATCCCCGTTCGTGTCACGGGCCAGGAACGGGTAGACGAACGTGGGCGACAACGCCACAAAGATCGCCACGACGTGTAGGAACAGCAGAATGTTGTATCCAGTGCCACCAACTTGAGCAAGAATCATGGAACGAACTGTAACCAGAAGTTCTTTGAGATCTGCGAATCCTGGAATACTTAGCCGATGGCAAAATCCGCTAGATTTTGGGCCGCTTGGCTAACTCGAACCTTGTAGACTCACGAAATGGCTGACTATCGCTCGAGCACATCTACCCAAGGACGCAACATGGCTGGGGCTCGAGCCCTGTGGCGCGCCACCGGTATGAAAGACGACGATTTCGACAAACCGATCATCGCCATTTCAAACTCCTTCACGCAGTTTGTTCCCGGTCATGTCCACCTGAAGGACCTGGGTCAACTCGTTGCACGCGAGATCGAAGAAGCTGGTGGCGTAGCGAAAGAATTCAACACGATCGCCGTCGACGATGGTATTGCCATGGGCCACGACGGCATGCTCTACAGCCTCCCAAGCCGGGATCTGATCGCCGACTCGATCGAGTACATGGTCAACGCACATTGCGCGGATGCCCTCGTCTGCATCAGCAACTGCGACAAAATCACCCCCGGAATGCTGAATGCCACCATGAGACTCAACATTCCCACCGTCTTTGTGAGCGGCGGACCAATGGAGGCGGGCAAAACCAAGCTCGCCGGGGTAAGCGTCAAGCTCGATCTGATCGACCCGATGATAAAGGCGGGAGATACCTCCGTATCAGACGAAGACCTGCTCGAAATGGAGCGCTCCGCCTGCCCCACCTGTGGTTCGTGCTCCGGCATGTTCACTGCCAACTCAATGAACTGCCTGACCGAGGCCCTGGGGCTCGCTCTGCCCGGCAACGGCACCGTCTTGGCCACCCACGCCGACCGCAAAGAACTCTTTTTAGAGGCGGGCCGCCGCATCGTCGACATCGCAAAGCGCCGCTACGACAAGGACGACGAGTCGGTGCTGCCCCGCTCGATCTGTTCAAAGACAGCCTTCGAGAACGCCATGACCCTCGACATTGCCATGGGTGGGTCAACCAACACCGTGCTGCATATTCTTGCGGCGGCTCAGGAAGGCGGCATTGATTTCACGATGGCCGACATCGACAGGCTCAGCCGCCAGTCCCCCAACATCTGCAAAGTCGCGCCCAGCACTGACAAATACCATGTCGAAGATGTGCATCGGGCCGGTGGGATTATGGGGATTCTTGGCGAACTGGACCGCGGCGGGCTGATCGATACGAGCTTGCCGACGATCCATAGCGAGACCCTGGGCGCGGCACTCAACCAGTGGGATGTAATGCGCAACCCGTCGGCCGAGGTCCTCGAGTTTTTCCGTGCGGGTCCTGCCGGGATACCCACACAGGCGGCGTTCAGCCAAGCAGAGCGCTGGCCGACCCTCGACCTCGACCGCCAGGACGGCTGCATCCGCACTGTGGCCGAGCCCTACAGCCATGAGGGAGGGCTCGCGGTGCTATTCGGCAACATTGCCGAACGCGGCTGCATCGTAAAAACCGCCGGGGTTGACGAGTCAATCTTCAAGTTCAGCGGCCCGGCTGTCGTGTTCGAGAGCCAAGACTCCGCATGTGCCGGGATCCTCGATGAATCCGTGGTGAAGGCCGGCGACGTGGTGATCGTCAGATACGAAGGACCCAAGGGCGGACCCGGGATGCAGGAGATGCTCTACCCCACGTCCTACATAAAGAGCCGTGGTTTGGGCAAGGAGTGCGCACTTGTTACCGACGGCCGGTTCTCGGGCGGTACATCGGGTCTCTCAATTGGCCACGCTTCCCCTGAAGGCGCCGAAGGAGGCACTATCGCCCTCATCGAGACGGGCGACATGATCGACATTGACATCCCCAACCGCACTGTAAACCTCAGAATCAGCGACTCCGAATTGGCAGCGCGACGCCGCGCCATGGAGGCCAAGGGTGCCGATGCATGGCGACCTCTGGAGCGTCAACGCACAGTTTCGGCTGCTCTGAAGGCGTACGCCGCTATGACCACATCGGCTGATCGGGGTGCGGTGCGTGATGTCAGCCAAATCTCCGGCTGAGCTAGCTACAAGCTTTTCTGGCGATATGACTGAATCCTCACCGATCGTACGGGGGCCCGAAGCGGTCCGTCGCAGTCTCATAGACGCGGCCAAGGCGCTTTCGAACGTGCGCTCGCCGCGCCAAGTCTCGGGACGTGAACTAGCACAGCACGCGGGCGTGAACTACGGGTTGATTCACTACTACTTCGGGACCAAGGACAACGTCTTCGCTGAAGCAGTGCTCGAAGCAACCGAAACGATGGCCAAACGCTGGGACGAAGGCGGCATCCTGCCCGTCAATACCAGCGAAGAGGCCACGAGCTATCGCACTTTCGCCAAACTCGAAGTCGACGAGTCTCGTTCACCGATCTCCGACCTCGTCGCACGTATCGTCGCCGGTCAAGCCCAAGTCAGCGGACGCTCGAAAACTGACGAAGAACTACTGGCCGAGGTCGCCATTGTCACAGCGTTGCAATTTGGCTGGGGCACTTTCGAAGACGAGATTGTTGCCGCGCTTGAAGAGTTCGGCGGTGAACTCCATGCTCTTCGCGCCCGTGTCGCGGAGTTGTCTACGCGGCTCAAAGCGGACTAGTCGGTGGCCCATACCTTGTCGGACCCCGAGGCTTCGGGGCATACCGCGGTGCACAGCGAACGCCAGGTCATCGTCTTCCTCGCCTTCCTCAGCATCATTTTGGCTTTCGGCGTTGACTCGGTGCTACCAGCTTTCGACGAGATCAGAGAGCAGTTTGAGCTGAAACCCGGATCAGGCGAAGTCTCCCTAGTCATTACCTGGTATTTTCTGGGGATGGCGGCCGGCCAGATGTTGTGGGGCCTGCTGTCGGACCGTTTCGGCAGACGTTCGATTCTGATAGTGGGATTGGGGTTGTACGGACTGGGCGCGCTCGGGGCGGGTCTTGCCCCGAACATGACCGGGTTGTTGACGATGAGGTTCGTTTGGGGGCTGGGTGCAGCGTCTCCGAGCGCCACAAGGTTGGCGATCGCCCGCGATCTCTATTCAGGGGACCAGATGGCCCGGGTTGTTTCCTTCGTGATGGCCGTCTTCCTGCTGGGTCCCGCAATCGCACCGGCGGTCGGTGAGGGAATCTTGCTGATCGGCGACTGGCGCTTGGTCTGCTTCTCCGCTGCGCCGCTAGCAGCGCTCGCCGTGTTCTGGACCGTGCGGTTCAGCGAGACGCTACCGCGGTCGAGTCGCCGTCCCATTGATCTTGGTGCCACCGGCCACGGCATACGCGCAGTGCTGCTGACCCGAGTGACAATCGGTTACACGCTGGCATCGATGTTCACGTTCGGAGCGTTTTTTGTCTACCTGGGAAGCAGTGCTCCCATCATCGACGAGATCTACGGTCTCGACGAATACTTCGCACTCATTTTCGGGGGTTCCGCCCTGTTCCTCGCCGCCGCAGTTTGGACCAGCGGACGGTTCATCCGACGCTACGGTGCAGATGGCGTCTCGATGACGGCATTGCTTGGTCTCCTGGTCATCTCTGCCGTATTCACCTTCTGGTCTGTAGCCGGCGAGGGTGTCCCGTCGTTCTGGGTCTGGTACGCAGCCACCTGTTTGCTCGGCGCTTGCACCACGATCTTCGCTCCGACTGCGAGCGCGATTGCCATGGAACCGATGCAGCGGATCGCCGGCGCAGCCTCGGGCATGTTCGGCGTTATCACAATCGGTGGGGGTTCGATTCTGGCCAGCTTGATTGATCGACAGATCGACGACACGGTCACACCCATGGCTGTCGGCAACATCTTGTACACCAGTGTCGCCATCGGTTTGGTCTTGTGGGCCCGCGGTGGCTCCCGCACGGTCGTTGACCCCGAGGCCTAGCGCGCCCTGAGTGCTTCGGCGATCAGTTCCATGGGGTGGCGGACGGTGAGGCCCGCGGCTTCGAGGTGCATGGAACAGCCAGGGTTGGCGCTCACCACCAGGTCGGCACCCGAGCGGTTGACGGCTTCGGTTTTGCGGGCGCGAACATCAAGCGCCAACTGACGGTGGACCAGCGAATACGCACCGCCGGCACCGCAACACATTCCCTCATCGTCAAGCTCCACCAACTCTGAGACGAACGGTTCGAGGACGCGGCGAACAGCCATGTGCGCTCCCTGCACATGACGCAGGTGACAGGGATCCTGAACCGCCACCCGCCCACCGATCTGCGACTCTGTAACGGTCATCGTCAGCTCATCGATATGGGCAGCGAGCCACTCGTGAATGTCGAAGACCCGTGCCGAGAAGGCCCGAGCTTCGTCGCTGTCGAGCAGACGGCCATAGTCCTTCAAGGCCGCACCGCAACCAGCAGAGTTCACAAGAATCGCGCTGTCACCGTCGAGCGCTGAGATCACTCGGGTAGCTAGCTCGCGGGCGTCGTCGCCGAGGCCCGCGTGGGTGTGCAGCGCGCCGCAGCAAGGGGCCGCGTCGCCGGTGGGCCGGACCGTCGTGCCGGTCGCCTCGATCACTTCTTGGGTCGCGGCGTGGATGTCGCGTTGCCAGGCGTCCATTACGCACCCGGTGAACAGCCACACTTCGTCGCCCGATGCCTGCAACGCCCGACGGCGGATCGGTAGACGCTGCGGGATACCCAAGCGACGCGACGGGACGAGCCGCAGCCGTTGCGCAACCGCGAGACCGCTCGAACCCAAACGCAGAAGCCTTGGGTGAGCCAGACCCCGCAAGCCCAGCTTCAGCCACCACGGCGCTCTGCGCTGGGTCGTTTCGACGAACTCCTTGGTGGCCTCCAGCAGATGCCCGAAAGGTACATCGCCGGGACAAGCGGTCTCGCAAGCTCGGCATTGAATGCACGAATCGAAAGACTCAACGATCTCATCAGAAAGCGGCGCGATGCCTTCATCCACAACCCGCATCAGCGCTATGCGCCCCCGCGGCGAATGGGTGTCGGCGCCGGTCACGCGATACGTCGGGCAGTGCGGAAGGCACAATCCGCACGCCACACAACTGTCGAGTTCAGCCTGGTCAACCCCCAAGAGTCCGAGAGAATCGGTCATGGGTGCTCCACGGATCGACCCGGATTGAAGCGCCGGTCGGGGTCGAAAAGATCGCGTACCCGGCGGTTCAGCGTCACAACCCCGGCTGGGACCTGTGGCGGATCCGGATCGGGCCGTTCGCAATGGACAACGCCGACACCAATCTCGGCCACGAACCGTCCGGTCTCGCCTCCAAGGTGGTACAGATCCTTGGGGCGACGCGACCAGCGAAATGGTGGTAGATCCGGTGGCAGGGTCTCAGACGCCTCCGGTAGTCGGGCGAGATCGTCTTCCACGTCGACATGGTGTCCTGAGAGTCGAGCCCACACTGCGGATCCATCCCACAGGATTGACGATGCAGTCCGTGCGGTGTTGAGAACGATCTGTGGCTCGATGTCTTCGAGTTTCGCCCATTGCTCGTGCTCGTGCTTCGGGCGAGTGCGCAAGATCGCGTCGCCGACGCAACCCAACGTGCCCAAAGAACCGACCATGATCCGGCACATGTCGAAACCGGTCACGTTCTTGACTGTGGGCCCGCCCGCGGTCACGAGCTGACCGTCGGCGGCCACGTAGTGCAACTGCAGAACAGCGTCGCGGATGTGACCATCCCCGAGCCTGGTGACTGGCGACCGCCCCACCGCTATCGCTCCCCCAACGGTCGAAGAACGCGACCCGAACGGCCCGGACCCATCGGGCAGGCCAGAACCGTCGGGCAAGGCTGTGCGCTGGCCGTGTTCGGCGAGCGCGGCGTGGAGTTCGGCAACTGTGGTGCCCGCGCGCACGCAGACAGTCATCTCGTCGGGTCGATACTGCACGATGCCGGACGGTGCCCGTGCTTCACGGACATCGCCGTTCGGGGCACCACCCACATCCCATTGGGTGCCCCCGCCGCGGACCACAACCGGATCTCGGGGACCGATCTCCGCGGCGAAAGCAAGCAGTGCCTCGTCATCAATCACCGGCGGGGCAATCATCCCCACACTCCGTTGGGCCTCGACGCGGACAACGAGGCGATGTCTGCGCAGCTGTGGGCCGACGGCAGAACCTTGCCCGGGTTCAAGCGGCAGTGCGGGTCGAACGAACGACGCAACAGCGCCTGATGCTCGAGGTCTGCACTGGTGAACTGGAACTCCATGAAATCCCGCTTCTCGACGCCGATGCCATGCTCACCGGAAAGGACTCCACCCACCGCTAGAGACACTTCGAGGATTTCTCGCCCGGCGGCGGCTACACGCTCGTTGGCACCCGGTTGCCGCGAGTCATAGGCCAGCAGCGGATGCAGGTTGCCGTCGCCGGCGTGAAAGACGTTGACCGCGACGAGGTCATAGCGATCGACGATCTCGTATACGGCCTCCAGCACTTCGACGAGCTTGGAACGAGGCACCACCGTGTCGTGGAGGTAGTAGTCGGGTGCAACCCGCGCTATCGCCCCGAACGCACTCTTTCGTCCCTTCCAGAGCAGCGCCCGCTCCTCTTCGTCAGCCGCCACCCGCACGTTGCCGCCATGTGCGCGACCGATCTCGGTGACCTTTCTGGTGTCCGCCTCAACTCCTCGTGGCAGGCCGTCAACCTCGATCAACAGCACCGCTGCCGCTTCACGGGGGTAGCCGGCATGCACAAAATCCTCGACGGCGGCGACGCAGCGCTGGTCCATCATCTCAATGGCAGCGGGAACCAGTCCCGATGCAATCACCGCACCCACAGTGGCCGCCGCATCAGCCACTGTGTCGAATGACAGCAACAGCGTCTTGACGCTCTCCGGGTCGGGCGTCAGGCGCACTGCAATCCTGGTGGCAATGCCGAACATGCCCTCCGAACCAACGAAGGCACCTCGCAGGTCATAACCAGAGGGTTCACCGTCGAGTCCACCGAGCACAACCGCTTCACCGCTCGACAGAACCACCTCCACAGCCAGTACATGTGCACTGGTCACGCCGTAGGCAAGACAGTGGGGCCCACCAGAATTATTGGCGACGTTGCCGCCGATGGTCCATACCTGCTGCGACGACGGGTCGGGGGCGAAGTGCAGGCCCAACGGTGCCACCTGCCGGGACAGATCAAGGTTTATTACACCTGGCTGCACCCAAGCAACGCGATCATCCACATCGACTTCCAGCACCCGGTTCATGCGCGTGGTGGAGACGACGATGGGGTCGCCGAGTGGCACGGCCCCACCGCTCAGGCCCGAGCCGGCTCCTCTGGGCAGGACCGCCCGGTCGTGGCTTGCAGCGACTTGCATGATTTGTTGCACATGCTCGGTGGAATCCGGAAAGCACACCGGCCCCGCGGTGCCGTCGGTGAACATTGAGGCGTCGGCACTGGCGAGATGCCGAGCCGCCCCGTCAGCCCGAACCCGATCGGGGCCAAGCGCTCTGACCAGTTCAGCCACACACGGATCTGTGTGGTCGTGGCGAGCCCCGCCTTGCCGAGTTCTTCTACCGAGCCTCATTCGAGCATCTTTGCGTAAACACCCACACTCACACCGTAGCCAAGCGCCAGTCCAGCGGAGCAGCGGTCCAACCCGATCCTGTCCTCCGGTGCGCAAGTCTCCACACTTGACTTCACGACGAGCGCTCCTCACCAAGGCGATTACACCACCATTTCATAAGTTGATCAGAGTCAGTGACGCCGTATGCATTGCACATGAGCGTGCCTGCACTTATGAGCTTCTGTCTGCGCGCTTGGGGCGAGGTTGAACCAGTGACGTCACGGATCAATTCCGCGGCACTGTCCCATGCAGCAGAATTCGCCGGCAAGGGAAGGCCGAGAACTTGGGAGGCGCTCAATTTGAGGGCGTCAATGCTGAGAGCCGCGCCCATGTACCGTGCCGCCGCCCACGCCGTGATCGGGGGTGACATCAGCGCTGCGGCGGCGTGCCACAGGCTGATCCCGTCGGTCGTGATGGTGATGACCGGTACCGACGGCAGCAACACGCCAGATTCGTCGACGACCAATTCGATGACGCGTGTCTGTGTCGCTAGCAGCAACTTCGGCACCAGTCGGTTAGCCGACCAGTCGCCGAGGTCGCTCTCGGATCGCAGCCGGTTGAGGTCTACAATTGGGGCGTCGTAGTCGGTCTTGTTGAATCTGGTGGGGCGCTTGCCCCAATGAAGTTCGGCGGGGTCGATGAGGCCGGTTGTGATCAGCGCTGCCGTGTTGATTCCGTCTGGAACTCGGCCGTGGGCCTCTTCAACGAATCCTACGAGACCGTAGTACTGATCCCTGAAATCGGCGGTGGCGCTGAGCACGGCGCTCATGGTCCGACTCTCATCGAGGTCGACTCTGGGGACTCCGAAGCCGTCCGCGATCAGCGGCGCCCAAGTCTCCATGTGCGCGATTTCGCTCGTGTTGATTCGCAGTGGCGGGAGCGCACGGAAGTCGGGACCGGCGAAACGGCGAAGCTCGGCTGTTGACGGGTTCTCTCCGTTGCGAAAGACCACTACGCAGGTGCGCACCGAAGCATCGAATACGCCTTCCCGGGCAGCCCAGAGTGTTTTCAGCGTTCCCCGGGTCGTGAGGGCCCGTCGCGCTCCTCTGGTGTCGGCGGATGCAAGGATGCTTGCCGGTTGCACGAGGCCGATCCGCCCTTGGTCTGGGCGCACCAGCTGCGATGCGAGTTCCGCGAAGATCACCGCGGTGTCGGCGTAGCCTTTGGCGACACCCGGATATCGACGTTTCAGGAAAGCGGCGAGTTCTTTGGACTGGACGGTCGGGGTCTCCAGTTGGTTCAGGAACGGCGGATTGCCGATGATTACATCGAAGCCTCCGCACCAACCCGTTTCGGGGTTGGTTTGACCGCCCTTGAACACCTCGGGGAACTCCAAGTGCCAGTGGAACACGCCGTGTTCACCGGTGTCCGATGGTTGTTGGTCACCCTGGGCGAGAAGCTTCGGGGTGAGCCCGAGCAGCGAATCACCGCAGCGAATCCGGCGCTCACCTGAACCGGACGAAAGCGCGAATTTGCAGAGTTCCACGGCGATCGGGTCGATGTCGACCCCGTAGATGCAGTTCTGTCCGACATCGCGGCGCGCTCGCTCGATCTCTTCGGCTGAGGGATCGGATTGCGCAGCTCGCAGGATTGCCAGTGCGGAGCCGACACGGTCCGCTGCTGCGGTCAGAAAGTGACCCGATCCGCAGGTGGGGTCGAGAATCTTGAGATCGAGCAGCGCTGTTTCTGCTTCGTCGGCAGACAACGCTTCGTTGATCGTCGGGTCGAGCGCCCAGTCGAGAATGCGCTCCACCAACACCGCCGGCGTGAAATAGCTGCCACCCGCTTTGCGGTCGTGTTGCTCAGCCCGACCAAGTGCGACCACCCACGAGTCCCTGTCGACGCTCAGCCTCATTTCCAACAACGCCTCGTACGCATCTCCAAGTTCCACCGCGTTGAGTTCGCTGCGAATTCGTCGCGCCGTCTCTTCGAATGAACTGCCGCTAGCCATCTCACGCAACCGGGAGACGTCGAGGCCCCCGAAGAAGAATCCATAGAGAAGGTGCAACAACTCGCGATAGAGGTCGTGCTCGGTCGTTACTCCGCTGTTGATCTGGTCACGCAATTCGGCACTGTCGGCTAACAGGGCACTCCCGAGGTCATCGACCGCGCGCTCAACCGCCGCACCAACCTTTCGAGTACCTGCTCCCATGAGCCCTGCTACTCAAACAGAACTTCAAGGTCAGATTTGTCGTAGCCGAAGTGCTCAAGAAGCCGTTCAGCCCGTCCGAACAGGCTCCACGTGGCGCCGTCCGTTTCGATGAAGTACTGCGATGACTTGACTTGATGAGGGGACCAACAGTTCTCATCATCAAGCATGGCGTAGGGGATTCTTGCTCTTCCGATCGGTTCCAACAGGCTGCTGAATTCAGGTGCGTGTCGTTCGTAGAGAAGATCGACGACTTCAGCGTAGATTGCCTTGCGTGTCGATACCGGGTGACGGACTCCCCAGAGTGTGAACGCAACCGGCCTTCGCGAAGGTGCCCGGCTGGTCGCCCTGGTGGAATTGGGAGCTTGGGTTGCTTCGGGTGCTAAAGACTCGTGGTCGCCGGCCATTCGAACAGGTTCGCCACGCAACACCGCAATCACCTGGCTCTTCTCAGGCCTCAGGTTGAGTTTCTTATAGACCCTCGCGCCGATGAGTTCAACCAGTTCTTCATCTGGCTCACTCAACATGCGCTCCCAGATCTTGGGGATCTCCGCCTCAAGGCGAGCGGCCGCCAAACTCGCTTTCAGAACCAACTTGGCTTTCGTTTCTGCTTGTCCACTCACCAGAGTGTCTCTGTTCAGAAACGCGTTGAAGTCTTCGGTCAACCGATCCACCGAATCCGTCATCAGGTCCAACACCGCGAATCGGCGTTCGGCCCATCCCCCCTTCTCTCTCGGAAGGAACAGCCACCACTCCAACCCAGTGGTCAGAACGCAGATATCCACACCCTCGTGAAAGGCGTACCTCAGCACTTGCTCTACATGCTGACTCAAGTCGGAATATGGCGCCTTGGCTTCGACCAGCGCTACCAACCGACCATCGCCTTGGAGGGCTATGTCTACTCTTCCGCCTGTACCACCAACGCTATGTTCCAAAAGGAACTCTGCACCGTCATCCGGATTCCAACCCAGGTTCCGAAGGATTGGTGCGATCAACTGGAATTTTGTCGCTTCCTCGTGCGGGGGAACCGGTCCAGATCGGACTCTCTCCAAACACTCCTCCAAAGACATCGGCGCCGACAATAGCACGCACCCTTCTAACACACGATTAGACGGGCCCAGTGGAGCTCATACCCACTTTGCTAGGGCAAGACCTCGTGCCCGTCTATGTCCAACCACTCGACATGGCGAAATCCTGGACGTTGTGGAGTGCCCCAAGCGAACACCGCACGACCGTTGCCAGCCCAAGTCATTTCGTACTTGCGGGGGTCTGCTCTGAGCGATCGTACACGAAGACCGGGACGGAACCGCTGTGTCTCCCCTGTCTCCATTTCGAGCAGATCGTTAACGAACTTTTGGAGCGCCGTCCTGAATTGCCCGCGTTGCTCGGGCGTCAAGCGGCTGTACGCCCGCCGAAACGCTTCAGTCTCGTAGTGGGCCGGCACTCCGCTAGATGCCTGTTCGCGACGGTCGGTCGTTATTTCCGGGTTTCGAGCGACCTCAGGAAATCGGCGGTGCTCTCATGGAGCGTTCCTCCCGGTCGAGTCGGCATCAGCCCAGTAGCCGCGTCAATCTCCGCAAGCGTCACGCCAGGGAACGCTTCAGTGGGGTACTCCCATTCAAACGGTTCGGATTTCGTGGACCTCCAAGTGACGGAGGCGACACCTTGCGGAAGTTCAAGTCGCACGGGGGCCGTCATCTAGTCATCTCCTTCAATCACGCCGTCTGGCATGCTCCTAGAGTATTTGTCCAAATTGTCCGTCAACGCGCCGATGAGTTGCTGTACGAATAGTGGTGACATATTGACCCGCTGGACGACCACACCCCTAGTCGGATTCTGTGTCTGATAGTCGAGTCGGATGAAGTCGATGGTGAACTCGTGGGGAGAGTGCGAGACAGCAGCAAAGTTGGCCCAGACCCCACCGGCCATCTCGATCGTGCCCTCAATCTGGAACTCGTTGGTTTCGGATTCCTCCATGGATCCGCCACGATACGACTAAGCGTGAGAACTGTCTAGCAATTTGGCGACTGGCCGTGTCGCGAGAATCCGACGTCCGCCCTTCCCCGGCGACGCTTCTACTGCCATGAGCAAGAGGACATCGGCGCTGACAACATCCCCCGTGCTCAAGACCAGAGGGTGCATATAGGAGCGGCGGTGATGCGGTCCGATAGTTGATAGGTGTAAGGTCCCGTGTGGAGGACCACGCCGGCGGTGAACGGGGGCCAGTACCCATTTCACGCGCAGTCGCGTAACCATTTCACGCGATCGACCGCCACCACATCGTCGAGCTGCAGGTGGTGACCGGGGCCGAGTGCCACCCAGAACTCCAGTGGAGTAGCATCATCGGTGCCAAGAACCCGTCCCACGCCATTCACGAGCCTGACTATACAACCATGCGCATCCTCTATATTGACATCGACACCCTGCGGTCCGACCATCTCGGATGCGCCGGATATCACCGCAACACCACGCCCAACATCGACGCGATCGCCGCCAACGGAGTGCGCTTCGCCAACGTGTACGCCTCCGATGTGCCCTGTCTGCCGAGCCGCACGGCTCTCATCTCGGGCATGTTCGGGATCCGCAACGGGGTGGTGAACCACGGCGGTGTCGCCGCTGAACTGCGCCCTGAGGGCCCCGGGCGACATTTCATCGGGACTTTCGCCTCCAATTCGTGGGCGTCGAAGTTCTATTACGCTGGTTACCACACCGCATCGATCTCCAGTTTTCCGTTCCGGCACTCTGCGGGCTGGTGGAACTACGGCTTCATGGAGGCGCTCAACCTGATGCGGGGCATGGGCGGCGAGCGAGCCGATGAGGTGCTTCCCGGCGCGCACAAGTGGATAGCCGAGAACGGTCGCAAAGAGGACTGGTTCCTGCATGTTCATCTGTGGGATCCGCACACGCCGTACAACACTCCCGATGGGTACGGCAACCCGTTTGCGGAGGATCCGATTGCCGAGTGGCACTCCGAGGAGGTCCGTGAGCGCAACTGGGGTCTGGCGGGGTCTCATTCTGCACAGGAACCGTGGGGGTTCGAGCCCAACGAGTGGGGGCCGCCCGGGCCGAGACAACCGGACGACGGGTCGTCGATGGACAACATCAAGGGCATCATCGACGGCTACGACGTGGGGATCCGCTACGCCGACGATGCCGTGGGAAGCCTGCTCGACCAACTCGCCGGGCTCGGGGTGCTCGACGACACCGCGGTGCTTGTCTCATCGGATCATGGCGAGGCCTTCGGTGAACTCGGGGTGTATGCGGATCACCAGGGTGCCGACGAGGCGACCTGTCATATCCCCTCGGTGCTGTCGTGGCCGGGGCTCGAGCCCGGGGTGTTCGACGGGCTGCTGTACCACCTCGATGTGGGGGCCACCATCGTTGAACTGGCGGGGATTCTGGCGCCTCTTCACTGGGATGGACAGAGCGTTGCCGGCGAACTGCGGGCTGGCACCGATGCCGGTCGTGACCATCTGGTTGTGTCGCAGGGTGCGTGGTCGGCGCAGCGTGGGGTCCGCTTCGGAGATCACCTGTATCTGCGGACCTGGCACGACGGCTACCACGCCCATTGGAGCGACGAGATGCTCTTCGACATCGCTCGTGATCCCCACGAGGTCGACGATCTCGTGGTGGGCGGCGAAGATCTGCCTGTGGTGGCCCAGGGTCGGGAGTTGTTGGAGGCTTGGACAGACAAGCAGATGGCGCGCAGTTACAGCCCGGTCGATCCCATGGAGATCGTGTTGTCCGAAGGTGGGCCCTACCACTGCCGGGGGCGGTTGCCTGTCTATCTCGATCGCCTGCGTGCGACCGGCCGGTCCGCCTGGGCTGATGTCCTCGAACAGCGCCACCCTGACGAGCTGTGATGCTGATCTCTTAGAGGTATTTCATAAATTTATATTGCATATCAATCTAACCCCGACTAGTCTCAGGGAGCATGGAGGCAGACGCCATCGCTCAACTCGTCACCCTGTTGATGGTCGGCTTGGGAATCGTCTGGCACCAACAACGCAGCACCGACAAACTCCGAGCAGAGTTCCAGACCGCGATCCGCAGCCTCCGCGAAGAGTTCCAGACCGCGATCCACGAGTTGCGTCGGGACCACGACAAGCTCCGCGAGGCCATCGCTCAAATCGGGCAGAGACTCGCTCGCATCGAAGGCTTCTTGGGGATCGGCATTCCCTCCGCTCCTGACGAATCCGCAGATACTGAACCCAACTAGCCTGAGGAAACATGGAAGCCGACGCGATCGCTCAGCTCGTCACCCTGTTGATGGTCGGCCTGGGAATCGTCTG
The DNA here is from genome assembly GCA_965198315.1 of Candidatus Aldehydirespiratoraceae bacterium. Lineage (GTDB taxonomy): Bacteria > Actinomycetota > Acidimicrobiia > Acidimicrobiales > Aldehydirespiratoraceae > VXYK01. The sequence continues at coordinate 1,543,468 of OZ240616.1, read as the reverse complement.
GCACCAACAACGCAGCACCGACAACGTCCGCGACGACGTCAACACCGGTCTCCGCGAACTGCGTCAAGACCACAACAAGCTCCGAGACGATGTTGCGGGGATCGGGCAGAGACTCGCGCGCATCGAAGGCTTCTTGGGGATCGGCACTCCCTCCGCTCCTGACGAATCCGCAGATACCGAACCCAACTAGCTGCTGAGGGACTGCTCGCCGGATTCGGGGTACCGGTCACATGGGTTGGGGTGCTGCTTGCACGGTTGCTTCGAGGTGATCGGCTAGGGCCGTGATCTGGTCCTGTATGTCAGTTGGGCTGCCCGAGAGGTCGATGCCGACGACATGCAGTTCCTTGTGTGCGTTCTTGACTTCGATCATCGAACGCGCCAGCTGTGTCGTCCGATTGGGGCCGGGTTCGATGAGCGGCAACTCGGTGGTCATTTCTGTGTCGCCGTTAATGTTATTGTTTGCGTCGACACAGTAGATGAGCGTGCCGGTGGGATGATTGAGTGCGGTGGTGTAGGCCAACAGTTGGTAGTAGTCGGCGTTGCTCGCCCAAACCTCGGAACCTGTATCGCTCGAACCAGCGACTACCGAGGATTCAGTCGATTCGGGAGTCTCGTCGGTGTCGCGGAGCTTGTACTTGATGTCGGCGACACCGACGCTCACGCCGTCGCGTCTGAACTCCAGATCGGGTTTGATCCGCACACGTCGGTCGGTATCGAGCGAACTGCGCGCCTGGCCCTCGACTTCGAGTCGGCCACTCAGTTCGGTTCGTAAGCGCTCGGTAACGAACCGCTCGAACAGACTGTTCATGTCCAGCATGAACGCCGAAGCGGTGGTGTCGCCGTGCTGGTCCTGCAGCGTGAGATGCGCCAGGATCAGGCGGGCGAGACGCATAGCCGGCAGGTAGTGGTCGTTGAGCCGGGTGAAGGTGATCTGTTCGATGTCATCTGCGGCTACCGGTACATCGGACACGTCCTCGAGTGCTACGAGCAGGCGCATGAGTCGGCGGCGGTCTTCCAGCGGAACCCCAGCGACCCGCATCGCTTGTTTCATCGCCGCCTTGAGGTACTGGTTCTCGGCGATGTCCGCGGTGAAATCGTCATAGGAGCAGGCCATCGGGACCATGAGTCCGCCTCGGCGGAACTGACGCTGGAAGTCGAGCCGTCCGCGCAACGCCAGCAGGTCCTCCTGTTCGTGACGGTAGGAGTGGTAGTGCCCTCGGGCCAGAGTCGTTTCTGCTGTGCGTGCGAAGAACGAGATGAGCGCCGGCAGCAGGTCGTCGGTCTCTGCGTATTCCATTGCCTCGGGCAGCCAGGCGTCGGGCGGCAGGCCGACTTCGAGCAGCAGGAACAGGTTCTGCGGGTTGATCTTCGGCCGCACGATGACCCGCAACCCGTCCATCGTGAAGCCCCCGACATACTGCTTGGCCGTGACCTTCCAGTAGCCGTCCTCAGAATCGGGTTTCACCGACAACCATTGCGTTTTTTCCAGGCGACCCGCCCGTTGTCGGGTCAACCTGACCCGCCGAGTCTCCCATTCCCTGAACGTCTCCGGTTCCAACCCAACCAGTTCGCCGACTTCACCGACGGCTGCATCGATCTGCGCAGTATCAATCACGCCAACGCTGCAACGCACTCGCTGATTTGATCAAGCGCTTCCAAGACATCACCGAGGGGGAGGCTCGGCTTTTCTTGAAGTCCGAATTGGCTGATGTCGAGTCCGAGGCCCGAGAGTACATTCGCGTAGGCTTCGATTTCGCTGCGCTTGTTCATCAACTTGTCCAGCGAAGCTCTCGGCGGGAAATACACGGTTGGCCTGCCACCAGTGACATTCAGAAGCGAAACGTTCTGGTTCGAATGCAATGTTCGCAATGAAAAGCCCTCCGGGCCAACCGTGTCGGCTAGCAAGCAACCAGCGGGTGTGTGGTCGGGGTGAAACCTCAACCTGTCTCCGAGCAGTTCCTCAAGCCCTCGAACTAAGGGATTCTGGCGCATCTCTGGCGATACTGCGGCCCGCCCACCGCTGGATGACTGGCCGGCACCGGACGGCAGTTCATCTACGGGGGTCGCGGGAACATCAAGTAGACCACTGCCCTCGAAATGCTCCGGTCCGTACCGTTCCAAGACAGCATCTAGGCGAAACTGCTTGATCTTGTCGGGTTTGCCGAACAGTTGGTCCTCGATGAACGGTTCGATGTTGTATTTCCAGACACGTTTGAACCCGCGTTCGTCCAGATCGGTCTTCATGAAATGGCTCGGCCCGAGTTGCAGGTGATCCCCTCCCAATTCCTTTTCGAGTTCAGTGTTCACCGCAGAAACGAGGTCTACGACCCATGCTTGACCGGGGGCGTGCTTGTTGGTCCATCTGCGCAACAGGTTCTCCGTCGGTCCCCGCCCGGGGAAGAACGGGAAGAAATGGAAGCGCCTGCGCATGGCAGCGTCGATGAGGGCGATCGATCGGTCCGCCGTGTTCATGGTGCCGATGAACCACAGGTTCTTCGGCAACTTGAAGCTGCCGTCGGATCGGTGCATCACTGCCATCGACTTGTCCCGGTATTCGAGCAGGAACAGCAGTTCGCCGAGTACCCGGGGAAGGTTCGCTCGATTGATCTCGTCGATCACCATGACGTGCTGCTGTTCCGGGTTCTCCGCCGCATGTTCCGCCAAGTCTGCCAGCGGACCCGGGGTCAGTTCGTAGGTCATCTGTTTGTTGTCGTCCGTCACCGGTCGGTAACCCTCGAAGAAGTCTTCATAGGAGTACGCGGGATGGAACTGAACCAGGCTCCGAGCTTGTTCGTCGGACGCCAGCGCCTCCGCTAGTTCCTGTGCCAGGTAGGTCTTGCCGGTGCCCGGCGGCCCGTAGAGGATCACCTGCCCCTTGTCCTCCAACAGGTCCGCGATCTCTTGCAGGTCGCTGACCTCACACAGCAACTTCTCCGCAGCACTCTCCAGGCGTTCTTGCCGTGATCGGGTGTCGATGACGGCTGGAGACCGAGAGTCTTCTGGATCGTCCCAGTAGGCACACCACCGCTCGATGACATCCTTATAATTTGACGGGTGCTCTCCTTTAGGTCACCGTCCCGTAGGTCACTGAGAAACTCTTCCACCAGTGGCCCGGCGACGATTGGGCTCTGGCTAGCCGTCCACGCGAAGTCGATCCAGCGAGAAAGAATGCTCCGCCTAATGCTCCGTCGCTTTCGAATCGTACGGGGCGACTCGCCCTGACCCAGGTCATCGAGATACTCCTCCAATCTTCCGTCCCAAGTCTCTCTTTGGCCGTTGTCAACTCTGGAGTTGCGGTCACCAGGATCTTCACCGTGCTCGGCCAGATACCTGATGCGATACGGCGCGTCGTTGGGTTTCAGCGAATAGATGGTGACAAGGCCGTTCAACGACTTGTCCAGGTCGTCCTCAACGACCTCCCGGGGCAGGTCGGTCTGGAGCCACTCAACTTTGCGGCGGTGCCTTACGCTTTCGGGTTGCGTGGGGTCCCACTCGTATGGCCCGACAGCGCGCCCAATAGCGATCAAGCGCTCTCGGCCAAGTTCCGGCCGCTTCTGGGGCATGACGACGAAGTCTCCGATTGATATTTCTTTTGCGAAGCGCCACAACTGATCCCTCGCACTGCGTGTGTTCCCTTCCGGATAAAGCTCTTCAAGGCGTTCTCCAAACTCTTCACGGTCCGTCATCGAGTCGAGTTCCTCAAAGTCGTACCATCCAATGCTCACAACGCTGTGATCGAGGTTGTATTGCTCCTCCTCTCCCTCTCGTCCAGCCCGCACAACCCAAGCTCGCGGCTCGGGGTTCTGAGGCTGGTCGTTGTCGTCGGGATCACTCATTGGTCGGAATCCTGTCGCCGGTAGGGGTCCTCGGTTTTGCGCCAATGAACCCGCGTCAGTTGCTAGCCCGGACGAGACTAGCCGTCCAGCACAGGTGCGACCTAGCTCACAGGATCAGGCGGCGTCACCACGCACCGCGGTCCAAAGTCCTCGAACAACGCCACCATTATGAGATGTGACTCCATCCATCCATGAGATATTTCATCATTTTACATTGCTTATTGATCCGCTTCTGATTAACGTCAGGGAGCATGGAGGCAGACGCCATCGCTCAACTCGTCACCCTGTTGATGGTCGGCCTGGGAATCGTCTGGCACCAACAACGCAGCACCGACAAACTCCGCGAAGAGTTCCACACCGCGATCCGCGGCCTCCGCGAAGAGTTCCACACCGCGATCAACACCGGTCTCCGCGAACTGCGTCAAGACCACAACAAGCTCCGCGACGACGTCGCGGGGATCGGACAGAGGCTCGCGCGCATCGAAGGCTTCTTGGCGATCGGTATTCCCTCCCCTCCCGACGAATCCACCGGTGCCGAACCCGACTAGCCGCTTCCGGCCACGGCGCTTGCTGAGTCGTTCACGCTTGACCAGATCACCGGCAACCGAACCGCTCCAGAATTGACAGACGAAGTCCTCGAACAACGCCTTCCCGACGGGACCTGATTGCCCTGTCCGGTTTGTTTCTTGAGTTCAGAGCGACGGTCGTAACCAACCCGAATTGCTTGGGGATGACGAAGACATAGCCGGCTGGATCAGGCGGCGTGATCCGGCTCGGGTGCAGCGGGTTGACCAGTCCTCGGCCTAACCGGCTGGATCGGGGGGTGTGATCACTTCGCAGCGCGGGCCGTCGGCTTTGCTTAGTTTGCGGTCCAGGGTCACTAGCGGGCAGCCAAATGCTTCGGCCACTGCCACGTACCAGGCGTCGTAGCTCGTCACGTTGGCCCGCAGTTCCCAAACCCGCTCGGAGAACGGGGCGAATACGCAATACTCGATGTCCAACCGGAGCAGGTCGCGCTGCGCGGCGGTGGCTTCCAAGGGCGACACCTGCCCCGACAGTTCAAGGCGTCGAAGGATATTCGTGGCTTCGACCAATGCCAGTTCTGGTGAAGCCAAGGGCCCGTTGGCAACAGCACTTTCTGCCCATTGACCATCAGAACCGGCATCCGCCAACGCTGCCACGAGTACCGAGGCGTCCACGACGATGGTCACGCCCGATCCGCATCGCGTTCGGCAAGTATCTCTGTGGACGAGATTCGAGTTCCGGCGGCTTCCTTACGACGTCGAACCTCTTGCAACACGGTGTCGACTGAGGGCTTCGCCGCAATGCGTTCAAGTTCACCACTGAGGAATTCCTGCATGGACTGCCGCTTGAGGGCGGCCTTCGTGGCCAGCGCATCGCGGACTTCCTCGGGTACGCCTCGAATGGTGATCTGAACCGTCATGCATGCATTATGCCATTGTTGTGGGCATTATGCCCGCACTTCTCCAGATTCCCGCACTGGCTTAAGAATTCAAATATATTTTATGATTTTACAGTGATTTTAAAGGTCATTGTCACACGGGGTCGATAGAGTTTCATACATGGAATCCGCTCCTGTCTCCGATCTCTTGGACACGGCCACCGGTGCCGCCACGGCTGATCCTGGGGCGGTTTGTGTGCTGGCGGTTGACGTTGAGGGGCTGCGAGACGAGGGGCTGTCGCTGCGGTTGGGTGAGATCGGTCGTGCTGAGTCTCGGTTGGCGGCGATGAAGGCCCTAGTGCTTGCTGAAGTCGGTCGCCGTCACAGCAACGCAGAGGCACAACGGCTCGCTCGTGATGAGTTGCGGTCTTCGAAACGTGAGGCCAAACGCGATGTCGAATCGGCGGTGCAACTAGCTCAGTTGCCTGCCACAAGTGAGGCCTTGGAGTCTGGGGAGATTCCTCAAGGCCATGCGCGTCTCATCGCTCGTGTGTCGGGCGAGAGCAACATTGATGAGGCATTGCTTGTCGAAGCGGCCAACGAGCAGCCCTTCGATGAGTTCGCCAAAACCGTTCGACGCCATCAACAAGATTGTTCGGAAGACGACGGGCAGGCGATTCTGGACCGGCAACGTGAGCGCCGTTCGGCACGCATATTTGAGAGTCCCGAAACGGGGATGTTCGTGCTGTCAGGCCAGTTCGACCAGATCACCGGCACCCGCATCGCCACGGCGTTGACGGCCAAAGAACGCGAGTTGTGGCATCGCGAAGACCCCAAAGCCCGTCGGACACCTCAACAGCGGATGGCGGATGCTCTCGCTGAGTTGGTTTGCGAACCGGGCGACGGCAAGACGCAGGGCACGAATCTGCTGGTCATCGCCGACTACGACGTCATCAAGAAGGAACTCATCAACGCTCGTCTCGCCGACGGTTCCCCGATACCGATTGGTGAACTGCGTCTGCTGGCCCGTGACGCCGACATTCTGCCGTCCATATTTGATGCCAAGACCCAGAACATGTGGCTGGGTCGTCAACGCCGCACGGCGTCTGAGGCACAACGGGTCGCGTTGATGGCTCGGGATGAGGGCTGTGTGTGTTGCAAGGCCAACCCGTTGTGGTGCAAAGCCCATCACATCATCTGGTGGTCGAAGGACGGACCCACCGATCTCGACAATCTGTTGCTGGTATGCGACGACTGCCACAAAAAGATCCACCTACACGGTTGGACCGTCCACCAACATCCAAAAACCCGCAAGTACTACCTCAAACCCCCCAACCCCAACGGAAGCAACCGGGCACAGCAGGGCGCGATCCAACCAGCGCGGTCCAGGAAGAACAACACGGCCGCAAGCCAACCAACCGGCGAGGTCCGGGAGGGTCAACCAAGTCGCAACAGCGGCGCAACCAAACCGGCACAAACCAACCGGCGGGATCGGCGGGATCGGCGGAAGATCAACAGCGGCGCAAACCAACCCAACCGGCACAAACCAACCCAACCGGCGCAAACCAACCCAACCGGCGCAAACCAACCCAACCGGCGCAAACCAACCCAACCGGCGCAAACCAACCCAACCGGCGCAAACCAACCGGCGAGGTCGAGGAAAGATCAACAGCGGTGCAAACCAACCCAACCGGCGGAAACCAGCTCAACCGGCGGGGTCGGGGGAAGATCAATCGGGGAGGTGGTCAGGGATCAGAAGGTGACGACTTCGGTGGTTACAAACTCGGGGTCGGACTCGGGAAGCAGGTAACGCCAGAAGATGGAGCCCCGTCGGTGGGAATCGGTGTCGAGCCAGTTGGGATGGCCCGGGTCCTCGGCGCATACCCAGATCTCGAAGCTGCCGTCGTCGCTGAACGTGATCTGATCGGCGTTGAGCGATGATTTCCTGTTGCGATACTCCAGAGTCTGCATATGAGCATTCCAGAGCATGACGTTGACGAACGGCCCCGCCGGCAGGGTCCCACGCATCACGAGGGCCTGACCAGGTTCAAGTTCCCAGCGAGTCATGGCGTAATGGATGTCGGCCGCCCCCGGCACCGGTAATCCTGAATCCCTGAAACTGAAGGGTTTGGGTAGCTCGTTGGCGACATCGGACACAAAGGGCACAACCGAAGCGCCGCCAAAGGGACCCTGCCCAACCGTCACCTGACGCAGAAAGGCAATCCCTTCGTTCATGCGACCGGCGATGAACTCGTCGCTCAGCGGCGGTGGGGGCGTATCCACATCAAGGCATTCGATATCGATGTCGACATGGACCTGACTGTCGTTCTGGGCCGACACCGGCAACTGGAAGTAGCCACGCACCACTACCACAATCGTGTCGGGTTCCAGTTTCAGCCAATCCCCACCATCGGCATCAGCCGGGTCGGCGCTGAGGGTCAGACTGTAGGTGCCGTCTTCGGCCACGGTCAGGTCTCGGTCGTTGACATCGCCCCGCAACGGCCCAGCCATACCGCCGTCCTCGGCCGTCGCGTGCAGCGTGAAAGACGTGTAGCACTCCTTACCAATACGGCCGCTGACCCGGTACTTTCTGGTGCCGTCGATACGGGCGTAGTGGTAGATCGCATCGGGATTGTCGCCCTGAAGCTTGCGACCCGGATCCACGATTCCAACAAATCGCGGGTGCTCAGGATTCGCCTCCCAGTACAGCTCCGACACCGCAGAGAGCATCTGGCCGACATAACGAAACGCCTCAACCTGCTCAAGCGGCTCAGCCCATCGAGCGGAATCGAGAATGTAACCGTCGCGGATCTCGGTCAAGGCTGTGATCAGATCGTCGAATGCGGCAGTCGCCTGTGGTGTGGGGTTATCGCTCATCCGCGCATAATGTCACGCGGTGGCCGATTCCATCCAAACCGAACAGAAACCCGCCGGTGGCGACCTGAGCGACGCAGAACTTCTCGAACTGTTCGCGGGGCATGGCGTGTACCGCGACAACGCCGCACAGTACCGTGGCCGACTCGACGGTCAGTTGCTGATCAATCGGTGCGCAGACTGCGACCGCTATCACCAGCCCCCGAGACCGATGTGCCCAAGTTGTTGGTCGTTCGACGTTGTTCCGACACCGGTAAGCGGCCGAGGCACGATCTATCTGCTCATGCACCTTCATGCGGGGCCTCCAGCCGATGGCGTCGATTACCGCAACGGCGGCCATCCCGTGGTCGTGGTCGAACTCGAAGAACAGGAACACCTGCGTGTCACCGGAACCGTTCACGGATTCGACTTGAACGGGCCAAACATCGGTGACGCCGTCGAACTCGACTTCCTCGATAGAGGTGGTGTGCCGATAGTGGCCTTCCGGCCGAGCCGGTCACACCAGCCAAACCGGCCGAGCAAACCGAGCCAAGGGCACCGAGACTGATGGCCAGATCACCAATGAAAGACCAAATCGCGATTGTCGGGGTCGGCTCGACCGGTTTCAGTCGGGGTGACCGCTCACCGTTGTCGCTGGCTCTGGAGGCCTCCACCGCAGCGATCCGTGATGCGGGCCTCACCACCGCTGATATCGACGGTGTTGTAGCCACCGCAGAAGCCGGCGCGGCCAGCGCACCTTTCCTGGTTTCTTCGTTCGGACTGACCGAGGTGTCACACCACAGCCGCCCCGCCCCGATGATTGTCTTCTCCCTGCTCGATGCAGCCCAAGCCGTGTTCGCAGGCGCCGCCGACCACGTGCTGATAGTCACGCCGGTGATGATGTCGTCGTGGAACTCGCGGCGAGCCGCCGCAGATCCTTGGCGGCGCGGGGCACGCAGCAGCATCCTTCCCGTTCCCGAAGACTCAGCCAACGCCAACGCCTATGCCACCTGGGCCGGCCGCTACATGCACGAGTTCGGCGTGTCAAAGGACCCTTTCGCACGAATTGCCATCAATTCGCGAAGCAACGCTGCAGCCAATGAACTCGCGGCAATGCGCAAACCCTTGTCGTTCGACGAGTATCACGCCGGTCGCATGATCCGCACGCCGCTCAACATGTTCGACATGGACTATCCCGCCGATGGCGCCGACGCTTTCGTGGTCACTACCGCGCAGCGAGCCGCGCAACTCGCGCAGCCTCCGGTTCTGATCCACGCTGCCACTACAGGTGTGTTCGGCGAGAACACCGAAGACCAACTCCCCAGCCTCAAACGCCACGGCCAGCATGTCGTTGTCGACCATCTCAAGGCACGATCCGACTTGTGGATCGACGATGTCGACTTGTTCTATCCCTATGAGGGTTTCACGATCATCGCCCTGAGTTGGCTCGAGAACTGCGGGTTCTGCGAAATGGGCGGCGCCGAACGGTATCTGGCAGAGCACTGGAATGACGAACGTCAGCGAATCGAGATCGACGGTCGGATCCCGCTCAACACCCACGGCGGATCTTTGTCGGAAGGCGCCACGCGGGGAACGGGTCATCTGCGCGAGGCGGTGGTGCAGTTGCGTGGTCAGGCTGGCGCACGCCAGGTTGAAGGTGCCAAGGTTGCACTGGTGACTCCCGGGGGTTTCTTTTTCAACTCCCAAGGTGCGATTCTTAGATCGGCCTGAGAAACCAGCCAGAACCGACCAGAACCAGCCAGAACAATCACAAAAGGGGGCGCCATGAAAGCAGAGGACATGATCCTCATCAGCGTCGACGATCACATCTGCGAACCCGCCGACATGTTCGACGCCCACGTCCCGGCCGCTTACAAGGACCGTGCGCCGCGGGTCGAAACTGACGAGAACGGCCATCAGCAGTGGTGGTACGGCGAGGCGATCGGACGCAATCTGGGCTTGAACGCGGTGGCGGGCAAACCGCCGTCAATGTTCAACATCAACCCAAGTCGCTTCGATGAAATGCGCCCCGGTTGTTACGACGTCGACGAGCGGGTCCGTGACATGTCCGCGGGAGGCCAACTCGCGGGTCTCAACTTCCCGAACTGGACCGGGTTCGCAGGCCAAGTGCTGAGCGAAGGTCCGGATCGTGATGTGAACCTGGTGATGATCCGTGCCTACAACGATTGGCATGTTGACGAGTGGTGCGGCAGCTATCCCGATCGCTTCATCCCCTGCGGGATGGTGCCGCTGTGGGATGCCGATCTGGCCGCAGCGGAGGTTCGCCGCTTGGCCGCCAAAGGCGTGCGGGCGATCACCTTTTCGGAGAATCCAGCGGCGCTTGGAGTACCGTCGATGCATTCGGGTTTCTGGGATCCGCTGTTCGCCGCGTGCAACGACGGAGGCGTGGTCATTTGCTGCCATATCGGGTCGTCGTCAAAGGGGATGAACACTTCGTTTGACGCTCCGCCCCCGGTACCGATCACTTTGTCGCCGTTGAGCACCATGTACACCATGGGCGACCTGTTGTGGGCCGATATCTGGCATCGCTACCCGGACTTGAAGTTCGCTTTGAGCGAGGGCGACATAGGTTGGATTCCCTATCTGTTGCAACGAGCCGACCATGTGCAGCGCCGACATCAGGGCTGGACCGGCCACGAATTCCCGGCAGGCATGGAATTGGCCAGCGATATTTTCCACCGTCACATGTTGTGTTGCTTCATCGAGGATCCGGTCGGTGTGGCGCTGATTGATCAGTTCAACATCGATCATGTCTGTTGGGAGTCGGATTTCCCCCACAGCGACAGTTCGTGGCCCAATGCCCCAGAGAGCCTCGAATCATGCCTTGCCGGAGTCAGCGATGAGATCGTCAACAAGATCACTCATCTCAATGCCATGGAACAGTTCGGGTTCGATCCGTTTTCAGTGCGACCTCCTGAACAGTGCACCGCAGGAGCTCTCAGGGCCGAGGCTGCCGATGTCGACACGGTCACTCACTTGGGTCATGAGCCCGATGAAACCGATCTTGCGTACTGGCAGGCGCTCACAACCCGAGGTCTGAAGCCAGCGCAGACAGAGCCCGCGAAGTCATAACGTCGCCGGTTCTGCGTCGCTGGCTAGCCGCTGAGCAGGCCGCTGGCTAGTTGTTCGGCGTAATGGTCGCCATCGCCGAAGGCAAGGTCATGCACCCAAGCCCGTTTCAAGAAGAGGTGGGCGTCGACTTCCCAGGTGTAGCCCATGCCACCGTGGACCTGCACAGAGTCTTTGCCGCAGGCAGCAGCCGCGCTGGAGGCCAGTACTTTGGCCACGGCTACTGAGTGGGCGGGATCGTCGACTCCTTTGCCGTCAATGGTTGTTCCCGCCGCGTAGACCGCAGCCCGCAAGACCTCAACTCGGGTGATCATGTCGGCGCAGCGGTGTTTGACCGCCTGGAACGCACCGATTGGTTTACCGAATTGTTCACGTTGCTTGGCGTATTCGACAGCGAGGTCGGTGGCACCCGCGGCAAGGCCGAGTTGCAATGCGGCTGTGAGCAGCGCGCCGCATTGTCGCCATTCGTCGGCGGTCTTGGCATCGGCGATTCTGCGTCCTTGAGGTAGCTCCGTCACTGCCGTAACGGGAGTCAGCGGATCGAGCGGGTGGGCGGCCGGTGCAGCAGCGGCGGTTCCAAGTGAAGCGGCGTCAACCGACCAGAGTCCCTCATCATCGCTGATCACCAGAGTGTCGATCCACGGTAGGAACTCGACGTAACAACGCCCCTCTGAGCGCTCTTGCGTACCGACCACCATGGTGCCCTGAGCTGCGCCTTCGGCAGTCTCAGCACCATCAGCATCGTCAGCACCGCCCGCACCATCGGTCCCTCCCAATCCAACGAGCGCAGCGGCCAGGGTGGTGGCTACCAGCGGGCCGGGCACCAGAGCACGACCAAGCTGTTCAAACACGACCACCGCTTCGGCCCAACCCATGCCCAGCCCACCCTCGGCTTCGGGTCGGGTCAACGAGAACACGCCCGTTTCGGCCAGTTCAGCCCAACGCCCACGGTCAAGCCCGTCGGTTGCCATCGAGCGGACCGTCTCAATGTCGAAACGGCCTGCACACAAAGCAGCCACACCTTCGGCGAGCGCCTCTTGGTCTTCATTCAACTCGAAGTCCATAGCTATCCCTTAGTCAGCGGTCCTTGGGGAGTCCGAGCAGGCGTTCGCCCACAATGTTGCGTTGTATTTCTGAGGTGCCAGCGGCGATCGTGAGGGTCAACGTGTAGAGCCGCTCCCCCACATGATCAAGCTCGCTCAGATCCAGCGTGTCGCCTATGGCCAGACCCGCCCGGCCCAGTATCTGCTCGGCCAGGTCCGACATGCGTTTTCGGGCATCGGCATAGGCCAGCTTGAAGACAGATCCGCCGGGGCCGACCATGCCTGTGCGTTGCGCCTGAGAAACATTGCGTTTGGTCAAGGACCACAATGCGTCGAGTTCGGCTTCCAGCCGACCGAGTTGACGTCGGATCTCTGCATCGTCTGAGGCTCGGGCCGAACCTCTCGTTACTTTCCGGGCGATCCCGGCAAGGTCGGCCAGCAACCGTTGCGAGGCAATGATCTCGCTGATGAAGGCCGTTCCTCGCTCGAAGGCGAAAGTGACCATCGTCACCCGCCAGCCATCGTTGTGATCGCCGACACGGTTGACTTTGGGGATTCGCACCTCGTCTAGGAACATCTCCGCGAACTCACTGGCACCGAGGGCGGTCACGATCGGGCGGATCTCGATGCCAGGAAGGTCCATGGGCATTATCAACCAGGTGATCCCCCGGTGTTTGGGTACGTCGGGATCGGTGCGCACCAACAGTTCGCAGTAGTCGGCCACTTGCGCGAAGGAGGTCCAGATTTTCTGGCCGGTGACCACGTAGTGATCCCCGTCGTCGAATGCTCGTGTGGTCAGGGAGGCGAGATCGGATCCTGAACCGGGTTCTGAGAATCCCTGGCACCAGACATGATCTCCACGCAGGATCGGGGCGAGGTGGGTGCTCTGCTGGATGGGTGTGGCTTCGGCGATCAGGGTCGGGCCGGCATGTAATTGTCCCACGAAGTTCACGCCCACATAGGGAGCGCCCGCCCGTTCCGTCTCCTCAAGGAAGATCAGATGCTCGGTGGGGGTGGATCCTCGGCCTCCGAACTCAGCGGGCCAGTGGATTCCGGCGTAACCGGAGTCGTAGAGGGTTCGCTGCCAGTTGGTGTCGTAGGCTCGGCGGGCCTCCAGATCTGTGTGGTCCTCCGGTGGCGGGCCTACGTCACCGAGGACGCTGTTGAGCCACGCCCGCAGTTCGTCACGAAAGGCTTCCTCGTCTTCGGTGTAGCAGAGATCCATGAGTCCCCGACTCTATTTGTTCTCGCTGCTCGGCCCCACTTCGGACGGAGTCCGGCTGCTTGCAGGCCGTGGGACGCCAGCCAATGGGCCTTACCGGAGACGAGTTCTCGATTGTTTCTTAGCGGCCGCCAGCAGTACCCGCTCTTCTCGCTGTTTGTAGAAGTCGTCCAGGGGGTAGCAACCAGAAACAAGGCCGTTTCTCGGCGCTGTTGTGCAATCTGAGAAAGTACGGCAAAGCAACCTTCTAGCGAGTGGGCGACCCGCTAGCACGTCGGTGGGCAGGTGAGGATACGACAGCATCATTCGGCCCAAACCCACCGAGTCGGCGCACCCGCTTGACACCATTGTTTGGCCTACGTTGGGCAACCACTGCTGCAGATAAGACAAACCCGCGCCGACGATGCGTATGTCCGGGTGACGCCGGGCAACCTCAGCTGTAGCGGCAATCAGGCGGGCTACACCAACGAGTGGATCTTCAGGGGGCTGATAACCGTCCGATGGTGGAAAATAGGCTGGCCGCTGCACATGGGGCACGTAATACGGGCTCCCCGCAGAGGCGCACACAATGCCCACGCCCAAGCCCGCCAAACGGTCGAGCAGTTCATGGGTTTCGGTCAGGTCATAGCCCAAACCGGTTCCATCGCCGCCGAAGGCGTAACCGTAGCCCTCGGGGCCGTAGTCGTCGGGACCGCGGCCGGCAACTGCCGCGGGACGGCCGATCCCCCCTTCGCCTGCAACATGGGGCACAAAATCAAACAACGAGAGCCGGACCGCCACGCCGATGTTTGGTGCTGTTTCGCGGATCCCAGCGATGACAGTGCGCAAGAAGTTGCTGCGACCTTGCAGGGTGCCTCCGTATCTTCCGGGTCGATCCATCGCGCTCAGAAACTCATGGCCGAGATATCCGTGACAAGCCTTTATGTCGACAAAGTCGAATCCGGCCTGTTCTGCGAGCACTGCCGAAGCGATGAATCTTTCAATCAATTCGTCGATCTCCTCGTCGGTGAGCAGGGCCGCTCTGCCGCCGTGGGCACGATCGCCGTCAGCCCGATCATCGAGGAGTGGATGTTCATAGAGGATGCGCGGTGTCGGCATGTCGCCCAACGGTCGGGCGTATCGACCGGAGTGCGTGAGTTGCAACACGGTTACCTGCGTGGGGTCCAGCAGGGTCCGCAACTCTGCAATGTCGTCAACTGTCGTTTCGTTGAGAACTAGCTGGTTGGGGTTGGCTTTGCCGTCGTGTCGGACCGCTGTTGCCTCGCACCAGACCAAGCCGGCGCCACTCTCGCCAAGACGCTTCCAGCGCCGTCTCACCAGATCCGAGGGCCGTCCGTCTGCCAACCCGTCCCAGCCCTCCATCGGCAAGGCGGCGAAGCGATTGGCCACAACCGTTCGCCCCAAAGCGCCGTCGGTGATGGTCATGGGCGCTGCCAGCGCACCGGTTGGGTCGACTTCGTCGTCGATCGGTATCTCGATGCCGAGGGTTTCCAGATGGTCACGTAACGCCTCTTGATCGGTGAAAGTCTTCATTTGGGGGTACCGCGGCATCACAGCACTCCGAGGCGCTCGGCAATGTCGCGTAGCACCGCTCGGTCCGAGTCGCGCCGACATGGGGCGTCGGCGGGCACATTGTCTGATTCGACCCAGCCACGTAGCGCCAGGAACATCGCCGCGTTGTGGCGATAGGCGGGTACCGGGGGACGGAACGCGAATTGGCCGAGATACTGGAGCGTGTCATTGAGTTGATGGAACCCCGGGTCACCGAGTGCCCAGAGCCGATCCCGTTCGGCGAACAGATCAGGGGCGAAGGTTGCCAATCCCAGCAAGTAATCCGAGCCGTACATCACCATGTCAATGGCGAGGTCGTTGCCGGTCAAGACCATGAAATCTGGGCGAACCTCATCGCGCAGCGCCAGCCGTTGCCATTCGAGTTCACGATCCAACGACGAATGTTTGGCTCCGATGCAGCTATCGATGTCGAGCATTGCCCGGTAGGCATCGAGGGAGAAAATGCGTCCGCAGGGCACGAACATGGACCCGAGTTCGAAGCCCAGGAAGCGATCGAGGTTGGCTCCGATGGTGCTGAGTGCTTCGACCCAGGTTTCTTCGCTGCCGCCGTTGAGTCCATTTGACGGGAAGATCACCGGGGTACCGCCCCTGCGGACGATCTCGGTGGCCGCGGCGAGATAGGCGTCGAGATTGAGACTGTCACCCTCGGTGTCGTCCACGAAGGCTCCCGCTACGAAATTGCCGGCTTCGGCGGCTATGTCAAGCACTCGGTGCTTGCTGGGTTCATCAAGCATTTGCACATAACCCGTGTCCATATTCACCGCTGGTGTCAGTCCAGATTCTAAGGTGCGGGCTATGAGCGCTTCGGTGGACGACCAGTCGATCTCTCCAGACGCTGAGAAGGGCAACAGCACCGCGGCCATCCCCACGATTGTCCGCCGCGGTTTGACGTCCACCCGCGCAGTGCTGTCACCCGGCGCAGTGCTGTCACCCGGCGCAGTGCTGTCACCCGGCGCAGTGCTGTCACCCGGCGCAGTGCTGTCACCCGGCGCAGTCCTGTCACCCGGCGCAGTCCTGTCACCCGGCGCAGTCCTGTCACCCGGCGCAGTGCTGTCACCCGGCGCAGTCCTGTCACCCGGCGCAGTCCTGTCACCCGGCGCAGTCCTGTCACCCGGCGCAGTCCTGTCACCCGGCGCAGTCCAAGAGGCCGAACCGGACTGATCGCTCGGCAGAGTTTCTGAGTTCGAAGCCGAGGTCGAGGAGATGGCGGGGCCTTTCGACGAGCGCAGCAAACGGCGCGGGTTGCGTGAAGTTCTCAGGTTACCGGCGCTCATCGGCGGGACGCTCTAGCCGATAGCGGACCACCGCTGTTGGGCCCCGCTTTGACTCCTAAGGTCGTGAATGAATCACATCAGATATTTTGTTTGTGATGTGAATATGAATCTTCGGATCCTAATGCTAAGCTCCTCTTTGAATTATCGCTGGAACCCCATAATAAGGCGACTGTGGACGCAATTTGTGATGATCTGACCCAAGTGGAAGTGCGCTGATGGGACGCGTCGATGAGTTGACAAAAGAAGTCGCGGCGTTGCAGAAGCAATTGGCTCTGCTCAGCGAGGCCAGCTTGCGCATCAACGAGAGCCTGGATGTGGAGACGGTGCTGCAGGGCGTGTTGGACAGCGCCAGGTCGCTGGTGGGCGCTCGTTACGGTCTGATCTACTTGGTCAGCAGCCAGGGGCGGATCGAGGAGAATGTGTATTCGGGGATCACTTCCGAGCAAGCACGCCAGCTTTGGGAGATGCCCCACGCGATGACGTTTCAGAGCCACGTTGATGAATTCGAGGAGACGTTTCGAATCCCCGATCTGCACAGTCACATTGGAACTGCGGGTTTGCCTGAGTTCCAGCCGCCGTTTCCGGTGAACCCGGTACTGCCATTCTTGGTGGTGCCAATCCGGTATCGGGGCGACCGGGTAGGTGCCATCTATCTCGGCGACAAGGAGCAGTCGCCGACAGCGGACGGAGATACGGTCCCGGAGTTCACCGCCCGAGACGAAGAAGCCATTTCGATGTTCGCCACTCAGGCTGCACTGGTCATCTCCAAAGCCCGAATTCATCGCGAGGAGCACCGGGCTAGGACCCATTTTGAGACTCTGCTCAACACCACTCCGGTGGGAGTGTTGGTCTTTGAACCCGAACACGCCGCGTTGCTGTACGCCAACCGGGAGGCAGAGAGGATACTTGGAGACCTGCTCGTTCCGGGCCGGTCGTTGGGCGAACTCTTGGATTCGGCGACTTACCGAAGCTCGCAGGGTCGGAAGATTCCGATGAGGGACCTTCCTGTCGGGAAGGTGCTGAGGTCCGGCGAGGTCATCGTTGGAGAGGAGGTCAGTGTTGAGGCCGATGGTCGCAGCATCACCGCGATGGTGAACGCCACACCTGTTCTCTCAGATGAAGGGGTGGTGGAGTCGGTCGTCGCGAGTGTGCAGGACATGACCCCGATCGCCGAGTTGGAGAGGTTGCGCGCCGAGTTTCTGGGAATGGTCGGCCATGAGTTGCGTACACCGTTGGCAGGTATCAAGGGCTCTGCTTCCACTCTGTTGGAGGCTGGGAATTCGCTGGATCCGGCCGAGACGCACCAGTACTACCGGATCATCAATGAGCAGGCCGACTACATGAGGGACTTGATCGGAGACCTCATCGATGTCGTGCGGATCGAGACCGGCACGCTGTCGGTTCACCCTGAGCCGACAGATGTGGCGAGGCTGGTGGACGAGAGCAGGAACTCTTTCTTGAGCGCGGGTGGTCGTGACAACGTCCGCATCAATCTCACGGCTGATCTCCCGCCGGTGATGGCGGATCGGAGGCGAATGACTCAGGTGATCAACAACCTGTTGATCAATGCCGCCCGCAACTCTCACGAGAGTTCTCATATCCGGATTGATGCAGTGGTGGACGACCTCCATGTCGCTATTTCCGTCGTCGACAGCGGCAAGGGACTCTCTGCAGAGCGGTTGCCGTACTTGTTCCAGAAGTTCTCCACCCCTGATGACCGCGAAAAGGGCCGAGACTTGGGCTTGGGCCTAGCCATCTGCAAGGGCATCGTCGAGGCTCACGGGGGCCGCATCTGGGCCGAGAGCGATGGGCCGGGACTGGGAAGCCGCTTCACGTTCACGGTCCCCACGTCCACCCATATGCCCGCCAGCGCAGCAACCGAACGTGTCCATGCCGCTGCCGCTAGCAGATCGCCGCGCCGTGAGCAGACTCGGGTCCTCGCGGTGGATGACGATCCCCGGTTGCTCAAGCATGTCCGGGACTCGCTCTCCAAAGCAGGTTACAGCCCGGTGGTGACTGGCGATCCCGGCGAGGTGCTTTCGCTGATCGCGGAGACCAGCCCTCATGTGGTCTTGCTCGACTTGATGCTTCCCGGTAGCGACGGCGTTGAACTGATGCAGGACATTCACGCTGCGCATGACACTCCGGTCATCTTTCTTTCTGCCTACGACCAGGACGAGTTGATCGCCAAAGCCTTCGAGAACGGGGCGGTCGATTACATCGTCAAGCCCTTCTCGCCCACGGAGTTGGCAGCGAGGGTGAACGCCGCCCTCCGCAAGAAGACGGAATCGCCGAACTCGTTCAAGAATGGGGATCTCGTGATCAACTACGCCGAGCGGTCGGTCGCCGTTGCCGGCCGTCATGTGGAGTTGACCCCGATTGAGTACGGGTTGCTGGTGGAGTTGGCGACCAACCTTGGTTCGGCGTTGACTCACGAACAGTTGTTGCTCCGAGTGTGGGGTAGCGCTGAGTCCGGTGACGCGAGGCCTTTGCGCACCACCGTCAAGAACCTGCGCCGCAAGTTGGGTGACGAGGTCGGCAAGACGAGATTCATCGTCACGGTGCCCCGAGTCGGCTACCGCATGCCGAGACCCGACCTGACGGGATGAGGCTAGGTTGGAATGGACGATCTTCGGGCGGCGATCGACGCCGTCAACGCCAGCGATCCCAGAACCCACGACACCGAACCGCTGGCCCTCGCCCAAGGCCGCAAGGCCGAGGCATGGGTGGCGCGCCTCGATCCGGACGCCTCGGTTGCGCTGAGGTTGGCCGCCCGGGCCCACCATCTACGTCGTTGGGAACTGCCCCGCTCTGACTACCCGGAGGGCCGGGCCGGCTACCTGAGGTGGCGGCGGGCCCAAAGAGAGCGCCACGGGCGCGATCTGGTCGCTATCCTCGGCGCTGCCGGGGCGCAAGCGTCGGTGTCAGCCAGGGCTGCAGAGATCGTGGCCAAGAAGGGGCTGGGCTCCGACCACGAGGTGCAGACCTTCGAGGACGCCGTGAGCCTCTCGTTCCTGGAGACGGAACTGCGGCCGGTGGTTGACCGGCTCGACGATGACTCCAAGGTGGCCGACATCGTGGCCAAGACACTGGCCAAGATGAGCGCTGGCGGAAGGGAACAGGCTCGGACTCTGGCCACTGGTCTGGATGAGCGCAGCCAGAGCATCATCGGTGAGGCCTGGGCTCTGTTCGTCCAACGCCACGGACGTACCGAGCGTTAGGCGGGAGTTGACACGAAGTTCATTGTGATTTAGTGTCATACAACAGCTTCGCTACCGGGCCTCAAGGTCGCCGACAATTCAGCTATCGACCACCGCGAGGCTTCGTGACTCATCCAGCCCGTTTCCCAGCCCCCGAAACGACCATCGCAATGGATCCCCAAGACCGACAGCCGAACGAAGCTCCAACATCCGCACAAGGCGAGGGGTCCACCCCGATTGCAGTCGCATCGACCACCAAGCCCAACTCGGCCGGCAGGCGGATCGAACATCCACTACAGGCAATCATGGGAGCCGTCATCGTGCTCCTGTTGGGTTTCGCGTTGACGCAAACCAACGATCGGATCTCCCGCCTAGATGACCGGGTCTCCCGCCTAGAAGACAGAGTCGACGCCGGCTTCGCCAAAGTCGACGAACGGTTCGCGATAGTCGACGAACGGTTCGCTCATCAGGAGGCAAAACTTGACGAGATCAATCTCAAGCTCACCGCTTTGATCGCTGCCCTCAACGCGACTGCTGAAGTGGAGGCCGCTCTCGCCGGCAGGTTGCTTGACCCCAACACCACCCCCACCGACGAACCAGCAAACTAGCGCCTGCCCCGATCCCGTAGCTGAACCAACAGCGAGGCGACCGTCGCGAGAACGCGATGAAAACACAAAAGCGTGAACTGCTCTACGCGCGCCGACGAACTGAGTGGAAGAATCGGAACCCGTGAGCAGTTCCGGACCAAACACCTCGGTCGGCCCGCTTGCGCGCTGTATCTCGATCGACCTTGAAGTCACCAAGAAATCCAACGAAATTCGAGCCTTTGCCGGAGTGCGTGGCGATACCGGCGAATGCGTCACCAACTCCGACAGAGACCGCAACTCAGAACCGACGCTCGAGGAGCTCGACGAACTCGCCGAAGACACTGAATTCGTTCTCGGACACAACCTGATCAAGTTCGACCTGCCCCGTCTGCGAGAAGAACGTCCATCGCTGCGCCTACTGCAATTACCCGTAATCGACACGCTGTGGATCAGCCCTTTAGCCTTCCCGCAGCACCCGTACCACCGTCTCGTCAAGCACTACAAGGACGGACAACTCAACCGCGAAAAACCAAACGACCCCGAACTGGACGCACGACTCACCCTCAAGGTCTTCTCAGACCAGCAGAAACAACTACTTGAGACTCCTCCGCACCTGCTAACCGCATGGCACTGGCTCACCACCCAATCCGGCGAGACAGGCGAATCCGACCAGGCGGGCTTCGATCTGTTGTTCGAAACCCTGCGCCACTCGCCGAGGCCCACAATCGGCGAGGCGCGTGAAGCGGTCCGACAAACCCTTTACGGTCATGCATGCCGCCAGCAACTCCGCTCAATAGCAGCAGCCCTGGCAGAACACGACTGGGCGCTTGCCTACGCGCTGGCATGGATATCCGTTTCGGGAGGCAACTCGGTGATGCCCCCATGGGTAAGGCACAGTTTCATTACGGCCGCCGAGTTGGTGCGACATCTACGCGACGAAGCCTGCGGCCACCGCTCCTGCGACTGGTGCCGCCGACACCACGACCCCGTTCTGGAACTGGACCGCTGGTTCGGATTCAAACAATTCCGGCCCGAGCCCGTCGACCCCGACACACAACAACCGATGCAGCAGGTAATCGTTGAGGCGGTTATGCAGAACCAAGACACACTGGCGATACTGCCGACCGGCACAGGAAAATCTCTCTGCTACCAGTTACCTGCACTGTCGCGCTACAACAAGACGGGTGCCCTGACCGTCGTGATATCGCCGCTTGTGGCGCTCATGGCCGACCAGGTAGCAGGCTTGGAGAAGCTTGGAGTCACGACCTGTGTCACTGTCAACGGAAACCTGTCAATGCCCGAGCGCACTGAAGCGCTGAAAAAGGTCAGGCTCGGCGACACGGTGATCCTGCTCATATCGCCTGAACAACTCCGCAGTGTCTCAGTGCGCAAAGCCCTCTATCAACGCGAGATCGGACTCTGGGTACTCGACGAAGCACACTGCCTGTCGAAATGGGGCCACGACTTCCGCCCCGACTACCGCTACGTCGGGCGTTTCATCCGCGAGAGAGCCACCCATAGACGTATACCACCGGTGTTGTGTCTGACCGCAACCGCCAAACCCGACGTCAAAACCGAAATCCTGGACTACTTCCACCAAAACCTCGATATCGACATGGAAGTCTTCGACGGCGGCAGTCGCCGCACCAACCTCAACTTCACCGTGCGCGAAACAACCGAAGCCAACAAGTTTCACGACATCGTCACGCTGTTCAACGAGCACCTACCCGAAGCCACGCCAGACGGAGCCATCGTCTACTGCGCAACACGTCGCAGAACCGAAGAAGTCGCCGACTTCCTGATAGGGCAGGAGATAAAAGCCGACTACTTCCATGCCGGGTTACAACCCGAAGCCAAGAAGAATGTCCAAGCGAGTTTCATCAACGGTGAACTGCGGGCCATAGCCGCAACCAACGCCTTCGGCATGGGTATCGACAAACCTGACGTAAGGCTCGTCATACACGCCGACATCCCCGCGTCGCTCGAGAACTACCTCCAAGAAGCCGGGCGAGCGGGCCGAGACCAGAAACAAGCGCAGTGCATCCTGCTCTACACCGAAGAAGACGTCGAGCGACAGTTCGGAATGTCGGCGCGGTCCCGGCTGACCCGACGCGAGATCCACGGTGTGCTACGAGCGTTGCGTTCCTTGGAGTTCCGCAACCGCCGCCACAGCAAGGGTGAACCGGTCATCGCCACGACCGGCGAAATACTGATTGAGGACCAAGAAGGCGACTTCACGCGCGACAAGGGAACCGATGACACCCGCGTACGCACCGCGGTGGCCTGGCTCGAAGAGGCAGACCTGCTCACCCGCGAAGAGAACGAAGTGCGAATCTTCCCCAGTTCGCTGAGCATCCGCGATGTTGACGATGCGCGAGCCAGACTGCAAACCCAGCAGATAGACGACGACTACCGAGAAGCCTTGACAGCGATGGCGAGAACACTGCTGTACGCAGCCCCGGACGAGGGCATCACCACCGACACCATGATGGAAGTGTCCGGTCTCCGCGCGGATCGGGTCAGAACTGCCCTGTTTGACCTGGAACGGTTCGGTATCGCCACAACCGACACCGTGCTGACCGCTTTCGTTCACGTCGGAACACGCCTTCCCTCCCGTCGACGACTGACGGACGCAACAGCCATTGAGAAGCAACTGATCGAACTGATGCAGGAAATGGCGCCCGACATGGGCAGAAACGACTCCGCGCCGCTGAATCTTCGGGTCGCGTCACAGCGGCTCAAAGACGCCGGCCTCGGCCATGTCCGCACCGAGCACGTCACACGGGTACTACAAGGCATCGCCAGAGACGGCCGCAATGACGACGGCACCAGCGCACACCGTGCAGGCGGCAGCATTTCCATCCGCAATCACAGCTCAGAGAATGTCGCGCTCACCCTCAATCGCGACTGGTCCTCCCTAGCCCAAATGGCCGAGCGGCGCCGCCAAGGAGCCCGGCTTCTACTCACCCACCTGTTAGAAAAGGAACTACCACCAAACCGACGCGGCCAGGACCTGCTCGTCAAAACCACCCTCGAGAAACTACTCAAGGTCATCGAAGGCGACCTCGTTCTGCGCAGCCAGACCAACAACCCTCAACAACTGATGGAACGAGCCCTTCTCTGGTTGCACGAACAAGAGGTGATCAGGCTGAACCGGGGACTCACCGTGTTCCGCACAGCGATGACCATCTCACTCACACCCGAAAGACGAGGCTTCAAGCAGACGGACTTCAACGATCTCCAACATCACTACGACCGAACGGTTCGACAAATCCATGTGATGGCCGAATTCGCCGAGAAGGGCCGAACCGCCATCGCCGAAGCCATCCGCCTGTCCGTCGACTACTTCAAGCTCGGCGAAGAGGACTTCA
This sequence comes from Candidatus Aldehydirespiratoraceae bacterium, assembly GCA_965198315.1. Lineage (GTDB taxonomy): Bacteria > Actinomycetota > Acidimicrobiia > Acidimicrobiales > Aldehydirespiratoraceae > VXYK01. Next base: position 1,520,018 of record OZ240616.1, on the reverse strand, counting down.
TACGCCGATGGTTGCCTGAGCGCCGACACGAACTCAGCCGCGAGACGACACCCAGATCGTGGGACAAGATCGTCGAGAGCCTCAACAACCCCACCCAACGCCAACTCGTGACCGACAACCGCGAGACCGACAACACCCTGGTGCTGGCCGGTCCTGGATCAGGCAAGACCCGAGTGCTCGTACATCGGATCGCCTACCTGGTCCGGGTCCGCCGCCAGAACCCTCGAAGCATCCTGGCTCTGGCCTACAACCGTCACGCCGCAGTCGAGATTCGTCGCAGGCTCGCCGATCTGATCGGAGACGACGCCAAAGGCGTGACGGTGCTCACCTGCCACGCTGTGGCCATGCGGCTCGTCGGCGCAAGCTTCTCGGGCAATTCGGATCTGCGAGACGGTGAAGAACTCAAGAACCTGCTCGACGACGTCATGGATCAAGCCATCGACTATCTGCAAGGCAACGAACTCGCCCCCGAAGAGGACAACGCAGACGCCGAACAGTCCGAGCAATCAGCAGAATCCGAGCAGTCCGATATCGAACAGGCAGTGATCGAACAAGCACGGGCGCGCCTTCTCGCCGGGTTCCGTTGGATTCTCGTCGACGAATACCAAGACATCGGCCGCAGAGAATACGACCTGATATCAGCACTAGCCGGCCAAACGATCACCGATGTGGACGCCCGGCCCAACCTCTTCGCTGTCGGCGACGACGACCAGAACATCTATGCGTTCAACGGCTCGTCGGTGGAGTTCATCCGCAGCTTCAACGAAGACTACAGCGCCGAACCCACCTACTTGATCGAAAACTACCGCTCCAGCAAACACATCATCGACGCCGCCAACGCCGTCATCTCCCCAGCACGCGACCGGATGAAGACCGGCCACGAAATCCGCATAGACCACCAACGCTCCCACGACCGGCCCGGTGGCGTGTGGGAAGCACTCGACCCAATCGCACATGGACGAGTCCAGATACTGCCCTCAGGTGACGACATCTACTCCCAAGCTCAACGTGCAGTTACCGAACTGAACCGACTATCAGATTTGATGCCCGACTGGGACTGGTCACACTGCGCGGTGATAGCCGCCGAATGGAGCCATCTAGAACCCGTCCGGAGCCTCTGCGAACACCTGAACATCCCGGTCCAGAAAGCCAACGAATCTGAGACGAGCCTGTGGCGGTTGCGCGAAACCCAAGCTCTCATCCGCAAAGCCCGTAAACCCGGCCTGATCGACATCGCCAACCTCAAAACATGGATCCGCCGACAGCGCCCCAACCCCTGGTTCGAGCTCCTCGACCAAGCCCTGGACGAACACCAGATTGAGACTGGCTCCGCAAAGGTCCCCAACACCGCCTTGATCGAATGGCTGGCTGAATGGTGCCGCGACGCGCGTCGCCGACAGCGTGGACTGCTCCTGCTGACCGCACACCGAGCCAAAGGTCTCGAGTTCGACCATGTGGTCGTGCTCGACGGCGGCTGGAACCGGCGCAACCGCGAAGGTGACGCTGACGCGCAACGCCGCCTCTACTACGTGGCCATGACCCGGGCCCGGCGGACGCTCGCACTGCTACGCCGCAAAGAATCGCACCCGTTCCAAGCGGGTCTGCAAGACAGACCGTTAGTGCTGCTCCGCGAAACGACCACCTCGCCCCGCCCCGGACCGGAACTCACACGTCGCCATCGCCAACTGGCCCTCAACGAAGTGTTCCTGAGCTTCGCGGGCAACAAACCTCCTGAGGACCACCTGCACAGGGCCATCGCCGCGCTGTCGCCGGGCGACACACTCCAAGCAAAGCAGAACGGGCAGGCATGGAAACTATTGGACGAAGCCGGGACCACAGTCGGGATTCTTGCCAGAAGCTTCGAGGCTCCCGACAACATGGTTTGCACCAACGCCACCGTCGCAGCCATCGCTACCTGGGAGAAGGACCGCTCCGATCCGGAGTACCTGGATGGCCTTCACTGCGACAAATGGGAAGTCGTTCTCCCTGAACTCACCTTCGAACCCCGATATTCCCAGTAACCGTGACTACCCTCGCGGGCTATGAACGACCCTCGTTGGCAGACGATTCCAGAACTGATCGACGACGCAGCGCATCGCTTCGGTGACCGTGAAGCGATGGTGGATGGCAACATCCGCTGGCACTTCTCGGAGTTCCACGCACAGATCCACACTGCGGCACGTGCACTGATGGCCTCAGGGGTGGCCGCAGGCGACCGCGTGGCGCTGTGGGCGCCCAACATCTGTGAATGGGCCGTCGCCGCGCTCGGAGTGCACGCCGCAGGCGGCGTTGTAGTGCCGATCAACACCCGCTTCAAGGGGCGCGAAGCCGCCTACGTGCTTGAGAACTCCGGGGCCAAGATGCTGTTCTGCGTCACCGACTTCCTCGACACAGACTACGTGGCACTGCTGCAGCAAGCCGACGTACCCACGTCACTGGCCGAGATCGTGGTGATGCGAGGAGACTGCCCGACCGGCACCACCAGTTACAGCGATTTCATGGCCCGTGCCGCAGCCGTCAGCGAAGCCGAACGAGCCGCCCGCAGTGCCGCGGTCAAAGGCGACGACCTGTGCCACATCATGTTCACCTCCGGCACCACAGGCAGCCCCAAAGGCGCCATGCTGATCCATTCGGCCGTCTGCCGGTCATATTGGAGCTGGTCCCAAGTGATCGGACTCGACCGCGACCGCTACCTGATCATCAACCCCTTCTTTCATTCGTTCGGGCTCAACGCGGGCATTTTGGCCTGCCTGATGACCGGGTCAACGATCATTCCCCATCCGGTATTCGACGTGCCGTCCGTAATGAAACGCATACCCGAAGAACGCATCTCGATGCTCCCAGGACCACCGGCGATCTACCAGACGATCCTCAACACCGAAGACCTCGACCAATGGGACATGTCGTCGCTGCGCCTGGCGGTAACCGGAGCCGCGGCCATCCCCGTCGAAATGATCATCTCGATGCGTAAGCGGCTCGGCTTCGAAAAGATCGTCACCGGCTACGGGCTCACCGAGTCATCGGGGATCGCCACCATGTGCCGCCACGACGACGACCCGGAGATCATCGCCAACACCAGCGGCCGGGCGATCGACGGTGTCGAACTGCGAATCGTCAACCCAGCGGGTCAAGAAATGCCAAGAGGCGAACCGGGCGAGATCGTCGTGCGCGGCTACAACGTGATGAAGGGCTACCTCAACGACCCCGACAAGACCGCGGAAACAATCGACGCCGACGGATGGCTGCACTCCGGCGATATCGGTGTGATGGATGCCGAAGGCAACATAGACATCACCGACCGCGTCAAAGACATGTTCATCAACGGCGGATTCAACGCCTACCCAGCCGAGATCGAGAACCTGATGATGAACCACCCCGGAGTTGCACAAGTGGCGGTGGTCGGCGTGCCCGACGAACGGCTCGGCGAAGTCGGCTACGCCTTCGTGGTGCCCGCAGTTGGATCCGACCGCGACGCCGAGGCGCTGATCGCCTGGTGCCGCGGCGAGATGGCCAACTACAAAGTCCCCCGCCACATCGAATACGTTGACGCACTCCCCCTCAACGCCAGCGGCAAAGTTCTCAAATACCAACTCCGCGAGCGCGCCGGCCAACAGTGAACAAGTTGTCTGCACCGTTCGACGCTGACCAACGGGCAGCTCTTCAGGCCGCGATCGACGAGATCATTCCCCCCGACCACGACCACCAGGGCGGATGGCGTGACGGAGTGGAGTCATACCTCGACGCCGAATGGCACGGAGTACTCGACTGGGCTCATGAACTCGTGACGTCGGCGGTGGGCACGCTGACCGCTCACCCGTCGCTGAGCGCCCTCGAGCAGACCCAACAGGACGCCCTGATACGCATCGCCCACGAAGGGTTCTACGCCGCACCGCATCTCAAAGAACCGCCCGGATGGAGAGTTGTCGGGTTCAAGCCGATCCCAGAAGGCGTGCAAGCGATCGAACCCGACCCGCTGCCGACCATCGCACTCTCCGCCGCTGACGAAACGTATGACACCATCGTGGTCGGAGCAGGCACCGGCGGCGGGGTGGTGGCCGCAATGCTCGCAGATGCGGGCGAGCGCGTGCTGTTGGTCGAACGATCACGCCAACACGCATCGGCTGAACTGCGCAATGACCATCTGCGCGGCAAACGTGCCGCGATCTACACCCCCACGGCCGGGCCGTCACGCCACGAGCTACGGGTGCAACAAGACATCGACGGAGTCGCCTCAACGCTCGAACCTCACGACATCGGCTGGGGCCTCAACGCCATGACCGTCGGCGGAGGCACCCGGCTCTGGCAAGCGCAAGCCTGGCGGTTCCTGCCCGAAGACTTCCAGATGGCATCGGTCTACGGCACCCCAGAAGGATCAAGCCAAATCGACTGGCCGATCAGCTACGACGACATGGCACCGTTCTACGAACTCGCCGAACACGAGATCGGTGTCTGCGGCGACGCCCAATTCCTGCGCCACTACCGACCACAGGCCAAGGACTTCCCGATGCCGGCGCTGCCCAAGGATCACCGTGCCGAGGTCATGCACACCGCAGCGGACCAACTCGGATGGCGTTCCGGTCCGCTGTCTTTCGCCATCAATTCCGTGGAGAGACACGGGCGTGCTGCTTGCGTGGCCTGTCAACAGTGCGTCGGCCATTCCTGCCCGGTCGACGCCAAAGCCGGTAGCCACAACACTGTGCTGCGTCGCGCCTGTCGGCCGGGCTCATCGCTCGACATCGTTGCGGGCACCCGCGTGCTGCGGATCGAAACTGAAGGCGCCACCGCCACGGGCGTGACTGTCAGCGACACCGAAACCGCACGAACCATCGGTGCCGGACGGGTGGTGCTGGCCGCTGGCGCCGCAGAAACACCGCGGCTGCTGATCTGGTCAGGGTTCGGCAACGACCAGGTAGGTCGCCACCTTCAGTCCCATACCTACGCGCTCGCTTACGCAAAGCACCGCGACCGCTTTCACGCCTGGACCGGACCCGGCCACTCTTGGGCCACGCTCGACTTCAACCACCACAACCCCGGCGTCATCGGTGGTGGTGTCATTCACGACGGATCCCAGAACCTCCCCGTCGCTGCCGCTGGAATGCTCGCCAGCTTCTTCGGCGTGCCACGCTACGGCCCCACGCACACAGAGTTCATGCGCAACGGCATCCATCAACTGATGACCACCATGGCTTGTGGTCAGCAAATCCCCTCAGCGGCAGCGCGGGTCACGCTTGATCCCGCTGTGAAAGACTCATTCGGCGTTCCCGTGGTGCGCTTCAGCGGAGGGTCGCACCCTGCCGATGAGCCGATGCACGAATTCCTCAGCGCCCGCTGCGTGGAATGGCTCGAGGCCATGGACTCCACCGACATCGTCGACATCGGTAACAGGGTTCGCTGGTTCTACAGCCGCTCAACCACCGCCGGCGAGCACGGCGCAGGCACCTGCCGCATGAACGATGACCCGAACCTCGGGGCAACCGACCGCTTCGGCAAGGTCCATCAGACCAGCAACGTCTTCGTTGCAGACGCTTCGCTTCATCCAACCAACGGAGGAGTCAACCCCGGCTTCACCGTATTGGCCAACGCTTTCCGAATAGCGCATCAACTCATCGACCAGTGACACATGCTGCGTTGTTGTAGGGTCGCGCACGGGATTGAAACGATTCCTCACCAACCTTCTCAGCTCATCGAGTCCACGCAAACGTCCGGCGCGCACGGCGCCCAAGTCCAGCGAAGAATACGCCGAGGAGATCGAGACAGAGAAAGAACGGCGCAGAGGAATGAGGGGCTTCTAGGCACTGAGTCCAATGCTCTGCCAGCCCACGAACTGACCATCTGGTAATGCCTGCCGCGCTCAACTAGTGTCGAGGCATGTCGTTCATGAGGTTCCTGAAGAACCTGTTCACCTTTAGTGAACCGCGTCGCCCGGTGAAGCCGAGAGAACCCCAGACCCAAGAAGAATTCAAGAAAGAGATTGAGTTCCAGATAGAGAAGGGCAAGACAAGGCCCGCCGGGGGCTAGACCCTCACCTCGTCGAGCAGACCGGTGGTGACGTCGTAGACGAAGCCGCGGATATAGCTCTTCTCGAGGATGTAGGGCGACAGCACAAGCCGCTGAATCGACTGGCGCACGTCGGCATGGGGGTCATCGAAGGCTTCGACCGCCCAATGCGGACGCACCCCCAACTCGTCTTCCAGTTCAGTCTTGAAACCGTCCTCGGTCACCTTCTGCAAACCGCAGTCCGTGTGGTGGATCAAGATGATCTCCCGAGTCCCCAACGCCCGCTGCGACAGACACAGCGAACGGATCACATCGTCAGTGACCACCCCGCCGGCGTTGCGGATGATGTGGGCCTCGCCGCGGGCAAGGCCCAGGATTCCGAAGATCGGCATGCGGGAATCCATGCAAGCCACGATCGCGGCGCGGCGTGAAGGTGAGACGGGCAGACCCCGGAAGTCGAATTCTCTGGCATAGTCGGCGTTGTTGGCGAGCAGTTCGTCCGCGGTCGGCTGAAAGTCATCACCCATGGCGGCATCGTAGACGCGCAACGATTCAGTGCGGTGCCTCATTGTCGGGCAAGCTTGGCCCATGAGCGAGAACAGCGAACTGATCGAGATCGAATCACCCAGACCCCACACAACCATTATTCGCATGAACCGTCCCGAGCGGATGAACTCGATGGCCTTCGAGTTGATGGTCCCGCTCGCCGAAGCATTCGAACAAGTCGACGAAGACAACGACACGACCTGTGTGATCCTCACCGGGACCGGCGCCGGATTCTGCTCAGGGGCCGACACCCGAGACACCATGCCACCGCCCAACATCGAAGGCATGACCCTGAGCCGGATCGCCACCAAGGCGATGAGCACACTGTCGGACCTCGTGCCCCGCATGCGCAAGATGAACAAACCGGTGATCGCAGCCATCAACGGGGCCGCTATCGGTGGAGGCATGTGCCTCACGCTCGGAGCTGACATACGGATCGCCGGCGAATCGGCCTATTTCCGTGCAGCAGGCATCAACAACGGCCTGACAGCCAACGAACTCGGACTCTCGTTCCTGCTTCCCCGGGCTATCGGCGCTACTCGGGCCTTCGAGTTGATGCTTTCCGGGCGTGACCTCAGCGCCACCGAAGCCGCCGAGATCGGTCTCGTTTCGACCACCGTGCCCGACGACCGCCTGATTGAAGAAGCACTCGACCTCGCCGAGGTGATCAACGGTTGGTCAACCCAAGGCGTGGCCCTCACCAAACGACTCATGTGGGCCGGGTTGGAAACCAACAGCCTCCAAGCCGCGATCGAAATGGAAAGCCACACCCAGCTGTATGTGCGCCTCACCACCAAGAACTTCGAGGAAGCAACCAAAGCCCGCGCCGAGGGCCGCGCCCCCAACTTCTTGGACTGAGCGTCCCGTCGACGGGTTTCAAGCCTCGTTGACCATGGGCACAACCTGCTCGACGAAGGCATCAATCTGTTCGAGATACTCCGGCAAGTCACGAGCCCGGAACTTGAGATGGAAAGTGTTGGCCCCCACTCGGCGCGCCGCGCGGATGTCTTGCGCGAGTGCTTCGGTGCCCCCCGACAGCGCCATCACCCCTTCAGGAACATCGCCGAGCAAATAAGTCCAGGGCGGCATGTAGCCAACGTCGCAACCCGCCCCCAAACGTCCCGCCGAATCCGCAGCGGTCGCGATCGTCTCCAGAATCTCGGGGTACTGCTCTTTGGCGTTGCCCATCGGGATGTAGCCATCGCCGCTGCGGCCGGTGCGTCGCCAAGCCGCCTTACCCATACCACCAATCCAGATCGGCAACTCGCCGCTTGGCTGGGGTGCCACACCAACGTCGGAATACGAATACATCTCGCCGTGGTGACTCACATAGGTGTCAGCAAATGCTCCACGCACCGCATCGAGAGTCTCATCGAGCCGCTTTCCCCTCGTCGAAAAGTCGACTCCCAACGCTTCGAACTCGGCTTCAACATGGCCAGCACCCACACCAAGAATGGCGCGGCCCCCCGAGAGGTGATCGAGCGTGCCGAATGACTTGGCGGTCTGCAGAGGGTGCCGGTAGGCGGCAATCCACACAACCGACAGCAACCGCACATTGCGGGTATGAGCAGCCAAAAAAGACAGGGTCGCAACCGTGTCGTACCAGGTTGTGGTCATCCGAGCGGCATATTCGTTGTCGGGAATCGCCACATGATCGCAAACCCCGACGAAGTCATAACCACGGTCGTCACACCGCTGAGCGATCGCGACAAGATCGTCTACGGTCGCCTCGTCTTCCCACGGATCGACCAACGTGCGCGTCAAGGTTTGAATAGGCAACTGGACACCGAAGGACCAGTCGCCGGGCGCGGTGATCGCCGCCATCAGTTCGTCTCGTCACCCGCGTCGGGGGCGGCCTCTGCATCGGTCGCTTCTCGACGACACTCGCTGATCGCTTCCTCAGTTGTGCCCACCAACTCCGCGGCCCTCGGATAACCGACATAGGGGGTGGCCTGAATCAACACCTCCCGTACCTGCTCCTCGGTCAACTCGCCCCGTTTCAACGCAGACTTGCATTGCAGCTTCCAAGTATTGGGACCGCCGATAGCGGCGATAACGCCCATCACGATCAACCGCCGCTGCCCAATATCCAGCTGTTCTCGGGTCCAGATTCCCCCGAAGAGGTCTCGGATCATGATGTCGGAGAACTCCATCAAACCAGGCCGGACCGCCGGCACCATACCCTGATAGACGTCAGTTATCTTCTCGGCCCCTCTCTTCCATCTCTCGTCGTCGATGTCACTGATCTCGTCGCTCATTTCGTTCCTCTCCGGTATGTTCCAGTTCTCTTCGGTTCAACTCTTCGGCATGCCGTACACGAGACGCATCTCGTCGCGCACAGCCTCCACAACCGGCATTCTGCGGCCGCTTTCAAGGCCCAGGTTGACGGCGAGGTCTAGGTCTTTTTCGGCGATCCCGATGGTCGTCGCAAGATAAGCGCCAAGCGGCCCACTCTTGGCCTCCGTCGGCATCGAGACCATCGGGTAGAAACGTTCGGTCAAGGTTCCAAGCTGGCCGACGTGACGCCACGCTTCAAGCAACATGTCAGGATCGCTGCCCTCACCCACAACAATCTGGTGAGCAGCGCTCAACGCAGCCTGCTGCAGATAAGTCATCACATTGAAAGCGACCTTCATCGCCATTCCCGCGCCGATCGGGCCACCTTCAAACACAGCCCCGGCACACTTGTCAATCACCGCCCGAGCCAACTCACCGATCCCCGATTCGGGAACACCGGCCATGATCACCAGGTCGCCCTCGCGAGCTGCCACCACCCCTCCGCCAACCCCCGCATCAAACAAGACCACGTCACGCTCCGCAGCCAATACACAAAGATCCCGAATCGTGTCGGGGTGAACGGTCGAATGCACCGCAATCGAAGTTCCCGGTCGGCACGAACCCAGAATGCCATCGGCGCCTGAGACCACGTCCATCACAGCCGCGTCGTCGGGCACACAGATACTGATGTGGTCGCACTGAGCCGCCAGCGCAGCACCGGACTCTGCCGGCCGAGCTCCCTTGTCAACCAGCTTGGCGATCGCCCCCTCGCTGAGATCAAAGACAACCAGGTCAAAGGACTCCACGATGGTCTCTGACATCGCACCGCCCATGTCTCCCAAACCGATATAACCAACGGTACCTGACACGCTCTCGGGCACGCCTTCCTTCCCTCGGAGCACCATGCGCCGCTCCGACTCATGCGAGGGTAGCCGCTGGGCTGTCCGACAAAAAAACGCGGATGCAACTCCTTGGATCAGGAGGATTTTCGACAACCGTTGCCGTAATGTCATGCACATGGCTCAAAATCCGTTCACCGCGCATCCACACGCCAACGGCGAGACGTACGGCCAGCACTTCGGCATCGCCTTCGGTGTCGGCCGGCAACTAGTGGTGGCGGCACTCGCTGCTTTCACACACGGGCTCATGCCGTTCTTGTTTCCAACCACCGCCAGTACCAAGATCCGCGCCCTCAACGACTGCCTCGACCGCAACGACCGCTACGGGTTGCGCCACAAAGCCGGCCTCGTTTCGCAAGACTGACGAACACGCGCCAAACTGAAACGGTGAGCAACGAACACCACCACGAACACCACATAGTCATCAGCGCGGACACCCACTGCGGGGCTGGCCTGTGGAGCTACCGCAAATACCTCGACGCCGAATACCTCGACGAGTTCGACGACTGGGCCAAATTCATGCAGCAGGACAACGAGGCGCGCAAAGAGCTCTTCAAAGACATGGAACGGACGCCGCTCGAGGTCGGCGTGGACGGCGATCCCGAAGTGTTCTCGTATCGCAACTCGTCATCCGCCAGACGCCTGGAGGAACAGCAAGCAGACGGCGTTATCGCCGCGGTCCTGTTCCCCAATACCCAACCGCCGTTCGCTCCTCCCGCGGCTACCTCGTTTGAAGCCCCGCCCTATTCCGACAACTTCGAGCACCGTTGGGCTGGGTTGCGGGCACACAACCGCTGGCTCGCCGACTTTGTCAGCGAAGCACCCGAACGTCGAGCCGGGATCATCCAGATCTTTCTTGGCGACGTCGAAGGCTCAGTCAAAGAAATCGAATGGGCCGCTGAACAGGGACTCCGAGGCGGGATTCTGGTGCCGGGAGCACCACCGGATTCGCCCTTCGAGCCCCTCTACTCAGCTACCTACGAGCCGATCTGGGCTGCCGCCGCAGCGGCCGGCTTGCCGCTCAATCACCATGCCGGCGGTGCCACCCCCAACTTCGGCAACCATTTCCCCGCCTCGCTGGCGATGTTCATGCTCGAAGTGCAGTGGTGGACCCAACGAGCGCTGTGGCACCTCATGTTCTCGGGGGTGTTCGAGCGCTACCCCGAACTGAACTACGTCATCACCGAAACCGGCACTTCCTGGGTGCCCGACACGTTGGAGAAACTCGAGAGCTTCTACCACCGCATGAAGTACTCGCGCTACGGCTCCGAGTCGATCTTCGGCGGGCAGGCCGTGGCCAACATGTCGCTGACACCCTCGGAGTACTTCAACCGGCAGTGCTATATCGGCGCATCCTTCCTGCGCCCCGCAGAAGCCCATATAGCCCGCTCGATAGGCGTTGACCGGATCATGTGGGGCTCGGACTATCCCCACATCGAGGGGTCCTACCCGCACACTCGTGAGCACCTGCGGCTCACCTTCGCCCAGATGACACCCGAAGAGACAACCACGATCCTCACCGACAACGCAGCCAAGGTCTACAAGTTCGATCTCGATGCGCTCGCACCCCTCGCTGAGCAGTACTGCCCCACCAAGGAATTCGTGGCTACCCCGATCGACTACTCAGAGATCCCCGAACGTGCCAAGGGCTGCCCCGGCATGAACCCACTCAACCAGGTCCAGGAGGTCGCATGACCGGATCCAACGGCAGCAACGCCGACATCGACACTGCCCAAATCGAGATTTCGGAGTGCGTGGCAGTCGTAACCGGCGGAGCAGGCGGGATCGGTAAAGGCATCGTGGGGGCACTCTTGCGCCGCGGCGCCACAGTGGTGATAGCCGACATCGAACAGAGCGCTATCGACGCTGCCGTCGAAGAACTGTCGGGTCTGGGCTCCGTGACCGGGATTCGCACCGATGTGAGCGACGAAGCATCGGTCGGCGAACTCGCCGACTACGTGTATGACACCCACGGCAAATGCAACTTGTTGTACAACAACGCCGGCGTGACTTCCGGCGGAGGCGGCAAACCCTGGCAACAGGAACCGAACGACTGGCGCTGGTGCTTCAGCGTCAACGTTTTCGGCGTTGCCATCTGCGTAAGCGAATTCGTTCCCCGAATGCTCGAATCGGGCGAAGCCGGCCAAATCATCAACACCTCCTCTGGCGACGGCGGGTTCGCGCCCGTGCCAGCCGCCTCGGTCTACGCCTCCTCCAAAGCGGCCGTCAGTTGCTTCACCGAAGCGCTGCACCACAACCTCGTCAGCGAGAACACACAGCTCCGGGCTTCGGTTTTCTACCCCTCAGGTGGATTGTTGCGCACCGGCCTGTTCACCGCGAGCCGCAATCGTCCCGCGCACCTCGCACGGGTCGGTGATGCCACCGGTCGAAAGAGCATGACCTTCGACGAAATGAAAAGCATGCTCGACGCCGCAGGGCGAGACGTGACCGAAGCCGACCTCGACGCGCTAGGAGATTTCGTGGTGGCCGAGACCGCTGCACGCCGTTTCATCATCACCATCGACCTGCGCGACACCGTCGATCTGCTGCAACGCCGAGCAGCCGCAATCGGCAACAAGGACGTGCCACCCCACCACGGCATGCCCATCTGAGGCCTGACCCGACACGGAAACCGTTACAGGGTTTTCGGGCGATTGACGAAACGGCGCGCAGTCGGCGAGAAGAACCAACCGCCACCGGTCTTGGTTCCCCCATCAACGGGAATGTTGTGGCCGGTCACAAACGACGAGAGATCGCTCGCCAAGAAGAGCGCAACCCGGGCCTGATCCTCAGGCCAACCCAAGCGACCTACCGGTGCCCAGGATTCCCAAAGGTGCTGCGATGACTCATAGCCCGTCAAATAGTCGACCTGCGGAGTTTGAGTCAGGTCCGGGCCGATCCCGTTGACCCGGATTCCTTTGCGGCCGTATCCCGCGGCCAGACATGTTGTGAAGTGGGCCAACGCCGCCTTCATCGCCCCATAAACGGGTTCGCCGGGATACCCGCGTTGTCCTTCAACAGAATGAACGTTGACAATCGACCCTCCCCCTTTGTCGATCATCGGGTTCAAGAAAGCACGAGTAACCATCACCGCATGCAGGAAATTGATCTCATACATCTCAGTCCAAGACTCAAGCCCCGAGTCATGAAAACGCACGATCGGCCGGTAATCGCCAACGTTGTTGACCACCACGTCCGGAGCGCCGTGAGCCGACAGCACCGCAGTCTGAAGGCGCTCGACATCTTCGGAGCGCCGCACGTCGACCAGATGCGCCTGCGCTGATCCCCCGCTCGACACGATGTCCGCCACCGCGGTCTCGGCCCGTTCAGGGTCAATTTCAGCTATCTCAACGATGGCTCCGTGCTGGGCGAACAGGCGACTGACAGCCCCGCCGATCCCGTCACCTCCACCGGTGACCACCGCCACCTTGCCGTCGAGGAGTCGGTTCCAGTCATCGATTGGCGGCACGTTGTGCGGGCTCTGGGGGTTCGTGGTCCCACCTTCGGACTGCGGTTCGCTCATTGCGAGTTCCTTTCGGTTGCCGCGAATTGCTTCAACGCAGCGACGTGTTGGAGAAGTTGATACCGATGCGCATATTGCGTCTACCGTACGTCTGATGCCGACTGCAGATAGAACTGAACTTGATGAGACCGTCGCTTATGTCGCCCTGCGGCGCCTCCAGAACCGTTATGCCGACATAGTGACCCGACGGGCCTGGCCCGAATTAACCGAGATAATGCGGCCCGATTGTGTGATCACCGTCGATCTTGTTGATCGGGCGATCAACTTCGATGGGCCGACCGCGATCGGTGATTTCATCGCCGCTCAAATCGAACAGTTCGACTTCTTCGAGTTTGTGATCCTCAACACAGTGATGGAGATCGACGCCGAGGCCGGGCGAGCCACGGCGCGGATGTACATACAGGAGGCCCGTCAGAGTGTGGAATCAGGCCAACGCTGCGACACCTTCGGCGTCTACCACGACCACTTCCAGCGTGACAACGATGGCCGTTGGTGGTTCGCCCGCCGCCGTTACAAGTCCTATGCCCGAACCAATCCCACGGGTTCGGGCACTGACCTGACCGTCTTCGAACTCCCCGAGATCTCCCTTTAGTCAAACGAGAACGGCTCGCCGACCAGTTGCTCAGACACCGACCAGAGACGAGCGGCGTAATCGGCATCGGTGGCGTAATCGGCGGCTGCCGAGATCGCCGCGTCCTCGCAGTAGCTGCCACCCACCTCGGTCATATCCGTCGAAACGGCTGCCCACACGCTGGTGGCGGCGCCCTGCTGAACGGACTTGAACTCCGGAAGGCCCGGCCCTGATCCCGAAGCAGCACGCGCCGCGGCCCGGCGCTGCAACTCGGCCAAGTCGTCAGAATCCATGTGACGGGCCAGGTCGGTAATGATCATTCCCGGGTGCACAGCATTGGCCCGCACTCCTGAGCCGGCCAATCGACGGTCGAGTTCAACCGAAAAAAGAATGTTGGCAGTTTTTGACTGGCCGTAGGCCTCGAACTTGTCGTAAGGCTCGGCCTCAAAGTGCAGGTCATCCCAACGAATCTGCCCGCTGTGATGGCCCGCGCTCGACAGGTTGACGATTCGTGCCGGGGCGCCGGCACGCAGGGCACCCAACAGGTGATTGGTCAACACAAAATGCCCGAGATGGTTTGTCCCGAATTGTGTCTCGAATCCCTGCGCGGTGCGCCCCTCAGGCGTGAACATCACACCTGCGTTGTTGACCAACAGATGGATCACCGGGTGCTGTTCCAGAATGCTGGCAGCTCCCGCCCGCACCGTCGGCAGGTCGGCGAGGTCGAACACTGCAGAGGACAGCTTCGCCGCGCTCACAGTCTCTGAGATCGACTCAACCGCCGCCTCGCACTTCTTCGCGGTTCGTCCACAAAGAACCACTTCAGCTCCACCTGCGGCAAGAGCTCTTGCGGTCTCAAGACCAAGCCCTGTCGTTGCGCCGCTCACCACCGCAACCCTTCCGCTCAGATCAATCCCGTTCATCACTTCGTCAGTCGTTGTCGAAAATGCCATCACTACGCCCTCAGCTGGTCCTCTGTAGTCGCCGGTCACGCTACCGAACTAGATACCGAAAATGATGCTGGGCTAGAGTAGCGCCGCTATGGATTGCACGTCGTTGAGGGGCCACGCGTTAAGGGGCCACGCGTTGAGCGGCTATGCGTCGAGGGATTACCTAAGTGGCTGACGAGAACGAAGCACCCCGCAGCGCAGCCTCGCTGACCGCAACCATGCTCGACGAAGAAGCTGCGCGTCAGCAGACCCAGGCTGAACGGTCCGAAGCCGTGCTGTTTGCCGACGACCTTCTGCCTGGCGTGGGCACCGACGAAATGGAATTTCGTGATGGCCTCCAAAAAGGCGGCGTCTACACCTTCGGCGTGCTCCTCGCCCTCAACTCAATGGACGAACTCGAAGGCGCCGCAATCAACATTCTCGGCCCCGATATCGCCGAGTCGCTCAACGTGTCCGACGGCACGATCACCTTCATTTCAGTTGCTTCAGTAGCTTTCTTCGTGCTCGGGGCGGGACCCATGGGTTGGCTCGCCGACAGGGTACGACGAGGCCCGATCGTCGGCGTTGCCAGCATGGCCTTCGCCGGTTTCGCCGCTCTCAGCGGCCTCGCTGTCAACGCTTTCATGCTGTTTTGGACCCGGTTCTTTACCGGCATCTCCAAGGCCAACACGATCACCGTTCACGCCACCCTGTTAGCCGACACCTACCCGATCGCCGTCAGGGGCCGCATCTTCGCGACCAACGCGGCCGTTGGCCGAGTGTTCAACGCGGCGAGTCCGATCCTGGTTGGCGGCATCGCGGTCGCGGTCGGGGGTGACGAAGGTTGGCGCTGGGCGTATTTGAGCCTTGGAATACCAGTCGCCGTACTAGCGATGCTGGCTTTTGCCCTGCCTGAACCGGAACGAGGTCAGTGGGAGAAAAAGGACGTACTCGGGCATTCGTTCGGCAAGGACCTCGCCGAGATTCCCATATCGGTCGGCGCTGCGTTCGCTCGTATCTGGCGAATCGACACGATCCGCTACATGACCATGGCCATGGTCGCGATCGGTTTCGCCCTGTTTCCCGGCGCTTCCATCCAGAGCTTCTTCCTTGAGGAAGAATTCGGTCTGGACGCTTTAGGGCGGGGGTTCGCAACCGCACCAACAGGTGTGTTGATCGTGGCGTTCCTCCCCTGGATCGGTAAACGGTTCGACCAAACGTTCAGGGAAAGCCCCGACAAGGCGCTGCGGATCATGGGGTTGCTGCTCATACCCGCCGCGATCTTGGTACCGCTGCAATATTCGATGCCCAATGTGTGGATGTTCGTGGTGTTCGCCACACTCAACGGCACCTTCCTCGGTGCCGCATTCTCGATGGTCCAGCCGTCGATCCAGAGCGTGGTCCCCTACCGCCTACGCGGCATGGGCACCGCAATCATCACCTTCTTCATGTTCGCCGGCGGCGGTGTCGCCGGCGGGCTCGTCAGCGCTTTCCTGCAGGACACGGTCGGGGAACGCGCCGCTATCACCTTTTTGACGATCGTGTTCATGCCGCTCGGCGGTTACTACATCATGAGAGGCTCGCACCGGGTACGGCACGACCTGTCACTGGTAGTTGAAGAACTCCGCGAGGAACAGAGCTATCACGATTTGATTGACGCTGGTACCGACGTTCCGGTGATGCAAGTCAGCCACATCGACTTCAGCTACGGACAAGTACAAGTCCTGTTCGATGTGTCGTTCGACGTCGCAGAAGGTGAAACGCTGGCGCTGCTCGGCACAAACGGGGCTGGCAAGTCGACGATCCTAAAAGTGGTCGCAGGCCTTGAAACACCGGAGCGAGGAGTGGTGCGCTACAAGGGCCGCACTGCGACATTCGCGAGTCCCGAAACCAGAGGGAAGCTCGGTATCCAAATGCTGCCCGGCGGCGAGGGAATATGGCCATCCATGACGATCGGCGACAACCTGACGATCGGGGCTTACAACTACCGCTCGGATCCGGCCGATGTACAGCGGCGTATCGATCGAGTACTCGAAATGTTCCCTGCGCTAGCGGGACGGTTGTCGGACCGTGCCGGAGACCTGTCAGGCGGACAGCAACAAATGCTGGCTCTGGCACGGGTCATGCTGCACGAACCCGACCTGCTCATCATCGATGAACTCTCTTTGGGACTCGCGCCGACCGTCGTCCAGGAACTGCTTGAACACATAGACATATTGCGCGCCGCCGGTCAAACAATGATCATCGTTGAACAGTCGCTCAACGTGGCCCTCGCTGTTTCAGACCGCGCCATTTTCTTGGAGAAAGGGCAAGTCAGGTTCGAAGGCTCCGCGCAGGAACTGGCGGCTCGTGACGATTTGGCCCGAGCTGTGTTCCTCGGAAAAGAAGGCGGCTGATGCCCACCGCTGTCCTCGGGGTTTGGATCACCAATCAGGTGATCTTTTGGGGAGTAATCAACGGACTCATATTCGGCCTGTTGGCGATGGGGATCGTGTTGATTTATCGCAGCACCCGAGTCATCAACTTCGCGGTCGGCAACATGGGCTTACCCGGCGCAGCCTTGTTCGCGTTGATGATCATCAACTGGGGTTTCCCATTTTGGATAGCGCTCATCTCCTGTCTGGTCATTGGTGCTTTGATCGGCGCGGTTGTCGAACTTGTCATCGTCAAACGGCTCTTTCACCGCCCGCGGGTCGTGTTGTTGATCGCCACTGTCGGGATCGCCGAACTGATGCGTGCCATCGTCGTGTTGGCTTACCCCGACATCGAAGGAGTACAAACCTCCTATCCCGTCGCGATCGGCAGAATCTGGGAAGATTCCGTTTCCTGGCTCACATCGCTCACAACCTGGATTCCTGGAGTCGCCGACGACACCGGTTTGCGGGTCATCGGAGCAAACGTTCAAGTGCTGATAGTCGTGCCTCTCGTTGCGCTCGTGCTCGGTTTGTTGGTGTCAAAAACGGTGTTCGGCAAAGCGATCACAGCTTCAGCTGACAATGTCGATTTGAGCCGCTTATCCGGGGTCAACCCGCATGTCGTTTCCACCGTCGTTTGGACGATCGGCGGATTCCTGGCGACCCTTTCAATGATCTTGTTGAGCGGCGGATCAGCGGCGACCGGTATCGAAAACTTGGGTCCGTACACCCTCACCAACGCGCTCGCCGCCGCTGTTATCGCAGGGATGCGTTCGTTCCCGCGGGCCATGATCGGCGGGGTCGCCATCGGCATCGCGCAAAACATGTTCAACTTCAACTTCACCCGAGACCCAGGACTCGGCACGTTGTTGGTGTTCGTCGCGGTAGTCGTCGCGCTGTATTGGCAGAGCCGCAACGACGACGAAGCCGTGTTGGCTTTCGCGCCTAAAGTGCGGCCGTTGCCGCTGTGGGCGCGAGACATCTGGTGGATCCGCAACATGCATCGCATCGCCATGGGGATCGGCTTGTTGATCGTGATCATGATTGCTTGGCGACACATCGAAATCTTCGGTTGGATCAACGACAACCAGACGTTCTGGGAAGCCCCCGAAAAAATCAAACAATCGCAGTTCCTGCTGTACTCATCAATCGTCGCAGTCGCCATATGTGTCGCTTCGCTGACAGTTATAACCGGCTGGTCAGGGCAGCTCTCGTTGGCGCAGATGGCGTACGCCGGGATCGGCGCGTTGAGCGCTGCGGCTTTCAACCGCGGTATCGAACTCGACATCGGCTACGGCGACACCCGCCTCATCGACTTCGAATGGCCAGGAATACCAACTATCCCGGCGATCATCGCCGCGGTGTTTTTTACAGCCGCGATCGCAGCCATTACCGGGGTCGGGGCCCTGCGGGTCCGCGGACTCATGCTCGCGGTGTCAACTTTCGCGTTCGCGATAGCCGCCCAACAGTACCTGTACGGCCGACCGTTCCTAAGCAACGGCGAACGCAGCGTCCTGTTCGATCGTGGCTATTTCTTCGGATGGTTCCTCAAAGACCAACGAAGCTACTTCTATTTCACGCTCGTCTGTTTGGTTTTGGTCGTGACCGTGCTCGGACGTCTGCGACGGTCCGGGTTCGGACGGTCAGTTATTGCGGTGCGCGACAACGCCGACACCGCCTCCGCGTACACCGTCTCACCAGTACGAATGAAGCTCATGGCGTTCGCGGTAGCCGGCGGTGTCGCCGGGCTCGGCGGAGCGCTGCTGGGCAACCTCGTCCGCCAAATCCGTTTCAACGAAGCACTGTTCCAGATCGGCGATTCGCTGAAGGTCGTAAACATGGTCGTCATCGGCGGGCTCGGATCAATCACCGGGCCGCTACTCGGCGCATTGTGGATCGAAGGCCTCCCGAAATTCTTTCCCGACCAGCCCGTAATCGGACTTGTCACATCCAGCATCGGATTCTTGTTCGTGCTCATGTACTTCCCGGGCGGGTTCGTGCAAATTGCCTACACAACCCGCAACACGTTGATCGGTGTCGTCGAACGCCGACGCGCCAACCAGACTTCTGGCGAGTCCACCACCCGGCCACCGGTGGCACTACAAGACCGAATACGCCGCGACCCCCGCCAGCTCGCCGCAACCCCATCTGATCTTGCTCGTTTCCTCGGCTACGGAGTCGCCATCGTCAAAGCGTCAGCGTCCGCCGTCATCGCGGTGCTGGCACTACCGCAACTATTCAGCGGTGATTCCTTCGGCTGGGGAATCGTGCTTCTGGCGATCGCTGCATCAGGTTTCTGGTCAGCGCATCTGCTTTATCTGTTAGCCCCCGCCCCAACAAAAATCGTTGGTTCCGCACGCCAAAAAACGCTCTACACGTTGTTGTTGCTGTTCGAAGTACCAGGCATCCCGTTCATCTGGCCATTTCTTATTCGCAACTGGCTGCCCAGCGAAAGGCGTTTGGCTTCAGCAGCGCGGGTCAACGAGACGGAGCCGAGCGACTCTGACGACAGCGAACTGGTTTTGCGCACCCATGACACCACCGTGAATTTCGGGGGCAACATTGCAGTCGACCATGTGGACATTGAGGTGCGCCGCGATGAAATCGTTGGCCTGATCGGCACCAACGGCGCCGGCAAATCCACATTCATGAACGCCGTCGGCGGATACGTGCCATCGGTCGGCACCGTCGAGCTGATCGGCCTCGACGTCTCGGACCTGTCCCCGCCGAGACGCTCACGCGAAGGTCTGGGCCGGACCTTCCAAGCGGCCACGCTCTTCCCCGAGCTGACGGTGCGCGAATCGGTCCAGGTAGCGCTCGAAGCGCGGGAACGGTCGTCGTTCATCAAGAGCGCCCTGTTCTTGAACGGGCCTGCGGAACGACGCAAGCGAAGCGACGCAGACGACCTGATCGACTTCCTCGGCCTCGGCCGCTACGCCGACAACTTCATATCCGACCTCTCCACCGGAACCCGGCGCATCGTCGAGATCGCCGGGTTGTTGGCCGTCGACGCCGAACTGTTGTGCCTCGACGAACCAACCGCGGGGATCGCACAGCGAGAAACCGAGGCGTTCGGTCCCCTGATCGTTGAGATCCGCAAAGAACTCGGCGCGGCGATGCTGATCATCGAGCATGACATGCCCCTCATCATGAGCATCAGCGACCGGGTGTACTGCCTCGAGTCCGGTGCGGTGATCGCCACCGGGGAACCCGAGACCGTGCGCAACGACCCCGCTGTGATAGCCAGTTACCTCGGCACCGACGACCGCGCCATCGATCGCAGCGACCAATGATCCAAAGTTGAGGAGTGCTGCAAGTCTCCCGGACGCTCAGCGCTCAACTGGGGTAGGGTGTAACCGGAGGTTGGCTATGCCCCTGCGCTCATCTATGCGACGGAAGCCATTATCGGATGAAACTCGAGAGCGGTTAGCGCCCGCTTCGGCGGAAGAAGACGATCTTGCCGATCCCGAAGGCGATCTCGCCTCGGAGCGGTATACCCGCCACTCAAGTTCCGAAGAGTTTTTGACCTCCTTGAAACAGCGGATTTAAGCCGCCACAGTGCCCACCCATGATGAGACCGACTCGTTTCGTCGCGATTTCGCGAGACTGAATTCGACGGACAAGCAGCGGTTTCTCGGCTCTTCGCGTTTGTGGGTGGAGTCGGTGGGGTGAGGGTCCGCGGGCTGAACGCGAGAGATCCTCCAGAATCGGTGTCAACAGCAACCGAGAATCGCCGTTATGAGCGATGCGATGCTGCGATCAGCCGAGGCGGTAGCGCTCGACGTGACCGACATCGACGAGCAGGGCGACGGATCAGGCCGCGTCATGATCCAGCGCTCCAAGACCGACCAGGACAGCACCGGCACCGTGCTCTATCTCGGCCCGGCGACCATGCGCCGCGTCGCCGCCTGGCTCAACGCCGCAGGCCACACCGCAGGGCCGCTATTTCGCTCCGTGCGCCGAGGCGGCCACGTCGCCAACACCCGGCTAGGTGTCCGCAGCGTCTCGACGATCATCGCCTCCCGCGCCGCCGCCGCAGGCATCGACGGCGACAAGATCAGCGGGCACAGCCTCAGGGTCGGCGCAGCGCAGGCACTAGCCGAGCGCGGCGCGGGCGTCGTCGAGATGCAAGAGGCAGGCCGATGGAAGAGCCCAGAGATGCTGGCACGGTACGCGGCGGGGTCTCTGACAGGCCGCGGGGCCGTGGCACGCCTCCGACATGGCCGCAGCGACTAGCGCCACACATGGCCACCACGGGCCGCGGGTGGCGATCCGGGCCGTGCAGGCCCTCCGGGTCGCTCCCGGATGCTCTCAGCGCCTCCAGATCGCCTCAGCGTGGCACCAGACACCAGACACACGAAACCCGGGCACGAGTTTCGCTTTTGTAGTGCGCACATGCATCGTTGCGACCGGTTTCGCCCCGGGCTCAGCAGGGGTCCCCAGGCCCTAAGTCGGCGATCTGGTGGCAGAGATCAGCTCACCACCAGACGATGAACCACCAGCGGCGGCGACGCTTCGGCTCCGGCGACAGCGCCTCGGGTGGTGTGTAGGCGCTCGCCGAGATCGGCAGCGGGTGGACGCACCCGCGCCTCACGGTGCTCCCACAGTTCGGGTACCGGTCACAGATCGGCTCAGAGCCGACCACGCTGCGCGGCGCATCGCACCGCCGACACAGACGCGGCCCCTCGGGCGTGTGATCGAGGCTCACCGGAATCCCGCGTTCGCGCACTTGGCGATCTCGGTTAGGTAGTCGTCTATCTCGACACCAGCATTACGCGCCGCGGCCAGCGCCTCGAGCTCGTCGTTGGTGTAGCCCTCCACCAGCAGCGTGCAGCGATGCGGCGCCCGCGTAGTGCGCGGCGTCTGGCGCTCGTATTCGTACTGCGGCTCGTCTGCTCGCCCTCGAACATGGCGACGAGCGCACCGCATCCGTACAGCGCTCCGACGACGAGCACCGCTATCGCACCCTGCCGCAGCCAGCGCTCCCACTTCGTCGCCTCCAGCACCGCACGCCGGGCAGCTATCGACGCGGGATCAACAGCGAACCGGTCCGGCTCGTCTGGCTCGGTGGGCTCGGTCATGCCTGCGGTTCGTC
Organism: Candidatus Aldehydirespiratoraceae bacterium; assembly: GCA_965198315.1. Lineage (GTDB taxonomy): Bacteria > Actinomycetota > Acidimicrobiia > Acidimicrobiales > Aldehydirespiratoraceae > VXYK01. Next base: position 1,497,767 of record OZ240616.1, on the reverse strand, counting down.
TCCGTCGAGGGTGCCGCCGTGGCGCTCACGGTAGTAGGCGGCAAGCACCGACCCCCACGTCGGCTAACTACTGATCGAGCCGTGTCGGGCCGTCGTCGTCACCCGCCTCTCGACGCTCAGCCTCGTACTCTGCGCGGTACAAGCGTGCCGCCTCGTACTCTGCGCGGAGGGTGTGTGCAGTGAACCGCCCGGGGTTCGAGGGCAGATTGCGGCCCGCTTCGGGTCCCGTCCACGGTTTACCCGATCCCGTCCTGTTGTACGTGCCGCACCGATGGCAGCGCATCTTCTTTTTCGTCGCCAGCACACCCGCAGCGCCGACCACGGCACCCACGACCGTTACCGCCGCGACAGCGCCAGCAACCTTCGCGCGCCCCGTGCGCTTCTCAGTGAACGATCTCGCGCCGCACCAGTAGCAGCGTATCTCGCCGGTCTCGTCGAATCGGATGTCGCCCACCGGGCCGTATGTGGCGGTCATACCTGCGGGTCGGGGTCGTCGTCGAGGCGCGCGAGACGGTCGGCGAGATCGAGCGGTGTCATCGGTGCGGCGGTCATGACGTCTCAGCAGCGTCGAGCGTGTCGTGTGTATCGGTCATCGGACTCTCCAGTTCACAGCAGGCGAGAATGTCGCGCCTCATCGTAGCCGCGGGGGGTGACACGTCGAACCGGCGCAACACCGTCAACGGCAAGATCACTTTCCGGTACTCGTTGCGTTTGTACGGTCCGCGCAGCAGGTTGCATATCTTCCAGATGAAGTTCGCTAGTTGCTGGTGCGTGCTGGCATTCACAAGAATCTCCGTCTCGATCCGGGGGTCGGGTGCTGTGTCCACCGGCAACGCCGGACTCAACACGCTGGGACTGTAGCAAACGACCCCGTGGGTTAACCGCGAACGGCACCTCAGGGCAGAGACTGTCAGGTCCGTTGATCTCGTGGGTGCTTGAGGGAGTCAATGCGGGTGCGGTGCTTGTGTGCGTCATGGGTTTGCGTGGCTGTCGGTCTCTGCACTATAAAGAATCTGGGTTTATTTTGTGTAGTGCCAGTGTTTCACGGGGTCACTGTCACAGGGGGTCAGTAAGTTGTGATCCATGAGTTTCCTTCCGGGATCGACGCTTCTTGACCAGAGCACAGCCAGCGGTGGAGCTTTGCGGGTACCGCTGGTCGATGAGGCGAAGCTGTCTGACGACGGGCTGCGGTCACATCTGAAGGTGTTGGGCCGTGCGGAGTCTCGGCTGGCTGCGATGAAAGCGCGGGCGTTGGCGGAGTTGAGCCGCCGTCACAGCAACGGCGACGCGCAACGTATGGTCCGCGGCGAGTTGCAAGCCTCGAAGCGTGAGGCCAAACGCGACGTCGAGACCGCCGCGCGGCTGTCGGAGTTGCCTGCGACCAGCGACGCGTTGGAGTCCGGTGAGATCCCTGCGGGTCACGCCCGGTTGATCGCCCGAGCGTCTGGTGAGAGCCCGATCGACGAGGGGTTGCTCGTCGAAGCCGCGGGCAGCGAGCCGTTCGATGAGTTCGCCCGGACTGTGAAACGCCATCAACAAGACGTCGCTGACGATGACGGCCAAGCCTTGTTGGACCGTCAACGCGGCAAACGCAAAGCCCGCATCTTCGAATCAGCAGACTCGGGCATGTTCGTGCTCACAGGCGAGTTCGACCAGATCACCGGAGCACGCATCGCAACAGCGTTGACCGCCAAAGAACGCCAGCTGTGGCACCGCGAAGACCCCAGCAACCGGGCCACACCGCAGCAGCGTATGGCTGACGCGTTGGCCGAGCTGATCTGTCAATCAGTTGGTGACAGCAGGTCTGCGGGCACTGATCTGTTGGTGATCGCCGATTTCGATGTGCTCAAACAACAACTCGAGAATCCCCGGTTGGCGGACGGGTCACCGATACCGATCGTTGAGCTGCACCGCCTGGCGCTCAAAGCGAACCTGTTGCCGTCGATCTTCGACACCAAAGCCCAAAACATGTGGCTCGGCCGCCGGCTTCGCACCGCTTCTGAGGCTCAACGGATCGCGTTGGTCGCCCGCGACCAGCACTGCATCGGCTGCGGCGCCAACCCGCTGTGGTGCCGAGCACACCACATTGTGTGGTGGTCAAAGAACGGACCCACCGACCTCGACAACCTGGCGTTGGTGTGCGACGACTGTCACCACAAGATCCACGACCACGGCTGGCAGGTGTACAAAGACCCCAAGACTGGCAAATGCAAACTCAAACCCCCCACCAACCCGCCAGGTGAACTGTCGGCTGTCTCACCAAGTGAACCGGAGACCCGCTCGTCAGGTGAACTGTCGGCTGTCTCACCAAGTGAACCGGAGACCCGCTCGTCAGGTGAACTGTCGGCTGTCTCGCCAGGTGAATTCCCGACCCGCCCCCCAGACGAATCGCCAGCCGTCTCACCAAGTGAGTCGGAAACCCGCCCGTCGAAGGACCCCCCGCATGGCACGCAAATGAAGCTCACGAGCAATTTGTCGGGTAGGGCAGAACGTGCTCGAACTCGAGCAGACACACATGCAGACTCAAACCATCCAGTCGCCCACGACACAACCCAGCAGACATCCCAAAATGAACCCAGACCCGGAAATGGGGACACAGTTCAACGGGAGGAGCAGACAAACTCGGACACCGAACAGCGACCCCCGCCGCCCATTCCACCAGCCACGACCCGGTCGACAGCCTCGACACCTCCTAACCATGTCAGGGCCAGCGGGCGTGCAAAGTCGGCTACCTGGTCGACCTCGGGGCGAACCAGGTTGAGCTTGCCGTTTCTCGCCGTGATCACAAGGAACCCGACAGTTCCGGTTGAGAGATACCAGACTGAGACGAATCTGCCTGATGTCACAGCTCGATCAAGCTACCCTGCAAGGGTGACATCGAGCGGATACACCGACGCCGAGATGGCCGCGATGATTTCTGGACTTGAATCTGACCTCGTAGAACGCACGGAGTCATGGTCAAGCAGCACTGCCGAGAAGGTTCGAAAGAACATTTGTGCATTCGCCAACGACCTTCCAGGCAACAACGCCCCAGGAGTGTTCTTTGTCGGTGTAAATGACGACGGATCTTGTGCAGGGATCGACATCACCGACGACCTGCTGAAAAACCTCGCAAATCTGCGCGACGACGGCCTACTGCTCCCTCGGCCCTCAGTGGACGTACAAGAACGAGTGCTCGATGGTTGCCGTGTTGCCGTAGTGACCGTACAGCCGGCCCTGGATCCTCCTGTTCGATACAACGGTCGAGTGTGGGTGCGTGTTGGCCCAACTGTGCGCCAAGCAACCCCGGCCGACGAGGGGCGTCTGGCCGAGCGACGCCGGGCATTGGACGCACCGTTCGACTTGCGGCCCGCAAGCGGTTCTAAGCTCTCTGATCTTGACCTGAACCACATAGAACGCCAATATCTGCCCCGAGCGGTAGCTGCCGACGTGCTGGAGCAGAATCAGCGCACCCTTGAAGAGCAGATGCACTCGCTGCGTCTATTGCGGGATGGCGTGCCCACTTGGGGTTCTCTGTTGGCGTTCGGCCGGGATCCTCAACAGTGGCTGCCCGGCGCCTACGTTCAGTTCGTCCGGCACGACGGCATTGAAATCACCGACCCGATCAAGAGCCAACACGTGCTCTCGGGTCAGTTGGAAGACGTTCTAAGTAGTCTCAGCCAACTGCTGGAGATCAACATCGAAACCAGCGTCGACGTGATCTCTGGTCCGAGGGAGCAGAGGTATCCCGACTACCCGATTGAAGCGCTGCGCCAGCTCACATACAACGCGATAATGCACCGGGCCTACGAGGGCACGAACGCTCCCTCCCGTCTCAGATGGTTTTCTGACCGTGTGGAGATTGAGAGTCCCGGTGGCCTGTTCGGAACGGTTTCCCCCGAGAGCTTGAAACAAGGCGCCACCGACTATCGAAACCAGCTTGTTGCCGAGTTGATGGCCAACCTGGGGTTTGCGCAGCGTTTCGGACTCGGGATCCCGTTGGCCCAGCGGTCGTTGCGCGAGAACGGCAATCCCGAAATCAGTTTCATGGTTGAACAGTCACGGATTCAGGTCACAGTAGGGTCGGCGAAGCGCAGCGGTGTGAAATAGTAGGCACAAATGTTTGATTCGCTGCGGTCAGTACTGCGGTTCCGCAAATTTGAGCTGAACCCGGACCGGCGACGGCTCGCGACATCTGCCGATGTCGACGACCTTCGTCGACTAGCCAAGAAACGGCTACCTGCTGGGGTTTTCGACTACATCGACGGGGGCGCGGAAGACGAACTCACACTCGTCAGAAACGCGCGGGCCTACCAAACGCTTGGATTTCGTCCCCGAGTTCTGCGCGATGTGTCCGCAGTTGATCCCACCTGCACACTTCTGGGTCGGCCAACACCACTGCCGTTGGTGCTTGCACCGAGCGGATTCACCCGTATCGCCCATCCCCAAGGCGAACTTGCGGTCACTCGGGCGGCTGCTCGGCTCGGGATCCCTTACACGCTCTCCACGATGGGTACGCGTTCCATTGAGGAAATGGCCGCAGCCAGCGACAGCGTTACTTGGGGTGACGATGGTGAGCGACGTTTGTGGTTCCAAGTTTATGTTTGGAAAGACCGTCAGTTGATGCGCGACATGATCGAGCGTTGTGCCGCTGCACGTTACGAAGCACTCGTAGTGACCGTCGATACGCCTCGTTTGGGTCGCCGCGAACGCGATGTGCGGCGAGGGATGGAACTGCCCCCCAAGCTCGGGCTCGGCACCATAGTTGACGGGATGTTGCGTCCGTCGTGGACCTGGCAGTTCCTGCGCAACGATCCGATCGTGTTTGCGAACGTGACAACCAGCACCAGCGGCGCTGCTAGTCCCGACGGGTCAAGTGCCATCGTTCTCGCTGATCACCTCAGCGAACAGTTCGACGCGTCACTGTCATGGGACGACATCGACTGGTTCCGTTCAATATGGGACGGCAAAATCGTCGTCAAAGGCATACAAACCGTCGAAGACGCTTTGCTTTGCGTGGAGCGCGGTGTCGACGCCGCGTGTTTATCGAACCATGGTGGCCGCCAACTCGACGGCGCTCCCGCACCCATTAGTTTGGTGACACCGTGTCGAGACGCCGTGGGTGACAGCATCGAAATCATCGCCGACGGTGGAGTGCGGCGCGGCTCAGACATCGTCAAAGCCCGAGCGTTGGGCGCAGACGCGGTCATGACCGGACGCCCCTACCTTTATGCCCTCGGCGCCGCAGGCGAACTCGGTGTTGATTGGCTGCTGGAGTTCTTCGACGACGGCATGCGCCGTACCATGGCGCTCTGCGGCGCGTCAACCGTCGACGAGCTGACCCCAGCTCTGATCAGCCAGGAGACTTGAGTGTCACGAAACAGTTCCATGCCCGAAGACATCGTTGCTTACGCCGCGGCTCATTCGACCCAACCAGATGAAGTCCAAAGAGCCCTGATCGCGGCCACCACCGAAAAGACTGAAGGTTTCTCCGGCATGCAGATCGGAACCGATCAGGGCGTGTTCATGACCCTGCTCACCTCGGTTCTGCAAGTCGAATTCGCGGTGGAGGTCGGAACTTTCACGGGATATTCGGCTCTCTGCATAGCTCGGGGGTTGGCACCCGGTGGTCGGTTGCTGTGCTGTGATGTCAGCGAGGAGTGGACCAGCATCGGCAAAGAGCATTGGGAAATGGCCGGCGTCGCTGACCGGATCGATTTGCGGCTCGCCCCCGCAATCGAAACGCTGCGCTCCCTACCCTCAGAGCCCACGATCGATTTGGCGTTCATCGACGCCGATAAGACCGGCTACATGTCGTACTACGAAGAAATCCTGCCGCGCCTGTCGCCGCGGGGGGTCATATTGGTTGACAACACAATCTGGCACGGAATGATCCTTGAGGATTCCGGTGCGCAAGACCCCGACACCGTGGCTCTACGAACCTTCAACGACCATGTCGCAGCCGACCAACGAGTCGAAGCCGTGTTGCTCACGATCGGCGACGGAGTCACCCTGATCCGCCGCCGCTGAGCAGGCGCGAGGTTAATCGAACGGGCGGATCACGGTGAGCGTTGGTTCGACGTCCTCGGTTGCTTGGTTCCACCGCAAGCCGGTGAGGCCCTGGGAATGGCCGTCGGTGCTCATCCAGTTGCCAAAACCGGGATCTTCTCTCGACACCACGATCTTCACTGAACCGTCGGGTTCATAATGTGCGGTGTGCTTGTTGACCGTTACTGGCAACCACCGATAATCCAGGCTCTCCATCCAACGATTGTCGACCTGAAAGTTCCAGTAATAACACTCGGGGGGAACAAACTCGATCAGCAGCGCCTCGCCTTCGGCCAGGTCATAAGCACCGTGATAGAAAATCTGGTTCGGGTCGCCCCAGGCGCCTTGGGCGGGACCTGCCTTGGTATGCATCCCATTGGGAACCTCGGTCATCAACTCATCAGCCCAATCGGTGAAAATCTGCGAGCAACCGGCGACGAACATCATCGCTCCCTGTAATTGCTTGCCGAACTGTGTCGGGCTCAGCGGAGGCGGCAACTCGTCGTGGTCCAGGCATTCAATGCGTAGAGTCGGCAACACCTCGGTGCTGCGGTCAAGAAAAAACTGGCGTATCGCCAGCATGCCCGGTTCGGGATCTGTTTTGACCCAGTTGTGGTCGTGAGGAGCCGGACCCACAAAAAGCTCGAAATTGCCTTCCTCATCAAGCAACAAATCACTGCCGTCGATGAAGCCCATCACGCCTAGACGCTCCTGAGCAGCGCCGTAGTTTCCTGCGAACGCGCTGAACGACAGATAGTGGACGGTGCCGCGATTGCCGGACACCTTGTAGTTGAGCCGTCCGTCGATCGAGCAGGCCATGTAGGCCGCGTCCGGGTTGTCCGAACCGATCTTGACCTGGTCAGGCAAAGGCTTGATGATCGGGAAGCGGATGTCGCCCCCTTCCACGAAGCTGGCCAAACCTCCTCTGGTCAGACGGCTCAAAAAACGGAAACCTTCGGCTCTGTCGAGATCGGATTCAGAACGCTCCAGAATCATCTCCCCTGCAGTCTTCAAGGCATCACAGAAATCGTTCCAGGCTTTGCCCGAAACCACATCGTCGTGGAGTTCGCGGTTGGCATCGTCGCTGGTGGTGTCAGTCATGGCCGAACCCTAGAACGACCCGATCCGGTGGGGCTAATCACGCCGTCCGTCTGGGCTGCTACGCCAGTGCCGGCCTAGCTCTCAGCTTGGCTCTCAGAATCGAAGCCAACCTTGGGCTTTTTCTCAGACTCTGGTTTGTCTTCGGGTTCGGTCTTGTCCGCGGGCTTGGCCGCCTTGGCCTCATGACCTACGGCGTCCACATTTCGGTGCCAGACAGTCTGCTGCGGGAAGGGGATCTCTATCCCCGCTTTGTCGAACGCATTTTTAAGCCGCATGCGCAGCTCTCTTTCGACGGCCCATTGTTTGGAGGGCTCAGTCTTGACCACTAAACGCAACGCCACTGCCGAAGCACCAAGTTCCTGGACGCCCCAGATTTCTGGACGCTCCATCAACTCGTCGCCGCCCCATTCCTTGTCCTCCCACAGGCTGTCGCCGACCTGCTGGATGACGTCGCGGGCCAAATCGAGATCAGTGTCGTAAGCCACTTCCACATCCAAAAGGGCACGCGACCAGAGCTGACTAGAGTTTCCGACCCTTGAAATAACGCCATTGGGCACATGCCAGACCGTTCCTTTCACGTCGCGAATGGTCGTCGAGCGCAGAGACACCTTCTCGACGGTGCCCGAAGCGCTACCGACATCGACAATGTCACCGACACCGTATTGATCCTCGATCAGCATGAACAGGCCCGACAGGAAATCCTTGACGATTGACTGAGCCCCGAAACCCAGTGCCAAACCGCCGATTCCGGCACCGGCGATCAAAGGTGCCAAGTCGATGTCGAGCTGGCCGAGCATCATGAACAAGGCCAGTATCCAGATTGCCGCAACACCAATACTTCGCAGGACCAGTCCAATGGTTTCGGCACGCGCCGAGGCACGCTTCGTTTCGCGTTCTTCCATCAACAACTTGCCAGGACCTCGTTCGCGGAGAGTTTGCAGGCGGGGATCCGTAGGAGAGTTGGCGATGGTCTGGGCGAATTTCAGCACCGACTTCTGAAGGATTTTCGAAGCGATCCAGGCAAGGATTACGATCAGCAGAATTCGGATAGGTCGGTCGAGCAGCCAGTCGGCGCCAGTTGCAAGGAGTTCGTTATTGGTCCATTCGTAGACCTTCTCGCAGATGTAGGAGCCCTCGGCTCCGCAGGCATCTAACAAGCCGTCGGTTTGTGCCAGCAAATTTGTCATGGATTGAGACTACGGGAGGCGCGGACCCTTAGTGGACTTTCTCAGTAGAACACTTACCGTGACTTGATTACCGCAAATCATAGGTTTTAGATATGATTTAGCAGCATGTACCAGTTTCGGATGGGTGAAGCAGCGCAATTGCTGGGCGTAAGCGTCGATACGGTTCGCCGCTGGGCAGACCAAGGACGGTTCGAAACTCAACGCACGCCGGGCGGACAACGAGAAATCGCCGGGCCAGAACTAGCCCGTCTAGCACTCGAGCTCGGGGAAACACCGCACGACGAAACCCGTTCCGTATCGGCACGCAACCGATTCCCCGGGCTAGTAACCCGGGTGGTTCGCGACACCGTCATGGCCCAAGTCGAGATACAAGCCGGCCCTCACCGAGTCGTGTCACTCATCTCCGCAGAAGCAGCCAACGACCTCGGCCTCGAACCCGGAGTAAGAGCCGTGGCCTCAATCAAATCAACCGCAGTCATAATCGAACGAGCCTGATCGCACGAACCATGCCGATGTTGCAGAAGATGAACGCGCAAAAGGTCGTGCCGCTGATCGTGTTGATCTGGGCGCTCCCCGCATGTTCGTCCGACAGCACAGAGACGCTGATATTCGCGGCGTCATCGCTGGCCGCGGTCACCGACGACATCGACGCGGCGCTGGAAGCCGAAGGAAGCGTCTCTGTGCCCGAATGGGTGCTGGCAGGAAGCTCCCGACTCATCGCACAAGTCAGAGACGGAGCAAGACCCGACATCATCATTTCCGCCGATGCGTCACAGCTAGCAGAGATTCTCGACCTCGGCTATGTCGTCGTGGATGAACCGCGGATCACCAACCGGCTGGTTTTGGCGGTGGCCGAAGGCAACCCCGCACAGATAACCAGCATCGACGATCTAAGCCTGGACGGGCCCTTAATCGGCCTATGTGCACCCGAAGTCCCCTGCGGCGCTACCGCGCTGCGAATCGCAAAGGAGTTCGGCATCACCATGCGCCCCGACACAGCCGAACCCAACGTCCGCGCCCTGGCACACAAACTCGCCAACGGGGAGCTCGACGCCGGTCTCGTCTACGCCACCGACGCCCACAGCCTTGGACTCACCACGATCGCCGACACCCGCATCGCAAAAGGCAACGACTGCTCCAACCCGGCAGTCACGAGATACGGAATCGCCGCGCTCGCCACAACATCGGAGCGCGACACAAGATCCGACAGCGACAAGCGCCCAGAAGTGCAGGTTGAGCAATACCTGCTGACCGAGACACTGCAACAAGGCGGTTTCGAGTTGGGGCTCTGCCGATGATCCGGCTGCGGCGCGCCCCCGTAACTCTGGTGGCCCCGGCGACGCTGGCCGTTGCGCTATTGGTCATTCCACTGGTGGGACTACTGCAGCGCGCTCCGTGGTCGTCGCTGGTCTCCCGACTCCTCGACGACGCGGTCCTCGAAGCCATCAGGGTCTCGCTCATCGTCAGCTTCAGCGCAGCGGGACTCTGTCTGGTCTTGGGTCTGCCGTTGGCGTGGGTTCTGGCCCGAGTCGACTTGCCATTCCCCCGACTGGTACGGGCCTTGGTGTTGCTGCCCATGGTCCTGCCACCAGTTGTTGCTGGAACGGCCCTGCTGTTCGCGCTCGGCCGTCGTGGTCTCGTGGGCCAGTGGCTCGACAGTTGGTTCGGGGTGACGCTTCCTTTTACGACGACGGGCACGATCCTGGCCGCAACTTTTGTCGCTTTGCCATTCTTTGTCACAACCGTCGAAAGCGCCCTCGTTGCACAGGGACGCGACCTCGAAGAAGCCGCCGCGGTCAACGCAGCAGGGCCGATGACTGCTTTCGCAACTGTCACGGTGCCATCAATTCGAGGTGCAATCGGTGCTGGTCTAGCGCTCGGTTGGGCCCGCGCGCTCGGTGAGTTCGGAGCCACGATCACTTTCGCAGGAAGCCTCGGCGGACGCACCCGCACGCTGCCACTACAAACGTTTCTGGCCCTCGAAACCGACCCCGAATCCGCGGTGGCGATCAGCGTGCTGCTGCTAGCGGTCAGTCTCGGAGTGCTCATAGCCCTACGCGGCAGTTGGCTGACCCGATGAGCGCCGAGGTTCGTTCGCCAGGACCGGGACCGGTTCAAATCGAGGTTCGCGGAGTAGTGAGACGCGAAGACTTCACGCTGTCGCTCGATGTTGCTATCAACCAAGAACGCACCGCAGTCATAGGCCCGAACGGCGTGGGAAAAACGACTCTGCTGCGCCTCGTTGCAGGACTCGAACGCCTCGAAAGCGGAGAACTCATGATCGACGGGCAGGTCGTTGACAACGGCGAATCAACATTCATCGCCGCCCATCAACGAAGCGTGGCGGTGGCGTTTCAGGATCATCGCCTTTTCGGGCATCTGCGGGTGGTCGACAACGTGGCCTATCCACTGCGTCGGGCCGGATTGAAGCGGAACACTGCCCGAGCCCGCGCAGCCAGCTATCTCACCGCGGTCGGCCTTACCGAAGTCGCCATGTCCAGACCAGCACAACTATCGGGTGGTCAACGCCAGCGGGCCTCTATCGCCCGGGCACTCGCCACGCCAGCCCAGGTGCTGTTGTTGGATGAACCACTGGCCTCTGTAGACGACCAAAGCCGCGAGGCGCTACGCGATCTGTTGACCAACACCGAACATCGCACCGTTGTGTGGGTGACGCATGATCCCAACGACGCAAAATTCGCCAACACCACCATCACCCTCCCATCGAACAACGCCGCAGCCCTACACTGACTCGGCCTCGCGGGACCGTCACATAACCCATCGCAGGACATGTAGGCCTATCAGGCAGTACGTTGGCCGGGGTGACATTGCTGGAGACTAGGGGGCTATCGGTCGAGTTCGGGGGTGTGTTGGCGCTCGACAACATTGACCTCGAACTTGAAGCTGGCACTTTGACCGGGCTGATCGGGCCCAACGGAGCTGGTAAAACCACCTTCATCGACGCGGTCACCGGCATGGTCCGTAGCAGCGGACAGGTCTTGTTTCACGGGCTTGATATCAGCCAACACGCGCCCCACCAGCGAGTCGAAAAGGGCCTGGTCAGGACATTTCAAACGCTGGAACTATTCGAAGATCTGACCGTCGAGCAAAACCTCTTAGCCGCAGCCGAACGCACGGGTTGGTGGCAGTTCATCAGCGACGCGGTTCGCCCCCGCAAATCAACCTCGGCGAACGCCACCGTCGGCCGATCGCTCGAACTCGTCGGCCTGAGCAACGAACGCCACCGACTCCCCGCCGACCTCAGCCACGGACAGCGAAGGCTCGTGGGCATGGCCCGGGCCCTCGCTGCTGGACCACAACTGCTGCTTCTCGACGAACCCGCCGCTGGGCTCGACTCGAACGAAAGTCTCATTCTCGGTCAACAAATCTGCACGATCGCCGAGACAGGTGTGACCATCTTGTTGGTCGATCACGACATGGGCCTCGTACTCGATGTCTGTGAACTCATTCATGTGCTCGATTTCGGCAATATCATCGCCAGCGGTTCGCCTCAGCAGATCCAAGACAACCCTGCCGTTGTCACCGCCTACCTGGGCAACCCCGCACAGAGCCAGTGACCACCACGCAACCAGCGACCACCAAGCGGCCCAAAACAGCCTTGGCCATCGCCGGGGTTGACGCCGGATATTTCGGTGTTCCGGTGGTGCGCGGACTCAACCTCGAAGTTGCGCCTGGCGAGATCGTTGCCCTGCTCGGACCCAACGGCGCGGGAAAGACCACCACGCTGCGCACAATCTCGGGTTTGCTCCCACTGCTGAGCGGGACCATTGACGTGCTCGGCAAGCCAACCGACAGTCGCCGCCCCCATGGCTTGGCGCTACGGGGAGTGTCACATGTGACCGACGACCGTTCACTATTTCCTGGTCTGACCGTGCGCGAGAACCTTCGCATGGCACCCGGTCTGCGCCGTCGTCACCGCTTAGCTGCCTATGACCGGGCCGTTGACATTTTCGCTGCCCTCGGCCCTCTAATGGACCGTCAGGCGGGCTTGTTGTCCGGTGGTGAACAGCAGATGCTGGCGCTGGCCCGTGCCATCGTCTCTGGTCCACGCTTACTGCTGGTCGACGAAATGAGCCTCGGTCTGGCACCGGTGATTGTGGAGGAGATACTGCCGGTCGTGCGCCGTGTTGCCAACGAAGAGAACACCGCCGTCGTCATGGTTGAACAGCACGTTCATCTGGCTCTGCAACTCGCCGACCGGGCCGTGGTGATGGCGAAAGGAACGGTCGTGCTCGAAGGAGACACCGCTGATCTGCGAGCCGACCCGTCGGCGATACAAGCCAGCTACCTGAGCTAACCGGCAGCTGAAAGCGAGCCGGCGTTAGCGACCAAGCCAGGAGCCGTGGGCGCCGTAGGGGACGCGTTGGGGGGTGAACACACGCGCAACTGGGGGGCCGCTGAAGTTCTGGGCATCAATAATGCGCAATTCACTGCGGTCCTTGGACGGATCGTAGGTGAGCAACATGGCCCAGCCGTCGTCCTCGGCGGAGTCAGGACTTCGAGGCACAAAGAGCGCTTCGCCTCCCGTGACGGGCGCCATGTCGTGCACCTCAGCATCGCCGGTGGTCAAGTCATATTTGTAGATCTCGGTGCCCATCTCGGGATTGTGGGGGTTGTTGCCGAGTTGCATCGTGTAGCCGTAGCGGGCGGGCAAGCCGAGGCGGCGATCGTCCACCCGGGCGAAGTCGGACTTGCGAGAGTCGATCTCAACTTCTGAAACGGTGCCCGAGGTGAGGTTGATCGTCCACCGCCACAGCGACGCCTTAGCCGAAATGTCGTTGAAACCACCCTGCATCGCCCGCTCCGATCGACACACAGTCAGCACAATGTTGTCACCTTCTTCATGCGAGTTGACCGGATGAAAGACGTAACAGGGGTCGATATCGAACCAACGAATATCGGCGTCTGTACCGGTGCGTGGCATAACCCCGAGGCGAGCGCCATTGTCAGGGTTCCAGTAAAACGGGCTCTCGCCCTTCATTGCCAGTTCAAGGTCGAAACAAACCGGAAGGTCCATCCAAACGACGTAGTTCGTGGTGATGTTGAAGTCGTGCATCATCACGCCAGTAGGAAGCGTGATCGGTTCGCTTTGCACCAGGTCGCCGCTTGGGGAGAAACGGTAGTAACGCAGGTACTCCGGTCCCAGCACGTTGTACCCGAACGCCAGCATCTCACCGGTGGTCGGGCAGATCTTCGGGTGAGCGGTGAATGCGCCGGCTAGGCGGTCGCCGAAAGTCTGCACACCGATCGTGTCGAGGTTGATGTCGATCTCCCACGGGTAGTGGACCTCTTCAAGCGCCAGGATCCGCCCTGCGTGTTGCACGACATGGGTATTTGCCGGGGAAGCAACCGGGTCAAGCGACACACTCGTGCCACCAGCCTCAAAGTAGGGGGTGCGCACATAGCGATTGCGATAAGAGGCCCGGCCGTCGGCCAGATCGATGCCGTGGATCATTCCATGGCCAAAAAACCAGTGATCGCTCTCGCCGTTGACGGGGTTGAATCCGTTACGCAGATAGAAGCCGTTGAGTTCAGGGGGAATCGTCCCCTCAACTTCGAGGTCGCCGGCGTCCAGCTCTTTGGTGACCGGGGCAAAGTTGCCGCTCAGATGCCATCGGGGGTCGGCCTCGGCGGCCTCCGCGGCGCTAGTGGTGCGGTCGTCTTCGGTGATAGTCATGCGGTTCCCCCGGTTAATTTCGGTTTGTGTACCTTACCCGATTCGGTTAACACTGTTAAGTTACCAACGAAATCGCCAGATACGGAATTGTTAGAGTGCCCAGAATGCCAGCGTTGCCCAGAGTGCCAAAATTGCCCAGAGTGCCCGAGTTGCAACGTAACCGCTTGCTGCTCGCCTTGGCGGCCATGGTCCTGCTCCTCGCCGCCTGCAGCGAACCACTAGACGACAACACCGGCAACGATGCAGACGACTCCGCAGACCTGTCTAGTTCTGAATCCGACGAAGACGACGACGCTGACGATGCCGACCCGGGCACCGAACCGGACAACGCTGAGAGCAGCGCCGACACCGCCGACGACACCGGCACCAACGACGGCGCCGGCACAGACGAATCTGATACTTCAGCCACAGGCGATGACGAAACCACAGATGCAGTCGCGGATGACGGCAGCATCGTCTGGCAACACGGAGGTGAACCCTGGTTTTTAGGAGCTATCCCCTCTGCGGCCGTCGCCGCGGACACCAGCTTGGATCCGATCAAGATCGGCATGATCAACCAAGAGGACACGCCCATCGGCTCGTTCCCAGAAGTGCGCTTCGCGGCCGAAGCTGCCGTCAACTGGATCAACGCCGAACTCGGCGGAGTCGACGGCCGCCCACTCGAGTTTCACTGGTGCATAACCCCGTTCAGCCCCGAACAGTCCCAGGTCTGCGCCCAAGAAATGGTGCAGGAAGAGGTGGACGCTCTGGTCGGCGGTATCAACGTGATGAGTCAGGCATCGTTCCCGATCCTTGAGCAGAACGGAATTCCCGTAGTCGGTGGTATCCCCGCGGGACTCACCGAACAGCGCAGCGCACTCAGCTTCACGTTCTCCGGCGGATCGTCTGGCGGTCTCGCGGCTTTCATGAAACACGCGGCGGACAACGGCGCCAAGAAAGCTGTGATTGCTTACGGCGAGTTCGACGCCTTCGAGGTGGCCGCAGCCGACTACGGAGCGGTCGTCGGCGAGTACCTCGGGCTCGACGTGAAGCTGGTGCGATTCCCGGTGATCGCCGCAGACTTCCTACCGGTGCTGAACCAAGCCATCGAGTTCGAAGCCGACGCCGTAGTGATCGCCGCCGCCGACAGCTCCTGTGTCAGCATCATGGAGACCTTCCAGGAACTCGAAATCGACGCCCAGCTCTACCTCGTGGGAGCCTGCGCTGCGGATCACGTGATCGAAGCCGCGGATGGCGCCAACATCGGAGTGGTGTTCAACTCCGAGGGACCCCCCGACGACGCCGATGTCGAGGGCACACTATTCGACGAAGTCACCAACCGATACAACACCGGCCCAGCCCAAGCCGCGGGAACCGTCGGGTTCAGGGGAATGATGAACCTCTACGGCGTACTCGTGGAACTCGGCGGCGACCAGATCACCAGACAAGCGATCATCGACACGCTGCGCCAATCCGTTGACCACGAGAGTTTCTGGGGCCACCCCTACACCTGCGACGGCCAACAGGTGCCGGGACTGCCCGCCCTGTGTGCCCCGCAACAGACTTTGTTCAAGATGGAAACCGTTGGCGAGGTCGAATATGTGAGCGGCTGGATCGACACCGCCGAACTGTTCGCCGCCAGCGGCGCAGGACCGTAACACCAGCATGTCGAACCGTACGCCGCGGCAATGCCGGTGCCTGTCGTAGCGGGCTGATAGACCCGATGACGTGAGCGGACATCTCAGCAACCTGTTGCTCGGCCTGGGAAGCGGAGCAGTAATCGCCGCCTTGGCAGTCGGGGTGGTAGTCACCCACCGGGCCAGCAACGTGATCAACTTCGCCCACGCCGCAATCGGCACTTACCTGGCCCTCGTCTATTACGAATTCCGAGCCACCGGAGATGTCGTACAACCATTCCTGATCCCGTTCGTCCCGGAGCGGTTTCATCTTCTCCCGCGCCCCACGGTGGCCAGCGCCTTCATCATCGTGATGTTGCTGGCAGCACTCGTGGGGGCGCTCTGTTACCTGCTGATCTTTCGGCCGTTGAGACTGGCACCACCGCTGGCCCGCATCGTGGCGTCGCTCGGGTTGATGACTTATCTGATCGGCGTGATGGCGCTGCGCTTCTCAACCCTGTCTTCTGCCACCCTCAACATCGACGGCCCGTTGCCCACCAACATCGTTGAGATCGCAGGGGTCAGAAACATCGCCGACCGCTACTGGCTGACCGTCATCGTGGTGCTCGCATCGCTGGCAGTGTGGGCTCTATATCGCTTCAGCAACTTCGGGCTGTCCACCAGAGCAAGCGCCGAGAGTGAAACCGGAGCTGTTCTGGTTGGTATCTCCGCGGACCGGATCGGTGTTGTCAACTGGATGCTGGCCACGATGTTGGCTGGCGCAGCAATGATTCTCGCCGCGCCGATCACTCGGATCGAGCCGACAACCACGCCCTTGCTGATCGTGGCTGCCCTCGGAGCCGCCTTGCTCGGCCAGTTCAGATCGATAGGCGTGAGCGCTGCTGCCGGCTTCGGCATCGGCATGCTCCAATCCGAACTCCTGCATGCCCAATCGGAGTGGGACTGGCTGCCTGCCATCGGATTGCAACAAGGCGTGCCTTTCGCGCTGGTGGTTCTGGCCCTGATGCTGCGGGGCGATCGGCGGATCAGGCGGGGCGATCTGAGCACAAACATCACCTTGCCAACCGCGCCCGAGCCTCGCCACGCCATACGGATCACCGTCTTGGTGGTCGTGACCTGTGGAGCCGCGGTGTTCTTGTTGGGCTCGCATTGGCGGCTCGGCATCATGCTCTCAGCCATCGCCGCGGTGATAACCCTGTCGGTGATCGTGCTCACGGGTTTCGTCGGTCAGATTTCGTTGGCTACTTTCGCGTTGGCCGGAATCGCCGCGTTCGGCATGGTTCGAGCGCAAGACGAACTTGGCCTCGGGTTTCCCGTGGCACCGTTGTCGGGGGTGTTGGTAGCTGTGGCGGTCGGAACTATCGCCGGCCTACCGGCGATACGAATACGCGGTTTGACTCTGGCCATCGCCTCGCTTGCCGCGGCAGTGGCTGTCGAAGAACTCGTGTTCAAATGGCGCTGGTTCACCGGCGGCTTAGGTGGCTCTCCGGTGGAACCCGCCCAGCTCGCCGGGGTTGACTTCAACATTCAAGCCATCGGCTCGGGCTACCCGCGCGCTTGGTTCGGGGTGCTGACGCTGGCCATGCTTGCTGGGTCGATGTGGCTCGTCGTCAACCTCAGGCGCAGTGCTACGGGTCGCCAATGGCTGGCAGTGCGCGCCAACGAGCGTGCCGCTGAAGCAATCGGGATCTCCGCGGTACGAGTCAAGCTCAGCGCCAACGCAGTGGCCGCGTTCCTTGCAGGCGTTGGCGGCACACTGCTGGCTTACCAGCAACAATTCGTGTCAGCTGCGTCCTTCGGCGCTTTGGACTCACTGGTCGTGGTGGCGATTGCGTATTTGAGCGGGATAGCAACGCCGACCGCCGCCCTTGTGGCTGGAGCACTCACCGAAGGCGGGTTGCTCACCGTCACGCTGGACCAATTCAATGACGATGCCTCAAGCTACCAATTCGCCCTCAACGGACTGTTCTTGATAGTCGTAGCGGTCAAGTTCCCATCCGGGATCACCGGAGCAAGACCTCTGAGGACCAGAGGCGCAAGCAAAGGAATGCACAAGAACATGGCGGTGGGCACATGAGCGTAGAAACGAGCCGGGCGGCGCTGAGCGCTGATGCGATCGTGGCCGAAGCTCTCACGGTTGTGCGTGAGTCGGGAATCGAAGCGCTGTCAATGCGGACTCTGGGGGCACGCATGGGTGTCACCGCCCCCGCGTTCTATGCCTACTTCCGGTCCCGCGACGAGTTGATGCGGGCTTGCGCTCAAGTCTGCTACGACGACCTTGCCAACCGTTTTGCCAACATTCCAGCCGGCAGCACCATTGAGATGCTCCGACAATCGAGTCTGGTCTACGTGCAGATGTCTATAGACGAACCGCAACTGTTCCAGCTCATGTTTCGTTATCGTCCCGATTCCCTCGGAATCGACATTGGCAGCGAACACGGTGGAGCATCGGCGGTGTTCAATGCCATGGTCGACAACCTGCGCAAAGCCATCGCTGAAGGCGACCTCGCAGCGGCCGAACCGCTCGACTACGCCATGGCGCTGTGGGCGTCGGTGCACGGTGTTGCAACCGTCGCCAGAATGGCTCCGGGTCTTGACGCCGAGAGCCTCGTCGAACGCGTTGTCGACGGCCTCATCGCCGGATGGTCACCCCGAACCAGTTGAGCCGCACCGCGGCAAGTCTTGTCTCACAGCTTGTGTCACTACTTGTGTCAAGGGAATAGTCCCCACCTCGCGCCGCGTGGAGTCCTAGTATTTGGACTGCGGTGGCGGTGGAGCACACCTCCTCCCCCAAAGGATGCGCACCACCGCCCCGCGCTCTCGGAGCCCGTAGGTCCCAGAACTCTCAGACCAAAACCGACGTGTGACGGATGCAACATGTTGCGCCACAATGCGCTCAGCGTCAAGCGACATCTTGACCGCCGATGTCAGACCAGGTTTTTGAGGTCGACGAGACGGCACGAAACCTGGGGTTCGGTTGCCGGTCGCACGAAGCGACAACCCATCACTCCGTGGTCGTGAGTGACTGGTTCGATCCAGTTGGGAATGCCCGGGTCGGAGTGGGCGACGACGATGCGCACAGTTGAGCCGTCACGCACCGCATTCTCCTTGTCGACATACCCCTGACCGGTTGCGTAGTTGGCGAGGTTCTCCATCCAGTGATTGCACAGTTGGAAGTTCCAATGCTGCGTTTGCGGTTCCTCAAACTCGACGACGAGCGCCTTGCCCTGCGGCACGCGCCAGTAGCCGAACTCAAAGATGCGATCATCGGGGGACCCGCCGATGCGCTCATACCACTCTTTGGTGTACTCGGTCTGATTTTCGCGGGTGAGAAGATCACGGGTCCAACCGCCGTAGTCGGATTGCAGACCCAGGATGAGTTGCGCTGCTACCGCGAGACGCACCGCCATGTCTTCAGGTTCGGGGGTGAGCGGCTGAGGGTGCTCGTCGAGGCATTGGATTTGTAGCCGTGGACGGGCTTGGGTAGCTCGATCGTCATAGACCACACGGCCCATCAACTCACGAGTGGTGGTTGCCATCGACATCCAAGGCGACCCGTCTGTGGGTTCTTCGACCGACAAGATGAAGTCGACGGTGCCGTCTGCTTCGGCGAAGTCATGCAGATAGGCGGTGTGGGGGGTGAGCGCCATGTTGGGGTTGAAAGTCTCCAGGTGATCCTCAGCGTCAAGGCCTACGGCGGTGGCTCCAACATCGTTGGGCACCGGTGGACTCCACGCCGACAAGTGGGTGTAGACGTCGCCGACCGTTCCGGTGATCCGGTAGCGATATTTCGGGTTGACGGCTTGGACGATGTGGTCCTGGTTGGGTGACTGCACCCCCATGCCCCCTTGCATGGGCGGCGGAATCACCCCAATGCGCTGGGGTCTGGTGCCCGGGGTGCGCTGCTCGATCACTCGGGCGTTGGCCATCAACATCATCCGGGTCAGGTAACGAAACCCCTCGACTCGGTCTTGTGAGTCGCCATCGGGTGTTTCTCGAATGACGATGCGACCGGCCGCTTTCAACGTGTCGCAGAAATCATCCCAGGCCCGGCCGTCAAGCAGGCGCGCCCGACGCTCGTCAGTGATTTCACTCATATGTGTGCCCCCAGCCGTAACGCTTCAAGTTTCACTGCGCCAGAGCATCGCGAAGAAACCCGCACGGCGGCAAACTGCCCCAACTCTGGTGTTCGCAGGTTTGGACCAGCTTGTAGATGATCTTCGGGGCGTACCCCGGGTACCCTCCCGATACTTAGGAAAATTCATCGACAGACTCTGCTAGCAGAGAAGCTGGGATCGAAAGGAAACTCAGGACATGGACAATCTTGATCTTGGAAGCTTGAACTATTGGGCCATCCTGGTTGCGGTGCTGTTCAACCAAGTGCTCGGCGCGGCGTGGTACACGTTTTTGGCCAAGCCTTGGATGGCCGATGTCGGCCTCACCGATGACGACATGGAAGCCATGAAAGGAACGCCTCGACAGTGGTACCCCTACTTCATCGCTGTCGACGCCGGGTTCGTTTTCACGATCGGTTTGGCACTGCTGGTGCAGGGTCTGGGCGCGCAGGGTGCTGCAGAGGGACTCCTCGTTGGTGTTCTGGCCGCTGTCGGGTTCATCTTCACGTCAAACGCCATCAACTATGCCTTTGAGGGCCGCAGCCTGCGGCTATTCGCAATCAATAGCGGCTATCCGCTAATCGCCTACAGCGTGATCGGCATCCTGCTGGCCACCTGGAGCTAGCTCGCTTCGCCCACATCTATCGCCGGTCATGACATCGCAGTAGTGTGGGGTTGTGGGACCGTGGTTACTGGCAATCGCGATGGCCCTGGCGCACGGGCTACTGGCCGTCTTCTTGGTCTTCGGTGCACCGGTAGCAGCACGCAAGCCTCTGGTGATGCGCTGGTACCTGGCGATGCTGGTGCCGACCGCCGCGGTGAACATCTTGGGCATGGCCTGTCCGTTGACGGTCTGGGAGAAATATTTCTGGCGCCTCGCCGGCGAAACCCCGTACCGGGGAGGTTTCATCTCGCACTATTTCGTGGAACCCTTCTACGCCCCCGGCCTGAGCCCCGGCGACGAGACTTTCCTGCTCATCGCAATGGTGCTCTGGTGCACGCCCTGGCTCGGGTACTCTGCCTTGAAGCGCCTGCGCCCGAAAAGCGATTCGGCGGCTCTTGAGCCAGAAACTCGCCCCGAGGTCTTTGAAACCAGCAACAACTGAGTTCACAAAAGACTAATCCATTAGCCATTTTATGGATAATCTGTCGGTCTTTTCTGTATGGAGAAACAGGCTCGGCGACTCCTTCCGAGCGGGACTGGAAATCCACCCATCCACCACGCCCAACCGAGACGGGTACCCCATCGCCGCATGGAACACATTGGGACGACGCAGCGCCGCAAACGCCGACTCACTCCTGCCTTGGTCCGTTTCGTGAGCGCTAGAAACGTGCGACTTGGAGATGGTTCACACGCAATATTTCAGGTACACGGCTGTGGTGCTTCGTCCAAGCCGCCGTTGTGGGAGACAACATCTGGAGAATCCAGATGATCTTGTCGTAGTCAGTCTGGAGATCACGCTGCAAGATCGGTTCATGGTGTGCTACGCGATTTCGTAGGGTGCGAAGTCTGTCGAGTTGCCCGTGTAGTTCATGTCGCTTCGGTTGTGGCGCGAAGAGTCGGTGCAAGTTCGTGCGCCAGAGGCGTGCTTCATAGCCCTTGGCGAACAATGCCACCCAGAAACCGAAATTGAGCTCAGCCACAATACGACCAACGGTAAGTTGCTTCCTGCGACCAGCGGTAAGTTGCTTCCTAACACGTTGGGTCGCGTGTTTTGCGCGCTCAAATTCGCTGTGTTTGAGCAAAGCGGCGTCGTTGAACCAGAAGTCCCCATGGCGATCTGCCAGGGAGTTGTTGACTGCGTTTCGCAATGCGACCTCAAGGGTCTGAAGAGGGCCGTAGAAGGCACTCCCTAGCGCCACGTTCCGTGTGTACATGCGCATAGCAATACTGTGATTACCCGAAGCGAGTTCCAGATACGTTCGGAGCCTCTCAGCAGAGATAGATCCACCGAGCGCTGTGAGGGAGGTTCCGTCGTACTCAAAGCGCAACGATGTGCGTCCTACTGGAGTCTCTGATATTATCTTTTTTGTACGCTCCATGTGGGCCTCTCCCTTCGGGTGACGCTCTTGGTTGCAGACAACTCAGGGCTGGGTGTCACTGGCGACAGTGACACCCAGCCCGACTCTTGCCACTAAGGGTTCGCTGGATCTGTGCCATCCTCGCCATACACCATGTCGAGAGCAAGCTTCGCAAGTTCCAACCATTGGGCGCGCTCCGAAGGAGTGAACGGTTTGTTGTGGGGAAGCTTCGACAAGAGCCCGCTGAGTAGTGGATCAGGGTGTCCAGCCTGCCGATCCAACGCTCCCCCCGGCCCGTCTTTTGAGGCTGGTTGCTCACTAGACTCACTAGTCTCGGGCGCGGTTTGATCATCTTCTGACAGAGCTGGCCGAACCAGGCGGTCTGGTCCCGACGCAAAGAATCCAGCCGTAGCAGCTGATTTCTGAAATACTTGTCGAGCCCTTGAGACCGATTTAGTCGTCACGCCGAGCGTACACATCGCCGCTTCAAGACCCGTGTCTTGAGGAAGCATCTGTCCGTCGAAGTTTTCATAGAGTTTCTGATATAGCGGAACACTCAAGAACGCACGAACCTGTGCCTCAGCTCGCCGGTTTGGATCCACGACGGCAGAACCGAGATCCGTGAGCTTGACCCTCTTGTTGTGTTGTTGGACAATCCCAAACATTTTCGCTGCCGAAATCTGGTTCCTAAACTTGCTGCTCTTGACGGTCGTATCTAGCGATGCGGATAGCTGAGACAAATCACAGGCGCTTCCATATTCGTTGTACACCGCCTCTGCTAGCCGCACTGTCTCGTCAAGATTGGAATAAGGAAAGCTGAGCTTAGACCGCGTTCTCTCGGTGTCGGAGGTTGAGGCGGTCGCGCTTGGCTGCTGTTCATCGTTTGACAACATGTAGTTTCCTTTGTTCGTCAATGCTCTGCACACGTTATCGGATTGCCAGGCAACCGCGCAACACATTTTTACGAATTGTTAAGAATAACGCTCGATCTAGTGCAATGCGATACCGACTGTGCCAGGTTTTTGGTAACAAAACTGAGCAGTATGCGCTCTGGACCGGACAGTTGCGTATAGCCAGCAACAAGGGGTGCTCACTCTCTTGGGCGTTCCAACAGAACGCTGTGGTACTACTCACAGAACGGACACGATTACCATCCTCGATCTGGATCAATTCCGCGTAGAGGGAACTTCGGAGCGACTAGCACGCTCGTCCTCATCCCGTGAAACTAGGTAAACCTGCTCGTCCGCATGAGGGCGTTGCGAAGGAAGGCGAGTTGCAGGAACATGAGGTTTTCGGCGACTTCTTCTTGGGGGGTCATGTGGGTGACATCGGACAGGGGGAGCACGGTGTGGGGGCGGCCTGCTTCGAGCAGGGCGCTGGACAGTCGCAGGGTGTGCGCTGCGACCACATTGTCGTCGGCCAAACCGTGGATCAGCAGCAGCGGCGGGACCCCTTTGGCATCGTCAACCTGCACAGCGCCAGAGAGAACGCCGCTGCGCTCGTAGTTCTCAGGTTCGGTTTCGGGGTGACCCAGGTAGCGCTCGGTGTAATGGGTGTCGTACAACCGCCAGTCAGTCACCGGTGCTCCGGCGACAGCCGCGTGGAACACGTCGGGACGGCGCAGCACGGCCAACGCCGCCAGATAGCCGCCGAACGACCAACCCCGAATCGCCACACGGTCAAGATCGAGGCGGGGATTCAACTCGGACATCGCATACAGAGCCTCGATCTGATCGTCGAGCACCGGGCCGGCCAGATCGCCTCGTACCTCGCGCTCAAAGGTCGGTCCCCGACCCGGCGTGCCGCGTCCATCGGTCACGAGCACCGCGAAACCCTGATCGGCGAACCATTGCGAAACGTAGAACAACGACCGAGCCTGCTGCACCCGCTGCGCGTGAGGGCCGCCATAAGGGTCGAGCAACACCGGCAATTTCGTCTCTGAATCCGCTTCAGAAGACTCGTTCGGCAACAGCAGAGCAGCCGCCAGTTCACGTTCACCGAGACGATGCAACGAAACATTGAGATCGACATTCGGTGGCTCGCTATGGCTGGCGATCCGTGACACAACACGCCCCTGATGACGAACCTCGACCCCTACCCCATGATGAGCCAGGCTGCGGTTCATCCGCACTTCGGTTGCACCACCGACGACCGCCCCCTTGATGCCCGGTGAGTTGTCCCACCAGCGAAGTTCGCCATTCCAGTTCACCGTCGCGACCTGCACAGACGTCGGTTCCCGACAAGCGGTGATCACGATGCCGTCTTCGTCGACATCGATCACGCTTCGCACCTGCACCCCGTCGCCGGTCAGCGCCACGCCATCGACACACAGACGCCGAGCCGGTGCTCGATCCTCAACCGTGACCAGCCGACCCTCATGTGACACCGGCACCCCGGAGATCAGCTCGACCCAATGGTCGTCGACCACCTGGTAGCGCTGGGAGCACTCCCCCGTTTCCGGGTCAACATCGAGCACGCCGAGAGTGCGCTGATCTCGGCTCTGCACCGTCAACAGAATGCCGTCACCCGTCCAATCGGCTCTGGCCAAATACTCCCAGACTGTGTTGTCGCCGGGCACAACCGGAGCCGCGGAGCCACCTGACGCGCGATCGCCGGGCACAACCGGAGCCGCGGAGCCACCTGACGCGCGATCGCCGGGCACAACCGGAGCCGCGGAGCCACCTGACGCGCGATCGCCGGGCACAACCGGAGCCGCGGAGCCACTCGACACGCCAGAACCCGCCGCAGCCAGAGCCTGGTGGGGTCTCCAGTTGACGTCAACGCGGCTGTTGTCGAGACCGACAATGGCCAGGGCCACATCGGCATTGGCGCTACCGGCTGCTGGATAACGAATCTCCGTCGGCGAGTCCCAAGGGGTGACCGGTGCACTGATCCACCAAGTGTCGATCGGCGCCACATCAACCCGCTGCACCAACAGCGCTTCGCTGTCGGGTCCCCACCAGAACCCGCGGGTCCTACCCATCTCCTCTGCTGCGATGAACTCGGCAGATCCCCACGAAACCGTCTCATCCGGTTCGCCGATCAGCAGACGGTCCGCTTCGTCGGTCACAATGCGCAGTTCGCCGCCCGCCACATAGGCAACCTTGTTGGTGTCGGGCGAAAGCCGCGGATCGAAAGCACCCTCGACGGTGTCGAGCACACGGATCTCTCCGCTGAGCAGATCCACACGAGCAATCTGCGATCCGACAGCGAAAACCGCGACCCTCAGATCACGGTCAACGTCATATGAGACGATGCCTGCAGCGGACTCACGGGCCCGCTCCCGCCGAGCCCGCTCCGCGGCCGGGAGGTCGGCGAGGTCTGAGCCGAACTCCGCAGCGTCAACCACAAGATGCTCGGTGTTGTTCAAGACATCAAACATCCACAGCGAATTGACCGGGTCGGTCGGCCCTCCCGAACGCAGAAAGACAACCCGCTCACCATCTGCAGACACCCGGATGTCACGGGGAGCGCCGAGCGTGAACCCCCGAGTCAGCGCATGACGTCGAGGAAAGGACCCTTGGCCGGCCACCGGTCGTGAACTCATCTGCGTATCCTTGCTGACGCAACCACCGATCGCACGGTCTTGTGCCATCTGCCATTGGTGAAGTGCCCTACACGAAGACCACGACATCCCACCATGAACCAGAACGCAGAATGCACCGGATTGGCCGATGGCACAAGCGGGAAGGCGCACGGGCATGTCCGACCGACCATTCGTTGCCTCTTAGAAGATCTCCGACCAACCATCGGAGAGATGCGCGACGCGTTAACAACCGCGAAGGCCGACCTCGAGGCCGACGCGTGTTACCTGTTCCCAGTCACGCTTGACCAGTTGCCGCACGCAATTCTGGACAAGGCGAACTCGTTGGCCGCTGACTCCAACGCCGACCGAATGCGGATCGAAGCAATCACGGACCGCCATGTCATCAGGGTCAAGACGGGTGCGGATCGTGCGGCGATGTGGAAGGACGAGGATGGCCAGTGGTGGTTGCTGGCTGTGGGGCGCCGAAAAGACGATGGACCCGGTGACTTCTATCGAGAGCTTGAAAAGTACGGGAACGACTCATCTCCGATCGCACCAACGCAGCGTGACAAGGACTACCTGCGGTTTGAGACGGAGTACAGAAAAGAGTGTGAACTGGAACGAGCCGTTCACGCCAAGGTACTGCAAGCTCTTCTTGGAGCTGCCTCTACGCCAGGTGAATGGATCTCGCTCGAGGCTTTCGGCGCGCAAGTCGGTCTTCGGATCGAGCCGGACGAGAGCGGCCTTGCGGTCGTTGAGGTGACCTGGCGGATGGTGGATTACACCGACCAACAACGTTTTCCCGTCGACCTGCTGGCAATGATCCCCGCAGGTCAGAGTATTGACGACTGGGAATGCCTGGTACCACCAAAATCGGACATGGACCAGTTGTGGTACATGTACGTCACCGAAGTTTGGGTCGAGAATCTCGCGGTGTCTGCTGAACTCGACCTACTTGAGCCGTACACGAACCACCGGGCGGCGAAAGATCCCGTCAGCGACGGGTCGGAGAACTTCAGCCACTGGGCTAAGGGCAGCGTGGTAACCCGTGCCTACATCGAGGGAATCGAGATCATAGGGCTGTGTGGTGCCCGCGTGGTCGCTCATCGCGACTACGAGGCTCTGCCAGTCTGCCACCAATGCAATGAAGCATTCGCTCTGCTGCGACAACTTCGCGACGCGGGCGAGTCTTGTTGAAGCGAACGGTTCAGAGAAGCCCAGCGGCGCGAGCCGCGCGCTCCCGACGACGATCATCTGCTGTCGCAGCAGCTTCGCGACTCTGGATCGTTGCCGCAGCACGCTCTTGGAGAATTCTGACAATCTCTTCTCCGGGGACTCGTAGGTGGCTGCCGACTGTGAAGGACTCAATTCGACCTTCGTCGCACATTCGAGTCAGGTGCGTACGAGACATTCCAAGTGCCTTGGCAGCCTCAGTCGAACTGAGCGGCTTGCTGGTGCTGATCGCGGCGACGGCATCGCCACGGGCAAGCGCGTACAGGGCGAACAGCAGTTGAGCTTGTACGGGATCCGGTAGAGCGCTCAGGTCTAGTGTTCCGTTATCAGCGGCGTCTTCGGTGATGCGGCTGAGCCGGCTGCGGTCGTCAGCGGCAAGCGACGCGGGATCCACAACGTTCAAGGGAGAGTTGCGCATGAGTCCAACTTTCGTGTTCGATTATAACTGGTGTAAGTGCAATATCAGCGAGAAGTCCGATAACTCTACATTCTCGCTTTGGATTAATCCACCCCCGAAATCTCGCCGATCGGTCACCGGCAGTGTGCTCGTGCGTATCCTTGCGGATGCAAACGCTGATCACACGGAGACATCATGGAGCAACACCAAGGAATGGTTCGCTGGGGCATCTCTTCCACCGGCAATATCGCCACTCAGTTCGCTGACGCGTTCACCCACGCGGAAGGCGGACGGCTTGTCGCCGTCGGTTCACGAACGCAGGACAAAGCCGTTCAGTTCGCGGCCACCCATCAAATCCCCCATGCACACGGCAGCAACGCTGATCTGGCAGCGGACCCCGATGTCGATGTCGTCTATGTAGCCAGCGTGCAACCCGCCCACGTGCACGACACGGTGATGTTTCTCGAAGCAGGCAAACACGTGCTGGTTGAGAAGCCGATCGCCCTCAATGTGGCAGAGGTCGACCGGATGACCGCCGCCGCGCAAGCCAATGACCGGTTCTTGATGGAAGCCATGTGGATGCGCTTCAACCCAGCCCACGTTGAAGCCGTCAAACGCATCAACGACGGTGCCATCGGCGAAGTCCGCCGTATCCATGCCGACTTCTCATTCGCCATGCCTTTCGACCCCGACAACCGGCTTTGGAACCTCGAAGCAGGCGGCGGGTCGCTGCTTGACCTCGGCGTTTACCCGCTCACGTTCGCTTGGTGGCTTCTCGGCGAACCCGCCTCAATCTCCGCCGCTGGGCACATCGCCGAATCTGGCGTCGACGCTGAAACGACCCTGTTGTGCCGCTGGTCCAATGGAGCCTCAGCCACACTGACAAGCGGAATCGACGTGTTTGGAACCCTCGACGCCCGAGTCGAAGGCACCGGTGGATTCGTAGAGTTTCCCGCACCAGCCCACGCCACCGACACCGTCATTGTGCAAAGCGGACCCGAACGCGAAGAGATCAAGGAATCACCCCCGTCGCTGCACTATCAGGTGGCTGAAGTCCACCGTTGCCTCGCCGCCGGTGAACAACAGAGTCCTCAAATGTCTTGGGCCACCAGCCGATCCATGATCGCAGCTTGTGACGCGGTCCGCGCCGAACTCGGCGTCCGCTACGCCAGCGACTGAACCGGACCATCGGCGAGCACCACTTGGACCACCTGGGACTCGGAATCTGCGACGAGCACACCGCGGCCGGGAATGTTCGGGAGTTCAAGACGGGCCGGGAGCGAAACGCCCAGCAGGTCGCCGTCGATGGGATCTGGTTTCAACAAGAATCCGACCCTTGACGACCGGATGTCTGCGGCCCAATGACCGTAGGCAGAACGAAAACGATCTGGCCGAGCAGAAGCCACGATGTGGATCCCGGGCGATGGCGAGGCCACCAAGTCGGCCAGTTGACCATCAAGATCAGCGACATTCAAGCAATCATCAATCAACACCACCATCGGGCCGCACGAAACCGCCTCGGCCAGCGACTCAACCCCGACAGGATCGCGCCCCGCACGCGCAGCGAGTTCATTCTCGCTCCGTGGACCGTCAGCAACAATCACGCAGCTTTCGCCGCACGCCGCTGCGATAGCTGCCAAAGCGTTGGTCCGCCCGGAGCGCGCCGGACCCAAGATCAGCGCATGTTCGCCACGATGAAGCCGCAAAGCGCTCAAGCCCAGGTCGCGATCCCCGACTGCCACCAACAACTCGGTCTCCACAGGCCCGACCTGAGCCGATGCCCCCACAGCGGAAGCCGCTATCACCGCAGCGAGTACACCGACTTCATGGGGAACGACCGACGGAGCGACGCAATCACTACGTGCCAGCACCGACTCCGCTAAAGACGGCGCATCCCTGATCACCTGGGCGATGGCATGGTCGCCGGCGCGCAACACCCGCCCGGCGCCGAACGCTTCAGTTGACTTCTTGACCCCGAACCGCAAAGCGTCAGAGGGGTCTCCCACCCGATGCAACAACACCGTCCCCACCGTTGCGGCCAGCGCCGGAGGCAGATCAGCCCCACGGCGAAGCGAAACTGCCACCGTCACACCAACAGACGGTCCATCAGCCCAAATCCGCTCCAACGCCTCATGTACGCTCTGCTCGCGAACCGGATCATGCGCCCGACTGAGACCACCAAGATCATCGATCACCAACAAGATCTGGGGTGTCTGATGGTCGCTGGTTCGGCGGCGCACGATCTCTTCGTCCAACCAGCGCAGCAACCGCACACGAAGCTCTGAGTCCGTAGGCGCAACGACCGTGCCGCAATGCACCAATCCAACCAACGGGCCGAGTCCACCGGCGTCGTGGTCAACGATGTGAACATGGGGAGCCGCCTCACCAGTGCAACGCGTCACCTCCAAGATCGCTGTGGCCAGGGTTGTCGTCGCCCCCACCCCGGGTGCGCCGACTACCACCAGGTGACCGTCATCCAGCGTCCAGCCAGACACCGACTGGCGCTGCTCATCGGGCTCATCGACAAGCAACCAACCCGAAGGTTCACTCAGCTCGGATCGGCAGACATCGGTGGGCAGCGCAGGTGGCCACGGTGAACGCGGCGCTCGGCCACCCGCGCTCAAATGGGCGTCACGGATCGTGGCGACCAGACGCTCCAAGTCGGTCGGGCCGTTGAGCGAGCTTTTGATCTCTGCGGCCTCCCGCAC
This sequence comes from Candidatus Aldehydirespiratoraceae bacterium, assembly GCA_965198315.1. Lineage (GTDB taxonomy): Bacteria > Actinomycetota > Acidimicrobiia > Acidimicrobiales > Aldehydirespiratoraceae > VXYK01. The sequence goes on along the minus strand of OZ240616.1, from coordinate 1,468,137 downwards.
ACAAACGGTGGCCTCGGCGCTCGAATGGCCGGTCGACAACGCCGACTGAAACGGAGTGAACTCGCCAGGTCCGAAACGGGCGATCGCCCGACCAGGACGACTACGAGGAATACCCGCAGCATCGCCGGCATCGATGATGTCGACCGACTCACGGGGATCGCTTACCCGCAGCGCGATCCGACAGGTTGCGTTGGCACGAATGTCGTCGGTCACCACCCCAGCCGGTCGTTGCGTGGCGAGCACCATATGAACACCGAGGCTGCGTCCCCGTTGGGCGATACCAACCAGAGCATCCAAGAACTCAGGCAAGTCAGCAGCCAAAGAAGCAAACTCGTCAACCACCACCAGCAGACGGGGCAGCGGCTCAATCGAAGAACCCTCCGTGCGGCTACGAACCCGGTATGCCGCGAGATCCTCTGCACCCAGTTCGCGCAGGCGCTGCTCCCGATAGCGCAGTTCCGCCTCCAAACAACGCAACGCCCGAGCCCCGAGATGTTCGTCCAGATCGGTGACGAGCCCGGCGACATGGGGGAGTTCAGCGCAACAATCAAATGCTGCGCCGCCCTTGTAGTCGACGAGCACCATCGCCACATGGTCCGGATCAGCCGACGCAGCCACGCCAGCAACAAGCGACCGAAGCAACTCGGATTTTCCTGAGCCAGTAGTGCCGCCGATCAGCACATGGGGACCGTCCGCGATCAGATCAAGCACCACCGGCCCCTGCGCATCCGCACCGATCGGTGCCGCCAAATCAGCGGTCCCCCGCGTGCGTCGCCAACGACGCCGAATCTCACGCTCGTCGTCACCGCTCACACCAAGCAACCCCAACAATGAGCACGCGGCCGGAACGCCGGCGCCCACCAAAGGCAGTTCGGGATCATCAAGGCGAGCTAAACGCCGAGCCGCCCGCTGAGCCACCGCCGCGTCGATACCCCAACCCAACGCATGCTGCCCAGCCCCATGTTGACGTGGATCAACCAGTTGAAGCCGACCCACATCATCGGCGGTCACCACCAGATCGCATCCTGCGGGGAGGCGATGAGCGTCTTCGACCAAAACAATCGCCGCAGTTCGTTCACTCGCGAGCAGCCTTCGACCGACCGTTGAGCGGCCTTGAAACGGGTCCGCGCCGTCAATCACGGCGAGAATCATCCGTTCAGCAGCGACTGCCAGCAACGCGTCGGCGGTTCCAACCTCGACGGTGGATACAACGGTCGCGCCCCGCTGGGCAGTGATGTGATCAGCGGTGTGGGGAAGCCAACGGCACCAATCCCAAACCTCGGTGTCGTCTGCGCCGACAGCTACCGCGAGATCGGCGGGACCGTGATGCACCGCCGCCTGCAAAATAAGAGCTCGCGCTACCGCCACCGTGACCTCGCGGTCGCCCACCAAACCAAGGATCTGTCCCGCAGAAAGATCCACTTCGACCGGCACATCGCTCATCAGCGGCAAATCCGTCACAATGGTCACGGCTCGCTGCGCGGGTGGTTCACCCTCGGGCGTGACAAGAGTCGGCAAAAACGCCTGATCGGTTACGCCTATCGCAATACTAAAAGCGTCGGGATGTTCGGGGCGGCGTTCCCAACAACGCACCGATGGGCCTTCAGCCCGTCGCACAACCTCCGCCGGATCAGGATGCAATCCGCGTCGACGCGTCATCTCCGCAACACGACGCACCGGTAGGGTCGCGACCAATCCAGCCAACTTCTGGTCGAGATCTGCCAGCGCACGGCGATGATCGCGGCGGTTGCGGCGACGCCGTTCCCACCAAGTGCCGATCGTGATCACCGGTCCGAGCGCCGCAAAAACCGCGAACAAAGGACTCAACAGCAGCGCGATCACCAGCCCAGCGATGATCGGCAGCACGATCCCTGCCACCGACAAAGGCTCGCTCCTGGCCAACTCCGGTGCTTCAGAAGGTGCCTCAACCTCGGGAAGATCCACATCAGGCAGGCGCCGAGGAGGGCGGTTGAAAGGGATCGTCCCGCCGGAAGCGCCCAGCGCCGAAGTGACCGCCACAGGCCGGTCATCTGAGATAGTGCGCATCATCAAGCGAGTAGCGCCGATGCGCACTATCCCGCCGACCGGCAACACCGCGCGGATGCCCGACACAACAGCGTGGCCGTCAACGGAGGTGCCGTTGCGCGATCCGTGGTCAACGATCTCGGTGATCGAGATGCTGCAGTGACGAGCCGACACTGTCGGGTCATCAAGACGCACACCAGCTTGGGGGTCGCGTCCAACCAACACTGTTCCCGACAGCGGGAACGGGCAGGCCACACCGGCCCGGACGCCACCGACAATGGCGAGCGTCCGGGCGGTGGGGGTGGCTGCAGCTTGGTTCGCTGCTGTTTCCAGCACCGAACCTTCGCAAAGAGCAATTGACGACAATGGCGCGTCGAGGCTCAGATGTTGTCCGTCTAGAATCGCAGGCCCAGACACGCCAAGCGCGGATAGTAGATCTTCAACCGGGGCGTTCGGGTCGCCGATCTCAAGTTCGGCGATCCGTTCGCCAACTTCACAACGGTGAACGATCCGCACGCCGAACCTGCCACACCAACGGTGACGTCACCGAGAATCCGACAACCTCAAACTGTGTCGAGTGCAGAAACGCCAGCCTGAAGCTCACGGGTGATAAACGAAGAATGCTCACCCAGCGCCTCAGACAAATTCATCAGGTTCGGGCGGAACTCGGTGTTCCAAAGCTGATGAAAACGGTCGGCACGGTTGCCTTGCCAGGTGGTGCCTTCGAGTCCGGATTGAATCGCCCGAATCACGTCTTGCACCGCTTGCTGTTGCCGAGCAAAGTTGCCTGCCAGTTGCTCCATTTGTGACTTGCTCATGACCAGCATGTCGCCCGCCATATGTCCTCCTTAACTACATGGGTCAACAAAGGGGGAAATATGGATCGGGGAAATCCGCCGAAGCAGACACTCGCAGACTCCAGCTTGAAAAGCAACTAAATAATCTAATAAATCTTGAAAACCAATAGCCCGCTGAGTCGGTTCAGCTCGAAAGCTCACGTTTGATCGCCCCAAGCGGGTCTGACTTGAAGGCCTGTACCGACCCTTGATGAGCGGCGAGGGCCTGAAATTCCTGGCCGGCACGCATCGCGGCACGCCCACCAGCGACGTCGAACTGGCGGTGAACCATGCGTTTATGCAGCTGAGCCAGATCCGTCGGGATCGCGGCAACACGCTCCGCTATCGCCAGCACCGCGGCCTCGAGCTCAGCTGCGGGGTAAGCCCGGTTGGCCCAGCCAACACGAGCCGCTTCGACCCCGTCGATCACGTCGCCGGTCAACATTGCTTCCATAGCGTGACGCAAACCCAGCAACGGTTCGTGATACTGCCAATCCGGTGGCGACGCGACCCGCACAACCGGATAGCTGATCTGTGCGTCGACGGCGACATAGACAAGGTCACACGCCGAAGCCAGCTCAGTTGCCCCGGCCATCGCATAACCGTGCACCTGGGCGATCACCGGTTTCGCCAAATCCCAAATCGAGAACCATCCATCAGTCGCCTGGCGGCTCCAGGCTCCGTCACCGGGCGCCGAATGATACGGCGTGTCGTCCATCAGCGGGCTGCGCAGGTCGTATCCCGAAGAGAAACAAACACCAGAACCACGCACAATCGACACATGCACGCCGGAGTCACGGTCATGTTCCTGCAACGTGGCGAACAACTCGGCGCGCAGAGGTGTGGAGATGGCGTTGCGTTTATCGGGCCGGTTCAACGTCACATAACGAACCTGGGGCGCTGCCTGTTCAACCGTCACTAACTTCTCACTCATTTGACTTCCTCACTCTCGGCTTCCAGTCATGTCAGCGGCAACTTCAAGACCCTCATCGGAATCGCTGCGCACGATCAACCCGGTCACCCCCGTCGGCACCACCTCATGCCAACGGTTCCGGCAGCGTTGCGCCGACCCGAACAGCGAACCAGCATCAATGTACTCATCGGGAACCGCGGCGATCGCCTCGTCCTTACGGCCCGCCAACCACAAATCCTGAATCCGTTGAGCCGCCTCCAGGAAACCCCTCCGGGCCATGGCCTCCTTATGGAAGTTCTTGCTTTCGCTGCCCATCCCGCCCACATACATCCCGGTCAACGGCTTCTTGGCCTCAATCGCGGCTTTCACATCGTCGCTAATCTCAATCGTCAACCCGCCCATAATGTCGAAATCATCGGGACGGCCACCACGGCGAGCCCAACCCTTGGAAAGATTCGGTCCGTGGACCTTCCAACCATCAGAGCCGTAGCCCATCGGCAACCACCCGTCGCACACCTCAGCAGCCAGCGCAGTGTTGAGCGGCGCACCTGCCGCGATCCAAATCTCGATGTTGCCCGCCGGATGCAGAATCGACTTCAGCGCTTTGCCCTGACCGATCGCGCCCGGCCCCTCATAGGGAAGCGAGATCTCGGCGCCGTCGTGGCTTACCGGAGCTTCACGAGCAAAAACTTTGCGCATGATCGCCACATAGTCACGCAACCTCTTGACCGGTGAACCCCATGGCTGGCCATACCAACCCTCCACGATCTGCGGACCCGACACACCCAAACCGACAATGACCCGACCGCCCCCAGCCAAAGCGTCGATCGTCATTGCCTGCATGGCAGTGGCCGCAGGGGTGCGGGCCGCTAGTTGCACAACTCCGGTCGCCAACTTGATCCGGTCGGTGTGGGCGGCCAGAAACGCCAACGGAGTCAGCGCATCGCAACCATAAGCCTCAGCGGTCCAAACCGAGTGATAGCCGAGCCGTTCAACAAACTGCACCCGCCCAACGGGCACCTCAAGATGCGCAGCACGATAAAGATCGAGTCCCAGACCGAGTTTCACAGTTGTACGAACCGGGCGTTCCAGAAGATCCCAGGAAAGTTCAAAACCCGCAGCAAACCCACCGAAAACGCGGGAGGCGCGGAGCAAACACCGTGGACGGAGGTAACATTCATTCCCACAGCATATGTGGGAACGAATGTGGGAACGAGAAAACCGGCAGCCATGAACACCGGCAGCCATGAACAACCTGACCGCAGCCAACCCGCCCTGATCCTCGTGAGACACACCAAATCCCCGACAATTCCGGTCTTCTGACCAACACTCACGAGTTGCGGGAATTTGGCGAGGGCGCAGACCGAACGCCTCGAGCATCTTGTCCGTTCCGACGTGGGACACCGTGGCCACACTGGGGGCGTCTGCGGTCACCCACACCGTCGAGGATCTGGGACCCGACGAGATCGCACGGTTCCGGGTGCGGCTGACGACAACCGACGGCCGCTTCGCGGACTCGCGCCCGCTTGATGTGCGATCGCTCACCGACACACCCGCACCGGTGGGCTTCGGGGCGATCTGGCCGACCCAGACCAGCATCACCCTGGAGTGGAACACACTGCAAACCGCCGCGGAATACAAGCTCGAATACCGTAAACACGGCGACAGCGACTGGACTCGGGTCGTCGGCCACTCAGCCCGAGAGCCCGCGCAACATACGCCTCACCCACGACACCCAGCTCAGCCGCACACTGGCCTGGGACCCACCGCTGGAGCCATGGCTGACCACCCTCAAAACAGCACGCACCGGACCCGGACCCCAACAAAGCGTCACCGACCCGTGGATCACCGGCTACCGAATCGAACGAGCCGAGTACCGAACCGACGACAACGGCGACTGGTACCTGCCCGACGACGGAGTCTGGGAAACGCTGCGCTACGAGACCGACGTCGACGCCGCCACCACCCACACCGACGCGACCGACCAAGGCGACACCCGATACGTCTACCGGGTCTGGGCCTACAACGCGGCAGGACCCAACCACTACTCCTTCGACGACGACTGGGCGTTCACCGGCGCGAGACCCGAACCGACGGAATAGAGCCGTCCCGGGCGACATACCGGAACGCGGGACCTATTCACGAATTTCTGGCGCCTCATCTATTCATGCATAGGATGCCCCTCGAGAACAGCCCGGCGGTGCGTGCGCTCAGCCCAGATCCCCACAACAGCCCGCGACCAACAGCCGGCAAGCATCAGTCGGCCCCAGGAGGCATCGCATCGTGCATTCGATCTCCATTCGACATGCCACCATATGGCGATTCCGCACACCAGCAGACGGCGAACACTGTAGTCTGGGGAAAGCAGCGAGCGTGCTGATGAGCGTGCCGCAGTCGATGAACTCCCATGAGACGTGACGCCATGTATGCGAACCGAGGGGTACGCCTCGTCAGTGTTGCGTTGGCGGCCTTGGTGCTGGGCGGTGTGACGCTCATCCCAAAGGACGCCGAGGCCCAGAGCACACAAGACGATTCCCCCACGGTGGTGTCGGCGGGTTCGGTGTTGGTGCCGCCGGGTCTGTCGACTGGCGACGAGTTCCGGGTGCTGTTTTTGACTTCGACCAAGCGTGACGGGACCTCGACCGACATCGGGGTTTACAACTCGTTCGTGCAGGCCGCGGCGGCAGCCGGCCACGAGTCCATTGCCGATCACAGCGGCGGGTTCCGGGCCGTCGCGTCCACCGCGGACGTCGATGCCCGCGACAACACCGGCACCACCGGGGAGGGGGTGCCGATCTACTGGCTGGGCGGCGACAAGGTCGCGGACGACTACGCCGACTTCTACGACGGCACCTGGGACGAACAGGCCAACGGGACTGACGAGACCGGCTCGGAGCGCGACATCACCACCAATCTAAACTCGGCATGGACCGGCAGCGACAACGACGGGACCGCGCAGAGCCTTCTGGGCTTTGCCCGCAGCCTGGGCGGCGACGGAACCTTCTTCGCGGCCGCCGCCGATGCCGGCGGCTCGGGGTCCAGCAGCGGTCCGCTGAGCGGCAAATCATCCAGACGCAGCAACCAGCGCTCCCTCTACGCCCTCTCGAAGGTCTTCACCGTCGGCCCGCAGGTGGTGTCGGGGGGTTCGGTGTTGGTGCCGCCGGGTCTGTCGACTGGCGACGAGTTCCGGGTGCTGTTTTTGACTTCGACCAAGCGTGACGGGACCTCGACGGACATCGGGGTTTACAACTCGTTCGTGCAGGCCGCGGCGGCAGCCGGCCACGAAGCGATCGCCGATCACAGCGGCGGGTTCCGGGCCGTCGCGAGCACCGCTGCGGTGGATGCCCGCGACAACACCGGCACCACCGGGGAGGGGGTGCCGATCTACTGGCTGGGCGGCGACAAGGTCGCGGACGACTACGCCGACTTCTACGACGGCACCTGGGACGAACAGGCCAACGGGACTGACGAGACCGGCTCGGAGCGCGACATCACCACCAATCTAAACTCGGCATGGACCGGCAGCGACAACGACGGGACCGCGCAGAGCCTTCTGGGCTTTGCCCGCAGCCTGGGCGGCGACGGAACCTTCTTCGCGGCCGCCGCCGATGCCGGCGGCTCGGGGTCCAGCAGCGGTCCGCTGAGCGGCAAATCATCCAGACGCAGCAACCAGCGCTCCCTCTACGCCCTCTCGAAGGTCTTCACCGTCGGCCCGCAGGTGGTGTCGGGGGGTTCGGTGTTGGTGCCGCCGGGTCTGTCGACTGGCGACGAGTTCCGGGTGCTGTTTTTGACTTCGACCAAGCGTGACGGGACCTCGACCGACATCGGCGTCTACAACTCGTTCGTGCAGGCCGCCGCGGCAGCCGGCCACGAAGCGATCGCCGATCACAGCGGCGGGTTCCGGGCCGTCGCGTCCACCGCGGACGTCGATGCCCGCGACAACACCGGCACCACCGGGGAGGGGGTGCCGATCTACTGGCTGGGCGGCGACAAGGTCGCGGACGACTACGCCGACTTCTACGACGGCACCTGGGACGAACAGGCCAACGGGACTGACGAGACCGGCTCGGAGCGCGACATCACCACCAATCTAAACTCGGCATGGACCGGCAGCGACAACGACGGGACCGCGCAGAGCCTTCTGGGCTTTGCCCGCAGCCTGGGCGGCGACGGAACCTTCTTCGCGGCCGCCGCCGATGCCGGCGGCTCGGGGTCCAGCAGCGGTCCGCTGAGCGGCAAATCATCCAGACGCAGCAACCAGCGCTCCCTCTACGCCCTCTCGAAGGTCTTCACCGTCGGCCCGCAGGTGGTGTCGGGGGGTTCGGTGTTGGTGCCGCCGGGTCTGTCGACTGGCGACGAGTTCCGGGTGCTGTTTTTGACTTCGACCAAGCGTGACGGGACCTCGACCGACATCGGCGTCTACAACTCGTTCGTGCAGGCCGCCGCGGCAGCCGGCCACGAAGCGATCGCCGATCACAGCGGCGGGTTCCGGGCCGTCGCGTCCACCGCGGACGTCGATGCCCGCGACAACACCGGCACCACCGGGGAGGGGGTGCCGATCTACTGGCTGGGCGGCGACAAGGTCGCGGACGACTACGCCGACTTCTACGACGGCACCTGGGACGAACAGGCCAACGGGACTGACGAGACCGGCTCGGAGCGCGACATCACCACCAATCTAAACTCGGCATGGACCGGCAGCGACAACGACGGGACCGCGCAGAACCTTCTGGGCTTTGCCCGCAGCCTGGGCGGCGACGGAACCTTCTTCGCGGCCGCCGCCGATGCCGGCGGCTCGGGGTCCAGCAGCGGTCCGCTGAGCGGCAAATCATCCAGACGCAGCAACCAGCGCTCCCTCTACGCCCTCTCGAAGGTCTTCACCGTCGGCCCGCAGGTGGTGTCGGGGGGTTCGGTGTTGGTGCCGCCGGGTCTGTCGACTGGCGACGAGTTCCGGGTGCTGTTTTTGACTTCGACCAAGCGTGACGGGACCTCGACCGACATCGGCGTCTACAACTCGTTCGTGCAGGCCGCCGCGGCAGCCGGCCACGAAGCGATCGCGGACTACAGCGGCGGGTTCCGGGCCGTCGCGTCCACCGCGGACGTCGATGCCCGCGACAACACCGGCACCACCGGGGAGGGGGTGCCGATCTACTGGCTGGGCGGCGACAAGGTCGCGGACGACTACGCCGACTTCTACGACGGCACCTGGGACGAACAGGCCAACGGGACTGACGAGACCGGCTCGGAGCGCGACATCACCACCAATCTAAACTCGGCATGGACCGGCAGCGACCACGACGGCACCGCGCAGAACCTTCTGGGCTTTGCCCGCAGCCTGGGCGGCGACGGAACCTTCTTCGCGGCCGCCGCCGATGCCGGCGGCTCGGGGTCCAGCAGCGGTCCGCTGAGCGGCAAATCATCCAGACGCAGCAACCAGCGCTCCCTCTACGCCCTCTCGAAGGTCTTCACCGTCGGCCCGCAGGTGGTGTTGTCCCTGGAGGCTCTGAGCATCGTGGAGGGGAGTTCGGCGGTTTACACGGTGGTGCTGGATGCTGAGCCGTCGGACAGTGTGACGATCGACATCTCCGGCGACGAAGACGTGACGGTCAAGCCGGCGTCGTTGACGTTCACTGTGGAGACTTGGGAGGCGGCGCAGTCGGTGACGGTGTCCGCGGCTGAGGACCTCGACGCGGTGGACGACGTCGTGTCGATCACCCACGCGGTGGCCGAGGACAGTGCTGCTGAGTATGCGGGGATCAGCGTGGGCAGCGTGGCTGTGACGGTGGTCGACGATGACGCGGCGGGGGTGTCGGTGTCCCCTGAGACACTCAGCGTCGTTGAGGGGAGCGCGGCGAGTTACGCGGTGGTGCTCGATGCTGAGCCGACGGGCAGGGTGTCGGTCGATGTCTCCGGCGGCGGGGACGTGACGGCCGAGCCGGCCTCTTTGGTTTTCACTGCTGAGAGCTGGGACACGGCCCAGTCGGTGAGGGTGACTGCGGCTGAGGATGCCGACACGGTGGACGATGTCGTGTCGGTCACTCACGCGGTCAGCAGCGGCAGTGCTGCGGAGTTCGTCGGGCTCGCTGTGGACAGTGTGGCGGTGACGGTGAACGACAACGACGCGGCGGGAGTGTCGGTGTCGAGACGGTCGCTGAGCGTGGACGAGGGCGACTCGGGGACCTATACGGTGCGGCTGACGTTCCAGCCGTCGGGCACCGTGAGGGTCGATGTCGCCGGCGGCGGGGACGTGACGGCGGTCCCGGCTTCTTTGGTGTTCACCACCGACAACTGGGACACGACCCAGACGGTGACGGTTCACGCGGCCGAGGACCTCGACGCGTCGGATGACTTCCAGACCGTCACCCACGCGGTGGCCTCGAACAGCGCTGGGGAGTATGTCGGGCTCGGCGTGGACAGCGTGGCGGTGACGGTGGTGGACAACGACGTCCCTGAGGTGACGGTGCGGTTCGAGCAGCAGAGCTACACGGTGTCCGAGGGCGGCAGCGTGACGGTGAGGGTGCGGCTCAGCGCGAACCCCCGGCGCACCGTGGAGGTTCCCCTGACTGCGACGCAGCTGGGCGGGGCGACCCCGTTGGACTACTCGGGAATCCCGGCCAGCGTGCGCTTCGCAGGCGGGGCGACGGTGAGGTCGTTCGCGTTCGCTGCCGCCGCGGATGCCGTCGACGAGCGCGGCGAGAGCGTCCGGATCGGCTTCGGGACACTCCCGGCGAAAGTGACCGCCGGCGTGCCGAGCGTGGCCGTCGTGTCGATCGTCGACGCCAACCGGGCACCGACGGTCTTGGCTGCCGCTGAACCCGCTGAGGTGTATGCGGGCGAGACAGTGACTCTGAGCGGCACTGCCGGCGATCCTGACGGCGACACGCTGTCCTTTGCGTGGACGAGCGACGGCGGCGGCGAGTTCGTCCCTGACGCCTCGGTGCTGTCGCCTGGCTGGGTGGCGCCGGCGACCTATGCGGCGTTCACCGCGAATCTGACGCTGACGGTGACCGACGAGCACGGCGCAAGCGCATCGTTCACGGTCAGTGTCGTTGTGGAGCCGGTGCCTGCGCCCAATGCGGCGACCGGTCTTGATGCGGAGGTCGACGAGGACAGCTCGGTGCTTTTGAGCTGGACGATCCCGGCCCAGCCCCGCGGCGTGACCATCACCAGCGTGCAGGTGCAACAACGCGACAGCCGCGGCGTCTATGAGGCGCCGGTGTGGGACACCGTGGCCACCCTCACAGGTGCCCACACCCGACAGGCCCTCACCGGGCTGGCCGCGGACACCGAGCACGTGTTGCGGGTCAGGCTGACCAGCAACCACGGCCTGAGCGCGGACTCGCGTCCGCTTCGGGTGCGAACCCTGACACAGGCACCGGCGCTGCTCAGCTTCGGGGCGCAATGGCCGACCCAGACCAGCATCACCCTGGGCTGGACCACCGTCGAGACCGCCGCGCAATACAAACTCGAATACCGCAAGGTCGGCGAGAGCGGCTGGACCCGCGTCGTCGGCGATTTCGACGACCTGCCCAGCTCATCAGACCTGCGCTGGGCGTTCGGGACCGCAGCCGGCCTGGAATGCAACACCGTCTACGAGTTCCGGGTCAGCGCACGCGGCAACGGCACCCAACGAGACGACTACCGCACCCTCCACACCACATTCGGCCCCCACGCCACCACCACAGCAACCACCGGCCAATGCCCCCAGCCTGAACACATCACCAACCTGCTGGTCTCTGTCGAACCGCACTGCGCGACGCTCACCTGGACACCGCCGTCTGGCGACCGCGACAGCGGCTACCGCGTCGAGCGCTACAGCTACACCCACAACCTCACCCAACGCAGCGAGCCAGTCACCCTGGCCGAGCACACCGACCGCGTTGCTGCCCGCTACCAGGACTGCTCCGCGGCCTATCGCACCGACGGCGCCGACCACGTCTGGATCGTCACCGCCCTCGCCAACAACCCCGGACCCGGCCAAGACGCCGAATTCGGCTCGGCGTACACGCCGAGGCTCGTCTACGGCCCCAGCGAGCATCCCGAGAGCCCCCGCAACGTGGCCCTCACCCACGACACCCCCCCCCCCCCCAGCCGCACACTGGCCTGGGACACGCCGCTGGATCCATGGTTGAGCACCCTCAAAACAGCACGCACCGGACCAGGGTTACAGCAGACAGTCACCGACCCGTGGATCACCGGCTACCGAATAGAACGAGCCGAATACCGAACCGACGACCACGGCGACTGGTACCTGCCCGACGACGGAGTCTGGGAAACGCTGCGCTACGAGACCGACGTCGACACCGCCACCACCCACACCGACACGACCGACCAAGACGACACCCGATACGTCTACCGGGTCTGGGCCCACAACAACCGAGGACCCAACCACTACACCTTCGACGACGACTGGGCGTTCACCGGCCCAAACCCCGAACCGACGGAATAGACCCCGCCCTCACCGGTTCGCCCACCGAGCACAACGGACTCAGAGGACGTAGAGGCTCCAAGCGGGGTGTACCGTTCTGTGCAGTGTCCTCATGTCGTCATGCGTCAGCCGAATTTCACGAACGCGATCTGCGGTGCTCGGCATGCGGTCGGTCCGCAGCCCTCACATCAGCCCCTGACCAACAGGCGGCAAGCCCGCAGACCTTGAGAACGGCACTGCGGAGGTCCCGACGCGACTCACGCGGGCCACATCCTGATATCCCCCCCCCCCCCCCGTTGTCCCGACGCGCCCTTCCCTGTTCGTGCGCGTAGTCAGCGTTGCCCTCGCTGCCCTGACGTTGGGCGGTGTGCTCCTCATCCCACAAGCTGTCGAGGCCCAAAGCACACAAGACGATCCCCCCGCGGTGGTGTCGGGGGGTTCGGTGTTGGTGCCTGATGGTTTGTCGGCGGGCGACGAGTTCCGGGTGCTGTTTTTGACCTCTGGTGGGCGCAAGGGCGACTCGTCCGACATCGGGGACTACAACTCGTTCGTGCAGGCCGCCGCCGCAGCCGGCCACGAAGCGATCGCCGAGCACAGCGGCGGGTTCCGGGCCGTCGCGTCCACCGCTGCGGTCGACGCCCGCGACAACACCAACACCACCGGGACCGGGGTGCCGATCTATTGGCTGGGCGGCGACAAGATCGCGGACGGCTACGCCGACTTCTACGACGGCACCTGGGACAACGAGAATGGCGTCACCGACGAGTCCGCCACCGCCTACGCCGACCTCGGCACTCCCGAGAGAGTCTGGACCGGCAGCAACGACGACGGAACCGTGTCGGGCTCAAACGGCATGGGCACCACCATCCCGATGACCGGCTACCTCGGCCTGCCCGTCGTACTCGACTCCGTCACCGACCCGCTCAACGCGAACGACCCCGAAACCAACACCAACACCTACCCCCTCTACGCCCTCTCCGAAGTGTTCACCGTCGGCCCCACCGTGGTGGTGCCCAGCGCGGCATTCGTGCCTGTGGGTCTGTCGGCGGGCGACGAGTTCCGGGTGCTGTTTTTGACCTCTGGTGGGCGCAAGGGCGACTCGTCCGACATCGGGGACTACAACTCGTTCGTGCAGGCCGCCGCCGCAGCCGGCCACGAAGCGATCGCCGAGCACAGCGGCGGGTTCCGGGCCGTCGCGTCCACCGCTGCGGTCGACGCCCGCGACAACACCAACACCACCGGGACCGGGGTGCCGATCTATTGGCTGGGCGGCGACAAGATCGCGGACGGCTACGCCGACTTCTACGACGGCACCTGGGACAACGAGAATGGCGTCACCGACGAGTCCGCCACCGCCTACGCCGACCTCGGCACTCCCGAGAGAGTCTGGACCGGCAGCAACGACGACGGAACCGTGTCGGGCTCAAACGGCATGGGCACCACCATCCCGATGACCGGCTACCTCGGCCTGCCCGTCGTACTCGACTCCGTCACCGACCCGCTCAACGCGAACGACCCCGAAACCAACACCAACACCTACCCCCTCTACGCCCTCTCCGAAGTGTTCACCGTCGGCCCCACCGTGGTGGTGCCCAGCGCGGCATTCGTGCCTGTGGGTCTGTCGGCGGGCGACGAGTTCCGGGTGCTGTTTTTGACCTCTGGTGGGCGCAAGGGCGACTCGTCCGACATCGGGGACTACAACTCGTTCGTGCAGGCCGCCGCCGCAGCCGGCCACGAAGCGATCGCCGAGCACAGCGGCGGGTTCCGGGCCGTCGCGTCCACCGCTGCGGTCGACGCCCGCGACAACACCAACACCACCGGGACCGGGGTGCCGATCTATTGGCTGGGCGGCGACAAGATCGCGGACGGCTACGCCGACTTCTACGACGGCACCTGGGACAACGAGAATGGCGTCACCGACGAGTCCGCCACCGCCTACGCCGACCTCGGCACTCCCGAGAGAGTCTGGACCGGCAGCAACGACGACGGAACCGTGTCGGGCTCAAACGGCATGGGCACCACCATCCCGATGACCGGCTACCTCGGCCTGCCCGTCGTACTCGACTCCGTCACCGACCCGCTCAACGCGAACGACCCCGAAACCAACACCAACACCTACCCCCTCTACGCCCTCTCCGAAGTGTTCACCGTCGGCCCCACCGTGGTGGTGCCCCTGGAGGCTCTGAGCATCGTGGAGGGCAGTTCGGCGGTTTACATGGTGGTGCTCGATGCTGAGCCGTCGGATGACGTGACGGTCGATATTTCCGGCGGCGGGGACGTGACGGTCGAGCCCGCTTCGCTGACCTTCACTGCTGCGGACTGGGACATGGAGCAGTCGGTGTCGGTGTCCGCGGCCGGGGACTTCGACGCGGTCGACGATGTCGTGTCGATCACCCACACGGTGGCCGAGGGCAGTGCTGTGGAGTATGCGGACCTCAGCGTGGGCAGCGTGGCGGTGACGGTGGTCGACGATGACGTGGCGGGGGTGTCGGTGTCGCCTGGGACGCTGAGTGTTGTGGAGGGGAGCTCGGCGGTTTACGCGGTGGTGCTCGACGCGGAGCCGACGGGCAGGGTGACCGTGGACATCTCCGCCGGCGGGGGCGTGACGGTCGAGCCGGCGTCTTTGGTGTTCACGGCAGAGACCTGGGACACGATGCAGTCGGTGACGGTGCGCGCCGCGGAGGATCTCGACACGGTGGACGATGTCGTGTCGGTGTCTCACGCGGTCAGGAGCGGCAGTGCTGCGGAGTTCGTCGGGCTTGTGGTGGGCAGTGTGACGGTGACGGTGGATGACAACGACGCGGCGGGGGTGTCGGTGTCGAAGCGGTCGCTGAGCGTGGACGAGGGAGGCTCGGGGGCCTATTCGGTGCGGCTGACGTTTCAGCCGTCGAGCAGCGTGAGGGTTGATGTCGCGGGCGGCGGGGACGTGACCGTCGAGCCGGCGTCGCTGACTTTTACCACCGGCAATTGGGACGACGCGCAGACGGTGACGGTGCGCGCCGCGGAGGACCTTGACGCGTCGGATGACGCCCAGACCGTCACCCACACGGTGGCCTCGAGCAGTGCTGGGGAGTATGTGGGGCTGAGCGTGGGCAGCGTGGCTGTGACGGTGATCGACGGCGACGTGCCTGATGTGACGGTGCGGTTCGAACAGCAGGGCTACACGGTGTCCGAGGGCGACAGCGTGACAGTCCGGGTGCGGCTCAATACGAACCCGCGGCGCACCGTGGAGATCCCGCTCACCGTGACAGAGCTGGGCGGGGCGACCCCGTTGGGCTACTCGGGCGTCCCGGCCAGCGTGCGCTTCACAAGCGGGACGACGGTGAGGTCGTTCACCCTCACGGCCGCCGCGGACAACCTCGACGAGCGCGGCGAGAGCGTACGGATCGGCTTGGGGACACTGCCGGCGAAAGTGACCGCCGGCGTGCCGAGCGTGGCCGTCGTGTCGATCGTCGACGCCAACCGGCCGCCGACGGCCTCTGCCACAGCCGAGCCCGACCGGGTGTATGGGGGTGACACGGTGCCTCTGGGCGGCACGGCCGGCGACCCTGACGGCGACGCGCTGGCGTACTTGTGGACGAGCGACAGCGGCGGCGAGTTCGTCCCCGACGCCACGGTGCTGTCGCCCGGCTGGGTGGCGCCGGCGACCTATGCGGCTTTCACCGCGAATCTGACGTTGACGGTGACCGACGAGCACGGCGCGAGTGCGTCGTCCACGCTCAGTGTCGTGGTTGAACCGGTGCCTGCGCCCGTTGCTGCGACCGGTCTTGACGCGGAGGTTGACGAGGACAGCTCGGTGCTTTTGAGCTGGACGATTCCAGCGCAGCCCCGCGGCGTCACTATCGCGCAGGTGGAGGTGCAGCAGCGCGACAGCCGCGGCGTCTATGAGGCGCCGGTGTGGGACACGGTGGCCACCCTCGTAGGTGCCCACACCCGACAGGCACTCACCGGGCTCGTGGCCGACACCGAGCACGTGTTGCGGGTCAGGCTGACCAGCGACCACGGCCTGACAGCGGACTCACGTCCGTTGAGGGTGCGGACGCTGACAGAGGCGCCGGCGCTGCTCGGGTTCGGGGCGCAGTGGCCGACCCAGACCAGCATCACCTTGAGCTGGTTCGTTGTCGAGACTGCGGCGGAATACAAGCTCGAGCACCGCAAGGACGGCGAGAGCGGCTGGACCCGCGTCGTCGGCGATTTCGACGACCTGCCCAGCTCATCGGACCTGCGCTGGGCGTTCGGGACCGCAGCCGGCCTCGAATGCAACACCGTCTACGACTTCCGGGTGAGCGCACGCGGCAGCGGCGCCGAGAGGGACGACTACCGAAGGCTCCACACGAGTTTCGGCCCGCACTCCGCGACGTCGGCGACCACCAGGCAATGCGCCCAACCCGAACAGGTCACCAACCTGTTGGTCTCGGTCGAGCCGGACTGCGCGACGCTCACCTGGACACCGCCGTCTGGGGACCGCGACACCGGCTACCGAGTCGAGCGCTACAGCTACACCCACAACCCCACCCAACGCAGCGAACCAGTCACGCTGGTCGAGCACACCGACCAGATCGCTGCCAGCTACCAGGACTGCTCAGAGCAATATCGCACCGACGGCGCCGAGCACGTCTGGATCGTCACCGCCCTCGACAACAACCCCGGACCCGACCAAGACACCGAATTCGGCGCCGCCTACACCCCGCTGCTCGCCTACGGCCCCAGCCAACAGCCCCAAAGCCCCCGCAACATACGCCTCACCCACGACACCCCCACCAGCCGCACACTGGCCTGGGACACGCCGCTGGACCCGTGGCTGAGCACCCTCAAAACAGCACGCACCGGACCCGGACCCCAACACGTGGTGACCGACCCATGGATCACCGGCTACCGAATAGAACGAGCCGAATACCGAACCAACGACCACGGCGACTGGTACCTGCCCCACGACGGCGTCTGGGAAACGCTGCGCGACCAGACCGACAGCGACGCCGCCACCACCCACACCGACACGACCGACCAAGACGACACCCGATACGTGTACCGAGTCTGGGCCCACAACAACCGAGGACCCAACCACTACACCTTCGACGACGACTGGGCGTTCACCGGCGCGAGACCCGAACCGACGGCATGAGGAAACGCCGAGCATGGGGATGAGCGCACCGCTGTCGAAGAACTCCCATGAGACGTGACACCACCCATGTGAGGCGAGGGGTACGCGCCGTCAAGGTCGCCCTGCTGGCCATAGCGCTGAGCGTTGTCTTGCTGTGGTCGGCACCGACAGAGGCCCAAACGGAGCCGGTGTTGGTGACCAACACTGCTCAGACCAGCTCGGGCACCGGTTCGCTGTCGGCTGCGGTCTTTTCGACATACGCCCAGGGGTTCACCACCGGTCCCAACCCGAACGGCTACCGGCTGAGCCATGTCGGGATCTCGCTGAGCCTGTCGTCGCCGTCGGCCGCAAGCAGCGAGCTGGAGGTGAGGCTGCACGCAGCGGGCTCGGGCACCGGTCCGGGCGACGCGTTGTGCACCCTGGCCGACCCGCCGACGTTCAAGTCGTCGGGCGTGCACTACTTCTCGGTCCCCCCCGACGCGGCGGGCTGCTCGACGCTGACCCGCGACACCACCTATGACATCGTGATCGAACGGGTCTCGGGCACCACGGGCACCACCGAGGTCGCGTTCACCGACACCAACGCACAAGACGACGGCGCCCAAGCAGGCTTTTCCATCGACGACACATTCGACGCTCTCGCCCCCACCAACACCTGGACCCAAGTAAACGACGAACTCCAAATCGAAGTGGGCGGCGAGGCGGTCCCGTCGCCGGTGTTGGTGACCAACACTGCTCAGACCAGCTCGGGCACCGGTTCGCTGTCGGCTGCGGTCTTTTCGACATACGCCCAGGGGTTCACCACCGGTCCCAACCCGAACGGCTACCGGCTGAGCCATGTCGGGATCTCGCTGAGCCTGTCGTCGCCGTCGGCCGCAAGCAGCGAGTTGGAGGTGAGGCTGCACGCAG
This sequence comes from Candidatus Aldehydirespiratoraceae bacterium, assembly GCA_965198315.1. GTDB lineage: Bacteria > Actinomycetota > Acidimicrobiia > Acidimicrobiales > Aldehydirespiratoraceae > VXYK01. The sequence goes on along the minus strand of OZ240616.1, from coordinate 1,449,925 downwards.
CGGGCTCGGGCACCGGTCCGGGCGACGCGTTGTGCACCCTGGCCGACCCGCCGACGTTCAAGTCGTCGGGCGTGCACTACTTCTCGGTCCCCCCCGACGCGGCGGGCTGCTCGACGCTGACCCGCGACACCACCTATGACATCGTGATCGAACGGGTCTCGGGCACCACGGGCACCACCGAGGTCGCGTTCACCGACACCAACGCACAAGACGACGGCGCCCAAGCAGGCTTTTCCATCGACGACACATTCGACGCTCTCGCCCCCACCAACACCTGGACCCAAGTAAACGACGAACTCCAAATCGAAGTGGGCGGCGAGGCGGTCCCGTCGCCGGTGTTGGTGACCAACACTGCTCAGACCAGCTCGGGCACCGGTTCGCTGTCGGCTGCGGTCTTTTCGACATACGCCCAGGGGTTCACCACCGGTCCCAACCCGAACGGCTACCGGCTGAGCCATGTCGGGATCTCGCTGAGCCTGTCGTCGCCGTCGGCCGCAAGCAGCGAGTTGGAGGTGAGGCTGCACGCAGCGGGCTCGGGCACCGGTCCGGGCGACGCGTTGTGCACCCTGGCCGACCCGCCGACGTTCAAGTCGTCGGGCGTGCACTACTTCTCGGTCCCCCCCGACGCGGCGGGCTGCTCGACGCTGACCCGCGACACCACCTATGACATCGTGATCGAACGGGTCTCGGGCACCACGGGCACCACCGAGGTCGCGTTCACCGACACCAACGCACAAGACGACGGCGCCCAAGCAGGCTTTTCCATCGACGACACATTCGACGCTCTCGCCCCCACCAACACCTGGACCCAAGTAAACGACGAACTCCAAATCGAAGTGGGCGGCGAGGCGGTCCCGTCGCCGGTGTTGGTGACCAACACTGCTCAGACCAGCTCGGGCACCGGTTCGCTGTCGGCTGCGGTCTTTTCGACATACGCCCAGGGGTTCACCACCGGTCCCAACCCGAACGGCTACCGGCTGAGCCATGTCGGGATCTCGCTGAGCCTGTCGTCGCCGTCGGCCGCAAGCAGCGAGTTGGAGGTGAGGCTGCACGCAGCGGGCTCGGGCACCGGTCCGGGCGACGCGTTGTGCACCCTGGCCGACCCGCCGACGTTCAAGTCGTCGGGCGTGCACTACTTCTCGGTCCCCCCCGACGCGGCGGGCTGCTCGACGCTGACCCGCGACACCACCTATGACATCGTGATCGAACGGGTCTCGGGCACCACGGGCACCACCGAGGTCGCGTTCACCGACACCAACGCACAAGACGACGGCGCCCAAGCAGGCTTTTCCATCGACGACACATTCGACGCTCTCGCCCCCACCAACACCTGGACCCAAGTAAACGACGAACTCCAAATCGAAGTGGGCGGCGAGGCGGTCCCGTCGCCGGTGTTGGTGACCAACACTGCTCAGACCAGCTCGGGCACCGGTTCGCTGTCGGCTGCGGTCTTTTCGACATACGCCCAGGGGTTCACCACCGGTCCCAACCCGAACGGCTACCGGCTGAGCCATGTCGGGATCTCGCTGAGCCTGTCGTCGCCGTCGGCCGCAAGCAGCGAGCTGGAGGTGAGGCTGCACGCAGCGGGATCGGGCACCGGTCCGGGCGACGCGTTGTGCACCCTGGCCGACCCGCCGACGTTCAAGTCGTCGGGCGTGCACTACTTCTCGGTCCCCCCCGACGCGGCGGGCTGCTCGACGCTGACCCGCGACACCACCTATGACATCGTGATCGAACGGGTCTCGGGCACCACGGGCACCACCGAGGTCGCGTTCACCGACACCAACGCACAAGACGACGGCGCCCAAGCAGGCTTTTCCATCGACGACACATTCGACGCTCTCACCCCCACCAACACCTGGACCCAAGTAAACGACGAACTCCAAATCGAAGTGGGCGGGAGCATTGCCGCTACGGGTGTGCCGGTGATCACGGGTATTCCGGAGGTCTACGAGACATTGACTGCGGACATTTCGGGCATTGACGACGTGGACGGGATCGCGGGCGTCAGGTTCTCGTACCAGTGGATTCGCGTTCAGGACATGACCGAGACCGAAGTCGGCTCGGACTCGCCTGCTTACTCGCTTGGGGTCGCGGACATCGGGAAGCTGATCAAGGTGCGAGTCACCTTCACAGACGATGTCGGCAGCAAGGAGATCGTCGTCAGCGCGCCGGTCGGCCCGGTCGCAAACCCGGCCGGTGTGTCCCCGTCGCAGTCGACTCTGAGTGTTGTCGAGGGCAGCTCGGCGGTTTACACGTTGGTGCTCGACGCGGAGCCGTCGAGCGCAGTGACCGTGGACATCTCCGGCGGTGGGGACGTGACGGTCGATCCCACCTCGCTGACCTTCACGGCTGCGGACTGGGACATGGAGCAGTCGGTGACGGTGACCGCGGCCGGGGACGTCGACACAGTGAACGACACCGTGTCGGTCACTCACGCGATCAGGAGCGGCAGTGCTGCGGAGTACATCGGGCTCAGCATCGACAGTGTGGCGGTGACGGTGAACGACAACGACACGGCGGGAGTGTCGGTGTCGAGGCAGACCTTGCGGGTGGACGAAGAGGGCAGCGGTATCTACACGGTGCGGTTGGCGTTCCAGCCCACCGACACTGTGACGGTCGATGTGACCGGCGGCGGGGACGTGACGGTGGTCCCGGCTTCTTTGGTGTTCACCACCGACAACTGGGACACGACCCAGACGGTGACGGTGACTGCAGCTGGGGACCATGACGCGGTGGACGATGTCGTGACGGTCACCCACACCGTGGACTCCAGCAGGGCCCCGGAGTATGTGGGGCTCAGCGTGGACAGCGTGGCGGTGACGGTGGTCGATGACGATGATCCGGCGGTGACGGTGAGCTTCGATCAGGAGAGCTATTCGGTGGCCGAGGGCAGGTCGGTGACGATTCGGGTGCGGTTGAGCGCGGTGCCGCAGCGGACCGTTGTCGTGCCGATTACCGCGACCCATCTGGGCGGTGTGTCGTCTTCGGACTACTCGGGTGTGCCCGCCAGTGTGAGTTTCGGCAACGGGGACTCGGTGAGGTCGTTCGTGTTCCGCGCGGCTGTGGATCGTGTCCAGGACGCTGGTGAGAGCGTGAGGCTGGGTTTCGGCACCCTGCCGGCGAGGGTGACCGCGGGTGCCACCAGCGAGACGGTCGTGTCGATCACCGACGTCGCGCCGCCGAACCGGTCGCCGTCGGTGTCGGCTACTGGTGAGCCCGACACGGTCTTGGAGGGCGCGACGGTGACATTGGACGGCACCGCCGACGATCCTGACGGCGACGCGTTGAGCTACCTGTGGACCAGCGACGGCGGCGGCGAGTTCGTTCCCGGTGCGGACCAGCTCGACACCGGCTGGGTCGCGCCGACGACCGATACGGCGGTCACGGTGAGTCTGACGCTGACAGTGACCGACGTGCACGGCGCGAGCGCGTCATTCACGGTCAGCGTTGTCGTGGAGCCTGCAACTGAGCCCAACGCGGCCAGCGGCCTCGATGCCGTGGTCGCAGAGGACAACTCGGTGCTGTTGAGCTGGACATTGCCCGACCAGTCCCCCGACGTCACCATCGCGAGCGTGCAGATACAGCAGCGGATGGGCGGCGGCGGGTTGTCGGTTCCGACGTGGGACACCGTGGCCACACTGGGGGCGTCTGCGGTCACCCACACCGTCGAGGATCTGGGGCCCGACGAGACCGAATGGTTCCGGGTGCGGCTGACCAGCAACCACGACCTGAGCGCGGACTCGCGTCCGCTTCGTGTGCGAACGCTGACACAAGCGCCGGCGCTGGTCGGGTTCGAAGCGCAATGGCCGACCCAGACCAGCATCACCCTGGGCTGGACCACCGTCGAGACCGCCGCCCAATACAAACTCGAATACCGCAAGCACGGCCAGAGCGACTGGAACCGGATCGACGGCGATTTCGACGACCTGCCCAGCTCATCGGACCTGCGCTGGGCGTTCGGAGTGGCAGCCGGCCTCGAATGCAACACCGTCTATGAGTTCCGGGTCAGCGCACGCGGCAGCGGCACCCAAAGAGACGACTACCGCACCCTCCACACCACATTCGGCCCCCACGCCACCACCACAGCGACCACCGGCCAATGCCCCCAGCCCGAACACATCACCAACCTGCTGGCCTCGATCGAACCGGACTGCGCCACCCTCACTTGGACACCGCCCTCAGGCGACCGCGACAGCGGCTACCGAGTCGAGCGCTACAGCTACACCCACAACCCCACCCAACGCAGCGAACCAGTCACGCTGGTCGAGCACACCGACCAGATCGCTGACCGCTACCAGGACTGCTCCGCGGCCTACCGCACCGACGGCGCCGACCACGTCTGGATCGTCACCGCCCTCGCCAACAACCCCGGACCCGACCAAGACACCGAATTCGGCGCCGCCTACACGCCGCTGCTCGCCTACGGCCCCAGCCAACAGCCTCAAAGTCCCCGCAACATACGCCTCACCCACGACACCCCCACCAGCCGCACACTCGCCTGGGACACACCCCTGGACCCGTGGCTGACCACCCTCAAAACAGCACGCACCGGACCCGGACCCCAACAAAGCGTCACCGATCCGTGGATCACCGGCTACCGAATAGAACGAGCCGAGTACCGAACCAACGACCACGGCGACTGGTACCTGCCCGACGACGGAGTCTGGGAAACGCTGCGCGACGAGACCGACGTCGACACCGCCACCACCCACACCGACGCGACCGACCAAGACGACACCCGATACGTCTACCGAGTCTGGGCATACAACAACCGAGGACCCAACCACTACACCTTCGACGACGACTGGGCCTTCAACGGCGCGAGCCCCGAACCGACGGAATAGAGCCGTCCCGGGCGACATACCGGAACGCGGGACCTATTCACGAAGGTAGCGGACATCAGCCAGCTGATCCTGTCACATTCGGCGTCGTAGATAGTCGTCGCAGTGCTGTTTGGCGGGCCAGCCCCCAACTCTGGGGAAAGCCCCTCCATAGGCAACCACGACATTTTGGCCGTCACACGGTCCGTCAAAGCTTCAAGCGGGGCGCGCACCGCAAACAAGTGCGAAACCCGCTCCGGCAAGTAGGGGCTTCCGACAGGCAGCCCGCTGCGGGCCGTGCGAAAACCCTCCAACAGGTCGGCTTCGGTGGCATGCGCGAGCTGCGCACCGGCCAACGAAGTAACCACCATGTCGAAATAATATTCGTCCATCTGAGGTTTCGCCATCTTCATGTGCTGGCCCCGCATGATATGTTCCAGGCCGGCTAACACCGCGACCAGCAACGGAAACGAACCCTCCGCATGCTTGCATAGGACCTCTGCCGCAGCAGTGTCTCTCCAGTGGCGCACCACCAGATCAAACAGACCGGCCGGGCCGGGATTGGTGTTGGCCAGGTGCTGCCGCAACGCAGCGGTATCGGGCTCAGTGCTGGCCAGGTGCTGCCGCAACGCAGCAACATTAAGCGAGGTGCCAGACACAACGCAGCTCCTTGCTTGGTTCTTGTTGGTTGTTCAGTAAACGGGTTCCATGCACAGCGGGAGAAACCTCCCTCCGTGCACGAACACCGTCGAAAACCAACCCTCGACGCTGCGTGACAGCACTCCAGCTAGTGTGGGAAAATTGTGGAAAACGACCAGACCAGATTCAGACAGAAACCTTAAATAAGCAGGTCACATCACCAAAAAAAGAACAACAAGCAAGTCCCAGACCGAGTTTCACAGTTCATAACTTACGAGTCATGTGGGTAGCGTGCGCAATTGATGTCCACGCGACCCCAACCACCGGCACGCACCCATCGTCGATCTGTGTGGTCGCTTGCCGATGACTGAGTCGGACACGCTGTGGGGGCCTCGGCATCGCCCGGTTATGACTGGGTTGATCTCGATCATCGCCATCGCCTCGTACAACAACTTGGCGGCAACCGCGGTCCTACCCGACATCGGCGACGACCTCGGCCGCATCAACCTGTTGCCCTGGGTCATCACTATCGAACTGCTCACCTCCGCGGTTGCAGTGCTGGCGGCTGGGCCGATCGTCGACAGTGCCGGAGTGCGCAGAACCTTCCGGATCGCAGGGGTCGGCTTCATGATCACCTCGATCATCGTCGCCGCAGCCCCGACGATGCCCACCCTCATTGTCGCCCGAGCCGCCCAAGGCATATTCGCAGGCGGAGTGATGACCGTGGCCACCGCCGGAATCGGTGTCGCAATACCGTCGGTGCTTCGACCCCGGGCATTCGCTTCGATATCAACAGTGTGGGGGGTGATGGGCGTGGCCGGACCGGCAATCGCCGCGCTCCTGGTTGCAGTCGCCAGCTGGCGCGCCATCTTTATTTTCAACATCCCTGTGACCGCCGTCGCGTTGTGGGTCGGCTGGAACGAACTGCCCGACCGACAAAGTGCCGCAAGCGCCGGGGCCACCGGCAGCAAACGGATTGACGGCGTCGGCCTCGTCCTCGTCACCATCATCACCGCGGCCGCGCTCAGCCTCACCGTAGCCACACCACTGGTTGTGATCGCAGGAGCGGTGGTTATGGGGGCGAGCGTCGCCGTCTACCGCAGATGGGCACAACGGACCCCCGAACCCATTCTGCGCCTCGGCCACATGACCGATATCAGGTATCGCAACGTCCATGTCACCTCGATGGCAGTCCTCGCCGCGGGGGTCGGGGTGAACTCGCTGCTGCCGCTCTATATCCGCGGGGTGCGCCACCAAAGCACAACCGTCGCCGCCTTCTCAGTGCTTTATATGACCGTCGGCTGGACCGTCGGCGCATGGATCGCAAGTCAGCTTCAAGATCGTTGGCGAGGCGAAACAGTCAGTTTCTTGGGGTCGATCATTGCCTTCCCGGCCACGGTGGCCGTTGCTTTCGTCATCCACATCGACGCAGCCCTGCCGATCGTGTACCTGATGTTTGCATGGATGGGCCTCGGAGTCGGAATGATCACCTCCACCGGTGCCGCACTGCTCCAGAATCGCACCGAACTGGCCGAAATGGGACGCCTCAACGGCGCTCACCAATTCCTGAGAACGATCTCGCTCACCATCGGGATCGCCGCGGTCGCGGCGATCACGCTCGCTGTTGTCAACCACCGGATCGGCAACGTTGAAGTCGTGCGCGACCTGCTCAGCGATGAACCCAAGGTTGTCCCGGCCGGTCTCGTCAGTGCTCTCAGTGATGGTTACGCCTGGGCCGCCACAGCCGCCGCAGCCATCGCCGCCATCACTGTCCCCTCAGCCCTGCACCTGCACCGAACCCGCCGACACCACATCAACTCGGCTTCGTAAATCCATTGGACATCAAGGTTTGCGACGCTCAAGAATCAGGTTCCCTTCCGTTGGACAATGCGGCTTGACAGAGCCGGGCTGACTGCCAAAAAAAGAATTTTGCTCATCGGGTTGACAACATCACCGCTGGTCGCTAATTTAATGTTATGTTGTGCATCAACGCCCCACTCCGTGGTGCGTTGATGCGTTGTGCATCAAAAGAATACTCATCATCCCGTTAGCCGCCGTCATGCTCGCAACCCTGCTAGCAGTCGCCCCGACCGGCAGTCCCGACGTTCCGGTCCTGTCAACACTGCAAGCAGAACCAGCAGACGCCCACACTGCCACCAAACAAGTCACCAAATGGCGAAACGTCTGCCGTTGGGAATATCAACGTGTGCAAGTGGTAGTCGGCTACACGAACCCCAACACTCGCCTTCCCCGCGCTCAGCGAGGACCCATCTACGCGTGGAAGACAGAACTTGTGGAAGTGTGCGAAAGGGAATACTACACAGTCACCCAAAACCGAGGGCACTGGCATCCACCCAGTGAACTGATATGCGAGATAGCCTCATTTTGGGTAAGCGCAGCGGCTGTTGCCAGCACCGCAATTGCTACAACACCCCCTTCAGTAGCCGCAGCCCCGCCGACCGGTGGAACGAGCATTGTGGTACCTGTGGTAGCGACCGCGACAGCGGCCACAACTGGCTATTTTGTTACTAGAGAGGTCTGTGAGACGATATTTCCCCCAGTTGTCTACTATGACTGGATAGGGCTCTAGTGGGTTCATACGAGAAAGACAGGAGAAAAACAATGTTGTCCAGAATCCGAAATAGTCCGGTAGCTATTGCGATGTTGACCTGGCTGCTGATCCTGCCTGTAATTCGGCAAGCGTCTGACGTGGTTGTCGTCGTGTTGATCGTTGTAGGTACCGTGGTTAGCGCTTCGCTTCTTCTGAGGCGCCGTTACGAGTCGAACCGCCGGGTTGAAGCTGAACCGGCGACAGAACCCCAACAGCACTAGATCCCAACGATTTCGACACTCAGCTACGGGCAATAGTACCCCGAGCTACTGTCCGTAGCTGAGGCGTCTCGCGCGAACCGGCATTTTATCCATGATTAACCGTTCCCTCACAATCGCTGCAGTTGTCCTACCGCTCGCGTTAGCCAGCTGTGGTGGCGGCGTGTCAGCCTCGGAGTGCCGCGCCGCCGCTAACGCCCAAGCAGCAGCCGAGGACGCGTACATAACAGCAATCACAGCCCATGACGAGGCGCACACTTTGGGAAACGACGACCATCCCGACACCGACGACCAGACGTTCACCAACCGGGTTGATCTGATCGTTGCCACAGAGGCAACCCGGCGGGCTTGCCAGTGACAGTCCCCCCGCACCGTTAGCTGGACCCCAGCTTTGTCGCCAACTTGCCTGTGGGCCTCCACAGCGCCGCTGTTCGGCGAAGACGATGACGGGCTCTTGGCGCAACCGCGCTGATTGCTGCCACGACGATTCCGTGTGCGCCAAACCTTTTCGGCACCCGCAAACACAGCCGAATTGACAACTTGGACAATAGTCAGTGCACAGCTCGGCCAATTTTCAACGACCACTTTGGCGTGTTCTCAATTGGCAATTTGGCGGAACGGCCCACGAGTCACGCGCCGACGACCTCTAATCCTGCGGATCGTGCTGCCTGGGCTTGCCTGATATCGAATGTGAGAAAGGTTGTTGACCTGCCAACCAGTAGGGCCGCTGCTACGTGCAACGCGTCCAGCGATCTGCATTGCGTCTGTTCTGCGATGCTCGCGGCCCTGCCGCATGTCACTGCGTCGACATTGATGATCGCGAAGTAGTTGAGATCAGACTGGAACTGTCGCCGCGCGCCGATCAGGTCCTCTCCTTTCAACAACCGGGCCAGATTGCGCCGAATCTCTACCTCGGCAATATGGCACGTTGCCCTCCGCTGGTCGCCTGCGATGAAACGTTCGGCGACATCCGAGTCTTGTTCGGAGAGGTAACGCTTCATCAATGCGCTGCTATCGACATACAGGGTCATCGGCAAGACTCGACCCTACCGACCACGGTCTTCGTCCAACACCTCTAATACGCTGAGTGGCGAGGTGTACCGCAAGGCCTTTGGCAACGATCCCAGAGAGGAAGGGGGCGTGATCCATCCTTCTTCAATGCCGCGATCCAACGCCGATTCTTCCTCCAGTCCGATGAGCTGCGCCACCGGCTTGCCCCTGTCCGTAACGATTATCCGCTCTCCTCGGGAAGCCCTGGCAACATGTTCGGACAGTCTCGCTTTGAGTTCTCGTATGCCAATGTTCATGTAGTCACGTTATCAGCTCATATGTAACCACATCAACAGACAAAACCACTCGCTCGTGTCCAGGCAGGTGTCCGAACCAACTTCGCCGACAGCCGGCGCGCTGGCCTTCCAGGAGTAGAGGCGCTCCATTTCAGCCGCAAGGAAGTCCGCTATGTCGCGGCTATGGCGTCATCGAGGTTGCGGCGCGGGCGCGGGGGTCGGGCCGCTGTCGCTGGTGGAGGACGAAGCACCCGAACTACCAGGCGAACCGAGTCAACCCTGTTGACGAATTCTACCTAGTTGGGTAGAATTATACCTATGGTGTTGAGCATCAAAAACGCAAAGGCTGACCAGTTGGCTCGAGAGTTGGCTGAACTAACCGGATAATCCATCACCACCACGGTGGTCACCTCCCTGCAGGCACGCCTCGAACTGGAGCGCCGACGCCGACGAACACGAGGTTTGGGCGACATCGTGGAGCGGTTCAACGAGTTACCAGTGCTGGACCCGCGCAACCCCGACGACATCGTCGGCTACGACCAACACGGCCTGCCTTCGTGATCGCGGTCGACACTTCAGCAATCACTGCGCTGTTGTTCGGTGAAACCGGCAGCGAGCAGATCGAGCGACTACTGATTGGCGCCCCATGCGCAATGACCGCAGCGACTCGAGTCGAACTCGGCATAGTGGTCGAATCCCGGACAGGCGCCGAAGGCGTGCAACTGCTCGAAGAACTCCTCGACCGCGTCGAGATGCAGATCGTTCCGGTCGACGCTCGGCTCGCCAATGAAGCGCTGGTGTGCTGGAGACGTTTCGGCAAAGACAGGCACAAGGCAAGTCTCAACTTTGTCGACACGTTCTCCTATGCGCTCGCCAAACAGATTGGTTCCCCGCTGTTGTTTGTCGGCAAGGACTTCACCCATACCGACGTGATGCCCGCGTGAGTCCCCAAGCGCTAGCCTTCCCAGAGTGAAGGCGCTCCGGTTCAGCCGTAAGGAAGTCCGCTATGTCGCGGCTATGGCAGCATCGCGCCTACGACCCGGCGCCGGCGCGGGGGTTGGGCCGCTGTCGCTCGTCGAAGATGACCCACCCGAACTGCCCGGCGAAGGATGGCAGCGCGTCTGGCCCCGCCTGTCTGGCATCTGTGGCAGTGATCTGGCAACCATCGACGGGTATTCGTCGCGCTATTTCGAAGATTTCGTCTCGTTCCCCTTTGTGCTCGGACATGAGATCGTCGGTGAACTGGCCGACGGCCGTCGAGTGCTTATCGAGCCAGTACTGGGTCACGCCGCCCGTGGCTTCCCGGTGCCGTTTGATGGAGCCGCTCCCGCCGATGGCAACGACTACCGGCACCTCACCTGCGGACACCTTGAACCAGGATTGCAAACAGGTTTCTGCGCAAGCACCGGTGGAGGCTGGGCAACCGAGTTCGTTGCCCACGACAGCCAGCTCCACGACGTGCCCGACTGGATGAGCGATGAGATCGCCGTCACCGTCGAGCCCGTGGCCGGAGGCGTACACGCCGCGCTTCGAGCCGGCGTTGAAGACGGCGACACGGTGGCAGTGATCGGCGCTGGTCCGATGGGTCTGGTGACGGTGGCGGCACTGCGCAACTTCACCGATCCCGGATCGATCATGATCGGTGCCAAGTATCCCGTGCAGCGTGATCTCGCCGCCGAGTTCGGAGCCGATGTGGTGAGCTCCCCCGACGAGTTGAGCCGAGCCGTGCGCCGCTCCACCGGTTCCTTCATGGTCGGCCCCCGACTGTCAGGCGGAGCCGATGTGGTGATCGACGCGGTCGGATCCGCCGAATCGATAACTGAAGCAATCGCTTTGTGCAGGCCACGAGGACGAGTGGTGCTGTTGGGAATGCCCGGTGTGATCGATATCGATCTAACACCCGTGTGGCATCGCGAGACAGAACTCGTCGGCAGCTACACCTACGGAAGCGAACAGCTGCGAGACGGGCGCTCGATCACGAGCTTCGAGGCGGCCATTGAACTCGCTGGCAAAGTGCCTTTCGACAAGATGCTGTCGGCCACCTATCCCCTCGACCGTTACCGCGATGCCCTGACACACGCTGCCGAAGCCGGGAGTCGCGGCGCCATCAAGATCGCCTTCGATCTTCGCAACGCACGCCGCCGACGGCCGTAAGTTCCTGGGAACAAAATGGATCTACTGAACAGTACCCGCGAAGAGCGCACAAAAAACTTGGAGGAGTGGGCTGACCATGTCATACCCGACGACCTAGAGGACGCCAGCCCTGAGGTAACACAAAAAATTCTTGAGGCGCTTGACGGCAACGCTGATATGGACGAGGTGCTTAGAACCACCTCGTGACGTAGCCGAGAACCGCGGCACAACCCGGCGTTGCCCTCGCAGGAGCTAGAGTCATCGGACATTTTTCTTTCTGCGTACGCGGTTCTTGGGCAATCGACTGTACGAGAAACGTCGTGAGTTCGGTTCAGACACGACAGAATGGGCCCAATGGCCAAAATTACACTTGACGACGAGACAACCGCGGCGCTGACACTCTTCAACGAGTACGTGGCCGCTGATCGCGAACGAACCCAGCGAGAGAAGCGGTTGAAGAAGGCCGAACGAGCCAAAGACGACGCCGCCGCGTTGGTCAAGAAGCTGTCCAAAGGCGGGTCGTCAAAGGAACGATCCGAAGCCGAAGCCACATATCGCGCCGCAGCCGAGAAGTGGAAAGCCATGCGCGACGGCAAGGAACCACCCGCGGATTCCCAAGACACCAAAGCTACAAAATCTGCCCAGGCAGAGGTCGACGAAACCGAAACCAAGCCTGAAGCCGAACCTGAAGCAAAAGCAGAAACCAAACCTGAAGCAGAAGTCAGCACCGAACCCGAAGCAGAACCCGAGGCCGAAGCAGAACCCGAGGCCGAAGCAGAACCCGAGACTGAAGCCGAACCCGAAACAGAAACCACCGTCGAAACCGAGCCTGAAGCGGAACCTGAAGCAAAGGCAGAGGTCGAAGCTGAAACCGAAACAGAAGCAGAAGTCAGCACCGAGACCGAACCAACTGCGGAGGCTGACGCCGACGACGAAGCCGAAGAACCCGAAGAAGACGCTGAGTCGAGAGTGGACGACGAGTTAGAGTCGAGCGAGAAACCCGCCGAATAAACCTGCAACCAACGAGGTTCATGTGATCTCGAATCGGCTTGAGGTTTGTGCCCCGGTGCAGGCCCCCGTTGTGAGAAGCGGGGGGATCAACGATTCTGTTGATCGAAACGACATACCAAAGACCAACACTGAGTTGGCAGTCGTACCGCCCTGTAAACACAACGCCTCGAAAGAGGCTGCGTGACTCCGCAAGGAGGCGTTAGCGCAGTACACCAAACTGCACTAACAAGCAACGGTTAGGCTGGCCGAGTGACGCTGGCTGTTTCTTTTCCCGACGAACTCCCGCGGGGCTACAGCTGGATCGCGGATGAACCGATCTTCGATCCGAGTGTGCATCTTCAACTCGAAGGACCGTCGTCTATCACCACACTGAAAGACCTCGGCTACAGCGACGACGACATCGCGCCCACGGCCACACCGATGGCAGCGTCCACGCCGTTCAGGGTCTTGTCGAAAGAAGGCGCTGAAGTGCTGCTCGATGTGGCGCGCAAGCTGCGGATCCACGAGCGACGCGCCGGCAACCGCATCGAAAACGCGGTACGGGGCGGCTGCTACCGGTCGCGTTGGTTGAGAGACTTGTGCTTCAGTCCTGACTTCACCGAACTGATGAGTTCCATATTCGGCACCCCTGTGGCGCCTCACACGATGCCGGTGCATGTCGGTCACATCAACTACGAACCCACAGCCAAACCGGACCAACCGGTCGACAAGTGGCACCACGACACCGTCGCTTTGGACTACGTGATGATGGTGAGCGACCCCACCAAACTCCCTGGTGGCCAATTCGAGTGGTTCCACGGCACCAAACACGAAGCCGCCGAAATAGCGGCCCGTGGCGAGACGCCGCCGCGCGAGCGCGTCGTGGCCCCCGAGTTCGCTGGACCTGGTTACGCCGTGGCGCTTCACGGCAACATGGTGGTGCACCGCGGCGCTGAGTTAACTCAACCCGCCGAGCGGATCACCATGGTCAGTGGCTACGTGAGTCTCGATCGCAGCCGAGACGACCAAACCCGCACACGCGACCTCATCGGCATCGACGACCCCGAAGTTCTCTACACCGAATGGTCTCGCCACGCCGCTTGGCGGGCAACCGGACGCCTGAATCAACTAGTAGAAACACTGGAATTCGGCATCGACGCCGAAGCGGCGGCAGCCAAACTCGAAGAAGCGATCGTCGATGTAAACCAAGCCATCGACGACATGCGCGCAGGCCCGCGCCCCGCCCTGCACTACGAATAGATACCGCACTACGAATGGTCGACACCGCAACCACCGCTCTGAGCGATCAAACCCGACATCCTGCACGATGACATATGGTTGGGTTCATGACCCGCCTAGTGTTTGAGAACAACTAGTGGCGGTCAGCAAACTTTTGGTCGCCAACCGGGGCGAAATCGCCATCCGAGCTTTTAGAGCCGCGAACCAACTCGGTATCCGAACCGTCGCCATCCTGCCCATCGAAGACGAGCGCAGCGGCGCGTTGCATCGCATCAAAGCCGACGAAGCGTACCTGATCGGTGAACCGGGATACCCGGTGCGCGCCTACCTTGACTACCAGGCAATCGTCGCCAAAGCAGTCGAGGTCGGAGCTGACGCAATCTATCCCGGTTACGGGTTCTTGGCCGAAAGCCCCGACCTCGCCGAGGCCTGCGGTTCCGCGGGAGTGACTTTCGTTGGACCGAGCCCAGAAGTGCTGGAACTGGCCGGCAACAAAATGCGGGCCCGTCAAGTCGCCGACACAGCAGGGATTCCGGTGCTGGCCCAGTCACCGCCGATTGAGGATGGCGCCGACGCGTTGGCTCATGCTGAGACGATTGGTTTTCCGTTGTTCGTGAAAGCCGCGGCTGGCGGTGGCGGTCGCGGGCTGCGCCGGATCGGCCATCAAGACGCCATCGGCGACGCTGTTGATGCTGCTCGTCGAGAAGCCGAAAGCGCCTTCGGGGACCCAACCGTTTTTCTTGAAGAAGCGATGACTGGTGTTCGCCACATTGAGGTCCAAATACTGGCCGATGGATTGGGCAACATTGTGCATCTGTTTGAGCGGGACTGCTCGGTGCAACGCCGTTTCCAAAAAGTGATCGAAATCGCCCCAGCGCGCCATCTCGACCCGGCGGTGCGTGACGCCATGTTGGCTGACGCGGTGCGCTTCGCGGACGCCATCGGCTACGAGAACGCTGGCACGGTCGAGTTCTTGTTGGACGCAACCGGCCGTTACGCGTTCATAGAAATGAACCCCAGAATCCAAGTAGAACACACCGTTACCGAAGAAGTCACAGACGTCGACTTGGTCGAGTCGCAACTCCTGATCGCGGGCGGAAGCACCCTAGGAGACTTGGGACTAACCCAAGACAACATCACCGTGCGCGGTTACGCCATGCAATGCCGGGTCACCGCTGAAGACCCGTCCAACGATTTCCGTCCTGACACTGGCCGGATCGTCGCCTACCGGCCAGCCAGCGGTGCCGGCGTGCGCCTGGACGGCTGTGTTTATCAAGGCGTTGAAATCACCCCACATTTCGATTCGATGATCGAAAAAATCACCTGCCGAGGCCACGACTTCGAAACAGTCATACGCCGGGCCCGCCGAACACTCGCCGAATATCGGGTCCGCGGCCTGTCCACCAACCAGCGATACCTGCAAGCCATCCTGCGCGACGAAGAATTCCAAACCGGGCCGGTCACCACCAACTTCATCGACGACCGACCAGACTTGACGGCCGCTTCGGTAGGCGCCAACCGGGCCACCCGGCTGTTGCGATACGTAGCCGACGTGACCGTGCATCAACCCAACGGGGCGGCCCCGACACGCATCGATCCAGCCACCAAACTACCGCCCCGACCCCCGGGCAGACCCCCCGCAGGTTCACGTCAACGACTACTGGAGCTGGGACCCGAGAAGTTCGCGGCCGAGCTACGGGCGGCCGACGTTTTGGCTGTCACCGACACGACGTTGCGAGACGCCCACCAGTCGATACTCGCCACCAAACTCCGCACCATCGACCTAGTCACCGGTGCAAGCCAATTCGCCCACCGAATACCCGAGTTGTTCAGCCTCGAATGCTGGGGCGGTGCCACCTTCGACGTGGCATTGAGATTCCTGCATGAAGACCCTTGGGAACGGCTCGAACGCATACGCAACGCAGCCCCGAACCTTTGCACCCAAATGCTGTTGCGGGGCCGCAACACCGTCGGCTACTCGCCGTACCCCGACACCGTCGCCGAACATTTCGTGGCCGAGGCCGCCGCCACGGGGATGGATATCTTCAGGGTGTTCGACGCCTTCAACGACATCGAACAAATGCGCCCAGCCATCGACGCAGTGCTCCACTCCGGGGCGGTCGCTGAAGGCACCATCTGCTATTCCGGCAACCTCACCAGCCCGACCGAAGATCTGTACACGCTCGACTACTACCTCAAAATCGCCGAACAGCTCACCAAGGCCGGTGTGCACATTCTGTGTGTCAAAGACATGGCCGGGCTGCTACGACCCGTAGCGGCGCGCAAGCTCATTGCCGCTTTGCGTGAACGATTCGATCAGCCCGTGCATCTGCACACCCACGACACCGCCGGCGGCCAGCTCGCCACCTACCTGGCTGCTGTCGACGCCGGAGTCGACGCGGTGGACGCGGCCGCCCCTCCCTTGTCAGGCATGACATCGCAACCCTCGATCGCTTCGGTCGTAGCCATGACTGACGACACCGAGCGGGCCACAGGATTGAGTCTCGACGCGATTGGTGATCTTGAACCGTTCTGGGAAGCAACCCGACGTGTCTACGCCCCGTTCGAGGCCGGACTGGCGTCGCCGACAGGCACCGTGTACCGCCATGAGATACCTGGCGGGCAGCTCTCAAACCTGCGCACACAAGCCAACGCGCTGGGTCTTGGGCACCGCTTCGAGGAAGTCGAAAGGCTGTACGCAGCCTGCAACGAATTGTTGGGCCGACCCATCAAAGTCACACCGTCATCCAAAGTCGTCGGCGATCTAGCCTTACACCTCGTCGCCTCCGGTGTGACACCCCAACAACTCCTCAACGACCCGGCTGGTGTCGACCTGCCCGACAGTGTGGTCGGCTTCCTGCACGGCGAACTGGGCACTCCACCGGGCGGGTTCCCCGAACCGTTCCGCTCACGGGCGACAAAAGACCGAACCTGGGAACCCCACACCGAAACACTCACCAGCGAAGACACAGAAGGACTGGCCACTGACCGCCGCGCCACACTCAACCGTTTACTGTTCGCAACACCCGCCGCGTCACAACTCGAAAACCGTGACCGATACGGCGACCTGTCGGTCCTGCCGTCGCTGCTGTTCTGGTACGGACTCGACCCCCACCAAGACGACACCGCAGTCAGCCTCGGGCAAGGAGTGCGACTGTTGCTGGGGCTCAAATCGGTTAGCGAACCCAACGACGAGGGGATCCGCACCGTCGCATTCCGCGTCAACGGTCAATCCCGCGACATCGACACCGTGGACCGTTCTGTCGCCTCTGACCGTCCCGAAACTGCACGGGCCGACCCGACCAACCCCGGTCATCTGGCTGCGCCCTTCAGGGGCGCGGTGACCGTGTCGGTAACGGTCGGCGACCAAGTCGATGTCGGCGAGGTGGTAGCCGTCATTGAGGCCATGAAAATGGAATCGTCGATCTCAGCTCCGATCGCCGGCACGATCGAAAAAATCACCGCATCACTAGGCGGACTGCTCGAACCAGGCGACCTCATCTTGGAGATCCGACCAACCGGTCTAGCTGCCAGCCCAGAAACAGACCGCTCCGCTTGAACGACCCCGGGCCGGCCTGATCTTGATCAGCTCGACAAAGTGGCCGACGCGAAAGCGCGGAGTTCACGCGCAACGTCGGGACCGGCCGGGGTGTACATCACTTCGGTGACACCTGATTGCGCGGCCGCTTCCACCCGAGCACGAATCTCATCAGCGGTTCCCACCCACGACATGCCTGCAATAGCCTCGCCGCTTGCTGCCATCACCGGCGCGTCGCGTTCAACAAGGTGGGTGACATGGCCCTCCCAAACAACCAGGTGACGCTCACCAGCCGGACGTTCGGCCTCGATTCCTGCTCGCCAGTCGGCACCGCCGGCCATGGTGTCGACCGCTTCAGGCGCAGCCTGATAAATGCCGTGGTAGGCAACCAGATGCCACGGTCCGATAGCCGCGGCAGGGCGGGCATCGTCGATCACTTCACCGTCGTCAAGCACAGTGCCGGCAACCATCTGCACCCGCTCACCGAACCCTTCCGCGGGCGGGAACATGTTCATGATCCCGTCAGCTTGCAACTCGGTCGCCACGCTGATCCCTTTGGGACCGAAGGCGCTCACGAACAGCGGCACGTTGATCGGACGGGCAACAGCCAGATCCGGGTGGTGGATCATCTGACAGGCCTTGCCGTCGATCTCCACCGTTTCACCGGCGAGCAGGGCCTTGAGTTGCGCCAGATATTTGCCCATGAACTTCCAGGTCAAAGCAGGCTGATCGAAACACCAACGCGCCGAGGCCCCGGTTCCGAACCCATAGGCACAACGCCCCGGAGCGAGACGTTCCATGGTGGCGATCGCCGAAGCGGTCACCATTGGATGCCGCGAATGAGGCACCAACACCGCCGTGCCCAAGCACAGCTTGTCGGTTACCGAAGCCAGGCGTGCCAGGGTCATCCACACGTCTTCGTAGATCGCAGGCGAGTCGTACAGCCAGTACCGCTCAAAACCCAGTTCCTCGGCCAGGACCGCAAGTTCTTCGGCTTGCGGCCCAGGTGCTGTCGCCAGCGAGATCTTGATACCGCTCATCACCACTCCTTGGGTCGTTTCGAGGACTCAACCCACGACTGCCACCCGCAAAGACGACAACCTGTTCGTCTGCAGGTCAGCGACAGGAGATAGATTGTTGGTGTTGAATCCGATACCATTACTGTCATGGACGCATCACATCTGATACGGGAAGCCCGCGCCAGATCGGGGCTGACGTTGAGGGCTCTGGCAGAACGGGCCGGTACTTCTCATTCCACCATCTCGGCCTACGAAAAGGGACGCATGTCACCTTCCGTGGACACCTTGAACCGGATAGTGCGTGCCGCTGGCTTCGCTCTCGACGGCGCTCTTCAACGGCGAATCTACGGCGAATCGGACAACCGGGGCGCTGAACTCGAAGCGGTTCTCACCTTGGCCGCAGAGTTTCCCGCCCGCTACTCCACCGACGCGCCCACCCCAGTGTTCGGACGACAACCCGGCCAGTCCTTCCCACCCGCCCCGCCCGAGTCTGAGGGCAGCCAACCATGACCAACGCTCAAGAAACCGGACCTGTCGAGCGCATTGTCAGACTCCATCACATGCTCAAAGCAGGCAACATCCCCCATGCCTTCGGAGGCGCTCTGGCCCTTGCCTGGTGTACGCAACGAGCACGAGGCACTATCGACATCGACGTCAACTTGTTCGTCAGTCATCTCCAGGCCGACGAAGTTCTCAAGCTCTTGTCGCCCCACATCGAAGTCAGCGACGCGCACCGCCGAGCCATCGCTGTCGACGGCCAAACCCGTTTGTGGTGGGACCAGACACCTGTCGACCTGTTCTTCAATACAACGGATTTCCACGAGCAGGTCGCAACCCGGACGCGCACTGAACGATTCGGCGGCCACAACATTCCTTTCCTTGCCTGCGGCGACTTGGCCGTATTCAAAGCATTCTTCGATCGCCCCCAAGATTGGGTCGATCTTGGACAAATGGCAGAAGCCGGCACCCTTGACGTTGAGAGCGTCGTGGCTGAAATACGGCACCACCTCGGCGTCGATGATCCACGAGTCCAACGACTCCGCCAACTCGCCTGACCAGGGATGACCGGTTAGTTCGGATGCATACCGCCGTCAACCACCAACACTTGGCCGGTCATGTACGACGAGGCGTCGCTCGTCAGGAAAAGGGCCGCACCCACCATCTCGTCAGGTTCGGCGCAACGATTCAGAAGGGTTTGAGCGCCCATCGACTCAGCCGCCCCCTCACCAAGATTGCGCACCATGTCGGTGTTGACCGGTCCGGGCGCCAGAGCGTTGACCCGAATGCCGTCGTCGGCCAACTCTGCGGCGAAAGAACGGGTGACCGACAGCAGGGCCGCCTTCATCGATGCATACATCGAGAGGCCTCGTGCGAACTGGAATGCCCCCACCGAGATCACATTGATGACCGCACCGTGGCCCGAGTCTCGAAGATGATCCCGGGCAGCACCAATGAGTAGCGCCGGGCCTCGCAGGTTCACCTCGAAGGACTTCTGCCACATGCCCGGATCCTGGCTGCCAACCGGGGCGGCCAAGGCGTTGGCAGCGTTGTTGACGACGATGTCGATCCCACCGAAACGTTCCACGGCCGCACCAACGATTCTCTCAGCGCTGTCGGGGTCGCCCATGTTGACCGCAATCCCGAGTGCACCCGCCCCCATCGACTCGAGGTGAGCCTGGGTCTGTCGGCAGGCCGCTTCTTTGCGGCTGGCGACAACCACGCTCGCACCGGCCGCCGCGAACCCTTCGGCAACAGCACGGCCAATCCCGCGTGTGCCGCCTGTGACCACCGCGGTGCGGCCCGTCAGATCGAACAGAGACCGTAACTTGCCCACATCCATGACCGCCGACCCTACTCCCATCAACACCGCGACTCCTAGATGGGGCTGTCGGCGCGAGATACCACCCGGTCAAACCTAGAGTGCAGGTTCACACATCACTCAAAAGAACGTGGAGCATATGGCACCCGCAAGGCCGAGGTTGATAATCTGGAGAACTTCGTCGTTGCTGTTGATGGTGTTGCTGCTGGTCGCCGCCGGCTGTTCAGACGCATCACAATCCGACAGCGAATCAAGCGAGTCTGCTGACAACCTCGCCAAGCACGACGCAAGTCCCCAATGCACATCGCAATCCGACAGCGAACCAGGCGAGTCTGCTGGCAACCTCACCGAGCACGAAGCAAACCCCTCAGATCCACCAAAATCCGACACCATCACCTATGCGGAAGGGGGCGGTGGTGATGTGCATATCGGTCAGCTTGACAACGGACTCAGCTACTACCTGGATTCCAATTGGACGCCCCACGATTCGCTGACACTGATCCTGGTGGTCAAAGCCGGGTCTCTTCACGAATCGGAACCTGCCAGCGGCGTGGCCCACTTCGTTGAACACATGATGTTCAACGGAACCGAAGCGTTCCCTCGCAACACGATCTACGACGAGCTGCGAGAGTACGGGTTGGAATTGGGTCCTGATCTGAACGCGTTCACAACCTACGACCACACGATCTACTTTCTGACCGGACTCAGCGATGACGCTGATTCCGTAGCAACCGGGTTTGAAGTACTGTCGCAGTGGGCGCATGCGGCGACAATCGCACCTGATGCTGTCGAGAGCGAACGGGGCGTTGTCCGCGACGAGTACCGACTTCGCAGCGAGACCAGCCATGGCGTTGCGCTTGATTCATCCTTGCGCCTCTTGACAAAAGACACGCCATACGAACAACGTCCCCCGACGGGCAACGCCGCGGGCATCGAAGAGGCAACGACAACTGACCTACGTGATTTCTACGACACCTGGTATGTGCCCTCGAACATGGCTGTCGTTGCGGTCGGCGATCTCACTGTCGATGAACTCAAGGATTTGACCGAGGAGTACTTCGGTCAAATCACCGCACATGACCCACCAGCGGCCCCCGATACGAACTCCCCATTGAGTCCGGAGTCCAAAATCGAAGTGACAGCAACTCCGGGACAAGCAGACCCTTATCTATCGTTCTACTTGCAGATCCCCGTATGGGACCCTACGACACCCCAAGGCGAACGGGCCGAACAACTGGAGCATCTGCTGGCCAACGCCATCGACATCCGCCTTCGCGCCGCCTACGACCAAGGTCTGTTATCGCAAAAAGATCCACCGCTCTGGGCGGCTTTCAGCAACGCTGCAGGGCTCCGACATTTCGGAACAGGCGTTCGCGCCGACGACTTGACCCAAGCGGTCAGCGAAGTCTGGACCGTACTGCAGAGCTTGGCAGCTCAGGGATTCGATGAAGACGACCTGACCCAAGCCAAAGCCCGGATCCTCTCTGAGTTGCAGCTGACAGCGGACAACGTCGAGGTCACTTACAACTTCACGTACGCCTTTCAATACGCCAACCACTTCCTCGGGGCCACCAGCGTCGAGACCTCACCCGAGCGACTTGAACGCGTGTCAGCCCTACTCGAAACAATCCAACCTGAGGAACTCACCAGCCATCTGCAGTCGATCCTGACACAGAGCGGACCCATCATCTCCATCAACGCAGAGGATGTGACACAAGTTTCGACCGCGGATGAAATCCAAGCAGCACTCGACTCCGCGCGGGCAGTCGAACTGGCTCCAGCAGAGGCTTGGATCGACGAACTGATGACTCCACCTGATCCTGTTGAGCCGATCACAGAGGGCCCGATCCCGAATCTAGAAGTTGGCGGGTGGGACGAGACGTACGAATGGTCGTTCGCCAACGGCGCACGAGTCAATTTCACTAGGTCGCCTGGTGACAGCAGAGTCAGTTTCGAGGCCGTCTCGTTAGGCGGATGGTCAGCACTCGAACCCGGTGATCGGCCACTCGCCGAATTCTTCGCCCCTCTAGCGGTAGCCCAAAGCGGCCTGGCTGATCTGACGCCCGCGCAGATCGCTCAGCGTGTGGGGGCGGCGCAGGTCTCGGTCTCGCCATTCATCACAGAAACCACAGAAGGTTTCACCGGTTTCGCTCCCAGCGGCGAGGCCGAAACGCTCTTCGCAATGCTGCATCTGCTGACCTGCGAAGCTCGCGTTGACGACCAGGCTTTCAACAGCGTCATTACAATCGCACAGCAGCAAGCTTCGCATCTTGAAAGCGACTGGATGTCGCAGGTAAGGGTCGCCTACAACGAAGCGCGCCACGGAGACCAGATTGAGTGGTTCCATCCTGTCGCATCCCAAGAGGTGCTTGGTGAAGTGACCGCTGAGTCGCTTCTCGACGTCTATCAAAGTCGTCTCGGCAACGCCAACGGTCTGCTCGTGGTGATCTCCGGTGATCTCGAACACGACACTGTTGAACGCCTGGCCAGCCGCTATATAGGCACGTTACCGTCAGGCGAACCAGACACTTACACAAACAGAAGACCGCCTCATCCTAAGGGGATCGTACGCAAAGAAGTAGTGCTCGCAGACGACACAAGTCCCACCGGCATCACTGTTTTCCACGAAGCGCTTCAACCCCTTGATCCTCAAGCGGAAGCGGTGCTGAAGGTACTGGAGGCAGTGCTCAACGCCCGCTTGTTGAGCGAAATCCGAGAAGACATCGGTGCTAGCTACGACGTGTCGGCGTCGCTCAATCCGCAGTTCACCCCTGAACCAGCCATCAACTCCGAGGTCAACGCCAGCGGCGCCCCCGAATCCATCAATGAAATCCGCGACGAGATCATCCGGATCCTCGATGAGTTGGCAACGAATGGACCCACTGCAACCGAACTGCGCAGCGCAGTAAGCGTGGTCGGACTCGACCACAGGCTATTCGAGTCGACTAACGACACTCTCCTCCGGCGGATACATACCCCAGATTCCGAGATACCCTCAATAACCGACCGCGTCGACCAACTCTCCAAGCTCACTGCCGCCGACGTGCAGGCGTTGGCCGACAAGCTATACGGCACCGGCCAACACATCGAGGTCACGCGAGTTCTCTCCTGAGCACGGCGCGCAACACGGCGCGCATCCGAACGGCTAGGAGAGCAGAGCCGCGTGGAGTAGGGAGAAGAAGTGGTCGCTGGGGTAGTGGGTGACGATTTCGACGTTGGGTTCGCCAACGCCGAATCCAAGTTGGTCAACCTCCATCACACCGCGTTGCGGTCCATCGCCAACCATCACATCGACATGCAAACGCTTGGTGGTTGCCACGCTCGGGTCGATGGCATGGGCCATGGCTATCGGGTCGGGCAGGTCGTCTCCCGCCAACCCGTTCTCCATGGCAAACCTGCGGACCACCTGCGCGATGTCAACCGCGAACTTCGACAGCGGAGTGCCGATGGCCTTCATTGACTCGTGGCGGGCGGTGTCGACTACTGCGGAGGTGATCGAAATATCCCAACCCACGAATTCAATGGGGAATCCCGCCCGGGTCACTACCGCAGCCGACTCGGGATCGGCCCAGAAGTTGTATTCCGCCATGGCCGACACATTGCCCGGGCCGTTGACTCCGGTACCCCCCATCACCACCACACGGTCGACTGCGGACGCGATCTCAGGCGCCAGCAAGACCGCGATAGCTACATTGGTCAACGGACCCAGAGCCACCAGCGTGATCTCACCGGGCGCACCCAGGATCGTCTCCACGATTACATCGGCTCCGCGCCCCTCAGCAGGCACTCGGCCTGACAACGGATAGCCGGCGTCGCCCATCCCGTCTTTGCCATGGACGTACTCCGCCGTCTCCAAAGGCCGCATCATCGGCTTGGCCGCACCCGCATATACCGGCACCTCGGCACCGCACAATTCCACCGTGTACAGCGCGTTCTGGACCGCTTGGTCGAGGCCGACATTGCCTGACACCACGGTGATCGCGTCAACATCGACGTCGGGCCGGCTCAGAGCCATCACCAAAGCAACGGCGTCGTCGCTGGCGGTGTCGGTATCAATCAGGAATCGGCGCATCCGCTGATCCTAGACCTAGCAAACCAACGAGATGCATTGTCGCGCCCGCACGATGGCACTAGGTTGGGCGGCATGGCAGGCACCATCAAGAGGTCGAACACGCTGGCTTTGGCTTCTTACGAGGTTCTGAGGCGAGACAAGGCTCTATTGGCGCTGCCGTTCATGGGGTTTCTCGGTTCGATCGCGATCAGCATGGCGCTCTGGATCCCCATCTGGTTGATGACGAACGGTGTCGAGACCGCCAGCGCAGCCGATGCCGCCGAGTGGGGTGTTCAACCGGTCGTGTGGATCAGCGCCATAGTTTCCTGCCTGCTGGTGAGCTTCGTCTCTGTGTTCTTCAGCGTCGCTCTGACTTACGGCGCCTGGCAGCGGTTCCAAGGCAACACACCGACCATTTCCGACTGCATCTCGGCAGCTGTCGACCGACTCGATGTGATCGTTCCTTGGTCGCTGCTTGCCGGCACCATCGGACTGCTGCCCTCGATCGCCAGAAACCTCAGGGACTTCCTCAAAGATCTGCCCTTCTTCATAGGTCCCATCATCACCGTGTTGAGCTGGGTGTTCGCCATCGTGTGGGAAGTGATCAGCTTCCTCGTACCTCCCATCCTGGTAGTGGAGAGGCCTCGTCCGTTGGCTTCTTTTCGGCGCTCGCGTCAACTGTTCCGAGAAACTTGGGGGGCACAACTCGTCAATCAGGTGAGCTTCGGACTCATCTGGCTGGCAGGCGTAGTGGTTGGACTGGCGGTCGTGGCGGTCGTGGGCGCTATCCCCTTCGCATTAGGTGTGCCCGGAGCCATCTTTATCCTTGTCGCCCTCGCGATCGTCTGGTTAGCGATCGTCTCGGTTGCCATAGGTGCGCTCACCGGCGTCTTCAAGATGGCCCTGTACCTGTTCGCCACCACCGGTGAAGTACCGGGAGATTTCCAAGACGCCGGTCTTGAGAAAGCGTTCGCAAACCGCAAGGAACTCAAGGCGGAACGAAAAGCGAAGCGTGCCGCGAGGCGAGGGGTCAGCGAGGCCACCGACCTGTCGCACGAACCGCCTGAGTTGCCAAGTCATTCATAGCGGGAGGTCAACAGCCGCGCGCCGGTAGCCTGTGGCCCCATGAGTGACGCCGCCAACGCTCCCTATCCGCATGCCGGCAAAGCGGATCTGCCGGGCATTGAGCGGCGTATTCTCGAATATTGGGCGGCCAACCACACCTTCGAGACCTCGGTTGAGCAGCGCCCGGTTGACACCGAATATGTGTTTTACGATGGGCCGCCGTTCGCCAATGGGCTCCCCCACCACGGGCATCTGCTGACCGGCTACGTCAAAGATGTCGTCCCCCGCTACTTCACGATGAAGGGCCGTCGGGTTGAGCGGCGCTTCGGCTGGGACTGCCACGGCCTTCCCGCCGAGATGGAAGCCGAAAAGGAACTCCCGGTCGCCGGCAGAGCCTCGATCATCGAGTACGGCATCGAGAAGTTCAACGATTACTGCCGTACTTCGGTACTGAAATACACCAAGGAGTGGGAGAAGACGGTCACTCGGCAGGCCCGCTGGGTCGACTTCGACAACGACTACAAGACCATGGACCGCGACTACATGGAATCGGTCATGTGGGCGTTCAAACAGCTTTGGGACAAAGGGCTGATCTACCAGTCGAACCGGGTGCTGCCATATAGCTGGGGTGCCGAAACGCCCTTGTCGAACCACGAGATCCGTCTTGATGACGCCACCCGTCCCCGCCAAGACCCGGCGATCACCGTGGCGTTCGAACTCGACGACGCGAGCGGACTGCCCGGTTCCGACGACACGGGCGAGACGGGTGCTGACGAGACGGGTGTTGATGAGACAGTGTCAATCCTGGCTTGGACCACAACGCCGTGGACATTGCCGTCGAACCTCGCTCTCAGCGTGGGCCCGGACCTCCAGTACGCGGTGATGCGCGATGCCGACGGAAGCCGCTACGTGTTGAGCGAAGCCGCGGTCCAGTCCTACGAGCGCCAACTCCGCGATGCAACCCATGTCGGCACTATCAGTGGATCCGAGATCGTGGGCCGGACCTATGTGCCGCTGTTCAGTTTCTTCGCCGATATGGCAGAAGTCGATCCACAAAAGTCGCATCACGGCAAAAACCGTGCTTTCGTCGTCCTGGAGGGTGACTTCATCGACACCTCCGAAGGCACCGGCGTGGTGCACATGGCACCCGGGTTCGGTGAGGACGACCAACGCGTGGCAGCCACCGCCGGCATCGGCACGGTAGTGCCGGTCGACGATTCCGGTTGTTTCACCGAAGAAGTCACTGATTGGGCGGGCATCAACGTGCTTGAAGCCAACGCCGGGATCATCAAGCAGTTGCGCGACAAAGGTCGGCTGGTGCGTCACGACAGCTACACCCACAACTACCCTCACTGTTGGCGCACAGACACGCCGATCATCTACAAAGCCATGCCGAGCTGGTATGTGAAGGTCACCGAGATCCGCGATCGGCTCCTGGAAACCAACCAGGAAATCAACTGGGTCCCCAGCCATATCCGCGACGGACGTTTCGGCATGTGGCTCGAAGGGGCGAGGGACTGGTCGATCTCTCGCAACCGGTTCTGGGGTTCGCCGATCCCCATTTGGATCAGCGACAATGACGACTTTCCCCGCACCGACGTGTACGGCAGTCTCGACGAACTCGAGGCCGACTTCGGGGTGCGCCCCGACAACCTCCACCGCCCCTTCATCGACGAGTTGGTGCGCCCCAACCCTGATGACCCCAGCGGCCGCTCGATGATGCGGCGGGTCCCCGAAGTCCTCGACTGCTGGTTCGAGTCCGGTGCCATGCCCTTCGCTCAGGTTCACTACCCGTTCGAGAACAAGGAATGGTTCGACGAGCATTTTCCAGCCGATTTCATCGTCGAGTACATCAACCAGTCACGCGGCTGGTTCTACACCTTGCATGTGTTGGCCACAGCGTTGTTTGATCGCCCCGCGTTCCAGAACGTCATCTGCCACGGGATCCTGCTGGCCGACGACGGAGCCAAGCTCTCCAAGAAGCTGCGCAACTACACAGAGCCCGAAGACATCTTCTCCAAGCAGGGGTCCGACGCTTTGCGCTGGTACTTCATGTCGTCCAACATCGTGCGGGGCGGCGATGCCAGGATCTCCGATCAGGCCATCGACGAGGTTGTCCGCCAGGTGATCCTGCCGATCTGGAACGCCTATTCGTTCTTCACCCTGTATGCCAACGTCGAGAACTATCGGGCAACGTTCCGTACCGACAGCACAGAGTTGCTCGACCGCTACATTCTCGCCAAGACGCGGGACCTCGTAGCCAGAACCGAAGCCCGCATGGATGCCTACGACCTGGCGGGAGCGACGATGGAGATCCGCTCGTTCATCGACGCGCTCAACAACTGGTACATCCGCCGCTCTCGGGACCGCTTCTGGGGCGTTGACGGCAGCGGAGCAGACTTCGGCGGACTCGACACGCTGTACAGCGTTCTAACCACGCTTGTGCAGGTAGCAGCGCCTTTCTTGCCGATGATCAGCGAAGAGATCTGGCTAGGCCTATCGGGCGACGACGAATCAATGGCACCGTCGGTACATCTCTGCGACTGGCCATCACTCGACGATCTTCCTGCCGACGACGCGCTTGTGGCGGCGATGGACCGGCTTCGAGATGTCGCCTCCACAGCATTGCGGTTGCGCGAAAACGAGGGTTTGCGGGTTCGACTACCGCTGGCATCGCTCACCGTGGCGGGCCGTGACGCAACCACGCTTGAACCGTTCAGGGAACTGCTCGCCGATGAACTCAACGTCAAAGCCGTGAGGGTCACCGACGAGATCGGGAGTCTCGCCACGCTGATTCTGCGACCCGACGGCAAAGCGCTCGGTCCGCGTCTTGGTTCAGCGGTGCAAGCTGTGTTCGCCGCGGCTCGCAAGGGTGAATGGGAAGCCCAGAGTGACGGCACCGTTGCCGTCGCCGATCAGGTGTTGAGCGCACGGGAATACGAACTCGTGCTGGAGTCCCCCGAGGGCGTCGTGGCCGCGGCTCTGCGCTCCAACGACGCCGTGGTCAGCATCGACACCGATGTGACCCCCGAACTCGAAGCCGAAGGTCTCGCCCGAGACATGGTCCGCGAGATCCAGAACGCTCGCCGAGCCGAAGATCTGGTAGTCACCGACCGCATCGAGGTCTTTGTCACAACCGCTTGCAAAACCGCTCTGGGTTCACTCAAAGAACATCGTGACTATGTGTCTGAGCAGGTACTAGCCACCGACATCAGCACTGCCGCAGCTCCAGAGGATTCGCACGTTCACGAGACCAGGATCGACAGCGAACCATTCTGCTTCTCGCTACGCACGACCCCGACCGCGACCACCTAGGCCACGGACATGGAACGCTTGGAGTTCACCGGTGGCGCGGGGGCGAAACTCGCTGGAGTCCTGCACCGCCCGCCTGATGGCACTTCCACAGTCGGCGCAGCACTGCTAGCCCACTGTTTCACCTGCTCGAAGGACCTGTTCACGACCACCCGCATTGCCAAGGGTTTGGCCAGTGGCGGATACCTCACGATGGCTTTCGATTTCACCGGGCTCGGCGACAGCGGTGGGGAGATGGCATCCACTACCGTTGCCACAAATGTGGCTGATCTGACTCAAGCCGCGGTGGCGTTGATCCGCCGCGGTGCTGGCCCGTGTGTGCTGGTCGGCCACAGTCTTGGTGGCTCCGCCGCGGTACTGGCAGCGTCGCGCCTGCACACCGTGACCGCAGTCGTGGCAGTCGCCTCTCCAGCCTCGGTCGCTCATGTCGAGCACCTCTTTGACGCTGACGCCCTTGAGCAGATCCGCAGCGACGGTCAAGCCGAGGTCAAGATTGGTCCAAGACCGGTAACCATCGGCAGAGAATTCCTAGCCGACCTGCACCGACACGATGTGACCACGGCTGCAGCCGGACTGAACCGACCCATGTTGGTGGTGCAAGCTGGAGCCGACACCGTGGTTGGACACGACCAGACTGAAGCGCTGGCCGAAGCAGGATCTGCGACGCTTCATACGGTCCCGGGAGCCGACCATCTGTTCACCAACCGAGATCACTCCGACGAACTGGTCCGTGCCATCCTCAACTGGCTGTCTGTCAACCGCTCGGCGTCGTAGTGGTCGACTCGGCTAGTTGTCGAGTCGGCGGCCTTCTTCCACCAGGTTGATCTCCCAGATCACCTTCGACAAGGCGTCACCCGCGGTGATCGTCGGGTACCTCAAGGGGTTTTCTGGCGTCACTGTCGTTGGAACCGGAGCCAGGATCGTCCATGGTTCCGGATGGGCGAACTGCACCACCGAATAGCGGTCGCCCTGTTGGCCGGTGCCTGATACGACACGATGAAATCCTGGCGGGATTGCACCATTGGTCAACCGTTCGAGCATCAGACCCGTGTTGATGATCGCCCCGTCATCAGGCGGCACCGCATCAATCCAGCCGTCTTCGACTTGGACCTGCAAACCGGCCGCCGTGGCGCGGGGCAAGGCGGTTATCAGATTGATGTCGGCGTGCTCGGCAGCCCACACATGGGTCTCATCGGGTGCCTGGACCATTGCCGGGTAGTGGATCGCCCGGGTGAGGTTGGCACCGTCGACAAGCATCTGCTCGAAGAACGATTCGTGAAGACCCAGACCGACCGCGATGATTCTCGACACTCGAATCTGCAGTTCCACGACCGTGTCGTGGAAGTCGAGCAGCAGTTCGCCGATCCCGGCGATGTCATTGTCGGGCAGTGTCGGCGACCCGTAGCGGAACGGGTGCCGGGCACGGAGCGGATGACCCTCGGGGCGCGAAGCATGCCAGTTGATCATCTCCTTGAAATCGGGCACATCGGCGATCGCGGCAGTCTCCACAAGCAGCCCGGTGTACCCTGTTTGCCCGTTGCTACCAGGCACTATGTACGCATCCTTGCGGTCTTGCGGCAACGAGAAGAACTCTTCGAGTTTGCCGTAGACCTCGTCGATCATGTCGATACTCATGTCGTGCTCGACGTAAACGAACCCTGTCACCAGGCTCGTCATCACCCCGTCAACAACGCCCTGACGGGCAGCACGGTCGCCCTGTTCAAACGCCAACAGGTCAACGTCTAGAATTTCCATTCCGAAAAGCTACTCCAAACCGCTTCCATACTGCCCAAATCACACTCTTCGACTTTAAAATCCCTGACGGCGGATCACACAAATGGGCAGGCCAGAGGATTATCGCGATCGGGGGTTGACGCCAGTGTAATTACTAGGCTGTAATTAGTAGTCCGCGACTGCTACTGCAGTGGCGGTGAGGGCGGTGTCAGGCCGGAACCACTGCCCCCTCAAAAACTCCCTCCCCCGGCACACGGAAAGGTCACGCAATGGTGATGCAACAGGATCGGCTAAGCGCCGTAGAGAGCACACCAGCAACCTCAGCCGTCACTACCAGCATGCGAGTACGCAAGCGCAACGGCACGCTAGAACCCGTCGACGTCAACAAAATCGTCAACGCAGTTGCCAGAGCCTCCGAAGGACTGCACGGCGTCGACCCCATGATCGTGTCGACCCGCACCATCGCCGCGCTGGCCGACGGTGCCACAACCCAGGAACTCGACGAACTGTCGATCCGCACGGCCGCGGGTTTGATCGTTGAAGAACCCAACTACTCCAAACTTGCTGCCCGCCTGCTCTCAACTTATATCGACAAAGAGGTCCGCAACCAGAACGCTCCATGGTTCTCAGAGTCAGTGTCGCTCGGCCACTCGCTTGGGCTGATCAGCGACGAAGTTTTCGAGTTCGTCAGCGAGCATGCCCCTGAACTCAACGCCGCCATCGACAGCCAACGAGACCGCAACTTCGAATTCTTCGGGATCCGCGTGGTCTATGACCGCTACCTGCTGCGCCACCCCGAAACCCGCAAAGTCATCGAAACCCCCCAGTACTTCTTACTGCGCGTCGCCTGTGGACTCTCCAACAGCCCCGAGGAAGCCATCTCCTTATACGACTTGATGGCGTCGCTGGCCTACCTGCCATCAAGCCCCACGCTGTTCAACTCCGGCACCAGACACCCGCAGATGTCGAGTTGCTACCTGCTCGACTCCCCCGAGGACTCACTAGAAGGTATCTACAAGCGCTACACCGACATCGCTCAGCTTTCCAAGTTCGCGGGCGGGATCGGCGTTGCCTGGCACCGAGTCCGTTCCAAGGACAGTCTCATCGTCGGCACCAACGGACTGTCCAACGGCATCGTCCCCTGGCTCAAGACCCTCGATGCCTCTGTTGCCGCAGTCAACCAGGGAGGCCGTCGCAAAGGCGCAGCCTGCGTCTATTTGGAAGCGTGGCATGCCGACATTGAGCAGTTCCTAGAACTACGCGACAACACCGGTGATCACACCCGCAGGACGCACAACATCAACCTCGCCAACTGGATCCCCGACCTATTCATGGAACGAGTCAAGAATGGCTGGAAGTGGAGTCTTTTCGACCCCAAGAAGGTGCCGGAGTTGATCGACACCTACGGCGACGAGTTCCGCTCCATCTACGAACAGGCCGAAGCCGACGGACTCCAAAACAGGCAAGTCGAAGCTCGCGAACTCTACGAACGCATGATGAGGTCCCTGGCCGAGACAGGAAATGGTTGGATGACCTTCAAGGATTCCTCCAACCAAAAGTGCAACCAAACCGGTCCTGGACCGGCGGGCGATGCCAACTCCCGCGACCGAGTCGTGCACCTGTCCAACCTCTGCACCGAGATACTCGAGGTGACGAGCCAAACCGAGACTGCGGTGTGCAACCTCGGTTCGATCAACCTCGGTGCGTTCGTTACCACGATCGCCGCAGAAACTCCACAGGCGCTAAACGGTCCGGCTAGCACCAACGGCGCAACGCCCGACCAGACTGCAGCCAACCTGAGCGATGTCAAAACGATGGACTACCAGCGGCTCGGACAGGTAGTGCGGCAAGTCGTGCCGTTCCTTGATCGGGTCATCGACATCAACTTCTATCCGACCGCCGAGGCCAGCACCTCCAACCACCGCTGGCGACCCGTCGGTTTGGGATTGATGGGCCTGCAGGACGTCTTCTTCAAGATGGGTCTGGCCTTCGATTCACCCGAAGCGCGCGAAACATCCCGACGTATCAGCGAGGAGATCTACTTCAACGCCCTGTGGGCCTCAACAGAGTTGGCTGAGAGCAACGGAGCGCACTCCGCCTTCGCCGAAACCAGAGCGGCCCAAGGCAACCTGCAGTTCGACCTGTGGGGTGTGGAACCATCAGATCCCGAGCGCTGGAAGCCCCTGCGCCAACGCATCGAGCAGTACGGGCTGCGCAACTCGCTGATGATCGCCATCGCCCCCACCGCAACCATTGCTTCGATCGCCGGCTGCTTCGAGTGCATCGAACCGCAAGTGGCCAACCTGTTCAAACGAGAAACGCTCACCGGAGAGTTCATGCAGATCAACGGTCACCTCGTTGCAGAACTTCAGAGGCGGGGTCTGTGGGACGCGGAAATGATTGCCGAGGTCAAGAAGGCGGAAGGCTCGGTCCAGTCGATTGACCGGGTACCCGACGACCTCAAGGCCATCTACCGCACCGCGTGGGAAATCTCCATGAAGTCCCTCATCGAGATGGCCGCTGACCGTGGTGCCTTCATCGATCAGAGCCAGTCGTTGAACTTGTTCATGGAAGCGCCGACTATCGGAAAGCTGTCCTCCATGTACATGCACGCCTGGGAGAAGGGCCTGAAAACTACCTATTACCTGCGTAGTCGGCCCAAAACACGCATCAACAAGACCACGGCCGGCCCGACTCCCAGTCCAGGTGGTGATCCGACCAATGGCACCCGTAACAAAACGACCTTTACCGATGCAGAGGCACTCGCTTGCTCATTGGAAAACCCCGAAACGTGTGAGGCATGTGACTGATGGCCCTAGCCAACGACCCAGACTTCGCCGCTGACCCGGCAGAACCCAATAGTCCGGCGCAACCCGCTGAACCGGCACAGACCGCCGATCCAGCACAGGCCGCTGATCCAGCACAGGCCGCTGGGGGCCACGCCGGTCATTACGCCACACCGACCGATGCTGAATCCAACATCTTGGACCCTGGCTTCAACTTGACCTTGCGGCCAATGCGCTATCCGCAGTTCTTCGAGATGTACAAGGACGCGATCAAAAACACCTGGACTGTCGAAGAAATCGACTTCTCCGACGACCTCACAGACCTTGACCGCAAGCTGATGCCCGCCGAGAAGCACCTCATCAGCCGACTCGTTGCGTTCTTTGCCACGGGTGACTCGATCGTCGCCAACAATCTTGTCCTCAACCTCTACGAGCACATCAACTCACCCGAAGCACGGATGTATCTTTCGCGCCAACTCTACGAAGAGGCTCTGCACGTCCAGTTCTATCTGAACCTGCTCGACAACTACATCCCCGACGCCGACGAGCGGGCCGCTGCTTTCTCCGCTATCGACAACATTCCCTCGATACGGGCAAAAGCAGAGTTCTGCTTCAAGTGGATGGACTCTGTCGGCAAAGGTCCCCTGCTGACCGCCGAGGATCGCAAACGGTTCCTACTGAACCTGGTCTGCTTCGCCACTTGCATTGAAGGTTTGTTCTTCTTTGCCGCCTTCGCCTATGTCTACTTCCTGCGTTCAAAGGGCCTCCTCAACGGTTTGGCCGCGGGCACCAACTGGGTGTTCCGCGACGAATCAATGCACATGAACTTCGCCCTCGAGGTGATCAACACGGTGCGGTCCGAAGAACCAGACCTTTTCGATGCAGAAATGGGCGAACGCATCACCGCCATGCTTGAGGATGCCGTCGAGGTCGAATTCATGTTTGCTCAAGATCTTCTGGGCGAAGGTGTGCCGGGTATGTCCACCTCCGACACCCGCAACTACCTTGAGTTCGTTGCAGATCAGCGACTCGTCCAGTTGGGCCTTCCGCGGCGCTTCGGTTCCCGCAACCCGTTCGCCTTCATGGAGTTGCAAGATGTGCAGGAACTGTCGAACTTCTTCGAGCGGACGGTATCGGCATACCAGGTCGGTGTTGAGGGCGAAGTCTCCTTCGACGAAGATTTCTAGCGACCCACCCACAAGAGCGGGAATCGATGGGCGTGTCGCGGCGTTTCTAATACCATGACTGGTGTGGTAACTCGGATCGCGGCGACACTGCTAGTGGTCGCCGGAATAGGTGCCATTGCCTGGGTGTCGCTGCGCGGCCCCGATGAACCCCAATCCGTCACCGAAGTGCTTCTCGAACGCGAATCCGAATCAATCGACGAGGTGCCCGAACCGATCCCGGTGTTGGGTCAAGCCGACACGCTCACGGATCTCGACGGTTGGCTCAATACCGATGCAACCTCGCTGGAAAAGATTCGTGCCGACAACGAACTGACGATCGTTCAGTTCTGGACCTTCGGCTGCTACAACTGCAAGAACACCCTTGATGCCCTGGCCCAGATATACGCCGACTTCGGTGACCGTGACGTGGAGATCATCGGGGTTCACGCCCCGGAGTTCTCCTACGAAGCCGATGTTGACAACATTATTTCCGCCGCCGCGGAACTCGGTGTTACCTGGCCGATCGCACTCGACACCAACAAACGCAACTTCCACCGCTGGCAGGAAGGGCCTACCGCGTATTGGCCGCGGGTCTACCTGATCGACAGCGACAACCAGATCCGGCTTGACAAGCGCGGCGACCGCTCCTCGAACTACGCCCTGCTCTACGAGTACGTAGAGCGACTGCTCGACGGAGAGGCTTAGGCCGCGGTGGCTACGTTTGTTGAAGGCGTCGAGGCGATCACCCAAGCGTGCACCCTTGTCATACTGTTGCCCGGTTTGGCAATGGTGCTGGTTGCTCGTCGCGGTCGACTCACCTTGGCGCTCGGCTATACCGTCTTCGCTGCCGTGTTGATGTGGTCCCAGGCCGCAGGGCACTGGTCAATCGTGAGCCGCGGCGCGATCGTCGTCCCTCTCGGAATTCTGGTAGCGGCAACGTTTGTGGCAGCCCGATCAGCCGAACGGGCAGATCAACGCCGGTTAGTCGGCGCCGGAGTCATCGGTGGTGCGCTCGCGGGTTGGATGTGGCTTCCCTGCGTGGGCACTCAACTCGGCGACATTTTGAACAATGCAACCAGCCAAGGACCTCGCACCTTGGCGCTGATGCTTGTCTACACGGTCGGAGCGCTGCTCCCGATGCTGCTACTCGCTCTGCTCAGCCACGCCGTACCAGCCAGCGAGAACATCCTCAACCACCGTGCGGTCGGAGTCATCGGGATGGGTTTCGGCGCGCTCTACGCCATCACAGTCGCCATCGGCCGCTACGACGACCTCGTAGGCGAGCTCTACCGAATCTCTTCGACCTAGAGCACGCTCAGCGGTCGACTGAACCGCCGTAGCCGGTGGTGCCTGAGGCACCCGCGGCAGCACCGAGGCGTTGCAAAGGCGTGGTGTGAGTAGATGGCGTCGGCGTGAACTCGACGGGCATCTTCTTCACACCACCGATGAAATTGGAGCGCAGGTAGTCGAGGTCTCCGGCCAACCGGATGTCCGGCAGGCGCTCGGCGATGCCCTTGAACATCAAACGAATCTCCATGCGGGCCAGATTGGCGCCAAGACAGAAGTGGGGCCCACCGCCTCCAAAACCAATGTGGTCGTTGGGGGTCCGCTCAATGTCGAAACACCAAGGATCAGCAAAGGCCCGGGGGTCGCGGTTGGCGGCAATATGCCACATCACGACCTTGTCGTCTTCTTTGATCTTGACACCACCCACTTCATAGTCCCGCATGGCTTGACGGCGGAAATGGAGAACCGGCGTAGCCCAGCGCACCACCTCGTCGGCCATCGTCGCGGCGTAACGGTCGGGATCTGAGCGGTACTTCTCCCACTGATCGGGGAACTGGAAGAAGCCGTGCATGCCATGGGTCATCGAGTTACGGGTGGTTTCGTTGCCTGCCACACAGAGCAACAGGAAGAACATGTCAAACTCGGTCTCGGTGAGCTTCTCGCCGTCGATGTCGGCAGACAGCAGGGTGGTGATGATGTCGTCTGCGGGCTTGTCCCGGCGCTCCTTCTGCAAAGCATTGGAGTACGCGAACAGCTCCATTGAAGCTGCGATCAGATCTTCGCGGGAAGCCACGATATCGGGATCGTCGCCGCCGATCATGGCGTTGGTCCAGTCGAAGATCTTTGAACGGTCCTCCAATGGGATCCCCATCATCTCCGCGATCGCCTGGAGCGGGAGTTCGGCGCTCAGATCGTCCACGAAGTCGGCACAACCCTGCTCAGACACCCTGTCGATGATCATGTCGGTGCGATTCAGCAGGTAGTCCTCCAACAGGTTTATCATCCGCGGTGTGAAACCGCGACTGACAATGCGGCGATAGCGGGTGTGCTTAGGGGGGTCCAAGGTGATCATCGAATCATGCCTGAATTCGTCGATTGCATCTGCGCGGTTCCGCTCGGTCATCTGAGTACCACCGCGATTCGAGGAGAACGCCTCAGCGTTGCGGTTGACCTCTTTGAGGTGCTCAAGCCGGGTAATAGCCCAGAAACCAGGTCCTCTGTCTCCCTCATCAATCCAGTGGATTCCGGGGTCGGTCTCACGCAGGCGCTCAAGCATGTCGTGGTGTTCCTGGCGCTGGAACGCATCCATGTCCCACAAATCAACACCATCAGCAACTGCCATGCTCACTCCTAGTTTTGCCTTCCTGCGAAGGAACTTTAGAGTAAAGACATGTCGGTTGAAAAATCAACCGGCCGGAGCGACAACCGGCTCAGGCCCGACATAGCGCGCGCTGGGTCGCATGATCTTGCCCTCGGCGTGCTGCTCGACGACATGCGCGGACCAACCAATCGATCGACTGACCGAGAACGTCGGGGTGAACATCTCTCGGGGCAGACCAACCAGTTCCAGAACCACACCAGCCCAGAACTCGACGTTGGTAACGATCCGCTGATCGGGTCTCCACTCGGCCAACACCGCTAGGATCTCACCTTCGATTCCCGCAGCGCGGTCCACGAGTTCACCGCCAAGACGCTCAGCGGCCTCCCGCAACACAACCCCGCGAGGATCTTCAGCCCGATAGACGGCATGACCAAATCCCATGATCTTGTCGCCCGCGCCGAGACGGGCGCGGGTCCAGTCGGCAGCAGCAGCCGGATCGCCAATCTCGTCGATCATCTGCATACAACGACTCGGCGCACCGCCATGCAATGGACCCGTGAGTGCCCCCACGGCGGCAACCAGCGACCCGGCCATGTCTGCGCCCGTACTTGCCACCACTCGACCCGTGAAAGTCGAGGCGTTGAAGCCATGGTCGAGCGTGGCCACAAGGTACTGCTCAACGGCACGTTCAGCCTCTGCGCTCGGAACCGAGTCGGTCACCATACGGAAATAGTCAGCGGCATGGCCGATGGCAGGGTCTGGAGCTACCGGCGACAACCCCTGCCGCTGTCGATAGTGGCGAGCGAGGATCGTGGGCACAACCGCAGCGAGACGCATCGCGTCGCCATGTATCTCTTCAGCGCTGCGGTCAAGCAGCGGGCCGCGGGCTTCGTGATCACCCACCGCAAGCATGCCGATACGAAGAGCCACCATTGGATCGCCAACCCAACGGGCGCTCTCGTCAAGTAGCCGCGACACCGGCTCCGGGAGCGTTCGCAATTGGCCTGGATCTACAGGCGGCTCCTCGGGAGGCAGCGCACCGCTCATCTGCAAAGTCCAGACATCTTCGAGCGACCGGGTACGAGCGAGCTCCGCGGCGTCGTACTGCCGGTAATGGAAGAATCCCTCCTGGCCTCTCACCGCGCCGAGCATCGTGTCAGCCACCGCCAAGCCCTTGAGTCCAGGGGGCGCGATTTCCATGGGTATTCTCTCCTTGTTCTGGCGATGTTCTTTAGCAGTTGGCCGCTGCAATCAAGCTTCGGTAGTTCTTTGAACTCAGAGTCCGAATCGATACCACTGTACTCAATATTGCCGCGGAGAAAGACAAAACGACAACACCGGCGCCGCTCTTGGGCGGATTCAGTTTCGCGGGTCTGGTCAACCGTCCAACAAACGGTCGACGGCAGCGCTCGGGCTCAGCTCCCCAGTTGCAACTGCGGCTTCCAGTTCGGCGTTGCGGACAGCGAAAGCACTATCGGCCGTGACTTGATCCAACAACCGTTCGCGCACCATGTTGCGCATCCAATCAAGTTGTTGATCTCTTCGGCGTTGCTCTCGTTCACCTGTTTGGTGAAGCGCCTGGCGATGCTGTTGCACAAGTGTCCAGATCTCGTCGAGTCCCTCACCAGTAAGTGCAGAACAGGTGACGACGGGAGTGCTCCAGTTGGGGCTTTGCGGCGCCAACAGGTGCAGCGCTCGGCGATAATCAACCGCGGCGAGCTCAGCGGGCTGCGAATTGTCCCCGTCGGCCTTGTTGACAGCCACAAGATCGGCCAACTCCAGAACACCTTTCTTGATGCCCTGCAGTTCATCGCCCGCCCCTGCCAACATCAGCACCAGAAAGATGTCGACCAAGGAATGGACCACCGTCTCCGACTGCCCGACTCCGACAGTCTCAACGATGATGATGTCGTAGCCACCAGCCTCCAGTACCAGCATCGACTCACGAGTCGAGCGGGCGACACCCCCCAGCGTGCCAGACGACGGTGCCGGCCTGATGAAAGCCGCCTCGTCAGCAGACAGTTGCGTCATCCTCGTCTTGTCGGCAAGGATTGAACCGCCGCTACGCGAACTCGAAGGATCGACCGCTACAACCGCGACGCGGCGACCAGCCGCGGTGAGTCTGGTGCCGAGCGTTTCGATGAACGTCGACTTGCCGACACCGGGAACACCGGTGATCCCAATCCGGTCGGCTCTGCCGGTGTGCGGCAGCAACACCTCAAGCAGCGCCGCGGCTCGCAGACGATGTTTGGGCTTGGTCGATTCAACAAGCGTGATGGCGCGCCCAATGGCACCGCGATCACCGCTGCGCACCGCGGCAGCGAGGTCTGTGTCACCTGCGTTCGGTTCGCCTTCATCGTCTGGGATTGCGCTTGACATCACTGCCGACGTTACCGTTTCGTCTGTCCCGAACGAGACCAGGAAAAGAACATGTCACCCAACGTCAACAACCCGACTGCCGACAACAACCGCGACACACCCGCCCGCCAACCGCCAATGGGCCTGACACAAACCGATTCAGCGTCGAAGTGCGGAATCGGGCTACAACAAGTCGAGTAGTTCCACCGCGGCGTCGGCAATCACGGTTCCTGGGGGGTAGACAGCCACCGCGCCCATCTCCAGCAGGGTCGCAATGTCGTCTGGAGGAATCACCCCGCCGACAGTGATCTTGATGTCTGAACGGCCCAGTCGTTCGAGTTCACGGATCAACTCGGGCACCAGTGTGAGATGGCCGGCTGCCAATGACGACGCCCCCACCACATGGACATCGGCCTCAACCGCTTGACGTGCCACCTCGGCGGGGGTTTGAAACAGCGGACCAATGTCGACATCGAAACCGAGATCGGCAAAAGCTGTGGCGATTACCTTCTGGCCCCGGTCGTGACCGTCCTGGCCCATCTTGGCCACAAGAATGCGGGGGCGACGGCCACGGGCCTCGGCGAACGCCTCGACCTGTTCTCTGACTCTGGTGATGGAATCGTCGTTGGCGCCCATTTCGGCTCGGTACACCCCTTCGATAGTACGGATCTGCGCTACATGACGACCGTAGACGTTTTCTAGGGCGTCGCTGATCTCCCCCACTGTTGCTTTCTGGTGGGCCGCGTCTATAGCGAGGGCCAAAAGGTTGCCCTCCGCGGTCTTCGCGGCCATGGTCAACGCCGCTAAGGCGGACTCCACGCTGTGGTCGTCTCGTTCGGCTCGCAACTGCTCCAGCTTGGCAATTTGGGCGGCTCGCACATCAGCGTTGTCGATCTTGAGGACCTCGACGTCTTCTTGTTGTCCTAGTCGTGGATCAAGCCGGTATTTGTTGACACCGATCACTGCCTGAGCACCAGAGTCGATACGAGCTTGGGTTCGCGCGGCTGCTTGTTCAATCCTCATCTTGGGGATTCCTGCTTCGATTGCTGCCGCCATGCCGCCCATACCTTCCACTTCGCTGATGTGACCCCAGGCAACTTTGGCTAGATCGTGGGTCAATTTCTCAACGTGATAGCTGCCTCCCCAAGGGTCGACCGTGCGGGTTGTGCCGCTCTCTTGTTGCAAGAACAGTTGGGTGTTGCGGGCGATTCGGGCAGAGAAATCGGTGGGCAGTCCGAGTGCCTCATCCAAGGCGTTGGTGTGGAGAGACTGGGTATGGCCCTGGGTGGCGGCCATCGCCTCTACACAAGTGCGAACGACATTGTTGTAGACGTCTTGGGCGGTGAGGCTCCAACCACTGGTCTGAGAATGCGTGCGCAACGACAGCGACTTCGGGTTTTCAGGGCCGAATTGCGCCATCAACTTCGCCCACAACAAGCGGGCAGCACGGAGTTTCGCCACTTCCATGAAAAAGTCCATGCCAATGCCCCAAAAGAAGCTGAGCCGTGGGGCAAACGAGTCAACCGGCAACCCGGCGGAAATCCCTGCCCGCACGTATTCGATACCGTCGGCCAAGGTGTAAGCCAGTTCGAGATCAGCGGTCGCCCCGGCTTCTTGGATGTGGTAGCCCGAGATCGAGATCGAGTTGAACTTCGGCATCTGCTGCGACGTGAAAGCGAAAATGTCCGAGATGATCCGCATGCTCGGAACCGGTGGGTAGATGTAGGTGTTGCGGACCATGAACTCTTTGAGAATGTCGTTCTGGATGGTCCCTGAAAGCTCAAGTGGTTTCACCCCCTGCTCTTCAGCGGCCACCACATACAGGGCCAGCACCGGCAGTACCGCGCCGTTCATGGTCATGGAGACGCTCATCTGATCCAGTGGGATGCCCTCGAACAACTGGCGCATATCCAGGATCGAGTCGATTGCGACCCCAGCCATGCCCACATCGCCCGAGACGCGTGGGTTGTCTGAGTCATAGCCACGGTGTGTTGCCAGATCGAATGCGATTGAGAGGCCTTTTTGACCGGCTGCCAGGTTGCGGCGATAGAAGGCGTTGGATTCTTCAGCGGTTGAAAACCCGGCGTATTGGCGGATGGTCCACGGCTGGTTCACATACATCGTCGGGTACGGGCCTCGAAGGAACGGTGCGAATCCCGGCAAAGTATGCGGGAAATCGAATTCAGCGATGTCTGCCGCGGTCGCGACCGCAGAAATATCGATTCCCTCCGGGGTTTGGCTGATATGGGCACGTCCCGCGGCGATCTGTTCGTTGTCGAGACCGGTGAATTCACCGCCGTCAAGGTCAACCGTCGTGAAATCCGGGATCACGCTCATTGCTTCACCGTATCGGCCACCGCAGCTCCAACAGCAATGATCCAGACGCCGGTTTCTGGGACTACGGTCTGTGCCAATGTCTAGGTTGACAACGCCGGAGTCAGCAACGCCGAGAGCAGCGACGCCGGCGAAGAGCTACGTCCTTGGGATCAGCGCGTTCTACCACGACAGTGCTGCCGCGTTGCTGCGCGACGGGGAACTGATCGCTGCGGCCCAAGAAGAGCGTTTCACCCGAAAAAAGCACGATGCCGGCTACCCGTC
Source organism: Candidatus Aldehydirespiratoraceae bacterium (assembly GCA_965198315.1). Lineage (GTDB taxonomy): Bacteria > Actinomycetota > Acidimicrobiia > Acidimicrobiales > Aldehydirespiratoraceae > VXYK01. Next base: position 1,407,932 of record OZ240616.1, on the reverse strand, counting down.
CAACGCCATCGCCTGGTGCCTTCACGACGCTGGGGTACAACCCCACGAACTAGAAGCGGTCGTGTTCTATGAGAAACCGCTTACCACCTTCGTAAGGCTGATTCGCACTTACCTGAAGGTTGGGATCAAAGGCTTCTCTTCCTTTCGCGAAGCAATTCCGTTATGGATGCGTCAGAAACTCTGGATCCCCATGGAAATCGAGCGAGGTCTGAAACGGCTCGGCTACACACCGCCAAAGCAGATCTGGTTCACCGAGCATCACGAGAGCCACGCAGCCAGTGCGTTTTATCCGTCGCCCTTCACCTCAGCCGCCATCGTCACCTTTGACGGGGTCGGCGAGTGGGCCACGAGTTCAATCGGCGCGGGTCACAATAATGAAACCGAATTGATCGAGCAGATCGACTTCCCCCATTCGCTGGGGATGCTCTACTCCGCGTTCACGTATTTCTGCGGGTTCAGGGTCAACAGCGGCGAATACAAACTCATGGGCCTCGCCCCTTACGGCGAACCGGTCTACGCCGACACCATCCGGGATCATCTCATCAACCTGCGACCAGACGGATCCTTCACGCTCGACCTCAGTTATTTCGATTACCTGACCGGTCTCACCATGACCAACGACAGGTTCGCAGATCTCTTCGGTGGACCGCCCCGCGCCCCCGAGTCGGAACTGACCAAACGAGAAATGGATCTGGCGGCCTCAATTCAGGTCGTGACCGAAGAGGTCGTCCTGGCGATCGCACGACGGGCTCAAGCGATAACCGGCGAACGCAATCTGGTACTCGCCGGCGGTGTGGCCCTCAATTGTGTGGCCAACGGTCGACTGCTTCGCGAAGGCATCTTCGAGCGGATCTGGATGCAGCCCGCCGCGGGAGACGCTGGCGGGGCGGTCGGCGCGGCTTACCTTGGATGGCACCGGATCATGGGTAATCAGCGCATCATCGAATCCGATCATTCGATCGACAAGATGCGCGGGGCCTATCTCGGGCCCTCGTTCGACAGTGACGAGATTGGAGCGTGGCTGGACGCGGCGGGTTTCCCCCACGAAACCCTGCGAGGCAGCAACAGAGCAGAGCGCATTGCCGCCGAGATTGATGAGGGTCGGGTCGTTGGCGTGTTCGCTGGACCTATGGAATTTGGACCCCGTGCTCTGGGTCATCGCTCAATACTCGGTGACGCCAGGTCCGAGCAGATGCAGTCGACAATGAACCTCAAGATCAAATATCGCGAATCGTTTCGGCCATTCGCCCCAGCGGTGCTTGAGGAACAGACCGAAGACTGGTTCGATTTGACGCAACCCTCCCCCTACATGTTGCTGGTTGCGCCGGTGGCCGCCAAAAGGCTCGATGCCGCAGCAATGCGGGCCCGACAACAGAGCGGTCAGACACCAGAACGGCAGACACGAGAAGCAGACATTCGCGAGTGGGTCAACGAGCGGCGGTCCGAAATACCTGCGGTCACCCACGTCGACGGCTCAGCGCGGGTGCAGACCGTAAGCGCCACACGCAACCCCCGGCTGCATGAGATCCTCAAAGCCTTCGAGGCCCGTACCGGTTGTGGAGTGATCATCAACACGTCGTTCAACGTGAGGGGCGAACCGATCGTCTGCACACCCAGCGACGCCTACCGGTGCTTCATGCGAACCGAGATGGACGTGCTCGTTCTTGAGGATCACGTGCTGATGAAGAGTGCACAGCCAAAATGGCCTGAGTCCGACAACTGGCGCCAAGCCTTCGCTCTGGATTAGACGAGGCGTGCTTGACTGACCATGCTTGCTCTCCGATTCCGCCACTTTGCCCGCCTAGTCCGAGACCTGATCGGCTTTGCGGTGCTGAATCGGGCGTGGTGGCTGATCCCAGTGATGGTCGTGCTTGCAGTGATCACGATCTTCATCGTGGTGGGCCAGGCCGCCGCGCCATACACCCTCTACACGGTTTTCTGATGCCGCTGCGATGAACGAGACCGAACCACTTCTCGACCACACATGGTCGGCACTACCGCCGAGTGGTGCGCCACACAGGCAGCGCCGGCCAGTGGCGGTGCTGGTGCCGTTGATAGTCGTGGCGGCACTTTGGTTCCTGGGTCACCCGACGCTGGCGACCATCGTTGCGGCTATCGCGCTGACGATCACCGTGGCAAGTGCAGTGTCGCCGGAAATCAGAACCAGACTCGACCGAATCATGGCTTTTGTCGGGCATTGGGCGGGCCGGTTTCTGACTTTCTTTCTGCTGGGGATCGTGCAGTTGGTGATATTCGCTCCGGTGGCGATGTGGTCCCGCTTCACACGCAGCGACCCTCTCGATGTCTCCTCACACAACGACGAAGCCAGCCAATGGCTTCCTCGTTCCCCCCAGAAACGGTCGCTGCACCATCGCCCTTACACCGACGAGAGGTACCGACGCCCGTCAACAGGAACGGTCGCACGGCCCGGTTCGCTTCGCTGGCTTCGGGGCTTGCTGGGCGGTCTTGTATTGCTGTTGATCGCCGACATCGCTCTCGGTTCGCTGCTGAGCCGCTTTGACAACGACGACACAGGTCCAACCAACGATCACGTTGTGTTTGGATTCGAGCCGACGGCGCAGGAAGCGCTCGCTAGCCAACCCGGCTCAGAGGAGGTCATGTCACATCTCACCAAAGCAGGTATAGGAAATTTCGACCCGTTCACTGGTTGGCGATTCGGTCCTGGAGTCACCTATGAATCACCTGTGGTCAACATCGTCGATGGCGTGAGGACCACGCGGGCCTCTGCTATCAATGGTGAGCGTGCCGAGGTTTGGTTCTTCGGGGGTTCGTCGCTGTACGGGTCGGGTCAGTCCGATATGGCCACAATCCCTTCAGTGGTCGTTGCGCTGCTCGATGATGCCGACGTGCCGATCAACGCTGTGAATCTCGGTCATCCCGCTTACGCCAACTGGCAACAGGTGCAATTGCTGTCCCACGAATTGAGTGCCGGAACCCGCACCCCGCCCGATGTGGTGGTGTTCTACGACGGTTTCAATGATCTCACTCTGCAGACTCATTTCGGGGTTCACGAAGAACCAACTCATCTCTTCTTCGGCATACCCGCCGAGGAACCTGTTGCTGACGAATCGGCCGCAGCAACCCTTCGATCTTGGTGGGCCGATCACAGTGCGGTGGCCCTAGCCGCGAGTCGCGTCGCCGATCTGTTCGACGATGAGCCAACAGTGCAGGTGGCCGATATCGACGCTGTGCCTATCGACACAATCGATCCCGTCGCCGCGGCCGACGCGGCGCTGAAAATTCACCGTCAAGGTGTTGATCATGTGCGCTCACTTGCCCGTGGCTACGACTTTGAGACCCTGTTCTTTTGGCAGCCCTACCTGTACACCAAATCGGATCTCACGCCGGCCGAGCAAAACCTTGTCGGGCTCCCCGGATACGACACCGATGTGTGGCTTCCCATGACGCAACGGGTACGCGCCGGCCTTGCAGCACCCATCATCGATTTGAGCGAAGTGCTCGACGCAGTTCCGTCATCGGTCTATTGGGACTTCGTTCACACAAACGAACACGGAGCAGCGATCATCGCCGCTGCCATCGAAGAACACCTCCGCCAAGCCCTCAGCCAACTGGACTAGAGGCCGAGGTCGGATTGGAGGCGGGTCAGGGCCTCAACTACATCCATTCCCTGATGCCAGAACTCATCGACACCGGCGGTTTCCAGATCGCCGCGAAGATCACCTGGCTGACCAGCGAGGATCACTCGCTTGGCACCCGCCTCACGCAACGCCAATGTTGTGCCGACGCCTCGCAGCGCATAAACGGGATCCGATGAACAGATCACCGCGACCGCAGCACCAGATTCACTGAAGCGAGCTTCGGCTTCCAACGGCGATTGAGAGCCGTGCACTCGTGCTCCCGAACCGACCAGGCCCGCCACAGCCAAGAGGTTGGAGACCCAGGTGCTGCGAGCCGTGTGGGTCGCCAAATCTCCGAGCGCGGCAATGTGTACTCGGGGGCGCTCACCGGTAGCCAACAGATGGCGGTCAGCGGCGTCTCGCAGAGCTTCAAACGGCGCTGCCAGTCGGCGTAGCGGAAGCCCCGCCCCCTCCGAAGCCCCAGGTGCGCTGAGTTCTTGTCCCGATTGTTGTTCATCTGCCAAGTCTGGATATTCCGACACTCCGGTAATGACCTCACTACGGGTGTGCAGCGCTTCAAGTCTTCGCTGCCACGAGCGGTCGATCGCCGAACGCACCGAACCATCGGCAATGACCGCCTCTATTCCGCCCGCAGCCTCAACTTCTACAAACTCAGACCAAGCCCGAGCAGCGAGTCGAGAGGTCAGAGACTCAACGAACCACGCACCCGAGGCAGGATCCACTACCCGAGCGAGACGTGACTCTTCGATCAGCACCGTCTGGGTGTTGCGAGCAACACGTCGAGAAAAGTCGTCGGGTGGACCAGACGCCTCATTGAAAGGCAACACTGTGACCGCATCAGCACCTCCGACACCAGCCGCAAAGGCTGCTGTGGTCGCCCGCAACATGTTGACCCACGGGTCGCGGCGGCTGTAGATCGCGCGACTGGTGACCGCTTGTTGGACTTGCGGCGCAGCGGTGGGATCAATACCAGACGCCTCCAACACCCGTGCCCAGAGCCGTCTTGCCGCACGCAGTTTGGCCATATTGACGAACTGGTCGGCGCCAATGCTCAGCCTGAAACCGATTGTGTTTGCGCCGAGAAGGGGGTCGACGTCAAAGGACTCAAGTAGGCGGAGATAGGCGACCCCAGCTGCGATGCCGTAGGCAAGTTCGCAAGCCTCACTGGCACCGGCCTCGGCGTAGCGAGTCGAGTCGACACTCAATGTCCGACCTGATGGCAAGAACGACACCAGCGAAGCGGCCACGTTCACCACATCGGCGGTGTTGGCGAAACCACCGCGCGGCACCTCGCCAATGGGGTCCAGTCCAAACCAGCTGGCGGTGGTGGCCAGATTGCCTTGCTGTTGAATCACCGCAGCCAGCGCGCGCGCGGCGTTGATGTCGGCATGAGGGGCCAAGACCACTGCGGCCAAATCGAACAGAACCCCCGCAGTGGCCCGCTGCAGCGTATCCAGCGTCCAGTTCGGGCTCGGGGGGACCAGCTCGATGGAGGTGACGCCGCGTTCAAGTTCTTCGAGAACCGCGCGACCGCAAGCGTCGGGGTCGTCTGCGCTGAACTGCTGGCGCACATCCCAACCTCGCTCGAGTCGCTGCGCGTCGACGGGTACAAACTTCGCGGGCTCGAGCGAGTCCGTTGCGGTGTAGAGCGGCTGGATATCAAGGTCGTCGCGAGTCGTCGAGACGAGCACCTCGTCGAATGACCTGCCGCGCAGCACTTTTGTGACTGCGTCTGCCCAATCCGAGAGTTCAGTCTTGCTGAAACTGAAGTCAGAGTCCGGTTCTGTCACCGTTCTATCCTGGGATTGCTTTTTTGTTTTGGCACGCGGACCATGGCGGCAATTATCGTCGTTGCAATGCGGACAAAGCCGCATCGGCCGATTTTGGGGGACCTCATGGCAACGCGATCGAGGCCTCAGAACACTGACGTAGAGCGGTCGAGCATCCCCCACTCGCGAAGGAGGTTCATTTAGGTTGCGAGTGTGGCTCAGCAATCTTCGGCGTCGGCTTTAGGTCGTCCTGTTACTGATTCTGTTCATGGTCGCAAGTTGCGTTGGGCTCCGTTTGTTTCGCTGTTGGTATGCGCTCTTTTTGCTGGTGGACTGGTGCTGGGGTCGGTGAACGCCATCGAAACCGAAACGCATTCATGCCAACCGCCGGTGACCCCGACTCACCCTTTCTCTGATGTGGGTGAAGACTCGTTCGCGTATGACGCCGTGGCCTGTATCTATCTGCTGGGTGTCACCACCGGCACCACGCCCACGACGTTTTCACCCGACGAATACGTGACCCGCGAACAGATGGCTTCGTTCATGGCTCGGCTGTACCAAGCCGTCACCGGTACCGAAGCTCCGGTCGTGTCGACACCGTTCACCGACACTCCTAGCGACTCGTTCGCACAAGATGACATCGCGCGAATCTATGGACTCGGCATCACCATCGGTACCAGCCCCACCACCTATTCTCCCTATTTTTTTGTGACCCGCGAGGAGATGGCGGCTTTCTTGGCACGGCTTTATCGAGCTGTATACAGCCAGCAAGCGCCGGTTGTGTTGACACCGTTTTTTGATGTGCCGTTGGACTCGTTCGCATACGACGACATCGGACGTATCTACGGGTTGGGTCTCACCACCGGGACCACAACCACCACCTATTCGCCCCACCTCAATGTGACCCGCGAGGAAATGGCGGCTTTCCTGGCGCGTTTCCGCCAACTCCCGGAACCCACCGCCACAACCACCACCACCGCTATCAACATCAACGCAGACGACGCCGCTGATCCGCCTTCACCACCCCAAGACGACACCAGTGACGACCACATCAGCGACAACGAAGCAACCTCGCCACGTGATATCGCCTTTCTCCGCACGAGTTCCAACAGCACCGGCGAGATCTGGGTAATGGACGAAGACGGTAGCAACCTGAAACAAATCACCAGCACAAACAACTCCGCCGAGGACCCGACGTTTTCACCCGACGGAACACGTATCGCTTATACGGCTGCGAGCGCCACAAGCATCCTGCAGATTTGGGTCATAAACGCGGATGGCAGCAACCCGATCCAGATCACCGAGGAACCCGAAGATCGAATAGCCGAATTTAGTCTTGACCCGTCCTGGTCAGCTGATGGCCAACGAATCGCCTACGTGAGTTACGGCTCGAATCACGCTTTCGAAATATTCGTCATGAATGCGGATGGTTCCGACCCGCAACAGATCACCAGCAGTTATCTGCATCCACGACAGCCCCGGTGGTCACCCGACGGCATGCGCATCGCCTTCACTAGGACCAACGGCGACAAAGACAGGGTTCTGGTGATCGACGCGGACGGCACCGACCTGAAGTATCTCAGTTCTGCGTCCAGCTCCAGTAATGACCCGGCGTGGTCCCCTGACGGCACAAGAATCGCCTTCGCAAGTCACCAGAGTGGCGAAACAGAACAGATCTGGGTGATGGACGCTGACGGGACCAACCAAACACGGATCACCGACGACGGCTACGCCAACTCAGAACCGGCTTGGTCACCAGAAGGACGCATCATCTACGTCAGCAACCGAGGTCACCATGTCAAAGAAGAGATCTGGATCATGGACGCCGATGGCACTAACCAACAAGCCGTTACCAGCGACGCCCGCAATGAGTTGGACAGGCAGCCCACATGGTCATCGAGCGCCACTGATGCCCCCTCATAAGCACTTGGACTTGGACCTGGGAAGCATCCACCACTACACGGCAATGCTGAAATAATTTTGCCCGTGTGGTCCGACATTTTTTCGACAATGCTTTAGGTCGCCCTGTCACAGCCATCGTCAACGATCGCAGGGCCGGGTTGGGACCATTCGTTTCGCTGCTGGTCTGTGCTCTCATTGCTGGCGGACTAGTCCTGGCTTCAGTAGACGCGACCGACATCAAGCTGCGAATCTGCCCGAGTCCCGAAGCGCCGACTCACCCTTTCACCGACGTATCTGAAGACTCGTTCGCATACGACGACGTGACCTGTATCTATCTGCTCGGAGTCACCACGGGTACCAGCCCCACCACATATTCTCCTGACCGCTATGTGACCCGCGAGGAGATGGCCGCTTTCATGGGACGGCTCTATCGGGCTGTTACTGGTCTGGAAGCCCCGATCGTGTCGACTCCGTTCACCGACATGCCGACCAGCTCGTACGCATACGAACACTTGGGGAGAATCTATGGACTCGGGATAACCACTGGTACCAGCCCCACCACATTCTCGCCTTACTTTTTTGTGACCCGCGAGGAGATCGCTTCGTTCATGGCTCGTTTTTACCGAGCAATCAGTGGGAGCGAAGCACCGATCGTGAAAACGCCGTTCACCGATGTACCAACCGACTCTTACGCATACGACGATGTCGCACGCATCTATGGTCTAGGGCTCACCACCGGCACTGGCCCAGGGGAATATTCACCCTCCAGGCACATGACACGTGAGGAAATGGCTTCATTTTTGGCGCGCTACTACCGACTGCTTCCCAGTCCCAGCGAGCTGGAGATCTTGCGGAGAAACAGCCTCCTTGCGTCAACGACACAAGCACCGTCATCGACACAAGCACCGTCATCGACACAAGCACCGTCATCGACACGAGCACCGTCATCGACACAAGCACCCGCCGGCAACGGAGAAAACGACGGCAACAACGGAAACGGAGACAACGGAGGAAACCAGCTCCCACCACCCACTACGTCGGCGCCACCACCACCAACCACACAACCACCAACCACACAACCGCCAACCACACAACCACCAACCACACAACCACCAACCACACAACCACCAACCACACAACCACCAACCACACAACCACCAACCACACAACCGCCCATCACACAACCGCCCATCACACAACCGCCCATCACACAACCGCCCATCACACAACCGCCCCCTGATCCGTCGATCAACACGCCGGCGACATGCCCGACAAACAGCGCCTCGAAACGCAGCATCGCCTTTGTCCGCATCACCAACTTCGTCCAGCGGCGAACTCCCGAAGAAGGTGACCTCCAAACATCGAACATCGGTGAAATCTGGATTGCCGACGATGGCGACGGCACGATTCCGTGCCAACTCTCCGATACCGATGGCAATAGCCAGCATCCGGCCTGGTCACACAACGGCAGACAGATCGCCTATTCGACCGAAACCGGCGGTTCGATTCAGATCTGGGTGGCGAACGCCAACGGCAGCAACAGCAGACAACTCACAGACTCCCCCGACTACGAGTTCAACTTCAGCCCAGCCTGGTCGCCCGACGGCACAAAAATCGCCTATCGCGGCTACACCGCTAGAGGCGACCTCGATCTATTCGTCATGAATTCCGATGGCAGCAACCAGCGCCAGGTCAGTGAGACCTATCACAAGGCAACCGAACTGTCCTGGTCGCCCGACGGTAAAAAAATCGTCTTCACCAAGTACGGCGACTCCAACGGTCGTGCCGGGATTCCAACTGCAGGCGGGGCGGAGATCTGGGTAATGGACGTGGCCACCGGAGACGCCGAGCGACTGACAGAGGTGGGAGTCCACAGCACACACCCGGCTTGGTCGCCCCAAAACACGCCCGGTGGCGAGAAGATCGCCTTCACCGTCCGCGTAGATGGCGTCGCGTCCATTTGGTTGATGGACACCGATGGGACCAACAAGACGAGACTCATAGATGGCTATTCGCGTTACCCGGCCTGGTCGCCCGACGGCACACAAATCGCCTTCACGAGGTGGGGCAGCACCGGGTTCGGAGATGAGATCTGGGTTATGAAAGCCGACCGGCATATCAACGGAAACGACGACGACTTGGTGCAGATAACCCAGAATCCGTTTGAAATACCCGACGGCGACAGCGATTACAGCTACTACGACGACCGCCAGCCCACTTGGAACTGACTGGCACCACCGCCGTGCTACGAGCGAAGCGGCACAAGCTCACTCAATAATCGAGTTGTCCCTGTAGACCTTCGACTGCGTCGATGAACTCTTCAACCATGTCCATTACAACTGTGCTCGCGGACTTTCGCTGGTTCATGTTGCCGACAATCTGTCCGACGAAATAGTTGGCCAACTTCTCGGCTCCCGAGCCAGCATTGTGGGCTGCCCGATCAATGCGACGCTGGGCGGCCGCAGTAAGGATCGGTTGCAGTGGCATGCCCAGCGGATCAGGGGTGTCATCCCGCTCCCATTCCTGGGTCCACGCCGACTTCAACATCCGGGCGGGTTTTCCGGTGAGCGACCGTGATCTGATCGTGTCGGCCGATGTCGCAGCAAGGAATTTGTCCTTTACGACCGGGTTGGTTTCAGCCTCATCGGTGGTGAGCCAGACAGATCCGCACCACACTCCCTGCGCGCCCAGCGCCATCGCTGCTGCCATCTGACGACCACGGCCTATGCCACCCGCGCCCAGCACCGGAAGCGATGTGGCGTCGACGATCTCGGGTATCAACACCATGGACCCGATCTCACCTGTGTGGCCTCCAGCCTCAGAACCCTGCGCGACAATCAGGTCGACTCCAGCGCGCTCATGCGCTTCGGCGTGTGACGGTCGACCGGCTAGCGCACCCACCATGCGACCAGCTCCCTTCACCGCCTCGATCATCTCTTTGGGCGGCGGACCCAGAGCGTTGGCCACAAAAGCGGTCCGCTTGGCCAAGGCCACATCGATTTGCGGAGCCGCTGCGTTTGCAGAGAAGGGCGCCGCGCCGGACCGGTCCAGGCCCTCGGTTACTGCGCTTTCGCCCACTGCGGTCTCCGGCATCTCAGGCACCTCGTAGCGGGCCAGGATGTCGTCGACGAATTCACGGTGCTCGGGTGGAATCATCTTGACGAGATCCGCTGTGGTGAAGCCGCCGGAGTCGTCACCGGCGTAGCGGGCCGGGATGATCAAGTCGACGCCATACGGCTTGTCGCCAACCGCGTCCTCAATCCACTCAAGATCGATTTCAAGTGCTTCGGGGGTGTGGCCGACGGCACCTAGAACTCCCATTCCTCCAGCCCTCGAAACCGCCGCCACCACGTCACGACAATGGCTGAAGGCAAATATCGGAAGTTCAAGATCGAACATTCTCGTTACGTCGTTGCGCATCTGCGGATCCTCTATCAGCTCTCACTACCGACCATACCGGTAAGTTAGCGACCGTTCACATGCTTGGGGTACACTGCGCGCATGAGCACACCAGAAGTCGTAATCGTCGACGCCGTCCGCAGCCCAATCGGCAAACGGAACGGCGAACTGTCCACCATGCACAGCATCAACTTGCTAGGCGATGTACAAAAGGCGATCTTTGATCGCACCGGGATGGACCCGGCCGCAGTTGGCCAAGTTGTTGGAGGATGCGTCGGCCAGGTCGGTATGCAAGCCATGAATACGGCTCGCAACGCCTGGCTCGCTGCCGGGCTGCCGCTTTCGGTGGCTGCGACCACAGTCGACGCTCAGTGCGGCTCGAGCCAGCAGGCAACCAACCTCGCTTATTCACTCGTGAAGTCTGGCGTTGTCGAGGTGGCACTGAGTTGTGGAATCGAGTTGATGAGCCAGATCAAGATGGGCTCGACCATTCCCGATCCCGCTACTACCGGCGTACCGGTCAACTCTCGCTATTGGAAAAGCTACGAGTGGACCTCACAGTTCGAAGGGGCCGAACGTATCGCTGACAAGTGGGACCTCACCCGGACCGAAGCCGACGAATTCGGTCTACGAAGCCAGCAACTAGCAGCTGAAGCCTGGGCCCAAGACGCTTTCGGGTCACAAATCGTTCCCGTCGAAGTCCCGGTCCTTGCCGACGACGGCAAACCCACCGGCGAACACAACCCAGTAACCAAAGACGGAGGTCTGCGCGAGACCACCCTGGAGGCCCTCGCCAACCTGAAACCGGTTGCTCGTGACGACGGGATCCACACCGCCGGCTCGTCGAGCCAGATCAGCGATGGTGCCGGCGCGGTTTTGATGATGACCCGCCAAAAGGCCGACGAACTCGGCCTGAAACCCCTGGCAAGGATCGTCGACACCTGTCTCGTCGGCACCGATCCGGTCCTGATGTTGACCGGACCCATCGATGCCACCCAGAAGCTCCTCGCCGACAACAACCTCACTATCGACGACATCGGTCTCGTCGAGATCAACGAGGCCTTCGCCTCGGTCGTGTTGGCCTGGGAACGGGAGCTGTCGCCCGACATGAGCACCGTCAATCCCAACGGTGGGGCCATTGCTCTTGGTCACCCCCTAGGGGGAACCGGGTCTATCTTGATGACCAAGGCTGTGCACGAGATGCAACGCAGCGACATCGAGTACGGCATCGTCACCATGTGTTGCGGCGGTGGTCTAGGAACCGGAACCCTGCTGCAGAAGCTTTAGTGTTCGCGGGACCCTACGGCTGGGACCAGAACTGGAGCCATCGCTCGTCGTCGTAGGGAATTGAACCCAGGCCGATCTGTTTCTCTGGCCAGTTGGCCGGTTCTTGGGCCAAAGGGTCGGGTTCATCGTGGCGCCAACCGAGCCACAGCAGATGGCGCCTGCGGGTGAACTTCCAGACGCCGTCGATGCGTACGTACCGGTCTTCGTACTTGATCAACTGCTGAATCAAACCCTCCGCACCATCGTCGATGAATCCGTGCGCCCAGACCGTGCCCCGTGCAGTCGGTGTGCCGCTGTCGGTTTTTTCGTCAAACTCGATCAAGTGATTCGCGACTAGCAGCACGGCCATGCCGATCTGGCTGAGCGATTCAGCAAAAAACGCTCGTGCTCCGCCGGCACCCTCGCCGTGCTGCCCAAAACGCGCGTCTGGGCGGTACAGCGAAACCAACAGGTCGAGATCTCGACGGTCAACAGCGTCGGCATACGTGAAGGCCAGTTGCCGGATCTCGTCTCGCGCCACCGTCTGCTCAATGGCTGTCATTTCATCAGCCACTAAGACCCTCCCTCTGCTTCTGAGACAGCGACAACGTGGTCGAGGAAACGGTCGATCACAGCTACCGCAAACTCCAAGAATGCCGCCCCTTGCGGGGTTGGCTCCGGATCGACGACTACCCCCCAGGAAAGGTGGCACTCGGGTCCGTCATCACGCAGCACAAACGTTGCGTGGTACAAGTCAAGGCCCGTGGGCCCGGTCACCGAATAGGCGCGCCGCCACGGTGGTTCGAACGACAACACCGTTTCCACCAACAGCTCGTCTGAACCAAGCAGTTCCTGCTGACCCGGCAATTTCAGATGCAGTACCGCTCCCGGACCATGCGGTGCTGGATCACCCTCGGTGACATAGGGGCCGGTCAGCTTCTCGATCAGGTCATTCAAGACCTTCCAGGTGTGTTCGCGGGGCGCCTTGACATGCCTCTCAAGCGAACGGGACTGGTGCTTGAGTTTCATGGATCAATACCTCCGAGACGACATCGCATCCACAATCGTGTCACGTAGACCCGGTTGACAGACAATGAGACCAGGCGACCATGGGTCGGCCTTGTTGAACCAAAGCTCACTGCCGTCAAGCCGACAAGCAACCAGACCCGCAGCCTCTGCCACCGCGGCCGGAGCACACACATCCCATTCGTAGAGCCCACCACCATGCACATAGGCATCGACTTCACCGCGCACCACCGCCATCGCTTTCACGCCCGCTGAACCCACAGCCAATATTTCCGCGCCGAGCGCCCGCTGCAACAAACGGCCATCAATGTGACGACGCGAACGAGAAACCAAGACCCGAGGTTGATCTCCGACACGCGACATGATCGGCACCGGCGTCGGTTCGGTTGCCCAGGTTGTGTCCCATCCCGGTACCGCCACGGCTCCCGCGGTAGGTCGGCCTGCTTCGACCAGTGCCACATGAACCGACCAGTGGGCGCTCCATCCAAAATCATTGGAGCCGTCCAGCGGATCGACTATCCAGACCCGGTCAGCGGACAGCCGAGAACTCAGATCGCGCCCTTCTTCGGAGAGGATCGCATCATTCGGACGTTGCTCGGCCAGTTCCTTGACGATGAACTCATGTGCAGCCCGATCCGCCGCATACTCGAGCGACGTCCAGCCTCGCTGTGCACGTTGTGGCTTGTCAAGCATCCGCTGCAGAAGCTCACCGGTCTGCGAGGCGACACGAAACGCCAAGGCGTGATCAGAAGAATCAGCCATTCAACCGTTCAGACCTCCCAGGAAGCGACACTACCGAGCGCGGCAATCTGTTGAGCACGGGCAATGATCTGCTCACCGTATTGAGGATGCGGAAGGACATAGAATCTCTCCTCCACGATCGCTTCGAACACCTTCTGCGCGACCTCGCTTGGCGGCGTCCCTGAAGCAATCAAGTCTCGTACCGCCTCGCGCCGCAGTTCGTTCTCCTCGGTCGGCTCCTCCAACGACACCAGGTGTTCAGGGATATTGCGATCCGAGTCAGCGATGCGAGTGTGCACAAATCCGGGACACAACACCGAGACCCGCAGGTTGGAGGTCTCCCGGGTCTCGAGTGAGAGCACCTCGCTCATCGCGACAACGCCGTACTTTGCCACCGTGTACGCCCCCAGTGACGGCGTCGGAAGCAGACCGGCCATTGAAGCTGTATTCACTATGGCGCACGGCTCTTGGTGAGCGACCATCGCCGGGCCGAAGGCCTTGACTCCATAGACCACGCCCATCAGGTCAACACCGAGGACCCAGTCCCAGACCCCGATGTCGTCCGGTTCGAGGATCGGCCCTCCACCCGCGACCCCTGCGTTGTTGAACAGGACGTGGACATCTCCGAAGTGTTCGTTGGCAGCCGCGGCGAGGGCCTTGACTGAATCATTGTCGGCAACATCGGTTCGCACGCCCAACACGCTCACGCCGTCAGCTTCCAATCCCGCCACCGCGGAATCGAGCGCCGACTGTTCAATGTCGGCAATGACCAGGTTCATGCCCTCGACCGCTAATCGTGTCGCCACCCCATGACCGATGCCGCTGGCGCCACCGGTTATCACTGCAGTCTTTCCACTGAATTCGCGCATTGGTTGATCCTTACATCTAACCCCGCATGTGCGGAAGTCAAGTCGTTGTAGAACTCCGCTGATCTCAGCCGGACGGGGCCTCAAGCCGGTGCAGCGACACCGCGTAGTTCCCGTCGCGGTACTGATCCTGCTCCCAAGTTGCCCAACGCCCGAGGAGTCTCAATCCTGTGGCAGATGCGTGACGGTCGTAGTCCGCAAGACTGAGCCGCCCGAGCTGAAAACCGGCCAACACGAGCCCTCCTGGCTCAAGATGACGGGCCATGTTGGCCAACACTGTCGCTTCGGTGTCCGGTTCCACAAAGATCATCACGTTGCCGGCCATGACGATCAGGTCGAACCGTCGATTCAAGTCCAGCAGGCACAGATCATCTTGAAACCAGCAGAGCCCGGGTGCCTTTGATTCGGCTTCGGCAAGCATGTCTGGATCCAGGTCCACCCCGACAACAGATATTTTCCGCCGGTCAAGCTCAATGGCGACGCGACCTGTGCCACACCCTGCGTCGAGTACTGACGCCTCCGGACCGAATCCGTATGACTCGAGCAGCGCACAAACCAGGTCGGCTTCACCGTGGATGGACTCACCGGCCAATTCCATTGCGGTCCATCTGCTGTCGTAGTCAGCACCGCTGCGAACGTCGCTGCGGTCGTTCCATCTGCTCACGGGTCACCTCTGTTGATTGCCGACAAACCATATAGTCCGCCCCCACACAGCACACTTGCGGGACCGTTAAAGCCATATCGGGCTTGAGCGCTAGAGTCACCGGTGTGAGCCGAGGCATTTTCCACACTCGCGGCGCGCGAACGTCCACACAGGCCATCGAGAACTACCGATTTCGCCAAAGGCTGATACCCGTTTCGCTGCTCCTCGGAGTTTCGCTCACGTTGGCATCGGTATTCCTACTCGCGCCGACGAGTTCAGCGCAGGATCCGGTCACGACCCGGATTGAATGCAGCGACGCCACCGATGATTTCGTGCTGTTGTGCCTCGCCTTTGAAGCGTTGGTCGACAATTTTGTGGATGGCGTAGTTGTAGTGGACTTGGCAGACGCCGCCAAACAAGGCGTGATAGACGCCAACCTTGCTGAGCGAACGACTGACGCGCCGCCCTGTGCACTACCAGCGCCCGAGTTTGAGGACATGTGCGCCGAAATCGACAAGGCAGAGGACACCACCGCTGCCGCGGTCGCCGCGACCGACGCGATGTTGGCATCGCTCAACGAGGCGCGGACCCGTCGTTTGACGGCGGCCCAGCACCGTTCATTCAGCGGCTCCCTGGGTTCTGAAATCACCAGAATAGGAATCGGTATCGAGTTTGCGTTGCTGGACACTGACGGGAATCCCTGCACGACCCCGAGCGGTACCTGCCGCATGGTAATTCTGGAGGTCTATCAACCGAGCCCTGCAGAAACTGCCGGTTTGATGGTCGGCGATGTAATCGTCGCGTACGGCAAAGTAGTTGCGGACAACCCGTGCAGGGATCTGCGACGTCTGGACTACGGCCACGATCTTGGAGACACCGTGTCGGTGTCGATACTTCGCGATGGTACAGCCATGGATTTTGACTTGGTGGCCGCAGAAGTCATCGATCCAGTGGTATTCAGTCAGATTGTCGACGGCAACGTCGGTTACATCCAACTTGACATTTTCGCGACCGATTCTCCGGGGACGTTTCTGGCGCACTTGACTAGCCTGATCAATGCGGGAGCCAAGGCGATCGTGGTGGATCTTCGAAACAACCCGGGCGGTTACATCACTGAAACGGGCCTGATTTCCGCTGCTTTCCTCAATGATGGTGACCTTGTATATCGCATTGTCTCGGTTCACTCCGATCGATCCGCGAATGCAAGCGGGAACGGCATAGCTGCAGATGCGGTCGCGCTTCCAATGGCGGTCGCCGTCAATGGTGGTTCAGCCTCCGGCTCTGAGCTTTTTACTTTGGCAATGCGCGGGAACAGCCGAGGAAAGATCGTTGGCAGCACCACTTTCGGCAAGTACACGGGGCAGCTGATATTTCCCGCTGAAACATCGGATGGTACGTCGTTGGGTGCGATACTGGTGACATCGTTGAGATTCTTCGGGCCGGGCGACCTCAGCTCTGCGGGCGGAATCCAACCTGATTTCGTCGAATCAATATCGGACTGCGCACATCCCATCGGTGTTGTACGTCAGTCAGTGCCCTCACTGTATCCTCGAGTGTCGGATCTCTCCATTACGTCTCTGCCGGACTCGGCTGCTTACAAGTCGGGCGAGACAGTCACGGTGTCCGTCTCTTTTGATGCTCCGGTATTTGTTGATACGACAAATGGAGAGCCGTACCTTGAATTGCAGATCGGAACCGAGGTGCGCCCGGCCGTCTATCAGTCGACATTGACGAGCAACGGTGTCAGCGTCGTTGATTTCGAATACACGGTGGCAAACGACACTGACGATGACGGCATCAGTATCGAGCGGGACGCGATCATCGGTAACGGCGCGACAATCCGACGGAGTGGTGCTGGTTGGGATGCGATTCTCGACCATTCGCCGCTCGCTGCGGAGATTCAACAAGCCGTTAAGACCCCGGTCAACCTGTTGGCTCCTCAAGTGTCAGTCGATATCGATGAGGGCTCCTCGGCGTCGTTCACTGTGGCGTTGTCGACGCTGCCGACCGCGCAGGTGACTGTGGTTGTGACCAGCGGCGACGCCGCAGCCGCGTCGGTGTCACCGGGTTCGTTGACGTTCACCACCACCAACTGGGCCACCCCCAAAACAGTGACCGTATCCGGCGTCGAAGACCACGACACCACGGACGAGACCGTCACCGTCACCCTGGACCCGGCCTCTGTTGACAGCGACTACAACACGTTGAACAACCGCACCGTGACCGTCAACGTGACCGACGACGACGAAGCCAGACTGCAGATCAACAAGACCAGCGTCACCGTTGATGAGGGCTCCTCGTCGTCGTTCACTGTGGCGTTGTCGACGCTGCCGACCGCGCAGGTGACTGTGGTTGTGACCAGCGGCGACGCCGCAGCCGCGTCGGTGTCACCGGGTTCGTTGACGTTCACCACGTCGAACTGGGCCACCCCTAAAACAGTGACGGTGTCGGGCGTCGAGGACCACGACACCACAGACGAGACCGTCACCGTCACCCTGGACCCGGCCTCTGTTGACAGCGACTACAACACGTTGAACAACCGCACCGTGACCGTCAACGTGACCGACGACGACGAAGCCAGACTGCAGATCAACAAGACCAGCGTCACCGTTGATGAGGGCTCCTCGTCGTCGTTCACTGTGGCGTTGTCGACGCTGCCGACCGCGCAGGTGACTGTGGCGGTGACCAGCGGCGACACCGCAGCCGCGTCGGTGTCACCGACTCTGTTGACGTTCACCACCACCAACTGGGCCACCGCCAAAACAGTGACCGTATCCGGCGTCGAAGACCACGACACCACAGACGAGACCGTCACCGTCGCCCTGGACCCGGCCTCTGTTGACAGCGACTACAACACGTTGAACAACCGCACCGTGACCGTCAACGTCACCGAGCGTGGACAACCAACGCCACAACCACAACCACGACCAACGCCACAACCACAACCAACGCCACAACCACAACCACGACCAACGCCACAACCACAACCAACGCCACAACCACAACCACGACCAACGCCACAACCACAACCAACGCCACAACCACAACCGCAACCGCAACCACAGCCAGAACCGGAACCAGAACCAGAACCGGAACCAGAACCAGAAGACACAGAGCCAGAAGACACAGAGCCAGAACCGGAACCAGAGCCAGAACCGGAACCAGAGCCAGAACCGGAACCAGAGCCAGAACCGGAACCAGAGCCAGAACCGGAACCAGAACCAGAAGACACAGAGCCAGAAGACACAGAGCCAGAAGACACAGAGCCTGAAACGCCGGACAGTCCCGTGCGGGTCGCCGCTTGCGAACCTGGCCTCAGCAGTTCCACACAACCCTTCAGCGACCTCTCCGGCAGCTCATTCGCTTTCAACGATGTGGGCTGTCTAGTTGCGTTGGGAGTAACCAGAGGCACCGGCCCGACCACCTACTCACCACAACAAACCGTCACCCGCGAACAGATGGCAGCATTCATCGCCCGCCTCTACAAAACCATCACCAAAGAACCCGCTCCGCTGACCGACACGCCGTTCACCGACGTGCCGCCAACCTCGTTCGCCTATGACGACATCGGCCGTATTTACGGACTCGGCATCACCAAGGGCACCGGCCCGACCACCTACTCACCACAACAAACCGTCACCCGCGAACAGATGGCAGCATTCATCGCCCGCCTCTACAAAGCCATCACCAAAGAACCCGCTCCGCTGACCGACACGCCGTTCACCGACGTGCCGCCAACCTCGTTCGCCTATGACGACATCGGCCGTATTTACGGACTCGGCATTACCAAGGGCACCGGCCCGACCACCTACTCACCACAACAAACCGTCACCCGCGAACAGATGGCAGCATTCATCGCCCGCCTCTACCGGGCGCTGACCAGCCCGAACACGCTGCGCTGACCCTGCGGACAACACCGCAGACCCGCGCCCGCTCTCTTGACCCTGCAAACAACACCGCAGACCCGAGCCCGCCACCTCATCACAACCACCCACCAACAAACACCATAAATCCGCGGGGGTCTTTTTTCCCTGAACTGCCGCTCTCGGCGCTTCACATGGTTAGCTCAAAGTCGTGAGTGCAACACGGACGAGCCGATTCCCGACACCGACGACGGGAGATCTGATCGCGGGGATCTCGGTAGCGCTGGTGTTGCTGCCCCAATCACTGGCCTACGCCGAGATCGCCGGTGTTCCGCCACACGTGGGTCTTTTTGCCGCAGCTCTGCCTCCTTTGCTGGCAGCGCCTTTTGTTTCCTCGCCGTATCTCCAAACTGGTCCGGTAGCGCTCACTTCGCTGCTGACCTTCGGTGCGCTGTCAGGGCTTGAGAGCACAGGCACCGCGTCCTACATCGAACTCGCTGCGTTGTTGGCGCTGATTGTAGGGGTTACTCGTGCGATCCTCGGTCTGCTGCGGGGGGGCATTGTCGCCTATGTCATGTCGCAACCAGTGCTGACCGGTTTCACCGCTAGCGCAGCGATCTTGATCGTGGCGTCGCAAGTACCTTCAATGTTCGACGCAAATCCCGACACCGAGGGAGTTGTCGAGCGGGCATTGTGGGTGCTGTCACGGCCGAACGAGTGGAACGCAACCGCGATCGTGCTCAGCATCTCGACGGTTCTGGTGGTGCTGGGAGCACGCCGAGTTCACCAACTCTTCCCCGGCGTGTTGATAGCCGTTGTTGCGGCCGTGATCTGGAGTGAGGGGAGCAACTACGACGGGACCGTCGTTGGCGACCTTCCCGGAGGCTTCATCACCCTCAGTCTTGACCTTCCCTACAGCCAAACCCCATCGCTGCTCATTGCCGGGATCGTCATCGCGCTGGTTGGGTTCGCAGAACCCGCATCCATCGCCCGAACCTTCGCTACCGCCGATCGCATCCCCTGGTCGGCAAATCGAGAGCTCTTGAGTCAAGGCGTCGCCAACATCACATCGGGGATTTCGGGCGGCTTTCCCGTTGGCGGATCCTTCTCTCGCAGTTCGCTGAACCGCTTCGCTGGGGCGCAGACGCAGTGGTCAGGCGCCATCACAGGAGCTTTCGTGATGGCAGCCATCCCGTTGTCGGCAATGCTGGAATCCTTGCCCACGGCGGTGTTGGGGGCGATCGTGTTGACCGCGGTCTATCGCCTTATTGACGTGCCGGCCATGCTGCAGATCGTCCGTGGTTCGCGACTGCAGGGTCTCGTGGTCTTCGGCACTTTCGCTGCGACGCTGATATCAGCGCCCAACGTTGAGCGCGGCGTCATTGCAGGAGTGGGTCTTGCGCTCATAGTCCATCTCATTCGCGAGCTTCGTGTAGACCACAGACACGAGGTTGAAGACGACACGCTGGTACTGCGTCCCTACGGCGTGATCTGGTTCGTTACTGCTCCGCATCTCGAAACAAGCTTCATCGCAGCCAGAGCCGAACACCCCCAACTCCAGAATCTGCGCATCGACTTCGCCAACGTCGGGCGTGTCGACTACGGGGGTGCAGCAAAGTTGGCAGAGCTTGTGGACGACGCGGTCGAAGCTGGTCTCAACGTCGACATTGTCAACATTGCACCCCATGCGAAACGCACCATGGCCGCTCACCTCGGCGGTCGTCACGGAGTTCCCACACTCGACCAATTGGCCGACGACGAACGGCACCAATGGAGCCTCCGCCGCAAGCCACAGCGCCCATGAACCACACTGCCCATGAATAGCAGCTGAAACGATCCCTACCAGCGGTTCTATTCAGCCCTTCACCAACTCCGCGATGACTCGCAGTTCCTCTGGGGTACGGGCTGACACGTTGAGCATGGTGACGGGACTCTCGTCCCATGCTTGAAGACGGTCGCGGATCCGATCGACCGAACCGACAAGCGAAATCTCATCAGCGAACTCGGTAGGGACCATGGCAATCGCCTCGTCACGCTTCCCCTCGAAGAAAAGGTCCTGGATCTTGTAGGCCTCCTCCTCATATCCCATTCGCGCCATCAACTTGGTGTGATAGTTCTGTCCCTTGGCACCCATCCCGCCGATGTAGAACCCCAACGAAGCCTTGGTGGGATACAGCGCCTCTTGGACATCGTCGTGGACACGCATGGAGACATTGACTGCGATCTCAAAGCCAGGCCTCGCCAGGGCCAACTCGCCGGCGTAGACCTCGGGTCGAAACGGCGAGTAATACAACGGAATCCAACCGTCAGCGATTTCGACTGTTTGGGCAATGTTCCTTGGTCCTTCGGCGCCGATCCAGATGGGGATCTCACGCAACGGGTGGGTCATCACCTTCAACGGTTTTCCCAAACCCTCTGAACCGTCACCCTGGTAGGGCATCTGAAAATGGTCTCCTTGGAACGCCATCGCGCCCTCACGACGAAACACCCGGCGCAGAATCTCCACATACTCGCGAGTCCGAGCGAGGGGCTTGCGCGAGGGCATGCCGTACCAGCCTTCGACGACTTGGGGGCCAGACACGCCGAGACCCAAAATCGTGCGTCCGTTGGAAATGTGATCGAGGGTTATGGCATGCATGGCAGTCGCTGTCGGCGTTCGAGCCGAGAGTTGCACCACGCCGGTTCCGAGCTTGATGCGCTCGGTGTGGGCCGCTATGAGCACAAGGGGGCTGAATGCATCCGAACCCCACGACTCAGCGGACCAAACAGCGTCGAAGCCAAGCTTTTCGGCTTCCACGCTCAACTCCACCAAGTTGTCGGGCATCCCCCGACCCCAGTAACCCCAGATTAATCCCAGATCCAACACGGTTCCCTCCTCAATTCAGTGGTCAATTCAGTGGTCGGCGACCAAACCCTCGATGAAGTTGTAGGTCGCCTCCGCGATGACTGACCAATCGGTATCGGCTTGTTTTGCAACTGCCGCGGCGCCCGCGCTGCGAAGCTCCTCATTAGTCAGCCCATCGATGCAAGCTGTTAGTTCTTCGACCGTGGATCCATAAGAAATCCCAGCCGGTCCGAGAGCCTCATCCAGGTACCCCCAATCAGACACCAAGCTGGCAAGCCCTCCTCCGATGGCGTCGGCAACTATGCCGGTGGTCAACATTCCTTCGCTGTACGGCATGACCAAAGCGTCTAGTGAGAAGAGCCGACGGGCATATACCTCCAGATCAACCAACCCGTATCGTTCGGCAACAACGATGCGGTCATCGTCAGGGACCTCCTCGTCTGCCAGCGACCAGACACACAGCTGCACATCGTCGCGGTTACAGGCATGCACCGCGTCAATCACCTGTTGCACGTCCTTGTTTTGACGTGGCGCGCCGACGATGCCTAAACGCAGCCCCGTCGGAGCCAGGCCGAGGCTCTTTTCGGCTTCGGCTTTTCCCCCAGCGGGCCGAAGCGGTTCCAAACGCGGTCCCCAATGTCCGTGGGGCGCGACCAAATGACGAGTGTGATCGCCGTAGCCGTAGTCAGATTCCATCACCGCTCGGCCATAACGGCTGTGATGGATGACGCCATCGGCTTCCGAACACCAGATTTGGTAGCTCTCACGCGCCTGCGGGAAAAAGTGAGGTTTGCGATTGTGCTGAGTCCACAGAATAGGGATGCCCGCGGCACGCAGGTTGGCGATCACTTCTCGGGTTCGAGCCGGGTCGGTTCCTGCGGACCACTCGGGCCAGTGCAAATGGAACAGATCGAATTCGCAGAGCGCAGCGGGGTCGTCCAGCAACCAGGTCGCCTCTTGGTCAGCCACCCGTTCGCCGAGTGGGTCATACAAGCTGCGGTTGTACCAGTGTCCTGCTGCTGTGCTGGCAACCCGCAGCTGCGGCGTGATCTTCCAAGTGAAGTTGATCTCCGCGGCTGGTTCAAGGTCTATCTCATGTACACGCACGTGTTCGTTCCAAAACGAGCGGTGTGCCAACATTCCAGCGGTGTCGATCACCCTGGTTGTGCACGGGTGATCTGTTTCGAACTCGACGAGGAGCTTCCGTTTTGAAGTTTCTGGGATCTGCAGCGATATCCCGTCGATGGTGTCGGAAGGGCGCTCAAATCTCAGTGTCTCATCCACCACCACGCTGCGTCGGTCCACTCGGTAGCGGGCGCGGCGAGATCCATCAACAGACGCCGCTGTCAAATCAGAGTCACCCGTTTCGGCCGAGGGACTCTGCAGCGGTAGGAACTGCTTGAAGCAGACTTCGAGCTGATTGTCCTCGTGGTGAATCGAATCTGGCGCCCCAAAGGTGGTCCAGACGACACCATCAGCATGAACGGCGGGCAGCATCGCCGCTAGCTCGTTGTTGCTGACCGGCACTTCGTAGGTGCCGGGCCAGCGCAACGCTGGTGTGTAGTCAACCCAAAATCCTCCGACGAAAGGCAGTACGAAGTCGACCCCTCTGCCGCGATGAGTCCAGACCGAGGCATTGTTGCGCGGATCCAGAGTAATGAGCCTGTCCACCGCCTTGAAGCTCGCCGCTGGAGTGGCCGCATCCAGCGGTTCAGCCTTCTGCAACTCAAGCGAAGCCTGCACCAACTTGCCAAGTAGATCAAAAGTCATCTGCAGACGCCGTTGTGGACCCCGGTAGAACATCGTCGAGCGGTGTTTGTGGGCGTTGACGAGACCGTCTTCGAACCAGCCGCTGATTTGGCGGGTGGCGAGGTCGGCTTTGCCCAACCAACCTTTCGGGTCATCGGTCAACCGCCGCGACAGCGCGGTCGCGCCGAGTTCAATATTCATCACCACACCGAGCGCGCCTGTGGAGCGCCCCCAGACGATTGCTCCCTCAGGTGTTGCCAAGTCAGCAACATCACTCAGGACCTTTTGAAATCCCGTTGACCAGGCAGTACCCAGACGCTCGGCGAACGGTTCGGCAAACAGATACACGTCGGGCGTGTAAATGTCGAAGTTGGCGCCCCCGAAGTCGTCCAACCAACGTGTCGGGAGTTGCGTGAACAAAGCTGAGACCTTGTCGATCAGCGTGTCGAGTACACCCTCGTCCGGGAGCCGGCCGAGGCGGGATCGATCAAACTCGCAGCGGGTGAGGACCACGGCATAGTTGTTGGGGAGTTTGCCGGCGGCCAGGGCTTCAAGCATCGTGGAGGAATCGATGGCCTCTGCTGCATTGGCCAGATCGGCTTCGTTCCAGGCTCCGAGCGCCGGGTTGTCGTCAAGTCCTCCAAAGCGCAACAGGGTTTCAGCTGTGCGGTAGCTGTAGAAACTGTGAGTCATCTTGCCGTCGAGCTGTCGCACGATTTCGAGCGCGACATCCGCGCACTGCAGCCCGGAGACCTGCTCTACACCCGCCTCGTGCAACAACGAGAGCGTGAATGCGAGATCGGCTCGAGCGTCGGGGCCCACGAGGTAGCCACCATGCACTCGTGGCAGATCGAGACCTGGAGCGTGTTCGGACTCAAAATCGCTCAGCACTGCTTTGACAAGGTCAAGCAATCGGTTTGCCAGGTCAGAAGCGGTTGGCATAGCAGTCGGTCAGAGGTCGGGTGAGAGGTCGCGTAGGGCCGTACGCTAATACTCTGGAGCGGCGCGACCTCAACCCGATCGAGTAGGCATTCGAGGAGCAGACATGACCCGACGACTCAGCAAACTCAGCCGATCAGTTGCGGACAAGGTCGTGCTCATTACTGGTGCTGCCTCGGGAATGGGTAGAGCCACTGCCTTGCTGTTCGCCGATGAAGGTGCCAAGGTCGCAGTCACCGATGTGGACCCCGATGGGGTCGAGTCTGTCACCGCTGAGATCACCTCTGCCGGTGGTACCGCGCTTGGAGTGCTGCTTGACGTTGCAGATCCAACCTCTATCACCGCAGCTCAAAAGACGATCCGGGAAAGTTTGGGCCGGGTTGACGTGCTGATCAACAACGCCGGAATCAGCGTTGGCGGAGAGATAGACGATGAGGAGTTCGACGACCGCTGGCAACTCGCACTCGATGTGTTGCTTACGCCCCATCAGCGACTGATTCGGACATGTCTTGATGATCTCAAGGCCAGCGGAGAAGGTCGGGTGATCAACATTTCATCGACTGAAGGGTTGGGTGCTTCTAGATCGACGACTCCGTACACCGTTGCCAAACACGGCGTCATCGGCCTTACCCGAGCAATGGCGATTGCATTGGCAAAATACGCCATCACCGTCAACGCAGTGTGCCCGGGCCCGATTCTCACCTCCATGACAGAAGCCATTCCGGCGGAGCACCGAGACACGTTTGCCCGGCGGCGCACCGCGCTGCGTCGCTACGGCGACCCCGAAGAAGTGGCTCACATGGTGCTGAACCTGGCTCTGCCGTCATCGTCGTACGTCACCGGTGCGGTGATTGCGGTCGATGGCGGACAGACCATGAAGAACGACTGAAGCGGGCGCGTTCGTGGTTGGCGCTCTGATACCGTGAATCCTGTTCATTGCAATTGTGTGACAAAATGCCCGGCACGTCGCGATCACCTGTAGCTCCCTCACGAAATCGCCGCAACCGGAAGATTCGCGTCGTAGCCGCGGCCCTGGTTTTTTCCGCGATCGCCGCAACAGGCCCAATAGCGGTCGCGCAAGACAAACCACCTGACGAACTCCGTGAGGATCGAAAGCAAGTCCAAGAAGACGCGGCAGGAACACAAGAGGAGATCGAGGAACTCTTGGGGGACCTCGACAACCTGGAGATCGCATTCAACAATCTGGTCGCGGCCGCAGACAGCGCCGATGAAGCTGTTGACGCCGCTATCAGAAAATTGAGCGACGCACAGGCAGAGCAAGCTAGGGCTGAAGCGAGAATCGCCGAACTTGAAGCCGAGATCGCCGAGACCCAACTGTTGTTGCAACAATCAGCCATCAGCGCCTACACGTCGTTTCAAGGACCCAACAGCGAACAGACGGCGTTGAGTTCGGACCCTTGGCAGCACGCACGCAGCCAGTCCCTGCGCAGCTTCGCCAACCGCAGCACCGAGGATCTCCTCGACGCGTTTCGAGGCCAAGCAGCTGAACTCGAAGCGCTGCGTGAAGAATCGGACCGCCGCGTCAACGAACTCGAAGATCTACGCAACGAAGCACTCGAGCGGGAAGACAGATTCAACACTGCCGTGGCTCGCGAGGGCAACGCTCTCGTAACGATCGAAAACCGCCGAGATGATCTCATCGCCGAACTCGAAGCTCTCGAGGATGAGAGCGCCGAATTGGCAGACAGAATCACGCGGGAAGTTGATCGCCTGGCCGCCATCGCGGCCGCAGCTCGAAGGCGAGCACAAGGGGTCACCGTCCCGCCGAACGCACCGGTTGAGCTGGCGTCTGTTTGGGGGATAGTTGTCAATGTTCTTATCGTCGAAGAGCTCGAAGGGCTTCTGGTCGCAATGGAAGCCGAGGGATTCATCCTTGGCGGTGGCGGATATCGAGACAACTCCAGGCAGATCGAACTGCGACGCCAGCATTGCGGCACCTCTGAATACGCGGTCTATCAGATGCCGGCGTCCCAGTGCAGTCCACCCACGGCCCGACCCGGATTCTCGCAACACCAGGTCGGCCTGGCCGTCGACTTCACACACAACGGCAGAATCATCCGAAGCCGTAACACGGCCGTGTTCCAAGCCTTGACCCGAATCGCCCCGGACTACGGGTTCGTGAACTTGCCGAGCGAGCCTTGGCACTGGTCGACGACCGGCCAGTAAGCAATTCGCCGAACCTCAGCGTGGTGCTATCGAGATGTTGCCGCGACCGCTTCGGCGGGACGGCCCGCTATCAAACCGTCGACGCCTCGACCGAGGAGATCGGCGTAGAACTCGCGTGTCTCGACCACATTGGTGCCGCTCAGCCAAACCCAGACGTAGCGGCCCTCGTTGTGGATCCTCTCGGTGAGTTCCGGGGTGACTACTTCGATTCCCTCGAAGGTCAACGGGACCTGTAAGACTTGGTACCGGGAATCGAGAGGCACCCCCGACAAGAACCACGCGAGCATGGCTTCGAGTCCGGGGCTGGTGGCCACGCTGGGGGCAAGTTCGTTCAGCGCGGCCAGCGTCTCGTCGTCGAATGAGCCCACGATCACCGACTGCTCGCGACCCAACTCGGCAATCTCCGCGGCGAGCACCTCCGCCGCGGCAACACCGGTACGAGGGTCTGCTTCGCCGTCTGGGCCACTTTGGATTTTGATCTCCACGTCTAGCACGTGATGGGGGAAGCGCTCTGCCACCTCCTTGAATGTCGCCACTGAGAAGTCGTCGGGCTCGAATCCCGGCGGCGGTTCAACCGCCCCGGTGCGCACCCCGCGAAAAACGTACTGGTCGTCAGGTTGTGTCTGGTCTCCCCAGCGACCGGGCAAGAACCAGTATGCGTTGTCGAGCGCTTTGATCTCCGCCAGTGTCAACTCGGCCACTCGACCGGTTGTTTCGGTGGTGCGGTCAACGGTGTCGTCATGCTGCACGATGAGTACACCATCGGCGGTGAGTTGCACATCAAGTTCGAGGATGTCGGCACCTGCTGCGGCGGCCTGTGCATATGCGTAGATCGTCGAGTGTGGATAGTCCTGATCGCCGCCCGCGTGGGCAATAACCAGGGGGCGGTCAAGTTCGAGGAGTTGGTCGACAGTCGACGCATCCGGTCGAGGTGCCTCGGTGGTTGTCGTGGTCGAGGGGGCCTTCGTTGTGGTCGTCGTCGCGGGCGCTTGTGTTGTGGAGGTCGTCGAATCCACGGTCGATGATGTCACCGTCGTGGTTGTAGTCGTTGACGGCTCGACCGATGTTGAGGGCGTTTCAGAACTAGACGGCTCTCCACTACCGTCTTCGCCGTTACCACAACCCACAACAAACAACCCGGCCACCAGCGCTAGAACCCCGAGCCTGCATGGTTTAGCCAGCGACCGTAAACCAACAGTTCCCTGCACAGCATTGCTTTCCGTCGTCGATGCCCACATCGTTGAGACTCTGCGGCAGACGGTATCATGGCCGGATGCCATCCACATTGTTCAGCCTTCTCAAGGACTCGATCTCGCGCGATGCTGTGGCGCACACAGCTAGAGAATACGAGAGCCGGTTCGACACCGTCGGAGACGAAGACCCGAGAGAGAGCGGTTACCACGATCTTGTCACCGGCTACTACAAACTCGTCACGGACTTCTACGAGTACGGCTGGGGCAAGTCCTATCATTTCGCGCCACGCCACAGCAATGAGAGTTTTCAGGCGTCAATCACCCGCTACGAGCACTTCATCGCCCACAAGCTCGGCCTGCAGTCCGGTATGCGGGTTGCTGACTTCGGCTGCGGTGTCGGCGGTCCGCTGCGTGAGATCGTCAGCTTCTCCGGCGCCCACGTGGTCGGCATCAACATCAGTTCGTACCAACTTGAACTTGCACGGAAATACATCGATGAAGCGGGGCTGGGCGACTCTGCGGAGTTCCTGGAGTGCGACTACATGAACGTTGACGCTCCCGACAGCTCGTTCGACGCCATCTATGCGATTGAGGCGACGCCTCATGCACCCGATCTCGTTGCTGTGTTCAGCGAAGCTCGGCGTCTGCTCAAGGGTGGTGGTCGCTTCGCCACATACGAGTGGTGCCTCACCGACAAATTCGACGCCGACGATCCACACCACCTTCAGCTAAAGCACGACATCGAGCTGGGTGCAGGGACGCAGACCCTGCGCTACACACACGAAGTTGACGCGGCGTTCGAGCAGTCCGGTCTCGAACTGCTCGAGACACGCGACCTCGCAGTTCACGCTGCACCCGATATTCCGTGGTATGAGCCGTTGGTCGGATCCGGTATCTCCGTATCCAGGTTCCGCAGTTCGAGTGTGGGCCGGTCGGTGACGTATCGTTCGCTGCGCGCGTTGGAGAAGGTCAGGGTCGTTCCCTCCGGAGCGTCGGAGGTAGCTCGACTCCTCAATATCGGCGCGAAAGCTCTCGCCGAAGCCGGCCGACTGGAGATCTTCACTCCGATGTACTTCGCGCTTGCCCGCAAGCCCGAGTAACCGAGCCCGAGCCATCTCAGAGCCCGCCGTCAGTCGATCAATAGCAGCGCCTGGGTGCGTTCCAGCGAATCGATGCACTCCTCCACCAATTCAAAGACGACATCGGCGCTGCGCTTCACTTTGTTCATGGATCCGACGATCTGACCAACTGGGTTGAACGCAACCTGCTGGGCCTTGTCGGGATAACGACCGCTTCTCACCATCGCCTCGCGTACTGCCATCATCTGCAACGGCATTCCCAAAGTGTCGGGAGTCTCAGGCCG
This sequence comes from Candidatus Aldehydirespiratoraceae bacterium, assembly GCA_965198315.1. Classification (GTDB taxonomy): domain Bacteria; phylum Actinomycetota; class Acidimicrobiia; order Acidimicrobiales; family Aldehydirespiratoraceae; genus VXYK01. The sequence continues at coordinate 1,378,561 of OZ240616.1, read as the reverse complement.
TTCCCATGCCTCGGTCCAGTCGTTGCGCAGCATTCGGCACGGTTTTCCCGTATATGAACGAGAACGCACGGTGTCCTTGCTGGTGGCATCTAGGAAGGACTGAATTTGAGCTGGTGGTCCCGCCGCTTCTTCCACAGTCAGCCATAGAGACCCGGTCCATACTCCTGCCGCTCCCATGGCCAATGCAGCAGCCATCTGACGACCTGAGCCGATCCCTCCAGCGGCAAGCATCGGTACCGGCGAGACCTCGTCGATTACCTGGGGCCACAACACCATCGAACCGATGTCTCCGGTGTGGCCGCCTCCCTCGTAGCCCTGGGCGATCACGAAATCGAGGCCGGCCGCAGCGTGACGACTCGCTTGAGCGGGTGTGCCGCAGAGCGCTCCGACCGCCCGACCACTTGCCTGGATCTGCTCGACGAGATCCGGCGGCGGTGTCCCCAGAGCGTTGGCCACCATGACCGCGTTGTCGTGACGCAAAATCTCTTCGACTTGGGGAACTGCGGTTGCTGCGTTCCAGCCCATCAGCCCGCTACCGAGCTCTTCGTCGGTCGGTAACTCTGGAACCTCGTGCTTGTCAAGCATCTCCCGTACAAACTGACGGTGCTCGTCTGGGATCATCGACTGGAGTTGGCCTGTCAACTTGTTGAGGTCCATCTCGCCGGCACCGTCGTACTTGGCCGGCAGCACGATGTCTACGCCATAGGGCTTGTCGCCGATGTGTTCGTCGATCCATTCGAGTTCGATCCTGAGCTGTTCCACACCGAAGCCCACTGCGCCCAAGACGCCCAATCCACCAGCCTTGCTCACAGCAACTACAACGTCACGGCAATGCGTGAACGCATAGATCGGAAACTCCATACCAAACCGTTTTGTCAACTCGTTCTGCATGTCTCCAACCGTATAGCGTTGCTTTTGCCGGGCACAGCCGGAGCCGCGGGAACTTTGCTATCGCCGGGCGTAGCCGAGCCGCGGAGAACTGATTCACCCCTTTGGCCGGACACCTCGATTAGGAGGTAAGCCCCGAGAAGTTCAAAACGATCAGCGCAGGTGGCTACTATTACTGCGGAATACGCAGCGACGACACTGTCGTCTGCTGGGGCTTCAACCCACGGATTCTTCCCGCGCGGTGATTCTGGGCAGTCCGCCGCACAGCTGATTTCGGGTCGACGTTCCGGGGTGATCCTGGTTGGTGCTGTTGTTGCTGGCCGGGCTGGTGTCTTGGGGGTCTAGGTTTCATCTTGGGCGGCAGACGCGGTTGTGTGGCACAAGCATCGCTGGTTCTGGTCCAGGCGCAGATTACGACAGCGGCTGTTCGTGGCTGCGTCTGAGCGTCGCAGTTGTTGGTTCGGCGTGTTTGCTCCGGGTGCCTGCCGGGATCGTCGGGGTGCTCGCCACGCAATTTATCTGATCGTTCAGCTTGCGACTCGATCCAGCTAGCCGCCACTCGGATTGCAGACTCAAAAGATATTTCATGGTTTTATATGCTTGTCGCTAAATGGCCGATTAGAGTCCGAAGCATGGAATTGGACGCGGTCGTGCAACTCGTCACCGTTCTAGTGGCGGCCTTGGCGATCGTCTGGCACCAACAACACAACACCGACAAACTCCGCGAAGACTTCAACATACACCGCCAAGAACTCAACAAACTCCGCGAAGACTCCAACGCCGCGCACCACCAACTCCGCGAAGGCATCAACGAGAACGGACAGCGACTAGCGCGCATTGAAGGCTTCCTAGGTATCGGCATGCCCATCGTTGCCGACGAGTCCATCGACACAGGATCCAAGTAGCCATAGTTGCGGGATACGCAGCGACGACACTGCCGTCTGCCGGGGCTCCCCCTCACTGATCATTCCCGCAGCCCCCGCAGCCGCGGTGACTTCGCCGGGTACTAGCCGATCAGTCGTCTTGGAGGGCTGGGATCACACGATCAACGGTGAGCTCCAGGGACTGCCAGGCCGAGTCGATCGGCATACCACCAACCAAAGGGTGTAGCGAAAGGGCGCCGGTCTGGCGAACCCGGTCCACTGCCTGTTCCGGCGTCAAGAACTGGTAGATGCCTTCTGCTCGCAGTTCCTCTTGGTTGGTGGCATGGGTATGGACCGCAGAAGTCTGGCCCGGGGGCTGCCACGAATCATAAACCGAGGCCTCGAGCCAGAAGTGTTTGCCGAGTTTGGCCCAAGCCTCATCGGGGTCGTCGACCACATGGACCATGGCTACCTGCTCCGGTGAGATGCAGAAGCCCTGCTTTCCCAGCCTCTCGCACTCGGCGTAGTACAGTGCCTCAACCTCCGGGTTGGGCGCTGGGAGTTGCAGGGGCAAACCGAATCGCGCCGCCCGCTTCGCCGCAGCCGGGCCGGAACCCCCGATCATCACCATGGGATGCGGGCGGGTGTAAGGCATGGGACCGACCTTGATCGTCGCGCCGTTGTATTCAAACTCCTCACCTGACCAGACCTTCTGCATGGTCTCTAGGGCATGGTCGAGGATCTTGCCGCGACGTTTCCAGTCCTTTTGGACCGCGGCGTACTCGGCGGGGCGGTAACCAAGCCCCGTGGTGATGGCAATCCGACCCTTGCTCATCAGATCAATCACCGCCAGCTCCTGTGCCAAACGCACCGGATCGTGCAGCGGTACCAACAGCGCGGTGATCGCCACTGACAGGTTCTCAGTACGGTTGAGGATCATCGCGGCGTTGAGCAGCGGCGTCGGGCTCCAACCGATTTCGGTGGCCTGATGCTCCTCAAGGCTCACCATCGCGAAACCGTTCTTGTCGGCGTACTCGGCGAGGTCGAAGCCGGCTCGATAGCGGTCACTCATCTCCGCTGGGTCGGTCGGGTCTGGATGCACGAAGTTGAGCCGCATCATCATGAAGGCCACAGCAGAACTCTCCTTGGGTATGGGGTTGAGTCAATCGGCGAACGGAGCGGGGATACCACTACGCTCACCTGGCGAGAATGTAACTGGCATAGTGACAACGCCCGTCATTAGCAAGTTGCCGGGATACGGCTTGAAACCATCGAGGTCGATCTGGTAGTCGGGAACTCTGTCCAACACATCGGCAATCATCAACTCGGACTGGAGCCGGGCGATGCTTGAACCGACACAACGGTGGCCGCCCAACCCGAACGCCAGATGTTTATTGACCTCGCGGTCAATTACCACCTCACCAGCTCGTTCAAAGGCGCTGGGATCACGATTGGCGGCAACCCAGGAGATAAAAACCACGTCGCCGCGCTTGATTTGTCGACCTCCTAGTTCGACATCTCGGGTGGCCGTGCGGGTCAACGACTCGCTAGGGCTGTAGAAGCGCAGAAACTCCTCGACTGCGCTGACGATGAGCGTCCGGTCGTCGATGAGACGCTGCCGGTCCGCCGCGTGCGTACCCAGGTAATGCAACCCCCAAGACACCAGCGATGTGGTCGTGTCGATTCCTCCCGCAACCAGATTCCAAAGGATTCCGACCACTTGGTCATCGCTCGGAACGCTGCCGTCGAGAACGCTGCTGACGATCGCCGAGGTGAGATCGCTTGACGGATTGGCCCGGCGATACCGGGTGTAATCAGCCAATTCCTCCCACATCGTCGACCAGTTGGCGAGCGCGGCATGCAGGCGTGGGTCGTCTTTAGTGAACGACGAGGTGGCGTGAAAGAAGTCCGCGTAGTAGCGCCAGTTCTTGCTGGGCATTCCCATCATTTCGAGGGTCATGACTGCAGGTACGGGGGTGGCGTAGTCATCTACCAGGTCGCATGCGCCGCTTTCGATCACTTCGTCGAGGAACCAGCCCGATACCTGAGCCATGCGATCGCGATTGGCTTCAACTGCTTTGGTGACCATGAACGGGTTGATTACCCGACGCAGATCGACGTGCTCGCGACCATCGATCTCTGACACGCCCATGCGAGGAAGGTTCGCAGGTCGGGGTATCCCACAGATTCCCCGGTAAGCGATTCCGTCCTCCGACTCAGGGTCGTAGCGATGCGCGAACGTTTCGTTGTCGCGGGCGACCTGCGCCACCGAGGCGTAATCCGTGACCATCCAGAAGCCCCCGTACGCCGCGTTGTGCACGACCGGGCAAGTCTCACGGAGTTCCGCGTAGCGCTGGTGTCGTAGCGCGACAAAGCCCGCTTCCTGGTGGTCAACGTCTATGTCGTCGCTCACTGGCTCACCTCCTTTCAGCCAGTCTCGCCCTTTCCCCCAACCCGTGCAATCGCAGCCCGACACTCCACTCGCCAACACGACCCGCTATCTCCAATTGAACACGGGAATAGGCTCTCACCAAGGCAAATCGCGACGGTGTCGACTCGAGCCTTACCTCCAGCACACCACTGTTCGTATTGGAGAAACAACTCGGTTGGGCCTGAGTCAACCACACATCCGAGGTTGAGCTTCGGTTACTTGCTCAGCCGGTTTCGACCATCACTCACTTCTTGTCGCAGCGCGCTACGGTTGTCTCCACGTGGTCCCGGGCAGCGGGGCCGAAACCTAGGAATTCGAGATGAGAATTTTACCGTCTGTTGAGCCCACTCCAGAGCAACTTCAGATCCTCAAGCACGCAAAGCACGGCCATCTACTGATCAGGGGTGCGGCCGGGAGTGGCAAGACCACCGCCGCTCTACTGCGCTTGCATGCCCAAATCGCGTCGCGACTGAGCCGTCGAAAACGCCTCGGGCATGAAGCACCGGTACGGGCTCTGGTGCTGACGTTCAATCGAACCCTGGAAGGCTATATTGCGGAACTCGCTCGTCAATCGTCGCCAAAGGATGATGCGCTCCATCTCGAGATCAGCACGTTTAGCCGCTGGGCAAAATCACTGGCCGGCACCGTCGACATCGCTGGGCGCGACGATTCGTCAGCGATACTCCGACCGCACCTCCAAGCCTTCACCACCTCACGCCAGCACGAGTTCATGGTCGACGAGGTTCAATATGTCCTCGGTCGTTTCAGGCCGGGAACACTCTCCGACTATCTCACTGTCGTTCGAGAAGGTCGGGGGGCCGCGCCCCGCATGGATCGCCCGGTACGCGAAGTATTGCTCCAGGACGTTCTTCCTGCATACGCTAAGGCTAAAGCTGAACGTGGTGTCGTCGACTGGAACGATCTCGCACTGTTGGCGGCCGATGCCGAAACCGGCCTGCTCTACGACATCGTGATCATTGACGAGGCACAAGATTTCTCTGCCAATCAGGTCCGTGCAGTAATCCGCCACTTGCGAGACTTGCACAGCACAACTTTCGTGCTCGACGCTGTCCAGCGCATCTACCCGCAATACTTCAAATGGAAAGAAGTTGGCATCTCCGCCCGACCCGAAATGATCTATACGCTCCGCGAGAACTACCGCAATACCTCCGCTATCGCCAAGTTCGCCCGCCCGCTCGTTGCCGAACTCCCTGATGAAGACGATGGAACGTTGCCAGACTTCACCGCCTGCAATCGCAAAGGTGCCAAGCCGGTGGTCGTTGTCGGTAAATACAACGCTCAACTCAAGGTCATGCTTGATCGGCTTGAACGCCGCGCCGACCTGTCCCGCGAATCTGTGGCCCTGCTCCAACCACGCGGCGGTGGCTGGTTCAACGAGGCCCGCAGAATACTCGATGCCCGAAGTATCCCGTTCTGCGAGTTGTCCCGACAAAACAAATGGCCTTCGGGGAATGAGGTCGTGGCACTGTGCACCATCCATTCCGCCAAGGGACTCGAGTTTGACCATGTGCTTCTTCCCGGCCTCAGCCGGCAGGTCACACCGCACGGCCCCGAGGATGGCGACGCAGACCTCGACCGGCTCCGTCGCATGTTGGCGATGGCAGTTGGCCGGGCGCGTAAGTCAGTAATGGTCGGCTATAAACCTGGTGAGGAGTCTTCCTTGATCGGGCTCCTAGACCCCTCCACCTACAAATTGATTGAGGCGTGAGCGCCATGGTGTGGCTTCCCGAAGCTCAACCGCAAACTGCCGAAGAGTCAAGCCGTGCTCCGTCTTGCCCGGAGATCGCCATGGCGGCCAATGAACGCCGCATCACCAGGATCGTACATTTCACCCGCATCAGCGGACTCGTGGGAATATTGGCCAGTTCAGCCGTCAAGGCCCGAAGTGACTTGCCAAAGGATAGTCATCTAGAGTACGTCTTCGGAGAGAACGCGACTGACCGGAGCCGGGACTTGCGTTGGCACGGCTACGTCAACCTGTCCGTGTCCGAGATCAACGTTCACATGTTCCGGCGCTCCGTGGGGTGGCACCCAAACGATGAATGGGCGATCCTTGAGTTCGACCCAGACATCCTGACTCATCCAGGCGTGGTGTTCAGCACAACAAACAACGCTTATGACGTATCTCATCGCGCGGCTGGCCTTGAGGGCTTCAACCAGATGTTCGCATTGGAGATCCCCTGGGGCTACTTTGGTGCCGTCAGTAATCGCCGCGGCCGAGGGTCGCATCAGCCAACCAATCCACAAGCAGAGGTTCTTTACCCGTTCAAGCTGTCCCTTGAGCACCTTGATGCGATTATTGTGGGTGATGAAGACACCTACGACAGTGTTGAGGGCGCATTGTCCCCCTTTCCCCCTAATCCTAGAATCGCTTGTGTCCCGGAGGCATTCCAGTGACCACGACAACGACCAAGAAAAACCGAATGCCCCAAGAGCAGGAACCTCTGTTCGACGATTCCAGCGACGACCACTCTAGCGCGGAGTCGTCCCATCAGGACGCTGGGGACGTCGTGTCCCGATCCCCTCACGCCGACAACAGTCGCTGTGCACAGACTCGCAATTCCATGTTGTGGGCTGCCTACGCGGACGCTCTCGGATTCATCAGTGAACTCGTCGACCACAAGGGTCTCAAGAGGAGAACCAAGGGAACGGAACTCGACCGGCTCATGGAATGGAGGCGACGAGTCGGGGGGCGGGGAGGCGTTGATGTCGTGCTGCCAGCCGGGTGCTGGTCCGACGATACCCAGTTGCGCATGGCTGTGAGCCGGACGATCACTCACCATGGCTTCGACATTGAAACCTTCTCCCGCATTGAGTTGCCCGTATGGCCCGCCTACGCCCTGGGAGGTGGCCGTGCTTCCAAAGCGGCGGCCAAGAACCTCGGCAAGCCCGGGGCTCTGTGGTACGCCAACACCTTTCCTGGATGGAGCAACGCTGGCGGTAACGGTGCCGCCATGCGAATTCAGCCGCATGTCTGGTCCTCTCGAAACCTCACGGACGACTACCTGCTTGATGTGATCGTGGACAGCGTCTGCACTCACGGGCACCCTCGTGCCATCGTCGGAGCGTGCTTCCACGCTTCCACACTTGCGCACTGTCTACGTGTCGGCACTGTTCCCGACATCGCCATAAGCGACAAAATCGCCGCTGGGATGCGCCATGTCGTCCACCTAATTGAGGATCACCCGACTCTCGGATCCACTTGGATCGGTCTGTGGGAACGAGAGACTGGTCAGCAGTTTCGAGAAGTTTGGCACGACACCGTCGACGAACTCCGCACGGCAATCAGCCACGTTTCGTCTGACTCCAACACGGCCGACGGTACAACCGGGGCCTACCAGGACATCTGTGATCGTCTCGGACTAGACGCAGCAAACCAGCGAGGCAGTGGCATTCTCACGACCGTCGCCGCAGTTGCATTGGCCGCAATCTCTCAGAGCGCCCACGAAGGCATTGTCGCTGCCGCGAATGCTGTCGGCACCGACACCGACACGATCGCGACAATGGCCGGAGCATTGCTTGGTGCTTGTGACAGAGCCGGTCAACCTCCCGAAGAACCCCTCGACAGCGACTACTTACTGAGCGAATCCGACCGACTGGTAGCCATCTCGCAGTGCCAAACCGTCCGTAACCAACCTTACCCCGACACTCTCACTTGGGCTGCGCCTCAGACTCAAGCCGACGCGTTGGTGAGAGACGATAAAGGACTCGCGGTGGAAGGTCTCGGTCCGGTAACGGAGTTGGAAACCAGCGCCGTGCGTACGCCCCGCAACGACTTCGCCTGGCAGTGGGTTCGGACCGATTTCGGCCAGACACTTCTCATCAAACGGCGGACAGCAGTGAGGTTTCTCGGTGCCGGAAACAACCTCGAACCGCCACCTGCGCCGGTAAACCGATCTCGCTCCCGCAAAGCTGCCAAGCCCGTCGCACCAGCCAGCGGCGAGCACAGCGAACCGAAGTTGGACTGTAGCGTCGAGGTTGACGAAGCCGTTAGATACGCCAAGGAGAACATCAACGACGACGCAGCACTCGGTCGCATCGTTCGCAAGGTCGCTCAAGAAAGCACCCTCGGTAACTCTCTTACCTTCATGAGAGAAATTCGCGAGAAATTGCAACATTGATCACACCGGCCGGTGGATCATCACATCCAAATAAAAGCGTCGTGGCAGACTTCGACCTCGTAGTGCTCTCAATGAAGCTTATGCTCAAACTGGATAACAGAAGCGGTTCTCGTTGATCGCAGGGAGAAATGCAATGACTATGGACCTATTCCGCTATGACGGGAAACGGGTTGTGGTAGTCGGCGGAGCTTCCGGCATGGGGGCATCGACTGCGCGTATGGCCTCCGATCTCGGTGCGGAAGTAATCGTGATTGATGTCGCCGAAGTCGCATACGACTGCGCTCAGACGATTCAAGTTGACCTTCGCAACCAGCCCGAGGTCGACGCCGCTGTTGACGCGATCGCTGGGCCTGTTGACGCGGTGTTTGCCTGCGCCGGGGTAGCCGACGGCACGCCGGGAATAATGCTCATCAACTTCACCAGCCAACGCCATCTGATCGAGCGCATGGTCACAACCAACAAGCTGGTCTCCGGTGGCTCTGTTGCGTTGGTCTCATCGGTAGCCGGACTGGGCTGGCGCAAAAACATCGAGCAAGTGAAGGAATTTCTCGCGAGCGGTGATTGGGCAACAGCAGCCGCTTGGACCGAGGCGCATCCAGAAACCGACAACTACGGTTTCAGCAAAGAGGCGATCAACTGTTACGTCGCCCAGCAGGGTTTCCCTTTGCTCACCAAGGGAATCCGCATCAACGCGATCCTGCCGGGCCCGACCGATACACCCCTGGCACGCGCAAACGCCGATCTTTGGCTCACCTTCGGCGCCGACTACCGCGCAGCAACAAACTCCCCGACCCTGGTCCCGGACCAGATGGCCTCCACCATGATCTTCTTGTGCTCGGCAGCCGCCAGCGGGATCAACGGCGTGACCTTGCTGGTTGACCAAGGCCATGTGAGCGCTTCTTTGGTTGACTCCTTCGACGCACCTCTCGTGAAGATGATCGCCGGTGAGATGGAGTTCGACCTCGCAGCACTCGGTTTCGAGTAGCCCACCCAAGCGTTCTTGGTCACGCAACCAGCACAGGTGTTAGATTCTGCTGCACGGGACAATGCCAAGGGAGACCGCCGTGGACATGAACGACATGATCCTGGTGAGTGTCGATGATCACCTGTGCGAACCGCCGCACATGTTCGATGCGCACCTGCCGAAGAAATGGGCTGATGAGGCACCAAAGCTGATTCGGACCAACGAAGGAAACGATGTTTGGACGTTCAACAAGGCGGTGATTCCCAATGTCGGGCTCAACGCGGTTGCTGGACGCCCCAAAGAAGAATACGGGATCGAGCCGACCTGTTTCGAGGAGATGCGTCCCGGCTGCTACGACATACACGAACGAATCAAAGACATGAACGCAGGCGGTGTGCTCGGCTCGATGTGCTTCCCTTCGTTCCCCGGCTTCGCAGGGCGGCTGTTCGCTGCTCACCCCGACAAGGAGTTCGCAGCAGATCTCATCCGCGCTTACAACGACTGGCACATAGACGAGTGGTGCGGTAGCTACCCTGGACGCTTCATCCCCATGGCGCTGCCCATGATCTGGTCGGCGGACGAATGCGCTGCAGAGGTCCGCCGAGTGGCCACCAAGGGGTGCCACTCAATGACCTTCACCGAGAATCCGGTGCCGCTGGGGGAGCCGAGCTTCCATGACGAGTACTGGAACCCGCTGTGGGAGGCGCTGGTGGATTGCGGCACTGTGTTGTCGATCCATCTCGGTTCCTCAGGACAGTTGGTGGTAACCGCACCCGATGCCCCCATGGACGTGATGATCCAGATGCAGCCCATGAACATCTCCACCGCGGCAGCCGATTTGTTGTGGTCAACGCTGCCCCGCCGCTACCCGAAACTCAAGATCGCCCTCTCCGAGGGAGGTGCCGGCTGGGTTCCCTATTTCATGGACCGGGCCGACAAGACCTACAACATGCACCATCTTTGGACTGGTCAGGATTTCGGCGACATGCTGCCCAGCGAAGTGTTCCGCCGCAATTTCTTGACCTGTTTCATCACCGACCCGGTCGGTGTGGCCCTGCGCCACGAGATCGGCATCAACAACATCTGTTGGGAAATGGACTATCCCCACTCCGATTCCAACTGGCCCAACGCACCCGAGGAGTTGGCTGAGGTGTTGGTCGGGGTACCCGACGACGAAGTCGACCGCATCACCCATCTCAACGCCATGGACTGGTATTCCTACGATCCGTTCGCGTTGCTTGACCGCAAGGATTGCACCGTCGGCGCGTTGCGCGGCGCCGCAGGCGACCACGACGTGTCGGAAAAGTCATTGTCGACAGGCCGTTACGAAGCTGGCGGCAACATTTCGCTGAAGGACTTCGCGGCCAAAGCCTCAGGCCGCTGACGGTTAGCGCAAACCTCCGTCGAGACGCAGGATGGCGCCGGTGGTGTAAACGCCGGCATCGCTCGCGAAATAGAGGGCCGCGCCGACAACCTCGTCGGGTTGGCCAGCCCGGCCTAGGGAGATCTGGTCGCCGAGTCCAGCGATCGCCTCAGCTGACCAAGCCTTGGAGATATCAGTCAGGAACGGGCCGGGTTGGATGCAGTTGACCCGAACCTCGGGTCCGTACGCCTTGGACAGGCTTTCGGTCAGATTGTGGAGGCTCGCTTTGGCCATCCCGTATACGACTTCGCCCGGCGTCGGTTTGGTTGCCGCGCTCGAGCTGACGAAGATGATCGAGCCTGAGCCGCGCGCCTTCATTCGGTCGCCTACCACGGCGGTCAATCGGAACGTTCCCTTGAGGTTGACATCCATAACCTTGTCGTACAGCGCTTCGCTGATCTCTCCAACTGAGGGATACAAAGGTGCCATACCAGCGTTGTTGACCAGGATGTCAATGTCACCGAACCGTTGGCAGGCCGCATCGGCAAGCGCCTCCACTTGGTCCCAATACCCCACATGGCACGCGTACGGCAGAGCTTCCACTCCAAAAGCGCGGGCCTGGGCGGCCACCGCTTCGCAGTTGTCGAGCTTGCGGCTAGCGATGACAACATTGGCTCCGTGTTCGGCAAAGGCCAGAACCATTTCACGTCCGAGTCCCCGACTGCCGCCAGTGACGATAGCGGTGCGCCCCGTCAGGTCGAATAGTTCACTTGCGTGTGTCATGGCTCCTGCTCTGCGATGTTGGCTAGGCGCTTTGCGATGTTGGCTAGGCGACAGTATGCCCCCTGGGCCATACTTGGCAGCAACATCTCACTCAACAGCATCTCACTCAACAGCGAGGCGACCGCTATGACCAAGCGAGCAATCGACTTCCCGGTGTTCGACGCCGACAACCACATGTATGAGACAGAGGATGCGTTCACCCGCTATCTTCCGTCGAAATACGCCAACGCCATCAAGTACGTGCAGGTCAAGGGCCGCACCAAGATCGCCATCAACGACAAGATCTCCGAGTTCATCCCCAACCCGACATTCGAAGTCGTGGCCGCTCCCGGTGCTCAAGAAGAGTTCTACCGTTCGGGCAATCCCGAGGGAAAGACACTACGAGAGATCTTCGGCAAACCGATCAAATGTCCTGAGTGGGCTCGCAATGCCGAAGCCCGGCTACCCCATCTCGACGAACTGGGGCTTGATGGCTCGCTCATGTTTCCGACGTTGGCCAGCCTGCTCGAAGAGCGGATGCGCGACGATCCCGATCTCTGCCATGCCGCTGTCCATTCCCTGAACCAGTGGATCTATGACGAGTGGCGTTTCGACTACGAGGGACGGATCTTCGCCACGCCGGTGATTACCCTGCCGATCGTCGAGAAGGCTATCGAGGAACTGGAGTGGTGTTTGGACCGAGGTGCCCGCTGCATTCTGATCCGCCCCGCACCCGCCTGGGGGTTGCGTGGTCCCCGTTCGCCCGGTTTACCGGAGTTTGATCCGTTTTGGGCGAGAGTGCAGGAAGCAGGTGTGATGGTCGGCATGCACAGTTCAGATTCGGGCTACGCCGATCTGGTTTCGATTTGGGAAGGAAGCGGGGAAATGCTGCCATTCAAGCCCAATCCGTTGCGCAGTCTGCTCATGTCCAACCGGCCGATCACCGACATGATGAACGCCATGGTGTGCCACGGCGCTTTCTACCGCTTCCCAGATCTACGAATCGGCACGATCGAGAACGGTGGCACTTGGGTGGCACCCTTTGTCAAGAGCCTTGAGGAGATTTACAAGAAAATGCCTCAGGAGTTCAGCGAACATCCTGTCAACGCATTCAAGCGCAACGTCTATGTCAATCCCTTTTGGGAGGACGCTCTTGAAGGTTTGCTCGAAATCATGACTCCGGACCGTCTTCTGTTCGGGTCCGACTATCCCCATCCTGAGGGGCTCGGCAATCCAATTGAGTTCATTGACGATTTGCCCTCGTCTCTCGGCCACGATGATGTCGCCAAGATCATGGGCGGAAATCTCAAGTCGCTGCTGAAGGTCTGAGAAAGCAATGAGTGACGAAGCAATGAGTGACGAAGCAGCGGCTGTCGAACCGCCGGCAGAAACCACCACTGGCATCGACATCTCAGGTCCGCCTCAGGAGATGTACAAGTTTCTGCGCGATCACATGCCGGTAATGACGGTCGATCATGAACTGATGCAGGGCACCAGCGTGGCGCTCCACGACGACGTCATGACCGTGCTCCAGAACCCGCAGATCTTCTCATCCGACGGAGCCGCAGAAATCGGCCAGATTCGTCCTCTCATTCCGTTGGAGATCGACCCCCCGGAGCACGCCAAGTATCGCAAGCTCCTAGATCCGCTGTTCGCGCCTCGCAAGGTCGCGTTGCTCGAACCGTCAACGAGAGCATTGGCTACAAGCCTTATCGAAGCGGTGGTCGATGATGGTCACTGCAACTTTCACAAGGCCATCGCCGAGCCGCTTCCCAGCCAGGTGTTCCTGACAATGTTCGGACTCCCAGTTGAGCGCACTCCTGAGTTCATCGAGTTGAAAGACGGCATCATTCGTCCACCAGTGAAAGGTGCGACTGAGGCGCTGGAGTACCGAGTAGCTACCGGCAAGCGAATCTACGCGGTACTGCAGGAGGCGATCGACCAGCGCCTCGAAACCCGACAAGACGATTTCCTGTCGCAGTTTCTGGACGCGCAGGTGGAGGGAACTCAGCTCACCGTCGATGAGGTTCTCGATATCGGTTATCTGTTTTTTCTGGCTGGACTCGACACAGTCACCGCGTCGCTCGACTGCATGCTTGCTCATCTGGCTCAGAACCCGGAGCATCAACGGCGGCTCGTTTCACAACCCACCGACATCGGTGCCGCGATGGAAGAATTGTTGCGCTGGGAGACCCCGGTCGCTGGGGTAGTTCGGGTTGCGGTCCAGGACACCGAACTATCGGGTTGCCCCATCAAAGCGGGCGACAAAGTCTCGGTGAACCTGGGGTCGGCCAATACCGACGAGCGGTTTTGGGACAGTGTCGACACCGTTGATTTCGACCGTTCCATCAACAAACACATTGCCTTCGGCGGGGGTGTTCACCGCTGCCTCGGATCGCATCTGGCACGCATGGAAATGCGGGTGTGTCTCGAGGAATGGCACAAACGAGTGCCGTCCTATGAACTGAAGCCTGGTACCACTCCGCGCTACACCATGGGGCTGCGAAGCGTCGAGAATCTTGAATTGGTGTGGCACAACGGATCATGAACGAAGACTCACCTGCCGCTCGCACAACAGGCCCGCTTGAGGGGATCCGGGTGGTGGAGATGGCGAGCTGGATGTTTGTCCCGTCGGGTGGTTCGGTGCTCGCCGACTGGGGGGCCGACGTACTCAAGATCGAGAATCCTCAAGGCGGCGACCCACAGCGTGGGCTGATTACCTCTGGGCTGGTTCCAGGCGGGGCGGGTGGCGTGAACTTCATGATCGAACAACCCAACCGCAGCAAACGCTCTGTGGCCATCAATGTTGCACACCCTGACGGCCATGAAGCATTCATGAAGCTGATCGAATCGGCTGATGTCTTCCTCACCAACTATCTGCCGCCGATCCGGCGCAAGCTGAAGATCGAGACCGACGACCTTCTGGCCCGCAACCCGAAGATCGTCATTGCCCGAGGTACTGGGCAGGGACCCAACGGTCCCGATGCCGAAAAAGGCGGTTACGACGGTGCTTCATATTGGGCCCGTGGAGGGTTGGGGTCGGTATTCCCACCCGACCGCGACGGTTGGCCCATGGCGCAGAGTTCGCCTGCATTCGGCGACGTCATCGGCGGCCTTGCCACCGCGGGCGCAATCGCCGCGGCTCTGTTGAAACGGGAACGAACCGGAGAAACGAGTGTGGTCGATGTAAGCCTGCTGGCCACAGCTCTGTGGCAGATCTCGCCTTTGGTGGTTGCCTCGAAACTGTTCGGTATGACTTCGCTGCCCCGCGGCGACCGCCGCCTGTCACCGAATCCCGGAGTGGGTGTCTACCGAACCGAAGACAACCGCTTCATCAGCCTGATATTGCTGCAGAGCGACAAGCACTGGGAGGACTTCGCCGCTCGTCTGGAACGCCCGATCCTGGTCGAAGATGAGCGTTTCAATCACTCATCTGCGCGGGCGCAGAACGGTCCCGCATGCATCGACATCATCGACGAGGCCTTCGGCGAGCGGTCTCTTGACGAGTGGAAGGAACGGCTAGAGACTTTCGACGGTGTGTGGACGCCTTTTCAGACACTTGCGGAGCTCTATTCCGACCGCCAAGTCGTTGCCAACACCTACCTGCCTTCGATGGAGCACGGCAGCGGTGAAGAAGTTCAGCTAGTGGCGAGTCCCGCGCAGTTCGATGAACAACCGATAGTGGTTGAGCGAGCCCCCGAACTCGGCGAGCACACCGAGCTGGTTTTGAACGAGCTTGGGTTCGACTGGCCCGACATCATCGCCATGAAGGAAACGGGCGCGATCCTCTAGCCGCTTCAGCCGCCAAGTGAACAAAGGAATTGGGGCGGGCTGAGACGCGGTGAACTAGCCTCGCTTGCCAACGCCTCTTGGCGCCACGTACTTGACTCGATCGTTCTCGGGAGACTTGTGATGAATCGACAACGGCAAACCCTTATCGCTTTGCTCTGCATCTTTGCGTTGTTGACCGCTGCATGCGGCAACAGCGGTGACTCGGAGGAACCTGGCGATCCAGCGTCCGTCGACACCAGCGGCGATGACAGCACTGACTCGACCGACGCCGCCGACGACAGCACAGACTCAACCGACGACAGTGACGACGGCGACGACAGCGACGAGACCAAGGAGCCCGACAGCGATACCGACGCGGACTCTGACGGCGACAGCGAGAGCACTGATAGCACCGACACCACCGACAGCGCCGACGGCGACGCTCAAGACGATGCTGAAGATCTATGGGCTAGGCGAGACGAGTTCATCACGATTGATGGCGTACACGGCGTGAGCGACGATGAGATTGCCGTCGCTGTGGTCGGTATTCGCGAAGGCAACCCTTTGGGCACCTGCATACTCGACTGCTACGTCACTGGTGTGCAGGCATACTTCGACTACGTCAACGACGGTGGCGGCATCTACGGCCGTGAATTGGTGATCGGCAAAGAGCACGACGATCAGCTCTTGGGGAACCAACTGGCAGCACTTGAGATCATCTCCGACAACGACAGCTTCGCCTCCTTTCAGGCCACGCTCGTAGCCTCGGGTTGGGGAGACCTTCACGAAGCCGGGATCCCGAGCTTCACCTGGAACATCCACTCGACCGAATCTGTTGACCGCGACACGATCTTCGGACACTTCGCATTTGGCTGCCCCACTTGCTCCCAGCGGGCAGTTCCTTGGCTGGTGTCTATTTCGGGGGCCTCCACGGTCGCCACGCTCGGCTACGGGGTGTCGGAGAACAGTCAGGTCTGCGCGAACTCGCTGGCTGACTCGGTGGAGTTGTACAGCGATGATCTCGGCATCTCCGTCGGCTACGTCAACGACAATCTTTCCTATGGGCTGACCAGCGGAGTCGCCCCAGAAGTCACCCAGATGATCAATGCCGGAGTCGACTTCATTGCTACCTGTCTGGATCTCAACGGGATGAAGACCCTGGCGCAAGAATTGCTACGCCAGGGTGCGCGCGATCAGATAACGATGTATCACCCCAACACTTATGACTCCGGGTTTGTGGCCGAGGCCGGCAGCCTCTTCGACGGTGACTATGTCATCCCACAGTTCGCAGCCTTCGAGTACGACACAGGCAGCGAACTCAAGGCGTTGTACGACGAGTGGGTTCCACGCCATGGCGGTCCGGTGGCGGAACAAACAATGATTGGTTGGATAAACGCCGACGCCATGGTTACCGGTCTGCTCCACGCAGGGCCAGACTTCGACCGCCAGAAGCTCATCGACGCGCTCAACTCGATTGTCTATGACGCCGATGGTCTCATCAATCCGCTCGAGTTCGGTAGACAGCACAAATCGCCAACTGAGGGTGACCCCACCCACGACTACGAACTTGAGTGCGTCTCGGCGGTGCAGATGCTCAACGGCGGTTTCGTCGGTTTCCAAGAGGCCCCTTTCATGTGCTGGTCCAACGAGACAACTGACTGGTCCGAGCCTGTGCCAGTCAACTTCGCTGACCGCTAACCGGTAACCGCCGCCGGTGATCCTCGCGTCCAGCTTCCTCGAAGACCTGCTGCGCAGTGTTCTTCAGGGAACGCCATCGGGTGCTGTATTTGCGCTGATCGCCATCGGCTTCGTACTCACTTACAAGACCTCTGGAGTGTTCAACCTGGCTTTCGGTGCGCAGGCTTACATATCGGCAGCCATGTTCTTCAAGGCTCGCACGCAGTGGAACTGGTCGATCCCCTTGTCGTTGTTGGTGTCAGTTTTCGTCCTGGCACCGGCGATCGGTTTAGTCCTGGAAAGGTTCTTGTTTCGCCAGCTGAGGACCGCCTCGGCGGTTGCGAAGCTGGTTGTAACCATCGGGCTGAGCGTGGCGCTCCCTGCGGTGTTCGAGATCTTCGCTGACTACGCGCCGGTAGCGGGTCGGGCACCTACAGGCATAGTGCCCAAGGGGAGTTCGGTCTTTTATGACCCGCTTGGCGTGTACCCGTTCAGCCGCGACGAACTCGCGGCCATGGGCGTCATTCTGATCGCTGTGGTCGTGCTCGGGGCAATCTTTCGGTTCACCTCGATCGGGCTGTCAATGCGGGCCGTTGTGGAGAGTCCGAGGATGACCGAACTCAACGGCATCGCCGCGGATCGAGTTTCTGCAGTTGCCTGGGCATTGTCGAGCACTTTTGCCGGTATGGCGGGTGTGTTGATCGCACCGATTCGTTTCAACACGCTTATCTCCAACGACTTCTTCAATGTTGTTGTCGTCGCGATCGCCGCAGCGGCCATTGGACGGCTTGTCAGCATTCCCCGAGCGTTGGCCGGGGGAATCGGACTCGGCTGGTTCATTGCTGTCTTCAACACCTTTCTGCCCCGTTGGGTGGACGATTACACCTGGCTACGGCCGCTGCGAGACAACTTCTCGAACTCTCTGCCTTTTGTCGTGCTGTTCGCGATATTGGTCTTTTGGCCCGCCATAAGGAGGTCGCTTGACGCAGGCGATCCTCTTGCAGGGGTTGACCCTCCACCGCTGGCACCGGCGGCTGCGGAACGTCACCCGAAACTGACCCGTTTCACACGGCTGTTTGCGCTTGGGTTCTTTCTGTTCGTCGGACTCACGATTTTCTTTCGGGCTGACCGCAGTTGGGTGTTCATCGTCACCACCGCGGTGATCCTTTCGACGATCTACCTTTCGATAACAGTCATCACTGGTTTCGCCGGGCAAATCAGCCTCTGCCAGGGCGCCTTTGCGGCGATCGGTGGTTTCACCGTGTTTCAGATGGCCGACCGTTACGACCTGTCGGTGCTCGTCGCGGCTTTGATCGGGGCATCCATTGCGGCTCTTGCGGGCGCAATTCTGTCGCTCCCAGTATTGCGCCTTGGCGGCATCTGGTTGGCTATCGCCACTCTTGCCTTCGCCTTGTTCTTTGATGCTGTCTTAGTGCGCACATCGTGGATTGGAGGTGGAGACACCGCACTTCTTCAAGGAACCAGAGTGCCCCGTCCCATTCTGGGGCCGATCGACTTCGGCAACGACAAATCGTTTCTGGCGCTTGCAGTAATCGTATTCGTGATCACTTCTGTGGCGGTGATCCAGCTTCGCGAAGGCACCATCGGTCGGATTCTGCGCGCTATTCGCGGTAGCGAAGTAGCCGCTGAATCTATTGGCATCTCACCTGCGAAAGCCCGCATCGTCGCTTTCGCCACCTCAGCCTTCATCGCCGGTCTCGGGGGTTCGATGCTCACGATGCTCCAGGAGAACGTCAACTATCAAAACAACTTCTCCCCCGTCGGGTCGCTGTTCTGGCTGGTCCTGGTGGTGGCCCTCGGGGTGCGTACGGTGGAAGGCGCCGCCCAGGCCGGAGCAGCCTATTCGATGTTTGAACCGCTGGTTCTACGAGGCGAACTCTTTGCCTGGATTCTGCGAGCAGAAGATCGTTTGCCTGGCTTCTTCCCCATCTCCGGTAAGTGGCGTTTGATCCTGTTCGGTTTCGCAGCTATGCAATTTGCCCGACATCCCGAGGGATTGGTCGAGCACGGAAAACGACAATTCACTTCCCGCCTGAACCAGCGCCTCAGAAGTAGCGACCTCGCCGAGGGCGCTAATTCCGACGGCACAGACTCCAGAGGTGGTGCAGCGTGACTGGGCCCACGACCGTTGGCAAAGAACAGGGACCGCACACGGTGTTGGCCGTGTCTGGAATCAGCAAGAACTTCTCGGGCATCATCGCGCTGGACGACGTGAGTCTTACTGTCGAAGCGGGCGAAAGAGTGGGGCTCATCGGCCCCAACGGTGCAGGCAAAACCACCTTGTTCAACTGTCTGCTGGGAATCTTGCGGCCCGACGCGGGAACAGTGGAACTCAACGGTGTCAATGTCACGGGCCATCGCGTTCACAAGCGAGCGCAAGCAGGAATGGGCCGAACGTTCCAACGAATCGAGCTGTTCACCGACACAACGGTACGAGAACACCTGCTCATCGCTGAGCGGGTCCGCAACGGTAACGGTGCTTTCTGGAAGGATCTATTGGGGCGGGGCAGACCTACCGCGGCTGAGATCAGTGCTTGCGACGCCGTGCTCGAATTGCTGGGTCTCGCCGAGGTCGCCGAGGTGCCGATCGAGTCTTTGAGTCTGGGGCAGGGTCGTCTCGTTGAGGTGGGACGGGCGCTGATGACCGACCCCAGGATTTTGCTGCTCGACGAGCCGTCCTCGGGGCTTGATCGGGAGGAAACCAACGCCTTGGCCGCCACCCTCAGAGCCATCCAAAGCGAGCACGGGTTCGCCATCTTGCTGGTCGAACACGATGTGGAGTTGGTGGCCGAGTTCACAACGCGGCTATACGTGCTCGACTTCGGGCAGCTGATCGCACAGGGTCCAACCACCGAAACCCTCGCCGCGCCAGCCGTGCGCAACGCCTACCTCGGCGGTGCTGGCGTTGCTGGCGCTGCGGACGGCGCCGCAGATCCGCCGGAACGTGAACCGGAGCGTGAGCCATGAGTGACTCTCTGCTGGAGCTTCGGGAGGTACGGGCGGAATACGGACCGTTTCGGGCACTCTTTGGTGTTTCGCTAAAAATCGAGCCGGGGGGTGCGGTGGCGCTGCTCGGCGCCAACGGCGCCGGTAAGACAACCGTGGCACGCGTGGCCACTGGGCTAGTGCAAGCCAGCGCAGGCCAAGTGCTCGTCGACGGCAACGAGATGACCGACAGCCCGACCTATGCCTACGCCCGGACCGGCATCGTTCACGCCCCCGAAGGACGTTCAATATTCGCCACCTTTACGGTCGAGGAGAACCTCAACCTTTCGTTTCGGAGTTTTCTGGGGAAAGCGAAGGTTCGCGAATCGTTGGCAAAAGCCTTCGATCTGTTCCCCCGCCTGGGGGAGCGTCGTTTACAGATGGCCGGCACTTTGTCTGGCGGAGAACAAAGGATGCTTTCACTGGCCCGTGTCCTGGTGGTGCAACCCCGCCTGCTCATCGCCGATGAACTCTCCCTTGGCCTCGCTCCGATCGTGGTAGACGAGGTCTACACCACTCTGGAGGCGATTCGCAGTTCGGGCACCGCTCTGCTGATCGTAGAACAACACATCGGGCATGCCCTTGATCTGTGTGACGATGTGGTGTTACTCGAACACGGACGAGTTGCCTGGCAGGGATCCACCACCGAGGCCGCCGCGGTCGTTGTCAACCGACTGTTCGAGTCGGGCGACTCCTAAGAGCTACGACGGTTCAACCGTCGCGGTGGTTACCAACCGCTACGGATCAGGGTGTAGACGTTGGCGAAACTCTCAACGATCTCGGGGGGCAACGGCACCACCCCGCCCAAAGCCTCCGCACCGTGCGCCACCCGGGCCGTGTGTTCCACCACCTCTGCGGTGTGCAAGGCATCTTCTGGCGAGTGCCCGACGCAGAGCAGGCCGTGGTTGGCCATCAGCACCGCGCCTCGGTCCCCAAGGTGGCGGACCACTTCGGCAGCCAGCT
This sequence comes from Candidatus Aldehydirespiratoraceae bacterium, assembly GCA_965198315.1. Lineage (GTDB taxonomy): Bacteria > Actinomycetota > Acidimicrobiia > Acidimicrobiales > Aldehydirespiratoraceae > VXYK01. Next base: position 1,357,731 of record OZ240616.1, on the reverse strand, counting down.
CATCGCTGCCGGTCATGCGATACTCCGAGACCGCGATATCGCCACCTACATAGACAATCCCCTCTTCGATGTATACCGGGATGGGTTTCTGGGCCAAGGCGAACATCGAGCCGTAACGAGGGTGACAGTGAACCACTCCGCCGACCTCCGAAAATGCGTTGTAACAGGCTAGATGCATCGCGTTTTCGGTCGAAGGCCGGGCCGAGCCCGAAACGGTTGCACCGTCAAGGTCCATGACCGCAAGGTTGTCAACAGCAATGTCGGCGTAAGGCACCGACGACGGTGTCATCACGATTGAACCGTCGGCTCGTCGACCAGACACATTTCCCGCAGTACCGACCACAAGACCAATGTCGTACATGCGTCTAGCGGTGTCGACCACCGCTTGGCTCACGTCGGGATTGTCGCTCACGGCAACACCTCCGGGTTGACGCAGTTCACAGGATGTTCGTTGGCCAGGATCGCCTTTACGTCCGCCACGATCATCTCGGTCTGGCGTATCTCCACATCGTAGGTTGCACCGCCGATATGAGGGGTGAGCACCACATTGTCCATTTTCAGCAGCGGGTGCTCGACGGGAAGCGATTCGCCGTCAACATGGTCGAGGGCCGCGCCACCAAGTCGACCACTCTCAAGCGCACAGATCAGCGCATCAACATCATGGAGTCCCGCTCGCGCCGAGTTGACGTAGAGAGCCTTGGGTTTCATCTGCGAGAACTCAGAAGCGCTCATCATCTGATGGGTGTCGAGAGTGACGACAGCGTGCATCGAAACAACATCGGCTTCGGCTAGCAGATCATCAAGTTCATGGGTGGCGTCGGGTACGAATGGATCATGGCTGATAACAGTCATTCCGAGGCCTTCCAGTCTCCATTTTGTTGCTCTGCCCACGGCACCGAGTCCCACCAGTCCGGCCGTGCGGCCTGCCAGCTGCCAGGTCCGGTAACGCTGATACGGCAGAGTCCGCCCGAAAACCGTGCCGTTCACCATGTCACGGTGCCCCGCAATGACACTGCGCGAAAGAGCCATCAGCAGCGCAACCGTCATCTCCGCCACTGCATCGGAGTTGCGCCCCGGGGTACTGACAACCGGAATTCCGGCCGCCGTAGCACCTGCTACATCGACGTTTGCGGGAGTGCCTCGCGTCGTTCCGATCATCTTCAGCGGAAGATCAAATACCGCGCCGGAACAGAAATCCGCCTCGCAAATCAATATCTCAGCATCGAGTTCTTGGAGCTTCGCGGCCAGATCGTCAGGGCCGTAGAGCCTGATTGGGGTGTATTCGAGCCAAGGATCGAAGATGACTTCGGCAAGGTCATGGAGTTCGTCGAGCGCCGGGCCGCGAAGCGGTGCCGTGACGAACGCACGGGGTCGAGACATGGCCCCCACGTTAGAGGCTGGAACCGCCAAGCTCTTAGAATGATTTGGCGGAGGGGAGATTCGTGGCTCATGTGACTGTCGGAATCGACATCGGGACCACTTCGGTCAAGGCCGTGGCCGCGGATGCCAACGGCGAAATTGTTGCGCATACGCGGATCGGCCATCGCTTGATCGCGCCAACGTCTGACCGCTTCGGACATGACCCTGGATCTGCGTGGATCGATGGGGTTGTAGCCGCCTGGAACGCGGTTAGTGCGAGCCACGATGTAGCGGGTGTCTGCGTCTCGGCGATGGTCCCGTCACTCTGCGGTGTCAACGTTCGTGGCGAACCGGTAACGCCCGGCCTTCTCTATGGTGACGCCCGGGGCCGCTCCAGCCCGGCCGTAGCAGGGGTGGGCTCAGAGGTTCCGGGGACCGATTTCGGCGAAGTCGCCGGTTTCGCCTCCTGGATCGCCGCGCAACCCGGGGTCGCCGCGCTGTGGCCTGCTCAGGCAGTTGCCAACCATGCGTTGTGCGGCGTGGGGGCCATCGACACGAGTACCGCCATGACGATGGCCCCGCTGTTCGGTCTCGAGGGCTGGGACGACCAGACGCTCGAAATGCTCGGCCTCAACACCGGCCAACTTCCCGTCACATGCCCGGGGCAAACCCCGATACCGCGCAACACCTCTGGTGGGGCAACTTCGATCATCGGGGCGACCACTGCCATCTCGGGCGGCACGATTGATGCGTTGGCGGAACAGACCGTGGCCGACGCCCACGCCATCGGTGATGTGCTCGTGGTCTGTGGCACCACGCTGATCATTTGGGGGCTGACCGACGAATGGCGCGAAGTCGAGGGGTTGTGGACCATCCCCTATGCGCTTGACAAGCGAATCGCGATCGGTGGTGCCAGCAACGCAGGCGGCCTCTTCATCGACCGCGTGCGTTCAATGGTCGGCGATGTCAACGAAGCCGATCTGCTCGAGGCGAGCGCAGCAAGCCTGCCCGTTTGGGTTCCGTATCTGCGGGGTGAGAGGACCCCCTGGCACGACCCGGGTCGCAGAGCAGAACTGCTCGGATTAGGACTCAACCACGGGTCTGTCGAGATAACCGCGGCCGCTTACGAAGCTGCTGGATTTGTTGTACGGCATCACCTTGATCTCGCCAACATTTCTCCGCGGAGGATCGTGGTTGCCGGGGGCGGGATTCAGAGCAACGCCTGGATGCAAGCCTTGGCCGACTGCACCAATCTTCCGGTTGATGTCTCTGCTCATCCTGAGGGTGCAGCTCTTGGTGCCGCCTACGCCGCGCGGGTCTGTGCCGGTCTGGAAGCTGACTCATCGGAGAGTAGACGTTGGGCCCGGATCAGTCATCGGGTCGAACCACGCGTCGTAGCGGCTGAGGCGGCCGACAGCAGATACCAGCACTTCCGCAAAGCAATCGGACGATAAACGGGGGCGGACTACGTCGCGGTAGACTCCACGTGTCTTGACGGTCTGTTCTATTGCGTTGGATATATTCTTGACGTGACTTTCTGCTCATACCATCCCGTGTGTTGCCGGTTTGGTCGGTGGCCTGAACGGTGACGTCAGTCGCATTTTCGGACTCGGCATCACCAAGGGCACCGGCCCACCCCAACAAACCGTCACCCGCGAAGAAATGGCAGCATTCATCGCCCGCCTCTACCGGGAGTTGACCAGCCCGAGCGCGCTGCGCTAACGCTGCGGACGGCACCGCAGACCCGCGCCCGCTCTGCTGACGCTGCATGCGGTGATGCAGTCGGCTATGACTAGGAGCATGAGCAATGTCGAAGCCAGTCGAACCATGAAATTCTCCGTCACTTATCCGCTGGTCAGCCACCCCTACAACCCCGAACTTCTTACCAAAGAGAGCTTGATCCGGTTCGCTCAAACCGCCGAGAGCGCCGGTTTCGATGCGATGGGCTTCACCGACCATCCCGCGCCCACCCACCGTTGGCTCAGCGCCGGAGGCCACGACGCCCTCGACCCATTCTCGGCGCTCGCATTCGTTGCCGCGGTCACCGACCGCATGCTGTTGATTCCCAACATTGTTGTCCTCCCCTACCGCAACCCCTTCGTGGTAGCGAAATCGATCGCAACAATCGCCGCCTTGAGCAACCAAAGGTTCGTGTTGGCGACCGGCACCGGCTATCTGAAAGGGGAATACAAAGCGCTGGGAGTTGACTTCAATGAGCGCAACGAGTTGTTCGAAGAGGCTATCGAGGTTCTGCGCGGCGTCTGGGAACAGGATGATTTCGCTTACGAAGGCCGCAACTTCCTGGCCCACGGGCAAACCGCCAACCCCAAGCCCGGCAGGGTTCCACTCTGGATCGGCGGTAACAGCAAACTCTCACGCAGACGGGTCGCGGCGTCAGCCGACGGCTGGGTCCCGTTCCCCGCGCCACGAGCCCTAGCCCACACAACCAAGACCCCTCCGCTAGAAACTCCCGAAGACCTGGCGGAGATGCTCGACTATCTATGGCAAGAAGTTGACGAAGCTGGGCGCAACCGATCAGAGATCGACGTCTGCTTCGGCACCTCTGCTGGGGGATCTTTGGCTGACGACACCTTCGACGCAGATGCCCACATCGCGGGACTCGCCGAACTGAGCGCACTGGGTGTCACTTGGGCATCAGTGACCGTGTCGGGGGACTCGATCAACCGCGCCACCGAAGCACTGCAACGCTACGGCAAGGAAGTCATCGCCGCGGTCAAGGCCGGTTGACGCTCTACGCCGACGAGAAAGCCGGCTGCACCTGGTCGATAAGCAACTCCATTTGACGCTCGACCAAGTCTTCGGGCATGCCGCCGATTGAAGCCCACAAGTACAGGTGCTCTACGGGCAGGCCGTCGCAGATTCCCACAATTCGAGCTATCGCTTCGTCAACGGTCAAGATCTGCAGTGCACCCACAACACCGGAGCCGCGGCCTTCACGAACCTCGTCGGTGGTCAGCCAACGAGGCGTGCGGCCCGTTCCCAGAGCGGCCTGCTGCCGGTAGCTGTTGAGCTGGTGCGTGCGGTGGGGAACGATCCTCTCCAGCGCCTGTTCAGGGTCATCTGCAACCAGGAAGTCGACCACCCCTGCCATTCGGGCCGCTTCGACACCATGGCCGGACTCCTCCAGCGCGTCGCGGTAGATGCCGAAACTGTCGCGGTTGTGGGTCAATAGACCAACGCCCAGACGCCCCGCTCGCGCCGCGCCCCGAGGACCGAGGTACCCGGCCCACAACGGCACCGGTTCCTGAACCGGTCCGGGACTGCAGCCACCTTCAGCAAAGATCCGGCCGATCTCGGCGAGCGCGTGGTCGGTCGCGTGGTAGCGGTTGCCGAGCGCGACACCGAAGGCCTCGAATTCGGGCGCCACATAGCCCGCGCCGAGCCCCAACTCAAGACGGCCCCCGCTGATCACATCAACCACCGCGGCCTGTTCTGCGATGGCCATCGGGTGTTGGAGCGGTGCCACCACCACCGCGGTGCCCAAGCGGACTCGTTCGGTGCGCGCCGCGATAGCGGCCAGCACGGTGAGCGGCGCAGGCAGATAACCATCGTCGACGAAGTGATGCTCGCTAACCCAGACCGATCCGAGACCGCGTCGGTCGGCTTCGAAAATCAGATCAAGGTGCCAGCCGTAGTAGGCGGTGGGATCACGTCGCCAGGGCTCAGGGTTGCGAAAATCAAAATACAGACCCAGCCGGGGCGCCGACACAGACCCCATCAGCCGGCGGGCCCAGGGATCTTGAAGACCCTCTCGGCGTTCCCGTGGAGGAACTTGGGCCAGACGTGGGGCCGCAAACCCACGTCTGGAAGCTCAGCGAAGATACGTTCCAGATCCAGACCTGCCGGGTAGTAGCCCGCGTACATGACTTTCTCGGAGCCACGGGTGTTGGCGTAGTCGATGATGGCCTTGGGATAGTACTTCGGCGCGAATGCCGAAGTCATGTAGTACAAACCCGGCCATTTCAGCATCAGCTTCACGGCTAGGGCCTCCCACGGCTCGGCTCCGTGGCGCATCACGATCCGCAGTTCGGGGAAGTCGTAGCACACATCATCGAAATGCCGAACATGCTGGCAGTCCGCAGGCACCCGGGGCCCCGGAATACCGGCGTTGGAGATGATCGGCAGATCGAGGTCGATGCAGGTCATGTAGATCGGGTAGTAGCGACGATCGCTGACCGGAACCTGCGGGATGCAACCGGCCGGGAAGGTCGTCACCGCGCTGAGACCGTGTTCGCTGTGTCGCTCGCGGATCTTCCGCACGGTGCCGGCAATATCGTTGGGGTCGATCTCAGTTGAGAAGTAGACCCGACCGGGGTGACGTCGGCGGGCCTCGATCGACACCTTGTTGAGACCGAACAGGCCGGCACGCACACCGCAACGATCCATCTTGGAGAAGGTCGTCTCTATCGGGTCCTCGTCTGGGGCGGCCTCGGGTGGAGTGTCGGTGAACATGTATCCCGCCGGCATGACCAGGTCGCCGCCCTCCGCTGATTCGGCATCCTTGAATCCTGCTCGCAGGTACTTGTAGACGGCGTTCTTGTCGGTGAACGGGAACCCGATCATCAAGTCGACTGCTTGCGGGTCCGATGGATAGCTCATTGCGGTTCCTCTGGTTCTGAATTCGGTTCGGTTTCTATAGGCAGGATTCGGCGCGACTCTTCGCGGCAAACAGTAATCTCCATCACAATGACCACCAACGCCCAATTGCTTGAACGTTACCGAGCGATCCTGCCGTCGTATGTGAATCCGCTCTACGCCGAACCGATCTCCATCGAACACGGCGAGGGGGGCTACGTATGGGACGTGGAAGGCAATCGCTACCTCGACTTCTTCGGCGGCGTGCTCACCACCATGATCGGCCACAGCAATCCTGAGGTCGTGGCCGCGGTGCAGAGCCAAGCCGCAAAAGTCATGCACACATCGACCCTTTACCTCTCGGAGCCGATGATCGAACTCGCTGAACAGATCGCCGCAATATCGGGCATTCCCGACGCCCGAGTCTTCTTCACCACCTCAGGCAGCGAAGCCAACGACACCGCCATCCTGTTGGCTACCAGCTATCGCAAGTCCAACCAGGTACTGGCCATGCGCAACAGCTACCACGGTCGTTCCTTCACGGCCCAGGCGATCACTGCGCATTCTTCCTGGTCCTCAACCAGCCTCTCGGGTTTGTCGGTGAACTTCATCCAGGGTGGTTACCGTCTGCGCAGCCCGTTCGGCCACATGAATGACGAAGACTTCACGAACGCCTGCGTCGACGATCTCGTGCAAGTGATCGACATGATGACCGCCGGCGACGTTGCCTGCCTGATAGCCGAGCCGATCCAGGGTGTTGGAGGCTTCGCCACGCCGCCCGACGGTTTCTTCGGTGAACTCAACAAGGTCCTGGCCAACCATCAGATCCTGCTCGTGGTGGATGAGGTGCAGACCGGTTGGGGACGCACCGGCGAGCACTTCTGGGGGTATCAAGCCCACAATGTGGTGCCCGACATGCTCACCTTCGCCAAAGGCGTCGGCAACGGCGCCACGCTGGCAGGGATTGTGGCCCGCGCAGAGATCATGGACACCATAAGCGTCCTCTCGTTCAGCACCTTCGGAGGCAATCCGCTCTCGTCTGCAGCTGGTCTGGCCACGTTGCGTTATGTGCTCGACAACGACCTGCAGGGCAATGCCCTGGCGATGGGCCGACAACTGACCGCTGCGCTTGCACCCGTCGCAGAAGAAACGCCGTGGATTGCAGAACTGCGCGGCAAAGGCTTGATGCAAGCCATCGAAACTGTTCATCCAGGTTCGACCGAACCCGACGCCCAACGAGCCGGTGCGATTTTGGAGGGCTGCAAACGACGGGGTCTCCTAGTCGGCAAGGGTGGGCTCTACGGCAACGCCATTCGCATCACCCCGATGCTTGATGTCAGCGCAGCCGAGTTGAACGAAGGAATCTCTGCGATCATCGAGACGATTGAAGAGATCAACTAGACACCGACGCGCAATGACAGACAGGACAAGCTCATGAAACAAATCAACCACCTCATCGACAACGAGTCCGTGGCCGGCACATCCGGACGCACCTCCCCCACTTTCAACCCCGCGACCGGCGAACAGAGTGGGAATGTGTGTTTGGCCTCGTCCGCAGAGGTCGATGCCGCGGTCGCCTCGGCAAAAGCGGCATTCGCCGAATGGAGCGAGGTGAGCATCGCCCGACGGACCAAGCTGATGTTCACGTTCCGCAACCTTGTCGCAGACAACGCGGCTGAAGTCGCCGCACGGCTTACCGCCGAACACGGCAAGGTCAGCTCAGACGCGGCCGGCGAAGTGGCGCGCGCGGTTGAGAACATCGAGTTCGCCTGCGGTATTTCCGAGCATCTGAAAGGCAGCCACAGCGAAGGCGCGTCCACCGCGGTCGACGTCTATTCGGTGCGACGTCCCCTCGGGGTGGTCGCCGGGATCACACCGTTCAACTTCCCGGCAATGGTTCCGATGTGGATGGTGCCCAACGCTGTGGCATGCGGCAACACCTTCGTGTTGAAGCCTTCAGAGCGCGATCCATCGGCGCCATTGTTCATAGCCGAACTGTTCTGCGAAGCCGGTTTCCCGCCGGGTGTGCTCAACGTGGTGCAGGGCGACAAGGTCGCTGTAGACCGCCTGCTGACCCACCCCGATGTCAAGGCGCTGAGCTTCGTCGGCTCCACACCGATCGCCCAGTACGTCTACGAGACCGCCAGCGCCAACCACAAGCGCGTGCAGGCTCTCGGTGGAGCCAAGAACCACATGGTCGTCCTGCCCGACGCCGACATCGACTTGGCTGCGGACTCCGCAGTGTCGGCAGCCTACGGCTCGGCGGGAGAACGCTGCATGGCGGTCTCGGTGGCCGTCGCGGTCGGCGATGTCGCCGATCCGCTGGTCGATGCCATCAAGGTGCGCATGGAGAAGCTGACGATCGGCGACGGCACCGACCCCGCCTCGGAGATGGGGCCGTTGATCACCCGTGCTCACCGCGACAGTGTCGCTGGATATGTGGCCGCAGGCGAAGCATCGGGTGCATCGGTGGTCGTGGACGGGCGCGAGGCCACCTTCGACAACGACGGCTTCTTTCTGGGAGTCACCCTGCTCGACCATGTCACGCCGGACATGACCGTCTACCAGGATGAGATCTTCGGCCCGGTGCTGAGCGTGGTGCGTGTCGACACCTATCGGGAGGCCGCTGAGTTGATCGCCACGAACCCGTGGGGCAACGGCGCGGCCATCTTCACCCGAGACGGCGGCGCGGCGCGCCAGTTCCAGCAGGACGCGGATGCGGGCATGGTGGGCATCAACGTGCCGATTCCCGTACCTGTCGGGTACCACTCCTTCGGTGGTTGGAAGGACTCAGCCTTCGGTGACACGACCATGTACGGTCCCGAGGGCATCCACTTCTACACCCGCCCCAAGGTGCTCACGACCCGCTGGCCCGACCCCGCCGGCAGCGCGGTCAACCTGGGTTTCCCAACCAACCAGTAACGCGTCAGCCTGCTGCGGGTGCGGCGGGGCCCTCTCTGCGCCCCGGAGTAAACGTGATGGGCAGCGACCGCCAGCCGGTGACGTTGGATGAGTGGAAGCGCACCTTGGCGTCGTGGTCGACCTCGTAGTCGGGGATTCGTCGCAGAATCTCTTCGACTGCCACTTTCCCCTCCATACGGGCCAGGGCCGCGCCCAAGCAGAAATGCGCCCCGTACCCGAACCCCAAGTGCCGGTCCGGGCGACGGAAGATGTCGAACTCCTCGGCGGTGGGGCCGAACTCGCGCTCGTCGTGGTTGGCCGCGCCAATGAGCAGCAACACCGAGTCGCCCTCACGCAGCTGCTGACCATGAATCTCGAAGTCGCGGGTAAGGGTGCGATGCATGTACTGGGTCGAGTTGTGGTACCGCAGCACTTCTTCAATCGTCTCGGGGACCAGTTTCTGATCGGCGACCACCGCTGCCTTCTTATCGGGATGGCGCGACAGCAACTCCATCACGTTGGCCACCATTTTGGTGGTCGTCTCATGGCCGGCGATGATGAACAGGATGCAGAAGCCGAGGAGTTCCTCGTCGGTGAGCACCCGCCTGTCAAACTCGAACCCGACGAGATCATTGATGAGTCCTGATCCTTCCCCGGCTTTGCGTTTCGGCAGGTCTTCCATGAAATACGTGATGAGGCCGAGCATCCCGTCGGCAGCCTCACGAGGGATCGCGAACACCCCGTCCTCACGGATCATCACCTTGTCGCTGTTGGCCCGCAAAGCCGGGCGGTGCTGTTCGGGCACACCCAAGATCGCCGAGATCACATCCATCGGGAATGGGCTTGTGAGGTCGCTCACAACCTCAGCTCGGCCAGACTCGATGACTTCATCGAGGTAGCCCGTGAAGATCCTGCGGATCTCGGCTTCCATTTTCGCAACCGTGCGGGTGGTGAACACCCGGCTGACCAACTTGCGCAACACGGTGTGTTCCGGCGGGTCGTATTCGATCATCTGATTGAAACCAGTGCTGTGGCCGATCGGCCGACGATTCTCCAGCGCTATCCCGCCGGCAGACGACAACAGCTCTGTGTCGCGAAAGCCCTCCAGGACATCCTCGAAGCGGCTCAGAGCCCAGAACTCGAGGGAAGGATTCCAATAGGCGGGAGCTTCGTCACGGAGCCGTTTGTACGTGACGTACGGATCGTCGTGATGCGCAAACCCGAACGGATTATAAACGAGTTCGGTCACCCCACGACCGTAGTCAACCCGCTCTTAAACTTCGATTCGCACCACGATGACTCCACGGTCGTCCAAGAGCAGCTATGCGGATATTGCGGGGAGTGATGGTGTTGACTGATTCGGTGGGACCGTTGATGACCCGTGTCTGATTCCAGTTGGTGATCTGCTGGTGCCCACGACGTAGGGTGCGGTGTGCCCAGGCTGCCGGCACCCAACCCGGCCCACGGACCGACACCCAACCGAGTTCCGGGACCGACACCCAACCCGATCCAAGTACCGACACCCAACCGCGTTCCCGGGACCGACACCCAACCGCGTTCCCGGGACCGACACCCAACTCGGTTCACGGGCCGTTTGGTGGGTTGTTGGGGTTGATGATCTTGTAGCCGGTCTTGGTCTTGATGACGATGTAGCCGCGGTCGTGGATGTTGTGATGACACAGCGGGTAGGCCAAGCACATTGTGTCGATGTCTGTGCGCCCGCCCTTTTCCCAAGGCACGATGTGGTGGATCTCGCAGCGTTCAGGACCAGCGGTGCAGCCTTTGCCTCGGCAGTGCCGGTCACGAGCGATGATCGCTTTGACTTGAGCCTCAGTGGCGTGGCGATGGGTGCGTCCCACCCAGATGGGTTCGCCTTCGCCGTCGAACACGACTCCGGTGACAGCAGCGGTGCACATGAGCCGTTCCAGCACGGTCTGCGGCAGGGCTTCGCCACCAACGATCTCAGCGACGCCGGTCGGGTCATCAGCACGCAGGCGTTCAATATCGGCCACCGCGATGAGTTGGTGCCTGGTGCTGCCCGGTCCGCGCCGCACAGAGTTGGTCAACAACGCCACGAACGCGTCAGCCATTCGTTGTGGTGTTGCGCGCACATCATCGGGTTTGCCGTCGCGGCCACCGTCGTCGCGCCACAACCGGTCATATTCGACATCGATCGCTTTGCGCACCTGCTGATAGCTGGTGGGGTCGAGTTCAGCCAAGAGCACTCCCATGCCCTCTTCGTTGATCCAGTGCTTCAACGACCGGTTGCGGCGCTGGCGTTCATACAGTTCGGCGCCGTCGTCGGGTTGGTTGCGGTTCACCCACCGCCGCGACTGCTCAGCGAACACATCAACAGAGGAATCCTCAGCGAGCTTCGACAACTCGTCCTCGACTTGTTGAGGCGAAGTCTTGGCCGCTGCCCCTACCGCGACCTCGGCATGCTCGGCCGTGATCGCGCCGCCAGCCAGCGACTCAGCCAGTTTCGGCATCTCAGCCAGCCCAGCAGCAGTCTTCGCGACCTTGTTCGCCGCACGAGTAGACATACGCCCCGCCTCACGCAGCACCGTCTTGGAATTCACCCCACCATCATCGAGAGCCTCGATCTCAGTAGCACACCGTGTCTGCAACGCCCCCAACGCGGCGATCACACGCCCAGCACCCGCAACCAGGCCCTCCAACTCCGGCCGCGAAAGCCCAGAAACCACCACCCCCGGGTCTGCTGGATCATTGAATCGAACATGACCACAACCTACTCAAAGGGTGTGACACTGCACTATATAACACATACGACACCCGCGAATCTGTGGCTGCGCGCGAACCCGGACACGTTAAGAACTCCACCTCCGGGTTCCGACGATTCGCCACTACCGGATCCGCGCTGCTCTATGCCGACAACCCAACCGGGCCCTCCTCAACACCATCACTCCCCGCCATTTTCCGAGGAACCACATTGCGTCGCCCAAGGGAGTGGCGAAGGTAACTGCCGACTCTGGGCTGGGCCGCGAGAACCTCTACAAGTCGATGTCAGAGAGCGGAGACCCAGAATTCGCCACTGGTCTTCTTGTAAGGCCGTTCGCGCCCGAGCGTTTTCGACCGTCGACGGAACCACCATGCTGCATCCAGATCCGGGACGCACTGACGCGGTTTCACGGTGCTGGGGGGCGTGGTACGTTCGTCGGGTTCGGTGTCCGGGCAGGCCGTGATGCGGTTGGGGCAGGTTTGGTTCTGTTATGTCGTTTCGAGTTGCGGGGTCGCTGGCTGGTTGGTGTGGGGTGGTATTGTGTTTGGCGGCGTCTTCGTTGGTAGCGGCGTCTCCGGCTGGTGCGGTGGCGGGGTTCGGTGATGTTTCTGAGGGCAGGTATTTCACTGAGCCTGTGCAGTGGTCGGTTGACAACCATGTCGCGGGTATCGACGGGAACTGTTTCTTGCCTGATGCGCCGGTGTCTCGCGGCGAGGCCGCTGTGTATGTCTGGAACATGGAGGGTCAGCCTTCGGCGCCTGCGCACAGTTTTGTTGATGTGACCGATGAGAGCCAGGACGCGGCCGTGTCGTGGATGTCTCACAACGAGGTCACTACCGGCACGTCACCGACGACGTTCGATCCCGGTGGTGAGTTGACGCGGGCGCATCTGGTGACGTTCCTGTGGCGCCTCGCCGGTGAGCCTGCGGCTCCTGCGCACCCGTTTGTTGATGTGCATGCGCCTTGGCAGCAGGGCAGCGTTTCTTGGGCTGCTGACCGTGAGATCACCACCGGCACGTCACCAACGACGTTTGATCCTGACAGCCCGCTGACGCGGGCTCATCTGGTGACGTTCTTGTACCGTTACCAAGGCGAGCCTGATGTGACCGTCGATCCGGCCTCCCCTGAGTGCGACCCTGATGCTGCGCCTGTCGAGGCGCCACCCGAGGATCAGCTGGACCAGGATGAGGGTTCCGACGTGTTGGAGGCCCCCGGAGGCGGTGGCGCCCCCGAGCCGATCGAGGGGGATTGGGTGATCCCTGTGTACGTCTGTGCATCGGCGGTGCAGCACACCGCAGCTGATCTGGGGGAATGGACTAATGCTCTAAACGATCAATTGGACGGGTTCTTCGGGCGTCTGTCGTCTGGGCGGATGACGCTCAGCTTCACACCGGGGTCGGTGCTGACCGACCCGGGCGCCTGGGAGAGCTTGAAGCTCGGACCGCTACGACTCCAAGGCATATTTCCTTGCGGAGCGGAGGCGCGCAGACGAGCGGGCACCAATCAAGTTCTTATCCTGGCCGACTTTCCCGGTACGGGCTATGCGCGTCTCCGGTCTGGCCCCGCGGTTGGAGGCACGCCGGTGCTGGCCCCAAATTGGATCAAGACGGTTGTCCACGAACTAGGTCACTCTGTGCTCGGGTTGGCTCACATCAGACATCGGGAATTTGGTCGCATCTGGGAAAACGAGGCCATCGCACCAACAGACTTGGATGCGTTTCTGAAGAGGCCCGTCCTAGCCTGCTATCAGTATGAACAGTTGGGTTGGCCGGTTCACAATTATGCGCAACCTTGTAGCCGTCTTTCGCCGGGCCAACCAGCATCCTTATCGTATGGACAGATGGACGACGGGAGCGCCGCGGTAACGTGGGAACCTCCATATTTCAACGATGATGTTCCGGTCACGGGATATGTGTTGAAGCTCTACACGGGTACAAGCTACAGCTATCGTGACATACCCTACGCAGAGTTTCAGTTGCCCCCAAACACGCGTCGTCACATCATTGATGAATCGATAGCGCCCGGTACGTATCTTGCAGTCGTCTCGGCGCGCTCGAAGTACGGGGAAGGAGATACTGATAGTGTCGTTGTCGACTGGGCTCCTCTGCCGCCATCGTTCGGGCCGATCCGTGTAAGGGACGTCACGCACGACACGATTCACCTGATTGTGGATGCAGAGGATCATCGCGACTTCCAGGATGAGACGAGCGAGAACGTCGTATACGACGTGCAGTACACCGCAAGAGGGCAAACCGATCACGAGGAAGTATGGGGCGGAGCCGGCGATACGGTCTGGTTCAGTCTGACCGATCTGGAGCCCGACACCGAATACACGATAAGGATGCGCGCCTGCACGAATCCGTACTCCGTCAGGCGTTGCACGAGTTGGATATCGACGAAGGCATCCACAGCTGCGGCCGGGACACTGCGACCCCCGGCGCCGATCTCAGTAACAACCGGAAGCGACTGGTATCTGCTCACCTGGGATCCGGTTCCCGGCGCCGGAAGCTACGTGATCGAGTCTCGCGGCCTGGGATGGCTTCAAGTACCGGCGCCAGACTTCGAGAAAGGTTACGTCGTACCCGATACGTCGTATTCGGTGAGGGTGGGCTCCTGCCGTTCCCGCACGTTCTCCTGCGAGGACGGGGAACGGACCGAAGTCACCTTCACAACGGCATCCGAGCCGACGGTTGCACCCCCTTACCGTGTATCGCTGAGGGAGATAGGCGACTCCTGGGTGACGCTGATGTGGAAGACGTTGAAGAACCAATGGGGGCGCTACAGGGCGGAATACGAATACACCGACGGCACGACCAGCTCGGGTCGTCTGCACCGGCAACACCAGGGTGAGATCCCGTTGCGGCTCGCCGTGGAACCCAACAAGAACTACGAGTTCAAGGTGCGCAACTGCCTGCTGGAGGACCACGACAGTGCGTGCAGCGCTTGGACCAGTTTTGCTTTCTCCACGTTCCCCGCAGCATCGTCGGTCGCGGCACCGTCGATCAGTGTGGCACACCGCGGCGACGTCTGGCTCGGGTTCTCGTGGGAGCACGTGACTGGCGCGATCTCATACGAGTCGCGGTACCAGCAGACCGGGGACAGCCGCTGGCTGGGATGGCGGAACGTGCAGACACCCTCCGTCGAACTAGTGAGTTTCATGGAACCGGACACGGAGTACACCGTTCAGGTCAGGTCCTGCGGCGAGCCGACAAACCCATGCAGCAGTTGGGCCACGACCACCACCATCACCGCCCGGTCCTTGCCTTCGGCACCGACGGAGTATCCCGTCTCAATCGTGGACGTGACCGGCAGCGAGGTTCACCTGGCATGGGACGAGCCGACACCCGGCGGCAGTTACGAGTTGCGATGGTATCCCACCGATGAACGGGGCCGAACCTATGTCAACGGCACCTCGGAATTCGCGGACGCAGTCATCTCCCATCTCGAGCCGGGCACCGCTTACACCATTGCTGTCCGCACATGCCGCTGGTCCGCGGGGTACGTCTGCGGCGACTGGGTGACCCTGAAGGCCACCACCCTCCAGTAGCTGCCCAGCTCGACGGCGCGGCCTACGTCCAGCCGGAGGAGACGCTTGAGCGACAGGGACGCCGGTCCTCTGCTCCAGGAGGCGGCTCCCGCGAGGGCGGCGGCGACGTTGGTGCAGAAGGTGGGGCCTGCGCGTAAGTGTGGGATGAAGGGTGCTGGCACCGGTTGGGGTCATTATGTCACGAGGAGGCCGCGGGCTTCGAAGTTGGTGGGGTTGGTGAACCCGTGGGCGGTGCGGCGGAGCACTTGGAGCAGGTTGTTTGTGCCCTCGATTCTGCCGTTGCTGGCCCGGCCCAACAACGCAGGTACGAGCCAAGCCACTACACCTTGGTGTTCGACTTGTGCTTGCAAATTCTTCGCCGAAGAACATTGATTCTTTCGTATCCTATAGGATACTATCTAAGAATGGTCGAAATCCACCAGACCGACGTGTTCGAGCGCTGGCTGAGAAAGCTCCAAGACACACAAGCAAAGGCCAAGATCCTCATTCGGATCAAGCGTCTGGAACTAGGCAACCCAGGCGACACCAAGCCTGTTGGCGGTGGAGTATCGGAGTTACGCATCAATACCGGCCCGGGTTATCGGGTCTATTTTGTCCAGCGCGGCGGGTCAGTGGCAGTTCTGCTGGTTGGTGGCGAAAAGAGCAGCCAAGGCCGCGACATCGAACGAGCACGAAAGTTGGCAAGCAAGCTATAAGTCCAAAACGATCTACCAATAGAGATAGAGACAAAGCACTATATAGACAAGGAACCAACAACTATGGGAAAAAGAGGAACAGAACCGTGGGACGCGGCCGAGTACCTACAAACGAAACAAGACGTGATCGCGTATCTTGATGCAGCACTGGCGGAGAATGATCCGCAACTGGTGACCGCAGCACTGGGAGACGTTGCACGGTCCAAGGGGATGGCAAAGGTCGCTGCCGACTCTGGGCTGGGCCGCGAGAGCCTCTACAAGTCAATGTCAGAGAGCGGAAACCCGGAATTCGCCACCGTGCTCAAAGTAATGAGCGCTCTCGGCGTCCGCCTGCAAGCCGTCCCTCTATAACAACACCGGCCAGAAGAGCGACTCGGCGAATCCCCGCTGGGACTGTCAGACGATTCACCCACCCGGCCAACTTCGAAGCCCGCGGCATCCTCGCGATATAATGACCCCAACCGGTGCCAGCAACCCTCAATCCCACGTTTACGCGAAGGGCCGTAATATTTCGAGTAGATGCAACTCTTCGAGTAGATTCGGTAGTCGTACGGGCTGGCCATTCTTGGTTCTGCCAGCCCGGGCTGCTGTCTGCCGGGAGGACTCGTCCAGTGCGCCTGACGAGATCGCGGGTGTGGTTGATCCGGCACCGTGTGGAGGCTGCCGTCCGCCCGCGTCTCGGCGCCGTCTTCGGTGCCCTGGTTTGTGATTCAGGTTCGGTGACGCGTGAAAGCAGAGCGCCTGTCTGAGCGCGGCTTGGACGGCCGGGCTGTCCCATTCCGGTCCGGGCTAGCGCCCTTCGCCAACGGGGGGGGGGGGGGGTGAGGTGGCCTCGAAGTGGCCGCCGGGCCTACGCGAGGTTGGCGTGGCTGGTGCTACCCGTGCTGTTGCTAGGGGTGTCCCAAGCCGTGACATCGAGAGCCCAGAGCCAAGAGACCGTTGTCAACCTCGGTGGATTCGAGCTGAGGTGCCCTTCGAGCGTCAATGAGGGAACCACCGCCTCGTGCACATTGAGCAATCTGGGCGAGGCGGCCGCGCCCTGGCCCGTGGTGGCGATAGTGCATCTGTCCACCGATGCGAATCGTGCGTTCGTTCGCGGCTCACCCCTCGATGTGCGGACGGGCACGCAATCGCCGTCGGCGGACATGGACGGTGGGGTCGATTGGGTGGGAGACACGCTGGTGGCCTACTCCCGGTTCGACTGGTCGGGCGATGCGCCGGCTGCTGGCGCTGACGGCGATTCCAGGAATGTTCAGATCGTGATTGAGGCCGACGACGACTACGAGGCCGAGGAGTTGTTCTACGTCTCCCTGGCTCCGGACGGCCGCACCGCGCTGGGTCCGCTGCTGGACAACTCGGGCGCAGTCCGCATCGCCAACACCGACACCAAGACCAACGACGCTCGGCTGGCCGATCTCGAGATGTCCGGCGGTGCCAGTGTGGCGTTCTTGTCCGATGTCGCGTCCTATGCGGTCACGGTGCCATACGACGTGACCGAGATGGTGCTCACGCCGACCGCCAACCACAAGCGGGCCGCGGTGACCGTGGCCGGCACAGGGGAGGGTGGAGGACTCGGGACCGGCAAGCAAAGCGTCCTCAGCGGCGAGGGGAGCCACGCCCTGCCGCTCGATGCCGGCGTGACCACGCTTCAGGTGGAGGTCACCGCCGAGGACGGAACCACCAAGACCTACACCATCGAAGTGACCCGGGCCGTCAGGCCCAGTTCGGTGACGGTCGAGTCGGGCTCGTTCCGCTTGGAATGTCCGGCCGCGGCAACCGAGGGTTCTGACTTGACCTGCACGTTGTCGAACGCGTCTTCATTGGCACAGCCTTGGCCCGCCGTCGCGATACTTCACAGTTCCGCCAATCGCAAGCGGGCGCTCATCACCGAGGATCCGCTGCTGCCCGACACCGATCCGACCTACAGCAGGGATCTGCTTCTGGCCGATCCGCAGACTCCGGCCGCGGACAACTACAACTACGGCTACGGCGAGCTGTTCTCGGGTGGGTCGAGACATATCCATACGGTCTACGGCTACGAGAAGTTCGACTGGGACGGCGATGCGGGACCGAACGAGTCCAGAAACGTCGTGATCCGACCGGTCGACGATGAGACCGCCGAGGGCGACGAGGTGTTCTATGTGTCCCTCGCGCCCAGCGGCTACGCGGGCCTGACCAGTCTCACCCGCAACAAGGCGCCGATCATCGTGTCGGACGCTGAGGCGTCGCTGCAGCAGGTGTCGGTGGTTGCGGTGGATCGAACAGAAGCAACCGTGTCGGTCCAGGTGTCCGATGCGTTGACCGGCGACGAGGTGCGTCTGCGCTATCGGGTGTCTGGTTCTTGGACGGTGGCCGGTCCCGAGCCGGTGACCGCTGGTGTAGCCCGCTTCGGTCTGTCGGGGCTGGACCCGGGCGCGGTGTATGTGCTGGAGGCGTCTCTGAACGACGCGTTCACCACCACCGTCACCAGCCAATTGACAACACTCGCCGACGCGTCGCTGCAGCAGGTGTCGGTGGTTGCGGTGGATCGAACAGAAGCAACCGTGTCGGTCCAGGTGTCCGATGCGTTGACCGCCGACCGGGCGCATCTGCGCTATCGAGTGTCTGGCTCCCAGGGCGCTTGGACGGTGGCCGGTCCCGAACCGGTGACCGCTGGTGTAGCCCGCTTCGGACTGTCGGGGCTGGACCCGGGCACGGTGTATGTGCTGGAGGCGTCTCTGGACGCCGAGTTCACCACCACCGTCACCGCCCGATTGACAACACTCGCCGACGCGTCGCTGCAGCAGGTGTCGGTGGTTGCGGTGGATCGAACAGAAGCAACCGTGTCGGTCCAGGTGTCCGATGCGTTGACCGCCGACGAGGTGCGTCTGCGCTATCGAGTGTCTGGCTCCCAGGGCGCTTGGACGGTGGCCGGTCCCGAACCGGTGACCGCTGGTGTAGCCCGCTTCGGACTGTCGGGGCTGGACCCGGGCACGGTGTATGTGCTGGAGGCGTCTCTGAACGACGCGTTCACCACCACCGTCACCAGCCAATTGACAACACTCGCCGACGCGTCGCTGCAGCAGGTGTCGGTGGTTGCGGTGGATCGAACAGAAGCAACCGTGTCGGTCCAGGTGTCCGATGCGTTGACCGGCGACGAGGTGCGTCTGCGCTATCGAGTGTCTGGCTCCCAGGGCGCTTGGACGGTGGCCGGTCCCGAGCCGGTGACCGCTGGTGTAGCCCGCTTCGGTCTGTCGGGGCTGGACCCGGGCGCGGTGTACATGCTGGAGGCGTCTCTGAACGACGCGTTCACCACCACCGTCACCAGCCAATTGACAACACTCGCCGACGCGTCGCTGCAGCAGGTGTCGGTGGTTGCGGTGGATCGAACAGAAGCAACCGTGTCGGTCCAGGTGTCCGATGCGTTGACCGGCGACGAGGTGCGTCTGCGCTATCGGGTGTCTGGTTCTTGGACGGTGGCCGGTCCCGAGCCGGTGACCGCTGGTGTAGCCCGCTTCGGTCTGTCGGGGCTGGACCCGGGCGCGGTGTATGTGCTGGAGGCGTCTCTGAACGACGCGTTCACCACCACCGTCACCAGCCAATTGACAACACTCGCCGACGCGTCGCTGCAGCAGGTGTCGGTGGTTGCGGTGGATCGAACAGAAGCAACCGTGTCGGTCCAGGTGTCCGATGCGTTGACCGGCGACGAGGTGCGTCTGCGCTATCGGGTGTCTGGTTCTTGGACGGTGGCCGGTCCCGAGCCGGTGACCGCTGGTGTAGCCCGCTTCGGTCTGTCGGGGCTGGACCCGGGCGCGGTGTACATGCTGGAGGCGTCTCTGAACGACACGTTCACCACCACCGTCACCAGCCAATTGACAACGCTCGCCGACGCGTCGCATCGAACGGACAGCGAAGGCGGTTCAAACGAAGGCGGTCCAAACGAAGGCGGTCCAAACGAAGGCGGTCCAAACGAAGGCGGTCCAAACGAAGGCGGTCCAAACGAAGGCGGTCCAAACGAAGGCGGTCCAAACGAAGGCGGTCCAAACGAAGGCGGTCCAAACGAAGGCGGTCCAAACGAAGGCGGTCCAAACGAAGGCGGTCCAAACGAAGGCGGTCCAAACGAAGGCGGTCCAAACGAAGGCGGTCCAAACGAAGGCGGTCCAAACGAAGGCGGTCCAAACGAAGGCGGTCCAAACGAAGGCGGTCCAAACGAAGGCGGTCCAAACGAAGGCGGTCCAAACGAAGGCGGTCCAAACGAAGGCGGTCCAAACGAAGGCGGTCCAAACGAAGGCGGTCCAAACGAAGGCGGTCCAAACGAAGGCGGTCCAAACGAAGGCGGTCCAAACGAAGGCGGTCCAAACGAAGGCGGTCCAAACGAAGGCGGTCCAAACGAAGGCGGTCCAAACGAAGGCGGTCCAAACGAAGGCGGTCCAAACGAAGGCGGTCCAAACGAAGGCGGTCCAAACGAAGGCGGTCCAAACGAAGGCGGTCCAAACGAAGGCGGTCCAAACGAAGGCGGTCCAAACGAAGGCGGTCCAAGCAATGGTGAGCCTTTAGAGGAGCGGTCCGACGAGTTGCCGGACGTCACGGCAGTGTTCAGCGACGTTGACGCGGATGCGTGGTATCGGCCGGCGCTGGCGTGGGCGCTCGATCGAGGGGTCACCCGAGGCTGCCGAGACGACCTCTTCTGCCCGGCGAATCCGGTGAGCCGTCGCCAGTTCGTGACCCTGCTGTGGCGGGCTGCGGGCGAGCCCGTGCCGAGCCGGCTCGGCACGGAGATCTTCAGCGATGTGACAGAAGGATCCTACGCCGACGCGGCCATCGGCTGGGCGGCTCAAGAGAAGATCACCTTAGGGTGTTCTCGGGGTCCGGGCGACGAGTCCGAGCAGCGCTTCTGCCCGTCCGCGACTGCGACTCGTGCGCATCTCGTGGTCTTCCTGTACCGCTACTCAGGCGGCGACGGCGCTGATGCTTCCAGCACCTTCGTCGATGTGCCGCTCGACAGCTACTTCGCGCCTGCGGTGGGCTGGGCGCTCCGTCACGGAATCACCACGGGATGCGATGCCGAGCGCTTCTGTCCCGAAGCCCCGGCAACCAGAACGCATGCTGTGGTGTTCCTGCACCGGATGGCAGACCTGCTCGGGAGCTTCGACGGGACGCCGCAGAGCACCGGAGACGCACCATGACCCGCAGTCGCACCGCAGCCCGGCGCGGCCTCGCATGCTGCGCGGTAGCGGTCTCGATGCTGGCGGCAGCGGCATTGCCGGCCGCGAACGCCCCGAGCACCTCCGCGCAGGGCACCACGGTGCCCTCCGCGCAGGGATATGCGGTCGGCGGGTCCGTCGTGGCTCGGCAGTCTGCGGGCGAGCCGAAGCTGGGCTTCTCGGCGTGGGAGCATGTCCTGCCGCCCCGCATGGAGCTGATGACGAGGACCCCGGCGCTCAATCCCGACCATTCTCCCGCGCCCGACGACCGGACATTCTTCAGTCGTGTGACCATGCGCGCCAGAGACGGCGACTCGGGAGACTTGGTGTACCGGGTCGAAGATGATCCCGATCATGGCGAGTACACGCTGTGCAAGACGAGCACTGACTGTCTGCCGGTGCGATTCGGGATGAAGAACAACGGGTACCTCCATGGCTGGCAGGACATCGATCAGCAGAGTTTCCGGCTCCGTCACGGTTTGCGCGACTATCCGGTGTCTCGGATCGAACTGTCAGCAGAGGACCCAGAGTCGGGGTTGAAGGTATATCGAGATGTGCTGGTCAAACCGACGCCACGGGTTTCGGGCTGCGACGACTTTCCCGACATGGATGCCGACAGGTTCACCTGCTTCTTCCGCCAGGAGATTCTTCCGGCCGGAGTGCCGGCCGCCTCCAGCGAGATGATCGGTGGTCTGCCCGACTTGGTGCAGCCGGCGGAGAACTACGAGCTGGTCTTCGCCGAGGAGTTCGACTATGACGAGGACGACGTCAGGGCCCGGTACGGGGCGTGCCCCGACCCCACGGCTGCACTGGACACAGATGTCTGGACCTTTATCGAGTACCCATGCGATCAGATTCCGGCCGACAGCGACGACGTGAGGTGCTCAGCGATCGAGGACGGCTATTGGTACGTAGCAATAGCCTCCGGCTGCAGGGCGTTTCTCTCCACCCACTACGACATCGCTTACAGGTATGGCTACACGGAGGTCAAATTCACAGTCAACCTTCACAAGGTCTCGCGACTGGCTGTCCTGCCGCTCGTTATCGGATCGTGGTTCAGGGAGTCAAGATTCGCTCACAACAGATACGGCATCACGATCGACGACTACGAGAACCTCCTGAAGTACCAGGAGATAGAGATCGACTTCTTCGAATACAGCGCTCAATACCGATCCATCTCCATGCACCAGTATGTGAACTACAATCCCTTCATCGATCCGGCGAGCCTCAGGCCCCGAGCGTCGAACAAGCACATCAGGCTGTGTCCGCAGAGTACCCCTGCGGGGATTGTGTCCATCTCTGGGTTGGGATGCCAGTCTGATGATGAAGTGACCATTGTAATTGGGCTTGAATGGACGCCGAGCGGTTACCGGACCTTCTACCGAGTCGAAGGGGTGCACGACGACTTGACGGTGCTGCCCAAGGACAAGATCAAAGTGCAGTGGTTCAGCCCCAGCAACGCGCGTAACACCTACACCAGAGCCGAACGCGATCAATTCTTCGAGTTCCTGGATGAGGACGATCCCGGTTCGGTTCTTGAACAGGTCGGCGTCTCACACTTCCCTCTCGCGTTCTACCTGAACTCCTGGGGGTATATGGACAGCAGCAACCGCATTCACGTCAAGTTGAAGGTCGACTACATCCGGGTCTTTCAACCTCGGGACCACTACGCGCAAATGGACCCCGTGTACCAATGATGGGCGGGTGAACTCAGCGTCTTGCGCAACTCACCAGCGATACTGTCAACGGAACCGACCTGCGGAGTGAACTGATTGAAGACGTGGTTGTCAAGTCGGTCCACGCTTTCGCGCAACGACTGGAGGTCAAGATGGTTCTGATCCGCCACCTTTCCAGCGCTTGCAAAGTAGCGCTGTAGCGCTATTATGCATGCATGGCTACGATTCAGATTCGAGACATTTCCGAGGACGCCTATGAGATCATCCGCAGACGGGCGCGAGCCGCCGGCCAATCCATCCAGGCGTACATGAAGAAGGCGATCGAACGCATGGCGCGACAACCCGATGACGACGAGATCTTCGCCGACCTTGAGCGATTCGTCGAGGCCCAGGGAGTCAGACTCGACATCGAAGCTCTACTCGACGACATCGACGAAGGTCGCAGATGAACTCTGGAACTGTGGTCGTGGATGCTTCCACGCTCGTCGCCGCCGTCACCGACTCTGCCTCAGTTGGAAACCAAGCACGCCAACGGCTACAGGGTCGTCGGCGCGTCGCTCCGTTCCTGGTCGACGCCGAAACCGGGCACGCCCTGCGGGGATTGGTGCTGCGAGGCACCCTCGACTCCCGCGTTGCGGGGGCTGCGCGGTTACAGGCTGAGCGGATGGTCCACCGCCGCTTGCCGCACCACGGCCTGCTCGCCGGCCGGGCCTGGGAGTTGCGACACAGTCTGACCTTCTACGACGCCCTGTACCTGGCCTTAGCCGAAAGCCTCGGCTGCCCGCTCATCACCGCGGACCAGCGAATTGAGCGAGCCCATCCATCCCATGAACTGGTCCAAACGATCCCAGTCGACTGAGGGCAGGCCGACTGGACTGGTCTATCGGCCGACCGGATCAACATCGCAATCAGAGCGCCTGGAGGGATTTGGTGATTTCGACTACGGCTTCACGGCCGTCTCCGTAGAGCATCAGAGCGTTGTCGGCGGCGAAGAGAGGATTGGCGATCCCCGCGAAGCCCGGGCTGAGGCTGCGTTTTATCACCACCACGACGTCGCTCTTGTCCACATCGAGAATCGGCATTCCTGCTATTGGACTCGACGGGTCCGTGCGAGCCACCGGGTTCACGACATCGTTGGCGCCGATGACGATGGTCACGTCGGTCTGCTCGAAGGTCGGGTTGATGTCGTCCATCTCAACGAGGCGTTCGTAACTGATTTCGGCTTCGGCAAGTAACACGTTCATGTGTCCAGGCATCCGCCCCGCAACCGGATGGATGCCGAACACCACCTCCACGCCGCGGTCCTGCAAGCGCCGGGTGAGATCCCTCACCGCATGCTGGGCTTGGGCCACTGCAAGCCCGTAACCGGGGACGATCGCCACGCGTTCAGCCGACTCGAGCAGCATGGCCACATCATCAGCGGAGGTGGAGCGGACCTTACCTGCATAGACATCGTCGACATCATCTCCGCTGACTCCCGACGGCGCAGGACTGAACATCACCGCCAGCAGTGTGCGGTTCATAGCCACGCACATGATCTGGGTGAGGATCAAGCCGCTCGCTCCCACCAGCGAGCCGGCAATGATCAACAGCGAGTTGTCGAGCACGAAACCAGCCGCCACCGCAGCCATGCCCGACAGCGAATTCAACAACGCGATCACCACTGGCATGTCAGCTCCGCCGATCGGCACTACCACCAACAGTCCGAGAACCGCCCCAACCCCAACCAGCAGCCACAACCACAGAGCATTTTCCGCGTCGAGGACCATCAGCACACCGAAAACCACCGCTGCTACCGCTCCAAGGGCGCTGAGCACCGTGATGCCCTTGAACCCCGACCAACGCAGCGCTTCGCGGAGCTTTGTAAAGGCGACGAGACTCCCGGTGAACGTCACCGCCCCGATCAGCGACGCCAGCGCCGCTGACGACGACAGTCGGGAGGTATCGGTGGCCAAATCAACAGCCTGGGTGTAAGACGCAGCCGCAACGAGCACCGACGCACCCCCGCCGAAGCCGTTGAACAGAGCAACTAGTTCGGGCATAGCCGTCATCTGCACGCGTACGGCCAGCAGCGCTCCCACAGCCGCTCCCAGAACCACCCCTCCGATGATCCACCCGAAGCCGATGATGGAGTTGTCGGTGAGCGTGACCAACACGGCGACGAGCATTCCCGCTGCTCCGTACTGGTTGCCTCGCACCGCGGTGCGGGGCCGACTGAGCCGTTTCAGACCAAAGATGAACAGTATTGCCGCCGCGAGGTAACCAAGCGCGGCCCAATCGTCCATCACGAACCGTCTCCGTCGGTATCTGACTGATCCAGCGCAGCACGACGCCGCTTTGGACCGAACATGTGCAGCATTCGATGGGTCACCAGAAAGCCTCCCACCACGTTGATCATCGCCATGGTGACCGCAACAAATCCCAGGACCGCGGTGAAGGTCGAATGGTCTGCACCGGCCGCCAACAATGCCCCCACAATCGTGATGCCCGAGATGGCGTTGGAACCCGACATCAGGGGGGTGTGCAATGTCGGGGGCACCTTGGTGATCAACTCCACCCCGAGAAACACGGCCAGCACCAACAGGGTGACGGCAATCAACAGTTCCACGTTCTCAGCCCTCCCCGAGCACAGCTAGGACATCTGGATGGACGACCGCACCATCGTGGGTGACCAGCATGGCCGAGAGAATCTCGTCGTCACTGCGTATCTCCACCTCACCGTCGGGAGCGAGATACTCCAGAAACGCCACCAGATTGCGAGAGAACATCTGGCTGGCGTGGCGGGCACACTTCGAAGCCAGATCGGTCGGGCCGAGAACGGTGACACCGTTGCGCTCCACCTTCTCGTCGGCTTCGGTTACCTCGCAATTGCCGCCGCGCTCGGCCGCCAAGTCAACCAGCACCGACCCGGCGTCCATGCCGTCGACCATCTCCGCGGTTACGAGCAGCGGGGATGATCGACCTGGCACGGATGCAGCAGTAATCACAACATCAGCGCCGGCCACATGAGGCGTCAGCATCTCCCGCTGGATTTGCGCGACATCGTCACTCTGGGCAACCGCGTAGCCGTTGATACTCGTGACGGCATTAGATCCCACAGCCTCCGGTGAAACCTCGAGATCCAACGCACGGGCGCCTATCGAACGAATCTGCTCGACCGCCTCGGGGCGCACGTCGTAGGCATCCACCACACCACCGAGTCGCCTCGCGGTGCCGATGGCCTGCAAACCGGCCACGCCTGCGCCCAGCACCAACACTCGGGCCGGAGCCAGCGTACCCGCAGCAGTCATCATCAACGGGAACATCTGGGGCAGATGACTCGCGGCAAGCAGCACAGCCTCGTACCCGGCGATCGTCGCCATCGATGACAGCACGTCCATTGTCTGGGCACGGGTGACGCGCGGTACCAGGTCCAAAGAGAATGCCGAGACACGGTTCGCTGCATGGCGCTGTGCTCTGTGGGGCGCCCACAGCGGGTCGAAGACGCCCACGAACACCGTCACGGGTACCGCGGCCGGGTTGAGAGAGGAGGAACCCATCGGAGCGTCCCGCACCGAGACGACCACATCGGCGACGCCTGCGTTTGAAGCAAACTGATCGACGATGGTCGCACCGGCACGCCGATAGGCGTCATCGTCAAAGCCCGTGCCCAAACCAGCGCTCCGCTCAACGAATACATCGCATCCCCGCTGTACCAACACGTCCACGCCGTCGGGAACGAGCGCTACGCGATTCTCCCTCGATGCTGACTCACGCAACAGTCTCAGGCGCACAAACCAGGAAGATTAGCAGGTCCGTTCGGGCTATGGGTGGGACCAAAGACGGTTATCTGGTGAAGCGGTCCAGGGCGTGGCGGCGACGCTCGGTTTGGCGCTGACGGCGGGCTTGGGGACTCACGCGTGGAGTGTCGGGATGGAGCTGGTCCGCCAGTTCGGACACCGACATAAGGCACAGACTGGGAACTGGCACGGTGTCGGCGTTGTTCCAACGGTAGGTGACAGCCCCTTGGGGGCAGCCGCCTAGAGCGATCCAGTTGTCAATTCCGGGATCACGGTGCGAGATCACCACCCGCAACACCCCGTCGGGGTCGATGTGGGCCTGCGAATCGTTGAGCGTCGTGGGCAGGTTCACGTAGTCAAGGCTCTGGAACCAAGTGTCGCCCACCTGAATGTTCCAGTACAAGCACTTCGGTGGGGTCACCTCGAACAGGAGCGCCTCATCCTCGCCCACCTCGAACCAGGAGTCAACCCCGAGCGCAGGATCAAATATGTAGTCCGCCGATTCTTTAAGGGTGTCGCAAAGTCGCTCCCAAGAAGCCTTCATGTCGTTATCCATCCCGAATGTCTAGCGGACACATGCGCCTCCCAAAAAAACGCGGCACGGCAACGTAACCGCCGCATTCTTCATTGGTGGGCAGGGTGCGCGACACTGACGGTATGCAAGGACTAATTCTCGAAGGAACTACCGAAGACTCCGTTCGCCTGTCGGCCGATCTGGAACTCGCCCACACCGATCTGGCACCCCGCCAGGTGCGTGTCGAAATCAAAGCCGCTGGTGTGTGCGGATCCGATCTGAGTTGTGTGCACGGCAAGTACTACATGCCCACACCCCTAGTCCCCGGGCACGAAGCCGCTGGTGTCGTTGTGGAGACGGGAGCCGCGGTCACCTACTGCGAGGTTGGCGACCACGTCATCTTGTCGACCTTCAGCAATTGCGGACACTGCGGTGATTGTGAGGGAGGCAACCCGGGTAACTGCAGCGTGTCTATGGGCAACCTCACCCAGCCCTACCGTGAAGGCGACCAGCCGCTCTACAACTTCGCTGGGATCGGGGCCTTTGTCCAGGAAACAATCGTCGGCGAGAACCAGTGCATCCCAATCCCCAAGGAGATGCCTCTCACCGCCGCGGCGCTGATCGGCTGTGGTGTCATCACCGGCACCGGCGCGGTTTTCAACCGGGCCCGGCTACAACTCGGCGATACCTGTGTGGTTATCGGTGCTGGCGGTGTCGGTCTCAATGTCATCCAGGCCGCCAAACTTTGTGGTGCCAGCCAGATCATTGCCGTCGACCGAGTGCCGGAGAAGGAAGCCTTCGCCATCGACTTCGGTGCGACCGACTTCATTTTGGCCGACGAGGGCGTTGACGTGATCAACGAGGTCAAGAAGATGACAGGCGGAGGCGTTGACCACACATTCGAAGTGGTCGGCTCCACCAAACTCCTCACCGACTGTCTCCAGATGACCCGCCCCGGCGGCAACATCTGCGCCGTGGGAGTGCCCGATCTCACTGCCGAAGTCACCTACCCGTTCCAGGCTCTACACCAGAACAAGAACCTGCTCGGTATCAGGGCTGGCGGTGCTCGGCCCCGCAAGGACTTCCCGATGCTGGCCAACCTTTACCTGAAAGGGCAGCTCAAACTCGATCAACTGATCAGCAACACCGCCGGCCTCGACGGACTCCAAGGCGCTTTCGACGCCATCAAGACCGGTACCGAGGCCCGCACGGTCCTGCTCCCCAACGGCTGAGCGTCTCCGGTAGCTGCAGTTCTAGTCTTCGATGTCTTCGTTGAGCGGGAGCACTGGGGTGGGGAGTGGGTGACGGTAGAGAGCTGCGGCGTTCTGGCTGCACATCATGCGTAGTTCGGCCGCGGGCAGGTCACCCCACAGGTCTGCAATCACCTGCTGGGTGTCGGGCCAGGTCGAGTCACCGTGGGGATAGTCGGTTTCGAGGCATATGTTCTCGACGCCGATCACGTCGCGGCAGCGGATCGTCGAGGGGTCGTCGATCGTGCAGAACCAGAAGTTGCGCCGCAGCACGTCGGCGGGGCGCTCAGCCCAGCCTTTGCCATAGCCGGATCGGTCGACGAGGTTGTCGAGCCGGTCGATCAGCATCGGCACCCAACCGATACCGCCTTCGCTCATGGCGATCTTCAAACGTGGTTGACGCAGCGGGTACTCCGACCAGAGCCATTCAGCGCACGACCCCAACGAAAGCTGACCGAACATCGTGGCCCCGAGTTGCAATCCAGGAGACCCCGCAGGCATCGGGTACATGCCGGAACTGCCGACATGCAAAGAAATCACCGTGTCTGTGTCGACGCAGGCCTGAATGATCGGATCCCAGAAATCCCGTTCCCAAAGACTTGGAACGCCGATGGCATGAGGGCGCTCGGGCATGGTCACCGACACGAATCCACGAGCCGCGTTGCGGTGAATCTCCGCCACCGCGCCCTCCGACGAACCGAGGTAGGTGATCCCACCGGGAATGACCCGCTGCGGATATGGCTCATACCATTCGGTGAAAAGCCAGTCGTTCCAGGCCCTTACGGCATCGATACCGACGTCACCGTCTTTCGCTCCGGCAAACACCGAGCCGCAGAAACCGGTGATCTGGCTGGGAAAGTTGAGCATCGCCCAGATCCCGCCGAGATCCATGTCGCGCACACGAGCCTCTATGTCGTAACAACCCGGACGCATCTGCTCAAAGCGGAAAGGCTCGATCTTCACCGTCTCGGGTCGCCGACCGGCCACCGCATTCATGCCCATCTGCACGTAACGCTCACCGTCGAACTCCCAAACTTGATGGCCCTGGTCGGTTTCGATCAGTTGAGGCCCGAGATCACGCAGGCGCGGCTGCATATAGGTCGCAAAGAGATGAGGTGGTTCGACGACATGATCGTCGACAGACACAACCGTGTAGCGCACTTCCGCGGGTGATGGATCGGGGAGAAAGAGGTCATCGAGTGGCGCGCTGCTCTCACCGTAGGAAGTCACAGATCAGCTAGCGTAACCGGGCGAATTTGCTCGGGCTCAACCGGCCGCTCGGCGATGCCGGCCCTCGACTATCAACCGTATTGAAAGTCGCTGGTTCGGCTTGCCCAGCTATCGGGATTCGTGGCTACACCATGAATGAACACTGCCGCAGTCGCCCGGTCAGCATTTTCGTCTGGACAGAACCTGGTGTTGCTGCATCCATCGACAAACATGTGCTCAGCGGTCCAGGCGACGGCTTCACTGAAATAGCGTCCCTGGTCGACATCAGTGAATCCGTGGTCAAAAGTGGATTCGGGTTCTTCCACGAAACGATGCAGGAACGTGGCTATCTGTCCGCGCGTAACCGGCGAGTCTATACAAAACCTGGCTTCGGTCGTTTCTGTAGCTTGCGCGCAACCGGTGGTGACATCTGCTTCTTTGGCCCAACCAATGGCTTGATCCGCAAAATGGCCAGCCGCTACGTCGCCGAACACTTCCGACCCTGCTTTGGATGCTTCGGGTTTGCCCGACGCCCTCCACAAGAACGTCACGAACTGGGCACGCGTCAGATCAGAATCGGGGCAGAACAAAGCTGGCTCCCGGTTGCAGCCCGTTGTGATCCCGTGGCGGATCATCCAGGCAACCGCCTGCTCATGATGCTCGCCGTCAGCTATGTCTTCGAACGTGTCAGATGCATCGTTTTGGGGTTCATTGATCTCAGAGTTGTCTCCGTCCAGAACCACAACGAAGTAACGCTCGGTTCCCTCAGCCAACTCAACTGTCGTTTCCGGTGAGCCCGATCCGTAGGCGCCCAGCGAATAGGTCGCGGCGTTGAGTCCGCTGAACTTGAAGAAACCCGCAGAATTCGATCTCGAATATTCGCAGCGAAAGTCTACGCACAGAAAGACCAAGGTGTTAGGTCTCGGGGTGCGAGCGCCGTTTTCCTCCGAGACTTGTATGACGGTACCCGAGACAGTGCTGCCAGGTCGGAGTTGCGCGTCGATCCCTGACACGTCGCCCTGCATCGGAATAGCTACATAGTCTGAGCGGCCGTCGTTGTAGTCCGCCGATGTCTTGTCGTCGAAGTATTGGGTGGCGTATTCCCCGCTGGGTGAACTGAACCGGACTGAGAACACGTCACCCGGAATCGCAGTATCCACGGTGTAGTTACCGTCGCTGTCAGTGAGCAGATCGAAGTCCGTGAATCTCCCTACGCCCGAGGCGGATATGACTCTGGCTCGAAAGCTCGGCAGGGAACGGCCCACAACAGAAGGGTTCTGAATGAACGATCGGGACTCTACTCGGATCCCCTCGAGACCGTTCCCTGAACCGTCGGTCACGCGGCCCGAAAGGCTCACATATTCGTACAGATGATGGTTCGATTCGGTGTCTTCGCCGCGGGTGACTGTTCCCAGGCTGTAGTCCACCCCCGAAACGTAGGGCTCTGGAAGGTCCAAGGGGTAACCGATGTAATAGGTCCCGTCCGGCAATACCGGAGTCGCGTAGCTTCCGTCGGTCCCAACGTCCAGTCTCAACACAATCGGGATGTAGCCACTGGCAGCCAGGGTGAATCCGGCTCCCGGAGGCACTCCCGAATCGCCGGTGATCGTTCCCGACAACCGACCGCCTTGACTCAACGCCAACTCTCCACCCTCGGACGCGTCCGACCACCACCGCTTGTGAAGGTGCATCCCGTAGGTACCCGCGGGATCCCAGAAGTAGAACACGTCCGCCGCACCGTCGGGAACCGTCAGTGTCCAATCCCCTGACGAATCGGTCGTCGCCTCACCGATAAGCGAAGCGGGGATTGTCGGACTCTGGGCGTCGCCTCCAGCAGGCGGCGCTACTTCCGGATTGAAGTAATAGAAGTTCAGGCTCGGGGCAGGCCACGGCCGATCCGGGTCAGTTTCGAGGTCCGCGGCGGGGTACTCGTCGCAGGCGGATGAACAGAAGATGCTGACCCGTATTCCGCTCAACGGTGCTCCACCGTCTTGGGCAACGACCGTGCCGTGATAGGTGTCGCCTTCAGGCTCGTCCGCTTCAGCCGTGGCGGAAGCCACCAGCAACGTCGCGAGCAGAACCACAATCGCCAACACACCCAGAGTGCGCTGCCTTTCAGCGAACCACTCTTGGAGGTTGAACTCGACACCGCCCGGGTCAACCGCACCAGAACCGCTTCCATACATACTCAGACCTCCTGGTGCTTCGTTCTGGTCGACGCGACCCAGCGTTTGCCAACGGCGAACTGTAACTGCCGGCTTCGATAGTTGCAAATGTTGCCATCTCGGAGTTCTTCGCGGCCCGCGTAAGCCAAGACTAGGGACTCATTGCTCGTCAGCAAGGACCTGCAGGTACTCCGATGGCTCGGGGCGGTCAGGCAACAAGAACGCGGCGCGTTCCCAATCGGATCTCGCCGCTGCCATGTCACCGAGGTAGTACCACCCGGCCCCGCGCCTCAGATAGGAGTCACCGTTGGAGGGCTGAGTCTCGATGAGTTCGGAGAGGCTGTGCACCGACTCCGCTGCGAACGACCGATCCCCCGTGAGTCTGTGGGCCTGCAACAGGCCATCGGCAAAGGCACGGGTCACCTGCCCGTTTCCGGGATTCCGCTCCGTTCCTTCGGCGAGCTGCTCGATCCCGCGGACCACTGTCGAGACGTCGGGGGTGTCTGCCAACAGCACCCCCATCAATATATAACTCAAGTCGTCTCCCGAGCGGTGCGACGCAGCCCGCTCAAGGTGCTGATACGCCCCCGCGAACGACGGCGACTCCAAAGCCGTGCGGTAGAGACGGTCGTTGCGCACCACAGAACCGGCATTGAATATCAACGCGACCACAACCGCCAGTGCGACCACATCCACCAGCCGTGGAAGTCGGCGCACCGCGATGCTCGAATCCGCCGCGAGGATCCCCACCAACAACCAGCACACGATGTCTGAAGTGGGATGCGGGAACAAAGACTGCTGTGCCAGCAGATAGGCGGCAACGCCGAAACCCAGTGCCAGTCGGAACCGGTCACCGCCCGAGACCGCCCTGACCACCAACCAGCCCACGAACACCAACGCCAACAGATACAGCCCAGCAGCAACCGCACCGTACGACACCGCGAAATCCAACACACCGTTGTGGGCTCGGTCCAACGCGGCACCACCGCCGATCTCACTGGAGGTGTTGTCGCTGACATTCTCTTCAAACGCGACGATGAACATCTCCGGCCCGACGCCGAACAGCGGGTTGTCGAGGACCACCGACACCGCCACCTCCCAGATCGACACCCGCTCACCGAAATCACCACCGACCTGCTGCCACCGGCCCGTGAACAGCGTTGCGAGCAGGGCGAGCAGCAACACCGCTACCAGCAATGCGCGCCGACGGCCGCTCAAGCCAAGGAGTCCCACCCCAACCCCCAATGCGACACCAACCAGCCAAACCGAACGTGTTTCAGCACCCGCGATGTTGACCACGGCACCGCAGACTGCCAACCAACCGGCCCAGCGCCACCAGTCCCGCCGTGCAATCGCAACAGTTGCAACAGGGCCAACAAGGATCAAGAAGCCTGCAAGCACAGCCGGATTGCCCAGAGTCGCACGGGTCCGTCCCCGGAACTCAGTCAATTCGGGATCGATCTCCAGCCCCACCAACTCGAACGCTCCAACTGCCGTCACCGCGATCACAGCCAGAACCGCCAACTTCACAAGCGAATCCGAGACGGCATCGCCATAGCGGCGCCGCAGCGACAACCCCACAACGAAAGCCACCACGAAACCCAGCCAAGCGAGCAAACCTTCCTGCCTGAGTGGAGCACCGAGCACCGAACGCCAAACCGAGACGCTCATAGCGCTTGCGACCACCAGCAGGGCAACCATCACAGAGACGACAGCCAGACCAATCCCGGCTGGGACGACCAGACCCGATCTTTTGGACAGCGACGCAACCAGCAGCAACAGACCCAGACCGGCGACCAGCACCTTGCTGGCTAGATAACCGTTGTAACCCCACGGATCGAACACGACTGCCCCGCCGATGACCACCAGTCCCAGCCCGAGCGAGGCGACCGGCGGAAGCGGCAACCGCTCGGACACGGGGCGGTCAGTCCCGCTCATGGTGAACCCGCAAGCCCGTCGGCCACCGCTCTAAAGATCTGCGCAGGCCATCCGCCGCCGGACACAACCCCTGGATAATACGGCGGGGCGACCGGCAACTCGCCGTCGGGTGATCCAGCCCATGCAACTACCGTGTGGGTTGCGGTGCTGCCGACGAACCAGCCGTCGGTCGGGCCGAGCGCCGTTCCGGTCTTTCCGAATGGAGCGTCGTCGCCGTCCGCTGCCTTGCCGGTGCCATTTGTCACCACCGAGCGCAGCATAGACCGGAGTGCCTTCGCGTTAGCCTCGGACACGAACCTGCCGCTCGCCTTGACGACGACTGAGCCGTCTTGATCCGTGATCGCCCGGGTTTCGCCGTCTGTGGCGAACGCAACGAACATCGCCGCGACCGACTCCATCGACACCGGGTGGATCCCCAGCGCTGCCTCAGGCGTCTCCTCCAACAACATCCCGAACCGTGAACCCTGCTCTACCACCATGCCCGGGGGGATCCGGTCCCACAGTAGTACGAACGCGGGATTGATCGATGCCGTTATCGCCTCAGCGACGGTGTAATCGCCTGGTACCGGGCCGCACGCCGAGCGGTCCGGCAGTTCGATACACAGCGGTACTCTCAAGATGTCGTCGGGATTCGTTCCCGACTCGACTGCCGCGGCCAGAACCAGCACCTTCATCACCGAACCCGCTGGTCTGACGCCTCCTCCGAGGGGCGCTGATTCTGTGTCGCCCACGACCACCGAGCCAACAATGATCCCCGAAGCATTGTCAACAACCAGTGCCGCCGCAGGCAAACCGACTCGATCGATGATCGACCGCACGGCTATATCCAGATCCGCAGGTTCTTCGATACCAGCGCTGTCTGCGTCATCTCCAACATTGGTCTGGGGTCTGCTCGCGCACCCAATCGTCAACGCCGACATCGCGACCATCATCAGCAACAATGACCGGCTCATAGCGAGTCCAAGTCGCCAGCGGCGCGACCGCTGAAGCCGAGCATCGCGTCGAGCACAAATCGTAGTCAGAACCCCCGTCACGTCCCGAACCGAATCGTCCTTGACCCCAAGGTTGAGCCCCACTCACATACAGCCACCTAACGACGATAGATGCAACCATCAACCACTGGGCCAATCGCAGGGCAAACTCGACTGCCAAAGAACCGAGGAATTGCCGCTCGGGGAATATGCGAACAGAGCTATAGCTGATCTATCGTTTCGGCCATGGACATAGACGGACTTGATCTCATCTCTCCGGTTCGTTACGGCGAGTCGGGCCAACCCCACGCGCAATGGGAGCAGCTTCGCAAAGAGCCATTGCAGTATTTCGAGACTGAAGATCGTGAGCCGTTCTGGGCTGTGACCAGACACGCCGACATTACTGAGATCTCAAGTCGCCCCGAGGACTTCGGCAACAGCAACGGCATCGTGGTGTTGACTAGCGAACAAGTGGAGCGACGGGCCAAAGGCTATCCGGTCCAGATGAAGACGATCATCGAAATGGACCCGCCTGACCATCGCATATTTCGCAAGGTGGCCAGCGGTTACTTCACGCCTCGAGGTATCGAACGGCTCGACGAG
Organism: Candidatus Aldehydirespiratoraceae bacterium; assembly: GCA_965198315.1. Classification (GTDB taxonomy): domain Bacteria; phylum Actinomycetota; class Acidimicrobiia; order Acidimicrobiales; family Aldehydirespiratoraceae; genus VXYK01. Next base: position 1,322,605 of record OZ240616.1, on the reverse strand, counting down.
ATCGTGGAGACCAGCGCCCGCATCGTCATCGACAGCCTCGGCCCCGAAGGCGAAGCCGACTTCGTTGAAAGCATCGCCCAGAAGCACCCTCTGCGAGTCTTGGCGACAATTCTAGGGATCGAACCGCATCAAGAAGAGCAGTTGCTGGAGCTGACCAGCCAGCTACTCGCCAGCGATGACCCTGAGCTTCGACGCCAGGGCGATGATCGTCACGAAGCCAGCTTTGACTTGATGATGGACTTCTTCAACATGTTCAACAACATCATTCAAGATCGCCGTGCCAACCCCCGCGACGATCTCGCCAGCATGCTGGCCAACGCCACCTTCGAAAACGGCGAACCTTTGGGAGACATCGAAACGCTCGGCTACTACTTGATCATCTTCAACGCCGGGCACGACACCACCCGCCATTCACTGACCGGAGCGTTCCAAGCATTCCTCGACAATCCCGGTGAGTTGAAACGCCTGCGTGAAGACCCGAGCTTGCTCAAGACCGCTGTCGAAGAGGTGGTCCGCTACACAGCACCCGTCAACTACATGAAACGAACCGCAACCCGCGATCTTGTTTACGACGGGCACGACATCAAAAAGGGCCAGATCCTTGCGCTGTTTTACGCTTCAGGTAGCCGCGACGAGACCGTCTTCGAAGACCCGCACCGCTTCGACATCGGTCGTAGTCCCAACCGGCATCTCGGCTTCGGTTGGGCGGAGCACTATTGCCTGGGTGCCCATCTGGCCCGGGCCAGCATCAAGGCGTTGCTGGCGCAGATGGCGTCGCGAATCGAATCAATGGAGCATGCGGGTCCGGCGGACTACGTGGCATCGAGCTTCGTGGTCGGACCCAAGCACCTACCGGTTCGCTACAAGATGTTCACGCCCTGACCCTCTGCTAACCGTGACCCTCTGCTAACCGTGACCCTCTGCTAACCGTGACCCTCTGCTAACCGTGACCCTCTGCGAACACCACTTCCAGGAACCGGGCTATCGCCTGACCGCGAGCGAGTTTATCAATCAGGTGGCTGACGCCTGGGGTGACCGCAATCTTTGCGTGATCGAGCAGGACGCGCTGACCTTCGAGCAGACCCACACGCAGTCAACAGAGTTCGCCAAAGCGTTGCTGGCCTCGGGTGTGCGGGCCGGCACCCATGTCGGACTACTGGCACCCAACGGCGGTGACTGGATCGTTGCTTGGCTCGCGGCGACGCGAATCGGCGCCGTGGTGGTATTGCTCAACACCTATTACAAGCCCCGCGAATTGAATTGGGTGCTTGAGCACAGTGATGTTGAGGTACTGCTGACCGTCGACTCCCATCTTGGCAACAACTATGTCGAACGCCTCGAATCGATCGTGGAAGGACTCGACAAGGCGACTGCCGGCGAAATTGCTGTCGACAGTCACCCGGCGCTGCGCAGTGTGTGGATGAGGGGAGATCACATCCCGTCGTGGGCGGGACGTGTAGACGATCTAGTCGCGTCGGCCACAGAGACGGCCGACGCGGAGCTACTCGCCGCCGAAACCGCTGTGGCGCCTGACGACCCCATGATCGTCATGTACAGCTCTGGCAGCACAGGTAATCCGAAGGGTGTGGTTCATTCGCATGCGGGGGTGATCGGTCACCCCTACAACTTGTTGCAGTTCCTTGATCGCCAAGCTGGTGAGGTGGTGTACACACCGATGCCGCTGTTTTGGGTTGGAGGAATGACTTACGTGTTGATTGCGAGCATGCACGCGGGCACCACGATCATCTTCGAGCATCAGTTCGAGCCTGAGGCGACGCTCAAGTTGATCGAACGGCATCGAGTGAACCATGTTGTCGGCTGGCCTCACATGGCCAAGGCACTCGTTGAGCACCCGACCGCCAGGCATCGAGACCTCTCCTCGGTGCGCTCGGGCAGTATCGAAGAGTTCTTGCCTACCCACATCCGCATCGACGATCCCGAACTTCGGCCTAACGCTTTGGGAATGACCGAGTCGCTGGGGCCGCACTCCATTGAGGTGATGGGCGGCGAATTGCCTCCTACCAAGCGGGGTTCGTTTGGCCGTTCAGTGCCGGGAGTGCAGCATCGCATCGTCGATCCAGCATCGGGAACCGAGCAACCGCTGGGCGAAATGGGCGAGATACATATCAAGGGTTATTCGCTGATGCTCGGCTTGTTGAAGACTGACCCCGAAGATGTGTTCACGTCAGACGGTTGGTTCCCCACCGGTGACGCCGGGCACCTCGATGCAGATGGTCACCTCTATTTCAAAGGTCGTATGGGCGACCAAATCAAATCTTCGGGGATGAACATCACACCGCGCGAAGTGGAGATCGTCCTTGAGGAACAGGACGAGGTCATGGATGCCTACGTGATGGGTGTCCCTAGTCAGCAACGTGGCCAAGACGTGACCGCGGCAGTTGTTTTGCGACCCGATGAGTCCTGTGAACCGACCGAGCTTCAGGCCCGTGTCAAACAGGAGTTGTCGAGCTACAAAGTCCCGCGTCACATCGCGGTGTTCCGCTCACCTGGCGAGCTCCCCTGGTTGGACAGTGGCAAAATCGACCTGACCGCGCTGGGTCGACTGCTTGCCGATCGTTTCGGTAGCTGAATTCGCCGACAGCCACGTCGCGACCGACGCCGGATTGTCGTCGATGGTTTAGCATCCGTGGCGCTCTGCTTTGGCAATCCGGTTCGACAAGCCGTTACTATGCTCTCGACTCACGTGGTCTTTTCTCTAGGAGGCGCCCAAGATGGCCAAAATCTACCCGAAAAAGCCGATCGCGGTTCTAGCCGCGCTGGCCCTGGTCTCGGCGGTGCTCGCATCGCTCACCCTTTCTGCAGGGGCACAAACCCCCGCTCCAATCAGCGCTGAGACCTTCACGCTCACGATCCTGCACAACAACGACGGTGAATCGAAGCTCCTGCCCGACGAGGATGCCGGGTTGCCTGGCGTGGCCCGCTTTGCCGCTCAGATGAAGCTGATGCAGGCCGCTGCGGAAGCCGACAGCAACGGCGTCATCACGCTGACTTCGGGCGACAACTTCCTTGCTTCGCAGGAACTCGGCGTCTCTTTGGCTCGAGAAGGTGCCCTCTACGACTCGATCGCCCTCAGCGGGCTCTACGACGCTATGGCGCTGGGCAACCACGACTTCGACCTGGGCCCCGAGGTGACAGCCCGATTCATTGAAGGGTTCACACCGTCCATCCCGTTCCTGTCCGCCAATGCCGACTTCTCCGGCGAGCCCGTGCTCCAAGCACTGGTCGACGAGGGCACTCTGGCGGGTAGCACCATCATCGAGACCGGCGGGCAGAAGATCGGCGTGATCGGGGCGGTCACCCCGTTGCTCCCCAACATCTCCACGCCCCGCAACGTGGTGGTCTCCGATGTGCTGGCCGCGGTTTCCGCCGAGGCCGCTTCGCTGACCGAGCAGGGCGTCAACAAGATCATCCTGGTCAGCCATCTCCAAGACGTTGATGAAGAGATCGAGCTTGTGGCCTCGCTGGCTGACGTGGATGTGGTCATCGCCGGGGGCGGCGACGACCTGCTGCGCAATGACGGCGACACGTGTATGCCCGATGACGACCCGGCGGGACCGTACCCCACCCTGGTGACCGACTCCAACGATGTTGAGGTGTCAGTGATCACCGCGCCCGGCGGCTACCGCTGCATCGGCGCGCTCAGCGTCACCTTCGACGGCGACGGCAACATCGTCAACAGCAGCGGCCGCTCCGTCGGTGTCAGCTTCGACGTGACCCCCGATCCAGACGTGCAGACCAACGTGATCGAACCGCTCGCAGAAGCGGTGGCCGAAGTTGATGCCGACGTCATCGGTACCAGCGAAGTGGACTTGGACGGTCGCCGCGCCATGGTGCGCACCACCTCCACCAACCAGGGGAACCTGCACGCAGACGCCCTGAGAGCCACCGCCACCAACCTCGCGGACTCCTTCGGGATCGCAGCACCGGATGTCGCCATCCAGAACGGCGGCGGCATCCGCAACGATGCGGTGATCTCAGCCGGCGCCATAACCACCGGCGACACCTGGGACATCGCTCCGTTCCGCAACTTCGTGGTGGTGCTCGAAGTCCCGCGTGACACCTTCCATGTGCTGCTCGAGCAGGCAGTTGATCGGATCCCAGGTGCAGGCGGCCAGTTCGCTCAGGTCTCAGGGTTCACCTTGTCCTACGACCCGACCGCCACCGCACGCGAGACAGACCGCGCCGGAGACTGTTCGCTTGCCGGTGACCCCGGGTCTCGGGTGCGCGATGTGGTTCTCGATGACGGAACTGTCATCGTTGAAGACGGTGCCGTTGTGCCCGGTGATCCGGTGGGGTTGGCCACCATCGACTTCCTGGCCGGCGGCGGAGACTGCTACCCGCTCGGCGACTTGGAGTTCACCAAGATGGGTGTCAGCTACCAGCAGGCCCTCGCTGACTACATTTCGACCGACTTGGGCGGAGAAATCACCGCGGCCGACTACCCGGTCGGCGGCGACAACCGAATCGTCGCCGTTACTCCTGAACCTGAGCCTGAGCCTGAGCCCGAGCCTGAGCCCGAGCCGGAGCCAGAACCGACCACCGTAACCGTCGTGCGCGGGGACACGCTGTGGGGGCTCGCCAGGACCCATCTGGGATCCGGTCTCCGCTACAGGGAGATCTTCGATCTGAACATGGGCAGAGTCCAAGCCGATGGACGACGTCTAACCAACCCGCACCTGATCCTGATCGGCTGGGTGCTCGAACTCCCCTCGAGCTGAGGATCTCCGTTGACCCCTTTCGGAGGGCTCGACTCGGTCGAGTTCTCCGAAGGGGCCATCGTCAGCAACGAACTGATCTAGTTTGGTGAGGTGCAAAATTACGACACCTACCAGCCTCGCCATGGCTGAAGACGAAGCGGAGATCAGGCGCCTGTTGGCCCAGTATTGTCAGTTGCTTGACGACGGGTTTTTCGATGAATGGATCGAGCTGTTCAGCGACGACATCGAGTTTGTCGTAATGGGCATGCACAAGCACGGCCGCGCAGAGGTGCGCGACTTCGTCGAGCCGAACCAGCAAGCCGAAGCGCGTGGCAAACACATGCTCAGCGAACCCTGGATTGTGATCGACGGCGACAACGCCTCGGCTACCACCGACTTCGCGTGGGTTTCCAAACAGGGAACTGTCGGCCAGAGTGGTCGTTACCACGACCGGATCGTCCGGCAAACCGACGGTTGGCGATTCCAGCGTCGAGAAATCGTCTTCACAGGAGACAGCCCCGCATGACCAGACCCGACGTTGCCAATCGAAACAGTGCCCATGAGAACAGTACCGATGAAGACATTACCGATGAACTGATCTCGGTGGTCGCCACCTGGATCGACCGCGAAGTCGTCCCTCGCGCGAGCGAACTCGAACACGCTGACGAGTTCCCCCAGGAGATGTTCGAGCAGATGTGCGAGTTCGGCCTCTTCGGAGCGACCATCCCAGCCGAATACGGAGGTCTCGGGCTCAGCGCCAAAACCTACGCCCGCCTGATAGAAGAACTCAGCCGGGGCTGGATGAGCCTCTCGGGGATCCTCAACACCCACAAGATCGCCTGCGTCATGATCGAACGGTACGGCACACCTGAGCAGCGCAAAAAACACCTTCCCAGAATGGTCGACGGCCACTATCGGGCTGCTTTCTCCCTATCAGAGCCGGACAGTGGCAGCGACGCAGGCGCCCTTCGCTGCAAAGCCGTGCGAGACGGCGACGAATGGATTATCAACGGCACGAAGATGTGGGTGACCAACGGTGAGCGAGCATCCGTGGTGATGTTGCTCGCTCGCACTCCCGACGATCGTGTGACCTGCTTCATCGTCGAAAAAGAACCGGGCAGCAGATTCGAGGGGATCAGCTCCTCGAAACACATCCGGAAGTTGGGCTACAAGGGTCTTGAGACGGTCGAGATGAGTTACGTCGACCATCGGGTGCCCAATGCCAACCTGCTCGGTGGCTCCGAGGGTTTAGGCAACGGACTCCGCTACGCCCTGTCAGCATTGGAGTTGGGGCGGATCAACATCGCGGCACGCGCCGTCGGGGTCGGCCAAGCGGCTTTCGACGCGGCGATGAAGTACAGCCAGGAACGTGAAACATTCGGTAAGCCGATCTTTGAGCACCAAGCCATTCAGTTCATGCTCGCCGAGATGGCCACGAAGCTCCAAGCAGCTCGACTGATGACCTACGACGCCGCTGAAAAATACGACTCCGGCCAGCGAATTGATCTCGAAGCGGGCATGGCGAAACTGTTCGCTTCTGAGGCAGCGTTCGAGATCTGTACAGACGCGCTACGTATCCACGGCGGCAACGGATACACCCAGGAATATGACGTGGAGCGCTACTTCCGGGACTCGCCGCTGATGATCATCGGTGAGGGCACCAGCGAAATCCAAAAGATGGTTATCGCCCGCAAGCTCCTCGAACGCCACGCAATCGAGTGATCGCGCAGCGCCAGTCACCACCTGCAGATCACATGAACACACCTCAACCCCACGAACGGTTTCGGGCACTCTTTGAGCCGCGGGGAATTGTGGTGGCCGGGGTGGCCAACCATCCCGGCAAGTTCGGCTTCGTGGCCTATCACAACATCAGAGTCTGCGGCTACCGCGGGGCCTTGTTTGGCACGAACCTTGAAAGCGTCGAAGTCCTCGGCGAGCGCACCTTCCGCTCTGTGGCCGATGTGCCCGACGCCGACCTCGACCTCGTCTTCTTGTGTGTTCCTGCCGCAGCCACCGCAGAGGTGCTGCGCCAAGCGGCTGATCGTGGGATCTCCGCCGCCTTCTGCACTTCGGCGGGCTACGCCGAAGTCGCAAGCGAGGGGCGACGGCGCCAAGAAGACCTTGCCGCACTCGCGGATGACCTCGGGATCTTGCTCGCCGGACCCAACGGCCAAGGGCTGATCTCGACACCGGTTGACTTGTGCGCGCAGATCGTGGCACCGATGCCCCCCGCTGGATCGATTGGGATTGCAAGCCAATCCGGAGGGTTCGTATCGACTTTCGCCAACCTCGCACGCCAATCTCAAGTGGGGATCAGCCGGGCGGTCTCCGTTGGCAACAGTGCGCAGGTCGGGGTGGTCGACTTCATGGAATGGTTCGCTGTCGACGCTGCGACCAACGTCGGTCTCGGCTACATCGAAGACATCGCTCCCGACACCATTGAAAGAATTGCCGCGGTATCCCAAGAAATGCCGATCGTTGTCGTGCGCGGCGGGCGCAGTGCGCGGGGCGCCGGTGCCGTGTCTGTTCACACCGGATCGAAGGCGGGAAACGACTCCACAGATGAGGCTCTGCGCGAAGCGGGTGTGACAGTTGTCGCCACCGTCACAGAGGCATACCGAGTCGCGGCAACCTTCGTCACCCAGCCGTTGCCCAAAGGCCCCCGAACCATCGTGTTCGGCACCGCCGGAGGGTGGGGTGTCGTTACCGCCGACGCGGTCGAGGCCAGCGAGTTGGAACTGATCGATCTTCCCGCTGATCTACTGGCCGAAATTGACAAGCGAGTGCCGCCCCGTTGGAGCCGTGCCAACCCGATCGATCTTGCCGGCGGCGAGACCCGCGACACGATCCCGGAATTGTTGCCAATCATCGCCGCTCATCGGCAGGTCGATGCAGTGATTTACCTGGGGCTCGGAATCCAGTCGAATACTGCCGCTATGGAGCAGGCCGGCCGCTTCTACCCCGATCACGGCCTGGAGCGAGTCGTCGAATATCACCGACGCCAAGACACCCGCTTCGCGCAAGCTGCGGACGCGGCGAGCCGGGCCACCGGCAAACCGGTGCTCGCGGCCACCGAGTTGTCGATCACCAACCCGGAGAACTCCGGTCCCGCGACGGTGCGCACAACCGGGCGTTTCTGTCACGCGGCGGGAGACGAAGCTGTTACTGCCCTTGAGCACATGTGGCGCTACGCCCGCCAGAACCGCTACAAAACCTGAACGGATCATGAGCGACGCAGACACACATATTGGATTGACGCTGAACGAATCGAGGATGCCGCGGCCCCCCGATCCGTACCGTCGCGGTGCGCCCAACTTGATCAACGAACTCCTAGAAGAAATCATGCGCCACCAGTGACCCGCCGCGCCGTGGCTTCGCTGTCAACTGACTGCGATGGGAGACTCCGTAGATGTTGATCGAGTTGTTTGCCGAGGCTCCGCAGCGAGACGATCTGATCGTGTGCGGCGACCGGCGGGTGTCGAGCACGGAGATAGTTGCGCAGGCACTGGGCTTTGCGGCCGCGTTCAACGCCCGAGGGATCGGTCACGGCGATCCTGTGGCGTTTCAGATGCCCACCGGGATCGATGCCATCGCGCTGTACCGGGCGTGTTGGCGTATAGGCGCGGTGGCCGTGCCGGTACACCCGAGAGCCGGCGCGGCTCAGATTGCCGACATGATCGATCAAGCGCATCCGAGCCTGCTCGTCTCTCTTCCGGGCTTGGCGCTTGCTGATCAACCGGGCGCGCTGGTTATCGAAGATCTCAGCGGTGGAGAGGCACCGGAGGTCGACTGCCGAGACTCAGACGATGCTCTGGTGATGTTCACCTCCGGCTCGACCGGCAGGCCCAAGGGCGCGATCCACACTCACGCGAGCCTTGTCGTCAAGACCCGCCAGATCGCTGAGGTTCACGGCCTGACCAGCGACGACTGTGTGCTCATGCCCGCACCGCTGGCGCATGTCTCCGGGTTGCTTCACGGAGTGCTGGTGCCCGCGGCCTTGGGCGCCAAAACGGTGCTCATGGAGCAGTGGCACCCGGGTGCTGCGTTGCAGGCCATCGAACGTGAGCAGGTGACTTGGATGGTGGGGCCGCCGACTTTCTTCATCGACTTGATGGACGACCCGGCCTTTGATCCTGAGCGGGTGGCGTCGCTGCGGCTCATTTCGTGCGGTGGTGCCGGCGTCACGCCGGCGTTCGCGCAGCGGGCAAGCCAAGAACTCGGCGCCGTGGTGAAGCGCACTTACGGTTCGACCGAAGCTCCGAGCGTCACCTCCAGCCGCTTCGACGACCCTGCCGAGAAGATGATCGACACCGACGGCCGGGCCTTCGGCGAGACCCGCATCCGAGTCGACGAGCATGGTGAGCTGTGGGTGTCTGGACCCGAGATCTGCCGCGGCTACCTCGACCCGAGCGATACGGCCAGAGCCTTCGCAGACGACTGGTTCCGCACCGGTGACCTCGGGGTGATCGACGACGGCTGGCTCATCATCACAGGCCGTTTAGGCGAACAGATCATCCGCGGCGGCGAGAACATCTCCGCAACGGAAGTGGAGAACCACCTTGAGGCTCACCCCGCGGTCAGTGCAGCCGTGGTGTTGGGTGAACCCGACGATCGACTAGGCGCCCGAGTCGCCGCCTTCGTGGTAGCCGACAGCAGTTTCGACCTGGCCGCTTGTCAACAGTGGTTCCAAAGCAGAGGTGCGGCCAGATACATCTGCCCCGAACGACTGGAGCACGTCTTGGAGATGCCCGTGCTCGCCTCCGGCAAATTCGACCGCTCCACCCTCGCCTTGCGCCTGAGCAGCTAGAACTCCGTCGAGGCACCTGGCCGGGGCCTCAAATCATCACTCAGGCTGCGCTGAACCGGTGGACTGCGCGATGCTGGAGCCGTGAGCGAGACGATGCGAGCTGCGGTTTACCGCAGGGCAGGGAAAGTTGAGATTGAAGCAGTGTCGGTGCCGGTTCCAGACGTTGGCGAGGCGTTGATCGAAATTGACTATTGCGGGATCTGTGGCACCGACTTGCACATGATGTTGGACGGCTGGGGAATGCCCGGTTCGGTGTTCGGCCACGAATGGTCGGGCCGGGTCATCGACTCCGCTGACTCCGGCCTAGTCGAAGGAACCCGAGTGGTCGGCCTTCCGTCGGCGGGCTGCGGAGCTTGCGAGTCGTGCCGTTCCGCTCGCCCAAGTCTCTGCGAACGACGGCCAGATGCAGGCACTTCCCTTGAGCGAGGCGCGTTCTCGCAGTACCTGGTGGCCGATCCCCGTCGGCTTGTAGAGGTTCCCGACGGGATCGAACAAACCAGAGCTGCTTACACCGAACCGCTAGCCGTAGCACTCCACGCCGTGACCAACTCGAAGATCACAGATTCCCAGCGTGCACTCGTATTCGGCGCCGGACCCATCGGTGCGGCCATAATCGCCATCCTCGTGGCGCGGGGCATCAGCGTCGCCGCGGTTGAACTTGCGGAGGTGCGATTGGAGCTTGCCGCGGCACTCGGCGCATCCGTGTTTCGACCCGAGGAACTCACGATTCCCGACCATCCCGGAGAGACGCCGGAACCGGGTTGCCACGTCGTGTATGAATCGTCGGGCACAAGGTCCGCTTGCGAGACGGGACTCACTCAACTGGTCGGCGGTGGCACGCTGGTGATCGTCGGCACCGGACTCGACTATCCGCGGCTCGACACCAACAGGGTGATCCTCAACGAACTCCACATAACCGGGGCTTTCAACTACGACGCCGACGGATTCGGAGCCGCGCTGGACCTGATCGCATCGGGCACACTGCCGCTGGATCTATTGATCCACCCAGAAACGGTGGGCCTTGAGGGAATGCTCGACGCCATGACACAACTACGATCAGGCGAGATCGCAGGAAAGGTTCTGGTCACACCATGACAGAGTTCTCCGGACCCACACGCTTCAACCATGTGGCCATGAGCATGCCCGCCGATTCGCTTGACGAAGCTGGCAGAGCGGACATTTGCCGGTTCTACTCCGAGGTCTTCGGGTGGCAGGAGCACCCATCCATGACTGAGGACCGCAAACGGCTGGTCATGGGTGTTCACTCCTATGACCAGTTCGTGTTTCTCATCGCCGACGAGGAGCCGATGCGAGCCCCACGCCTGGACCATTTCGGTCTCGCTGTCGACAGCATTGAGCAACTACACGAGGTCTTGAACCGGGCCAAAGCTCTGGCCGAGAGCGACGACCGAATCGAGATCATCGACAACGAAGTTGAAGACCACGGCGTGTTGAAGCTTCACAGTTTCTATGTCGGCTACCTGCTGCCCATGATGGTCGAAGTCCAATACTTCGAGTTTGCCGCCTAGCGGCCGGCGCGGTAACGCTTGGGGTCGTTCTCGTTGTCGGCGGCCGCAATGCGATCGGTCACGTTGGTCAACTCGGCGCGTGCCTCGCGGCTGTAGCGCGGGTTGGGCCGAACCACGTCTCCGGGCAGAGGCGGCAACCCGAACGAGGAGTAGACAACCTTGCGGGGTCGCTCGATCGGCGGGTGTGCCCGGTGCAGGGTGTCGCTGCAATGGACCGTGACATCGCCTTTGTCCGTCTCCAACATCCTTGGTTGAAGATCGAGTTTCGGGTCGCGCCCGGTGGCCATGGTGTTGGCCCGATGGGACCCGGGGATGACACCGAGCGCGCCGCTTACCCGATCAGCTCCGGTGACGCTGATCCCAGTGGTCATTCCGTTGCACATGTAGGAATGGCGACCCTGGCCGCAGTCCTTGTGCCAGGGAAGATCCGACAGCCCCTGTACTATCCCGAGCGGCTTGACCAGACCTTCAGCAGCGCCGTTGTGCCGATGACCGTCACCGGTCAGTTCGGTGAGCCACTGGTAGCGCTCATCCTGCACGATCTCTCGCAACACGGCCGACTTCTCCAAGAAGAACAGGACCCGCACAGCCTGGTCGACCCCGTCGGCGTCCTTGGCCCACCAGGACTCTCCATCGTCGGGGGTGGCCTTGGCAATCCATTCATCAATGTCGGAGCCGACCGTGTCCATCTCTTCTGCGTCAAAGATGCCCGTCAGGTGCAGGAACCCGGCCTCGCGCAGGAAGTGGGCCATCTCTTCACGGTCGTCGTCAATGCTGAAAGTCCGATTCAGGTCGAGTTCGTCGCCGTTGAGATCCTGGAACGTCACATCACCGGTCTCGTGGACCCTGCGCCCGTCGAGCAGGGCTCGGAACGCCGGTTCCCAACCGATCCATTCGTTGATGTTGCCGCTGGTCAGCTTCACCCGCGAGGTCATTGCCAAACCCATCGTCGACTGATGGTCCTGGATCAGGTCCGACATGGCATCGGCGGGCATCTCAGCGGTCACGCCCGTGGGTTCGTCACCTTCTTCGAGTACCAACGTGTTGCCCTTGGCACGCAATGTGACCGCTCGATCGTCTACCCGCAGGCTCACCGGCGGGAGTTGCTTGTAAGCGACGCCACGACCGGCGAGGGCGCCGTGTTCAGAGATTGCTTGGGGCAGCAGCGAATCGAACACTTCGTTACGTTCGATATCGCGAACATCTTGTTGGAGTCGGGAGCGGCGATCAATCGACACGGGAACCTCCTTGTGGCGTTTCTTCTCTACCCCAATCGTGCCTCAAGTCAGCACTGAACCGCCACTTTCGAGCCGTTTAGTCAACATCGCCGCGAGGCGTTCACGGTGATGACGAGCATCGCCGAACGCTGTCTGGTCGAGTTGAGCACGCTTGAGATAGAGGTGAACGTCGGATTCCCAGGTGAAGCCGATACCGCCATGTACCTGTAGTGCGCTCTCGGCGACTCGCAGGGCTGCGTCGCTACACCAGATCTTGGCGGTGGCCGCGGCGACGGGAGCTTCGGGGTCTTCGGTGCCGACGGCCCAGGCCGCGTGGTAGACGGCCGAGCGCATGCCTTCGACGTCGACAAGCATGTCTGCGCAGCGGTGCTTGACCGCCTGGAAGCTGCCGATGGGGCGACCGAACTGCTCACGATGCTTGGCGTATTCGACGGCGAGGTTCATCACCGCTTCGGCTCCGCCGAGCATCTCAGCGCTGTGATACAGGGCTGCTCGATCCAGGTGATTGTTGACCCCGGCGGTGTCGCCGACGGTCTGCGCCGATGCGTGGTCGAGGGTGACCCAAGCCAGTTCGCGGGTTTGGTCCATAGCCGGTTCCGGCGTTCGCTCCACAGCGCTGAGGTCGACGGCCACCAATTCGTCCGCGCATGGCGCGACCAGCACATCGGCACGCGCTCCGTAAATCACCGGTTCGGGTCGACCCGACACCGAGCCGTCTGAGTTCCTGGCCAGCGGCGTTCGAGCCGCGGCCGCTATCACCTCGCCGCTGATCAGCTTTGCTCCCCACGGCGATTCAGCAAGCACCGCCAAACCAAGAAGTTGCTGCGTAAGCGGGACCGGCGCCAGGTGCGCCCCAACCTGCTCAAGCAGAACCGTGATTTCTACGGTGCCGAGTCCCAACCCACCCTGGGTTTCGGGCACTGCTATCGCCGTCCACCCCTGGTCGACCATTGCCGCCCACAGCGCCGCGTCGAAACCACCGGTTTGTGCCGCAGCTCGAACCCGTTCGATCGAGCATTCAGTGCTCAACAGTTCGGCCGCCGCGCTCTGCAACGCCACCTGATCAGCCGAGAGATCAAAGTCCATCACCGCCAATCGTAGGCTCTCGTTATCGGCAGCAATCTCTCGGTGCGTTATCCGTTGAGGAACCTTCGCTTCGTGACATAATGCGGGATGGCTCTCGATCCTGTCCTCGACCGGCTCGAAACGGCCTTCTCCAAGCAGCGGGCCGGATTGTTGGAGACGAACGCCGGCCGTTGGGCGCTGTTCGTGCAGCCGATTGACAGGCGCTTTCGACCCCAGTTCATCGACTGTTTCGATGACGAGCATCAAGCCTGCGAGGCTGGCTACCGCAGCACCATCGGTAGACGCTTCCTGATCAAAGAAGTACGAGAGAATGATCGGGTCATCAGCGTCCCGTGGGCGGTTCCAGCCGATCAACTTTGACAACGGCGACTACTCACGCATCACCGGAGACATCGGAGCCAGAGGTCCGATTGTCGACGTGGAGGTCCGCTTGCCCCAGGAGGAATTGGATCGAGGGCGTCTACTTGGCGTGGATCCATATCGCACAACTGGGATCATCGACACCGGGGCACAAAGGACATGTCTCCAAGCAAACATCGTGGACAAGCTTCTGCTCAGACCCGCAGGACAGGGAGGTTTGCACTCAATCTCGGGGTTGCGCCTGAGCCCCAATTATGCCGTCACCCTACAACTCGCCTGGAAGCTGGAGCATCCACCCGATCCGATCCCTGTCAAAAAGGCCTACGCATTGTCAGAAGTGTTGGGCGCGGAGCTGTTGATCGGTCTCGATGTGTTACTTCTAGGCGAGTTGACCATCTACGGACCGGACAACCGGTATGAGTTGACCCTCCCCCGAAGTACGGAACCACCGAGTTAGTCCGCACGCGTGCTGCCGAACCGGGTCAGCCTCGTTGTCGACCGCGTCGGCTCAGCCTGATAGACCAACGTTGTGGATTTGTCGCCGACTGTTGAACAGGCTGGCTTTCGCCAAGAGTGCCGCGAGTGGCTGAAGGCCAACCTTGACTGGGAGTACGGGGTCGGGTTTCCGCCGCAGTTCGACGACCTCGCCGACGAGGTGGAGTATCTGCGCGGCTGGCAGCGGCGCTTGGCTGATGCCGGATTCGTGGGCGTGACCTGGCCGGTTGAATTCGGTGGACGCAACGCCAGCCCGCTTCACCACTACATCCTGCAGGAGGAACTGGCCCGGGCTCGAGCCCCAGAACTCCTGGGACGTATTGGTGTCAACCTCGTGGGTCTCACGCTTCTGGCCCACGGCAGCGACGAGCAACAGGCCCACTGGCTACCCGACATTCTCAACGCCCGCCAACTCTTCTGCCAGCTTTTTTCTGAGCCGGATGCCGGCTCTGACTTGGCCTCGCTGACTACCCGTGCGGTCGCCGTAGATGGGGGTTGGAAGCTCTCTGGCCAGAAGGTCTGGACCTCGTATGCTCAATTCGCTGACTGGGGTCTTTGCCTGGCCCGCAGTGATGTGAATGCCCCTAAACGCCGCGGTATTTCAATGTTCATGATCGACATGTCAGCCGACGGTGTCGAGATCCGTCCGCTGCGTCAAATAACCGATGAATCCGACTTCAACGAAGTGTTCTTCGACGGTGTATTTGTCGCCCAAGACCAACTCATCGGGCCGCTGCACGGAGGCTGGACCGTTGCGGGTTCAACCTTGAACCACGAACGGGGAACCAACCCACGCCAGCTGGTCATCCACAGCCAGTTGCTCGACGAACTATTTGCCCTAGCCCAAGAGCGCGGCCTGCTGAGCGATCCGAACACCCGACAGGACTTGGCCCAAGCCTTCGTCGAACTGCGGCTCTTTCAGCTTCAGGACTGGCGCTCACTGTCACGCCTCCAGCACGGCCGCGAACTCGGCGCTGAAGCGGCCACCGCGAAGCTCTACTGGAGCGAGATGAGCAAAAGACTGCATCGCTGTGCCATGCAGGTGCTCGGAGACGAGGCACCGCTGTGGCGCGGTGCGAAAGACAATCCCGCCGACGGGCACTGGCAACGGTCCTGGTTGTACTACCTGGCCTCTTCGATCTTTGCCGGAACCAACGAAATCCAGCGCAACATCATCGGCGAGCGCACGTTGGGCCTACCTCGAGAACCCCTCGCCGCAGCCGCGGCCGCCGAAGTTCCGCAAGATCGGAGCTTTCCTCAGCCCGCAGATCCTGGGAGAATCAACACATGACCGAATTTTCGTCGATCACCTACGAAGTCGACGGGGCGGTGTGCGTCATCACCATGGACCGTCCCGAAGTTGCCAACGCCCAAAACACCGAACTGCTCGATGAGATCGACGCGGCGTTCGACCTAGCCGATGCCGACGACGATGTGCGAGTGGTGATCTTGGCTGGCAACGGCAAGCATTGGTCTGCTGGGCACGACCTGAAAGCGCTGGTCGGCGATGTGGAGCCCGACGAATGGCGGCTGATGCGCGAGACCCCCGAAGGCAAATGGCATCACGAGAAGGTCATGTACTTCGACCGCTGCCTGCGGATCAGGGATTTTCGCAAGCCGACCATCGCTGCGGTGCAAGGCAAGTGCATCGCCGCGGGCGTGATGCTTGCTTGTATGTGCGACTTGATCGTGGCCAGCGACGACGCGTCGTTTCAGAATCCGGTACTGCGAATGACCGGAGCCGGCGTTGAGATCCTGGTCGAGCCTTGGGAGATGCCGGTGCGAAAAGCCAAGGAGTTCCTACTCACCGCCGAGAGCTTTTCTGCTGTCGAAGCCGAGCGTTTGGGGATGGTCAATCAGGTCGTTCCCCGAGCCGATCTGGCCACAGCAGCCCGAGAACTCGCCGACAAGATCGCCTTGGTTCCTCCGGCCACAGCCCAGGTGGTGAAGCGTTCGATCAACAAGACGCTCGACCTACAGGGCCAGCGCGATGCTTGGGACTACCACTTTCAGGCTCACCATTGGATGCACAACACAGCGACCGCACTGGGCGCGCTCGAGGAACGCAAGTCCAAGGGTTCGATGAAAGAAGTGTTCGCCGAGCACCGCGACCCGTGAGACAAGAACTCCGTCAAGACTCCGTGATCTGATCTTGCTCTTGGGCTTGATCCTCTGCGGGTTCAGCCTCTTCTGCGGGCTCAGGCTCAAGAGCCCGGCGACGGGCACGGGAACGGACAGGGACCGCCACAAAGCGCGCCACGCCGATCGCGATCAAGGCGACGCCGGCCAACACGACGGGATCAACGTCTGCCAGCGATTCACCGACCAACACAATGGCTCCCGCCGCTGCGAATACCAGCGCGGCCACCAACGAGACCAAATCGACAGACGCCAACTTGGGTTGTCCCGAACTCTCCACGGTCGATTCTTCGTTCATGATCTTGCTGCCTAACGCTCCTGTGTCGGGTAACGCACTACTCGGACTCGTCCCACCCCGACCTCAACATTGAGCTCGAGGTCGTGTTCGCCGTGGGTGTAGTGCTCGGCCTCCAGACCCACACCTTTTTCGAAATGGTCCAAATCAACCGCGCCGTAGCCCGCGTACGGACTATTTCCGCATAGTGCGCTCTCGCTTCTGAAGTCCGGTATCTCCTCGTCGACCCCGTAGCCGTATCGAGCACTGACGCAATACAACTCGCCATCTTCAATTCTCGGCACCATCACCTGTCTGATGGTCACGTATTCCCCACCTTGCAGCGTGCCCGCACCAATACGTGCGTTGGTTCTAACCCTCAGATCTGCCGGAACTTTTATCGTCACTTCACCCGCGGTGAGATGAACATCGTGGTCGATAGAAGCTCGTCCGGTTGACCGCAATGAGTCGCGGTCCAACGACCTCAGATCCACGACCAGGTTGCCGATCCCGTGTTTGACGTCACGATCCAATGCACTGATGTCTTCAGGCACGGTCTCGACATCTCCGAACCCCGACCACCACGAGGTGTCTCTGCCTGAGAACACGACAAGTGGGACCAGCAGCAACACGCCGAGCACGATGAGCGGCCAGTTCCTGCCGACGAAGACCGAAACCAACAGACCAACAGCAACCACCAGCAGCGCAACCGCAAAGAACTCGCCGAGGAGCACCCGCTCCATATCGAGTCGATCCAACAGGATCGCGCCGCCTGTCAGCATGAGCAGGGCGGCGAAAGTCAGGAAGGTGACCGTCGACTGACCACGACGTTGAGAGCGACGCTCGGCTCTGCGGTTACGCCAATTCACCCTGGGTTCGTCTGGTTCGTCTCCCAGATTCACCCCCGGCCACTCCGAGCCAGCCGCCGAGGGAGGAGGCGGCACCGTATTTTCAGTCGGTGGCGCAAGCGGCTCGGCCGGAGTGTCCAGGGGGGGCGCCGATCGGCGGGGCCAGAAGACCAGCCCAATACCGGCGACAATCAAAGCAAGCGCCAGATACGGCGCTGTGCTCGAAACTCTCTCAATCACCTCAAAAAGGTTGCGACTCAACACTGCACTGATGGCCAGTCCCACCGCGATCAAGCCGATGCCTGCGAGGTTTCGGAACCGTCGGGGTGCACCGCTTCGCAAGGCGTTCGCGAGGATGCTGCCCGAATCGCCGAGCGGCACGATCAGCCAGCTCACAAGATAGATCACCGGTCCGACTCCTCCAACAAAAGTGAGAACGATGAAGCCGATGCGAACGATCACGGGATCAATGCCGAAGTAATCCCCAAGTCCACCTGCTATACCGGCAACCAACCGATCGTCTTTGCTGCGGCGCAGAGCGGGCCAACGAAACTCGCGCTTCGGTCTGGCCTCTTCGTCGGCAGCTTCCTCGGGCTCGCTGTCCTCCACCTCCGATTCTTCTGCCGCCTCGGGCTCACTGTCCCCCACCTCCGATTCTTCTGCCGCCTCGGGCTCGCTGTCCCCCACCTCCGATTCTTCTGCCGAGTCGGCCACGGACTGGTCTGGTTCTTCTGCCGAGTCGGCCTCGGTCAGATCTGTTTCTTCCGTTGGGTCACCGGCTGTCTGGTCTTCAGCTGTTGTCTCCGCCTCAGTCCGGTCTGCGTCGTCGGAGGGGGATTCCTCTCGGTCGGCGGGAGGGTCTTTTGCCATGGGACCATTGTGAAGCAGTCTGATGGCTCTACAAATGGGGGATGACCCTGAACTTTCCCTGAGCCGACCCCGAAATTTCGGGGTTGTCCCCCATGTGCACGGTGGGCGCTTCGTGCCATCATCAAGACCATGAACCGGCACACACGGACCTTGCCTGCGCGGTCTGACCGAAACCGGATCATCGGCGGCGTGTGCGGAGGTATCAGTGAGCGCCTCGGTATCGACGTGACGCTCATCCGGCTTGCTTTCGTCGTTCTCACCCTGGCATGGGTCGGAGTCCCCGTCTATCTGCTGGCCTGGCTCTTGTTGCCGCGGGCCACCCCGGGCGGGCCTCCGGCAGCGGCCGTGCCTGCGTCGACCGTCACGAGGCGCGCTCTGGGGTTGGTGTTGGCCGTGTTGGGCACGGTGCTGTTGGCACGCCACCTGCGGGTCACACTGCCTGACGCATACATCTGGCCCGCCCTCTGCGCTGCTCTCGGAGTCGGCGTGGTGGTGTGGAGGGTTCAACCGATTGCGGCGGTCGGCAGGGCGTTCGCCGTTCGGATGGCCGGCGGGACGATCCTGGTCGCGTTCGGGATCGGGGTGCTGGTAGCGGCCAACCTCTCGTTGTGGGTGGTGCTCGACGGGCTGCTCTCGACGGTGCTGGTCGTCGGAGGACTGGCTCTGATCCTCGGGCCCTGGGTGGCGGTGCTGGTGCGCGACCGACGCGCAGAGCGCCAACAGCGGATCCGTGCCGACACGCGCGCCGAAGTAGCTGCGCACCTGCATGACTCGGTCCTGCAGACTCTGGCTCTGGTCCAGCGTTCAGACGATCCGGTCCACATGTCGGCTTTGGCGCGGCGCCAGGAACGGGAGTTGCGAGGCTGGCTCTACAGCGAGCGCTACGGCGAGAAGTACGGTCCCGGCCCGCAGCAGGCCACGCTGAAGGTTGCTGTGGAACATCTCGCCGGTGTTGTCGAAGATCGCCACGGGTCGATGATTGATGTGGTGGTCGTGGGCGACGCCAAACTCGACGCGGCGATGGAGTCTCTGGTTGCTGCGACCGGTGAGGCCATGACCAACGCCGCGAGATGGTCCGGCCGATCCGATATTGGGGTCTATGTCGAGGCGACCGATGACCAGGTGGAGGTCTTCGTCCGTGACCGCGGCGTCGGTTTCGACCCCGAAGCTGTTGACGACGACCGCCACGGCATCCGCGACTCGATCCGCGGCAGACTGCAGCGCGTCGGTGGAGACTGTGAGATCATCAGCTCCCCCGGCCAGGGCACCGAAGTCCGGCTCAGCCTGTCACGCACGTAACTATAGCTGACTTCTGTTTGGCTTCATGTTGCTTTTTGTACGGTTTTTCCACAAGAATAGCTAGATGAGCGACCCTGAAACGCAATCTCCTCACAGTGCGTTGCTGTCATTCACCGCCAGCAACGTCCGCTCCTACCGCGACGAAGTCCACTTTTCGTTGCTCGCCACACGTTTCGCCCAGAGCGAAGTTCGCCGCGAACTCCACATGAGTTCGCTAAAAACTCCACTCGGTGTTTTACCCGCCGCCGGGGTATTCGGTGCGAATGCCTCCGGCAAGTCAACCCTGTTGTTGGCGCTTGCAGACATGCGAGCCATCGTCGCCAGTTCGTTCCGCAGCGGAACCCGATCGAGCGGGGTCTACCGCCGGCCGTTCCTACTCGACGACGCCTACCGATCACAGCCAACCAGGTTCGAGGTCGAACTCATCCTGCAGGGGGTGCACTGGCAGTACGGCTTTGAGGTCAACGACGAACGAGTCTTAGGCGAGTATGCCTACTACTACCCAAGGGGCCGACAGGCCTTGGTGTTTGATCGGACTCCAGACGGCATCTCGTTTGGGCCCCCATTCCGATCCTCAGGGCGTGCGCTCAGTCAACTCATGCGAGACAACGCGTTGTTCTTGTCGGTCGCTGGTGCTTCCGACGATGAACAACTCACGTCCCTCTTTGAGTGGTTCCTGCGCAACCTCCTGCTCGCTCATTCGGAGAACAGGGGTCCCCGTGCCGTACGCACTGCTGAGATGCTCAAGGAGACAGAGACCAAGGACCGGGTCATGGCGTTGGTGC
The DNA here is from genome assembly GCA_965198315.1 of Candidatus Aldehydirespiratoraceae bacterium. GTDB lineage: Bacteria > Actinomycetota > Acidimicrobiia > Acidimicrobiales > Aldehydirespiratoraceae > VXYK01. Next base: position 1,302,157 of record OZ240616.1, on the reverse strand, counting down.
GCGCCGCGGACCTCGGTGTATGCGACATCGAACGCGCACCACTTGACCCTGAGTTAGCTGAACGGCTTCAACACGCCGTGCGCGTGCTCCAGGCCGAGGAAGGCGACCCCGAGACCTCCGACGATGACATCATCGTGATCGGGGACTCAGTTCGCCTCAAACATCGAGGCATCGCTGGCGACATCGAACTTGAGCCCGAGTTCGAGTCCCAGGGCACGATGGTCTGGGTCGGTCTTATCGGGCTTTTACTAGATGCGCTCGAAGGGGGTCACGTTCTACTCGCCGACGAGCTGGACGCCAGCCTTCACCCCTACCTGGTAGCGCTCCTCGTCCAGATGTTCCAGAACCCCGAGCTAAACCCGCGCTGCGCTCAACTCATCTTCAACGCACACGACACCAGCGTTCTTGGGAACTCCGACCAAGGAGTTCTCGGTCGAGACCAGATCTGGTTAGCAGAAAAGGACCTTGAGGGCGCAACCACCGTCTACCCACTCGTTGACTTCCGACCCCGCAGTGACGAAGCACTCGAACGGCGTTACCTGCAAGGACGCTTCGGCGCGGTCCCCGTAGTTGATCACGGCGAAGTCCGAGCCGGACTGGACCTCATCTCTCCATGAAGCGACCCAGGGACGGCAGGCCCCGCAGGACCATTCAGAAGCGGGATCCCCGCCGTGTCATCCAGGTGCTGACTGAAGGCAAAGTCACCGAACCCAGTTACCTCGCGGAGTGGGAACGTCGAAACCGTCACGTCCGCCTCGACATCAAAGAATACGGCATGGCGCCGCTCAGCCTCGTTCAACAGGCCCGCGAATACCAAAAGGCCAACACTCGCTTACAACGCAGGGGCCATGAGGTCGACTTCGACGAAATCTGGTGCGTCTTCGACGTTGATCAACACCCCAACCTCACCCAAGCAATCAACGAAGCTCGACAAAGCAGCATAAGCGTCGCTCTGTCCAACCCCTGCTTCGAACTCTGGCTCATCCTCCACTACGAAGATCAGACTGCCAATATCGATCGCCACGATGCCCAAAACCGGGCTCGGGCCCTCGGAGCCATCAAGGGGAAACATCTCGAGCCCACCAACATCGAGGACCTGCTCTCCGGCTACGACGATGCCAGACTACGAGCGCAGACGATTCAGAAGCACCATTCGGCAAACGGCTCAGATCCCAACGCGAACCCCAGCAGCAACGTGTGGGAACTCATCGACTGCCTCCGCTGAATGTGTCTCAGCACCTAAGTCATTTCTAGGACCGCTCCCTCTACCCATTAGCACCGCGCAGCTTTGGTGCTCCGCTACCGCTGGGGTACGTTGGATCGCCGAGGCCCGACGTCAAGGGGGAAACTTGCGAATCGAACCGCTCAACGACACGATCGGGGCATCGGTCAGCGACATTTCGCCCGATGATCTGACTAAAGCCGAGGTCGCCGGCGTTCTTCTGGATGCGCTTGAGCGTCATGGCGTGCTGGCGTTCAAAGGGCTGCACATCTCCGACGAGCAACATGTCGCTTTCAGCCGCCATCTCGGCGAGGTTGAGATCCTGCCCGTTCCCGGACTCGAATATCCAGAGATCTTCACGGTTTCCCTCGATCCCGACAAGGCTCTCAGCGCCGAGTACCTCAAGGGCACTTTCCACTGGCACATCGACGGCGCCACGGACGACATTCCCAACAAAGCCACCATGCTCAACGCTCTCGAAGTGTCGGCCACCGGCGGCGAGACCCAGTTCTGCAACACCTACGCAGCCTGGGAAGCGTTGCCTGACGACAAAAAAGCCCGCTGTCAGGGATTGAGGGTGCTCCACAGCTTCGCGGCTGCGCAACGGCGCGTCTACTCCGATCCCAGCGAAGATCAAGTCGAGTTCTGGGAGCAGCGACCAGCCAAAGTTCAACCACTGGCCTGGACTCATCGCTCCGGCCGTACCTCGTTGGTGCTCGGTGCGACCGCGTCGCATGTGATCGACATGGTCCCAGATGAGAGCACCGATCTCATCGAGCACCTTGAGGACTGGACCACCGATGAACGCTTCCGCTATCAGCACAGCTGGGAGACCGGCGACTTGGTGCTGTGGGACAATCGGGGCACTATGCACCGAGCGCTCCCCTATGCCGCAGACTCCGGGCGGCTCATGCATCGCACCACCATCGTGGGCGACGAGCCGTTCGACTGATGGTCACTCCCAGCAGATGTGAGAAGGCTTGATGAGCGGCCCCTTCAACCTCGACGGCCCCTTCAACCTCGATGGCAGAGTGGTGTTAGTCACCGGGGCTAGTCGAGGCGTCGGCGCGGCAACCGCTCTGGAAGCGGCGGCACGCGGCGCCCGAGTGGCCTGCGTGGCCCGTTCAACGGACGCGGCACCGAAACGGATTCCCGGCACCATCGACCAGACGGTCGCCGCCATCACCGAAGCCGGGGGCGAGGCGCTGGCCATTCCGGCCGACCTCACCTCGCCGGACGACATCGACCGCATGATCTCGGTGACAGTCGCTCGCTGGGGTCGCCTCGATGTGCTCGTCAACAACGCCGCAGTCACCTTCGTCGGCGACGTTGACATCGAATTGAAGCGCCACGATCTGGTCATGGCCATCAACGTTCAAGCACCTCTTCTCTGCGTGCGAGCCGCGCTGCCGCATATGCGCGCGGCAGGCCGCGGCCGAATCGTCAACCTCTCGTCGCAGGCCGCGCTGCGCCCGGTGCCTGGACTCATGTCTTACGGCATGTCGAAACTGGCCCTTGAGCGGATGACCACCGATCTGGCCCGCCAACTGGTGAGCGACCACATCTCGGTCAACTGCTTCCGCATCGACATCCCGGTGGCGTCAGAAGGCACGCTGGCCAATATGGGAGACATTGACCTTTCAGACTGGGAGCCCACCAGCGTTCCCGCAGAGGGAATCCTGTGGATGGTCGAGCAGCCTGACGAATACTCGGGCTACTGCGAGTCCATGTGGGAGTTGCGCCATCGGGAGAAGATCATGGCCAGCCGAGCCGAGCGGGAGTTCGCCAAGAAGCCACCCCTTCAGTTCCTCCAAGGACTCCACGATGTCGACACCGACAACGCCTTCGCCCGCAGAACGGAACCCTGACTCTATGGTTGAGGTTGATCTTTCACGCCGAGTGGTGCTCGTCACCGGGGCCGCATCGGGAATCGGTGCGGCCTGCGCGGGCCGCTATGCAAATCATGGAGCCACGGTCATCGCAACTGACATCGACGATGCCGCGGGCGGGCGCCTCGCCGCAGATACCGGTGTCCGCTACCGCCATTTGGATGTGGCCGATCCGGCTGAGTGGGCACTGTTGGCCGAAGAACTCGAAGCCGACCCGGGCCGACTCGATGTGGTGCACCTCAACGCCGGTATTCGACAGGGGCTCAGCGACATCACCGAACTTGACGACGATGCCTATCAACGGATCATCGGAATCAACCAGCACGGGGTGTTCTACGGGATCCGAGCGACCGTCGGACTGCTCGAACGAACCGGGGGCGGCCACATCCTGGTCACCGCATCGAGGGCATCGCTGGGACCCCTGCCCCAAGACTTGGGATATGTCATGTCGAAGCACGCTGTGGCCGGCTTGGTGCGCAGCGTCGCCGACGACCTCAAGAGCCGCGGTGTCCACATCAACGCCATCTGCCCGGCAACGGTGGACACTGGTTTCGTCGGCGGCCATCGATCCCGTTTGGAGGCCGCCGGCATTGAAGTGATGGATTCCGACGAGGTAGCAGCCGGAGCTATGACCGTTCTCGGCTCCGATCTGGTCGGCCAATGCTTCGTGCAGTTGGCGGGAAAGCCACCGGAGCCGTTCGACTTCGCGGCGGTTCCCGGGCGCTAAGCGCTGGCCAACTCGGCGCCCGAACCCGCCGAAGCATCACCGAGCTTCGCCCAGCGGGCTTGCATCTGCTCTGGTGTCAACTTCTCGCGGTCGCTCATCGCCTTGATGCTGACGTCATGTCCTGCTGAAGCGGCACGCAGCGCGCCAACAGTGGCTTGATCTCGGGCCACATGGGCGAACGGATCGAATGAGTACCAGCACATGGCGTTTTCGTGGGTGATCTTGGCCACCTCATCGGGTGTCACCGCGGCCTCGGTCATCACCTGGGCCAGTTCCTCGGGGGCACCGGGCCACGCCGAGTCGCTGTGGGGATAGTCGCACTCCCAGCTGATGTTGTCGATGCCGATCTCGTGGCGCAGATGAACCCCTGTGTGGTCGGAGATGAAGCAGGTCAAAAAGTGCTGCCGGAACACTTCACTAGGCAACCGCCCGCCGAAGTCCTGACCTGTCCAGAGGTGGTGCATGTCGTAGGTGCGATCAACCCGCTCAAGGAAGTAGGGGACCCAGCCAGTGCCACCCTCGGACAGCGCGATCCTGATGGCCGGGAACTCTTTCAACACACGCGACCACAACAGATCAGCGGCCGCCGATTGAATGTTCATCGGCTGGAGCGTGATCATCACATCGGCTGGAGAATCCGGGGCGGGGAAGCAGAGTTGGCCCGATGATCCGAGATGGATCGACAGCACGGTGTCGGTGTCGCACACCGCGGTCCAAAGCGGGTCCCAGTACGGGTCATGGAAGCTTGGATACCCGAGCGCCGCGGGATTCTCGGTGAAGGTGAGCGAGTGGCAGCCCTTTGCAGCAACCCGGCGCACTTCGGCCGCGCATTTCTCCGCACTCCAGATCACCGGCAGCGCCATGGGAATGAACCGGCCTGGGTGGGCCCCGCACCACTCATCAATGTGCCAGTCGTTGTAGGCCCGCACCAGGGCCAAGCCGAAACCCTCGTCTTCGACTGCAAAGAGACGGGCCGCGAATCCGGGGAACGAAGGGAAGTTCATCGACGACAGAACCCCACCCGCGTTCATGTCCTTGACCCGTTCATCCACCAAGAAGCAACCCGGCCGGATCTCTTCGAGGGATTGGGGCTCCACGCCGTATTCCTCTTTGGGTCGACCGGCCACTGCGTTGAGCGCCACGTTGGGAACTTCGACTTCACCGAATCTCCAGACATCGGCACCATCGGCACGGCGAACAATTCGGGGGGCCTCGGCTTTGTAGCGCTCCGGTAGATGGGCGTCGAACAGGTCGGGAGGCTCGATGATGTGGTCGTCCACGCTGATAAGGATGAGATCTTCAGCTTTGATCGACATGTTGTCTCCTCAGGCAATCGTCCGGAACTAGGGGACGCGCCTTGCCAGAGAGTAGTTTCTGCGCGGGAGCAGCCGCGCATTGCGGTTCCGGATTCAACTGCGAGGTGTCCTGTCAGCGGCAGGAGAGAGCGAATGGGCAACCAACGAACTGGTACACAACTCAAAAACGGGCGAGGCCTCACGGTTGCTGATTCGACGCCTGAGCATCCAGTTCTGCCCCGCGCCGCGGCCGGAGCCCCGAATGTGCTCGTCATCTTGTTGGACGACACCGGTTTCGCCCAACTGGGGTGTTTCGGTGCAGACATCGCCACGCCCAATATCGACCGCTTGGCGGCCAACGGTCTGTCGTACAACCGGTTCCACGTCACGGCTCTGTGCTCGCCCACCCGTGCTGCGCTGATGACCGGGCGCAACGCCCACGCGGTCGGCATGGGCTTCTTGTCCGACATGGGCATGGGATTCCCCGGGTACACGGCCAGGATCCCCCGCTCAGCGGCCATGCTTCCGCGGATACTGCGCGACGCCGGCTGGGCCACCATGGCCGTGGGCAAATGGCACCTCGTTCCCAGGAGTGAGCGCAGCGCCGCAGGGCCGTTCGGGTTGTGGCCCACCGGCGTCGGATTCGAGCGTTATTACGGCATCCTGCACGGGGGTGCCAACTGTTGGACCCCCAATCTGGTGCGCGATCAGCATTACATCGACCCTCCGGCCGGCCCCGAAGACGGCTACCACCTCTCGGCCGATCTAGCCGACCAGGTGATTCGCCAGATCACCGACCAGAAACATGCCGCTCCCGACAAACCGTTCTTCTGCTACTACGCGGAGGCGGCGACCCATGCCCCCCATCACGTTGCCCCGCAGTGGGTCGAGCCCTACCGGGGAGCCTTCGACGATGGCTGGGAGCGCTGGCGGGAGCGGACTTTCGCCCGCCAACTGGAGTCCGGCATCGTGCCCGAGGGCACGGCGCTGACCGAGCGGCCTTCCTGGGTTCAACCATGGGACACTCTCGATGCCGACGCTCAGCGCTTGTTCGCCCGCATGCACGAGGTGTACGCCGGGTTCGTCAGCCACACCGACGCCCAGATCGGGCGGGTGATCGACTGCCTTGAGGCCATCGGCGAGCTCGACAACACCATCGTCATGCTGTGCTCGGACAACGGGGCCAGTGCCGAGGGAGGTCATGTCGGTTCAGTCAACGAGCATCGCTTCACCAAAGGGTTGCCCGAATCGGTCGCGGCCAACCTGGAGTGGATCGACCAACTCGGCGGGCCTCGCACCTACAACCACTACGCCTGGGGGTGGGCTTGGGCGGGCAACACCCCGTTCCGGCTCTGGAAGCGCTACGCCTGGCTGGGCGGTACCCGCACCCCGCTGATCGTTCACTGGCCAAGTGGGATCGCTTCGGGCGGCGAAGTGCGTCCACAGTTCTGCCACGCCATCGACCTGATGCCCACCGTGCTCGATCTCTGTGGGGTCCAAGCCCCCGATTCTGTGGACGGCGTTTCCCAGCAACCGATCGACGGTGCGAGCATCGCTGCCACGTTCGATGATCCAGAAGCTCCGCCGCCGCGGGAGTCGCAGTATTTCGAGGTCCAAGGGTCGCGAGCCATGTACCTCGGCGGTTGGAAGGCCACCACCGACCATGTCGGTGCGGCTCATGGCGACGAACTCGCTCTGTTGTCTGGCAGCCGCTCGTTCAGCGACGACTCTTGGGCGCTGTTCAACCTTGAGCAAGACTTCTCCGAAGCTCACGACCTGTCCGCTGAGCATCCTGAGAAGTTGGCCGAGCTTGAAGCGGCCTGGTGGGAGGCGGCCGAGCGCTACGACGTGCTGCCGCTTGATGACGGATACGCCACGCGCATGCCGGCTATCAGTCCACCGGCTTATCCGACGCCAACTGTGGTGCGCTATCGGCCGGGCGCTGGTCGGATTGCCGACGAGGCGCTGCCGGTGCTTATGCGAGGTTTCACGATCACCACCGAGTGCACTGTCGAACCCGGCGGCGCTAGCGGGATTCTCTGGGCGATGGGTGACTGGACCAGCGGCATCGCCTTGTACTGCCGCGACGGCTGTCTGGTGCTGGCTCTTTGCCTCTCGGGCGATCAATTCCGAGCGGCAACCGACTCCGTGATCGACGCGGCCAGCACAACCTTGGCGTGCCGCTATGAGCTGACGTCGGCGACTTCGAGTGCGGTGACCTTGCTGGTCGACGGCCAAGTCGCAGGCTCGGTTGAGCTTGACCGCACCTTGCCCAACTCGTGGCAGAACGGCGGTACCGGATTGATCATCGGCTATGACACCGGTTTCCCAGTCTGCGACGACTACGAGCCTCCTTTCCCCTGGAACGGCACAATCAGCTACGTTGACGTTTCCGTTCTCGACGCACGCCCCGCCGATCCCGTCCAAATCGCCCAAGAGTCCCTCAACGCCGACTGAGCGGAGGGACAACACAACAACAGCGAGGAACCTGTGAGCACTGACATGGACCGACTTGCCACCTGGCACAACGGGGAGAAGACCCTCGAGCCCTTCACACCGGCCGAGATGGAAGCACGTCAGGCCAAGCTGCGCCTCCACATGGCCGAACACGACATCGATGCCAGCCTGCTGACCAGCCACCACAACATCTGCTACTTCTCCGGCTTCATGCACTGCGCGTTCGGCCGCAACTACGGCTTGGTCGTTACCGCCGACAACGCCACAACCGTCAGCGCTGGCATCGACGGTGGCCAACCTTGGCGTCTCACCCACGGCGACAACCTCATCTACACCGACTGGCGCAAGGACAACTTCTACTATGCGGTCCAATCTCTGACGCGTGGGGCGAAACGCATCGGCATCGAGTTCGATGCGGTGAGCCTCGACGTGTTCGAGAAGCTGAGGGCGGCGGTGCCCGACGCTGAGTTGGTCGACGTCGGCACCCCGACGATGTGGATGCGCACCATCAAATCGGCTGAGGAGATTGCCCACATCAAGAAACTCACCGCCATAGCCGACATCGGCGGCGAAGCCTGCCGTGAGACGATCGCCGTTGGTGTGGGCGAACACGAGGTCGCTCTCGCCTCAACTCAGGCCATGGTCCGGGAACTGGCCAAAACCTACGAATACTCCGAGTTGATGGACACCTGGACCTGGTTCCAATCCGGCGTCAACACCGACGGTGCCCACAACCCGGTCACCAACCGCGTCATCGAGTCGGGCGACATCCTCTCACTCAACTGTTTCCCGATGCTCTTCGGCTACTACGTAGCGCTCGAACGCACGCTCTTCGCCGAATCGGTCTCTGACGAGCACCTGCGGCTCTGGAACATCAACATTGAGGTTCACGAAGCCGGCCTTGAACTGATCAAACCTGGTGTCAAGTGCAGCGAGATCGCGGCGACGCTCAACAACATCTACCGCGAGTACGACCTGCTCAAGTATCGCTCGTTCGGATACGGCCACAGCTTCGGCGTACTCTGCCACTACTACGGGCGCGAAGCCGGTGTGGAGCTGCGGGAGGACATCGAGACGGTCCTTGCGCCCGGGATGGTCGTCTCAATGGAACCGATGATCATGATCCCCGAAGGCCAGCCTGGCGCCGGCGGCTACCGCGAGCACGACATCCTCGTCATCAACCACGACGGCTCCGTCGACAACATCACAAGTTTCCCCTACGGCCCCGAACACAACATCGTGCCCTCAGCCTGAAAAGGCGCAAGCCGGATGGCGATTCTCCATCAAGCAAGGAAGACAGCGCAAAGCCTTGATCGCGTCAGACTGTCAATCCATCCGCGTTGATCAACAAACGATATACCCTGAAATAGAGGCAGAAACGGCGGACTGAGATCGGGCCGCGCCGCCAGATCGACAAAAAGGAGGATCCGTTAGCGATGCGTGTCCAAGTGTTCGTCGACGAGTCCCAACGCAAGCATTACATAATCTGTGCAGCAATCATCTCCCCAAACCATCTTGCGCAAGTCCGGACTTCGTTACACAAGTTGTTGCTCCCCGGTCAGCGTCGCTTGCACTTTGTCGATGAGAGTAAGCAACGTCGCCAGAAGTGCCTGACAGCCATGGCCGAACTGCCCGTACAAGCACGGATATACGCATCCCCCCATAACGAATCTGTCGCTCGCAAGTTGCTCCTAGACCATCTGCTCAACGATCTGATCCCACTACAGTGCGAACGATTGGTCATCGAGAGTCGCGGGGTGAACCAAGACACACGCGAACGCAGTCAGTTAGCTGCGGCGATCAGGAACGGCGCGGCACCACAGATGATCTATCACCACATGAGGCCGCACGAGGAGCCATTGTTGTGGGTGGCGGATGCGATCGCGTGGGCTTACGGAGCTGGTGGAGAATGGCGATCGCTCGTGGAGCCGCAAGTCGACTATGTCAAGAGGGTCTGATTGCGAGAAAGCGCAAGGCCCGGCTCCTCTCCGTCCGGAGATGTACCGGGCCCCACTTCCCAAAGCTAGTGCTCTAGACCCCTACATTCTGCCGCCGCACCACGAGAAATGTCAACCGGAATATCGGAATCGGCAGCGAAAATCCCGATATCACGTCGAGCGCGGGGACGGACTCCCCTCTCGCACACAGCTTTCGTTTCAACTCCCGATATCACGTCGAGCGCGGGGACGGACTGCTCTAAGGCTGGCTCAATGCAATGTCACGCCTTCAAAAGGTGTGGCCCGGGTAATCTCCTGGCTTGGGCGATTCGTCACACGCCGACCCTGCAATTCGCCAAAATGGAGCAACCTGTGAGTACCGACACGGACAGATTTGTGAGGGGGCACAACGGGGAGAAGAGGGAGGCGGTCCGGGCGAGCCCGACGGTGGTGCAGTGTCGGCGGGTTAAACCTTCGACTACGGCGGGTTATTCAAACTCGGAGGATCGGGAACCTAGGTTGGTTGCGTTCTCAGAGACTGTGCGTCGTGTGGCGTCGTCGAAGCCGTCTGAGTTGCGGGCGCGGACTTCCAAGGTGATTTCCACATCTGGGCCGAGTCGGGCGGTCACATGTTCGGCAATCTCGCCTAGCTGCCTGATGCAGCGAACCGGGTCCAATTGGAACTCGGCGTAGAACTCGGTTGGCCCGGAGGTGGCACCGGTTGCGTCTCCGGCTGAACCGTCAGATTCACTTCCACCGGCCTGGGCACCGGTAGCACCGCTGGGGACTTCTTCATCCGGAGAACCCGTTTCGGGGTCGGGGTCTGCGGGCGGGGGCAGGCTCTCCGGACGGATCAACAGGCCGCCGTGTGTCGGTGTTACATGTTGCGCGGTGCGGATGCCGAGCCAGCCTTCACCGTCGTGCACATCGGCATAGGCGAACGTCGTCTTCTCCCAGTCGAAGTCCGCCACCCCGCCTGAAAGAGCGTCGGCCATCACCTCGAACGATCCCAACCTCGGCATGTGACAGAAGCGGGCGTAAGTGGACCAGAGTTCTCCGACCGTCAGGTCCCCGCGGTCGGACCACAGTTCGCCGCGATCGATGTCCATACGCACCCGCACACCGCTGTACTTGGAGATGAGCTTCTCCTCGCTTCGCAGCTTGCGACTGGCACGAACCGCAATCGTGTCCTCTCCCGCGGCGCGGCTCGTCTGCCACACGATCTCAGAGGTCCCTGGCAATTGCTCCGGGGTGAGGACCAGATTGAAAGTCTCGGCGATGAGCGACTCAACTTGCTTCTTGGAGTCGTCGAGCTTGGTCTGCGCCTGGCGAAGTTGATGCGCTGTCAGTTGCAGATCGTCACCGCCTTCGACGATTGAGCGCCAGGCGAGGTGCGCACGAGCAGCATCCAGCATTTCGCCGACACGGTTGGTGCCTGGTGCAACGAACACCAAAAGATTGCGGTTCAGCCGCGGCCCCGCGTCTCGTTTGGCCAGAATCTTTTCCGCCATCTCGATCGCCTTGGATCTGTCGTCGCCTGTGGAATGAGTGAACTTGGGCGCCAGCACAACAAGCCGCACGCCGTCGTCGTTGTCGGGTACATCGCCCGGACCTTCCGCAAACACTTGTACTGCGTGGAAATCTCCGCGGTCACGCTGCTCAGCCACCATCCTCCGCGCCAGATCCTCGGCGTCACGCTCGTCGTAATTGGAGGCTCGGTCCTCGGCGATTCGGGTGACGTTGGGAACCAGTGAGTACCAGTACTGGGAGCCGTCGACATACAGGTGTGTCGCCCGGTCCGAGAGTCGTCGCAGGGCGTCGGAGAACTGACCGAGAGACTCGCCGGGTTGCGCGCAGCCCAGTACCACCGACTTGATGTCGACACCGCGTTTTCCATCGGGCCGCGGGGCGGAACTCATGTACACGGTGCGCGCAGCCCGACGGGTCGCCGCGATCCGTCCGAAGTGGGGAAACTCGCTGTCGATGTGCAACGGCAGAGCGTTCTCACCGTCCACGTCGGATTTGATTACTGGATCCCAGCCTTCGTCGAGGTACTTCTTCATCTCGCTCACCAATGGCCCGGAGTCCATGGGCAAGCTGGCCGGCATGATCATGAGCGATCGGTCGTCGCGCTGCCATAGCTGCGATATCACGAGCGCCATCAACCTCAGCACTCCCCTGGTGCGTTGGAACTTCTCAAGTGCCGACCAGTCCCCGAACAGGCGGTCGAACAGTTCTGGATGGATCGGATAGGAGAGTTCCATGCGACGCCGGTATTCGCCTTCTCCAACTCTGGGCGGGAACTCTTTAGCGTGCTTGCGGTACATTTCGCTGAAGGCCCGGATCACCCCGTCCCGGACCTTGGCCTGCTCGGCGGTGATCGGGTCGAACAGGCGACGACGCACGATCTCGAAGGATTCGTCGGGTGACGCCGGCTGCCATTGCGCCGCCTTGCGGGCCACAACGTTCTTGAGCCTCTCGAGTGCCGTGCGCCCCTTGGGACCGCCCGTCTCGATGTCTGAAGCCGGGATGGCGATCAGGACCACCACATCGGGCACAGCCGCCGCCGCTTCCGTCAGCGCTTGCGCGAACGTGAACTGCGTGTCGAAGTCGCCTCCGGCCGGTCGAACGGCGTTGGGGTTGGACCCGTCTGGAAGTTGGCGGGCGTAGGCCACCCACTCGTCGATCAGTACGACCGCAGGGCCGAACTGCTGGAACAGCTTGACCAGTGCAGCTCCCGGGTTGGTGGCGGCTTCGTCGTCGGCACGCACCAGTTCGTAGGCTTCCCGTCCGCCGAGTTGGTAGGCGAGGCGACCCCACAGGGTGTTAAGACGAACGTCAGGTTCGGGATCCTCGGGTGTAGCCGGTTGGATCATCTGCCCGACGAGGACTGACCGGTTTATCTGTTCTGGAAGCGACACTCCCTGCGCGGCCAGCACGTCGCCGATACCGGGCATTTCTGCGGTCGGTTCGCCCGAGGCCAGGTGGTACAGCGCGATCATGGAGTGGGTCTTGCCGCCACCGAAGTTGGTCTGCAGTTCGATCACGGGGTCGCCACCCTCCCCGGAGAGCCGGCGTGCCGCTCCCGCGAGCATCTCTTCCAGACCCTGCGTGAGGTAGGTGCGGGCGTAGAAGGCACGGGGATCCTGGTACTCCGTTTCTGCGGTGCCTTCCAGCACGTCGTATAGATTGGCGGCGAACTCGGCCTGCTCGAAGCGCCCGGACGCGACGTCACCGTGTGGAGTGATGATCTCGCGCCACGGTGTCAGCCCGGTCTCGGGCCGGCCCTCTGCCGGTTTAGCTGCGGTGCGACGGCGCTCGGAGCGGGACTGCTCGTCCACCATCTGGCGCATGAGGTCCTGCCGCAGGCCGCGTATCTGGTGTCGTTCGGTTGCGTTGCCGAACGACTCGAGCACTCGTTCCATGGAGTCGAGCGCCCGAACAGTGTCGTCGGTGGACACTGACTGTTGATGCGCCCATTTGTTGCGGGCGTCGGCTATCTCAAACACCATCGAGCGCACCCCAGCGGGGAAGCCGTGACCGAACACTTCGTTCCAGGTGAGTTTGATTCCCGTCAGCAGGAACGCGGCGTCGTCGCTGGAGGGTTCATGCAGGGGATTGTGGAGCCTCTGGTTGACGTTCTGGAGCCAGTCGTCGCCGTAGAACCCTTGCCATGTCTCTTCGCACTTCGGCCGCAGCCCGTCTCGCAGCAGGTCGAGCGCTTTGGCGATGCGTTCCGTGTTGGCCATCACCATGGGCGTCTCCGTTCGTCAGCCGGAATCGTTGGATTCACGCCCCATACAATGCCACGAACCTATGACAAACAGTCAGTTGATCGGATCGGCGACCCGGGGAAGTCTGCGCTCCTGGTCGATTGGTGGACTACTCATGGTCTTCTGTTTCGCCACTCGCTAAGCCCGCGAGACGCTCAAGGTCCTCGGGGGAGTCCATCTCGATCACGGCTCGAACCGCTTTATCTGGCCCGGTGAGCTCCTTGAGAGCACGGTCCCCGGCGCTGTTGCGAGCGGGGCGGTCGGTGGTGAGAAGGACGAGTCGGGTTTCTGGGTTCTTCGAAAGCAGCACGGATGCTTTGCCAAGCGCCTTCCAGAGAGTGTCTGTACGGCGAAGGCCCGGGCGCTGGGTCACACTGAACGCTCCCGATACATCGAAGCACCACGGTTGTCCCTTCTGATCGAGGGCCTTGAAGTTGACCTCCACGCCACAGCCCTCGGCGACTTTCGTTTCGATGTCCCTGAAACCACAACGGTGCAGAACCGCGAGGGCCATCTCCTGGGCTTTGCGGCCCTCCTCTCCCGCCCGAGCTTGGAAGTCTTCGTTCTCAACAGAGGGCTTGCGATGGGATTCGCCCGAGCGTCCATTCTCCGAGCCCGACGCGCCGAGCAGTTCCTCAGAGAAACTCAACTGTCCCCTGCGCCCCTTTCGGCTGGGAGCGGTGACCGACCAGCGAAGCGAACCCGAGGACTCCACAGGCTTCTGCCGCTCTTCGGCGATGCGCTGTTCAGCCGAATCCAAGTAGCCCGCGTCGGTATCGAAGCCGACGTAGTGGCGTTGTGAGCGCACGGCGGCCACAGCGGTGGTTCCTGATCCCACGAACGGGTCCAGCACCAAGTCGCCCCGATAGGTGTAGAGCTCGATCAGACGCTGCGGCAACTCCACCGGAAACGGCGCGGGATGACCCACACGCGTCGCCGACTCCGGAGGGATCTCCCACACATCGGTTGTGGCTTCCATGAACTCGTCGACGTGTGCAGTGCTCTCCGAGGGCAACCCCTCATCGGCGCGCGCCGCGGCCGGTCGCGCCCGGTCCAGGCGCCCTTTTGAAGCGATCACAACCCGTTCGGTCAGGTCTCGCAGAACCGGATTGGCGGGTTGTTGGAAGCTGCCCCATGCACAACTGCCCGTCGCGCCCCGCGCCTTGAGCCAGATCACCTCGCCGCGCAATAGCAGTCGCAGACGGTCCTGGAGTATCTGCACCACATCGGCCGACAATGATCGATACGGGCGGCGCCCGAGGTTGGCAACGTTCACCGCGATACGACCACCGGGTTCCAACTTTCGCACGCATTCGGCAAACACCGCCTCCAGCATTTCCAAATAGGCGATGTAGTCGGCCGGCACGTGTCCACACCCCACCGCTTCTTCGTATTCCTTGCCTGCGAAGTAGGGGGGCGAGGTGACTACAAGCGCTACCGAGCCGTCAGCGATGTCACCGTAGGCATCCATATCCCGCGCGTCGCCCTTCCAAAGTGTGTCGACGCGGGATGGGGAGACAACATCGTCTTGGCTGCTGATCTCCGGCGCCGGGAACCGGGCATAGAACGCCGACGCGTCGTGTCCCTCGCGCCGTCCGACCCCGAAGTTGGACGTGGACGTTCCCCGCTTACGCCGATCCGACGTGCTCATACCACAGGAGGCCGTCCGGTGGGGCCAAAACCACTAGGGGGCGACGGCGAAAGACGAGCAAGAACCATGCGTACAAGCTACCCCGACCGTACGACACAGGTGGGGAGCCTTCCGCCCGGATCGTTGCGCCCCTCCCCACGAGCGGACACTCTTGGCTGACCAGGCCCACCCATGGGGTCATCGAGAAATGCCTGACGGCCAGCACTAATTTAGAAATTGCCCTCAAGATAATTACAAAATTGCCTGCACATTAGTTACAAGACCGCCGGAGTGGAGGCGGTCGCCTGCAGACAGGGTCAAGGGTCTAGTTTGCAAATTCGCAGCTTCCTACTTTACAAATTCGCAGACAACTGCTGCGGATTCGGAACGGCCGGTGATCGACTCGAGTGGGGGTCCCCTGTCAGTGATCCTCTCCTCACACAACGTTTGGCTCAGGACTCGGCACGGAGTGGCAAAGGTTCCCCCTCTGCGGCTTCTCGAAGCGACCTGCGCAGCGACTCGACTAGCTCGTCATCGCGCTCAATGTCGAGCGTCTCCGCCAAGGATCCGAGATCGTGAGTCGGAGATTCACGGTCTTCCAAAGAGGCTAGAAACTCCTCTGAACTCGCGTGACGGGTGTAGTGCCCCGAAGCAAGATCATGCTCGGGATCCGCGGCGTCACTTGTGCCTATGGGGTGAGTCGCTCACTGCTTCGGGTCCACGGCCTAGACTCTAGGCCGCTACCGCTCCAACCTGAGCGACTTCGCCATGTCGACAGCGCGAATAGCCGCGCTCCAATGGCCGTAACTAGGATCGTGAGGTGCCTTCGCTGGTAGCGCTTCTGGAATTGACCGATGAAGAAGCACGTCGGCAGTGGGGACGCATTTTGCAACGGGACGACAGGACAAGGCAGGAACCGTACACCCCGGTTGAAGTTGTCCTGTGTTGTGCGCTGTTCCGCGTCGTCGATCCACATCGCTTTGGTGGGCGCAACATCCACTTGATTCCAGAGGAAGTTGCGCATCTGGCGGAGTTGTTCAAGCGGTCGACGCGATCAATCAACATCAAGATGCTGAATCTCGATGGATCGCGTCCGAATGGTGCCGCTAGCGATGTCCCGTTCTATGACGCGATGGCTGCGGACCCGGTGCACTTCACCGCTCTCTACGAATGCGTGGTGCTCGCAGCGAGACACATGGGAATCGGTCCGATTCGCCTGCCTGACTTCGTCGAGCGCGACACGGCGGGCAATGCCGTGATGCTCGGCCAAGACAGCTTGCCTCACAGTGCCCTGATAGAAGCGGTGGAGGTTGCGGCGGCCCGCCTCAGAGTGAGGCAGTTGGCCGCGGATGACACGCAGACCTTCCGTGTAGCTGAGCAGAAGATCCGACTCGGACAGCATCGGTTCGCAAGGAGTGTGCTTGAGAACTACGGCCATCAGTGCGCGTTCTGCGATTTCGCACCACGCTCACTGCCACGCCAAAAGCTACTGATTGCATCCCACATCAAGCCGTGGGCGGTCTCGAATGACACGGAACGGCTTGACGCCGCAAACGGAGTCGCCTCCTGCCCGATGCACGATGCCGCATTCGATGTCGGCCTGATCACTGTCAACGGCGGCCTTCGGGTGCACCGGGCAGGATCTTTGCGGCACAGCTTGGCAGTCGACGCTGGCGTCGACCACGGCTTCGGTAGCACACTACGGCCGACACTACGTCCACCCCGCCATGCCTCACCCGACGACACATATCTCGCCTGGCACCAAGAGCATGTCTATGTCGATGCGATATGAGCGGCGTTCGGCTGCGGATTCGTCGCAGTCACCGGACACCCCCCGACAAGGACACGTCGCATACAACTGCGACACCTGAATGGCCGAAAGCGTCCCGAATCGAATCCCGCTTACGACCGCGCGCCTCGCCTCAGCCACTCGGACATGTCGGTCCCGATACGCGTGGCGGCCGAACCAAGAGCGTGGGCCACCTGTGCCGCTCGATCAAGTCTCAAGCGAGTGACTGCACGATAGGTTTCGCCCTCTACGTCGGTGAAATGCCAGTTCGGCGAACTACCCTGAGCAACCACCGATCCAGCGTCGCTCGGTCGAAATCGCACCTGTTTCAGATGATGCAGATGCGTGTCGAACGAGATGCGAGTCGGCGTGCCATCCAGAAGGCGGATCATTGCCTTGCGTTCACCGGTGTCTCTCAGCACTGGCACAAGCGGGAACGCTCGCGGCTCCGACAACCGAACGCTGTCGCACAAGGGCTGAACGCACAACCACAAGCCCCCGTCTGAGTCGTCACCGGCTTGTTGAGATTCCGCTGCCGTTGGTTCACACATGAGAACAACTCCAAGTTCAAGCCGCGGCGGGGCACTGCCGAAACCGTGCGAGTCGATGAGAACTGCGAAGTTCTCGCTGGACGACCGGGCGTCTGGTATCGCTGCCATCAAGTCGGCCGACGCCTTCGTGATCGCCGAATCGCCCAGCCCCATACCGGCGAGTCCGCGCGAGATCGCCGCACGCACCAGTTGGTCGTCATCGAGACGATCATCTGCAACTTTCGGCGAGTCTCGCAACCTCGCAAGCAGCGGTGCTGCGTCTCCGGCCTCGATCACACTCGCAAGCGACTCCGACGAAGCATCGACATCCCAGATGTTGGAGATCTCTGCATCGCGCAGCGCAAGTTCCATGTCGCTGCAGAGCAAGCGAATCAACTGAGCGGCCGCCTCTTCGGGGTCCGGCAAGAGCGCTCGGTGGATCCAAGCACCAGCGTCCAACTCCTCATTGAAGGTTGCGAGAATCCGTGGTGCCGACTCGCGCAGGGCGTTGATGCCGCTGAATGCGAACTCGGGCATCAACCCGCGGTAGATCAACTTGAGATCATCGCGGATCATTCCCGGCAGCTCGTCATAGCTATTTGGCTGCCGACGATCCTCGCCACCGGTCAACTGCACTCCTGGCTTACCGAACACGAGCACAACCGTGTTGCCCCGCCGCACGACGAAGTCGTCAGCGCCTTCGTCGATTCGAAAGTCAGCGGCGTCAATCAGGCGTTGTACGACGTCGTCCAGGCTGTGGGCGCCGGTGAACACCACGACAACAGTGATCCGTTCGAGACCCTGCGTGGCGATCGCCTCGATCGCCTCGACAGTCGCCGATTCATCACCATCGATAAGCCAGTCAAGAATCAGCAAGTCCGTTATCTGCGCCCCTTGCACCGCCTGCTGCACCAACCCTGGGGAATCCTCTGATTCCTCGCTGGCCTCAAGCACGCTGCACACCACACCGGATGCGAGGAACGCTCGGACTAGATCCGACGGATGTACGGGTGTTTCGTCTTCAGCGGGAGGCTCATCGAGGCCCTCGGTCGGCTCTTCATATGAACGGACAGTCGATCCGCCCTCAAGTTCCTCCAGCCCGCGGTAGTCGGCAGCCACGCGATCATCAATCAGCAGAGCTGTGCGGAAGTAGTCGCTGACGGCGCTCACTGTTGCCGAGCCCTCGGGCTGATGAGGAACTCCACGCCGTCACGGCAATCACCGAGGTTGATGGACCAGCCTGCCCGTTCGAGCACTTGACTGGCGATGGCAAGTCCGAGACCGCTGCCGCCCGGTCGGGTCGTGAAGCCGAAGTCGAACACGCGGTCGGCGATGTCCTCTGCGATGCCGGGGCCGGTGTCTCGGTAGACGATCGTCTGACCGCGGCATCCGAGTTCGATAACGGCGGATGACTCGGATTTGGACTGGCCGATCCAGTACAGGCTGTTATCGGCAAGATTGACGAAGACCGGATAAAACGTCGACGTGTAGCCCTCGATCTTGAGGGCACGAAACTGACGGCTGGTGTCGAGCGTGACGTTTGCGGAGCGCATCCGCTCGTAGAACAGCTCGCCGAGGAACCGAGAAATATCGCTGCCCTTGATGGTCGTCTTCGTGCGCCGGATCCTCCGTTGCATCGGCGTCAGCAGCGTGAGGTAGCTGTCGAGATGATCGAAGTCGCGTCGCAGATTCTCGTACACGTCCACCAGCGGCGGGTTCTTCTTGGCCCACGAACCGACCCGTCGTACATCGCTGCGAATGTTGGACACCGTCTGTCTGAATTCGTGATCAACAACAGCGAGTGCCATGCCCAGCTGCACGAATTCCAATTGGGCATCCGCTTGTTCTCGAAGCTCCACGATCTCGGCATCGGCAGCCGCGGCAAGCTCGGTCGGCGTAGGGGTGTTCGCGTCGAACACTGCGCTGTTCGACCGGACGAGATTCGCGACCCTGATGAACGCCCTACTCGAATCGGCCGCGAGCGAGTCGATTGCTCGCTCGAATTCGGCCTGCTCCTCGATCCATCCACGACCTCCCGTTGCGCTCGGCTCAGCCACCGTCTGCAGTCGTGCCTCGAAGTCAGCGCGAAGTCCTTGCATCACGGACTTCACACTGGCGCTCATGGCGGTCAGTGCGTGCGCCCCTTCATTCTCGCTATCGCGCACTCGGCGTTTTGCCGAATCGACTCGCTCTCGAACGAACTGCCTGCGCTCGCGCTCGTCCGATTCCGCTGCCACGAGCCGTGTTTCGGCCTCAGCAGCCAATTCGTCGACTGCCTCCAGCGCGGGCTGAATGTGTGACTGCTCGATATCGGTGACTGCGCGCTCCATGTGGGCCATGTCGCGACGCATCGCCTCGGTCGGAGCGAACCCCTCGGGCTCGTCAAACGCCAAAGGTTCGACAAGCCGCTGGAGCGTGCGCTTGGCATCAGCAACTCGCCGCGTGGCAGGTTGCAGGCGATCGGTAGCGGCCAGGTCGTCACGAAGTGATTCCACGACTCTCGAAGCCTCAAGCCCGATGTCAGTGCCATTGAGATGCCGTTCTGCGGCGACAAGCTGACCTCTGAGCCTTCGCCGCCCAGCAGTGGCGAGCTTGTCTCGTTCTTTGCGCAGCTGGTGTTCTCTGACCAAGCGTTCCCGGCCCTGCTCATAGGCACGGACCTCGGACCCGTCGGATCGAAAATACGTTGCGGCCAGCTCCATGAGGAGGTCGATGAGCAGGCGGCGAAAGTCGGAATAGGCGCGACCGGCGGTGAAACCCTCTCTGCCTGCCTTTTCCCTCAGCTCAGGGTTTCGTGCGCTGGAGAGACAGATGGCGCCATACACACGTCGATAGGAGAAGTAGTAGTAACCGGCACCGAGAGTTCGTCGCTCCTCGATCTCGAGGTAGTCCACGCCTGGCCGACCGTATGGCTGAACCCGGATGCCGTCCTTGTAGACGTACAGGCCACCGAGTTTTCGAAGCTTCGTGGTCATGACACGGAACGCTTCGGGATCAAGCATCGACTCGCTGGCCATGCCCTGCACCACTCCGGTCTCGAAGGTGAACGGGCCGCAGCGCGGGGGCGACGAGAGCGCGCACGGTATCTCCACGTCAGCCGGATCTTCTCCGAAAATCCGGATAGTGCCAGAGAAGTTCCCGCGCTCATCGAACTCGCCGCGGATGTAGTGGTCGGCCCGTTCGAAATCACTCGCCTCAAAAAAGTCACGGGGGTCGAGTCGGCTCTCGCTGTCGCCTCCTCCGCGGTGATCCATGAAGTCAACCGAGAATTCGGGTGCTGTCGGGCTTCCGATCCATACGTCGGTGAACCCGTGCAGAGTCTGATCGAACAAGGGGGCCTCATTCGTTCCTTGGGATTCGAGGTCGGCCGAGAGAACCTCGGACACCGGTGAGATTAGGAAGATCGTGCCGCTCTCGCCGAGCGGCGCCATGTCAGAGCCATCTCGCCAAGGATCATCGGGCAACAAGTCGATCGTTGCACGTATGCCGTCAAGTCGTCTTTCCCATCCCGTCGAGCGATCTTTCTTGCGGAATCGCTCCACTGCCTCGAAGAGGGGGGTCTTCAGACGCTGTACATCCGCGTCCGTCAGCGCGTCGGAATCAAATTCGATCAAGCCGACAGGCACTTCGTCGAGGTCGATGCCAGGCAACTCGAACATCTGCCAGTTCACGAAGGCGGCGATCGCCCGGCAACCTGCGCGCTTCGAGATCATGAGGACCTGACTGCCGAGCCCCCCGATGGCGAACCGGCCGATACCTTTCTCGCCGAGCTGCACCCTCGGCTGCATGCCCCGCGGTCTGGCCACGGGCGAACGATCCAGTTTGGACTCCGTGGCGATCGTGAGCCACGACTCCTGAAACGTCTCAAGGTCCATTCCCACGCCGTCATCGCTCACCACGAGCGCATCGAGCGTGCGGTAGTAGTCGGCGATGGCGTAGGTGGCGTACGCATCGTGGGCGTTCTTGAACAGCTCGCTCAACGCGGTGGGCAGGTTGGCGATCTGCTGCCTCCCAAGCATGTCGACCGCTCGCGCTCTGGCCCGGAAACCCGTCATGCCGCCGTCCTCGCTGCTACGGCGCGATTCCCATCCGAGGTTGAGGGTGGATCGCTGGACCCAACGTTGGGAGCACGGTCGGCCTCGGAGACATGCCTGACGAAGTGCTCGCCAAACCGCTGCGCCAGGATTACAGGGACGGCGTTGCCGATCTGCCGTGCCTGTGAGGTGAGCCCTCCGACGAACTCGAATTCGTCTGGAAACGTCTGCAGACGTGCTGCCTCTCGTGCGCTGATCGCCCGATGCTCGGTCGGGTGACCGAACCGGCCGTTGCTGTAGCTAACGCACTTCGTCGTTAATGTCGGCGCGGGCTTGTCCCAGCTCAGGCGTCCATACACGTCCGTGTGGCCGCCAAAATCACCGCTGTGGCAGGCCGGCCACAGTCGCTTCGGCCACTCGCGGCGGTCGCCGCCCTCCGACGTGGCTTCGATGCGCTGACGATTCAGGGTAGAGAGACGCATCGCCACGTGGCTGCTGAACTTGCCCGCGTCGGGTCCCTCGACATCGTGGGGCAAAGAGAAGATGGCGTCCCGGACCGTCTTGTGCGGTTGCTCGGTCGTCGGGCCATGTGTCGGCTTGGGCAACTCGATCTCACCAAGATCAAACCTGCTGGCGATGAGCACCAGCCTGCGCCGGGTCTGCGGCACGCCGTAGTCCGAGCAGGAGATGGTGTCGAGGGCTACGTGATGGGTCTTCTTCAGCTCTTCGACGAATTCCGTGAGCGGGTCGTTCGACTTGGATGCTCGCCGCATCCCCGGCACATTCTCAACAAAGACAAGCTGCGGACGTAGCGCCTCAACAAAGCGAAGAAGCTCAAGGACCAGTTCGGACCTTTCGTCCTCCTGTGTCGCGGCGTTTCGGTGGCCGGCGAATGGCTGACACGGCGCGCACCCCGCCAGCAGGCGGATGGCCTCGTCCGCGGGCGGCATGACCGACACGACTTCGTCGGTCTCCAGTTCCCGGATGTCGCGTTGGACGGCGTCCACGGTGGGGAAGTTCAGCTTCAACGTCTGGACAGCCTCCTCGTCCCAGTCCGTAGCGAACACCGGGCGCACCCCGGCGGAGGCGAACCCCCGTGCGGTCCCCCCGCAACCCGAGAAAAAGTCTGCCAGGACGATCTCGCGCCTCATGCAGCCCGATCCATCACGACCGTATCTGACATGATCCGAACACGGCGACGGGTTCCATGAGTGCAGTCAAGCAAAGGGGTATGACATCCCGCAACCGAGATCGGCTCGGGACGCAACGACGGCTGCTACTCATGATGAGAACATCTGCGCCTGGACTGGTGTTGCTGCGGCGGCTTCGGCGCTTACTTGGAGGCTGGGCCATGCGGTGATGAGGGCGTTGTAGGCGCCGGCTTCGGTGGTCCAGCCCTTGTCGTTGGCCTTCTGGTACAGCACGTATGCGAGTTGACGGGTTCGGTCGCCGTTGCCGCCGAGTTGGTGCAACAGTTCCGCGGCTTCTGACTCTGATTTCTCCAAGGCAGCGACGAGGTATTGCAGCACCTCCCAGACGGTGAGGCGGGGGTCGTCCACTGGTGACCAGTCTGGGGACAGGTCGCCGCGCTCGAAGAGACGGAACTCGCCTTGGCGTGCCTCGCCGATACCTGACTGTTCAATACCCGCCAACGACGTGTTCTTGGCCCGGGCGACGCTGTCGGCGTCGCCTGACGGTCCGGGATTGTAGCAGTACTGGGCGAACCAACTGAGCGCGAACCGTGTGTCGGTGTCTAGTTCTGCTTCTTCGCCGTCGAGTATCTCGCCGAGCACATCGTTGATTATTCGCAACGCCACCGACACGGTCATAGACTTCCCGTCGGCCTCCACCACTCGGGCGTACCGGGAGAACACCTTGATCCCCGGCCCGATGGTGGACTGGGCCATGTCCACCGGGGCGATATTGCCTGACTGCAACAGCCGCACGGCCTCAGGCAGTTCATTGCGAAGCGCCGCCATGAACTCTCCGCGCGTGGCCAGCGCGGCCGACACCGCCCGGGGACGACACGCGAGGACGATCGACGATGCCAAGGCGTTGCTCTTCGACGCCACCAAACGATTTCCCCACTCGGTACGCATCGGCCATGTGGCGTTGACTTGTAAACCCGCATCCAGAACCGCTTGAAGAAAGGTGTCCCAACCGGTGGTGCGAACCTCGCCGTCTTTAGTCTCGGTCGCCTTATAGGCGTAGTAGATCGTTGCGGGAACATCGGCCAGTTGGCTCTGGGACGCCTGGGACATGAACTCGGCCATGCCGGACTCAAAATGCTCCTCGGCTTGTTCCTTCGAACCAGCACGATAGCGGTTGGCGATCAACTCCTCAGCTTTTGGGGTAAGGAGTGTCGAACATTCAACTGGCCACACATCACCCAGATTTCGGCGTAACCACACGTAGAAGAAGTCCGACAGGTCCGCATATGAGATGTTGTCGTAATACGGCGGGTCAGTCGAGAGCACCCCGCCGGTGCACTCCCTCACTCTCGCACAGGCATCCCGTTGAGTGGACTCACCGGCATCACCCTTGGGTAAGCCTCGCAGGGCGTTTGCAACCGTCTTGGTTACGCTGCGCCAACTCCCCGATGAGTTACCGAGCGGATAATTCTCAACGAAATCCCACGACATTGGTATAGCCTGACGCGCAAAGACGCTCCGATCATGCCCTCTGTTTGCGGCCCAAGTGCAGATCGTTGAGTTTCGATTGGCGAGTCCGTCGATCGCAAACGCCAGGTAGGTCCCGATAGCGTCCGCGTAGGCGACAGCGTCTCGTCCACCGTCGCGTAACCGTTTCCCATCATCAGCCAGACCGGCCGCTGCGGCATCCGCCAGAATCTTGTCTCTAACCCCACCCAGCAGATCCGAAAAAACCGTCATCGCCACAAGTTGCCGCGCCGAGAAGTAATCGGCGAACTCAAAGAAACTGTAGTAGCGACCCTGAGCGTTACCCCCGAACGTGCCTCTGGTCGCTCCTTGAGGCAACTTTGCTTCATCCAGGGATGCCCGAACGAGCGACGATTCGTCAATCCTGTCAAGCTGGCGACGATCGACAGCGAGGTACTGACGACCCGTCGAACTATCGGCGACCAATGCCATTGGAACGGAACCCATACGTCCTTGCGACGCTTCCCGGTCGATGTAGTCGCCTGGAATGGCTGAACCGGTAGCTAGACACGTCCCATTACCTCGGTTGACGGTCCGTTCAAACGTGGGTTCGCCGCCTTCGCGGCTCTCGTAGCGGATCGTCTGTGTATCCCGGTCAATAATCGGCTCAATCCACACCTTGGGTTTACCCGGTTTCTTAGCAAGCGTCCACGACGCCACCAGTGGCACGTGACCCGACCAACTCGGATCAGGCGAAGTCACTGTCCGCGCCCATATCCAGGCGATCGGCGTTAGCTTCTCCCCATTGGGACCCGTCGCATCGGGGTACAGATGTCCGATCCGGCGATGCGCCTCGTCACGCATCCACTCGCCGTAAGCTTCCACATCGGCTGCCAGTCCCTGTGCCCGCTCCCAAGTGGTCAGAGTTTTCTCGATGCTGGGATGAACCGGTGCCATCCCCGCGAACCGCGGCGGAATCTCGATCATCGCCTTGTTGATCAACACGGCCACCGGATTCAAGTCCCCTGCAAGCGCCTTGAGTCCAAGCCTCTGCGCCTCCACCGGAATCGCACCACCTCCGGCGAACGGATCAAGAATCGGCGGCGGTCCGTCTGGAAAGCACCGGTCGATCTCGGCTTTGGCCTCGCGCAACACGTCAGGATTGTTGGAGTTCTCCCAAACCACCAGCCGCTCAAGGATCCCGAACAACCGCTGCCGTTCCTTCTCCTGCTCCTCCGGCGTCAACGACTCATCGCCGGACGGATCATCCACCAACGACGCCCAGATCACCGCCCGGGTCGCAGCCAACGGCCGACGAGCCCACCAGAGATGCAGCGTCGAGGGATGCCCATGCCGAATCGACTTCTCCCGCGACGCTGCCTTGTTGATCGCCGCCAACGGCAAAGCCACCTCAATCAGTTTCGGCCGCACCCCACTCACGACCGCTCACCCTAACCCCACAAGCAAGTCAATGTGCTACCGGACCGTGGTCATCGGTCGGCCACCGAACGCAACGAGTTCGCGAACTCCGGTGTACTCACCTCGGCACCACGCCCGAGTCACCAGCGGCCCAACCGAAGCGGTCATTCTCTGGAGCGCGTTAAACGCACCGCCTTCGATCTCCGACGATTCGCCCGTGTACTTCGTCGACTGAGACACTCCGAAGAACCGCCGGAACTCAGCTCACGCTGGACCATGTGAGGTATTAGACCTAAGTCGGGGCCTCATTGAAACTACAAGCTCGCTCGTATTCTTCCGGGCCGAGCGGGTCTTCCCGTTCCCTCCTAGGGTACTTTGCCGACTCATCACACTTCGCACGTCGACGACGAAGTGGTTCCTGGCAAATTCAGCGATGTCCTCTCCGCTGAGACCATTACTCGCTGCAAACTGAGGAAAAGTCAGAACCACTTCACAACCAATCCTCGCCAGCGTGCCAAGAAGATCCGCAATGGCATCCGATGCACCAGATCGCCGACTGTATTGCGATGATGGGCGATCTACTAGAGGTGGATATCGACCAACGCCTTCGACTTCGCCAACATCTTGGCGGGCGATCGCTTCTAGGACATGGTAGAAGCGGCTGTATTGGACGTTTGAATATGGAGGATCGACGAATACTAAGTCCGTCGACCGCAACTGCGTTGCTACAGCGTTCGAGTCTGCGACCTCCGCTCGGCCACGGACTTTGGCATGGGTTGTCGAGATCGTTGCGAGAGCGCCTTCAGATACTTCGAATGGGTCTCGTGACCAAGCCGCCTCGATGTAGGGCAAAGCGTTAGGTGTGGGCTGAAAGGGTTGGGCCGTGTGGCCTGGCGATGCGGCGCACCTTGTGGCTGCCCAGATGACGGCAGCGTGGCAAAGCGCCCGGTCGCTAGGCTCTTCGGGAAGCGCGGCCAAGAGAGAATCGAACGCAAGCGCCTGGGCTGGCGAAAAGTAGTGCCCGCCGTACCCACGCCAAACTGGTCCTGCTTCTTCCATCGATGAGCACCGTGTACGCGCCGTCATGATTGCGGTCCTGTCAAACGGCATCATGGAGGAGGCGGCAGCAATCGCGGTTAGAGGAGATCTCTCTGCCTCCGCTGCTGCTGATTCCAACCAATCGGTGTGCCGCCGCGCCACGCCGTCTCGAGGCTCCGTGCGGTGCAGGACTGCTTCTGCCAAGATCTTCGAGTAGAGCTGAAGATCGACGGCGTACACCGGAACCTCAGCGTGCTGTGCGACGAACCACGCGACGCTGCAGCCACCGCTGAACAGATCGACAAACCGTTCGGCCTTCGCCACCCGCTCCAACAAGAGTTCACCAAGGCCGTTGCCTAGCAGTGCCCTCTTGGAGCCCATGTACTTCATGCCACGACGCCAATTACACCGACGATCTCCATGGCTGCCATCTTATGGAGGCTACTGCCGCACGATTCGACGAGATTATGGAACGACTCCGATGCCGTCCCCGGTCCTCGTTCGGCCCACTCCTCCAATACTTGGAGAGATTCACTAATCTCAACCCAGTACTCCGCGACGTCTTCTGGGTCAGGAGTCTCTGGCCATAGCCCGGCGTCAAGCCCGATCCGCGACCACCAGAACGAACATTCTCGCGGCTGAATCTCTGCAGCCCTGAGCATGCGGGTTGACGCCCCGGTTGCCATGCGCAGCATGAGTGCTGCGCGTGACAACACGTTGAAATGGCACCCAGGGTCTGATGGTCTAGAAGAGCCAGCGGCAAATGCGAGGAGCGGCGCGTCGTCGGGATCAACCTCCCGCTTCAAGAAACGACGGAGAGTCTCCGCCTGCAAGCGAGATATCGACTGTGCTGCGAGGACAGCATCTATAGTACTCAGGTACCTGGCAGGATCAGAGGACGGTGTTTGCCCCGTGGTTCCAAAATATGCCCGCTCCAAGGAGAGGCGGAGAAACTGGCTATCAACGCTCGCGAAAGGGGCTGCCTCAGGTTCTAGTGTGCGCCACATGTCAATCACAAAATTGACGATGCTATTCGCATCGCGAATCCTTGGGAGCTTTCGCTGGCGAAGTGCCATAGGACGGTAGCTCGATTCATTTCGCAAGTCACGGTCGCTATAGAGTGCTTCGATGTCCATTCCGAGATATCGGAGCCATTGATCCGCCAGCGGTTGCCACGATCCCCCGCCCGGGACATGTGAAAGCCAGTCTGAGAGTGCTATCCCAGAGGGGCGAACGATCTTGCCGACGGTCGTTGAAGCATCAGGGAGCTTTGACCAATGATCCAGGTAGAGCCACGCCGCGACGTGGGTTCCGTGCTTCGAAATCCGATGAACCGTGCCATCGGAGTGCACAGCGTAGTGAGCGTTTCTGAGGATCGAGATTCCACACGTCGCCAGTAGTGATACCGCTCCTCGCAATTCTGCGTAGTAGGCGAGGTGTCTTGCGATGTCAACGTCCCCGCATAAGAGGGCCGAAAAAGACCGGCCCAAATAGCTCCATCCCTCTAGGCAATGGACCGGACCAGAAGCCGCAACCCATTCTGCGAATTGCTCAGCGCTCTCGGCGGCAACATGGTCCTCAAGCCTTTCCTCTGCCGCGCCTACGACATTGAACGCGAACGCGTTCTGTGTTCCCAGCCATCGGTCATGGGCCATGTACTGAGAGAGGCGACCGGCAGCGTCAACGATGGCCTCCGGTGAGGCTGCGCCGAGCGTGGCCGCCTTTTCCGACGATAGCGGATCGGGCAGGCTCACGAGATCGTGGCGAGGATTTCGTTCGCAGCTTCTGCAACAGAGTCATCCGCGGAGGTGCGCAGATGCTGGAGCAATTCTAGGCGAATCTCCCGATACCCCGCTCCGCCCCTGAATCTCCCTCGTTCTCGCTGCTGCTGGTCGGTGAGCCCAGGAGCAGCAGAAGTCCGCCAGTCCCATTCCGCGAGGCTAGAGGTGATCGCTCGTATGTAACTTCCCAGGGGTAGCTCCCGCACTTCGGAGATCGCCTCTCCGATTTCGACGTGAGAAATCTCTTCAGGTGCGGTGTCGGTAGTCCACGACCAGAGTTCAAGTTCGTCTGCTCTTGTGACACACAGATCATTTGCGACGGCCAAGACGCCGCGGACACCTTGATCGGTGCTCAAGAGGCTCTGCGGGCTGATCAGCGCTGCGTCTCCCAATGCTCGTTGCTGTTCTGCCGTCCTGAGTCTCTGTGCCCATTTGGCACTGGATCTCTCTATGTCGTTCGCCAAGGAGATCCACAGTTCCAGTAGTACGGCCGCCTGTTGAACCCGGTTCCAGCTTAAGGCCGATTTCGGTGAGCCGAGCGCCGCACCGAAGAGGCCTCCCAGCCTTAGCCCTCGGCCCTCGTAGGATTTGACGAATGTTGCCACGAGCGACCGGATCCATGCAGCTTGTGTGACCTCTCCTCGACGCCCTTTCTCACCCAGCATGTTGATGCGGCCACGCCATGGACTCTCGTTGTAGCTCCAGAGAGCCTCAACCAATTCTTGAGAGCGAGTTTCTCGGTAGACGATGTGTTCCTCTGCTCTCTGAAGCCACTCGGCACTCCTCAGGAGGGGATACAGATCAAAGGCGAGGCTCATATTGATCTTTTTTGGCTTGATGTTGATTGTGTAAAAAAGGTATGCCTGCCAAGACGTGTCCAGGCAATTGAAGATCACCACTGGCAGTTCGAAATCGATCTTTTTCTGGTCGTCAAACGCCCAAAGCCTGTGTTGGCCATCAATGACCTCGATTGGAGCCAGGGCTCGCGGCTTCCACTCCTCGTCCTCCCAGCTGCTCGGGTAGCACAGTTCGGCGATTGGACCTTGGGTTGCGCCGTCGTCGATCGAAACCAGATCGGCCGGTGCAACTGAGGTGCCTTGGCGGGAGTCCTCGGCGCCGAGGATGTTCACCACAATTGCGGTCGGGAGCCAGCCAGGCTTCTTCAAATCCGAAAACTCCCCGGTGGCGCGCCTCTTCTCGCTCAAGGTGGACCAAGGGAACCCAAAACGGACAAACTCCGCGATCTCCTCGGATCGTGTCGGGTCATGAATTCTCTGGCTGCGACGATCTTGAGATCTGGCCACACCAGGCTTGGCACTTCGGCGATGTATGTCAGCCAGCCGCCTCAATTCGAAGGCGGGCATACTGGCAACAAAGAAATCCGGCTCGGGCCGCCGTCGTCCGTCAAGGTCGTTGAATTCAACGCTATCCCACTCTCGCTGCCACTGAGTCACCCGGAGCACAGGTAGTTTCTTGCCATTCGTCGCCATACCAGATGACCCTATACCGAGCGCCTAACCGGTGCCGACCTCCGTTCCTTAAGTTCCTGCCAAGTCGTCGACCCGGTCTGAGCCGAAAGACCGGTCACTGAGATTTCGGACCAGTTCGGTGCGTCGGGCCAAACCGTCTAGCTGTTCTGTCCGTAGCGGTACTGAATCGGTAAGGTGGAAGTGCCGACGTATGCAACTCTGTCGGCTCTTCGGTACCGGACCGTGGGCATCGGTCGGCCACCGAACTCAACGATTTCGCGAACTCCGGCGCACTCACCCGGTCACCACCACAGCACATCGGTGCCGAGGTTGCCGCAGCCGGAAGTGTGGCACGATAGTGGCCATGTTGACTGAGTCGCTGCGGACCGTGCGGGATCGTTTCTCGGACTTCGTTGAACGCGTGAACCGCCAGCACGAGCGCATCGTGATTACCCGGAACGGAACACCCGCGGCCGTGCTCTTGAGTCCTGAGGACCTCGAATCGCTCGAGGAAACACTAGCGATCCTGGCCGACCCCGGTGCCCTGGAAGCGATCGCCCACGCCGAGCGTGAGGTCGCCGACGGCGACGTAATCCGCGGTGTTGAAGCCCTCAGGGCACTGCGGCCACGGTGAATGCACAACGGTACGGACTGACGGTCGCGCGCTCCGCAGCCACTGCCATTGCCGGGCAACTCCCAGAACCCGTTGCGTCAGCAGTCATCGAGTTGATCGGACCCTCTGGTTGATACAACCCACAGAGTTGGAACACCGCTACACGGCGACCTTGACGGACATTGGGCCACGCGCCGTGGCACGTTTCGAGTCGTGTTCCGCATCGACGATGAGCAGCACGAAATCGTGGTGTTGCGTGTGGGCTCACCGTCGACCCGCCTACCGACCCCTGGGTGATTCCTAACTAGCGCGAGGCGCTTCCTTAAGATGTGGACGGTCGGTCGGCGAGGGCGAGTACGCAATCACTGAGTCTGTCAAGAGCTGTAACAACCTTGTTCAGGCGGAGGCTGGGTCTTTGGTTTTCGCCGAACTCGTCGATTTCAAGTCCAAGTTCAGAGAGAAGTTGGGCATAGGCATCCACTTCCTTCTTGTGACGAGGCAAATACCGTTCAAGTTTGGCCCGAGCCGGAAATCCAACTTGAGGCCGCCCACCTGAAATGAAGAGCAGCGACAAAGTCCCGCTCTTAGATTCCCGGGAGTTGACCCGCAACGAAAACCCCTGTTTTGCGTTGGTGTCTGCTTTCAGGTACCCGGACGGTACAGGACCGGTCGTGAACATCAGTTTGGCTCCAAGGCGTTCCGTCAGCCCAGCAACGAGAGGATTCTCGCGCATCTTGTCGGAGACCTCGGCCCTAGCTGAAGATGAGGAATGACCCCTGAGGGCTTGGATGATCTGAATTCGCAAATGCTCCACATTGATCCGTGTCTGGGGTTCGAGTCTCGACAGTTCTTGGGCGAGCCGGTTTGCGATGTCCTCTAGACTGAGGTCGCCACCATGTGATCGGCGTCCAAAAACGGATTTGACGGGTTCTGCAAACGTTTTGGCATAGTTGGCCACTTGGCCGGGGTCAGCACCGAGTTCTACCTCAATCCGTGCCAGAACCGATCCGTCAAAGCTGTCTACTCTGAAGTCGGGCCGCTTGCCGCTTTCGTTTACCGGCGGATAGACGACAGCATCTGTTGAAAGGTCGAGCCGTTCAAGAAACCACGTCCGAAACCAATCTTGGGTCATCAACCCAAACATGGCCACGTTGATTCGGTTCTCGGGCTTTGACAGGTCTTCGCGAATAAATATGTCAGTCGTCTCGGCCGGTCTCATTGTGCTCCTCCCGTTCACAGCACAGGATACCGGCACCTAAGCCTGGATCTACCGGCGCGGTGAGGTGCCGGAGGTTGGTGCCGTCCATAATAATCCGGATCGAGCGACTCTCGCTTGGGTCGCGATCTCCGGCCGACTAACGAGAAAGAGTCGTTTGTCAGGACGGTGCCGCTGGAGGCATGAAAGTGAACATGACATCAGTTCTGGCCTTCCAGTTCCTTCCCTCCCGTAGGATCAATCCTGCTTTCAACAGTCGGTTGAGGTCACGACTCAGGGTTCGGGGACCGGTCTGAGCGTAGAGCGCGGCCAAAGCCGGGGTCAGGAGGGTCAGACCGTCTCGCGAAACCGCCTCGAACGGCGGCATAGCCAGAACCAAAGCACGTTGGCGGTCGCTGGCTCTGCTCGTCGGAAAGCGGTCCATTGTCTCGTCCACGTAGTTCCTCCAAGAGACATCCAACTGCTGTGTCCGCATGACCTCGATCTGCTCTCGCAGGCCGTCGACCAGTCCCTGAGCCGCGTACGCCAAGAAACTGCCCGTCGAACCTGACTGACTGGCAGCCTCTAATTCCCGGTAGTACCGGTCGCGCGTGAGGTTGTAGTGATTGGACAGCATGTGTGCAGCCAACAACGGAACCTGACCCGACCGAGCCAGGAGCATGAACTCCAAGAGTCGAGCAGTCCGCCCGTTGCCGTCGCCGAACGGATGGATCCAGGCGATGTAGAGGTGGGCGTAGACCGCCTGGGCGACTGTCAGCGCGAAATCAGTCTCAGGGTCATCAGAACTGAAGATGTCACTTTCCAGCCACGCAGCCAGTCGCTGAGTCAGGTATCGGCAGTCCTGTGCTGGCGCCCCACGGTAATTCCCGACCATGACCGAATGATGCCGAAACTCTCCCGGCCGAACATCTGCTGTGTGTTCGATGCCGTCGAGAACACGTCGGTTGTAGTCGCAGATCAGGTCAGAGGTGACGGGACCGCGCGTGCCGCGTGCCGTGTTCTCGTCGATGTCGGTGAGAGCGTCGAGAACATTGCGCACCTCTCGTTCCTGGTATGCCCGCGAAGGGGGCGCTGTGTACTCCCCGCGGTAGATTCCGGCGACCTGGTCCTCATCGAGCGTGTTCCCCTCGATGGCCGTGGTGGCCTGGGCTCCTTTGATCAGCGCGACCTCGTTCAAGTGCCGCGCGACGCTCGGGATCAACGGAGTACTGGAGATCTGCTCGCAGATTGCGCGCGCCTCGCCCAACAGCATCCACGTTCGGGGCGGCAGGTTGTTCACGTCCGTAGCGTTGAACGTGATCCACGAATGCGACTCTTCGTAGTCCCTCATACGGCGAACTCTACTAACAGGCCCTATTTTGTCCAACACGTTGTCCACACGTCTGTCCATACTGTCGTCCGCTGAACCAAGAACCTCTTGGGTGCAATCCGATCGACTAGCGGCACCTCGAGCAAGCCAAGGCGCTCCCCGACTGTCATTGGATAAACCGCTGTCCGGGTGACCCTGCCAGTTCCGGGCCAAGTCTCGGAGTACCGGTAATTGACAGCGTTTACTACCGGAAATTGACATATGTTTGTGCCTCTATTCGACACCACCGGGGTGAGTCGGAGAAGACGGCGGGCTATCCGAATTCGGAAGATCGGGAACTCAGGTCGGTTGCGTTCTCAGAGACCGTGCGGCGGGTGGCGTCGTCGAACCCGTCGGAGTTACGGGCGCGGACTTCCAGGGTGATTTGCAATGTCGAACAACCGTGGACGCGCCAGAATCGCCAGCCGCGACCCCTCCGGTCAAACACCATCCCGGATGACATGCGAACTCAGCTAGGCCGGGCGAACCTCGTTGGACAAGACAAGCAAGCAGTCCTGGCTGTCCAGCAGGCGGCGAAGTGCTTTTTGATTCTTGATGATCCGCCGCTTTGCCTCAATCGGGTCATCCGTCGCCACCGCGATCAGGGCAACACCCAACTCACTGGCAACGAGGCGCAGATCGGGTTGTGCAAGTGAGACGCGGCCAAGAAATAACACGCCACGGCCTCCTTGTTCCGAAACAAAACGGACAAGCTCTTCATCCGTGACATCCGCTCCGTCCCAGCGCTGGAGATCTAGAGACCGCGCCTCGTCAGCCAGGCTCTGGGGCAGGACAGCGTCGTAGAGCAACCACATGATCAAACGGCACTCAGCAGTTGGACGCCCACGCGCGCCGTGTCTTCGAACGGCTTCCCCTCCAGTTCGGGATAAGCCGCCTCAATCACACGACGTTCGCCGTGCAGGTCGACACTAGCCAGTGCCTTGGCGCTAATCCGATGACCGCGAAGATGAGGAGTCCCATGCAATACCGTCGGCTCCAGCCTCGTGTTGGCGCTTGCTCGCAACAGATCAAGCGTCTGTCGGCCGCCATAGCTGAACGGTCGAAAGACATCGTCCACGTTCGCGATATCAAATTCCAGCGGGAGTTCGCCCGACTCAACATCAACCCATCCGCTGCCCTGGTCCACCAAGACATTGCCGCTTGATGTCACGCCGAGTTGAGCTGCCGTCGAATCGCCAGCAAAATGTGCCAGCGACGTTACCACTCGGCTTGAGACCCGGCGCGGCGAGACCGACTTCAGATAGGTCCAGGCCCGCACCGCTACAACGTCTCGGAAAGTCCAGTAGCAGCCAGCAGACGTACGCGGTGTCAACAGGCCGCGTTTGCGCAAGTAGTTCAACGAGGACGAAGTTGTTCCGGCAAGGAAGGCCGCTTCCTTCGTAACGTAGGCACCCGCGGCGAACACATCCGGGTCCCAAACAACTGTCTGAATATCGGAGCTGGCACTGTCAAGGCTCAGTCTCTGAGTCCCAGGCAACAGAGTGTTGATCTTGGTGAGAAGCTGGACGACTCCGCGATCGTCGGCCGGAAGGTCTTCGACGATGATCCGATATTCAGAGAACCTCGGATACCTGCTCAATACCCGGGACCGGGCGGGATGTCCGCAAACAAGAACGGTCCGCGGGCCGAACCACGGCGCGATCTCAGCAGTCGGTACAAGTCGCCGGACGGATGAACCCGCTTCCTCGAGACGGACGGCGAGTCGCAGCAGCGCTGCAGCGTCGGCTGACGTGTCGAGCACGGCCATCGGCATAACCGTGTGCTGGTCGTCTCGCTCGCCCGCACCCGGCCAACACTGCCGATAGAGGTGTACTTCCTCGGCTGTGGCAGGGATCGTCGTAGAATCGAGCCTGATTCGACCCGCTGGGTCGTCTCCAACTTCCTCCGACACCTTCGCACGGATCGTGGAATCCGCCGCTGGATTGCCGCAGAGTGACGCGGCTTCCAACAGCAAACCGCGGTCCTCAAGCCCTAATGCCAGGTCACACACAGCGCCAGCAACTTCAAAGAGATCCAGCCGGGCCGCGATCTCCGCCGCGAATCGCAACCGTTCCCGATCCTGCCGCAGCATCGGCAGCACTCCCGCGATTGCCTCGGGCAACGATTCGGCCTCTTCGGCCGTGAGATGGGCGACAAGCGCGGACACCACCGACGACAGTGGTTGCGACCACGGGTCGGTGCTCCGCAGCGCTTGAAGAACAGCGGCGTACAAGCCGGGCGACGGCCGTGTCATGGCCGCCATTCCATGCCTCCCAGCGCCGCCAGCGGGATGTCCTTGTCGATGCGCTCCCCGGACACACCGCCCGATGACCACCGCACGAACCGACCGGGAACCGCGTCAAGCCCTCGGGGTTGTCGCACGCCTACACCTGCTGATGTCATCATGGCCATGGGGAAGATCATTACAAGGTAAGGTGGTTTCTGCTTGATTTGGAGCTTAGATCTGGTCTGTGAACCGTTGAGGCCGGTGATCTTCGCCTCAGGAATGAGCCATGAGTACGGTGCCGGAACCAGGACACCGCCGGCCAGTTGACTGCTTGCAACGGCCGAGGGATCGGCTTGGGTTTCAAGAAATTTCTGATACTGCCCAGGCTGCCGAAAAAAGTCCCGGAGATCGGTCGAAAGGTGAAAACGCCAGAACACATCAACCGAGACACAGCGCGCGTAGTCGCGGTTGGGTGGTGACAGTGGCAACCCGGTAACCACCCTCCGGCGAAGGTCTTCGAGTCGAACCTCCACCAATTCGGGCTGCGAGGCCGCTAGCGGCACCAACCTTCTGGCTTCTTGACGAGCGGACCGGTGCAGCTTGGTATCGTTAGCCACGACATGGATCAGATCCAGGGCATCCTTCGCGGCGTTGTACATCACAACAATATTACACAAAACGTATGATAATTCACTGCAAGACTGAGTTCATTCCCATACGGTTGTTCCCGTGTATGCTGCCTCTAGGTCTACGAAGGGGGAGTCGTTCCAACAGGGACGGTTCCTCTGGTACTTTTGGCGCGATCCTCCCCGATTGGTTCCGTCACTGGAGTTCTCGCGGGCATCGAGCAGACGGTGACGCCGCCGGATGTCTACGCGCGTCGGGCTTGTTCCGTCGCCCTCGGGTCACTGTGGGGGTAGTGATTTGGCCAGAAGATCTGAGACGCTCAGGGCCATGGAGGTCAGGACCTCGGGCATCGTCACGCCCTCGAAGGGGCGGATCAGGTAACGGACTTCGGGTTCGACGTCGGGTTCGTTGGGGACTGACACAACAGCCAGGCGCCACACATCGGGACTGCACTGGGCCTGCCCGACCTGGGTCTTGCTGACGCTGATCTGCTCCGTGCCCGGCAGATGGCCCTTGACCGCGAAGCGCCGGTAATGAACCCCAGCCAGAGAATCAAACGACAACACGTCGAAACCGGGGTTGCTGTGTTCCTGTTGCTCAGGTCTGCGGCCCAGCGCCCGTGATCAATCCGAGATCTAGAGAATCATCAGCACAATTGAGGTCTACCGTGCCTCCCAACCTTCCACCTACCGGGGTGAATGCGCGCTCAATATCCGCATCGGCGCCAAATGCTGTCAGCGTCCGTCCGTGTGAAGCCACTGTAGCCCAGACTTCAGCAGTCTTGACGAGCTTGCGTACCTCCACGGTAGTAACCGGTCTGTCTAGTACTACTTCTCTAGCCTCGGCGGGCAGTTGCAGCACTTGCAGCGCTGAACACCTCAAGACCGGGAACATGTCGACGGGCTTGGTTGGAAGCGCCACGGGCACAACAGTTGGCCCTGGCCGCAAGTTAGACACGTGCTTCTGTAGAGCATCGTCGAGATCAACCTCACGCTCAATATCGCCTGCGAGTTCGTCGAAGTTCTCGGATTCCACAACATGAGCCTCGACCCCGCGCTCCTCCGCCTCCCTGAGCAGATCCAAGACCCCCGGGTTCAATGACGCTCCTGGTTGAGAAACCCACCAGAGTCCCGGCGGTATAGCGCCATCTACCGATATGACATCGTCCAGGGCATCCATAACCGAATCGTCACGACCGCTATATCCGACCACCACCAGACCGAAACTGCCCAACACATCAACAAGAAGCCCACGGAGCCGCTCGTCTTGGGTCTGAAGCTCCTGGGCCGTGTTTTTCAGACGCTCAGACTGATAGTCGCCATGAAGCTTAAGCCTGGATCCACCGGCGGATCCAGGCTAAGGTGGCAGTCAGCGTCGATGGCCGGGCTCAGCGTCAGGTCTCCACCCCCACGGCCCGGGCTGTCGGCGGGGTGGGTTGGCGGGGGTCCTTGCTTTGGGACAGTGCCAGCTACGATAATGCATAGGAGTCTCTTGTCGGCTTTTGTCTTGATAGAGGTGTTTGTTGCGGCGTCGGTTGATACTCGACATGGCGGTTCGAGTCCTGGCTGTGGTTGTGCTGTTGCTTTCGGGGCTGGTGTCGCCGGCGTGGGCGCAGACCCCGAGCGATGATGCTTCGTTGAGCGGCTTGTCGTTGAGTGCCGGGTGGATGTGGCCGGCGTTCGCGCCGACTGTGACGACCTACGACGCGAGTGTGGGCTACAGCGTCGAGCGTGTCACTGTCACCGCGGCCAGGAACCACAGCAGCGCCACTGTGGCGTTCCTCGACGGCGCCGGGATGCCGCTCGCAGACGCCGACACCGCCGCGGAGGACCAGCAGGTGGCCCTGTCGGTGGGCGACACCGTCGTCAAGGTGAAGGTGACCGCGCAGGACACCACCACCGTCGAGACCTACACGGTGACGATCACGCGGCCCGCGCAGGACATGTCGCTGAGCCCGCCGGCGAGCGATGCGGCGGACGCGTCCGCGTCGAGCGCCTCATACACGATCACCTTCACCGGCAAGTGGACCACCGCGGTCACACCCGGCGGCGTCCCCGGCGGTGCGCACTTCTCGCGTCTGGTGGGCGGCGTGCACAACGCGGACGTGACGTTCCTGCAGAGCGGCGCCACGTCCAGCGCCGGAGTGGAGGCCATGGCCGAGGTGGGAGGCTGGACACCTCTGCGCGACGAGGTGCTGGCCGCCGCGCCGGACACGCTCAGCAGCCTGGTCGGCGGCACCGACTCCATCTCGGCTTCGGGCTCTGAGAGTCTGGCGGCGACGCTCACGACGGAGCATCCCCGGGTGACGCTGGTCACGATGATCGCGCCGAGCCACGACTGGTTCGTGGGCGTGTCGGGGCTGGCGCTGCTCGACGGGGGGGTCTGGATGCGCTCGCATGTGGTGGACCTGTATCCGTGGGACGCCGGCACCGAGGACGGCACAGACTTCTCGCTCAGCCCCAGCGTGGCGACCAGCCCCGAGGGTGTCATCGAGAGCCTGCGGGGCACGAGCCCGTTCACGGCCGAGCCCATCGCGGCGTTGAGCTTCACGCTGGAGTCGCTGTCCACGACCCGCGAGGTGGCTGAGAACACCGCCGCGGCCACGAACATCGGCGCGCCGGTGGCGGCCGTCGGCGCCAGCGGCACGGTCACCTACACGCTGGGCGGCACCGACGCGGCGTCGTTCGACATCGTCGCCGAGACGGGCCAGCTCCGGACCAAGGCCGCTCTCGACTACGAGACGAAGTCCAGCTACGAGGTGACCGTCACCGCCACCGACTCCGACGGCGCCGTCGACACCGCGGTGGTGATCGAGGTGACCAACGTCGTGGAGCTGCTGGCGGCGGTGTCGGGGCTGGCCAGCGTCACCCACCCCGAGAACGACGCCGGCCGGGTGGGCTCCTACAGCGCGTCGTCGGTGCAGGACCGCGACGGCATCGTGTGGTCGCTGTCGGGCGACGACGCCGCCCATTTCAGCATCGACGACCCCGGCGGCGTGCTCAGGTTCCACATCGATCCGGTCTCGCCGAACCTCTTCGCGAAACCGCCCGACCACGAGTCGGCATCCGACAGCGACACCGACAACGCCTACGAGGTGACGCTGCACGCCTCGACGGCGGGATCGAGCACCAGCGTGACCCAGGCCGTCACCGTCACCGTCAGCGACACCGACGAGGCCGGCACCCTCACCCTGTCCTCGACGCGCCCCAAGCTCGGAACCACGCTGACCGCAACGTTGAGCGACCCCGACGTTGTGGACGGCACACCGACATACGCCTGGGAACGCTCGATCCGCCCCAACGCCTGGAAGACCATCACCGCAGCCACGTCGGCCACCTACACCCCGGCGGCCGCGGACACCGGAACGTTCCTGCGGGCCACCGCCACCTACACCGACGACCACGGCGCAGCCAAGACCGCCGCCGCGCTCACCTACGAGGTGGTCACCGCCAGCCTGCTGAGCGGCCTGCAAGCCACCACCAACGACTCGACGGCCAACCCCGGCCGCGCCCTGTCGCCCGCGTTCGACCCCGACACCCTGCACTACGCCGTCGGCTGCGCCGCGGGCGGCGACACCATGACCGTCACACCCACCGCCGCGACCGGCGTGCGCATCGCCGTCGACGGCACCCAGACCGCCAGCGGAACCGCCGCCACCGTGCCAGTCAGCCGCGACAGCGACGTGCACGTCACCCTCACCGGCGCCGACGGCGCCGCCACCACCTACACCGTGCACTGCCTCATAGGCGGCCTGTGGATCGTGGAGGCCGAGAAGAAGTCGGGCGCCAGCGGCATCCTCGAGGAACTCATCCTGATCACGCTCGGCCATGAAAGCGATCCCCCGGCACTGACGATGCTGGACAACAACGGCGTCCCCCGGTTCCACCGGCACCTCCCGGACAACACCTGGAGGTACTTCCGCGTCGACAGGGTGGCCGGTGCCAACCCGCAGCCGGGCGACGAACTCGAGTACCGGTACTCGTACGCCGACGTGTTCGTTCAGGAGTTCACGATCCTGGACCAGAGCCTGGAGATACTCGCCCCGGGAATCACAACCGTGGCCCCGCTGACCACGGCCGATCCGCACGACTTCCGCGTCCTGGGCAACGGCAACTACCTGCTGATGGCCTACGAGCCGGCGGAGCGCGACCTCAGCGGACTGCCGTTCGAGCACTCCGGCGTCTCGAACAGCCAGCCCCAGCTCATCAAGGACTCGGCCGTCCAGATCGTCACGCCGTCCGGGCAGGCGGTGTTCAACTGGAACTCCTGGGGGAACATGCTGCTCGAGGACTGCGCCCAGCACCGCTTCCCCGACGGCTACGCCCACCTCAACTCGCTGCAGATGGTGGGCGGGCTCATCGTCGGCTCGTTCCGGGGATGCTCGAAGATCCTGGCCATCGACCCGAGCCACGAAGAGGCCCATAAGGTGGCCTGGAGGGTGGGCCGCTCCAACCTGACCGCCGAGCAGTGGGCGACCCGCAACATCGGCCCCGCGCCCCTGACACCCGTCGGCGATCCCGCCGGCGAGTTCTGCGCCCCGCACGGCGCCTTGATCCTGCCCAACGGCAACCTCGCCATGTTCGACAACGGGGCGCACTGCGTGGTCAACCCGTGGACCGGCGGGACGGAGGGGCGGAGCGGCTGGGACTACAGCCGCGCCGTGGAGTACGCCCTCGACTTCGACAACGGCGAGGCGGTCTTCGTGCGCGACCACTCGCTGCGCGGCCTCCAACAGTACCTGGGGCACGCCCACGGCCATATGGACCCCCTCGCCAACGGGGACTGGCTCATCAGCTGGGGCCGCGCCCGGACCGGTGCCGGATTTGCCGACTCGCTGCCCGTCGAAGCGGTGACCCAGGTCGATCCCAACACCGGCACCGAGAAGTTCGCGCTGAAGTTCCCCGACTTTCCGCATTACCACGTGCGGGCCGTCCCGGTGCATCCGGTGGCGCTGTTCGCGGTGCCGGAGCCGCTGGCGGCGCGTTTCCCGGCCAGCAGCCACACGTCGCAAGCGTCGCTGGGCCCCGCTGACCGGCCCACGGTGGTGGTGGCGTTCAATCAGCCGGTGGTGGATCCTGCGGCCGCCACCGCTTCGGTCAGCGTGGCGGGAGCGACCGTCGAGAGCGTGAGCCCCCACGTCGAGGCCGGCGAGGCGGCCAACGCCTACATCTTCACGCTGACACCCACCGGCGACGGCAACATCACGTTCAGCCTGGTCGCCGACCAGGCCTGCGACTCCGGCGGGGTGTGCACCGCCGACGGGCGCACGCTGTCGGAGGTGCCCGATGCCCATGTCATTGCCGCGACGACCCCCGGGGCTCCGGCCATAGAGTCGCTGACCGCCGGCGATCAGGCGATAGCCGTCGTCTGGACCGCTCCCGCGAGCGACGGCGGGTCCGGCATCACGTCCTACGACCTGCGCTACATCCGCAGCGACGCCGACGAGGCCGACCGCGACTGGAGGGTCGAGCAGGCCTGGACTTCCGGCGGCGGCGACCTGAGCCACACGATCACGGGACTCGACAGCGGAACCGAGTACGATGTGGAGGTGCGGGCGGTCAACTCGGTGGGCGCGGGTGACTGGTCGGCGGACGAGACCGCGACCACGTCGCTGTCCAGCGATGCGACGCTGAGCGCGCTGGCGTTGACCGGTTCGACCCTGTACCCGTCCTTCGCGAGCGGCATCACGTCGTACAAGGCGTCGACGGGGCACGCGCAGGGGCTGGTCACTGTGGCTGCCACCACCTCCGACGCCGATGCCTTGGTGGCCTATTTGGACGGGGACGGCGACTCGCTGACCGACGCCGACAGCGCTGCCGGGTTGCAGGTGGCCCTGTCGGTGGGGGCCAACGTGATCAAGGTGCAGGTCACCGCCGAGGACGGTGTCACGACCAAGACCTACACGATAAGCGTCACCCGGGCCGCCGAGGACCTGTCGCTGAGCCCACCGGCGAGCGATCCTGCTGTTGTCGGGCAGTCGGCGGCGGTCTACACGGTGACGTTCCGGGGCCGCTGGACCAGCAACGCCACGCCGGGCGGGCGTCCCGGCGGCGCGCACTTCTCGCGCCTGATCGGCGCGGTCCACAACGCGGGCGCGACGTTCCTGGAGAGCGGCGGCACTGCCGGCGCCGGGGTGGAGTCCATGGCCGAGGTCGGGGGGCACTCGACGCTGAGAAGCGAGGTGACCCAGCAGATCAACGCCGATCCTCCCGGCGCGCTGTCGGTCCTGTCGGGCAGCACCGACTCCATCGGCCCGACCGCGACCCGGACCCTGAGCAACGTCGAGGTCACCGCCGGGCACCCGCGGGTCACCCTGACCACGATGATCGCGCCGAGCCCGGACTGGTTCGTCGGCGTGGCCGGGCTGCTGCTGCTCGACGCCCAGGACGGGTGGATCGAGTCGCGGGCCGTGAACCTGTACCCGTGGGACGCCGGTACCGAGGACGGCACCGGATTCTCGCTGAACAACCCCGCCACGGTCCCCCAGGGGGTCATCACCAGCATCAGCGGCACCGGCCGGTTCTCGGCCGAACCGATCGCGACGCTGACCCTCACCCGCGGGTCGGTCTCGCCCCGGTTCC
Organism: Candidatus Aldehydirespiratoraceae bacterium; assembly: GCA_965198315.1. Taxonomy (GTDB): domain Bacteria; phylum Actinomycetota; class Acidimicrobiia; order Acidimicrobiales; family Aldehydirespiratoraceae; genus VXYK01. The sequence goes on along the minus strand of OZ240616.1, from coordinate 1,259,937 downwards.
CGGCGACGGAGACCGGCGAGCGCACCATCGCGGAGAACACGCCGCCGAACCGCAACATCGGCGCCCCCGTAGCGGCTGAGGATCCCGACGGCGGGAGCCTGACGTACACGCTCAGCGGCCCCGACGCCGGGCTCTTCGACATCGTCGCGTCGTCGGGCCAGTTGCGGACCAAGGGCGCCCTCGACCATGAGGCGGCGTCGCAGCACTCTGTGACGGTGAACGTTGTGGATCCCTACGGCCTCACAGACAGCATCGCCGTGACGGTGACGGTGGCCGATGTCAACGAGGCGCCTGCGTTGAGCGGGCCGTCCAGCGCGAACTTCGACGAGAACGCGCTCACCGGCGTGGCCGACTACGACGCGACGGACCCCGACAACGACACGGTCGTGTGGTCGTTGGCGGGCGCGGACGCCTCCCATTTCGAGGTCGACGCGGGCGGCGTGCTCAGCTTCGCCGAGCCGCCCGACTTCGAAGCGAGGGCCGACACCGGCGCCAACAACGTCTACAACGTGACGGTGCGGGCCACCGACCGGGACCTCAACGACCCGGCGGGCCTCACAGCCGAGGTCGCGGTGGCGGTGACGCTGAGGAACGTCAACGAAGCACCATCGCTCAACGGCCCGGACAGACCCGGCTACGACGAGAACGGCACAGGCGGCGTGGCCAGCTACAGCGCGACCGACCCCGACGGTCACATGATCGGCTGGTCGCTGGCGGGACCCGACCGCGACGTCTTCACTGTCGTCGGCGGCGTGCTGAGCTTCGACTCTCCGCCGGACTTCGAGGATCCCGACGACGACGGCGGCGACAACGACTACCAGGTGACCGTGGTGGCCTCCGACCCCGCCAGCCTCAGCGACAGCATCGCCGTGGCGGTGACGGTGGGCAACATGGAGGAGCCGGGCGCGGTGGGGCTGTCGTCGCAGCCCCAGGCCGGCACCGAGCTGACTGCCACGCTGAGCGATCCCGATGGCTCCGTCAGCGACGCTTCGTGGTCCTGGCAGCGCTCCCAGAACCGGAGCTCCTGGAGCGAGATCAGCGGGGCCTCAGCCCGCCGCTACACGCCGTCAGACGACGATGTGGGCCTCTACCTGCGGGCCAGCGTGTCCTATGACGACGGCGAGGGTGCCGCCAAGAGCGCCGAGCAGGCCTCCGACGCGCGCACCCGGGCCGAGCCGCCGACCAACACCGTCCCGGAGTTCTCCGGCGGCGACGCTCAGCGCACTGTTGCTGAGAACTCGCCGGCGGGGACGGCTGTGGGCGCGCCGGTGGCTGCGTCCGACCCCGACGCCGGCGACACGCTCGTCTACACGCTCACCGGCGGCTCGGGCCTGTTCAGGATCGACCGCGCCGACGGCCAGGTCCGCGTGGACGACGGGGCGGTGCTCGACCATGAGGTCCAGAGCTCCTATGAGGTGACGGTGACCGCCACCGACACCTCCACCGCTTCAGCCAGCGTCGTGGTGGACATCACCGTCACCGACGTCGACGAGCCGCCCGAGGCGGCCGGCGACCGGGTCACCGTCACAGAGGACACCCCGGCGCGCATCGACGTGCTGGGCAACGACACCGACCCTGACGGCGAAGCCCTGAGCGTCGTGCTGCGCGACCGGCCCGACAACGGCACCGCCGCCGTCGAGGCCGACAACACCGTCACCTACACCCCCGACGCCGACTATCACGGCATCGACACCTTCACCTACCGGGCCTCCGACGGCCGCTACTTCGATGAGGCCACCGTCACCGTCGTAGTCGAGTCCGTCAACGACGCGCCGGAGTTCTCCGGCGGCGACGCTCAGCGCACTGTTGCTGAGAACTCGCCGGCGGGGACGGCTGTGGGCGCGCCGGTGGCTGCGTCCGACCCCGACGCCGGCGACATCCTCGTCTACACGCTCACCGGCGGCTCGGGCCTGTTCAGGATCGACCGCGCCGACGGCCAGGTCCGCGTGGACGACGGGGCGGTGCTCGACCATGAGGTCCAGAGCTCCTATGAGGTGACGGTGACCGCCACCGACACCTCCACCGCTTCAGCCAGCGTCGTGGTGGACATCACCGTCACCGACGTCGACGAGCCGCCCGAGGCGGCCGGCGACCGGGTCACCGTCACAGAGGACACCCCGGCGCGCATCGACGTGCTGGGCAACGACACCGACCCTGACGGCGAAGCCCTGAGCGTCGTGCTGCGCGACCGGCCCGACAACGGCACCGCCGCCGTCGAGGCCGACAACACCGTCACCTACACCCCCGACGCCGACTATCACGGCATCGACACCTTCACCTACCGGGCCTCCGACGGCCGCCACTTCGATGAGGCCACCGTCACCGTCGTAGTCGAGTCCGTCAACGACGCGCCGGAGTTCTCCGGCGGCGACGCTCAGCGCACCCTCGCAGCCGGCGCCGCGGCCGGAACGCCCGTGGGCGCGCCCGTTGCCGCCGACGACGCCGACGGCGACATCCTCACCTACACGCTCAGCGGCACCGGAGCGGCGCTGTTCGACATCGATCAGTACAGCGCCCAAGTCACCGTCTCCGTCGACGCAGCACTCGACGCCGCGGCAGCCATCCATCGGGTCACCGTCACCGCCACCGACCCCGCCAATGCCACCGCTTCCATCGAGGTGACCATCACCGCGACCAGCAACAACGTCGGAGGCGGCGGAGGCGGCGGAGGCGGCGGAGGCGGCGGCGGCGGAGGCGGAGGCGGCGGCGGAGGCGGCGGCGGCGGAGGTGGAGGCGGCGGCGGGTCGGTCGAGCCGGTCGAGCCGCCTGAGCTGGTTGACGGCTCGGAGATGTTCGGCGACGTCGAGGGTGGCGGCGGCGGCGGCGGCGGCGGTGGCGGCGACGGCGAGGGTGGCGGCGGTGGTGGCGGTGGCGGCGACGGCGACGAGCCGCCCGAGGCGGCCGACGACCGGGCCACCCTCACAGAGGACACCCCGGCGCGCATCGACGTGCTGGACAACGACACCGACCCTGACGGCGAAGCCCTGAGCGTCGTGCTGCGCGACCGGCCCGACAACGGCACCGCCGCCGTCGAGGCCGACAACACCGTCACCTACACCCCCGACGCCGACTATCACGGCATCGACACCTTCACCTACCGGGCCTCCGACGGCCGCCACTTCGACGAGGCCACCGTCACCGTCATCGTCGAGCCCGTCAACGACGCGCCCACGTTCCGTTCCACCGCCGGCGCTCAGCGCACCCTCGCAACCGGCGCCGCGGCCGGAACGCCCGTGGGCGCGCCCGTTGCCGCCGACGACGCCGACGGCGACATCCTCACCTACACGCTCAGCGGCACCGGAGCGGCGCTGTTCGACATCGATCAGTACAGCGCCCAAGTCACCGTCTCCGTCGACGCAGCACTCGACGCCGCGGCAGCCATCCATCGGGTCACCGTCACCGCCACCGACCCCGCCAATGCCACCGCTTCCATCGAGGTGACCATCACCGCGACCAGCAACAACGTCGGAGGCGGCGGAGGCGGCGGAGGCGGCGGCGGCGGCGGAGGCGGCGGAGGCGGCGGAGGCGGAGGCGGCGGAGGCGGAGGCGGCGGAGGCGGAGGCGGCGGAGGCGGCGGCGGCGGGTCGGTCGAGCCGGTCGAGCCGCCTGAGCTGGTTGACGGCTCGGAGATGTTCGGCGACGTCGAGGACGGCGCCTACTACGAGCCCGCGGTGGCCTGGATGTTCCAGCAACGGATCACTGTCGGCTGCGCCCAAGACCCGCCTCGGTACTGCCCCGACAGGCCGGTCACCCGGGCAGAGATGGCGAGCTTCCTGACCCGCGCGCTGGAGCTGGAGGCCCCCGCACAGCGGGCCGGGTTCGCCGATGTGGAGCCCTCCGGTGTGCACGCCAACGCCATAGAGGCCCTCTACGGGGCCCGGATCACCGTCGGCTGCGACTCAGAGCCGCTGCGGTACTGCCCCGACAGGCCGGTCACCCGGGCAGAGATGGCGAGCTTCCTGACCCGCGCGCTGGGACTGGAGGCCCCCGCACAGCGGGCCGGGTTCGCCGATGTGGAGCCCTCCGGTGTGCACGCCAACGCCATAGAGGCCCTCTACGGGGCCCGGATCACCGTCGGCTGCGACTCAGAGCCGCTGCGGTACTGCCCCGACAGGCCGGTCACCCGGGCAGAGATGGCGAGCTTCCTGTACCGGGCCCGCGACCTCATCGCAGCCGCAGGCTCGAACATGAGCTGAGGACGTGCGCGGGTAGGACAGGCCCGTCGAGTCGGGGCGGGGTGTCTCTCGCTCTTGTTCGCTGCGCTCACGGGCCGCTCGGGCCACGGCCTCGCCCGTATGGACCGGATTCGCTCGCCTACTCGCTCGGCCTCCCAGGGCGATGGGGTCCTTGCTTTGGGGGTGGGGTGTGTGCGACGATGCATGGGAGTCTGTTGTTGGCTCTTGTCTTGATCGGGGTGTTTGTTGCGGCGTCGGTTGACACTCGACATGGCCGTTCGAGTCCTGGCTGCGCTCGTGCTGTTGCTCTCGGGGCTGGTGTCGCCGGCGTCGGCGTAGACCCCGCTGAGCTTCACGCTGGAGTCGCTGTCCACGACCCGCGAGGTGGCTGAGAACACCGCCGCGGCCACGAACATCGGCGCGCCGGTGGCGGCCGTCGGCGCCAGCGGCACGGTCACCTACACGCTGGGCGGCACCGACGCGGCGTCGTTCGACATCGTCGCCGAGACGGGCCAGCTCCGGACCAAGGCCGCTCTCGACTACGAGACGAAGTCCAGCTACGAGGTGACCGTCACCGCCACCGACTCCGACGGCGCCGTCGACACCGCGGTGGTGATCGAGGTGACCAACGTCGTGGAGCTGCTGGCGGCGGTGTCGGGGCTGGCCAGCGTCACCCACCCCGAGAACGACGCCGGCCGGGTGGGCTCCTACAGCGCGTCGTCGGTGCAGGACCGCGACGGCATCGTGTGGTCGCTGTCGGGCGACGACGCCGCCCATTTCAGCATCGACGACCCCGGCGGCGTGCTCAGGTTCCACATCGATCCGGTCTCGCCGAACCTCTTCGCGAAACCGCCCGACCACGAGTCGGCATCCGACAGCGACACCGACAACGCCTACGAGGTGACGCTGCACGCCTCGACGGCGGGATCGAGCACCAGCGTGACCCAGGCCGTCACCGTCACCGTCAGCGACACCGACGAGGCCGGCACCCTCACCCTGTCCTCGACGCGCCCCAAGCTCGGAACCACGCTGACCGCAACGTTGAGCGACCCCGACGTTGTGGACGGCACACCGACATACGCCTGGGAACGCTCGATCCGCCCCAACGCCTGGAAGACCATCACCGCAGCCACGTCGGCCACCTACACCCCGGCGGCCGCGGACACCGGAACGTTCCTGCGGGCCACCGCCACCTACACCGACGGCCACGGCGCAGCCAAGACCGCCGCCGCGCTCACCTACGAGGTGGTCACCGCCAGCCTGCTGAGCGGCCTGCAAGCCACCACCAACGACTCGACGGCCAACCCCGGCCGCGCCCTGTCGCCCGCGTTCGACCCCGACACCCTGCACTACGCCGTCGGCTGCGCCGCGGGCGGCGACACCATGACCGTCACACCCACCGCCGCGACCGGCGTGCGCATCGCCGTCGACGGCACCCAGACCGCCAGCGGAACCGCCGCCACCGTGCCAGTCAGCCGCGACAGCGACGTGCACGTCACCCTCACCGGCGCCGACGGCGCCGCCAACGGCAAAGCCGCCTCGATCAGTTTCGGCCGCACCCCGCTCAAGACCGCTCACCCTACCCCAGCATCAAGCCATCGTGCTACCGAAGCGTGGGCTGGTTCGGACCTCTTCCACACAGGAGAGGCTCTGGTATACTTCCCGTATGAGTTCTGCGACTGTGGATGTTCTTGAAACGATGCCGGCAGTATTCACGACCGCGCAATACCGAGACGCTGCTGATGTAGCCACCAACTCGGCGTCACGCACGCTGCGTGCGCTCTGTGAGCAGACCCTGGTCTCCAAACTGCGGCGAGGAACATGGCGCAACAACACCGTCGACGCGCCCAACGCGGAGGAACTGCTGGTAGAACCACGGACCGCACGCGGAATATAGAACCCAGCGTTAGAAATGACACTGCAAAGTGTGCTCGGCGACAAACCACGCCGGATTTCCGGTCAAGCTGCGCTCCTAGCAGCGGGCGTACCGATGATATGTGCCGTTGAGACAACAGTCGGAGATGACACCTCCAGAGGCGACGGCCTGCAAGGAACCCTTCACCGTGAGAGCAACGACACGCTGCTGAGACACACCGAACAGCTCACGGACAACACTTGGATATCGAACCCTCAACGAGCCGTCTTGGAGGTAGCCCAGTCGGGCATGTACCCTCGCTGGGACGAACGTCTCGGTTGGATGATCGTGAACCGGTTCGATGTATGCACCCCAGCGGAGGTTTGTGCCGTCGCTGCCGACCTCGGGTACCGCGCCGGGTTGCGGCGCTTGTCGTCTCTCACGCAAGCACTCACAGAATCCGAGGTCGGCAGGTCATACGATTTCGACCCCGACCCCGGCTGGGCATCGCTTGCTGAGACAACCCGACGCGGAGACAAGCCGATCAAGCTCACACCGTGGCTGCGCAGCGTCCCTCAGCACCTTTGGACCGACACCGCACGCAAAGTTCTCTGGCACACCTCAGCCGACGGTTTGGCCAGAGAAATACTGACATGAGCCAGAAACCTGACTGGGAGACGCTCGATCTCGTGCAGCACCAGATCCGTCTCCGCTGTAGCGACACAGCAACAGCAGCGACCGAAGGTGTGTTTCAAAGGCGGGACGCTGCTGAGAGCATGTTGGCAACATGACTACCGTTTCTCTGAAGACTTGGATTTCGACTGGTTAGACAGCGAAGCCGCCAACAAAGACGCCATCTACAACTTCTTTGCAAGAGTAACCAGCCGAGCGTCAAAGCAGTTCGGAGGTGAATACTCCGTTCGTTGGGGGGCGCACAACATGCGCCTCGACTGGGTGTTCGATGGTCAATCCGGTGCGATCAAGGTGGACATAAAGTTCCGAGGCCAATCTCAGACCGAGCCGACCTACCAGGAGTGGGAGATCATCGGGCGGTACCCGAGAGTCCCGACACCTCACAAGATTCTCGGGTATTCGCTGGAATCGGTTATGGCCGCCAAACTGGCGTGCATAGTCGTACCAGATCGGAAAGCGAGCAGAGACTGCTACGACCTGTACCGCCTGATGAACGCGACCGGCATCAACCGCGACGCAGTTTTGGAGGAGTTCGTGGAATGGTTACGGCTGAGCGATTCATCGTTTCGTGTCGGAGACGACTGGCAGTCTTTGGTGTTCGATTCGGTTGACGCGAAATTGCCCTACCTAGAGGACGACTGGGCGACGATGACCACCAACGAGATGATCTCTGGTCGTGCGCCGCGCTTCAACGACATGATTCTGAACATTCTCGACGAAGTAACGGCAATGCCCACGAGCCCACGAATCGTAACGGCGGAGGACGCGATGTCATCGGCGAGGCCTCTCGCGGCTACCGATGACGACACCACCCTCGAAGAGCCTCCTGAGGACCTTGAATCGCTTGAGGAAACGTTAGCGATCCTGACCGAGCCCGGTGCCCTGGAAGCAATCGCCCAAGCCGAGCGCGAGGTCGCCGACGGCGACGTAATCCGCGGCGTTGAAGCCCTCAAGGCACTGCGGCCACAATGAATGCACAACGGTACGGACTGACGGTCGCGCGCTCCGCAGCAACTGCCATTCCCGAGCAACTCCCAGAACCCGTTGCGTCAGCAGTCATCAAGTTGATCGCGGGTCCTCTGGTTGATGCACCTCGCAGAGTTGGAACACCGCTGAAGGGTGACCGTGACGGATTCTGGGCCGCGCGCCGCGGCACGTTTCGAGTCGCGTTCGCATCGACGATGAGAAGCACGAAATCGTGGTGTTGCGTGTGGCTCACCGTCGACCCGCCTACCGACCCCTGGGTGATTCCTAACTAGTGCGAGCCGCTTCCTTAAGATGTGGACGGTCGGTCGGCGAGGGCGAGTACGCAATCACTGAGTCTGTCAAGAGCTGTAACAACCTTGTTCAGGCAGAGGCTGGGTCTTTGGTTTTCGCCGAACTCGTCGATTTCAAGTCCAAGTTCAGAGAGAAGTTGGGCATAGGCATCCACTTCCTTCTTGTGACGAGGCAAATACCGTTCAAGCTTGGCCCGAGCCGGAAATCCAACTTGAGGCCGCCCACCCGAAATGAAGAGCAGCGACAAAGTCCCGCTCTTAGATTCCCGGGAGTTGACCCGCAACGAAAACCCCTGTTTTGCGTTGGTGTCTGCTTTCAGGTACCCGGACGGTACAGGACCGGTCGTTTGTCCAACATGTTGTCCATACATTTGTCCAATAATGTTGCCTGCCGACAAACTCCGTCCTCATCGTCTCCGATAGCTACTTCTCGAACCAATTGACAGTTTCAGGCGTCATTGCCCGATCAGCAGCCGCAGACTCGCCTCCCGTGTATGCTGCCTCTAGGTCTACGAAGGGGGAGTCGTTCCAACAGGGGCGGTTCCCCCTGGTACTTTTTGGGACGATCCTCCCCAATCAGTTTCGGCCGCACCCCGCTCACAACGGCGCACCCCAACCCCTCGATCAAGTCAACGTGCTACCGGACCGTGGGCATCGGTCGGCCACCAAACTCAACGATTTCGCGAACTCCGGCGCACTCACCCGGTCACCGACACAGCAGATCGGTGTCGAGGTTGCCGCGGTCGGAGTGTGGCGACGTAATTCGCGGCGTAGAAGCCCTCAGAGCACTGCGGCAAAGGTGAACGGCCGGCTGGCATCTCGGTGGTAGCGGATACGGTTACAGCACTTCGGTGTGGCACCCGACGGTGGCTTCAATCACCGAGCCGATTCTTCGGCACGCAGCGCGACACGCGTGGCACAGTGAACTGCAATTATGGTAGTTAAGAAAGGAGTCAGACCCTGACACTCATTGATGACCCCCGATTCAAGGTTCCGCTGTACACCATCGGACAGGCGGCGCGGATCGTAGACGTTCCAAATTCGACGTTCGCCACCTGGGCCAAAGGGTATCTTCGGCGACCACCTGACCGGCCAGATGTGACCGGACAACCCGTGCTCACATGCTTGACGCCTCCCACGCGCAGAAGTCCATCAATCCCCTTCGTCGGCTTAGCCGAAGGGCTGGTGCTAGCTGCGATTCGCCGCAGCGGCGTACCGATGCAGCGGATCCGGCCCGCTTTAGATGAACTGCAGCGTCAGATAGGCATTGATCATGCCCTGGCTTCTCAACACCTGTTCACCGACGGCGCTGAACTTCTGTACGACTACGCCGAGCAGAATCAAGCGGGGGGCGAGGGTATAGACACGAAAACCTTGATAGTCATCCGCAATGGCCAACGAGTGTTCTCAGAAGTCGTCGAACAGTACCTCCAGCTGATCCGCTATGGCTCTGATGGGTACGCCTCCGTCATCAAGGTTCCCGCGTACCGCGACGCAGAAGTCGTCGCCGATCCTGGACGGTCGTTCGGTTCTCCTGTCTTTGAGCGCGGCGGCGCGAGAGTCTCCGACGTGCTTGAACGCTTCTGGGCCGGTGAACCCCTGAGTGAATTGAGTGAAGAGTTCGGCGTGCCGCCCCAACAACTTGAGGATGTCGTTCGTGCCACATCCCGACGGGCTGCCTGACCTCTTCCTCGACCGCAGCCTGGGACGGATCAAAGTCCCCGAGTCTTTGCGCGCCGCTGGACTCCGGCTGGTCACATTGGCAGAGCACTATGGGATCCCAGCCGACGAGGAAATCGCCGACGAAGACTGGCTCAAGTTGGCTAGCTCCCAAGGTTGGGTCGTTTTCATGAAGGACACCCGGATTCGCTACAACCAGCGAGAGCGCGATGTGGTGTTGGCGTACTCAGTCCGCTGTTTCTGTCTATCCAGCCAACAGGTCAAAGCTCAAGAAATGGCAGATCGCTTCTTGCGCAACCTGAACAGCATCACCCGTGCTTGCCAAGCGTCGGGCCCGTTCATCTACGCCGTCCACAAAACCAGGATCGAACGCCTCTCTCTTGGGTCGCGATCTCCGTCCGACTAACGGGTACGGATGGGCTAGCCCTTCCAGAGGGAGCTGATCGGTAGGGCCCATATGCGGTCGGAGAGCACGAATGCTGAGGGGCCGGTGTGCAACACGACGCCGACGAGCAACTGGTCACCGACGTGATCGCGCAGCCACATGAGGTGACGTGCATCGTCGCGGGAGGGCACGGCGGCGGCTTTGATCTCGAACGTCAGCAGATGCTGGGAATCCAGTTCGGCGATCACATCTATCTCGTGGCGACCGTGGTGCTGCCGAACCTGAGTACCGGTAATTGACAGCGTTTACTACCGGAAATTGACATATGTTTGTGCCTCTATTCGACACCACCGGGGTGAGTCGGAGAAGACGGCGGGCTATCCGAATTCGGAGGATCGGGAGCCCAGGTTGGTTGCGTTCTCAGAGACCGTGCGGCGGGTGGCGCCGTCGAACCCGTCGGAGTTACGGGCGCGGACTTCCAGGGTGATTTGCAATGTCGAACAACCGTGGACGCGCCAGAATCGGCGCTAACATCGCTGCCCAAGCGACCACCCACACGGGCCGCGTATACACCAACACGATTTCTCTGATCTGAGACAATTAGCTGTTGTCACAACGGAAGAGAATTAGGTACTATTCACCTAGCCTGACGGTCCGGCTAGTAGGCGCAAGCTGAATGCAGCCGACATACCGCTGGCGACGGGACCCCGGATCGCACGGGGTCCCATTTTTTTCTTGACCAACTACTCGTTTGCGGCCCTCGGCCTAGGGTCACCAACGCGCACACCTTTCGTAGGTGCTCGTGGGCCGACAGTCCGTCGTATGATCAAACCGGCGGGAGCGACTTGGCCAGAAGATCTGAGACGCGCAGGGCCATGGAGGTCAGGGCCTCGGGCATCGTCACGCCCTCGAAGGGGCGGATCAGGTAACGGACCTCGGGTTCGGCGTCGGGTTCGTGGGGCACTGACACGACAGCCAAGCGCCACACATCGGGACTGCACTGGGCCTGGCCGACCTGGGTCTTGCTGACGCTGATCTGCTCCGTACCCGGCAGATGGCCCTTGACCTCGATCAGGTAGTACACGTGGTTGGCAGGATCGTACGACAACACGTCGAAACCAGGGTTGCTGTGTTCCTGTTGCTCCGGCCGGCGGCCCAGCGCCCGCTCAGCCTTCATCACAGCGGCAACTGCACGGCGGTCGGTCTCCATCTTGTCGGCGGTGGCATCAGGAACAGGCGGGCTCCCCTGCAGTTGATCGAGCAAGCCCTGCGGGACCACGAGCGCGGCCCCCACCACTGTCGGTGGGCCGTTGTGGAGATTCTCCTCCAGCGCAAGATCGGCACGACGTTGCGCCAGGCGAGCCTCCAGGTCCTCAGCACGAGCCCGCGCCCTCCCCGAATTCAAACGAGGCTTGCCCCCAGCGAGTTCCTGAGCCTTTATCTCCTCAGCTCGCAAGTCCCAGAAGCGAATCTCAGCTTCCAGCCGCTCCCTAACCGCCTCTGAAACACGAGCAACCCGGCTGGTGACCACCACACGAACTTCCTCAAAATGTGGGGTGGCCATCTGCTCGATCGCCCAATCACGCGCACCGACCTCGGCCGCGTGACCAGCCCAATCGAGATCGAGATGCCCATCAAGCAGATCCGCTTGCTCCTCGGCTAGAGGCGCATAGTTGAGATAAGGCTGACCGCCCGGATCCCGAACGTTTCCGTGCCGGTCGATCTCCACATACTGAACCCTCCGAGACACCACCTGACGACTCCCGTGAACCAGGCGCCCATCGGTGATGGAATGGTCAAGAAACACCAGCAACCGGGGCTCCACCGACGAATTCTTGGGGTCAACCAGAATCGCTCCGCGCTGGAGGGTCTCGCCGTGGTCGGCGGAAACCTTGCGAAGCACAGCTGTAAGCAACGGACTCCCAGGCGACACGAGTTCAGCCTGGACTCCAACCCCTTCACGAGTACTCGATTCACCAGATTCAGAACGAGGCCGATTCGGCTCGATGTGGGCCTTGTCGAAAGTCACCCTGTGGTAACGGTCATGCACGGTCCCGAGCGAAGGATCAGCGGCGGCACGCACCGCGGCCGGCACACGGGTGATCTCGAAGCGCCCATTCTCACGGCCCGTGATCCGTCCGCCGTACCGGCGCAGCGCCGTCGAGAAGAAGGTCTGTACGAACCACGGCAACAACTTGCGGGCACGAGCCTGCGCCATCGTTCGGCGGATCTCATCGTTGACAGCCGTATCGGCAAGACCCGACACCAATGCCCGCTCTTCCAACACGCCGTTGAGCTGGGTTCCGATGTCGCCGTCGATCACCTCGTCCATCCAGGCCGCATGCGCCGGATCAGCGTCAGAGCGAATGGCCCGCATCAACAGTTCCCGCAGCGAAACATTGATCTGCGAGTCACCAAGCACGTCATACACCTGATCACCAAAGACGCCTCGCTGCTGTTCGATCTTTTGGAACAGGCGCTGGAATACCTGGCCCTCCCGAGTCTCATGAGCGACCAGGTTCCACATGTGACAAGGCCGATTCTGGCCAATTCGATGGATCCGCCCGAAACGCTGCTCAATACGGTTCGGGTTCCAAGGCAAGTCGTAGTTGACCATCAAGTTGGCGACCTGCAAGTTCACACCCTCACCAGCCGCATCGGTGGCCACCATGACCTGCACAGTCGGGTCCACACGGAAGCGGTCCTGAATCGCCCTGCGATCATGGCGCTTTACGCCGCCGTGGATGACGACGACCGCCTCGGGACGGCCCAACTCAGCCGTGATCCGCTCCTCCAAATAGGTGAGCGTGTCCTTGTGTTCAGAGAACACGATCAACTTGGGGACGGCTTCGTCCCCGACCGAGACTTCGTCGTTGCCGCTGAAATCGGCCCCGACCGCAAAGCGACCGGAGCGCAGCAAGTCTCGGAGTTGCACCCATTTGGTGTCCTCACGACTTGAGCGAACTCCGTCGGCCAGTCCGACCAACGCTTCCAACTCCGCAACCTCTGCCGCAAGCTCATCAGCGGTTCCCGCGGCGGTGGCAGCGTCGATCACGATGCTCTCCAACTGCTCGAGCTCATCGTCGCTGTAGTCGTCGAAATCGAGATTCTCCAGGTCGGCGATGCGCACACCACGCGGCAAATCAACGACAGGGACCGGATCACCCGACGAAGCCAAGCGACGCAGTTCCGACTCCTGCTCGGCCAAACGGTCCCGACGGCGGCGCAACGAGTGATAGATCGCGGCGGGAGACGAAGCCAACCGACGCTGAAGACCCGCAAGCGCGAACCCGACCATGATCCCACGACGGTCGCCACCTTCCTGCATCCGCAGAGCCCGGTTCATTCCGGTCCGCACATAGTTCGTGACCGACTCGTACAACTCCGTCTCAGGCGCCGAAAGCTCGAAATTCAAGCTGTGTGCATTTCGCTCAGGGAATAAGCGACGACCCTCGAAAGTACGCAGGTTCTCCTTCACTATCCGGCGCATCACTTGTGACGTGTCAGGCATTTCAGGCCGTTCGTCACCGGAGCCGCGCCTTCGCAGTTGGCCTTCGAACATGTCTGGATCAACCAGAGTCATGAACGCCAAGAAGTCATCGTCCTTGCCGTTGTGGGGCGTGGCCGTCAGCAAAAGCAGATGCCGGGTACGCTCCCGCAGCACCTCACCCAAGATGAACCGCTTCGTCCGTTTCAACTCTGCGCCGTAACGGTGCGCCGACATCTTGTGAGCCTCGTCAACTATCACTAGATCCCACTGCGAGCCCTTGACCCGCTCAAGCATGTCCTCAGATCGAGAAAGCTGATCCACCCGGGCGATCAGAAGGTTCTTCTCCACAAACGGGTTACCGGTGCGGGAATCCTCGACCGCGGCGCGCGACATCAACTCAAACGACAGTCCGAACTTCTCCCACAACTCGTCCTGCCACTGCTCGACCAAGCTCCCCGGTGCCACGATCAGACAACGGACCACATCGCCACGCAACATCAACTCGCGGGTCAATAACCCCGACATGATCGTCTTGCCCGCACCTGGATCGTCCGCCAAAACGAACCGCAACGGCCGCAGCTCAAGCATCCGGTTGTAGACCGCATCAATCTGGTGCGGATAAGGCTCAATGTTGGATGTGTCGACCGCTGCGAACGGATCAGCCAGATGAGCCTGCTGCAACCGCTGAGCCTCCGCCGCGAGCTTGAACATCGCACCGTCGGCATCGAAACTCCATCTCCGTTGCTCCGGCTCGCCAAACCCCGCTAGATCAGCCGTTCCGATGATCCGGTCGCCTAACCGCCCGTCTCCCGTGCGGTAAGTGAGAGTTGCTGAACCCGGTCCGTGCATCTCCACGGCCACCACCGTCACGTAGCCATCAGCAACCACCCCCTCCAGTCGCATCCCCGCGACCAGATCGTCGAACGCAAGCGTCACGGGTTTGCCACCTCACCCTCACCCTTGGCCTCGACCCATTCACGCATCGCTCACCCTCCCATTCCGAATCGTACACTTCCAGACGGTGCAAGGGCTTCTCCGCCTAGGCAGGTCACATTTCGCTCGGCAAGCGCAAGCGACTTGTCATGCAGCTCCGATCGGCCCGATACTCGCACGGTGGGTATCACTCTCTACTACAACGCTGAATGCCCAGATTGTGAACGCCAAGCTGGCAGAACCGAGAAGCTGGACTGGCTCGGGCGCGTGGCCGTAACGGTGGAGGATTCACCGATCGGCGCGGTCCCGGCCGGCGATATCGTGGTGGTCGACAACAGAACCGACAAGGTCTTCACCGGGATCTATGCGACCCGGGCCGTCTCCATGCAGGTGCCCGTCTACCTCTTGTATGGACTCTTGCTCTACATTCCCCCAATCCGACAGGTGTTCGGCCGCAAGAAACAGGGGTGCAACGGTGACGCGTGCGAAATTTGAGCGGTTGACGCTGCTAGCCGTCGCGCTCTTGCATCTCGCCGTGGGGGTGACGCACGGTTACGGCCACATAGTGGCAGACGTACCGAACACCGCTGTGCAGCAGGCGTTCATCGTGGTCGTGGTAACACTTCTCCCGCTCGCGGCTGTCCTTGTGGCGTTTCGTAGGAGTGTGAGAGTGGGGGCCGTCCTGTTCTCCGCGTCGATGGCCGCCTCATTCATGTTCGGATACCTGCTGCACTTCGTGATCGACAGTCCCGATCTGCATTCCAACGTCATCGGTGAGCACGAATCCATCTTCTTCCACTCTGCGCTCAACTTGGCCCTGTTCGAGTTCGTCGGATTCGCCGCCGGGCTATCGATCGCAATTCGCAAGCCCTGATGAACCGGGGTCGGTAGTCTCCCGGGATGGACGAGACTCAGGCTGAGCGCGGCGCGGAGCCGGCTTCGGAGCGGGTGAAGGTGCGGCGCAGTGCTGATCGGGGGCGTTATGACCTCACCGATGTGCTGCAAATCCTCGATGCCGGACTCATCGCCCATGTCGGTGTCTCCACGCCCGACGGGCCGCTGGTGCTCCCCATGGCCTACGGACATGACGGCAATCGTCTCTACCTTCATGGCGCGGTCGCCAATCATCTGCTCGGCTCAGGCGAAGGTCAAGAGATATGCGTGACCGTGACCTGCCTCGACGGGCTGGTCGTGGCACGAACACCGTTCCACAACTCAATGAATTACCGCTCCGTGGTGGTGCGGGGACATGCCCAGCGCATCACCGACGACGAACGAAAACTCACAGCACTGAAGCTCGTCACCGACCACATTGCCGAGATCTGGGACACCACACGCCCGCCCTCGAAAACCGACCTGCGCAAGACGCTCGTGCTGGAGATGCCGCTGACGGAATCGTCGGCCAAGGTCCGCCGCGGCGATCCCATAGACGAACCCGAAGACATAGCCGGTCCGTGGTGGGCTGGCGTGGTGCCCATAACTACCCACTTCGCAACACCGGTCGCCTCTGCCGATCTTGCTGGCGACACCGCTCCTCCCCCGACAATTGCTGCCCTGTCAGACCGCACCACCGACAACCGCCCACGTCTCCACCACGACTAACAATTCCGAAATCTGCGCGTTCAGCCACACAGGATGTAGCTGAACGCGCAGATTTCGGGACTACTGGGAACACAGGCTATAGCGGTGGTCGCGCGTTGACCATGGCTGTGCCGCTCGGGCCACTGCCCCGCTCAACCTACCGGTGGGTTAAGGCCAAAGGGCCGCGCCAGCCTGGAAATGCCTGCTGCCGTCGTCGTCTCGGCAAGAGGCGAGCCGGTGGGGGAAGATGGAGCATGGCCAACTCAGGCGACAAACAGAATCGAACCCGACGGGGTATGCGCAGGGCTGCTCGCCCTGACGTCGGCGAAGACGTTCACCGCGAACGGCGGTTGGCCATGGTCAGCAACCAGATCAAGAACCGGGGGGTGACCGACGCCCGAGTGCTGGCAGCCATGGCCGCGGTCCCCCGACACCGGTTCGTGCCCAAGTTGCGAGTTGGCCAAGCTTATCAAGATCACCCACTGCCCATCGCCGCCAGCCAGACCATCTCGCAACCCTACATTGTGGCGTTGATGGCCGAGGCCGCCGAGATCGGACCGGATGACCGTGTGTTGGAAGTGGGAACCGGGTCGGGCTACGGCGCCGCAGTACTGGCAGAGTTGGCCGCTGAAGTAGTCACAGTGGAACGCCACCGAAAGCTGGCCGACGCAGCCGCAGAAGTGCTTGCTGAACTGGGCTATGCCAACGTGACGGTGGCCAACGCCGACGGCTCGCTCGGCTATCCACCCAGTGCGCCTTACGGAGCGATGGTGGTCACCGCGTCCACCGCACACATCCCGCCCCCATTAGTAGAACAGCTAGCCGACGGCGGCCGTCTTATCATCCCCCTCGGTTCCCCAACCGAGGTCCAACACCTCACCCGCGTTCGCCGAACCGACACCCAAGTCTCCAGCGAAATCCTCGCCAGCGTCCGCTTCGTCCCCTTCGTCGTGGATCCTTAGCGCGGAGGGCCAACTCAGATCCCGCGGCAACGCTGAGCCGCAACCGATCCGGAAGCGCCTAGCGGCTACGGTGGGGGGATGGTTGCTGCAGCTCCGAGAGTCGTCATCGTTGATGACCATCGGCTGTTTCGCAGCGGTGTACGCGTTGAACTCGGAGATCGAGTCGATGTCGTGGCTGAGGCCGACGACGTGGCCTCAGCGGTATCGGTCATCGAACAATGGCGGCCCGATGTGGTGCTGCTCGACGTCCACCTGCCGTCGGGGTCGGGGCGGGAAGTCATAGAAGCGGTTGCCTCCAGCCAAATCGACACCCGATTTCTGGCTCTGTCGGTATCTGACGCAGCAGAAGACGTGATCAACGTGGTGCGAGCAGGCGCTCGTGGCTACGTCACCAAATCCATCTCCGGCGACGATTTAGTCGACGCCATCATCCGGGTGAGCAACGGCGACGCGGTTTTCTCCCCTCGCCTGGCGGGATTCGTGCTTGACGCCTTCACAGTCGGCAAGGACCCGACCGACGAAGAAGCCGACGATGACCTGGATCGCCTCACACCGAGAGAACAAGAGGTGTTAAGGCACTTGGCCCGCGGCTACACCTACAAAGAAATCGCCCGTCGGTTGTCGATCTCGATCAAAACGGTCGAGACCCATGCCTCTGCTGTGCTCCGCAAGCTTCAGTTCTCGAACCGCAACGAACTGAGTCGCTGGGCCGCTGCCCGCCGCATCTGGTAGTGCCCTGAGATGCTGGTAGCGCCTGCCGGTTGGCTGGGGGGCGGACCGGCGAGGCGCTACCTTTCTTGACGGTGGGCTGGGGGGCGATCCACCGCCAGATCTACTACTGAGAGCTACTGGATACCCGGGGATCGGCTGATGACGCGCAGGGTGTAATCCGACGCGCCACCAAACTGATAACCCGGACCAAAAGCCGAGCGAAGTGTTGACGCTGTAACTATGGATGGATTCGGGTTGGTGTTCATGACTGTATTATCGGGCATCGATGGCTATGACACAACCACATATTCTTTGTACTTTCTACCAATAGTTGTCATGCTTCGACTAGGGTGCTCAACCAATGCAACTCGACATTGAATCGCTAAGAACTTTCATCTCCGTCATTGACTTGGGCGGCATGACCCGAGCAGCCGAATCTCTACAGGTCAGCCAATCCGCAGTCAGCTGGAAAATCAAACGTCTCGAAGAGAAAGTCGGCCGTGACCTGCTCATTCGCGAAGGACATTCTCTGCGACCCTCGCGCGACGGACGAGAACTCCTCCATTACGCCCGAGCCATCGTCGGCACCCACGACGACGCCATTCGTCGTCTCGAAAGCTCAGAACTAACCGGCACAGTAAAAGTCGGCACCCCCGAAGAGATCAGCACCGCGCGCATTTGCGCCGTGCTTTCACGCTTCAACCGCATTCACCCCAAAACGTCGATCGAATTCTTCGTCGACCGCTCGTTTCGGCTCAGTTCAATGTTGGCCCTCAGCGAACTCGACGTTGCCGTGCTGCAGGTGCTCGAAAACAACCGACGACCAGAAGACAAGATCCTCTGGAAAAACCCACTCATCTGGGTCTGTGCCCCGGACTGCCAATACGAAGAAGGTACCGTACCCCTGATCACATTCGGTGAAGGTGGGTTTTATCGCCCGCTCGCGCAACAAGCCTTAACCAACTCGGGCATCCCCTACAAAATCACCTTCTCAGGACCAAGCGCAGCCAGCGTTATCGGTGCCGCCGAGGCAGGGCTTGGGGTAGCCGTTCTCGCCGAGAGTTCGGTGAAGGGCGAGTTGATCCGCTGGCCTCGGGCCGAGTCGATTCCCCCACTCCCCGACTCGATGTATGTGGCACGCGCCGCTGCCGGAGAGCCCACCGAAGTCGCAACCGAACTCATCTCCGACATTGTCGCCGAACTTCAGGCCGAATGACCTCAGGGTTGGACACTCAGCGATCGAGCGCCGGTTTAAACTTGCCAATACGGACGTAAATCTCTTCGGGAATGTCCTGCGGACGTCGGTACACGTGATGCACGCATGGTTCACCGGCACGCTCCGGTGGGAACTCGACGGTTGTGAGGCGTCCCGTCGTCTCCACAGCCTGGATCTCGTTGTTGACAGAACAGTGAGCGCAATACACCCATAGCGAATCCCGGCCAAAAGTACGAGGACCAGACTCGGTCAGTTTCATCAGGGCCGCTTCACCCTCGTAAGCACCCGAGTCGATGAGCATCCCGCCGGTTCCGCACCGAAACGACATGACAATCTTCTCGTCATCCTCACCTAGTTCAATCTCAGCCCCATTCGCCAGCATCGCACGGGCAACCACCTTCGCCCTCACCTCCGCGGGCACCGACCACCAGTCATTGTCGGGCAGCGCGCGATCAGCAAGGTTGCGCTCGCCGAAACGCCGAAGCACATCTTCAACCGCAGCCTCACCCTCGGTCTCCCCCACCCACGACAACAACTCCGCGATCCAACGAATCGAGTACGCCTTGAGCGCAGCGGCTTGTCGCTCGGCGCGATTGATCTGATCGCGTGCCGCATCGGTGTCAGAGTTGTCAAGCGCCTCGCGGGCCTGAACGAAATGCGAAGAGCGGTCTATGTCGTCGAGCGTCACAAACCCTGTTTTACATCAGTCAGCTTGACAGGGCGCTGAAAAGGCGGATGTCGAAGCCATGGTGCATGCTGTTGGTGATGACTGTCGAACTGCCGACTTGCGACATCGAACGAATGTGTGCTGCGCGCTTGGCACGTCTGCGCACCGAGATGACAATTCAGGATGTCGACGCCGCGGTGCTGTTGCACGGGCCAAATGTGACTTACGCGACCGGGTTCGTCGCCGACGCGATCGATGCCAGCCATATGACATACCAACGGGCGGTCGCGATAGTTACTCAAGACCGTGTGCGTCTACATGCGCACAACCAAACAGCGGGTCTTGAATGCGAGATCGGCTCACCGTTGTGGCCCGAACTCGACGATGACATTCAAGCCGTGCGCTCGGCGCTCAACGAAGTAATCGGTGACCTCGCGGGTCATCGTGTCGCGGTCGACTCCGTGACCGGGGCGATGGCCCGCGCGGGCCTCTTCGACGATGCCCATCTCGTTGACTCCAATCGAGTGCTCGGAGGTGCCCGGCTCGTCAAGACCACCGACGAAGTTGCTTGCATCGAGCGATCGCAGATCCTCACTGAGTGGGCCATGGAACCGGCGCGTCAAGCATGCGTCGTCGGCGCCACACGCCGAGATGTCGCCGGAGTATTCCTCGAAGCACTACGAGGTTTTGGTGGCGACCACAACGAGATCGATCCCATCTTCCAACCCATGCCGCGCTCACAACGCGACGGACCCTACACCTCAACTGGAGCTATAGCTTTCCCCACTGGCGCCGGCGATACCACCTATGCAGAGGGCGACTTGGTGTGGGTCGATTCTGGTCACGGCTACCAGGGCTACGCCTCAGACTACGGGCGAACCTGGATCGTAGGCCGCGACCCATCGCCTGCCGAACGATCCTGTTTCGACCGCTGGTTAACGATCACCCAAGCGTGCTACGACGCCATCAAACCAGGGGTGACACTAGGCGATGTGGCGCGGCAAGCGATAGCAGCCAATGGCGGAACCAGACCATGGTTGCCCTACTTCTATATCGCCCACGGGGTAGGTCTCGAAAGCGCCGAAATGCCAATGATCGGCACCGACCTCGGCGACGAATTCGACGACAACTTCGTACTCGCACCCGGCATGATCCTCGTGCTCGAACCGGTGGTTTGGGACGACGGTATCGCCGGCTACCGCGCCGAGGAGATCGTCGTGGTCACAGAAGACGGACACCGGATCCTGTCATCGTTTCCCGGCTATGCACCCTTCGACCCATGACCGACTCGTTGACTGTCCGCCGCCGAGATCGGGTACTGGAAGCAATGGCTCGCCGCGGACTCGACGCGCTGGTGCTGGGCCGCGCCAACAACATCTACTACGCCAGCGGTATGAAGGGGTTGTGGACCGCGGGCACCCGCCCGTTCGGCGCCGGCTGCGTGGTCGTCGCCGAAACCCGCCGAACCCATGTGTTGTCCACCTCGGACGCCGGACTGCCCGAAACGATGACCAAAGAAGACCTCTATCCCCTCACCTGGAACCCCCAAATCATGGCTGGCCACCTAGCAGCCATCGATGGTTTCGCTGAATCCGCTCTTATCGGAGTCGACGAAGTCTCACCATCGTTCGAGCGAGCCGTGGCGCGGATCGCGCCGCGCGCAGGCATCGTGCCAGCCGATGATCTGATGGCTACGGCGCGCCGAGTCAAGTTCGACGAAGAGATCGACCGCGTGACCGCTGCCTGCGCGGTGGTTTGGTCCGGCGTAGAAGCAGCTCTCAAAGCGCCCAGCAACCCAGTAGGGACAGCCATCGCGGCAATGGCGAAGGCGGGTACCACCGTTCCCGCATCTGCGCCGACCGTACTGCATCACGGCAACGAAACGGTCATTGACCTGGGCGTTCTGCTCGACGGCTACGAGGGGGGAGTGGGGGGTGTCTTTAGCAACGGACAACGCCGGCGACGACCGGCGCTAGTCGGCGCATGTCGCTTTGGGGCTAACCACACCGACCTCGCCAACGCGGCCACCGGGCCTTGGTTGGTGCGCGGACTCGGTATGGGATTCGAGCACCCGGTGCTCGATCCAGGTCACGGACACGGCGAAGTTCTTGAAGCCGGAATGGTGCTGAGCGTCAGCCAAGGCGATCATCGTGACGTGATCGCCGTTACCGACGGCGAACCACGCGTACTGTCCACCCGTCCCCCCACCCGCTGACAGAGACCCTCATGCCAGACTCGCAACTCCAACCGAACCCAACCCGCAGACACTCACGACACGAAGTTTGCGACAACGGATCAGTGCCAACATGAGCGACCCGCTCGAGGGCAAGGTCTCGCTGATCACCGGCGCAGGCGCCGGAATCGGAGCAGCCGTTGCCAAACGATTCGCCGCGGAGGGCGCGACTCTGTGGCTCAACGACCTCAACCCCACAGCTCTCGACGCAATCATGGCCGAGACCGGTGGCGGTGGACTCGCGGGCAACATGTCCGATTCCGCGTTCGCAACACACTGGGTGAACGAAGCCGCCGCGCAACACGGCCGTATCGATGTGCTCTACAACAACGTCGGCGTCTCCCGAACCGGACTCATCGGCGATCTCAGTGACGACGACTGGCGCTTTCAGCAGCGACTGTCCCTCGACACCACCTTCTTCGCAACCCGCGCGGCACTCCGCCATATGGTGCGCCAACAAAGCGGCAGCATCGTGTCGATGTCGTCCGGCGCCGCTGTCGGCGGGCAATACCGACTCGGTGGATACGCAGCGGCCAAAGCAGGCGTCATCTCGCTGATGGAAACCGTCGCCACCGAATACGGGTACCTCGGCATCCGCGCCAACTCGCTCACCCCGGGGCCTACAGCCACCGGCCCACTGCTCGACTACCTCAACGAACAACCCGGCGGTATCGAAGCACACACCGCGGATCTCAATCTGGCACGACTGAGCGAAGTCGCAGAGATCGCAGCCACGGTTACCTGGCTCGCCTCCGACGAGGCTTCCAACATCAGCGGTATCTGTCTGCAGTGCAACATCCGCGCAGCCAGCAGAAGACCGACATGAGCGACCCGCTCAAGGCTTGGCACGCAGCCTGTGATCGCTTGAAAGCTATGGGTGAACGGCTCACCGAGGCTCCTTTTGCTGTTGACCCCCAAGGGCTACTTGAGGGCTTCGAACACCTAGCGGATCAACTCACGCTGTGGCTCGCCTGGGAAACACTGCACGCCGACCCGTCACGGCCCTTCTTCCATCGTCACAACGATCTCGTCAGCCAATGGGGCGGACCCAACAACGACAACACCTACCGCCACGCCCGCATCGACCCCAACCGCCGTTACCTAATAGTCGGTCGCATGAATTCCTGCGAGGAGTTCCTGCTTGCGATCCGCAACGGTTTCATGCACCAGCCGGTTTGGGGCAGCGTGGCGCAGCTCACCGCCACTGATCACAAAATCACCGAAGGAGACGACTTCGAGTTGCTGCTGGGGGGCGACAGCGAAGGCGCCATAGAACTGCCCGACAGTGCGGTGATGGTCTCCATCCGTGAGTACTACTACGACTGGCGCCCGCTTGAACCAGCGACCTTCACTATCGAGTGCCTTGACCCCGAGACCCCCGTATCGCTCACCGCCACCACCTTCGAGACACGGCTCAACGAGACACTCAACGAGATCGAAGAATCGATCAGCTACTGGAACGACTACCTCGCCGAGAACCGGGCCAAGCGAATCGACAACTCCTTCACCGACAACACCGTCAAGCTACAAAAGGGCCTTGCCGACGCCCGCTACGAGTTCTGTTTCTGGGATCTCGCGCCCGACGAGGCACTGGTGATCGACTGCGAGCAACCCGACGCCCGCTACTGGTCGACACATCTTTACACCATGCACAACTTTGAGCCGGTCGACCCCTACGGTCACATCAGCAGTCGCAACCACCGCCAGGTTGAAATTTCCGCCGATGGACGGGTGCGTTATGTGCTGAGCACCACCGACCCAGGTGTGCGCAACTGGCTCGATATCGCGGGGCGACGCAATGGCCTCTGTACTTTGCGCTGGTTCTGGCCGCACAGCGAAGCCCGGCCCGAACCAGTCACCACAGTCGTCGCCCTCAGCGAGGTCCGCTCGTTTCTTCCCGCCGACACACCCACCTTCACCCCAGCCCAACGCCACACCGAGGTCGACGCCCGGCAAGCCCACCTTCGCTGGCGTTTCCGAAGCTGAGGGCCTAGCCAACCGCTGGTTCAAGGCCTGAGGAGACCGCCGCCGTCGACGCTGATCGTCTGGCCGGTGACATAACGGCTTTTGGGCGAGAGCAGAAAAGCCACAGCCGGGGCGATGTCGGCATCGGGGTCGCCGTCACGTCCGAGCGGATGATTGTCGTACATCGCTGCGAAGGCAGCCGCTCGCTGTGGATCCGCCGCTGGGTCGAGTCGATGCGCGGCCGAAGCCGGCAGGACGCAGTTCACCGTGATCCGGTCGCGGCCCCACTCGTTGGCCGCGGTACGGGTCAGCGAGCGAATCGCCTCGTTGGAAGCCGCATACGGTCCATATCCGGAAGCTCCGGTGAAGCCCATCGAGGTAGCCATCGTTACGATCCGACCGAATCCCGCGTCGCGCATGTACGGATGAACAGCCTGCATCGCCCATAGTGTCCCTTTGGGTCCGGTGTCATACAACAGGTCCATGTCAGATTCGCTCACATCAACAAGCGGCGTGGTCGGTCGAAAGCTCTGGGCATTGGCGACCAGCCCGTCAACCCGTCCCCAACGTTCGATGACATCGGCGATCAGCTCGGCGGTGGCAGTGGCATCGGCCGCGTCGACCGACCGAGCCAGATGGTCGATGCCGAGGCCCGACAACTCGGTGCCCGCCGCATCGACCCCCGCTTGTCGGCGTCCGGTCACCACCACACTCGCACCGCAGCCACCGATGTACCGCGCAAGCCCGATCCCGATTCCCTTGGTTCCCCCAGTGATGACGATGACCCGCCCCGCCAGATCAAAGTCGCCAACCGAACCAACACCACCAGAGCCCCCGGGCGAAACAGAGCCGCCGGGCGAAACAGGACCGTGGGTCGGATCGAAATCGCCTGGGTTGGTCACGCCGCGTATCGTAACGCCCATGTCATGGTCGGTGGGTCCACAAGCAGCGTGGGTTGCCGAGGCCAACCGGGGCGCACGCCCCGAGTTTCGCCCGACCCCTGGACCGTTCAACGCCGACGCGCTGATCGAAGACGCGCTTGAGCGTTCACAGAGCGCGAGCCGATTCGCGGATGACGACTTCGTTGAGCCGCTCGGGGTCTTCTGTGACGCTCTCGAGTCAACCGCCCGACTCACGCCGGTGGGTCGCTGGGCCACACAGCGGTACCTAAATCGTCTGCTCGACGTGCGGCTCGAACTGGAAGCCTACGAAGCCGCTCATCCGGAGTTGGACGACGAGGCCATCGTCGAACCGATCTTCGTCTTCGGCCCGCCCCGCAGCGGTACCACAGTGCTTCACCGACATCTCGGGGCCGTCGCGGGCCATCGAGTGGCACGGGGATGGGAGTTCACCCGACCACTGCCGCCACCAGACCCGGAGACCTACGACCAGGACCCGAGAATCCACGAGACCGCCCACGAATTGGAGTTCCCGCAGGCAGTCGCGACCGGCCTCCGTTCGATACACACCTACTCCGCGCAGATGCCCAAGGAGTGCTTGTCGGCAATGGCGTTCGCGGCGCGCACAGAAGAGTTTGTCAGCCGCTACGCCGTGCCTGCCTACGTTGAATGGCTGCAGGCGTCCGACATGGCTCCCGCCTACGCGATGCACCGCCGGGTGTTGCGCGTCCTGCAACAGCGGATGCCGGCGGCACGGTGGGTCCTGAAGTCGCCCGTTCACCTCCAATCGGTGTCAACCTTGGTCGCCACTTACCCGGATGCCGGTTTCATCGTCACGCACCGCGAACCGGCGGAGTTTCTGGCATCGGTTTCGAGCCTGGTGGCGACTCTGCGTTCCGCCTTCAGCAACTCGGTCAACGCAGCGGCCATCGGCCGTTACCACCATGACCTCTATCAACGCAGCCTCGACGCCCTGGTCGACCATGTGGATCAGGGGGTCCTGCCCCTGCAGCGCACGGTCCATGTGGCGTTCGAGGATCTGGTGTCCGACACGCCGTCAACGATCGCCACGATCTGTAGACGACTGCGGATCGACCCCGCAGTGAGCCGGCAAGCGAGCAACATCGTCGCCAGAGAGGAACGCGAAGATGCAGCCGGCGCGCACAGATACCAACCGGCCGACTTCGGCCTCGACCACGCCGAGATGGGCCGATCCTTCGACCGCTACCGATCCCGTTTCACCGTTTGACCCCCTCGGTCGGCCCCCACGGCTGAACTCAACGTTCGAACCCAAGGTTCAAACCCGACGTTCGAACCGAACGGCTGACCCCCACGGTTGACCTCCCCGGTTGATCCGCGAAACCGGGCCGCTGCTGCTCACCGACGCGACCGTCCCGCCTCTTGAACAAGGCTCGCAACCCCAACTCGCGGTAATGTCCGCTGCTGAGGAGAGCGCCGACGACGCGGCCAAACCAGGAGGTCCACACATTGGCCATCGACTTCGAAGTTGAACCCGAGTTTCAAGAAAAACTCGACTGGATTGAAGAGTTCGTCAAGTCAGAAGTCGAACCGCTCGACCTCTATTTCCGCGGTGAAGCGTCGCCGTACGACAAGAAGAACGAAACCGCCCAGGCCCTGGTGCGACCGCTGCAGAAGCAGGTGCAGGAACAAGAGCTCTGGGCCTGCCACATCGGTCCGCATCTCGGCGGGCGTGGCTATGGACAAGTGAAGCTGGCGCTGATGAACGAGATCCTCGGCCGTTCGAGTTGGGCACCTTCAGTGTTCGGCTGCCAAGCGCCTGATTCGGGCAACGCTGAGGTTCTCGCCCACTACGGGACAGACGAACAGAAGCGCCGCTACCTCGAACCGCTGTTGCGAAGCGAGATCTCCACCACATATGCGATGACCGAACCTCAAGCCGGCTCCGACCCCGCCTACTTCAGATGCCAAGCCCGCAGAGACGGCGACGAGTGGGTCATCAACGGCGAGAAGTGGTTCGCCTCGAACTACAAGTTCGCCGACTTCCTCATCGCCATGGTGATAACCAACCCCGACGTGCCCGTGTACAAGGGTTCGTCGATGATGCTCGTTCCTCACGGAGCCGAAGGCCTTGAACTGGTTCGCAACAGCCATGTCGGCGGTGGTGCATCGGCTGACAGCGCCGGTCACGCCTACCTGCGATTCAACGACGTGCGGGTGCCCGCCGAGAACCTGCTCGGCGACGAGGGCAGCGGTTTCAAGATCGCCCAGACACGGCTCGGCGGTGGACGGGTCCACCACGGCATGCGTTCGGTCGGTATGGCGCAGCGCGCGCTCGACATGATGTGCGAACGGGTGCTTTCCCGGGAGACGAAAGGCTCACTGATCGCGGAGAAACAGTCGATTCAGCATTGGGTTGCGGACTCTTGGATCCAGATCCAACAATTCCGGCTTCAGGTCTTGCACACCGCCTGGATGATCGACAAGGAGGGCGACTACGCCAAGATCCGCCAGCACATAGCCGGTGTCAAAGTGGCGACGCCCAAAGTGTTGATGGACGTGGTCTACCGAGCCCTGCACTCCCACGGTTCGCTTGGAGTGACCAACGAGATGCCGCTGGCAAACATGTGGATGTCGGTGCCCGTCATGGGCATCGCCGATGGACCCACCGAGGTGCACAAGAACACGATCGCCAAGACGGTCTTGAAACAGTACAAGCCATACGATGGGCTTTGGCCCTCAGCCCATATTCCCAGCCTTATGCACGGCGCCCGAGCTCATATCGAAGCCCGGATCGAAAACGAAATAGCCAATCTGTGATTCCTCTTGACGGCCCGCACTATGACCAACTCGTTGTCGGTCAGGAACTGCCGCGCCAACCGCCGGTAACCATCGACGAAGGTGTCGCCGCGCTGTACCAGTCGCTGGTCGGCGAACGTTTGGTGATGGTGCTCGACGGGCAGGTGAGCCGTGCCGTCACCGCCACAGGGGGTCGGCTCGCCAGTCCGGGTCTGGTGATGCAGTTCTCCATCGGCCAGAGCACCACGGTCAGCCGTCGGGCCATAGCAAACCTGTTCTACCGCGACGTGCGCCTGCTGCGCCCGGTGATGATCGGCGACTCAATAGAGACGGCGGTAACCGTTGCCGGCCTGGCCGACGGTTCGCACCACCCAGGCCGGGCGCGACGTGGCAAGGTGCTCGTCGACATCGTGACCTATGCCAACGGTGAAGAGGCCGTGACCTACCAGCGTTGCCCGATGCTGTCCCAGTTCAACGATGAACACGCTCCCGGGCACAACGACGACTTGGGCACAACCAGCGATCTCGACCTCGGGTCATTTGTCGGCTTGGTACCGGACTGGAACTTCGCGCCCTTGGGACCGCCCTGCGATTGGGGCATCGGCGAGACGATCAGCGACCCCACCCGCGATGTGATCGATGGAGCCACCTCACTGGTGCGCCTGAGCCACAATCTGGCGTTGGTTCATCGCGACCCCGACCAGTCTCAATATCCCCAGCGGCTCGTCTACGGCGGGCATGTCGTCGGACTCGCCCAGGCGTCTCTGTCGCGGGTGTTGCCGGGGATGGCCACCGTCGTCGGCTGGCACCACTGTGACCACACCGGCCCGGCCTTCGAGGGCGACCTGTTGTCATTTCGCCACACGCTGCTCGACGTGGAACCCGCCTCGGAGGGTCGCGCCCTCGCTGTGCAGGTAGAAGGCTTCGCCCACCGCCCCGACACCGAAGGGTTGCCCATCACTGGGAGCGACGGTGCCAAAGTCCTCGATTGGACCCTGATAGCCGCGGCGTCGTAGCGCCCTTTGAGCAATTCAGCTACCGGAAGACAACTCCGGGGAGTTTTCTGGGGGGAAGGGGGCGATGCAGGCCACCGTCGCTTGGTCTGCGATGAGGCCGGCCAACTCTGCGATGTACCTGCGATGGCCGGCAAGGACCTGGTTGATGACGACCGCGAAACGAGCCGACGGCGGGCAGTCCTTGCGGGATCCCCGGTCGCTTGTCAGCACCGCGGCCAGGCGCTGCGGGGTCAACAAGTCGTCCGGTGAACATCGGGCGACGGCGGCGACTCGCTCCGGGCGCTGGCACCGCTCAGAAATCACCGCGTCG
Organism: Candidatus Aldehydirespiratoraceae bacterium; assembly: GCA_965198315.1. Lineage (GTDB taxonomy): Bacteria > Actinomycetota > Acidimicrobiia > Acidimicrobiales > Aldehydirespiratoraceae > VXYK01. The sequence continues at coordinate 1,231,111 of OZ240616.1, read as the reverse complement.
AGCGCCGCGGCGCCCACACAAGCGACCAGAGTGGTGGTTTGCGACGGGACGACGGGCTCATAGTCGAGAGGGGCTTTGAAGGGCATGCGCCGGGAGCCGTCCGCCTCCACCACCACATGGTCGACCAGACCGAACCAGCGGTCACAGACCTGAGGTTCGATACCGAGAGCCTTGTGGTCTGCGGCGGCCCGCCATGCCAACGCCACCCGCCGAGCCGCCAACGTGTGCAGCAACGCGTCGTCGGAGGGAGCCAGAAGAGGCTCATGTCCACCGGTGCGGTCACGTCCCATCTTGGTTGTCGTTGTCAGCACGACCGTTCCAGCGAGTTGGGCGCCGAGAGCGAACAACACCGTCGTCTTGCCCCCTCCCCCAACGAGCGACACCAACTCGTGATCACCCAGACCAAGAGCATCCGCGATCTCACCGATCATCAACGGTTCAGTCATAACAAAGCCCACCCTACGACCGGTTCAGATCGCGGCCCAACAGACTCAAGAATGGATACCGGTTGACGTGGTTACATCAAGACTCTAATGTGACTACATGAACGTAGGGATACGAGAACTCAAAGCACACCTCTCGGAGTACGTAGGCAAAGCCGCCGAAGGGGAGAACATAGTGGTCACAGACCGGGGAAAGCCCGTTGCGCAACTCGTCGGCCTCGGCGGAACGTCAATGCTCGACCGTGGAATTGCCGAAGGTTGGATCACTCCCCCGTCGAGAACGCATCTGAGTTCAACGGTACGTTACACAGCACCGCGAAGCACGACTGAAGTGCTCGACGAGGACCGCGGATGACACTGTACGTCGATACCAGCGCATTGCTGAAGCGCTATGTCTCCGAACACGACTCCGATGTGGCCGAACAATTCATGGCAGCGGATCCAACGCTGGTGACCTGCCGTCTCACCGAAGTGGAACTGCGGCGCAACCTCGCACGGCTTCTCGACAAAGACGCTCTTATCAGCGCTCGCCGACAAGTTCAGGCCGACCTCAACGCCTTCGCGCTCGTCAGCATCGACACCACCACCTGCAACTCCGCCGCCCTCATTGCCGAGCAGACCTTGTGTCGGTCACTCGACGCGCTGCACGTAGCGGCAGCAAGACGAACCGGCGACACAACCACGTTCCTCACATTCGACCAACGCCAAGCCCAAGCCGCTCGATCCGTGGGTCTGGTTGTCGTCGGGGCATAGGAGAACAGCCACACCAAAAGCCCACCCTAGGACGCTCTGAAGCTGTGCGAGGGTTGCAATTGGTGGGGGGATCTGGTTTCATTGAATGCGTGAATTGCACCACCACCCTGCTTCTTCTCTTGTAGGCGAGCGCCACATACTGGCGCTCGCCGAACCCCTCGTGCCTCGTGCCGGGGGGTTTCGTGCTTTTAGGCACGGACTTGAGACCAAGCAACAGACCCACAACCACCCCCACAAATCAGCAACCACAACCAACCGCAACCACAACCAACCGCAACCACAACCAACCGAATTGGCCGAACCACGGCCACCCACGATGGAGACCATCATGAGCAGAATGCCGTTTGAGAAGTACCGTCCGTTCCCCACGGTTGAGCTTCTTGACCGCACCTGGCCGACTCAACGCATCGAGAAGGCCCCGGTGTGGTGCTCTGTCGACCTGCGTGACGGCAACCAGGCCCTGGTCGATCCGATGGACTCCACCCGCAAGAAGCGGATGTGGGAGCTGTTGGTTCAAATGGGTTTCAAAGAGATAGAGGTCGGGTTCCCGGCTGCCTCGCAGACCGACTTCGACTTCGTGCGCGAACTCATCGAAGGCGACGAAATCCCCGACGACGTGACTATTCAGGTGCTGACTCAAGCCCGAGCCGACCTCATCAACCGCACGTTCGAGGCGATCGACGGTGCGCCGGCCACGATCGTGCATCTCTACAACTCGACATCGACCACACAGCGACGTGTGGTGTTCGGAACCGACCGCTCGGGCATCGTCGACATTGCCGTCAACGGCGCCAAAATATGTCGGGAAGGACTTGAGCGATCCAGCAACCCCGCCTCGATCCGCTGGGAGTACAGCCCCGAGAGCTATACCGGCACCGAACCGGATTTCGCTGTTGAGGTTTGCGAGGCGGTGATGGACGTCTTCCAACCGACGGAGGCGAACCCGCTGATCCTCAATCTGCCGGCCACGGTGGAGATGTCGACTCCGAATCTGTATGCCGACATGATCGAGCAGTTCGACCGCATGATCCGCGACCGCTCCACGGTGCTTTTGTCGCTGCATCCCCACAATGACCGCGGCACTGCCGTGGCTGCGGCGGAGATGGGCATCATGGCCGGAGCTGACCGGATCGAGGGGACCCTGTTCGGCAACGGTGAGCGGACCGGCAATGTCGACCTGGTCACGATCGCTCTGAATCTGTTCACCCAGGGTGTCGACCCGATGCTCGACATGAGCGACATCGACGAGATGCGCAGGGTATACGAGTTCTCGAACCGGATGACTCTCGATCCACGGCACCCGTATGTGGGTGATCTTGTCTACACCGCGTTCTCGGGCAGTCATCAGGACGCCATCAAGAAGGGGATGGCGGACATCTACGATGTGCGCCCGGGCGAGGAACTGAGGGGCGATTACGACGCTTGGGACGTCCCCTACCTGCCGATTGATCCCCGCCATCTCGGCCGGAGCTACGAGGCGGTTATTCGGGTCAACAGTCAGTCGGGCAAGGCCGGGGCTGCCTACGTGTTGCTGCACGAGTACGGGCTGGACCTGCCTCGAGGCTTGCAGGTTGATTTTTCCAACACGATCCAGCAGGTCACCGAAGACACCGGCACGGAGATCACGTCTTATGAGATCCACCGCCGGTTCATGGCCGATTATGTGGAGCCTGCGAATCCTCGGGTGGTGATCGTCGGTCATCGGGCCACGAGCGACACGATCGACAGTGGACTCACGACTCTGGAAGCGAAACTCATCATCGACGGCGAGGAGCTCATGGTCTCGGGTGAAGGAAACGGCCCGATCGACGCTTTTGTCCACGCGCTCAATTCGGCCGGCCTGTTCAAAGGCAAGATCGCGGACTACACCGAGCACACTCTCGGTCTCGGATCCGACGCCACAGCCGCCGCCTACGTGGCAATCGACACTGGCGCTCGGAATCTGGTCTGGGGCGTCGGTCTGCACGAGTCGATCGTCAGCGCCTCGCTGCGGGCCATCATCTCCGCCGTCAACAGTTCCATGTCCTGAAGCACATATCCTGAAGCGCGTATGGAGCAACTTCTCTGGCATCGCGACCCGCCGCGGCTACTTCGTTCACCCATTCTGGTCACCGCCTGGGACGGATGGTTCGATGTCGGCGGCGCCGCGACCGGTGCTGTCGAAGCGATGCGAGGCCCAACGGCCACCCATCTAGCCAGTATCGACGCGGATGAGTTCTTCGACTTCAACGAACGCAGACCCAACCTGCGGATCGGGCCCCAAGGTCGGCGAGTCGTTGAGTGGCCCGCCAACGACGTGCACTGCTTGGCGCTCGACAACCGGGCAAGAGACCTCGTGTTCATTGAGGGTGTAGAACCACACCTGCGTTGGCGAACCTTCGTCGACGCTGTTTTGGAGGTCATCGAGCGACTCGACGTGAAACTCGTGGTCACACTCGGAGCGATGATCGCCGAGGTCCCCCACACCCGCCCGCCGAAGATCACCGGATCGACGACCGATGCTGAACTCGGCAAGCTGCTGCGCCTCGATCAACCCTCGTACCAGGGTCCGACCGGAATCGTCGGAGCCCTCCACCAACGCCTCGACGCCGCCGATATCCCCGCGGTGTCGCTGCGGGCGAGCGTGCCTCACTACGTGTCGGGCGCGCCCAACCCCAAAGCATCCCGGGCCCTGCTCGAACGCTTTGAACGAGTGACCGGCTTGCCGACCCAATGGGCAGAGCTCGATGAAGAAACCCTCCAGTGGGAGTCGCAGGTCAACGAAGCCATGACCGAGAACGACGAGATCGTCCAATATGTGCGGGCCCTCGAACAGCGCTACGACACCCAGGCAGAATCAAGTCTTCCGACCTCGGATGATCTCGCTGCTGAGTTCGAGCGCTTCCTTCGTCAACACGACAACGATCCGCCGGAATAGCCGCGAGCGCGTTCTTGAAAAAAGAAGTAGCAAGGCGCTGGACATATGCGCTTCGACGCGGCAACATTTCAGCCTCAACGGTCCACCGTCAGGGGAAACGCATGGAGTCAATTACTTTGGCCGTCAACGGCACCGAACGAAACCTCGAAGTGGAGCCACGCACCCTGCTGGTGCATGCGCTTCGCGACGATCTACGGCTAACGGGCACCAACATCGGCTGCGATTCCAGCAGTTGCGGTGCTTGCACCGTGCTTATCAACGGTCAGTCCGCAAAGTCCTGCACCATGTTTGCAGTACAAGCCGACGGGGCCGATGTCACCACCATTGAAGGCGTCGCCGACTCCGACGGCACGATGCATCCGATGCAGCAGGCGTTCCATGAACATCACGCTCTGCAATGCGGTTACTGCACACCCGGAATGGTGATGGCCGCAATATCTTTGGTCGAGGAATACCCCGACCTCGACGATCACGGTGTGCGTCATGGGCTTGAAGGGAACCTGTGCCGCTGCACCGGTTACCAGAACATTGTGAACGCTGTCCTCGCGGTGGCCGGCTCCGGATCAGAAGAGGAGTGAATCATGACGATGACCGATGACCCCGTAACCCACATGGGAAGCCCCCGGCTACGGCGTGAAGACCCCGCGCTGTTGACCGGCGAAGCGCAATTCATTGACGACATGAGTTTGCACGGCGAGATCTGGGTCGGGGTTGTGCGCTCCACCGAAGCTCACGCCACGATTCTCAGTGTCGACGGCAGCGCCGCGCTCGAAATCGACGGTGTGACCGAAGTGCTCTCCGGGGCCGATCTCGCGCCCTTGTGGGGTGAAGGAGCCCTGCCGTGCGCTTGGCCCGTAACCGACGACATGCGCAACCCTGCTCACCTGCCGGTAGCTACCAGCGTCGCCAAATATGTGGGCGACGCAGTGGCCGTGGTGCTTGCCACTTCGCGCTACGCAGCGGCCGACGGCGCCGCGGCTGTTTCCGTTGACTATGACCCGCTGCCTGCGGTTGTCGACATTGAAGCTGCTGTGGCCGACGGTGCGCCGCTGGTGCACGCCGATCTCGGCACCAACGAAAGCTACACCTGGCCGTTGATCCCCGACCCCGAAGCAGTGGACGAAGCCTTCGCCAACGCCACGCACGTGGTGAGTGAACGATTCGTTCAGCAACGGTTGATACCCGCTCCGATGGAACCCCGCGGTGTGGTAGCCGCGCCAGGGGTGGCCAACGGTGAGCTCACCTTGTATTCGGCCACGCAGATCCCGCACATTCTCAAAGTGATGACTGCGGTGACTCTGGGTATCCCCGAGCACAAAATCCGGGTCATCGCACCCTCCGTAGGGGGCGGCTTTGGTTGCAAACTCAACGTCTACGCCGAAGAGATCCTGTGCTGCGCGTTGGCTATGGACCGAGGCGTACCTGTGCGTTGGACTGAGAGCCGCAGCGAAGCCGCTACAGCCACGATCCAAGGTCGAGGCCAAGTGCAACACATCGAACTAGCTGCCGACGCCGACGGCAAAGTGCACGCAGTGCGAGTGAAGCTGCTTGCCGACATGGGCGCCTATCTGCAGTTGGTCACCCCGGGTGTGCCGCTGTTGGGCGGGTTCCTGTATCACGGCTGTTACGACATTGCCCACTATTCGTTTGAATGCACCTCGGTGTTCACCAACAAGACCCCAACCGACGCATACCGTGGCGCCGGACGGCCCGAAGCTACTTACGCGGTTGAGCGGGCCATGGATTCTCTGGCGGTGGCTGTCGGGGTCACCCCCGAAGAGATTCGCTCGCGCAACTTCATCGCGGCCGACGCGTTCCCGTATGAATCTTGCGCCGGACTCATCTTCGACAGCGGCGACTATCAGGCAGTGCTTGACAAAGCTGTCGAGATGGCGGGTCTTGATGGTGTGCGAGCCGAGCAGGCCCAACGCCGAGCCGACGGATCGAACCGTCAAATCGGTGTCGGCTTCTCAAGCTACGTGGAGATGTGCGGACTCGCCCCGAGCCGAGTGCTGGCGTCACTCAACTATGGAGCCGGTGGTTGGGAAGCAGCCACCGTAAGAGTGTTGCCCACTGCCAAAGTGCAGGTCATCACCGGTTCGACACCACACGGGCAAGGCCATGAGACCTCCTGGTCGATGATCGTCGCCGACAAACTCGGAATCGACCCCGACGATGTGGATGTGCTGCATTCAGACACCGCGATCAGTCCGACGGGTCTCGACACCTACGGATCACGGTCACTCTCAGTTGGCGGCACCGCGGTGTTCATGGCCACAGACAAGGTGCTTGACAAAGCCCGGTTGATTGCCGCTCACCAACTCGAAGCCAACGAAGACGACCTCGAGTACGTCGACGGTGCTTTCCAAGTGAAAGGCACACCGACCGCGGCAGTGCCATTCGCGGCGATCGCATTCGCAGCTTTCACCGCTCATGACCTGCCCGACGGGATGGAACCCAACCTTGAAGCGCACGTCACCTATGACCCGCCCAACTTCACGTTCCCCAACGGCACCCACATCGCTGTCGTGGAGGTGGACACCGACACCGGTGATGTTGACATCATCGACTATGTGGCCGTCGATGACTGCGGTAATCAGGTCAACCCCATGATCGTCGAGGGTCAAATACACGGAGGCGTGCTACAGGGAGCAGCCCAAGCGCTCTATGAGGACGCCGTCTATACCGAAGACGGTCAGATCGTGACAGTGAACTTGGGCGATTATCTGGTGCCGTCGGCTGCTGAAGCACCCGCATACCGGGTAGCCAGCCACGTCACGCCCAGCCCAACCAATCCAATGGGCGTGAAAGGCATCGGCGAAGCCGGCACCATCGCCGCAACACCAGCGGTGATAAACGCCGTGGTCGACGCTTTGCGGCCCATGGGTATTACCGACATGGCGATGCCGGCGTCACCCCAGACTGTTTGGAGAGCCATTAACGAGGCCCAAGGAGGTGCGTCGTGATTCCCGCAAGTTTCGACTACGAGGTGGCCGAATCGGCCGAACACGCTGTGGCACTGCTCGCTGAGCATGGCGACGAAGCCAAACTCCTGGCCGGAGGCCACAGCCTCATTCCGATGATGCGTTTCCGTCTGGCCACACCAACGGTGCTTGTTGATGTGGGCCGGTTGGATGACTTGCGTTACATCAACGCCAACAACGGCACCATCGCCATCGGCGCGCTCACCCGCCACAGCGAACTCGAGCATTCAGCGCTCTTGGCGCAGTCCTGCCCGATGCTGGCGTCGGTTGCGGCGCTTGTGGGCGATCCCGCGGTGCGTCATCGCGGCACCCTCGGTGGCACTCTGGCCCACTCTGATCCGGCTTCGGATTTGCCCGCCGCAGTGCTCGCCTTAGGAGGCACGATCGTGGCTCGCGGTCCGGGTGGTGATCGTGAGATCGCCTCCACAGACTTTTTCGCCGGCTATTTCGAATCAGCGCTCGCTGATGACGAAATGATCGTCGAAGTGCGAGTCCCTGCTAGCGACGCCGGCTGGAACTATCAGAAGTTCAACCGCAGAGCGCAAGACTGGGCAATCGTCGGTGTCGCAGTAGCCAACGCGGGCGCCGGTGTGAGCCTGGTCAACATGGGCTCCACCCCGTTGCGCGCATCTGCTACCGAAGCAGCGGTAGCAGCAGGTGCTTCTGCTGCCGATGCCGCCGCGGTTGCCGCCGAAGGGCTACAACCACCCTCGGACCTCAACGCCGACGCCGATTATCGGCGTCATCTGGCACGAGTCTTCACCGAACGCGCCCTCAAAGCCGCAGGGGTCGCCTAGAGGCCGAGCGGAGCGATCCCGAACACGGCCGCGACCGAGCGAGGCCGTGGCCCGAGCGGCCCGCCCGCGGCCTCGCGGCCCGTGAGCGCAGCGAACAAGAGCGGGAGCCGAGCGAAGCGAACAAGAGCGGAAGACAACTAGCTTCCGCGTCGCGTCTCCTGGGCCTCTCAGGCTGACGCGTTTCGCCAACCGACGACCGGCGATCTACGCTGGCGCGCCATGACAGAAGCATTCCACCTCGGCGAAGAAGAGATCCCCTGGGTCGATACCGGTACAGGTGTTGAACTCAAGTTGGTGCAAGCTGATATCGAGGCCGGTCTCTGGATCGTGCGTAACCGTTTCGCGCCCGGTGTTGTGGTCCAAAAACACCGCCACACCGGTCAGGTGTACGGCTATACCTTGACCGGAGCCTGGAGGTACGCCGAATATGACTACATCAACCGTGCCGGCTCGTTCCTCTACGAACCGGCCGGTTCGGAGCACACCCTCACGGTGCCTGACGACAACACCGAACTCACCGACGTGTGGTTCCAGATCTACGGCTCCAACCTCAACCTCGACGCCGACGGCAACGTCGAGTCGATCACAGACGCCGAAGGTATTCACGCCGCCTACATGGCAATGTGCGAAGCCCAAGGCCTCCCCCGCCCGAACGTGCTGACGTAAGTCACGCTGCGACGCTTCTAGGATCGAACAATGGCAAGAATTGATGTAGTAGACGGCGAAGGGCTCGAGCGGGAACGGTTGCTGATGATGCAGCCCGACGTGGCCAAAGGCATGTGGGTGTTCGCCAACGCGGTGTATGAGAAGACTTCGCTGCCCGCTCGGCTGCGGGAGATCGCCCGTCTCCGAGTTGCGGTCGCCAACGGCTGCGGAGTGTGCCTCAACACCCGCTCACCGAAAGCCGCCGCGCAGGGTCTCGACGAGGACGCAGTGCAAGAGGTCATGACCTGCTCGATCGGCACAGCGCCCGCAATCGAGGGCTTGACCGAACGTGAACGCCTCGCCGGTGAGTTCGCTGATCGCTTCGCCAGAAACCATCACTCGATCGACGACGAGTTCATGGCCGAGGTTCGCACCCATTTCTCTGATGTGGAAGTAATCGAGTTGACGGCTCTGTGCGCCATGACAGTCGGCAACGGGCGTTTCTTGGCCGTGCTCGACATCGCCGCTGACGACGACGGTTTCTATCTGCTGCCAGAAGGCACCGACTGAACCACCGTGACAGCCCTGATCGATTCCAGCGACGGTGTCGGCGTTGCGCTGCACGACCTCGGAGGCAACGGCCCACCGTTGCTGATATTGCACGCAACTGGTTTCCACGGCCGTTGCTACCGCGCCATAGCCGAGCAGCTCCAAGATCACTTCCATATCTGGGCACCGGATCTGCGGGGACACGGCGACTCGATCACACCGGTTGACACGGACCTCGGCTGGGCTTCAATGGCCGACGATGTTCTGGCGGTCAGCGAATATCTCGGCGTTGATTCTTGGGCGGTTGCCGGGCATTCAATGGGCGGTGCAGTGGCCGCCAAAACCGCCCTGTTGCATCCTGGTCTGGTCTCGGCGGCCTGGGTGTTCGAACCGGTGATTTTTCCGCCGAGCGCGGTAACCGCGGCTGACCGCGGCAACAGACTCGCCGAGTCTGCACGCCTTCGTCGACACGATTTCGATTCGTTCGACGAAGCCATCGAGCGGTACACACAAGCGGCACCATTTGCGCTGGTCAGCCGCAACGTCATCAGAGACTACGTGGCCGATGGCTTCTTTCAGACCGACACCGGTATAACCCTGAAGACCTCCGGAGAAACCGAGGCGCGCCTCTTCGAAGGGGTCGACCTTGAACTGTTCGAGCAACTCCGATCAGTGGCCGCGCCGTTCACGGTCGCCACCTCTCAAGACGGGGGTCCCCCCTCGAGCGTCGCTGAGCAGATAACCGATCAGTTGCCCAACGCTCGCAGCGTGGTCTGGCCCGACAACACCCACTTCGGTCCCCTCGAGGACCCCCGACGCGCCGCCACTGAAATCCTCGCCGCGGTGCGCTGACCTGAGTCCTGCGCTCAGAGAAGTTGTCGGTGGAACTCGAGCATGTCCGCGGTGAACAGTTCAGGTTGACCCTCGAGGCTGCCGATGGTGGCGCCGCTGGTCCCGAACCCCTGTTTCAGCGCGAACACGAACAGATCGAAGTCAACGAGCGACGGGTCCGCTTGGCCGGTTCGCGGGTCGAACATCGCACCGTCGTTGTCGAGCATGACGGTGGGAGCGCTTCGGGCGACGCGTGCCTCAGCAATGACATTGGGTGCCTCAACTCGGTCGAAGCTGTGATGGGCCCCTACCACGACACGAACCTCGGCGTCCGCGCCACCCATCCGCATGGCGTTGATCTGTCCCTGAATCTCCTGCACCGAGCACCACTCATCTTGATCTGCAGCAATTGCCCGCACCCGCGTCGCCCCTACCCGCGGTTCGCGGAACTGATGGCCGCACCAGGGGTAGACGGCATAGACCGCCGCAAAGGAGGCATCAGGGGAACCCACCGCATCAGCAAATTGGCGACACGCCGCGATCAGCACCGCGGCACCACCCCTGCTGTGCCCTTGCGCGGCAATTCGGGCAGGGTCGATCTCTGAACGCTGCTGCAACGCAACGAGAGTTGCGACCACATCGAACGCGCTCGCCGCGAAACTGAACTGAGTCTGGTTGGCAACCGTCGATGAAACTGTCCGCGCGGCGAACGGATCGATCACACACACCGCGAAACCCTCGTCGAGGAGCGCGGCAGCATGAGCTTCTATGTTCTCGCCGACTCCAAGGCTGCCCGGCGCGAGGATTACCGCAGGCGACGGACTCTGCTGTGAGGGCAGGAAGAGCTTCGCGTCGATGTCGATCGGTTCGCAGGATTCGGGGGCGGTGACTGCCTGGAAATAGTTGGTCGGATTCGCCGATCTGATGACCATGTTCTCGCCGGGTCGCCCGGCGTAGGTCACATCTTGGTCTCGATACCGATCCGTTTCAGTCATTTCCAGCCTCCTGCTGATCCACTACCGCCGATGCTCTGCAGCGCTCGTTCACATGGCGAAGGTGCCATTGTCCCTAACTTTCCAGGCGGCCGCAGCGATAGTGCCGCCATCTACAGGAATCGACGATCCCGTAACGAAACTCGCCATGTCGGAAGCCAGGAAGACAACCACCGCGGCGTTCTCGTCGGTCGATCCCATGCGACGCAGCGGAGTCGGTGCCATTCCGTCGATCTTGGCGCTACTAGCCTCAGACAGACTCCGGTCGCCAGGAGTCGGGGTCATGTCTGGCGCGATGCAGTTGACCCGAATGCCGCGGCCACCCAATTCGAGGGCGAGCGACTGAGTGAACTGCTCTACAGCAGCCTTCATCGCCGCATAGACCGCGAAACCAGGAGCGGCGTGATATGCCTCGACGGAGGTCACGTTGATTATCGAAGCGCCATCGTTCATGCGATCAACTCCGTAGCGCACACAGTTGCTGACAGTAGAGAAGTTCTCCGCTATCAACACACCTTCACCTTTGGGCGACACCCCCGAATACAGCGAATGAAACCCTCCCCCGGCGTTGTTGACCAACACATCGATTAAGCCGAGTTCTTCGACGACATTGCCGAGCCATCGGTCAACACCGTCGGCGTCACGTACGTCGAGTTCGGTCGCGTGGCAGCGTCGACCCGTTTGTTCAATAGCGGCCTTCACCGACGGCAACCTGTCGCCGTGCATGTCGCAGACAGCAACATCGGCGCCAAAGCGTGCCAGCGCCAGCGCCGTGGCTTCTCCGATGCCTTGTCCGGCACCAGTCACCACCGCCACTCGATCAGTCAACAGAATACTCTGTGGGTTAACAGCCATGCCCAACGCTATCTCCGAGCCGGGTGCTGGTAATAATTGCCGTGTGAAAGTAGACCCTCGTACGCCTGTCATTGTTGGGGTTGGACAGATAGCCCGATTTCTTGCCGCCGACAATGAGATCGCCGAAGCGGCAGACTCGGTGACGTTGATGGCAGAAGCTGTTGAGATTGCTTTGGCTGACTGTGGGACCGGCGATTGGCGCTCAGCGGTCGACACGATGGCTGTGGTCGGCGGATTGTGGCGCCACCGAGACCCGGCTGCTTTGGTCGCGCACGAGTGTGGGATCACACTTTCACGAACCATTCATTCTTCGTTCGGTGGGCAGATGCCGATTCATCTGCTTGGCGCGCTAGCCGATCGGATTTGCGCTGGAGAAATTGAAATCGCAGTGATGACCTGCGGGGAGAACAACCTGTCGCGACGGGCGCAAAGGAAGCTCGGGATCAAAATTGCACGCCGTGAAGAAACCGACACGAGCACGGTGGAGAACTTTGGGCCTCCGCTCGACATGGGCGACGCCGCCGCCATCGAAAGGGGCGCAGAGATGCCCCGCAACAGTTACGCGGTCTTTGACAGCGCCCTGCGCCACCGTCGAGGCGAGACCCTCCAAGAGTCCAGAGAGCGATCTGCTTCGCTCTGGGCCGGTTACGCGGCAACCGCCGTCGACAATCCATACGCAGCTGATCGCCAAGGCATGACCGCGGCGCAGATTCGCGGGGCCAGCAACAACAACCGCTTCGTGAGCTGGCCTTACACGAAGGCGATGTGCGCCAACAACAACGTCGATCACGGCGGCGCCATCGTGATCGCCAGCGTCGAAGCCGCAGACCGGCTGGGCGTCAGCATCGATCAACGGGTGTACCCGCAGCAGTGTGTGCTATCGAGCGACACCGCCAGCCTTATCGGCCGATATGAAGTACCTACCGCCCCGGGCCTTGCTGCCGCGGGGGAAGCGCTACAGACGACGATCGGCGACCTCGACGAGGTTGAGCACCTTGACCTCTACTCGTGCTTCCCCTCGATGGTGGCGCTCACCACTGAAGTTCTGGGAATCAGCACTGATCGCGCGCTCACGGTGACCGGAGGGCTGGCCTTTGCGGGCGCTCCGCTCAACTTCGCCGCAGGTGAGAGCGTCATCGGCATGGTCCGTCGACTCCGCGCTGAGCCCGGATCTGTGGGCTTTGTTCAGGGAAACGGAGGCCACGTATCCAAACACGCGCTCGCCACCTACTCGACGACGCCACCAGACCAACCCCACCAAACCAAGACCATCGAACACAATGCGCCTATCCGGCAAGCCGCCGACCCGGACACAAGCGGCGTGGCAACACTCGACGGAGTGACAGTCACCTACGACCGCCAAGGCCCACTGCGAGCCATCGGCCTGGTTCGCTTCGCCAACGGCACCCGGACCTGGGCCACAAGCACCGACCCAAGTCTCATGCGCGCCTGCACGGAGGTCGAATGCGTCGGTCAGCCAATCGAAGTCACCTCTGGAACCTTCAGCCTCTAGCGCGGTTCTCGGCAAATCTGCGCGTCTAGTCACATATCTTGTAGCTGAACGCGCAGATTTCGGAGATGTCGTTAGCTGCGGGGGATGCCGTGGTAGGGGCGGCCGGCGTCGTTCCACTCAGCGAAAAACTCGAAGAACTGCTCCCCGAAGGGATTGAGGTCTTGCAGAGGCATGGCCGCCCGGCGCACTGTGAAATCCAAAGGGGCGAGTTCGACGGCCGTCGCGAACCAATCGGCCGCTGACGGTTCACCCAAACGACGCAGATGAACAGCAATCCTAAAAGCCAGGCGAGCCTCGATCTCCTCAGCGTTGAGATCAGGAATCTCCGTGGCTGCGTCTGCGGGAAGCGTTCCAGACTGCACCCACTCCCGTACCTGGTCCATGTGCTGTTCAGGGCGCACACCCGTGAATTTGAGGAACATGTCGGTGCCAACCTCGGCTGAGTTGGGACGGGCAATCGCACCGTCTTCATCGATCCAAATCACCGTGGGCACATTGCTGACGGCGTAGAGCTCGGCGAGGACGTGGTCTCGATCGAGCAGCACGGGAAACGAAATACCCTCGGTTAAGGGTCGAACATGGTCGGCTGACTCGTCGAGCGCAACCCCGATCACCGTGAAATTACTGTCGCTCAGTTCATCGTTGAGTGCCTGCCACCCGGGCAGTTCATATCCGCAACCTCACCAACTTGCGAAAGCCACCAACAGCCGTTTCCGGCCTTCAAACTGCTCCAAGGAGTGATCCTCCCCGTCGAGGTCAGGCAGCACAAAATTGGGGGCACGACGTCGGGTGAGCGCGTCGCTGCGGGCCCGGGACGGCACGCTCAAAGCGACAAGATCGGTGTCGTCTGCAAGCATGGAAGTGACGCCGACGGCTGACGCAGCGGCGCTAAGATCAACGCAGTCAGCGTGTAGCAGGTCGCTCTCGGTGACCGGAATGCACTCGCTTTCTCGACACAGACCTTGAGGTTTCAGCTCCCAGCCGAGAACTTCGGTTAGCGATGATCGGTCAACGAGCACCAAATCATCGACACATTGTCCCTCTACTTCAATCGATTCGTGCGGCATGAGCACGGTTACCGTCGACATTGATTCCCCCAGCGGCTGATCGATTAGCTCAGGGCTAGGAGTCTTGCAGCTTCGCGCCCGAAACGCCCCATCGTTCCTCTGAATTCTGGATCGGCGGATAACGTTTCGGTTTATGTCTTCAGTAGTCCAACTCGAACGCGACACCGAGACCGGGGTCGCCATAATCCGCCTCGACCGTGGAAAAGTGAACGCCGTCAACGAAGCGATGCTCGACGAACTCAGTGCCATCTGCAACACCCTGTCCGACGACAGCGAGATTCGGGCGGCGGTGTTGACCGGTGGACCCCGCCATTTCGCGGCGGGTGCCGACATAGAACGGTTCCCAACCTTTGACCGCGACGACGCACTCGCCTTCTCCCAACAGTTCAACGCCACCGCACTGGCCATCGAAGGACTCCCGCAGATCACCGTCAGCGCGATCAACGGCTTCGCACTCGGCGGCGGACTCGAACTCGCCCTCGCAACCGACTTTCGGGTGGCCGCCAGCAACGCCCAACTCGGGAACCCCGAAGTTCTGCTAGGGATCATCCCAGGCGGTGGGGCCACCCAACGGCTGGCCCGGTTGGCCGGCGTCACCAAGGCCAAGGATCTGGTGTATTCGGGCCGTGCGATCGGCGCCGAAGAGGCCCTGGCCTGCAATCTGATCTCGGCGATCTTCGAACCAGACGTTGTACAAGCAGAGGCGATCAAGATGGCCCAGGGCTATGCCGCCGGTCCAGCGTCACTGCGACAGGCCAAGGCTGCTGTACTGAGCGGTTACCACCTTCCCCTCGACGAAGCGGTCAAGATCGAGTCGGAACTGTTCGCCGACTGCTTCGACACCGAAGACTGCGTCATTGGCGTGCAGAGCTTCTTGCAGAACGGTCCCGGCAAAGCTGAGTTCACCGGCCGCTGAGCGCCCACCGGTTGCGTTCTGGCGGTGCAATGGGTCGGTTTCCGACGCATGACACCGCCAGAACGGGGGTTAGGCGACGTCCATTGTCCGCAAACGCAGGCTGGACAGCACAAACGCAACGAGCACCGCGAGTGTCAGCACAACAACAGCGGTAGTCGACGAAAGGTTGCCGAGATACAGGTCGACGCCTGTCTGCTCGGCCATGATCGACCGGGTGTAACCGCGGATGGCGAGCCTCTCGCCCACACTGCCGAGTCCCGCCACCAAGCCCTCCCATATGAGGATGTACCCGATACCCCACACGACGGAGTTCTTGATCAGCAGGCCAAGCAGCATGAACACCGCGGAGTAGGCGAGGTTGCCCACCACACAGGCCAAAACCGTGGCCCATACCAAATCAGACCCGACATTGGCGATGAAGGCCGCCACCGTCAAGGGAACGAGAGTCAAAGGCAGGCTGACGGTGACCGAGGCGAGCCAGGCTCCGACGACTATCGGCCAACGGTCCATCGGACGCAACCACAAATAAACCAGTGTGCCGTCCTCTTTGAGGTCGCCGAATGCCGCTGCCGCGAACACCAGAGCCACGATCGGAACCACAATCGTGAAGCCCAGATTGGCCATCAACGCGGTGCCGAGTTCGAGAGCTTCGTAGGCCAGCTCGTCGTCGCCGACGGTGCGTGAGACCAGCGCCACAACCAACGAGATGATGACCCCGACGCCGAGAAGGGCCACGACTCGTCCCTTCGAGAGCAACTGACGGACAAGCAGACGATGCGTGATCACGACGGCCCGCGGAGCAGAGACGTAGCTGTTCATCGCCGCTCGACCAGGTACCTGAAGACGGATTCGAGGTCGTCGTCTGTAGGGACCAACTCTCGGAGTCGGATTCCGAGTTCAGCCGACATCGCAGCGATGTTCCGACCGAACTGGTCTACGTCGAGCGTGTCGATCAGCACGGTGTTCTCCCGCACAGAGGCCCCGTCGACCAGGCCGCGTCCGATGAGCTCGGAGGCGAGCCTGCGAGAGTCGTCCGACTGCACCCTGATGCGATGGGGGCGGTCGTCCATCAGTTCCCGCAGACGCCGGTAGTCCCCGGACGCAACCAGTCGCCCCTGCGCGATCACAAGCACTCTGGAACCGATCCGTGCGACCTCGTCGAGCACATGGCTCGAAACCAGCAGGCACTTGCCGCTGTTGCCGAGGTCATGAAAAAGGCTGATCATGCGGTTGCGCTGAACCGGATCAAGGCCAGTGAGCGGTTCATCGAGGATCAACAGGTCCGGGTCGTTGACCAGCGCTGCGGCCAGCTTCACTCGCTGCCTCATCCCCTTGGAGTAGGCACCTATCCGTTTGGGGTCTTCGGGATCCAGATCGACATATGCCAAACTCTGGAGGGTTTGGCCCGATGGGTCGGGAACTCCGTGGGTCTTGCCTGCTAGTTCTACGAACTCAAAGGCCGAGAAACGGTCCCAAAGAGCATCTTGTTGCGGTGCGAGTCCAATGCGGCCGCGCACGTTGCGATGTTCGCGAGCATTCTCACCGAGCACCCTCACGGTGCCCCGCGACGGAGGCGTGAGGCCGCACAGGATGCGAAACAGCGTTGACTTGCCAGCTCCGTTCGGTCCGAGCAGAGAGGTCACACCCGGTCCCACCGTGAAACTGACGTCGGAAACGGCGACCACGTCACCGAATGCCTTGGTGACGTTCTGCACGTCGACGATCGGCCTCGCCGTCGCCGGATTTGGTGGCGGCGGTGGGGCCGGAGGCGGGGCCGGTGAAGACTCAGAAACAGCCATCAGGTCGCCTCGAGGTTTCGGTACTTGTAGCCCACAATGCCAGCACCGGCAGCGAACCAAGCCGCAGCACCGAGAGCCAACACTCCCGTGTCAACCTCCGACAACCCCGACGCCGACTGGCCTTCCGGGAGGGTTTCCCCGAGGATCCGAGTCGCCATATGACCCGCCGTGCCCAGAGGATCAAGAAGTCCGTATGCGTCTGAGTACTCTGCTGTGTTTACAAGGACGTCACTGACGATCGCCCCGCCCAAGAGCACCAGAACAACTGTGGCACTCGCGAAAGCCCGGCGATCGGTGACGCTGGAACCCGCCATTGAAACCGCCGCCATGATAACCGATATCACCAAGCTGCCCGCAGTCAATTTCAAGAATACTCCGAACCATTCCACAGCTCCATCGGGTCCGAGACCCACCACTGTGTATCCCAGCAAGGCGACCAGCACCGGCCCGAGCGCGATGATCATCATCACTGCCAGCACAGCCAAGACCTTGGCACCCACATACGAACCCCGAGTCAGTGGTGTCGACAGGTACAACGAGAACATGCCGTCGCGGCGGTCGCGAACCAGAGCCTCGGGAGCCACCATCGCCGTAAATACCAGAATCGCAGTAACCGAGTAAGCGAACAGATCCGAATAGTTGGCTGGCGGTCCCAGATCACGGGCCAGTACGGCGAAGCCCACGAAGACCACAGCCGGCACAACCGCAATCACCACCATGATCACCGGGAAGACCTTGTGACGGGCGGGGCGACCCAAGCCCAAGATGCTGCGAATCGTCTGCCAAGTCAACGAACGGACTGCCCCGGCCACACCGGATCGGGCACCCTCGTACTTGCGGTAGCCCCGGTCGTAGATCTCGGTGCCGTCCGAACTCGACTTTGCGTTGCCGTTCATGACGTCCCCAACGAGAAGAGGTCTTCGAGGCGGCGCCGGCGACGTTCAATGCGGACGACTCTGGCGTTTGCATCGGCGACCGCGTCACGCACCAGGTCCGCGACCAGATCAGCGTCGGGTCCGATTACTTCCATGCGGGATTCCACCTCGCCGTGGCGGACCTCGAGGCCGGACTGCGACAGTTGGTTCACGACGTCGTCGAAAGCATGGGGCTGGTCTGCGATCTCTGCGAGTTCGACCACCACGCCCAGTTCGTCCCCGATGAGATCGGTGAGCCGCCCCTGAGCGACCAGTTGGCCGGCGTCGAGGGCCACGATGTGGTCACAGATCCGTTCGACCTCTTCGAGCAGGTGCGATGAGAGCACCACATCGATTCCGTATTCACGGCTGACCTGGCGGATCAGTGTGAGCATCTCATCGCGCTGTACCGGGTCCAGGCCGTCGGTCGGTTCGTCCAACAGCAGCAGAGCGGGATCCGAGGCGATGGCCTGGGCGAGCTTCACCCGCTGGCGTTGACCGGTGGACATGGTTCCCAGCGCCCGGGCGCGCTCCTCTCCCAGACCGACGAGCCACAGGGCGTCTGAGGCGCGGCCTCTGGCTTCGCTGCGGGGCATCCCTCGTACTTCAGCCATGTGCTTCACAAAGTCCGAGGCGGGCATGTCCTCGGGCACGACGTTGCGCTCCGGCCCGTAACCGATCTGCGCACGCAGTTGCGCACCGTTGGTCTGCGGATCGTGCCCGAGCACCCATGCCTGCCCTGCGGTCGGCACCCGCAGACCCAGCACCAGGCTCATCAGTGTGGTCTTGCCTGCGCCGTTGGCGCCCACTAGGCCGGTCACGCCGCTCTGTACATCAACATCGAGCGAGTCGAGGGCACGCTGTGCCCCGAACTGCATCGTCAGGCCGCTCGTCGTGATGATGCTCATTGAGGCCGCACTATAACTGGATTCGACAGCAGACCACCGAGGCGTTCAGACAAGCAGCGCGTCGGTGATGACTTCGACTAGGGCGGGGCCCCGGTGAGCGATGGCTTCAGCTATCGCGAAGGGCAACTGCTCGATCTCGGTGGCACGAATACCCTTGGCTCCACACAGTTCAGCAAAGGCGGCGAACTCCGGGTTGTGCAGGGATGTCTGCCAGACGTCGAAGTCGGCCGCTCGCTGTTCTTTGGAGATCTTGCCCAACTCGCTGTTGTTCATCAGCACGTGGGTGATGTTCATGCCGTACTTGACGGCAGTGGTCATCTCCATGGCGTACTGACCGAAACCTCCGTCGCCAGAAACAGACACGACCGGGCGGTCAGCGTACTCCGGTTGGCTCTGCGTGGCAGCCCAGCAGCCCATCGCGGCCGGCAACGAGAAGCCGATCGACCCGAGGTAACCCGACATCAACACGGTCTGTTGCTGCACTTCGAAGTAGCGGCCGAAGGAGTAGGTGTTGTTGCCGACATCGACCGGCATGATGGCGTTCGCCGGGACACAAGCACTGAGCGCATCGAACAGAGCCGCGGCGTTGATCCCTGCACCATGATCGTCCTGGCGTCGGCTGGCTTTCTCGCTGCGCCAGATGGCCCAACGCTGCGCAATTTCATCAGCGGCGCCACGGCGGGTCACCCCTTCACCGGCAAGCCCTTCAAGCCCCTCAAGCAGCGCTTTGGCGACAACCCCGACATGGCCCTGAACAGGAACCGCGACAGGATGGAAACGGCCAAGAGCCATCGGATCGAAATCAACCTGCACGATCGGCTTGTAATCGGCGATTCCGGTGTGATTCGCGAACGACACCCCGAACGCCACGATCATGTCGGACTCGTTCATGAACCAGCTCGCCACAGGAGTGCCGGAGCGACCCAGCACTCCCGCCGCCAAGCGATGCTGATCTGAGATCAGACCCTTCGCTTTGAAGGTGGTGGCGACCGGTGCATCAATGGCCTCAGCGAAGGCGACGATGTCGATGATTCCGGCGCGGGCACCGTTGCCGATGATGACCAGGGGCCGATCAGCAGCCGAAATCGCCTCGATCGCAGCGCTCAGCGACTCTGCGGGAGGCCCGATCTGGCGATCTCCGCTGCGACCCTTGGGGGAACCCACGCGGGCGTTGTCGCCGGCCGCAAGCACCTGGACTTCGTCGGGCAGCACCAGATGAGCCACGTCACGCTCCACCAACGCCGTCTTGCACGCCAGAGTCATCAGCTCACCGTGGTCGGATGTGGCCTGCACTGTCTGGGAGTAGCGGGCTACATCGGCGAACGCGGCGGAGAGGTCGGTGTCTTGAAAAGCGCCGCGACCACGGACTTTGCTGGGAACCTGACCGCAGACCGCGAGCACCGGGGCGCGGTCCGTCTTGGCGTCGTAGAGCCCGGTCATGAGGTTCGTCGAGCCTGGACCCGCGATCGCGAAACAACCGGCAAGCTTGCCGGTGAGCTTGCCGTAGGCAGTAGCCGCGAATGAGGCAGCACCCTCATGACGGATACCGATGAAGGAAAGATCGCCACGTTCCTCAGCCGCGCGCAGAGCATCCGCGAAACCGAGATTGGAGTGTCCGACCATGCCGAAGACATGGGTCACGCCCCAGTTGACCATCGTTTCGACCATCACGTCAGAAACGGTTCGGGGCCGCGCCATCTGATGGGGCAGGGCGACATACACCCCGTCGTCGCGAACCTCAGTCCGAAAGGCTGGTGGTGCGTCAGAGAAGGACCCCGGCGGTATTCCGTTCTTGGGCGAATAATCGTAGCCGTGCCAAGGACAGCGGAGCCATCCGCCCTCGATGGACCCTTCGCCGAGCGGGCCGGCCTGATGCGGGCAGGCATTGGCCAGACAGCCGTAGCCGCCCTCGGACGTGTGGGTCACGCAGAGGCTCTCATGGTCGATGGTGACAGTTGAGACTCGGCCTTGCGGTAATTCGTCAAGGCCCAGGAGGCGATGCCAGGAGTACTCCTCTTCAGGCAGTGCCGGTTCGGAGACAGATGGCTGCTCGGCGATCGGGTCGTTCACTTTGCTACTCCTCCGTAAGCGATTCCGGTGAGTTGGGCCATGTTCGAGTCGAAGGTTGTGAGATCGTCGGTGCAGAACTCGCGCAGATGGGTGTGCCCGCAGGCCCGTGCCAGGACACCCATCAGTTCGGTGCTGGCAGCAAAGAACCGTTCAAGCCGAAGCGCTGCTTCCTGAACTGGCAGGCGCGCCCGCAGTTCCGGTTTCTGGGTGGCTATCCCCACCGGGCAGTTGTTGGTGGAGCAGGCACGCATACCGATACAGCCGATCGCCTGCATGGCCGAGTTCGACACTGCCACCGCGTCAGCGCCGAGCGCAAGAGCCTTGGCGAAGTCTGTGTGGGTTCTGAGCCCACCGGTGACGACCAGGGTGACGTCGCGCCGACCACGGGAGTCGAGGTGGCGCCGTGCCCGTGCCAGCGCCGGGATCGTCGGCACCGAAATATGGTCGCGGAAGACCACGGGTGCAGCACCGGTGCCCCCGCCGCGGCCATCGAGGATTATGTAGTCGACTCCGATCCGCAGCGCTGCGTCGATGTCGTCCTCGATGTGTTGAGCCGACATCTTCACCCCGATCGGCACGCCGCCGGAGACCTCCCTGACCTGGTCGGCGAAGCGCCGGTAGTCGTCTTCGCAGTCGAACTCGACGAACGTGGACGGGGAGATCGCGTCGGTGCCTGGCACCAGGCCCCGCACCTCGGCGATCTTGCCCTGGACTTTGATGCCCGGCAGATGTCCTCCGGTCCCGGTCTTGGCCCCCTGGCCGAGTTTGAAGTGAAAGGCCTGCACGTCGGCGACCTTGTCGATCGACCAACCGAACTTTCCGCTCGCCAGCTCGTAGAAATACCGTGAATTCTCTGCCTTCTCGGTGGGCAGCATCCCGCCCTCTCCCGAACAGATCCCGGTTCCTGCCATCTCTGCGCCACGGGCGAGCGCCACCTTCGCTTCCTCCGAGAGCGCCCCGAAGCTCATGTCGCTTACGAACATCGGGATGTCGAGGCGCAGCGGTTCAGCGGCGTTGGGACCGATGACCACCTCGGTGCCCACCTCCACATGGTCGAGCTGGGGTTTGCGCGCCAACTGCGCCGTCACGAACTGGATGTCGTCCCATTTCGGCAGCAGGTTCCGCTCGACACCCATCGAGACGACCGGTCCGTGGTGACCGAGATAGTCCAACCCCTCGTTGGCCAATCGTCTTATCAACCCGACATGTGGCTCGGCCGGGTCTCCGTGCGGATCTTGAAATGCGCCCTGGTAGGCGTCCCGGTCGAAGGGTTGAGGATGTTCCTTGGTCCACGCCTGGATCTCGTCGAGATCAACGAGCAGATCATCGCCCTCCACCCACGACGCGAACTTGGCGAGCCGCTCGGCATTGTCGTAGCTCGACACGCCGGTATGAAAGACATAGTCCCAACCGTGGAGTCCGCAGATGAGGTTGTCTCCGCTGACTCGACCGTCAGCCATCAGCGCACCGCGGTGCAGGCAACGCCCGTACAGCACCGAGTGGTTGTCGTCGAAGCGAACGACAACCAGGTCGACCCCGTCGACAAGCGCCCCAACCGGTTCGCGATCGGGTACCTCTGACCATGTGGCGATCTTCACCGGGCGCATTTCGGCTCCTTCATTGTCCAATCCAATTCCAGTCCCACAGAATCGCACCACTCTGTCACGTTCCGCGCCGAAACTCGCACAAACTCAAGTAGTTCGGAGTACGCGCAGCGATAGCCTCGTTTGGAGCTTTGCGAATCCTCTCCCTAGTGAACCGGAGCTTTCATGAGCGATGCACCCGATTCTGTCAACACCGCGGCCCTCGCCGTTGAAGCCACCAAGATCTATGGCGAAGGCGACACCGAAGTTCGAGCCCTCGATGGCATCGACGCCTACTTCGAGCAGGGCCGCTTCACCGCCATCATGGGCCCGTCGGGTTCGGGCAAATCCACGCTCATGCACTGCCTCGCGGGGCTCGACACGCTGAGCGGTGGGCAGGTCTACATCGGCGCTACCGACCTGTCGACTTTGAGCGAACGGGATCTGACCCTGCTGCGCCGCGACAAAGTCGGGTTCGTTTTTCAAGCCTTCAATCTTGTGCCGACCCTCTCCGCGCTCGAGAACATCACTCTGCCCATGGACCTCGCTGGGAGCGACCCCGACGAGGCATGGCTTGACCATGTCATAAACACCGTTGGCTTGGCCGACCGGATGAGCCATCTTCCGAGCGAACTGTCCGGTGGACAGCAGCAGCGAGTGGCAGTGAGCCGCGCCCTGGCCAGCCGCCCCGAGATTATTTTCGCGGACGAACCCACCGGCAACCTGGACTCCACATCCGGAAACGAGATTCTGCAGTTCATGCGGGATGCAGTCGACAATCTGGGCCAGACCATTGTCATGGTCACCCACGATCCGTTGGCCGCCGCCTTCGCAGACCGGGTGATCTTCCTGGCCGACGGCAAGGTCGTCGACGAACTTCTCGACCCGACCGCCGAGCTGGTTCTAGACCAGATGAAGCAGCTTCACTGATGATCTTCAAGCTGATCCGACGCAACATCTCAGGCAAGCCCTTCCGCTTCCTGCTCACCTGTTCCGCGGTGACGCTCGGGGTGATGTTCACCGTCGGCGTGTTCGTGTTCACCGACGGGTTGCGCGCAACTTTTGGAAGTATCGCCGAAGACATCGACGGTAACACCGAGTACGCAGTCCGCTCCGAAGTCGATTTCGGCGAACGGGAACTCGTCGGTGCGTCACTCGACGACGACATCGTTGACTTGCTCAACGACATCGACGGCGTTGTCGGCGTGCAACCGCAGATATTCAAATTTGGTTCTGTACCGATCGACGGCGACAGTGAGGCCCAGACACCAAACGCAGCGCCCAATCTCGGTGTCAATTGGCCCGATCAGAGTTCCATCCCGCTGTTGTACATCCAGCAGGGGCGTCCCCCGCAAGGCCCCGGCGAGTTCACCCTCGACACCGACGCATTCGAAGCCGGCAACTTTGTTGTAGGCGAGACCTACACCATCATCAACCCGGCCGGACCCGGGGACTTCAAGCTGGTAGGCACTTTCTTCTATGCGTCACCGGACGAGAACGCGCTCGTCGGGGCGAAACTCGTCGCTTACGAAACAGCCACCGCCCGCGAGGTCATCAACCTCGGAACCGGCTATGACCAGATCACCTTCGAGACTCGCGGCGCAGACTCAGAAGCGATAGCCGATTCGGTAGCTGCCGCTCTACCCGCTGGGGTCGAACTCGTCACCGGTGAACAACTCGTTGAGGAACAGACCGAAGAGTTCGAAGAGTTCATCGGCTTCTTCCAAACATTCATGTTGGTATTCGCCTTCATCATCTTGGCGGTTTCGGCCTTTGTGATCTTCAACGTCTTCACGATCCTGATCGGTCAGCGAATCCGAGAACTCGGTCTGTTGCGCGCTATCGGAGCAAGCGGGACACAGGTCACCGTGGCCTTGCTGGGTGAGGCCCTGCTGGTTGGCATCTTCGCGACCGTGGTCGGCACAGGACTGGGGATCGGTTTCGGTGTGGGACTGCGCTGGCTGCTGGCTCAATTCGACTTCGGTCCCAGCGGTAATGAACTTCTACTCGAACCATCAACGTTCGTGTGGGGCATCGCCGTAGGGATCGGTGTGACCATGGCGAGCGCAATCGCTCCGGCGTTGCGGGCCCGTCGGATCAGCCCGATGGCAGCACTTCGTGAAGACGCCCGTTTGTCTCGTCACCTCCCCGAGGCGCACCTAGTGATCGGCGGGTTGGTGACCATGACCTCGTGGATCGTTGCGATCGTCACTATCACCAATCCGCAGACCATCAGTTCGTGGATCGATATGGTCATCGACATCGAATTGAGCGACTGGGAGCTCATCCTCGGCTTGGGCGCGGTCGCAGCGGTAGGCAACGCCTTCGGTGTCCGACGCCTGGCACCGACACTGGGACGCTACGCAACGCTCGGGTTCGGCCTGGTGATGATGATGCTTGCGCTTCTGCTCGACTTGGGGATCGTCGCCGTTCTGTCGCTGGTGGGTCTTGCCGCGCTCACAATCTTCTTGGGTGTCAACAGCATCAGCCCAATTCTGGCCCGCCCTCTGAGCAACTACATCGGGCGCTGGCCGTTGGCGATCCTGTTGGGGATCACCGGCGTCTTGACTGCTCTGGCCGGGGTCGGGGCCACGTTGCTCGCGCTGTATTTGGTGATCCTCTCGCTCATCGATCTGGTGAGTGATTTCGACGGTGCTGGAATCGTCGGGTTGCTCGGGTCGCTGGCGTTGATTCCGTTGGCCCTGCTGGTCGTGATCGTGGGTGTGCGAGGAGTAGACGCGGCGTTCATCATGGGCTGGAAGCTCCGTTGGGTGGCAGCAGGTGTCGTTCTGTTCTTCGTGGGAGCGATCGGCGCGGTGATGGTGTTGACCGGTCTGGTTGCGATCCTGACCGCAGACTGGGCTTCAGTAGTCTCTATCCCGATAGGGGCTGCGGTGTTGGCCGTAGTCGTCTGGCTGCGCCGTTGGCTGCCCCGCACGCTCAAGTCGAATGCCCGCATGGCCCGCGAGAATGCCGGCCGCAACCCGAGGCGCAGTGCTTCGGCAGCTGCGGCCCTGATGATCGGATTGGCTCTGGTCAGCACGGCTGCTGTCGTGGCGGCCTCCTTCAAAGCCACCTTCGCCAACGTACTCGAAGAGTCGGTCACCTCCGACTGGTTCGTCTCACCGAGTGGCGGCGGGGGCAGTCCGGATTCATCTTTCAGCCCCAAGCTGGCCGATGACCTCGAACAACTCGACGAGGTCGACACGGTGGTACGGTACCGGTTCGCGTTCGAGGCATACCGGACTGTCTTTGACGACGACGTACGGGACTCTTCGGCCACCGACATGGCCACCTCGATCAGCCACATCGATCCTGATTTCGTTGCTCTCGACGAGTCGCTGCTCGATCGCAACGCAATCTGGATCCACGAGGACATGGCCGACGACAACGACTTCGACATCGGTTCCAGGTTCGACATCGAGTTCCCGGACCTGAGCCTTGAGACCGTGACCGTGGCGGGGATCTTCACCGATTCAAGCATCTACGGAAACCGGGTCATCTCCTTGGAGATGTGGGCCGATCAGTTCCCCTCCAGCCAGGACCAGTTCATTTCCGTCAACATCAGCGACGGAGTCGACGAAGAGCAGGCCCGCGCCGCGTTGGGGACCTTCACCGACGACTATCCGACGCTCAACGTCGAAACCCGAGACGAGTTCCAGGATCGCCAGGCCAGCCAGATCGATCAGGCCCTGATCGTGATCAATGTGCTGGTGGGCGTTTCGGTCGTGATCGCCCTGCTTGGAATCGCCATCACCCTGGCTCTGTCGGTGTTTGAACGGACCCGCGAACTCGGTCTTGTACGCGCCGTCGGTATGACCACCCAGCAGATGCTGCGGATGGTGCTCTTCGAAGGTGCGATAATCGCCGGGTTCGGAGGCGTGCTCGGCATCCTGTTGGGAACGGCTTTCGGCAGCGCCGCGGTCTCGGTCATGCCCGACGATTTCATCCGCGCGCTCGATATCCCTGTGACGAACCTGCTGTTGTACCTGGTCGCGGCCGCCATCGCGGGTATCGCCGCGGCGATCGTCCCGGCCCGCCGCGCCGCCCGTCTCAACATCTTGGACGCCATCGCCCGAGGCTGACCAAGCTGAAGCCGGGCCTTGGAAGCCGGTACTTGGATCAGTCGTCGCGGAGGATGTCGACGTCGTGGGGGTGGCTCTCACGCAGACCGGCGCCGGTGATCCGCACGAGGCGTGTGCGATGTTGCAGGTCAGCGAGGTTGGCAGCGCCCGCGTAACCCATACCGGAGCGCAAGCCACCGGTGAGCTGACCGACAAGCTCTGAGAGCGGCCCGGCGTAACGCACACGGGCTTCAACTCCCTCCGCCACATGCTTTCCCGCGCCTTGCCCGCTCCCGTAACGGTCGCTGGCACGTCCGCGCATGGCACCCGCCGAACCCATACCGCGATACGTCTTCCACATCGCACCCTCAACGAGTTCAAGCTCTCCTGGCGCCTCGTCCACTCCAGCCAGCAGGTTACCGAGCATGACGCAGTCGGCACCGGCAACAAAGGCCTTGACAATGTCGCCCGAAGCAACAACTCCACCGTCAGCGATGAGGGGAACCGAAAGCTCGCGGGCAACCTGAACACAATCGTGAATAGCAGTCATCTGCGGCATACCCGCACCGGAGACGACCCGAGTCGTGCAGATGCTGCCCGCTCCGACACCAACCTTGATGACATCGACACCAGCAGACACCAACACCTCCACTCCTCTAGCGGTGACAACGTTTCCGCCCACTACTACCACCTCAGGCCAGCTCGCTTTGATCGTGCGCACCGCGTTGACGACTCCTGCGGTGTGCCCATGAGCAGTATCGACGACCAGCATGTCTACGCCGGCAGCGACCAGAGCCGCAGCCCTCTCGGCGGTGTCATTGACCCCGATCGCCGCGGCGACCCTGAGCCGCCGCGCGTCGTCGAGAGTGCTGTCGGGATACTCGATTCGTTTGGCGATGTCTTTAACGGTGATCAAGCCACCAAGGATCCCGTCGTCGTCAACCAAGGGGAGTTTCTCGATCCGGTGGCGGTGCAGGATCGCCACTGCTTCGTCCAGGTCGGTTCCGACAGGGGCGGTCACCAGCGGTTCGGATGTCATGAAGTCGGTGACCGGTTTCGAATACTCGTCTGCGGTGCAGAAACGGACGTCGCGGTTGGTCAAGATGCCGACCAAGCGTCCGCCCGATTCGCATATCGGCACTCCACTGATCTTGTGGCGCGCCATCAACTCCTCGGCATCGTTCAGCGTGGCCTCAGGCGAAAGGCTGACGGGTGACGCGATCATTCCGGCCTGGGCCAATTTCACCCGTTCGACCTGGTTGGCTTGCTCCGCGGCAGTGAGGTTTCGATGCAGCACACCAATTCCACCGGCCCGCGCGATTGCGATTGCAAGGGGGGCCTCAGTGACTGTGTCCATCGCCGCGGACATGAGCGGCACTCGCAGTTCAATCCCAGCCAGCACCGTGGACAGACCAACATCGGCTGGAAGCACTTCGCTCCAACCAGGCACGACCAACAGGTCATCGAAGGTGAGGGCTTCGTGCCCGGCAAACACCTCGTCGTTCATCATCCAACAATAGACACCTCAGCACGCCTAAACGCGCTTTAGCCCGCGGTCCCTCCCAACAGAAGTTCGTGGGATCGGTAATACTGCTCCAATGGACAAGATCCTGACGAAAAAGATGACCGCCAGAACGGTTGCACGAATCCTTCGATACACGATTCTGGCAGCCTCTTTAGCAACCTTGTCGGCCTGTGGAGACGACAGTTCCAGCAGTGCACCGACCACCGGCGACGACTCACTCGGAACCGTGATCGTGACATCCGATGACGCCATCCAGATTCGCTCGCTCAACTCCATCACTGGCGATGTCGCCTACCTGGGCATCCCCAACCAACGCGGTGTCGAGTTGGCAATAGCCGACTTCGGCCCAATACACGGCTTCGATGTGAACCTCGGAGCCGGACTCGACGAATTCTGCTCCAGCGACGGCGGACAGGCCGCCGCTCAGACCATCGTCGCGGACCAAGACGTTGTCGGGGTGATTGGCACCAGCTGTTCAGTTGCAGCGACCGCCGCAACACCGCTGATCACCAACGCGGGCATGACGATGATCGCCCCGTCGAACACGTCCCCGTTGCTCACTTCGGATCTAGCCGGCAACGCCGGTCCGAATCACAGCCCCGGCTACTACCGCACCTCAAACAACGGCCTCTATGTGGGAGAAGCCATGGCCCGTATGGTGTACGACCAGCTCGGGTTAACGACGGCCGCGGCAGTTCACGACGGCGATCCTTACACTCAATCGATAGCGCAGGCCTTTGCCGACAGCTATGTGAACCTCGGCGGATCGGTCACAGCTGTTAGCGCCGTCAACAAAGAAGACACCGACATGGTGCCGATACTCACCGAGATTGCGGCAGGCAACCCGGAAGCACTGTTCTTCCCGATATTTCAGCCCGCCGGAGACTTCATCGCGGATCAAGCACCACGAGTATCGGGCCTTGAGAACGCGGTACTGCTGACCGACGCGGCGTTGCTCATCGACGGTTTCATGTCACTACCGCAATCCGAAGGCATCTACATCTCTGGTCCAGACACCAGATTCGGCAACGAAGCCAACGAAAGCACCGGGAAAACCGCCGCTGAGATCCTTCAGGTCTACCAAGACAGCTACGGGGAGTCGCCGAGCGGTGCCTACTGGGCCCATGCCTATGACGCTACGACGCTGCTCCTCGAAGCAATCCGAGCAGCCTCAGAGGTCGTCGACGGCGAACTGGTGATCGACCGGGCCTCCATTCGGAATCATCTCAACGCCGTGAGCGGCTACCAGGGCACCATCGGCACGATCAGTTGCGACGCTTTCGGAGACTGCGGCGTGCAAAAAGTCACGGTCATCCATCACCTCGACCACACCGACATTGAGACCAGCAAAAACAACATAGTTTTCGAGTTCGCCGCTAAGAGGTCGGGCTAGTCGGGTCTGGGGGTAGCCCCAACAGCGTCGCTGATGGCGTCGAGGATGGTGTCAACCTCAGCTGTCGAGACGACGAGAGGCGGGCATATCCCCAGCGCAGTACCCATGGACCGCACGATCACCCCGCGGTCCAGCAGCGCATTCCAGACGGCCATTGTGTCGTAGCCGAGTTCGGCCGCCCACACCGCCCCGATACCGCGGCAACTCTCGATTGTGCCGTCGTCGGCGAGGGCTCTCAGACCCGTCTCGAGCTGGGCGCCGATATCGGTTGCCCTTCCCAGAAGACCTTCGCTGTCGATCAGATCAATGTTGGCGACAGCAGCCGCGCACGACGCCGGATGACCCGAATACGTGTACCCGGTGCGCAGAATGAAGTCCGGATCTTCCATCTCCGCGCACAACGCACGAGACACGATCACACCCGACAACGGCTGATAGCCCGAAGTCACCCCCTTGGCGAAGGTCATCATGTCGGGCACGACACCGAACCGCTGCGCGCCGAACCACTCTCCCGTTCGGCCGAATCCGCAAATGACCTCATCGAAAATCAGCAGTGAACCGTGAAGGTCACAAAGTCTCCGCAACGCTGGTAGATACCCATCGGGGGGTGGCCACACCCCTCCAGCGCCCTGCACCGGCTCAGTTATCACCGCAGCAATACGCTCGCCGTGATCCGAGAAGGCTCGGGCCATAGCCTCGATGTCGTCGCGGGGGACTTCAACAAAGTGGGGTACCAGATCACCCCATCCTTGACGATTCAAAGCGATGCCCTGAGCGCTCGTGCCTCCCATATTGGTTCCGTGATACCCGCCCTCACGGCGGATAATGACCTGGCGTTCGGCATCGCCTCGGCGCTGCATCGTCATGCGCGCCAATTTGAGGGCTGTGTCCACTGCATCGGACCCGCCCAGCCCGAAGAACACACGGCCATCGGGGTGTGGCGAGCGCGCCCTGACCGATTCTGCGGCAGCATCAGCAGCCGGATTCGTGAAGGGGTTGAAGGTGTTGTAGCACTCAAGCTCGCTCATCTGAGCGGTCACTGCATCAATAATCTCACGGCGTGCGTGACCCACCTGACACAACCAAAGGTTGGCGAGGCCATCAATATAGGACTTGCCGCTGGCATCGAAGACGCGACTGCCCTCTCCACGCACAAGCGACAGGTAGTCGCCTGCTGCCTTGGCCGGAGAGGCAAACGGGTGGAGCAGAGCTGGAGTCATTTGAATTCCCTAACGGCTAGATCAAGGCGAGACAGCGGTGGGGGACGAAGCGCTCGGCCAAAGATAACAGTAAGCGCGCTGGTCACACCGCAGCGGCGAACAACAAGATTGAGACGGTGGCCAACCCGGCGCCGACCCACTGCCAACGCCAGACCTTCTCGCCGAACACGCGCCACGCCAAAGAGACCGTCACCACTGGCGCGAAACCAATGATCGCCGCAACCACCGCTACGTTGCCGCGTTGATATGCAATCACACTGCCGATGATTGCACCCGCATCAACAAATCCGACCAGCAAACCGAAACGGACAACATCGGCTCGCAGAGGTGCCATGGGTCTGAACGTCCTGGCGACAAGTGGGATCAATAGCACTGCACCAGCTTGAACCAAGAAGGCTGGCATGGCACCCGCGTCAAGAACAGGATCGCGGCGAGCGTCCAGAGCAGGTCGTCAACACTGACTGCTTTCGGCTGAAAGATCAGCACATAGACACCAGCCACAATTCCGCCGACGAGCGAAGCCACCCAGGCAATCGCTATCGCCGCACCCGCGTGGCCCGTTCGACGGCCACCGACACCAGCGAAGAAGTCACCAACAGAGCCGATGCCATACCGGCCAGCAGAACAGACAAGCCATCAGCCTAGGTCTCCTGACCGGCCCAGATGCCCTGCGCGCAACACACCGCTTAGGCTCGGCGACCATGAGGCTCCGGGCTGCCATCGCGCTGTTCACGATGATTTTCGTGACTGTGGCTGTCTGCTCAGCGGTTGCCGCGTCGGTTGTTTCGGCGGGCCAAAGCGACTCCGACTCTGTGCCGTACTACCGCGATGCGGTGGCTTGGGCGCAAGGCGCCGGGGTGGTGGAAGGTTGTGTGACACTGGGCGTTACCACGTCACGGGGAGAGGTCATCACGGTCATACACAAAGCGCTTGATGAGCCGGAGGCCCGGTACCGCCATCCCTTTCTCGACGTCAAGGCTCGAGAGTTACAGGTGCCCGTGGCGTGGGCCGCCAACAACGGAGTCACCCAAGGAACCTCGCCGACGACGTTCAGCCCCGACGCCCCGACGACCAGGGCGCAGGTGGCCGCGTTCTTGTGGCGCGCATCGGGGCGACCCGACGGTCGGCCAAGCCGCTTTGTCGACGTCAAACGGGACTGGGAGATCGCCCCTGTGGGATGGATGGCAGCCGAGCGGATTACCACAGGGCGCTCGACCACCATTTTCGATCCTGACGCCCCGGTCACTTGGGCTGAACTTCTCACGTTCGTCTGGCGCTGGCTCGGCTCCCCCCGGAGTGCTGCTGGCGAACCCGACGACTCGTCTGCGAACTGCGAAGCCTCCGGCGGGCAGTGCAGCGACCTGTTCGACGGAGGTTTCGTCGCCGAAATCGGCGAAGCACACCATGGTGCGCGCTTCACCGCCGCGGTGCACGATCTTCGTAGCGGGTGCTGGTATCACCTCAACCCGGACCTGGCGATCACCACCGCGAGCGTGGTCAAGGCGCAGGTATTGGCCGGAGTTCTGCTGGCAGCCCAGGAAGAGAGCCGCCCGCTCAGTGCATCTGAAGTCGCAGACATCAAGTTGATGATGCACTACAGCCACAACAGCCCGCCCACATCCCGGTTGTACATCGCTATTGGTGGGGCCGCCGGGATGGAAGCGCTCAATGCGCGGTTCGGAATAGCCGGCACGAGCCACACGGCGCGGTACGGCGCCACGGTCAGCACAGCCGAGGACCGAACTGTGCTGGTCGAGAAGCTACTTATGGGTGGAGGTCCACTGGACGCTGAGTCGGTGGCCACCGCATGGGACACGATGTCGGGCGTGAGCGCAGCCCAGAGTTGGGGGGTGACGGCCGGCTTGCCCGACGGCTACGAGGCGGCCCTCAAGAACGGCTTCTACCCGTTGCGCGGCGCCGGATGGCGAGTGGGAACGACGGGCGTTGTGCGCGATGGTCACGGCGGGGCCTACGCCATGACCGTGATGACCGACCAGAACCCAAATGAGTCGGCGGGAATAGCGCTCGTTGAGGCGATCACGGCTCATGTCAACTCGGCGCTCACTGTGGGCGAGGCCGCGGTGCGAGCCGTGGATTCGGTCACGTGCGTGGACGTCTCGGTTGGATCATCGTGGTCGTCGCTGGCCGACACGCTCGGCCTCCCGGCCCTGGCTCTGCGGCACCTCAACGGAGGTGAACCAGCACCCCTCACCGGACAGCGCGTCTGCGGTCCCTGACGGTTCGCCATCTCGTGAAGGTACGAGAAGGTTTGTCGGCCACCGACACACCGAATTCGTTGGTGAGGGCGTTGACTTGGCGCTCCGGTGTGGCACAATTGTGGCCGACAGCGCCCGGTCAGCTACTCCCCGCCGCCCGATGGTGCCCTCAGCACCTCCCCGGGCGGGTATTCGTTAGTTCTGGCCGCGGGCAGGTCGGTGTCTGACGGCGGAAGTCACGGTGATGGTTATGGGTGTGCCGGGGCCGGGTTCGCCTTTGACGATTGCGGTGCCGTCGGCGATCAGGCTGAACCCGTCAGCAGCAGGCGGCCACAACACGCACACGTTGGGGCGGTCGATCGCATTGGATGCCGCGCTCCTACCGACAACCGCAGAGATAGTGCCGTCATCAGCGACATCAACCGCAACATGTATCACCCGCGGCCTTTTGTCCGCGCCGGTGGTCAGCACATAAGCCGCCGGTCCATGCTGCTGCGCGACACCCGCTAGATCGGTTGGTTCAACAGCAAGACTCATATCCCAACCGTAACGGGTCTCCGTTCAGGGTTGCTGTTACGCCCGAGTGCTTCTGGATGTGGTCGTTCACTTCCGACGACTGTTTGGTGGCTTCGGGCGGTGCCGCTGCGCGGCTCGGCGTTGTTGTCTGTTCTGGTGATGCAGTCGCAACGGCGCCGGATCATCGAGACGCTGCATCTTGTGCTGGCAGCATTCGCACAGCATGCTTGAACCCATCATGACCTGCAGGAAATCTCCCTCCTCGGGGAACCTGCGGTAGCGGTTGACCCACTCAGCAACCAGTCCATCTCGGAAATGCATCGGATCCACTGGCACGAGTTCGATGTCGGACACCGCCAAGACCTCGGGGTCGAGCCGTCCGTCGTCCACCACCATCTGCCCCAACTTCGACGCCAACTCGGCTTGTACATCCGGCATCAACTGCACGACCAGCAGATCGGGATGGTCCAACCCCTCCCTGAGTCCCATCGTGTACGTCCAGGCGTCCTGGCCGTGTCCTCGCACCTGGGTCATCACAAACCCATGCACATCGATCATCAGATCATGCATCCGCCCGACCTGCTCTTCGTTGTATCCCTGGCATCTAATACACATGTCGACACCCTTGCACAAGCGTATGACATTACACAACATGAAATATATTGATAACACTCTCACTACGCAAGCTCTGAGTCTCCTTGGCCCAGATCACTGAACGCTCGCCGGATTCGGTGGTTGCGGTCATGAGGGCAGTCCTGCGTCTTGAAGTTGGACCGAGCCTTTGGGATCAGATTGCGGTAACGACTCCAATTCCGGGTGCCGTTCCGAACGCGTCCAACGACAACACTTGGATGCACCTCATGTAGCGCGGAGTCGCGCTCGGCGGGCCACCGGGCTTGGATGGTCCCGAGTGATTGCTTCTCGCTATCGGTGGAGACGATATGCGCTCTGAAGGTTGAGCCAGAGCTCCGGAGTGGTGCCGAGCGATTCAGAAAAAGCGCAGGCTGTCTCGGCGGTGATCGCCTTCTTCCCACTCAGAATCTCCGACACTGCCTGTGGCGGACGGTCGATAATTCCCGCGAACTCTGTGACAGTCCATCCGCGCTCGTCGAGTTCATCGCGGAGGTACTCGCCCGGCGGGAACACCTCAGCGGGAGTGTAAGTCGTGGTCATGGCGCTGAATCTCCTTCCTAGTGGTAATCGACGATCTCGACAATGATGAGCGGGCGACCCACCGGTACCACTGGCTAAGGATTTTAAAGTTTTTTCTAGCGTTTCACTATATTACAGGGGTCACTGTCACACCCTGTGTCTAAGGTTGTGTTCATGGAATCAGCTCCCGCCTCTGGTCTGTTGGACCCCGCTGTCGGTGTCGGTTGCGGCACTGCCGGGTCGGTGTGTGTCGGGCGCGTTGACGAGGTGGGGTTGTCTGATGAGGCTCTGCGGTCACGACTGGGGGTGTTGGGTCGTGCCGAGTCCCGTTTGGCGGCGATGAAATCTAGGGCGTTGGCCGAGCTGAGCCGTCGTCACAGCAAAGGCGATGCGCAGCGTCTGGTTCGTGACGAACTGAAGGCATCGAAGCGCGAAGCCAAACGTGATGTCGAAACAGCGGCTCGGTTGGCGGAACTGCCGGCGACGAGTGAGGCGTTGGAGTCTGGGGAGATCCCCCAAGGACATGCCCGGTTGATCGCCCGTGCGTCTGGTGAGAGCACTATTGATGAAGCGCTGCTGGTAGAGGCAGCCAACACCGAGCCTTTCGATGAATTCGCTAAGACTGTGAAACGGCATCAACAAGACGTGGCTGACGACGATGGACAATCGTTGTTGGATCGTCAACGCAACAACCGCAAAGCCCGTATCTTCGAATCACCTGAGTCGGGCATGTTCGTGCTGAGCGGTGAGTTTGACCAGATCACCGGGGCGCGCATCGCCACCGCGTTGACCGCCAAAGAACGCCAACTGTGGCACCGCGAAGACCCCAACAAGCGACCCACACCCCAGCAGCGGATGGCTGACGCGTTGGCCGAGCTGATCTGTCAACCCGCAGGTGACGGCAAGACTGCGGGCACTGATCTGTTGGTGATCGCCGATTTCGATGTGATCAAACAACAACTCGACAATCCCCGATTGGCCGATGGTTCACCAATACCTGTCGTTGAGCTGCATCGCCTGGCACTCGAAGCCAACCTGTTGCCTTCGATCTTTGACACCAAAGCCCAAGACATGTGGCTGGGGCGTAAACAACG
Organism: Candidatus Aldehydirespiratoraceae bacterium; assembly: GCA_965198315.1. Classification (GTDB taxonomy): domain Bacteria; phylum Actinomycetota; class Acidimicrobiia; order Acidimicrobiales; family Aldehydirespiratoraceae; genus VXYK01. Next base: position 1,195,395 of record OZ240616.1, on the reverse strand, counting down.
CACCGCTAGTGAAGCTCAACGGGTCGCGTTGATCGCACGAGACCAACACTGTGTCGGCTGTGGCGCCAACCCGCTGTGGTGCCGAGCTCATCACATCATCTGGTGGTCAAAGAACGGACCCACCGACCTCGACAACCTCGTGTTGGTCTGTGATGACTGCCACCACAAAATCCACGACCACCACTGGCAAATCCACCGAGACCCCGACACCGGCAAATACCACCTCAAACCCCCCAACCCAACCGACCCGGCAGCCGCAGTCAACCCGGCAACCCCAACCGGGACCGGGCAACCGGAGACCGGACAGCAGCCGAGGTCAACCCGGCAACCCCAACCGAGACCGGGCATCCCACCCGACACAGCAGCCGCAGTCAACCCGGCAACCCCAAACCCCAACCGAAACCGGCGCAGCAAGCGCAGTCCAGACGATCCCCGAGCGGGCAAGACCGAACATCCCCGACCGAGCAAGACAGCCCGAACATCCCCGACCCAGCCGACCAGCGGCGAGACAGGGTTGTTCGGTGAACCGACTCCAGCACTGAGGCGGCGGTCGGCGCACCCTGGAGTTGGCTGACAACCTCGGCCAACCCGTCAACCCGTGCCTTGGAACGGTCAATCCCTACCAAGAATGCGGATCGGGTCTTGCCGGTTCCGGTGGGGGCGAGGATCAGCGTGTGGTCTCCCGCAGCGATCACCGGCCAACCCTGTAGCTGTGCGGGCGTGGGTTCAGCAAAGGTCGCCTCGAACCAGTCCCGGACCGGCTCCGAGAAAGGTTGCAGGGGATCGACCATCCCCGCACGCTAGCCAGCCCAAGCCGCCTTGTAGTCTCTACCGGAACCAGTCATCGACACCGAATCGTCATGGAAACAGGGGGGTTCTGATGTTCTAGACTGCGAAGTATGGACGACTACGAGTCTCCGGAGTGGCACCCCGCGTTCGAGGAATACTGCGAGACGATCTACGAACTTGACGAAGACGATCTGGATGTCATCCAAGCTCGGATCGCAGACCGTCTCGAGGTGTCGCGCCCTTCGGTGTCTGAGATGGTCAAGCGCATGGAAGCCGAAGGCTTGATCCAGATCGGCGACCAGATCACCCTCACCCCACAGGGAATGCACCTTGCCGAAACGGTTGTGCGTCGGCATCGTCTCGCCGAGCGCTTCCTGACTGATGTGCTCGGCCTGAACTGGGCTCAGGCCCATCAAGAAGCAGGGAAATGGGAGCACATCATCTCTCCCACCGTCGAAAAAGCCATGATGACGCTGCTCCACGAACCAACCACCTGCCCACACGGCAATCCCATTCCAGGTTCGGACTACGAAACACCAGATCTTGTCGCACTCGACACCATCAAAATCGGCCAGAACCTGACCATCCGGCGCATCACCGAAGAACTTGAGTTCACCGAAGGAATGCTCGACTTCCTCGAACAATCGTCGATCGTCCCTGGATCAACCGGTCAGGTAAGCGCCAAATCTCCCGACGGGACTTCCACAGTCGTCATCGGCGGAACCCCCGTAGTCGTAGGCGGATTCGCCTCCGCCCGAATCCTGGTGAGCACTTCCTGAACGCGGTCAGCCTAACCGCCGTCAGCGAGTTCGCGGAACTGCGCTAAAAGTTCGTCGATGCGGTCTTGGGCTGCGGCCCAGGCGCTGCGTTGCGGAGGATCGGCGGCCAACGCCTCCTGTGACAAGCGGAACTGACGATCCAACTCGGTGAGCAAGTCCACGAGGTTGTCGGGGAGTTCATCACCGGGAGAAGGCGTGTCGTCGGGAGCAGGCGTGTCATCCGGGGCTGGGGTGTCGTCGGGATCCGATGTCTGTGGCCCGTCCTCAGCACTATCGCTGTCTGGGACATCTGCGCCGTTCACGTCGCCCAGAGCCACACCGACGACATCGGAGAAGTCCTCCCCTGGGAACAGCTGTTGCAAGGCCTCGTTGAGATTGCGGCCAATGCCGATCTGCTGGGTCTCACCAACGATCGCGGCGATCACAAACTCCAGGTTCGGCACACTCGTGCCTTCCGCCGACACGTACAACGAACGCACCCACAGAATCGAGTTGTCGATCGGCAACATTACGAGATCGCTGAAATCAACTTGTGAACCAGCCTGATCCAACAAAGTGAGCTGGGTCGTGATCTCCTGAGTCTGAGCAATACCTGAAGCCACCAAAACCGGACCCGGCGCGGTTGAACTGGTCAGTTCGTAGGTGACAAGACGAGAAGATCCGTCGGGGCGCGTCTCTCCCACCATGAAAGCTTCGAGTTCTTTGCGGTCATCGTTTTCGTCGAACGGAACGAACGATCGGAGTGTGACGAAGGACGGATCCTCCTCGCCCGGCAACTGCAACAATGTGTAGTAGGGACTGACCCGCTGTTCACGAAAGCTGATGATCCCCTGCTCGTCAGTTGAGGACTCTACCGTCCCACCAGCCTCAACCGAGCGGCCCGGATCCTGAGCCACCGCCCAGAGTTCGGTACCGACGAGCAAACTCACAGGATTCTCGATCTGGTAAGTTGAGTACATGTTGGTCTGAACCCGGAACAGGTCTTGCGGGTACCGCAGATGTTCCTTCAACTCATCGGGCATTTCCGAGAAGTCGCTGAACAAGCTCGGGAAGGCCGATCGCCAAGCCTCAATGATCGGATCCTCGATCGGCATCACGTAAAACGCCACATCACCGTCGTACGAGTCAACCACCGCCTTGACCGAGTTGCGCACATAGTTGAACCGCGGACCAGCCAAGCCACCCCTCAGGAGCCTGTCGTTCTCGGAACGTTGCGAGTACGGGTATCTGTCGGTTGTGGTGTAAGCGTCGATCACGTAGTGGATGCGGTCGTTGATAATCACCGGGTATACATCGCTGTCGTACTCCAAGAAGGGTGCAAGCTTCTCTACCCGGTCACGCACGTCACGCACGTAGATCACTCGGGTGTCGCTGTCAATGAAGTTGGATATCAGCGGCTCGATCTGACCGAAGCGCAACGAAAACGCCAGCTGACGAACAATCCCACCCAGATTGACACCCGCCGAACCTTCATAGTTTCCGAGCACATCGCCACCGTCGTTGGCGACAAAATCGACCTCATCAACCGTTGTACCTACCAGGGAGTACCCGCCCATGTCCTCACCGTGATAGATCTGCGGAACCCCAAAATCCAGTTCGATGGAGTCGTCAACATCGTTGGTGATCGTGGACACCAAGAAATCTGGCCGACCCTCGTCGGTTGTTGCGTTGGCGCTTGCCATCGCCAAGCCGTATCCGTGGGTTACACGGACATGTCGGCGCTCCCAGTTGGCCGTGTCTTCTCCCGCCAACTCGCGCGCACCCAAGATCACCTGGCGTAATTCACCGTCGACTATGTAGCGGTCGGTGTCGAGCGTCGGCTCAATTGCACCGCTCCCTGGCACCGCATCTTCACCTAGGAAGCGATAGAAGCCGCGTTCAGCCTGGAAGCGCTCAAAGGTGGGATGAACCGTGACCGGATCAAGCACTCGGGCGTTCTGGACCGTCACCGCGTTGGCGCGGATCTGATCTGCGGTAAGAGCCTCGGAATAGTCAAACGGGTTGACGGCCATGTCCTCAAGGCCGAAAGCATTGCGGGTGGCTTCGATGTTGCGAGCGGCAAAATCTGCTTCGCGGACGGTCTCGTTGGGGTCAACCTGAAACCTCTGCACAAACGCCGGGTAGATACCACCCACCACAATCGCCACAAACGCCCAGAGCCCAACAGCAAGTACCGGAAGAGTCCAGCCCCGTCGCCACAAGTTGACAACCAACAAGACGACTGCACACAACGAGATAGCAATCAGCAAGTACAACGCTGGAACCTGCGCATTGACATCGGTGTAGAACGCTCCATCGAGGACACCGCGAGTAGATGTCGTCAACTCATATCGGGCCAGCCAGTAGTCCAGTGCTTTGATGACGGCCAGGACCGCCAAAATCGCTGAGAGATGCACTTTCACGATCGGTTTGGCTCGTTCGCCGCCGATCACACTGATACGAACCGATCCGTTCAGGTAATGCGAGATCGCGGTGACGATCAACATGATCACGAAAGCCGCGAAGGCCCAGCCGACCACATAGCTCAAGAACGGGAGTTGGAAGACATAAAATCCGATGTCGGCACCGAACTGAGGATCGGAAATCCCGAACTCCTTGCGGTTTACAAAAAGCAGCCATTCTTCCCACTGGCTCGGCACTCCCGCCGCGGCGAGCAGCGCAAAGAAGAACGAAAGGGCCGTGCGCAACAAGAAGTAACGCCCCCCGACCGCGGCGTGGTACCGGGAGATCAACTCCTCTTCAGGCCCCGGAGGTCTGTGCGTGGGCGCGCTGCGATCGGAGATGAAGAGGTTCAGCCACATCAGCGCGAAGAAGACCGCGCCGAATATCAGCGTCAGAATGACCTTGGCAGCAAGCACCTGGCGCCAGACTGAGGCACGGTTGAGCGCATCGAACCACAGGTAATCGGTGTAGAAACTGGCGACTCCGCGCAGCGACAAGAGCCCGAACAGCAAAGCAAACACGACTCCTAGGGCGATAAACCGTCCTTTGCGACGAAACCGTCCAGCCCTTGGGTTAATTATGTCCTCAACGTCAGCCATCGGACCTGAGGCTAGCGTCCCGAAACCTGAGCCGAACCTGATCAGTTGAATCAGACAGTAATTCAGCTGATGAACCAGCTACCGAACCAGTGACCCAATCAGCCGACGGCCTACCCGATCAGTTCCTAGACCTCGAGTTGGCAGGTGCACATGGGATGTGCCGGCGGAAATCGGTCACCGGTCGGAAACTTGTCGCCGGCGACCACCTCGCCGGCCAAGGCATTGTCTGCACAATCCGCACCGCAGGAACCGTCAACGTTCACCACCCAGCGCACGGTTCGATCAGCCTTGTCCTGGTGGGCCTTGTCGATCTTGACGAGGCCATCGACTGCGACCGAGGCCGCGGAGGCGGCATCATTCAGGTGCCGAGAACGGGCCTCGCGATACAGCGCTCGAACCGCGTCGGAGAGTTCTTCTTCGCCGTCGAACTGCTCAGCGATGTCCGCCAGCCGTCGTCGTACAGGCTCAAGTGCGATCACATGAATGTTGGCCAGCGCCGGTGTCAGGTCGAGTTCCGTAGGGCCTCCAAGCGAGACGCACTGTTCTCGGAGGGCTGGAATAGCGGCTTCATCGTATGAAGCATTGTGGCTTGCTTCTTCGTCGAAACTAGTCATTGCAGCCGCTCCGCTGCACCGGATTCCGTCAAGCAACGAACCCTGCTCTTCAACCAGGACCTTCTTCATGGCTTTTGCCGCCGCGTCGGCCGCGCGTTTGCGAACGGCACCGTTTGAATCAGCCATTGCGTCGGCGCTGGGCTCAGGATCTCCGGCGGCCTCGGACTTCGAACTCTGGGGAGGCTCTGCGACCTGCTCGGGGGCAGACTCCGACTCGGTTGCTGCTCGCGAAGAGCGTAGACGGGAAAAAATGTCTCTGGCGTTTCGGGGAAGCTCGTCGCTATCGGTCTCGGAAACAGATTCGGATTCGGCCTCTGCTTCGACCTCTGCTTCGACTTCTGCTTCTATTTCGGCTTCGGCCTCTGCTTCGACTTCTGAGCGGGGTTCATGTTCGGGTTGCGGGTCGGGTTCCGCTTCGGGTTGTGACAACTCAGCGGATTCGTCAGCCCCGGATTCCTCAGCCTCGGATTCCTCGGTGTTGACACTGAGAGCATCTAGATGGTCCAGAGCCTCCATTTCACCGGTCGTGAAGGTGTCACTGATCGGCCCGGGGAGCGGGGAATCGGCGACCAATGGATGCCCCACCAACCTGCCCGCTTCGATTTCAGCCTCAAGATCATCGGCAGTGGGCGTAGGTTCTGAAGAAATCCGCAGGCCGGCGCGATTCGCGGCCGTGCGGGCCTCTGGCACAGAAGTCACCAAATCTTCGATAGCTGTATCGAGACTGGTTTGAACCGTGGTCAAAGCATCGAGTAGCCGATCCCGCCCGGCTCGAAGTTGCTCGATCTGGGTACGGCCGGTCTGTCGCTTTCGGGCAAGATCGCGCAACATGCGCTCTCTTACCATCTGGGCCTCATTGACCATCTCACGGCCATGATTGCGACTTTCTTCAACGATTTCCTCAGCTTCAAGCCGCGCCGACGCTACTAGCTCAGTGGATTGGGCGGTGGCGTCTGCAAGCACAGATTCAACAGCAGAACGCGCCTCGTGGCTCATCGCCTCAGCTTCGCTTTCAGCTCTCTCAATCCGACTTGCTGCTGCGTTGTGAGCTGCCTCAAGCACGCTGCTCACTTCGACTCCGAGCATCTCGGTGGCCCGTCGTGCATCCGTATCGCCCCGACCGGCCTGTTGGGATTCGGTCAGCCTCCCACTCAATTCGTTGCCGAGACGTTGTAGTCGACGGATCTCTGATGCCGCTGCTTGAAGCTGGGAACGCACCTCGGTGGGGTCGAACCCCCGCCTCGTGATCGAAAAAGACCTCAACTCAAGGTCACCCGGGTCGATCGCCTCATCGCTGAGCGAATCGCTGGTCAGGGGCGCGCTCTCAGGCTCGGCGTCCGGCGTCTCGGTCACGCCCAATATCGTAGGAGCCGGGCTAGCACCAATGGGGAATACCCCAACGATCAGTTCTCAACCAACCCGGTTCTTAGTGAGCCATTTCTACAAGTCAAGGTGGAGGTCGTTGGTGTCGCCGCCCAGTTCGGCAAGTGCCTCTATCGCCTCGTCAAGAGTCGACACCCCGAAGACTCTCATATCACCAGCTTGGGCTTGTGCATCTTCAAGCAAGCCTTCGGGGACAATGAAGGCAACTGCCCCAGCGGAGCGTGCCGCCACAGCTTTTTGACCAACACCCCCAACATTGCCAACTGCACCTCCCACAAAGATCTGGCCCGTGACCGCGATTCGCTGGTTCCCGGTGAGTTCACCCTCGGTCAACGAGTCGATGATGGCAAGCGTGAAAGCGAGTCCGGCTGACGGTCCACCGGTTGAACCAGTGTCAATACTCACATCAATCGCCATCGACAGATCTTCAATCCGCGGGACAATCTCGCCAATACCTATATAAGCGCCCTCGAACCCCTCGGGGTGTTCACCCCAGACAATCGAGACATCTCGTATTTCAACCGTGTCGCTGTTCTCCACGGTCACAATGCCGGTCTCCCCGGGAATCTTGTTGGTCAGTTCATCACGCAGTGATTGCAGCGAATCAATCTCGACACCATCAACCGCAACGATGACATCACCGACCGTCAGCAGGCCATCAACCGGGCCACCACTGACAATGACGTTGAACCCCACGCCGGTTTCGTTGACTGGCACCCCTAGATGCTCCAAAGCAGCAATAATCGCATCGTCTTTGGAGCGGCTCATCATTTCGAGGTTGCGGGTCCGATTCTCTTGCGGAGTTCGGTCGCCCAGAATGTGTTCCAACGGTTGCAACTCAAAGTCGTCATTGATCTCAGACTCAATCCACTCGAACACCGAAACATCCAAATCAACCGCAACGGTGGTTAAAAGAAACTCGCCTTCGGGCCGGAACACACGGTGCCCCGCGATCTCCACTCGGTCGCTGACGGGTCGTGCCGACCCGGGCCTCGTAACTGCCGCTCCCCTGTCAACGAGCGCCTGGCCCGGAATGACCCGCCCCAGTGTTTGAGCCGAAACGACCAAAGACGCTCCAAAGAGCACGATCGCCGTCAGCAATCCCCACAAACCCCGTTTCAACCAGGAGCGGCGCCGTTGCCGGCGTGCAGGCACCGCCACATCGTGACCCGGCGTCGAGCCTTCCAGGTCGTCCTGTAGCATTGGAACGGACGTGCTCACCTCATTCATCGTGTTTGTGTTCGTCCTAGCGACGGTAGATCTTGTTGGCCGCGCTGCGCGACCACAATTGAGACTTCAGCCTGCCAAAGCCACAACCAACTATGACAGTGCGCAGCGCCCGACCCAACTGGAATCCATCCGGCTCGCCGTCTGGTTGGCCACTTCAGACCGTGGTGATGAACAGTCAGGACCCCGTCACAACCAGCCATCCGACCTGATCGTGAGCTCACTGCGAGCCGTGGGAATCTTGCGGCGAACGGTGGAACGTCCCGTTGTCGGACCCAAGGCATATGTTCGACTCTGGCAACGTCTGCGTTCGCTGATAGTGCTAGCCGCGATCGTCGTAGGTTTGGGTATCGCTGTGGCCGTTGTGATTGGCGTCATCGTTGTTGGGCTCGCGTTATTGTTGGAGAACGCGATCTCCTGACCATCATGGGTGGGTCCAACGCTGCGCAACGACGACAAACTGCGGCGTTGGCCGGATATCGCGGCGACATCGGCACCGCCGAGGCAGCTCAAATCGATCCCGACCCGAAGGTACGTATCGCCGCGCTCCGCTCTCTCGCGAGGCTCGAAGTCACGACCGAAGAGCAGCTCACTACGGCCCTCAACGACACCGAACCAACGGTTCGCATTGCGGCGATCGAAATAGCAGCCAACCATGCACAACCAATGCTTGTGCACCTACTGAACGACGGAGATTCGACGGTTGTGGAAACCGCCGCGTGGGCGCTCGGGGAACGTGAGACAGCCAGCGAAACGATTATCCATCAGCTGTCGCAAGTCGCTCGCAATCACCACGATCCGCTTGCTCGGGAGAGCGCCGTTGCCGCGCTCGGCGCTATCGGAGATGATCGAGGCCTGCCCGCGATCCTTGATGCGACCCAGGACAAAGTGGCGGTTCGACGCAGGGCCGTCATCGCGCTGGCCGCGTTTGAAGGTCCCGAAGTCGCAGATGTCTACCAACGAGCACGAAAAGACCGCGACCGCCAAGTCCGCGACGCAGTCGAAGAACTGCTGGGACCCGTCGAAGAGGACTGACGAAAGAGGAACGACGAAAGAGGACCGATGTCCTCAGCGATCTCGCCCGTCAGCGCTGCCAGCCTTCATGAACATCACCTGAACCGACTCGTAGTGCTCAATCACCCGACCCGCGCCAAAGGCGACGGCTTCAAGCGGGGAATGCACCAACTGCACCCGAACATTCGTCTCGCGCGACAGCCTCTGATCCATGCCCCTCAACATTCCACCGCCACCCACCAGGTGAATACCCTGCACAATGAGGTCCTGAGCGAGCTCAGGCGGTGCCTGAGCAAGACAGGAGAGCACCGAATCGACCATCGCCGCGACCGGCTCCTCTATCGCCCTGCGGATCTCCATTGGCGTCAAAACGATGGTCTTCGGCAACCCGCTCATCATTTCGCGACCGCGCACCTCCGCGTTGACTTCGTTTTCGGTTGGAGCAGCCGAACCCAAGACAATCTTGATGTCTTCCGCGGTACGCTCTCCGATCGCAATTCCATACTGGCGGCGGACATATGCCTGCACCGCGCTGTCGATGTCGAACGAGCCAACCCGCACCGCTTCAAGCGCAACTACTCCGCCAAGAGACAGCAGGGCAGTTTCTGTGGTTCCACCACCGATGTCAACGACCATGTTGCCAATCGGTTCATTGATCGGAAGGTCGGCACCGATTGCAGCCGCGACCGGTTGTTCAATGAGTTGCGCATCAGCGGCTCCCGCTCCTCTGGCAGCATCGGTTACGGCCCGTCGTTCGACAGCGGTGATCGCAGAAGGCACGCAAATCACCACGCGGGGGCGATTGAGGCGGCTTACCCCCACGCGCTGCAAGAGAAGACGGATCATCCGCTGCGTAACATCGAAATCGGTGATCGCGCCTTGACGAAGAGGGCGTACCGCCACGATATGGCTCGGTGTCCGCCCGATCATCTGCCACGCCTCGCGGCCAGTAGCGAGCACCTTCTTGGTGCGACTATTCACCGCGATCACAGACGGCTCGTTCAAGACGATGCCCTCCCCTCGGGCGTACACCAGCGTGTTCGCGGTGCCCAAGTCGATCGCTAAGTCACGTGCCAGAACTCAACTCCTCGCCAGAATCGGGATCAAATGGGACGATCCCGGTTGGTTGTTCAACCGTTGCTGAGCTATTACGCGGAGCGAGCGCTCTCAAATGCTCCCCGAAAGTAGGCGGGGCCGTCGTCCTGGCACGATGCCACAACCACAGAATCAGTGAACCTAGGATCGCGATCGCAAGAGCCACCACGAGAAAACCGACTGCGCTACTCATGAGTCGAGCTTTGTCAAATGTTGCGCTTCAAGTCCCCAAGACTCACCGTCAGCCCAAATCTCCCTCTTCCAAATCGGCACGGTTGCTTTGAGGGCGTCGATTCCATAGCGGGCCGCAGCAAACGCCTCGGGTCGGTGAGGGGACGAGGCCACCACCACAACCGACGACTCACCCAGCTTCACCACGCCCACTCGATGCAAGAGCACAATCCTCCCCAGAGCGGACCATCGCTGACGCATTTGCCCAGCTATCTCTTCTAGTTTCGGAACAACATAGCGATCATAAGCTTCGTATTCGAGCCGTTCAACGCATTCTCGCCCCTCAGCGTGATCTCTAGCTGTTCCACTGAACAAGACAACTGCACCGCAACTGGGAAGTACCGCCCAATCGACGGCTCGACCCACCGGAAGCGTTTGGTCGGTCAACCCCAGCCAAGTAGCGGAGTCGGTTGGCGGAGCGAGCATTCCATGAGCCGGCATTCTGTAATGGTACGGCTCCAACCCTGGGTCCGTCACGATCCGGCGCGGCGGGCTCTGCTTACCCGCCGCAACAACCACACCAAAACCCCGAGTCCTCCCAGTACTCCCAACGCCGCGACCGCCAAGGCCAACTCTTGACGTCGACGCGCCGGGACCCAATCGAGTGGACCCGGATTGTGCGAAACAACCCATGCTTCCTCATTTGAGTAGGCCGGCTCCCAACCGAGCGCTCGAAGGCGATCACTGGCGATCACCCAAGAATGCGACGTGTAGGGCACGACACCTGGCGGAATAGGAGCCAGTCCCGCCTGCCACCGGACAGCGGCAAGACCTCGAGCCATCCACAACGGGACACGCAGTCTCGGTTTGGGTCCTTCGAGATCACGGAGCGAGTCAGGTGGAATCCAACCATCGGGTGCAACATTCAACGGGCCGTCAGCACGACACACAACCGCGGCTATTACCGCACTGACCAGGTCATCAATGTGGAGGTACTGCACGGGTGGGTCGCCATCGGCAGCAACTCCAAGTCGAGCACTATGAAGCACCCGGGCCAATTGCCCCAAATCGTCGTCGGTAACGATTGCTGTTGGACGCAGAACCGAAACCGCTGTGCACCGATGAGCTGTCTTCCATTCAGCTGTCATCTTTTCGATCTCCGCTCGCGCTACAGCCCACGAGAAGTCGGAGTTGGGGCGTACTGGAGCGTCCTCGGTCAAAGGAATCGGGTTGGCGGTACGAGCGCCATAGACCAGCGCCGTTGACAGAAGCACGAGCTGACCGACCCGGCAATCCGCGGCTGCGTCCAGGATCCGCTCGGCTATCAGCAAGTCCAACTCATCAGATTTCGGATCTGTTTTACCCGGAGTACCCCGAGAACTTAGATGCACGACCGTATCGGCATCACAAAATAAGGATCTGAGGTCTGCGAACTCCAGATCAACCCGCTTGGTCTCGACTCCCGGTGGCAGCGAGGGCAGTGCCGTTTGGTCAACCGCCAGCACGTCAAAGCGCGGCTGCGCGCTGGTTAGTTTCGCTACGACCCGCGCCCCAACGTCTCCAGCCGCGCCCGTGACAACGATTTTGTTCATCAGCAGCCACACCAATAAGGGAGGATCAACACCGTCACGCATCTACGATGCCCGCATGAGCGACGATCTGCCACCTGACGGCGAATCGCTCGGCGCGTTTCTTGGTGAGATCATGAAGATGCTGTCCGGTGCAAGCGGCTCTTCACCCAACTCAGCGCGTGATCTCGCCCGCACAATCGCCACCGGTGGAGAGTCCGAACCCAATATCGATCCCCGCGATCGGATCACGATCGAGGAGTTGGTGCGCGTAGCTGAGTTGCAGGTCCAGTCGGAGACACAACTAGTGGTGGCTCGCGGCGCAGCCTTGAGAGTTGACGTCGTCAACCGCACGCAGTGGGTCGACAGCACGATCGAGCACTATCGACCATTGCTGGGAGCAATCGCCTCATCGATATCGACAGGTTTGCCAACACCCGACGACCTCTCTGAAAACGACCCGATGCGCCAGATGATGGCGGGACTTTCTCAGATGCTCGAATCGATGTTGCTTACTATGACGACCGGTTCGATGGTTGGTGAACTGGCGCGGATTGCTTTCGGAGGCTTTCAACTACCGCTCCCGCGCCCAACGAACGCTCCGTTACTGATTCTGCTTCCAAACGTTGACCGATTCGGGCAGGAATGGTCTCTCGACCCCGACGATCTCCGGCTCTGGGTGTGCCTCCACGAGACAGCTCACCGGGCTGTGCTGGGAGTTCCCCATGTGAACGAGCGCTTGAGTGATTTGCTGCAACGCCATGCCAGTGCTTTTGAGCGCGATCCCGAGGCGCTGAGCGACCGCCTCGGCAACTTCGACCTGAGCGCAGGTCCAGAGGCTTTCGCAGAGTTGAACAAGACGCTCAGCGATCCCGAGATGATTTTCGGCGCGGTCCGTTCCCCAGCGCAAGCGGCGCTCGAACCTGAGATCACCGCGCTGGTCGCGGCCATCACCGGATACGTCGACTATGTGATGGATCAGACTGGGGGGAGCATCATCGGGTCTTACGACATGGTCACCGAAGCACTCCGCCGACGCAGGACTCAAGCCGACGCTTCTGACCGGCTGGTTGAGCGCATCCTCGGCCTGGAACTTGATCAGAACCAATACGATCGCGGCACAGCATTCGTCGAGGGCGTCATTGAGCGGGCCGGGACTACCGGACTCAACCGTCTCTTCGACGACCCCACCCATCTCCCCACGCCATCGGAAGTTGATGCGCCGGGATTGTGGTTGGCCAGGATCGATCTGCCGTCCAGCTAACGAACCCTGTCGGGCTAACGGGGCGGTGTGTCGTCTAGTTCGTTTTGCTCACCGGGCGAACCGTCGGACGGAATTGGGTCAACTTCGACACCATCTATCGACGAAACATAAGGCGTGTTCTCGTCCCATGTCTTCGGTCTGGCATAGTCGCTTGTCCCTGCTGGAGGCGCTGGTTGAGATGCACGGATCTCCTCGTCAAACTCCACGTCACTGTCAGCTCGCCCGGCTTTCCGGTCAGCGGATGGACGCTTTTTTGTTGAGGCCCGTCGAAGTTTGAACAGGCGTCCGGGATTGCCGAACACATAGACCAGCAAGGCAACTCCGCCTACCGCACCAACCAAACCCGCTCCAACAGGAACGCTCAACCGAATGACCACCGGCACCATGGCCCCTGTCGCGAACGCAAGCTGAAAGCGCGCTTCAAATCGAGCGAAGGAACGCCCATAGTTGGCGACCGGCGCGTCCCGTTGGACCAACGCATCAAAAGCAAGCTTTCCGGTGCCGGCCGCAGCCGTGACCGTGCACGCAAAGATGACCGTGCCGAACAGGCCCCCGGACAGCGCAGCAAAACCCGCTCCAGCCACAAGCACAGTAATCGCCCCAAGCAGGATTTGTTCTTCAGTCAAACGCCGACGCAACGTTGGAGCGAAACGCACACCACCGAGAGTCCCAAGCACAGCAAACAACCCCACAATCCCGAAATGCCACACGGGCGCTCGGGGATCGCCGGTTATGTCAATGTCTCGCACCGTCGCCGTGGCACCACCCAACGCGGCGCCTTCTGTACTCACATCAAGACCATCCTTGCCACCCCTCAATTCGAACATCAAAAGCATCGTCACAAACCCGACAATGCCTCTAACGATCATCATCGAAGTCGCAGCTAGAAGGATCTTTCTGTCCCTGAGTTCCGCCCGTTCCAACTGCTCAGGCGGGACCGCGGCAACGACAATCGACGGGATTCCCAGGGCCAGCAACGTGGCCAGCACAAAACCCACGAGACCCACCGCTGCAGATGCAGCCGGGCCACCAAAAATGCTGAAGAGTCCCGCCAAACCGGCACCCATCGGACCCGATATTGCGCTGATCAGCGCCAATCGACTGTTGGCTCCAACCAGATCTTCATCAGAGGTCACCAAACGGGGAACAACTGCACTCTTGGCAACCGAATAACTCTTCTGCAGCACAAGGACGCCAAAAATCTCTGGAAACAACAGCAGCGTGCCGACATGCTGGATCATCAACAGTGCGAGCAACGCCCGACCTATCGTCGTGACAATGATCATCATGCGACGACCGCCATGTATGCGGTCGATGGCTGGACCGATCAGAGGCGTAACTACAGCAAACGGAGCCATCGTCAACAACAACGCCAACGCCACTCGTCCCCGTGACTCTTCTGGACTGATAGCGAAGAAGATTGAACCTGCTAGAGCAGCCGCGATAGCCCCGTCAGCAGCGGCGCTCATCGCATGCAAACGCGCCAACCGCATGAACGGCGTGACTATCGCTTTTTCAGCACCGCGCGACCTCGACTCGCGCGACCTTGAACCAAAGGGAGCAAACGGTCGCTTGTCGTCAGTGTTCACGCAAGCATTCTGAGCGAAGGAACGACCCCTGTCACGGAATCAAGCAGCAAAACATCGTGTTCGTATGTCAAAACCCGCTGTGCTGACACCAAATCGAACCAACCCATGGCATCCACCTCAGAATTCGGCTCGAATTGCCCGTCGAGCACCTGCATGGTCCAATACACGACTGCTTTGCGACGGCCACGAGCGTCTCGATACCGAATCAGTGGCAAGCGCTCAAGGCGCTTACACTTGAATCCCGTCTCCTCGTGTACTTCGCGCCAGGCGGCCTTGCCCAGAGTCTCACCCGGGTCGAGTTTGCCCTTGGGAAACGACCAGTCGCAGTGAACGGGCCGATGGATCAACAGAACCTCTGTGATGCCACGGTGATCGCGAAGCACCACACCTCCAGCTGCCCATACCTCGATTTTGGGGAACTTGCGCGAAAGCCGGTCGTAGAGATCACCCACGGGCCCGGACCCTCGCAAGCTCTTGGAGCGTTTCGTGGACATCAACACCGACAGTACCGTTCTGGCGTGTCCAGACACCGGACCCATCAAGTGTCCACGACAGACAATCATCCGCCAGGTTCGCGTCCAGCACCTCAAGGAGCCGATTCTCTAGATCCGGATTGCTCATTTCGAGGAGCACTTCGACCCGTCGATCAAGGTTCCGACGCATGAGATCGGCGCTGCCGATGTAGGTACGGCTCTGCGGTTTGCCACCGCCGTTAGCACCTCCACCATTAGCACCTCCCCCATTAGCACCTCCCCCATTGGCGAAGTGAAAGATCCGCGAGTGCTCGAGGTACCGACCCACTATCGAGCGCACGCGAATGTTCTCCGACAAGCCCGCCAGACCCGGACGCAAACAGCAAACGCCCCGCACAATCAAATCAATTTCAACTCCAGCGTTGGAAGCTTCGTAGAGCTTTTCGACCATCTCGGTGTCGACAAGGCTGTTCATCTTGAGAATCATCCGGCCTTGGTCGCTGGCGATTTCAGCGTCGATCAACTCGTAGAGGCGTGAGCGCAGCATCTCGGGAGCCACCAAAATGCGCTCATAGTCGCGAGCTCGGCTGTAGCCGGTGAGGTAATTGAACAGATCAGCTAAGTCATCACCCACCACAGGATCGGCTGTCAACACACCAAAATCTTCATAGAGACGAGCGGTGCGGTGGTTGTAGTTGCCGGTGCCAATGTGGCAGTAGCGACGGATGCCGTCGGTCTCTTCGCGCACAACCATGGCGATTTTCGAGTGAATCTTGAGGCCCACGATGCCGTAAGCCACATGCACCCCCGCTTGTTCGAGTCGCCGAGCCCAACCGATATTGGCCTCTTCGTCGAATCTCGCTTTGACTTCGATCAACACCGCCACCTGTTTGCCGCGCTCGGCCGCATCAATCAGCGCATCGATGATCGGGCTGTCGCCGGATGTGCGATAGAGCGTGAGTTTGATGGCGAGGACCGATTTGTCACGGCTGGCTTGACGAACAAACTGGACCACCGATCTGCTGAACGACGAATACGGATGGTGGAGCAGGACATCTCGAAGGGCCAGCACATCAAACAAGTTGCTCGGCTCGTTCTCAGACTTGAGTCCCGGCTCGGTGATCCCGCGCCAATGCTGCCACTTCTGGCGGCCAAGGTCGATGTCGGCCACGGCGTTCAGCGACGTCGCGTCCAAAGGAACTGAACTCGAGTAGACATCAACCGGTTCGAGATCAAGCTCCCGGATCAACAATTCCAGGGTTTGCTGCGACATCGATGACGCAACTTCAAGGCGAACAGCGCGTCCGAAGCGGCGGCGCCGCAATTCGATCTCAACTGCCGCGAGCAGGTCTTCGGCTTCTTCTCCGAGAGTCAGGTCGGCGTTGCGGGTGACACGAAACGGCGCCGATTCAACAATGTCCATTCCCGGGAACAACTGGTCGAGGTGCGCGGCGAGGACCGATTCAAGCGAGACAAAGCGAAGGCCTTGGCCAAGCGAAATCCACCGCTCGAGAGTGTTTGGGACTTTGACACGCGCGAAACGTTTCTCACGATCCGCTGGGTTGCGGACAACAACAGCAAGATTGAGCGACAGATCCGAGATGTAAGGGAATGGGTGACCGGGATCGACCGCCAACGGTGTGAGTATCGGGAAGATGCGGCTGCGAAACCTCTCGGCGATCATGTCTCGCTCGTCGCTGGTCAGATCATCGAACTCAAGCAGTTCGATATTCATCTCGTTCAGAGCGGGCAGAATCTGAGTGGCAAAGATCTTTTCCTGACGTGCACCAAGTTCAAGCACCACCGAACGGATGTCTTCAATCTGCTTGCGAGGAGTGCGGCCGTCGGGACCTACTGTGGAGATTCCCGCGGCGATCTGATCATGAAGCCCAGACACCCGCACTTGAAAAAACTCGTCGAGGTTGCTAGCATAAATCGACAAGTAGCGAACCCGCTCCAGGAGCGGAACTCTCAAGTCGGCGGCAAGTTCCAGGACCCTGCCGTTGAACGCCAGCCAACTCAGCTCGCGGTTCAGCACAGCGGTGTCGTTAACGTCCCAGCCACCAACCCGAACACTCACATCTGACCCTCCTCAACGAGTAGGGCCGCGCCCAACGCTCCACTGGAGTCACCAGTGGACGCAGCCCGGATCGGCGCCACGCTCCCGGCGAAGACACGTGTCCCAAGCCTTGCGGCAACATCATTTCGGAACGTCGACCCAAGTCTCTCGGCCATCCCACCACCGAGTACGACCAGCTCAATATCGATCAAGTTGATGACTGAAGCCAACGCTGCAGACAGTGCTTCGGCGGCTTGGTCGATTAGACGAAACGCCAGTTGATCGCCTTCGTCAAGGGCGCGTTTCCAAAGTTTGGATTTCATGGGACCCTCACCGGCAAGCGTAATCAGAGCCGACGACTCGCCTTGCGCACCAAGAGTTCGGGCGCGGCGCTCGAGTGCAGAGCGTCCGGCATAGTCCTCAAGCTCCCCTAAGCACTCATTGTCTGCTTCTGCGCGGTCCTCCGCCAAGAAATCGACGAATGTGTGGCCGATTTCGCCTGCTATTCCACGCGGTCCTCGACGCAACCGTCCGTCGAGAATCAGCCCCGCTCCAACACCGGTGCCCATGAACACGCCGACAAGGTTGTCTACACCTCGGCCCGCCCCCAACTGGTGTTCGGCGAGTGTCGCCACGTTGCAATCGTTGTCGACGAAAACCGGTCGTTGGTCGAATCGAGCGGACAGTTCGCCAGCTACATCAACAGGGGAAGTCCAGCCGAAGAGATTGCAGGCGAGCGGAAGCACCCCGCTACCCGGTACCACCGGACCGGGTACCCCTACACCTATCCCCGAAGCGATGCCATCGGGATCGACTTCGCGGGCAGCAACGATCATCGCATCGAGAATGGCCTCAGGCCCCTCCCTACTCGGCGTAGGTAGCTTGTGTTTGTCGAGTACCTCGCCATTCTTGGCGAGCACCGCCAAGATCTTGGTACCTCCGAGATCAATGCCGATCGACGCCATCTACTGCTCCCTCGAACCTTGCTGTGGGCTCACGCCCTCACCGCATCGTCTTCCGGGTAACCAAGGTCCCATTCAACGACAATGCGCTCGCGTTCTCCGTCACGGTTGACCCGTTCGCGATTTCGTCGGAACTGCGGATCGTGCGGCGGAAGCAGCAGCAACCGGGCGTTCACTCGGTCACGGAAACCGTCCATCAGCTCGCGTTCTCCAAATACTGGGCGGATGTCCCAGTGTGGAGCGGTGGGTCCGAGGTAGACGATCATCGCTTGGCCTACTGGCGACTCGTCATATTCGGCTTCTGCGGTATCGGTCATCACAGCTCCTACAACTTCGATCCGTGCTGTATTCACAGCAGTGCGCGCAAATCAGCGCGGCCTGAGTTTATCGGAGCAAGAGGACCGCTTTACGCGCGATCACTTCGAGGCGATC
Source organism: Candidatus Aldehydirespiratoraceae bacterium (assembly GCA_965198315.1). Classification (GTDB taxonomy): domain Bacteria; phylum Actinomycetota; class Acidimicrobiia; order Acidimicrobiales; family Aldehydirespiratoraceae; genus VXYK01. The sequence continues at coordinate 1,176,935 of OZ240616.1, read as the reverse complement.
ACTTTGAGGGAGTGGACTCCTCGTCGTCTGCGCCCTCTGTCAACCCTGACTTGAACTCTTTTTGTGCCTGTCCAAGCGAGCGCGCCAGCTTCGGGAGTTTGGCGCCACCAAACACGATCAAGACGATGACGAGAACGATGATCAACTCAGAAGGGGACGGGGTGGAAATCAAACCGTACATGAGGCCAGCTTAGCTGAGACTGCTTGGATACGCCCGAGCCTGGCCATTTTCTTCCAACGGGCCAACGCGTTCCAAGCTGGCCAGCGCGCCTTGCAAGCTGAACTAAGCCTGTCCGGCAGCGGCGGCGCGTGCCAGCGCTCGCTGGCGACGTACTCGGCGACGCTCACGTTCGCTCTTACCGCCCCAGATACCGAACTTCTCGCCATTGCTGAGCGCGAATTCAAGGCATTCGTCTTGCACCACGCAACCACGGCACACCTCTTTGGCCTCGCGTGTTGAGGCTCCGCGCTCAGGGAAAAACAGGTCGGGGTCGACACCAAGACAGTTGGCATAGTTCTGCCAGACCATCTCTTCACGTTCTATCTCGATAACGGCCATGGGTCCCTCCGTGGCGCATAAACCTGTGTTAGATTCAGTCCGCTAGTCGCACTAGTGGAATTACAACACTGTGATTTCGAATTGTAAAGCCCGTGTGCGACATTTCCAGTCGAATTTCTTCGATTCGCGCGAGAAATCAGGGGTCTAGCCCCCATCACAGGCGCTTACAACAGCCGTTCAGCGTCTTGAGCGGACGATGCTGCGTCGATTATCGACGAAATCGTGAAGCACGTAGTTGCCGAGATCTTGGTTGGTCGTAAAGAAGGCGCGGCCACCGTTCAACCGAGAAATCTCAGATACGAAACCCCGCAAATACGGAGTGACATCCAGCACGAAGGTATTGATACGGATGTCCTCGCGGGTGCACTTCACCACTTCAGCAAGCGTCAAATCGACCGTTGTACGTGACGGCGGATAATTGAAGTACGGCTGACCGGACTTGGTGATGTGTGCCGTCGGTTCGCCATCGGTGATCATGATGATCTGCTTGGTCCCCGTCTGTCGCGCCAGCATCTTGCGCGCCAGCTGAAAGCTGTGCTGCATGTTGGTGCCGTACACGTAGTCCCACGACAGCCGCGGCAACGTGGTGGCATTGAACTCTCGGGCCACCTCCGAAAAAGACACCATGCCAAGAAAATCACGAGGGTACTGACCCGAGATCAGCGAGTGCAGTGCCATGGTCACCTTCTTGGCCGGCAAGAAATTGTCCCGCATCGCCATTGACATCGACACATCAAGCATCAACACCGTTGCTGATCGGACCTGCTGTTCGGTCCGTTCGATCTCAAAGTCGTCGGGGTGAAGGCGGACCGGGACACCGCCACCGGTGCGAGAAATGGCGTTGCGCAGCGTCTGCGGTATATCGAGATTGAAGGCGTCGCCGTATTCATAGGGCTTCGTTTCGTACTCTCGTTCGTGACCCAGGCCCGCCTCGGACAGCGAATGTTGACCCATCATGTCGTCCGACATGCGCTTGAAAATCTCTTCGAGGGCACCGTTGCCGATCTTGCGTATGGCTCGAGGCGTGAGTTCGTAGCGACCCTCAGAATTTTCGATGAGACCAGCCTCTTCCAACATTCGGGCCAATTCCGCCAGCCTTTCGAGGCTCTCTGCTGATTCATCGCCGAGTAGGTCTCGAGCACGGTCGATGTCGACCTCGGCCAAAGCTCCAGGATTGTTGGCTCCCCGCAAGAGATTGTCGAGCTGATCGATGTCGCCGAGTTCACCCATCATGTCCATCGCTGACGACATATCGAGCGGGTCTTGGCCCTCAAAGTCGTAAGACTGGCTCCATCCCATTTGCGGGAATTGCTCACGGAGGTTGCCAGCGAGCTGGTCCATCTGCCAGCGCAGATCCATGTCCTCCATCAGCTGATCGCTCAGCGCCTGAAGCTGCGCTCGTTGTTCGGGCGTCATCGAATTCAACATCTGCTGAGCCTGGGCCATCCGCTGTGCCATCACTTCGAGCAACTCGTCGAGCGTTCTCGGATTTTCCGGGAAGAAATCGCCGTAGCGCTCCATGAAGCCATCGAAATCAGGAACCTCGCCATTGGCCCGCTGTTCGAGCATGTGGTTGAGTTCGGCCAACATGTCCTTTAAGCGAGCCATGTCCTGCGGGGTCATGTCGTTGACACCCTCGGCCATCTGATCAAGTTGTTGTTGCATGAGTTGTTCACGCAACCGGTCCATGAGTTCCTCGAATTGTTGCTGCGCCCGCTGGCTTTCAAACTCATAGCCCTGAAGGCCTTTGACCTTGCCCGCGAGGTCCGGCGGAAGCATGTCTAGCTCCATGTTCTTCATCGTTGCCGAGTCGCTGGCGAGCTCTGAACGCCTTTCGTCACCCGACTCGCTCGCGTTGTCAACCATGTCTTGCAAAGCTCTGCGCTCGGTGTCGACCACATCGTTGAGCGCGTCGGAAATCTCATCGAAGACGCCACCGAGGTCGTGCTGATCAAGGATTTCACGGCGCCTTTCGCGGAGACGATCAAGCATCTCGCGAATTCCTTTCAGGTGGCGTCCGTCGCGATCCGTCATTCCGCCCTGCATGATCCGGCGCAGTGCATTGTTGACATCGCCGTGATACAGCAAGTCGTCTGCCAACTCGTCAAAGAGGCGATCCGCGTCAACATCGAACCCGCTTTGTGTGCCGTCCCATGCCGAGTAGCGGAAGTGCGGTGGCTTGCGACGATTGCGGCGACGGCGCCGACGGAGAACCATGGCGAAACCCTAACCCGTCTCACTACCCCGACACCTAGACGCCGCTCCCTGTTCGCTACGTGTGGTGATCTTGTTAACGTTGGCTAACAATGAGTGAGGGAACTGTCGCTGAAACAGAAGAATCGCCAACGCCTGCCGACGAACCGAACCGTCGACCTCCCAACCGCAGGGCGCTGATACTCGAGGCGGCGATAAAGCTCTTTCATGAAAGGGGCTATCCGACAACCAGCGTCGATGACATCGGTAGTGCGGTTGATGTGAGCGGACCCGCCATTTACCGCCATTTCTCATCCAAGGAAGAGATCCTGATTGAGGCCATGATCCTCGCTGCGGACGAAGTTCACGAAGCAATCCAGGCCACGCAAGTTTCCGCCGATGAACCGTTGCTTGAGCGCTATGTCAGCGCCTACGTACGCACCGCCTTGCGTCGTTCGGCGCTCATCGCAGTGTGGACCAGCGAAGCCCGCCACCTCTCGGCACAGCGCCGCTCCCCCATGTCGAAACGACTACGAGCCTGGATCAACGACTGGACTGCCGTGCTGGTTTCGGTCCGGCCGGAGCTGACCGGCGAACAAGCCAACCTGCTGGTCACAGCAACTATCGGCATGATCACATCGGTAGCTACCAACGCTCGAGTCGATCAGCGGACCCAAAACCGACTAACAACCATTGCAATGGCAACGCTTCAAGCGCCCATTGAATAATCCCCCCAACAGGAGAAACAGCAATGCCCATCGACCCAGAAGCCGTCGGCAACACCAGCGAACCAGCAGGCCTCACCTGGTCTTCAAGCGACAGCCTGCTCTACGCCCTCGGGGTCGGCGCGGGCATGACCGACCCGACCGGCTTTGAGTTGGAGTTCACCACCGAGAACACCAAGGACACGCCACAAACCGCGTTTCCCACCCAGGTCGTGGTCATGGGCGCCGGCAAGATGCCCAAATTCGGTGACTACAACCTCGCGGCACTGCTGCATGGTGAACAGGAGATCGAGCTGCACCAGACCCTGGGGGCAGAAGGCTCGGCCATCGGCACCGGCAAGGTGGCAGCCATCTACGACAAGGGCAAAGCTGCTCTGGTACGCCTCGAAACCACCGTTACCGACACCTCCGGGACGCCACTGTGGACCAGCCGGTCGGGGTTGTTCATCTCTGGTGAGGGCGGCTGGGGCGGTGATCGAGGTCCGGCCAGCGACTGGGCGTTGCCCGAACGCGATGCCGACACCGTGGTCGGTTACGACACCCGCACCGATCAAGCCCTGTTGTATCGCCTCAACGGCGATCGCAACCCGCTTCACAGCGATCCGTCCTTCGCGGCAATGGCGGGTTTTGACAAGCCGATCCTGCACGGACTCTGCACCTTCGGTTTCACCGGTCGAGCATTGCTGCAAGGACGCTGCGGAGGTGACACCAGCCGCTTCGGATCGATGGGTGGGCGCTTCAAGTCTCCGGTCATACCCGGGGAGCGTCTCGATGTCCACATGTGGGATGTGAACGGTCGGACCCTGTTCCAGACCCGGGTCGGCGACCGAGTGGTCTTCGACGCCGGCGTCTTCACCACCCGCTAGGCGACTCATGTAGCGTCTGAGCGATGTATGTTGCCGCGCCTGAACACACTGGGCAGATAACCGCATGGCTCGAGCGTGAACTGGGCGGCAGAGTTGTAGACATCAAGCAGCAGCCTCGCTGGCGGCCGGTGTGGTTTGCCGACCTGGAGCGTGATGGCAAGACCCTGGAACTGTGCGTACGGGCTGAGCGGTCCGACATGGCCTTGATCTTCCCGCTCGAACACGAAATGCGTTTCCAGTCATTGCTGCAGGAGCGCGGCATTCCCGTCGCCGCGGTCCACGGAATGATCGATACCCCGTATGCCTACGTAATGGACCGGGTGAGGGGCCAGGAACACTTCGGTGATACCCCCGACGACGAACGAGCAGCAGCAGTCGACGACTACCTCGGCCATCTCGCCCGACTCCACGCGCTCGATCCAGAACCGTTCGCCGCCGCCGGAATCACCCGAGCACACCACCCTTCGGCGTCAGGGATTGTTGGCTTAGCCCGCTACGAAGAGGTCTACAGATCCCAGAAGATGCACCCAGATCCCTTTCTGGAGTTCTGTCTCGGTTGGCTCCGCCGCAACCCGCCCGACTCCAAAGGACGTGAAGCCCCCGTCGTGTGGGACTCGGGTCAGTTTCATCATGCGGACGGCAAGATCGTGGCCCTGCTCGACCTTGAACTCGGGCACATTGGCGACCCCATGATGGACCTCGCCGCTTGGAGGATGCGCGACACGATCGTCGGCTACGGCGACATGGCTGCGCTGTATGCCCGCTACGAGGAGTTGCGGGGCGAACCAATCGATATTGAAGCCATCCAGCACCACCATTTCGTCTTCACGCTTACCAACCAACTGGCGTTCAGTGCCGCTATCAAAGAACCACCCACCAACTCGGATCTCATGACCAACCTGCAATGGTGTTACGAGACCAACCTCTTCGCCACCGAGGCACTCGCCGAGATGCTTGAGATCGAGTTGCCTCAAGTTGAGATGCCGGAGCCTGCAGGCTCCCAGGCGTCCGCAGGCCATCAACACCTCGTGGGCATGCTGCGCTCGCAACAGATTGATGATGAGGTGCAGCGTCACCGAATTCGCACTGCTTTCCGGCTGGCGCGTCACCTCTCGCGCATCGACGAGATCGGCGACGCCACCGAGCAAGCCAACCTCGACGACATACACCGCCTCGTCGGACACAAACCCGCCGATTGGAGAGAAGGTGAGGCCGAACTCGAACGCTTCGTGCTCGCCAACGCCGACACCAGAGTCCACGACGAGGCGTTAGTGAGGTTGTTTCATCGCCGCAACCTGCGCGCCCACATGCTTTTGGGACCACCGGACTCTGCAATGACCCACCATCACCAGATCCAAACATTTGCCGCCGAGCCCAGGGGTGTGAAGTGACCAACAAAGATCCATCGGTAGCCGCTTGGCGCGAATTCTGTGAGGCCATGGCCGACGCCGGAGAAATGGTGCTCGCGCCCGGTGTGCCCGATCATCGCAACGTCCGAGCCGAGGGAATTCGTGCGTTACTTCTCAGGCGACTGGCAACTGGGTTCCGACGAGGCACTGGTGATCGACTTCGACCCTTCGGCCGGCGCCGACTACTGGGGGGTCGTGCTGATCACCCACTGGGGAGAGACCGTCGACTGGCTGACCCGCCCGACGGTCATCAACAACGAGACTGCGGTGCGACGCCAAGACGGATCGGTGCGTGTTGTAGTCGCACACCAGGACCCCGGCGTCCCCAACTGGCTCGACACCGCTGGGCATCCCAAGGGATCGCTGAGCCTTCGCTGGTTCCGCTCCAACGCTCCCCTACCCACGGCTGTGTCCCAAGTCGTGCCCTTGAACCGAGTCGCCGCGCTCGACTAGCGACCGCATTTCTTCGATCTCCCGGCGGCGATGACAGCCGTCAAGATGATCGTTGACAATGCCTGCCGCCTGCATCAGGGCGTAGCAGGTTGTGGGTCCGACAAAGCGCCAGCCCAGCTTCTTGAGCGCCCTGCTCATCGCCGTCGACTCGGCCGTGGTCGCCATGTCTGCCAACACCGCATGATCTATCCGCGCCGGCCGGGCCGCAGGTTCGGGCTCGAAGCTCCAGAAGAACGTGGCCAGCGAGCCGTACGCCTCCACCGTGCCGATGGCCGCGCGGGCGTTGTTGATCGTCGCTTCGATCTTGCCCCGGTGCCGAACGATGCCGGCATCGCCGAGCAGTCGTTCCACATCATCGGTACCGAAACGCGCCACGTGTTCGAAGTCGAAGCCGCAGAAAGCCGCGCGGAAGTTCTCCCGCTTGCGGAGAATCGTCAACCACGAAAGACCCGACTGGAAGCCTTCCAGACACATCTTCTCGTACAGCCGCACATCATCGAGGACCGGCACGCCCCACTCCCGGTCGTGATACGCCGCGTAGTCGTCGTGTCCTTCACCCCACCAGCAAGCCAGTATTCCATCGGCCCGCTGTACCAACCCCGCAGGCGCTTCGTCATCGCTCACAGCAGAACCCACGCCGCAACACCCTAGCTGAACCTCGGAGTCTTGGAACGTGCGCGGGCTGGACCTTCTACGCGAGCGGGACGAACCTCGCAGGTTGGCAGCGACCGGCGGGGAGGCCTAGAGACCGAGTGCGTTGCGCAGTATCTCGTCGATGGAGTGGCAACCCAGCGAATCGAGTCGTCCAAGCCTCTCGACAAGGCGCCCGGTGGCTACAGCTCGCACCTGCTCGACCTGAAACGCCGTGTCGGTGGACAGGCCATTGTTGCCGTCGGGCGGGAGCACTACATGCAATGGGATCCGATGAATGGTGGATGTTCCCCGGACCACGACGACCATCCTCAGGTTCGGATGGTGCAACCGATCATCGGACACGATGACCGCCGGTCGCAGGAAAGCCTGTTCGGGATCCTCCGGTTCGGCTCCGAAATCAACAAGCCACACGTCGCCACGGTGCAACCCCTCCTCAACGGTCATCGAGGCCGTCCGCGGCTGCTGCGTCCAGTCTCCCGCTCTCGACCTGATACGACGCCGCTTCGGCATCGCTCAACCCGTCGAGCGCGCCGCGAACCAACATCCACCACTGTTCACGACCGAGCCGATGCACCGCGGCGGCCACGACCTCGGTCATCGTTGTGCCTCGCTGTTTGGCCAACCGGGATATCTCGTCCCTCAACTCGGTGGGGACTCGCAACGTAGTAGTCTGGGAAAGCGCCATTTTTGTAGCCTAGCTGACCATGATAGATTCACGCCCCTGTAAGCGCAACGACAACAGCGCTGTACTCAGTTGCGTCCGCGGAACTGGGACTTGGTGCCCCCTCCGTCCTTGTTGAGACGTTTCATGAGGTGGAGACCTTCGAGAATCAACTCGGTCGCGCTGGCCACCAAAGCCGGCGATTCAGCTTGATCTTCGTCAGACAACAGCGCCTGTACCGGAGGAATAAAAGCCGGAATCTGTTCAAGCATCGCCGCGTACGCCTCGTCGGTGACATCTTCACCGGTGTCGACGACAAGGTCGCCCTCAAACGCCTCGACCACCGCGAGATGCGTGTCTGGCGGCACTCGCTGTTTGAACACCGTGAGCACCGCGGAGCGCACCAGATTGTTGAGGATCTCGCCATCGCGTCCCTCATCGAGAGTTTCCATCTCGACTTTTCCCGAAGTCGACGCGGGGAGCGCTTCAAGATCGACGATTCGCGGCACGACATGGCTGCCGCCTGCACGCAGGGTGCGTCTCACCGCGTTGGCGACCATGATTTCCTCGTTGGCAATCGACAGACGAACCGACACACCCGAACGTTGCGAGATGTGCTGGCTGGCTCGAGCCGTGTGAGTAAGGGTCGCCACGATCTCACTCATATACGACGGGACCGAGACCTCAATCCCATCGGCGAAGGCGACATCGGCCTCCTGTTCAACAATCGCCATCTCAGTGACAACATCGAGGGGATAATGGGTGCGAATCTGTGAGCCGAAACGGTCTTTGAGCGGGGTGATGATCCGACCCCGATTGGTGTAATCCTCTGGATTGGCTGACGCCACCAGCACGACATCGAGCGGCAGCCTTACCTTGTGACCGCGGATCTGCACGTCACGTTCTTCCAACACGTTGAGCAAACCGACTTGAATGCGCTCCGCCAGGTCGGGCAGTTCGTTCATAGCGAAGATGCCACGGTTGGTGCGCGGCACCAGGCCGTAGTGGATTGTGAGTTCATCGGAGAGATAGCGGCCTTCCGCCACCCGGATGGGGTCGACCTCGCCGATCAGATCAGCGATCGAAGTGTCTGGGGTGGCCAGCTTCTCACCCAAGCGATCATCGCGGTGCACCCATGAAATCGGTGTGTCGTCGCCGTGCTCTGCGATCAGGTCGCGGGCGTAGCGGGAGATCGGCTTGTAGGGGTCATCGTTGATTTCCGAACCCGCAACAATCGGCATCCATTCATCGAGCAGGTTGGTGAGATCGCGAATCATGCGGGTCTTGGCCTGCCCCCGTTCACCTAAAAAGATGATGTCATGACCAGCGATCAAGGCATTTTCGAGCTGGGGGTTGACAGTGTTGTCATAACCGATCACCTCGTTGAACAGCGGCTCGGCGCTGCGTATGCGCTCGATGGTGTTGTTCCGTAGTTCTTGACGGACAGGAATTGACTCCCACCCGCTCTTACGAAGCGCCCCTATGGTCTCTGGTCTCGACATGCCGGGGACAATACACGGGCGGTGAGCCAGACAAACAGTCGCGCAAGCAGACCCTCGGAAGGCGCAACGGTACGCTCGACAAGATGGAACTGACCGGCCTGTGGCGTGCCACCACCGCCAACGACGAGATGCGTCGGACGTTTCATCAACCAGAGCTCGATGATCGTGCCTGGTCAGAGATAACAGTTCCAGGCCATTGGTCGAGCCGTCCAGAGTTTGCTGAGGCCCACTCGGTGCTGCATCGAACCCGCTTCAGCCTTGACGCACCAGAGGTTGAACGTCGCTGTTGGCTGTGGCTCGACGGTGTCTGTCAGCAAGGCGATGTGTGGCTCAACGGTCGCTACGTGGGCACCACCGACGGTTACTTCATCTCACACGGTTTCGACATCACCCGACACCTCGAGGACCGCACCGATCACCTGCTGGCTGTCGATGTGACATGTGCTCCCCACAAGGGCACGGCTGCACGTACATCCCTGATGGGCGCCCTCACCGACCCAGAACTCTCGGGGACCGCGGGAGAGAACCCCGGTGGCATCTGGCGGCCCGTCCGTATTCGTGAAACCGGCCCCACGGCGATCCTCTTCTCCCGCACGGTATGCCTGGACGCCGACAAAACCAGCGCAACCCTCGCCATGCGCTGCGTGTTTGATTCCCCCGTCGCTGGACCGGTCGTGTTGCGAACCACAGTCTGCGGCCAAGAGCACGAACTGGAGCATCCCGCCGCAGCCGGTGAGAATCGGGTCGAGTGGAGAGTCGATGTGCCCGAACCGGACTTGTGGTGGCCGCACTCGCTGGGCAACCAGCCTCTGCATGACCTGCGCTGCGAGGTGGTCGTCGACGGTGAGGTCTCCGATTCACATGAGACCCGTGTCGGTTTTCGTTCGGTGCGTATGCGCAACTGGGTTCTGCGTGTCAATGGCGAACGACTCTTCGTCAAGGGCATCGGCATGCTTCCGACGTCAGCTCGTCCCGGCGACGCCAGCGCCGTGGAAGTGGCCGACGACGTGCTTGCAGCCAAACGTGCTGGTCTCGACATGATTCGTGTGATCACCCACATCGCCCGTCCTGAGGTATACGAGACCGCCGACGAGATTGGCATGCTGCTGTGGCAGGACTTGCCTCTCAGAGGCCAGATGGCGCGTGGCGTTCGCGGCCAGGCAACACGTCAGGCCCGAGAGGCGGTTGATCTATTGGGTCACCACCCATCGGTGGCCGTTTGGTGCGCCCATGACGAACCGTTCAAGAAGCCGGACACACCTGCGCCGACACCTCCTTTGTTGGGCCAGCAGACGCCCTCATGGAACCGCACCGTGCTGGACCGTTCGGTGCGCCGAGTGCTCACTCGCACCGATGGTTCCCGTCCGGTGGTGGCGCACACCGCGGTGCCGCCGACCTTTCCCGACTTCGACGGCACTACCAGCAATCTCTGGTTCGGCTGGCACCACGGCAGAGCATCTGATCTCGCCGCCGCCGCGGCCCGGATCCCACGGATGGCCAGGTTCGTAACCGCATTTGGAGCCGCCACTGTTGAACCCCAAAACCCGCATCTCCAAGATTCCGATCCCCATGACTCTAAGTGGCCTTCGCTTGACTGGGAGCAGATCGCGGCGTCGATCGGTGCCCGCAGCGAGTCGCTGTTGCACCTGGTAGCGCCTGAACGTGGACGTGACGGCGCGGACTGGGCTGCGCGCACCGGTCTCGCTCAAGCCGAAGTCGTCAAGACCTCAATCGAATTGTTGCGCCGGTTGAAATACCACCCGACCGGTGGGTTCTCACTGTTCTACTTGGCTGATGCCACCAGCGCGGGGGGTTTCGGTGTTCTCGACCGCCGGCGGCGGGCCAAGCCAGGCTGGCAGGCCCTTGTCGATGCCTGTCGCCCAGTCATCGTCGTGGCAGACCCTCTGCCCGCTCTGCTGTCGCCGGGGGAGGAGGTCAACTTGGCTGTGCATGTTGTGTCTGACGAGCGCGCTCCTATCGCCGAGGCGCAGGTGCGGGCGACGGTGCGGGCCAATATCACTGGTGGCGGCTCGGCGATCGTTTCTGAGCAGAGTTGGGGAGGGACGATCCCTGCTGACGACTGTTCGCTTATCGGCAGGGTCAAGGCCATCGTGCCAGGGGTCGCGAACGAACTCGTTGTCAGTCTCAAGTTGACTGCAGATCAGTTGAGTGTCACCAACGACTACCGAAGCCCGGTTCACAACCTGGCTGTTTGAATTTCCGGTTCGGTAATCAAATCGGTTAGGCAAGCGATCATGAGCGTCGTCCTCGAAGCAGAGATCAGCCCAGGGATGGACACCGCGGCTGCGGTGCGGTTGGCTCAACTCGCCGAAGAAGCCGGTTTCGCCAGGCTGGGTATCTCCGATGTGGTGTTCTGGCCCGACTCGTTCATGGTCCAAGCGCTCTGCGCTCAGGCCACCCGCCGCATCGCGGTGGGGGCCATGGTCACCAACCCCTACACACGTCACCCAGTCGTGTTGGCCGGAGCGCTCGCAACGCTCGACGACCTTGCTGGCGGTCGGGCGTTCTGCGGGCTGGGTGTGGGGGCCGGTTTGGAGCCATTGGGGATCGACTACCCGAAGCCGGTTGCCGCGCTACGCCGAGCCGTGACCGAGATCCGCACGTTGTTGGACGGCGGGGAAGTGGGCGGTGAGCGCCTGATCCGTCCGCCAACGCATCCGATACCGATCTCCATCGGCACGCGCAGCCCTCAAGTGATGCGCTTGGCCGGAGAAGTGGCCGACATCGCCTTGGTCGGGGGGCGTTATCTCTCCGCGGGTCTGGCCACGCAATACCGATCTTGGCTGGCCGAGGGGGCTGGACGTGTGGGGCGCACGCTCGAGGACTTGGAGGTGGCCCCCCGCCTGACCCTGTGCTGCTCTGTTGACGGCGATCTGGCCAGACGCAGCGTCAAACGCTATGTCGCTCACTACCTCACCCTGATTCGCCCCGCTGAACTGGACGTGGACCCCGATCGCATGACCGCTGTCGAGGCTGCTCTGGAGCGCAGCCAGGGTTGGTACTTCGACCACAACCGAACCGACGACGCTGCCCTCGACGAGCTCATCGACAACCGTCTGGTGGAGGCTTTCACCATCGTCGGCACTCCCGACGAGTGCGCGCAGCAGCTTGAAGCTGTGCTCGACATGGGTTTCACCAGCGTCAGCCTCAACCTTGCGGCCACTGCCCGCCGCACCGCCGCGGAGGGCCTAGCCGAAACCATCACCTCGTTCTCCCCCGTTGTCGCCAGTCTGGCCTCTCGGTCATAAGCCAGTCGAACGGAACGTTCTCCGCTAGAGAGCAGCCGCGCTAGGCCACCTGTTCTGGATGATGCGCGTTCTCGCGACCGTAGTGAACGACCACCTATGAGGGCCAACCCGGTCCCCCTCAAGCGGTTTCCACCGGTGGGCCATGAGAACGTTAGCCTCAGACGATGACGGTTCATTCCTTGGACACGAGCACGAATCGACCGCAGACGATCGTCTACATCGATGGGTTCAACTTCTACTACGGTGTCGTCAAGGGAACGCGCAACAAATGGCTCAATCTCGAAGCTCTATGCCAACGTTTGTTCCCACGCGATCAGATCTTGAAGATTCGGTACTTCACGGCACGGATCAGCGCCCGCCCAGATGATCCTCAACAAGCCAACCGCCAAGACGCATACCTGCAGGCTCTCGCCACATTGCCCCTCGTAGAGATCCACTACGGGCACTTCCTAACCAAACCTGTTCGAATGCAGCGTGCAAACCGGCGACCCGGAGAGTCGCGGACAGTCGAGGTGCTCAGGACCGAGGAAAAAGGTTCGGATGTCAACCTAGCCACGTACCTGCTGTTCGACGCGTTCAAACGCCATTGCGACACAGCCATCGTGATCAGCAACGACTCAGATCTGGCCCAAGCCATCCAGATCACGCAATCAGAACTCGGAGTCAAGGTGGGGATCATCAACCCTCAGGCGCGCAAGACGCGATCGCGCAAGCTCCTGAGCCTCAACTGCTCCTTCTATAAGCAGGTCCCACGCCAGTTGCTCCAAGAGACGCTGTTGCCGGTCGTCGTGGATGGTCCCAACGGACCGATTCACAAGCCTAAGGACTGGTAAAACCTCGAAGGCCCGCCGAGGCGGGCCTTCGCCCAGCCACCGAAGCGACTGGGGGGATATACCGTCACACTATCTCAAACCCGAGACAATCCATCAAGACCGGCGATCATCGATGTCATGCTCCCCGAATCGAACGAGCGGATTGTGACCCAGCCTACGGCGCATCTGCGCTCCTGAGCATTCACTGGCTAGGCAATCGCCGATCTACCAGCCCTGCTATGTGCCATGAATCTCCTACTGCACGGGATCGAAAGCCCAGGGTCTCCCTCAGGTGTTACCGTGAGCCGGTGGACGAGATTCGGTCTGCCGAGCATGCGCCTGCATATGGATGGGTAGCTGCCTCTCTGGTGTTGTACATCGTGGCAGGAGTGATCTTCAAAAGCCCGGTGCTGAACTGGATAGTCGGTCCGCTCTGGTTGTTCGGGACACTGTATTTGGTGCCGACTGCGATTCGTGTCCTGCGCCGCCGGGTGGTCGATCGGTGAGCTGGGCCGCGCATGAGTTCGAGAACTACTTCATCCAGCGCCACGTTGGAGTCAAGGCCTCTTTCCTCGGCGTGGTTCTCGGCACACAGCTCTCGGACCTGTTCACCAAGGGCTTCGTTTATTCTGCCGACGATCCGGCTCAGTTCCATCGGGGTTGGCCCGGCGTGGGATTCACTCACTCGCTCATCTTCGGTCTGTTTTTTGCGGTTCTGATCCTCGCCGTCACCCGTAGTCGCAGTTGGGCGGTCGGTGTGCTGATCGGCGACTGGGCTCATGTGGTGACCGACTTCGGCGACTCTGCGGGAACCATGGTGTTCTTCCCGTTCTCCCTCGAACCAGTCTCCATCAACATGTGGAAGCATGCTGCCGTCGAAGGGGCGCACGGAGACGCCGCCGCCTACTACTCCAGCCTCGGCGGCGTGTGGGACTTGTTCTGGCTGCTGATGGTGCTGCTCTTCGCCCGCCGCGCCCTGGCACCTTCCTACTTCCGCGACGTCGTGATCCCCGCCGATCCGAAAGTCTGGGGTTGGCTGCACAGGCGTCTGCGGATCAACGAAGGGGGACTCTTATTGCTGTACTGGGGCTTCATGTTCTACGGTCTCGGCCGGTTGGTTGCCTGGTTCATCCACGCTCGCAGCTCGCAAGCCGATGCTCCGCTCGATCTCTCCTGGGGTGGTCCCTCGTGGGTGGTGGGCAATGACCTGTCCGATGCCGGAGTCGGCGAAGTGCTGCTGCGTACCGGGATCGGCGGTGTGCTGTTCACCTTGTTCGTGATCGTGTGCTGGAAGCTGTTCATTCGCCGGTTGTGGCTGCGAGGAGAGGACCCGCCCCACGTCGAGCGAGGTCGCGGCCTGAGCGCCGTCTTCGGCCGCGACCATGTCTGACGCAGCCAAGATCCGGGTAGCCACCTACAACATCCGCAATATCCGAGCGCTGGACCGGAGTTCGTGGTGGTGGCGGCGCCGCAACCGACTCGGGGAGGCGGTGAAGGGAGTCGACGCCGACATCTGGGGGTTGCAGGAGGTGTACCGCGCTCAGAACCAATGGCTGAGCGCCAACATTTTCAAAGACGATTGGGATTACCGGGGCCAGGGTCGGAACCGCCGGGGTGGCGGCGAGAGTTGCCCTGTCTGGGTTCGACACAACGCCCTGGAGATCACCGCCGCAACCACCCGTTGGTACGGCGGCACCCCTACTCAACCGGGCACCCGACTCCCCGGTGCCCGGTTTCCCCGCTTGGCCACTCTGGTCCAGATCCGGCTGGGCGCAGGCGGTGACCCCTTCGTATTCGCCAACACCCACCTCGACGAACGGTCTGAGAAACGACAACTCGAAGCCTCAGAGCAGTTGGCCCGCTGGCTCCAAACCGACTACCGCGGGCAGCCGGCGATCGTGATGGGCGATCTCAATTGCACCCTCGACGAGTCTCCGGTCGAGCCGCTGCTGGCGCTGGGTCTGCGACCGGTGCTCAACCCCGAGACCGGACCCACCTCGCACGGGTTTGGACGAAACTCGCACACTTCCCAGATCGACCACATCTTCGTATCGGAGCACTGGCGGGTCCACTCGGTCGAGATAGTGCGCCAAGCAGGTCATGGGTCTGACCACTGGCCCGTCACCGCGGTGCTCTCAAGCTGAACCTGCTCAGATTCCCGCACTTGGCGTATCCCGCTAGCTGTCGGCAGACTCTCTGATGTAAGGGCTCTCAGGAGTAAGGGCTCTCCGAAGCCAGGGGATTCTCCGTAGCCAGGGGGCGGTTGGAGAGGTACCGTTCTCGCAAGCTAAGCGACCAGAAAGCAACATTCATGGCGCAGACCACCACGCCACAACATGACTCCGAGCGGCGGCACGAGGTTCTCCCCGTCCATCGGCGACCGAGGCAGCTTCCGTGGCCACTGAGCCTCTACCAGTCTGCGATCGGCAAGAAGTACGCCATGGCGATCTCGGGCATTGGTCTGCTCGGTTTCGTGGTGGTCCACATGATCGGCAACCTTCACCTCTACGAAGGCCCTGTACAGGTGCACGAATACGGTGAAGCTCTGCGTGATCTCGGCGGTCATCTGGCACCTCGCACATTCCTGTTGTGGCTGATGCGCCTCGGACTCATGGCCATGTTCGCCATCCACATCCACAGCGCCTACTCGCTCAGCCGCATGAGCCTCAAAGCAGATGACGCCTACGCTGGCAAACGCAACTACATCGCCGCTGATTTCGCCAGCCGCACGATGCGTTGGACCGGCCCAATCGTGCTGCTCTACCTGCTGTTTCACCTCGCAGACCTGACTTGGGGCTGGTGGCTCGGCGATGAGTACGTGCGCGGCGACATCTACCACAACGTGACTGAGTCGATGAGTTCGCTACCGGTGGCGATCATCTACATCGTGGCCAATATTGCGTTGGCGATCCACATATTCCACGGCACCTGGTCGATGTTTCAGAGCCTGGGACTCAACAACCCGAAGTTCAACGATCTGCGCCGTGGTATAGCCGGGGGCCTCGCCGCGGTGATCCTGATCGGAAACCTGAGTTTCCCAATTGCCGTTCAAGCGGGTTTGATCAACGAAGACAACCGTTCGGTACCCGTCGGAGAGTTCAACACCGAATCTCACAACCCCGCGGCTCCGGCCACGCCCGGCGACAACACCGCGGCGCCGGCTCCGACCCCAGACAACACCGCCACCGCGGCTCCGGCCACGCCCGGCAACCAGCAGAGCGCGGCTCCAGCCACGCCCGGCGACAACACAGCACGCGGTTCCGCGGCTCCGGCCACGCCCGACAACAACAACAACGCAGCGCCGGCTCCGACCCCAGACAACACCGCCACCGCGGCTCCGGCCACGCCCGGCAACCAGCAGAGCGCGGCTCCGGCCACGCCCGACACCGAACCGGATGACACAACCGCGGCTCCGGCCACGCCCGGCGAAAGCAGAGAAGGCTCCTGATGGTTGTACTTGATGCCAAAGTCCCCGACGGACCAATTGCCGAGAAGTGGGACAATCACAAGTTCTCGGTGAAGCTGGTCAACCCGGCCAACAAACGCAAGTTCGACATCATCGTCGTTGGCACCGGGTTAGCCGGCGCGTCTGCAGCAGCCTCGCTCGCCGAGCTCGGTTACAACGTCAAGGCATTCACGTTTCACGACTCGCCGCGGCGGGCCCACTCGATCGCCGCTCAAGGCGGCATCAACGCAGCCAAGAACTACCGCAACGACGGCGACTCGGTGTACCGCCTCTTCTATGACACCGTCAAAGGCGGCGACTACCGATCGCGGGAAGCCAACGTCTACCGCTTGGCGCAAGTCTCGGTCAACATCATCGACCAGTGCGCTGCTCAAGGAGTGCCCTTCGCCCGAGAATACGGCGGCCTGCTCGCCAACCGTTCGTTCGGAGGTGCTCAAGTCAGCCGCACGTTCTATGCCCGAGGCCAAACCGGTCAGCAACTGCTGCTCGGCGCCTACCAAGCCCTGGCTGCTCAAATCAGAGCCGGCAAGGTCACCCTCTACAACCGTTCCGACATGCTCGACGTCGTGGTCAAAGACGGAGAGGCATGCGGCATCATCACCCGCGACATGCTCACCGGCGAGGTCCACGCCCACAGTGCCCATGCAGTCGTGCTGGCCACAGGTGGCTACGGCAACGTCTACTACCTGTCGACCAACGCCATGGCCTGCAACGTGACCGCGGCATGGCGGGCCCATCGCAAAGGTGCGCTGTTCGCCAACCCCTGCTACACGCAGATCCATCCGACCTGCATCCCGGTCAGCGACGAGTTCCAGTCAAAGCTCACCTTGATGTCGGAGTCGTTGCGTAACGACGGACGCATCTGGGTACCACGCCAAATCGACGACTCCCGCTCCGCTGCTGAGATCCCTGAACAGGAGCGCTACTACTACCTGGAAGAGAAGTACCCGTCGTTCGGCAACCTGGTGCCCCGCGATGTGGCAAGCCGCAACGCCAAGACTGTGGTCGACGGAGGCCGCGGCGTCGGCCCCCTCAAGAACGGGGTCTACCTCGACTTCGCTGCCCCGATCGCCCGTGACGGGGTTGAAGCAGTGCGGGAACGATACGGCAACCTCTTCGACATGTATGAACGCATCACCGGCGAAGACCCATACACGTTGCCCATGCGCATCTACCCGGCCACCCACTACACGATGGGCGGACTCTGGGTGGACTACAACTTGATGACCACCGTGCCGGGACTCTATTGCCTCGGCGAGGCCAACTTCTCTGACCACGGCGCCAACCGACTGGGTGCCTCGGCGCTGATGCAGGGACTCGCAGACGGTTATTTCGTGCTGCCCTACACGATCGGTGATCATCTGGCCCCCAAGCTCGGTGACGCTCCAGTGCCCACGACAGATCCGGTCTTCGGCGAAGCTCTGAGCGAAGTGGACCAGCGAACCAGGGGTTGGACTCAAGTAAAAGGCACCCGATCCGTTGAGCACTACCACCGCGAACTCGGCAAGATCGTCTGGGAGTACTGCGGTATGGCCCGCAACAAGACTGGTCTTGAGAAGGCCCTGTCGGAGATTCCCGCTCTGCGCGAAGAGTTTCGCAAGAATGTCAAGGTGCTGGGCAGTCCCGACGGGGTGAACCAGCAACTGGAGAAGGTCAACCGGGTTGATGACTTCATGGAGTTCGCCGAACTCAAGGTACGCGATGCTCTGCACCGCGCCGAAAGCTGCGGCGGGCACTTCCGCGAGGAGTCCCAGACCCCCGAGGGCGAGGCCTTGCGCGACGACGAGAACTTCGCCTACGTCGCTGCCTGGGAATGGCAGGGGCCTGATGCCGATCCGGTTCTGCACAAGGAGCATCTCGCCTTCGAGAACGTCCAACTCACTCAGCGCAGTTACAAGTAGGGGCACAGGATGAGCACGCAGGAAATCAGCAGCACCCCCGAAGCCAGAATGTTGAACCTCAAACTGAGGATCTGGCGTCAGGACGGGCCCCACGCCAAAGGGTCCTTTCTTGATATTGATGCCGACCAGATACCCACCGATGCCTCTTTTCTGGAGATGCTCGACCTGGTCAACGAGCGGCTCATCGAAGACGACGTAGAGCCGATTACGTTCCCCCACGACTGCCGCGAAGGGATCTGCGGTACCTGTGGCGTCATGATCAACGGTCAGGCTCACGGACCTGAGAGAGCCACCGCCACCTGCCAACTGCACATGCGCAAGTTCCGCGACGGCGACCAGATTGTAATCGAGCCGTGGCGTGCCGCCGCCTTCCCGATATTGAAGGATCTTATGGTTGACCGCCGTGCCTTCGACCGCATCATCGAGGCAGGCGGATATATCTCTGCCCCTACCGGCACGCCACAGGACGCCAACGAGATCCCTGTGCCGAAAGAGGTGGCTGACACCGCCATGGACGCCGCGGCCTGTATCGGCTGCGGCGCATGTGTGGCTGCTTGCCCCAACTCGGCAGCCCAGCTGTTCACCTCCGCCAAACTCGCCCACCTCAACGTATTGCCCCAAGGTCAACCGGAGAGATGGAAGCGCACCGAGGCCATGGTGGAGACGATGGAGGACTTCTTCGGTTCCTGCACGAACCACGGTGAATGCCACGAAGCATGCCCCAAAGAGATCTCGCTCGACTTCATTGCCTTCATGAACCGCGACTACATCAAGTCCAAAAGTAAGAACCGCAGTCTCGCCAGCCAATAGCTCTCGCTGGCTGATCTGAGAGGCCGTCTGGCTGGTCGGGGTTGCTTGACGAGTTCCTGTTTCTGTGGCACAGTGACCGGTGTCACACCTCGGTAGATCGGTTGACGCCGCTCGGTCGAAGCACCCGCCTTGACCTGTCATCCGTTCTACCCGTGACAGAAGGGAGGAGGCGCACGATAAAAGCGGGCACCAAGCAATACGCCAAAGGGGCCTGCAGTTTTCTCGCCATACGAACCCACGTTGCACCGTGGACGGGACCGCTCCCACAAGCTTCTCGCGCCCGATGTGCCCAAGAGGCAACCGGAGAAGCGCTTAGAGAGAAGATCCCAAAGGCCGCAGCAACGTGACGAGGACCTCTCTCGACAGGCGGGGTGTCCCACTCGGGACACCTCGCCTGTAGTTTTGCCCTCGTGCCTGTAGTTTTTCCGACGTGCCTGTAGTGATTCCGACGTGACAGCCAAAGCAACAGAGTCCATCTCCGGTGGCTCATTCCGAAGACTTCTGAGGGTTTTCGGCTATGGCGTGTTGATGGGAGCAGCAGATGTCGTTCCCGGTGTTTCCGGAGGAACCGTTGCTTTGGTTTTGGGGATCTATCGACGCCTGATCGAAGCCATTCGCAACGCCGCAAAGACACTGGTGCCGCTAACAAAAGGCGATTTCGGAGGGTTCTGGGCGGGCTTGAAGGCGCTTGATTTCGTCTTTCTGGTCCCTCTGGGAATCGGCATAATGTTAGCTGTCGGATCGCTGGCCGGACCCATCGAAACCCAGCTTCACGACAATCCAGAAGAGATGGCCGCACTCTTCTTCGGCCTCGTCGCCGCCTCAATAGTGGTTGCGTTACGACTCATCAGCCAGCCAACATTGGTTCACTACCAATTGATGGCCGCGGTTGGTGCAGTCGTGTTCATGTTGCTCGGCTTTCAGTCAGGGCCGATGTACGACCCTCCTCCAATGATTCTGCTTGGAGCCGGTGCTCTGGCCGTTTGCGCCATGATCCTTCCCGGCATCTCCGGTTCGTTCGTTTTGTTGATGATCGGCATGTACAGCGCCGTGATCGGCGCGATCAGCGAACGTGATTTCGTTGACATCACCTTCGTCGCTTTGGGCGCGGCCATCGGCCTCGCGGTGTTCTCGTCGGCGCTCGGGTGGATCATTGACAAGCATGGAGATCTGGTGACAGCAGCCATGATCGGGCTGATGGTTGGTTCGCTACGAGTGCTATGGCCCTGGCCCAACGGGGTAGGTGTGATCTCGGAGCGGCATGCAGACGTCGTCGACGGCACCGGGTTGGCTTGGCCGGCATCAAGCGAGTTGCCCGCACCAGCGATCCTTGCGGTTGTGGCTGGTCTCGTCGTGCTCGGCTTGGCAAAGGCGAGCGAGAAGCTCCCCGCGAAGGAACACGGTTGACGCCCCCCGTTGTCTGGCGGCGCGTTCTATCCTGGGTTGCATGAATACCGGGGATGGCGACGGGTGACATGAGCGACGTCGCGACTGCGCAATGGATTGAGGAACGCCAACGACAAGTTGCCGAACTAGAGGTCACACCTGAATTGACGCTGACAATTGAGCATCGGATCAGCGGCAACGACGAAGGCACCTGGCATGTTGTGATTGAGGGAGGAAAGATCACGTTCGGTTCTGGTCCACACGCGAATCCAACGCTGACCCTGACAGGTTCACGATCCACTACCGACGCCATCCGTAGCGGCGAGAAGTCGGCACAGCGGGCTTTTTTGGACGGTGACCTACAGGTCGGCGGGAACATGGCGACGCTTCTGGAAAGCCACATCCAACTCGAGAAAGTGGCCGCGTTGCTGGCGGCAACTATTTGAGGAACTTGCTGGTGGTGTTGTCGGCCAGGATCTTGCCGCCTGTTTGACACGTCGGGCAGTAGGCCACCGTGTAGCGCCGGTACTCGACCGAGCGCACCACCGCTTCGCATGAGGTGCACGCAGACCCGACCCGATGGTGGACTTCGTTGGGCCGATCCGCCGAACGGCCAATCTCGTCGAGCCTCCGTTCGAATTCCAGGTGCCGGTCGATCACTGCGACCGTCGCCGCGTGGAGTCGGTCTACTTCGTCGTCGCCCAACTTTGAGGTCATAGCAAAGGGCGAGAGCTTCGCGGCATGGAGAATCTCGTTGGAGAGGAGACGGCCGACGCCCGCAATTCGGCGTTGGTCGCGCAGAAACCCGTGTACCCGGGTGTTGTCGGATCCAAGCGCTGCCACGAAGTCAGGCCGGCTGATGTTGCTTGCTTCAGGCCCGAGATGATCAACCGGTTCCTGGGTTGTCGGGTCGCCTGAGACGAGCCAAACGCCCGCTTTGTGCTCAGTACCGGCCTCGGTGAGCAGCAACGCGCCACCGTCGGCAAAGACCCAACGGGCCATCCCCGAACGCGGCTTGCGCGCTTGTTTCGGATCGGGCCGGAGGCGCCCACCCTGCATCAAATGGAGCACAAACGTGAAGTCACCGAAATGCAGAAACAGGTACTTGCCCCGACTGCCCGTGGCGGTCAACGAAAGGCCGTAAACCTCAGGTGGTGAAGGTGCGTAGGTCTTTAGAGCGCTGAGATGAAGCGGAGCGAACGACGCCAGCTCCGCACCCTTATAGTTGCGGGCCAGCCGTTCGGCGTGAGCCACGATCTCGGGCAACTCCGGCATTGGGCCAACCTCGAGCGCCTACGAATCCGGTGTCGAATCGCTGCGGCGCAGACCCCGAAGTCGCCATTGCGGAATGCGACGTTCCTTATCGGCTTCCGGCTGCTCCAGATCCACATCGGGCCTGTGAACCACACCAACACTGCCCTCATACAGTTGGTCGGGCTTGGCTTGGCCGCTCCAAACGACCACTTGAGGGAAGGCGATGGTGATGGACTCCGCTGCAAACGCCTGATGGATAGCGACAACCAAGTCGTGGCGCGCGGACAGCTCGGAGGGAACATCGCTGGCGTGCCAATACAACACGGTGAAGCCGATGCTGGAGTCGCCGAACCCGTCCAGGTTCACCCACGGTTCAGGATCGGACAGCACCCTTGGCACCCTTCCCAGGGCCTGGTAGATCACCTCGGTTGCCAGCTGGAGGTCGGTGTCGTAGGCCACGCCTACCGCCAACGAACTACGACGCACCGGTTGGCGCGTCAGATTGACGATCGTGGCGTCCACAACGTTGGCATTGGGGACACGGATATGGGTGCCGTCGAGGCCGCGAATTTGCGTGGTGCGCGAGTCAATGTCCTCGACCACCCCGACACGACCTTCGAGTTCGACAGTGTCGCCAACGGTGAACGGCCTGCGTGTCTGGAGGATCAGCGAGGACACGAAGTTGCCGACTACCCCCTGGAGCGCCAGCGCCAGCACCAAACCACCAAGACCCAAGGCACCGAGCAGCGGGCCGACCCGCACCCCGAGACCCGTCAGCGCATACGACAGGCCGACAAGAAACACCGCATAGGCCATCAGGCGCCCGGTAATGATCGCCGCGAAACCAGCCCCGAGGCCGCGTGAAACGACCCTGCGCAGCACTCTGGAGACGACCACAGCCAACATCACCGAGCCGATGAGCACCGCTCCGGCCCTGATCCAGTCCCCGCTGGTCAGGGTGTCGTCCAGCAGCGCTGCGCTGTCGGACTGCGCCAGCACGGCCACAAACCAAGTCATTGGCGATCAAGTCTGTCATAGCTGATCGCGACGGTCCAGACCCGGCCCCGCGCTCGAGGTCTGCCGTTGTGGGTTAGATCAATCCGAGTTCGCGGACGGTTTCGCGTTCTTCTGTGAGTTCGGCGACCGAAGCATCGATACGACTTCGGGAGAATTCATTGATCTCAAGATCACTGACGACGGAATGCTCGCCTCCCCCGCAGGTAACGGGGAACGACGACATCAATCCCTCTGCAACGCCGTAGGAGCCGTCGGAGGCGATCGCCATCGAGACCCAGTCTCCCTGGTCGGTTCCCAGCATCCAGTCGTGGACATGGTCCACCGCCGCCGAAGCAGCCGACGCTGCCGACGACAGCCCGCGCGCCTCGATGATGGCCGCCCCACGTTGCTGAACGGTCGGAATGAACGAGTCTGCGAGCCAGTCCAGATCCCCGATCGCTGAGGCCGCGTCGGAACCGTTGACCGTGCAGTGGAAGACGTCGGGATACTGGGTCGCAGAGTGGTTGCCCCAGATCGTCATCTTCTTGATGTCGTTCACCGACGCATCTAGCTTGTTCGCCAACTGCGCCATGGCGCGATTGTGATCCAACCGGGTCATGGCGGTGAATCGATCGTTCGGAACATCCGGCGCATTGTTCATAGCGATGAGTGCATTGGTGTTGGCCGGGTTTCCGACCACCAGCACTCTCACATCATCGGCTGCGTTGTTGTTGATCGCCTTGCCTTGCACGGTGAAGATCGCTCCGTTGGCTTCCAGCAGATCCTTGCGTTCCATCCCTTTGGAACGTGGACGGGAACCGACCAGCAACGCGATGTTGGCCCCTTCAAATGCGATATTGGGATTGTCTGACTGGGTGATGCCGGCGAGCAATGGAAACGCGCCGTCGTTGAGTTCCATCGCCACCCCCTCGAGGGCGTTCATCGCGGGCGGAATTTCGAGCAGTTGCAGGATTACCGGCTGGTCGGGTCCCAGCATGGATCCACTCGCAATTCGGAACAGGAGACTGTAGCCGATCTGGCCGGCAGCACCGCTTACAGCAACGCGAACAGGATCATTCATGGACATCCTCATTCATGAGCAACGTGGGGTCTGTGCAAGAGATTTGCGCACCGCGCGCAACGCTACCAGCGTGGTCTACAGCCACAGCGAATAGTGCCAGATTCCCCCCGCAGAAGGGCTCGACCTCTCGCACCAGAGTGTCATTCTCGATCTCACCCCTTGAACTCCACTTGGATACACGTATACTTGTGTCAAACAGGAGTATACGAAGAAGCACCGATGAAACAGAAACTCACCATCACTGTCGACGCTGACCTCCTCCCGTTGGCGAAGCGGTATGCCCGTGCCAAAGGGGTGTCATTGTCGTCGGTCATCGAGCAGTCTCTGAGGGAGGTTGCAGGAGAGCACGCCCCGTCCTTCGCCTCTCGGTGGAGGGGAGAGTTCCAGGCGGCGGACCGCGAGAACGACCCTCGCTACGATGCGCTGGCCAGGAAATACCTCGAATGATCCTCCTGGACACTGACGTGCTCATCGATATCGCTCTCGACCGACGTCCACACTCCGGGCCGGCCGCGGAGCTGCTGGACCGGATCGAGCATGGAGCGGAGAGCGCCTGCATCGCTTGGCATTCCGTGGCGAACCTCTATTACCTGGTAGCCCCGGCGCGCGGCGGTGTCAGCACCCGTGACTTCATCGTCGAGTTGACCCGCTTCGTGGCAGTGGCTTCCACCGATACAGAGGCCGTCCGTTATGCGGCCGCGCTTCCGATGGCCGACTTTGAGGACGCGATGCAGGTCGCAGCCGCGCGTGCCTGCGGCGCCCGCCAGATCGTCACCCGCAACATCAAAGACTACGAACGCTCCCCAATCAGTGCGATCCGCCCCGGAGATGCCATGAAAGAATTGTTCTGAAACTCCAGCCACGTTCCCAGAGTCGACGGCGACTGCAAGCCTTCGGATACGGCTGACTACACCGAATCGGTTGTTGGCCAGAACGGTTCTTGGGAATTCGAACTGTCGGGTGCTGACTACTCGTCGGGGATGTCATTCACCCTGTTGAGCGACGGTTGGACGGTTCGGACTCCTGTCGGGAGCCTGATGGGAAGCGGAATCCTCCACGGTGGCCGGGGTTTCAGCGGACAGTTCCACCATCAGGGGGCGGGGTTGCGTGTGTGGCGCCGCGAGGTTGCATCGCGAGACGGCACCACCAAAGCGGTACTGCACATCTGGTACCGGGGTGAGGAGCGACTCGGAGCGGCATACGGCGTCCTGGCCTTCGATCCGGCATGAACAACAATGTGACAGCCGCTCGCTCAAGTTTCTCGTGATCTGGGATCGGTATGTGAACTGCTAGACACGGACAAGAGTTGCGCCAAATCGGAATCGGAAGCTGCGCGATTTCGGCATGAACATATGCGCAAAAACGACATCGTGGTATTGCCGCAGGATAACAGTGCGCGAGCAACTCACAAGACCGCCACGTTTCTTCGTCAGCCGCCATCTCAACGGACACTCCTTTGTTTTCCCAGACAATCCTCCCGATCTGCGCGACTACGCCAAGATGGCCTTGATCGGAGGTTTCCCGGAGTCGATCGCCTTGGCAGGCAGCATCCGCGACGATTGGATGCGGAGCTACATCGAACAGATGCTCGCCCACGACGTACCCGGCAATCAGTCTCATCCAAAACTCGCTGAGTTCTTTCAAGCCTATGCCCTGAACTCGGCAGGCATCATCAACGACAACACGCTGTACCAAGCAGTTGGTCTCGACCGGCGCACCGCACGCTCGCACACCAAACTACTGACCGACATCGGAGTCATCGCTGAACTTCCGGCGTGGAGCAGTAACCGTCTGAAAAGACTGGCCCGATCCCCCAAACGCTTCGTCGCCGATACCGGGCTCTGGGGCGCGTCCGTTCGCGCCGACTTGGATTTGGTAATGAACCATGGTGACCTGCTTGGCCGCCTCATCGACACTTTCGTTACAAACCAGCTACGCGCCGAGGCAGTGATGGATCCACTCCGACCTCAGCTCTATCACCTACGCGATCGCGACGGCAGGCACGAAGTCGACCTGATCGCCGATCTAGGTGCCCGCGGTGTAGTCGGACTGGAGATCAAGGCACACAGCGCGCCCAGACTGCGCGATGCCCGCCACCTGATATGGCTGCGCGATCAACTGGGTGATCGATTCAAAGCAGGAGTCCTGCTCCACACCGGACCCACCCAATTCACGCTCGACGACCGTATCGAAGCGATCCCCATCTGCGCGCTCTGGAGCTAGCGGAAGGCAACGGGGTGGTCGAAACGCTTATGATCAGATTTCCTATGGTGCAGTCACATATTTAGCATAGAATAATCATGTTCCTTTCATGCAGCGGCATGTTTTGCATAGAATGAGCCGCAGTGCTCCGACGTAGGCCCTCAGGAGAAACGCGATGATTCCCATGACCCTCCCACGTGGAATGGGTAAAGGCGCGACAGTCTGGGCGACAGGCGCGGCCGAGTTCGTAACTCCCCTCTCCCCTCTCCCCCCCCCCCCCCCCCCCGCAGTATGGGTAGAGGCCCTGCGGTCCTGCGTAACGTGTGATGCATCGGCGCATGTCGGAAGCCCTCGCCAGGTCGCATAGACGCCCGCTCGCGGCCTTCGCCGCGCTGGCCTTCGCAGCGACCGGCCTGGCCACCGTCGCCGCCGACCAGCACCCTGCCGAAGCGCAGACCGTCTCGCCCACCAGCCTGGTCAAGAACACCGGACAGACCAGATACAGCGGAACTGGCGGGGACCTCAGCAGTTTCCAGGCGGAGAATGCTCAGGCATTCACCACCGGCTCGGACAGTGCCGGCTACGTGCTGGATTCGATCGGCGTCAGATTCCAGTCGATCCACGCAAATTCCGACCCGGGCAACGAGCTGACCGTGACGCTTGCGACGGTTCAAGCGGGGTCTGCGTCAATTCCTGACAGCAACCTCTGCACGCTCGCCAACCCGGCCACCTTCGGCAGTTCAGGGGTCCAGTATTTTGACGCTCCCACTACAGGTTCCAGCGTGTGTCCGAGGCTGACCGCCAACACCACCTACGTCGTGAGAGTCGTACGGGCAAACAGCAACTCCAGCAGGATCAGAATGGACGTCTCGTCGCGAGCGGCGGAGGACTCAGGCGCCGCCGACGGGTGGAGCATTGCCAACGACCGGGCAAGGTTGATCGACTCCTGGGTAGATATCGAAGACGACGTATTCCTGATCGACGTCAGGGGCCATGCGAACTCCGCCGCCACGGGTGCGCCCACGATCACGGGCACGCCCGAGGTGGGAAAGGTCCTCACCGCCGACACCTCGGGGATCACCGACGCCAACGGTTTGACGGGGGTCGAGTACAGGTACCAGTGGTACCGCGTCACCAACGGCAGCCAATCCCTAATTCTCAACGCCACCAACTCCACCTACACCTTGGGCACCGCCGACCGGGGCAAGAGCATCAGGGTGCGGGTGCACTTCACCGACGCGCACGGCTTCGACGAAGTGCTCACCAGTGCGGACGTTGCCGTGACCCAGAACGCCAACCCGACGGGTGCGCCGGTTGTCTCGGGCGCGCCCCAGGTGGGACAGATCCTTCGTGCTGTTACGTCGGAGATCGCCGACGGCGACGGCCTGACGACACCGGCGTTCGCTTACCGCTGGATCCGCACCACCGACGGCACCGATACCGAAATCGCCGGCGCCACTGCGCAGACCTACACCCCGAACGCCGAAGACTTGGGCAGCACTATCAAAGTGAGGGTGAGCTTCACCGACAACGGCAACACGACCGAGACGCTGACGAGTGCGGCCACAGGCACGGTGCTCGCTGCTGCTGCGCCGGGGTCGCGGCTCACATCCGACATCTCACTGCACAGCGACAACGGCAATCCGACGGGCGTATGGGGCAATTCCGAGACGATCTGGGTGGCCAACAACAACGCCTCGGGGACAACTTCGTTGGACAAGGTCTTTGCATACCGCCGCAGCGACGGCGCCCGTGATGCCGCCAAGGACATCGATGGGCTGGACTCGGCAGGAAATCATGCGCCTACGGGCATCTGCTCCGACGGCACGACGATGTTCGTGATCGATAACACGGACCGTCGTGCCTATGCCTACAAGATGTCGGACCGCACCCGCGATGCCAACAAGGACATGGTGCTGAACGCCGCCAACAACGGTGCGGAGGGTGCATGGTGCGACGCGACCACGGTGTGGGTCTCCAATGACGGAGGCGGAGCGAGCAGCAAGATCTATGCCTACAAGCGCTCAGACGGCTCGCATGACACCTCCAATGATTTCGATGAGCTGCACCTCGACGGCTTCATGTTCGCGGCGAACAACTCCGATCCACGGGGGCTGTGGTCGAACGGGGAGACGATGTTCGCCGTGGACCGGGAAGACGCCGCGGTATACGCGTACAAGTTCTCTGACAAGTCTGAAAACGTCTCGCTGAGGCTCGCCTTGGACGCCGGCAACGCCCATGCATACGGCACGTGGTTCGACGGCCGCGTGCTGTGGGTGGCGGACTCCGACGACGACATGCTGTATGGGTACGACCTGCCCGGTGCGCATACCGCTCGCCAGTTCTGGTCGGGCACCGCGGTCGTTGCCGAGCACAAGGACTTCGACCAGAACAACAACAACAAGATCGGGTACAGCGCCGATGCGGCCGAGTATCCGTCCAGCACGCTCGACGATGCCGACTTCGACTACGGGCCCACCGCCTACAGCCTTGACGCCTTGAGCGTCACAGACGTCGGAACGCTGGGTCAGAACTCCCTTGATGCCTCCCTGTCGCCGGCCGCGGAACAAGACGTCTGGGACCAGTGGAAGCTGGTCATCGGCCGCAACATCGAGTACAGCTACGAGTTGTCTTCGCCCGAGACTCAGGCCAACACCGCAGACGACACGGTGGACTCCAGTTGGGTGACGCCGCTCGGTTTCGACAACGGCGGCTCGGTGGAGGTGTCGTTGCGGGCGAATCCGTCGCCGGCCACGGGCGTACCCGTAGTGGCGGGCGTCCCGAATGCCCGCCACAGGTTGAGCGCGGACGTGTCGGGCATCTCCGACGACAACGGCCTGTCGCCGGAGTCGTTCACATCATTCCAGTGGATCCGCGTCGACGGCGCAACCGAGACCGAGATAGCGGGCGCCACCGACACCACCTACTACCCGACCAGCAGCGACGTCGACAAGCAGATCAAGGTGCGGGTGATCTTCGACGACCACGCCGGCTTCGAGGAGTACCCGCTCACCAGCGAGGCCAGTGACGTGATCGGATCTGCGCTCGAGTCTGCCGCGTCGGCAACCCAGGTATCCAACACCGGCCAGGCGAATACGGGGGGAGAGATTCAGCGAGACAGCGCTCATCACTCAATTCAGGCGTTCACGACGGGGCCGAACCTGTTCGGATACAAGCCGGACTCCTTCGGGTTTGACATGAGTTTCTTGCCGGGAGGCGTCCACCACCACAGAGCGCGGAACGAAGCGACGCTGTATGAGGTGGGCGACGACGGCCTTCCGGGCGAGGTGCTGTGCACGCTCACTGATCCGAGCATGTTCCCAGAATCGGGTGTTTCCACGTTCGGAGCCCCCAGCGCATGCCCGATCCTGGCGGCCGGCACCACCTATGCCGTCGGAGTCTCGCTCAGCTTTGGCGGGAACGTACTCAGCAATGTGCGCTACACCTCGGCCAGCAACGAGGACACTCTCGATCCCACCACCGGGTGGACCATCGCCGACCAACGCCTTGTCTACCTGACGGATACCGGGGTATACACGACCAAGAGCAATTCAGCGTTTCGCATCGAGATCGACGCCGCGCCGAATATCGGGCCGCTGGTGTCCAACACCGGCCGGGACAGCACCATCTCGGCGGACAGCCTGAACGCCACCGACACCAAACGCGCCCAGGCGTTCAGCACCGGCGACAACCCCGGCGGCTACGGGCTGGACTCGATCGGCATCAATTTCAACGCCATCCACGCCATGTCAGAGGCTGCCACCGAGCTGACCGTGACGCTCAACGAGGGCGGCACCGACCCCGGCGCTGCGCTGTGTACGCTCACCAACCCGACCACGTTCGGCACCAGCGGGGTGCAGTTCTTCGAGACGCCCACGACCGGCGACGACGCCTGCCCGCCGCTCGCGGCATCCACGAGCTACTTCGCGGTGATCGAGCGGGCCAACAACACCACCCAGGCGATATCGCTGCGCAAGACCAACAAGAACGGCGAGGACCCGCTCAACCCGGCAACCGGATGGACGGTGGCAAACACTCGCCGCCGCTTCGCCAGCGGTTCGTGGAATTCGCATAACAGCGCCCACCAGATCGAGGTGAGGGGCACGGCGCTGGCTCCCCAGTCGGTGGCGACCAACACCGCGCCCACCGGTGCGCCGGTCGTGTCGGGCACCCCCACAGTGGGCCAGAGCCTGATCGCGCTCACGTCGGGGATCGACGACGCCGACGGCCTCACGACCGCCGAGTTCGAGTTCCGGTGGGTCCGCACCGTCAGCGGCACCGGCACCGACACCGACATAGCGGGCGCGCAGTCGCAGAACTACACCCTCACCCCAGAAGATGAGGGCGCCACCGTCAAGGTGCGGGTGAGCTTCGCCGACGACGCCGACAACGACGAGTCGCTGACGAGCGCGGCCAGCGCGGCGGTGGCGGCAGCGGCAGCGGCCGGGTCGCAGCGGCTGACCGACATCAGGATGCACAACAGCCAGAACAACCCGTTGGGCGTGTGGGGCAACACCACCACGATCTGGGTGGCGAACGACGAGTCGGGGAACGGCGACAAGCTCTATGCGTACAGGCGCAGCGACGGCAGCCGTGACACGGCCAGCGACTTCGACACTCTGAGAGCGGCGGGCAACCAGATACCCACGGGCGTCTGCTCTGACGGCACCACGATGTTCGTGGCCGACCAACCCGACGACAAGGTCTACGCCTACAAGATGTCGGATCGCTCCCATGACGCCGCCAAGGACATCACGCTGGCCGGCAGCAACAAAGATCCCGTGGGCTTGTGGTGCGATGCGAACACGGTGTGGGTAGTCAACGACGCCGGTGCCACCAACAACAAGATCTATGCCTACAAGCGCTCCGACGGCTCGCGCGACACCGCCAAGGATTTCGACGAGCTCTACCAGGCCGGCGAGTCCGGCGCCAACAACAACACCGATCCGAAGGGGCTGTGGTCCAACGGGGAGACGATGTTCGTGGTGGACCAGGAGGACAACAAGATCTATGCGTACAGCATCTCCGACGGTTCTGAGGACTCGGCGAAGAACATCGACCTGCACGCCGACAACGCCAAAGCCCACGGGCTGTGGTTCGACGGCCGGGTGCTGTGGGTGTCGGACCGCGACGACGAGAAGCTGTACGCCTACGACCTGCCCGGAGCGCACACCCGCCGCACGTTCTGGTCGGGCACCGCCACGGTCCGCACGCACGTCGGCGATAGCTCGATCGTCGGTTATGAGAGCACCGGAGTTTCATACCCGTCCAGTGCTCTCGACGACACCGGCTTCGGCTACGGGGCAGCCGCCTTCAGCGTGCGGACGATGCATCTCAGTGCGCTGAACAGCGAGCTCGTATTGAGTCTGGCACCGACGGTTAACAACGACGTGTCCCAGAACTGGGAGCTGGTCCTAGGCGACGCGAACTCCGTCTATGAGCTCCCCGCGGGCACCCACAACATATCCCCCGAGTACACGAATTTCGTGCTCAACTCCGTCACCGCGAGCTGGAGCGATGCCGAGCAGGTGGAGCTGTCGCTGCGGGCGGTGCCGGCGGCGCCGACGGGGGCGCCCGCGCTGACCGGCACGGCGCAGGTCTCCCAGAGCCTGATCGCGGACACCTCGGGGATCGCCGACGCCAACGGCGTGTCCGACGATGCGTTCGCGTTCCAGTGGATCCGCGTCGACGCCGGCGCCGAGACCGACATCGACGGTGCCACCTCGCAGTCCTATTTCCCCACAGACGACGACATCGGCAAGCAGCTCAAGGTGCGGGTGGTGTTCAACGACGACGCCGGATTCGAGGCCTACCCGCTCACCAGCGAGGCCTCCGCAGAGGTCGAGCCCCCGCCCGAGACCGCCGCTGCGGCGGTGCAGGTCTCCAACAGCGGCCAGACCGCCGGCTTCTACTCGCCGCTCAACGCCACCACGACGGCCAGAGGACAGGAGTTCAGGACCGGGCCGAACCTGCACGGCTACGTGCTGGAGTCGGTCGGCCTCGTCCTCGACCTCGATGTCAGTCGTGCGGGATCGACCCGGGTGCGGCTCCATGAATCATCGGGCGGCGCTCCCGGCGATGTGCTGTGCACGCTCGACAACCCCGCCTTCACCGCCTTGACCTCTGACGTGGAGCGATTCGCCTTTCCCTCGAGCGGCACCGCGTGCCCGGAGCTGGCGCCCAATACCACCTATTTCGCGGTCGTCGACCGCACCGGATCGAACTTGGCTTCTACATCGGTGCGCACCACCGGAACCGGGGAGGACGTGCTCGATCCTGCCACGGGCTGGACCATCGGCAACGACCGCCACCACCTCACCGCCAACTGGGGGAATGTCTTCAGACAGGCGCTGTACCTCGAAGTCAGGGCCGCGCCGATCATCGGCCCGCTGCTGTCCACCGCCGGACAGGCCGCCGAGTCAGGCGGGAGCGCACTGGACGGCACGACTCCCAAACGGGCCCAGGCGTTCACCACCGGGGCCGGCGCCGGGGGCTACCGCCTGAGCTCGGTGGAAATCGACTTCGAGGAGGTCCACGCCGGCTCCCAGCCGGCCGGCGAGCTGACCGCAACGCTCAACCAGGTGGGTACCGACGGCCATCCCGGCGATGCGCTGTGCACGCTGACCGATCCGGACACCTTCGCCGCCTCGGGACTGCACCGCTTCGGCGCGCCCACGACCGGCGACGGCGCGTGCCCGCGGCTGTTGGCGTCGACGTCGTACTACTTCGTGATCGAGCGGGCCAACAACACCACTCAGGCGATCTCGTTGAAGAAGACCGCGAGCGACGCAGACGACACCATCGATCCGACCACCGGATGGACAGCGGATGACGATCGCCGCGATTTCGAGCAGACGAGCAGTGCGTGGAGTTCGGCGGCGTCGACCTACTTGATGGAGGTGCGAGGCCGCTTGCTGGTCTCCCAGGCCAACAGCGACCCCACCGGTGCGCCCGCCGTCTCGGGCACCCCCACGGTGGGCCAGACCCTGATTGCGCTCACATCGGGGATCGACGACGCCGACGGCCTCACGACCGCCGAGTTCGAGTTCCGGTGGGTCCGCACCGTCAGCGCCACCGACACCGACATCGCGGGCGCGCAGTCCCAGACCTACACCCTCAGCGGCGAGGATGAGGGCGCCACCGTCAAGGTGCGGGTGAGCTTCACCGACGACGGCGCCACCGAAGAGTCGCTGACCAGCGCGGCCACTGCGGCGGTGGGGGCGGCAGCGGCGGCCGGGTCGCAGCGGCTGGCCGACATCAGGATGCACAACAGCCAGCAGAATCCCACCGGCGTGTGGGGCAACACCACCACGATCTGGGTGGCGAACAACTGGACGGGGAACGGCGACAAGCTCTATGCCTACAGGCGCAGCGACGGCGGCCGTGACACGGCCAGCGACTTCAACACGCTGAGCGCGGCGGGCAACCAGTCGCCCACGGGCGTCTGCTCTGACGGCACGACGATGTTCGTGGCTGACATCGAAGACGACAAGGTCTATGCCTACAAGATGTCGGACCGCTCCCATGACTCGGCCAAAGACTTCACGCTGCACAGCGGCAATACAAGTCCCGGGGGCTTGTGGTGCGATGCCGACACGGTTTGGGTGTCCAACGACGGTTCCGGTGCCAACAACAAGGTCTTTGCCTACAAGCGCTCCGACGGCTTGCCCGACACGGCCAAAGAGTTCGACAGCGCGTCGGCCAACGCCGCGCCGAAGGGGCTGTGGTCGAACGGGGAGACGATGTTCGTGGTGGATCAGGGAGACAACCAGATCTACGCGTACAGCCTCGCCGACGGCTCTGAGGACTCGGCGAAGAAAATCGACCTGCGCGCCGACAACGCCAAAGCGCGCGGCCTGTGGTTCGACGGACGGGTGCTGTGGGTGTCGGACCCCGACGACGACAAGCTGTATGCCTACGACCTGCCCGGAGCGCACACCCGCCGCACGTTCTGGTCGGGCACCGCCACGGTCACCGCGAACAGTTCCGGCAACGCGGTCGGGTACGACGCGGCCGCCTCAACGTTCCCGTCCAGCGCTCTCGACGACACCGGCTTCGATTACGGGCCAACCACCTACAGCATCGAGGGGCTGAGCCTCAATGCGACCTCCAGCCAATTGAAGCTCACTCTGACGCCGACGGTGAACTCGGACGTGTCGCAGAATTGGGAGCTGGTGCTGGGCGACGCGGAGCACGTCTATGCGCTCTCGGGCGCGGCCGCTACCCACGATACGAACGCAGACACCACGACGTTCCAACTCGACCCCGACACGGCAACGTGGAGCGCGTCCGAGCAGGTGGAGGTGTCGCTGCGGGCGGTGCCATCGGCGGCGACGGGCGTGCCCGCGGTGTCGGGTGATGCGCAGTTGACGCAGCGCGTGACCGCAGACGTGTCGGCGATCGCCGACGCCAACGGCGTGTCCGAAGATGCGCTCGTGTTGCAGTGGATCCGCGTCGACGGCAGCACCGAGACCGAAATCGACGGCGCCACCTCGCCCACCTATGACCCCACCGACGACGACCTTGGCAAGCAGCTCAAGATACGGGCGGTGTTCAACGACGACGCCGGGTACGAGGCCTACCCGCTCACCAGCGAGGCCTCCACCGAGGTCGAGCCCCCGCCCGAGACCGTCGAGGCGGCGGTCCAGGTCAAAAACACCGATCAAGCCGTTGGCGGCCAATTCGGCATCAACGCCGGCAGCCCACTGAGAGCGCAGGCATTCACCACCGGGCCGAGCCCTCACGGCTACCTGCTGGAATCGGTCGGCGTCTCGCTGTTGATCTCCAATCTCGCACGCGCGGGCGTGGCGACGGTCAGGCTCCACGGGGTTGGCGATGGCGGCAATCCCGGCGCGGCGCTGTGCATGCTTGACGACCCCGCGGCCTTCACCGCGAACAATTCAGACATCGAGCGGTTCACCGTGCCCGCAAGCGGCGAGGGCGGGTGCCCGAAGCTGGCCCCGAACACCACGTATTTCGCGGTGGTGAGCAAAGAAGGCACGCCCTCGACGACGATCAACATCAACCATTCCTCCAGCGCCGCTGAGGATGCTCTCGATCCTGCTACCGGATGGAAGATCGCCAACCAGCGCCTCTGGTTCAACGGCACCACTTGGATTCGGCCGGGTGGGAACACACCCCACTTCCTCGAGGTCACCGCCGCGCCGATCATCGGCACGCTGGTGTCCAACACCGGCCAAGCGGAGCACGCTACGAGCAACCACCCTCTGGGCTCTGGGCATCGTCGGCGCGCCCAGGCTTTCACCACCGGCGAGCATGCCGGCGGCTACAGGCTGACATCGGCCGGCGTCATCTTCGACTTGATCCACGCCGATGCCGACCCCGACAGCGAGCTGACGGTGACGATCCGCGAATGGGATGCCGACGACAATCCCGGCGATGTGCTGTGTACGCTCTCTCATCCGGCTGCGTTCGCTGTTTCCGGGTTGCACACGTTCGATGCGCCCGAGGGCGATGACGCCTGCCCGCGGCTGCAGGCGTCTACCAGTTACTTCGTCGAGGTCGAGCGGGCCGCGGTCCACTCCGGGGGGATCCGGTTGGCCAGGACCAGCAGCGACGCAGAGGACGTCCTCGATCCGGCTACGGGATGGGCGCTGGTGGACACCAGCCGCCGCTGGTCGGACGCGGACAGCCGTTGGGAGTCCCGCAACGACCCGGCGATGATCGAGGTGCGCGGCCTCGTGCTGGTCGAACAGCCCGACAAGGTCCCCACCGGCGAGCCCACCGTCAGCATCAGCATCACTGTCGCCGGCACCGGCCCCATCACCGTCCACGACACCCTCACCGTCGACACCTCGGCCATTGCCGACGGCGACGGCCTCGAGAACGCGGAGTTCACCTATCAGTGGGTGCGCACCAGCGGCGGCGTCGACGCCGACATCACCGGCGCCACGTCGCAGAGCTACACCCTCGTCCCCGCCGACGGGGGCAACACCGTCAAGGTGAAGGTGAGCTTCAGCGACGACGAGGGCACCAGCTACACCCTCACCAGCGCCGCCACCGCCACCGTCGCCGCGGCGCAGCCCGGACTGTTGATGGTGCGGGAGCTGACGGTGGCCGAGGGCAGCGCCGCCACCTACACCGTGAGGCTGGCCACCGAGCCCGCCGACGATGTGGAGATCGACGTGGTCAAGCTGGGCGGCAGCAGCGACGTGACCGTGCCGTCGGCGACGCTCACGTTCACATCGTCGAACTGGGACGCCCCCCAGACGGTGACGGTCACCGCCGCCGCCGACGCCGACTCTGCCAACGACCTCGCGGTGATCACCCACACCGTCGACGCCGCCAACAGCGACAACGCCTACGACGACATCAACCCGGTGGCGGTGGTGGTGACCGTGGCCGACGACGAGACCGTCAAGCTGGTCGGCACCCGCGACGGCGGGGAAACGGACGCTGTCCAACTCGGAAACGGCCCCGACGATCAAGACGATCGAGACGCGCAGTTGTTCACAACTGGGCCGGACCCGTCCGGATATGCGATGGATTCAGTGACCCTGTGGTTCGGGCCATCTCGGCACTTGCAGAGTGGGCAGGCATCGACGCTTGCGGTGGTGATGGAGATCGCTGAGGTTGTCCAGCTCCAACCGCCCGCTGTAGTCACCTCTGCCCCTGTCGGCCGCGGCCCCGGCGATGTGATCTGCACGCTGGTGAGCCCGGATGCTTATGTCGAGAACGGCGAGAACGTGTTCGCCGTGCCTGACTCGTGTCCTGCGCTGGCGCCCAACACCCGCTACGCCATTGTCCTGAGGACCCTCAGCACATCGAACTATAGAGTCTTGGCAAAGGGCTGGCAGCCAGATTTTGAGCCGTACGCCGATGCTGATTCGGCGAACGGCTGGCGGGCTGATGGTGATTGCGTGGGCATGGATAGCTCCATCCCTTACTGGCATCGCTGCAACCTTTTCGCGGGCTTCAGTTTCGTGCTGCGCGGCGGTGTGGCGGCAGTGCCGGGTGTCGCGGTGTCGCCGTCGGCGATGGAGGTCACCGAGTTCGGCGTGGGCACGTTCGAGGTAGAGCTGGCCACCGCGCCTGCGGCCGATGTGACCGTCGAGTTGAGCGTGGGCGGTGATCTGACGGTGTCGCCTGGGTCGTTGACGTTCACAGCCAACGATTGGGACACCCCCAAATCGGTGACGGTCAGCGCATTGGATTTCGACCTGCCCAATGCCGTGAGCCCGACCGAGTCGGTGTCGCTTTCGGTGGCCGACGGCAGCTCGCCTGAGTACCTGCGGGGGGCGGCCGCCGGCGTCGAGGTGACCGTGGTGGAGGGCGTGCCGGGGGTGACGGTGTCGGCGGCGGCGCTCAATGTGACCGAGAACGGCATGCGCACGTACGAAGTGGTGCTCGACGCGCGGCCGTCTGCGTCGGTGACGGTCAATGTGGCGGTCACTGGCGACAGCGATGTGACGGTGTCGCCGCAGAGCCTGATGTTCAGCACCACCGATTGGCAGCAGCCGCAGACGGTGACGGTCAGCGCGGCTGATGACGCTGATCTCCTGTACGGCCGAGCAACGGTCTCCCACACGGTTGTCCACGGCGCCGCGACGGAGTATGCGGCGGTGACGGCGGGCGATGTCGCGGTCACCGTCATCGACGACGAGGCGTCTGCGCTGGTCTCCAACACCGGCCAAGTCCGAGACGATTGGCACCTGTACAATCACGGTGCGCGCTATTCCGCCCAGGCGTTCGCCACGGGGTCGAGCAGCAGCGGCTACGAGCTCGCCAGCGCCGGCGTCCTATTGCGCAGCCACAGTGCGGGATCTTCGGGAGCGAAGATCTCGGCGGTCATCGCGGCGGCGACCCCTCACGCGACGCTGGGCGCGGTGAGCGGCGAGGTGGTGTGCATGCTGTCCGCGCCCGCGCATTACGTGCGCGGGGCCGTGAACCGGTTCATCGCGTCCGAATCGTGTCACTTGGCGCCGGACACGACGTATTTCTTCGGTCTCCAGCGTTCAGCCCACCCCGACGAGTCTGCCGAAATTTGGATGACGCTCGGCAGCGACATCGATGAGGGCGGCACCGCGGGATGGTCGCTGCCGCACCAACAACACCGCCG
Source organism: Candidatus Aldehydirespiratoraceae bacterium (assembly GCA_965198315.1). GTDB lineage: Bacteria > Actinomycetota > Acidimicrobiia > Acidimicrobiales > Aldehydirespiratoraceae > VXYK01. The sequence goes on along the minus strand of OZ240616.1, from coordinate 1,138,657 downwards.
TAGAGGCACCGATACCGTTCAGTGGGGTCTGCCTCTCTATTCCCAGATCGAGATAGCCGGGGCGACGCTGCCGGGGCTGGTGGTGTCTGATCCGGCGTTGACGGTGGGCGAGGAGACTTCGGGCACCTACACCGTGGCGCTGGGCGTGGCGCCCGCCACCGACGTGGTGATCGAGGTGGCGAGGCTGGGCGGCAGCAGCGACGTGACGGTGTCGCCGGCGACGCTCACGTTCACGCCGTCGAACTGGGACGACCCCCAGACGGTGACCGTCACCGCGGCTGACGACGCCGACTCGGCCGACGACCTCGCGGTGATCACCCACACCGTCGACGCCGACGACAGCGACGATGCCTACGACGACATGGCCGCGGTGGCCGTGGTGGTGACCGTGGTCGACGACGAGACCGTCAAGCTCGTCGGCACCCGCGACGGCCTGGGGTCAGAAAACGAGCTCCTCAACGCAGGCGAGCTGAGTGTCCAGGAGTTCACCACCGGCCCGGACGTGTCGGGCTACCGGATCGACTCGCTGACCGTCTGGCTGGGCGCCTACAACGGATTGGCTCAAGGGGACGCATCGACGCTCGCGCTGGAGATGACGATCACTGAGCTTGTTCCTCACGGCGTGCCCCCAGTGGACGGGTTCCATGATCCTCCTGCCCGTGTCCCCGGCCATGTGGTGTGCACGCTGGTGAGCCCAGACTCCTATGTCGAGAACAGCGAGGTCGTGTTCGCCGCGCCCGAGTCGTGTCCGGCGCTGAGACCCGATACCCGCTACGCCATTGCCGCAACGCTGCTGGCCGCATCGAACCATCGAGTCTGGTTGAGGGGATGGCAGACCGATTTTCCGCCGTGGGCCGATGCCGACTCGGCTGCCGGCTGGGAGGCTGATCGTGACTGCTACGCCTACTCGGCGATGCGGAGCTACTGGGACGAATGCCTGGTGTTCGGCAGCTTCAGTATTGTGCTTCGCGGCGGTGTCGCGGCGGTTCCGGGTGTTGTTGTGTCGCGGTCGTCAATGGAGGTCACCGAGTTCGGCGAGGGCACCTTTGAGGTAGAGCTGGCCACCGAGCCGGCTGCCGATGTGACGGTCGAGTTGAGCGTGGGCGGCGCTCTGGCGGTGTCGCCTGCGTCGTTGGCGTTCACGCCGGCTGACTGGGACACGCCTCGCACAGTGACGGTCAGCGCATTGGATTTCGACCTGTCCTCGGCGACGAGCCCGACCGAGACGGTGTCGCTCGTGGTGGCCGACGGCAGCTCGCCTGAGTACCTGCGCGGCGCGGATGCCGGCGTCGAGGTGACGGTGGTGGAGGGCGTGCCGGGGGTGACGGTGTCCGCAGTGGCGCTCAATGTGAGCGAGAACGCCTCGAGCACCTACACGGTGGCGCTCGACGCGAAGCCCTCAGCGTCGCTGGTGGTGGTGAACGTGGCGGTGAGCGGCGACAGCGATGTGACGGTGTCGCCGGAGAGCCTGATGTTCAGCACCACCGATTGGCAGCAGCCGCAGACGGTCACGGTCAGCGCCGCGGATGACGCCGACTTGCTGTACGGCCGGGCGACGGTGTCCCACACGGTGGTCCACGGCACCGCGTCGGAGTATGCGTCGGTGACCGCGGGCGATGTGGCGGTCACCGTCGTCGACGACGAGGCATCGGTACTGGTCGCCAATACCGGCAAGGACCGCAGCGACTTCCACGCTTTCAAAACGGCCGCACGCCAGGGGTCGCAGGCGTTCGCCACGGGGTCGAACAGCGGGGGCTACGAACTGGCCAGCGTCAGCCTCAGTCTCAAGAGCTTTTATGCGGGCACCTCCGGGGAGGTCACCGCGGCCATCACCGCCGCCGTCCCCGACGCCGACGTCGGCTATGTGCCAGGCGAGGTGGTGTGCACTCTGGCCGTCCCGGATCGCTACCAGCCCGATGCCCTGTACACATTCATCGCGACCGAATCGTGCTCCCTTGCGGGCGACACCGCCTATTTCTTCGATGTCCGGCGTGCCGACCACCCCTATCCAGGGTGGGACATGTGGACCACCTCAGCAATCGGCGTCGATGACGGTGCCGCCGCCGGTTGGTCGCTGCCCGTCGGATTCCTGACAGACACCGGTCCGTTCACTCTCGTGGGCGCCCCTCAGCGCGTCCAGCTCGAGATCACCGGGGCGACGCTGCCGGGGCTGGTGGTGTCTGATCTGGCGTTGACGCTGGGCGAGGACACTTCGGGCACCTACACGGTGGCGCTGAGCGTTGCGCCCGCCTCGAACGTGGTGATCGATGTGGCGAGGCTGGGGGGCAGTACCGATGTGACGGTGTCGCCGGCGATGCTCACGTTCACGCCGTCGAACTGGGACGAGCCGCAGACGGTGACCGTCACCGCCGCTGACGACACCGACGCAGTCGGCGATGTCGCGGTGATCAGCCACACCGTCGACGCCGACGACAGCGACGCCGCCTACGACGACATGGCCGCGGTGGCGGTGGTGGTGAGCGTGGCCGACAACGACGACGACACCAAGCTGGTCGGCACCACGCAGGGGCTCACGAGCAGCACGTCCAGGTCATTGTCCGCTGCCAATCCGATCTGGGCTACGGGGTTCGACACCGGCCCGTCGCCGGCCGGCTACCGGGTCGGGTCGATCGGCATGTCTCTTCACGCCTTTGTCGGTTACTCGGCTGGGGTGACGGAGACGCTGGTGCTCCAGGCGACGATCGCTGAGGCTGTTGCCCACGACTCCCTCGGCTACATACCCGGCGAGGTGCTCTGCACGCTGGTGAGCCCGGGCGAGTACACGGCCATCAACGCTCACTCGTTCGCTGCGCCCGATTCGTGTCCAGTGCTCGCCCCTGATACCGGTTACGTAGTCAGCCTTGAACGCCTGGGCGCATCGGATTACGACGTCAACATGGTCAGCATTGTCTGGCGCGAACTTTCGCCGGGCGAACCGCACCCCGGCTATGACCTTGACTCCGCCGACGGTTGGTCGGTCAGCACAAGCTGCGGCTTCTATATCGATGCTGAGGACCGCTGGGTTCCGTGCGGAGGGAATGGCAGCGGCTACATCGAGGTTCGAGGCAGCACGGCGCTGGTGCCCGATATTGGGGTGTCGCCGGCGTCGTTGGAGGTTACCGAGTTCGGCAAGGGCACATTCGAGGTGGCGCTGGCCTCCGAGCCGGCTGCCGATGTGACCGTCGATCTCAGCGTCGGCGGCGGTCTGACGGTGTTGCCGGCGTCGTTGAGCTTCACGTCGGCTGATTGGAACACCCCGCAGACGGTGACGGTCAGTGCGTTGGGGTTCGATCTGCCCAATGCGGCAAGCCCGACCGAGACGGTGTCGCTGGCGGTGGCCGACGGCAGTTCGCCGGAGTACCTGCGGGGCGCGGCCGCCGGCGTCGAGGTGACCGTGGTGGCGGGCGTGGTGGGGGCGACGGTGTCGGCGACGTCGCTCGACATCGACGAGAGCGGCTCGGGCACCTACACGGTGGTGCTGGGGGCGCGGCCGGCGTCGAATGTGGTGATCGACGTGGCGCTTGACGATGACAGCGACAGCGATGTGACGGTGTTGCCGACGAGCCTGACGTTCAGCACCACCGATTGGCAGGACCCCAAGACGGTCACGGTCAGCGCGGCCGACGACACCGACAGCACCGACGACACCGCCACGGTCACCCACACGGTGGACAACGACCAGAGCGACAACGACTACGACGACTTGGTCATCGCCAGCGTGGCGGTGTCGGTCGAAGACGATGACGACCCGGTGGGGATAACGCTGTCGGTGACGTCGCTGTCTTTGACGGAAGCGGGGAGTGTGGATGTGACCGGCTCCTACATGGTGGAGCTGGCCTCGCAGCCGTCGGGCGACGTGATGGTGGACATCTCGGTGCCGGGCTTGGAGTCCTATGAGGCGGTGACGGTGATGCCGTCGCAGTTGACGTTCACGGCGGACGACTGGTCCGACGCGCAGAACGTGACGGTGACCGGCGTGGCTGATGACAACGGTGCGGACATCTCGGCGGTGATCCTTCACGAGGTGGCTTCGGGCAGCGCCACCGAGTATGCGAGCGTGACCGCGGAGCTGCCCGTGAGCGTCACAGATACCAGTGTCACAGGCATCAACACCGTCACTGGGAGAGTCATCGCCAAGTTCTCGGTGCTGGAGGGCGGCACGAACGATTTCCCGGTCAGCCTGTTTGCCCGGCCGACTGCGGATGTGACCGTCAACGTCGCGGTCGCCGGGGGCCTGACGGTGAGCTCGGACGGTGTGAACTACGCATCGACGGCGAGCGTGACGTTCACGTCTGGGGACTATTCGACGGTGCAGACGGTGACGGTGGCCGCGGCCCAGGACGTGAACTCGGTCCATGAGACCGGGACGGTGACGGTGTCGGTGGCGGCGGGCAGCGCGGCGGAGTATGTGAGCAAGGCGATGCCTGTCATAGAGAGCGTGATCGTGGCCGATGACGACACGTCGGCGGGGGTGACGGTGGCGCCGGTGACGCTGGAGGTGGGCGAGGGGGACACGAAGACCTATTCGGTGGTGCTGGACGCGTTGCCATCGGCGCCGGTGGCGGTGTCGACGGGGTCGGGGGATTTCTCTGTGGCGACTGCGGTTCCGGGGCAGTTGACGTTCACGGCGGACAACTGGTCGATAGCGCAGACGGTGACGGTGACCGGCGTGGCCGACGACGCCGACATGGCCGACGGGTCGACGGCGGTCGCCCATGCGGTGCTTGCCACGTACTTCAGCGACGGCACCAAACTCAGCGCCCTGGAGTATGCCGCTTTGGCCAGTGTGGACAGCGTGGCGGTGAGCGTGGTGGATGACGACCGGCCGTCGGTGTCGACCTCGGAGCTGCCGGTGGCCGAGGGCGGCACGGGCACCTACACGGTGGTGCTGAACGTGGCGCCGACGTCGAATGTGGTGATCGACGTGGCGCTGTCCGATGACAGCGACGGCGATGTGACGGTGAGCCCGTCGTCGCTGACGTTCACCGCGTCGGGTACCGGGATCTGGTCGACGCCCCAGACGGTGACGGTGAGCGCGGCCGAGGACGACGACAGCACCGACGACACCGCCGAGGTGACCCATGTGGTGAACAACGACGACAGCGACAACGCCTATGACGATGTACCCATCGCCGGCGTCGCGGTGACGGTGGTCGACAACGACGAGGCGGACACGACGGTCGACCTGGTCAAGAACACCGGGCAGACGGCCGCGAGCGGCACCACCTTCGAAGTACCCCTGGATGAGCCTGTTGCCCAGTCATTCACCACCGGCCCCGACACCCGCTACGAGCTCGACTCGATCGGTTTCAGCTTCTCCAACATCGCCGATGTCTCGACCGCGGGGAGCGAGCTGACGGTAAGGCTGAACGAGGACAGCAGCGGTTCTCCGGGCCGGACCCTGTGCATCCTGGAAGACCCGTCCAGCTTTGCCTCGTCGGGCACCCACACGTTCACGGCGCCGACCACCGGCGCGAGCCGATGCCCTCAACTCTCGGCGAACACCGCGTACTTCGCCGTCCTGGAGCGAGCCGGCCTCAACGACCACGAGATCAAGCCCCACCTCACCGAGAGCAGCAGCGAAGACGAAGGCAGTTCGCCGGGATGGACTGTCGCCGATTCCATCCACAGCTACACCACCGTCCTCAACTTAGGCTGGCTCAGTTCATCCGCCCAATCCCACATGATCGAGGTCAGGGGCAGCGTCAGCACGGAGGTCGAGGTCCCGCCGGGCTGGTCCCTCATCCCGAGCGGCCTGGCTGTCGGCGACGCGTTCCGGCTGCTGTTCGTCACCGGCACCGCCAACCCGACCGACACCGATATCGCCGATTACAACACCTACGTCGGGGACCAGGCCGCCGCCGGCCACACCGACATCGCGGACTACAGCTCGTGGTTCCGCGTCGTGGGCAGCACCGCCGACACCGACGCCCGCGACAACACCGGCACCGCCTACACCGCCGACGACAAGGGCGTGCCCGTCTACTGGCTCGGCGGCGCCAAGGTCGCCGACGACTACGAGGACTTCTACGACGGCGGCTGGGACGACGAGGCCAACCCCAAGGGGGCCGACGGCGCCGCGGTCACCGTCGACCGGGTCTGGACCGGCAGCACGAACACCGGCACCGAGGCGGACGCCAGCACCGAGTCGGGTTCTACGACCACCGTGTCGCGGGCGCTCGGCGCTGATCCCGCCCGCGTCGGGCGGCTCAACGACAGCGCGAGCGGCCCCCTCGATTCGAGCGAGGCGTTCACCACCGGCACCAGCTATCCCTTATACGCCCTGTCCGGGGTGATGGTGGTGGGCGAGGCGCTCAACTCCCCGGCCGACGGCCGGCCGACGATCAGCGGCACGGTGAGCGTGAACGAGGTGCTGACCGCGGTCACCTCGGGCATCATGGACCCCGACGGGACAAGCTCCGCGACCTTCGCCTACCAATGGGTCCGCCTCGACGGGATGACCACTACCGACGTCGGCCTGCCCTCGGCCACCTACACCCTCACCGACGCCGACATCGGCAAGCGGATCTTGGTGAAAGTCGGCTTCATCGACGACGAGGGCAATTTGGAGGGTCCGATATCGAGCAGACCGACCGTCGTGGTCAACGGCCCTGCCGCCGGCGCGCCGACGATCAGCGGCACGCCGCGGGTGGGCCGCAGGCTGACCGCGGCCACGACGGACATAACGGACCCCAACGGTACGGGCTCCGCGGCCTTCGCCTACCAGTGGATCCGCGTCGACGGTGTGACCGAGGCCGACGTCGGCACGGACTCGGCCGCCTACACCCTCACCGAGGACGACGCCGGCCACACGATCAAGGTGAAGGTCAGCTTCACCGACGACGGGGGCGTTGAGGAGGGCCCGCTGGAGAGCCTGGCGACCGAAACTGTGGTCGCTGGCGATGTCCTGGTCCAGAACACGGCGAAACCCGCCGCCAGTCCCGCCGTGCTGACCAGCGCCAATTCCCGATTCGGTCAGCGGTTCACGACCGGTTCCCATGTCGCCGGCTACACGCTGAGCTCGATCGGTGTTCCGTTCACCGAGATCGGCGACACGTCGACGGTGGGTGCCGAGCTGACGGTGACGCTGAACGCCGAGAGCAGCGGCGCCCCCGGCGAGACGCTGTGTACGCTGAGCGACCCGGCGACGTTCTCCGGCTCGGGCCTGCACTCCTTCAGCCCCCCGACGACCGGCACGGACCTGTGTCCCGAGCTTGCGCCGGGCTCGACGTACTTCGTGGTGCTCTCGCGGGCGAACGGCAATACGGACGCGATCAAGTGGTCGGCAACGGGCACCCTGGGAGCGGACTCGGGCAGCCTGGCGGGCTGGTCGGTAGACGACCGCGGCCATCTCTATGAGGACACGAGCTCGGCGTGGTCGCAGTTCTCCTCGTCGGAGAACCTCCTCATCGAGGTGAAGGGCGCCGCCGACAATGCGATCACGGTGCCGGTGGACTGGTCGCTGCTCCCCGCCGAGGTGACCAACGGGGACAGGTTCCGGGTCCTGTTCGTCACCGGCACGCACAACCCGACCTCTTCCGATATCGCCACCTACAACACCTACGTGCAAGGCCAGGCCGCCGCCGGCCACACCGACATCGCGGACTACAGCCATTGGTTCCGCGTCGTGGGCAGCACCACCAGCGTGGACGCCCGCGACAACACCGGCACCACCTACACCGCCGACGACAAGGGCGTGCCCATCTACTGGCTCGGCGGCGTCAAGGTTGTCGACGACTACGAGGATTTCTACGACGGCGGCTGGGGCGACGAGGCCAACCCCAGAGGGGCCGACGGCGCCCCGATCAACGTCGACCATATCTGGACCGGCAGCACGAGCGCCGGGACCGAGAAGCTCCTGCCCGACAATGCTTCGCTGGCGATCGGCAACGGGGGCAGCATCCAGGTCGGGCGCCTCGATCACAGCTCGAGCGGCCCCCTTGATGCGAATAGTTTCTTCGTCCCCACCACCAACTGGCCCTTCTATGCCCTGTCGGGGCTGTTCGAGGTCGGCGAGGGCAACTTCGCGCCGAGGTTCGCCGCCCGCACGGCGACCCGCACCCTGGAGGAGAACAGCGCCGCGGGGGCGGGCGTCGTCGGCGGCGCGGTCGCGGCTGTGGACCGCGACAGCGCCGACACGCTGGCCTACACGCTGACGGGCGCCGACGCGGGAACCTTCGACATCGACTCGGACGGCCAGATAACGGCCAAGGCCGGGGTCGCGCACACCTTCGACTTCGAGGACGCCGCCAACAACAGCTTCAGCGTGACCGTGAACGTGAGCGACGCCAAAGACGTCGACGGCGAGCCCGACACCGCCGTCGACGACACCATCGCGGTGACCGTCGAGTTGACGAACGTCAACGAGGCGCCGGTGATCACCACCACGTCGGCGGCCTTCACCGCATTCAACGTCGACGAGAACACAGCAACCTCGGCGGCCATCAAGACCTACGAAGCGACCGACGCGGACGCCGACACGACCCTGACCTGGTCGTTGGAGGGCACCGACGCGGGCGACTTCACCATCGCCGAGAACGCGCAGGGCCACGGCGAGCTCAAGTTCGCAGCCGTGCCCGACTTTGAGACGCCGGTCGACGGCGACACCATGAACGACTACGACGTGACGGTGAAAGTCACCGACAACGGCATCGACGGCGACCGTGCCGCGAGCGATCAACTCGACGACACGGTGGGCGTCACCGTGACCGTTCTCGATGTCAACGAGGCCTCCAAGGTGATCGTGTCGGTGTCGGAGCTGACTGTGGGCGAGGGCGCCACCAACACCTACAAGGTGAAGCTGGGCCAGGCGCCGGGCTCCGATGTGGTGATCGACATCGGGTTCGGCGAGGGCAGCGATGCCGATGTGTTGGTCAGCACCGACGGCATGAACTTCGCGGCGACGGCGACGCTGACGTTCACGATGGACAATTGGTCGGCCGACCAGATGGTGACGGTGAGGGCAGTCAGCGACGACGACAGCGCCGACGACACCGCCACGGTGACCCACACCGTCAACGACGGCCAGAGCGACAACGACTTCGACGGGGAGACCATCGCCGGCGTGGCGGTGACGGTGACCGACGACGACCCGGCGGGTGTGGTGGTCGATTGCCCGGTTTCGGTGCTGGAGGGCGGAACGGCAGAATGCGAAGTCGAACTGGCTACCCCGCCGACGGCGGACGTGACCGTGACCATCGCGGCCGGCGGGGGCCTGACGGTGAGCACTGACGGCAACAACTTCGGCGCGACGGGGACGCTGTCGTTCACGTCGGCGACGTGGAACACCGCCCAGGCGGTGACGGTGGCCGCGGCCCAGGACGCGAACTCGACCCATGAGGCCGAGGCGATCACCGTGTCGGTGGCGGCGGGCAGCGCGGCGGAGTACGTGGGCGCGCCGTCGGTGTCGGCCAGCTTGGTGGTGGCTGATGACGACACGTCGGCGGGGGTGACGGTGACGCCGGTGACGCTGTCGGTGGGCGAGGGCGAGGACAATACCTATTCGGTGGTGCTGGACGCGTTGCCGTCGGCGCCGGTGGCGGTGTCGGTCACGTCGGGGGATGCTGCTGTGGCGGCTGCGGCCCCGGCGCAGCTGGTGTTCGACTCGTCGAACTGGTCGAACGCGCAGATGGTGACGGTGACCGGCGTGGCCGACGACACCGACATGGCCGACGGGTCGGCGACGGTGGCCCATGGGGTGGTTGGCGAGTACACCGACGGCAACGGCGATGCCCAGTACAGCGCGTTGGAGTATGCCGCTTTGGCCAGTGTGGACAGCGTGGCGGTGAGCGTGGTCGACGACGACCGGCCGACGGTGTCGGTGTCGGAGCTGTCGGTGGACGAGGGCGGGATGGGCACCTACACGGTGGTGCTGAACGTGGCGCCGACGTCGAATGTGGTGATCGACGTGGCGCTGTCGGATGGCAGCGACAGCGATGTGACGGTGTCGCCGTCGTCGTTGACGTTCACCCCGTCGGGTACGGGGATCTGGTCGGACCCGCAGATGGTGACGGTGAGCGCGGCCGAGGACGACGACAGCACCCACGACGCCGCCGAGGTGACCCATGTGGTGGACAACGGCGGCAGCGACAACGCCTATAACGACGTGCCCATCGCCAGCGTCGCGGTCGCGGTGGCCGACAACGACCTACCGAGGCTGGAATTGTCGGTCACCTCGCTGTCAGCGGACGCGGACGGCGAGACCTACACGGTGGAGCTGGCCACCCAGCCGTCCGGTGACGTGACGGTGGAGATCACGGTGCTGGGCTTGGAGTCCTATGAGACGGTGACGGTGACGCCGACGTCGTTGACGTTCACGGCGGACAATTGGTCGACCGCGCAGACGGTGACGGTGAAGTCGCCTGCCGATGACAATGCTGCCGACATTGCGGCGACGGTCGAACACACTGTTGCTGAGGGCAGCGCCGTGGAGTATGCCAGCGAGGGCGCGTCGCTGCCGGTGAGCGTCGTCGATCCTGAGACCGCGGGGATCTTGTTGTCGGCGAGCCCGGGGACCCCGGAGGCGCTGCTGGAGGGCCTCACGAGCGACTACACGGTCAAGCCGTTGCACCAGCCGACTACGAATGTGGTGTTCCGTGTCGCGGTCGGCGGGGGCCTGACGGTGAGCACTGACGGCATGAACTTCAGCTCGTCTGTGGATGTGGATTTCACACCGGTGGACTGGTCGACCGCCAAGGTGGTGGTGGTGAAGGCGGCCCAGGACGCCAACACAGTCCATGAGGCCGAGACGATCACCGTGTCGGTGGCGGCGGGCAGCGCGGCGGAGTATGAGGATGACGCGTCGGCGGTCACGCTCAGCTTGGTGGTGGCTGATGACGACACGTCGGCGGGGGTGACGGTGGCGCCGGTGACGCTGTCGGTGGGCGAGGGCGAGGACAATACCTATTCGGTGGTGCTGGACGCGTTGCCGTCGGCGCCGGTGGCGGTGTCGGTCACGTCGGGGGATACCTCTGCTGCGACCGTTGATGCCGCGCAGCTGGTGTTCGACTCGTCGAACTGGAACACGACGCAGATGGTGACGGTGACCGGCGTGGCCGACGACACCGACATGGCCGACGGCACGGCGACGGTGGCCCATGGGGTGGTGGCCGAGTATGGCGATCCCGTTGAGTACAGCGCGTTGGAGTACGCCGCTTTGGCCAGTGTGGACAGCGTGGCGGTGAGCGTGGTCGATGACGACCGGCCGACGGTGTCGACCTCGGAGCTGTCGGTGAATGAGGGCGGGATGGGCACCTACACGGTGGTGCTGAACGTGGCGCCGACGTCGAATGTGGTGATCGACGTGGTGCTGTCCGATGACAGCGACAGCGATGTGACGGTGAGCCCGTCGTCGTTGACGTTCACGCCGTCGGGTTCGGGGATCTGGTCGACGCCGCAGGTGGTGACGGTGAGCGCGGGCGAAGACGACGACAGCACCGACGACGCCGCCGAGGTGACCCATGTGGTGAACAACGACGACAGCGACAACGCCTATGACGACGTGCCCATCGCCGGCGTCGAGGTCGCGGTGACCGACAACGACATGGTGGGGATAACGCTGTCGAAGACGTCGGTGCACTTCGCGGCCGAGGGCAACAGTTCGCAGACCTACACGGTGGAGCTGACCTCGAAGCCGACCGCTGATGTGACCGTGGAGATCGCGGTGGTGGATCTGGAGTCCTATGAGACGGTGACGGTGAGCACCGACGGCATGAATTTCGCGGCGACGGCCAGTTTGACGTTCACACCGTCGACCTGGAACACCGCGCAGACGGTGACGGTGAAGTCGCCTCCCGATGACAATGCCGCCGATGTCGCGGCGACGATCCGCCACACGGTGGGCACGGGGAGCGCCGCTGAGTATTTGACGGTGACCGTGGATTTGCCGGTGACTGTCGATGACTTGGCGCTGCTGGTGGACTCGCCCGAGTTCGACAACGGTGAAACGGTGCTGGAGGGCGCCGCGACGGAGTTCGACCTGGTTCTGCTGGCTGAGCCCACTGCGGACGTGACCATCAATGTCGCCGCCAGCGGGAGCTTGACGGTGAGCTCAGACGGCGTGAACTTCGCGGCGACGGCGAGCTTGAGGTTCACGTCTGCCGATTATTTGACGGCGCAGACGGTGAACGTGGCCGCGGCCTCCGACGCCAACTTGGTGCATGAGACCGAGACGATCACCGTGTCGGTGGCGGCGGGCAGCGCGGCGGAGTTCGTGAGCAAGTTTGAGCCCACCATGACCAGCGTGGTGGTGGCTGATGACGACACGTCGGCGGGGGTGACGGTGACGCCGGTGACGGTGGAGGTGGACGAGGGCGATGCCGTCGGCGCCACCTACACGGTGGTGCTGGACGCGCTGCCGTCGGCGCCGGTGCCGGTGTCGGTGACCGTCGGCAGCGGTTCGGATGTGACCGCGGACGTCGCGCAGCTTGTGTTCGACCCGTCGAACTGGCACACGCCTCAGGAGGTGACCCTCACCGCCGCTGACGACGCCGACATCGCCGACGACACCGCAACGGTCGCCCACGCCGTGGTGGCCGACTACACCGACGGCAACGGCGATACCCAGCCCAGCGCCCTGGAGTACGCCGCTGTGGCCAGCGTGGACAGCGTGGCGGTGAGCGTGGTCGATGACGACTATCCGACGGTGTCGGTGTCAGGGCTGGAGGTGGCCGAGGGCGGGTCGGGCACCTACACGGTGAAGCTGGAGTTGGCGCCGTCGTCGAATGTGGTGATCGACGTCGAGGTGACCGGCGACAGCGACGTGACGGTGAGCCCGTCGTCGTTGACGTTCACGTCGTCGACCTGGAACACGGCGAAGATGGTGACCGTTAGCGCGGCCGAAGACGCCGACGGCGTCGACGACACCGCCACGGTGACGCACACGGTGAACAACGACGACAGCGACAACACCTATGACGATGTGCCCATCGCCAGCGTGTCCGTCTCGGTGACCGATGACGAGGCCATAGTGCTGGCCGGCAACGTAGGCCAGAGCCGCAGCGGCGGCATCACCCTGGGCCCCTCGAACTCTCATGCGGAGTACGCCGGACAGGCGTTCACCACCGGTGCCGATGCCGACGGCTACGAGCTCTCCTCTGTTGCCGTCAAGTTCGGCGAGATCACCCAAGTGGAGGGCTCCACCCTCAATCTGGATCTACGCGCCTCCATCCACTCGGAGGGCACCGACAACGGCGACACCGTCCCCGGGACCAGATTCTGCACCGGCAACCTGGTGGCGCCTGAATCCATCGTGGCCAACGCGGTCAACACGTTCACCATCGACCCGGACAATCCGTGCACGCTGAGCGCGAACACCCAGTACTTCTTCCGGATCCGACTGCGCCAGCCCGATTCCGTTGGCGCCATTGAATGGGACTACGCATCCTCAGCGACGCTCGACGCCGGCGCAGCCACCGGCTGGACCTTCGCCGGCGACCACTGGCAGAGCATCGTCTTCGGGGCCATCAACTGGGTGAACCAGCCCAACAAGGTCTTGCAGCTCAAGGTCAACGCCGAGGCCCCGGATGTGGGGGTGACGGTGTCGGAGTCGACGCTGTCGGTGGCCGAGGGCGACGCGACGGGCGCCACCTACACGGTGGTGCTGGACGCGGCGCCGGCGACCGATGTGGTGATCGACGTCACCGCCAGCGGCGATCTGTCGGTGAGCACCGACGGCGTGAACTTCGCGGCGACGGCGGCCTTGACGTTCACCGCGTCGGGTACGGGGATCTGGTCGACGCCCCAGATGGTGACGGTGAGCGCGGGAGAAGACGACGACAGCACCGACGACACCGCCGAGGTGACCCATGTGGTGAACAACGACGACAGCGACAACGCCTACGACGACGTGCCCATCGCCAGCGTGGCGGTCGCGGTGGCCGACAACGACTCCAAGGTGATCGTGTCGGTGTCGGAGCTGTCGGTGGGAGAGGGCGCCACCAACACCTACACGGTGAGGCTGGGCCAGGCGCCGGGCTCGGATGTGGTGATCGACATCGGGTTCGGCGAGGGCAGCGATGGCGATGTGTCGGTGAGCACCGACGGCATGAATTTCGCGGCGACGGGGACGCTGACGTTCACGTCGGCGGACTGGTCGTCCGAGCAGACGGTGACGGTGAGGGCCGTCAGCGACGACGACAGCGCCGATGACACCGCCACGGTGACCCACACCGTCGACGACGGCCAGAGCGACAACGACTTCGACGGGGAGACCATCGCCGGCGTTGCGGTGACCGTGACCGACGACGACCCGGCGGGTGTGGTGGTCGATTGCCCGGTTTCGGTGCTGGAGGGCGGAACGGCAGAATGCGAAGTCGAACTGGCCACCCCGCCGACGGCGGACGTGACCGTGACCGTGACCGTCGCGGCCGGCGGGGGCCTGACGGTGAGCACAGACGATGTGAACTTCGCGGCGACGGCGAATGTGGCGTTCACGTCGGTGACGTGGAGCACCGCCCAGACGGTGACGGTGGCCGCGGCCTCCGACGCGAACTCGACCCATGAGACCGAGGCGGTCACCGTGTCGGTGGCGGCGGGCAGCGCGGCGGAGTACGTGGACGCGCCGTCGGTGTCGGCCAGCTTGGTGGTGGCTGATGACGACACGTCGGCGGGGGTGACGGTGACGCCGGTGACGCTGTCGGTGGACGAGGGCGGCACGAAGGCCTATTCGGTGGTGCTGGACGCGTTGCCGTCGGCGCCGGTGGCGGTGTCGGTGACGTCGGGGGATGCTGCTGTGGCGGCTGCGGCCCCGGCGCGGTTGGTGTTCGACTCGTCGAACTGGTCGAACGCGCAGATGGTGACGGTGACCGGCGTGGCCGACGACACCGACATGGCCGACGGGTCGGCGACGGTGGCCCATGGGGTGGTTGGCGAGTACACCGACGGCAACGGCGACACCCAGCACAGCGCCCTGGAGTATGCCGCTTTGGCCAGTGTGGACAGCGTGGCGGTGAGCGTGGTCGATGACGACCGGCCGTCGGTGTCGACCTCGGAGCTGTCGGTGGCCGAGGGCGACGCGACGGGCGCCACCTACACGGTGGTGCTGAACGTGGCGCCAACGTCGAATGTGGTGATCGACGTCACCGCCAGCGGCGATCTGTCGGTGAGCACCGACGGCGTGAACTTCGCGGCGACGGCGGCCTTGACGTTCACCGCGTCGGGTACGGGGATCTGGTCGACGCCCCAGATGGTGACGGTGAGCGCGGGAGAAGACGACGACAGCACCGACGACACCGCCGAGGTGACCCATGTGGTGAACAACGACGACAGCGACAACGCCTACGACGACGTGCCCATCGCCAGCGTGGCGGTCGCGGTGGCCGACAACGACTCCAAGGTGATCGTGTCGGTGTCGGAGCTGTCGGTGGGAGAGGGCGCCACCAACACCTACACGGTGAGGCTGGGCCAGGCGCCGGGCTCGGATGTGGTGATCGACATCGGGTTCGGCGAGGGCAGCGATGGCGATGTGTCGGTGAGCACCGACGGCATGAATTTCGCGGCGACGGGGACGCTGACGTTCACGTCGGCGGACTGGTCGTCCGACCAGACGGTGACGGTGAGGGCCGTCAGCGACGACGACAGCGCCGACGACACCGCCACGGTGACCCACACCGTCGACGACGGCCAGAGCGACAACGACTTCGACGGGGAGACCATCGCCGGCGTTGCGGTGACCGTGACCGACGACGACCCGGCGGGGGTGGCGGTGTCGCCGACCACGCTGACCGTCGATGAGGGCGACAGCACCGGGGCGACGTACACGGTGGTGCTGGACGCGGCGCCGGCGTCGAATGTGGTGATCACCGTCTCCGCCAGCGGTGATCTGTCGGTGAGCAGCGACGGCAACAATTTCGCGGCGACAGCGAGTTTGACGTTCACCGCGTCGGGTTCGGGGATCTGGTCGACGGCGCAGACGGTGACGGTGACCGCGGACCACGACGCCGACACCGCTGATGACACCGCCACGGTGTCCCACACGGTGAACGACGCGCTGAGCGACGACGACTACGACGGGCACAGCATCGACAGCGTCGCGGTGACCGTCGAAGACGACGATGTGGGGGTGACGGTGTCGGAGTCGGAGCTGACGGTCGATGAGGGCGACGCGACGGGCGATACCTACACGGTGGTGCTGGACGTGGCGCCGAGCTCGGACGTGGTGATCGACATCGCCGCCGGCGGCGATCTGATGGTGAGCTCAGACGGCAACAACTTCGCGGCGACGGCGACCTTGACGTTCACCGCGTCGGGCTCGGGGATCTGGTCGACGCCCCAGACGGTGACGGTGAGAGCGGACCACGACGCCGACAAGACCGACGACACCGCCACGGTGTCCCACACGGTGAACAACGCGCAGAGCGACAACGACTACGACGGGCACAGCATCGACGACGTGACCGTCACCGTCGAAGACGACGACGATCCAAGTTCCGCCACAGACGATCCGGGCACTGCGGTTACGAATGTGCAGGTGACCAAGGGCAGCGGTTCGACGGCGACCAGGGTGATTGACGTCACTAGCAGCGGCTATTTGCAGGCACGCGTGCGGCTGGGATGGAGCGCGCCGGTGGCCGAGGCCGACGACGTGGTGGGCTACCGGGTGGAGCGGCGCACCCACTACTGCTACGCCGACCCTGCCGGGGTGGACCAACTGACGCTGTGGACCAAAGTTCACGAGTGGAACTTCGAACAGGCAGCAGAGTTGCACGTCGGCGAGGAGTTCTCCGTGGACGGGTCCCAACTCAGCTTCGTGGACCTGGGCAGCCTCAGCACATATGTGCGCGACGACGGCTCCGTCTATACCACCCCGCCCTCTGGGGTGTCGTTGAGCTCGGCTGAAGCCGGCAACGGCGCATTCGTGACGATCCGCCGCGAGTACCGGATCGTCACCATCCGCCCCGACGCCGACCCGGTGTACTCCACCAGCGTGCTCGTGGGTTACGACCACACCGCCACGGGCAACAACCGCATCACCGCCACCCCCCAGCCGACCGAGCGCTCCGAGCCCAACTGCGACGGCACCGCCCCGGCGATCACCCTCGGCGCCATCGTGGTGAGCGCCATCGGATCGACCACTGCAACGGTCACCGTGCCGATCAACAACGCCGACAACACCTACGTGTACTTCAGGTATTTCAGCTACGCCACCAACTCCATCGGGTGGCAGTCCCGCCAGGTGCAGGTCTCGGCGACCACCGCGCAGATCACCCTCACCGGCCTCGAACCCGGCTACCGGTACTACATCCAAGCATCACTGGACCAAGGATTCGACCGGGGCCGAAACCGCATCACCACCTTCGACACCCTCCCCGCCGGCTAGCCCCTGCGCCTCATCCCGTTCGACGAGGCGACACGATCTCTTGTTTGCGGCGCGGTCGTGTCGCTGCCTGGGGATAGGGTTGTTGAGGTGGCGGATCTGTCGTTGAGCTATCCCAATGCGGTTCCGGCCGAGGACGCGTACCGCACCTTTCAAGATGAGCGGGCGGCAACGTCGTTATTGGAGCAGGCGAGGTGGCCGGACGGGCCGGAGTGTCCCCGGTGCGGCACAGGGGCGAAGAGCCGGCTGCCCGATGCCGACGAGCGGAGGTGGTGCGGCCGTTGCCGTCGGCGGTACAGCGTGCGCACGGAGACGATCCTGGCCAGGGGGCACGCGCCGCTGCGGGCGTGGGCGGTTGGCGCGGTTCTCACTGCCAACGGCCCGTTCACAGTCAAGCCGGTGGCGCTGGGGCGCATGGGCGGGGTATCAGCGGGGGCGGCCAGAGCGGTTGCCGACGGGATCCGCTCGGTGTGCGGCAGCCGGGTCAGTCCCTACGACAGGCCCGAACAGCTCGCGGCCAAGATCGCATCGGCGCCGGGAGTCCGCAGTCGGACAACTGCCGGCAGGCCGGAGTTGAGCTGGCTGGCCGGATTGTCCGATGGACGTCTTGCGATGCCCGATGGCGTCGATCGGTGGCTGACGCCCCCGGTTCCCCCTGAGCAGTTGCAGGTCGGGTTGCCCTCTCATCCCCGTCCCGGAGTTACCGAGTCAGAGGTGCTGGTGCTGACCGTGTTGCGCTCCTATCTGAGCGGAGCCGACTCGGCGGTGGTTGCCGATACCGCAGGCATGACCCGTCGCAACGCCCAAAGGGTGCTGCGGTGCTTGGAGGCAGACGGGTATGTAGGCTCCGCCACCAAAGAAGTGCCCTGGAAGCACGGGACCCGGCGGGTGTTGAGTTGGAGGATTGTCCATGGCGGCCCCGGAGGCGACTTGCGCCCCTATCTGCCGATGATGCGCTGGCGCCGGCGCACTCGGTGCCCCGAGACGCTGCCACCGGAGTTCTGGCACCTGTTCTGGTCGGGCCCCGATCCCGCCGTCATCCGGCTGCCCCGCGATGCCCTGCTGGTGGCCAACCGGCTCTTGAACGGTCGGCTGTTGGACTTCGACGCCCGTCGATGGGCTTTGCGCTGCTTGCCGCTCGACGCCCTGGTTGCGCAGACCGGGATACCGGGATGCCCCAAGAGCGTGGAACTGGCCGTCGCCGAGTTGGCCGACCAAAACTCAGGCGAGCCTTCGATCGGAGTCGGGTGAGCCGGATCGACGACTGGCAGGAGGTGATCGGCGACCGCCAACGCGCCGTGTGGCCAAAGGCGGCCAAAGCCGCGGCTGCCTGCCGGGGCATGCTTGTGGGGGGCACTGCGGTCACCGTCCATCTAAGGCACCGAGTCAGCGAGGACATCGACATCTTGGCCCCCAGCCCGCTTGACGCTGCGAGCATGAAATCGCTGATCGAGGCCGAAGCCGAGGAATCGTTCGCGATGATCGGGCTCAGCCCCTATGAGGTTCACGCCCTGATAGACGGGGTGAGCGTGCACGTATTCGAAGATCCCAACGCCGAATCCCGCGTCGGCGATGTGACGGTATTGCAGAAGCGGTATTTGGTTAGCTCATCGGCGTTGAGTGCCGCGCCTTCTCGGGCATTTCTATGTGGGAGACATAAGGGGACTGTCAGATCACGCCCGATACACAAACTTTCTGAGTGTCACTGTTGGGTTTGTAGTTTGGGGTGTGTGTGTTTAGGTTCGGGTTGTTGAAGGCCCAGTCGCCGGTGAAGGTGTAGTGGTTGGGTCCTTGGTTGTTGTATGCCCAGACTCGGTACACGTATTGCTTGTCGTCTTTGTCGGTTGCGTCGGTGTGGGTGGTGGTGGTGTCGGCGGGGGTGTGTTCGTGGCGCAGCGTGTCCCATCCGTGGGGGTTGGGGAGGTGCCAGTCTTCGGTGTTGGTGGTGCGGTATTGGTGGCGTTGCACTCGGTAGCCGGTGGTCCACGGGTCGGTCACCCTTTGTTGGGGTCCGGGTCCGGCGCGTGCTGTTTTGAGGGTGGTCAGCCACGGGTCGAGCGGTGGGTCCCAGGTGAGTGTGCGGCTGGTGGGTGAGTCGTGGGTGAGGCGCACGTTGCGGGGTCCTTGGGGCGCCCGGCTGGGGCCGTAGACGAGCAGCGCCGTGTAGGCCTTGCCGTATGCCCCTTGTTGGTCGGGTTGGGGGTTGTTGTCGAGGGCGGTCACGATGTAGACGTGCTCGGCGCCGTGGGTGCGGTATGTCGTTGAGCAGTCCTGGTAGCTGGCGGCGGTCTGGTCGGTGTGCTCGACGAGGGTGATTTGTTCGCTGCGTTGGGTGCGGTTGTGGGTGTAGCTGTAGCGTTCGACTCGGTAGCCGGTGTCGCGGTCGCCAGACGGTGGTGTCCAGGTGAGTGTGGCGCATTGGGGTTCGACTGTGACGAGCAGGTTGGTGACCTGTTCGGGTTGGGGGCATTGGCCGGTGTGGGCTGTGGTGGTGGCGTGGGGGCCGAAGCGGGTGGAGCGGTAGCGGCCGGCGTTGTTGCGGGTGTCGCCGCTGCCGCGGACGCTGAGCCGGAAGTCGTAGCTGCTGTTGCAGTCCAGGCCGGCCGCGACGCCGAACGCCGGTCGGTGGTCGGCGCTGCTGGGGAGGTCGTCGAAGTCGCCGTTGATTCGGGTCCAGATGCTTTGGCCGTGTCTGCGGTACTCGAGTTTGTATTCTGCTGCGGTTTCCAGTGTGGACCACTCGAGTGTGATGCTGGTCTGGGTCGGCCAGGTCGCCGCGAACCCGACCGGTGCGGGTGTGTCGGTGAGCGATTGCACGTTGAGCGGGCGCGAGTCCGCGAAGCGGCCGTCGACGGTCGTCAGCCGGACCCGGAACCAAGCAGTCGCGTCCGACCCGAGTCCCTCGACGGTGTGGGAGACCGCTGAGGCCCCGAGCGTGGCCACCGTGTTCCACGACGGAGCGGAGAACGCCCCGCCGCTGATGCGCTGCTGTATCTGCACGCTCGTAATGGTCACGCCGGCGGGTTGTGCGGGAAGGGTCCAGGCCAACAGCACAGAGTTGTCGTCTGAGACGTCGGCGTCGAGGCCGGTGGCCGCGTCGGGTTCAGCCGCCGGTTCCACGACCACACTGACCGTGAACGACGAACTCGCGCCGTGCTCGTCGGTCGCGGTCAGCGTCAGATTGACCGTGACCGCCGTGTCCACCACCGGCGCGACCCAACCAGTGTCCCGCTGGTCCGCGCCGGGAACGAACGTCCCGCCGCCGTCGCTGGTCCACGCAAAGGACAACGCGTCGCCGTCAGGATCACTGGCGCTGCCGCTCAGCGTAACCGTTACCCCCCCCCCCCCCCCCCCAGACCCGGTCGGGCTCAGCGACAGCCGACACCACCGGCGCCCGGTTCGGCGGCGCAACATCGGTGATCGACACGACGGCCTCGCTGGTGGCACCCGCGGTCACCCTCACCGGCAACGCACCGAAACCCAGCCTCACGCTCTCGCCGGCGTCCTCGACACGATCCACAGCCGCGCTGAACACGAACGACGCCACCGTGTCGCCGCTTCCGAAACGCACACTGGCGGGCACACCCGAGTAATCCGAAGACGACACACCACCGAGAAGGGTCGCGGTGAGCGGCACGACGACGGTCCGCTCAGGCACCGCGCTCAACCGCACCCGCACCCTCACCGACACGCCCTCGGCCACCGACAAGCTCCCCTGCTCGAAGCTCACCGTCACCGCCGGGTCGTCGTCGTCGACCACAGTCACAGCAACACTGTCCACACCCAGCCCCACATACTCCACAGCACTGTCGCTCGTGACCGCGTGGATGACCGTCTCAATATCGTCCACCGCGTCGAGATCCTCAGCAGCGCGCACCGTCACCGACTGCACCATCTCCCAGGTCTCAGCAGTGAACGTCAACGACACCGGATCCACCGTCACATCCCCACCGCCAAAAACATCGACGATCACACTGTCGGTCGGCTCAAACGCCAACCGCACCATATAGCTCCCGGTGGCCCCCTCAGCCACCACCAGCGACTGCCTCGACACCGACACCCCCGCTGTGTCGTTGTCATTCACCGTCACAACCACACTGCCCACAACCAGCCCCACATACTCCACAGCACTGTCTTCGGCCACCGCATGCGTGACGGTCTGGGTGTCGTTGACCGTGTCAACATCCTCAGCCGCGGACACCGTCACCGACTGCGCCATATCCCAGTCCGCGGCAGTGAACGTCAACGACACCGGCTCCACCGTCACATCCCCACCACCAGAAACATCGACGATCACACTGCCCGACGGCTCAGCATCCAACACCAACGTGTAGGTCGCCGAACTCCCCTCAACAACACTCAGGGTTGATTGCGACGGGGACAGACCGGCCGGGTTGGTGACCGGGCCGACTGGTTCGCTGATGACGGTCTCCTCGCTCCCGACGTCATCGGTGAACGTCACTTCTACTTTGATCAATGCCCCGATGTCAGCGACGGCGAGGAAGTAAGTGGACGAGTCTGCGCCAACTTCGATTTCGGTCGTGCCTTGAACGCGAATCCACTGGTAGGAGAAGCTGACATCGGCGAGCCCGTCTTCGTCGTCAATGCCCGAAGTGTCCGCGGTCAATGTCCCGAAGACTTCCGGGATGCCCGTGATCACGGGAACGCCTGTGGCGGCGATGCTCCCGATGACTTCGATGTGGAGTTCGTGTGGTGTCTGGGTCCAGGGGACAGAGAAGCCGACGGCGAACTGGCCTGATGCGTCGGCGATGGCGAAGCCGGTCTCGGCTCCGGTGTCTTCTGTGTCGGTGTTGGTGACCTGGACCGAGAGGTTGCCCGAGGTGCCCGACACCCGGTCGATCACGATCTCGTAGGTGGTGTCGCTGGCCAGCGTCGAGCATCCGGTGCTGTCGGGCGGGACAGAGAAATAGTGCACACCCGACGATTTGAAGGCGGGCGGGTCCACCAGCGTGCACAGCTCGTCGCCGGGCACGGTGCCCGACCCGGCCGCGTGCAGCCTGACCTCCAGATCGGCGCCCGCTTTGGAGGTGTCCGCAACGTTGAGCCCGATCCCGACATGGCCGAGCCGGTAGCCGTTCGGGTTGGGACCGGTGGTGAAACGCTGGGACCGCTTGGCTGTCGCTGCGGCGGACAGGCCCGAATCGCCGGTGCTGGCCTGACCCGTGTTCTTCACCAACACCGGGGTGGGGATCGCTCGGCCCGCGACTTCGATGTGGAGTTCGTGTGGTGTCTGGGTCCAGGGGACAGAGAAGCCGACGGCGAACTGGCCCGATGCGTCGGCGATGGCGAAGCCGGTCTCGGCGCCGGTGTCTTCTGTGTCGGTGTTGGTGACCTGGACCGAGAGGTTGCCCGAGGTGCCCGACACCCGGTCGATCACGATCTCGTAGGTGGTGTCCCTGGCCAGCGTCGAGCATCCGGTGCTGTCGGGCGGGACAGAGAAATAGTGCACGCCCGACGATTTGAAGGCGGGCGGATCGGTCAGCGTGCACAGTTCGTCGCCGGGCACGGTGCCCGACCCGGCCGCGTGCAGCCTGACCTCCAGATCGGCGCCCGCTTTGGAGGTGTCCGCAACGTTGAGCCCGATCCCGACATGGCCGAGCCGGTAGCCGTTCGGGTTGGGACCGGTGGTGAAACGCTGGGACCGCTTGGCTGTCGCTGCGGCGGACAGGCCCGAATCGCCGGTGCTGGCCTGACCCGTGTTCTTCACCAACACCGGGGTGGGGATCGCTCGGCCCGCGACTTCGATGTGGAGTTCGTGTGGTGTCTGGGTCCAGGGGACAGAGAAGCCGACGGCGAACTGGCCCGATGCGTCGGCGATGGCGAAGCCGGTCTCGGCGCCGGTGTCTTCTGTGTCGGTGTTGGTGACCTGGACCGAGAGGTTGCCCGAGGTGCCCGACAACCGCTCGACCACGACGTCATAGGTGGTGTCGCTAATCAGCGTCGAGCATCCGGTGCTGTCGGGCGGCACAGAGAAATAGTGCACGCCCGACGATTTGAAGGCGGGCGGATCGGTCAGCGTGCACAGCTCGTCGCCGGGCGCGGTGCCCGACCCGGCCGCGTGCAGCCTGACCTGTAGATCGGCGCCTGCGGTCGAGGTGTCCGCAACCTCCAGCCCGATCCCGACATGGCTGAGCCGGTAGCCGTTCGGGTTGGGACCGGTGGTGAAACGCTGAGACCGCTTCGGCACCACCGACGACGTCAGGCTGGCATCACCGGTGCTGGTCTGACCCGTGTTCTTCACCAACACCGGGGTGGGGACCGCTCGGCCCGCGACTTCGATATGGAGTTCGTGTGTCTGGGTCCAGGTGAAGGTGAACTGGCCTGATGCGTCGGCGATGGTGAACCCGGTCTCGGCTCCGGCGTCTTCTGCGTCGGTGTCGGTGACCAAAACCGAGAGGTTGCCCGAGGTGCCCGACAACCGCTCGACCACGACGTCATAGGTGGTGTCGCTAATCAGCGTCGAGCATCCGGTGCTGTCGGGCGGCACAGAGAAATAGTGCACGCCCGACGATTTGAAGGCGGGCGGATCGGTCAGCGTGCACAGCTCGTCGCCGGGCGCGGTGCCCGACCCGGCCGCGTGCAGCTTGACCTGTAGATCGGCGCCTGCGGTCGAGGTGTCCGCAACCTCCAGCCCGATCCCGACATGGCTGAGCCGGTAGCCGTTCGGGTTGGGACCGGTGGTGAAACGCTGAGACCGCTTCGGCACCACCGACGACGTCAGGCTGGCATCACCGGTGCTGGTCTGACCCGTGTTCTTCACCAACACCGGGGTGGGGACCGCTCGGCCCGCCACTTCGATATGGAGTTCGTGTGGTGTCTGGGTCCAGGGGACAGAGAAGCCGACGGCGAACTGGCCTGATGCGTCGGCGATGGCGAAGCCGGTCTCGGCGCCGGTGTCTTCTGTGTCGGTGTTGGTGACCTGGACCGAGAGGTTGCCCGAGGTGCCCGACACCCGGTCGATCACGATCTCGTAGGTGGTGTCCCTGGCCAGCGTCGAGCATCCGGTGCTGTCGGGCGGCACAGAGAAATAGTGCACGCCCGACGATTTGAAGGCGGGCGGATCGGTCAGCGTGCACAGCTCGTCGCCGGGCGCGGTGCCCGACCCGGCCGCGTGCAGCCTGACCTGTAGATCGGCGCCTGCGGTCGAGGTGTCCGCAACCTCCAGCCCGATCCCGACATGGCTGAGCCGGTAGCCGTTCGGGTTGGGACCGGTGGTGAAACGCTGAGACCGCTTCGGCACCACCGACGACGTCAGGCTGGCATCACCGGTGCTGGTCTGACCCGTGTTCTTCACCAACACCGGCTCTGTCTGCGCCTCTGCCGGCGCCGACCAGAAGAAATCGCCGCCCAGCACTAGGACCGTCAAGGCAACGCTGACGACGAGTGCGAACCGGGTGCGACGCGTCGAGGCAATAGCGCCTGACTCGGCGCGTCGCCGGAGCGGGAGGCGTCGCCACGCCCGCACAGACGTCCTCAAGGTCTGCGGGCTTGCTGCCTGTTGGTCACTGGCTGATGGGAGGGCTGTGGACTGAACACATGCCGGGCACAGCGGGTCGCGTTCCTGGGATTCATCACGCGCATGAGGACATGAGCACATTGCACAGAACGGCACGCTCCCGTTTGGAGACCACTTGCCCGCGGTCAGAACAGCGACTGCTCTTCCACCTCGTCTTGGCCGCTGGCAGCTTGGGTGGCGAGCCGGGTGGCTTCGTCGTGCCAGCGGTCGCCGGAGTCGGGTTTCACCCAGTACAAGGCGATGGGCCGGGACTGGACTTGCTCAATGATCTGTGACCACCGGTCGATGTTGTTGATCCGCTTTTTGTCGCTGTTGCGCCAGCCTCGTCGGACCCAGCCCTTCCACCAGCCCTCCTTGAAGCAGCGGACCACATAGTGGGAGTCGCAGTACACCTCCAGCGGCCCGTCTAGCGCATGCACCGCTTCGTTGATGGCCGTGAGCTCCATGCGGTTCTTGGTTGTAAGGGATCCCCCGCCTGACGCGCTGGACCCGTCGGGCACAACCCATGCCCATCCACCGCGGCCGGGGCCGTCCCCGCCTGCCCCGCGGGTGTAGACCTGTGTGGGCTTTCCTGTCTCGGACGGCGGCATCTGAATCGGAGTCTTCCCCGCCTCAGTTGGTGTCGCCTTGGCCGGGCATGTTGTAGCTGTAGATCCGTTGGCTGAGGTTGTCGACCACCCACATGGTGGTGCCGTCGGACCACAGGCCCTTGGGGCTCAAGTTGCCGGCGTCGCGAAGAGTGTTGAAGTCGAGGTGGGCCTGCGGTTCGCCGGTATCGAGGTCGTAGGCGTACAGCTTCTGGTCTTGGTTGTCGACCACCCACATGGTGGTGCCGTCGGACCACAACGCGGCAGGGTGGCAGTTGTCGGCTGCCCGGGGATGGTGACTCCAGATGGCGCAGAGCGATGCGATCTCTTTGCTCGTGTCCATTTCGCCGGTGGCCAAGTCGTAGGCGAAGATCTTGGTGTCGTTCTTCGGATCGGACACCCAGATCGTGGTGCCGTCAGACCACAGACCCTTAGGGGTCCAGTTCCAACCAGCGATGCGCTGCGCGATCGGCAGTGTGCGGTCGTCTTTGCCGGTGTAGAACTCTTTGCTGGTGTCGCGTGCACCGGTCGCCAGACTGTAGGCGTACAACTTCTCGTCGCGGTCGTCCGATACCCAGATCGTGGTGCCGTCGGACCACAGCCCATTGGCATTGCGATTGCCCGCAGCCGCCAGCGTTGTGATGTCCTTGGACGAGTCGTGGGCTCCGCTGGCCAAGTCGTAGGCGAACAGGGCGCCGCTGAGGTCGGTCACCCACATGGTGGTGCCATCCGACCAAGTGGCTCGAGCCGTGCGATTGCCCGCAGCGAGTTCGCTGATATCGGATGTCACGGCCCATCCGAACGGCTCGGCGGAGCCTCGGGCGACGACGACGGTATACGTCTTGTTGACGGTGGTGTCGTGGGATTCCACGGCGACAGTGACAGTGTTGGCGCCTTCCTCCAAGTCGACTTGGTGTCCTTCGGTGTCGGCGTCGGCGTCACCGGGGGAGATCGTCACCGTCGCGCCCGTGTCGGTGCTGTTCGCAGTGACGGTGGTGGTTGCCACGGAACTGGCCACGCCTGTGGTGTAGCGGGCGGTGGCGGCGTCGAACGTGCCGATGTCCACGTCGCTGAGGGTCAGAGCGCTCAGCGTGGCATCGTTGCGGATGACGGCCAGACCGGTCTTGTTGACGACCACGGTGTAGGTCTTGGTGTGCGAACCGCGGGTCACCGTGACGGTGATGGTGTTGTCGCCGGCGGTCAGACTGATTTGGTCGCCGTCAGTGTTCGGGTCCTCATCGGCAGGCGAGACGGCAACCACGGCGTCGGCGTACAGCGCGCTCGCGGTGACTGTCGTCATAGTCATGGTGCTGGGTGCGCGTACCGTGTAGTCAGCGACCGACGGGTCAAAAGCCTCGGCTGACGGGTCGATGGCCTCGAGGCCGGTGCCGTCGAGCTCCAGCGACTGAAGGTTGGTGCGGCCGGGCATGGCGTAGGCGTAGAGCTTGCCGTCGTGCTCATCGGCCACCCATATGTGGGTGTCATCGGACCACAGCCCAGCGGGCGCGTTGTTGCCGGCGTCGCTGAGCGTGTCGAAGTCCAAGTAGGAACGCCGGGCGCCGGTGGCCAAGTCGTAGGCGTAGACCTTGTCGTCGGTATCGTCGGTCACCCACATGATGGTGCCGTCAGACCACAGCCCGGCGGGGCGGCTGTTGCCCGCGCTCTTGAGGGTGTCGAGGTCCTTGCTCGGCCGGCGCGACTTGGCGGCCAGGTCGTAGGCATAGACCTTCCCGTCCCACAAGTCGGTCACCCACATGGTGGTGCCGTCGGACCACAGCCCTTTGGGGCTGAGATTGTCGGCGTCTCCGAGGGTCCAGGAGTAGAAGTCGTCAGTGCCCTTTCGAGCACCCGTCGTCAGGTCGTAGGCATAGACCATCTCGTCCATGCCGTCGACCACCCACATGGTGGTGCCGTCAGACCACAACCCGGCGGGGCGGCGGTTGCCAGCGCCCTTGAGTGCGACGATGTCCGAATCGGACGCGCGCTCACCAGTGGCCAGGTCGTAGGCGTAGATCTTGTCGTCGCCGTCATCGGACACCCACACGGTGGTGCCGTCAGACCAGACTCCACTCGGGTTTGCACTGCCGGAGGTCCCAACGACGCTGATGTCACGATCGGAGTTCCAGACGAAGGAACCAACTGAGGAGACTTGAAGGACAGTGTCGACAGGCGGCGGGGTTGTATCGACCTGTGAGTCGACCACGGTGGAGGAACCGGGGACAGGGTCGGGGTCGGGAACAGTGACGACGGGCGGCGGGGTTGTATCGACCTGTGAGTCGACCACGGTGGAGGAACTGGGGACAGGGTCGGGGTCGGGGACAGGGTCGGGGACAGGGTCGGGGTCGGGGACAGGGTCGGGGACAGGGTCGGGGTCGGGGTCGGGGTCGCCGGTATCGGATGCGGGTGCGCCGGTATCGGGGTCGCAGTCGCTGCGGGGCTCAGCAGCGACAAAGCCGGCGGGCAGGTCGACTCGTGAGTAGTTGGACCAGCGGCTCAGGTCGTCGCCGCGGCGCGCCTTGACCCGATAGGTGTACTTGGTGCTGGCCTGGTCCGCGCAAGGATCCTCGAACGACGTGCCGGCGGCGGCGGTGTCCTCGGCGATGATGTGGAACGTCCCCACCGCGTCCACCCCGGGGCGGCGCCGCAGGACCTGGTAGCCCGTGACCTCCTCGGCATCGTCGGCAGGGGCCGACCAGTTCAGCGTGACCGTCCCGTCCGCCAGTTGGGCGGACAGGCCCGTGGGATGCAGCGAGTCTGAAGATGCTCCCGCCGCCGGCGACAGCAGCGTCGCCAACAGTGCCAGCGCCGCCAGCGCCGCGGGCACAGCCCACCTGCGCCTGGCGGGATCCATTCCGCGGGGGACAAGAACGGCGGCAGCGCGAGCCGACCGGCTTGTTGTGCGGCGGACGCGGTTGTTCGAACCGGCGATTGGATGCATCTTGTAATTCCTCCTGATGTCAGACCACATGTCACGCACCGAGTCGCTCTTACCATGACGTAAACGTGACAAGAATGTAAGAGTAGCATGTTGTTAGAAGAATTGAGATGTTGTTGGAAGAATTGAGAAAATTTCTGCGTATGGCCTGGCGGGGGGGGGTTGGTTCTGTTGGTGTAGCGGTTGAATTGGGGGATTTCGAGTTGTCGTGTGGCGGCTCCAATGTCGCCGAAGGTGCGTCTCCGGGGTGCCGGCTGGAGTATTGAATCACACCGGGTTGTTGAAGGCCCAGTCGCCGGTGAAGGTGTAGTGGTTGGGTCCTTGGTTGTTGTATGCCCAGACTCGGTACACGTATTGCTTGTCGTCTTTGTCGGTTGCGTCGGTGTGGGTGGTGGTGGTGTCGGCGGGGGTGTGTTCGTGGCGCAGCGTGTCCCATCCGTGGGGGTTGGGGAGGTGCCAGTCTTCGGTGTTGGTGGTGCGGTATTGGTGGCGTTGCACTCGGTAGCCGGTGGTCCACGGGTCGGTCACCCTTTGTTGGGGTCCGGGTCCGGCGCGTGCTGTTTTGAGGGTGGTCAGCCACGGGTCGAGCGGTGGGTCCCAGGTGAGTGTGCGGCTGGTGGGTGAGTCGTGGGTGAGGCGCACGTTGCGGGGTCCTTGGGGCGCCCGGCTGGGGCCGTAGACGAGCAGCGCCGTGTAGGCCTTGCCGTATGCCCCTTGTTGGTCGGGTTGGGGGTTGTTGTCGAGGGCGGTGACGATGTAGACGTGCTCGGCGCCGTGGGTGCGGTATGTCGTTGAGCAGTCCTGGTAGCTGGCGGCGGTCTGGTCGGTGTGCTCGACGAGGGTGATTTGTTCGCTGCGTTGGGTGCGGTTGTGGGTGTAGCTGTAGCGTTCGACTCGGTAGCCGGTGTCGCGGTCGCCAGACGGTGGTGTCCAGGTGAGTGTGGCGCATTGGGGTTCGACTGTGACGAGCAGGTTGGTGACCTGTTCGGGTTGGGGGCATTGGCCGGTGTGGGCTGTGGTGGTGGCGTGGGGGCCGAAGCGGGTGGAGCGGTAGCGGCTGGCGTTGTTGCGGGTGTCGCCGCTGCCGCGGACGCTGAGCCGGAAGTCGTAGCTGCTGTTGCAGTCCAGGCCGGCCGCGACGCCGAACGCCGGTCGGTGGTCGGTGCTGCTGGGGAGGTCGTCGAAGTCGCCGTTGATTCGGGTCCAGATGCTTTGGCCGTGTCTGCGGTACTCGAGTTTGTATTCTGCTGCGGTTTCCAGTGTGGACCACTCGAGTGTGATGCTGGTCTGGGTCGGCCAGGTCGCCGCGAACCCGAGCGGTGCGGGTGTGTCGGTGAGCGATTGCACGTTGAGCGGGCGCGAGTCCGCGAAGCGGCCGTCGACGGTCGTCAGCCGGACCCGGAACCAAGCAGTCGCGTCCGACCCGAGTCCCTCGACGGTGTGGGAGACCGCTGAGGCCCCGAGCGTGGCCACCGTGTTCCACGACGGAGCGGAGAACGCCCCGCCGCTGATGCGCTGCTGTATCTGCACGCTCGTAATGGTCACGCCGGCGGGTTGTGCGGGAAGGGTCCAGGCCAACAGCACAGAGTTGTCGTCTGAGACGTCGGCGTCGAGGCCGGTGGCCGCGTCGGGTTCAGCCGCCGGTTCCACGACCACACTGACCGTGAACGACGAACTCGCGCCGTGCTCGTCGGTCGCGGTCAGCGTCAGATTGACCGTGACCGCCGTGTCCACCACCGGCGCGACCCAACCAGTGTCCCGCTGGTCCGCGCCGGGAACGAACGTCCCGCCGCCGTCGCTGGTCCACGCAAAGGACAACGCGTCGCCGTCAGGATCACTGGCGCTGCCGCTCAGCGTAACCGTTACCCCCCCCCCCCCCCCCCAGACCCGGTCGGGCTCAGCGACAGCCGACACCACCGGCGCCCGGTTCGGCGGCGCAACATCGGTGATCGACACGACGGCCTCGCTGGTGGCACCCGCGGTCACCCTCACCGGCAACGCACCGAAACCCAGCCTCACGCTCTCGCCGGTGTCCTCGACACGATCCACAGCCGCGCTGAACACGAACGACGCCACCGTGTCGCCGCTTCCGAAACGCACACTGGCGGGCACACCCGAGTAATCCGAAGACGACACACCACCGAGAAGGGTCGCGGTGAGCGGCACGACGACGGTCCGCTCAGGCACCGCGCTCAACCGCACCCGCACCCTCACCGACACGCCCTCGGCCACCGACAAGCTCCCCTGCTCGAAGCTCACCGTCACCGCCGGGTCGTCGTCGTCGACCACAGTCACAGCAACACTGTCCACACCCAGCCCCACATACTCCACAGCACTGTCGCTCGTGACCGCGTGGATGACCGTCTCAATATCGTCCACCGCGTCGAGATCCTCAGCCGCCCGCACCGTCACCGACTGCGCCGTGTCCCAGGTCTCAGCAGTGAACGTCAACGACACCGGATCCACCGTCACATCCCCACCGCCAAAAACATCGACGATCACACTGTCGGTCGGCTCAAACGCCAACCGCACCATATAGCTCCCGGTGGCCCCCTCGTCCACCACCAGCGACTGCCTCGACACCGACACCCC
Source organism: Candidatus Aldehydirespiratoraceae bacterium (assembly GCA_965198315.1). Taxonomy (GTDB): domain Bacteria; phylum Actinomycetota; class Acidimicrobiia; order Acidimicrobiales; family Aldehydirespiratoraceae; genus VXYK01. The sequence goes on along the minus strand of OZ240616.1, from coordinate 1,107,692 downwards.
CGCTGTGTCGTTGTCATTCACCGTCACAACCACACTGCCCACAACCAGCCCCACATACTCCACAGCACTGTCGCTCGTGACCGCATGCGTAACCGACACGAAATCGTTCACCGTGTCAACATCCTCAGCAGCGGACACCGTCACCAACTGCTCCATATCCCAGTCCGCAGCAGTGAACGTCAACGACACCGGCTCCACCGTCACATCCCCACCACCAGAAACATCGACGATCACACTGCCCGACGGCTCAGCATCCAACACCAACGTGTAGGTCGCCGAACTCCCCTCAACAACACTCAAAGAGTCCAGGGACACCGTCACATCCGGGCCGACGGTGAACACTTCGGAGAGGGCGTAGAGGGGGTAGGTGGCGGTGTTGGCCTCGCGGTCCTGCGAGTTGAGGGGGCTGACGACGGTGTCGACTCCGGGGGCGAAGTTGACGTAGCCGGTCATCGGGCGGCTGGCGCCGAGCCCGTCTGAGCCCGACACGGTGCCGTCGTGGGCGCTGCCGGTCCAAACAAACAAATGACCAGCACCGAGGACGGCGTGGGCCGAGGCGGACTCGTCGGTGACGCCGGACTCGTCGTCCCAGGTGTCGTCGTAGAAGTCGGCGTAGTCGTCGGCGATCTTGTCGCCGCCGAGCCAATAGACCGACACCCCCGCGCCGGTGGTGTTGGTGTTGTCTCGGGCGTCCACGTCCGCGGTGCTCGCCACCGCCCGGAACCCGCCGCTGTGACCGGCGATCGACTCGTGGCCGCCTGCCGCGGCGGCCTGCACGAACGCGTTGTAGACCCCGATATCGCCCGAGGAGGCGTCACGCGTCGTCGAAGTCAAAAACAGCACCCGGAACCGGTCACCAGTCGTGAGACCCTCCGGCACCAACACCGAACCCCCAGGCACCACCGTCGGGCCGACGGTGAACACTTCCGAGAGGGCGTAGAGGGGGTAGGTGGCGGTGTTGGCCTCGCGGTCCTGCGAGTTGAGGGGGCTGACGACGGTGTCGACTCCGGGGGCGAAGTTGACGTAGCCGGTCATCGGGCGGCTGGCGCCGAGCCCGTCTGAGCCCGACACGGTGCCGTCGTGGGCGCTGCCGGTCCAAACAAACAAATGACCAGCACCGAGGACGGCGTGGGCCGAGGCGGACTCGTCGGTGACGCCGGACTCGTCGTCCCAGGTGTCGTCGTAGAAGTCGGCGTAGTCGTCGGCGATCTTGTCGCCGCCGAGCCAATAGACCGACACCCCCGCGCCGGTGGTGTTGGTGTTGTCTCGGGCGTCCACGTCCGCGGTGCTCGCCACCGCCCGGAACCCGCCGCTGTGACCGGCGATCGACTCGTGGCCGCCTGCCGCGGCGGCCTGCACGAACGCGTTGTAGACCCCGATATCGCCCGAGGAGGCGTCACGCGTCGTCGAAGTCAAAAACAGCACCCGGAACCGGTCACCAGTCGTGAGACCCTCCGGCACCAACACCGAACCCCCAGGCACCACCGTCGGGCCGACGGTGAACACTTCCGAGAGGGCGTAGAGGGGGTAGGTGGCGGTGTTGGCCTCGCGGTCCTGCGAGTTGAGGGGGCTGACGACGGTGTCGACTCCGGGGGCGAAGTTGACGTAGCCGGTCATCGGGCGGCTGGCGCCGAGCCCGTCTGAGCCCGACACGGTGCCGTCGTGGGCGCTGCCGGTCCAAACAAACAAATGACCAGCACCGAGGACGGCGTGGGCCGAGGCGGACTCGTCGGTGACGCCGGACTCGTCGTCCCAGGTGTCGTCGTAGAAGTCGGCGTAGTCGTCGGCGATCTTGTCGCCGCCGAGCCAATAGACCGACACCCCCGCGCCGGTGGTGTTGGTGTTGTCTCGGGCGTCCACGTCCGCGGTGCTCGCCACCGCCCGGAACCCGCCGCTGTGACCGGCGATCGACTCGTGGCCGCCTGCCGCGGCGGCCTGCACGAACGCGTTGTAGACCCCGATATCGCCCGAGGAGGCGTCACGCGTCGTCGAAGTCAAAAACAGCACCCGGAACCGGTCACCAGTCGTGAGACCCTCCGGCACCAACACCGAACCCCCAGGCACCACCGTCGGGCCGACGGTGAACACTTCCGAGAGGGCGTAGAGGGGGTAGGTGGCGGTGTTGGCCTCGCGGTCCTGCGAGTTGAGGGGGCTGACGACGGTGTCGACTCCGGGGGCGAAGTTGACGTAGCCGGTCATCGGGCGGCTGGCGCCGAGCCCGTCTGAGCCCGACACGGTGCCGTCGTGGGCGCTGCCGGTCCAAACAAACAAATGACCAGCACCGAGGACGGCGTGGGCCGAGGCGGACTCGTCGGTGACGCCGGACTCGTCGTCCCAGGTGTCGTCGTAGAAGTCGGCGTAGTCGTCGGCGATCTTGTCGCCGCCGAGCCAATAGACCGACACCCCCGCGCCGGTGGTGTTGGTGTTGTCTCGGGCGTCCACGTCCGCGGTGCTCGCCACCGCCCGGAACCCGCCGCTGTGACCGGCGATCGACTCGTGGCCGCCTGCCGCGGCGGCCTGCACGAACGCGTTGTAGACCCCGATATCGCCCGAGGAGGCGTCACGCGTCGTCGAAGTCAAAAACAGCACCCGGAACCGGTCACCAGTCGTGAGACCCTCCGGCACCAACACCGAACCCCCCGGCACCACCGTCGAAGAATCAACTTGCGTGCTCTGGGCCTCGACTTTCTGTGGGATGAGGACCACGCCGCCCGGGATCAGGGCCGCCAGGGCAACGCTGAGGACGCGCACGAACAGGGTGGGACGCGCCGAGGGAACGGTGCCTGACTTAGCGCGTCGACGGTGCGGGTCGTGTCGGGACTCGCCAGCTAAGCAGAGATTTCTCTCCAACATTGATGATAGAGATATCATGAAGTTATAAATGATATATGACGAGTGAAGTATAGTCAGGGCCTCATGCTGCGGTCTGGCTGCCGTAGAAGCGGTTCGGAGAAGGCCTTGAAGAAATCTTGGGTGTCACCCTGCGGGAAGCGTGCATCGAGGCGGATGGTTGCGGCAGCTCTGGGTTCGGTGCTGTTGTTCGGCGGGGCGGCTGTGCTGCCGTCTGGTGCATCGGCACAGTCCGACGTTCCCGGCGAGCCTCGCAATGTGAGCGTGGTGGCCGGCGGCAGCGGTGAGTTGGATGTGTCGTGGGACGACCCTGCGTCCACAGGCAATTCACGCCTCAGCGGCTTCAAAGTGCAGTGGAAGTGCGACAGCCAGGACTACGACACTGCGAGGCAGGCGGTTCTAAGCGGAATCTATTACCAGGTGCCTGCTTTTTCAGCCTTGGGGCGCTCCTACACCATCCGTGGCTTGACGAACGGTGCGGCATGCACGGTCCGGGTTGTCGCCACCAGCCAAAACGGCGACGGTACTCCGTCGGCGGAGGTCGCGGCGACGCCGGTCGATCCGCATCCTCCGTGGCTGTTGGGCGCGGTTGTCGAGGAGGCGGCGTTGAAGCTCTTCTACAACGAGACGCTTGACGGGGATTCGAAGCCGCCGACAAGTGCCTTCAGCGTCATGGTGGATGGCAGCAGTGCCACTGTCAACGAAGTGTCGATCAACAGCAGGGTGGTGACGCTCAGCCTTCAGACCGCTCCCGGCGCACTCCAGAGGGTGACGGCAGGTTATACCCCGCCCGTCACCGGTCCGATTCAGGACACGTCAGCCAACGACGCGGCATCTTTTTCCGAAAGGCACGCACCTCATCAGATTTCGGGGATCTGCGACCGCACTTCGTTGGTGCGCACCCGCATTCTCGACAAGATCAGCGACCTCAGCGAATGCGCCGATGTCCGCGTTGAGCACTTGATGGGCGTCAGGGGCATCCTGGGAATGGGCACGTCGGAGCTCGCGGTGTTGAAGCAGCAGGACTTCCGGCATCTCACAAATCTGCACGAGCTGGAATTGTCGTTCAACGTGAGCCTCACGAGCTTGCCAGACGGCGTGTTCGACGGTCTCAGCAGCCTTCGGAATCTCTACTTCACCAAAGCCTCATTGGATTCGGTGCCTGCCGGCGTCTTCGACGAGCTCACCGATCTCAGAAGGCTGAAACTGGACTACAACGATCTGACGCAATTGCCTCAGGGGGTGTTCGATCAGCTGACCAGCCTCGAATACTTGAACCTGTCGTTCAACGAAGTGGCGAGCCTTCATGGCGGAGCCTTCGACAGCCTCGCCGAACTCGGGACCCTGGTGCTCTCCGGGAACGAGCTGAACTCACTGCCCTCCGGCATTTTCGACAACCTCGACAGCCTAGACAAGCTTGTTCTCTACGAGAACGAGCTGAGCTCGCTGGACAGCAATGAGTTCGCCGCGCTCTCCGAGCTGACCCATCTGGAACTGCACACCAACAATCTTTCGGCCTTGCCCAGCGGGCTGCTGGCCAAGGTCTCGGGTCTCAAGGCGCTGACGCTGTCCAAGAACAACCTGAGCACCCTGCCCGACGGGCTGTTCAGCGGCGTCACCAATCTGAGAGATCTGTGGCTAAAGGACAATCCGGGGGCACCGTTCACGTTCACGGCCGAGTTGGAGGAACAAACCAGCTCCATAATCGTTGTCAAGATCGCGCAGGGGGCACCGTTCGATGTCGATGTCACCCTTTCCGCCGCCGGCGGCACGGTCCTGCCGAACAATGTGACTGTTGCCGCCGGCAGCACCACCAGCCAACCGATCACCGTGACCCCGGCCACCCCAGGGCAAACCGTCACGGTCAGCGTCGACTCGGCGGCATTCGGCGGCCAGTACACGACGACGTACACCTCCGGCACCCAGACCGGCAAGGGACCGGACCTTGTCATGACACAGCCGCAGTCGCAGATCGGCGGCCTTTGACGACAAGCACACGACGCGCCGCACACCTCCGGCACCCAGACCGACAAGGGATCGTCCCTTAGCCCGAATCCACCGGTGTGGTGAGGTGTTCGTCTGCGACCCCACAGCCCCTGGCAGCGGTTGGCTAATCGGCGCTGAAGGTTGGGGCTTGCGCTGCTCCACGAAAGGTCACTCCGAGTTGGATTCCCTCGTGGCGTTGGATACAGCCGATGATGTCGAAGAAATTGCGTGCGTTTGGGTTGCCATGAGGCCCCAGCATCCGCATGAGGCTCTTGGGCTGCTTTTCTGTGAGTTTGCCGAGTTCTGAGAAGCCTATGGTTGCATTGATGTAGGTGCGCAGCAGGGAATTGCCCGTGTCGATGTCCCCGGCGAGCAGGCACTCGACTCCTTCTTGAAGCAGCCTTTGACGGAACTCGGGTTCGCGCTGCACGCGAGCCTGCACTGTCTGCTTGAAATCACGGGTGAGCGGCATGTTGTCCTCCTTGAGTCTTGCGGTTCTTGTAGTCCTTCCAGCGACCCTGAGCATTTGCGATATCAGATTGCTGGTTTCGCTTGGTCCCACCGCCGAGCAGAATGATCACAGTGTCCTCATCGATGGCCACATAAATCCTGTAACCGGGGCCGCTGTGGATGCGACACTCCAAGACACCTCCTCCGACGCCACGGTAGTCTCCGAAGTTCCCGGCCTCCATCCGAGTGACAACTGCGACAATCTTGGTTGCAGGTGTCGTATCGAGGCTCTCGAACCAACGACCGAACGGGCTGTGACCACGGTTGTCCACATATTCTTTTGACTCGTACAGTTTCGCCTCAGCAATGCCTGCATGGTAACGCACACGTTACCAAAAGGCAACGGTGCTCCAGATCGTCGTCGGCGGGCGTCTACCCGCTGCCGCACACCATGGCTGTTGCCATGACCACAATCTGCGCTATTGCTGAGCCGTCGCGGGCATGTTGTAGTCGTACACGCGTCGGTCGTGGTTGTCGGACACCCACATGGTGGTGCCGTTCGACCAGATGCCCTTGGGACTGGAGTTGCCCGCGGCCTGCAACGAGTTGATATCCAGATCGGCCCTGCGGGCACCGGTGGCGAGGTCGTAGGCAAAGATCTTGCCGTCGGCGTCGTCGCCCACCCACATGGTGGTGCCGTTCGACCACAACGCCGCGGCGCGGCCGTTGCCGGCTGCGCCCAGCCCGCTGATGTCGCGGCTGCTGTCGCGGCTGCCGGTGGCGAGGTCGTAGGCGTAGATCTTGTCGTCGTGGTGGTCGGCCACCCATATCGTGGTCCCGTCGGACCACAAGCCCTTGGGATGGTCATTGCCGCCACCCGCCAAGCCGCTGATGTCGCTGCTGGGCGCACGAGCGCCGGTGTACAGGTCGTAGGCGTAGATCTTGTCGTCGGCATCGTCGCTCACCCACAGCGTGGTGCCGTCAGACCACATCCCGTTGGCGTTGTGATTGCCCGCCTCCCTCAGCGTGCTGATGTCTTTGCTCGCGTCGCGAGACATGTCAGCGAGGTCGTAGGCATAGATGTGGCCGCCGAGGTTCACCACCCACATCGTGGTGCCATCGGACCAGATCGCTCGCGCCGCGCTGTTGGCGGGACCGAGCGCGACCCAAGTCTCGACTAGGACCTCATCAGCTCCCTCAGCGACAGCTTCCTCAACGACAGCTTCCCCAACGACAGCTTCCCCAACGACAGCTTCCTCAACGACAGCTTCCCCAGCGACGGCAACGACGTCGCCCGAGATGATGGTGATGGTGTATGTCCGGGTGTCGGTGTCTTTGGTGGCGGTGACGGTGATCGTGTTGGCCCCGGCACTCAGCGCTATTTGATGGCCGTCGGTGTCCGGATCGGCGTCGATAGACGGAGCGATGGCCACGGTGGTGTCGGTGTCGGCGGCTTCGGCGGTGATGGTCACCGAGGTCACGGTGGTGGGCACGCGGGCCGCGTACCGCAGGATCGACGGGTGGAACACGCCGAAGTCGGCGTCGGTGATCTCCAGCGAGCCCAGCGAAGCGGTCGCGGGCATGTTGTAGCCGTACAAGAGGTTGTCTTTGCTGTCGACCACCCACAACACCGCGCCGTCGGACCACATCCCCTCGGGGTTGGCGTTGCCCGCGGCCCTCAACGAGTTGAACTCCAAGTCCTCATAGCGGGGGTCGTTGGTGTAGTCGGTCAGCCCGTAGGCGTACACCTTGTCATCGGCACTGTCGGAGACCCACATGGTGGACCCGTCGGACCACAGCCCGACGGGGTGGTGGTTGTGGTCGTAGGGCAGCTCCTCGATGTCGCGGCAATAGCACGTGCCCGATCCCAGCAGACTGACGTAGTCGATGGCGACCCGCTCGCCGGTGTCGAGGTCGTAGGCATAGACGTGGAAGTCGTCGTAGTCGCCCACCCACATCGTCTCGCCGTCAGACCAGATGCCCTTCGGCCTTGCGTTGCCCGCCTCGTCCTCGGTGTCGATGTCGCGGCCGGGAACCCGGGCGCCGGTGGCCAGGTCATAGGCATAGACCTTGCCGTCGTCCTCGTCGCTCACCCACATGGTGGCCCCGTCAGACCACAAGCCGCTGGCGTGACGGTTGCCGGCCGCCTCGATCGCGGTGATGTCCTTGGCGACGTCACGGCTCATCGACGCGAAGTCATAGGCATAGATGCGGTCGCCCCGATTCGACACCCACAACGTGGTCCCGTCAGACCACACCCCCCGCGGCGAGCTGTTGCCCTCGGCCAGCTCCTTCACCCCCGGCAGCACCACCCACTCGAAAGCCTCGGCCGTGGCCCGGGTCACATCGACCCGATAGGTCCGCGTGTCGGTGCCGTCAGAGGACTCCACCGTCACGGTGACGGTGTTCGCGCCGGGAACGAAACCCACCTGATGGCCGTCGGCATCGGTATCGGCATCAACAGCCGGGACAACAACAGTCACCTCAGCGGCCGGATCGGCAGGCACAGCAGCCAGCGTCGCCGAAGCCACCCCGAACCCCACAGTCGCCGAATACCCGGTGGTATCACCGTCGAACACCCCGAAATCAACACCGCTCAACGACAGCTCCGACAACGATGCATCATCGCTGAGCACCGCAGCATCCACCTGGATCACCGTCACCGTATAAACCCGGACAGTCGAATCCTTCGTCACCGTCACCGTGATCGTGTTGGCCCCGGCACTCAAATCCACCTGATGGCCGTCGGTGTCCGGGTCGGCGTCAATAGACGGAGCGATGGCCACGGTGGTGTCGGTGTCGTCGGCTTCGGCGGTGATGGTCACCGAGGTCACGGTGGTGGGCACGCGGGCCGCGTACCGCAGGATCGACGGGTGGAACACGCCGAAGTCGGCGTCGGTGATCTCCAGCGAGCCCAGCGAAGCGGTCGCGGGCATGTTGTAGCCGTACAGCAGGTTGTCTTTGCTGTCGACCACCCACAACACCGCGCCGTCAGACCACATCCCCTCGGGGTTGGTGTTGCCCGCGGCCCTCAACGAGTTGAACTCCAAGTCCTCATAGCGGGGGTCGTTGGTGTAGTCGGTCAGCCCGTAGGCGTACACCTTGTCGTCGGCACTGTCGGAAACCCACATAGTGGCGCCGTCGGACCACAGCCCGACGGGGTGGTGGTTGTGCTCGTAGGGCAACTCCTCGATGTCGCGGCAATAGCACGTGCCCGAGCCCAGCAGACTGACATAGTCGATGGCGACCCGCTCGCCGGTGTCGAGGTCGTAGGCATAGACGTGGAAGTCGTCGTAGTCACCCACCCACATCGTCTCGCCGTCAGACCAGATGCCCTTCGGCTTTGCGTTGCCCGCCTCGTCCTCGGTGTCGATGTCGCGGCCGGGAACCCGGGCGCCGGTGGCCAGGTCATAGGCATAGACCTTGCCGTCGTCCTCGTCGCTCACCCACATGGTGGCCCCGTCAGACCACAAGCCGCTGGCGTGACGGTTGCCGGCCGCCTCGATCGCGGTGATGTCCTTGGCGACGTCACGGCTCATCGACGCGAAGTCATAGGCATAGATGCGGTCGCCCCGATTCGACACCCACAACGTGGTCCCGTCAGACCACACCCCCCGCGGCGAGCTGTTGCCCTCGGCCAGCTCCTTCACCCCCGGCAGCACCACCCACTCGAAAGCCTCGGCCGTGGCCCGGGTCACATCGACCCGATAGGTCCGCGTGTCGGTGCCGTCAGAGGACTCCACCGTCACGGTGACGGTGTTCGCGCCGGGAACGAAACCCACCTGATGGCCGTCGGCACCGGCATCGGCATCAACAGCCGGGACAACAACAGTCACCTCAGCCGCCGGATCGGCAGGCACAGCAGCCAGCGTCGCCGAAACCACCCCAAACCCCACAGTCGCCGAATACCCAGTGGTATCACCGTCGAACACCCCGAAATCAACACCGCTCAACGACAACCCCGACAACGACGCATCATCGCTGAGCACCGCAGCATCCACCTGGATCACCGTCACCGAATAAACCCGGACAGTCGAATCCTTCGTCACCGTCACCGTGATCGTGTTGGCACCAGCACTCAAATCCACCTGATGGCCGTCGGTGTCCGGGTCGGCGTCAACAGACGGGCTGATGGTGAACGTCGCCTGGTCATCGGCCGTGGTCGGGCTCACGGTCACCGAGGTCACAGTGTTGGGCACCCGGGCCTCGTACTCAGTGCGAACGCTGTCGAGGGGGCCGACGTCGGCGGGGTCGAGCCCGAGCGATTCCAACCGGGCGTTGAAGGGCAGGTCGTAGGCGTACAGGAGATCATCGTCGCTGTCGGACACCCACATGATGCTGCCGTTGGACCAGATGCCCTTGGGGATGTCGTTGCCCTCCCCCGCCAAGGCGTCGATGTCCAAGTCGGGCTTGTGGGCCCCGGTGGCGAGGTCGTAGGCGTACACCTTGCCGTCGTCGTCGTCGGAGACCCACATGGTGTCCCCGTCCGACCACATCCCCGCCGCACGGCCGTTGCCCGCGTCTTCGAGCGTGGTGATGTCCGAGCCGGCTCGGCGGGCGCCGGTGGCGAGGTCGTAGGCGTAGATCCTGTCGTCGTGGTGGTCGGCCACCCACATGGTGTCCCCGTCCGACCACAAGCCCTTGGGATGGGCATTGCTCACGCTTCGCAGCGTGGTGATGTCCGAGCCGGCTCGGCGGGCGCCGGTGGCGAGGTCGTAGGCGTAGATCCTGAGGTCGTCGTCGTCGCTCACCCACATTGTGGTTCCGTCGGACCACATGCCGTTGCCGTGGCGGTTGCCCGCAGCCCTGATCGTGGCGATGTCCTTGTCCTCGTCACGGGTCATGTCCGCCAGGCTGTAGGCGAAGATCCGGTCGCCCACGTTCATCACCCACATCGTGATGCCGTCAGACCAGATCGCCCGCGCCGAACCGTTGGCCGACGCCAGCGCCTTCGATGCCGGCAACGGGCCCCAATCAAGCGCTTCGGCCGCAGCACGAGTCACGTTCACCTGGTAGCTCCGGCGGGTCGTGCCATCGGACGACTCCACGGTCACCGCAATGGCGTTGATCCCGGTGCCGAGGTTGACCTGCCGGCCGTCGGTGCCGGGATCGGCATCATCAGCCGGGTCGACGGTAACGGTGGCCGCCGGGTCGGTGACCGTGGCAGCGACCGTGGTGGAAACCACCGAGGAGACCACGGTTGCCGAGTACTCAGTGGTGTCGCTGTCGAACGCGCCGAGATCGATGCCGCTGAGCGACAGCTCCGACAGGGATGCGTCGTCGCTGAGCACCGCAGCATCCACCTGGATCACCGTCGCGGTGTAGGTCCTGGTGAGCGAGCCGCTGGTCACCGTCACCGTGATGACGTTCTCGCCCAAGCTGAGCTCGACCTGATGTCCCTCAGCCTCGGAATCGGCATCGGTGGACGGGCTGATGGCGACGGTCGCCGACTCATCTACCGTAGTGGGATCGACGGTGACCGATGTCACGGTGTTGGGCACCCGGGCCGTGTAATCGGTTCGTTCGCGCTGGAGTGCGCCGATGTCGGCCGGGTCTAGTCCGAGCGATTCCAGCCGGGGATTGTCGGGCATGTCGTAGGCGTACAAGTGGCTGTCGTCGCTGTCGACCACCCACATGGCGGTGCCGTCCGACCAGATGCCCCACGGGCTGTCGTTGCCGGCGTCTCCCAAGCCGTCGAGGTCCAAGTCGGCCCGGTGGGCGCTGGTGCGGCGGTCGTAGGCGTAGATCTTGCCGTCCTCGTCGTCGGCCACCCACATGGTGTCGCCGTCGGACCACAGTGCCGCGGGACGGGAGTTGCCCGACCTGAGGAAAGCGCCGCCGCCAAGCCGGCCGATGTCCCGGCCGGCCCAGCGGGTGCCGGTGCGCAAGTCGTAGGCGTAGATCTTGTCGCGTCCGTTGTCGGCCACCCACAGCGTGGTGCCATCAGACCACAGACCCGTTGGGTAGTTGTTGTTCGCTCCCTGGAGTGTGTTGATGTCGCTGGCGGTGATTCGTTCGCCGGTGTGGAGGTTGTAGGCGTAGATCTTGTCGTCTACATCGTCGACTACCCACAAGGTGGCGCCGTCGGACCACATGCCGCTGGGGTGGCGATTGCCGGCCGCTCTCAGCGTGGTGATGTCGCGGTCCGCGTCGCGGGTCATGTCGTCGAGGTTGTAGGCGTAGATGCGGCTGCCTCGGTTCAGCACCCACATCGTGGCGCCGTCAGACCAGATGGCCCGAGCCGAACTGTTGGCAGTCGCCAGCGCCAAGGAAGCGGGCAGGGTGCCCCAGTCGAGCACCGCGGGACGCGTCACGGTGACCTGATAGCTCCGGCGGTTGGTGCCGTCGGACGACTCCACGGCAACGGTGATGACGTTGGCGCCCGGGTCGAGGCTGATCTGCAGCCCCTCGGCGTCGGGATCGATGTCGGTGGCCGGGTCGACGGTGACCGCGGCCGCCGGGTCGGTGGTCGTGGCGGTGATGGTGGTGGAGGCCAGCGCGCTGTCCACCCTGGCGGAATACGAGGTGGTGGCGCTGTCGAACGCGCCGAGGTCGACGCCGCTGAGCGACAGGCCCGACAGCGACGCCACATCGCTGAGTGTGGCGGCGCTCGACCGGATGACCGTGATGGTGTAGGTCGTCGTGTCGGTGCCGTCGGTCACCGTCGCCGTGATGGTGTTGGCGCCCGTGCTCAAATCGACCTGGTGGCCGTCGGTGCTGGAATCGGCGTCGGTGGCCGGGCTGACGGCCACTGTCGATCCGTCGAACTTGGCCGACGCGGCGACGGTCGTGGAGGCCACCGTGGAGGGCACGAACGCGAGGTAGTGGGTGCGCCCCACGTTGAACACTCCGATGTCGATGCCCTCAAGCGACAGCGAGCCCAGCAGCGGAGTTTCCGGCAGGTTGTAGGCGAAGATCTTGCCCTTGCCGCTGTCGTAGACCCACATGGTGGCCCCGTCAGACCACAAGCCGGTGGGTTCGGCGGCCTGCAGGGTGCTGTGAAAATCGAGAGTGCCCTTGCGGGCGCCGGTGCTGAGGTCGTAGGCGAAGATCTTCCCGTACAGGTAGTCGCCGATCCACATGGTTGTCCCGTCAGACCACATGTCGACCGGGAAGGAGTTGTCTGCCTGCCGCAGCGTGTTCAGATCCTTGCCGGAGTCGCGCTCGCCGGTGCGCAGGTCGTAGGCATAGACCTTGGTGTCGTCGAAGTCGCCTATCCACATAGTCGCCCCGTCAGACCACACGGCGATCGGGCGGCCGTTGCCCGCATCAAGCAGCGTGTTCATGTCGGCATTGGGGAGGCGCCGGCCGGTTTCGAGGTCGTAGGCATAGACCTTGGTGTCCTGATAGTCGGCGATCCACACGGTGTTTCCGTCAGACCAGATGCCCGACGGGTGCTCGTTGCCGGCGGCGCGCAGCGTGTCGATGTCCTTGCCGGGTACCCGCTCTCGCGTCCCAACGTCGTAGGCGTAGATCTTCGCGTCCTGATAATCGGCGACCCACAAGGTGGTTCCGTCTGACCACAGCGTGGCCTCATCGGATGACTTCGATGCCGACACGGTGTTGAAGTCACTGAGGCTGTTCCACCCGAAATCAGCAGTCGAGGCCCGGTTCACCTGTACCAGGTAGACGCTGGATGCCTTGCCGTCCGTGGATGTGACCGTGACAGTGACGGTGTTGGCGCCCGCGTTCAGGTCGATCTGGTGGCCGTCGACAACCGGATCGGCATCGTCGGGGTTGATACTCACATCCGCCTCTGACTCCGACGGCGACGCCGTGACCGTGGTGCGGGACACGCTCTCGGCGACGCTGGCGACGTAGTTCCCCACCGCGCTGTCGAACGAGCCCATGTCGCCGTCGGCGAGGGCAAGCGATTCCAGTGAGGCATTCGACGTCAGCTTCGCGGTCTGCAATTCGTTGATGTTGACCGTGTAGGTGCGGGTGTCGGTGCCGTTGACCGCGGTGACCGTGATCGTGTTGATCCCAGCGCTCAAGCTCACCTGATGACCGACAGTGCCCGTGTCGGCATCGTCGGGGCTGATTGTCACCGTCGTCTCGTCCCCGAACGCCGCGGTGGCCCGGACCGTGGTAGTCGTCATCGTGTTGGGCACCCTGACCTCGTAGCTGAAGCGACCGACGGCGAACAGGCCGAGGTCCACATCGCTGAGCTCGAGAGATCTCAGAGCGGCGCTCTGGGGCATGGAGTACCGGTACAGAGCGCGGTCGCCGTTGTCGGCCACCCACATCGCTGCTCCGTCGGACCAGATGCCCTTGGGGCTGGCATTGCCCGCCCCCTGCAAGGTGTCGAAGTCCAGATCGGCCCTGCGAACGCCGGTGTCGAGGTCGTAGGCGTACAGCTTGCCGTCGCTGTCGTCGCTCACCCACATGGTGAGGCCGTCGGACCACAGCGCCGCGGCCCGATGGTTGTCTGCGGTGGCTATCGAGAGGCGATGCTTCGCCAACAGCGTTCCGGTGCTGTCGGCAAGGATCGCATCTGCCTCATCATTGGTGACGGTGTAGATCTCTGCGTCGATATCGCTGTTCGGAATTCGCTCGCCGGTGTGGAGGCTGTAGGCGTACAGTTTGTTGTCGCTGTGGTCAGCCACCCACATGGTGTGCCCGTCAGACCACAGGCCCTTGGGATGGTGGTTGCCCGCGCCCTTGAGGGTGTTGAGCTCCAAGCTGGTCTGGCGTGAACCGCTGGCGAGGTCGTAGGCGTAGATCTTGTCGTCGGCGTCGTCGCTCACCCACATGGTCTGCCCGTCGGACCACATGCCGTTGGCGTTGTGATTGCCCGCAGCCCTCGGCGTGCTGATGTCTTTGGCGGCGTCGCGGGTCATGTCGGCCAGGTTGTAGGCGTAGAGGTGACCGCCGAGGTTCGTCACCCAGATCGTGGTGCCGTCGGACCAGATCGCCCGGGCTGCGCCGTTGGCCGAATCCAGGGCCTGCGAGGCCGGGGCCAGCGAAGTGGTGGCGTCCGATTGCGCTAGGGCGGGACCCCCCCCCCCCCCCCCCCCACAACAGCAGCCACAACGCACATGGCCAGAGCCGCCGCCGCGCGAGAACGCTGCCTGCGAACACGACCCAGCGGGGTTGAAACCAAGGCCGCCAAATAGCTCGTCACAATGATCCTCCTCTGATGAACGAGCAATAATAGCGGGTTGCGTCATATATGCTCGAATTATGTTGGATATATCAGCATATTATATTGACATTGTGTCCTCATACTCTTGGGCCGTAGCAAAGTTGCTGCGATGAACGTGACATCCAGGAGCGGTGTGTCCAGATGCTCGGTGCGCTGACACGACGCGCAACGGCCGGGTCCGGCCGGAGCGCTGGCGCGAAGTCAGATGCAACACAGAACGTGTTCGCCCTGACGGCGCTGGTAGCGGTGTTGGCTGTCGGGCTCTTTGGGACGGTGGGGCAGACGGCCGCGGCTTCAGGCGATGCTCCAGAGGTTCCGCAGAACATCGCTGGTGTGGCTCTGCATTACGGCAGGGTGTTGCTGGACTGGGACGACGTTGCGGAAGCGGACTCCTATGAGATCCAGTATTTCGACGGCCAGGGGTGGCTGGACACACCCAGCCCTGTTCACGAGATCTCGGCTGTCTTCACCGGTTCGAGCGTGATCCTCGACGGCTTGGAGGACGAGCGCCGCATCGAAGTGCGAATCCGGGCACTCAACTCGGCCGGCCCCTCGGCGTGGTCCGGTATCTATTCGATGCCGGCGACCGCGACGCTCGATTTCAGCGGTGTGCCGCGGCCGCAGTTCCCGGGCGCGCCGACGATCACGAGCGCTGGTCTCTATGAAGTCGACGAGGGCACGACGTCGATAGCCACGCTTGGCGCCACAGACAACAACACGGCTGAGTCCGATCTGGTCTGGTCTGTGGCCGGCGGCGCGGATGCCGTCAGGTTCGTGGTGAGCGAGTCGGGGGTGTTGACCTTCGACGCGGCCCCCGACTACGAGGAACCCGACGACGTCGGCGCGGACGGCACCTATGAACTGACGGTGCAGGTGACCGACGGAACGACCCACGACAGCGCGGACGTGTATGTGACGTTGAGGAATGTCATTGAGCTCGAGGCGGCCGAAGGACCCTCGGAGGTGAGTTTCACCGAGAACGGCTGGTCTCGGGTGGCGACGTTCACGGCATCGTCGTCCCAGGACCGTGACGGCATCACCTGGACGCTGGGCGGTGACGACGCGGCGCACTTCAGCATCGACGAGCCGTCGGGAGCGCTGCGGTTCCACCTTGACCCGGTGGCGCCGGTGATCGTCGCGAAGCCGCCGGATTTCGAGGCGCCGGTCGACAGCGACAACGACAACGCCTATGGGGTGACGCTTCTGGCTTCGTCCGATTCGGCGACGGCTGATACGGCGTTGAGTGTGACGGTGACCGTGACCGACGCGGACGAGGACGGTGCGGTGTCGCTGTCGACGAAGCGTCCCCGCACGGGCGAGGCTGTCACTGCGGCGCTGGCCGATCCTGACGGTGTGGTCGACGGATCGGCGACGTGGGCGTGGGAGCGCAGCCTCGGGTACGACGAATGGGCCACGATCACGGGGGCGGAGGGGTCGAGCTACACGCCGGCAGCAGCCGATGCAGGCAGCTTCCTGCGGGTCGGCGTGTCCTACAGCGACCATCACGGCAGCGGCGCGCACGCCCAGGCGACGGCGACCGAGGTGGTGGCGGCGGCTCAGCTCAGCGGCCTGTCGGTGAGCACCGACGACTCGGCTGGGGCCACCGGAGACGATGCTTGGCGACAGATGCGCCCGGCGTTCGACGCGCAGACGCTGCACTACTCCGTGGGCTGCAACGACACCGACACGATGACGTTGACGATGCGCCCCGCTGATGCGTCGAGCCGGATCTCGGTGGACGGCATCCAGGTCGCCAACGAGGGCGCGGGCGTCGCGGTGACCGCGGCGGCGCCGGTGACGGGTGCCGGCTCGGTGCGCGTCGCCCTTGCCGACGCGCAGGGCGCGCAGACTAACTACGTCGTGCACTGTTTCGCTGATGAGGTGCGGCCGATCCTGGTCGACAAACCGCTGGGCGAGACGGGCGTGCTCGACGAGCTGATCCTGTTCTCACAGAGCAATCACTTGATCGTCATGGACCACAACGGGGTTCCCCGCATCCTTCGCCGCGTCGGCTCGGCGGCCGGAGGATATTTCCGCTTCTATCCCGACATCGACGGCGAGCCCCGATACTCCTACCAGCGTCGATTGGCCTGGATTCTGGACAAGAACCTGGACGAGCTCGCAGTGGCGAGAACGGTGCCGCCCCTGACACGCCAGGACGGCCACGACTTCCGGCTGCTCGACAACGGGAACTACATGCTGATGGCCTATCAGGGCGCTGAGCGCGACCCGTCCTATCTCACATTCGACGACAGCAGCGGCGCGCCCTTCGGGGCAGACGTCTATGTGGAGGACTCGGTCATCCAGATCGTCACCCCGGGCGGCAGCGAGACGTTCAGATGGAACTCGTGGGACCACATGGCTCTCGAGGACTGCGTGCAGCACCGGTTCCCGCCCGTCAGAGGCGACTATGCGCATCTGAACACCATGCAGATGGCGGACGGGCACATCATCGCGTCGATGCGGGGATGCTCGAGAGTTCTGGCCATCGATGCCGTGACCGGCGATGTCCGCTGGCGGGTGGGGCCCTCGAACCTGAGCGACGCCGAGTGGGTCGAGCGCGACATCGGGCCGCCGCCGCTGGACATCATCGGCGACCCCGAGAAGCAGTTCTGCGGCCAGCACGCGTCGTCGCTGCTGCCCAACGGCAACCTGATCCTCTACGACAACGGCGTGGAGTGCACCAGGAACCCTTGGACGCTTCAGAATCTGCTCCGGGAGAACGACATGTACAGCCGCGGCCTGGAGTACGCCCTCGATCTCGACAACGGCGAGGCGGTGTTTGCGCGCGACCATTCGCTGCACGGCACCAAGAGCGAACTGGGCTATCGGGGCGGGCACATCGAGGGGTTGAGCAACGGCCATTGGCTGATCAGCTGGGGAGGTGCGAATCGAACCGTCCCCTTCGCCGCCACCTCTGACGTGTTCACCCAAGCGGATCCAGACACCGGCAGCGAATGGCTGTCGGTGCGCGGCACCCGCACCAACAAGGCCACGGTCATGGCGCCGCAAGCGTTGGCGCGGGCGCCTGCGCCGCTCGAGGCGCGGGTACTGGCGGGCAGCTACACGTCGGTGGCCCATTCGGGGGTGGGCGATGCCCCGCAGGTGGCGGTGGCGTTCAACCGGCCGGTGGCGGACTTCGCAGAGTCCAGCCCGTCGCTGAGCGTTCAGGGCGCGACGGTCACGGCGGTGGTGCCCCATCTGGTGGCGGGCGAGCCGGCGAATGCGTACTTGGTGACGCTGGCGCCGGAGGGTGCGGGCGCCGTCTCCGTCGCGTTCGTCGCCGGCGAGGCGTGTGACGATGGCGGTGTCTGCGCGGCCGACGGCATGATGCTGGCGAGCGTGCCCCCGGCTGTGGTGATCGGCCCGCCGGTGACGGTGACGTTCGGTGCTGCCTCCTACAGCGTGGCTGAGGGCGCGACACTGCAGGTGCCGGTGGAGCTGAGCAGGGCTCACGGCGGCGGGTTGGAGATCGAGGTGCCGATCGTCGCGTCGGCCCTCAGCGCCTCGTTCGGCGAGTTCACGGTGGCCTCCGCTGTGAGCTTCGCGGCCGGCGAGACCGCCACGACGGTGTCGTTCGACGCGGGAGACGATGCCGTGGTGGAAGGTTCCGAGACGGTGGTGCTGAGCTTCGGCGCGTTGGCGTCGGGATTCTCGGCGGGGTCGACCGCTGAGACGACGGTCACGATCACCGACACCGACACGGCTGTGATCGGGTTCAGCGCCGGGAGCAACGAGGTCTCTGAGGGGGGCGAGACTGAGCTGACGTTCATGATCACCAACGGCGTCACGTTCGCGGCGGACCAGGCCATCACCATCGCAGTGGCCGGGTCGGCTGACGCAGGGGACGACTTCGTGCTCACGGACTCGATGAACCGGACGCTTTCGGCGCCCTACTCGATCACGCTGGCGGCGGGCGCCACATCGGCCACTGCGGGGTTGAGGGCGGTGGACGATGCTGATGCCGAGCCGGCCGAGACCGTCGTGCTGAGCGCCCGGCTGGCGTCGACGGGCACGTTGATCGGGTCGCGCACCGTCACTGTGCCTGCCAGCGACCTGGGCACGCCCGAGGTGACGATCACTGGGAGCGGGGCCGTGACTGAAGGCGACGATGCAGTGTTCACGCTGGAACGCACCGCCACGCTGGGAACCCCGTTGACCGAGGCGCTCACCGTGCGCGTCGAGGTGACGGCGACCGGCGGGATCCTCAGCGGCGCGTCGGCGTCGACGGTGACCTTCGCAGCCGGCCAGAGCACGGCGGAGGTGCGAGCGGGGACCGTCGACGACTCCGTCGTGGAGGACCCAGCGACGGTGACAGCGCTGGTGCGCGCCGATACCGCGAGCCCAGCGAGGTATGAGACTGGCTCGCCCAACCGTGCCGCGGTCGCCGTGCAGGACAACGACGTTGCGCGCTTCGGGGTGTCGGTGGGCGTCCCAGCGATTGTCGAGGGCGCCGAGGTGACGGTGACCGTTGACACCGGCGGGGTCACCTTCGCTCAGGCCCAGAGTCTGACGGTGAGTGTGGCAGGCAGTGCCGCTGTCGGCGATGACTTCGTGCTGACCGATTCCGACGGGAGTGAGCTGGTGGCGCCCTATGAGTTGACGCTCGGGGCTGGTGCCGGGTCGACGAGTTTTGGGATCGCGGCGGCCATCGACGAGGTGGAGGACGACGGCGAGGCGGTAGTGCTTGCGATTCTGCACGACGGTCAGTCCGTCGCGACGGTCACGGTGACGGTGATCGACGAGAACGAGCTGCCGATGGTGATGGGACCGAGCGATGTGCCGTTCGCAGAGAACGGGACTGCGGCAGTGGCCACGTTCACCGCGACCGACGCCGAGGACGATCCGGTCACCTGGTCGCTGGGCGGAGCGGATGCCGCTCGATTCGACATCGCTGCGGGCACGCTGGGGTTCCGCTCTCCGCCGGACTTCGAGATGCGAGCCGACGCCGGTGCCGACAACGTCTATGAGGTCGCGGTGCAGGCCTCCGACAGCGAGGGCACCACCAGCCGTCACGTGACAGTGACGGTCACCGATGTCGACGAGGCGGCCACCATCGCCAGCGTCTCGGGGTCTTTCGTGGTCAGCTACGACGAGAACGCCAAGGTACCGGTGGCCGCGTTCACGGCGACGGATCCTGAGCGGGCAACCATCAGATGGTCGCTGGGCGCTGTCGACGCTGCCGTGTTCACGATCAGCAGCGGCGGTGTGCTGAGCTTCGTGCACCCGCCGGATTTCGAGCATCCCGACGACGACGACGGCAACAACGAGTATGTGGTGGCGGTCCAGGCTCGTGCCGGTGCCAGCGATCTCGTCGTGAGAGATGTGCTGGTCACGGTCGACGATGAGGACGAGCCCGGCATGTTGGTGCTGTCGCCGCCGCAACCCCAGGTCGACACACCTGTGGTGGCCGCTGTCGTCGATCCCGACGGCTTCTTGGCGGTACAGGAGTGGACGTGGCAGCGCCGCCTCGGCGGCGACCCTTGGGGCGACATCGCGGGAGCGACGACCGGCAGCTACACACCTGTGCCCGCCGACGAGGGCTATCACCTGCGAGTCGAGGTCTCCTACCTCGACGGCACCGGCACGGGCACAGACACCGTGGCGGCAGAAACCCCGTTTCCCACCCGCGCCGCGCCCACAGCGCTCAACAACGCGCCGGACTTCGGCGAGGATCCCGTCGCGCGCTCGGTCGCGGAGAACTCGCCGCCAGGCACTGCTGTGGGCACGACGGTCACAGCCACCGACAGCGATTCCGGCGATGCCGGCAGGCTCATCTACACGCTGTCGGGTCCGCACGACGACCTGTTCACCATGGACGGTTCCACAGGCCAGATCCGTGTCGGCCCAGCCGCGGTGCTGGACCACGAGAGCGCCCGCAGGCCCTACTCCGTCACCGTCACCGCCGCCGACCCCTCGGGTGCCGGCGACGACGTCACCGTCATCATCAACATCACCGACGTCAACGAGGCACCCGTCGCCGCAGACGACATCGCCGTCACCGCTGAGGACAGCCCGGTGGTCATTGCGGTGCTCACCAACGACACCGACCCCGACGGCGACACCCTCACCGTGGCACTTGGCGACGCGCCATTGCACGGACGTGTCAGCGTCGAGGCCGACAACACCCTCGCCTACACCCCTACAAGCGACTTCAACGGCAAGGACATCTTCACCTACGTCGTCTCCGACGGCCGCTTGACCCACGAGACGACTGTGACCGTGACCGTCAACGCGGTCAACGACCAGCCCAAGTTCCCGACAACGTCCACAACACGCACGATCGCCGAAGGGGCCCCGCCCCGCACGCCGGTGGGCCGCCCGGTCACGGCCATCGACGTGGACGAGGGAGAACCGCTCGCCTACGGCCTCTTCGAGGTCGACGCTCCGCACTTCACCATCGACCCCGACACCGGCCAGATCGGCGTCGGGCCCAACACCGTGCCGGACCGCCGAGCCCAACCCACCTACCGACTCAGAGTGCAGGCAACCGACCCCCACGGTGCCAGAACCAGCACCTCCGTCACCGTGATCGTCACCGCTCCGGTCACCACATCTGGACCCAGCTTCGGCGGCGGCGGGCCTTCGGGCGACGGCGGGCCTTCGGGCGACGGCGGGCCTTCGGGCGACGGCGGACCTTCGGACGACGGCGGACCTTCGGGCGACGGCGGACCTTCGGGCGACGGCGGACCTTCGGACGACGGCGGACCTTCGGACGACGGCGGACCTTCGGACGACGGCGGACCTTCGGACGACGGCGGACCTTCGGACGACGGCGGGCCTTCGGACGACGGCGGGCCTTCGGACGACGGCGGACCTTCGGACGACGGCGGACCTTCGGACGACGGCGGACCTTCGGACGACGGCGGACCTTCGGACGACGGCGGACCTTCGGACGACGGCGGACCTTCGGACGACGGCGGACCTTCGGACGACGGCGGACCTTCGGACGACGGCGGACCTTCGCCGGAGGAGGCTGAGGCGAAGGCCGACCTGTTTTACTCGGGGCCGGTGATCGACGGGCCGAAATTCTGTTTGAACCGGAGTCTCGGCGGGCCGATGACCTATCCGTTCGACAGCGACGGCGATGGGGTGGCCGACGTCTGCTCGCTGCCCGGCACCCGCCGGGCCGCGGCGGCCTGCCAGAACGCGCTGGAACGCCTCGGCGCGCTCTCCGCCATCCGGCTGCCAACTTTGTTCGTCGAGGAGTGTGCCAGAGTGCCTGGTTGGGGGTGGTTGTGTGGTCAAGGGTTTCGGGCTGGGTGTTCACGGTTGGTCGGCTGCGGGTTCGCCGACGGGTTTGTGGCTGTGGGCTGGGCGGTCGCGGGACCGGTCGCTGAACCCGTCGCGGCGGGGTTCGGGTTTGCGGGGTTTGCGACCGGTTTGCGACCGGTCGCGTTTTGGATGCTGGCGGCCTGCTGAACGGACTCGAGGGGTTGGTGGCCTAGGTGATCACCATCGGCAAAGTCGAAGTCGCCGATGTCGGCGCACAGGCTCAACCGCTGATCGCCGCAGTCGGCAGCCACCCCCCACGGAAATATACAGGAAACAGCAGGAACCCGTTGTAGACCCCGACGTCAGACGAGTCGGCTTTGCGCTTGCCAGAAGTCAAAAACAGCACCCGGAACCGGTCACCAGTCGTCAAACCCTCCGGCACCAACACCGAACCCCCAGGCACCACCGTCGGAGAATCAACTTGCGTGCTCTGGGCCTCGACTTTCTGTGGGATGAGGACCACGCCGCCCGGGATCAGGGCCGCCAGGGCAACGCTGAGGACGCGCACGAACAGGGTGGGACGCGCCGATCCCGTGCAGGCAGAGCTCCCGTCCGGGCGGGGCGCCGAGCCCGCCCGGACACCCATGCATGCCGCATCTGACGCTGCCCGCACCCCGCCGCCTCTATCCCTCCGGCCCGGGGACAGTGAAGCTCGGCGTGTTGGACAACTTCCTGCTGTCCTCTGTCTTGGTGCAGATTGCCCCGGTTCGCTCTAATTCCATTGCTTACCTCCTCGGCTGCGCGTTACCGCGGGGGCGTCGGCGCGGGTGTTGCCGATCCAGGAGTTGTACATGGCGCTGTAGACGCCGTCGACGGCCACCAATTCCTGGTGAGTTCCCTGTTGAACGATCCGGCCCGCGTCGAACACCACCACCCGGTCGGCTCGCTCTGCGGTTGACAGGCGATGAGCTATCGAGATCATGGTTCGGCCGACCGCGAGACGGCTCAGCGCCGCCGCCAACGCCTCTTCAGTTTCGGGGTCGACCGCTGAGGTTGCCTCATCAAGCAGCAACAGACCAGGGTCAGCAACCTGGGCGCGGGCCAACGCTACGAGTTGTCGTTCACCAACCGAGAGGCGGCCGCCCCTTTCACCGACAACTGCGTCGAGGCCTCCCGGGACCCCGGCCAACCAATCGTCAAGGCCCAGCGCGGAAATCGCAGCAACGGCATCGTCTGTGGTCGCGTCTGGACGACCGAAACAAATGTTCTCCCCGATCGAAGTATCGAACAGGAAACCGTCCTGGGGAACCATGCGGATCGTGCGACGGCGAGCTGCGGGATCAACGGTAGCCAGATCAACTCCACCGACCAGGATCTGGCCCTCGGTGGGATCAGCCAGCCGTGTCAACAGACGCGCCAAGGTCGTCTTGCCGCTACCCGTCTCACCGACCACCGCGACGTTGCTCTCCGCAGCGATGGACAGATCGACATCGTGGAGCACCTGCTCACCGTCCCGGTAACGGAAGTTGACACCGGCGACCGTCACCGCCAACGGACCCGCCGGCAGGTCCACCCCGTCTTCGGGTTCTTCAACCTCAACCGGCACGTCGAGAACAGCCAGGATCTTCCACCAACCGGCCAGAGCAGTCTGGGTCTGATCCATCACCTCGCCAACTTCGGCGATGGGGTTCACCAACATGTTGACGAGGAACAGGAACGCCACCAACTCACCCACGCCGACACCGGTGCTGCCGCTCCACCAAACGCCTGCACCAACCGTGATGGCCAAAGACAGCGACGAAAAGAAGTCGACGACGGGGAGCATCCCAGCGAACCAGATAACGGAACGAAGTTGGGCACCGTATTGGCGGTCGACCACACCATCGAGGCGATCTCGCAGCGTGGCGTCATAACCGTAAGCCCGGATGACCGGCGCGCCCGAAACCGCCTCAGAGGTCTCTCCGAGTGTTTCCGACACTCGGGTCCTCACCAATCCATAGGCGGCAAACTGGCGAACCTGCACCCAACGCAGGAACGGGATCAACGGGATATGACAGAGCAGGACAAGCAGCGTCAGCTTCCAGTTGTAGACCGTCATCACCGTCAAGGTTCCGACGACGATGGAGCTGTTGATTATCCAACTCAACGCTCCCCACTGAGTGAACTGGGCCAGCGACTCCACATCCGAAGTGACCCTGCTGACCAGAACTCCACGCCTGCTTCCCGTGTGGTCGGCCATGGAAAGTTTGTGGATGTGTTCAAAAGCACGGACCCGCAGCCCCAACAGCAGCGCTTCGGCTGCTATCACCAGACGTATGTGAGTGATCCGAGACGCTGCGAAGACCACGATCACGATGCCGAACGCCAAACCCGAGGCAAGCAGCACGAATCCGGGTCTATAACCCCCCTCACCCAACAAACCCTTGTCCAGAACCTGCTGCACCAGAATGGGAACGATGAGTCGTCCAGCCGCCGCGGTGAAGGCCATTCCCAGAGTCACACGCAAACCAGATTTGAGTTCCGGACTGATCGCAAGCCCGCGCCGCAACACAGTCAAAGCACCGACATCTGGCGCCGCTTCGCCGTCGAGCAGAGCGATAGCCTCTTCAACCCCCGATTTCACGGTGTTGTCGCCGGGCGCTGTGTTGTCGCCGGGCGTCGCCGGAGCCGCGGTAGCCGGAGCCGCTCTGTCATCGCCGGGCCCAGCTGAAGCGCTGTCAGGTTTCTGCGGGCCCGAAGACACCGCATCAGGTTGTGCGGCTCCGGCTGCGCCCGGCGAAGACACCGCGGGCTCAGTCATGTAGATCGGCCTGTTCGTATGACATCACCAGCGAGCGGTAATCCTCACGCTCCAAGAGATCTTCGTGTCGGCCTACAGCCACAACCCTGCCGGCTTCGATATAGGCAACCCGATCAGCCAACAAGATGGTGGAGATGCGGTGGGCCACGACAATGACTGTGGTGTCGAGATGGTGACCCAGATTGTCGAGAATGCGGGCCTCGACCACGGGGTCTACCGCACTCGTGGCGTCGTCGAGTAGCAACAATTGCGGCGAGCGCGCCAGAGCCCGGGCCAGAGCCACCCGTTGTCGCTGCCCTCCCGAGAGCGTCTGACCACGCTCTCCCACCACCGTTGCAGAGCCAGACGGTAGCGCAGCGACAAACTTGTCGGCCTCTGCGAGCCGAAGCGAACCGTCAATGTCAACACCCGATCGGCCCATCGACACGTTCTCTGATATCGAGGAGGCGAACAGGAAAGCCTCTTGAAACGCTAGAGCCACTCCCCGTGACAGTTCCTCGGGAGCGAGGTCGTCGACCATGATCCCACCGATGCTGATACTTCCACCGGAGGGTTCGAGCAGCCCCGCGATCGATTCAAGCAGCGTGGACTTCCCAGACCCGGTCGGCCCCACCAACGCGAGCGTTTCACCCCGATCAACTACAAACGACATTTCCGAGACCGCTTCGCTGCGGGCGTAGGTCACCGTCAGCTCGTCAACGACGACACCCAACGGACCATCAGGCAGCGTGGCGGTGCCGCTGCGATCTTGGAGCGGATGCGCCATCACCCGATCGACACGTTCGAGGGACACCACTGAACGTGGCAGTTCCTCAAGAAAGAACCCCAATACTCGCAAGGGTGTCGAGAGCAGCCCGAACAGCGTGGCCGCCAATACCAGGTCGCCTTCGCTGGCGTCACCGCGAGACACCAGCCAGGTACCGACCAAGATCAGCAGAATGATGCCAATGTTGGGGAGCGAATCAATCACCGGCTCAAAGTTCGCCCGCAGGCGGCCGACCCGCACCCGCCATTCTCGCAACCGATCCGAAGCTTTGAGCATGCGCTCGACTTCAGCGGCTTCACGCCCCAGCGTCTTCACGATCACCGCACCATCGAAACTCTCGTGCGCGATCGCAGATACGTCGCCGACACGCTGCTGGGCAAGTGCCGCGGGTTCTTCCACCAATGACGTGTATCTCTGGCTTACCACGACCAGCGCGGGGAAAAGGATCGCGGCAATCACCGCTAGCAGCGGGTGGACCAACGCGATGCTGATGATCGAGACCAGTACCAACAGAACCACGCTCACCGAGAAGGCCAGAGGCTTGAGGACCACCGTGGCCATCTGTACGTCGATGTCGGCGTGAGCCAACAACTCCCCGGTGGGTTTGGAGCGATGGAAGCGCAAAGGCACGTCGAGGTAGTGCCACAGCAGCCCGCGTCGCCAATCTCGCTGGGTCCGGAATTCAGCCATCGACAGAAAGAACCGGCGGGTGACAACGCTCAGGCCGCGCAGGAAAGACACACCGATCAGCGCGGCCATTGCCAGCCAGACACTGTTCGCTGAAACGCCACCGCCTGAACCAGCACCCGCTAGTGCTCCATCTTCGAAAGCTGGAACGATCAGCTCATCGGTGACTCCGCGCAGCACCCAGGCGCCCCCGACCGCAGCGAACACGAACACCATCGCTCCAAACATGGCGATGGCGTGAGGTCCCGGATGGGCGCGCAACGACCGTGCGATCAAGCGCCCGCCACGGCGCCAGATGTGATCGTCGAGGATTAGGGCTTCACTCACAGAGCACGCACCGACAGGTCACTGCCCAGAATCGGGCTACGGGCTTGATCTCAGAGCCGGTCGACGATCGCCGACGCGAACTCTGAGCACTTCACTTCAATTGCGCCGTCCATCAGCCGAGCAAAATCGTAGGTGACGACCTTGTCGGCGATCGTGCTCTCCACCGCAGCAACGATGTCATCTGCTGCGTCCTGCCAACCGAGATGCTCGAACATCATCACTCCTGACAACAGCACCGACGACGGGTTGACCTTGTCTTGACCAGCATATTTCGGGGCGGTCCCGTGGGTCGCTTCGAACACGCCGTGACCAGTCACATAGTTGATGTTGGCTCCCGGGGCTATGCCGATGCCACCGACCTGGGCGGCCAGCGCATCGGAGAGATAGTCGCCGTTGAGGTTCATGGTGGCGATCACTTCAAACTCGGCCGGGCGGGTGAGCACCTGCTGCAGCGCGATGTCGGCGATGGTGTCCTGCACCAGAATCTTGTCTCCCGAATCTCCGCCGCAGTCGTCCCAGCCGACAGCCACATCGGAGAACTCTTCACGCACGATTTCGTAGCCCCACTTCTGGAAGGCCCCCTCGGTGAACTTCATGATGTTGCCCTTGTGCACCCAGTGGACTCTGTCGCGGTCGCGACGCACCGCATACTCGAGTGCGGCACGCTGCAACCGCTGCGAACCGGTCTTGGAGATCGGTTTGACACCGATACCGCTGTCCTCACGAATCTGCCAACCGAACGCGTCATAGAGGAGGTCCATCATCTTGCGAGCTTCGGGCGTGCCCGATTCGACTTCAAGGCCGGCATAGATGTCTTCGGTGTTCTCCCGGAAGATCACCATGTCGACCAACTGCGGTTCGCGCACAGGCGACGGTACGCCGGTGAACCAGCGAACCGGGCGGAGGCATACGTAGAGGTCCATGATCTGGCGAATGGCGACGTTGAGGCTTCGAAAGCCGCCACCGATAGGCGTGGTCAGCGGACCTTTTATTCCGATCAGGTATTCGGTGAAGCTGTCGATCGTTGCTTGGGGAAGCCAATCGCCGGTCTCGTTGAAGGCTTTTTCGCCGGCGAGCACTTCGCGCCACTCGATGGTTCTGCCGTATTTGGCGGCTGCCGCGTCGAGCACCGACTTTGCGGCCGGCCAGATATCGACCCCCGTGCCGTCGCCTTCGATGAAGGGGATGATGGGGTTGTCGGGTACCGCCAGCGTGCCGTCTGATTGCATCGAAATCTTGTCTGCCATGGCGTTGACTGTACCCGCCACGCCGCAGGTGCCATCAATTCTCAGCGGAGTCCGAGGACGGTGAGGAGGGCCTCGTCAACGCCCCAGAGTTCTTCGGGTGTGAGGTGGCCTGCCAAGTCTGCCAACCGGGAGGCGTCAACGGCACCGATCTGCTCGACGAGCACCCTGGTCTTCTGCCCGCCGAGCTCTATTTCGGGTCGAAACGAAGCTGCTCGTGCGGATTGCGATGTCGGGGCCACCACGACGACTGACCGGGGAAGCAACTCGTCAGCTTGGATCACCACGCCGAAACGATCTCCGTGCTGTTCGTGCCCGGTTCCCTTTGGAAGTTTGAACCGGAAAATGTCACCGCGGAGCACGCATTGACTCCATCAACTCCGCTACCGCAAGCATCTCGGATCGATCAAGCTCGTCGGCTTCAAGCCTTGCCGCTTCAGCGGCTAGAGCAGCGCGACTGAGTCTCCGCCTCGCCGCCTCAACCAACGCGGAACGAATCGCCTCCGAGCGGTTCAAACCAGACGCCTCCAAGACGCGCAGCGCCTTCGTGGCTTCATCATCAAGCCGAACCGAGACCGCATACGTCACTCCGTAAATGTATCACATATTGCGATACAACCCACCACGGGTCTCATGCGTTCGGACTAGAGCGCTGGTCTCGCTGGGCTATGGTGAAATGAGCACGAGAATCATCTCTGGTAATCGAGGAGACCCACAATGAGATCGAAGTACCTGCCGCGCATGCTGGCGGTTTGCACTGCACTGGTGCTGGTGGCAGCGGCTTGCGGCGGCGACGATGACGGCGACACAACCAGCACCACGCTCGCTGCCGACACAACCGAAGCACCGACCGAGGAACCTGCACCGGTTGCCGACGATATTGAACTTGTCATCGGTCAAGTGATGCCCGAGACCGGCGCGCTGGCGTTTCTCAATGCGCCGATGATCGTGAGCATCGATCTGGCCGTGCAGGACATTCAGGCTGCCGGCGGCAACGTGCGGCTGCTGACCGGCGACTCCGCCACTGATCCCGATGTCGCTCCTGAGACAGTCAACCGCTTGTTGGGCGAAGGAGCCCATGTGATCGTGGGAGCCGCCGCGTCGGGAGTGTCCCAGTCGTTCATCCAGACCCTGTACGACGCCCAGATTCCACAATGTTCGCCGTCCAACACATCGCCGTCGTTCTCCACTCAGCAGAACGCCGGTTTCTATTTCCGCACGGTTCCTCCCGACCAAGCGGTAGCGCTGATCTTGGCCAACCTCGTTGCTGCCGACGGCGCCACCAACGTAGCCATTCCAGCCCGGGCTGACGACTGGGGCAACGCGCTTGCCGAGCTGTTGGCTGACAACTTCGACGAACTCGGCGTGAACTACGAGATCTTCTCCTACGACGAAGACGCCGCCAGCTACGATCCCACCGTCGCCGCCATTGAAGGCATGGGAGCAGACGCAGTGGTGCTGCTTACTTTCGCCGAGGGTGCACAGATCATCCGCGGACTGCTTGAAGCCGGGTTTCCAGCAACCGCTATGTACGGCAGCGACGGCATCTACGACCTGGGTCTGCCAACCATGGTGGATCCGACCAATCCCAATGTGCTCGACGGGTTTGTAGTCATCGCCGCGGGCGGCAGCGACGAGTTCAGCACCCGCCTCAGCACCCTGACCAATGGCAACGTGATCTACGGGGGCCAGTCCTACGACTGCGTAATGGTGCTGGCACTGGCGGCTCTGGCGGCTGGTTCTACCGATGGCCCGGCGATCATGGAACAAGTGCAAGCCGTTACCAGTGGTGGCCAGAAGTGCTACGACTACGGCGAGTGCGCAAACCTGATCGCCGATGGCGCCGACATCGATTACGAGGGTATTTCTGGTCCGCTTGAGCTTGACGAAGTCGGCGACCCGGGATTCGGTCGTTACCTGATCGCCGAGTTCATCGACAGTGAATTCACGGTGATCGACAGCCAAGACGCCGACCTCGCCGAGCTTGGCTGACCGTTTGTCGGCTAGAACCGTACGAGGCTACCGAGATAGAGACTGACCACATTCGGGTCGTCGAGTAGCTCGCTCCCCGTGCCGGTATAAACATTTGACCCTTGGTCCAAGACGTAAGCACGGTCACATATCTGCAAGCAGCGGTGGGCATTCTGCTCAACCATGATCAACGACACTCCATGGTCGGTGATGTGGGTGATCCGTTCAAACACCTGGTCCTGGTAGGCAGGGGAAAGACCAGACGAGGGTTCATCAAGCAGCACAATACGTTGATCCATCATCAGCGCTCGGGCGATAGCCACCATCTGACGCTCACCCCCCGACAGTCCATCGGCTCGCTGACTACTGCGATCGGCTAGCAGGGGAAACAGATCGGCGACCAATTCGAAACGCTCAGCGAACCGTTCAGGTGCTTGGAACGCGCCCATCTCCAAGTTCTCTCGGATCGACAACCGGCCGAACACATTGTCGGTCTGAGGGACATAGCCGATACCGCGGGTCACGAGTTCATGAGGCTCGAGCCCAGTGATTTCTTCGTGTTCCAAGCGGATCGCTCCAGCCCGGACCTCAACCAAACCGAACATGGCTTTCAGCAGAGTGGACTTTCCCGCGCCGTTTGGTCCGATGATTCCAACGATCTCGCCGGGATGCAGTTCAAGCGAGCAGCCAGTCAAGATGTCGACGCCGGGGAGGTATCCCGCCACCACATCTTCGGCAGCCAATAGCGCACTCATAACGACTCCCCTCTCTCGTCTCGCCCTTCTCGCTCTACTGGGCTGGCCGGTTGACCGCCTCGACCAAGGTACGCGTCGATGACGGCTTCGTCATGGATCACATGCCAAGGAGGTCCTTCCGCTATGACTCGGCCCTGCGCCAGTACCACTACCCAATCACTGATCCCCGACACCACATTCATATCGTGTTCAACGAACACCACACTCAACCCACTGGCGGCCAGCAGGGTGATGTGGTGCATAAGCGACTCGGCCAAGGCGGGGTTCACACCAGCCATGGGCTCGTCAAGCATTATCAGGGTGGGCTCGGTCATCAACGCACGAGCTACCTCCAGGAGTTTGCGTTGCCCTCCCGAGAGCGTTCCCGCTAGTTCGTCGCGCATGTGCGCGAGGTTGAACTGCTCGAGTAGTTGTTCAGCGCGCTCGGTGTTGGCCTGCTCCTGGTCACGCCAGCGCGACGCGAACGGAGCGGACCACAAACGTTCTCCCGCCTGGCGTGGGGCACCCAACAGCATGTTCTCGATGACCGGAAGCTTGGCCAGCGATTTGGTGAGTTGGAATGTCCTCACCATCCCCCGCCGAGCGAGCCGATCCGGTGAGAGCGCGTTCGCCGGTCGTCCAGCAAAAGTCCAGTGACCGCTATCAGCTCGATCAAAGCCTGTGAGTAGGTTGAACAGAGTGGTCTTTCCGGCGCCGTTGGGTCCGATCAGCGATGTCACCACGCCTCGCTGCACCTCCAAGTAATCGATGTCCACCGCGACCAACCCGCCGAAACTTCGGCGCACTCCCTGCACCGTCAAGATGGGGTCGGGTTTTGCCACGCCTGCCTCAGGCCGAACCCGGAGAATGGGCTCAACATCTTCAGCAGCCGCCATACCCGTGCCCCCCGGTTCATCAATGGTCATCGATCAGCATTTCTGTGCGGTTGCCGACTATCCCTTGGGGTCGGAACAGAATGAGCAGGATGAGGGCCAAACCGACCAGACCGACGCTGATGACGCCTTCAGTCCCTGCGAGAAAGTCGGCGATCGGGTTCGGCAGCCAGGCTTCGGCGGCCAACTGGCGCAGGAACGATTCGATCCACTCCCGTAGGAACCAGAACAGGATCGCCCCGATAACGGGGCCGGTGTAGGTGGCCGAACCGCCCAACAACAGTGCGGTGTAGGTGAAGAAGGTGACTTGCGGACGAAACCCGTTCGGGTCGGCCCCCGAGGTCTTGATCGCGTCGACAACCCCTGCGAGACCGCCGATCACGCCGCCGATGACCAGCGCCTGCATCTTGTAGGAGAACACATTCTTGCCGAGGCTGCGAGCGGCATTCTCGTCCTCCCTAATGGACTTGACCACCCGTCCCCAGGGACTGCGCACTATCAGGAACACCGCAAAGCTGGCTAGTACCACCAACGTCCAGCCGACGGTGATCACCCACATCTGCTGACCTGTGAACGCGAACGTTCCGGCGCCGTAACGGTCTTGGGGTCCGTCTGCATACGGATTCAGGTCATAGAAGGCGCTGGCGTCGAAGCTGATGCTGAGCGGTCCTCCGGTGAGGTCGATGGCATCCGTTGAGCCGATGATCAGGCGCAGAATTTCAGCCGCGGCGATAGTGACGATCGCGAACAGAACGGCTTGCAACCGCAAGGTAGGGACGCCGAGCGCCAGCGCCAGTGCCACCGTCAATGCCAAACCGACTCCGATCCCCACCCACAGCGACCAGCCGAAGGTGGCCACCGAGACGCCGGTTCCGTAAGCGCCGAGGAGCATAAACCCGACCTGCCCGAAGTTGAGCAGCCCTGTATAGCCGAAGTGGACGTTCAGACCGATGGCTGCCAACGCCAAGATCACCGCTTCGGGTCCAAGCGCGGCCCGGGCCGCATTCCCAAAGATGATGTCGAACTCCATCATCCCACCCGTTCTCGTATCCCGAAAAGGCCCTGCGGACGTATCAGCAGCACCAAGATGAGCGTGGCCAAGGGAATGACGAACTTCAGCTCCGGTGAAATCCACAAGGTGCTGATCTCGGTGGCGAAACCGATAAGCACCGATCCGACCACAGCGCCGTACGCAGTTCCCAACCCGCCAAGCTCCACGCCGGCAAAAATGAGCAGCAACAGCTGGAAACCCAAGAACGGATCGATATCAGCATCAAGGCCCACCAAGATGCCTCCCAGTCCGGCCAGGATCGCTCCCGCTATCCAAACGAGGAGCACCACCCGATTCACGTCGATACCCGCAACTCGTGCCAGATCACGGTTGTCGGCCACTGCTCGGGTGGCTTTCCCGAACCGGCTGAGCTGAAGTGTGATCGCCACGACTGCGAGAACGACAGCAATGATCGCGACCGTGGCGACCTCCCGCGGAGTGATTGCGAAGGGACCGAATTTCCAGCGGTCTTGGACTTGATAGTCAATGAATGGACGGGGCTCGGCACCGAAGAAGAGTTGGATGGTCTGGCGCCCCAACAGCGACAGGCCGATGGTGATGACCACGAGTTGGAACACACCGAGCCGTCGTCCCCTCAATGGGCGAAACAAGCCGGATTCGAGACCCGCGCCCAGCGCGCCGCAGACGATCAGGGCCAGGGCCGCGGCCACCACCAGGTTGAGTCCGCCCCATGAGGTGTTGAAATACCAGGCGATCACCGCGCCGAAGGTGACCAGTTCGCCGTGGGCGAAATTGACCAGTCCGGTCGTGCCGTAGATGAGCGACAGGCCCACCGCGCTCATCGCGATGATCATGCCGAGTTTCAGACCGGTGAAAGCCCTCTGGGCGAAACGCTCGCCGAACGGAGTGGTCTTCGGGGCGTCGCCGACCGCGAATACCACCGCCCGCGCCATACCCGCGAACACCGACGTCTCCACGGTCGCCTCTTGACCCTCGCGCAACCCTGAGTCGTCTGGCAGGGTGTCTGCGTCGAGGGTCACCAGATAGGTCCCGGCGTCGGGTACTGCTATCGACCACCGGCCTTCGGCGTCGGTGGTCGTGCGGCCAATCTCGACACCCTCCTGGTCGGTGACTGTGATCTCAACTCCAGTAAAAAACCGGTCAAATCCGAGCCGGATGGTGCCCTCCAGCGTGGTTTGGGTGGTGCTGTCGCTATCACCATCGGGGTTGCTTTCATGATCGGATTGGGCGGCCGCCGGACCGACACAGATAAGGACTACGCACAGTACGAACCCCAGGAGTGCTGCACCTCTCCGCATCAACCGCCACAATAGTGAGCCGCAATAGTGCGCAGTGCGCTCAGTGGGCCGGGTGGGGGTTGGCGAGAGCCTGTGCTTCGTCGAACGCGGCTTGGAGGCGTGTACCGACTTCATTACTCAAAGCAGCCAGCGCTGGACGACTCAGGCGGCCTTCCGGGGCTTGAATCGGGGCACCCACCACGATCGCAGTTCGCACCCTTTTGGGGAACTTGGCTCCCGCAGCTAAAGCGTCTTCTGTTCCGGCGATCCCCACCGGGACTATCGGAGCGCCCGTCTTGGAAGCCAGATACGACACCCCGTCAAAGACTCCTGTGACCTGGTTCCCGCTCTGGCGGGTGCCTTCAGGGAAGACCAGCAACATGGCGCCCGAGTCGAGGATCGCCCGAGCCGAACGCATGGCTTCTCGGTCAGCTTCACCGCGTCGCAGTGGTATCGAACCAAGCGCCGCACAAATCCACGCACCGACCGGGTGAACAAACAACGATTCTTTACCCAGAGCCCGCAACCGGCGTTTGGTGCAACCCGAAAACAGCGGGGCATCGAGGTTGGAGCGATGGACCGGCGCGATAATCACGGGTCCGGTCGCAGGAATATTCTCTCTCCCCCGGCACTGCAACCGGAGCCACCGCCAAAGCACATTCCGGATGAGAAATCGGATCGTGTAATAGAACAGCTTCGAGCGGCGCTGCAGGCCAACCTCCAGCGCCCATTCCAAACTCTTCGCTTCTCTCGGCGCCTTACCCTCCACAACCTCTGGCCGACCGTGCCGGGGACTCGCGGGTTGTTGGTTCATAGGCGGGAGTTTGGCACGGCGTCCCGCACCGCATCGCAAAAAACCTTGAAACTATGAGACCGGGATCGTCGGGGGTCGATGTGCTTGCTGACATTGCGAGCCAGTTCGCTCTTTCGCAGCCCCTCAGGAAACTCCGATTTCAACAGCCGTTCGAGGGCTTCCCATGTCCCTCCCCGAATGGCGTCGGGATCCCGATATTTCGATTGCCGCGCGACATTGGGATTGACTCCGGGATAGACGGCCCGAACCGCCTCCCAGTCACCGAAGTACCAGGCTTCGAGTTCTTCGATCACGATGCGGTTGACAAGTTGCCAACTCTGTCCGCCTGCCATCGTGCGGGTCACGAGCCCAACATTCTTTGCGGTCGTTTCCAACCGGGATTTCAGATCATCGCAGTTTTCTTGGTCGCGGTCGATCAGCACGAAGAGATGATCCACTGGCGGAAAGTATGTTGTCAGACCACGCAGACGATTCTGCAAATTCTTGAGGAGATCTTGCTTGCCGCGGAACTCTCGAACGTCAGTTTCCACATCTTGAGGCAGAAAACGGGGAAGGAACCCATACAGAAAGTCCGCCATTGAGCGTTCTTCGACAAAGAAAAGCAAACGCTTTAGCGTGTCGGAGTCGGCCGGATCATTTCCAGTCGCGGTCACGAGCGAACCAGAGGGTCACCGACTCCGAACCACCCTTCTGTCCACAGGTTGCCGAGCAGTCCTCCTGTGTCGATTTGTTGCGTGATCCCTTCAATGTCCGAAGCCCGACGGACACGTGTGTAACCGTCATCGTCCCGCCAGAGGATTCGTACTTCCTTGGCTCTCAATCCGTCAAGGAAGAACGGTGAGTGTGTGGTCACGAGCAGTTGCGTTCGAGCAAGAGCCGAACGGCATTCTTCGGCCAACTCGGGAAGCAGTCGAGGATGGAGGAAGTTCTCGGGTTCTTCGATGCCTATGAACGGGTACGGGTCGGGTCCGTGAATAAGCACCAGGTAGGCGAGCAGTTTGAGGGTGCCATCGGATGCATACCTGGCCAGAATCGGTTCGTCGAATGGAGCGTCCAGGAATTTCAGCAGCAGGCGACCGTCCTGCATCGTTTCAGCCTGCACCTCGGAAATGAGGGGTACTCGCTCACCAAGGATTCGTACGATCCTGTGAAGCAGATGCCTGTGGTTCTCGTTCAGGTACTGCACGACGTTGGAGAGGTTGTCTCCTGATCGGGTCAGGTTTTCCTGTGGCCCGCTTTCGGGTTGACCACGAGTGCCGTCCGCAGACAGGTAGGAGGTGTGCCAACCCATTATGAAGTCGCGCAACTTTACAACTCGCGGATGTTCGGTGAATTGTCCCAAGGCGCTGACCGCCAGGAGGTCAGGACTCTTGAGCCGGACCGGGACCCGTTCATCGGACTCGTCGGGCATCTCGCCGCTCGCTGCTTCCCCTCTGCCACGCGTGACTTCCAGGAACTTGAACGGTCGCCCGTAGGGCTTGCGTTTCCACCGGAGCCATTCGTGTACGACGACTGGTCTACCTCTGTGTTCGTCGAGCTCAAGGTGGTAGGTGATCAGCGGGTTTGCTGTCGGTCCACCGGGTCGGCCCTCACGGTATTTGATCTCGATCACCACCGGGCCAGAACTTCCTCTGGACTTAATTTCGTTGGCCCGCCCTCGTCGGTCCCAGGCACGTCTCAAACCAGTCTCGAAGCACTCGGACAGGAACGCGAACACGTCGAACACGGTGGATTTGCCGCTGCCGTTGGGTCCCACCAGCACCGTCAGTGGAGTCAGATCCTTCAAGTCAACTTTTCTCAGCGCCCTGAAGTTCTCCACCGTGAGTGACTCAACCCGTGGCCGGTCCCGCTGAACCGTGTTTGGGTTCGTTGTCGTGGGCATGTAGCGAGCGTAGCGGACCCGAATGGGTGTCCTTGGCTACCCTCGGCCAGCTCTAGTGGAGGAACTGTCGTTCGGCGGGGAAGACCATGGAGACACCAAGTTCATCGGCGGCGGGTGTTAGCTCCGGTTCCTCGACGGTGGGGCCTTATTCCCACTCCCGGTCGGTGCCTCCCGTTCCTCGGGGGGCACTGGCGCGTCTGGTGCTCGTGGGCCTTCTGTGCGACCAGATGGCCACGTCTTGACCCAAAAGGTCGGGATTAGCTGTCGGTTCGCGTGAGGTTGTCGGCGAGTCCAGCCAGGTAGGCGCCGGCTAGTTGTGCACAGTCGATGTCATAGAGCCCGCGCAGGGTTTCTTTGGCGTGCCACGCCAAACGGACCTCACCGCGGGGGTCGCCTGCGGTGAGCGGTCCACGGAGTTTGGCGTCGGCTGTGTTGTTGAGACGCTCATGAGCCGAAATGAGCAGTCGCCGCGCTCGGTAGAGGGGGTCACCTTTGCGGCCGCGGTGACCCAAGGTGTGGTGTTGACCTCGGTGAACGAAGTTGTCGCACAATCCGCCGTTGGGCAGAACCAGCGATGCTTGTGCCACACCAACCGCACCGGATGGCCGAACGCCGGCAAGGACACCAGCCGCACCGCGCTGGTGTCCTTGGACCACACCAACCCGCCGCAACCCCCACACACCGGCCGGTGCCGTGTCCGCACATGCACCACCAACGGACCTGATGGTTCGTCGTTGACGCCGACAACGTCAACATCGCCTAAACCAACCAACAACTCACAGATACGCGTAGGATCCTGTTCCTCCGGGGGCCTCCTCAGATTCGGTGTCGCTTAACCCCGATTCTGGAGGCCCCCACCCATCTCATCGCGGACCCACTCCCCGCTTAAACGCGAAGAGCCACAATAGTCACCAAAAGTATAGACAGACAAAACAACGACCGCCGCAGAAATAACCACATATACATAAGCCTATTATACTAAAGACTGTAACACCAGCAATAGGCAGTCCGCTCTACCTATTCTTGGTGTTCTTTCTCCTCCTGATTGTCCAAGTGGTAGCTCCAGTAGCTATTAAACCAAGAGTAGCTGCTCCTACTACTAAAGCTATAGACCTTTTCGAGTCTGTCTCAGAACTTTCTTCTGGGTCTTGGATGGTTTCATCAGGTATGACAGAGACTGGACTATCGTCATCGTCTACTTCCGGGCTAGTAGTTTGATCGTCGGCTGAGTCGGCTGGGGTTGGTTGGTCTTCTGGGTCTTGGATGGTTTCATCGGGTATGACAGAGACTGGACTATCGTCATCGTCTACTTCCGGGGTGGTAGTTTGATCGTCGGCTGAGTCGGCTGGGGTTGGTTGGTCTTCTGGGTCTTGGATGGTTTCATCGGGTATGACAGAGACTGGACTATCGTCATCGTCTACTTCCGGGGTGGTAGTTTGATCGTCGGCTGAGTCGGCTGGGGTTGGTTGGTCTTCTGGGTCTTGGATGGTTTCATCGGGTATGACAGAGACTGGACTATCGTCATCGTCTACTTCCGGGGTGGTAGTTTGATCGTCGGCTGAGTCGGCTGGGGTTGGTTGGTCTTCTGGGTCTGGGATGGTTTCATCGGGTATGACATTAGAACCAGCATACCTAACAGCCCAAGGGGTGTAAGCGTAATGTGGTTTGTCCTCTACGTAGTCTCTGACTGCGGGGCCGATCCAATCATCATTCCTATTCAAAACCTCCATGATCCATGGATTTGCATCAAGATACTCTTGGTAATCACTGAATGTTGGCGCGGAATCCCCTGAACATTTATTGATGATAGGAGCTATAGCATGATATTGCGGATTAGTGATTTCACCAAGCTCCTCTAAACGATCTATGATGAAGTTTGGTAATAGGGGGATGCTTGAGCAAGAAGGAAGTAATTTACAATAAAATTCTCTTGGATCTGGACCAGGTTGGTCGTCGTGATTAATATCTCTACTCCATACAGGTTCTTCTCCGTAGTCACACTCAGGTGCATACTCAGACTCTGTCTGTGGTTGTGCTTCGGCAGGCGAACTACCGTATGCCCCTACGCCACCTAAGAGAGCAAGTGTCAGGCTCAGACTGCCAACTGCCTTCTTTACCCTGTTCGTGGAAGGCAACGACCTTTCCGAGACACCTAACGGTGAGTCCTCTAACCCTCTACTCATGGATTAACTGTATACACCAGACGCCGCCTGGGAAGATCTTGCCTACTTTCTTGAAGTCGAGGTGCACCAACTCACCAGGCGCTGAGCGTTCATAACGGCGTATCGCCTGACCGGAGGGCCGGTCGAGCCAGCCCAGCCGGTTCAACCCCTTACGGCAAGGATCCGCCACACCGTCGACGCCGGCACCTCCGTACGCGCCGACAGATACACCGGCCCGCGCCGCGTGCTGATCCGCAACCGGCAGATCCGCTCCTCGAGTCTGGCTGGGGTTCGCCGAGGCGACCGGTGAGGCCGCGAGGACCGGTCCACCAGCCCAGCCTCACCCTCAGCAACATAACGATGCCACCACTTCGCGACCGTAGCCCGCGACAGCCCCATCTGAACCGCCACATGAGCCTGGGGCATCGGTGCCTCGATCCACTGGACCATCAACAAACGCCCAGCGGGCGTCAACCTTGCATTAGCGTGCGACATACGAGCCTCCTGTGTTCGCGCGAGTTGTCGACAACCCCACACTCACACGGGAGGCTCACCCCATCACGGAGCTACCAACCTCCATGTCCACTACAACTAGTGGAGGAACTGTCGTTCGGCGGTGAAGACCATGGCGACACCGCGTTCATCGGCGGCGGCGATTGTTTGTTGGTCGTTGACCGATCCACCGGGTTGCACGATTATCGCTGCTCCAGCATCTGCGGCTGCGTGAATGCCGTCGGGGAACGGGTAGAAGGCATCGCTGGCACAGGCACCGCCTCGGGCTCGCCCATCCGCCTTGCTTGCAGCTATTTGGGCTGCTTCGACCCGGTTTTGTTGACCCGCTCCGATCCCGAAGGCCACGCCGTCACGAGCCAGTACCACCGCGTTGGACTTGACATGACCACAAACGCGCCATGCGAAGGCTGCGTCGGCCAGCTCAGCGGCGGTTGGTTCACGCTTTGTGACCACTTGCCACTGAGAGGGCACCGATGCGAAACACTGGGCCTCCTGAACCAGGAAGCCATCGGTGATCTGGCGCAGACTGACACCGGCCGCAGAAGCTGCCTTGGGAGCCTCAGCGCGCAGAATACGGGTGTTTCGGCGCTTGGCAATCAAACGCTCGACAACACCGTCGGCGTAGCCCGGAGCAATGATCACATCCGCCTGAGCCGCCGATTCCAGTGCT
The DNA here is from genome assembly GCA_965198315.1 of Candidatus Aldehydirespiratoraceae bacterium. Lineage (GTDB taxonomy): Bacteria > Actinomycetota > Acidimicrobiia > Acidimicrobiales > Aldehydirespiratoraceae > VXYK01. The sequence continues at coordinate 1,068,273 of OZ240616.1, read as the reverse complement.
TGCGCCGTGGAGTCCTCGACGATTCGATTCACCGCAACGATCCCGCCGAACGCGCTTCGAGGGTCGCACTCGAAGGCACGTTGGTAAGCAGTGGCAAGGTCGGGGGCCAGCGCCGCGCCACAAGGGTTGGCGTGTTTGATGATGGCGACTGCACAGCCGTTGGAGAGATCGCCCAGTTCGTGGGAGAGACGCCAAGCCGCATCTGCATCAAACAGGTTGAGGTAGCTGAGCGGCACGCCGGAATATTGTTCGATTTGATCCCACATGCTGGTCTGGCCCATGGAGCGGTAGCGCGCCCCGTCTTGGTGTGGGTTTTCGCCATAGCGCAACACTTCGGCACGTTCGAGGGCTAAGTGGATTGTGGGGGGCAGCGCCGCGGGCTCCGGCTCGGTGCTGTCGAGCCAGTCGACGATTGCCGCGTCATAAGCGGCGGTGTGGGCGAACGCCGCTCGGGCTAGACGACGCCGTGTGGCTGCGGACAAACCCGAGTTGTGGCCGAGGCTGCTGCCCGGTTCATCGCGGTGATTGTCGCGCAGTTCGGTCAGGATCGGTCCGTACTCGGCTGGGTTCGTGGCAACGCCGACGTAGGCGTGGTTTTTTGCCGCAGATCGCAGCAGAGTCGGTCCACCAATATCGATCATCTCGATTCCTGGCTGGGAGCGAAACGGATAGAGATTGCTGACTACGAGGTCGATCACTTCGATGTTGTGGGTTTCGAGATCAACCTGATGCTCGGGGTCTTGTCGATCGGCGAGGATGCCCCCGTGAATACGGGGGTGAAGCGTCGCCACACGGTGTCCCAACATGATCGGTGAGCCGGTGTAGTCCGCAACGTCGGTTACCGGAATACCCGCGGCTGATATGGCTGCCGCGGTTCCGCCGCTGGAGATCAGTTCCCAGTCGAGCTCAACCAGTCCTCTGGCGAACTCCACGATCCCGGATTTGTCAAAAACGGACAACAGCGCACGACGCCGACCCAAAACGCTACTCATTGCCTGAACCTAGCAAGCCGGCGGCCTTACAGGCCGGCGACAATGTCGGCCATGAGTTCGCCGGCTTCTGTCGGGTTCTGCCCGACGTGAACACCAGCATCGGTCAACGCTTCGATCTTGGCAGCAGCGGTACCTCGGCCTCCTGAGACGATTGCTCCTGCATGGCCCATCTTCTTGCCGGGCGGAGCGGTCACCCCGGCGATATAGCCGACAACTGGCTTGGTCATGTGGTTCTTGATGAAGTCAGCGGCTTCTTCCTCGGCTGAACCGCCGATCTCGCCGATCATCATCACCGCGAGAGTTTCAGGGTCGTCTTCAAAGGCCTGCAAACAATCAATGAACGACGTACCGGGCACCGGGTCGCCACCTATACCCACGCATGTCGTCACCCCGACATCCTTCTGTTTCAGCTCGTAAAGCGCCTGGTAGGTGAGAGTGCCTGAACGGCTGACGATTCCTACAGGACCTCCCGGCTTGGCGATATGCCCGGCGGTGATGCCTATGTTGCACTTTCCGGGGCTGATGATTCCCGGGCAGTTCGGACCGAGCAACAAGACGTCTGGGAAGTCCCGCTTCAAGGCGTTGTAGAAGTAGATCTCGTCGTGGGCGGGTACTCCTTCGGTGATGGCAACAATGAACTCAGCGCCCCCCTGCGCGGCTTCAAGCACCGCACCGCGCACTCCTGGGGCGGGAATGAAAATACAGCTCGCAGTGGCACCCGTTGCCTGCACCGCCTCAGCCACATTGGCGAAAATGGGTACACCATCGACATCAGTGCCTGCCTTGGTCGGGTGGGTGCCGGCAACCACCTGTGTGCCGTAATCACGGTTCAGAAGGCCGTAGTAGCTGCCTTGTGAACCCGTGAGCCCCTGATAAATCACCTTCGTGTTCTCGTCGACGAAGATACTCATTGTCGGTTTCCTTTCTTCGTCGCCAGCTCAGCCTGCAAGCTCGACTACGCGGCGAGCCGCATCAAGCATTGTCGGTTGCATCATCAACTTGTCGGTCAGGTGAGGTTCCAGGATCGCTCGGCCCTCATCGGCGTTGGTGCCATCAAGCCTGATGACGATGGGGGAATCAATCTCCACGCGTTGCATCGCTTCGAGGATGCCGCCGGCGATCTCCTCGCCTCGGGTTATTCCTCCAAAGATGTTGATGAATATGGCCTTTACTGCAGGGTCGTTGTTGATGACCTCCAAAGCTCCGGCCATGACATCAGCGTTTGCGCCACCGCCGATGTCGAGAAAATTGGCCGGACTTCCGCCAACTTGGTTGACCACATCGACCGTGCTCATGGCCAACCCCGCGCCGTTGGCGATCACCCCGACCGAGCCCTCGAGACCGACGTACTGCAGGCCCTTGGCGTGAGCTGCTTCTTCACGATCGTCTCGGCTCTGGGTGGCGTCGTATTGGCGGTAGTCGGGGTGACGGAACTCGCTGTTGCCGTCGAGGGTCACCTTGGCGTCAAGCACATGTACGTTGCCTTCGGGTGTCAGCACAAGCGGGTTGATCTCGACGAGGTCGGCATCGCCTCGGGTGTAGGCGGTGTAAAGCTTCAACAACACGTCGACAGTCCCCTCAACTGCTGGAGCAGGGAGGTTTGCTGCAGCTACCCAGTCCCGGCATGTCGCTTCGTTGAGTCCGTCCAGCGGATCTATCCAGATCTTGGCGATGGCATCCGGGTTGGTTTCTGCGACCGTTTCGATCTCGACTCCACCCTCTACCGAGAGCATCCCGAGATGCTTCTTTGCCGAGCGATCAAGGGTGAAGCTGGCGTAGTACTCCTCGGCTATGTCTGATGCTTTCTCGATCCAGACCCGGCGAACGATGTGGCCTCTTATGTCGAGTCCCAAGATATTGCCGGCGTGTTGGCGGACCGCGTCAATATCCGCGGCGAACTTGACACCGCCTGCCTTTCCCCGTCCACCCGTATGAACCTGGGCTTTGACCATGACCGGCGTGCCGAGCCGTTCTGCTGCGGCTACGGCTTCGTCGACACTGAAAACTGCTTCGCCGGGTGAGACCGGCATTCCGTAACCGGCGAAAAACTCCTTTCCCTGATACTCAAAAAGATCCACCGCACCTCCAAATTTGTATGGGCTCAGGCAAAGTTCGCGTGAACTCAGGCGATACTAGGCGGGTCCCAATGCGGTGACACCTTCACTGCTGCCAAGCAGCCCGCCACAATCAGACGCGAGGAGCTATGCCCGTCGCCCGAGGTCCACAGATAAACGCCCGAAATGTCCTGCTCCTCGGATTCACCGCGGTGGTCATCGCGGTACTGCTCGGTCTGATGGTTTGGTTCGCAACGTCGCAGGGAAACACCGAGATCGTCCTTGGCGACAGAGACTTCAACGCCGGAAACGTCGGAGCTATAAGTCGCGAGATCCAAAACAGGGGTCCGATTCTCTACTCCGATGTGGGAAGTGGCGGGCAGCGCGACATCATCGTTACCCACCTCGGCGCGGATCCTGAGCAGGGCTGGCTCGCCTTCGCAGCTCGGCGCGCGGAAGACCCCCGGGACTGTTACTTCAACTGGGACGCCACCAGCGAAGAGTTCTTCCTCACCACCGCCACGGGAAGCAGCACCAGCTGTGACGAGGTCACAACCGACGCTGCAGGTACTGGCCTGTTTCAATACCGTGTCGAGGTGCGCGACGGCAACATCCACGTTCTGCTCAACGAAGACCCGCAGTGAGGCCACCCAACGTCGGCTACAGCGTTGGCGACTTAGAGCTTCTCCAAAGGGGCCAAGGACAACAGCAGTATTTTCTGTCCGACACCGGCGAAGTTCACTGTCACTTCCGGACTGTCGCGGGTTCCGCCCATGTCGACTACGACTCCCTCGCCCCACTTCGAGTGACGAACATCGTCACCGATCTTCAAGTCGAGCGATTCGGCCCCTTTCGACGCGAAAGGCGACTTGGAAGCGGGACTCTCCCTCTCGAACACGCGGTCGACAATACGATCACGGTGCTCATCGATTCGAGACCCCCTGCTTCGACCACCGCCGCGTTGCTCACCGCGTTGCTGATCGCTTCGGCTGCCGCCGCGTTGCTGATCGCTTCGGCTACCGCCGCGTTGCTGATCGCTTCGGCTACCGCCGCGTTGCTGATCGCTTCGGCTACCGCCGCGTTGCTGGTCGCTTCGGCTTGCGCCGAAGGTGCGTCTGCCGCTCGGGTAGGAGCGGTCGAAACGGTTGCTCGGGCGTTGACCGCTGATCTCGGTGACCAAATCTTCCGGGATCTCTGAGAAAAAACGGCTGGGCGGGTTGTATTGGGTCATGCCATTGAGCATGCGGCTCCAAGCACACGTCAGATGAAGCATCTGCATCGCCCTGGTGACGCCCACATACGCCAAGCGACGCTCTTCCTCAAGTTCTCGGGGTTCACCCAAGGTGCGAATATGTGGGAGAACCCCATCTTCCATGCCGGTTAGGAAGACGACCGGATACTCAAGCCCTTTGGCCGAATGGAGAGTCATCAGCGTGACCACCGACTCGCTGTCATCCATGTCGTCGGTGTCGCTGACCAAGCTGATCTGTTCAAGAAACTCGTCGACCGTTTCGAAATCACGGGCCATCCCCAGCAGTTCATTGAGGTTCTCGAGCCGGCCTTCAGCCTCGATCCCCAGGGTCGCCTGGAGTTCTTCGAGATATCGGGAGCGTTCAAGAGCTTCTTCGATGATGGTGGCGGGACCCGCGTCGAGTTCGCGGATGTCTGCTGTGAGTTGCAAGAACTGTTCGATACCGGTTGTCGCCCGGCCGCTCACGCCGGCGTTCCTATAGTCCTGCAATGCTGCAGAAAATGACTGACCGTTGGTAGCAGCCCAGGCATCAAGCCTGCCGATCGAGGAATCGCCCACGCCACGTTTGGGCACATTGAGGACTCGCTTGACGCTCACTTCGTCGGTCGGATTGACGATGGCACGCAGATACGCCACCGCATCTTTGATCTCTCGTCGGTCATAGAAACGAGCACCACCCACCAACTGGTACGGAATCCCGACCCGCACCAGATGCTCCTCAAGCACCCGAGATTGGCTGTTCGTGCGATAAAAAACCGCCATTTCGTCCCAGCGCATGCCCTCATCAGCGTTCAAGCGGGCCAGTTCATGAGCCACATAACGAGCCTCGTCATGCTCATCGGTGGCGTGATAGCGCACGATCTTGTCGCCCCGTCCGCGGTCAGTCCACAGATCCTTCGGGACACGCCCCATGTTTTGGGCAATAACCGCGTTGGCCGCGTCGAGGATGGACTGCGTCGAGCGATAGTTCTGCTCGAGCACAATTGTTGTGGCGTCCGGAAAGGCTTTCTCGAACTCCAAGATGTTGCGCAGATCAGCACCTCTGAAGGCGTAGATCGACTGGTCGCCATCGCCCACGACCGAGACCCCCCGATGCTGTTCGGCGAGCATCAAGACAAGATCGTTCTGGACAGAGTTGGTGTCCTGGTATTCGTCGACGAGGACATGAGCGAAGCGTTCGCGCCAGTGTTGCAGCACGTCGGGTTGAGTACTGAACAGTTCAACGGTGCGCATCAGCAGATCGTCGAAGTCCATCGCCGCGGCGGCAACCAGGCGTCGCTGATATTCCAGGTAAATGTCTGCGACACGTTTTTGGAAAAAACCTTCAGCTCCGTCGGCATAGGCGGTCGCCGACACATTGTCGTTTTTGGCATTTGAAATCGTGGCGTGGACTGATCGTGGCACAAATCTCTTGGGATCAATGTTGAGGTCTCGAATCACGTAACCGGTCAAGCGCCGAGCGTCGGCCTGGTCGTAAATCGAGAAGCGGCCCGGGTATCCAAGCCGGTCGGCATCACGGCGCAGGATCCGCACACACGCGGAATGGAACGTCGAAACCCACATTCTCTCGGCCACGGGGCCGACGAGGGTAGAGACTCGCTCTTTCATCTCGCCGGCAGCTTTGTTGGTGAAAGTGATGGCGAGGATTTCAAACGGCGACATGCCTTCGTCGATCATGTGGGCGATCCGGTGCGTGAGCACTCGGGTCTTGCCCGAACCGGCGCCCGCTACGACCAACAGAGGGCCGCCTGAATGCAGCACCGCGTCGTATTGAGACGGGTTCAAGCCCTCCAAAAGAGGCGATGTTTCGGGCATCGGCTCACCCTACCCGTGTGCACTGACACGACGACTGTCATCCACTCAGCCGATCACCCACCCCGCATTGCCAAGTCGGTGTCGGCCCTCTATCCCCACCAGTAGATTGGACCGGTGAACCAGGCTGAGATCGCTGTGCTGGTGGGCGTCGTAGCCACAGCCGTCACGTTCGTCCAGATCCTGCCCCAGATTGCACGGCTGCTGCGGATAGGTCGTACCGAGGGTGTGTCGCCGATATGGGCAGCAATCGGCACGACCGTCAACATCGGTTGGATCGCCTACGTGGTGGCCGAGGAACTGTGGGTAACCATTCCCGCAGTTCTCGCCGGCGCGGGCAGCTACGGCGTAGTTCTATACCTGCTTTATCGCAACGATGCGGGCGTGCGAACCGGACTGCTGTTGTCCGCCGTGGTTGCCGTGGCATGCGTCGTGGTTCAGCTGGTGGCCGGCTGGACGGTGCTGGGCACGGTGCTGGGACTGTCCAACGGGCTCTACCTCGGGCCGTCGGTGGTCGCAGCCTGGAGGTCTCATGTGCCGGTGGGAGTGTCGCCGCTGTCGTGGGTGCTGGTGGCGCTCGAAGGCCTCCTCTGGGGCCTTTTCGGCGTTCTCGTCGAAGCTTCACCGGTTGTCGTATACGGGGTCACGGCAACCTTGCTGGCAGCGCTCGTGCTGCTGCGCCTATGGGTCACCCGCCACCGCATCCACCACGCCCTGAAGCCAACAACGAACGAGCTATAACGCCTCATTCAGGCCGTTAGTTTGTATCCAACGCCACGGATCGTGATGATGCGTTCGGGACGATCCGAGTTCGGCTCAATCTTGGCTCTGAGTCGCTTGATATGGACATCAAGCGTTTTGGTATCGCCGACGTAGTCATAGCCCCACACCCGGTCGATGAAGGTTTCGCGGGTCACAACCATCTCCTGATTCAGCATCAGCAGAGCCAGAATCTGAAACTCTTTCAACGGGAGTTGGACAATTTCACCATCCACGGTGACTTCGTGGCGTTCACGGTCCAGCTGCAATCCTCCGACCCGCAGAACCTGATCGTTGGAGTCATTCCCCGAACCACCGCTGCCAGACCAACGACTCATCGCAGAACGACGTAGCACCGCACGTATTCGAGCGACTAATTCCCGCAATCGATAGGGCTTCGCCACATAGTCGTCGGCCCCCACTTCAAGACCCACGACCGCGTCAATCTCCTCGCTTTTGGCGGTCACCATGATGATCGGGACCGAAGATGAAGAACGGATCTCTCGGCAAACGTCGATCCCGGATATCCCCGGCAACATCACGTCCAGGAGCACCAGATCCGGCTCGCTTTGTGCAAATCGGTCCAACGCTTCTGCGCCGTCGCGAGCAACGTCCACCAGGAACCCCTCTCGTTGAAGCCCGACACGGAGAGCTTCCACGAATGACTCTTCGTCCTCCACGACGAGAATCCGAGCAGCCGTGTTGCTCATGGCGTGCTTTCGCCGGGCGCGGTGCTTTCGCCGGGCGCAGCCGGAGCCGCGGAAGTTGGTTGGTTATTGAGCGCGTCGGGGTCGTCTTCACCGTGGTCTGGGATCAATGGGAGTTCCATGGTGAAGGTTGCTCCTTCTCCCTCGGTCGACTCAACCGACACACGGCCTCCGTGATTGGCGGCGATGTGGCGCACCATTGACAGACCGAGGCCGGTACCGCCAGTCGTGCGGCTACGTCCTCGATCAACTCGGTAGAAGCGTTCGAATATGCGGTCCATATCCTGACGTGGGATCCCGATACCACTGTCAGAAACCTCAACCTCAACCTGACCGTGAACCTCGCGGATGTGGACCGAGACGGAGCCGCCTCCCGGGTTCGAGAACTTGATGCCGTTGTCAAGCAGATTGAACACCGCTGAAGTGAGCTGACGACGGTCGCCGCGCACCAGAAAATCGAGTTCCGGCGCCTCGACGCTGATCATCACGCTGCGTTGCGAAGCCGCCGCGCGCACCCGATCATGCGCTCCACCGACCACGCCTTGAACAGCAACCGGGGAGAACTCAGAATCGTCGCTGTGTTCAATTCGGCTGAGTTCGAGCAGATCCTGCACCGTTCCAGCGAGCCGCTCAGCTTCAACAACCAGGCGATCAGCCAGCGAGTCGATCACTTCGGGGTCATGCTCGCCGATCAGCGTTTCGGCAAGCAGTGACACTGCACCGATCGGGGTGCGGAGTTCGTGGCTGATATTGGACACAAAGTCGCGCCGAATTGCATTGCTGTGCTCCAACTCGGTGACATCGTGAATGAGCGCAATGGCTCCCACAAGGTCACCCTCGATGAGGATCGGTATTGCCGAGACGAACAGCACGCGCCGCGGCGGCCCATAGAGCGCAACGCTCTGTTCAACCCTGTCGCCTCTCACCGCGGAGTGGATCAACTCATCAATCTTCTGAGCAATGACAGCTTCGCCGTGCCTGCCTTCGCGGTACCAACTGGCAGCACTGTTGCTGTAAACGACCCCCTCGCCCTCATCGACGACGACAACGCCCATATCAATCGCCTCGAGGGCGGCCTCATAGCGGCGTTCAGTTCCCCGCAACTGTCGCTGCGCGTCGCTGGCCTCAAGCACCGCCTCAAGACGCTTCACCGCTGCCACGGGTGTTTTCGACGCTGGTGCGACGACACCCGAAACACGATTGGCGATGCGATCAAGATGCTGGTTGACAAGGCGCCGTTGCCGAAGTCCCACGACAACAATCCCCAGCGAGGTGGCCGCTGCTACTGCTGAAGCGACCAACAGCGCTGTCATGCCAAACCGCTCCTATCAAGTCTCGTCGGGGGCGACGCCGAATTCGGCCAGTCGAGCCTTCGCCCGCAGGGCGCCCGAGTGTTCGGGCAGCCAGCCATCGACCATATAGCGAACCCGCTCACCCATGTTCACCGCGTGATCGCCGATCCGTTCGTAGAACCGGCAGACAAGCGCCAACTGCACTCCCACCTGCAGGTCGAAGGCATGCTCGCGGTTGCTTTCAAAGATCGCGGCTATGGCATCCAGATGAAGCTCATCGAGTCGGTCGTCGATGTCATCAAGAGCGACGGCCAGCCCGCTGTTGCCCTCTGCGTAACTGTCGATCGCCAACCGCACTAGACGTGCGGCCTCCTCGGCCATCTGGGCAATCAAACCCCGGATCCGGGGGCTGAAGGAACTGCCGTAAACGCGGCGAGTCGCTTGGGCGATGTTGGCCATCAGATCGCCGGAACGTTCGATCTCCGCGTTCATCCACAGAGCCGTCGTGATAGCTCGCAAGTCTGATGCCATCGGCTGCTGCAGAGCCAGAAGTTGGTAACAGCGTTCCTCTAGCTCCACTGACATTGCGTCAACCGCGTCGTCGTCCTCAATAATTCGTTGTGCCTCGGCGAGGTCTCCCGACAGGAACGCTTCTGTTCCGCGCGGGATGGTCTCACCGACGACACCCGCCATGCGAACGATGGCCTCACGGATCGACTCGAGCTCTTCGTGATAGGTCTTGCGGAGTTCTTCAGTCACCGGGTACTCCTCTCATCTCATCCACTCATCTCATCTCAACCGCTCATCTCATCTCAACCGAAGCGGCCAGTCACATAGTTCTCGGTTCGCTCATCGGAGGGATTCGAGAATATTTGTTGTGTCCAGTCGTATTCCACCAGAATGCCGGTTCTGGTGTCGGACTCTGGATTTACGTCCACCGAGAAGAAGGCAGTGCGATCACTGACCCGAGCGGCCTGCTGCATGTTGTGGGTGACTATAACGATCGAATAGTCGTGCTTCAGTCCGTGCATCAGTTCCTCAATACGGGTTGTAGCAATGGGGTCCAGCGCCGAGCATGGCTCGTCCATTAGCAACACGTCGGGGTCGGTGGCAATCGCCCGAGCGATGCACAGGCGCTGCTGCTGCCCACCAGACAAACCCAGGGCATTCTCATCGAGCCGGTCCTTGACTTCATCCCACAAGGCGGCCTTGCGCAACGAGTTCTCCACGATGTCGTCCATCGCCGGGCCTTTTCTGGCCAACCCGGCGACCTTCGGACCATATTCGACGTTGGCCCGAATTGACTTGGGAAACGGGTTGGGCTTTTGAAAAACCATCCCGATCCGACGACGCACTTCAACCGCATCAACTTTCGCATCGTAAAGATCAACTCCGTGGTAACGCAGCAAACCCGTGACCCGAGCCGTCTCAATCAGATCGTTCATTCGGTTGAAGCATCGCAACAGAGTGGTCTTGCCGCAGCCTGACGGGCCGATAAAGGCAGTGATCTCATTTTCGTGAACTTTGAGACTGGCATCTCGAACAGCCCGGAACTCTCCGTAGTAGACGTTCAACTCTTCAACATCAAAGACCACATGGGGCACCGATGGACTGTCCTCGTCAATCTCCAGGACCGGCTCTGAATCGGAGCCCTCAGTCAGATCATCGATCGCCGTCATATCAGGCTCCTCGGAGCTTTCGCTGTTTTCGTCAAGCATTGTCCCATATGTGTGCGTCATGAGTCAGCCTCGCTTCTTCTCGAAACGGTTACGAAGCAGGATTGCCGTCATGTTCAGCAGCAGTACCAGCACGAGCAGAACAACAATGGCGGCCGCCGCCGCTTCGGCAAAACCCGGATCCCGGCCGCGTTCGCTAACCCACTCAACGATGACAATGGGAAGTGCAGTGAACTTCTCACGCAGCCCTGAGGTGTCCCACAACTCAGGGTTACGGGTAAGGCCACCAGTGATCGCGCCAACAAGAATCAGCGGAGCAGCCTCGCCAATGGCGCGCGACATGGCCAACAACGTGCCTGTCAAGATCCCCGGCGCTGCGTAGGGCAGAATCTGAGTCCGGACCATCTCAGACTTGGTTGCGCCAAGACCATAGGCGCCTTCCTTGAGTCCGGAGGGAACCGAACGCACCGCTTCTTGTGCAGTAATGATCACGATCGGCAACACCAGCACCGCCAGAGTCAACCCTGCTGACAGAACAGAGCGGCCACCGGTTGCGTCAACCAGCCAACCGAGACCAACGAAACCGAAGATGGTGCTGCGCTCGACAAACAAGAACAGACCAAGAAGTCCGTATACGACCGAAGGCACACCGGCGAGGTTCCTGATCACCAGTTCGATGATCGCGGCCAGGCGCGACTTCAGCGCATACTCCTCCAGATAGATGGCGGCACCGACACCGATGGGGAACGCCGTCAACGCGACGAAAACACCGATCCAGACCGATCCGTACAAACCTTGTTTCACACCGAGTCTGTCGTCAATCGAACGAGACCGAAGGGATCCGTTCAAAAAGTCCCAAGCCCGGGTTGAGAGCTGGGACCAAGCGTCGGCAACCGTATCGACGATCAGCACCGCAAGTATGAGCAACGACAACACCAACGCAGACAGAATCAGCACTCTGAAGAGTCCACCGGCCACGTCCGTGTGCTTCTTCTCGAAGCCGGTCGCACCTCGTTTGGCAACCGTTCCTATCGTGGTGAGAGTCATGTCAGTACTGCTCCCGGACACGAGACACGAAGCGGTCACCGATCAGGTTGAGCCCCAACGTCAACAAGAAGAGAACCAGACCGACAAAAAACAGACTCTGAAAGGTCAGACCCTCGCCAACGACTTGATCCGTGCCCGAAGCCAGCGAAGCCATTGCCGAGGGCATGGTGAGACTGCCTTCGTAAGGTGAGTAAGTCTTGATTGCCGCATCAGCCGCGCCGCCCGCCATGAACACGACCATCGTCTCGCCAAGCGCACGAGACACCGCCACGATCAGCGAGGCGACCAGCCCCGAGATAGCGGCAGGCACTACCACCCGCAGTGTCGTCACTGCGTTGCGCGCACCCAATCCCGCGGAAGCCTCGCGCAGCGACTTCGGGACCGCAGCCATCGCATCCTCCGATATCGATGCCACCAGAGGAATCGTGAGAATCCCCACGCCGATGCCGGCCGTCAGCATTGAGCCTCGGCCGCCTTCACCACCGATATGGGCTACCACGTTGGGAGCGAGCCACAACAGTGCGAAGAACCCGAGAACCACGCTGGGGATTCCCGCAAGGATTTCCAGGATTGGCTTGATAATTGCACGGTGCGTCGGCCGCGCGTATTCCGAGAGGTAGATCGCCGCGCCCAACCCGAGCGGTGCGGCCACGATCATGGCGATCACGGTGGTCCACAAGCTCGCCACCAGCAGTGTCGGCATGTCGTAGATCCCGCGTCGCGGAAACCAGCCGAGCTGACCCCAGGTACTCGACCAGTCAACATCGCGCATGAAGATCCAAGCCTCAGAGAACAACGCGTAGATGATCAGCGCCGAGACCACCACCGATACCAGTGCCGCGCTGAACATCACGCCGCCGATTAACCGCTCCTTGCGTACCCGCTGGGGCGATCCGGCAAGGGAATCGAGGCCCAAGGGCCGTTCAGGTGCAACAGGAGCGGCCATCAGTGGTGACTGCTCATCGGGATTCAGCCGGCCCAGGCGGCACGGACATCGTTCTTGGCTGCCTCGGTGAGTGCCACATAACCGACTTCGCCCACAGCCTGGTCAAGGCCGTCCGCCACGTAGAAGTCGACATAGGCCCTCAGTGCGGGGCTGGTATCCGCCTTGTCGGAGTTGACGTAAATGAATAGCGGGCGACTCAACGGGTAGTCACCTGAAGCGATGGCCTCAGGCGTGGCGCCGACGCAGCCGCTCTCACCGTCATCAACGGCAAGGAGCTTGACCCCATCCACGTTGCTGGCAAAGGCGGAGCCCACCCAACCAAGCGAGGTGTCGGCACCGGTGATGCCCTGGAGGATGACGTTGTCATCACCTGAGGGGCTGTAGTCGGGACGGGTGGTCGCCAGTTGGCCCCGCTCCTGCGCTGGGTGTTCAATCACCAGCTCGACGAAAGTATCGAAGGTGCCGGACTCTTCTCCTGGACCGAAAATGTCGAGTGGCAAGTCAGGGAGGTTGCCGGCACCACCAAGTTCGGCTGAAACAGCATTGGCATCAGCCCACGAACCGCTTCCGGTCGCTTCAGGACCGGTGAGCGCGTAGAGATCGGCGAACGAAACACACTCAACGGCATCGTTGGCGGAGTTGGTCATGACGGCCAGGCCATCGATGCCGACCTGCAACTCCGCATAGCTGATTCCGTTGGCCGCGCATTGGGCCGCTTCGCTGTCTTTGATCGCCCGTGAGGCATTGGAGATGTCGGTCTCACCGCTGCAGAAGAGGGCGAAACCATCGCCGGTTCCGGGTCCGTCAACAGCAATGTAGACGTCGGGGTTGATGTCGTTGAACAGCTCCTGAACTCTCACCGACACGGGTTCAACCGTCGAGGAACCAGAGATGAAGAGCTCGCCCGAAGGACCGCCGGAATCGGAGTAACCACCACACGCCGATGCTACGAGCGCCACACTGACAGCCACCACGAGCAGCCGAACCACAGGCTTCAAGCGACTCACAGGTGTTCCTTCCGATGAGGACGGGCCCGCGTCGCGCGAACCGGCTTCGGGCGCCAAGCTATGCGCGCATTGCGAAATCACACCGCCGAATGGGTGAACGGACGATGAACACCCGGTAAAGAATCCACCGGTCCCAAAAGGGCGTCGCTCTATTCGTCGGTTGGCGATTCAGGTGGTCTTGCAATACCGATCCCCAGATGACCCTCGATGCGGGCCAACCGCTCCCTGACGTCTCCCAGGCCGATGCCGAGCACCTTGATCTCCGCGCTCAGCTTGGTGTCGAGAGCCTTGATCTCCCCGCTCAGCTTGGTATCGAGAGCCTTGATCTCCCCGCGCAACTCGGTGCCGAGAGACTTGAGCTCGGATCGGGTGTCATTGTTGAGCTGGATCACGAGCTCGCGGGTCTTGGAGTTCTCCCGAGTCTGGTGCCAAGAGTTGCCGAGCATTGCCACGAAGATTGTCGAGATCATCGCCAACAAGGCCGCATCCATATGAGCAGCGTAGTCGATTCGTCAGAGTTGTCAACTCAATGACATGAAATACTATTAAAATTCCTACGCAGATACCGGTGTCTCCCTTTCAAACCCGACAGGTCCGAAATAATTCAGTTGACAGGTACGCTGAAACTCGCCAATCTGTTGTCGCCGGAGTTTCCGGCCGCAGGACAGGACCGCCATGAGCAACATTCATCGCACCGAGCATCAGCTTCAAGCTGACATTGCCGCGCGCGTAAATGTGCAGACGGTCATGCCAGCTTCTTGGTTTACCACGAAGCCGTATCACATCCCGCGGCCCTTCGGCGCTCCCTCTGGGTAACTAGACCCAACAACGGGAAGTACGCAGAAAGGCCGCTGGTAATCCCAGCGGCCTTTCTGCGTTGCCCAACCAGTTCTCACCGCACAAGAAACCTGACAGACAAGAAACCGACAGAAGACGAAGAAAACCGCCGACACATTGAAACCAAGACACGGAAGGAGACGGGGCCATGTCCACCCTCGTCGACATCACTGAACAACTCCCAGCCGACAACACCACTTGGGAGACGCGCGCGGCCTGCAAGACGGTGGATAACGCCTATGACTTGTTTTTCTCCGACGACATAGGCGAAATTTCTGCTGCCAAGCGTGTCTGCGCCGACTGCCCAGTGATCGCACCATGCCTCGAAACTGCTCTGAACAACCAAGAGCAATGGGGAGTATGGGGTGGGCAGCTCTTCATGAACGGCGAGATGCTGACCGTCAAACGCCGTCGGGGTCGTCCTCCCAAGGTGGCTCGTCCCGAGGATCTGATGCCGGTGATTCCGGTGCCAATGCATCTTCGGGAACGAGCAGAACGGCGGACCGCTTAGCGGCGCTGATCGACCACTCCTCTGAGAACCCGGGCAACGGTTTACGCGAGCCCCGGTTCTTGGTCGATCAGCGCCCGAGCGGCCGCTGCGTTGCTATCGCCGGGCGCAACCGGAGCCGCCAGGTGTTGTCGCCGGGCCGCTGGGGCGTTCTGCGAGGTAGCGTTCTGGCGGAGCCTTCGTGCCGGAGTTCTGATGCCCTTGTTCTGTAAATTCGCCGCGGTCTTGTTGACCGTTGTGTTGGTCGCTGCCTGTGGTGACGACACCTCCAGCGATTTTGGTGACGCCAACATCATCGATCTCAGCAACGGAGCACTCAGTCCCGAAACTGAAGACGTTCAAACCGCGCCTGTCGAGGGATCTATCCGCGATCTTGAGTTCGCCTCACTGGTTGGTGACAGCCAGGACACATTCGCAAGCCATCTCGACAAGCCGCTGGTAGTCAACTTCTTCGCTGCTTGGTGCGGTCCCTGCCGGGCCGAGCTGCCCGAGTTTGAGTCCGTCTACCAGGAACTCAAAGATGAGGTGAACTTCATCGGCATCAGCCGTGACGACTCTGCCGCGCCGTCGCTCGAACTGCTGGCCGATACTGGAGTCTCCTATCCATCGGGCTGGGACCGTGACGGTTCGCTGTTCCCAGAATTACGCTTGTTCGGCATGCCCAGCACCTTGATGGTTGACCGCGACGGAGTGGTTGTGGAGCAGTGGGCCGGCGTGCTCACCACTGAGGGACTGCGCGACCTGATCACGGAGCACCTGCTCTAATGGGTGTCTACGCCTTTCCTTTCGCGCTTGGTCTGGTTGCCGCGTTCAACCCGTGTGGTTTCGCGTTGCTGCCCGTCTACCTGTCGTATTTCTTGGGTGTTGACGGTGACAACAAAGCCAGTCGGCTGGCCACCATTGTGCGCGGCCTGGTGGTGGGCTTGGTGATGACTGCGGGATTTCTCGCCGTGTTCGGGATCTGCGGCGTGGCATTCGAGACAGTCATCAACCAAGGCACGGTATTTGAGTACACGGGTTATGTGACGATCGCGATCGGCGTGTTGATGCTTCCCTTGGGTGTCTTCATGGCGCTGGGCAAGGACTTCGTGCTGCGGCTCCCGAAACTGAACCTGGGAACCGGCAGTCGGGATCTCTCATCAGTGTTTCTTTTTGGTGTGAGCTACGCGGTCGTCTCGTTGTCGTGCACGATCGGGTTGTTCCTGTCGTCGGTCACGACCTCGTTCACAACCGACGGCTGGTTGGAGGGATTGGGCAACTTCCTCGCCTATGCGCTCGGAATGGGCGCGCTGATCACCTTTTTGACAATGAGCTTGGCGCTCGCCAAAACCGACGTGGCCAAAGGGATGCGGCAGGTGCTGCCCTACGTTGGTCGTTTCTCGGGTCTGGTGCTCTTGGTCGCGGGTCTCTATCTGATCGACTACGGCTACTTCGAGATCCGGCTGTTGTCGGGCAGCAACTACTCAAGCCCGAGGGTTGACAGTTTTCTGGAGATGCAAGCGGCGGTCAACAACTGGATCCAGGACACCACCCCGGAGCGCATCGCGGTGATCAGTGTTCTGGGTGTGGTCGGCGCGCTGATCATCGGTTGGCGAGATCTCGAAACTGACCGAATCAAGCGGTTCAGCGTTTCTACGGGTTACGTGTGCAGCTATCTGATCATTGAGTTCCTGTTCAATCAGGGCGAGTTCATCTTCCTGCCGCTGGTGCGTTTCGTCGGCGGGTGGCCGCTGCGGGTTGCTCATTGGTTCAGCGACCCGTTGCGCTTCGGTGTGCCGATCGAAGCCGCCTTCACCGCACTGGTCGTCTGGCTCGTCTGGCGTCGAATCGCGCGCCATCTGCATTCCGACGAGTAGCGCGCGTCTGATCGCGGTCAGGGGGCGAGACGCTCGATTGTCCAGGCATCCGCTTGTCGGCGGTAGCGGACCCGGTCATGGAGACGGTCCGGGCGACCCTGCCAAAACTCGACGCATCGAGGGGTGACCAGGTATCCGCCCCAGTGGGGCGGTCTCGGTATCTCGCCGGGATACAACTCGTTCAGCTCGACAACTCGAGCCTCGAGTTCAGCCCGCGACCCGAGAACAGCGGACTGCTCGCTAGCAGCAGCACCAATCTGGGCACCACGGGGACGACTCGCGAAATATGCGTCGGATTCCGACTCGGGTACATGGCTGACCTCGCCGACAACACGTACTTGCCGCTCTATCTCGCGCCACACCATCGTCAGCGCGGCACGGCCGTTGGCTTCAAGTTGGGTGCCCTTGGCCGACAGGCGGTTGGTGTAGAACACGAATCCGCGGCTGTCGACGCCTTTCAACAACACGGCGCGGGCATCGGGCCAACCATGGGCGTCGACCGTTGACAACACCATGGTGTCGGCGATGTGCGGGGTGACTTGTGCCCAATGGTCGAACCATGCACGGAACTGCGTTATGGGATCGTCGGCGACATCTGAGACATCAAGCCCGATGCGTCCAAACTCTTCACGCATGGCGGCCATGTCCATTGCCGGAGCCTACTGTTTGCGAGGTGAGCGCTAGTCGTCTATTTGCAATCGCAGGCTTGGCGATGGCGGGAATCGCCGGTGCGTCGTTGCGATGGGCCACAACCGAAATCATCGACAACCCGTTGTGGACCTTGCTGCTGCTCAACAGTGCCGGAGCGTTCATCTTGGGCTTGCTGCTGCGCACCCACAAAGAGCACTCATCAATACGGCTCTGCCTGGGAGTCGGCTTCTGTGGCTCATTGACCACCTTCTCCACACTGGCAGCCGAAATAGCTGAGCGCATCGACCATGGTCAGATCGTCAACGCGATCGGCTTCACGACGGTCACCGTCGCTGTCGGACTGGTCGCGGTCATTGCCGGCAGCCGCTTGGGCACCGAGTTGGAGAGCAGACGCACATGATCATCATGGCATTCGGCGCCGCCGCTCTGATCGGCACACTGGCCCGTTGGCAACTCGGTGCGCGCCTCAAGTCGCCGCAGGGAACATTGGTAGCGAACGTTGTGGGGTCGTTCGCCTTCGGCCTGTTGCACGCGGCCGGCCCCGACGAGGTGGTCATCGTCGGTATCGGCGGGCTCGGTGCGTTCACGACGTTCTCGGCGTTGGCCGGAGAACTCATGGAGATGTGGCCCCGCTCCCGCAAGCGCGCTGTGGGTTACGGATCACTCACCCTGGTCGCGGGTGTGGCCGCCGCCTGGCTTGCCATCTCACTGGCCTAGCCTGCTCCTGGCACCACGGGCGGTTGATTGCTCTGATATCTATAGATATCATTGGATCGTGACCGATATATTGATCAGAGACGTTCCCGAGAACGTGGTGGCCGAAATTGATGTCAAGGCAGCGACTGCGGGACTCTCACGGGCCGAATACCTGCGACGAGTGCTGTTGCGCGAACAAGCCGACTCTTCGAACGAGGTGACCGTTGAATCCTTGGCGCGAATCGCGGAAATGTGCAGCGACCTGGGGCGGCCGGAGGTGATGGCCGGTGCCTGGTCGTGACCACATGGCTCGCCGACAAGTCTGCTCTGGCACGACTGGCCCTGAGCCCGGACGCCGAAAGATGGGCTTCGTACATCCAGCGTGGTCGAGTACGTGTAACCACGGTGACTCTTCTTGAGGTCGGATTCTCCACACGATCTGCGGCCGATTATCGTGCCACGCTTGCCGAGGCGCCGTTCGCGCTGATGCCCGTTGAGTACCTGACGCCCAAAATAGAGGCCCGAGCGCTCGACGTGCAGTTGGCGTTGGCGAACAGGGGGCACCACCGAGCGCCGTCGATCCCCGACCTGTTGATCGCGGCGACAGCTGAATTGTCTCGGCTCACCGTTCTCCACGTCGACAAAGACTTCGAGTTGATCGCAGAGGTCACGGGCCAGTCGGTAGAGACTCTCCGCCTCGACCCGGATCACCCGGAGACGAAACCGACCGGCAACACGTAACATCTCGCGGTTGAGTCGAGTTCCAAAGAACCTCCGCGCCCACCCCCGCTCCAAGCACTCCCCGGATATTGCGCGTTGCAGCGGCGGGGTACTGACGTCCTCGTCCCGTTATCAAGGCAAACCCGAGGTGACTATCGACCCCGTGAACCCGCCGTGTGATTCCCAAGCTGAGACTCTCCAAGCTGTTTCGCCCGGCGGAGGGCATTCGTGTGGGTTGAGTGTCGATGGCACAATCACCTGCTGGGGCTACAACCGATTCGGGCAAACTGATGCTCCAACCGGGGCGTTCCAAGCCGTTTTCGGCCGGCGACCTCCAATCGTGCGCGCTGCGTACCAACGGCACCACCATCTGCTGGAGCTACAACGGCGGTGGGCAGACTGGTGCGCCCTCAGGGGTGTTCCAAACTGTCTCGGCCAGCCAGGAGCATTCGTGCGGTGTGTGTGCCGATGGCACAATCGTCTGCTGGGCACCATCTCCAACTATATCATTGCCGTTCAAACCGGCTATCGAGTTGAATCCGAGCGGCGTTAAGATCCACCAAGCGCAAGCTCACCGTGTAGGTCATCAGACAGGCCCCACAGCATCGGCACCATCAAGGTGAGTCCACACTCGCCGCAAGACGTTTGCCGTCTGTGCTGCGGTCAGCAACCGCACCATGGGTTGCGGATCACTCACCCTTGTTGCGGGGGAAGCTGCCGCCTGGCTGGCCATCTCGTTGGGACGGTTGCCTGTTTCGGCTGGCAACTGCCCGCAGGCGTCACTTGGATCGATCCCTTCGATGGGTCTGAGGACTGAGCGTATATGAGCACTGGTCAACATCGTTTTCAGCTCCTTGCGTATCGGTTCGTTTTGGCAGGAAGGCGGGGCGTGGACTGTCGACGTGCGGCTCGGGTCACCGCAGGGGACTTTCATCGCCAATATTGCCGGGTGGTTCGCCTTCAGCCTGTTGCACGCGGCCGGACCTGACGAAGCGATCATCGTTGGAATCGGTGGCCTCGGAGCCTTCACAACCTTCTCGGCGTCAGCCGGAGAACTCTTGGAGATGTGGACCCGCTCCCACATGCGCGCCGTGGTTTATGGCTCGTTGACCCTGATCGCAGGCGTAGCCGGTAGCCGCCGCCTTGCTGGCCATCTCGTTGGCCTAACCTGCAGCCGCTGAACAAGGTCCGCCAACCCTCCACAACCACCCCGACATCGCCACGCTAGGGCCACCAACAAGATAAGGGGGGGACTGCCAGAGCAGAACCGTTGAGGCTGTGGGCGAACTGGGTGCCCTTGGTGCCTTCAGACCGATAGCGAATGTTGGCGCGCCGGGTCTGATAGTCGGTGCACCACGAAACCGAGGAGACCTCGAGCCAACGATCAGCTCCGGGGGCGAACACCTCGATGTCGAAGGTGCGTGTGCCGGCACTGCTGATATCTCCGCAGGCCAGGTCGAGCACCCGGTGGACCAGCCCCAGGTGGACCAGCCCCAGGTCGCGGATGGCGCTCTCGGCCCGGTCGAGGATCTCCATGTGCATGTCATGGCCCTGCTCGGGCGTGCAGAACGCGTACATCTCGACCTTGTCGAACTCGTGGACCCGCAACAGGCCGCGGGTATCACGTCCCGCGGCGCCGGCCTCGCGCCGGTAGCACGAGGTGTGGGCCATCAGCCTCATCGGCAGTTCGTCCTCGTTGAGGACCTCTCCGCTGAACATCGAAGTCAGCGACACCTCAGAGGTCGGAATGGCCCACAGGTCGTCGCGTTCGATGTGGTACGCGTCATCGGCAAACTTCGGCAGGTGGCCGCTGCCGATCATGGTGTCGGACTTCACCAGGGTCGGTGGCCGCACTTCTTCAAAGGCGTCACGGTTGCGGTCGAGGCCGTAGGCGATCAGCGCTCGCAATAGTCGCGCACCGCCGCCGCGGTACATCACGAACATCGAGTCCGAGAGACGTCGCTAGAATCCGAGACCGAAGTCCGGTTCTTTGGTTTCTGGCGCTATCTCAGCCAGTTCCTCCCGCCAGCGTGCCGCGATTGCAGCATCGGAGACGACCCTCGCGTCCGCTTCGATGTCCTTGAGGGCTAGAACAATATGGGCTGGACGGAAACCCAGATCCTTCTCTGCTGCTAGCCGGCAGAGTTCCTCAAGGCCGTAGCGAGCTTCTAGCGCAGTGAGATCGACGAGATCCCTAGGTTCGCGACGGCCAACGAAAGCAAGTAATTTATCCGCCGCCAGATCCTGTGCAGATAGAACCAAGCCGTCTGGTGTCTCAACAGCCGGAAGCGATCTGTAGTCAACACCAAAATCAACCATCAGCTCGTCATCGCCGGATCGAACGAGCAGCCTCACGTACTGAGGATGATCGCGTGTTCGCTCCGTTCGGAAAGACAACGACGTAAGATGACGTTCGACTTCATCAACGAACTCTTCAACCGCCTCGCCGACCGGCGCGAAGAAATCCAGATCCACTGTCGCTCGGTCAACAACGCCGCTCACAATCAAAGCAGCGCCTCCAGCCAACGCGAAATCGCGGTCCTTGCCGAGTTGACCAATGAGTCCCCGAACCTTGGCCTGGAACGCTGTCAACACAGACGAATCACTTCGTGATCCCGTGCCGATGCAACCAACGTTGCCACGCCTCGCGGACATGTGGCGACAGCCAGATCCTCTCCCACATGTCCAAAAGCTCCCCAAGCCGTATGTAGTAGCGCACATCGTCGTCGCCGCCTTCGGTGAGCACCCGTTCGTACAGCCGCCGACGCTGGCGTTCGTCATCAAGGTCGTAGGTCAGGTGCTGATCGCTCCAAGCGAGATGGAAAGGAAGCGTCACGACACCTTCAGCTTTGGTGATCGAAGGGTCGTCAACGTCATCAGGCGTGGCAACCGGTCGACAAGCGATACCCGGCCTCGACTTCAACTCCGAGATGTGAACCTTCATGACACAATCCTAATACAGTCCCGCCGAGTTGGTCCCTCCAAAAGACCACTTCACCCCACCGTCTCAAAGCACGGTGAACCCGTCCGATCATCAGATGTCGCACGCTCATAGATCGAACCCACGGCCCGAATGGTGCCGCGGGCGACCACCTGACCTGACATCAATGCCCAGAACAGCTAGACCTCCAGACGATCAACTGCGTGGCTCTATTCTGGTGAGGCCGCTGAGGTAGGGGTGCAGGACCTCTGGCAGCTCGACCGAACCGTCGGGTTGGCGGTAGGTCTCCACGATCGCGGCCCAGACGCGTGGGACTGCCAACGCAGATCCGTTGAGGCTGTGCACGAACTGGGTGCCCTTCGTGCCCTCGGACCGATAGCGAATGTTGGCCCGCCGACTCTGATAGTCGGTACACCACGAAACCGAGGAGACCTCGAGCCAACGATCAGCGCCGGGCGCGAACACCTCGATGTCGAAGGTGCGTGTGCCTGCGCCGCTGATATCGCCGCAGGCCAGATCAAGCACCCGATGGACCAACCCCAGGTCGCGAATGGCGCTCTCGGCCCGGTCGAGGATCTCCATGTGCATGTCATGGCCCTGCTCGGGGGTGCAGAACGCATACATCTCGACTTTGTCGAACTCATGGACCCGCAACAGGCCGCGGGTGTCGCGCCCCGCGGCGCCGGCCTCGCGCCGGAAGCACGAGGTGTGGGCCATCAGCCTGATCGGCAGTTCGTCCTCGTTGAGGACCTCTCCGCTGAACATCGAAGTCAGCGAGACCTCAGAGGTCGGAATGGCCCACAGGTCGTCGCGTTCGATGTGGTAGGCGTCATCGGCGAACTTCGGCAGGTGGCCGCTGCCGATCATGGTGTCGGACTTCACCAGGGTCGGTGGCCGTACTTCTTCAAAGGCGTCACGGTTGCGGTCGAGGCCGTAGGCGATCAGCGCGCGCAGCAGTCGCGCGCCGTCGCCGCGGTACATCACGAACATGGAACCCGAGAGACGTACCGCGCGGTCAACATCGAGTATCTGCAGCTGTTCACCGATCTCCCAGTGAGGAACCTTCTGGTGATCACCGAAAGCGTCCCGATCGAATTCAGAGTGTCGGACCTCGACGTTGCCTTCTTCGGTGAACCCGTCGGGGGCGTCGGGGGACGGCATATTGCTGACGTTGAGCATCAGCGTTCGAAGCTCTGCTGCCAGCCGCTCGCAGCGCTCATCAAGGGCTTTCTCGCTGGTCCCCAGTGATCGACTGTGATCGGCCAGAGCTTTTGCCTCGCCGGTCTTGCCCTGCGCGAACAGAGCAGCGACCTGTATGGAGGTCCGCCGTTTCTCCGAGCGAATCTCGTCACGCTCGGTGGAAGCCGCACGCAGTTGCGAGTCCAACTCAACGATCTCATCGATCGACGAGGTCGGTTCTCCGCGGCGTGCGACAGCTGACTTGACAGCTTCGGAGTCCGAACGGATCAGCTTGATATCGAGCATGGCCGTTGACGGTAGCGCCCCATCAGCGCCGTTCCGTCATAAGAGGCCGAGCGGAATGATCCGAAGCCCGTCGCGCCGGAACGAGGCCGTGGCCCGAGCGGCCCGGCCCGCGGCCTAGCGGCCCGTGAGCGAAGCGAACAAGAGCGGGAGTCGAGCGAAGCGAACAAGAGCGGGACATAACGGGTTGTCAGATCACGTTGGGGCTTCGCGTGGGGGCTCGGGGTTCTCATCGAATGCCCGCTGCACATCGTCGAACGTGAGATCGGGTGTGATACCAACCGCACCGACACGTTCCGGTTTCGGAGGGGGTTGTCTGCGCGTCCGCCGAGCCGCAAGGTCAGCTTGGCGACGCCCCGAAGTGAAACGGAAGTAGCGGATGGTGATGAGCGCCCAAAGGTAGAAGCCTCCGATGACTTTCATCACCGCACCAGCGGCTTGTTGATCGTCGGTGGGAGAAATCCCCCACAGCGGCTCAGCATGGTCATAAGCCGAGTAGACGACTCCCTCCGCGAACGTCAACCACCCCGCTGGCACGGTCGGCACGATCGAACTGGCAAACAGGTAGACCATCTTTCCTGGCTCGCTCATTTGGAGTTCGGGTAGCGGACCGACGACCGGGAACCACATCAACAACGCCGAGAAGAACACCGCCAGATGGATGGTGTAGTGGAACACCCCATTCTCGACCGACAAGTTAACGACCGCTGCCCAGTGCGAAAGGATCTGCAGAGCATTGAATATGACCGCTGCCACCACGGGCCGGGTGAGCACTCGCAACGCTCGCGACGCCACACCACCGTCGATCACAATCAAGCGGGCCAACCACTCCGGCATTGCCAGAAGCATCAGCGGCGGGACGATAAAGGCGATCAGCAAATGCTGACCCATGTGGACCGAGTAGAGGTATTCCTCGGCGATGTCATGCATCGGCCAGTCCGCAGCGACCCACAGCAGAAACACGGCAAGCGCGAAACAGCGTTTCTGTCGTTTCGTCACGACGGTTTGGCCCGCCGGAACCACCATGGGGCCGATATGGCGAACCGCGTAGTAGCCGAGCGCGACGATCCCCGCGATCAGCATCCAAACCGCGGGATGGGCCTCAAACTCCCAAGGCCCGTCCATTCAGATCACGCCCAGAACTCGAATGCCGCGAGCGCCGCGATATACACGCCGACAGCCAGCGACAATCCCCCGACAAACAACTTGGCGAAGATCGGATTGTCGAATTTCAGATGCATGAACCAGGTCGCCACAAGCCAGAACTTGACGACCATCATCAGCAGCAGTGACGGGATCAGAAAACTCCCCCAGGAAAACCCCAAATCGAAGTAGGTGAGTACCTCGACCGCGGTGATAGCACCGAGGATCAGCGCGATCTTGACGTAGGCCCAATCTGACGGGTGATCGTGCTCCGCGTGCTCCGCGTGCTCGGTGTCAGCGGTGCCTTCGTGTCCGGAGGTGGTCGTGCTCATGCGTCTCTCCAAACTCTAGGCCGGAACCAGATATATGACAGTGAAGATGAAGATCCAGACAACGTCAACAAAGTGCCAGTAAAGACCTGCCACCTCAACGGTCTCGGAATGCTCTGGACGCAACTTTCCCTGCCACGAAGCAACCACCAAAGACATCAACATAACGATGCCGAGACTGACGTGAACCCCGTGGAACCCGGTCAAGGCATAGAACGCGGAACTGGCCGGATTGTTGGTGAAGCCGACACCCTCACGCAGGAAGCTGGTGAACTCATACACCTGACCACCGATGAACACGCCGCCAAGCATGCTCGTCGCCAACAACCAGACCCGTGCCCCGTGGTTGTCTCCACGAGTAAGCGCGGCGAGGGCGAGCACCATCGTCAGCGAACTCATCAGCAGCACGAATGAACTGATCGAGGTGAACGGAATGTCGAAAACGTCGGTTGGGATCGCCCGGTTGTCTGGACCGCGACGGGTTTTATAGAGCAGGTAGGTCGAAATCAGACCACCGAAAAGAAGGCATTCCGAACCGAGGAAGACCCACATCGCCAACTTGGTGTTGGAGATTCCGGTTGAAGGCCCGTGATCGTCGTGCGCTTCTGGCGCAGCGGGTTCTGCGGTTGCGACTGCCATGATCAGGCACCTCCCTGCTGGTTACCGGGCGCAGCCGGAGCCGCGGCAGAGCTAGCGCTACTAACGCCAGGCGCAGCCGGAACTCTGTTGTCGCCGGGCGTAGCCGGAGCCGCGGCAACGAGGTCGGCGTCGTTGTTGTCGCCGGGCGTAGCCGGAGCCGCGGCGGCAGGGGCACCGTCGTCACCTTCGTCGTGGTCTCCGTCACCACCATCGTCACCGTCGTCGTCATCGTGGTGGTGGTCGTGGGTCGCATCGGGGTCATCGACAGGTTCAAGAGCCCAAGCGAAAATCCCCATGCCGACCAGCAGACCGCCAGGAACGCAAAGCCACAGGTTGAAGATCAGGCCATAGCCGATCAACGGCAAGCCGACAGCCAGCACAAGAGGCCAGAACGATGGTGCCGGTAGATGCACACCCTTGGCCGAGCCGTCTTGAGCTGCTTCTTCAACCGTGGCGATCACGACGACCTGCCCGTTGTCATCGAAACCGTATTTACGGTGCCACCATTCGTCTAGACCCTCAACCGTGGGGACCTCATCAAAGTTGTGCTCCGGAACCGGCGAAGGAATCATCCACTCCAGGGTCCGGGCATCCCAAGGATCGGGACCCGGAGGCGGCAGATCGGCTGCCTCACGTTTCGACTTCCAAATATTGTGGAACAGGACCAGAACTGAAAAGGCAATGATGAACGAGCCGATGGTCGCCACCATGTTCCAGAACTCGAATCCAAACCCGGCCGAATAGGTGTCAATACGACGACTCATCCCCTGCAGACCGAGTATGTGCATAGGCCCGAAAGTCAGGTTGAAGCCGATAAGCATCGACCAGAAGTGGATCTTGCCGCGGCGCTCGTTGAGCATGTAACCGAAGATCTTCGGCCACCAGAAATAGAGACCACCCATCAACCCGAGCACACCACCACCGAAAATCACATAGTGGAAATGAGCCACGATGTAGTAGGTGTCGGTCTGTTGTGTATCGGCCGGAGCCAACGCGTGGGTCACTCCCGACAACCCACCGATGGTGAACATCGCCACGGTTCCCACCGCGAAGAGCATTGCCGTCGTGAAACGGATCTGTCCGCCCCACATCGTGGCCAACCAGTTCAAGACCTTCACACCGGTCGGCACCGCGATGAACATTGTGGACAGAGAAAACGCCGCCACCGAGATCGGACCGATTCCCGACACAAACATGTGATGGGCCCAAACACCCCATCCCATGAAGCCGATGGCGATACCCGAGAACACCATGAACGTGTAGCCGAACAGGGGTTTGCGGCTGAACGCGGGAATCACTTCAGACACGACTCCGAAGGCAGGCAGAATGATGATGTAGACCTCCGGGTGCCCGAATATCCAGAACAAGTGCTGCCATAACAACGGATCGGCGCCCATGTCCGGATTGAAGAAGCTGGCGCCGAACAAGCGGTCGAACATCAACAAGAACAGAGCGACGGTGATGACCGGCAACGCGAACAGCAGCAGGAACTGGGTGATCAGCAGCATCCAGGTCATGACCGGCATACGGAACAGGTCCATTCCGGGTGCCCGCATGTTGAGACAGGTGACGATCAGGTTGATGGCCGAGACCAACGAGGCAATACCAGCGATCAACAAGCCGATCGCATAGAAGTCGACGCCGTGGCTCGGCGAGAAAGTCAGCCCGCTGTTGGGCGAGTAGCAGAACCAACCGCAGTCGGCACCGCCTCCACCAACGATCCAAGAACTGTTCAAGAAGATCGCGCCTGAAAGCCAAATCCAATACGAGAGCGCGTTGAGCCGCGGGAACGCCACATCTCTGGCGCCGATCTGAAGTGGAATCAAGTAGTTCGAGAAAGCCGCTGCCAAGGGCATGATGAACAGGAACACCATGGTCACGCCATGCATCGTGAACACCTGGTTGTAGACATCGGCCGACAGCACGCCGCCGTTGGGTACCGCCAACTGCAAGCGAATCAGCAGGGCTTCAATACCACCCACCACAAAGAAGACCATGGCGGACACGCCGTACAGGATCCCGATCTTCTTGTGATCGACGGTGCTCAACCAGTCCCGCCAGCCCCTGCCTCCTTGCGGCCGGGTAAGCACCCCAAGCGGCCGTTCCGCTAAGGCCTCGCGACCGGATTCAAGTTCTAGAGGACCCTCGGTAATGGGCTTGTCTGTGATGGTCATCTCACTCCACCTCTGTCGCCAGAATCTGGGCAGCGGTCGGCTTGGGGCCGAGCGTGGCCAGCAAGGTGATCACATCGGCAATCTGTCGTTCGGACAGCCCCATGTCGGGCATCCCGCGCGGTAGAGCACCCTCGGGGAGGTCGTCCGCGTAGTTTTCTTTCACGTCGTTGGGGTTGCGGATCCAGGCGGCAAGATCGTCGTCGTTGAGCGAACAGTCCGAGTTGTAGTCGTCGAGCGAACAGTCCGGGTTGTAGAGGTTGAACAAACCACCCGCGAACGTGGTGCGACTGGCGAAGTGGGTGAGGTCCGGGGCGGATCCGGAGATGGTCTCGGCCCCGTTGTAATCCTCTGTGTTGAGCCCTCTGATCAGGTGACAACTGGCGCAGAAGTTCGAGAAGACCTCCATTCCGCGGTACTCAGCAGAGTCTTCGTCGGTCGGTAATGTTGCCGGAAGCATCTGGGCATCAATCCAATCCTGGAAGTCACTCGGTGTCACAGCTACAGCCTGCATTCTCATCCGACTGTGCGAAAGCCCGCAGAACTCGGTGCACTGCCCGAAATAGACGCCAGGTTCGTCGGCTTCCAACTTCCACGGCGTGTACTTCCCGGGCACGGCGTCCTTCTTGCCGTTGAGCGCGGGGATCCAGTGCGAGTGGATGACGTCTCGCGAGGTGATGATCAACTCGACCTCCTCGCCTGTTGGGATCACCATCTGGCCCGCGGTGACAATGTCGGCTGCAGGAAGGTTCCAAGGGTCACCGAGGTCTGAGGTAGTGATGTCTTCGGTCAAGTAGTAGCGGTACTCCCACCACCATTGCTGGCCCACCACAACCACCCTCGGCTCCCACGTCTCAACCTGACCATCAACCTGGACTTCAATGGCGTTGGCTTCAGTGCTGTTGACTGCCAGATGCGTAACCAGGGTGGCTACGGCAATGACGATCATGATGACGGCAGGGCCAATGGTCCAACCGATCTCCAGCTTGTTGTTGTGCGAAATCTGGGAGGGGAACTCACCTTCGTAATCGTTGTCGGCCGGCACGCGATTCTTGATCGACATCCACAGAATGGCACCGCACACGAGCACCAACACGATCCCGGCAACAATGAACACCGGAATCGCCAAGTCGTTGATCTGGCGGGCGGTCTCGCTCTGGTCGGCAAAAGTATCGAGTTCCGCGTCGCTGGCGCAGCCGGCCAACACGAACACGAGCCCCAGAAGCAGGCCCTGCGGCCAACGCCGACGCCGCGAACGAATGAGGTCACTCACCTCAGTGTCCCTCCCCAGTGTCGGTGCCGTCTTCGTCATCGTGGTCCACTTCATGGTGCTCGAAGTCTCGTTCACCGGTGACAGTCGCAACGATTCCGCCGGCGAGCACCGCTACAGCCATAACCAGGACCGAACCGGCAAGGATGTTCTTGTTGATCCGTCGTTTGCCGGCGAACAACACCGCGATACCGAGAATCAACACAGACAGGACACCGGCAACCACCACCGACCCGAGTTTTGAGGTGGCCAACAAAACCCGGCTGGTAGCCAACACACCCAACGCCACGATCGCCGCGCCCAAAGCCGGGATCTCGATGGGAGCCATCACCCGATTGCGCAGTACCCGATTGGCTTCGGGGTCTCCCGTCGCCCTGTCCGCCCAGGCATCCATCAGCCACTCGATGGCGACCACACCGCAGATGATCAAACCGGTAACGAACACCGCTGTGTGCAGAACCAGACCGATCGCCATGGCGCCAACACCAAAGGCACCAACCACCGGCCAGAAACTGGCAGTAACCAGACTGTTGGTCGGGATCTGCTCGACTCCCATGTAGTGGGCCTGCGCGGCGGGGTCGGCGTCGCGGAAGAACACGAGGAACAGCGCCACCGTCATAGCGGTGACGCCGAGCCCCAAGAGCAGCGAATAGCCGAGGTGTTCGCCTACGCCGCCCTTCCAGCCCATCGAGAGCGGCCCCAGATGGTTGCCACCCGTTGTGTATCCGTAGAACACCGCGCCAGTCGCCAGTGCCATCCCGATTCCGAAGAAAAACTTGAAGCCCGTGGTGAACATCTGACCCTTACTTCGTGATGTAGATGAGGTAGTAGACGATTGCCCACATGAACACCACGGTGTTCCAGACCAGAGCCGCGGAAGACACCGCCTCTGCTCTTCGTGGGCCGAACTGGCCGGCTAGTGCACGCACGGTTGTGAGCGCAATGAACACGACCGCAGCGATCAAAAAGACGATGAAGGTTCCGTTGACGACAAAGAACAGGAATTGGCCGGTGTCAGCAGCCAAGGCGAACCCGGTGTCGTTGATAATGAACCACAGTTGATTGAAGATTGCTGCGCCGAAGAGACCCGTGAGAGCCAGAGCAACATAGGCATTGATGCGGTCATCGGCATTGATAGCCTGCACGGCCCACTGAACAGTGAACACCGACAGGATCAACGTCCAAAAAATGAAACCCGAGGGACCTAATTCAACGACATCTGCGGGGAACCACTCAACTCCTGCGTCGCGAGCCGCGGCACGTTCAAGAACGTAAATGCCGACCACAGCACAGAAGAACATGAACGCAGCCGCAGTCCCAAACATCGTGCCCACCAACAGGCTGCGTGGGCGGGATACTTCGGGGGCTGGAAGCCCGGTGGTGGCAACCATCAGGCCTCCTCTCCAAGCTCGCTCACTGTGTCTAGCAACGGAGCTTCAGAGACGACGCGCTCCGGTGGTTCTGAGAAGTTACCGGCTGGCGGGGGCGACGCGGTGGTCCATTCCAAGGTTTGACCGCCGTAAGGATTGTCGTCGACCGCATCGGTTGATCTCATAGCCTTCGCCAGCGCCGCTAGCGCACCCAACACACCCAGCGCGATCAACACCGCCCCCACCGCGGCGACCACATTCATCACCTCAATGAAATCTTGATTCGAAGGCTCAGCCATTAGCTGAGCAGAGCTACCCACCACTTGATACCCGAACGCAGGAGCCTCCAGGAACCCGCTCACAAAATCCGCTCCACCGAGCAGAACCGCACCAACGACTACATCCAATATGACCAGACGGCCCATCGAAACCGAGAGTTGCTTGCCGCTTATTTTTGGGGCCCAGAACCAGATACCGGCAATACCGGCAACAACCGCACTGAAGAGCACCAGGTTCATCACTGCGCTGACGGTCGTCCGGCTACCCAGATCCCAGGGTTGAATGACTCGCGCCAGCCCTACCCCGGTGCCCGCCAGAAGCAACAGAGCCGCACCGATAGCACCAACGGCATGGACCGACAAGAGTTCTGCGATCACGCTCCCGCCGCCAGCGCTGGTGTCCGAATCCGAAGCACCCGCAGACCCGCGCTTGGCGATTGTGTCAGCGGCACCCCCGATAGAGCCCAACACAGGAAGAAACGCAAAAAGTCCGAAGAGAATAAACACGAACTTCTCGTCGTAGTTGGCGCCCTGGAACCAAGGCTGGCTCCAACCGCCCACCGACAACAAACCAAATAGACCGATCAGAACAACAGCGGCCGCGTGCTGCGCATGGCGGCACTTCGCAACAACGGGTGCAATCGTGCCCAGCACACCCAACACGGGAATCGCCAAGGCGTAAATCTGCGGCTGTTCAACGAGCCAGCCAAGCTGCGTGTAGATCGCGTTCGAACCCTCGGCGATGCCGAACGTTCCGGGTCCGCCGCGAAGATCAAAATAGACGACGGCGAGATTGCCCAGCGCAACCGGCAAGGTCAACAACCAAACACTGGTCGCGACCAGCATTGACCAGGCAAACAACGGAACTCGCAGCAAGTTCATGCCCGGTGTGCGCAGCGACACAACCGTCGTGGCAATACAGACCGAAGCCACCAGCAACGAGACAATCACCAAACCAGTGCCGACCAAGGTCAAAGCGATGGCATCTCGTTCCGTGCCCGAGATGCCGTCCAACGCCCCCCAACCGCCGCCGGACACAACCGAGACAAAGGTGATTCCCGCACCGATCATGAACAACCAAGCGGCGCCATGAGCCGCTCGGGGAAAAGCGACATTTGTTGCGCCGACCTGCATCGGCACTACCACCGTGGCAAGTCCCACAAACAACGGAGCTACCACCAACAGCGCCAAACCGAAGCGGTAGAGGCTGAAGTACTGGAAGTAGCTGTTGACCCCACCGAAGATGTCATCGGGCGACGAATTGCTGTTTTCGATGGCGAGGACAACGCCGATGAGTGTGGCCACCAGCAACCCGAGCAAGCCGGACCGAAGCCACAGACGACCAATGCGCTTGTGGTCTGTGGTGGTGAGAGCATCAAAGAGGCCGACAACTCGGGGCGAGGTTGCCGCCAGCGCGGTGTTCGCAGCTGGTGGTGAATCGGTCATCGTCATGTTGGCAAATGTCCTCCGAGCGCCCCCGGCGCACAGCACCGCGCACGTGTTTTTGCTAATACCTGAGTTGCGTTACCAGCCGATGAGCCTACAGGGATGCGAGCACCAGAATAGAAACCCGGCGGAAGGTGTTTGTCAGACCCCACTGCGAATCACCTCATCGACTGCCATCGCCGCGAACAACAACGTGACATAAGTGATAGACCACCCAAAAAGCCGCATGGCCCGCTGCGGCTCAGGTTTACGAAAAACTCTGATCGCCAGTGCTGAAAAAACCGCTCCGAGCAGCACCGCAGAGCACAGATAGAGCCAGCCCATATTGGCTACGGGAGCAAAAACCAAGGTGAGACCCCAGAGCAGCAGTGTGTAGAGCACAATCCTGCTTGCGGTCTTCTTGAGGCTCACGACAACAGGCAGCATCGGCACGTCCGCAGCCGCGTAATCCTCCCTGTAGCGGATCGCCAATGCCCAAAAATGGGGGGGCGTCCAAACAAAGATGATCGCAAAGAGCACCAAAGGCGGCCAGTCAAGCTGGTTGGTCACTGCCGACCAGCCGACCAGAACCGGTACTGCCCCAGCGGCTCCGCCGATAACGATGTTGCTCTTGGACGTTCGTTTCAGCCACAGCGAGTAGACGAAGACGTAGAACAAGGTTGCCGAGACGGCCAGAACGGCTGACAACAAGTTGACGAATCCCCATAGCCACCCGAACGCGCCTATCTCCAGCACGAACGCAAAAACCAGAGCTTGGCGCGGGGAGACTTCGCCCGTCACAAGCGGGCGACCCTTGGTGCGTTCCATAAGGCCATCGATATCGCGATCGATGTACATGTTGAAGGTGTTCGCGCCGCCCGCAGCCAGCGTGCCACCGAGCACGGTGGCAACGATCAACCAGAGTGAGGGAATTCCAGAATCGGCCACGACCATGGTGGGCACCGTGGTGATGAGCAGAAGCTCGATAATCCGCGGCTTGGTCAACGCCACGAAGGCGGCGACACGAGACCGGGATCGGACCTCTGTTACTTCACTCACGTCGGTCAGGCTACGCCCCCAAAACCAAGACCACGCCACCCGGGTTGAAGCACGCCGCCCGTGGCTTCTGAACAAAGCGAACAAGAGCGGCTAGCAACGCCCTACCCTTTGGTTGTGTCCTCATTTTTGGCGTCGCTGCGAGCGGTTGCGTTCGGGCCGGTCAGCCCCGCGCGCTACTTGAGTTGGACCCGCGGCGCGCTGTGGTCACTGACCGTGATCGTGGTGTCGGGCGGAGCGGTTCGCTTGACCGGATCGGGGCTTGGCTGCTCCGACTGGCCCAATTGCGAAGAAGACCAATTTGTGGCCGACCTCGAGTACCACGCCTTGATCGAATTCGTGAACCGCCTCTTCACCGGTGTCGTCGCGGCGGCCGTGATCTTGGCTGTGCTCGGGTCTCTGCGACGCTCGCCTCGGCGAAGGGATCTGACATTCTGGTCGTGGGGGCTCGTCGCCGGTGTGGCAGCCCAAGTCGTGTTGGGTGCGGTGCTCGTCAAGACCGAGCTCGACCCCAGGTTCACGATGGGACACTTCCTGTTGAGCATGGTGCTGTTGGCCAACGCCGTCGTGCTCGTTGAGTTGGCCGGGCGGGACGACGGCGCGGCGCGCCGTTTACCAGGGTCGTTTACCCCAGCCGCGCGCATGATCTCTGCAGTCGGTGCAATTCTGCTGGTCAGCGGCACAATCGTCACCGGATCAGGGCCCCACAGCGGGAGCGACGAGGCAGAAGTCGCGCAGCGCCTGCCGTTCCTCGTACGCGAAGTGACCCGTATTCACAGCATCATCGCGCTGGTGTTGCTGGGGGGGGTTGTGTGGCTCATCCGCTCCGCTCACCGCCAACAGCAACCGGAGATCCGCTGGCGCGCCGCGGTCGCTGCCGGCCTGCTGATAGCCCAGGGTGTTATTGGCTACTGGCAATACTTCGCTGGTGTTCCCGTGCTGCTTGTCGGGGTCCACATCCTTGGGGCCTCTTTGAGCTGGATCGCTATCGTCAGGCTGCATCTTTCGACAGCTGTCGACACCGCGGTTCTCGTCAATCGGGCTGAATCGAGAGAACTCGTGACATGACGGCCCCAGTGATGGTCCCCGAGACAAAGATCGACGAATCGGTCGAATATGCGCGGCCCTGGAAGGTTCTGGTCTGGGACGACCCGATCAACCTGATGACGTACGTAGCATTCGTGTTTCGGAAATTGTTCGGCTACTCGAAAGAGAAAGCCCACCGACTGATGATGGAAGTCCACATCGAAGGCAAGGCCGTGGTGTCTTCGGGAACCCGAGAAAAAGCCGAGTTCGATGTCCTTCGGCTTCACGAACACGGCCTTTGGGCGACTATGGAGAAAGACGAATGAGCCGTTTTCGTTACGACGGTGATGCCGTCATCGTGGAACTCCCTACCGGAGAACGCGAAGTGCTTTCCCAGGTGCTGTCGGATCTCCGCGACTTGTTGATCGCTGGCGGTGACGAGACCTTGAGGCGACTGAAGCCTCCCGCTCATCCGGACAACGCCGAAGCCGAAGCCTCCTTCCGAGAACTCGTGGACGACGATCTTCTCCGCAGCCGCCTTGAAGCCATCGAGACAGTCGAGTCGACACTTTCAGGAGCTGAACTCGACACATCAGCTGTCGCAGCTTGGATGCAGAGCCTCAACAGTCTCCGTCTCGTGCTGGGTGAACAACTCACCCTCGCTGGTGTCGATCTTGTTGGTGACGCGATGCCCGATACCGCATCGGCCGCCCTCTACGAGTGGACCGGCTGGCTCCTCGAACAACTCATTGAAGCCGCCAGCCAAGCACACGACCCCTAGGGCATAGACCGGGTCTCTGCCTTGCCGCCGAGCCCGCCGTCAGTCTGTCGTGCAGTACCAGAAACCGCCGGCCGTGCCGGGTCCTGTGTGCGCGGCGATTGACGGGCCCACGCGGTACCGAACCAGCTCCACCTCAACCGGGGCAGCCCGCAACCTCTGTTCAATGCCCTCGGTGAATACCAGAGTGGCCGGATCGGCAAGGCACACGCCGGCCCGAATTGGTCGCCCTTGCGCCAAGAAGCACTCGACCATCTGATTGCACAACTCATCAACGCTGTGCCCCTGTGCCACAACCTCGAGATCGCTTCCGTAGCCCGAGAGGACTGCGACCCCTTCGCGTCCGCTCTGCTCGCTGTCGTGGAGCAGATCCGGGCTGAAGCGGCCGCCCCGGCGAGCGAAGTCCAGTGCGCCGAGGATGAACGCCGTGCCTATCGCAGGGCGTATCCGTTGGGCCCGAGCGACCACCTCCGGTACCGATGCACCCGCGGCGACCGCCGAGGCGGCCTCCCAGACACAGCACGAAACGCCGAACGAGGCGGTACCGGAGTCGACGACATGTACATCAACGTCGACCATCTCGGCCGCGATGCGTGCGCTGTTGATGGTTCCGGAGTGTTCGGCGCCGATGTGAACTGAAACGATGTCGGTCGCACCCTGTTCGACTGCGGACCGATAGATCTCGCTGAACGTCCCCGGACTCGGCTGTGAAGTTGTGATCTCCGGGAGACTTCCGTTGCTCAACCGCGACCAGCTCCACCGTGACCAGAAGGCATCGGCGGTGAGGTCGATTCCCTCGCGATATTCGACACCGTCGATATTGACGGTGATCGGAGCAACCCGGATTCCGAACTCCGCAGCAAGTTCCGGAGGCAGTTGGGAGGCCGAGTCGGTGACGAGAGCTATCACTGTCCGCTGAGCCCCTCAGTGCGACCTTCAGCGCGACCCTCAGAAAGTGCTGAACCTGGGCTGCCAGGAGCATCTTGCGCCAACTGTGCCGACTGTCCCGCTGGTGCTGATTGCGCCGTTTGCACCGATTCCGCGGACTGAACCGATTGTGCCGATTGTGCCGATTCTTGGCGATTGAACGTGTCAACCGTTTCGGCACCGGCGGCGAACCGCAACGCGATGATGGCCGAGCTGGCAGCTGCCGCCAGCGGTAGTGAAACGGTGGGCTTGACCCCGCCCGGGTTGCGATAGCCGTGCCAGCACCAGTGCGCCGCTGTCAGCACCCAGGTGGCGCTCGCCACGGTCGTGGCTGTCCGCGTCCGCTGGTTGACCGGTAGTGCCGAAGTGGCAAGCGCCACTGCCGCGTCCAATGGCAGATAGACGGGGAACGTGCCGATGACCTGTCCGATGCTGGTCGCCACTCCCTTTCCGCCAGTGCGGCCGAGCGGGAAGCAATGGCCTCCGACCGCGGCGGTCGACGCGAGGTTGGCGCCGGCGGGGCCTGCCAGCGCTCCACCGAGCCGGGCCGCGGCTACGCCTTTGGCGATGTCGGCCACACTCACAGCCGCTCCCCACGACTTGCCGAGCACATGACCGGCGTTAATGGCACCGGGGTTGCCGGTTCCAGACGTGCGCAGGTCGGAGCGCCGGGTGATGCGGGCCGCGATATCAGCCGAAGGGATCATGCCGAGCAGGTAACCGCCACTTGCCGCGGCCATGAGGCGCACTGTCCTGCCGCGGGTACGAATGGACCCTTTCACCACGGGCGTTACCGTACTGCTGCCCACTAATGCGCGCACGCTCCGGGATCAGACGACGTATGCTGTCGTTCGGCCAGTTCGCTGGTCGGGCCCCGTTCGTCCAGCGGCCTAGGACGCCGGCCTTTCACGCCGGTAACACGGGTTCGAATCCCGTACGGGGTACCACTTGCCGCCCAAATAACGGCCGCAGAACTCGAGACCCATCTCACCAGTCCGTGACCCGAACAGCTCAACGCCGCGACTGCGGATCAACAACCGCAATGCCCCGCGTCGGAGCGCCGACTCGGGATTTCGTGTTACAATAATTGCGTGTGGAGTTCCATCGCTCAGCGTTCAAGCACGGCCTCGACCGCGACGCGATCCTGCACGGGCTTGCACACGCCCTCGTCGTCGTCGAGCTCGAACCGGCCTCTGACCCGCCAAGGGTCCTCGCCATCGGTGCCGATCGGGCTGGGAACCTGTTGGAGATCGTCTGGCTCGAACTCGACGGCGGTGCCGAGATGGTGATTCATGCAATGCCGCTGCGCCCACCGTTCCACGCGCTCCTGCCGACCCGAGGCGATTCACCATGACTGCAAGGAAGACCGCGACTGGCCGCATCCTCACCGAGGCCGATCTCGACGCCATCGCCGAAGAGGTCGAGACCAGCGACTACGACATCGCAGCGCTGCGCAAGCGCCGCAGAGGCCGGCCCGCCATGGGTTCGGGTCCGGCTGAAGTGGTGCCCGTGCGCATCGACCCGGAACTGCGAGCCGCGGTGTCTGCTCGGGCTGAGACCGACGGCACGACGACGAGTGAGATCATCCGCGAGGCACTGCGCAGATTCCTAGATGTCGAAAAGGCTGAGCAGGCACAACACGCGTGAACGGACTCGACAAATCCGGCTTCGAAGCTGCCGTGCTGGATCCTTGGCCCGGCTGCTTCTGAGCAAGATCTTGGAGCCATTCAAAGGATAGCGTCACGGCAGTTTTAGGGGTTGGCCTTGCGGTATTCCTCTACGGCGATGAATGGCTCCTCGGCGTTGCGCCAGTGGCCCAGTGCCGGGCCGGCGAACTGGTAGCCGATGAACGCGATGAGTTCGTCGTTCCAGTCGGCCACCGCCTCGGGCGGGAACTCGAGCAGAAGACGCTCGGTCTGGTTGAGCCAGCCCACGCTGTGTTGGGCGTTGACGGCGAGCCGGACATCGTTGCCGGTGTGCGCTCCGCCGCCGTGGAACAGCAGCCCCGTGTAGAGCAGCACCGAGCCCTTGGGCATCACCGCGGGAAGATCCTCGCCGGGTTCAGGTCGGCGGTCGTCGTCCCAGCGGTTACTGCCGGGAACAAGGCGGGTCGCGCCGTTGTCCTCAGTGAAGTACGTGACGGCCCACAAGGCGTTCAAGTCCACCTCGACCGGGAACGGCGGTGCGCCGTACTTCCAGGTGTCGCGGTGGAGCGGCTGACCGGGTCCGCCCGGGTACAGCTCGAAGAAGTGGGCGAACGACAGGTTCCAGGTCGGAGCGTGGTGAAAGACCTGATCGCCTGCGGTCAAGATGACGGGATGCCGCGCCAGATGCGTCCGGAACGCCGATGAGCGGCCCACGACCATGCCGGTTCGCCGGGTTCCTTGTCCGGCGAAATCGTTGGATCCACGAGGTGTGTGCTCCGCGAACGGTGCCATCTCGTCCGCTAGGGCGTCCATCACGGCGACGTCCACCGCGTGCTCGACGACACAACAGCCCTGCTCGATCAACGCAGTCCGCAGATCGTCTGTGTCGTGGTCGGCCGCAAGCCCCGGAATATGCGTCATAGTCTCGATAGTCTCTCTCAAATCTTGTTGTTGGCCGGAGTCCGGTTCCGGGCCTCTGCAAGACGACCGAACATCGCCTTCAGCGGTTCACCGGTGATCAGCGCGGGGAGTCGCATAGGACGCCACCCTCTCAAGGTGGTAGCACGGGTTCAAGTCCGGTACGGGTTACCACAACGCGGCTCTCGTCGGCCCGCCTATGCTTACCTCCCGTGGCCGAGCGTACGAACGACAGGATCCAGAATGTCGGTGGTTGTGCGGCTGATTTTCCATCGCCCGTCATGCGAGGGCAGGAACACCAAATTGAGAACGGATCCAGCGGTTCTGGCAGTGTCTTATCCGGGAAGTCAGAGAACGCCGAGAATCTGGCTGCAGGAACAACGGATTGCGACTCTCCACTAGAGGGCTCTTTTGGGGAGCGCTACTCATGGTTGATTGCATATCATGACAAGCGACTCGTATGCTCCTGGCTTCCAACCCGCGCGGGAACAGTGCTCACAAGGATGGGATGCTCAACCTGGGGCGATTTGGCCAGGTTGTCCGAGGACGCTCTGCGCATCGTCCCAGGAGTCGGCGAAACGACAATCCGCAGTCTCCGCCGAACCTTGGAGTTCGGGCCGCTCCGCTTTGGAGACCCACCGGTTGGCACGGTAACCGCTGACACAGTACTTCGCGAAAAGCACAGTTGGATGGATGACGCAGCTGACGAGCAAATTGACACGTCACTGTTTGATGCCAGAACGTACAATGCGCTGCGCCGCCACAACATCGGGACTTGGGGGCAACTGGGCGCGCACAGCGACGAATCGCTCCTCAATCTTGTTAACGTCGGCACACTCACAGTTCGCCGCCTGAACGATGTGCTTTCAGGATATGAATATCGGGGGCCCGAGCGTTCGCGCGAGTTCGCAAACTCGGCGGAGACTCTGTCTGTGGAGCAGCGTCGAACTGCCCCCGCTGCCTACGACCTGAAAGCTAGCTCCGAGTGGTTTCCCACTGTCTCAGACGATGGGACAGTGGGAGGACTCCTCACGGCAATTGGCACCGCAGCTAGCGTTCCCGACGAAGTGAGCGATGAGGTGAAAGCACTGCTAGCCGTGCCTCTCTCACAACTGTCGGACCACGACCCGGTCCCTCTCGGTGAACTGATAGAGGAACTCTTCTCGCACGCGGGCGACCCCGAGTTGCTAGAAGCCCGCATGTGCGCGCGTGTCAGGCCAACACTCGAGACGCTGGGTAAGAACCAAGGCGTTACCCGCGAGCGAATCCGACAAAAAATCGCCAAGGACGCCGAACTCGTCCTCAGCTTGCTCGAAAGCGAGAAGTTCCGGGCTGTCCGGTGGGCCGCAGAGCAGTTCCAGGGTGAATTCAGGCTCGTCATACCGTCTGGAAGCGAAGTTGCCGAACGATGGAGGAGGGGACTTGGCGAGCGCCGATTCGAGATGCTCCGGTGGGCCTCCGGCTATGTCTACAAAGACGACTGGCTCTTGCAAGGCATCAACGCCCTTACCGATCTCAAAACAGCGCTGGATGGTGCCATCAGAGACGAATGGCTGGTCAAAGCCGACGAGCTGGTGGACGCCCTGAGCCTCCACGTACACCCCGAAGTGGCGCTCAGCTTCCTAGAAAACAACGGCAAATGGCGAGATATTGGAGATGGGTGGATGGTCAAATGGGATGGCACAATCCATGACAAAGCCGAGCGTGTCCTCAGGCTGACTCGCAGACCCATGACGCCAGCGGAACTCATCAAGTCCATCGGCCATGGCTCTGTCCGTTCACTCAAGAATCGGCAGGGTTCAAACCTAATGCGGCTGGACAAGGCATTTCGGCTTGCACCGCGGGACTGGGGTCTTGAGGAGTACGAGGGAATCATTACCGAGATCACGCAGAGAATTGAACGGGGAGGGGGTGTTGCCAGCAAGGCAGCAATTATCGACGAATTTACGAAGGGCTTTGGCATCAGCGTCACATCTATCGAAATGAATCTTGGGCTATCAATCTTCAACGTTGTTGGAGACTCGGTCAGGTTCGCGGATACCTTCAGCTTCGACCCAATGCCGCCGTCGTCGGTAGCTGATGCTGTCCAAACTAGAGAAGGTTGGGGGGAACGTCACGCGGTTACTGAAGAGCATATGCGAGGCTATTCTTTCGGCATCGATCCGCATATTGCCTGGGCGAACGGTTTGCGGCCATCAGACAGTTTGGTTGTCCGTGTGAATGGGTCCTCACTGCATGAAGCCAGCGTTATCTGGAGAATCACAAATCTCAATGGAAGGGTGGATGTCGGGCGTCTTCGCAGGTGGCTGGAGGAGCATAGAGTCGGTCCTGGGGCCAGCCTGCTCCTTTGCCCCACTCCCACCGGGGTGAATGTCCACGT
The DNA here is from genome assembly GCA_965198315.1 of Candidatus Aldehydirespiratoraceae bacterium. GTDB lineage: Bacteria > Actinomycetota > Acidimicrobiia > Acidimicrobiales > Aldehydirespiratoraceae > VXYK01. The sequence continues at coordinate 1,027,682 of OZ240616.1, read as the reverse complement.
CGGCGAGGACGACATACAAGCAGCCCGTCCCGTGGCACCGCCGATTGCTCCAGACATAGCGGCAATGATGGAAGACCTGTGACTGCTATCAGACTGAAGCCACTGGTCCCGCCAGCCAGGCTGACCGATTACTCCAGCTTCAAACGCCGATACAGCAGCGATACTGACGATCTGATTAACGATTTTTTTGTCCCCGCACTAAGCCGGGCCATTAGGTACGACCGGGCCGTCGGCTACTTCACAGCTGGAGCCCTCGCTCGGCTTGCTCCAGCATTGGAGGCATTCTTGGACAGGACCGACGAGTCCAGTGCTCCGATCCGAGTCGTCGCATCCCCAAATCTGCCGGAAATTGACTTGCGTCACATGGGCCTCGGATACCAAAGACGCACCATTGAACAGGAATGCACCCACCACCGACCCGAATTCAACGATGCGCTCAGCGCAATCACCTGGATGATCGAACATGAGTTCATGGAGTTCTGGCTCATCTCAGGCTACGCCGACGGAACCGAATGCCTCTACCATGAGAAAATCGGAGTGATCGAGGATGAGGAAGGCGACTATCTGACCTTCGAGGGGTCTCCGAACGAGACCTTTTCTGGGCTCGGAGGGAACATTGAATCATTCCCGGTGCACCGTTCTTGGGTGGAAGCCGAAGCCCCGCACGCTGCCGATGCCAAAGCAGCCGTGGATGACCTGTTCAGTCCCGAAGGACTGCGCGCACTCAGGGTTGAACCATTTCCCAAGGCGCTGGAGGAGGGGCTGGTGAACACGTACTTGCCGCGCCAGCCCCGGAACCTAACTTCAAAGAGACCTCAGAAGATGGCAAACCGCACGCAAAGAACGGATGATGATGCTGTGCTGAATATCCCCGAGGTGCCTGACGGAATCGAATTCCGCCCGTACCAGGGCACCGCGATTAGGGCGTGGTTCAAGGCCGAGGGACGCGGCCTACTGGCCATGGCGACCGGGACGGGCAAGACCATCACCGCGCTGGGCATGATTGAACGCCTCGCGCGCGTTTACCAAGAGCCCCCAGGGCTGTCAGTCCTTGTGGTGGTGCCTGATAACAGCCTGGTGGAGATGTGGGAGGGCGAGCTGCGCAAATGGGCCGTAGCCCCTGTCTGCTCGACACATCCCAGTGCCCTCACCCGACTTGGGCGCGCCCTGATGGCCCAGCGAGTCAAAGGAGGCACGTCGGTGGCGGTTTGGACAGCCTCGTCTGCTGCCAACCCCAGATTCCAGTCGATGCTTAACGATTACCCAAGCCCTCGGCTTATGGTCGCAGACGAGTGCCATGCCCTAGGCTCCCCCGGCAATCAACAGCTGTTGACCGACCAGTTCCACTACAGGCTCGGGCTCTCGGCCACTATCGACCGGCACCTTGACCCAGACGGGACGAAAATAATCAAGGACTACTTCGGCGAGGTGATGCTGGATATCGGAATTGGGGAGGCGGTCCGTCTCGGGGCGCTGTGCCACTACATCTATACACCGGTGCTCGTCCCGCTCGGCAGTGAGGAAATGGACGAGTACGCCCGGCTGAGCCAGGAGATCGGCAGGCGAATCGGCCAATCCAGCGGGTTGAGCATCCAGGACTTCGATGACTCGGCGAAGATGTTCATGCTCCAAAGGGCCCGCCTTCTCTGGCACGCTGAAGGCAAAGTGGGCGCATTTCGCGAAGCAGTGGAATCGCTGCCCGAAGCCCAGCGAAACTACTCCCTCGTGTACACGGCTGAAGGAGAGTCGCCGCTCACTGGAGAACGCCAAGGGCCGTTGGTCCACGAGGTTGCGACCAGCCTCGGCCTGCGCTTCTTCGACTTCATGGGCGACACGCCCTTGGACGCGCGCTCGCACCTGTTGAAAGAACTTGGATCAGGAGCCATCGACGGCCTTGTAGCGATGAAGTGCCTCGACCAGGGCATCGACGTCCCGACAGCTCGAATCGCCCACTTCCTGGCGTCCACCAAGAACCCACGCCAGTACATCCAGCGCCGCGGGCGGATTCTTCGACAGCCACAAGATGGTTCCAACAAGGTCGCCAGCGTCTTCGACTACATCGCCTACCCGGAGTTTGCCGAGAACTTCAATATGGAACGCAAGCTGGTGGCCCAGGAGATCCTGCGTGCCAAGGAAATGGCCGAAGCAGCCGACAATAGAAACCAGGCTGTCGCCATGCTCCGCCCTCTGCTGGACCGCTACAACCTATGGGACACACTAGGAGAAGGATGAAATGGCCGAGCCAGAAGTAACCGTCGCGGAATTCTACGAGCCCGTAATGTCACACAGGCGTGCCGAAGTCCAAAGACTGGTCATCCAATTGCTCCGAGAGGAGTTCAAACAAGCCAGTGAGCTGGAGGCCAACATTCTCGCAGTGGCAGCAATGTCAAGAGCAGAGCCAACACGAGACAAGTGGGCTAGCGAAGTTGACGGAATGATCACCACTGTTGGCGAGGCCGATACAAGCGAAGGAGGGATGTCGTGAAATTCCTGCGCCTTGAAGTGGACGATTGGCGACCCTTCAGAGGTCAGTCCTCCATGGACATCGCCACCTCTGATGACCAGCCGATTACATTGATCTTTGGCAAGAACGGGGGAGGAAAGACATCCCTGTTGAACGCCATCTACTGGTGTCTATACGGCAAGATGGACCTTGAGGAGGGGAAAGGCAAACAACACTACGTTAATGATTATGCCGTCCAGGAAGGCAACGCCACAAAATCCAACCCAATCAGGGCCGCCGTTACGCTCTATGCGTCACAGACGAAGAATGGCAGTACATGGCTTTACCGGATTCGGCGCAAACACCGGGCATACGATCTCAACGGAACCCGCTACGAGGACCCAGACGGCGTAACAGTAGACAGAATCTCGCCCTACAGTGGTTACACGTCCGCCGATGACATCAACGCCGCTTTCGACCACCCCGATTCACATCGCCAACAGTATGAGAATCAGCAAGCAAGAGATGTCATCGAGAGACTCCTTCCACAAGAACTCGCAAGATTCTTCTTCTACCCTGGGGAGACGCTCTCGTTTCCCTTCAAAGATGACACGAGGAGCAGAGGGCGTCTAAAGGGATTTCTCCGGGAGATCTCTGGAGGCAACAAGTTCGGCCCCTTCGACAAGTTGGTGACTCAAGCCAGCAAAAACCTTGATTCCAAGTCGGACGCACATGCGGTAGCGGACAAGGAGACGAAGAAACTTCAAAAGGAAATCGACAACCTAAAGGGCGAACTGAAAGAGAAAGGCGACCTGCTTCCAGGATTGACATCCGAACTCGAAGCGGCAACTGCCAACTACCACAGCATCAATGCCCAATTGCAAGAATTTGAAGAAATCAGGGAGGTTCTTGCGGACGCTGAGTCTGCCCTCAACAACGAGGAGACCGCCGAATCCGCAGTCGGCCACGCCGACCAAGCATTAGCTGACGCTTTGGGCGGCGCGTACCTGCACGTAGCGATGCCCGTATTCGATGCCGTGCGGGAGGTCTTCGACAATCGACGCTATCCCAACGACATTTCGAGCGCCCTAGTAGAACAACTCCGCGACACAATGCTGTGCATCTGCGGGCGGCCGTTGACAGACCACATGTTCGAGACTCTTGAACCGTTGTCGCCAACAGACGATTCCGTCGTCAACCGCATGATCACCCTGACAAGTCATGCCACAAGCCTCCGAACCAGCACCGACGCGACGAACGCCGTCGACATGGCCAGGGTAGGACTTGACGAGGCTATCGCTTCCCGCCAAGCCGCAATAGAGGCTCGGGCCGCTACTGAAGCGAAACTCAAAGAAGCCGGTGCCGACCGGTTCAAGGATGTGGACAGAAACAGCCTGGTCACCCAGCGATCGGCCGCATTGAGCGAAAAGAGCCGCCTCGCAACCGAAATCGCCACGAAGCAGGGCGGCATCGAGAGAATCGAGGGAGACATCGCGAGGAAGGAGGAGGAGAAAAGAGAAGCCGCCCCCAAACAGCACCAAGATGTTCACGAGGCTGCGCTGATAGTCCGTGAGATGTCGGGGCTGCTGGACGACATAAAAGAGAAGCAGGCCGACGTGGCCCGCGGGCAACTGGAGACTCTCATCAACCAGAATTACGTGCTGTACAAGGAGAACATTCAAATAGAGATCGACTCGGGCTACATGGTCAGGGTTTATGACCAGACAGGCGAAGAGACACTTGAGAAACCCATCGGCGACCTGTCGGGATCAGAAACCGCACTCCTGACGTACGCCTTTGCGGCGGCGGCTGCCAAGCTTCTTCCCCAGTACCAGTCCCTCGACAAACTCCTGACCACGATCCCCACATTCGTCGAAGTAGAGAACATCCCCCTCGTTGTCGACGCACCATTCACAAACCTGGGCAGTGAGTACCAGCAGCGGGTGATGGAGCTAATGACCCAGAGATTCAGCCAAGTCCTGGCATTCTCGGAAGCCGCCAAATCGGAAGTAGAGGTACTCGGGGAAGCGGTTGAGAAAATCGGCGCGGAATACCTGGTGCACTTCGAGGGCCTCCTGGCTGACGACGCCGTCCGCACCTTTGAGTGGAAGGGCAAAAGCCACACCTATGCCTCCTTGAACAGCAAAGTCATCAAATCATCTCTCAAGCGAATCGAGAACTGAGTATGCCCCAAGACGCAGACCCTGCTCGCCCGGCCGTTTTCATCCCTTCGCGATTCAGCTCTCTGATGCCACTGGTGACAAGGACTGGCAAGTCCAGCCAAGCGGTCTTCCCGGCCGCGTTTGACCTGCTGTGCTTCGGCGCTTCAGTCGGCTACGCCCGCGGGCTGACGGGACCTATCTCAAAGGGGAGCTCGGACAAGACCGACGGTGGCGAGGTTGTAATGAACATCCCCGACAGGAAGGACAGGGTTCTTTGCGACATGGTCGCGGTCGCCCAGACGGGATCCGACGAAATCCTTGAAACCGGCAAGCTGCAAGACCGGCTTGACATCTTCATGGAGTTCGCCTGTGGCGGCTTGGACTACATCATGTCGCTTGCAGAGACCAGATCAGCACGTGCAGCGGTCGAGGCCATAGTCCGCGGCACGGACCGCGACGACTCCATTCAAGCGCTCAGCGACCTTGTCGACCTTGGCGACCACGCTTGACACGCACCACACGATGCCCCTGTAGCGTGACGCCACGTTGGTCGAGGCGTTGTTGCCAACCAAGCAGGTTTCCGATTGATCTGAGATCGGCATCCAAGAGCCCGAAACGTTCTTCTTGTTTGGTGAGTCGGTCAAATTTCTCACGCCACAAGTAGTCGTCCCCAACGAATAGCTCTTTGCGGTGCAGGATGGGCGGGTTTTCCGAGGCTGAGTAGTCACGTTCGTCGATGTCTAGAGCACCGATCCGGACAAAGGTCGTCCGCCGCAGGACAGGATGTGGACTCCTGTCGAAGTCGGGGTACTCCAGGTAGGAGACTTTGGACTTGTCGGTGGCCAGCTTCATGATGTTCGCTCCGTCGACTTCCCCAACCAACCATCGTGCGCAGCCTTCATATACCCGGAGGACATGAGGGAGGTCGTGAAGTGCTGATTCGTGAACATAAAGGGAAGTGGGTAGTCGCTTCCCTACTCGCGACTCGTTTGCCGCGCCGGCGACAACCTGGGAGTCACCAGCGCTGAAGAGGAGTTGGTCGGCTTCGGCGGTTGCCTGTTTGTATGACCCGATGAGCCCTCGAATGTCGTAACGGGTGGTTTCTGGAAGCGCCGTAAACGTTGGTCGTCGGTTGAGCTTGAGGAGTGCTAGGTCGACAAGTAGATCTAGTCGTCGCTCAGTCGAAATCTTGTCCCAGTCAGTCTCTGGCGTCACCGTGACCGCAATCCGCCAGGCTCGGCGCAGCGACCCAGCGGCTTTTTTCAGCTTTCCTTGTAGGTCAAGCTGTTCGGTTTGGGCAGGGAGGCGTCCACGCTCGCTGAAGAACTCCATCAAAGCGTCAATCAACTCCCGGTGTTCTTCGTAGATGCGATCGCTCCGCGACACCTTGCCAGCGTGCCGCCTGCGTCGCCGCGTCCGCATCAAGAATTCATTTGCATCTGCTTCGATTTTGAAGGCCACGAAGATTCCGGGAGAGATAGCAACAGTCTCCGATTCGAGAATCGTGTCGAGCCATGCCCGCAACTCTCCTTGGCTGTAGAACTTCTGAAATGTCCCGTGCCCAGTGATGAACCCATCGCCGTATGGCCGGCCTCTCGAGATAGTACGCAGTTCACTATTGAGCCTCGCTGAGACGACTAGCGCCCATTCTGTGAGCTCCCATGCATCAAGAACTGCATCTCTCCTTTCCGAGGGATCCGAAATGACATTGATCACATACCCAAGGTTTACGATCTCTGCACTTGTCCTCTTGGCATCGGGCTTGAAGTGTGGGTCCCAACCGTTCGCCATGACCCCGGCTCGGGCGAGGCTGGCCACGTCATCGCCGCGACCACAGCCGTAGTCGAAGAACGTACTGCCGGTCGTCACCAGTCCTAGATCAGCAGCAAGCTGCACTGGCCGCGACAAAGCTCCTCGGACCAGTGCCGTACGATGCCGATTCTCGGACTGCGAATTCACCGCAACGCGTTTGAGAGCCGATCCGCCACCTCAACCCAGTCAACGTGCACAGGGTCGTGGGACCACGAAACACGAAGGGCGCCAGAGGAACGCTCTGGAGCAAGGCCCATCGCTGAGAGGACGTGTGAAGGCTCATAGGAGCTTGAGGTGCATGCCGACCCGTTGGAAACAGCTACAAGGTCTCTGAGGATCATCATTGCCGCTTCCGCATCAAGCCTTGGAATAGACAGATTAATGACGTGTGGGAGCACCCGCTCTTGATCTCCGTTGTAGATGGGCTCTAGGGACTCAAACGCCCTAGTCACCCTTGCCCGCTCAGCAACACAGGCTGATGATCTCTTATCCTGCTCCGACAGCGCTAACCGGCAGGCCTCGCCGAGTCCGGCAACAAGCGGAACCGGCACTGTTCCTGGTCGTAAACCGCGCTCCTGCCCGCCGCCAAACATCAGTGGCGTTAGAGGAGGACGTTCATACCCACGCCGACGAGCAACGAGCGCCCCAACGCCCATGGGACCAAACAGCTTGTGACCGGATACCGAGATCAGGTCAATGCGTTCCTCGGCCAATCCTTCGATCTTTCCAAAGGTCTGCGCGGCATCAACATGCCAGTAGGCCGGATGGCCCAAGAGAACCTCGGCAATGTCGCTGAGTGGCTGGACGACCCCTGTTTCGTTGTTGGCATGCATCGTGCTGACTACGAACGTATCGGGACGTAACCGGCTGGCTAACTCGCTGGGGTCGACCCAACCGCATTCGCCAACGGGCACCAGCTCAACTTCTACTTCTTGCCCCATAGCAAGTGCTTCGAGCGGTTCCAGCACAGCCTTATGCTCAATCGCCAACGCAAGAGCATGCTGGCGTCCTGTGCTCTGTGCATGTGCCCCAAGACCCAGGAGTGCGAGATTGTTAGCCTCTGTTGCACCTGAGACGAACAAGACCTCTTCCGACTTGGCACCGCACCCCTTAGCCACATACGACCGGGCGTCCTCGACCGCCCGACTAGCCGTCATCCCGTACTCATGGGTCCTCGAACCTGCGTTGCCGAACTCGGTCTCCATGTAGTGCTGCACAACAGCCGACACGCGGCTATCGACTGGTGTCGTAGAACAAAAATCCAGATAGGCGGCCACGGTCTCCCCTCGGGTCAACCCCGTTCGTTAGCGGCAAGTCTACAATCCTTTGAACGGGTGACTCGTCGACTGACCGTTCCCCGCGTCAAGCAGGAATCAAGCGGGACGAAGGGGCGTATGGCCAACTCAACGGTGAAAGTAAGGATTGGATCGGGACCATCCAACGCTTCGGCTTTCACCGAGCATGGGCTTCGCACCGAGATTGAAAGTCTCATTTCCCAAATACAGGATCTGTACCACGCCGACAGCATTCCTTGGGTGGTCGGCTACTCAGGCGGGAAGGACTCCACGGCAACGCTCCAATTGGTTTGGACGGCACTAAGTTCACTGCCTCCTGAGGAACACCACAAGCAGCTATATGTCATCACCAACGACACGCTCGTAGAGAACCCTGCGGTGGCCGCGTGGGTCCATCGGTCTCACCAGGCGATGGAGCAAGCGGCAGCAAACCAGGGACTTCCGATCTCAACTCACCTGCTTTCGCCGGAGGTGGCCGAGACGTTCTGGGTGAACTTGATCGGCCGTGGCTACCCCGCTCCAAATCGTCGGTTCCGCTGGTGTACCGAGCGGATGAAAATCAACCCAACCACCCGTTTCATCCGATCCGTGGTCAAGGACAACGGCGAGGCGATCATCGTCCTCGGAGCACGGCGCGCCGAGTCAACAGCTCGGGCGGCGCGGATCGACCGGATTGATCGGCAGTCCGTGAGAGACCACCTCAGCCCCCACAGCGATCTCGCCTCTGCCCTCGTATACAAGCCGATTGTCGACTGGACCGACGACGACGTCTGGCTTTACCTGATGCAGACCCCAAACCCGTGGACATTTGACAACAAGCAGCTCCTCTCAATGTACCGCACAGCATCACCCGATGCCGAATGCCCGGTTGTCATGGACACCTCTACCCCGTCGTGCGGAAACTCTCGGTTCGGTTGTTGGACCTGCACTGTGGTGGACAAGGACAAATCGATGACAGCGATGATCCAGAACGACACTGAAAAGGAGTGGATGCAACCGCTGCTGGATGTCCGCGACCAGATCGCCGATGCGACCGAGAGCCGAAACCACCGCGACTTCCGCCGACTAAACGGGCGAGTGTCACTCTATAACGGCCACTACGTCCCGGGGCCCTACACACAAGACGGCCGAGCCCACTGGCTCCGCCTGGTTCTCGAAGCACAAACCTGGGTTCGCAACCATGGACCGGCAGACGTGAGAGAGATCGAACTGATCACAATGGACGAGTTACACGAAATCCGCAGGATTTGGGTGGCCGACAAGCACGAGCACGAAGATCTGCTGCCCTCTATTTTCAGAGACGCGACCGGCCAACCATTCCCAGGCCAGACCCGGTTTGACGAACAGTTTCCCTTTCAGAGCGAAGATCTAGACGAGCTTCAGAACCTATGCCGGTCGGACCTTCAGTACGAACTCATTCGTGAATTGATCTCTGTTGAGCACAGCCACCGAGTGGCCGCTCGCCGGAGTGGTCTGTGGAGTGACATCGAGACTGCATTCGACCGATCGGGGTACGAGTCGCCCGAGGAAGCCATCGACCTCACGCGTGCCTTGACTCGAGCCCGCGAATCTGTCAGAGCCGGCACTCCAATCGACTTCGACGCTTCCTGGCATGAAGTGTCTCAGGACTACGCGGGCACCGCGCCAGCCTGATGCTCCTTCGCTCTCTGACTCTCAACAATTTCGGGGTGTACCGAGGTTCACAGATAGTCCGTTTCTCAACCGCAACAACGCGGCCGATTACACTGATCGGGGGAAAAAACGGCACCGGCAAGACATCCATGCTGGACTCAATCCCCCTAACCCTTTACGGCGGCCGGGCCCGACGAATCCTTAACGGTTCCTCCTACCCCGAGTACCTCAACAGCATGGTGCATCACGGAGAGCGCACTGCTTCGATCTCCTTGGAATTCGACCGGATCGAAGAGGGGCGCAAGGTTCGCTATGTCGTTGAACGATCCTGGAATCGCACTACTCGGGGAAAGCCGATCGATCGACTCAGCGTGTGGACCGATGACCAGGCGAGGCCAGACCTCGTCGCTGTGTGGCCCGAGTTCGTCGAGGGGGTGATGCCCATGCGGGTGTCGGACCTCACGATCTTTGACAGTGAGAAGATTGAATCCCTCGCTGACCCGACATCATCGGCCGAGATTCTCCGCACAAGTCTCTATGGCCTGCTAGGGCTCGACCTCGTTGACCGTCTCCAGTCTGATTTGCATGACTTTCGTCGACGAACAGCGAAGGCCAAGGATGCCCAGCTAGCACCACAGTTGGCGGAGAAACTGACCCAAGCTGAGGAACAGCTTGCTAAAGCGCACAAAGAGTCGGAATTGGCCAGTCAAGCACTGGCCGATGCAGATAACGCGAGAGCGGATCTCGAATCCAAACTCCAGCAGGCAACCGACATTCTCGCCAGAGCAGGAGGCGACCTACTGGCCCAGCGCGACGACCTCCATCGCCGCCTTGCCGAGGCCAATGCAATTGCCATCACCGTCGAACGAGAGCTGATCCAACTTGCGGCCAGTGATCTACCCCTTACCCTTGTTCCGAACTTGCTCAAGCAAGTTGCTGCTGCTGGAGAGCAGCACGAAGCATCTCGCCTGGCTCAGCAGATGCGCTCAGCGATGGCTCTGCGAGACGACCGGATCGCAGGATTGCTTGCTGCTGCCCTCGGATTCGGCCAACAGGAAACGGAACTGGCACGCGATGTGTTTCGAACCGACTTGGGGTCGATAGAGCAACCTGCCAAGCCCACCTTTTCGCCATCACTTGAGTGCGCTGACGCAGCACGAAGTCTGCTGAATCTTCGCTCACGTGAGCTGCAAACCAGCGCGAAGCGCGTGACGAAGCAACTCAAGGATTTCAATTCCGAAATCGAACACTTAGAAGGGGTCCTAGCGGTGGTGCCTGAGACCGACAGCGTTGCGCCGAGCGTCCGGCGGGTAGCAACCGCCGAAGCCGAACTTCGTGTTGCCGAAAAGTCTGTAGAGAGAGCGCAAATCGGTCTCGGTGATGCTGAGCGGAGCGTCGAGCAAGCTCAGCGGGAATTCGACGCCATAGCGCACCAGGTGCTTGATGCAGACGTCAACGACAAGAATGCAGCTCGAGTCGCCCGCGAGGTCGCGGCGGCCAACGAAGTGCTTGCAGGTTTTGCCAAGCACATGGTCATCAAGCACCTGGGTAGGATCACCAAAGAAATCAATAACGCACTGGAAACGCTGCTCCGCAAGCAGAAACTCGTGTCTGGCGTGGCCATCAACCCCGACGACCTGACTGTCACCCTTTTCAACTCGCAGCAGGAGTCAGTTGATACCCAAAGACTGAGCGCCGGAGAGCGCCAGATGATAGCCACCGCTGTTCTGTGGGGGTTGTCACGAAGTACCGGCATGGCGCTGCCGACTGTTATTGATACCCCCGTCGGCAGGCTGGACCGGTCACACAGAACGAACTTGATTCAACGCTACTTTCCCAGTGCCTCGCGGCAAGTGGTCTTGCTTTCCACCGACGAGGAGATCGTCGGCGACCACCTCCAACTCCTTCGACCGTACATCGATGTCGAACAACGACTGGACTTCGATGAGACCGATGCCTGCACCACCGTAATGATGGGCTATTTCGATGAGTAGGAATTCAATCGTCGACGCCGTCCGGGTTGACGAACGAGCCAAGATCCAGCTCACGACCCTCAAACGACGGACCGGAATCAAGAACTGGAACGTGCTCTGCCGCTGGGCGCTGTGTGCATCCTTAGCCGAGCCCTCCGTGCCTGCCGACCAAGAGATCGGCACGCTGTCTAACGTCGAGATGTCCTGGTCGACCTTCGGCGGGCATACCGCCGACGTCTACGCCGCCATCATCCAGGCCCGATGCGAGGCCGACGGCATCCCTCAAACCCCCGAAGCACTCGCCAAGCAATTCCGGCTCCACCTCCACCGCGGTATCACCTACCTAGTCGGAACCGAAGACACCAAGACACTGAGCGGCCTGATTAGCCTCGCCATCCAGCCATGACCGCGTCAAAAAGGAAAGACCCGGCCCTCATGGAGCCGGGTGCCTTGTCCCACGAAGATACAGCGTCAACTCGCGATGGCCAAGGCACTTTCAGCCCAACGCAAGTGCACAAGCCTTCAGGGCTCAAGGCTGAACTCGGCGATCTGAACGTCTGGCCAGACTTGCGATCCAATCTATTGAGCCGATACGTCTCCGGCTCTCTCCAAGGCACCATCCGAAGGGCAGCAACGACGGTACGCTCTGATCCTGACTACGCGAGCGCTAGACTTGTGGTGTACCTTCTAGGCAATTGAACCAACCTCACCACCGTCACAAGGAGGTCCTACCATCAACCGCCCGACACTCTACTGCGGCTTGAGCCTGTTCGCGAAATCTAATCCGCCAACCTATGGCTGACCAAAACCTACTGCCAGAGTATGACAAGCCTCCTGTTGTTGAAGTTGCCTTGGCAATCGAATTCAAGCAGTCGGTCAACTTTAGTGCGCTTGATTTGGGGAGACTTGCTGCTGCGTGGGAGGACACCCTTCCACATGCGAAAGAACGACCGCTCTTGCCTCGGATGGGTCTCCCCCCGTCAGAAGGACTTCTTGACACCCTGTTTGAGATCGAAGAGACAGCGAGCAACCCGCCTCGCCTCTGGCTCCAAAACGAATCAGGCGATCATGTCGTTCAAATTCAACACGACCGCCTAGTTGTCAATTGGCGCAAGGGCGATCTCGGAGGCGAATACCCACGATATGTGACCATACGTAAGTCTATGCAGGACTCTTGGCACAGATTGGCGGCGGAATGTGCCAAACTTGGACACAACGAACCGATACCGTTTCTATGTGAAGTTCAGTACATCAACCACCTAGGCGAAAAACAGGGGTGGAATTCGCCTAAAGACACCCCCCGGTTGATCGTGCCCTGGAGCGGCATGGGAGATGACGAATTCTTGCCTCAGGATCATCTAAGCGGGTTCGGCTTGCATTGTCACTTCCCAGAGGAGCGGGATGGCTGGTTGACAATAGACGGATGGACCTCAGATCTCCCCGAGTCAATAATGATGGCGTTGAGTCTAACGTCCCGTGGACGAGCACTTTCAGAGGATCTGGATAGTGCACTGGATTTCATGGACGCCGCCCATGTCTGGATTGTTCGAGGCTTTACCGCAGTTACTACCAAAGAAGCACATCAGTTGTGGAGGCGCACTCAATGACAGTCGTATGTTGGTCCATGACCGAGAGACCTATAGAGGAAGTGGAATGGCGACGCTATAGCAGGAAGGGTATTTCCGAAACTGTGTCACAGCTTCACTCTCATGAGCATCAGTTTCGCGATACTACTGAAACGCAGCCATCTCATAGTCGTATTCTGGAAGAACTTGCTGTGCAACCTTGGTTCGTGGAAATTGCAACTCGCTTGCAGCGATTCCTGTCCTACGAAGCCAACTGGAACGGCTATGGAGAACGGCCAATCAGTACACAAGCGGTGAAACGGACGATCATCGTCTTACATCGCGTTGCGTTGGGAGGTCCAGAGCCTGTGGTTGTTCCTGTTTGTGACGGAGGTATCCAAATCGAGTGGTACTACAACGGTATGGAAATAGAAGTGGAGATTCCGCCGTATGCTTGCGAATCCATCTACATCGCGCACCCAGATGGCACTCGTGTTGAGCACCACCCGCAACAAATGGATGATGAGATCTGGGGTAAGTTGCGTGCGATTGTCGCAGAACTAAAGGTTGATGGCGTTGGATGACCAACCCGCGAGTAGACCCAATAGGTAGAGACGTAGTTTTGTGGCGTAGAATCCACAGAGACCACTACGTTAATGGTCGAATTACCACCGCCGCGTTTAAGGGTCGCGAAATATCTGTGGATATCGCTCACCTCTGCGACGACATGACAACCACGCTTGTAGACGGTGTCGGAGTTGCCTCATTCCGGAGTGCCGTAGCATTCGATAATCACCAAGATGTGCGCAAGGATCCAATCGAGGGCAACCCCGCTCATGCGCTAGTCATAGGTGACAAGCCTGGTCTGGTGCGTAGCGCGCTTCGCGATGCAGCGAAATTCACTTCTCGCGAGGAAATAGAAGCACCATAGATCGCAACATCGATGCAGAGGCGGCGACGGTAGGACATGAGACATTGCCCGTAGAAGGCACAATGCAGAGCACTGGATCTTGAGCTCATGAGCCTTCAACTATCGCTGATAGACACAGACACGGCTGCTGCGCCCATGGGGCTTGAATACCACGGCGACTTCTTGGCCGTCTCCGAGGAGGAACGCTTGCTAGCACATATCGACGACTCTGAGTGGCTCACGGACCTCTCGCGGCGGGTGCTGCACTTCGGCTACAAGTACGACTACACCAACCGCAAGCTCGACGAAGCCGCTCGCATCGGGCCATTGCCCGAGTGGCTGACGCAACTATCGACCCTGGTGAGGGAAGCTGCATCCGAGGAAGCGAAGCAGTTGCTCGATCCCGATCAACCGTTCGAACAGGCGATTATCAACGAGTACCTGCCTGGACAGGGGATCGCACCCCACATCGACAGACACTGCTTCGGCCCCATTGTTGCGACTGTGAGCTTGGGATCGGCGGTCAACATGGATTTCTGCTGCGATTCGACTGGAGACGAATACGTGCAGCGTCTGGCGCCGCGCAGCCTCGTCCTTCTCCACGGCGATGCCCGCTTCAAGTGGCGTCATGGCATCGCCAAACGGCACTCCGACACTTGGAACGGCCAAAAGACCAAGCGCCAACGACGCGTTTCGATCACTTTTCGCACCATCGTAGAAGCCGGGCCGGCGCAGACCTGAATAGGTGGTTCCCTTTGACAAATGGGGTTGTTGAGCTTTGTTCACACGGGTACTGTGATCGTATTCTTCCCCGCCTGCCCTGGTTTCAGGACATGGCGGGGTTACTTTTTTTCCTCCCGTGACTGACGACCGCGTTGTTGTGTTCATCGACTACCAGAACCTGTACCACCGCGCCCGCGCTTCGTTGTTTCAAAGAGCCGATCCCCCAGTGCAAGTCGGCCATGTTTATCCGATGAAAGTCGGGAAGTTGCTCTGAGCTCGATCGCACCCAGCCGAGCCTCCCGATGAAGCGCGGCCGAGGCGAGACCATGACCCATGACTACAAGCGCAATGGCACGACCGATCTGTTCGCGGCGTCGAATGTCGCTACCGGCGAGGTGCTCTATGACACCAAGAAGCGTCACACCGCCAAGGACGTGTTGGCGTTCTTCAAATGGATCGATCTGCATGTGCCGAAGGGCCTCGATGTCCACGTTGTGTTGGACAACCTGTCCGCGCACAAGGCACCCGAAGTGAACAAGTGGCTGGCCCATCCGCGACGCAAACGCTGGCACCTGCACTTCACGCCGACGTCGTCGTCGTGGCTGAACCTCGTGGAGGGATGGTTCCACCCGCTCACCGAGCGGCGGCTACGCCGCGGCACGTTCAACAGCGTCGACGCTCTCGTTGAGGCCATCGAGCTGTGGGCCGAGCACTGGAACGACGACCCCAAACCCTTCGTCTGGAAGAAGACCGCCGACGAGATCATCAAGAAAGTCCGACGCGGCAGGACCGCACTCACCGAAGCCAAATCCGCGACGGACCACTAGCCAATGGGAGTGAACCAAAAGTCCGTGATTCGGCCCTCAGGATCATCCCTGAAGTTCACACGTACACGGCCTCCCACCTGGGCCGACGAAGGGAGCGAGGACCCATCTTCTAGATCCAAGCCTCGGACGAAGTTGGCGATGGAGGATGTCGCACCATCTAGGCGTACATAAGCAACACAGTATGGCACGGGCGGACTGCCGGCAAAAGGGGCTGTGACCACGGTGACCGCCTCAATGACTCCTTGGTGTCCGACTTCGATCATGTTGTCGACAGACTTGAAATCAAACTCACAGAATGACTTTGGTGGCACGAAGACACGACCGCATGATTCGCATCGTGACCCTAAGATCTTCTCGTTCTTGAGGCCTTCAAAGAACTCTGACGCCGCCCTACCGATTGAGTATTGGTAAGGGATATGCCAATCGCCAGGTAGGCGGCTTACGCTTGATTCCATGCTCGCTCCCATCTAGGTAACGGTCCTCGGCTCGTCGGAAAGCACTGCTGCGGTGAAGAACTGGTTGATGCCTCCAGTGGCAGTCGCCAAAGTCCTGCTGGCACCTTCAACTTGATGATCACCAGCTCGTCCCATTACCTGCCACGCCGCCTCCCCGAAGCGCACGACCCCAGTGGCTCCGATGGGGTTTGCGGTCATGCAGCCGCCGGATGGAACAACGGGTATATCGCCCTCGATGGAGGTCGCTCCTTCCTCAACGAGCTGCCATCCTCTGCCCTGTCCCACGAGCCCCATCTCCTCGTAGCTCGCGACTTCGATGTTCGCGAAGGGCGCATAGACCTCTATAGCATCAAGCTCCCTTCTGGGATCTCGGATGCCGGCCTCGGCATAGGCCTTCTGACAGGCCCACCTTAGTGCCCTTTGACCTGCGAAGTCTGTAGCATCATCCTGAATGCGGTCACCGATCCGATAGACATCCGCGGCGGACCCGAGGCCGATCACCCAGGCAGCTCTCGAGGCCTGTCGGGCACGCTCTCCTGTCGTGAGGATGACAGCCGCAGCCCCATCGGAGCGTGGGCACGCATGCAGCAGGCGAAGTGGCCATGCCAAGAGACGGGATTCCTTGACGTCATCTTCGTCGATCTCGAGCTTCAGATGGGAATTCGGATTGCGCAAGGCGTTGCTGAAGTTTTTAGTGGAGATCCATGCCATGTGGTCTTCGGTCAGGCCATAGAGAGCCATCTGACGCGATGCCTGCATCGCGATTGTCGTGATCACGTTGAGTTGAATGTCCCGTTCGTAAATCGGGTCGAATATTGTCGTGAAGATAGCTTGAGCGTCCGGAGACTCGGACGTGCGCTGTAGACCCACAACAAGGACGGTTTCGTATAGCCCCGCCTGCAAGAGTCGTACACCAGTCGATACGCCCGAACCCCCCGTTGCGCCTCCGGTATGTACCCTGAAGACGGGTTTCCCGGGTTCGCCGAAAGCCGGAACGCACCACCTGTCGGGCTCGTGGACACCTTCAAAGACCTCTGGGGCGCTCGCGAAAACGACTGCCTCGATGTCGACCGGATCACAGTTGGCGTCGGCGAATGCTCTGCTCGTTGCCTCGAAGACGAGCTCCGGCGTGCTGACGTCAGGGCGTCTCGTTGCGAAGTCCGTTTGGCCGAAACCAACCACGCCCACCGGCAATGACATCAGGCAACCTCGACCAAAACAGCATTGGCAGACTGCAAACCCGGTCCACTGGCCGAAGCGACGAGGACAAGTCCTTGATCGGCTTGACTGGCCGCTTCCACCAATGCGAGCAGACCTGCGGCATACCCGACATCAGCTTCCTGGGGCTCCACACGGGATATGCTTGCTCCCGGCAGGCCAAGGACTCTTCGGATTCGATCATCCTCGAGTGCTCCCAGATCGGCGAGATAGACCTGACCGATTTCATCCCGATCCTTATCAGCAGTGGCGAGCGCTCCTTCGACGGCAGCAACCAAGGAATCCGTCACCGCGTCCGAAGGTCCTAGGTAATGTCCCGTCCAGGAGCCGAATCCCACTATGGCCGGGGAATGGCTGCCAGCTTCCTCCCTGTTGAGTGTCAGGACGGCCGCTGCAGCAGTGTCGGCAGGGACGGCATTCGTACCAAAGGTGACTGTTGGAACCCCTCTGTTGTACGACTCCCGCAGCTGGAACACCGCGTCGGGATGGAAAGTCAAGGGGCGGTGAAAGGCTGGTTCCAAGCACAACGGAGAGATCGCGTCCAAGGCTGTATCGCTCAGTTTGCTCCAGGCTACGACCAACATCCGCTCTTGTGCACCAGCAAGCATCTCAGCGACTGCGATACCGATGGCCGCAAGGGCGTCAGAACAGGTGCGTAGTTCCGCTTTTTGAAACGAGCCGGTTGATCCGCTCAATGTCATAGTTGAGATTCCACGACCGTCGAGGAGATCAGACGCCGCTATGCACACCCCGTCGATACTCGTCAGTGGAATCCCAGCGACCGCCAACGCTGATGAAGTGGCCTCATAGATAAGCTTATCAAGAGGACTCGGGATCTCCGGCCGAACGTCAAGAACGGATGTCCCTGCGATACGAACCTCTCCGCGACTGATCATCGGCATTGGGCAACCCCCCTGTGTCCGGCCCACTCAGCTCAACCAGAATGTCTCTGATTCTGTAGCCTTGTCGACCGCCGAATCCATCCGACACGAGAGGGGCCATGAGGTGTTTCTTTGACGCTTCTCAACGTACCCTTGTCCGACCATCGCACAACGCCTCGTCGACCCGGGTATCACACTTGTTCTCGACGAATTCGGACTTTCGACAGGGCCGACGGAACTTCGCACCGCTCGACCTGAACACCTGAATTCACCTGTCCTGCGATACCTAACTGCTCCTCGTGATACTGATAAGATGACTCCCCCAAACGTTCTGGGCGGACGATAATCCGCTGTCGCCTACGGTGTCAAGCCTGACGATTCGAGTCCGATGGCAGCCACCTCGGCGGTGCTAGCGCCTGCCCTCGTATCATCGGATTCCTGGCAGGTTGTGTCGTGGAGCGGGCGACCCGTTTGGTCTGGGGCGTCTTGGTTTATGGGCGCTGCCGGTTTCAACGGGGTTCGAGGGTGGGGAGTAGGTCCCAGTTGGGTTTGCCGGCGTAGAGCAGGGCACGGATTCGGTAGTTGCGGAAGTTGACGATCCCGAACGCGACTCGTTTCACTCTCTTCATGAGGTTGTTCAAGCTTATCTGGAGCTGGACGCCTGGGATCGTGCGGGTTCGGGGTTGTGACGTGGTGGACGTGTCCTCGACGTGTCATTTGAGCATCTCGTCGGCTCGTTGTTGGCCGTAGCGTTCGGCGAGTTGTTGTCGGAGGGCGTTGATCTCGGTTTGAGTCGGTGGATCTCGTCGTGCATGTCTTCGATTCGTTGATGTTTGGAGTCGTGATCGTTGCTGGGCGGCAGCGATGAGGGCATCGTGGCGTTGGGGTGTCATGAGGTTGATTCCAGTCCTTCGAGGGTGGTGATGATGGCGTCGAGGTTGTCGTGGACTCGGCGATGGTTCTCGACAAGCCGGAAGTGGCCGTCGGCTTCGGAGGTCGCGATCAGGGTTCGGGTCTGGTCGCGTTGGCGGCGGTGGAGTCGAGGAACGCCGGGGTGGTCTGGAAGTCGGGACAGGTGAGGCAGGCGTTGGGGTGGGGGCCGTCTTGTTGTGGTGGTCTCCCGCAGTAGCCGTTGGGGAGGCTGGCTTGGACTCGGGTCATGTTGTGTTTGGTGAACTCCGCCTCGGCGGTGATGGCGGTGGCGTCGTAGGCGATGCGTTGGCCGTTGAGGGTGACCCGGTTCTTGCAGTATTCGTCGAAGGCTTGCCGGACGGTGGCGTCGTGGAGGCTGGCGTAGCGGGCGGTCATTTGGGGGCTGGCGTGGCCGAGGAGTCGTTGAATGACGTGTTGGGGGACGCCGTTGTTGATGAGGCGGGTCCCGAGGGTGTGACGAAATTGGTGAGGGGTGACGGTGACGGGTTTGCCGGTCTCGTCGTGGAGACCGATGTCGTGTTGCCAGCGAACGAAGCGTTCCCGGAGGGTGGCGTAGCTGAATGCCCGGTCGCCGTCAGGGTTCGAGTGCGCAGCGGGGAACAGCACGGCGGGCCCGTCAGGCCAGCGGTCGAGGAGTTGCTCCTGCTGGAGCCTGATGGCTTCGGCGGCGGTGACGCTGAGAGGGATGAGCTGCTCGGCCGCCATTTTCGTGTTGTGGTAGCGCAGGCATGGCCAGCCGGAGCTGTCATTGACGATCGGGTCAAACGCCAGAGCGCAGGCGTCGTTGGCGCGCAGACCGGTCTCGATGATGACGACCACGAGCGCCCGGGTGGTGTGATCGGGCAGGAGGTCGAGGTTGGCGGGATCTTCGATCTGGGCCATGACGAATTCGGGAACGAACTGTGGCAGGGGCCGCGGGCGCGGTGGGAGGTCGTCGTTGTAGAGCACGGCGGTTGGTGCCATGCCCGGTAGCCAGTCGTGTCGGCGGCAGGTGTCGAGGAATCCGCGCAGGCAGGTGATGTAGGTCGATGACGTGTGGGGTTGGAGGTGTGATCCGGTGACCGACACGAGGTAGCCCTCTAACAGATCTCGGGTCACCGCAGCCGCGCTGGCGGTGGTGGTGGCGGTGAGGTAGCAGCTGAACCAGACCATGGCCCGGGTATCGACCTGAACGGTGCCGAATGCTTTGCCAGATCCGAGGCGGAGCCGTGCCCAACGTTTCACCGTTTCTCGCAGCCATGGTTGAGCGATGCCGTCGAAACGGATCTGGTGCGGGGATCGGGTCCTCGCGATCCCGAGGCGCTTGGCTTGCCATACATCGGTGGCACATTCGGCGTCGATGTCGATCCCGCCGATGTCAGCGAGGTGCTCATAGGCGTAGCGGAACAACGCGACCGTTCGGGTGACGTCGCCCCGGCCAAGCGTCGCGGCCTCGTCGAGCCAGACCTGGAGTGGCCGGTCCAGAAACGACGTGGCGCCGCTTTGTTCGAGCACGGTCACCATGTCGGTGATGGTGTGGGTCAACACTCGGACGGCTCGGTCGTCGTGGCGGCATTGCAGAACGTACGCGATCTCGAGCCGGTGCTGGTGTTGCAGAGCCGAGAGGTCGAAGGCGTCGACGTTCTCGGATCCGGCCCGCAACGCGACCGGTCCGGTGGTCGCGGCGAACACTACTGGGTCCGGCTTGCCGTGGTGATGCCAGCGTTGATGATGGGCCTGGCACAGCTGCAACGCCCAGGATGTCCGATCGCAATCGGGAACGCTGCAACGGCCTCGTCGGAACACCGGGTCGTCGGCGTCGACACGGATCACCGGCGACGAGAACGGCGGGCGTAGCCGTTGGGTCAACAACTCGACCATGCTCACGTCAGGAATGGGCTGGAGTGCGGCGGCGCTCAACATGGTTCGCTGTCCCAGGCTCCGACTCGGACCAGTTCGGCCCGGAGATCGTCGACGTCGAGATGCACGTAGGTGTCGCTCGTCGTGGTCACCGACCGATGAGTCAGCATCTTCGACACGATCTCGATCGCGACGCCGCTGCGGATCAGTTCAGTTGCTCGGCTGTGACGCAGTGTGTGTGGGGTGAACTCGATCCCGGTCCGGGTCCGGAGCCGGCCGACCAGCTTGGCGACACTGTCATAGCGCAGCGGCCTCCCGATCGGCGACGACCAGAGGTTCACGAACACATAGTCGGAGTCCAAGGGCCCGTATTCGCTGTGCATGTAGTCGCTGTAGAGGCGAACCAGCGGCGCCGACACCGGCAACGTGACCGCACTCTGCGTCTTGGTTCTCGCCCCGTTGGCGTTGTCGGCTCGGGGCACGATCGTGACCTCGCGTCGCCGGCTCACGAAATCGGAGTGCCGCAGCCCGAGCGCCTGGCCAACTCGCATCCCGGTCTCGGCCAACACTTGCTTGGCGTGCCACATCGCCTTGACCTCGCCGCGGGGATCACCGACTTGAAGCAGCCCGAGCAGCTTCGCCTGGCCTCGTTCGTCGAGGCGTTCATCGGCCTTGGTGAGCAGCCGTCGGCATCGGTACAACGGGTCGTCTTTGCGGCCCCGATGACCCATCGTCTCGTTCTGGACCCGGCGGCGGCACTCATCGAGGTGGGTGTTGGCCAGCTTGTGAACGTGGAACGGATCCGCGACCTGGACAGCGGCCGGGATCATCGTGTTGAACACCAGCCGGTACGGGTCCGACAGATCCAACGCCGCCCACCGGATGGCATCGAGCCAATGCTGGGGCTGTTCGGCGAACCATTCACAGGGCCCGGTCGAGTTACGGCCCTCGACCACATCAAGGAGCTGCCCAGCGCCGACGTCAACGATCTGAGTTGACCACTGCTGGGCCTTCCATCGCCCCGTTTTGCAGCGCAGCGTCTCATCAAGGCCGATCGCTTCGACATCACCGAACCGGCCGGGGTCATCGATCAACACCTGGCCGTAGCCGACCACTGCATCCATCACCGGATCCCACCCCGCACCGAGCTCACTAGCCACATCAGACACCGGTCGTCCTCGCCGCCCGACCTGCACCGTTGCCCACCGCCCGGCCCGATCCGTCAAGCGCTGACGCGGCGCCGCGATCGCCGCCGCGGTCTCGGTGGACGACTTCGCTCCGCAGCCGATCGAGCATTCCCAGCGGATCTTGCGCCACACCAACACCGTTGGCCGCCCGAAACACGGCAGATCCGCATGCTCCACATCGCGGCGGTCCTTGACCTTCACCGCCCCGCCACACCCCACACACAGCGGCCGATCGCCGCGGGTCTCGATCGTGACCCGCAACCCGACATCGGTCTCGACGACCTCCAACACGTTCACATCGGGCAACCCGACCAGCAACTCACACATACGCGTAGAATCTGATGACACTGCGAGGGGCTCCCCGGCTCGGCGTGTAGGCAACACCGATTCTGCGAGCCCCTGTCTCGCGCCCCGCGGACCCCCGCTCAACTCACCCAACCCCACTCAAACCGGAAGCGCCGGTTTATGGGCGTCAGGAAGGGGCGGCGAGACTCTGGTTCGCACGCGGCTGTGCGGGACGAGCGATTTTTCAAGAGCTGGTGATCATTAAGAGGGCTTGTTCGGCCACCCCCTTTAGCTCCTGGTCATTGAGTTGGACCGGATTCGTGGGGAGCGTGAAGTCGCCTCCAAGCTCACCCAACAACTTCTTTCGATCCAAGGCCGAGACGTCCATGCCGGGGGGTCGCCACCCCACGTCCTTCAGCCAATTCGAAACTGAATCGGTGACCACACCGGGCTCTTCGGCGAGTTGAAGCGCTCTCGCGACTATCCCCAAAGCACGCTGTGAGTGAGTCAAGTTGTACTCCAGCGACGGTACAAGAGCCGCCGCACTTGCCTGGCCATGACTAATGCCCAATCGCGCCCCGAGCACATGTCCTACTGCGTGAGCCAGTCCAACTCCAACGTCTCGGAGAGTGAATCCGACTCGGATAGATGCGACGATCATTAGCAGTAAATGGTCTTCGTCCCCCTGCCAAAAGCGTGGCAGGCTTCTCCAGAGGGAGCGCGCGGCTGAGACCGCAAGGGGAGTTGAGATCGCGTTAGCCCGAGTTGAGTAGGCGACTTCGATCGCATGACACAACGAGTTGATAGCGCTGTCTCGGAGCACACTTCGTGGCATCTGTCGATAAGCCGTCGGGGAGTAGATGGCTGTCGCTGGCCTGAGGTCCGGATGACGAAGCACATGTTTGGTATCACCACGTGTTACACCCGCAACTGCCGTCTGCTCCGCGGCCGCGAATGTCGTCGGTAGGGCAATAACCCGTTGGCGCTCATCAGTGGGGACATCGAACAGCTCTCCCTGCCGAGAGTACACAGCAATGATCTTCGCGGCATCGATGACGCTACCCCCGCCGAGGGCGAAGACAGCCTCGGCACCGACCTCAGCAACCCCCCGGGCAAGACTCTCGACATCCGCCCAAGGCGTATGGGAACGGACTTCGCAGATGCGTATGCCCTTGCCACACATCTCCTTCAGGTCTTCGGTGAAAGGCATTTCCTTAGCGGACGGAGACACAGCGAGCACCGCTCGATCGAATTGGAGAACCGAGGCTGGGAGATCTCTCACGTCCCCGATCCACAACTCGGGACCTTTGGCACCTATGGGCACGCCAGCGTACGATCCCATGTCGGCAGCTGACTCCCAGGTCATATTGGGTATCGCGACCCTTGGATGCGGGACGCGTATTGATGCATGAATCTTCGGAAGCTCCAACAAAAGCAACGTCTCGCATGACGTAGGGACTCGTGGGCAGAAACGGAGCTAACTAACATTCGACAAAATAGTGTCTGCGCGCCTGAGACCGTCCAACTGTGCGGCCGGATCGCCGCTAGCGCTTAACTTGATATCCTGACTCCTCACGGTCCCACATATCTGTGGTAATGCCTTCATCTCGTAGGGTCCTCTTTCTGACCTTCTCGGTCTGAGTCATCGGGAGTTTCTCGACAAATCTAACATACCGAGGGACGGCAAAGTAAGGAAGTCTCTGCTCGACGAATTCGATCAACTCTTGAGCGACTAGTTTTGACTCGGGTCGAAGTACCACTGCTATAGCGATTTCGTCCTCAGATAGCTCGGATGGGACGGCGTAAGCAGCACATTCCTCCACATCTTGGTGGAGCAATACGGCTTGCTCGACTTCAAAAGAGGACACATTCTCCCCCCTACGCCGGATTGCATCCTTGTCACGGTCTACGTAGTAGAACCATCCATCTTCATCACGCACCATTAAGTCACCGGTATGGAACCATAGGTTTCGGTAAGCCGCGACAGTAGCCTCTGGCATCTCCCAGTAACCGAGAGGAGTAATCCAAGGTTTTAGCGGCCGCGCTACAAGCTCTCCGACCTCACCGGGAGCAACTTCTTCGTCATGCTCATCGAAGAGTCGGCATTCAAAACCCTCCGTAGGTATTCCGCAAGAACCAGGTCGAGCCGGCTCGTCACGAGGAGGCCAAAGCAGCATCCCGAAGTCACTCAGGCCATAAGCCTCGACAGGGTCGAATCCGAAGCGCTCCGGAATCTGATCATAGAACTCTTTTGGCGAAGGTATAACCAACCCTGTCCGCAACTGATGAGCTTTCTCTCTGCCGTGTGGATCCTGTCGAAGCAACATAGGGGTCATGGCACCGAGAAGATTGGTCGCTGTTGCTCCCGACTCCTGTACTCTATCCCAGAAGCTAGAGACGCTGAAACGAGGTCCGACGACAATCCTCGCTCTGGCGAGCAGGGAGGGGAAGGTGGATGTGTTCAGAGCATTGGCGTGAAACAGTGGAAGGGATGTATAGAGGATATCTCTCTCCGTATACTTCAGATACCGAACGCACGTTTCAGCGATCCAGTACGTGTTGTTGTGAGAATAGATCACACCTTTCGAAGGTCCTGTCGTTCCGGATGTGAACATTATTGCCGAGGGATCCCATGGGCGAATGTCTCGAGTTTCTTTTAGCTCCGATGCACTCAACGCCTCGTATGGAATGACCGACCCAATCCCCTCAGCGCGCGAGTCACTTCGCACAACTACGATTGTCTCCAGATACTGTGAGCTACCGAGGGCATCCCTTACCCTGGGCACCAATTCGCTCAGCGATATGAGTACACGCGGAGAGGAGAGCTCCATCACATGGGTTAGAACCGTGCCGCGTAGTGCTGTATTGAGTGGCACCACAATCGCGCCGATCATATGGGTGGCGAACCATGATTCAATGAACTCAACACGGTTGTCAATTAGTAGGGCTACTCGATCCCCCTTATTGACGCCAAGTTCCAACAAGCCGCCTGCAAGCTGGCTTGCCCGCTGGCGCACCTCCCCAAGCGTATGGACTCCACCAGCTGAGAATCGTAACCATGGAAAGTCACCGCGTGCTTCAGCAGCACGTCGGAGTTCCTCGTGCACCAGACGTCCAGAATCTCTTAGCGACATAAGGAGAGACTCCTTCCTGCGCTAACCTTCGATGGCCCCTGAATTATGAATCCCGGTCGTTCAAGAAAGTTGGCCGAAGAGGTGTCTCGCACTCGTTCAGAGCAATTGCCTCGATAACTGAGCGACCCTTGATCCCGCAGCAAGTGAGCCATGGATCTAGAAGGCAACGTCAGAACTTCGGCCTTTCTGCTCACAATCTTGATATCCAGGCCACGAGTGTCGATGAGCATGGGAAGCACCACCTCACTTGCCATCGCTATAGCCGACTGCTCGCACGCCTAGTCTAGCGAAGACATGCGCAATCTCATCGGCACTCCGCTGCCCTGCAGGATCGAACCACTGCGCGGCCCAATTGGCCATCCCAAGGACCGCTAGAGTTCCTAACTTAGGGTCATCTTCGAGGTGAAGTTCCTCCAGACAGTCCCGGACAAACTGCCGCACCAGGTCCTCATACTCTCGTCGATTCCGAACGTAAGTATCGCGCCTTTCGGAGTCCGAAATATCGTCCTCAAGTCGTTGCGTGTATACCGCAACGCTCTCCTTTTCAAGGCAAGCTTGTAATGTAGTGGCATGCAAGGCCTCATACAATCGATCTCGAGGAGGCATATTGCCGTCTAGAGCCAACTCCTTCAGCTTGTTAAAAGAGGGCTCTAGTCCGTCCTCAAGCGTTTCGAGTAGCAACTGCTCTTTGCTGTCGATGTAGTGGTATAGCGTAGCCTTATGAACACCTACAATGTCAGCTATTTCATTCAAAGTCGCTCCTCGGAATCCCCTATCACGAAAGACTGTTGCCGCTGCGCGCCTAATGGAGTCCTTCGTAACACGGTTATCGGATCTCTCTCGGTTCATTCGTTGGCTCGTTCGCACATCGAGTGTGGCTCTCCCTCAGTTCAGCTGGTCTCGATCAGAACTCGGCGCATGACATAGCTGAAGGATGGCGGATTCGGTCACTTCGGTCCCTTCGAGTGTGCCCACGACTACACCATTCCGTAAGACCATTACGCGACTACATATCGCCGCGAGCTGCTCTGTGTCGGAAGAAGAGATCAGGGCTGCCGCCCCCTGCTGAACGCGCTCCCGAAGGATACGAAGGATCTCCCCTCGCGCACCTACATCCACGCCCTGTGTTGGTTCATCGAGTAGCAGGATCCTGGGACGTTCTTGGAGCCATTTGGTGATCACAGTCTTCTGCTGATTGCCTCCCGAAAACGCACTTGCCAGCCGTACCGGGTCTGGTGGCCGAACCAAGTACTCCGACATCAGTTCGAGGCTCCGTTCATGCTCATCTCGAGAATTCAACATACCTCGCTTGAAGTACTTACGTAAGACAGGGAGGCTGATATTCTCGCTCGCAGTGGCGGAAAGCCATAGGCCATCGCGGTGCCGATTTGAAGGAACAACCACGACTTCTGTTTCGGCGGCTGATTCAGCACTCGACTCGAGGGGGTTCTGCTTAAGAAACGAAACCTCTCCTGTAAGTGGTTGACTAATGCCACCCAGTAAATAGGGGATCTCCTCGTGTCCCGATCCGGCTATTCCGGTTGCTCCTACGATCTCGCCGGACCTCAAGTCGAGTGACAGATTTCGAACAGTCTGTCCCGTCATATCCTTGACAGAGAGAATCAGCTCACCCGGAAGACGATCCGGAGGGGGAGGGTAGAAATCCTCCAGACGTCTCCCAAGCATCAGGCTGATAAGATCTGCCTCATTGAGTCCAGCTACTTCTGTCGACTTGACCACACGACCGTCCCGCAGGACCGTTACGGTATCGCAAACGCTCACCACCTCGTAGAGGTAATGACTGATGAAGACAACCGTATCACCCTGGCTAGCGACAACCCGCATCAGTTCTAGGACCTTCTCGGCTTCGCTACCCGTGAGGTACGTTGTGGGCTCGTCCAGGATGAATATCGACTCGCCAGCGTACTCTGCTATTTCACGAGCGGCTCGGGCAATGGCCACGAACGCCCGTTCTGCGGAACCTAATTCGCTAACTGGTACGTTCAGCGGCAACTCAATATTGAGCCGTTCCAGGGTCGCTGACGCCAATTGCCTCTGCCTTTCCCAATCGATAGGGCCGAGAGCATGCGTGCCGTAACCTGTTGAAATACACATATTCTCGATGACCGACATGCCCGGAACAACTCCAAGGTCCTGGTGGATGACAGCGATCCCATGTTGCTTAGGAGAGCGAACGGGAAGGGGTACCTCTCTGCCCCAGCAATAGACCCTGCCATCACCATCAGGGGTATGTACACCTGCCAGTATCTTCACCAAGGTGCTCTTTCCTGATCCGTTCTCACCGACGAGTCCATGCACAGCTCCCGATTTGACGGTCAATGACACGTCAGTCAGAGCGGGTTCCCCGCCAAATGACTTCGAGATTGATTCAACACACAATGCCTGCCCTCTTGAACCCTGATAGAACGTTCCATTGCGTATTTCTTGGCGAGCGCGCCGGGCATCGGAAGGCACACTCTTCTCTATCCTCTTTCGTTTAGCCATTCAGTTTGATCTTTCAACTACTCGGGCTATAGCCACAGCGACAACCAATACAGCACCATTGAAGAGGTTTGCAACCCACGGTTCCGCGCCTAACAGCTGCAGGCCTGTAATGCCGACCGCTATTATATACAGTGCTATCAGCGTACCGACAGCGTTAAACCGTCCAATTTTGATCATGGTCGCCCCTAGGAATGCTGCGGCGAATGGTTGTAAGAGAAACTGTGGTCCAATGCTGGGATCCATAGCACCCAATCTTCCTGCCAAGAGAAACCCGGCTAGGGCTGCTAGTGACGAGGATGCGACTAGTGTCAGGAATCGAATCTTGTCAACGCGTAAGCCAGCAAGTCTCGCTGCATCTGGGTTGCCGCCGACAAACAACATATACCGCCCCAGCGGCGTTCGCTCGTATACATACCACAATGAGGCGATGAAGAACCAGCCCATGAGGGTTAGTGTCGTGATTCTCAGAACCTGAGTACGAGCAACCACTTTTATAGAATCAGGAACACCGCCAATTACGGTGTTTCCCATAACTCCGAAAGTTAAGCCCCCAAGTGCAGTGAGCATTCCTAATGTGGTGATCAGAGATCCGACTCCAATTCGGACGATCAAGAATCCGTTGATGGATCCAACGACAAGTCCGACGACGAGGCACAGGCCCAGCACCACAAGCAATGGCTGGTTCAGCCGGACCGAGCTAACTGTGGCCACTGCCGCCGCGAAGACCATGGTCGCTGCGATCGACAGGTCAAACTCACCTATCCGCAACGCAAGTGTGGCGATGCCGGATAGGAGTAGGAGAAGCGCATATGAGTTCGCAATTGACCGAAAGTTGGATACGGTGGGGAACGTATCGGGCAGAAGTAGAGAGAACACGCCAACCATGGCCAGCAGGAAAAAGACTGCCCCGTAACGGGACCCGATATGGCGAGACCGGCCTTTTAGTCGGCGCGCCATATCGGGAACCTCGACAGGCAATTCGTCATTCGCTAACGCTTCGTTGTTCACAAATGTGTCCTACCAAGTGTAGAGCCGAGCGAGACCTCCTACAGGTCCGACTCTATTCGGCGTTAACGGAAGTTGATCCCTACTCGTAGCGTCATTAGAGACCCCATGCTTCCTTGAATCCTTCCTCGAAATCCACGAAGCTTGGGAACAACGGATCCAATTTGTCGATGTTCGACTCGTCAAGCAGCTGAACTGGCACTGTCCAATCCACGGGCTCAAGGCCAAGGATTACTCGTGCCAGCTGGTCGACAAGCGCCCAACCCATCCATTCGGTTGGCGGGAACGCTACGTCTAGTGCCTGCTCCCCGGAGCGAACCAGATCCAGGTGAGCGGGAACGCCATCGTGGCTAAGGACTTTGCCTTCGAAGCCGACCTCCTGAGCAGCCGGAATGAGGAATGCCGCCGCTGCATCGAACACGGGCACGAGGTAGTCGATCTCGGGGTAACGCTGGAGGATATTCGGTGTCCTCGTCTCCATTTCGGTGGCTATCTGCGAAAGGTCAATACTTTCCAGATACAGCGTGCAGTCCGGGCAGCGATCGGCAAAGACGTCTTCGAAGCTCTGCATTATATCTGCATGTACTCCGATGACGGGGGCTGCAAATACGGCAGCGGTGGCGTCGCAGCCTGAATCGGCGAACATCCAGGTCGAGATGAGTTCACCACTTGCAAAGAAGTCGGGCGTGACTTGCGCATCGACTCGCTCGTCTAGTTGATCTTGTGGGACTGGGCTACCGTTAAAGATCTCAATGACTGCCATGCCATTTGATCTCGCTTCTTCGAGAGGTTCCGACACAAGATCCGGTTGAACACTCAAAAGGACGATGCCGTCATATTCCTCGGACACGGCCTGTCGGACGGCTTGGTTCCAAGTGCTTACCTCCCCTCGACCATTGAATACTGTTGCCTCCATTCCTAGTGCACTGGCGGCCGCCTCGAAGCCATTGCCCATAAGTTCAGTCAGCTCGACGATTTGCGATGTTAGGAGGAAAATCTTCTTGCCCTGCAGTTCGCCGACATCGAGGGGAGTGGGTGGCAGCTTCACATCGATCGGCTCACGCGCTGCATTCACGGCTGACTCCGCTTCTTCCACGCATGAATCGCTCACAGCCGTAGTCGTCACATCCCCGGTAGGCTGGTCGGGTGTTGCGACGGCTTCGGTTGTTGCGACGGCGTCGGTTGTGCCAGTGCCATTGTCGCCTCCACATGCACTGATAATCAAGGCAATCACGCCTAATACATACATAAGGTGATTTCTTCTATTCATTTTCGGTACCTCTTTCTATTGCGGGTTTTGTTGATACGCAGTCTTTGATGTTTGACATTGGTTTCTTAGCTCACCACATTGAGAATTGGGCGCTCGGCGAGTCCTGCTGATATCTCATGACGCGATTCGCCCAATCTGCAAGATCAGATTGCCAAATTGATCCACACGGGCCGTGGCATCAGGAGGGATAACCATGGTGGAAGAAGCCTCCTGCACTACTGCTGGTCCATGGATCTGGTTTCCTGGTCTCAGCCTCTCCCTCTCATAGACCTGTGACGTTCTCGGTCCGCCATCAAACTGAACGTCACGCTCATTTAAGAGAGCTGTCGATGGGTCGTGGTCACGCAGGTCTTCAGAACCAATGGCCGGTCGGCCGACCTTGGCTCTGCCAAACTCGCGAGCATGAACAATTTGGATCTCTTGATTCGGATCCGCATGCCCGTACTCACGCTTGTGCTCGCGATGGAACGTCTCAACGGCCCTCCCCATTACGTCATCAGTCACTATTGCATCGTGTCCACTGGGAATATCAATGGGAACTGAGATCAACCCTTCTTCGCTGAGTCGAATATCCTCAGATGCCTCACTATCAGCTCTTGACGCGAGTTCATCGAGTCCGACAGCCAACGAATATGTCTGGCCGTAATACTGCATGTCGAGGAAGTACTCGAACTCGACCGCAGACCCATCAACGCCTTGGCGCTGGAAGGCATCCTCGATGTAGGAGCGCAGGTGAGACAGAGTCACACTCAGTTCGTCGTTCTTAATCGCCTGACGCCGACGAAGAATCGTCTGGCTGCGATCTTGCACCATGTCGACTGTCAGCATCCCCCATGCTGAAAGGACTCCAGGCAATACGGGAACGATTGCCGTAGACATGCCGAGGTCTCGTGCCAGATCGACCGCATGCAAAGGACCACAGCCGCCAAAGGCCACTAGAGCAAAATCGCGAGGATCATACCCCCTCTCCAGGGTCAAAAAGTGGATTGCTTGCAGCATACTATTATTGAGAATTCGCAACATTCCAGCCGCGGCTTCTTCCACCGAGAGACCGAGAGGAATGGCTACTTCATTTTCGATCGCCCTGTATGCCAGCTCCGGCTGTAAATCGAAGCCTACAGCCGCGGCCAGTCCATCAGCCGAAAGGTGCCCCAGAACCATGTGGGCGTCTGTTGCTGTCGGTCTTGTACCCCCTCGTCCATAGCAGGCCGGTCCAGGCTCAGCACCGGCACTTTCCGGACCCATATGAAGTGCGCCGCCTGCATCAATCCACGCAACGGCTCCTCCGCCGGCCCCGATGGACACCACATCAACACTCGTTATCAATAAGGGTGTGCCCCAGTCTATTCGAAGCGGGCTCGTCCAACGAGGTCGACCGTCCACAACAACGGACACGTCAGCCGATGTCCCGCCAATATCGATGCCAACCAGCTGTTTATAACCCGTCAATTGGGCAATTGTCTCAAGCGCCATCGCCCCTGCCGCAGGTCCGGAACGAGCCAACTTGACTGGCAGGGATGCGGCCTCCTCCACCGTACAGGTGCCACCGTTGCTCTGCATGATCGCCACATCGGCGATCATGCCAGCCTCATGCAACCGAGAACCCAAGTCTTGCAGATACCTATACATCTTCGGACCAAGGAGTGCGTTCGCAGCCACTGTGCTGGTCCGCTCGAACTCCCTGAACTCCTGCGAGCATTCGTTTGAGGTTGTCACGAAGGCCTCTGGCAAGGCTGCACTCACCAGCTCTTTTGCCCTTTCCTCATGGACTGGGTGCTGATATGCATGAAGGAATGAGATCGCTACAGCCTCAATCTCGCGAGCGCGGAGAGTCTCCGCTACGTCGCGAACTTGGTCCTCGTCGAGGGCGACAGCGACATCACCGTTCCAGTACAGGCGTTCTCGAATCTCCAGGCGGTTGCGGCGGGCGATAAGCGGCTCGGGCTGAACCCAGTGGGCTGAGAACAACTCCTGGCGGTTGGATCTCCTGATCTCTAACGTATCTCGGAAGCCCTCCGTTGTGAGGAGAGCTGTGCGAGCGCCCTTGCGCGCGATAAGCGCATTTGTTCCGATTGTGGTGCCATGTGTAGCTCCCGATATCTCGGAGGCGTCTATTGCAAGCCTTGAAATCCCGACCATCATCGCCGAGGTAGGGTCTTTCGGCGTCGTTGGCACCTTCAACGTACGGATGTCCCCAGACTCAGTGTCGTAAAGTACGAAGTCGGTGAACGTGCCTCCAACGTCAATTCCGATTCGGTATTTTCCACTCACTGCACTTCACCTTGGACCGACGTTTCCCGCATTTGATCGCGCAGCTGACGCGTGGCCACCTCATCGACCTCGTAGAGCAACCGTCGCGGATCGAGAGCACGTACGACCACCCCGTATTGAGAGGCCGCAGTGTCAATGGAGATGTATTCATCTATTACGTCCTCGAGAACGAGGTCGGCTTCGCGTTCAAGTGGATCGCCGTAACCCCCGCCGCCCGCTGACCAGAATGACATGACCTCTCCCTGTTTGACAGTTTCGTTGACAGCAAAGATGCCGATGTTTCGCTCCGTCTCTTCACCTGGGTTCAGAACTAGGCGGGCGCGCTCTCCTTTTCCTCCGCCGAATATGCCATTTGGGCCGAACCGTTCTCGGTTCCCTATGCATGACACTGTCGAATCCTGGTAAGGAAAGGAGATCAGTTGATCGCATCCAAGACCCCCCCTCTTTTTGCCCGGCCCAGCCGAATCCGCTAAGAACATATAGCGCTGCCACAGAATGGGATATCTCCGTTCCTGCAGTTCACATGGGATATTCTGGGTGCTCGCTGTATACGAAGAGCCCACAACGGACGCTCCATCGTTGGTCCGAGTACCGCCGAGACCGCCGAAGCCCCATGAATAGTTGATGAAGTCCTCCCCGAATCCGGGGCGAACGTCATGACCCGCGAAAACCGCGTTCAGAATGCTGAAAGGTGTTGCTGCCCCTCGCTCTGGTGCGGCTTGGCTGAGAGCATTGGTCACACAGCCAATTACACACTCCATCGATGTCGCTCCGAGTCCCGAGACGGCGCTTGGAGGTTGCGCCCACACGATGGACCCTTTGGTCATCCGCAGCTCTACTGGGCGCATAACACCAGCATTCATGGGCATAGAAGGCAGGACGGATGCCAATGCGATGAAGACCGCCGATGTGGTTGCAGGAAGAGTGCAATTGATTCCTGATTCAGCAGCTGAATCCGACTCATTGAAGTCGAAAACCGCGTGATCGCCTTTGATAGTCAGCTTCAGTCTTATTACCTTGGGTTCCCCGGTCGCAAGATCTTGATCGACACGATCCTCCGCTTCATAGGTGCCGTCCGGAATCGCAGAGAGCGCCGCCCTTATCAGGCGTTCAGAGTAGTCCTGGGTCTCAGACATGGTGTTCATGAGAGTCGTCAAGCCATGTCTCTCAATGATCGCGTGAAGGCGAGACTCACCGGTTGCCAATGCTGCAAGCTGGGCATTGAAATCACCGAGCCTTTCCCACGAAGTTCGCATATTGGCAAGCAAAACACACATCACGTCGTGGTTCAATTCACCTTGCCTACATATCGTTACGGTTGGTATCCGAATTCCTTCTTCAAAGTAGGTGCGAGCCCAGCAATTGAGTGACCCAGGGGCGACGCCACCGACATCCGACCAGTGCGCCGATGAAGCGACAAATGCTACGATTTCATCGTCGTAAAATATGGGCTTTACCAGATGTACATCATTGCAGTGGGTAGATGCCACATATGGATCATTAACCATGTAGATATCACCCTCGAGCATCTTCTCGACATCGATGCTACGGATCACTTCCGGTACAGTAAGTTGAGTCACTCCAACCAAACCGGGTATGTCGAATTCGCCTTGCGAGACCAAATGTCCATCTCTGTCATAGACGGTCCCAGCGAAGTCTCGGCCCTCATTGACAGGTGTGGAGTAGGCGGACTTCGCGACAACTAGAGCCATTTCGTTGCTAGTGGCAATCAAGGCTCGACGGACCACCTCGAATGTTATGGGATCAGCCGTTCTCGCAGCTATCTCCTCGCGTACTGCCACAGCCACCTCCGAGTAGGCCACCCGACCCGATAGGAAAACAGAGTTACCGAACGCCGCTGGTTCTCACGGCCCGTCAGCCGTCTACCATCTGGTTGGTTGGTTGGTTGGTTCGAACCTTAGGACCGTTGACTGGTTGGTGTCAAGAGATATTGCCGGGCACCGCGATCGACGCTGCCCTGGGAGAGACCGGCAATGATCGGAATCTTGGGCTAGAGCAAAGTCAATCGAAGCATGTCGCGCTGCTGTACCCAGCTCTGGGTGCTCAACGATATTGAGAATTCGTTGACCCTTGTAGTAGACGCAGATGGGAATGTCAACCCGGATTGGCCCCACCGTGCTCGCTTAGGTTCTAAGGGTCGTTGCAATACCTGACTGAAATTGGGAGCAGCGATGGCCGAGGAGAAGAAGCGGCGTAGGGGTCCTGGGGGATCGCCTTTGACGGCGAAGCGCGAGAAGTACTCTCGCCTGATGAACCAGGGATACAGCAACAGCGAAGCGTGCCGGACTGTCGGGGTGAATCGGCGCACGGGCACGCGGTGGCGATACGGCCGCACGATGGTGTCTGGGCGAGGCGCGGTGTATGACTACCCGCCGGTGGCGTTGGTGCCTGACCCGACGCCGGTGTCGGATCGGTACCTGAGCGAGGAGGAACGAGTCGCGATCGCAGATGGCTTGAACGCGAAGACATCAATGACCGACATAGCGTCGGCGCTGGGGCGTAGCACGTCAACGATCAGCCGGGAAGTGAGACGCAACTCTGATCCTGTCACCGGGCGATACCGGCCATCGCAAGCACACCGGCACGCGGCCCGACGGCGTGAGCAACCCAAGCAGCGCAAACTCGTCACCAACACTGAGTTGTGTGATTGGGTTCAAGCAGGCCTGGAGCAGCGATGGAGCCCCGAACAGATCAAGAATCGTCTGCGCGTCGAGTTCCCTGGCCGTGACGACATGCGGATCGCTCCCGAGACCATCTATCAGGGCCTATACAACCCCGAAGAAACCAAGCTGCGCCGGGGCTTGGTCCGCAAACTGCGCACCGGTCGGACCCAGCGACGCCGACAACGACGCGGCGACAAACGCCGCACCCGGTTCGTCGACCCGATGCTGCTTATCGACAAACGTCCCGCCGAGATCGACCAACGCGACACCGTCGGGCACTGGGAAGGCGACCTCATTGTCGGCAGGCTCAGCCAGTCAGCCATCGGCACGCTCGTTGAACGACTCACGCGGTACACGGTCCTGGTTCACATGATCGGGCGTAGCAGTGCCGACGAGTTCGCGCTCAGCCTCACCGCAGCATTCGACGCATTGCCCAAATGGCTACGAGGCTCCCTTACCTGGGACCAAGGCGTCGATCTGGCCGGTCACCGAGACTTCACCCAGGCAAGCGGCATGGCGGTGTACTTCTGTGAGCCGCGTTCGCCATGGCAACGCGGCACCAACGAGAACACGAACGGGCTCCTGCGTCAGTACTTCCCCAAGGGCACCGACCTCTCACGGTATGTACGCGAGGACCTCGACGCCGTTGCCCATGCGCTCAACACGCGGCCACGCAAGACGCTCGGATGGCGCACACCCGCCGAGGCCCTCAACGACCTTCTACTATCTGGCAGACACGGCAGTGTTGCAACGACTCCTTGAACCCGAGCAATACACGTCGGTCCGTTACGGACAGCGCCTCAGCGAACTCGGCGCAGTGCCGTCGATAGGTTCTGTCGGGGACTGCCTGTTAACCGGCCAATGAGTGGTTGCTTTGGTGTTTTTGTGGTTGTTTTTCTTGGGAAATGCTTGCGTTGATGTGCGGTCAGCGTTACAGATGTTGCGGTGTCGGATTCTGGACTGTTCATCGATCAGAGCGATGTTGGTTGGCGTTTGGCTGGCGACGGGGCTGATCGTTTCGGGTTGGTGAACGAGTATCTGTCGTATTTGGCGGATCGGAACTACTCGCCGCTGACGGTCCGTGCCTATGGGTTTGGGCTGTTGGCGTTTTGTCGTTGGTTGGCTGATGAGGAGTTGGATCTGGGCGAGGTGACGACGGATGTGTTGTTGCGGTTTTTGGCGGCCTGCCGCAGTGAGCGAGTGGCCGGGCGTCCGGGCGGTGCGAATGTGGTCGGACTTGATGGCCGTCGGACTGACATGTTGTCTGCGGCGACGGTGAATCTGCGGTTGGCGGCGGTGTCGGGGTTGTTCTCGTTCCGGTCGATGCGTGACCCGGACGCGCCGAACCCGATGCCGAGGGGCCGCGAGGCCAAGTGGGTGTCGGCGGGTGAGCGGGGCGGGATGCTTGCTCATGTGTCGCGTGCGCCGAGGCGGCGTTCACCGTTGCGGGTTCGCGACGCCAAGCGGCTCCCGAAGACGCTCCGGCATCGAGAAGTCGTGGCGCTGCTGGAGAGTCTGCGAACGTGGCGGGACCGGGCCATCGCCGGGCTGATGGTGTTCTGCGGGCTGCGCTCGGGGGAGGTCTTGGCCTTGGACGTGGCCGATGTCGACATCGGTGTCCGATGGCTGCGGGTGTCGGGCAAGGGCGGCACCGAGCGCCGGGTCCCGCTCGATGTGGACGTGGCCGGGGTGATTCAGACCTACCTGCTCGCCGAACGCCCCGAGACGACCAGTGCCAGGCTGTTCATTGTGGCCAAGGGCCCCACCCGCGGGCAGCCGCTCACCGCGGCGGGGCTGCGGAGGATCTTCCGTTACCACCGCGAGATCACCGGCATCACGACAGCGCATCCCCACGCCTTGCGCCACACCTTCGGCACCGCTCTGGCCGAGGCCGGTGTGGATCTGGCCGTGATGCAGGCCCTGTTGGGTCACGCTCACATCGACACCACCGCCCGCTACATCCATCTCGCTCCGGCCCATGTCAAGGCCGAGTTCGATGCTGCCCGTGCCCGCCAACGCGCCAGCACCTGAGCGGGCCACAACCCCGTCGGCTGGCGAGTTGCTGGCGGCGTGGCAGGCCGATCAGGCTGCGACCGGCCGGGGGAACCCGGCCTCGGAGGGGGCGGCCCGGAAGTTCCTGGGTCGCTGGCCGGTCCCCCAGGACTGGGCTGATCAGCCGCTGGCTGCTCGGTTGATGTTGCCGCCGTCGACGATGTCGCTGCTCATGTTCTTGATGGTTCAGGGCTGGCTGCGCCCGGGCTGGGACTGGCTCGTGGCCCGCAAGTTGTCGAGCTTCTGGCGAGAGATCGACGGGTCGCCCCTTGAGGCTGATCTGGCCCGGTTCTGCGACACCGCCGTATCGGTTGGGTTCGCCGAGATCCAGACCAAGCGGGCGGTGTCTCAGTCGGTCGGCCGCCTGTTGATCCAGACCGGTCGGCCTCTCGACCAGCTCACCGTCGCCGATCTCGACGGGCTGGCCGCCGCGTGCCGGGCACGCGAGGCTGCGACCGGGCAGGGCTGGCGGCATTACCGGTCCGCGCTCGTGTGCGCCCACACGGTCCTGTTCCATCTCGGCGTCATCGACGAGCCGCCAGAACCGGCCCAGCGACCGGACAGCTTCGAGGCACGGCTGGCCGACTGCCACCCGAACCTGCGCCCCGCGTTCGTTGCCTACCTCGAGCGAAAGCTCGGCACCTGCGGGTCCAAGACCGTCTCCAGCCTTACGACCCGGCTCGCTCACTTCGGCCGGTTCCTCGCCCAAGCCGACCCCGAACTCGCCTCGCTGGCCGGACTGCGGCGCCAGTGCCACATCGAACCCTACCTGAACTCGGTCGCCAACGCCGTTTCCGCCAAGACGGGCAAGGCGATCACCGTCGCCGACCAGGACCGCCGAATCCGAGCGGTCGGCCACATGCTCGCCGAGATCACCGAATGGGGCTGGGACGACGCCCCGACGCGCACGCTCGTGTTCCGCACCGACCATCCCCGCAAGCCCAGGCCACTTCCCCGCTACGTGCCCGTCGACGCTGACCGGCGTCTGCGCGCTGCGCTCGAAGCCTCCACCTACCGGCTCGCCGCCGACGCCTTGCTGTTGGCCCGAGCCGTCGGGCTGCGCATCGGCGAGCTTCTCGACCTCGAACTCGACTGCGTACACGAGATCGGCGGACACGGAGCCTGGCTCAAGGTCCCCCTCGGCAAGCTCGACACCGAACGCATGGTCCCCCTCGACGACGAGACCGTCACCCTCATCGACCGGATCACCGCCACCCGCTGCACCGGCCAGCCGCTGCCCCATCCACGCACCGGCCGGCCGACCCAGTTCCTGTTCACCCACCACGGCCGACGGCTCTCGCAGAGCGCGGTCCGCAAAGAACTGGGCCGCAGCGCCAACACCGCCGGGATCAGTCACGTCACCCCCCACCAGCTACGCCACACCTACGCCACCGCCCTCGTCAACGCAGGCGTCTCGCTGCAGGCGCTCATGGCCCTCCTCGGCCACGTCTCAGCCGAGATGAGCCTGCGCTACGCGCACCTCTTCGACTCCACCGTCCGCGCCGAATACGAACGCGCCCTCAACCTGGCCAAAGGCCGCATCGGCGCCGTGCCCACACCGACGGGCCGAACATCGATCCCCGTCACCGCCAACGACGCCCGCGCCAGCGGCTGCACCTCCGGCGACGACTGGCGCGACGCGCCAGCCATCAAAGCACGCCTCGCCGGCGGCCACTGCCTACGCGCCCCCGCCCAGGGAGCCTGCCCCTACGCAAACATCTGCGAGCACTGCCCCAGCTTCCGCACCGACGCCGCATCGGCCGCCGTGCTCTCCGCGCAGCGCGTCGACACCCGAGCACTCCTCGCCGACGCCCAAACACGCGGCTGGATCGACGAAGCCGACCGGCACCGTCGCCTCCTCGACCGCCTCGACACGCTCATCGCCGACACCGCATGACCACCAACATCGAAGCCGTCGAAACCGCCTGCGCACGCCTCGCCAACAACGGCGAGGCCATCACCTTCACCGCCATCGCCGAACACACCGACATCAGCCGCACCACCCTCTACCGCAACCCCCAACTCCGAGCCATCATCGAAGAACACCGCCACAACACCCACGACCGCCACACCATCACCGGACTCGCCACCCAAATCGCCCACCTCCGAACCGGACTCGAAGCCCTCGCCGACCGAATCCGAAACCACGAAGAACGACTCCGCCACCTCGAACGCCGCCAACCCCGCCGCAAAACCAACTAGACGATCAGGCCCACCGAACCTCGCTTCACCCCAACCACGATTGGCCGGATAAAGCTACGACAACGCCCTCGCCGAATCGGTGAACGCCTCGTACAAGACCGAACTGATCCGGGGCCCCGGCCACCGACCGTGGCGCACCATCGACGACGTCGAACTCGCCACCCTCAACTGGGTGCACTGGTGGAACCAGGAGCGGATACACAGATACCTCGACGACATCCCGCCCGCCGAACTCGAAGACACCTACCATGCCAACAAGACCGACCAACTAACAGTTGGAATCCAATAAACCGAGCCTCCAACAAACCCAGGGCGGATCACACCCCCCCTGGCATCTGCGGGCACATTTCCAATCCAATGCGACCGGAACCAGGCATAGGCCGGATCTCAGCGGCGAAACAAGCCAAATAGACTGCCCAATGTGGCTAGTTATCCGTATTCCTCTGGGGTTCACGGATCACCCCTTCTTCAAGAAGGTCGTCCACATCGACGCCGACCTCAGAGAGGATCTCTCTCGTGTGGCTTCCGAGACATGGGGCTGGGTTCAGTGCAGGTGTGTCTGATCCCGGGAACTGAACCGGCTGGCGGACATAGCGCAGTTCTCCCGCACCCGCGTTATGGGTACCCCTCACTACAAGACCCCGTGCGAGAACCTGAAGATCGTCGGCAAGGGCAGTTGCGTCGTTCACGAGACCGAAAGGCACTCCGCTGGATGCAAAGCGTTCAGCAAGCCATGACGTAGAATGCTTTAGCATCCTCTGCCGGAGCCTCGAGGTCAGTTCGTCCGAATTGGCTTCCCGGGCTTCAGTCACCAACTGGGCCTCGTCATCGAGACCGAGCACTCGGCAAACCGACGTCCAGAGGTGGTCTTCGCCCGCGACGCTAAGCGTTAAGAAATCGCCGTCAGCGGTCGCGAAGATCCCGTAGCCAGGATCATCCGGTGGGTGAGGAGCAGGATCTAGCTCATTGAGGCTAGACACGATTCGGGTGCCCATCCACGAAATCAGTGCGTCGAACATCGAAACGTCGACGTGGCCGCCGGTCTTGGTACGCTGTCGCCGAATCAGCGC
Organism: Candidatus Aldehydirespiratoraceae bacterium; assembly: GCA_965198315.1. Taxonomy (GTDB): domain Bacteria; phylum Actinomycetota; class Acidimicrobiia; order Acidimicrobiales; family Aldehydirespiratoraceae; genus VXYK01. Next base: position 987,349 of record OZ240616.1, on the reverse strand, counting down.
GGCGAGCGTCCCTATCGCTGCGAACATCCCAGCAGCCAGGTCGGCCAGAGGTAATGCTGGCATGCGGGGCGTCTTGTCGTCCTCTGGCGTCTGAAGCAACCCTGCTGCGCCCTGGATCGTGAGATCGTGGCCAGCTCGTTGGCTGAGAGGGCCCGTCTGGCCGAATCCCGAAATCGAAACGTAGATCAGCTCGGGGTACACGGCCAGCAACTCTTTCGGGCCGAGGCCGAGCCGCGCGACGACGCCCGGCCGGAACCCCTCCATGAAAACGTCGGCAGTCGCAGTGAGCTGAAGAACGGCATCCCGTCCTGCTTGGGTTTTCAGATCAACAGCGACGGACTTCTTGTTGCGATTAAGTGCTTCGAAGTGTCCACTGAAGCGCCGGCTCGGATCACCTCCCTCCGGCCGCTCAATCAGGATGACATCAGCTCCCAGATCGGCCAGTATCATCGTTGCGTACGGACCCGGGTACTGCTCGGCCATACTCAGTATCCGAATCCCTTCAAGGGGTGTCGACACAATCATGTTGCGCCACTTGGAGCCAGAGATATGGCGTGAGTATCCCTCAAACACTGTTGTCGTGCCTCGCCTGCGCCAGGGCCTCGCACACGCCTTACAGCCGCAATGTGACCACTCCGAGAGACTGTAGGCCTTTCCAAAGGGTCCAACGCCCTGGAGACGTGTCCGAGAGAGCGATCTGGGACGTCTACCACAAAGTCCGACCCGGACAGATCCCGAGACTCGAACGCCGTGTACTCATCGGTCCAGGTCTCGAGGAGACGGGTGATCGACGACGCCGACAACCCAGCATCGGAACCAAAGAACTCCTCCAAGGCGGGGGCAAAGTCCCCCGTCGACAGGCCACGCGGATACAACACCGGCAACACGTCACCAACCTTGAGAGACCGACGCGCATAACGCGGCAGAATCGACGACGAGAACCGGTGACCTTCCCGGCGGTCATTCACCCGTGGTGCCCGCACCTTGAAAGCACCGGCACCGGTCACCAAAGTCCGCTCCGCAGCTTTGCCGTTACGCACCACCAGACGCAGGCCTGCCTCATCAACCAACCCCTGGCGGCGTTCGACATAATCGGCGACCTCGGTCTTGAGGCTGGCCATCAACATCCGTCGCGCCCCCTCAACCACCAACTCATCAAGCGAACTGGCCAGATCGTCGCGCGCGGTGTCATCTGTGACTATCTTCAACATCAGGCGTACTCCTTCCCCGCCGGCCAATACCGTCGGAACCCGTTACTTAGGCTTGGAAGGGTACTCCGCCCTTCTATCCGAATCCCGTCATCCACAACATTTGGCCCTGCGCGTAAATGTGGGATTTGGGGTTGCTGGCACCGGTTGGCGGGTCATGTTATCAGGAGTCCTCGGGCTTGGAAGTTGGCGGGGTTCTTCTCTAAGCCTTCGAGTAGCAAGATTAAACAACAAGTGCAGGTTCAGGCCGAGTTGTTATCTGTCATGAGGGACGGTATCCCTACTCGGCCCGAGATCTATCAGGTTGCGCTGCTCCCGTCTGGACTTACGGCTCGGCTTGGCGCAAGTGAACGAATCGCCCAAGCGCGGGTTCTGACCTGGGAACGAGTTGCCGATACTTTCCGCGATGTCGCCCCTGCCTACTGGATAAGTGTTCTTGACGAAGCGCTCGAACGATACACCGGTCTGGTGTCGCAGGTAAGCGCCGGTGGACAAAACAACGACGGTCACTGCCGCGGTGAACTGATCAAGAGTCGTTGGGAAGAAGGAGATCGCGAGTTTCTCACGATGGGTCGCCAAAGTGGATTGAACGGCAAACATCTCAAACACGACCTAATTTCGGGACAATGGAGGGACTGGGAATACGATGTCAGTCGAAACCCTTCGCCAAGCAACCCCAACTGGTTCCCGATTGAGTCTTTCTTCTCGGAACTGTCGACAGCGTCCCGGTCCCAAACGGCTTCATCAAAATTGGCTTCTTCATCAAGGACTGAAGAACCGAGTAAGGAGCCCATCAAAGAGCCACCTCAGAGACCAACGCCAACCACCAAACCAGTTCCGTGGAAGGGCAGCGGCAAGAACGCCGATGACAAAATCTCCGACCAAGCTATCTATAGCCGCTACACCGCAGGTGACACGAACTTCACCTGGATGGGCAGAACCGGCGGACGACAAGGATTTGAACTATTGGAAGGCCTACGGACCGGGCGCTGGAAAACACAGAAATACGAAGTGCGCCACGACCCCTTAAGAAACAACCGCAACTGGTTCCCGATCAAGTCCTTTGTCGAAGGCATCAACCTGCGAAAACCCGACCGCTAGTTGCATTCCGAGGCGGTCACACCACACGTACCGTCGAGCCAGGACGATCCGCTGACCTCGTGCCAACCGTTAGGGCGCGCCAAGACCTTCTCCACCTGTTTGTAGCGGCGGAGTCTGGCTCTGCGGGCGATGGCTCTTGGTAGGCGGAAGGCCCGCATGCGGTTGATCAGCTCATACCGGCCTGGTACAAACCTCCCGAGGCTCTCCCATGGCCCGCCGAAACCCGAACAGCCTTGGCGATCGTGTGAGTAGACGGTGATGCCCCGCTTGCCTCGCCTGAGCCTGCGGTATTCGCCTGTCACCACCCCGAGCACGTATTCGTCCAGTTCATCGAGGGCGTCCTGGGACCCGGAGTCGCAGGCATCGCACCCGCAGTCAGGGACCACCTCCACGACCACTGTCGGGTCGCCGACGCCGATCACCACTCCTGTGGCATCATCGAAGCGAGTCCAGGCGAAGATGAGCGGGATTGCACCAGAGCCCAGAGGCGAGGCCCGCTGAACCCCGACAACATCGACCCTCGGTTGCTCCTCCCACACCACAGCGGCGTCCGGGTCGATCTCGGCCAAACCCCCGGCATCCAACGCCTTCAACCAAGCTTCAGCACGGGCACGCAATATCCGCCATTTCTGCGGGTTCGTCAATCGGGAATACTCCTCTTCCAAAGGCCTCCGGTCAGGATGCGGATCCTCCCACCCGGCCAGCCCTCGGCCCGTCTCAACGAACGCAGCATCAACCGACGCAATCAACTCCACAACAGAATGCACAGCACGAGCATGTCCGCACCGCCACCAACGCGCAAAGGAATTACAGAGTGGTTCGTTGTGCAAATTCTATTGATGAATACAATGAGCGTGAAATCAACTTCGGCGCTTAGGCCAAAACCGAACGCCACACACTACGGTCGCCAAAGGCGGCCGTAGTTCCTTTTTGCCGTGTCCACTTGTCGTGTGCGGCGTGCAGTTCTGTATATGAGACGACCCAAAATTCTTCGGCGATATAGGCTGAAGGTGAACCACCTAGGCCTCCGCCGCGGGGCTAGGCCCAGCAGGAGCCCGCTTCGGCGGGTTTCTGCGCGTAAGGCCCCCTGTTTCAGGGCAAAAAAAACCCGGCCCTCAAGGGGCCGGGTGGGCGCAATAACGATACCGCGTCAACCAATCGCTGCCAAGGTATTTTCCGACGATCGGCCAAATTGGCTAGCACCGGTCGACCTTTGTGGTCTTCCGTAGCGAGAACCGTTCCCGCCCTACCGAACCAAAAAATAAACCCCCGCCACGCCCTGCAAGCAGGGCATGGCGAGGAAGATTGGTGCCCAGGCTAACGCCGTGCAGTTGGCTGTTCAACCCAATTCGGCTATTCCCGACAGAATTGGGGGTTCGACGAAGGGGCGGTTGCGATCGATGGTGCGACTGGGGTCCGGGGAACGGCTTGGCCGGGGGAATCGGGTGATCTAGGGTGCGCGCATGAGCGTTGCCGCATTCCCTCAGATCGACGCCGAGTGACTCAGTGAGGCAACCTCTGACGGGGCGAGGCCGAGGCGACCGTGAAGGTACTCGGCGAGCGTGGACTTGCCGCTACCAGGTGTCCCGGAAGCCCGAGCAAGAACCGGTCGACCGAGGAGGCTCCAGACAGAGTCGTCGAGACGAGTTCTTCAAGCGTGGCGTTGCGCCGGTCATGGCCGGTCATGGCGACTCATGCTCTGCGGTGTCGACGGCGATCACGCCGGCTGCATGAACGCCGGGCGACATCTCTAGCGAGAGCGTCACGTCGTCATCGTCCGCCAAGAAGTGGTGCGTCAAGGAGTTGCCGCCCGCGATGACCTCCACGATGGGCGCGTCCCACACGACCTCCAGCTCGACCTCCGGAGACTGCACATCGAGGGTCATCTCGTGGTGCGGTGTTCGAAGAGCGGCTTGACGGTGTCGGAGGTCGATAGTGATCCGAATCCACTCGAGCGGAGACCCGATTCTGAGTTCTGCGAGCCTCGTGCCGGTCGGCTCGTGATCAGTCCTGAGTCTCGCTTCGAGGAGAGCCGTCTTCATCCCGTTGAAGCTGATGTCGCCCTCGAAGCGGCGGGGCTGCATGCCCACCGCCGTCGCCACTTGGCGTGGAGAGCGAGCGAAACGAGCCAGCAGCCGACGCTGGTCGTCGAGCTCCAACCGGCGAATCATCGTCAGGTGGCCCCGGTCGATCGATCTTCGCGTCGACAGCGAAGGGCCTCTCACCCAGCTGATAGAACATGGGCCTTCGTCGCCGAGTTCGGCGGCATGCGTGGCATATGAACCGAAGGCACAATCGACGTAACCCCAATTCTCGGCGCTGAAGCCGTGCTCAGGATCCGCGGAGCCAACGAGGTAGACCACAGGTCGCGGTTCTCTGTCAACCGAGAAGATGAGGACCTCGGCGTTATCGAGCATCAACAGCTGAGGACACTCCCACACCGCCTCTGTCAGGTCGCGCGGAAGGAGGGAGGAGGCACGCGACGCGTCGAAGAACACCCCTTGGGGCTTCCAGTCAACCAAATTGGTGCTGCAATAGGCCATGAGACGACCGCCTTCGGCCGTTCCGCCGCCGACGACCATGATGGCTTTTCCATCATGAACGGCCACGTATGGATCTCGGAAATTGTTGCCGTTGCCAGCGTCCCCAGCGGCGATCAGCAACCGCTTGGCGTCGCCGGCAGAGCTGTCGACCGTCGCAGCACCATCGATCGTGGCACTGCACACCGACTCCAACCAATTATCGCCCCGGCGTCTGACGCCGGTGTAGAACGCTTGGATGTGCGCGTCTTCCACCACAATCGAGCCGGACCACGCCCCGTCGCAATCATGCCATCCCGGCGTCGGCGCGATGACACTCGCGCCATGCGTCCACGCGACCATGTCGTCCGACCAGGCGTGGCCCCAATGCTTCGGGCCACTGCCAGTCCCGGCAGAGAGGGGGCTCTCACCGGCAGGGTTGTGCTGATAGACAACGTGGACGCGACCGCCCGTGTCTGCCCACATTCCGTTCGGGTCATTGATCGCACCCAAAGGCGCAGCCAGGTGGACCCTGCGGACTTGCCTCTGAGTCATCTGCTGCTAGGGCGGTGTCACGAGCCGATTGAGGGAAGATTGAGCAGGATCGTCCGCAGGATGAGTTTTTGCCCTAGCGCATTCGGGTGGATCCCGTCCTCTTCGAAGAGTTCGTCAGCGGTGCCGTCGCTGAGGACGCTGTGCACATCAATGTGGCTTGCGAACTCGGACCGTATGAACTCGGCCATTGAAGCGTCGTCGCCATCGCGCCAGCCCACAGCCCTCGCTCCCGCACCATCCACCACGCCGGGCCTGACGACTGGTGGTGGTGTGACCACCACCAGTCGTGCCCCCAACTCGTTCTCGATGAGCTGGCGGATCAGAAGCAGGTTCCGCGCCGTCTCTGAACTGGACAGCATCGTCGCGCTCGTCTGTTCGGTATGGAACCGACAGTCATTGGTGCCAACCATCATCAAGACCCAGTCCGGCTGCCAGTCCGCGTAGACGTCCATCTGGCTGATCACGTCTGAGCTCGTTTGGGCTCCAACTCCCATATTGACCACCGTGAAGCGAGGCTGGGGAATCTCCTCCGCTAGGAGGGACATCATCTCGGCCCATCCGAGCCGATCGGATGTGATCGAATCGCCCACCGTAACGATCCGCGCGTCGTGTTTGAAGGGAAGCAGAGGCAGCGCCTCGATCACGTCCGCGTCGCTCAGCAGGTCAGCAACGTTTGCGTTCGCTTCCGAAGACAGGGAGTCCATGATCGCTGAGGTCTTGGCAATTGAAAGGGACATCATCTCCGCCAGCACGGTGAGTTTCGTCTTTTCGGTGAGCGGGAACCGTTGGAATAGCGGGAGGAAGCCGACGTTGGTGTATCGGCCAATGGCCTGAGGATCCACAGCGTCCTGCCGTGCTAGCGGTTGCGGCAACCGTCCAGTGACGTCGTGGCTCTGCGACGACGAAGCGGATCCCTTCATGTCGTCCTCCTCATCAGCCCTTCACCGCACCTTCGAGTAGCGCCTTGGAGAACTGCCTCTGGAAGATCAAGAAGACGGCGATCGACGGCGCCATTATCAGCACCGACCCGGCTGCTAGCAGAACGGTATTTGTCTGATACTGGCTTTGGAATGCCCCCAGCGCTCCGGCGACAGTGCGCATGGACGGATCCTCAATCAAGACGAGGGCGAGGATGAACTGGTTCCACGTCCAAAGGAACAGCAGGATCCCGAGTGATGCGACTGCGGGGCGGGAGAGCGGCAGGTGGATTCGCCAGAACGCCTGCCAGGGGCCCGCGCCATCGATCTCGGCCGCCTCGCTGATCTCGGACGGGATGGACACGAAGTGGGAGCGCATCCAGAAGACGCCAAACGGCATGAAGAGGCCGATCAGCGCCAAGATCACTGCCCACCTTGTATTCAGTACTCCTAGCGACCTCATCTGGTAGTAGAGAGGAGTTATCAGCGACTCGAACGGGATCGTCAGCCCTGCAATGAATAGGAGCAAAATCCAACGTTCGCCGGGGATCGACAGCGACGCTAGGCCGTAGCCTGCCAGTGCTGCTATCAGCAGCGAGATCGGGACTACGCCGACGACGATCAAGATGCTCGACACCAGCAGAGGAGTGACATCGGCTACCTGATAGGCCTCAGCGAAGTTTCCCCACTGCGGGTTCGTAGGCCACTCGAAGCCCCTGGGCCTCGACCCGACCGGCTGCAGCGCTGCTGAGAGCAGTGTCACGAACGGCACCAGGGTGAACAGGAGGAGCACCGCCATGACGAGCCTCGGGAGCAGCTGCGAACGGGACATCGCTACTTCGTCAAGTCCCGTTGAAAGTACCTTTGGATTGGCAGAATGAGAGTCCAGATGAGGAGCATGAGGATCACTGCCATGGCGGAGGCCGCGCCGATCTCCCTCTCCACGAATGCGGCCCGAAAGATGTGAACTCCGGGGACAAGCGTCTCCCGGCCCGGGCCTCCGCGCGTCGTGATGAAGACGATGTCGAAGCTCGCTAAAGCGCCGATCATCGTAACGATGACGCAAACCCCGATCTCTCTGCGAACACCCGGCAGCGTTACCGCAAAGAACTCCCGGATTCTTCCAGCTCCGTCAACTCTCGCAGCGTCATAGAGGTTCCGGTCGATCTTGGAGATTCCCGATGCCAACAGCAGCGTGCAGAAACCGGTGAGAACCCACGCTCCCACCACGCCGACCGCAGGAAGCGCCAGATCGAAATCGCCGAGCCAGGGACGCGTCCAAGAGCCAAGGCCGATCCATGACAACCCTTGGTTGAGGATGCCGTTCAGGGAGTAGATCCACGCCCAGAGAATCCCCGATGCGACCAGTGGGATTACCTGAGGCAGGAAGAGCGATGTGCGGTAGGCACCAAGGAAGCGACTCCGCAAGTCGTTCAGTATTGAGGCTGACAACAACCCGACTGCGACCGGTACAATTGTGAAGAACGCTAGGAGCTTGATTGAGTTGAAGATTGGGTTCAGCTGATCTGCATCGGTCAGAATCCGCTCATAGTTTTCAAGTCCGACCCATCGGGACTCTGTGATGCCGTTCCAGTCATAAAACGAGTAATTGACGGAGACGATCAGTGGCCAGAGGACGAATGCCGCGTACATCGCAAACGCCGGCAACACGAATATCCAGCCTCGGTGTCGAATGGCCAGTTTCCGAACAGGTGCGTTACCTGCATCGCTGTCGTTCATCGCAGTATGGGGTACGTGAGTCAGTTCGCCGCGATGATAGGACCGCGGCGAACTGACTTCCAGTAGAGCGGGAGGGGTTACGCTCACTGATCTAGCGACGCCTCGTAGCCCTCCTGCAACGCACGGACGAAGTCACTTGGATTCGTCTGACCGCCCACGAGGCGCTGAACCTCGGGAATAAGGGTATTAGTGAAGAATCCGGAGGTCGCATTGCCCAGGTAGTCAACGATTACTCCATTCGCAGCCAGATACGCCGCCTCCTCCTGCATCTGCCCCACTAGGGACCCGGGCTCGCTTTCGGGTACCGGCAAGTCCGGTGGCCCACCCGGTGACGTGCCGCTCGTGTCAGCGATTATCTGCCTCGCAGCTTGATCAGTGTGAATCCAATCGAAGAAAAACGCCGCCTCGTCGGGCTGGCTTGCCCTGAGCGGAATCACGATCGTGAGCGACGCTCCCATTGCAACTGGCGGGTTGCCCTCGACAAGCGGTGGCATAAGGAAGAACCCCGCGTTGCCGCCCATTGATTCATCCAAAGTTGCAGCAGCCCAGCTACCGTTGAACATGAAGAGGCCCTCACCGTCGATGAACCTCGACATAAAGCCCCCGTAGTCCAAGCTGTTTGCATCATCGTTGAAATAGCCCTCTGATATCCAGCGCTCGAATCGCTCGGCGGCTGCAACCGCCTCGGGCGTGTCGATCGTGGCCCCAGGCGCCTGGAAAATAAAGTCGGAAGTCTCGGCTGGATCGACGTACTGGTTGTGGATGTACTGATGGGCAAATGTAGCCGGATTCAACGTGATGATCGGCAGAATGCCGTTCTCCTTTGCACCTGCCAGTAGCGCCTCAAACTCATCGAGCGTCGCTGGCGGCGAGTCGAATCCGATTTGCTCTGCCAACTCCCTGTTGTACATCACCCCGGTGATCGAATAGCCGGCTCCTACTCCATAGAGAGTCCCCGATCCACGTACACCCTCATCGCTCAGCCGATTCTGGGCCAGCTGTGACTCTGAAAAGGAGTCCCATCCGAATTGCTCAAAGTACCCGTCAAGGCTGTGAATCAGACCATCTTTCGCTGGATCGGCAAGTTGCGGGAGAAGGATCACATCCGGTGGATTGTCCGAAGCAAGAAGCCTGGGGCCATTGATGAGCAAGTTGTCGAAGGAGTCCTTCTGGTACTCGAAGGTCACATTCGGGAACTGCCGAGAGAACTCATCGCCAAGGTACTGGAGAAGGTCGAATTCCGCCCCACCAGATTGCATGAGGACCCTGAGCGTAACCGGTTCCGATGTCAGCTCCGGCCTCGCCTGCTGGGGCTCGGCGGTCTCGGCGGTCTCGGACGAAGGCTCGCTCGTCGCTTCGGTTTCGGCTGGCTCATCGGAAGGTTCGCTCGTCGCAGCGGACTCGGCTGGCTCATCGGAAGGCTCGCTCGTCGTGCTGCTGCCAGGGCTGCACGATGCCGCTATGAGCGCCGCACCGGCGATCATCATGATGCTCGCTCGTCGCCACAATCTAGGCCCCGGGTTTCTTTCGGTAGCTGGAGCTTGCGACACAGCGGTCCTACTCCATTCCATGCTGCGGACCAAATGGCTGACACCATTACCGCAGGCAGCAAGTGCCCTAGCGGCCCAGCCTGCCATTGATCGCGATCTCATCAAGTGCAAACGCATCTTGACCTCCCCCTTGCGCGTGCAGATTTGCCCGCTGTCGATGTATGGAATGCCCATTCTTGCTGCGAAGCCAATAGAAGTCAAGTGCTTTTATAAAAGTAGTTTGCTAACTCTGCACTGTTGCCTCTGAACAAAGCTTGTCGCGGGCACCGGCATCACCTCTGGCGCGAGGATCGGCGCGGTCATCGCGTATTTCCACATAAGAAAGAGGCGCTTCGGCTCGCTTGTTGTCACTCTTATTGAGCGCGCCGATTGCTCCAAGGCCCCGCAAGGCGCCGAGCAACTGGGCTAGGGGCGCCCGCGTTCCGTTTTGTCGCCTAACTGCACAGGCGCGGTCGTGGCTCGTTCAACAACGCGGAGGTCGAGGTAGGTGACCGTGCGCTCGGTTGTCGGTCGCCCGAGTTGCGACAGCAATAGCCTCACGGCCGCGACACCGGACTCTTTGAAGGGTTGGCGGACGGTGGTGAGGTTGGTGGCCTCGGCAACCGGTCCATCGTCCACTCCGACCACGGAGAGTTCGTCGGGGACCCTTACCCCTAGGTCGGCGGCTGCCTTGAGCACGCCTACTGCTAGTTCGTCGTAGTGGGCCATGATGGCCGAAGGGCGGCTGTCCGAGTCGATGAGTTCGCGGGCGGCCTTGCGGGCTGACTCGAAGGACGGGTCGGATTCGGCGATTTGAAGTTGGGTGCCCGGTATTGCTCCTATCTCGGCGGTAAACCCGGACAGCCTGCGGTCGGCCTGCGAGTCGTAGGTACCGAGTTGTCTTTCTCGGACGTAGCCGAACGAGCGGTGTCCCAGATCCAGCAGGTGCGCCGCCCCGATCCGACCGGACTCCTCGTCGTCACATGTCACTATGGGGAAGCGGGTGCTGGCTGCGTCGACGACCACCATGGGAACCTCGCGATCCTCCAGGCGGATTTCGACAGCCGCATCGATCTCGAAACCCATGACAATGAGACCGTCCACTTGGCCCTTGATGGGGAGGGTGTCGAGAATCGGCGTTGTGGAAGTAGCGGCGGACTCGCTGTCGAACGTTGCTACCTCGAAGCCGGAAGCCCCCGCTTCGGCAAGCACTCCTGACAGCCTTGTCATGTACGACACGTACGACGTGAACGGAGCAATCACGCCTATTCGTCGCATCTGCTTTCGCGCCAGGGTCGTCGCTTCTGACTTGGGCACAAAGCCCATCTCGTCGATGCATTCGAGTATCCGGGCCCTCGTCTCTTGGCTGACGCGGTCGGGCCTGTTCAGAGCGTTCGAGACCGTTGAGATGCTGACGCCTGCGGCACGGGCAACGTCATAGATTGTGGGAGAAGGTGATGTCATGGGACGTTGACCGGGAAGTAACGTGAGATCATCTGAACCTACTCTAAGACAAGCCAATAGCAAGGCACTCCGCCGCTGCGTCCCATCGCCCGGTGCCGCGCGACACCGGACGGAAGCCATCATCCAACTTCCGGAGTAAGCGTGACCAGCGCAACCACTCTCGACGCCACCACTCCTGTATCTCATCTTTCAGCATCGGCGGCGACATCAGGAGCGCAGGGTCGTGGGCTCCCACGTGGTTTCGCGAAATCGCCGGCCCCTCGAAGTGCAGGCCAAGCGGTTGGGCGGCGTCCCTGCACCCCGCAAATCCGCTTACGGCCTCAATGCACGCCAGGCGCGACTCCTTGGTCGACATCATGAGCGTGCAATCAACATCCGGGTTCCTATTGCGAGATGTGGCGGGCGGCAGAAGCGATCGGTTCGAATGCCTTCACATCTATGAGATGTGATTCTTTGACTTGGATGGGCTCGATCACCACGTGGTCGGCTCCTGCCTCGAAGTGCTCGCCGATCCGCTCGGCAATGGCGGCGCTTGATCCGATGGCAACTACGGCGTCGCGCAACTCGTCGCTGCCTCCGTTGGCAAGGTCGTCGTCGGTGAAGCCGGCAGAGCGGAAGAGCCGCTGGTAGTTGCGCATGCCCAGCGAGCTAGCCAGGCGAGCACGGGCCGCAGCCAGACCGGCCGCGTGGTTCTGGGTAAGGCAGGCGTACTGCTTGACACCGAGCCAGGCTTGTGAACCGATGGCTTCCCGGGCCCTCTGAGTGAGGCTGGGCGGGATCTGAACTGGAATAGCGCCAGCGAAGTGGTCTCCTGCGGCTCTCAGCATCTTGGGACCAAGCGCACCGAGCACCACAGGTGGCGTGTCCGTGATTGTTGGACCGAGCCAAAGGGTTGCCCGGATGGCGGCGAGATACTGGATCATGGTCTCGACTGGTGAGGCATAGGTCCTCTTGAGGGCTTGTTCGATCAACTCGGGGTGCGACATGCCGATTCCGAGCAGGAAACGCCCGTCGGATTGGTCGGCGAGTGTGTTGGCGGCGCTGGCCACAGACTCAGGTGTTCTGAGGTGGATGTTGAGCACCGCCGTGCCCACCGTGAGCGAGCTGGTTGCGCCGAGCAGTTGGCCGGCATGGATGAGGGGGTCTCTGCCGAAGGAATCGGTCAACCAGATTGCTCGGTAGCCGAGTTGCTCGCTTTGCCTGGCCAGGTCAAGCGTTTCGCCGACGGTCAGATGGTCGAAGCGAAAGCCGAGTCCGATGCCGTGCGGAAGCGTCATCGGCTTTGGCGGCGGGTGTTGACTCGATGGGCCATGGAGATGACCGTGCGGCGCGGCAACAGTCGATTGAGCATGAGCGGAAGTCGGTTGCGCCAATTCGGAACGGCCGAAGGTGTCTGGCCCAATTTTGCCAAAGCAAACGCGACGACCTCATTGGCAGTGTTGCGGCCGCCGAGACTGGGGTCACCAGTGATGCCAGACACCAGTCGGAAGTTTGTAGATGTAGCGCCTGGTGAGAGTCCGAGGACGTCGACGCCATGGGGCCGCAACTCAGCCCATAGTGATTCACTGAAAATGAGGTCGAAGGACTTGCTGGCGGCGTAGACGGCTGAGTCGGGAACAGCCATGTAGGCGCCCATACTGGCGGTTGCGATCATGGCGCCGTTGCCTCGCTGCACCATCGGCGGCAAGAAGCGAGATGCCAGATCAACGACGGCTCGGCAGTTCACATCCACCATCTCGATCATGCGATTGGGATCGGCTTCGTGGAAGGGTCCAAGCGATCCGAAGCCTGCGTTGTTGATCAGCACGCTTACTTCTGCATCAAGTGAGTCCATTTTCTCTGAGATCTGTTGGGCGGCATCGGGCCTCGCGAGATCGACCGCGATTGCTATTGCCGAAACCTGATGCTGTTCGGTCAGCTCTCGAGAGAGTTCAGAGAGGCGATCGCCAGAACGGGCGACTAGCGCGACGTCCATCCCCTCGGCGGCGAGGCGAAGGGCGAAGGCTTGGCCAATCCCGCTCGAGGCGCCAGTTACCACGGCCCACCCCGGGTAGCGTTCACTCATCGTCTTGCTCATCGCAGTCTCCTTAGTGTGAATCGGTTTCGATGGCGGCGAAGAGTGGCTCCAAGACCGCGAGTGACTCTTTGACATGTGATGCCATGTCCTGGTGCTGACCGCTTGCCATCCAGCGGTCGTGGGCGATTCGCTGGGCTGCGACAACAGCACCAGCGAGAACGCCGATGGTCGCGTCAGTTGCCGGGATGTTGGTCAGATGTCGGGCGATCATCGGCACGTACACCGCCTCCCAGCGGTGGAGGTCTTCCAGCCCGGCAGACCGAAGCTCGGGCGAAGCCTTCATGATCCGCGCTAACTGCTGGAACAGTTGGGATTGGCCGTCATAGGTGGCCGCGACTTGGACCACCGTCGAGGTGATGACGTCGGCCAGGGATTGCGCGGGCTCGTTGTTGCCGAGCGCTTCGGCCACCGTCGCCCTCATGTCAGTTGACACATCGAACAGCACCTCTTCCTTGGTGGGGAAATAGCGATAAAAGGTTCGGGGCGAGACTTCTACAGCACCAGCGATCTCGTCGACCGTCGTCTCGTGGTAGCCGTTCTCGGCGAACAATCGCACCGCGGTCTCCCGAAGCGCTCGCCTTGTTCGATCACGCTTGTATTCGCGAAGACCCATTTCAGGTTGCCTGACGCAGTGAGACGGTGCCACCATGTCGTCATTATATGACAGATTATGACATTTGGCAAATCATGACGTTTTGGTCCCTCATCGACTCATCGGGTCCCTGAAGGTTCAATCGTTGGCAGCGGTGCTGCGAGTCAATGGACCAAGAAAAAGACCCGGGTTGCGATCGATGGCGCGGCTGGACGGCCGGGGAACGGCTTGGCCGGGGGAACTGGGTGATCTAGGGTGCGCGCATGAGCGTTGCCGCATTCCCTCAGATCGACGCCGAGTGACTCAGTGAGGCAGCCTCTGAGCGGGATCAGCGTCTTGGATGTGGGCACCCGGATCGCGGCCCCGTTCTGTGCGGGGATCCTCGGCGAACAGGGTGCCGAGGTGCTGAAGATCGAAGACCCCGATCTCGGCGACAAAACCCGCGTGAACGGGCCCTTCACCACTGATGACGACGACAACCCCTACTCCCTCTACTGGTCGGTGGAAGGCCGGGGGCGCAAGTCGGTGACGATCAACCTTCGAGACCCTGAGGGCCAGGATCTGTTCCGGCGTCTGGCTTCGGTATCGGACGTGGTGTGTGAAAACTTCCGACCCGGCACATTGGAGCGCTGGAATATCGACCCGCCACGGCTCGACCCGAGACTGGTCACAGCCCGCATCAGTTTGTACGGCCAACAGGGACCCAAGTCTCTGCACACCGGTTTCGACCACAACGCCGCCGCGTTCGCTGGGCTGACGCACCTCACCGGGCACCCCGAGCAGCCCCCGGTACGGCCGGGCCTTCCCGTTTCCGACTACCTGACCGGGGTATTCGCGGCTCAGGCCGTGACGAGCCTGCTCTACGAGCGCGACGCCAAGGGCACCGGAACCGGGGGCGTGGTAGACGCCTACCTTTATGGATCGGTGCTGCGGATCATGGAGTGGACGATCGCCGCCTACGACCAGTTGGGCACCGTGCGCCAACGCACCGGCAATCACTCAGACCAGGCTGCACCGCTCGACAACTTCGCCAGCCGGGACGGCCGGTATGTGTGCATCGTGGCTGTGCGCCAGGAAGTGTTCGACGCCCTCTGTAAGGCGATGGACCGGCCCGAGTTGGCGACCGACGAGCGCTTCACCACACCGGGGGCGCGACGGCGCAACCGGGTGGTTGTCAACCAGACCATCGCTGAGTGGGCGTCCGGGCTGGACGCGACCACCATCGAGGAGCGGTGCCTTCGCCACGGCGTGCCCGTCGGCGTCGTCTACGACGTGTCGGACGTGGTTGCCGACGACCACGTACTCGCCCAAGGAGATGTATGCACCGTCGATGATCCCGTCATCGGACCGGTTCGCCAGCAGGCCCCCTACCCCCTTTTCGACGACAGTCGGCTTCCGGTCCCGGAGGGCGCGCCGCGGTTGGGGGAACACACCGACGAGGTGTTCTCGAGCCTGCTGGGACTCTCGGGCATCGAGATCGCTGCCCTGAGAGAGCGCAAGGTGATCTGAACCTGATGTCCACGTGGAGTCATGCGCGGTTCCCATCGGCTCTAGAGCGTCTGGTTGAAGCGCTCCTTGGTCGGGTAACGTCACCTGCCGTGGATCGGAGACGGCAATGAGACGCCCCCTGGAAGGACTGCGAGTGATCGACCTGGGATCGCGGGTGTCGGCTCCCTTCTGCGCGGCGATCCTGGGCGAGCAGGGTGCCGAAGTCATCAAGATCGAGGAGCCCGGGCGAGGCGACAGGCTGCGCGAACTCGGCCCCTACGTCGACGACGACGGTGACCTGTACTCCCTCTACTGGTCGGTGGAGGGCCGCGGCCGCAAATCGGTCACGATCGACCTGCACCGACCCGAGGGCCAGGAGATCTTCCGTTCCCTGGCAGCCTCCAGCGACGTTGTGTGCGAGAGTTTCCGCCCTGGTACCCTCGAAAAATGGGACATCGACCCGTCCCGCCTTCCGCCGCGCCTGGTGACAGCCCGATTCAGTGTATTCGGCCAGGACGGCCCCAAATCGCTACGGCCGGGCCTCAACGGAAACGCACTGGCCTTCAGCGGGCTCATGCACCTCACCGGCGATCCGGATCGGCCTCCGGCAAGGCCCGGAGTGAACATCGCCGGTTACTTGACTGGCGTGTTCGCGGCTCAGGCGGTCACCAGCTTGCTCTATGACCGTGACGCCCGCGGAACCGGAACCGGCGGGGTGATCGACGTGTACATGTACGGCTCAATCCTGCGCATCATGGAGTGGACGATCGCCGCTTACGACCGGCTGGGCATGGTCCGCAACCGTTCAGCCGACAGCCTCGACATCGCCGCGCCGATCGGCAACTACCCCAGCCGCGACCAGCGCTACGTGTACATCGTCGGCGGCAGTCAGACCTTTTTCGAACGGCTTTGCCAGGCAATGGACCGGCCTGAGTTGGTCGACGACGAACGTTTCGCCACAGCTGCCGCCCGCGCTCACAACAGGGCCGAGATCAACGCAGTGGTTGCCGAATGGGTTTCAGCCGCAGACGCAGACGAGATAGAGAAGCGCTGCGTCGCCTGCGACGTGCCCGCTGGCAAGATCTACGATGTGGCCGACCTCGCCGCAGACGAGCACGTTCTGGCCAGAAACGACATCTGCACGGTTGAGGACCCGATCATCGGACCGGTCCGCCAGCAGGCACCCTTCCCCCGGATGCTGGGATCAACACCTCCCAGCCCCACGGGTGCGCCCCGCCTCGGCGAGCACACCGACGAAGTGCTGTCGAGCGTGCTTGGTCTGTCCAGCACCGAGCTGGGCGCGCTCAGAGCCGACCGTATTATCTGACCGAAGCGCCCCGACTCAAGGTGTCGGTGCATTGGGGGCAAGCCCGCGAATCCCTGAGGGTTAAAACAGGTTGTGAATATCGGCGGCGTGGCATACCGTTCCAGGTTCGCACGGCATGTCCGAGCGAAGGGTCCTGTAGATCAGTTTGGAGTGATCGCCACCCTGTCAAGGTGGAGGCCGCGGGTTCAAATCCCGTCAGGACCGCCACGCATCCTTTCGAGGATGCTGTGGGGTCGGGTAGCTCAGTTGGCAGAGCGGCCGCCTGAAAAGCGGTAGGTCACCGGATCGACGCCGGTCCCGACCACCACCAGCGGCCCGGCATACTCTGCCGGGTCGCTAGCGTCTGCCCACTGTTGTTCAGCCAACCCCCTTGCTCAGCCGACCCCTTGCTCAGCCAACGGAGCAACCGGCGTGGAAACCTTCGCTCATGGCCCCTTCGAGATAACCGACCCCGGTGCAATCTCCGATCGCCACAGGGTCCAGGCCCGCAGCGCGCAGTTGTTGGGCGACCGACTCATCACCGGTGAGGCCGGACGCGATCACCACACAATCGGCGTCAACGGCATGGTCACTGTCGTTGTGGCGGTAGCGCACCTGCGTAGGAGTCACCTCCAACACATCGGCGTTGCTCAGCAACTCGGCACCGTGGGAACGCAGATCAGTCAGAACACGCCAACGCCGCGGGTGGGCCATCTCGGTGGCCAACGTCGCCGCAGCGTCCAGCACCGTCACCGTGCGGCCGCGGTCCACCAAAAACTCGGCGAGTTCAATACCGACGAGGCCGCCTCCCAGGATCGTGACCCGCTTACCGATCGGCATGTAGTGATGCGTCAAAGAGGCCAACCGTTCCGGATCGTCTGTCAACCCGAGTCGCTTACCCGCAGCAACCGCAATTCTCCCAGTCAACGAGAGCTTCCGTGAAGCGCCAGCGGATGGATCAGTCAGCATGGCCCGCAGGTCGTCGCCATCAAGCACGTGGTCCAAGTCGATGCCGGGAATGTCCGGTCGGACACGCGAAGCTCCCGTGGCCACAATCAAGCTGTCCGGCCCGAGCGCTTGGACTGCCTCGACAGTCGCCGGCGTGCTCAGCCGCACATCAATATCAAGCGTTTCCATCTGCCTGGTCAACCACTTCAAGAGCCGAAGATTCGGTTCATAGACCAGCGCGCCGAATCTCAGTGCACCGCCGAGTTGTGGGCTTGCCTCGAAAATCGTGACCGTGTGTCCCCGTGTGGCTGCAACCCGAGCCGCCTCCATACCCGCTGGTCCCCCGCCGACAATAAGCACCGACTTCGGCGCCGAAGCGGTCGTGCGTTCAATGTCGCGCAACTCGACTTCGTGGGCCAGCACCGGGTTGACAGCGCAGCGCACCCGTCTATCAAAGAACGGCTGAGCCACGCAGACATAGCAGTTGATGCACGGACGGATGTCTGCAGGGCGCTGCTCCGCGACTTTCAACGCCGTTTCGGGGTCGGCGAGCATCTGACGACCCATAGCGATCAGATCAGCTTTGTTGTGAGCGATCATCTCATCGCCGGTTTCTGGCCGGATCCGGCCAACCGCGATGATTGGTACGTCGAGCTTGCTCTTCAATCTGCCCGACAGCGCCGCATGGGTTGCTTCACGGTGAGGCAGGGTCCCTTCGGTGAAAGCCGGACCGGAAGTCTGGTCGCCATAAGCGCTGAGGTGAATCGCATCAGCTCCGGCCTCTTGGGCGAGTTGCGCGGTTACTTCGGTGTCTGTGAAGACAATGCCGTCCGGTGTGCGATATTCCAGAGCATCGAGGCGGCACCAGACCGCGAAATTGTCGTCGGTAGCAGCTTTGGCAGCGGCAATAACCTCACACAGCAGCCGTGATCGACTGCGGACATCTCCGCCGTACTCATCGGTTCGGTGGTTCCACTGCCCCGAGAGGAACCCAGAGATCAGATAACCGTGCGCACCATGGATCTCGACGCCGTCGAATCCGGCTTGTTGCGCGCGCCTGGCAGCAGCGGCAAATTCGTCGGTCACCGCGACTATGTCAGCCGCCGTCATCTCGTGGTAATTCGGTCTCCCTCCACCATTGGCCGCGGCCATCAACCCCAATTCCTCAGGAGTCAGGTCGTTGATCATGTCGAGCGACCCGTGCCACTGGGGAATCGACGGCACAAGAACAGGACGTCCCTCTTTGATGTCGACTCGGGAGACCTTGCCGTGGTGCACGAGTTGGACCGCGATCTTGGCACCGTGGCGGTGCACCTGATCGGTGAGTCGACGCAGAGCCGGAATATAGCGATCATCTGACAACCCGAGTTGGTGCACGGAGTTGGCTCCCCGGGGGTACGCCATGGCGCACACCTCAGTGATGATCAACCCAACTCCGCCACGAGCCCGCTCCTCGTAGTAGGCGGTGATTTGGTCGTTGGCGAATCCGTCATCGCCAACAATCTCGACACCCATCGGGGCCATGACCATCCGATTTCGCAACTCCATCGGTCCGACGGAGACCGGTGACAACAGGTGTTCAAACATCGATTCAGACTCCAATCGGCTTCAGCTTCCAGAGGCGCCGGGCCCGCTACGAACGACACCATCACGCTCGGCTGCTTCGGCGACCGCTTTGGCCACCATCGGAGCGACGGAACGATCAAAGACCGACGGCACCACAAAATCGGGGCGGAGCTCCGATTCAGGCACGCAAGCAGCTATTGCAGCGGCCGCACTCACCTTCATATTCTCGGTCACGCTATGCGCGCAAACATCGAGGGTTCCTCTGAAAATCCCCGGAAATGCCAACACATTGTTTATCTGGTTAGGGAAGTCGGAGCGGCCCGTAGCCATGACAGCAGCGATACCGTCGGCTGCTTCAGGACGGATTTCTGGATCTGGGTTGGCCATAGCGAAAACGATCGGGTCACGAGCCATCTTGCGAAGGTTTGAAGCATCGATTAGGTCCGGTGCCGACACACCCACGAACACATCCGCTCCCACCAGCACTTCTGGCAGCGTGCCCGCTTTGCGGTCACGGTTGGTTATCGCGGCAAAGCGTTCCTTGACCGTATTTTGATGGTCGCGACCCTCACGTACCGCTCCCATTCGATCAACACCTATGACTTCGCCAACCCCCGCGTCCAGCAGAATCTTGCCCACAGCCACTCCCGCCGCACCCATTCCAGAGACAACCACCGAAATATCTCCGATTTTCTTGTCGACCAGCTTCAGCGCGTTGGTAAGAGCAGCCAAAGCAACGATGGCCGTGCCGTGCTGGTCATCATGAAAGACCGGTATCGGAAGAGCCGCCTTAAGGCGCTCCTCGATCTCGAAGCAGGCCGGCGCGGCGATGTCTTCAAGGTTGATCCCCCCGAACGTTGGAGCGATGTGCATCACCGTCTCGATGATCTCTTCTGTGTCTTGGGTGTCCAAACAAATCGGGAAGCCGTCGATCCCCCCGAATTCCTTGAACAGCAGGGCCTTGCCCTCCATCACCGGCATCGCCGCATGGGCGCCAATATTGCCGAGCCCGAGAACCGCGCTGCCGTCACTGACTATCGCCACAGTGTTCTTCTTGATGGTGTATCGGTGCGCTAGTGATTGGTCGTCGCGAATGCTCAGGCAGACCCGTGCAACACCGGGTGTGTATGACATGGACAGGTCATCCGCATCGCCAACCGAACAAAGCGGAAGCACCTCAATTTTGCCACCTTCATGGAGGGCATAGGTTCGGTCCCACCAGTCGAGCACCATCACACCTTCGAGCGCGTCGACCGCGGCCGCTAACTGCGCGGCGTGCGCTTCGGAACGACAATGAACGTCTATGTCCCGCACCACGGTGGGACCTTTCGCTTCAAAGCCGGGAATACCGGCGATGTTCCCCCCAACATCCCCAACCGCGGCTGCGAAGCGACCGAGCGTGCCGGGAACATTGTCAAGCGAGATCTTGAGGGTGATGGAATAGGCGGCGGTTGGAGCGTTCTGCACGCTGAGAACGTTATTCAGTGACGCGACTGATACCTCAATCGAGCGGTTCGGTGAAATCGACGATCCAACCGCATTGACCAATAGAAGAAGAAACAGATAGCGTCTATTAGCAGGTTTCACTCAAACGTATGCCAGAAATTGGAGAACCAAATGCCCAAAAGAGAAATGTCCGACGAACATCGAGAAGCGCTATCGGTAGGCAGAGCCCGTGGCCGTGCGGTCCGTAACTACCTTGAAGCATTGGAGTCGCACCGTCCAAAGCGTGGGCGCAGACGGACACCAGAAACCATGCGTGCGCGAATTAACGAAATCGACAACGAAATCGGTGACGCAAAACCAATGCAACGCTTGCATCTCACTCAAGAGAAGATGGATCTTGCAGCCAAGATTGAGGCCGCCGAGACAACCGTCGACATTTCGGCTCTTGAAGACGAATTTGTCGATGTCGCAAGCGCCTACGGCGAAAGCAACGGAATCAGCTACTCAGCTTGGCGTGCAGTTGGAGTTCCCGCTGCCATTCTCAAGCGTGCCGGGGTCTCCCGTTCTGCATAGAGCTAACTGAGCGCATAGCCCACCGAGTGAATGCTCTATCAGACCCGTATTTCGGCGCGTGCAATAGCTGCTTGTGGATTCTCGGAAATTACCTCATTGGCGCGGGCCACAACGCGCTCTACCTGACTCACAGCAGTACCCGCAAAGTCGCCGATATCAGCCAAGCAGTTCTGGATCGCCGCGGAGTTCAGCGGTATTCGCTCGTCTGCAGCTATGCGTTCAACGAAACCTGGCCCGCTGGTGCCTGTACGGCGCGCCAACATTGCTTCCACAGCATGGCCTTTGATCAGCTGATGGGCTTCTTCGCGACCGAGTCCCGCTGCTACCGCGTCGCCCAGTATGCGGGACGTGGCAAGAAACGGCAGTTCACGCTGCAGTTCGGCTTCGATGACGGCATCAAAGACCCCAAATTCATCGAATACACCAATAGCCGTCTGCAACAATCCATCAGCAGCAAAGAAAGCATCGGGAAGCATCACCCGCCGCACAGCCGAACAACTCACGTCACCCTCGTTCCATTGCCGACCAGCGAGACTGGCCGCCATAGTGAGATGGCCGTCCAGAATCGTGCGCAGTGCGCCGATACGTTCAGCGCTGCGGCTGTTCATCTTGTGAGGCATAGCCGAAGAACCGACTTGTCCGGGACTAAAACCCTCAGTAGCGAGTTCATTTCCAGCCATGAGTCGCAAAGTCGTTGCCGCCGACGCTGGTGCCGACACGGCTTGGACCAACGCCGACACCACATCAAGATCAAGCGACCGCGGATAGACCTGACCGACACTGTCAAGAACACGCTCGAAACCGAGATGCTCAGCAATCAGTTGTTCCAATTGATCGACCGCGTCGGCGTCTCCCAACAGATCCAACTGGTCCAGACGAGTACCGACCGCACCTTTGATGCCCCGAAGCGGGTATCGGGCCAGCAACTCTTCGACACGCTCAAGACCGATCATGGTTTCCTCGGCCACATCTGCGAAGCGCTTCCCCAAGGTGGTGGCCTGAGCGGCCACGTTGTGGGTGCGGGCAACCATCACCAAATCGACATGCGTTGCAGCCAAGGTGGCGCAACGAGAAAGCAGCGCGACCAAGCGATCTCGCACCAGGACGAGGGCTCGGCGGATCTGCAATTGTTCAACGTTCTCGGTTAGATCGCGTGAAGTCATTCCCCGATGGATGTGTTGGTGGCCAGCGAGGTCACAAAACTCATCAATTCGAGCTTTGACATCGTGACGGGTGACTGCCTCACGCGCCGCTATAGACGCAAGATCGACATGATCCAATACCGCTTCGTATGCTTCGATCGTTCCCGAAGGAATCTCCATTCCTAACGAAACCTGGGCACGCAGCACAGCAAGCCACAACTGGCGTTCCTGAACGATCTTGCCTTCAGTCGACCAGATCTCATTCATCGCTTCGCTGGCATAACGATCAGAAAGAACATTGGCCGTAGCGTCGGTCATAAGACGCCCCTGTCGTCGCGGTCAAGGTATTGTTCACGGCCCGGACCGACCCCCACAAGACGGATGGGCACGCCGATCTGAGCTTCAAGAAAATCGAGGTAGCCAGCAGCTGCAGCGGGCAGTTGGTTCGGGTTTGTTATCGCGCTGATGTCGGTTTTCCAGCCCGGTAGTTCTTCATAAATCGGTTTTGCAGCATGGAGTTGGGATTGATGGTAGGGCAGATTGGTATAGCGCTCGTTGCCGATCTCATAGGCAACGCACACCTTCAACGAATCCAACCCATCAAGCACATCAAGTTTGGTAATTGCGATTTCGCTGAGAGAGTTGACCCGCACTGCATGACGAACCATCACCGCGTCGAACCAACCGGGACGGCGCCGACGGCCGGTGTTGACCCCGTACTCACGTCCGACATCAACCAGATAGTCACCGATGTCATCAAGGAGTTCCGTAGGGAACGGCCCAGATCCGACTCTGGTCACGTAAGCCTTGGCTACTCCGACGACGCGACTGATGTGCCGAGGTCCGATACCTGAACCGGTGCATGCTCCACCCGAAACCGGGTTGGACGAAGTGACGAACGGATAGGTGCCGTGATCAAGATCCAAGAACGTGGCCTGTGCACCTTCGAGCAAAACTTCCTGCCCAGCTTCGAGCCCGTCGTGCAACAACCCAACCGAATCCGTGATCAATGGCAGGATCCTGGGGGCGCACTCGTCGAGATATTCGGCAGCAATGGCCTCGCCGTCTACCGGAGGCCGATCAAAAACCTTGGTGAGCACCTGATTCGTGTGGCTGAGGACAGCCTCGAGTTTCTGGCGAAAGATCTTGGGGTCAGCGAGGTCTTGCACCCTCAACCCCACGCGCATCGCCTTGTCTGCGTAGGCGGGGCCGATGCCCCGTTTGGTAGTTCCGAGTTTGGCGTCGCCGAGGTGGCGTTCGTGGAGCGCATCCAGTTCGCTGTGGTAGGGCATGATGAGGTGCGCGTTGCCACTTACTTTCAGCCTTGAACAATCGACGCCTCGCCCGGTGAGCATGTCAATCTCAGCGATGAGGACACGGGGATCAACCACAACACCGTTGCCAATGACCGGAGTGATGTAGTCGTACAGGATTCCGCTGGGAACAAGTTGCAGGGCGAATGTCTCACCGTCAACGACCAGCGTATGGCCTGCGTTGTGGCCGCCCTGATAGCGGACGACCATGGACATCTCTTTTGCCAGGAGGTCGGTGAACCTCCCCTTGCCTTCGTCACCCCATTGAGTACCGACGACTATGGTCGCTGGCACGGCGCTCTCCCTCGATGGATTTGCGTTACCGAAAAAGGTTAGCCTGATCTCGCAGCGATCCGTACGGGGATTTAGCACGGACTCATCAACACAGTACGATCTGCGGGTTGTCTGTCGGTCCTTCAACATCGACCTTTACGGTGTCGCCCTCGAGGTAACGACCTTCGAGTATGGCGATGGCCAACGGGTCGCCGATACTGCGCTGGATCAAGCGTCGTAACGGACGCGCCCCGAAAGCAGGGTCGAAGCCCATTTTGGCCATGCGAGTTCGAGCTTCATCGGTCACTTCAAGTCCGATCCGGCGGTCGTCGAGACGAGCCGCGAGATCCGCGAATTGGAGGTCGAATATCTTGGTGAGGTCGTCTTGGGTCAGCGACCCGAAACGAACAATGTCGTCGATTCGGTTGATGAACTCGGGCCTGAAGAAGTCTCGAGGCTCACCTGCGAGATTGGAGGTCATGATCAACACGACGTTGGAGAAGTCGACCGTGCGACCTTGACCATCGGTCAGTCGGCCATCGTCGAGCAGCGCCAACAAGACATTGAAGACGTCCGCATGCGCTTTTTCGACTTCGTCGAGCAACACCACCGAATACGGACGCCGCCTCACGGTCTCGGTCAGCTGTCCGCCTTCATCATAGCCGACGTAACCGGGAGGCGCCCCGATCAATCGGCTGACGCTGTGCCTCTCCATGTATTCCGACATGTCGATGCGAACCATGGCGCGCTCATCGTCGAAGAGGAACTCGGCCAGCGAGCGAGCCAGCTCCGTTTTGCCGACGCCGGTCGGCCCAAGAAACAGAAAGCTGCCGATGGGGCGACGAGGATCGCCGAGCCCCGCCCGGGAGCGGCGGATGGCGTTGGCGACCACCGAAACCGCGTCGTCTTGGCCCACGACCCGCCGCTGTAGGTGGTCCTCTAGCCGGATCAGTTTCTGGACTTCGCCTTCCATCAACCGCGAGACAGGTATGCCGGTCCAGTGACTGACCACTTCTGCGATGTCCTGGTCGTCTACCTCTTCTTTCAACATTGAGTCTTCGGCCTGGAGCTTGTCGAGTTCTGCTTTGGCGGTCTCAAATTGACGCTCCAACTGGGGGATCTGGCCGTAGCGGAGTTCCGCGGCACGTTCCAGATCGGTCTGGCGTTCAACTTCGCTGCGCAAATGTTCGAGTTGCTCGTTGATTTCGCGCAGGGCAGTGATGGCGTCTTTCTCGGCTTGCCACCTGATGGTGAGTGCGGCGAGACCTTCGCGTAGATCGGCTAGTTCCCGGTCGAGGTCGCTGAGACGTTCTGCCGAAACAGCATCGGTCTCCTTGGCTAGGGCTAGACGTTCGATTTCGTATTGCCGTATCCGTCGCTCGACGACATCGATCTCGGTCGGAACAGAATCAATCTCAATGCGCAGCGAACTCCCGGCTTCGTCGACTAGATCAATTGCCTTGTCAGGCAGGAAACGGCCGGTCAGGTAACGATCGCTCAGCACAGCCGCGGCTACGAGCGCTGAATCTTGGATCCGTACGCCGTGGTGGACTTCATAGCGCTCCTTGAGGCCACGCAGGATGGCGATGGTGGACTCAACCGATGGAGGAGCTACCAGGACTTGCTGGAAGCGTCGCTCCAGTGCCGGATCTTTCTCCACATGTTTGCGGTATTCGTCGAGCGTGGTGGCGCCGATCATTCGCAAGCGCCCGCGGGCAAGCATCGGCTTGAGCATGTTGCCGGCGTCCATCGCTCCCTCGGCTCCTCCTGCACCGACCACCATGTGCATTTCATCAACGAACGTGATGATCTCGCCGTCGGCGTCTTCGATCTCTTTGAGCACCGCCTGCAGGCGTTCCTCGAACTCACCGCGGTACTTGGCACCGGCCACGAGCAGCGAGATATCGAGATTGATCAACCGCTTGTGCTGCAACGAGTCGGGCACGTCTCCTTCGACTATGCGAGCCGCCAGCCCTTCGACGATCGCTGTCTTGCCGACTCCCGGCTCGCCTATCAGTACCGGGTTGTTCTTGGTGCGACGCGACAAAACACGTATGGCCCTGCGAATCTCATCGTCACGCCCGATGACAGGATCGAGTTCGCCGCAACGAGCGGCTTCGGTGAGGTCATGGCCGAAGCGTTCCAAAGCTTGATACTGATTTTCTGGCGTCTGGGTGCTCACGCGATGAGTGCCGCGGACCTTTTTCAGTGCTGTGAGCAACGCTTTGCGATCAACCTCGATGAGTTCGGCCAACGCGAGCAGTACGTGTTCGGTGGACAGATAGTCGTCGTGCAGTTCGGCACGCAGTTGATCGGCCTCGTTGAGAGCGGCTATCAGCGGTTTTGCCAACTGTGGTTCGGATCCGTAGGCGTTCGGTAGCCGCTCCAGTGCCGATTCCGCCTTGTTTTTAGCCGTGAGGACATCAACTCCGACCTTGTGCAACAGCGGTTGCACAATGCCGTCTTGCTGACCGAGTAGGGCAATCAACAGATGGTGCAGTGTGATTTCGGGGTGAGAAGCCCCGCGGGCCATTTCGGTGGCGGTTGAGAGGGCTTCGGTGGTCTTGAGAGTCCAACGGTTCGGGTCTAGGGCCATGTTTGTTTCTGGGTTAGTTTTCTGGTTGGCGG
Source organism: Candidatus Aldehydirespiratoraceae bacterium (assembly GCA_965198315.1). GTDB lineage: Bacteria > Actinomycetota > Acidimicrobiia > Acidimicrobiales > Aldehydirespiratoraceae > VXYK01. The sequence continues at coordinate 960,964 of OZ240616.1, read as the reverse complement.
TACGGAGTTAGTAGTTACAGTATAGCGCAGGAAACTTGAGTGCTCTACACTTAACTTTGTACTTTGTATCGGTACCCAATCACGGTGCCATCTCAGCAGAAATCGTCAAGCCCTACGTGCGTGACGACGTCTATCACACCATCCTCAACCATCAAGATTTCCAGGGACGGCACTATTACCACCACTTCGATGCTCCTACAGATTTGCGGGAGCGGTTTCGTAACGAATCGTGGTTTGCGCTGTGCGAAGAGTTCACCGACGACTGGGACCAGCAAGCCTTCGACCCCGACTACGACACGCTCCCTCTGGACCACTTCGAACCCCTGGTCCGAAAAACCACAGCCGCTGCGGGTCCTGGCACCAAAGGGAGTCAGCGAGCCGCCGCTAGCTGAGGCTGGCGTAGCTAGCGTTGACCAATCGGCCACCACGAGGGTCGCCGGTAAGTTCGGCATCCATGCGGTTCATCACATAAGACACGGTCATGCGCGCGTCGAAGTCCACCGTCGCCAACGAACCACCCCAACCACCCCAAAACATGTGATTGGGGTTCGGACTGTTCACCCAACCTTCCATCTCCAAAGCAAAACCCAGGCCGTGACGCAAACGGAGCATCAACACTTCGTCAACGCCATCTATCTGAGGCTCAAGAGCGCGACGAGCCCCAGCCTCGGACAACAGCCGTACCCCGTTCACCTCGCCACCGTTGGCAAGCATCGAATGGACCGCCGCAATGGAGCGAGCACTACCAAGTCCACCCGCGGCGGGAATCTCCGCGGCACGCCACTCGCGGGTACGCGGCTCCGTTGCATTCAGCGGACAACTCATCAAGGTGCGCATCGCAATTGAATCCAAACTGACGGGCACGCCATTCACCTCCATACCCGTAGGAGGAGGTGGAAGTTGCAACTCGGCCACTCGGTGGTCTTCAGAAGCCGGGAGGCTCATCCAGAAATCGGCACCCAGCGGGGCCGCCACCTCGGAGGCGAACCATTCGGCCATGCGCACGCCGGTGATGCGATAGAGGATCTCACCTTCAAGGTTCCCCTGGGTAATGGCGTGATAACCGGACTTGGTGCCCGGTTCCCACCACAGTTGTTGACCGGCAAGCTGAGCGGCCACACGGTCAACGTCATACAACATCGGCGGCAGAACGGGCGGGACAAAACCCGGCAGACCAGCAGTGTGAGACATGACGTGGCGCACCAGCACACTCTCCTTGCCGTGCTGGGCGAACTCGGGCCAGTAACGCGCAACAGGTGCATCAAAGTCCAACTCGCCTCGGTCAGCCAGCATCAGCATGCACACCGCGGCCATGGTCTTGGTCGTGGAGTAGACGTTGACGATCGTGTCGCGTTGCCACGGATTACCCGCTGCATTCGCGTCTCCCGCCCAGATATCGACCACCAATTCACCGTCCAGGGTCACCGCAGCGGCGGCTCCCAACTCAAGACCGTCAGCGAAGTTCTGTTCAAAGGCATCCCGCACCGCCGAGAAAGCGGGATCACAGTTTCCGTGGATTTCCATGGGCTCATCATGGCCCACGGATCTGTCATCTGCCCTTATCGGGCCTTCCATTGGGGGTCGCGTTTTTCGGCCCAGGCGCGGCCGCCCTCCGCGGAGTCCTCGGATTGCCCGACGACCCGACGCATCGTTTCGCCCATTCGCACCGCATCGGTCCATCCCATCTTGCGGCCTCGCCTGACCATTTCGCTGGTGGCTCTCACAGCCAGCGGGGCTCCTTGACACAGCCGCTCGGCCAAACCGTGTGCCGCATCCAGCAATTCGTCATGGGGATGAACCTGCCAGGCGAGACCTGTCTCCTTGGCGCGATCAGCGTCGATCGGGTCGCCGGTCAACAGCAGTTCCAAAGCATCGGGAATCGCCACATGGTCCGGCAACCTCAGCGCTCCCACGATCGTCGCCTGCCCCAGTCTCACTTCCGGGTATGCGAAACTCGCCCGTTCGCTGGCGAGCACAAAATCGCATGCCAGGACCGCGGTGAGCCCGTAACCAATACACGGTCCGTTGACCGCGGCGATCGTCGGCTTCCAGATTTCCATCCCGCTCTCGAAGGTGGTGATCGTGGGCCACTCCCAGAACGAACCCGGCCAAGTACCGGTAGCTCCCGCTCCATCGCGCAGATCCGCTCCCGCGCAAAAGGCCCTGCCGGCGCCCGTAACGATGGCTACCCAGGCTTCGTCATCTTCACGAAATTCGGTCCAGGCAATGTCGAGGGCTTGGCGCATCGCCCCGTTGACGGCGTTGAGCGCCTCGGGCCGGTTGTAGGTGATCGTGGCGATGTGGCCGTCTCGCTGATAAGTCGCGGCCGCGGGTTTATCCGACATCTCACCAGCTTTCCCCATGCAGCACGAGATAGCCACCGTGGGTATGGTTTTCGCCACGAAGTGAACGCGAAGGGATGTGCCATGGCTCAGGGATCAATCGAGGTCTACGAAAGTGAGGGGCGGACGTTCGAACCCTCAGCAGAGTTTGTTGCTGGGGCCTTGGCCAACGACCGTTCGCTGTACGACGAAGCCGATGTCGACTACGAGGCTTTCTGGGCACACCAGGCCCGCGAGCTGTTGAGCTGGTCCAGCGACTTCAGCACCGTACTTCAGTGGGATCTTCCCTTCGCCAAATGGTTCGAAGACGGAGAGCTCAACGTCTCCGAGAACTGCCTCGACCGCCATGTCGCAGCCGGACTGGGCGACAAGATCGCTTATCACTGGGAGGGCGAACCCGGCGACACCCGCACCATCAGCTACTCAGAGCTACTGGCCGAGGTGGAGAAATTCGCCAACGTCATGAAGAGCCTCGGCCTGGCAAAGGGCGATCGCATCGCCATCTACATGCCGATGATCCCCGAGCTGCCGATCGCCATGCTCGCCTGCACACGCATCGGTGTGGCCCACTCAGTTATTTTCGGCGGTTTCTCGCCTGACGCCATCACCGACCGTTGCGAAGACGCTGAGGCTCGTCTCATCATCACTGCAGACGCCGGTTATCGGCGGGGCGAGCCATCTGCCTTGAAGCCCAACGTCGATGCTGCGCTCACGGCAGGTGCGCCCAGTGTTGAGAACGTCATCGTGGTGGATCGCTGCGGGACCGACCCGGCGATGGTCGAGGGTCGCGATCATTGGTGGCATGAGCTGATGGCGACCGCGGAGCAGAGTTGTCCTCCAGAGCCGATGGGTGCCGAACAGTTGCTCTATCTGCTCTACACCTCGGGTACCACAGCCAAACCCAAGGGCATCATGCACACCACCGGCGGATACCTGACCCAGGTGGCGTTCACCCACAAATACGTGTTCGATCTTAAACCCGAAACCGATGTGTATTGGTGCGCCGCGGATATCGGCTGGGTGACCGGTCACTCCTACATCGTCTACGGGCCGTTGACCAACGCTTGCACTTCGGTCATGTACGAGGGCACGCCAGACACACCGAGGCCCGACGAGCGCAGCGGCGACCGGGCCGGCTGGAACAAGGATCGGCTCTGGGACATCGTGGAGCGCTACGGGGTGACTCAGCTCTACACCGCACCAACAGCCATTCGCACGTTCATGAAGTGGGGAGACGACTGGCCAAGAAGGCGTGACCTTTCGAGTCTGCGGGTCTTGGGCACTGTCGGTGAGCCCATCAATCCCGAAGCGTGGATGTGGTACCACGACAACATCGGCGGTAGTTCCTGCCCGATTGTCGACACTTGGTGGCAGACCGAAACCGGCTCCCACATGATCACTCCCCTGCCGGGGGTGACCACAACCAAGCCAGGCACCGCCACCACGCCTATCCCCGGGGTGTACGCCGAGGTTGTCGACGACGGAGGTGACCCCGTCGAGATCGGTGGCGGCTACCTGACCATCACTCGGCCGTGGCCGTCGATGCTGCGCGGCATTTGGGGAGACCCGCAGCGCTACCACGAGACCTACTGGTCAACCTATGAGGGCCGCTATTTCGCCGGTGACGGAGCCCGGGTTGATGAGGACGGCTATATCTGGCTGCTTGGTCGTGTAGACGACGTCATGAACGTCTCGGGCCACCGCATTTCCACCGCCGAGGTGGAAAGCGCTTTGGTTGACCACCCCGCGGTCGCCGAAGCCGCTGTGGTCGGAGCCAAAGACGACATCACCGGCCAGGCGATCGTCGGTTACATAATTCTCATCGGCGCGGTTGAGGCCTCTGAAGAACTGCGTGAAGAGATCAGGCGGCATGTGGGCACGAAACTCGGCCCGACGGCACGACCAAGAGCCGTGTTCTTGGTGCCAGACCTTCCCAAGACCCGTTCCGGCAAGATCATGCGACGGTTGCTGCGCGATGTGGCCGATGGACGGGATCTGGGCGACACCACCACGCTCGCCGACCCCGATGTGGTTGCAGCCATTCGCGAGGGTGCCGCGGAGAGCGACGAGGATTAGCCGAATCGCAGAAATCGGCGTAGCCGCGAGCATCAGACTGGCCCTAGTGTTGAGGGCAACAATTTGGCGGCCGGCTCTGCACTGAGCCAAGACAAACCGGAGGTGGATAACCCCATGATCAACACAGCAAAGACTTTTGTTCTGCTTGCCATGCTCGGCGGTCTGATCATCGTGGCGGGTGGTGCCATCGGCAGTTCGACAGGCCTGGTGATCGGCTTGGTGATCGCTTTGGTCATGGTCGGTGGTTCGTACTGGTTCAGCGACACGCTGGCGATCAAATCCGCTCGTGCTCAAGCCGTAACCCGCGAACAGGCACCGCAGTATTACGAGATCATGGAAGACCTCACGATGCGGGCCAATATGCCCATGCCCAAGCTCTACATTTCACCCAATCCCCAGCCGAACGCTTTCGCAACAGGACGCAACCCGAACAACGCCGCGGTGGCGGTGACGGTCGGTTTGTTGGAACACATGAGTTGGCAAGAGGTTCGAGGTGTGCTGGCCCATGAGTTGGCTCACATCCGCAACCGTGACATCCTCATCGGGTCAGTCGCAGCTGCGATCGGTATGGCGATTACTTTCGCGGCCAACATCGTGATGTGGGGGGCGATGTTCCGAGGCGGTGGCCGCGATCGCAATCCGATTGGCGAGCTCGCTTTCGCGCTTCTGGCGCCGATCGCGGCGATGGTGATCCAGGCAGCGATCAGCCGCAGTCGCGAGTTCCAGGCCGACGCCTCAGCGGCCAAGCTCATCGGTAGCGGAGAACCGCTGGCCAGTGCTCTTGAGAAGCTGGAGCAGGGGGCTCATGCGATCCCTGTCAACGTCAACCCGAGCCAGGCCAGCAGCTACATCATCAACCCTTTGAGCGCGCAGGCCCGCGGCCGCGGCGGTGGCAGCAAACTGTTCAGCACCCATCCCCCGACAGCCGAGCGAATTGCCCGCCTGCGCTCGATGTGAGCCAGATCAGTCGCGGAAGTTGATGAACTGAAGGGGGATTTTCAGGTCGGCTTCTTTGAGCGCAGCGATCACCTTTTGCAGGTCATCGCGCTTTTTGCCTTGGACGCGGAGTTCTTCGCCCCGTGCCGATGATTGGATGCCTTTGAGGCCGAGACCTTTGATGAACTTGTTTATCTCTTTGGCCTTGTCTTGCGAGATTCCGGCTTGCAGGCGAGCGGTCTGGCGAACGGTCCCTCCAGAGGCTGGTTCTACGTTGCCGTAGTCGAGCGCTCTGAGGCTCACCTTGCGTCTCACCAGTTTCTCTTCGAGGACTTGGCGCAGCGCAGTGAGACGATCTTCAGACGACGACGCCATTTCAATGACGTTGTCTCCCAGTTTCACCGTGGAACCGGTGTTTTTGAAGTCGTAGCGCTGCGTTACCTCCCGGGAGGCTTGATCGACGGCGTTGCGCACTTCTTGGCCGTCAAGCTCTGAAACCACATCGAATGTCGGCATGGCGAAACCGTATCAAGCAGCGGTCGTTCTTGATTAGCTCAGCCCGCAAATCTGTGTCGGTCGCGGCGCTGAACCGGTAGTATTTCTGGTCCGCGGGTCGGTGCCCGAGCGGCCAAAGGGAACGGGCTGTAAACCCGTCGGCTTATGCCTACGAAGGTTCAAATCCTTCTCGGCCCACAGCGGAGATGAGGTCCGGCGCTTCGGTGCCGGGCCTTGTCAGTTCCAGCAACGGATATCGGCCATCTGCGGCTCCGCCCGCAAGGCAAGCAGAGCTAGGGGAGCATTCGTTGCATGATGACCGCGTCGAGCCAGGCGCCGAACTTGCGCCCAACCTCGCGTTCTCTGCCCACAACCTCAAACCCGCAGGCTCGGTGAAGAGCCATGCTCGCATCGTGCCCGTCGACGATGTGAGCGACCATGCTGTGAAAACCCCGTTTGACGGCCATGTCAATGAGTTCGTTCATCAGCGCCCGACCGACACCAAGCCCTCTGGCATCTTCGCTCACGTACACGCTGTTTTCGACGGTCGTGCGATAACCGGCGCGGTTGCGGTACGGACTGAGGCTGGCGAAGCCAACCACACGTCCTTCGATTTCGGCGACTAGAACCCCAAGAGCACCTTGGCGTTCGGTGATCCAGTGGCGCTGGTCTTCGAGGCTTCTCGACTCGATATCGAATGTGGCCGTTGTGTTCTCAACCTCGTGGTTGTAGATCCGGCGAAGATCTTCGGCATCGGCAACAGTGGCCAGGCGGAGTTGCATTTGTTTTTGGGGTCTTTCCTGTCGGGAATTGTGGAATCGCAAAGTCGTGGAGTGCAACGAATCTAGTCCCGTGCTTTGATGAGGTATGGCACAAAACGTTTTGGGGACCGAACTCGTCGAGTGCGGAACTGATCCCGTCACCGGTTTCTTTCGGGACGGCTGCTGCAACACATCCGATGAGGACATCGGTTCGCACACCGTCTGTTCGATCGTCACCCGCGAGTTTCTGGACTTCTCCAAAGAAGCTGGCAACGACCTGTCGACACCGCGTCCCGAGTGGGGTTTCGAGGGACTCTCGCCCGGCGACGGCTGGTGCGTGTGCGCTGCTCGATGGCTCGAAGCTGCCCTCGCCGGCGCCGCCGCTCCAGTACGACTCTCAGCAACACATCAGCGGGCTCTTGAGGTCGTCCCCCTGCAAATGCTACGAACCCACGCCATCGACGCCGACAACTAGCGGCGCTAACTAAGAAGACGCAGTTGATACGTCGCGGGCGACATCGGACCAGCGGTCGAGAATGTCGGGGTGGCGACGCAGTTGACTCGAAGCGGTGTAGGTCATCAACGACACATTCGGCGCAACATCGCGGTAACGCTCAACCAGATTCGCCCCGAGGTTCGACCAGGTACCCGACACTGTGTAGTGGTCGAGAACCTCATCGCTGATAAGTCCAACCATCGCGGCGATATCGCCCTTCCGTTGCAATTGATGGAGTTCATCTGCAAGCCCGGCGAACCCGTGGGTCTCAAAGACCGGCGAATAAGTCCTGGTCGAGCCATAGAAAGCAATCATCTGTCGGGCGTGTTCGCGGGACTCGGTCATCTCCTCGTCGGTGTCGCCGACCGGCGTCATCACCGGGATCTCAAAGGTGACATCGGCAAGGTCGCGACCAGCACGGTCGACCCCTTCCTGCAAACGGGGCCGCTGCACATCACGAATGTACGTGGCGGAGTTGAACGGATGAATATGGATCCCATCGCACACTTCACCCGCCATACGCGACATCCAATCCAGCACCGCGGAGACGTAGATCGGCGGATCTGCGACTGCGATCGGTCCCGGTGACCACTGTGGTGGCAACAAAGAAAACGAGTAGTAATCGCCCTCGAACGACAGCTTCTCTTCACCCCTAAAAGCCCGAAAGATCGCTTGCAGCGCTTGAACGTACTCTTTCATCCGCGGTCCGGGGGGAGCGTAACTGCTCGAGTAACGGCGCTCGATATGGGCCTTGACCTGCGTCCCCAAACCAAGCGTGAAACGCCCCTCGGTGGCCTCGGCCAACTCCCAAGCCACCGACGCGGTGATCATCGGGCTGCGCGGGAAGGCCACGGCCACAGCCGTACCGAGCCGCAGCCGTTCAGTCACCAGCCCAACCGCAGCAGCCGAGAGGTACGCGGTGCGTCCCGACTCGGTCAACCACAGCGTGTTGAATCCAGCCTTCTCAACGGCTCGGGCATGTCGTTGCATGGCTCGCAACTCAAGCGCCCCAGACATGATGTCGAGTTTCACAATGCCTCCCTGTGCGTTCTGATCAGTGCGTTGCTGATCAGCGCGTTGTTGATCAGTGCTCTGCCGATCCGTGCGACGGCCAATCCCTTGACCGGGTCCAAACGTAGGGCGACAACTCGCCGATGGAACCATCGAGAAGCAATCCCCTAGAGTGACAATGGCGAAAATGTTGCCTTGAGTCGGTCACCGGTACCCCACTCGATCCCAATTCGCCCCAAAGCCAAGGAGTCCAAGTGAAGCCCATCAACAAAACCGCACTAGCGGACACCCAAGACGAAACCATCCCCACCACTGAACTCGTCGAGGAGGAACTGCTGGTTGAAGAGATTTCTATAGACGGAATGTGCGGGGTCTACTGATCCCGTGGAGTTGAACACCATGGAGTCAGCCACCGAATTCGACGCGAATCGCCGCTACCGCCTGCATGAACGCGTGGCTCTACGACCAGAACCGTTCGGCGCGCTCGCCTACCACTACGACAACCGACGCCTCAACTTCTTGAGGGCACCCGAGCTTGTGACACTCGTCCAGAACCTCGGCGAACATTGCAGCGTCCGGGAGGCTTTCGAATCAGCGGGTCTCGAGGATCGCCGCTGGCCGTCATTCGAGAAGGCCCTGGCATCGCTGGCAGCATCCGATTTTCTGGTGGCGATATGACCGACACGGCTGTCTCGCCGCTTGCGTTCGCTGCTACACCAACACCGAGCAATCTGGAGTTGTCGCCCGTGAAGCGCAGCGGCCTCGCCGACCAGATGAAAGCGGGGCTTGATGCCCCTATCTGTTTGACCTGGGAGTTGACGTATGCCTGCAACCTGCAGTGCATTCACTGCCTAAGTTCGTCGGGCAGGCGCGACCCTCGCGAACTCACCACTAAAGAAGCCGAAGCCGTAATCGACGAACTTCAGCGGATGCAGGTCTTCTACATCAACATCGGCGGAGGCGAACCAACCATCCGCAGCGACTTCTGGCATCTCGTCGACTACGCCACAGGTCACGGAGTCGGCGTGAAGTTCTCAACGAACGGCTCCCGAATCGATGCCACCGTTGCCCGCAAACTCACCGCCATGGATTACGTGGACGTGCAGATCTCGATCGACGGCGCGGATGCCGCAACCAACGATGCGGTGCGCGGCGAAGGTTCCTTTGAGGTGGCTCAACAGGCCATGAAACACCTGCACGATGCCGGGTTCACCGGCTTCAAAATCTCGGTGGTCATGACCCGTCACAACATTGGCCAGGTTGACCGGTTCGAAGCAATGGCCGCCAGGTTCGGTGCCGAGTTGCGGCTTACCCGCTTTCGTCCTTCTGGGCGGGGCGCCGATAGCTGGCATGAACTTCATCCCACCGATACTCAGCAACGCCAGTTGTACCGATGGCTGCTGGACCGGCCCGAAGTGCTCACCGGCGACTCTTTCTTTCATTTGTCTGCCCTCGGTGAGCCGCTCCCGGGTCTGAACCTTTGCGGGGCTGGTCGGGTGGTCTGCCTGATCGACCCGATCGGCGATGTCTACGCCTGTCCTTTCGTGCTTCACGACGAGTTCCGGGCGGGCAGTGTCCGCGATCAAGGTGGCTTTGCGCGAGTCTGGCAACACAGCGAACTCTTCGCCGAACTTCGCGAACCTCAATCAGCCGGAGCATGCGCCTCGTGTGGCCATTTCGATGCCTGCCAGGGAGGCTGCATGGCAGCCAAGTTCTTTACCGGCATCCCCCTGGACGGACCCGACCCGGAGTGCGTCTTGGGCCACGGTGAACCACTCGTCAATGCCGCTGGGGCAGCGCGCCCAACGCCCGCTCTCGATCATTCCCACCCGTCCCCCGTCAAATTCCTGCAAAAACCCCGAACACCCGAAGGCTCCCGATCAACGACAAGTTGACGTCAACGACAGCAGCGTTCTCTAGAGCGACGTCAACGGTGTCGGTTCTCAATTCGACCGCCCCGAACGTGGAGGTTTCGATTCGGACGACGGGCACTGTCACTCCCTCCCAGCATCATGGAACGCATCAGCCGCATCCACTTCGGACAGGAACACCCGTGCCAGAATTCAGACAGATGTTGTTACTCGACCATACCGACACGCCAGAAGTAGCTCAGCTCGAATCTGAACAACAGTTGGTCGGGGCAGCGTGGGCGATCGCCAACCGCGGTGCAATCGCTGACGTAACGGAGCTTGAGGCGCATTTGGTCGAGGAAGCAGACATCGTTTCCGACGCCGCTATAGCTGCCTTGATTTCTTTGATTCGGCTCGGTCACGATCCGCTGGGCACAGCGTTCGCGCGGCTCAGGTCATCGGCACAGCGACGATCTCTCGGGGCTGTTTACACGCCGTCGACAATTGTGGACGTGATGGTGAGTTGGATTGCAGAACGCGAAAGCCCCTCCCGAGTCATAGATCCTGGCTCAGGGTCGGGACGTTTTGCCGTCAAGGCGGGTCTGGCACTTCCAGAAGTCTCCCTAGTGGCCGTTGAGTTGGACCCATTGGCCGCTCTGTTAACACGCGCCAATCTCACCGCAACTGGTCTCGATCGTCGATCCCAAATAATCGTCGACGATTACCGACAACTCAACATTGATTCTTGCGAAGGTGTGACCGCTTTTTTGGGCAACCCTCCGTATGTGCGCCACCACCAAATAGAACCCTCTTGGAAGGAGTGGTTACGGACCACCGCAGCCAGTCGCGGTTGGCCGGTCAGCGGTCTGTCTGGCCTGCACATGTATTTCTTCTTGGCTACATTTCTGCTTGCCCGCCCGGGTGACGTCGGGGCTTTCGTTACTTCGTCAGAGTGGTTGGATGTCAACTACGGACGCTTGTTGCGCGCGATGCTTACTGACGGACTCGGCGGCGAGTCCATTCATGTGATCGATCCAGAAGCGATGCCATTTGAAAACGCTGCTACCACCGCCGCAGTCACTTGCTTTCGGGTCGGGTCGGAGGCTACTTCGGTTGTGATGCGCCAAGTCGACTGTGTCGACGACCTAGCCGACCTCGCTAAAGGGAGACGGATCAGCAAACGCCGGCTGAGTACGGAGAAACGCTGGTCTCCGTTGCTGGGCTCCAGGCAACCACCGCCGGAGGGATATGTTGAACTCGGAGAGATGTGCAAAGTCCATCGAGGGGCTGTTACCGGCGCTAACGCCACCTGGATCACCAAAGCCGACAACCCCGCTCTGCCCGAGGTAGCTCTGTTTCCTGCAGTGACAAAGGCGCGAGAGTTGTTCAGCGCCGCCGACGGTGTGCTTACGAGTTGCGATGAACTACGAACCGTCATTGACTTGCCCGCTGACTTGAACGAGTTGGATCTAGAGGATCGTCTATTGGCTGAGGAATTCCTAAAGTTCGCTGAACAAAATGGTGCTCGTTCGTCGTATATTGCCCGCCACCGTAACCCTTGGTGGTCCGTGCGTCTGAGGTCACCAGCGCCGATCCTCGCCACCTATATGGCGCGGCGCCCGCCCGCTTTTGTCCGCAACCCCGTTGGCGCTCGACACGTCAACATCGCCCATGGGATCTATCCCAGGGAGCCGATGGCAGAAGCGGTGCTGGATTCGTTGGCTGAATCCTTGAGAGCGAGTGTTTCGCCTGTCCACGGCCGTACCTACGCCGGAGGTCTCACAAAGTTCGAGCCATCAGAAATGCAGCGTATCCCGGTACCCAGCCCAGCCCTGTTGGCCGAGATGTCGTTGTGAGTCCGGTTGCTCCGCCTCATTGGACGACCGAAGAATTCGACGAGCAACGCGAACAGGCTCGACAGAAATTTTGCGACCAACGGCTCAACGAATCCTTAGAGGCCTACGCCGAGACCTTCGACGAATGCCTTGCGTATGTCAATGAACTTCTGGACAATACGGGAGAACTGTTGGACTTGGAAGACTGTGTCGGTGGCCTGCTCACCGAAACACCTTTGGTCGACGTCTTAACCGAGTCCAACTTGATGGAGGCGCTTCGGTACATAGCCGGTCCACCAGTTTCAGCAGATGACTTGGCTGAACTATCTGATACCTCGCTAGCCCCACAGCGTCTACGAGAGAATCCCGAGGCCGCTTCAAGGGTAATCGAATTCGTGTTCCAGGCTCTCGATCCCAAAAGGTTCCGTTGGGTTCGAGAGGCTCGCCCCCCGACCGAAGTAGAGCGCTCTGTCGCGACAACCGCTACGGCTGTTCTTATGGCAACTCGACGGCTCGAAACCGCCCGCAGGATGCAGTTCAGGGATCAAGAAGCGGAGGTGAAGGATTGCCTCGTCCGAGCGGGACTCACAGAAGTTGAAACAAGAGCGGTTACGCCGGGTTTGCTTGAAGCACCACAACCAGGAGAGTTTTGCGGCGAAGCGCTTTTTGGCAACCGGAAAGCCGACCTGATCGTCAGGCTTCACGACGGTCGATGCTTACCCATTGAGTGCAAGGTGTCGAACTCGTCCACGAACTCAGTCAAGAGACTCAACAACGACGCAGGCGCCAAAGCTTCAGCCTGGATAGACGAGTTCGGCAGCGGAGCTACCGTCCCTAGCGCGGTGCTCTCCGGGATTTTCAAGACACGCAACCTCGAACAGGCCCAAGATCAGCACCTCACGATTTTCTGGGCGCACGATCTTGATCCCCTCGTGGAGTTCGTCCGCGCTACCGCATAGCACGGAGTCCATCGTATTCGGTGTCACCATTCTCGAGAGTCACTGAATGTGAGGATCATGCGATAGGAGCAACTATCGAGCGGCTTGATGCAGTTGCGACCTGTGGGCGGTACGGTCACAAATCGTGAGTAACAAGTGGTTTGAGACCGTCGCCATCGCCGAGCAGTGTGCCCGCAAGCGCATCCCCAAGTCGGTTTACGGTGCCTTAGTAGCAGGCGCCGAAGCTGGCGTGTCGATGCGCGACAACACCGCTGCGTTCGACGAACTGGGGTTCCGGCCGGTGACCGCGGGCCAAGCAGCTGACCCCGAGATCACCGTCAACGTCATGGGCCAGCCCTCGGCGATGCCGGTGATGATCTCCCCCACCGGCGTGCAAGCCGTTCATCCACAAGGCGAAGTGGCGGTCGCTCAAGCCGCAGCGAACCGGGGGATTCCGATGGGGCTCAGTTCCTTTGGAGGCAAACCGATCGAAGAGGTGGTCGCTGCCAACCCGCAAACCTTCTTCCAGATCTATTGGGCCGGTGATCGTGACTTCATGCTCGCCCGCATGGAACGCGCCAAAACCGCAGGGGCGGTAGGTCTGATCCTCACCCTCGACTGGTCGTTCTCCCATGGCCGCGACTGGGGCAGCCCCCACATTCCGCAATCGTTCGCCCCTAAAGAAATAATGCCGCATGCGCTTGAGGTCTTGGCCAAACCGGCATGGTGCTGGTCGTGGTTGCGTGAGGGCACGATTCCTCGTCTCCGGGTCCCCAACTTTGCCTGTGTCGACGAGCAAGCGCCGTTGTTCTTCGAGGCCTACGGCACCTGGATGACGACACCGCCACCCACTTGGGAAGACGTCGGCTGGTTGCGCTCGCAGTGGGACGGCCCGTTCATGGTCAAGGGGATCGCCCGAGCCGACGAAGCCCGCCGAGCGGTCGATGCCGGAGCCACAACAATCTCGGTGTCGAACCACGGCGGCAACAATGTCGACAGCGCCCCCGCCTCGATTCGAGTGCTCAAAGAGATCGCCCAGGCGGTCAGCGGCGATATAGAGATCGTGCTTGACGGCGGTATCCGTCGGGGTAGCGATGTGGTCAAGGCATGTGCCCTCGGAGCCGATGCGGTGCTGATCGGCAGGGCGTATCTGTGGGGCTTGGCAGCCAACGGTGCAGCCGGAGTCGAGAACGTGCTCGACATTCTCAACGCTGGAATCAAGGCGACACTGCGCGGCATAGGCAAGAACTCAATCACCGACCTGACACCCGATGACGTAGTCGTGCCAAGAGACTTCTCCCCTCCTGCGTTGGGCTGAGCCCTCACAGCTACGCTTCGAACATGGCCAAACTCGGCTCATGCACCTCTCCAGACGTAGCCGCTGCATCATCGGAGGCGAAGGCGTTGACCTTGTTGCTTCCTCTGGGTTCCACCGAACAACACGGACCGCACCTTCCTCTCGACACGGACACGCGGATCGCACAGGCCGTAGCGGCAGGGGTAGCCCATCGACTTGAATCGGTCCGGGTCGCGCCAGCTATCAGCATCACCGCCTCCGATGAGCACCGAGGGTTTGCCGGCACGCTTTCAGTCGGTACCCGGGTGCTGTCGGAGATGCTCATCGAGATCGTCGGAAATGCCGGCCCCGAATTCGGACGCATCGTGGCGATCAACGGTCACGGCGGGAACGCCTATGCGCTTCGCGCCGCGACCGAAGTGTGCAAGGCACGAGGACGAGCGTTCGAAGTGTGGTCGGTAAGACTCCCCGGCGCCGATGCACATGCCGGACGGACCGAGACTTCGCTGATGCTGGCGATCGCCGAGGACCTTGTCCAGCTCGACCAGGCCGAACCCGGGGCCACCGAACCACTCGACGAACTGCTCCCCAAGATATTCGAGGCTGGTGTTCGCGAGGTATCGGCCAATGGTGTTCTCGGCGATCCCAGCGGCGCCAATGCAGCCGAGGGAACCCGGCTCCTTGCCGCTTTGATCGACGACGCCGTCCGCCAACTGACCGGTAGCTAGCCAACAACCGGCAGCGAATTTGCGGGAAACCGGCGCTGGACAAGCTAGACAAGTTGCCATGAGTCGCCCTGTCGCCCTTGTCACTGGAGCCGCTCGCGGAATCGGCGCAGCGACTGTCGCTCAGCTAGTCGCCGAAGGCTGGTCTGTGGTCGCTGTCGATATCTGTGCTGATGTCCCGAATATCGAGTATTCGCTCGCCACCCCAGACGAACTTGCTGCGGTTGGAACCGCCGGTGGCGACCGTGTCCTGACAATGCAGACAGACGTGCGGAATCCAGTCGCCCTGCATGACGCGGCAGAAGCAGCGGTCGAGCACTTCGGTCGTCTTGATGCCGCGGTTGCGGTAGCCGGCGTGTTCAAGGCCCGTTCGCCACTCTGGGAGGTCAGCGACGCCGAGTGGAACACGATCACCGATATCGACCTGACCGGGGTGTTTCAGACAGCACGTGCAACGATCCCACGGATATTGGTGTCCCCAGAGCCCCGAAGAGGTCGCTTCGTGGCCGTGTCTTCGTCCGCCGGCACCATCGGACTGTCGAAGATGGCGCCCTACGTCGCTGCCAAACACGGCGTCATCGGTTTGGTGAAAGCGCTCGCCGTTGATCTGGCAGGTACAGGGGTTACTTCCAATGCGGTGGCACCGGGTTCGACCCGCACCGCCATTCTGGAAGCGTCAGCCGCTGCATTCGATACTGACATCAACGAGTTCGCTGCCCATCAACGACCCATCGCAAGACTCGTCGAACCGGCCGAAGTCGCCGACGCCATCTGTTGGCTCTGCTCAGAAGGGGCCGGCGCCATCACCGGCACCGTCGTCCCAGTCGACGGAGGCATGACCAGCACCATCTGAGCCGGGTCGGCGCCAGGCTGCCACGCACGCCAGCACCACACTTGCGGGCACCACACACTCGCGGGCAGGGGCGGAATTCGCCTGTGAGGGTGGCTCTTAACTACTGTGCGCGCAATTCACTTGGTCCGAACAAGGTTGGAGAAACAACGATGAAGACTCGCGCTGCGGTGCTGTATGGCGCGCATCAGCCATGGCTGGTCAAAGATGTGGATCTTGACGATCCTCAGCGAGGCGAGGTTTTGGTCAAGACCCACGCTGCTGGCCTGTGCCACTCCGACGAACATATGGTCACCGGTGATCTGGGCTCAGCCGATGCCCCAGGCGGCTCCTCTTTGCTGCCTGTAATCGGCGGGCACGAGGGATCCGGTGTGGTGATCGAAGTAGGTCCCGAAGTCACCAGTTTGCAGGTGGGCGATCACGTTGCGGTGTCGTTCGTGCCGGCTTGTGGCAAGTGCCGGTGGTGTGCTTCGGGCCAACAAAACCTGTGCGACCTCGGAGCGGGCACACTCGGCCGGGGCATGATCACCGACGGGCGAGACGCCCACATCGGCCCCGACGGTGAACCTCTCTCCGCAATGGCCAAACTGGGTACGTTCGCCGAGCACATGCTGCTCAGCGAAGACTCGGCGATCAAAGTCGACAAGGACGTACCGTTGATCGCTGCGGCGCTGGTTAGTTGCGGTGTAGCTACCGGTTACGGATCGGCCGTCAACCGTGCTGAGGTTTCGGCGGGTGACACTGTGGTGGTTGTCGGCTGCGGGGGGATCGGTTCCAACGCCCTGCAAGGCGCGAAGGCTGCGGGTGCAAAGACCATCGTTGCGGTCGACCCGGCGGAGTTCAAAAGGGAGAAAGCGTCTGAGTTCGGAGCGACTCACACATCCGCGTCGATGGAAGAAGCGATGGAGTTGGTCGGGGGCCTGACTCATGGGGTGATGGCCGACAGCGTGATTCTGTCACCAGGTGTGGTCACCGGGGATATGGTGGCGCCAGCCCAGTTTCTGGCACGCAAGGGCGGCACCATTGTGGTCACAGGTCTGGCCCCGATGAGGCAGATGGATGTGCAGCTGAACCTGTTCGAGTTCGCCATGATGAACAAGCAACTGAGGGGGACGATCTACGGTTCCGACAGTCCGCGTCGGGCAGTGCCCCATCTGCTGTCTATGTATCAGGCTGGTCAACTCAAACTCGACGAGTTGGTCACCCAGACTTACTCGCTGGATGAGATCAACGAGGGTTACCAAGACATGCGCGACGACAAGAACATCCGCGGCGTAATCGTCTTTGACTAATCCATCTCTAGTGGTCTGGCTGAGCGGATTCCGAGACCGTAGGCTGGGGCTATGAGTTCTGCGCCGTTCGATCAGATTCCGGTGGTGGATCTGGGGCCCTTGTCGGGACCTTCGGCGTCTTTGGAGGCGCGTCAAGAGTTGGCGGAGGAACTTTGTCGGATCTGCCACGAGGTCGGGTTCTTCCTGGTTGTGAACCACGGGGTGAGCGACGGGCTCTGCGATGACGTGTTCGAGATGATGCACCGCTTCTTTGCCCTTCCCGACGATCAGAAAACGTTGATCGACAAGAGAAGTTCACGCCACTTCCGGGGATGGGAACCGGTCGGGGCTGAGTACACCAACAACCGCCCCGATATCCGCGAGCAGATCGACTGGTGGACCGAGTGGCCGGCCCATGCCAAAGGCGCCGAACCCAACTACTTGCGTCTGCTGGGACCCAACCAGTGGCTACCCGAAGAAGTCCTGGCCGGGCAACGAGAGCTTGCCAACCAGTGGTTCGACGAGTTGGGCGGTCTAGCGGACCGGCTGCTCAGCGCGTTGTCGATGGGCCTGGGGTTGTCCGAGGATCACATGAAGCGCTACTTCGGGGACCACCCGATGTCGCTGTCCAAGTTCATCCACTATCCACCGACCCCTGATGGTGCTGCCGGGGTCAACGCACACCACGACACCGGGTTCTTGACCGTGCTTGCGCCGGGCCCCACCTCGGGCCTGCAGGTACAGAACCAAGCTGGCGAGTGGATAGACGTTCCCTGCGTGGAGGGGTCTTTTGTCATCAACCTCGGCGAGATGCTCCAGGCCATGACCGGCAATTATCTGGTGGCGACCGCTCACCGGGTGGTCACCTCCTGCGAACGCTATTCAGCGGGCTACTTTCATGGCCCGTCACTGGATGCTTCGCTGGCCCCGTTGCCTCTCGATGACCGGTTCGCCGCGGCGGTGACGGCCAGTCCACACCACACCAGCGCTGGGTTCATGGCCCGCAAAGAGGAGACTGAGGCTGGCGTCGGCGACATCGCCAGCAGCTACCGCCCCTCCACCTACGGCGAGCAGCTCTGGAACTATTTCTCCCGCAGCTACCCCGAAAACATGGCCCTCCACTACGGCATGCTCGAACGCGTGCAGGGAGAGTTTAGGGATCTTGATCTTGTCGGCGAACTTCTGGCCGACCGTAGACGTGCATCGGAACGGGAGGACCAAGTGTGAAAATAGTTCTGGACGGCTCGGCCATCCCGGCGTTCCTCCAGGGTGATCTGCGGTAAAACAACTAATAGATATAGGGTATAACTACTAATAGCTAGGAGATTAGCCACTATACTGGGGATCTATGGCTGAAATCGGCTTCGTTCCGCGTCGGATTGAACCGTCGGTGCGGCACGCACTCGACACGTTCCGCGTCGTGGTTCTGCAGGGCCCGCGGCAGTCGGGCAAGACCACCTTGGCTCATCAGGTAGTCAACGGAGGAACATTCCTAAGCCTTGACGACCCGACGCTGCTGTCGTTGGCACTCGAAGATCCAACGGGGTTCATAGCCGGCCGCGCCCGACCCGTGGTCATAGACGAGGTCCAACGCGGAGGTGACGACTTGGTGCGGGCCATCAAACTCGCGGTCGATTCCGATCCGACTCCTGGTGGGTTTCTCCTAACCGGCTCAACCAGTTTCCTCACAGTTCCGGTGCTGTCCGAGTCCCTCGCCGGCCGGGCGGTGTTCTTCGATCTCGCTCCTTTCTCCGAAATCGAAATCGAAGGAGCAGACGATGGGCTGCTGGCTCGCCTGTTGGCGGCAACCGACCGACCCACCAATTCCGAGCCCGACTGTTCGGACCTGTTGAAGACACCACCGACCGCGACCACTCGCACGGAATACTCCAGACGCGTGTGCCGCGGTGGCTATCCAGAAGCAATCCGGTTGGACGATGTCGATCGTCAACTCTGGTTCAACGCCTACATCCACACCGCGGTGACCCGCGATATTGTCGAACTCACCGGTGCCCGGCGATCAACCGAAATCCCTCGTTTGCTGCGCGCTGTTGCCGCGCGGACCGCTGGCGAGTTGGTGATGCAAGACCTTCATCGCGACTTGGAGTTCGGGAGCATCGACACCACATCCGACTACCTCTCATTCCTAGAGATGACCTACCTCGTGGCTCGCCTGCCTGGATGGGCGAGCGGTGCTGCGAGCCGTGCCAAACGCCGCTCGAAGCTACACGTATCTGATACTGGCTTGGCCGCTGCGATCCTGGGACTGACCGCCGAGTCGCTAAACGATCCGGCGACCGCGAGCCGCGGCCCCTTGCATGAGACCTTCGCAGTGAACGAACTCCGCCGCCAGGCGTCGGCGGTGGCTCCCGAGTTGCATTTCTGCCATTACCGCGACTCCCGTGGCCGCGAGATCGACCTTCTGATCGAACGACCCGATGGACGCCTCATCGCAGTCGAAGTCAAAGCTGGAGCCACGGTGCGCCCAGCTGATGCCAAGCATCTCAGATGGCTCCAGGATCTGGTCGGCGACCGCTTCGAATTGGGATTGATCCTCTACACAGGTCAACAACCCTTGGCCATCTCAAACAGAATCTTGGCCCTGCCTCTGTCCTCGCTCTGGAACGATTCGCACCTCAATGAACTTCGTTCGCGGTGACCCAGTCGTGGCCCGGTCGTACACTGGGCTGCAACGGTTATCCGAATCGGGGTGCAATGGCAGCGGGACTCAAGTTGGCCGCAGTGCTGGCAGTGATGGCGGTGATGTTGTTGGTCGGTGCCGCCTGTTCAGGCGACGATGACCGCCGGGACGCGGACCCAGGTGGAGACCTAGCCGCCGCTCCGACAACCACCACCACGACAACCACGACGACGACCACCACGACCGCGCCGCCGACAACCACGACGACGACCCAAGCGCCTGACACGACAACGACCACAACCCTGCCGGGCGAAGATTCTGCGTTCGGACCCGCGGCCGGGGAGGTGCTTGTTGTCGTGGGAGATGCTCATGACGAGTCCCTGAACCTTCACCGTGCCCCTTTGGGGGACATCGTCGCAATCCTTGACCCGCACAAGGGAGGACCCGCCAACGAACCCTCGTGGGACATCGTCGATCCCGATTCTGGAGAGCTCCTCTCCGAGTACCTTGAGGAAGGAGTCACTGCCACCGGCAACACCCGCTCGCTGGCAACGACACTCTGGTTTGAAGTTCGAACCGGCGAATACGGGGGATGGGTAAGAGGCGAGCACCTCGGTGCGCTCGGTTCCTCAAGAGACGTGACCGGCCAAGTCATCGACGCCATGGCGGAGTCGTACAGAATCGAATCGGTGGCTGAACTTGGTATGGCCGTGGCCGAGGTATTCGCGTCCTCGGGCGAAGTTGTCTCGCAGGTGACGTTCGTTACCTCGCCCGGTGCGTTCGAGGGCATCGCGGAGACCACCGTGGATGTATTGGGCCTGCCCGATGATTCTCTGCGCGGCTACCGGATCCAAGTCGTGGCCGACGACGCACAAGAGCACGGACACGGAACCGGTCCCTTCACACTCCGGTACGTAGGTCTGGCCGCAATCTGTCACCCCCACCGCGGCGTCTCCCCCACCGGCCTCTGCAACTAGCACCCAACGTCGCAGCCACAGCTCCGCCACCGTTGCCCACCTGCTTCACGTTCCAACGAATTCACTCACACGGACCGACGTCTAGGATCCAGTGGCTTGCTCGTGCAGGAGTTGGAGTGCGTCTGCAATGTCTCCAACACTCATAACGCTCGTCGCCACAGCAATAACCAGGTCGTACACGTCGTCATCTGCCGCCGCGCTGACGCTGGATTCGTTGAGTTCCAACAACACCGCTGTCGCGAGCCAGCCAAGGCGCTTGTTCCCATCGATGAGCGGATGGTTGTTGACAATTGAATGCAGCAGCGCACCTGCCTTGCTCCATGTGTCTTCATATGCGTCCTCGCCGAACGCGGACGCCCGCGGTCGGGCGGCTGCCGCCCCAAGCAGACCTAAGTCGCGAACCGGCGGAGGATCACCGAGCAACCGGCGGGCGAGATGCAACAGGTCCTCGACATCAAGGTACTCGACACTGGAACTCACTCGCCCAGGCGTCGCAACGCGTCGTCATGACGCTGCGTGATCAGTTCGGCGGCAGCCGCAACGCGATCGCGATGGTCACCTCTGGCGATGTACTCGCGTACCGCCCGGCGCGCTGCTTCCTGCATCGACGCACCCTCAAGTGCCGCTCGCTCGCGCAGAGCAGCCTGCTCCTCCTCTGTCAGCCTGAGCGTCATAGCCATTCAATTGATGGTATCAGGTAGATACCACACTGCGGAATACCTCGCGAGCCGTCAGCCATCCACGTCGCGCGCAACTGACGGGGGCGGGCGATAGGTTCACTCGATGAAAACTGATCGAACTGGTAGTCGGTCGGACTGGGTTTCCGATGAGATGTTCCCGTTCAAGAGCCGGTTCGCCACCACCCCGCGCGGCCAGCAGATGCACTACGTCGACGAGGGCTCTGGTGAACCGATCGTCTTCGTGCACGGCAATCCCGCATGGTCTTTCGAGTTCAGGCATCTGATCGCCGGCCTACAGCCGGATTTCCGTTGTGTAGCGCCGGATCACATCGGTTTCGGTTTGTCATCACGGAGCAGCCGCACCGAGGACCACCACCCGTCAGCGCACGCGGAGAATTTCACATCGCTTCTCAACGAACTGGAGCTCGACAATCTGACACTGTTCCTGACGGACTGGGGTGGCCCGATCGGCCTTGACTTCGCACGCCGGTTCCCTGATCGCGTGAGCAAACTCGTCATCACCAACACCTGGTGTTGGCCAGTGAACCGTGAACTGCACTTTCGGTTCTTCAGCTCGATGATGGCGAGCCCGCTGGGCCAGTACCTGATCAAGCGACGCAACTACTTTGTCAATGGTGTCATGCCCAGGGCGGTCGGGGACAAGGCCGTGCTGAACCCCGAAGTCATGGAGCACTATCGACGAGCACAGCCCTCTCCTGACGACAGAGCCGCAAACGCGGCCTTGCCAGGACACATCGTCGGCGCGACGGATTGGCTGAGATCGATCTGGGACGAGCGTTCAGCGTTCGGCGCGAAACCGGCGCTCGTTTTCTGGGGATCCAAAGACATCGCCTTCCGCTCAAAGGAATTGGACTACTGGCGATCAGAGTTGTCCGACGCTGAGATACACGAGTTCGCTGACTGCGGCCACTTCCTCGCCGAGGAGGCGCCCGACCGTATCCTTCCGCTCCTACACACCTTCCTGAAGTAGGAGCGGAGCTGTGGAATCTCACTTCGGTCCCGAATTGTTCCAGTTCCTGCTCGAGTTGCGGGCCAACAACGATCGCGACTGGTTCGCCGACAACAAGGCGCGATACGAACGTGACGTCAAGGAACCGCTGCTGTCGTTCATCGCAGATTTCGAGCCTCACTTGCACTCGATCAGTGAGCACTTCGTCGCTGACACACGGGCCAACGGCGGGTCCATGTTCCGCATCTATCGCGACATCAGGTTCTCCAAGGACAAGACCCCCTACAAGACCCATGCTGCGGTCCACTTCCGCCACGAGGCCGGCAAGTCGGCCCATGCGCCTGGTTTCTACCTTCACTTGGAACCCGACGAAGTCTTTGCCGGGGTCGGCATTTGGCGACCGGATTCAGCCGCCGTGTCCCGCATCCGCGAGCGGATCGTGGCCGACACGCCCGCCTGGCGCGATGCGCTCTCAGCTCCCGGATTCGCAGAGGAGTTCGCGCTGGGTGGGGACTCGCTGAAGCGACCGCCGAGGGGGTTCGATCCCGACCATCCCAACATCGAGGACCTCAAGCGCAAGGATCACATCGCCGCTGTCCCGTTCACCGAGGAGGAGACTTCGGCCCCTGGGTTCATCGACGAGTTCGCCGACGCCTGCCGCACAGCCTCTCCATATGCCGAGTTCCTGACCACAGCAGTCGGCCTCCCCTACTAGAGCCAGTGGGGTTGCTACGACGTTCGGCTGCTACGTTCAACGACGTTACAACTACCTCGGTAAACCATCTGTAGACCATTCCGAGCAACCATCTCGAAAGAACCACCAAAGGAACCACCATGAAGACTAGGGCTGCCATTCTCCGCGAACCCAACACCCCTTGGAGCGTCGAGGAGATAGAACTCGACGATCCGATCGAAGGCGAAATCCTCGTCAAGACTCTCGCCGCAGGTATGTGTCACTCAGACGAACATGCCCACGACGGCACGATGCCGGCACCCATGCCTCTCGTAGGCGGACACGAAGGCGCAGGTGTGGTGTTGGCGACAGGCCCAGGTGTGACTGAGTTCGAAGTCGGAGACCACATCTCCTGTTCGTTCATCCCTTCGTGCGGCAAATGCCGCTGGTGCTCCTCGGGTCAGCAGAACCTGTGCGACCTCGGAATGCATCTGATGGAGCCGGAGATGATGGCCGGCGGTTTTCGTCATCACAGTGCAGCGGGCGAAGACCTGTGTGCCTTTCTAAAGCTGGGCACATTCGCTGAGCACATGGTGGTGAGCGTCGACTCCGCAATAAAGATCGCCAAAGACATCCCCGCGGGTCCAGCCGCGCTGGTCAGCTGCGGTGTCACCACCGGCTATGGCTCGGCAGTGAACCGGGCCGAGGTGAAACCAGGCGACACAGTGGTGATCGTCGGTTGCGGAGGTTTGGGCCATGCCGCGATTCAGGGAGCGGCAGTCGCGGGAGCCAAGAACGTGGTGGCGGTCGATCCCTCAGAGTTCAAGCAGGAGAGTGCCATGGAGTTCGGTGCCACTCATCGTGCCGGATCGATGGAAGAAGCAACCGAACTCGTTGGTCAGATGACCTTGGGGGTCATGGCCGACAGTGTCATCTTGACCCCGGGTGTTCTCACCGGCGACATGATCGCGCCGGCTCAGTTCCTCACCCGCAAAGGCGGAACCGTCGTCGCCACGGCTGTCGCTCCCGCGATGCAGATGGACGTGCAACTCAACTTGTTCGAGTTCGCCATGATGAACAAACAGCTCCGAGGGTGTCTGTTCGGCTCCACCTCGCCGCGACAGGAGATCCCACAAATCTTGTCGATGTATCAGGCCGGTCAGATCAAACTCGACGAGATGATCACCAACACCTACACGCTCGATCAAGTCAACGAGGGTTACGAAGACATGCT
This sequence comes from Candidatus Aldehydirespiratoraceae bacterium, assembly GCA_965198315.1. GTDB lineage: Bacteria > Actinomycetota > Acidimicrobiia > Acidimicrobiales > Aldehydirespiratoraceae > VXYK01. The sequence goes on along the minus strand of OZ240616.1, from coordinate 936,906 downwards.
CAACAACAAGAACGTGCGCGGCGTCATCACCTTCGCCTGAGCTGTCTGCAACAACCTGAGCTGTCTGCAACAAACAGCAATCAACAAGCAGAACCAACGAAACAATGAAACCCGACAAATTGCTAGACGATCCAGCGTTTCTCGCCGGGTTACGTACCGCGATTGTTGGTCGCCACCGTGAGCTTGAGTTGCTCGTAGCAGCGCTTGGCGCAAACCGTCATGTGTTGTTCGAGGGTCCGCCGGGCACTGGCAAGTCCACGATTCTGCGCACCGTCGCTGCCACGGCGGGCAGCGACTTGGTGTTCGTGGAGGGCAACGCCGAATTGACTCCCGCACGCCTCACAGGACAGTTCGACCCATCCAGGGTGATGGCGGAGGGGTACGTGCCCCATGTCTTTGTGGACGGACCGTTGGTGGAGGCTCTGAGAACCGGCTCGTTGCTCTACGTCGAGGAACTGAACCGGGTGCCGGAGGAGACAATCAATCTCCTGATCACGGTGATGTCAGAGGGGGAACTCACATTGCCTCGGCTCGGCCGGATTCAAGCTGCCGAAGGGTTCCGTTTGGTCGCCGCTATGAACCCGTTCGACAACATTGGAACTGCGCGAGTCTCGAGCGCCATCTACGACAGGATGTCTCGGATTTCGTTGGGTTATCAGTCTTTCGACGAGGAGCGCGACATTGTCTGCTTGCGCGTCAAGCCACTTGCGCCCGGTGGAGCAGGCGAAACCTTGCTACGCCGTGCGGTTGCAATTTCTCGGGCGACCCGCAGGCACCCAGACCTGCGTATCGGTTCATCGGTCCGCGGGGCCATTGATCTGGTTGAGGTGGCTACCCGGCTAGCAACGATTCGTTCCGCTGACATTGATGATTCATCGGTTGGTCTTGACGCTGCGTTGGTCGCTATATCTGGGCGCATTCGTCTTCACGAGGGCACCGACCGCACTCCCGAAGACATTGTCTCCGAGCTGTGGGAGCGGATCATCAGCGCTGAGCAGTCTGAAGGCGCAACCCACGACCCGGGAAAAGCCCTAGCCCCGTAGGGGGCAACCACGACACTCCCCTCACCCTTGAGGGCAGTTACGCACTCGATGCGCTGGCTGACGAGAACCGCAGCACGATTCCACGTGGCCAGTTGAGCCGCTACCACGGTTTCGCCGACATCAGCGGTGATGTCGGCGAGATCAACGAAGAGGCGCTCGCGGAACTAGTCGATCAAGACCTTGACCATGCGTTGACTCTCTTGACAGAGATGTCGTCTGCCACTGATCGTCGCTTGGCCGCGCTGGCAGCACGCATCGCCGGGCGCTTAGTGCTTGATGTTGCCCGTGGCGGGCCGGTTGGCGCACGAGGGGTCGGGCGGATGGTCTCATCCGGGGCGGATCGTTTCGACGGAGATCTCGATATCGACCGCTCGATCGACGCTCTAGTCGCAGCCGAAGCCGGAGGCATCAGCGTCGATATGGCTGATTTGCGGGTCAGGCATTGGACCAAGCCGATGACCGCCCTTGCCCTGGTTGTTGATCGCAGCGGTTCGATGAGCGGTCAACGTCTGGCAACCGCGGCCGTGGCCGCGGCAGCGTGTTCTTACCGGGTTCCGACCGACTGGTCGGCGCTGGTTTTTGCTGACCGAATCCTCGTTCTGAAGTCCCAGCAAGACGCCAAGGCCGCTCCGCAGGTGGTCAATTCCTTGTTGCGCCTCCGCGGTCAGGGGACCACCGATCTAGCCGGAGCCTTGGCTGCTGCGGCTGATCAACTTGACCGTTCACGAGCCAAACGCCGGGTTGTGATTTTGTTGTCAGATTGTCGGGCAACCACCGGAGCTGATCCCGTGGCTGTTGCGCGGCGTCTTGATGAGTTGGCGGTGCTCGCCCCTGCTGATGACGCCGACGACGCAAAGGAGTTCGCAACCAAGGTCGGTGCCCGCTTTGCTGTCATCAACGGTCCGGCCGCCATCCCCGCCGCCGTCACCCAAGTTTTTGCCTGATCCCCGACGCCGAACCCCGATGCGCCTTGGGTTTGTGGGCGCTACCGTGCGGGCGTGGACACCCGGCCCGACGAAGCGCTACCACCGCCAGGGATCCGTCTTGTCGCCGATACAGCCCTTGACCGCCGCGACGATGGGCGCTTGCTCATCGGAGGTGCCCCTTTGCGCATCATCCGGCTTTCAGATACCGGCGCCAAGATCTTCGAAGCGTGGCTGAGGGGCGAACCGCTGGCCGATACCACCCAAGCCAGGAGACTGGCGCGTCGGTTGCTTGACGCCGGCGTCGTTCATCCTGTCGTTGATCCGGTCGCCGACCGTGACCTCACTGACATAACGGTGGTGATCCCCGCCTACAACGATGCAGACGGTCTCGCCTGTTGCCTCGCTTCTCTCGGTGATCTCCCCGTCGTCGTAGTCGACGACGCCTCCCAGAACTCCGCCGAGATCGCAACGTTGTGTGAACGACACGGAGCACAGTTGATCCGCCACAACATCAACCAAGGTCCAGCCGCAGCACGCAACACGGGACTGACACCGGTGGAGACATCCTTGGTGGCGTTCGTCGACACGGATGTGGAATTGTGGCCGGGGTGGCTCAACCACCTCGTCGGGCATTTTGAGGATCAGCGTGTCGTGGCGGTAGCCCCGAGGGTTCGGTCTCGGCCCGGCGACAGCCTGCGGGAGAGCTACGAAGAGCACCATTCGCCGTTGGACCTTGGTGACAGAAGGGCTCTTGTCGCTCCGAAAAACCCGGTTTCTTACGTGCCGGCGGCGGCATTGGTCGCCAGGGTCGATGCCATCTCAGAAGTTGGCGGGTTCGATGCTGAGATGCGCACCGGCGAAGACGTCGACCTGATCTGGCGCCTCGTTGATAGCGGCGGCATCGTTCGCTATGACCCTGTGGTGGATGTCGAGCACCGACCCCGGCCAAATTGGAGGGCTCTCATCGATCAAAGGCGAAAATACGGTGCCTCGGCCGCGGAACTCGGTACGCGTCACGGTTCACGCGTGGCCCCAGCGCGCTGTTCTGCATGGAGCGCTGCGGCCTGGGGCGCGCTAGCAGCCGGGCATCCAATCCTGGGACTTGAGGTCGCGTTCGGTTCCGCCGCAGCGTTGGAGCGCAAGCTCGATCCATTACCGGACTCGCTTGCGATGACGGCTCGCATAGCCGGGATCGGGCACTTGCATGCGGGCTATGGCCTTGCTCGTGCGGTGGCACGGGTGTGGTGGCCGCTCGCAACCCTGTTGGCATTGATCCGCCCCCGTACCCGGCCCCTGATAGTGGCCGCAATGCTGGGCCCATCGTTGCTCGATTGGGTTCGGGGCGCTCGACCCGCTCCAGTGGTTCGCTCACTCGCCTTGCGGCTCGTCGACGACCTCGCCTACGGAGCGGGCATTTGGCAAGGCGTGCTGGATACCGGCGACTTCACGGCTCTCACTCCCGATTTCCCCAAAGGGTCGACTCAAACCATCGAGGCTCAAACCGAGTCCGAAACCGTCGCACGCGACAACTGAACCTGGATGAGCGTCCACAGCAACCCAAGCGCGCAGGTCGCCGCGAAGGTAACCGGAAGGGCCACTGCCACCCCGTGATGGTCGGCCAAAACCCCGACCAAAGCAGGCAGAATCACAAACCCAACCGATGACGCAGCCACTTGATAACCGACCGCTCGGGCCGCGCGTGCCTCGCCGATATACACCGCAGTGCGCCCGATCACCAAAGGGAACATGGCAGCCAAAGAGAGCCCGATCAAGGGCAGGGCAAAGGCACCGAGCGATGCAATGTCCGCCCAATAGAACACAACTCCAATAGCGGTAGTAGCGATCGCCGAGGCAAGCACTCGCTCAGGAGAGAAACGATCACCGAAACCTGCGAGCAGGAAACGCCCTAGCGTCAACCCTCCCCAGAAAGCGGCGACCAGTGCCGAGGCGAGCACATCGTTGTGGTCGCGACTCTCGGTCAGCAGTGTGTAGCTCCACTGGCCCACGGTCACTTCAATCCCCACATAGATCGAGAACCACATGATCAACAGCGTCAGCAGCATCCGTGACCCGCGAGTCGGGGCCGGCGCGCCCGCAACCTCGCTTGACACCGGTGCCGTATCGAAACCGTGCCGTGCACTTGCAATACCTGCGATGAGCACAACACCGAGTCCGCAGATCACCATGAACGGACCCCTCCACAATCCACCGTTGGCAATGAAGGCCGTGGCCAACAAAGGCCCAGAAAGCGCTCCCACACCGTAAGCAGCGTGCAACAACCCCATTTGCCGCGGCCCCTGAGTCAGCGCCATCCAAGCATTGACCGAAGCATCACACAGCCCCCATCCAGCCCCCAAGACCAGAATGCCAAGCATCGAAGTCCACCAGGTAGGCGCGATCGACAGCAACCCCAACCCAGCAATCGCAGCGACAGACGCATTTCGCAGAACCACCCCACTGCCGTAGCGTTGAGTCAGATGGCCAGAGCCGATACTGGAACACGTGTAACCCACCGCTGAGCACGCGATCAACAGCCCGAAGCTGCTGTCGGCCCGCCCAAAATCGTCACGCATGGTGGGCCAGACGGTGCCGAACACGCCATCGGGCAACCCCAAGGTGACATAGAGAGCGAAGCTCACCAACAAGGCGCGACGAAGAAGCCGTGGGTTGGCAGTATTGGACTCGGGTGTTGGAGGATCCATTGGCACAGTGAAAGTCGGGCGAGGTCCGAAGCGGTGGGAATACTATGACGGAAAGGAGTTGGAGCGGGGCTTTTGCCGTGGCATCATTGCCAACGCTTCACGCTTCGCGGGTAGCAGGCTCCCTTAGCTCAGTTGGCAGAGCGTCTCCATGGTAAGGAGAAGGTCGTCAGTTCGATTCTGACAGGGAGCTCACGAAACGGGAAACCGCTTCGGAGCGGCGACGTAGCTCAGTAGGTGAGAGCGCTCGACTCATAATCGAGAGGTCGACAGTTCGAATCTGTCCGTCGCTACAAGCACCACAGGGAGCACCCATGGGCCAGAAGCCTAAGCGTTCATCGAAGTTGCGAATTGTCACGGATCCGTCACGTAACCCGGCGCAGCCTGCAAGGTCCAATATGCGCACCGCCGAACCAGACGAGCTCGTAGCTTGGGCGAAGTCTGGCGAACGCCAAGCGTTCGACGAGTTGGTGCGCCGCACCCATGGCGACGCCTTCGGGTTGGCACTTCGACTTACCGGTAACGAGGAAGACGCACGAGACGTGGTTCAAGACGCTTACCTTCGGGCATACAAAGGGCTTGATCGCTTTCGGGGCGACGCACGCTTCAGTACCTGGCTATATCGAATCGTCGCTAACTGTGCCTCCACCCTGAGCACCAAGAAACGCCGGCATCGTCATGACCAACTGCCTGACGAAGCTCTCCTAGCCGAGACCCGACCCGACAACGACCCCGCCTTGCGCGGCGATTTCGTTGCTCTCCGAGACGAACTGGAGATCGCAGTTCAGGATCTTCCGCATCGTCTGCGCTCTGTCGTTGTGTTGCGAGACGTGTACGGCCTTCCTCATGAGGCAATCGCCGAGGAGCTGGGTATCTCGGTGAGCGCCGCGAAAGTTCGCCTTCATCGCGCTCGCCGACGGCTCCGCGAGCAGGTATTCCCCAATCAGGGAGAGGAATCTCATGCCATCTGAGAAGATTCTGCCGGCCAAGGCTGCTTGCCGGGACCTGGTTGACGAACTTGTCTCTACAGACGAGTCGTTGCTCTCGTTGCCGACTCGGGTCCATGTAGCCGAGTGTCTTCGATGCCAAGCCGAATTGGCGAGCTACCGCCGGTTGCGTCGGATGATGCGCACGCTGGCGAACGCTCCGATCGATCTCGACCCCACCCTGGAACACGAGATTTGTGACCTGCTCGACCAGTTGGACCAGACACCTGCGCGTCGGATCCCGGCCCGTGCCGCTGCCACTCTCGGAGGTATCGCGGCGGCTGCGGGTGTGATCGCGTTGGCTAAACGGCAGCGCCGCGCCACCCGCCTGGCAATCTGACCGCCGGCGGCAAACTAGGGCCAAAATCTCCAAGGGGATGCTAGCCTTGGTGCGCGTTCTCAGGGGCGTGGCTCAATTGGTAGAGCACCGGTCTCCAAAACCGGCGGTTGCAGGTTCGAGTCCTGCCGCCCCTGCGTGGCACTGTCGCCATTTTGGCGGCGTCGTCAAGACCCAAGGAATTTCGCTCATGTCGATGAACCGACAGCAAAAACGCATGTTGCAAAGGCAAGGTGAGGTTGATGCCGATGGCGAGCCGATTCGCGCGCGCCGCAAACAGCCAAGCACCGGACCTCCTCAAGAACGGACCGGTGTATTCCAGTTTCTGCGTGAGGTACGCAACGAACTCCGCAAGGTTGCATGGCCGTCTCGATCCGAAACCGTCAACTACTCGATCGTCGTTCTCGTCACCATCATTGTGCTGGGCTCAATGATCTATGGGCTCGATTGGGTGTTTTCGGTGTTTATCCTTGATCTGTTCGATAACTGAGTTCTGATGTCTGACCAAACCGCAACCCCGACAGAAACCGACCAAGCACCAACAGGAGCAGGTCTCGCCAATGCCTGGACAGGCCCCAACGTGGCGCAGCCTTCTGCTGTTGCCAGCGACGTCAAGACCAAGGAACGCCCCGATTCGGCCGACTCTGACGAGGAGGTAGCGCAGGAATCCGAGGAGTCCAGCGAACCCGAAGTTCTCACCGAAGATGACATCTTGGCTGAAGAAGAGCCGCCTTACGTTTCTCCATACGACCGTCCAGGTCGTTGGTTCGTCCTCCACACCCAGTCGGGCTACGAGAAAAAAGTGAAACAGAATCTTCAAGCTCGTATCGCCTCAATGAACATGGAGGAGCGCATCTACGAGGTTGTGATCCCAACTCGTGAGACTCCCGAGTTCAAGAACGGGAAAAAGGTAATCACCGAGAAGAAGCTGTTCCCCGGCTACCTGCTCTGCCGCACCCGACTCGACGATGATTCCTGGTATGTCATTCGCAACACGCCTGGAGTCACCGGTTTCGTAAATCAGGGTGGCAAACCATCGCCTATGCGTCGCAAGGACGTGGAGAACTTTCTCGGCGTTGAAGCTGACCGCACCCAGGAAGCGGCAAAAAGGTCCAAGCCGATGTTCGAGTACGGCATGGGTGAAACCGTGCGGGTTCGGGAAGGTCCATTTGCCGACTTCTCCGGAGAGATCATCGAGATCAACGAAGATCAACTCCGTGTCAAGGTTCTGGTCAACATCTTTGGCCGCGAAACCCCCGTCGAACTCGAGTTTGCCCAAGTCGCCAGGCTCTAACAGCACCGTTCGGCGAACTCCAACTGACCAACAACCAACAATTGGCGCGTTCTGATGCCGATCTCTGTGATGCTTGAGGTTGTCGCGGAGGCTCAACCGGCCCACACTGGATCGCTCCCCGTCTATCAGGAAATCACATGGCCAAGAAGCAGGTCGCTGCTGTCGTAAAAATCCAAATCCCCGCCGGTCAAGCATCACCCGCGCCGCCCGTCGGCACGGCTCTCGGCCCTCACGGCGTTGCCATCATGGATTTTTGCAGGGACTACAACGCCGCCACCGAGGACCGGCGCGGTCAGATCATCCCAGCGGAGATCACCATCTTCGAAGACCGCTCATTCTCCTTCATCCTCAAGACACCACCCACCACCTATCTGATCAAGAAGGCAGCCGGCATCGAATTGGCAGCGAACAACACCGGACGTGAGACGGTCGGATCGATCACAGACGCACAAGTTGCCGAAATCGCCGAAATAAAGATGCCTGATCTCAACGCTATTGATCTTGAGGGCGCCAAGCTTCAGGTGGCGGGCACCGCCCGCTCGATGGGTGTTGAGGTGTCTGGCTAACCACACCAACCGGCTGAAAGCCAGCCGACTGCTCGCACCGGAAGACCTCACCGGGCGGCATCCAACCAGAGGGAGCCAACCATGGCGAAAAGCAAGCAATACCACGACAACAGCGCAAAGTTCGACCGCAACCATCTGCATTCTGATGTTGACGCACTTTCGATCATCAAATCGCTTGGTACGAAGAAGTTCGACGAGAGCGTCGATGCTGTAATCCGGCTCAGCGTTGATCCCCGCAAGGCCGATCAGATGATCCGCGGCACAGTGGCCCTCCCATCAGGTACCGGGAAAGATGTCCGCGTCGCAGTGTTCGCCCAAGGTGAAGCGGCGACCGCCGCTCGTGAAGCTGGCGCAGAACATGTCGGCGGTGACGAACTCGCCGCAGAGGTGCAGGGTGGCATGACTGATTTCGATGTGGCGATCGCTACGCCCGACATGATGCCCACAGTCGGAAAACTCGGTCGTGTCCTTGGCCCTCGGGGTTTGATGCCCAACCCGAAGACCGGCACCGTGACCACCGATGTGGCCAAGGCGATCGGAGAATTCAAGGGTGGCACCGTCGAGTACCGCACGGATCGCTTTGCCAATGTCCATGTGCCGATCGGCAAGATCTCTTTCAGCGAAGAGGCTCTGCTGAGCAACCTTCGTGCGCTCACGGCCGAAATTCAGCGGGTCAAACCTGCCGCTGCCAAAGGCAAGTACGTCAAAAAGATCGTGGTTTCCACGACCATGGGCCCCGGTGTTCAAGTAGATCCAGCCCTGATCGGCAGCGAAGCCTAGTCGCCTGTGTTCGGCACTGAGTCAAACCGCGCGCGTCTTGGTACCCTCTCCGACACAACTACAGATCTTGTTCACCGAAGACCTCCGGTGCGCTCAGCAGGAGCACCAATGGGCAGCCGCCCGCCGGACGAGGAGAGCTTCCTGACTACCCCAAAATTGCCACCAAAATTTTGAGGTTCGTCTGGGCGTTCACCGATCCGGTGAGCGCCCATAGTTTTTTTACCCCAGAGTTTTTTTGCCCCAGAGTTTTTTGCCCCAGAGTTTTTTGCCCCAGAGTTTTTTTCGAGTTGAGAGGAGGAGCGAAATGAAAGACCCGAGACCTGAGAAAGTTGCAGTCGTCGACGAACTGAAACAGAAGTTCGCTGACACCGACGGCACGATCCTCACCGAGTATCGGGGCCTTGACGTCTCCGCCATGGCCGACTTGCGCAACGCTCTTCGCCAAGCAGGTGGCGAGTACAAAATCTACAAAAACACGCTGGTGCGCATAGCGGCGCGAGACGCTGGCCTGGAGATTGAGGACTTGCTCGTCGGGCCGACGGCGCTCACTTTTGTCGGAGAACGGCCAGACGGTTCAGACGGAGATGTTGCCGCGGTCGCGAAAGCCCTCCGGGAATTCGCAAAGACCAACCAATTGTTGGTGATCAAGGGTGGTGTGCTCGGCAACAAACCGCTCAACTCGGACAACATCAAAGCCCTCGCCGCAGTCCCCCCGCGCGATGTCTTGTTGGCGCAGTTGGCTGGAGCGTTCCAAGCACCAATGGCTGAATTCGCTGGGCTGCTTTCGGCGGTGCCCCGGCAATTCGCCTATGCACTCAACGCTCTGATCGAAGACCGGGGAGGCCCCCAATCCACCACCGATGTGAACACAACCGATGAAACCACCTCAACCGATGCGGTCGCAACTGAGTCGGACGAAGCACAAACACAAACCGAGGCGTCGGCTGACGCCGATGCCGGAAACACCGGCGAATCTGGCGAAGCCAGCCAAGAAAAGGAGGCCTGACATGGCAACCAAAGAGGCAACCAAAGAACAGATCCTTGATGCAATCGGCGCCATGAGTGTCCTTGAACTCAGCGAGTTGCTGTCGGACTTCGAAGAGAAGTTCGGTGTCACCGCCGCGGCGCCCGCCGTCGCAGCAGTCGCAGCACCTGCCGGCGACGGTGAGAGTCCAGCCGAGGATGAAGAACAAACTGAGTTTGATGTCGTCCTGACCGCTATAGGCGAAAAGAAGATTCAGGTCATCAAAGAGGTGCGCTCTCTCACCTCCCTGGGCCTCAAGGAAGCCAAAGAGTTGGTCGACGGTGCCCCCAACAAAATCTTGGAAGGTATCGCTGTTGCAGACGCAGAGAAAGCCAAAGAAGCTCTCGAAGCAGCAGGCGCCAGCGTCGAACTCCAATAGGTGACCGTCACCCACATCAACGTTGTCTCAAATGACGACGAGTTGATCGTTGCCTGGCGAGGTGGATCACCGTCGTTGTCGGTCTTCGTTTCGGCTGATCCCGACGATCCTGGAACCGATATTCGCGCCCCCGATACGGCGGGCCGCACCGTGATCGCTCGCACCGCGCACCGACAATACATTCACTTGTTCGAACCCGAACAAGGGTTCATCGTCGGGGCCGAGAGGTGCCTGAAGATGGACGGACCCGACAACTTTCGAGACCTCGGCGGTTACCCGACCGCAGACGGCTCGTACTCACGCTGGGGACGCCTGTTTCGCAGCGACCGCCTTGACGGACTCACCGCCAACGATCAGGCACAAATCGAGTCGTTGAATATTTCCACCGTGTTTGATCTGCGCAGCGACGGCGAAGTCGCGATGGCACCAGATCGACTGCCCAGCGCGGTCAAACACGTTCACCTTCCGATGTCGAGCGACGTGGCACTACAACGCAGCATGCTGGCGCGAATCCTCGACGGCACCCTGGTGAAGTTCGACAATGACGACATGTCTTCTGGGTATCTGGGCATGCTCGAAGGATTCGGCGACTACTTCATAGAAGTGATCAATGAGATAATCGAGGGACACCGCATCCTTTTCCATTGCACAGCAGGCAAAGACCGAACCGGAGTCATGGCGATGGTGCTTCTCGGACTCGCCGGAGTATCCGCACCGTATCTGCTCGATGACTACGAGATAAGCCAGCAATACCGGCGACCCAACTCCGAATCACCCTTCCGAGAGAAGATCCGATCTGCCGGCTTCAACCCGGACGATTTCGAGACGATGTGGCAATCACCTAGAGCAGTGATGCGACAGACGCTGGAGGGGCTGCAGCAACGTTGGGGAGACCACGCGAACTACCTCAATTCGATCGGCGTGAGCGATGAAATGATCGCAGCAGCTCGCTCCAATCTGTGCACAACAGCCGCCTGAGAATCCTCTGCTGCGCGCTCGGCACTTGACCTTGGCAGGTAACTGTTCTACTCTTCGCGTATCTTTGGCTGGTTGACCGGCCGGGTGCGTGCCGCCTATATAAAGGGCAGGCGCGGCTTTTTGTTGCCCAAGTTGCCGCCAAGCTCGCCGCCCACTAGCCTTCGAGGCAGCGTGGTCCCCTTGGCGCCTGTTCCGACTAACTTCCCATCGATTTCTCGCGCTCCGGTGGCCGCGCTCTGTCTTCGTTCACTGGCAACTCAGGAGCACTGGTGACAACACGCGCCGAACCACGCGAACGCTATTCATTCGGAAACCTCAAAGAGGTTCTCGAATTGCCGAATTTGACTGCCGTTCAACGAAAGTCGTTCGATTGGCTGCTCAAGGAGGGGCTGGCTCAGACCTTCCGAGACATCAGTCCGATCCGCGACTTCGCGGAAACGCTTCAACTTGAACTTGAATTTGATCCCGACGACGAGGACCTGTGTCCACCGCCGAAGTTCGCCGTTGAAGAATGCAAAGAAAAGGACATGACCTACAGCGCGCCGATCTTCGTGCGCGCCCGGTTCATGAACGCCAACACTGGTGAAATCAAAGAACAGACCGTCTTCATGGGTGATTTCCCGATGATGACGGACAAAGGGACTTTCATCATCAACGGCACCGAGCGAGTGGTGGTTTCACAACTCGTGCGCTCCCCCGGAGTCATCTTCCAACCCGGCGAACGCTACCGACTGCGCAACCGCAGCAAGCATCAGATCGTCACCGGCACGATCCATCCGTACCGGGGCGAATGGATTGAGTTCGACGTAGAGCAGAAGCCAGGCAAGGACACGACCGCCGGCGCTCGGGTCGCCCGCAAGCGTCGCATCTCACTGTTCACCTTGTTGCGAGCCCTCGGCTACGACGAGGAGAACGAACCGGGTTTCCTCGACCGGCTAGTTGATCACTTCTACCTTCTCGAAGGCCAGTGGGAAAAAGACAAGGACATCGCCCCGACCCGCGAGGAATCACTCCTTGAGATCTATAAGCGTGCACGCCCCGGGGAACCGCACACGGTCGAGTCTGCTCGCTCGTATTTCCGCAATGCCTTCTTCGATTCGCGTCGCTACGACCTGTCTCGGGTGGGCCGTTACAAGCTCAACCGCAAGCTCGGTCCAGAGATCGACTTCCTCGAAGAGCAGTTCGGGCTCAATCTGGAAAGACCCGACCCAGATCAGTCGGTGCTGGCCCAAGCCGAGATGCTGGCTGCAACCACCTACCTGCTCAACTTGGCTCATGCCACCCCCGGCTACCGCCTCGACGACCAGGACCACTTCGCCAACCGCCGCATCCGCAGCGTCGGTGAGTTGATCCAGAATCAGGTCCGCATCGGCTTGTCGCGTATGGAGCGGGTCGTGCGCGAACGGATGACTACCCAGGATGTGGAAGCAATCGCTCCCCAGACGTTGATCAACATCCGACCCGTTGTCGCAGCGATCAAAGAGTTCTTCGGGACCTCGCAGCTTTCGCAGTTCATGGATCAGGTCAACCCGCTGTCCGGGTTGACTCACCGCCGCCGGTTGTCCGCACTCGGTCCCGGTGGTCTGTCCCGAGAGCGAGCGGGCTTCGAAGTGCGCGACGTTCACTTCTCGCACTACGGCCGCATGTGCCCCATCGAAACACCTGAGGGCCCCAATATCGGCCTTATCGGTGGTCTGGCCTCTTACGCCCGGGTTAATCCCTTCGGTTTCATCGAATCCCCCTACCGGGTGGTCACCGATGGCAAAGTCACCGACGAGATCGTCTACCTCGCCGCCGATGAAGAAGAGGAGTTCGTGGTCGCCCAGGCCAACGCCCCCATCGACGACGAAGGCAGATTCATCAACGACCGCGTGCTGGTAAGACGTTCACCGCAAGCAGTGTCTCTGAAAGAACTACGCGCCCAGCTCGACGAGGATGTGTTCTTCGGCGCAACCACTGAAATCTCATCGGTACCCCCCGACGAAGTCCAGATGATGGACGTCTCGCCGAAACAGATCATCTCGGTTGCCACTGCGCTGATCCCCTTCCTCGAACACGACGACGCCAACCGTGCCCTGATGGGCGCCAACATGCAGCGCCAAGCTGTGCCGTTGGTGCGTTCCGAAGCGCCCTACATCGGTACCGGTATTGAAACCGACTGCGCTACCGACGCAGGCGACATGGTGCTCGCCGAAGATGACGGCACCGTGCTCGAACTCGACGCTGAACACATGATCGTCGACTACAAGAAGCTCGGCGAACGCAACATCCGGCTCAAGCGATTCGAGCGCTCAAATCAGGATTCCTGCATATCCCAAAAGCCGCGAGTCGCGGTTGGCGACAAGGTGACAGCCGGCCAGTTGTTGGCCGATGGTCCTTCAACCGACAACGGCGAACTGGCACTCGGTAAGAACCTGCTCGTGGCCTTCATGCCCTGGGAGGGCTACAACTTTGAGGACGCCATCATTCTTTCTGAGCGGCTTGTCAAAGACGACGTGCTCACTTCGGTCCATATCCATGAGCACGAAATAGATGCCCGCGACACCAAGCTCGGGGCCGAGGACATCACCCGAGACATCCCCAACCTGAGCGACGACATCCTTGCTGACCTCGACGAACGTGGGATTATCCGCGTGGGTGCCGAAGTCGGACCAGGAGATGTGCTGGTCGGCAAGGTCACGCCCAAAGGTGAGACTGAACTGACGCCAGAAGAGCGCCTGTTGCGGGCGATCTTCGGCGAGAAAGCCCGAGAAGTGCGCGACACCTCGCTCAAGGTTCCGCACGGCGAGAGCGGCAAGGTCATCGATGTCAAGGCCTTCAGCCGTGACGACGCCGAACTTCCGCCTGGAGTCAATCAGCTAGTCCGGGTCTATGTAGCCCAGAAACGCAAGATAAGCGTTGGCGACAAGCTCGCTGGTCGCCACGGCAACAAAGGCGTCATCTCCAAAATTCTGCCTGTTGAGGACATGCCCTTCAACGCCGACGGACAGCAAGTCGACATTATTCTCAACCCGCTGGGCGTACCCTCGCGCATGAACGTGGGGCAGGTGCTCGAAGCTCACCTCGGCTACTGCGCTCGCTGGGGTTGGGAAACCGACGGGGAGAAAGTTGGTGTCGAGGCTCCTCGGGGAACTGAAACCAAAACTCGCCCGACCACCAAACCCGCGACTTTTATCTCCACCCCCGTGTTTGACGGCGCCAAGTGGGACGAAAAGGAACTAGCGGGCGACAAGCCAGTGATCGTCGACATTCTCAAAAACCTCAATCCTGAGAGCCACGATGGCACTTCCCGCCTCATCGGTAACGACGGCAAGCAGGTGCTCTACAACGGGCGCACCGGCGAACCCTACGACAACCCGATCATGACGGGATACGTCTACATCTTGAAGTTGTCACACCTCGTCGACGACAAGATCCACGCCCGCTCAACGGGTCCATACTCGATGATCACGCAACAGCCGCTCGGCGGTAAAGCCCAGTTCGGTGGGCAGCGGTTCGGCGAAATGGAAGTGTGGGCTCTGGAAGCGTACGGTGCCGCCTACTGCCTGCAAGAGCTGCTCACCATCAAATCCGACGATGTCTTGGGCCGCGTCAAGGTCTACGAGGCCATCGTCAAGGGCGACAACATTCCCGAGCCTGGCATCCCCGAGTCCTTCAAGGTGCTCATCAAGGAAATGCAGGCCTTGTGCATCAACGTGGAGGTCCTCTCCAAAGAGGGCCAGGAAATCGAGATGCAGGAGCTCGATGAAGAAACTTTCAGAACCGTCGAGGAACTGGGTATTGATCTCCAGCGCCCCGAACGAGGTTCGGATGAAGAAGATGCAGCCCGCGCCGCGGCTCGTGCGGCCCGCGGCTGAGCGCAGAACTAGAGAGCTGAGAGGACAGTCATGCTCGATGTCAACGATTTCTCGAACCTGAAGATTGGGCTCGCCACCGCCGACAGCATTCGTACCTGGTCCAATGGTGAGGTCAAAAAGCCCGAGACCATCAACTACCGGACGCTCAAGCCCGAAAAAGACGGACTGTTCTGCGAAAAGATCTTCGGCCCTACCAAGGACTGGGAGTGCTCTTGCGGAAAATACAAGCGCGTACGCTTCAAGGGCATCATCTGCGAGCGTTGCGGCGTTGAGGTAACCCGCTCAAAGGTGCGTCGTGAGCGCATGGGTCACCTTGAACTCGCCGCGCCCGCCGTGCACATCTGGTACCTGCGCGGCACCCGTTCTTGGCTGGCCTATCTGCTCATGGGGACTCAGCCCCGTGAGGAACTCAAGGCCAAGCAGCTCGAGAAAGTCATCTATTTTGCTGCCAACCTGGTGGTATCGGTCGACGAGGAACGGCGCGACGCCGATCTGAGCGAGCTTGAAGCCGAAGTTGTAGCCGAGCGCGAGGCCATCAACTCCGAGATGGAAGAAGAACTCGAGCGGCGCAACACCGAACTCGAAGGCGAACTCGAATCCCTCGAGCAGAGCGGTGCCAAGGATTCCGAACTGAAAGCCCTGCGCCGCCAAGCCGACCGGGAACTCGCCGACATCCACGAGCAGTACGAGATCGAACTCGACACCCTCGACCGAGCTTGGGAAGAGTTCACGGGTCTCTTCGCTCGACAAATCGTTGAAGACGAAATGCTCTGGCGCGAGATGCAGGATCGCTGGGGCAAGTACTTCGAGGGTGGCATGGGAGCCAGCGCTATAGCCCACCTCGCCGAGACACTCGATTTCGACGAGGAAGAAGAGACCCTCAGACAGCAGATCAACCCGCCCGAAGGTCAGCGGGGGTTGTCCGCGCAGCGCAAGCAGAAGGCCATCAAACGCCTCAAGATCTTGGCTGCTTTCAATCGCCGCGACGACCACGGCCGCCGGATCAACAGTCCCCGAGCCATGATCCTTGATGCCATCCCGATCATCCCACCGGAGCTCCGCCCCATGGTTCAGCTCGACGGTGGTCGTTTCGCAACGTCGGATCTCAATGATCTTTATCGACGGGTCATCAACCGCAACAACCGACTGAAGCGTCTGCTCGACATCGGTGCTCCAGACATCATCATCAACAACGAGAAGCGAATGCTGCAAGAAGCAGTTGACGCGTTGTTCGATAACGGACGTCGTGGCCGCCCCGTCACCGGTCCCGGTAATCGCCCCCTGAAGTCTCTGTCAGACATGCTCAAGGGGAAGCAGGGCCGGTTCCGTCAGAACTTGCTCGGCAAGCGTGTCGACTACTCAGGCCGTTCGGTCATCGTGGTCGGACCAACGCTGAAATTCCATCAATGCGGCCTGCCCAAGATCATGGCCCTCGAGCTCTTCAAGCCCTTTGTCATGAAAAAGCTGGTTGATGCCGAATTGGCGCAGAACATCAAATCAGCCAAACGTATGGTTGAACGTCGCAAGCCCCAGGTTTGGGACGTCCTCGAAGACGTCATTCAAGAACACCCAGTGCTTTTGAATCGCGCCCCAACCCTGCATCGTCTAGGAATTCAGGCCTTCGAACCGGTCTTGGTAGAAGGCAAGGCGATCCGCTTGCATCCGTTGGTCTGCACCGCCTTCAACGCCGATTTCGACGGCGACCAGATGGCGGTCCATCTGCCCTTGTCGGCCGAAGCTCAGGCTGAAGCCCGAGTGCTCATGCTGAGTGCCAACAACGTTCTGAGTCCGGCCAACGGTCGCCCCTTGGTGACACCTACCCAAGACATGATCATTGGCGCGTTCTACCTGACTGAGCAGGTTGATGACGCCATTGGTGCGGGACGGGTGTTCCGCGACGAGCGCGAAGTCCACACCGCGTATGAACGTGGCGACCTGGCTATTCACGCTCCGATCCAGTTCCGGGTACCTGACCTGTTGGTCAGTGCTTCCGGTGAAGGAGCCCAATACGAGCCCACCACAGTGGGCCGCGTCTTTTTCAACGAGACTCTTCCCGACGCGTACCCCTACATCAACGCCAAAGTCGACAGGAAAGTGATGGGTCAGATCGTTGATGACTTGGCGCGTGGCTACGCCAAGCAGGACGTTGCCGTGAGCCTCGACGCCATCAAGGATCTCTGCTTCAGCTATGCAATGCAGTCAGGTCTGACGATCTCAATCGACGATGTGGCAACACCTCGTGAGAAGGCCAAGATTCTGGACCGTCACGAGAAGATGGCCGACACCATCGAAGGACAGTTCCGCCGCGGTGTCATCACCGACGGCGAGCGCCGCCAGATGGAGGTCGAACTTTGGTCTCGTGCCACCGCAGAAGTAACGGCACGCATGAAAGCCGAGCTTGAATCGGACGATTTCAACCCGGTCAACATGATGGTTTCATCTGGCGCCCGAGGAAACACAACCCAGGTGCGCCAGATTGCCGGCATGCGCGGGCTTGTAGCCAACCCACGCGGCGACATGATCCCCCGCCCCATCAAGAGCAACTTCCGCGAAGGTCTGAAGATGCTTGAGTATTTCATCGCCACTCCAGGTGCCCGCAAAGGACTGGTCGACACCGCGTTGCGGACCGCCGACTCCGGCTATCTCACACGTCGTCTGGTCGATGTCGCTCAGGAACTCATAATCAACGAAGAAGATCCATTCGATCGCCCCGGTGTGATACGCGGGATTTGGCTTGACGATATTCAGCCCGACACGCCCGACAAGCTCTCCCACCTCGAAACCAGGCTTTTTGGTCGGGTGCTCGCCGACGATGTCGAGTTGTCCGACGGATCGGTGATCGAGCGGGGCACCATGGTTGGTGACGATGAGCTTGCCGCGCTACGTGACGACGAAAAGGTCAATCGGGTGCGAGTGCTGTCGCCGCTAACCGACGATTCAGCTTTCGGGATCTCTGCAAAGTCCTATGGGATGTCTCTGGCTACCGGAGGACCGATTGAACTCGGCGAAGCAGTCGGAGTGATCGCCGCGCAATCGATCGGCGAACCTGGAACCCAGCTCACCATGCGTACGTTCCACACGGGTGGTGTCGCCGGCGCTCAAGACATCGCCGGCGGTTTGCCGCGTGTTGTTGAACTCTTCGAAGCTCGCACTCCCAAGGGCAAAGCCACGCTGGCCCGTATCTCTGGGGTAGTTCGAGTCGGTGAGGATGACGGCCGCGGGCGTGAGATTGTGATCGTGGCAGACGACGGCGAGGAACAGTCTTACACGATCCCCTCGGGTTCTCGCTTGGAGGTCCTGGACGGTCAAGAAATCCGAGCCGGTGATGCAATGGTCGAGGGAGCCCGCGACCCCAAGGAACTTCTTGAAATCAAGGGTGTGCGCGAGACGCAGCAGTATCTCGTCACCGAGGTTCAGAAGGTATACCGCGACCAGGGCGTGTCGATTCACGACAAGCACATCGAGTTGATTGTGCGTCAGATGACAAAGCGCATCCTGATCAACGAGCCCGGTGACACCGATTTCTTGCCTGGCTATCAGGTAGCCCAGAAGACTTTCGCCGATACCAACCGTCGGGTTATCGAAGAGGGTGGGCAGCCCGCCGAGGGCCGCCCGCAGTTGATGGGGATTACCAAGGCATCGCTGGCCACCGAGTCGTGGCTGTCCGCGGCGTCGTTCCAAGAAACAACTCGTGTCCTCACCGAGGCCGCCATCGAGTCGAAGAGCGACTCACTGCACGGCTTGAAGGAGAACATCATCATCGGCAAACTCATCCCCGCCGGCACCGGCATGGGCGAGTATCGCAACATCGCACCCAAGGCTCCCGAGTACGAGCCTATGGACTACTACTCCAGCGATGATCCGCAAGAAGATCTAGCCGCATGGCTCGCTTCGCAGACGGCCGCCGATAGCGCCGACGCCGCAACCCAGTAGTCACAAGAACGTGCGCGGGCAGGAGCAAGTCCGTCACGTCGGCGCGGGGCGTCTCCCGCTCTTGTTCGCTGCGCTCACGGGCCGCTCGGGCCACGGCCTCGCCCGCATGGACCGAGGTCGCTCGCCTACTCGTTCGGCCTCCAGGTCAATTTGCTCAACCTCAAGAGCCGGACAGGTTGAGGTTCCTCCATCTCGCTCGTATGCTTTGCCGTCGGCCTGAGCGCGCCCGTTAGTCGCTAGCTGCCGATATAGATCAACTAATTCCCAGGAAATCTCCGTGCCCACAATTCAGCAACTGGTCCGCAAGGGTCGCCAATCGAAACGTCGCAAGGAAGCGACACCAGCGCTCAAAGGCGCTCCCCAACGTCGCGGAGTGTGCACTCGTGTCTATACAGCAACGCCCAAGAAGCCAAACTCTGCGTTGCGCAAGGTGGCCCGTGTTCGGCTCACCAGCGGTATCGAAGTGACCGCCTATATCCCCGGTGAAGGCCACAACCTTCAGGAGCACTCGATTGTGCTTGTTCGCGGTGGTCGCGTGAAGGATCTTCCTGGCGTTCGCTACAAAATTGTCCGCGGCACGCTCGATACTTCCGGTGTCCGCGACCGCAAGCAGGCCCGCAGCCGGTACGGCACCAAGAAGGAAGGCTGACGATGCCTCGCAAAGGTCCCGCGCCGCGCCGGGAGACCCGCCCCGATCCAATCTACCACTCGGTGCTGGTCACACAGTTCATCAACAAGATCCTTCAGCGGGGCAAACGCACCTTGGCCGAGCGCATCGTCTACGACGCCCTTGAGTCCGTCGAAAAAAAGACCGGAGCGGAACCCGTTGGCACGCTCAAGCGAGCGGTCGACAATGTTCGCCCTCAGCTTGAAGTAAAAAGCCGCCGTGTTGGTGGAGCGACTTACCAGGTGCCCATTGAAGTTCGCCCCCGCCGGGCTACCACACTTTCGATCCGCTGGATCGTCAGCTACGCCCGCGGGCGTCGCGAGCGCACCATGGCCGAGCGCCTCGCCAACGAGATCATTGACGCCAGCAACGGGATCGGTGCGTCATGCAAACGACGTGAAGATGTCCAGAAGATGGCGGAGGCCAACAAGGCTTTCGCGCACTACCGCTGGTAACGCAGCGGTCGTGCTCTGACGAACTCATCGAGGAACAGCTATGGCTACGAAGCGAACCCCGCTCGCCAAGACACGAAACATCGGGATCATGGCCCACATCGACGCGGGCAAGACGACGACCACCGAACGGATTCTCTACTACACCGGCCGCTCCTACAAGATCGGCGAAGTTCACGACGGCGCGGCGACGATGGACTGGATGGAACAGGAGCAAGAGCGAGGCATCACAATCACCTCGGCCGCCACCCACTGTCTTTGGAACGATCACCGCATCAACATCATCGACACTCCCGGACACGTAGATTTCACTGTTGAAGTTGAACGTTCTTTGCGGGTGCTCGACGGTGCGGTTGCGGTGTTCGACGGCGTGGCCGGAGTCGAGCCACAAACTGAGACGGTTTGGCGTCAAGCCGACCGCTATGGCGTTCCCCGCATGTGTTTCATCAACAAGATGGACCGCACGGGTGCCGACTTCTTTTTCGTGCTCGACACCATCAAGGACCGTTTGACCAGCAATGTTGCGGTGCTTCAGCTACCTATTGGCGCCGAGAGCGAATATGTGGGTGTTGTTGATCTGGTGAAGATGAAGGCTCTCATCTGGCAGGGCGAAGACCTCGGCGCGAGCTGGGATGAAGTCGAGATTCCCGCTGAACTGGCCGATCAGGCCGAACAATACCGGACGATGCTTCTCGAAGTTGCGGCGGATCAAGACGAAGACGTCATGATGAAAGTCCTCGAAGACGAAGAGGTCAGCGAAACCGAACTCAAAGCCGCGATCCGCAAAGGCACCCTCGAAAACGGACTCGTTCCGATACTCAACGGCACTGCTTTCAAGAACAAGGGCGTTCAGCCGTTGCTCGATGCCGTGGTCGACTTCCTTCCCTCACCACTCGACATTCCACCGATCGTCGGCGAAGATCGCGCCGGCAACGAAACCAGCCGTAAAGCCGACGACGATGAGCCCTTCTCGGCCATCGCCTTCAAGATAATGACCGACCCCCACGTCGGTCGTCTCACCTACTTCCGCGTTTATTCCGGCTCATTCGACAAGGGCACCCAAATCCTCAACACCCGCACATCGAACCGGGAGCGGGTTGGTCGCATCCTTGAGATGCACGCCAATGACCGTCTCGACAAAGACAGCGTCGCTACCGGCGACATCGCCGCCGCAATCGGCTTGAAGAACGCGCGCACAGGCGACACGCTGTGCGATCCCGGTCATCCGATCACTCTGGAGAACCTTGACTTCCCCGATCCGGTTATTGAGGTGGCTGTTGAGCCCAAGTCGAAGGCCGACCAGGAGAGGATGAGTAGAGCCTTGCAGGCTCTCGCAGAAGAGGACCCCACTTTCCAGGTCAGCACGAACGAGGAAACAGCCCAGACCATTATCGCCGGCATGGGCGAATTGCATCTTGAAGTTCTCGTCGACCGCATGATGCGTGAGTTCAGGGTTGCGGCCAGCGTCGGCAAGCCGCAGGTTGCCTACCGGGAGACCATTACCCGCCCGGTGCTCGACTACACCTATCAACACAAGAAGCAGACGGGTGGTAGCGGCCAGTTCGCGGTTATTTCAGCCACCCTCGAACCCAATCCGGGTGGTTCCTACGAGTTTGAGAGCCGTATCACCGGCGGTGCGATCCCCAAGGAGTACATCAAGCCGGTTGGCGAAGGGATCAGGGAGGCGATGAGCAACGGCGTACTGGCCGGTTTCCCAACCGTCGATATCAAAGTCACCCTCAACGACGGCAAGATCCACGATGTGGACTCCTCGGAGATGGCCTTCAAGATCGCTGGAAACGCCTGGTTCCGAGAGGTCGCACCGCGTGCGAGACCAACACTTCTCGAGCCGGTGATGGCCGTAGAAATAGTCACCCCCGACAACCATCTCGGTGATGTCGTGGGTGATGTCAACTCTCGTCGTGGTCGCGTGCAAGGCACCGAACAGCGAGGAAACAATCAAGTCGTGAATGCACTAGTGCCGCTATCTGAGATGTTCGGATACAGTACGGACCTGCGTTCGCGCACGCAGGGGCGGGCAACGTACACCATGCAATTCGATTCGTACCAGCCCACACCTGCAAACGTCCAGGAAGAGATCGTCGCCCGCGTCCGCGGCGCATGATCGTCTCTGAACCCCAACCACAGAAGTAAGCCAAACCACAGAATAAGCAAGGAAGGCAGTTATGGCCAAGGAGACGTTTAAGCGGGACAAGCCGCACGTCAACGTAGGAACGATGGGTCACATCGATCACGGCAAGACGACGCTGACTGCAGCGATCACCAAAGTTCTCTCCGAACGCGTTGAAGGTTCAGCCTTCACCGATTTCGAGAACATCGACAACGCTCCAGAGGAGCGCGAGCGCGGCATCACGATCAACGTGTCCCATGTCGAGTACGAGACACACAACCGTCACTACGCCCATGTCGACATGCCCGGTCACGCTGACTACATCAAAAACATGATTACCGGTGCAGCTCAGGTTGACGGGGCCATCCTCGTCGTATCAGCAGCTGACGGCCCGATGCCCCAGACCCGTGAGCATGTGTTGCTTGCTCGTCAGGTCGGTGTGCCGAAGATCGCGGTCGCGCTCAACAAGGTCGACATGGTCGACGACGAGGAGCTCTTGGAGCTCGTTGAGATCGAGGTCCGTGAACTCCTCAATGAATACGACTTCCCGGGTGATGACACTCCAGTCATCCACGTCTCCGCGCTCAAGGCTCTCGAGGGAGATGCCGAAGCGGCCGAAGCCATCCTTGAACTCATGGCTGAGGTGGACGAGTACGTGCCGACCCCCGAGCGTGACCTTGACAAGCCTTTCCTCATGCCGATTGAGGATGTCTTTTCGATCACAGGCCGCGGCACCGTCGTGACCGGCAAGGTCGAGCAGGGAATCGTCAACACCGGCGATGAAATCGAGATTGTGGGCATCAAGCCAACCTCGAAGACGACTTGTACCGGTGTGGAGATGTTCCGCAAGATTCTCGACCAGGGTCAAGCAGGCGACAACATCGGCGCACTGCTGCGTGGTGTCGACAAGGACGGGGTTCAGCGTGGCCAGGTGCTCGCCGCCCCCGGGAGCATCACTCCCCACACCGAGTTCGAAGCTCAGGTCTATGTGTTGTCAAAGAAGGAAGGCGGCCGTCACAAACCCTTCTTCACCAACTATCGACCGCAGTTCTACTTCCGCACGACCGACATTACCGGCAACATTTCGTTGCCCGAAGGTACCGAGATGTGCATGCCAGGCGACAACACCGCCATGCATGTCGAACTGATCAACCCGATCGCCATGGACGAAGGCCTTCGCTTCGCTATCCGCGAAGGTGGCCGCACCGTCGGTGCCGGTTCAGTTACGAAGATCATCAAGTAACGAGCTGATCATGGCAACGGGACAGAAGATCCGCATCCGGCTCAAGGCTTACGACCACGAGATCATCGATCAGTCGACAAAGAAGATCGTTGAAACGGTCAAAAGAACTCAAGCTCGTTTGTCGGGTCCGATCCCATTGCCAACAGAGAAGCACCGCTTCACAGTCATCAAGGGTCCGTTCAAAGACAAGGACTCCAGGGAACACTTCGAGATGCGCATTCACAAGCGCCTCTTGGACATCCTCGAGCCTTCTCCCAAGACGGTTGATTCCCTGCAGCGCCTCGACCTGCCTGCCGGCGTCGACATCGAAATCAAGATCCAACAGGCCTGAACGAGGGCCCGTCACAGATTCTGTGATTCTTTTTTGATCTGGCATGATTCTTCAGAGTTTTGGATGGAACCATTCGGCCGACCTGAGCGTCGTTAAGTTATAAAAGACACAGTCATAGGAGACGACCATGGCCAAACTCACAGCGGTAGCCGCGCTCTTAGCTCTCTTTGCGACGGGTTGCGGAAACGACACTGTCACCGTTACCCCGGAGCCAACAGCCACCGAAGCCCCGACTCAGACCACCGCGCCCGAAACAACTACAAGCGCGGCGGCGGCTCCGGTCGTTTCTGCTTCGGATCTTCTGTTGGGGGCCATCGAGTCCTCAGCGGGCCGTGCGGTGCGCGGACAGCTGAGGCTTGAGGGCGACATGTTTGACGCCAACGGCGACGCCGTGTCCATTGACTTCCAGAGCGATGCGCAGGGTGACATCGAAGCAATGTTGTCGCCCGGTGGCGATCCTTCAGCCCCGCCGCTGACGGTTCGATTCGTCGACGGCCAGACATACGCTGGGTTCCCCGGGGTCATGGCTGCACAGTTCTTCCCCGATTTCCAAGGCGAAACCGCGTGGTTCACCGTCAGTGGCCAGGACGCTCAGGCGTTTGCGATTGCTTGTGCTTCACCGCTGGCTCAGTTGAGGCAACAACCCGCGGGCTGCGATCCCGCAGGCGACTTGCGAGGGATTGTCGATGTGGCCGAAGAAGTAACAGTCGTTGGCGACGAGGAGGTACGCGGAGTACCCACGCAACGCATTCGATTTGTGGTCTCTATAGCCGATCTGCCTTCGGCGGGTGCCGCTGGCGACGGACTTGGTGGTGACCTCGGCGGTGTCTTGGAAGGGACCATTGCCGTTGATGTATGGGTCGACGACGACATGTTGCTGCGGATGTTGGCCGTGGACCTTGGGTCAATCTTTGCTGGGTTCGCAGAAGCTTTCGGTGCCGATGATGCAGACATGGAACTGCCCACCTGGCAGAGCATCATCGAGTACTACGATTTCGATGAGAGCATCTCGATTGAGGCACCCGCACCTGAATCGTTGCTAGGGGACTTCGCCCAGGTACAAGGTTTCGCCGGTTAGATCGGCCGGACGGGCTGACAGAGCAACTCGATTAGGCGCGCACAACCAGAACGCGCTCCAGCTATTCGTCGAGGTCGCGGTGATGCAGGTAGCCGGAGATGAACGCCTGAACAGTCGCGGCAAAGGGCAGAGCCAACAACGCTCCGACAACTCCGAGTAGTGCCGCGCCCACCACCACCGACCCGAACGCGACCGCCACATGGATTTCCATGGTGTGGGCGGTGATTCTCGGCGACAGCAGATAGTTCTCTACTTGTTGATACGCCACGATCATGACCAACACCCACAGCGCTTGGCGAGGTTCGTTGAGCACGGCGACCAGCACCGGCAAAGCACCCGCGAAATATGTGCCGACGACCGGGATGAACTGAGAGATCACCCCGACCCAGAGAGCTAGCGGGATCGGAAAGGGAACGTCGATAATCTCAAAGACGATCCCGTGCGCCAAAGCCGAGAGGATCGCGAGGATCGTGCGGGAGAACACATACCCGCCAGTCTTCTCGATCGCTAGATCCCAGATGTTCATCAACATCTCCTGGCGTTTGGGTGCCAGAAGCGAGCCAATGGTGAGCCTCAGTTTCGGGCCTTCGGCAACCAGGTAGAAGGTGAACAACAAGACGGTGAACGCTTGGAACACAATGTTGAGCAGAGCAGTGCCGAGGTTGACCAGATCGTCGGCGAAGCGCTCGGCGAGATCGCTGATTCCGCCGCCCTCAACGAATTCGTCTTGGATCCTCTGCAGGTCGATGTCGTCGTCAATGTTGTCCTGCAGCCAGCCTTCGAGGTCATCGAGGTACGTGGGGGCCTCATCGATGAGGCTGTCGACCTGGTCTGCTAGAGCCGTTCCGATAGCCGCCGAAAAACCCGCCATGGCGAGGAACGAACCGAGATAGACGATCCACACGCCCACGCCACGCCGAATCTTCCAGGTCTCCATTCGATTTACGGCCGGTTCCACCGCGAAGCTGATGAAAATCGAGACCAACAAAACGACGAGCAACGAGCGCAGCGCTCGGACCGCGCCGGTGCCGATGTAGACAACGACCCAGCCGAGCCAGAACAGCGCAATCGCCTTGACAACCCAAGGCGGCACCTTAGAACTAGCCTCCTCCTCCGCTTTGGCAACACCACTGTCGCCCTCTGGAGTCAGCCCAGCCTCGTCAGGTGTCATCGAAGCGGACGCTACATCGAAGCGGCCAACGATCCGGGGATGCTCTCAAGGCTCCGGCTGCCCCCGGCGCTGGCAAAGCGCGCGGCTCCGGCTACGCCCGGCAACAGCAGAGCGCGCGGCTCCGGCTACGCCCGGCAACAGCAGAGCGCGCGGCTCCGGCTACGCCCGGCAACAGCAGAGCGCGCGGCTCCGGCTACGCCCGGCAACAGCAGAGCGCGCGGCTCCGGCTACGCCCGGCAACAGCAGAGCGCGCGGCTCCGGCTACGCCCGGCAACAGCAGAGCCGGTTGGTATGAGGAGATTTCCCGATAGGCTCCGAAGTCTTGTTCGGCAAAGGTTCCTTATGGAACTCGCGCCACAACAATCGATGTCGATGAAGGCCCACGGGAACCACATCGCAAAACCGAAACACGCTCCGCCGGGTCCGCCCGAGCGGAGCGCTCGCGTGAGCGGTAGCTCACACTAGGACCACAGGACGCAACTATGGCCAGCAAGGCGATCGTCGGCGAAAAAGTCGGCATGACGCAGGTTTGGGACGAACAGAACCGTGTCGTTCCAGTCACTGTTCTGCGCGTCTCGCCCTGCCGCGTCGTGCAGATCAAGACACCCGAGAATGACGGTTACTCGGCGATCCAGGTAACGCTCGGCGTGAAGGATCCCGCAAAGCTCACCATGCCCGAGGCAGGCCATTTCTCCGCTGCAGGCGTTGAAGCGGGCAAAAAACTCGTCGAGTTGCGGCTCGACGATGTCTCGGAGTATTCCGTCGGTCAACAAATCGCCGCCGACCTGCTCATTCAAGGCGAACGCGTGGATGTGACCGCAATTTCTCGGGGCAAGGGCTTCTCCGGTGTGATGAAACGGCACGGCTTCAAGGGCGCGCCCGCTTCTCACGGTGCTCACAAGGTGCATCGCAAACCCGGAGCAATCGGCCAGTGTGCCACGCCGTCGCGTGTCTTCAGGGGCCGCAAAATGCCGGGCCGGGCGGGCAATGAGAAGGTCACTACTTTGAACCTCGAAGTCGTAAAGAGCGACCCCGGTGCCGAGGTGATCCTGGTCCGAGGCTCTGTGCCCGGTCCTGCTGGTGGCACGGTGATCGTGCGCAACGCGGTGAAGGGTGCCTGAGATGGCTGAAACAACCTCTAAAAAAACCACAGCCCCCGCCAAGCCTGCAGCTGCCAAGAAAGCCTCCAAGAAAACGGCCAAAACTATCGCCGTCAAGACCCAGAACGGAACTGACGCAGGCACCGCACCGCTCTCGCCCGAACTCTTCGGCGTCGAGCCCAACATCGCCGTGATGCATCAGGTCGTGACCGCACAGCTAGCTGCAAAAAGAGCCGGTACCCACAGCACCAAGAGTCGATCCGAAGTACGCGGCGGCGGTGCAAAACCGTGGCGGCAGAAAGGCACGGGCCGCGCCCGAGCCGGCTCACGCAACTCGCCGATCTGGCGAGGCGGGGGTATCGCCCATGGCCCCAAACCCCGTGACTACAGCCAGCGGACACCAAAGAAGATGATCAAGCTCGCTCTGGCTGGCGCCCTTAGTGACCGGGCCAGCGAGGGCAACGTCATCGTGGTTGACGAATGGAGTTTCAAGACTCCCAAGACCAAAGACGCCTCAGCAGCGCTTGAGGCTATTGGTGCTGTGGGCAAGGTTCTTGTTGTCCTCGACGATGGCGATGGCAACGCCGCCAAGAGTTTCCGCAACCTTCCGCACGTGTCCTGCCTGCACTCAGCTGAACTCAACACCCACGACATCTTGGATTCCGATGTCGTCATATTCACCAAAGCGACACTCAACTCCGCAACCAGCGGACCGCCAACTCGAGACAAGAAAACCACCCACAGCGGGGAGGAGCAGTGAAAGACCATCGTGATGTGATCCTGCGCCCGGTTGTCTCTGAGAAGTCTTACGGGTTGCTTGAAGAGGGGGTCTACACCTTCGTTGTAGCTCCCAAAGCCACCAAGTCCGAGATCCGCGATGCCATCGAAACGATCTTCGATGTCTCGGTACTGAAGGTGAACACCCTGAACCGCAAGGGTAAGCGCAAGCGCGAACGGCGCTCCAATCGTTGGGTTCGCACCAGCGATCAAAAGCGTGCCCGCGTCACTCTCGCCGAGGGTGACTCAATAGATCTGTTCGAGGCGTAACATGGCCATTCGTAAACGCAAGCCCACCAGTCCAGGACGGCGTTTCCAGACATCTTCGGACTTCTCCGAGATCACCTCAACAAAGCCCGAACGCAGCCTTGTTAACGGCAAGTCCAGCACCGGCGGGCGGAACAACCACGGACGAAAGACCTCTCGCCACCGCGGCGGTGGCCACAAGCGGCGCTACCGGGTGATTGATTTCAACCGCAGCAAAGACGGCGTGATGGCGACGGTCGCATCGATCGAATACGACCCCAACCGCACTTGCAATATCGCTCTGTTGCACTATCACGACGGCGAGAAGCGCTACATCCTCGCACCCCGTGATCTTCAAGTTGGCGACAAACTGCAGTCCGGTAGAGGCGCCGACATTCGAGTCGGCAATGCTCTGCCGCTCCGTTACATCCCGGTCGGTACCGTGGTCCACAACGTGGAACTCAAAGCCGGTGCGGGTGCCCGGATGGGCCGGTCGGCCGGCGCCGCCATCCACATGGTTGCCAAGGAAGGCAACTACGCAACCTTGCGCCTACCCAGCACGGAGATGCGTAGGGTACCGATCGACTGTCGCGCCACGGTCGGCGAGGTCGGCAACTCGGCCCACGAACTCTTGAATATCGGCAAAGCCGGACGCAACCGCTGGAAGGGTAAGCGCCCGCAAACCCGCGGTGTCGCCATGAACCCGGTCGATCACCCACACGGTGGCGGCGAGGGCAAGACTTCTGGTGGTCGTCATCCGGTGTCACCGTGGGGCAAGCCGGAAGGCCGAACCCGCAAAAAGAAACAGGAATCCGACAAGCTGATCGTGCGCCGTCGCCGGACGCGCGGTTCGCGGAGGTAATTGTTATGCCGCGCAGTCTGAAAAAGGGCCCCTTCGTTGATGACCATCTCCTGAAGAAGGTGGATGCTCTCAACGAGTCGGGCACCAAGAAGGTCATAAAGACCTGGTCTCGACGCTCAACCATCATTCCTGACATGGTGGGCCACACGATCGCCGTCCACGACGGTCGCAAGCACGTGCCCGTTTATCTCACCGAGTCGATGGTCGGTCACAAACTCGGCGAGTTCGCCCCAACCCGCACCTTCAGGTTCCATGCGGGCCAAGAACGGGGAGCCCGTCGCTGATGACCGGTCCCAAGACCAACGAACACCCCGGAACACGGGCACAGGCCAAGTATGTCCGATCATCGGCCTCCAAGGCGCGCGAGGTGCTCAACCAGATCCGCAACAAGTCTTATGGGGAGGCCTCTGAGATTCTGGCCTTCTCCGAACGCGGCATCAGCAAAGATGTGGCCAAAGTGCTGGATTCCGCTGTGGCCAACGCTACGCACAACGACAACCTGATGGCTGAAGATCTATTTGTCTCAGCCTGCTATGCCGATGAGGGGATGACCCTCAAACGAGCCCGGCCGCGGGCCCGTGGTCGTTCCACTCCTATTTTCAAACGATCTTGCCATATCACCGTGATCGTGAGCCAGTACGACGAAGCCACACTTGAATCGCTCCGTGAACGTGAGGCAGCTAGTGGCCGCAGCGTCAGCAGCAACGCCGCTGAGGCACGCCGACGCAGAGTTCAGCGAAGCCGCGAACGCACACACGTTGGCGAGACTGAAGAGGAGACGCAAGAGGCACCAGAGCCTGAACAAACAGTCGAAGAACAAGCCGCTGAGATCGTGGCCGCGACCGAAAAAGCCCTGGCATCAAGTGATGCTCCCAGCGAGACCGAAGCCACCGATACCGAAGACGCCGCCGAAGACAGCGACGCCAAGAAACCCGGTAAAGGCACCGGAGAGGAAGACTGATGGGACAGAAAGTCAACCCCTACGGATTCCGCCTCGGCGTCACAACGGAATGGAAGAGCCGCTGGTTCGCCGACCGCCAAGAGTACGCCGACAACGTGATCGAGGACTGGCAGATCCGTGACTTCCTCTTTACCGAACTCCCCCACGCGGCTATCAGCCGGGTTGAGGTGGAACGCACCCGCGACCGTCTTCGTGTGGATGTTCACACTGCCCGCCCCGGGATTGTCATTGGTCGCCGCGGTAGCGAAGCAGACCGCCTACGCGCCGGGCTGACGAAGATCACCGGTAACGCCAAAGTTCAACTCAACATCCAAGAGATCAAACAACCGGAATTCGACGCCGCGTTGATTGCCCAAGGCATCGCCGATCAGCTAGCCGGTCGGGTGGCGTTCCGGCGTGCCATGAAGCGGGCCGTGCAGAACGCTCAAAAAGCGGGTGCCCTCGGCATCCGAGTGCAGTGCTCAGGTCGTCTCGGTGGATCAGAAATGGCTCGCAACGAGTGGTACCTCGAAGGCCGCGTGCCGCTGCACACGCTCCGCGCTGATGTCGACTACGGATTTCGCGAAGCCCCGACCACCTATGGGCGAATTGGCGTGAAGGTATGGCTCTACAAAGGCGACATCCTGCCTTACAAGACCCAAACCGAAGACAAGGCCACGCTGGAAGCCGCAATGGCGACCGGCGAGACATCAGGCCAGTCAAGGTCCCGCAAGATCGTTTCCTCGGCCGCCGCCCGCCGCCGCGAAACGACTGATCGTGAGCCGGACATCGACGAAGAACCGGCACCGCTCATCAAAGAAGCCGACCCTGAGTTTGAAAAGCTCCTCGACGAAGAAGACGCCATCGAAGCGTCAACTCGCGAGCAGAGCGAGACCCCCCACTTCCGCGCGAACGACTGAAGGTTGCCGTCATGTTGATGCCAAAAAAAGTCAAACATCGCAAACAGCACCGAGGTCGTACCAAGGGCTTTGCCAAGGGTGCAACCGAAGTGACCTACGGCGATTTTGGCATCCAGGCTCTTGAGCCAGGATGGATTACCGCCCGTCAGATCGAAGCTGGCCGTATTGCCATGACCCGCCACATCAAACGCGGTGGCAAGGTCTGGATCAATGTCTTCCCAGACAAGCCCGTAACCAGCAAACCCGCCGAGACCCGGATGGGATCAGGAAAAGGCAACCCGGAGCATTGGGTCGCCGTCGTCAAACCCGGTCGCATTCTTTACGAACTGTCTTACCACGACGAAGACGTTGCCCGCGCCGCGATCGAACGCGCCATCCAGAAGATGCCGATCAAGGCCCGCTTCGTAACCCGTGAGGAGGGCTTCTGATGGCCAAGAAGACCACTCTGGTCGAACTGGACGACACAGACCTCTTTGAGCGTCTCGCCGACTACAAAGAAGAACTGTTCAACCTGCGCTTCCAGTTCGCCACCAACCAATTGGACGATTCGACTCGTTTGAAAGCCGTAAAAAAAGACATTGCCCGCGTACTAACCGAGTTGCGAGCACGTGAGATCGTTGATGCAGAGGCACTCGAAGCGGCTGGGGAGGCCTGAAAATGACGCAATTAGCTGAGCAGCGCAACGCCCGCAAAGTCCGTGAGGGACTAGTCGTGTCCAACAAGATGGACAAGACCGCGGTGGTGGAAGCTATTGATCGTGTCCAGCACCGTCGCTATTCAAAGACAATTCAGCGCACCAAGCGCCTTCATGTCCACGACGAGGAGAACACTCTTAATGTGGGCGACCGCGTCCGTGTTCAAGAAACTCGCCCGCTTTCCAAGAACAAGCGCTGGCGGCTCGTGGAAATCTTGGAGCGTGCCAAGTGATCCAGCAAGAGTCGCGGCTTCGGATCGCTGACAACTCGGGAGCGAAAGAGGTCTTGTGTATCAAGGTCCTCGGCGGTTCGAAGCGTCGCTATGCGTCGATCGGCGACGTATTCGTGGCCACCGTCAAAGACGCCATCCCGGGGGCACAGGTAAAGAAAGGCGATGTCGTCCGCTGCGTCGTCGTCCGTGTCAAGAAAGAGAAACGCCGCCCCGACGGCAGCTACATCCGCTTCGACGAAAACGCTGCAGTGTTGATCAACGATCAGCGTCAACCACGCGGCACACGTATCTTCGGCCCGGTTGGCCGCGAATTACGTGACAAA
Source organism: Candidatus Aldehydirespiratoraceae bacterium (assembly GCA_965198315.1). Lineage (GTDB taxonomy): Bacteria > Actinomycetota > Acidimicrobiia > Acidimicrobiales > Aldehydirespiratoraceae > VXYK01. The sequence continues at coordinate 904,936 of OZ240616.1, read as the reverse complement.
CAGTTCATGCGCATCGTTTCACTGGCCCCGGAGGTCCTGTGATGAGCGTCAGAAAAAAGCATGCCTCAATGAAAATTCATGCAGGTGACCGGGTCGTCGTCTTGTCAGGAAAAGACAAGGGCGCCGAGGGTGTTGTGGAACGAGCTATTCCTGAAAGAGGAAAGGTCATCGTTGAGGGGATCAACGTTGCGCGCAAGCACCAAGCCCCGACTCGCGGCGACCAGCAGGGTGGAATCATCGACAAAGCGATGCCGATCGACGTTTCCAACGTCGCGGTGGTGAGTCCCGGAGATGGCAAAGCCACTCGCGTCGGCTACCTGATCACCGAAGAAGGCAGAAAAGTCCGCGTCTGTCGCCGTACGGGAGTGGAACTTTAATGCCCAGCACAACCTACGCACCCCGTTTCCGCACCCGCTACAACGAGGAAATCCGCGCGGCCCTACAGGACGAACTCGGCTTGCCCAACCTGATGATGGTCCCCAAGCTCGAAAAGATCGTGCTCAACATGGGAGTCGGCGAAGCAGTCGGTTCCGCCAAGCTGCTCGAATCCGCACTTGCAGACATGACCACGATCGCAGGCCAGAAACCTGTCATCACCCGGGCAAAAAAGTCTCTCGCCAGCTTCAAACTACGCGAAGGCCAGGCCATCGGTTGCAAGGTCACCCTCCGAGGCAACCGCATGTACGAATTCTTCGACCGGCTCATCTCACTGGCCATCCCGCGGATACGCGACTTCCGGGGACTCTCACTGAAGTCGTTCGACGGCAACGGCAACTACACCTTCGGTGTGACCGAACAGCTCATATTTCCCGAGATTGACTACGACACAGTCGGTGCCACCCGAGGCATGGACATCACGATTGTTACGACGGCGACATCCGACGACCAAGGCAGAGCGCTGCTTTCGTCTTTCGGTTTCCCGTTCCGACGCGAAGGGCAATGACCCATGGCAAAAAAAGCACTTAAACAAAAACAACAGCGCACCCCGAAGTTCAAAGTGCGCGCCTACACACGGTGCCGTCGCTGCGGGCGACCACGCTCGGTGTACCGCCGCTTCGGTCTGTGCCGAGTATGTCTGCGCAACATGGCCCACGCAGGCGAACTGCCCGGCGTCAAAAAGGCCAGTTGGTGAGGAGGTGACGCTGCTATGACAATGACCGATCCCATTTCAGACATGCTCACCCGCATCCGCAACGCCAATGTTGCTATGCACGATGAGGTGGTAATGCCCTCCTCCAAACAAAAGTTGGCGCTAGCCGGCTTGTTGAAGAACGAGGGCTATATCAGCTCTTTCGCTGAGGTTGACAACGGTGATCGTCCCGGTAGGACCCTGACCATTGAGATGAAGTACTCCCCTGAACGGGCCCGAGTCATCTCTGGACTCAAGCGCGTCTCCAAACCCGGTCTTCGCATATACCGCAGGCGTGACGAGATCCCCCGTGTTCAGGGAGGTCTCGGAGTTGCCGTTGTTTCGACCAACAAGGGTCTCATGTCCGATCGAGAAGCAAGGAAGAACCGCATGGGCGGCGAGATCCTCTGCTTTGTCTGGTGAGGAGCGAATATGAGTCGCGTCGGTAAAACACCAATCACCGTTCCCGACGGTGTAGACGTTTCGATCAACGGGGGCTCGGTCACGGTCGAAGGTGCCAAAGGCTCCCTCAACCAAAAGTTGCCCGGTGGTATCACCGTTAGCCAAAACGATGGAGTCCTGGTAGTCGAACGTCCCGATGACAGCAGTGAATCGAAGGCCTTTCACGGCCTCTCGCGCTCCCTGATCCAGAACATGATCGTCGGCGTGACTCAGGGCTTCAGCAAGGAACTGCAGATTCAAGGCATTGGCTACCGGGCCATCGCCAAGGGCAGCAACAAACTTGAGCTGGCGCTCGGTTTCAGCCATAGCGTCAACATCGAAGCCCCAGAAGGTATCGAGTTCGAGGTACCGCAACAGACCCAGATTTTCGTCAAAGGAATCGACAAACAACTCGTCGGCCAAGTCGCCGCCGACATTCGCAAGTGGCGCAAGCCTGAGCCCTACAAAGGAAAGGGCATCCGCTATGCGAATGAACGAGTGATTCGCAAGGCCGGAAAGGCAGCCAAGTAATGACCTACACCGTCAAGAAGCGCCGATTGGACCGCCGTCGCCGCCACTACCGAATTCGCAAGACCCTGAGTGGCACCGCGCAACGGCCGCGCCTCGCCGTGCACCGTTCCAACCGCCACATTTCCGCCCAGATCATTGACGACTCGGCAGGCAACACACTTGCGGCCGCGGCTTCAACCGAGAAAACGGTACGACCCACCAGCAACAGCAACACCGAAACTGCTGGAAAGGTCGGCGCTCTGCTCGCGGAGCGGGCCAAGGCGGCAGGCGTTGACACGGTGGTGTTTGATCGTGGAGGTTTCCGCTACCACGGCCAGGTTGCCGCTCTTGCCGATGCAGCCCGTGAGGGAGGACTGAAGTTCTGATGGCTAATCAACGAAATACCAGACAAACCAGTGATCGAGAGCGCAATCCAGACAACCCACGAGACGGTGGGGAGGGGCTGCGCGAGTCTCGCGTAATCAACATCAACCGTGTCGCCAAGGTCGTGAAAGGTGGGCGCAGGTTCTCTTTCACCGCCTTGGTGGTGATCGGCGATGGTGCCGGCAAGGTTGGCCTCGGCTACGGCAAAGCCAAAGAGGTACCACTGGCGATCCAGAAGGGCACCGAAGAAGCTCGCCGCAACCTGTTCAGCGTTGCCATGGCCGGCTCGACCATCGTTCATGAGACCATCGGGGAGATGGGTGCTGGTCGTGTGATGCTCAAACCCGCCGCTCCCGGTACCGGCGTTATCGCTGGAGGCGCTGCTCGCGCCATCCTTGAGGAAGCCGGCATCAACGACGTGCTCTGCAAATCGCTGGGTTCGTCCAACAACATCAACATCGCTCGCGCCACCATCAATGCTCTGGCGGGCCTCCGTCGCCCCGACGAGATCGCTCGCCTGCGTGGCCTCGACCCCGAAGAGTTTATTCCGGCCGGTCTCTGGGCTGCGTACCAGGAAAACCAGCGTGGTCCAGAGCCAACCACTCCTGTTGAGGTGCCCTGATGGCTCTCAAAGTCACTCAGATCCGCTCCACTATCGGTACCAAACCCAAGCAAAGAGGTACCTTGCGGGCTCTTGGTCTTCGCAGGATCGGTGCCAGCAGGACACACCAGGACTGTCCCGAGATCCGCGGCATGATTGCTCGGGTCCCCCATCTAGTCGAAGTCACCGAGGTCGACCAATGATCAGACTCCACGATCTGAAGCCTCCCGAAGGCAGCAACCGGCGCCCCAAGCGCAAGGCACGCGGTATCGGCGGCAAAGCCGGAAAGACCGCTGGTCGCGGTCACAAGGGTCAACGTGCCCGTAGCAAAGTCCCTGTCGGGTTCGAGGGCGGTCAGATGCCCTTGCTGCAACGCGTCCCCAAACTCCGCGGTTTCACAAACCCGTTCCGGGTTGAGTATCAGGCAATCAACCTCGACACCCTTGAGGAATCAGGTCTCAGCGAAGTATCGCCCGAGTCACTGCTGGCAAAGGGCCTCGTCCACAAGGGTGCCTTGATCAAAATCCTGGGGCGTGGTGAAATTTCGCAGGCGATCAATGTGAAGGCTCACGCTTTCTCTGCGTCCGCCGAATCAGCCATCACCGCTGCTGGCGGTAGCATCGAGAAATTGGCGCTGCCGTGGGGCGACCGCCGTCCGCCGCACGGCAGCTTCAACCAACACACCAACCGCTAACCCTCAGAGAGGATCGCCGTGCTTTCACGGGTTCTGAACGTTTTCCGGGTCGCAGACCTACGGCTGAAGATTCTCTTCACCCTGTCGATGATCGCGCTCTATCGCCTGGGGTCGTTCATCCCCGCACCCGGTGTCGACATCGAAGCAGTCCAAACGCTGCGAGACAGTGCCAACCAGGGTGGAATCCTGGCCTACATGCAACTCTTCTCAGGTGGCGCGCTCACCCAGTTCGCGATCTTCGCGTTGGGGATAATGCCCTACATCACCTCGTCGATCATCATGCAGATCCTCGGTGTGGTTATTCCCAAGATCGAACAGTGGCAGCAGCAAGGCGCAGTGGGTCAGCGCAAGATAACGCAGTGGACCCGGTACCTTACTGTTTCCATCGCGGTGGTCCAGTCCACCAGCTTCGCCTTCTTGTTCCACAATGGCGGTCTGGGGGTCTCTGTGGACCTGCTGCCCAAGTTCAACGCTTGGACCGTGTTCGTGGTGGTGTTGACGCTCACCAGCGGCACCGCATTGTTGATGTGGATGGGAGAGCTGATCACTCAACGAGGCGTCGGCAACGGCATGTCGTTGTTGATCTTCACCAGCGTGGTTTCGACTATGCCCGCTCAAGGTGCAGCCGTTAAGGCCGAAAATGGCAACGCTGCTCTCGTAGGGTTGATCATTGTCGCGATTGGGTTGCTCGCCTGCATCGTGTTCGTCGAGCAGGGTCAACGTCGGATACCGGTTCAGTTCGCCAAACGGGTGGTGGGCCGCCGCATGTACGGCGGTCAGTCCACCTACATCCCCTTGAAGGTCAACCAGTCCGGCGTGATCCCCATCATCTTCGCTAGTTCGGTCCTGTATGTCCCCAACCTCATCGCCGTAGCACTGCCCAGCGAGGGGATCGGCGGGAGCATCCAGGGTTGGGTCAACAACAACCTCGCCGAACCGACCGCGATCACCTATCTCGTGTTCTTCGGTCTGTTGATCGTGGGATTCTCCTATTTCTATACAGCCATCACTTTCGATCCGGCTAAACAGGCTGACACCATCCGCAAGCAGGGTGGCTTCATTCCCGGAATTCGTCCCGGACCCCAAACCGAGCGTTACCTGGCTCGGATCTTGAGCCGCATCACCTTCCCGGGTGCTTTGTTCATCGCCGGAGTGGCTCTTATTCCCTCAATCATCATCAAGATCACGCTCGACTCCGACCCGACAACTTCGGGTGCCGGTGCCGGTGCCGGTGGTTTCGCTTTCGGAGGTATCTCGCTGTTGATCGCCTCGGGTGTGGCCTTGGAAACGATGAAGCAGATCGACAGCCAGTTGACGATGCGCAACTACGAAGGGTTCCTTCAGTAGATGTCAACTCTCAGAATGGTGATCCTCGGTCGCCAAGGTTCGGGGAAGGGCACCCAATCACTGCGGATCTGCGAGGCCCACGGCTGCATTCATGTCAGCACCGGTGACATGTTGCGCTCTGCGGTGGCGCAAGGAACCGAGTTGGGTCTTGCGGCATCGCAGATCATGGATGCGGGAGGTCTTGTCTCTGATGAGACCATCAACGGCATCGTCGCCGAACGCTTCAGTCACCGCGACATCACCGAACACGGAGTGTTGCTCGACGGCTTTCCCCGCACTGTTGAGCAAGCGAACGCCCTCGAACGCATTCTTGTGAGTCTCTCCCAGGATCTCAGCATCGCCTTGAACCTTGACGTGCCAATCGAGATTGTCACACAGCGGATGCTGGATCGCCGCAGAGAAGACGACACCCCCGAAGCGATACAGCGGCGACTGGAGCTGTATGAGAAGGAGACCGCTCCTCTGCTCGATTGGTTTACCTCGCGGGATTTGCTCAGCACCATCGACGGCGTGGGAACCGAAGACGAAGTATTTACCCGCATAGACGCGGCGATCACCGCCCGCAACAAATGAACCCACGCAACCAATGAAACGCATGAGTGCGGTCTTTGCAGGTTGGTCACCTTCGGTGAGTCCGGTAGCGTTGTTGTCTGGACCTGGGCAACCGGGTCTTTCCGCGTGCGAGCAACAGGGCTTGAACGCGTCTAGGAGGTTGCACCCTGCCGAAGCCTAAGGAAGATGCGATTGTTCTCGAGGGCACCGTCATCGAGTCGCTCCCGAACGCCATGTTCCGGGTCGATTTGGAAAATGGCCACAAGGTGCTCGCACACATAAGCGGAAAGATGCGAATGCACTACATCCGTATCCTTCCTGGGGACCGTGTCCAGGTGGAGTTAACCCCATATGACCTGCAGCGGGGTCGTATTACCTACCGCTACAAGTAGCACCCGGCCTCAGCCGGCCAGCGGCCGCAGAATGCGGTCGGGAGTGAAATGAAAGTTCGAACCAGCGTCAAGAAAATCTGTGACAAGTGCAAGGTGATCAAACGTCGCCGCCGCGTCATGGTGATCTGCGACAATCCCCGTCACAAACAGAGGCAGGGCTGAGATGGCACGCATCAGCGGCGTAGACATCCCACGAGAGAAGCAGGTGGGCACCTCGCTCACCTACATATACGGAATTGGCCGATCCACCGCGCTCGACGTGTGCGAGGCCACCGGCATCGATTCGGCCACGCGAGTACGCGACCTCACAGACGACGAGGTCGCCAAGATCCGTACCTACATCGACTCCGACCTTCGGGTTGAGGGTGACCTGCGCCGCGAAGTCAGCCAGGACATTAAACGCAAGATGGAGATCGGTTGTTATCAGGGTCTGCGTCATCGCCGGGGCCTGCCTGTTCGGGGTCAGCGCACCCACACCAACGCTCGTACACGCAAGGGTCCCAAGAAGACTATTGCCGGCAAGAAGAAGGTCACGAAGTAATGGCTACTGCAGGGGCGCGAGGGCGTCGGCCTCGTAAACGAGAGCGCAAAAACGTCACTCACGGTGTGGCACACATCAAGAGTTCTTTCAACAACACGATCATTGCCATCAGTGATCAGAAAGGCGACATCATTGCCTGGGCTTCTGCTGGCAATGTGGGCTTTACCGGTTCTCGCAAGTCAACCCCGTTCGCTGCTCAACTCGCCGCCGAACAGGCCGCTCAGAGGGCTATGGAACACGGCGTCCGCAAGGTTGATGTGCAGGTGAAGGGTCCCGGCTCTGGCCGCGAGACTGCAATTCGTTCGATCCAAAACGCGGGAATCGAAGTTACCGGCATCAAAGATGTCACTCCGATCCCCCACAACGGCTGCCGTCTCGTCAAGCGGCGGAGGGCTTAAGCAATGTCACGTTATACCGGCCCCAGAGCACGCGTCTCGCGTCGCTTGGGCACCAACATCTGGGGGACCAAGGGTGAAACCATCGCTCTCGATCGGCGCCCCTACCCTCCCGGTGAACACGGCCGCTCCCGTCGCCGGGGCAACGTTTCTGAGTACCTTCTGCAACTTCAGGAGAAGCAGAAGGCTCGCCACACTTACGGTTTGACAGAGCGTCAATTCCGCAACATCTTCGCTGAAGCAAGCCGTCGTCAAGGTGTTACCGGCGACAACATGCTGCGCTTTTTGGAGCTTCGACTCGACAACGTGATCTACCGCGCGGGCTGGGGTGCTACTCGTCCTCAGTCTCGTCAGTTTGTCAATCATGGGCACGTCAATGTCAACGGTCGCCGGGTCACCATCCCCAGCTACCGTGTGCGCAAAGGCGATGTCGTTGAGCTGCGCGAAAAAGCGCAGAGCTTCACCGTCGTCCAATGGAACTCCGATGTCTTGGACCGCACGCCCCCGGCGTGGCTGGACCAGAGCGGAGAGTTCCAGATTACCGTTCGTGAGCTCCCACTTCGGGAGCAGATCGATATCCCCGTACGCGAACAGCTCATCGTCGAGCTCTACTCCAAGTAGCCGAGGTACCCGATGCTCGTCATTCAGCGCCCAACCGTCGAATCCATTGACGAGGCCGAAGGCAACCTTCAGAGGTTTGCTATCGGCCCGCTGGAACCCGGTTTTGGCCACACAATCGGCAATTCGATCCGCCGCACACTGCTCTCGTCGATCCCCGGTGCCGCGGTAACGCAGGTTCGCTTCGATGAAGCCCTCCACGAGTTCGACACCATCACCGGTGTGGCCGAGGACGTTACCGACATCATTTTGAACCTTAAGGATTTGGTACTCGAGGTCCACAGTGAGGAGCCGGTAACTCTGCGGCTCGACGCTCGTGGCCCGACTCTGGTAACAGCGGGCGACATTCAACCTCACCCTGATGTGGAAGTGCTCAACGGTGACTTGCCTTTGGCCAACGTCAACGAGAAAGGCCGTTTGGCTCTCGACATCACCGTGCAGAGAGGCCGCGGTTATGTGTCTGCCGAACGAAACAGCACAACCACGACTATCGGCGTGATTCCGGTCGATTCGATCTATTCGCCAGTTCGGCGTGTGGCCTTTTTGGTTGAGCCGACCCGGGTTGAGCAGTCCACCGATTTCGACCGTCTCATTCTTGAGATCGAAACCGATGGTTCTATTTCCCCACGCGAGGCTCTTGCTTCGGCCGGTGGCACGCTGCGTGCGTTGGTGCAACTCATCGAGGAGATGAGCGACGAACCGCAGGGTCTGCAACTTGGTGAAGCCATTCAGGTGACCACGGGTGGGCCCGACATGGATCTGTCGATCGATGCCCTTGAACTGTCCGAGCGTCCTCGCAACTGCCTGAAGCGAGCTCAGGTCAACACTGTCGGAGAACTCCTGCAGAAATCTGAGATGGACCTTTTGGCTATCACCAACTTCGGACAGAAAAGCCTTGACGAGGTCGTCTCCAAGCTTGACGAGCGGGGTCTCTCGCTCCTGAACCAGGGCTGAACAATGCCAGGCAAACCGCGCAAGGGGCGTCGTTTCGGCGGTAGTTCTCAACATCAGAAGCTGATGATGGCCAACCTCGTTTCGTCGCTCATCGCTGCTGAGGGGATCACTACCACGCAGGCCAAGGCGAAGGCCATGCGCCCGATCGCAGAGAAGATGATTACCAAAGCCAAAGCGGGCGGGGTTCACAATCACCGTCAGGTAGTCAAGTTCTTGGGTGACCGGGAAATGGCCTCGAAGCTGTTCGACGAGATCGGGCCTCGCTACGAGGACCGCATGGGTGGCTACACGCGAATCATCAAGCTCGAGAATCGCTCCGGGGACAACGCCCCGATGGCCCGCATCGAACTGGTCTAAGAGGCGGGCAGGCAAGGGCGGACCGCCGAATTTTTTGCGCGCCCGGGAACTGGAGGCCGGCTCTCGTCGTCGGATGAGGTGAACGGACACAACGTTGTCCGCCGCCTTGAGGAGGGTGACCATGAGTTCAATCCGACGATCCGAACGCCTTACAGGAACACAAAGCGGCCGGTACAGCCGACGGAGGGCCTCGGCGTGGCTCGGCATCGTGCTGGCCCTCAGTCTTCTGGCAATGTCCTGTGGCGGCGACGATGACTCCGTCTCCGGAGCGGACCCAAGTAGGAGTACCGGTAGTGTGGCGGACCAACTCTCCGACGACGGCGATGATGCCGAGTACGACGGCGACGACATGGCTAGCGACGACATGGCTGAAGTAGACGACGGGGATTACTACTACGACGACGACGGCGACATGTCCGACCAATACGACGGCGACGACATGGCAGAAGACGACGGGGATTACTACCACGACGAGCCCGAATCGGACTCGTCTTACGAAGGGACGACGACGGCAACGACCACGACGCTACGACGGACGCAGGAGGGTGAATACGAGCCGCTGTCTGATCTGTCGGGCAGTATCACCTTCGAAGCCTCTGGCAACACGATCACACCAGACCGCGAACACCCGCGCCGGGAGTGCGTCGAGTGCCAAGGCAACATCTTTGAGGATTATGGCGTCAACCCGTTCGTCGACACCTACGAGGACCGGCTCTCGACGTTCGCTCTCGATGTGGACACGGCCTCCTACGTGGTCACACGGAACTATCTGGAGGGCGGCCAACGCCCGCCGATCGAAGCGGTCCGCACCGAGGAATTCGTCAACTACTTCGACGGTGGATACGAACCAAAGATCGACGAGTTCGTGGTCAGTTTGGAAGCGGCTCCGTCACCCTTCAGTGACCCCGACCGGGTGCTGATGCGCGTCGGCATACAGGCACCCGAGGTGCTATCGGACCTGGTGATCCCCAAAACCGTGGTGCTGGTCATCGACCGCTCAGGATCGATGTCTGAGAGCGCTGGTCCTGCTGGCGCACGGACGAAACGGATCGATCTGGTACACCGCTCAGTCGAACTGCTGTTGTCGGGTCTTGGTGGCAGCACTCGAGTCGGTGTGGTGTCCTACGACGACACTGCAGAAACAATCCTTGGGCCAACGCAGGTTTCGGGCAACGCCGATGAGATCATGCACGAAATCCGCCGACGGGTCTTCCCACGGGGCAGCACCAATGCCGAAGCCGGACTGGTGCGTGGCTACGACATGGCTCTACGGGAAGCAGATGCCGGGCGGCCCGCGCTGGTGCTGCTGCTATCGGACGGTGTTGCCAACGTGGGCGCCACCAGTACCGATGACATCCTTGCGGAGATCGGTGAGCGTGGCGACATTGGATTGTCGACCATCGGTGTGGGTCTCGGGCCCTTCAACGACAAGTTGATGGAACAGCTGGCCAACAAAGCCGACGGCACCTACAACTACGTCGACACGCCCGACGAAGCACGGCGCATCTTCGTGGACAACCTGACCAGTTTGTTGGCCTCGGTTGCCCGCGATGCCAGAATCCAAGTGGAGTTCGACCGTGAAATGGTGTACTCGTACCGCTTGCTGGGATTCGAGAACCGCGATATCGCTGATGAGGATTTCCGCAACGACAGCCGCGACGCAGGCGAGGTCGGCGCCGGGCAGAGTTCCACCGCCCTCTATGAGCTGACGTTGGCAAGAGGCTGGGAGCGCAGCCGAGACCCGCTCGCCCGCGCGACGCTGCGCTATCGCAGGCCCGCTAGCGAACGGATCACCGAGACTTGGCAGAGTCTCACCGCCGACGATGTGGAACGTTCTTTCCGCAGCACCAGTCCCCACTTCAGGCTGGCAACGGTGGCGGCCGAGTTCGCAGAGGTGCTCCGCGCCAGTCCCTTCGTGCACGACCGGAGCATGGAAGAGTTGAGCTACCAGGCCAACGAGGTTGCCGACGATTTGCGCAACGACGAAACCGACGAACTAGCCCACCTGATCGACATCGCCCGCCGCATCAGCAGTCGCTGACTCGTCCGCACACGCCGCTCGCCTTTTGCGCCGCGGCCCGCTGGGCCTCCGGACAGAATTGTTCGGGGGCCCAGCCGCGCATCGCAACTAGACTTGCAGTTGATGCCTTCTGTGAACGCGTTGGCGGGCGATGCCTGAAGCGGTTGGTCCCGCCGCGGTGCCCCCGCCGGAAGGTTTTGTTCGGGTGCGGATGAACGTTGCCTACGACGGAACCCCGTTTCACGGTTTTGCTCGTAACCCAGACGTAGTCACGGTGCAATCCGAACTTGAGAAAACGCTGGCGCAGGTGCTGCGCCACCCGGTCACAGTCACCGGTGCCGGACGTACCGACGCGGGAGTCCACGCCCGCGACCAGGTCGTTTCGTTCGACGCCGATGAGTCCCATTTCGAGCCGGGTGCGCTGAGCCGGGCCCTCAACCGCATGTTGGGCCCAACGATCGCGGTCGACAAGATCGAAACGGCACCGCCCAGCTTCGACGCGCGCTTCAGTTGCACTGGACGCAGCTATCGCTACCACGTCTTCAACCGCGCCGTGATTGATCCTCTTACCAGGCATTTCACCTGGCATGTGCGCGACCGACTAGACATCGACGCGATGCAGCGGGCCAGCCGAGCGATAATCGGCACGCACGACTTCACTTCGTTTTCGAAGCGCAACAAGAGCAAGCGTCAACAACTGTTCGTACGCACGGTTCGCCAAGCGCAGTGGCGCAGATCCGGTGACACTGGTTCCGGCGACACTGGTTCCGGCGACACTGGTTCCGGCGACACTGGTTCCGGTGACACTGTCACCTTTGAAATCACGGCCAGTGCTTTCACTCATCAGATGGTGCGAAGCCTGGTGGGCATGTGTGTTGAGATCGGGCGAGGTCGTCGTTGCGTCGAAGATATGGGCGTGGTGCTGCGAGCCTTGAGCCGGGACGCTGCCCCAAGCCCCGCTCCTAGCCGTGGGCTGGTGCTTTGGCGTGCCCACTACGACTGAGCAGCGGCGGGAATAAGACGAAGTTACGCCTAGAAATGTGTCGTTCGGGACTCAGGGCCGTAGCCTCATACAGTCCCGTATCTGTCTCGGAGAGTTCCGTGTCCACCACCGCAATAAAGGCCAGCGAGATCGAACGTCGCTGGCATGTCGTTGATGCCCAGGGGTTGGTCCTTGGTCGGCTCGCGACCGAGGTCGCCAACATTCTGCGCGGCAAGCACAAGGCCACGTACACCCCCCATCTCGACACTGGCGACCATGTCATTATCGTCAACGCCGACAAGGTCGTGCTCACCGGTGGCAAGGCCGATAAGAAGATCGTCTACACCCACTCGGGCTACCCCGGCGGTATCAGCGCCGAAACTTACGGACACAAGCTCTCTCGCAGACCCGAACAGGCCGTGCTCGACACCATCCGGGGCATGATCCCCAAGACTCGTCTCGGTCGTGCCCAAATCAAGAAACTGAAGGTCTACGCGGGCCCTGTGCATCCTCATGAAGCGCAGAAACCGCAGCCTCTGGAGATCGCCCATGCCGTGGCGCGTGATCAAGCCCAACAAGGTCAAAGCTGATGTCTGCCCCGATTATGCAATCCACTGGCCGTCGTAAGCGCTCTGTGGCGCGGGTGCGATTCCGGTCTGGAAACGGGGTAGTCACGGTGAACGGCAGGACTCTCGACGACTACTTCCCGTCACGGACCCACCGAATGCTCTCAACGCAGCCATTGATTGTGACCGAAACCAACGAGACCTACGACATCGACGCCACGATTCACGGTGGCGGCACCAGCGGTCAGGCTGGAGCGCTCCGTCTCGGAATTGCTCGAGGTCTCGTGAAGATTGATGTCGAGCACCGCGATGCTCTTAAGAGGGCCGGCTTCCTCACTCGCGATCCTCGCAAGAAGGAGTCGAAGAAGTACGGCCTCAAGAAGGCCCGCAAGGCTCCTCAGTACAGCAAGCGCTAATCTCTTGGGCGCACACTCGGGACTCATTCGGTCTTCTGGGTGTTGAGGAGAATTCGTGAGCTTGCGTTTTGGGACCGACGGTGTGCGCGGTGACACGCGCACGGTGTTGAGGGAGAGTTCGTGAGCTTGCGCTTCGGAACCGACGGTGTGCGCGGCGATACGCGCACGGTGTTGAGCGCCGCTGCCGTCGCGGCGCTGGGCCGCGCCGGAGCGGAAGTTCTCGGCGCAGAAGGGTTCGCGGTGGGCCGTGACACTCGCGTGTCGAGTCCTGTATTGGCTACTGCGCTTCATGGCGGCATTGCTGCGGCAGGCGGTCGATCGGCCGACCTCGGGGTCGTGGCCACGCCCGCGGTGGCGCGTTGGTGTCATGACAAGGACGTGCCAGGGGCCGTTGTGTCGGCTTCGCACAATCCGTGGCATGACAACGGGGTGAAGTTCTTCGCCGCCGGTGGCCTGAAGCTCGCCGAGGACGCCCAGCAACAGATCCAGGAGCGCTTCGATCGTTACCTCAACGCCCAGTCTGTCGACACGCTCGGCACAGCCGTCGAGGGGGTTGGTGTCGACCGACACCGCCAAGCGGTTGAGTGTCATCTAGGTGCAGTCGTCGACAGCCTCGAAGGTCGTACGCTTCGGGGGCTGAGGGTGGTGGCGGACCTCGCCAACGGCGCCGCTACAACAGTTGCCGAACGGGCTCTGACCCGGCTTGGTGCTGAACTGACAGTGATCCACGATTCACCCGACGGTCACAACATCAACGACGGCTGCGGATCTACTGATCTTGTGTCTTTGCAGGACACCGTGGTTGAAAGACGCGCCGATATCGGCCTGGGTTTCGATGGCGACGCCGACCGCGTGCTGGCGGTCGATGCCGACGGCGAACTCGTCGACGGCGATCAGATAATCGCCATATGTGCGTTGGACCGCCATCGACGTCAGCTGCTCACCGACAACACGGTGGTGGTCACCGCGATGACCAATCTCGGGTTTCGACTCGCTATGGATGCTGCCGGGATCGAAGTTGTCGACACCAGAGTCGGTGATCGCTACGTGCTCGAAGCGCTCAACGCCAGAGGACTCTCACTGGGCGGCGAGCAGTCCGGGCATGTGATATTCCGTGACCTGGCGACGACCGGCGACGGACTGCTCACCGCGGTCCAACTGCTGGACGTTCTCGTCCGCCACAACGCGAGCCTGGCCGACCTGGCGGCGAAAGCCATGACTCGATTGCCTCAAGTGTTGTCCAACGTTGCGGTGACGAAGTTGATTTCCGACCATGAAGCCCAGTTGCTTGACCGACGGTGTGCACCGTTGATCGACGCGGCGATGGCTCGTCTAGCTCAGAAGGGCCGAATCCTGATTAGGCCCTCCGGTACCGAGCCTCTGGTTCGGGTGATGGTGGAGGCCGAAACCATCGCCGAAGCACAGATGGAAGCAGACGCTCTGGCCGGCGCGGTCGAGTTGCTCCTCAGCTGACACTGTTGCCGACTTCGCGACGACGCTGAGACGCGACCGTCAGCAACGCTCAACTGGATCCAGAAAGTCGCTCAATCAGACCGGATATGTGTACCCGTTGCTCACCGTCAAGGCCATCAAGTCCTTCAAGGCGGTGGCGAAGCGTGACGAAGTCCACCATGTCACCAGTGGCGAGAGCCGTGCAGAATTCAACATCTTTGGGACGCAGGGCAACTGCCTTGGAGATCCAGAGATCGTGGATTTCGAGGCACCAAGCCACCACTCCGTTGGTGTTTGGCGTCTCATATCTGACGAGACGGTCCTGCCATCCACGGGGAAGAACTGCGGTGGACTGGGTGACGCCTTGGGCATAGTAGCCGTGGGTCTCATGGAAAATCGACGCTTCACCAATCGCCCCGTCTATCAGGTCAGCCTTTCTGTGGTTGGGATCATTCAACGCCGCAATATCAGCTTCCACCGATCGAGCAGCTTCAACCGGGAGATCGGTTGGCGTTGAGGCGTGAATGGCTTGACTGCCAATCACCAACAGTTCGTTCTCGCCGAGAATGGCTCCAGCGGCTCGGATCGCGTGATCGAACGACTCGCGGTTCATGCTGCGGTTCGGAACGACTTATAGACCGCCGCGCGTTGTGCCGACGTGAGAACCCCGGCAAACGGCGTGACTTGTCGAAGATCGCGACCATGCTCGCTGGGATCAAGCATTCTGGCAACGATCTGGTCGACGGACCCTTCGAGAATCCGCTCCCATTCATCAAGCAGCGGGGAAGCACAGGGGTTGCGCGACCGCATGTGGAAGACATTGCGCCGAGCGAGTTCGATGACCGATTCCCCACGAGTTCTCAATTCTTGTGAGATCGCAGAGTGAAGGACCATGCTTCTCGCTTGATCACGAGTGAAGGGCATTCCAACAAGCGGATAGCAGGCGAGACCCACTGAACCAGCCATTCGCTCGACAGTGCGCCAAGTGGGACTCTTTGCCCCTGACTCATAGGCAGCCACCGCAGGTTGTGACGTCTGCACGGCATCGGCAAACTCACTCTGGGTCACGCCGACAACCGCGCGGATTGTGTGGACAGGGTTCACGCTTCAAGTATATCCGGTCTGATATACGAAGAGGAATCCACAGTCTCAGCGGACCGGTAATGTGCATACGCGGCGTTCTCTGTTCCAACCTTGTACGATCTAGGACCTCTCGTCAATCCGGCCGTCCAACGCGTCCTGATAGGCTGGCTCTGCCGAACCCCAGTAGCTTGGCTCGACAATTGAAACGCCCACGGTTTCGGCCGGGGGACCAGCAAACGCTCGGCCTCGAATTGGAGGACCCATGTGCGGGATCATCGCAATCGTCCGGCGACCGTCGAGGCGGCCGACTCCGCTCAAAGATGAGATCCTGGCACCGCTTCGGGCTGTGAAGCAGTCGCTTGCCGATGGTGGCGTTACCTGCGCCGTGCTACGCGACGCAGCCGACGAGTTGGCTGAGGTCGATTCGCAGCTGCGCGGAGTTCCTGGGCTTCGTCTGCTGTTGCAAGACCGTTCAGTAGCTGGAGTCCTGGCTCACAACTGCGATCAGATACTGGCCGCGGTGCAAGAGATCGAAACAACACTGGAATCGGACCCAACACTCGATACGGCTGATCTCGAACGACGCAACCACGAACTGAACCGCATTCGCGACGCGCTTTGGGCGATCACTCGGGACCGACTCCGGGCCGCCGACAGCGTCGCCCAATTGAGCAACGGCGTAACAACAGCCAGCGCGCTTGAAGCGTTCCTGTCGGTTCATCAGGCGTTGGCGTCGCTTGATCGCCTCGAAGTCCGGGGCCGTGACTCGGCGGGCATACATCTGCTTGTTCGCGACCACGCGCTTGATCTGGATGATCCGGCGCTTCAGGCGGAAATCGCACGTCGCAGCAGCGACGAGAATTTCGGCTCGGGCAGCGTGAGGGTCGTCGACGGTCTTGTGAGCGTGGTTCACAAGGTGGCTTCCGAGATCGGCGAGTTGGGCGACAACACTGCCGCACTGCGACAGGCGTTGATCCAAGACGAGCTGTTGGCCGCCGCGCTGGCTAACGACACTGCTCAAGCTGTCGTGTTGGCGCATACTCGGTGGGCTTCGGTCGGCATCATCTCTGAATCCAACGCGCATCCTCTCAACAGCGAATTGGTCTCAACGGTCGGCCCCTATGTCGTGGGCGCTCTCAATGGCGACGTCGACAATTTCGCCGATCTCATTGCCGAGGAGGGTGTCCGCATTCAAGAGGCGATCACCACCGACGCCAAGGTCATCCCGTCGCTGATGAGTCAGCGGCTAGCCGAGGGGCACAGTTCCGCAGAGGCGTTCCGGCGTACCGTGGCCACCTTCGAAGGATCAGTGGCAATTGCGGCTAGCACCGCCACAGCACCAGAGCGTCTTCAGTTGGCCCTTCGTGGGAGTGGTCAAGCTTTGTACATCGGCTTGGCTGAGGATGCCTACATCGTGGCCAGCGAGCCTTACGGCGTGGTTGAGGAAACATCTCGCTATGTGCGAATGGATGGTGAAACCCCGGGGAACCCGGACAACCCCAATGCCAGCCGCGGCCAGATCATTGAACTCGACAGCGAGAATGCAGGCACCGCGGCGGGCATGCTGCGCCGGGCTTATGACGGCACTGACTTGGCGGTCACCGACGACGACGTCTTCACAGCCGAGATCACCACCCGTGATATTGACCGCGGCGACAGCCCTCACTACCTGCTCAAAGAGCTCGGAGAGGCCCCTGAGTCCTTCGGCAAGACCCTGCGGGGCAAGATCGTCGATGGTGTCGACGGCCCGGAAGTATCGTTCGGGCCGGAGATCGTCCCCAGCAAGGTTCGCCAAGGTTTGCGCGAAGGATCGATCAAGCGGGTCGTGATAATCGGTCAAGGCACTGCCGCAGTGGCAGGTCAAAGCCTCGCGGTAACGCTTGATGCGCTAGTTCGGCGGGGCCAGATAGTCACCGAGGCGATTTTGGCCACGGAGTTGTCAGGGTTCTTACTTCGTTCGGACATGTCCGACACTCTGGTCGTGGCGGTGAGCCAGTCGGGTACTACCACCGACACCAACCGCACGGTCGACATTGTGCGCAACCGGGGCGCGCAAGTTATCGCCATCGTGAACCGCCGCGGCAGCGACCTCACGGATCGGGCTGACGGCGTGTTGTATACCTCCGACGGTCGAGATGTGGAGATGAGCGTCGCCTCGACCAAGGCGTTCTATTCGCAGATCGCCGCCGGGTTGCTCTTGGCCATTTCCATTGCCAACGAGTTGCAAGGCGACGAGGGCGCCGAGGACCGTCGCTCGCTGCTGAGCGCAATCCACGATGTGGCCGAAGCTATGGAAACTGTCTTGGGCCGCCGCGACATCATCGGCGAAGCTGCCCGTCAATTCGCTCCGAGTCGCCGCTATTGGGCTCTGGTAGGCAACGGCGCAAACCGCATCGCTGCCAATGAAGTGCGGATCAAGCTCTCAGAACTCTGCTACAAGTCGATGTCCGCTGATGCGACAGAGGACAAAAAGCACATTGATCTCTCGGCGGAACCACTGATCATTGTGTGCGCGGCTGGACTCTCTGGGTCAACGGCCGACGACGTGGCGAAAGAAGTCGGGATTTTCAGAGCTCACAAAGCAGCACCGATCGTGATCGCTGACGAGGGCGAAGGCCGCTTCGATACTGCTTTGGCGGTGATTCCGGTCCCTGCCATCGACAGCCGGCTCGGATTCATTCTGTCGACGATGGTCGGACACCTGTTCGGCTACGAGGCGGCTTTGGCCATTGACGCTCAGGCGCAACCGTTGCGCGAAGCCCACAGCGCCATTGAGCAGGCCGCGGCTCGTTCCTTTCTCAACGGCGAGCAAGCCTTGGCTTGGGTGGAACCCGTAATCGAAAGATCTGCGGCGACATTTTTTAATGGCATTCGGACAGGTGATTACAACGGTCATCTCGAAGCGGCGACTGCTGTCAAGCTGGCTTCGCTGTTCCGCTTCGCATTGGGTTCTTCGCCACTTGAGGCATATCAGATTGAGTACGGCAAGGTCGGCACACCTGCGGTGATTCTTGATGATCTTGCGGCGGCTCTCAGCGTCGGGATCGACGAGTTGACCAGGCCGATAGACGCGATCAAGCACCAGGCCAAGACCGTGACGGTCGGTATTTCTCGCTCCGATGAGACACTGTTGGAGGTGCCGCTGGCGTTCGCGGCGTTGGAAGCAGGTGCTCCCCGCGATCGGCTCAGTTACGCCTCGTTGCGCACCTTGGCCGATCTTGATCCTGCGGTTGATGAAGTTCTGGGCCATACCCGGTATCGAGTCGAAGGTCTTGATGCCGATGGTGCCGGTGAGGCGACCGTGGTGGTCGTCGATCGCGGTGGAATTTCCCGCCACATTGTGTCTCGCACAGATCGTTTCCCGAGATTGCGGGGAACCAAGCACCAGGTTGCGCTTGAGCGTCGGGTTTTTGTTGCCCGCGGCCGCTCCGATGACCGCTGCGTGATCATCATCCCCGAACTCAAAGACAACGTAACGACGGGCCTCACGCTGCTTCAGGTCAAGTTCGCCGACTCGCTTACCGCAGCCGCGGCTCGTGGCGTGCTGCGCGGCTACCGCAATCGCTATTCGGCCCTGTATGACGCGGTCGTGGAGACCGAAGAGGTATTCCGTGAGGACCTTCTCGCCACTGAGTACGTCGCCGATTTGTTGACCTTGCCGATCAACGTACTTGCCGATCGTTGGCGCACCGGCAGGTAGTGGTTCGTCGCCGGATCTGCTCGGGACGACTCGTCCTGTTCAGCTATGGCAGTGGTGTCGTTGGCGGGTCGGGTCCAAGGTGAAGGGTCTGGGGTTGTCGTTCTTGCCTTGGGTTCTGAGGTTCCACCTATTGGCTTGACGCTTTGTGAAAGAGGTCAGCCATGACGATGACGGAACATGACAAGCCGTTGGTTGGGGCCCGGCGGCGATCCACAGAGGAGTTCAAGGCTGACGCGACTGCGTTGGTGCTGGACTGTGAACTGTCGGTCTCGCGAGTTGTTTGTGGCTTGGGGATCGGCCGATACGGCTCTGGCGAACCCGGGCTTCGTGTCTCAGGGTGTCATGTCTGGTGTTTGACGATTCCTCCAAGATCAGGGGAAGCCCACCTCGCCGATCCCCGACAGTTGAGCCACCTCAGCAACCGATCTGCGAACCTCCAGAACGATCCGCACAGACCGACCTTGAACTCCGGGTCATACTGGCTTCGCATCTCAGGTGTCATGTCTGGTGTTAGAGCGCCCGCAGAAAGGTGAGAGCCTGTCATGTGGCGGCGGTGCCACTCCCGCTCTTGTTCGCTGCGCTCACGGGCCGCTCGGGCCACGGCCTCGCGCCGTATGGTCCGCGTTGTCCCACCTATTCGCTCGGCCTCTTACCCGATTCCTCCAGGATCAGGGGCCGTTTGGTGGGTTGTTGGGGTTGATGATTTTGTAGCCGGTGTTGGTTTTGACCACGATGTAGCCGCGGTCGTGGATGTTGTGGTGGCACAGCGGGCAGGCGAGACACATGGAGTCGATGTCGGTGAGCCCGCCGTCTTCCCAGGGAACGATGTGGTGGATTTCGCAGCGTTCAGGACCGGCCGTGCAGTCTTTGCCTGTGCAGTGCCGGTCACGGGCGATGATCGCTTTGACTTGAGCTTCGGTTGCGTGTCGATGGGTACGTCCCACCCAGAGGGGTTGACCTTCACCGTCGAAAACGACGCCGGTGACCGCAGCGGTGCACATGAGCCGTTCCAACACTGTTTGCGGCAGCGCTTCACCGCCGACGATCTCAGCGACACCGGTCGGGTTATCGCCGCGGAGGCGTTCAATGTCGGCTATGGCGATGAGTTGTGTGCGTGTGCTGCCGGGTCCGCGGCGTGCCGGGTTGGTCAACAACGCCACGAACGCGTCCGCCATACGCTGCGGCAGTGTGCGCACATCATCAGGGGAACCGTCGCGTCCGCCGTCGTCACGCCACAACCGGTCGTATTCGACGTTGATTGCTTTGACCACCTGTTGATAGCTGGTCGGATCCAACTCAGCCAACAGCACACCCATGCCTTGTTCGTTGATCCAGTGTTTCAACACACGGTTACGGCGCTGTTGTTGATACAACTCGGCGCCGTCGTCGGGTTGGTTGCGGTTCACCCACCGCCGCGACTGTTCAGTAAACACATCAACAGAAGAAGTCTCAGCAAGCTTCGACAACTCATCGTCAACTTGCCCAGGCGAAGTCTTGGCAGCCGCCCCGACCGCGACCGCGGCGTGCTCGGCGGTGATCGCGCCTCCAGCCAACGCTTCAGCGAGCTTGGGCATCTCAGCGAGCCCAGCAGCAGTCTTAGCGACTGTGTTCGCGGCACGAGTCGACATGCGCCCCGCCTCACGCAACACCGTCTTGGAGTTCACCCCACCATCATCGAGAGCCTCGATCTCAGTCGCGCACCGCGTCTGCAACGCATTCAACGCCGCTACAACCCGACCAGCACCCGCCACCAGACACTCCAACTCGCCACGGCAAAGCCCAGACGTCACGACCTCCCGGGTTTGTTGGATCATCGAATCGAACATGACCACAACCTACCGACAGGGTGTGACACTACATGAAATATGCATCTGTTCCGCACGTCACAGACCCACACCCGCGCCGCACCTCGAACCCCCACAACACCCGGGTCGTTCCCGGCATCCCCACCAACTCTCAGCGCCTCGATCTCAGTCGCGCAACGAGTCTGCAACGCACCCAACGCGGCGATCACCCGCCCAGCACCCGCGACCACAGCTTCCAACTCGCCACGGCAAAGACCAGAAGTCACCACCTCCCGGGTCTGCTGGATCATCGAATCGAACATGACCACAACCTACCGACAGGGTGTGACACTACATGAAATAACCAACGAAGGAGCATCTACCCGGACCGGTTCAACACCTCGAACCCGCCGGAGAAAGCAGCCGCCCACCCCGCCCGAAAGCCAGCAACAACAAACCCGAAGCGAAACCCGACGAGTCCACAGGCTCTACGTAACCAACCAAGTCTTCCGCCGAATGCGGCGCGGCGAACAGACCCGAACACAACCCCGCGCGCACACCGCTTGACAAGGGAGCGTCTGACAGACCCGACAGACCCCCGCCACGGCGAGCAATAGGGCTGCATGCTTTGACTCCTCGGGAGCGATGACTAGCGTGTCGTGTCTATGACTGATCTGCGTTCTGTTTTTTTGGTTGGGGTGAGCAGGGTCTGGTCGAGCCTCACGCTGGTTTTGGTGTTGACAGCAGCGTTGATGGGAACCCCGTCACCTGCTGGGGCCGTCGCGGGATACGGAGACGTGGCTGAGGCCACCTGGTACACAGATGCGGTGCAATGGTCAACCGACAACACCATCACCGGCATAGCCGGGTCCTGTTTCGGGCCTGAGACTGCGGTGTCGCGTGGTGAGACCGCGGTGTGGATCTACAACATGGAGAACCAGCCCGACGCCGGTGAGCCTCATTCGTTCACCGACGTGACCGACGAGTCTCAACACGACGCGGTGTCGTGGATGGCCAACAACGAGATCACCACCGGCACGTCACCGACCACTTTCGCACCTGATGACACGTTGAGGCGTGCCCAAGTCGCAGCGTTTTTGCATCGCCTGGCAGGTGAGCCCTCGGCGCCGCCTCACGGTTTTGTTGATGTAGTGGCAGCTTGGCAACAAGAACCGGTGTCGTGGATGGCCCACACCGGTATCACCACCGGCACGTCACCCAACACCTTCGCTCCCGAAGACACCGTGACCCGTGCCCAACTCGTCACCTTCCTGTACCGCTATCAGGGCGAACCAGAAGTAACCCTCAACACCACAACCCCGGACTGCGCCCCCACCTTCAAATCTGTCAGCGCAGGCGGCCAGCATAGTTGCGCCATACGCAGCGACGACACTGCCGTCTGCTGGGGAAACAACGGGTCTGGGCGGGCCGACGCGCCGACAGGTGGTTTCAAATCTGTCAGCGCAGGCGGCTACCATAGTTGCGCCGTACGCAGCGACGACACTGCCGTATGCTGGGGAAACAACGGGTCTGGGCAGGCTGACGCGCCGACAGGTGGTTTCAAATCTGTCAGCGCAGGCAGCGCAGGCGGCGGCCATAGTTGCGCCGTACGCAGCGACGACACTGCCGTCTGCTGGGGATACAACGGGTCTGGGCGGGCCGACGCGCCGACAGGTGGTTTCAAAACAATCAGCGCAGGCGGCGGCCATAGTTGCGCCGTACGCAGCGACGACACTGCCGTCTGCTGGGGATACAACGGGTCTGGGCAGGCTGACGCGCCGACAGGTGGTTTCAAAACAATCAGCGCAGGCGGCGGCCATAGTTGCGCCGTACGCAGCGACGACACAGCCGTATGCTGGGGAAGCAGCTGGGCTGGGCAGGCTGACGCGCCGACAGGTGGTTTCAAATCTGTCAGCGCAGGCGGCCAGCATAGTTGCGCC
Source organism: Candidatus Aldehydirespiratoraceae bacterium (assembly GCA_965198315.1). Classification (GTDB taxonomy): domain Bacteria; phylum Actinomycetota; class Acidimicrobiia; order Acidimicrobiales; family Aldehydirespiratoraceae; genus VXYK01. Next base: position 882,078 of record OZ240616.1, on the reverse strand, counting down.
ATACGCAGCGACGACACTGCCGTCTGCTGGGGAAACAACGGGTCTGGGCAGGCTGACGCGCCGACAGGTGGTTTCAAATCTGTCAGCGCAGGCAGTAGACATAGTTGCGGAATACGCAGCGACGACACTGCCGCATGCTGGGGAAACAACGAATATGGGCAGGCCGACGCGCTGACAGGTGGTTTCAAATCTGTCAGCGCAGGCGACGCCCATAGTTGCGCCATACGCAGCGACGACACAGCCGTATGCTGGGGAAGCAGCTGGGCTGGGCAGGCTGACGCGCCGACAGGTGAGTTCAAAACAATCAGCGCAGGCTGGGGCCATAGTTGCGCCGTACGCAGCGACGACACTGCCGTGTGCTGGGGAGCCAACTTTTCTGGGGAGATTGACGCGCCGACGGGTGGGTTCAAATCTGTCAGTGCAGGCGGCAGCTATAGTTGCGCCATACGCAGCGACGACACTGCCGTATGCTGGGGAAGCAGCTGGGCTGGGCAGGCTGACGCGCCGACAGGTGAGTTCAAAACAATCAGCGCAGGCTGGGGCCGCCATAGTTGCGCCATACGCAGCGACGACACTGCCGTATGCTGGGGATCCAACGCGGACGGGCAGGCCGACGCGCCGACAGGTGGTTTCAAATCTGTCAGCGCAGGCGACGGCCATAGTTGCGCCGTACGCAGCGACAACACAGCTGTCTGCTGGGGAAACAACGAATATGGGCAGGCTGACGCGCCGACAGGTGGTTTCAAATCTGTCAGCGCAGGCGGCGGCCATAGTTGCGCCGTACGCAGCGACGACACTGCCGTGTGCTGGGGAGACAACGGATATGGGCGGGCTGACGCGCCGGCAGGTGGTTTCAAATCTGTCAGCGCAGGCGGCGGCCATAGTTGCGAAATACGCGGCGACGACCATGCAGCCTGCCATAGTTGCGCCATACGCAGCGACGACACTGCCGTCTGCTGGGGCGTCCCCTCACTGATTCTTCCCGCACGGTGATTCTGGGCAGTCCGTCGCATTGCTGATATTCGGGTCGACGTTCAAGCTGTCCCGAACAAGGCGACGGGGCTCGAGGAACTCGTCCGTCGCATTGCTGATATTCGGGTCGACGTTCCGGGGTGATCCTGGTTGGTGCTGTTGTTGCCGGCCGGCTAGGGGACGATGCGGCCATTGAGTGCCTTCATTGTTGTGCTTGATGGGCGGTTCGGACGCCGAGATAGCGGCGCGGTAGGCTGCGGGGGTGCTCGGTATCGGAACCGACCTCGTCGACATCGATCGTTTCCGCGACGTACTGGAACGAACGCCCGGACTGATTGATCGCGTGTTTCGGGCCGACGAACTGGCTTACGCCAACCGAGCCGGCGACCCGGTGCCTCGATTGGCTGCTCGTTTTGCTGCCAAAGAAGCAACTCTGAAATCGATGGGTTGCGGTCTCGGCGCGATGAAGATGCGCGACATCGAAGTGCTGCACCATGACGACGGCCGTCCCGAACTGCGGTTGCATGCCGGTGCTTCGAAGCGGGCCGAGACCTTCGGTGCGGCCCGCTTCGCGGTCACTATCAGCCATACCGACCAGTTGGCGCAAGCTGTGGTCGTGGCCCTAGCCGAATGATGCACCCGACCGCGATGCACCCGCGTGGGATGTGCCGGACCAGGCTGCACCCGACCGCGAAGTACCGGGCCGCGATGTACCCGACCGGGAGACGGCGGCACGGGGTCACCTGCGACCTGGCCGAGGGGAGCCACGGCTGATGTTGGCGATTGTCACTCCCGAGGAGATGGCAGCGATCGACGAGGCTGCGCCTGAACCGGTTGAGGTGTTGATTGATAGAGCAGCTCGCCACGTCGCCCGAGAAGCCATCGATTTGATGGGCGGGGTGTACGGACGTCGCGTGACCGTGCTCGCTGGGCCGGGCAACAACGGCGCCGACGGACGGGTTGCGGCTGCGCACCTTTCCCGCCGGGGAGTGCGAGTTTCGGTGATTGACGAACTGGACGCCCCGGAATCGCTGCGGCCGGTTGACCTTGTGATTGATGCCGCCTTCGGAACTGGCCTGTCCCGTCCTTACCTGCCCCCGGTAGTCGCACAAGCTCAGCGTGTCATGGCTGTCGACATACCGTCGGGTGTTGACGGTTTGACAGGTGAGCGTCTCGGCCTTCCGCTTTCAGCAGAGCGCACGGTCACTTTCGCGGCACTCAAGCCGGGGCTCGTCTTGGAGCCGGGACGTTCGCTGGCCGGCGAAGTACGGGTTGTCGATATCGGCTTGGATGTGGGCAACCCCACACGGCACGCGATTGAAGATGCCGATGTCGCGGCCCTGATCCCGATGTCGTCAGCCGAAGACCACAAGTGGCGTTCAGGTGTGCGCATTGTCGGTGGTTCCGGCGGCATGACGGGAGCCGCTTGGTTGGCTGCCCGCACGGCACAGCGCGCCGGCGCCGGGATGGTGCAGTTGGCCATGCCGGGCGCGCGCGGCAACGAAGGACCGACCGAGGCTGTTCTGTTGCCGTTGCCCGCTCTCGGGTGGGCTGGTGACGCTCTTGAGGGGCTCGACGACCGTGTCCGAGCCGTACTTATTGGTCCTGGTCTGGGCCACGCAGACCCCCAAAGCGTTCGGGCGATGCTCGAAGTTGGAGTACCACTGGTGATCGATGGCGATGCTCTGACCGCTGAGGTGGCGGAGACGTTTGATGTTCGCTCAGCACCCACAATCTTGACACCCCACGACGGGGAATGGCAGCGACTGGGCGGTGACGGGGGCGCTGACCGTCTCGAACGAACCCGAGAATTTGCGGTCAAACACGCGGTCACGGTGATCCGCAAGGGGCCGACGACGGTGATCGCCGCGCCGAACGGACAGATCCGAGTGGTCACCTCCGGAACATCGGCTTTGGCGACCGCCGGAACCGGCGATGTCTTAGCCGGATTCGTTGTCGCTCTACTGGCTCAGGGTTTGCCAGCTCTCGACGCCGCAACCGTCGCCGCTCATGTGCACGGCACCGCGGGCTCCCTACTAGGCCCCGGTCTGATCGCTAGTGACCTTCCCGACACTCTCAGTTCAGTAATCCGCAAGCTGACCTGAGCGTTACTCACCGCGTGGCGCCAGTCAGCGGATCGCGGACTGGAGTTGGGTGACATGGAGAGGGATCGTGGTTGAGCGGCTGATCGTTCCCCACCAATGCCAACTGGGATTGGTGTTGGTCTGTTGCCAGATGTTCCAGCGGACAGTGGCTGTCAGGTCGAACGGTGATCCGCTGCTGTTTGTGTAGGTGTAGGTGCAGCGGCTGGTCTGAGGTTGGGTTGTTGTCGAGTCCCACACTTTGGAGACGTCCTGGCGACAGACACGCCTTGCGCCGTTGCCGAGATCCCAGGTGACATCGCGCAATGATGCCCAGACGGTGGCCCACACCGGCCCGGCGTTGGCCGAGACTTCGTCGTAGCTGAGTTCACTGGTCACGGCCAACCAACTCGTAACTCCGACGACTTGTTGGTGGGGTGGCGACAGTTCAATAGCGGGCTGTTCGAAGTTGATATGGGCTACGGCGAACCGCGCGGCTTCCGCACTCGAGACTGTATCTCCCGGAATTTCTCCTGGCCCTCGGTATCTGGTGATCTTGGGATAACCCGGATATGAAACGGCGGGATCGTCGGTCCAACAGTTGAGGAGATAGGTGCTGTTGACCCGCGGCCAGACCGAATCTCCGATCGGGTCGAACAGGTACTCACCGAATTCGACTGAGAAGTTGTACCAGCTGCAGTAAATCGTCCCACCACTGCCGGGTTGGCCTGGTTCAGAACTGAGATCCAACGACCCCGGCGCCCCTGCGGTAACCACCAGGCCGCTGACGGTCTCCTCAATCTCTGTGCCGAAACCGTCTCCCGATGCCACTGTGCTCGACAGAAGAACCAATATGACCGCTATCGATAAGCAGCGGTACACGGCTCTTCCGAATCGAATTTCTGAACGGTGTTGAACTGGCTCACCAGCAAACCTCCGAAGTGGTCGGTGACCGTCAATTGCACCCAGGAATAGGCGACTGAGTCGTCGATGACGGCGTCAGTGTTGAGGTCGTAGGTCTCGAGGTTGTCACGCAGACAGATGTCGACAACTGCAATAGAGTCTCGGCGCACAACCGTGTTGGGTGCTCGCACGAAAGGTTGACGATCCGCGGGCACGCGAGTTCCTCGTCCCAAGGCCAGGTTCTCCCGGGCTTTGCGCCGAAGATCAACTGCGTGCCAGGGGGATGCAATATCATCGAAGAGCGGGCTGTTGGGGTTCGGGGGATCATTCACCTCAACCACCACTTCGAAGTAGCGCTTGATGGCAGCAAAAACGTGATCGTCTTCGCTCAATAGAGCCGCCGCGGTCGCCGGCGGTGCCGTCGAAGGTGTCGCAGCCTCAGCCGTCGGCGATGCGGTCGAAGGTGTCGCAGCCTCAGTCGTCGGCGATGCAGTGGTAGCCCGCACGGTGGTAGCCGGCGGCAGGCTGGTCATCGGCACCGTGGTCGTAGCAGGAACGGTAGTAATCGGTGCTGCGGTGGTTGGTGGGACTGTGGTCGTGACCGACTCAGCCGCATCGCTGCCGTCGTCGCTGCAACCGGAGGCCACGAGCACAGCACACAAGATCCCACCAACACACCGCAGCACCAAACCGCCTAACGTTCCGCTGACACGACGCACCGAACCGCCCGGTGCATCGCTGACGCGACACGGGACTTTTCTGCTTACCAATCCGCCAACGGATCGCAGTATCAACCCGCTCAACGGTGCTTCAACACGGCGTGGGAAAAGTCCGCCTCTTGTCCCGCTAGTTGTTCGCAACATTATGCCCGCCTGTAAGTCGTTGTCCCGTCGAGGTGAAGATACATGATATATCTGAAAATACAACAAAGAATCCCAGGAATACGATTGCGGTGGCTTACGAAAGTCAAACGCCGGTAGTTTTCGGGGTGTGAAGGTTGAAATTGCGGGTGTGACTGTCGGACATTGGACCGACTCAGCAGCGCGCACCGGTTGCACGGTCGTCCTGTTGCCGCCTTCGACCACCGCTTCCGGCGAAGTCCGCGGGGGTGCCCCAGCAACCCGGGAGTTCGAACTGTTGAACCCGACTCGACTCGTCAACCATGTGGATGCAGTGGTGCTGAGCGGTGGGTCGGCTTTCGGGCTGTCCGCCGCCGATGGTGTAGTGGCGGCGCTGGAGGCGCGGGGTCGGGGCTTTGAGACCAAAGCCACCAATGTGCCGATTGTCGTGGCTATGAGCCTTTATGACTTGGGCGTCGGCGACTCGTCTGTCAGGCCTGGCCCAACCGAGGGGGCCAAAGCCTTGGCAACTTGCAGCACCGATCCCGCCGTCGGCCAGATCGGTGCTGGCGCGGGAGCCACCGTGGGCAAGTGGCGACAGCCAGACGAGCCATCTCCTGGTGGGATCGGGATGTTCACCGTCCGCAAAGACGAGTTGGTGGTGACTGTGCTGGTAGCCAACAACGCCGCAGGCGATATCGATTACGGAACCGTCGCTGCCGAAATCGCCGAGGGTACCTTCGAGGATTGGCCCGAATCTTTCGGCGGTGACTCCTTTGCTACAGATGGCGGCAACACCGTGATTGGTGTTGTTATAACCAACGCCCGCTTAGACCCCGTTGGATGCAAGGTGGTTGCTCAAGGAGCACACGATGGTTTGGCCCGTGCGGTCTTTCCTCCTCACACTCGTTCCGATGGTGACGCCTTTGTTGCAGCCGCCACCGGAGAATTCGATGCTCATGTCGACGAGGTGCGCGCCCTGGCGCTCGTTGCAACCGAACAGGCTTTGCGTAGATCAACCTCGTCCCACTCTGCTTCCGCTGCGGACGGCGCCGCAGATCCCCGGTGAACCAGCCGTGACTCAGAAATTCAATCCCCACTCTGCTTACGCTGCGGACGGTGCCGCAGATCCCCGGTGAATCCGCCGTGACTCAGAAACTCAACCCCCCTCCTGTCGTGTGCCAAACCGCGGCGGTGGGTCAGACGCGGCTGCTTGCCGAGGCTATCGCCGGCCTGGTTGACGACGGTGACCTTCTGGTGCTGGTCGGTGACCTCGGCGCTGGGAAGACGGCTTTCACTCAGGGTTTTGCAGCGGCTCTCGGGGTGGACGTGCCGGTTACCAGCCCTACTTTCACCCTCGCCAACCGTTACGAGGGTCGGTTGATCGTCAATCATCTTGACGTTTACCGGCTTGAGGATCTCGTTGAAGCCCGTGATCTTGCCATTCCGGAGCTGTTGGAGCAGGGGGTGACTCTGATTGAGTGGGGTGAGATGATCCTCTCCGCCCTGCCGGCCGACCGTCTTGATGTGAGCATCACCTTTGGTGATGGCGACGACGACCGACGCATAGAACTCCGCACGGTGGGCGACCGCTGGGATAATCGGCTCAGCGCTCTCAGGGCCGCAACAAAGACTTGGGCTGGCTGGCAACAGGTGTGTCACTGATGGGAGGCCCGTTGATTCTGGGGATCGAGTCTGCGACCTCGAGAGTGGGCTGCGCCATTGGTGGGCCGGATGGAGTTTTGGCGGCACGCGAGTCGGCTCGACCCCGGCGTCATGCCGAGTCCCTTGTCCCTCAGATCGCCGAAATCGTCCAAGAATCCGGTGTGGCAATGTCAGATATCGGGGTGGTCGCGGTCGATGTCGGACCGGGTCTCTACACCGGTCTGCGCGTTGGTATCACTACCGCGATCACCATGGCGGATGCACTCGGCGCAGCGATGGTTCCGGTGACTTCGCTGGAGTTGTTGGCTCATGCAGCCCGGCGTAGCTGCACAAGCCGACGGATTGATGCGGTTATTGATGCGCGTCGCGGCGAATTGTTCCACGCGGCATTCACGTCCAACGGCGACTGGATCAGCGAACCAGCGGTGCTCGACCCTCACGATCTCGCGGTGATGCTGGCTAGCGAAGCTCCCGAGACGCTTCTTGTGGGCGACGGAGTTGAGGCTCACTCAGAGGCATTCACCCAGGCCGGTCTCGGTACCGAGGGGAGTTCCGTCTATCCGAGTGCTGAGACCATCGTTGAGTTGGCCGCCGCCGCGGTCGCGGCAGACAAGGTGGTGAGTCCCGACACGATTGGACCGCTTTACCTTCGCGGACCTGACGCACAACCAATCGGAATTGTTGCCTAGTGTCTGTTGACGTGCCTGTTGACGTGCGCATCGAGCGAATGACCGTTCACCATATTTCCGCGGTCATGGCTATCGACGACCAGGGTTATGGCGATCCCTGGTCGGCCACGACATGGCACAAAGAGATGCGTGATGATGATCGCCTGCATCTAGTCGCCATCACCGACAGAGAACTGACCAGCGACAACGACGGGAGCGATGGGGAGGGCGAACGCGTTGTGGGTCATGCCGGTCTTCTCTATCTGGTCGGCATGGCTCATGTCAGCAACGTCGCAGTTGACCCCGATTATCAACATCAAGGCGTCGCCACAAGACTGCTCATTGAGCTTCTTGACCGGGCCAGAGAACACGGCTCTACTGCGGTGACTCTTGAGGCTCGTGCCGCCAACAAGCGTGCTCATCGCCTGTACTCTCGTCTCGGGTTTCAGCCATTGGGGATCACGCCCGATTACTACACCGAGCCCTCCGAAGACGCCCTGGTGATGTCGATCCGTTTTCTCGACGAACCTGAGGTTGCAGACCGCATCGACCGGGTACGGGCGGCACTGCAATGAGCGCTGTCCAAACCACCCAAGCTGAGCAGATCTTGGCGATCGAGACGAGCTGTGATGAGACTGCGGCTGCGGTTGTGGAATCGGGTTCCGTTGTGCGTTCCTCGATTGTGTCGAGTCAGGTGGAACTTCATGCCCGTTACGGAGGGGTGGTCCCTGAGGTTGCCAGCCGAGCTCATTTGGATCTGATCGTGCCGGTTGTTTCAGCCGCGGTGTCTGAGGCCGGGCTCGAAACCACAGATATCGACGCGGTCGCGGCAACGCACGGTCCCGGGTTGGTCGGCGCGCTGTTGGTGGGCGTGTCGGCGGCCAAGTCTTTGGCTCTGGTTTGGGACGTGCCTTTTGTTGCTGTCAACCATCTCGAAGCTCATCTCTATGCCGCGTTCTTGGAGGAACCGGATCTGGAGATGCCGATGGTGGTGCTGCTTGTTTCTGGTGGACACACGATCCTCGTGGTGATGGAGGATCATCTGCGTTACCGCACCCTTGGTGCCACGCTCGACGACGCCGCGGGCGAGGCTTTCGACAAGGTGGCCCGTTTCATGGGTCTCGGTTATCCGGGAGGGCCTGCTATCGATCGTCTGAGCGTGCAGGGTGACCCCGACTCGATTGCCTTCCCGCGGGCTATGGCCAACGACGGCTGGAACTTCTCGTTCAGCGGGGTGAAGACGGCGGTTGTCAACCATGTGCGCAAGAATCCCGGTGTTTCCACGGCCGATGTAGCCGCGTCTTTTCAGGAGGCGGTGGTTGATGTGCTTGTCGACAAGGCCCGCCGTGCGGCTCGCGAGATCGGCGCTGAGGCCATCTGTTTGGCCGGTGGCGTGGCGGCGAACTCTCGGCTGCGGATTCGAACCGCGCAGGTGTGTGAGGCCGACGGGATCAGGGCGGTGATCCCCAGCAGGGCCATGTGTACCGACAACGCGGCAATGGTCGCTGCGGTCGCTTGGTACCGGTTACGAGCCGACGGCCCGTCACCTCTAACCACCGGCGCAGACCCGTCCCTGCAACTTCCGATTGCATAGCTCGCCGCAGCAGCGACCCGGGCGGGAACGTGGCCCTAGAAACTGGGTTGCCGCGGGTTGTTCACGTGGCAAGACGCTCCTATCGTTAGCACTCTCTGGTCGAGAGTGCTAACGATTAGCCGACTCGATTCAGAGACCTACACATCAGCAACTCACGACCGATCTCGGAGGATCGAATGAACTTGCAGCCCCTTGAGGACCGCATCGTGGTCCGCTCCAGCGAAGCGGAGTCCACCACTGCCAGCGGTCTGGTCATACCCGACACCGCACAGGAAAAGCCCCAACAGGGTGAAGTCATCGCCGTCGGCCCAGGCCGTCGCTCAGAGCAAAGCGGTGACATCATCCCCGTCGATGTCGCTGTCGGCGACACAGTCGTCTACAGCAAGTACGGCGGGACCGAAATCACCGTGGATGGCGAAGAACTACTCATCCTGAACGCGCGCGACGTGCTCGCGAAGATGGGCTGAGGTCGAATCCATGACAAAAATCCTAAAATTCGACGAGACCGCACGCCGCGGTCTCGAGGCGGGCGTCAACAAGCTCGCCGACACTGTCAAAGTGACGCTGGGACCCAAAGGTCGCAACGTTGTGCTCGACAAGAAGTTCGGAGCACCCACCATCACCAACGACGGCGTCTCCATCGCCCGTGAAGTCGAACTGGAGGACCCGTTCGAGAACATGGGAGCGCAACTGGTGAAGGAGGTGGCAACCAAAACCAACGACATCGCTGGTGACGGCACCACCACCGCTACCGTGTTGGCTCAGGCCCTGGTACGCGAAGGCCTGCGCAACGTAGCCGCCGGTGCCAACCCCATGAGCCTCAAGCGAGGCATGGAGAAAGCTGTGGCCGCTGCGGTCGAAGACCTCGCCAGTCAGTCCGTTCAGGTCGACGACAGCAAGGACAAGGTTGCTCAGGTCGCTTCGATCTCTGCTGCTGACACCGCTGTCGGCGCGGTAATCGCCGATGCCATCGACGAGGTGGGCAAAGACGGTGTAGTCACCGTCGAGGAATCCAACACCTTCGGTATGGACCTCGACTTTGTCGAGGGGATGCAGTTCGACAAGGGCTACCTCTCCCCTTACTTCGTGACCGACGCCGAGCGCCAGGAAGCTGTGCTCGAAGAGCCCTACATCTTGTTCAACCAAGGCAAGATCTCCAATGTTGCAGATCTCTTGCCCGTGCTTGAGAAGGTCATGCAGTCGGGTAAACCGCTGTTGATCGTGGCCGAAGACATAGAGGGCGAAGCTCTTGCCACTCTGGTGGTCAACAAGATTCGCGGCACTTTCAACTCGGTTGCTGTCAAAGCACCGGGGTTCGGTGAACGGCGCAAGGCGATGCTGGCCGACATGGCGATCCTCACCGGTGGCCAGGTCGTTGCCGAAGAAGTAGGTCTCAAGCTTGAGACCATCGGCATGGAGTTGCTGGGCAAGGCCCGCAAGATCGTCGTCACCAAGGATGACACCACCATCATTGAGGGTGCAGGAACGCGCTCTGACGTTGAGGGTCGTGTCAGCCAGATCAAAGCCGAAATCGACAACACCGACTCCGACTGGGATCGCGAGAAGCTCCAAGAGCGTCTGGCGAAGCTGGCCGGTGGTGTGGCTGTCGTGCAGGTCGGCGCTGCCACCGAGGTTGAGCTCAAAGAGAAGAAGCACCGCATTGAGGATGCTCTCTCTGCTACTCGCGCAGCTATCGAGGAAGGCATCGTCGCTGGTGGCGGTACAGCCCTGCTTCGTTGCCGTGCTTCGGTCAACGCAGTGGCCGACAGCCTGAACGGCGATGAAGCCACTGGTGCTCGCATCATCAGTGCGGCCCTTGATGCACCCACCAAGCTGATCGCGGCGAACGCCGGTCATGAAGGCGCGGTCATCGTGCAGCGGGTGGAGGCCGAGTCGGGTTCGACCGGTTTCGACGTCGCCCGCGGTGAAATGGTCGACCTCATCGACGCTGGTGTGATCGATCCGGTCAAGGTCACCCGCGCGGCTTTACAGAATGCCGCGTCGATCGCCGGATTGTTGCTTACCACCGAGGTTCTCGTAGCCGACAAACCCGAGGAGACACCGCCAATGCCTATGGGCGGCGGCGATCCAATGGGCGGCATGGGTGGCATGGGCATGATGTAATGCCCGGCCCAGCGTGTCAACTGCGGTAATTCAAAGAACGGTCCGGGTCTTTGACCCGGGCCGCTTCGCGTCCACCGCACAATCACCACTATTGATGTGACTGCGGTGGAGGTGTGCGACTCGACCCGCGCCCGGCACTGGACAGCCAACTCCCACAATTCAGACCGTCCAATTCACATAATTCACACCGTCCAGTTCCTATACTTGCCTGAGTGGACCAGTATGAGCCCCGGATCGTCGACACCGAGTTGGACACGCTCACTGCGGGCCTGCCCGCCATTTCGATCGAAGGGCCGCGCGCGGTAGGCAAGACCGAGACTGCACTGCGGCGTGCCCGCACGGTCCATCGGCTCGACGACAGCGGGCGGCTGGCAATCGTGCGCGGCGATCCCGAACGCCTGCTCACCGGCGACCCGCCCATCCTGATCGACGAATGGCAGCGCTTCCCCGCCTCGTGGGATCTGGTCCGGCGCCGAGTCGACACAGACCCCCGTACGGCGCGCTTCTTGCTCACCGGCTCCGCCGCTCCGGCGACACGGCCGACGCATTCAGGCGCGGGCCGCTTCGTCACACTGCGAATGCATCCGATGTCACTGTCCGAACGGGGCCTCGCAGAGCCGACGGTCAGCCTGGCCGAGTTGCTGAACGGCAGCCGGCCCCCGCTGGCCGGCACGTCAGCCATGAAACTCTCCGACTACGCGCTGGAGATCGAGCGGTCGGGTTTTCCTGCCATCCGCGCACTCGACCGCCCGCTGCGGGAGCGCCAAATCGACAGCTACCTCGACCGCGTCGTAGAGCACGACCTCGACGAGCTCGGCAGCGGCGTGCGAGACCGAGCGTCTCTGCGTCGCTGGCTAGAGGCCTTCTCCGCCGCAACGGCCACGACCGCCGCCTATACCTCGATTCGCGACGCGGCCACACCCGGCGCCGGCGACCCGCCGTCGATGGCCACAGTGGCGGTCTACCGACGCGTGCTCGAACAGATGTGGATCATCGAAGAACTCCCGGCGTGGCTGCCCACGCGCAGCCGCCTGCGCCGCTTGGCCGCATCGCCCAAGCACCATCTCACCGATCCTGCTCTGGCGATGAGCAGCTTGGGGATCGAGGCCGAGGCCCTGCTCGACGGCATAGCCACGCCGCACGTGACACATCGCGACGGCACGCTGTTGGGCAGCTTGTTCGAGTCGCTGATGACCCTGTCGGTTCGTGTGTACGCGCAAGCCTCCCGAGCCCGTGTGTCACATCTGCGCACACGCGGCGGCGAGCATGAGGTGGACCTGATCGTGGAACGCCGTGACAGCAGAGTGGTCGCGCTGGAAGTGAAGCTCACTGCCACCGTCGACGAAGATGACGTCCGGCACCTGCGCTGGTTGTCGGACCGGCTCGGCGACAATCTACTCGACGCCGCAGTGATCAGTACCGGCCCCGAGGCCTACCGCCGTCAAGACGGAATAGGAGTCATCCCCGCCGCCCTGCTGACCGCGTAGACCTGACCGCATCAACGAGATCGACTGGGGGTTCGCGTCGACTCATCGGTTGGTTCTGGATCGCTGGTTGAACGGTGGGAACTCAAGGTCCTCGCTGTAATTCGAAGGAAGGAACGCCGCCAGATGAAGCAGAGATTCCAGCTTCTCGCCGTGGCTGAGGAGGTCCGGCCCTTCGTCTTCATCCGAATTGGCGCTGGCTTCTGCCATGCGCTGCCACCATGACTTGTCGTCTGGATCCGAGGGTGGGCGTGCGGAGGAACTCGTCACACCACCAGTTTAGCGAAGCGAGAACTGGGCACGTGCACGCATTATTGTTAACATAATTGCATGCAGAGCACGAGTGTCCGCATAGATGTCTCCACCCACCAGGAACTCAAGAGGCTCGCGGCTGAGTTGGGAGCCACCGTGGGTGACACCGTTGCGATCGCGGTGCGATGCCTGCGCCAGGACCGGATGGGCACCGACCTGCAGGCCGATCTGAGCGAAGCCGAGACTGCATGGCTCGATGCTGACCTCGGGTGACGTCGTCACGATCGATCTGGGCACGCCGACTGGGCGCGAGGCCGGCTTCCGTCACCCGGCGGTGGTCGTAACCGCTCAGCGAGTGATCGACGGCGGTGCCTCCGTCGTGCAGGTGGTGCCGCTCAGTTCACGGGTGCGCGGCTTCGCCTCGGAGGTGGAGGTCGACGCCGATCCCTCCAACGGTCTCGATCTCCGCTCGGTGGCCCAGTGCCAGCATGTCCGCGCGGTAGCCACAGGTCGCATAGAGGACCGACTCGGTAATGTCGGAGTGGCCCGCCTCGCACAGATCCGCGAAGTCCTGGGCCTGATCCTCGACATCCCCGGCTGAGCGGAGCCATGCACGCTGGTCAGTTCGGCGTTCAGCTACGCAGCGCTAGCCGAATAGAGGGCTTGGCCGGATAGCGTCGATTCGGTGACAACCGATCACGCCAATGCGTCTTCGCTTGAGACCCCGCAGACCGAACCGTTTGCGCTGATTCCCGCGGGACGGGGTGGCCCTCAGGAAATACCACGCCCCACCGGCGCAAAGATGGGTGGACCCGCACCCTGGGCGCACATCCCCAGCCGAGATCGCAGGGTCACCCTCTCCGATATCACCACGGCATTCTCTCGCAGCAGGACTCCACAATTGGTGGGCACAGTCAAAAAAGGCATCGGCCACAGCGCCGTGCTTTGTTTGCTGTACGAACGCGCAGACGATGTCTACATGGTCTTGACAAGGCGCTCGCCACGCTTGCGTCACCACGCTCACGAAGTCGCGTTTCCCGGTGGCCGCCGCGAATCAGGCGATGCCGACCTTTGGACTACTGCTGTGCGTGAAGCACAAGAAGAAGTTGGAATCGATCCCTCGACGATTCGACGGATCGGTGAACTCGACAGCTTCGTGACTGTTGGTTCCCGCACCCTGGTCACCCCGTTCGTGGCAGTCACCGATCAAAAACCGACCCTGCGCCGAGACCCGATCGAAGTGGAACTGATCCGCCACGTCTCGTTTCGCGAACTACTCTCAGACGACGTGTGGCGCGAGGAGTTCTGGCCTTTGCCCCAGTTCGATGAGCCTAGGGCGATCACCTTTTTTGAACTGGTTGGCGAGACTGTCTGGGGCGCCACCGGAGCGATGCTCCGTCAACTGCTGGCCATTGCCACCGGTACCGACACTCCAGAAAACGCTACTGTTGACGGGCCGACTCCCCGACGGCGGAGCGTTCAGCGTTTCGCTCCGATTTGACGCAGCGTGTGGTTCGTTGTTGTGTTCAAATTGATACCACGGCGAGTTTCGGTTGCTGAACAAAAAGTGGTGTTTGATGTCTATTAGGCTCACTTCAAGGGACGGTTTGATGTTGGCCAGGTTGATTACAGCTAAGTGGTGTGGGTTGGTTGCGGTGCTGGTCGCGGCGTTGTTGGTCCCGGCATCGCCGGTCGGTGCGGTTGCGGGGTTCGGTGACGTTGACAGCGGTAGGTATTTCACAGATCCGGTGCAGTGGTCGGTTGACAACGGGATCACTGGCATTGATGGCAGTTGTTTTTCGCCGGATCAGCCTGTGACCCGTGGTGAGACCGCTGTGTGGATCTGGCGTATGGCGGGATCACCTCAAGCCCCGGCGCATTCTTTTGTTGACGTCACCGCGGCTGAGCAGCAACAGCCTGTTGCGTGGATGGTGAGTGAGGGTGTCACCACCGGCACTTCGGACACTACGTTTTCGCCGGATCGTGAGTTGACTCGTGTGGAGGTGGCTGCGTTCTTGTGGCGTTTGGCCGGCCGACCTGCTGCTACCGCGCATCCGTTTGTTGATGTGCTGAGCGGCTGGCAGCAGGGCCCGGTTTCGTGGATGGCTTCCACGGGTATCACTACCGGCACTTCGCCTACCATGTTTTCGCCTGACGGGACTTTGACCCGCGCCCAGTTGATCACGTTCTTGTATCGCTACAACAACAGCCCGACGGTCATCATCGATCCCGACGCACCGACATGTCGGCCAACCGAGCAGGAACCTCGAGTCAGTGTGGAGGTGAGTTTCGGGTCGGGCCCGTACTCAGCGACAGAGGGTGGGTTCTCGACGGTCGAACTGGTGTTGAGTGCTGCGTTGGAGCAGCCGGTGAGGATCCCGATCACCGCATCCGGTTCGGGTGGGGCCGGGCCGGCCGATTATTTTGTGCCTTCGAGTGTGACGGTGCCTTCGGGCGTTACTTCTCACACCTTCACCGTCGTGGCCTACAGCGACACCGCCGCTGATGCTGGCGAGGGTCTGGTGTTGGGCTTTGGGGCGCTTCCTGAGGGTGTGGTCGCGGCCGCTGCCGCAACCTCGTCAGTTCGGATCACGGACCGGCCGGTCAGCGACGCGGTCCTCGACTCGGCGATCAATATTCCCGATGCCAATTTCAAGGCTGCCTTGCAAAAGCTGTTTCGCAAGTCCGCAACCGAGGGGATCACCGTCCGCGACGCTCGAAGCATCAACACCCTGAACATCCCCAGCCTGGAGATCTCCGATCTCACCGGGATAGAACACTTCGTCAACCTGGTTTCGATCCGAGTTGACGGCAACGTGTTGTCGGAGTTGGTGTTGCCGTTTTTGCCGAAGTTGACCAGCTTGAACGCCGGCTCCAATCAGTTGACGTCGGTTGTGTTGGAGTCTTCGAAACTGCCTGCTTTGGAGGATCTGTCCTTGTACCATAATCAGCTTGTTGAGTTGGAACTCGACGGGTTCACAGAGTTGCGTGACGTGAGCCTGTACACCAACGCCTTACAGACATTGGTGTTGCGTAACCTTGCGAAGATCACAACCGTCTACAACGGGACAGGCAAAAGCCCGCAAGGCAATGTCGTGTGGGTGCAAAACAACCCGTTGAGGAACTTCACCGCGGTCAACCTTCCGGCGTTCACTACCTTGCCTCTCGCTGGTGGGGTGTTGGAGTCGGTTGTGCTGGAAGATCTCCCGGAGTTGGTTTCGATCCGAGTTGACGGCAACGTGTTGTCGGAGTTGGTGTTGCCGTTTTTGCCGAAGTTGACCAGCTTGAACGCCGGCTCCAATCAGTTGACGTCGGTTGTGTTGGAGTCTTCGAAACTGCCTGCTTTGGAGGATCTGTCCTTGTACCATAATCAGCTTGTTGAGTTGGAACTCGACGGGTTCACAGAGTTGCGTGACGTGAGCCTGTACACCAACGCCTTACAGACATTGGTGTTGCGTAACCTTGCGAAGATCACAACCGTCTACAACGGGACAGGCAAAAGCCCGCAAGGCAATGTCGTGTGGGTGCAAAACAACCCGTTGAGGAACTTCACCGCGGTCAACCTTCCGGCGTTCACTACCTTGCCTCTCGCTGGTGGGGTGTTGGAGTCGGTTGTGCTGGAAGATCTCCCGGAGTTGGTTTCGATCCGAGTTGACGGCAACGTGTTGTCGGAGTTGGTGTTGCCGTTTTTGCCGAAGTTGACCAGCTTGAACGCCGGCTCCAATCAGTTGACGTCGGTTGTGTTGGAGTCTTCGAAACTGCCTGCTTTGGAGGATCTGTCCTTGTACCATAATCAGCTTGTTGAGTTGGAACTCGACGGGTTCACAGAGTTGCGTGACGTGAGCCTGTACACCAACGCCTTACAGACATTGGTGTTGCGTAACCTTGCGAAGATCACAACCGTCTACAACGGGACAGGCAAAAGCCCGCAAGGCAATGTCGTGTGGGTGCAAAACAACCCGTTGAGGAACTTCACCGCGGTCAACCTTCCGGCGTTCACTACCTTGCCTCTCGCTGGTGGGGTGTTGGAGTCGGTTGTGCTGGAAGATCTCCCGGAGTTGGTTTCGATCCGAGTTGACGGCAACGTGTTGTCGGAGTTGGTGTTGCCGTTTTTGCCGAAGTTGACCAGCTTGAACGCCGGCTCCAATCAGTTGACGTCGGTTGTGTTGGAGTCTTCGAAACTGCCTGCTTTGGAGGATCTGTCCTTGTACCATAATCAGCTTGTTGAGTTGGAACTCGACGGGTTCACAGAGTTGCGTGACGTGAGCCTGTACACCAACGCCTTACAGACATTGGTGTTGCGTAACCTTGCGAAGATCACAACCGTCTACAACGGGACAGGCAAAAGCCCGCAAGGCAATGTCGTGTGGGTGCAAAACAACCCGTTGAGGAACTTCACCGCGGTCAACCTTCCGGCGTTCACTACCTTGCCTCTCGCTGGTGGGGTGTTGGAGTCGGTTGTGCTGGAAGATCTCCCGGAGTTGGTTTCGATCCGAGTTGACGGCAACGTGTTGTCGGAGTTGGTGTTGCCGTTTTTGCCGAAGTTGACCAGCTTGAACGCCGGCTCCAATCAGTTGACGTCGGTTGTGTTGGAGTCTTCGAAACTGCCTGCTTTGGAGGATCTGTCCTTGTACCATAATCAGCTTGTTGAGTTGGAACTCGACGGGTTCACAGAGTTGCGTGACGTGAGCCTGTACACCAACGCCTTACAGACATTGGTGTTGCGTAACCTTGCGAAGATCACAACCGTCTACAACGGGACAGGCAAAAGCCCGCAAGGCAATGTCGTGTGGGTGCAAAACAACCCGGGAGTGAGAGTCCTTTACGATTTTCCGGAAGACTCTTCTGAAGGGTCGGGAGGCACGATTCCGGTTCCGTGGCGGCCCCAGAACCTGCGGTTGGAAGATGCTGGTGACGGTGTTGACGGCAGGGGCAGTTTCACAGCTAGTTGGGACGCTCCGAAACGGGAGGGCGACTCGGCTATCGAGGGATATACGGTGACTGTGTCGCATCCGCGTGTTTCGCCGTCGGTTGCTGCGTGGGCGGACTCCTATGAGGTCACAGATCGATCGTTCCGGTTCGACCACGGTGACCGCGGCTACACCTACAAAGTGTCGGTGAGAGCGCGGAACAGCTTCGGAAGCGGCCCGGCGACAAGCCAGAAAATCACCATTCGGTGCATCAACGGAGCAAAACACCGGATCAATCGCGAAGGTGGCATCAGTGTGCCCATTATTGGCACGCAAGGTGGTCACTGGCGTGTCTATGCACTCCAGGATTTCAGGCTTGTGCCCAACGGTTGGCAGATCAAGCAGGGTTACAGAGGCGGGGTGGTGTTCGACGCCGAGAGCCTTTCTCACGACGGCTGCGCCTGGATCTACCAGGACGCGGCGGTGGAGGGCAACGGCAAAGTGTCGGGCAACGCGGTGCTTGTTGACAATGTCCGAGTCAAAGACAATTCAAAAGTCTCGGGCAACGCGGTGATTTCCGGCAACGTGAGGGTGTCTAATTTTGCCCGGGTATACGGCAACGCCAGAATCTCCGGCAACGCCGAGGTCTATGACAGCGCACAGGTGCACGGCAACGCTCAGGTGTCTGGCGACGCCAGAATCTACGGCAACGCGCGGGTATATGGCAACGCGAGGGTTTTTGGGAACGCCAAGATTGGTGGCTACGCCCAAGTGTACGGCAACGCCGTGTTGTTCGCCGGGGATGAGATTTCCTGCGACAGCCCAAACCACGAATCGTGTCACTTCAACGGAGACCTCGAGTACAAGTACGCCGCCAAGCAACTGAAAGAAAACCTCTACAACTCGCTGTACAACGACTTCCTCGAATGCAGTCTTGACTCCGCCACCGCCCAGAGATCAGCCAACGACATCGTCTACCCTAGGAACACCCCTTCCGCTGAGGCCTTCACCCAGATAGCACTGGCACTCTCGCTTGGTTGTGGCAGGCTCAAAATCTACCGAGACATCCTACAAGACCTCACACCGGGCCCAATCGACTTTGTCCTGCAGTGGGCTTTCCTGTCCGGGAGCGCGCTACAGCTGGGCACGTTCGGAGCCAGTGTGCTTAAGGCGTTGGAAGGAATCGACGACTATCGGACACTGTACGCAACACGGCTTGAACTCGACGAGATACTCAAAGCCGCGCGCGAACAAGAAAGACAAAACCGTAACATCCCCGGCTGAACCCCTCGCGACGAAGCGACAAACACCATGCTGCGACAACTGCTCACCATCGCCACCGGTACCGACACTCCAGAAAACGCTACTGTTGACGGGCCGACTCTACGACGACGGAGCGTTCACCGTTTCGATCCGATTTGACACAGCGTGTGATTGACTAGCCAAGTGAACCAAACAGCGTCGCCAACCGAGACGGTTCTCGTGGTCGATTTTGGTGCTCAGTACGCCCAGTTGATTGCTCGACGGGTGAGGGAGGCCAATGTCTACAGCGAGATCGTGTCGCCCACGATCACTGCGTCGGAGATAGCAGCCAGGAACCCGACCGGGATTATTTTCAGTGGCGGTCCAGCCTCGGTACATGTCGAAGGCGCAATCCTGATCGATCCCGAGGTCTACGACCTGGGTGTGCCCATTCTTGGGATTTGTTACGGCGCGCAGATGATCGCTCAGCAGAACGGGGGCCGGGTGGACCACAGCGGTCGCGGCGAGTACGGCCGAACCACGATGTCGCTCGACACCGACGGTGGCTGTCTGCTCGGGGGTACTCCCGCAACCCAACAGGTGTGGATGAGCCACTTCGACGCGATTGTGCAACCCCCGAATGGTGTCACTGCGACAGCTTCCACTTCAGCCGCTGCGGTAGCTGCTTTTGAGGACCACGATCAGAAGCTCTACGGCGTGCAGTTCCACCCTGAGGTGATTCACACCACGCACGGCCAACACGTGATTGAGCGTTTCTTGACCGACGCCTGCGGTAGCTCAGGCTCTTGGACGATGGACTCGATCATCGATACCGCGGTCGCCCAGATCCGTCAACAGGTCGGTGACCAGACCGCTATCTGCGGGCTCAGTGGAGGGGTCGACTCGGCGGTCGCCGCCGCGCTGGTGCATAGAGCGATCGGTGATCAACTCACCTGCGTTTTTGTCGATACGGGTCTGATGCGGCTCAATGAAGGCGACCAGGTGGTCGAGACGTTCGAACGCAACTTCGGGGTTCGACTCGTGCATGTGCAGGCACAGGATCGTTTCTTCGCTGCCCTAGCGGGTATCACCGAACCTGAGGCGAAACGAAAGGCCATTGGTGAGCTCTTCATTCGTGTTTTTGAAGGAGCACAGGCTCAGGTGGGAAAGGCCAGTTTCTTGGTTCAGGGAACGCTTTACCCCGATGTCATTGAGTCGGGTGGGAAGCATGCTTCCACGATCAAGAGCCACCACAACGTCGGCGGACTGCCTGACGACATCGAATTCTCTCTGGTTGAACCGCTGAGGAGCCTGTTCAAAGACGAGGTTCGCCAGGTGGGCCGCGAACTGGGTCTCCCCGATGAAATCGTTGAACGCCAACCATTTCCCGGTCCAGGCCTCGGTGTCCGCATTATCGGCGAGGTCACTCCCGACAAGGTTGCCACCCTTCAACAGGCGGATTTCATTGTGCGCGAGGAGTTGCGCAACGCCGGTCTTGAACGCAGGATCTGGCAGTCATTTGCTGTGCTTCCAGATATCCGCACCGTGGGCGTCATGGGCGATGAGCGCACCTACGGTCACCCCGTCATCATCCGCGCGGTCACCAGTGAGGATGCCATGACCGCAGACTGGGCGCGTATCCCACATGAAGTGTTGGAGGCGATGAGCAGCCGCATTATCAACGAAGTGCCCGGAGTGAACCGTGTTGCCTACGACATCACTTCAAAGCCGCCCGGCACTATCGAATGGGAATAGGGCGAATGGGAACAGGGCGAATGGGAATAAGGCGAATGGGAACGGCAAGTGGCTGAGCCAGGGGCTACAGAGATCACGCCTCGCCCAAAGAGCGGACGAGTTTTTGAGCGCGGGCGTCGGGTGCGACTCGCTGACGTCGATCCTCGGGGACGATGTCGCCTGGACGCGCTGGTGCGGCATCTACAAGATGTCGCCCGCGACGATTCCGCCGACAGCAACCTGACGAACCCGATGAACTGGATCGTGCGGCGCACGATGGTGGAGGTTCGGACCGCGCCCGTCTTTCAAGAATGGATCGAGTTGTCGACCTGGTGCAGCGGTTACGGAAGTCGCTGGGCCGAGCGGCGCACCCAAGTCCGTGGTCAGCAGGGCGCCGACATCGAGGCTGTCACTGTCTGGGTCCACATCGATCGCAAAACCTTGCGACCCGCAAGGCTCAACGACGACTTCTTTGAGATTTGGGGTGAGAGCGCGGGCAATCGCCGGGTCTCGGCCCGCGCGACTTTGCCGACGGCTTGGCCCGACAATGCAAATGATGACCCATGGCCTTTGCGCTTCACCGATATTGACCTGCTCGGACATGTGAACAACGCCGCCCAATGGGCCCCTGTGGAACAAGCTCTTCACCTTTCTGGATGGACTCCCGGATCAATCCGCGCTGAGCTTGAGCACGGACCCGGCGTCGAGTCCGACAGCGAAGTGCACCTGCGCTGGCTGGCTCTTGACGGAGGCGTAGACACCTGGCTCACAACTGACGGCGTAGCCGGTAGCGTCGCCCGCGTCCGGCCCCTCAAACCCCCAACCCGCTGAGATCCAACTGGTCGTCACGTCACCGAGACGACAACGTGAAGCGCAGCAGACCGTCTTCGTCGCGGCGAACGTCGCCGTCGCCGATGAGACGCAGATGTTCGAGATGGGCGAAGGTTTCGCTGGCAGCCATCTCCCCCCAGGAACGCTCCTTGAACAGCACCTTCATCCAAGCTTCAACCGGTGCGTCAGGGTGATCAGCAGCAGCGTCGCGCAACAACTGCAAGCGATCCGCGTGATGCTCCTGGATGTGATCACAGCGACCCGCTAGATCCTCGAAAGGATGTCCATGAGCCGGCAATACACAGGTGAGACCATCCAAGCCGGCCACCTTGTCGAGCGAAGCAAAAAAGGTGGCCAAGGGGTCGCCCAGATTCGGGTTTCCGGCTATGTGAGGTGTGATCGTGGGCAGAACATGATCCCCGGACAGCAGCACTCCATTTTCCGGGTCGAACAGACACAGATGGTCGAAGGTATGGCCGGGGGTGTGAACAGCAAACCAGTCACGATCAGCGAGCCGAACGGGATCGCCGTCGGCTACCCGGATTGTGGGGTGAGGCGCCAGAAAACGGCGGTGACCCGCGGGGTCCATGTGCAGCCATTTGAGCATTATCTCGTCTGGTGGCGGCTGACGTACCTCGCCCCACGGGGTCCTTTCGGATTCGGTAATGCGCTGCTTCCAGAGTTCGACAATCGCCTCGTTGTCCATTTCGAGCAGTTCCAGGTCGAAGTCGTCTCCGGCCTCCAGAATTCGGCTGTGGAACGCCTCATGCGTCAGTACTTCGGCTCCGGCGACCTCTCGGAGTTGGTCGCTCCCCCCGAAGTGGTCGGGGTGGCTGTGAGTCACCACCACCGTGTGGACACGCTCGACGGGTATCGACGCCGTCGCCAAGCGATCCATGAGAGCCCGCCAAGACTCCTCACCGGGGAGACCCGGGTCAACCAGGGCGACACCATCGGAGTCTTCGAGGGCGTAGCAATTCACATGACCCAACCCGGGCATAGAAATCGGCAGTTGCATCCGCAACACCCCAGGAGCTACTTCACGAACTTCCGTCGAGGCAGGTTCCTGTTCTTGTTTGCGGTAGATCACCCCCGAACCCTAGAGCGTTGTCGCGGCTCCGGCTACGCCCGGCGAAAGCACAGCTACGCCCGGCGAAACACAGTCGCGCGATAGTGGCGTAGTTCTTCGAGGCTCTCTCGAACATCGTCCATGGCCCGATGGCCTGTGGCCTTTGGGGGGGCCGACGCCAAGACTTCAGGATTCCAGCGGCGAACGAGTTCCTTGATGGTCGACACATCAACTGAGCGGTAGTGGAAAAACTCCTCTATCTCGGTGAGGTGTTTGGCCAGGAAACGACGGTCAGTACCAATTGAGTTGCCACACAGCGGAACCGTGCGCGCCTGGTCGATGTGCTGTTTCAAAAAGGCCAGAGTCTGTGCACCGGCTTCGGCAAGGCTCACCGTCGAGTCTCGAACCTCAGACAGCAGCCCGCTTCGGGTGTGCATCTTGACGACAACATCGTCCATGCCGGTCAGATCCTCTTCGCTGGCATGGACGATCAAGTCTGGTCCCTCGGCGATCAACTCGAGGTTGTCGTCGGTGATGAGCGTTGCGATCTCCAAGATCGTGTCATGGTCGGGATCCAGCCCCGTCATTTCCAGATCCATCCAGGCCAGCATGGTCTCAGCGTACGTCGGCGAGAGCCTTACCCAGCCGGATCGCTCCAGTATCGACGTCGACCCGCAGATCGTCGACGAGTTCACGAGCGGTGTCGTCGAAGAGACTTACCGCCGTTTCAGACACACCGGTGGTAGCGCTGCGAGTGGCTTCGAACTCGAAACGGTTGTCAGCGATACGAAAGACCACGTCGATGTAATGGTCCGCTTCTGCGGATGCTCTGCTTGGCGCACCCGGTGTGCTTTCGATTTCGTCGAGTCCGTCGAGCAGCATGATCATCGCCTCGTCGATCACCAATCTCAGATCGTCGATCTCCGCAAAGCTCATGCCGAGGTGGATAGCCAGTGCGGCCGCTCCCAGTCGCACGATCGGCGCGTACGGTGCAAGCGCAGGAACCCGCAGAAAAACATCTTCGGCGTTGGGGGAAGCCACAGCGGCCAGTATCTCACGAGCGAGAGCGGTTTGGCCGACGGTAGCCTTACTGGTCGTGGCACTCCTTGTTCAGAAGTTCGGCGGCACCTCGGTGGGCGACCTCGATCGCATCCGTGAAGTCGCAGACTATGTTGCTCGCAGCCACAGGCGAGGCGACCAAATCGTGCTGGTCGCTTCGGCGATGGGCAAAGAAACCGACGAGCTTCTACGGTTCGCCGATCAGGTGTCCGGCACAAAACCGGGACGGGAAATGGACATGCTCATCACCGGAGGTGAGCGCAAAGCCTGCGCGCTGGTTTCGATGGCCTTGCACGATCTGGGGGTTGAGGCCGATTCGTTCACTGGCAGCCAGGCGGGTTTCCTTACCGACGCAACGCATCAGAACGCCAAGATCCTTGAGCTGCGTCCCGACCGTATCCGCGAGGCGCTGCAAGCTGGTCGTGTACCTGTAGTCGGGGGTTCGCAGGGAGTTTCGACCGATAACAATGTCACTTTTCTGGGCCGCGGTGGCTCTGACACCACCGCAGTGGCGCTCGCCCACGCCTTGGATGCCGACGCTTGTGAGCTCTACACCGACGTTCCCGGGGTATTCACCACCGATCCACGGCTGGTAACCAACGCGCAACGGATCGACCAAATTTCATTCGACGAACTACTTGAGATGACCGCTACCGGCTGCCCCAAACCGGCGATGCGGTCAGTTGAGTTGGCCCGGGCCTACGGAGTGAAGTTGCATGTGCGCAGCGCATTCTCGTGGGTTCCCGGTACCTGGGTAACCAAGGAGGGTCCCATGGAAGGTGCACTGATTTCTGCGGTAACGCATGACACCAGCGAGGCGAAGATGACCGTCTCGGGGGTTGTTGACCGTCCCGGTGTGGCGGCGTTGCTGTTTCGCACATTGGCGACTGCTGATATCAACGTCGACATGATCGTGCAAAACGTGTCGGCGCAGGGTCATACCGATATCAGCTTCACTGTGCCCCATGATCAGGTTGAGGCAGCCTTAGGGGCGGTCAACTCTATTCTCGGGTCGCTCGGCGCGGCCGGCGTTGTGGCCGACGACGCAATCGCTCGAGTCAGCCTTGTTGGGGCTGGTATGAAGACCAACCCGGGGGTTGCGGCCACCATGTTCGAGACTCTTTCTGACAACGACATCAACATCGAGATGATCTCGACATCGGCGATTCGGGTGTCGTGCGTGGTTCGTGAGGCCCAGGTTGAGCAGGCGGTGGCGAAACTTCACGCCGCTTTCGAGCTTCATATAGCCCCCGAGGACCGCAGCCATATCTGATGGCTGAACCGACCGTTGAACCTCGGCCGGTTGAACCTCGGCCGGTGGCGTTGGTGACAGGGGCCAGCCGTGGCCTCGGCAAAGCCATCGCCTTGGCATTGGCGCATGCTGGTTACGACCTCGCAATCACGGCCCGTACTCTTGTCGACGGTGATCGTCGCCTTGAAGGCGATGACAGCACTGTTGTGCCGGGTGGGCTCGACACGACCGGTGCTGGGATCGAAGCCGCTGGCGGGCGGGCGTTGTCGCTGTACATGGACGTTCTCGATCGGGCCACTGTCGAAGCCGCGGTACACCACACGGTTGCGTACTTTGAGCGCCTTGACGTTGTCGTGAACAACGCCATCTACCAAGGACCCGGTGCGATGTTGGAGTTCATGGATCTGACCGATGAGCAGATCAAAAAGCTGTTTGAAGGCAACTTGTTCGCTCATCTAGCAGTGCTCCACGCAGCCTTGCCAACCATGATCGCCGCGGGCGGAGGCATCGTTGTCAACATCATCTCGGCCACCGCCTACACGACTCCTACCAACCGGATCGGTTCTGGGGGTTGGGGAATGGGCTACGCCATGACCAAGGCGGCCTTCGAGCGTGTGGCACCGATGCTTGAGGTTGAACACGCCGACGATGGGATTCGAGCTTTCAACATCGATCCCGGACATGTAGCTACCGAACGACAGATCGCATCTGGTCGAGCCAAACAATACGAGGGCAACTTCACCGCAGGTACGCCCGAGGCCATCGGCGCGGCAGTGGCTTGGTTGTGTACTGACCCTGCCGCTGAGCAACACCGCGGCTCAATCGTGCTAGCCCAAAAACTCACTCACGACCACAGTCTGTTGTAATTCTCTCTGCAGGTGAATCTGCAGCACTGGGCGGGCGACAGTGGGTTGGCCGGAGGCGTTCGGACGTTCATTGCGGCACTATGCTCACTGCGACTACCAGATAGGAGCAGCAGTGGCCGACGAGCCGACCTGGTCGATGGGTATCGAAGAGGAGTATCTGCTTGTGGAGCGCGACACGGGAGCCCTCGTCGCCAAGCAACCTCCCGGCCTGCTGGAGAAGGTGGCCGACCTGCGCCACGGTCTGGTGGCCAGGGAGCTTTTCAGCTCGCAGATCGAGATCGCCACGGGCATCTGCACCGATATGAAGTACCTTCGCGCCGATGTCGGGCTGCTGCGCCTAGCTGTGACTGAGGCCGCTGCCGAGTACGGGTTGGCGCCTATCGCCGCCTCGACTCATCCGTTCGCTCGGGTGAACCAACTTGAGTACACCGAAGGGGAGCGCTACCAAGCCTTGGTTGAGGATCTGCAGGGGGTATCCCGGCAGTTGGTCATCTCTGGGTTGCACGTCCATGTCGGCATCGAGGATCCCGACTTGCGGATCGATCTAATGAACCAGGCCACGTACTTCTTGCCGCATCTGTTGGCCCTGTCGACCTCGTCGCCTTTCTGGGAGGGTCGCGACACCGGCCTCAAGAGCTACCGCACGACGCTGTTCGCGACCTTGCCACGCACCGGGTTCCCAGAGAAGTTCGACTCGTGGTCCGAATTCAAGCGCCATGTGGACGTGTTGGTGGATGCCGGGATCATCGAGGACTCCAGCAAGGTGTGGTGGCATATCCGCCCGTCGGAGCGCTACCCCACACTGGAGATGCGGGTCGCTGACCTGCCCACAAAGATGGAGGACACCATCGCCGTCGCCGCTGTGTACGTCTGTCTGTTGAGGATGCTCTGGAGGCTCAAATCGGAGAATCGGCGTTGGCGCAGCTACTCCAACTTCTTGCTGTCGGAGAACCTGTGGCGAGCCCAGCGCTACGGGATTGGCGGCGAGTTGATCGACTTCGGCAAAGGCGAACTGGTGCCATTCTCGGATCTGGTGACGGAACTGGTCGAATTGGTCAGGCCCGACGCCGAGGCCTTGGACTGCGTTGCCGAGGTGGAGCATGCGCTCACAATCTGTGAGCGGGGTTCCTCCGCGGATCGCCAACTGGCGGTCTACCACGCCGCCCTCGAAGAGGGCGCCGGCGAAGACGAAGCGCTCAAAGCCGTCGTCGACGCACTGGTCGCCGACACGATCGCTCCTCCCGAGATCTAGCCGGGCGGTTCGTTGCCTGGGTCCTCGGCTGGTATGGGGGTTGCGTGGCGCCTCAGGCGG
The DNA here is from genome assembly GCA_965198315.1 of Candidatus Aldehydirespiratoraceae bacterium. Lineage (GTDB taxonomy): Bacteria > Actinomycetota > Acidimicrobiia > Acidimicrobiales > Aldehydirespiratoraceae > VXYK01. Next base: position 855,221 of record OZ240616.1, on the reverse strand, counting down.
TTGGCGCGTCGTGCGGCGTCAACGAGGGTGGCCTCAATCTGGGCGTTGATCGAGCGGAATTCGTCACCGGCCCAGGTCTCATAGATGTCGTAAAGATCCTGAGGTATCCGCAGCAGGTACTGCTTGCGTTGCCGGGCCATGACGCTGGCGTCCTTGAAGGACTATCGGTTCAGGGTGCCGACATTGACGACCGGGCTGGTTGGACTGTCGCTGGCGATCACGGTCATGAGGTTCGAGGCGAACGTGGCCTTACGGTCGGAGTCGAGGGGGATGGAGTCCTCCCCGTCCCCTCCCTCCTCGAGTTGTCGTACAGCATCACGCACCATTAGCACGGCGCCTTCGACGATTTCTTTGCGCGCCGAAACGATGGCAGCAGCTTGTTGACGGCGAAGCATGGCTTCGGCGATTTCTGGGGCGTAGGCGAGGTCGGTGATTCGGGCTTCTAGGATTTCAACACCCGCGTCGTCTGCTCGTTCTTGCAGTTCGACTAGCAGGTCGGCGTTGACTTCGCTGGTCGCGCCGATGAGGGTGGTGACATCGTCCTCGTCGAATGCGTCGTAGGGGTAGGAGCGGGCCAGTTGGCGGACCGCTGACTCGGACTGGGTGTGGACGTAGGACTTGAAGTCGTCTACTCCGAATACGGCGCGAGCGGTGTCGACGACTCGCCACACGACCACCGCCGCGATCTCGATCGGATTGCCTCGGGCGTCGTTGACCTTCGAGGTCTGGGTCGTGAAGTTGCGGACCCGCAACGACACTTTCTTTGATGTGTACAGCGGATTCGCTATTCGCAAGCCCGGTTTGGTGTCTGTACCTCGGTAATCACCGAAGAACGTCAGGACGGCACCCTGGTTGGGTTGCACCATGTAGAAGCTGATCGACACGATACATACCGCGATCGACAGCGGGACCGCGAGAAGAATCATGATGAGGCTGCCGGCAATTCCGCCGAAGACGTAGAGCAGCACCGACGCAATGAGCATCAGCACATCCGCGGCGAGCCACAGCACCCCCGAGCGGGACCGACTGGGAGTTTCGTTGAGTTCATCCATGGGTTTCTCTCCAATGTGATTAGTTATAGCGTTATGATATCACTTTGCTTACACCTAGTCTATGCCAGACAGTTGCCAAACAAGGAGAATCTGATGACCGTTGTTAACGAGAATGTCGAACTTGTGCCTATCTGCCCTCACTGCAGCGCAGCGCTCAACGAAGTCCACGGTCGTAACCTTCCGGTCACCGGGTCGGCTACGTTTCGGTTCGGCAAGCGCTACATCTACGCCTGTCCCAGTTGTCGCAAGGTCATCGCCATCTCCCATCGCAAAGGTTTCTGGGCAGGCTGATACTTGCTCACGGATCCAGATTCTCGTCATCACCAATTCCGACCGGGCCCGTTGAAAGGTTTACGGTGTAGCGATGGCTGAGATACATGGGACTTGTGAGCTTGGATTTGAAGGCGTGCGGGAGGCTTTCTCGACCAATTTTGATGAAGGTGACCTGGGTGCTTCGTGTGCTGTGGTCTACCAGGGCGAGTTGGTAGTCGATTTGTGGGGCGGGCATCGAGACGTCGCTGAAACGAAACCGTGGCAACACGACACAATCGTCAATGTCTGGTCGACCACCAAGATGATGGCCGCGCTGTGCGTGTTGGTGCTGCACGACCGCGGGGCGCTTCCGGTAGATGATCCTGTGGCGGCACACTGGCCCGAGTTTTCCGCCGGTGGCAAAGAAGGAGTGCTCATTCGTCACTTGATGAGCCATACGGCCGGCGTGCCTGGGTTCGATCCGCCGATCACCAAAGAAGAGATGTATGACTGGGACCACTGCTGCGCCAACCTGGCGGCTCAGACTCCTTGGTGGGAACCGGGCACAGCCTCGGGCTACCACGCATCCACCCAGGGATGGTTGCTCGGTGAGGTTGTGCGACGGGTGACAGGGCGCACACTCGGGACCTTCTTTGGCGAGGAGATCGCCGGCCCTCTGGGCGCCGACTTTCACATCGGACTCGATGATGCGGAGTTCGGTCGTGTAGCAGAAATGCGCACCGATGGAGCTGAAGGCATCGGTAACCACAGCGACCCGATCCCGGCCCGTCAGGCTCAAGGAGAAGCTGAACATACTCAGTTCGTCAACACTGACCGCTGGCGTAGAGCCGAATTCCCCGCTTCCAACGGCCACGGCAACGCCCGCTCAGTCGTGCAGGTTGTCTCCATCCTGGCCCAAGGCGGTGAATCCCAGGGGCTTCGTTTCCTCGGCCCGGCAACGATCGAGCGGATCTTCGAAGTGCAGGCATCCGGACCCGACCTGATAATCGGTCACAACATGACCTTCGGTATTGGTTACGGGCTCAGCACGCCGGCAATGCCGCTCGGGATCAATGACCGCACCCTGTTCTGGGCAGGCTGGGGTGGTTCGATGGCCGTGGTAGACGTCGAGAACTCACTCACCGTCTGCTACGCCATGAATCGCATGATGTCTGACGTGGTCGGTGGCATGAGGGCCGGCCGTGTAATCTTCGCCGCTCACGATGCCGGCACTGCCCTGCGCAACTCGTAGTGGACCCGTGGCCCGAGCGGCCCGGTGAGCGCAGCGAACAAGAGCGGGAAGCAGAGCGCTGCCCACGATGCGGGCACTGCCCTGCGGGCCTAGCGGCCCCGTGAGCGCAGCGAACAAGAGCGGGAAGCAGAGCGCGCGACGGTTAGGGGACGGGAACGGTGGCGGTGTCGGCGCCGCTGCGCAGCACCTTGCCCGGGAGCGCGTCGGTGGCCTCACCGTCAAGCACGGTGGTAACACCGTTGACCATCACCCGTTTGATACCGGTGGCTTCGGCGTAGAGGCGCTTGCTGTCACCTGGCAGGTCGAATAACAACTCCACGTCAGTAGCCCCAACTTCTTCGCTGTCAAACAACACCAAGTCGGCAAAATATCCTTCGGCGACACGCCCTCGGTCTCGCAAACCGAAGAGCCGGGCGGGTACGTCAGTGAGATGCCGGATTGCGTTTTCCATGCTGGTGAGCTGCCGCCCGTGCAGGCAATCGCCGAGCCAAGCGGTCGTGTAGGTGGCACCGGCCATGCGATCAAGGTGTGCCCCCGCGTCGGAGCCGCCGATCATCACCGCTTCGTGTTCCCAGGCTTGGGCCCGCAGCCGCCAGCTCTCGGCATCGTCATCGGTCGGCAGGGGCCACCACACCGTGGCGAGATCGTCTTCAAGTGCAATCTCGACCATCGTGTGGAATGCCCGTTTGCCCCGTTCACGGGCAATGTCACCAAGGGTGCGGCCCTTGAGCCCTTCGTTGGCAGCGGAGTAGGTGTCACCGACTAGATAGTTGTCCCAGCCGGTCAGGCGGGAAAACACACCCGCTTCGGGAAGAGCCGCCTGATTCTCAAGCCAGGTGACCACCTCGGGGTCTCGCAGTTTCGCCATCCGCTCGGGGTAGTCGAGGCTGAAGATTGTTTTCCACTCCGGGAGTTGATGCAACGCGCAGAAACTGCCGAGGTTCATGTTCATGCCGACCAGGATCGGCATGGTGAGGGCGACGATCTTCGCTCCCTGTGAGTTGGCCTTCTCGCAAGCCGCTATTTGGTTGCGGTAGGCCTCGGGACGGGCCGAGTCGATGGTCAGCACATTCCAGTTGAGCGGCCGTTGGCCTTCAACCGACATTTTGGTCATCAACTCGACTTCATCGTCCTCGAATCCGTTGAGACAACCGTCGGCCACCCATTCAAGGGTCGTACCAGGGTGGGCTGAGGTTTCGCGGCAGAGTTCCAGCACTTCGTCCCAGGCTGCCCAACGGCTCGGCACGGGGTTGCCGTCCCAGTCGTTGTGGGTGAAGGACCGGCCGGTAGAGAAACCAAGACCGCCCGCTTCGATGGATTCTTTGAGCAGTTCCCGCATCTGTTCGACTTGTTCAGCACTGGCTTCGTGCCCCACCGAGTTGTCTTTCATAACCAGTCGGCGCAGAGCGCAGTGGCCCACAAGAAAACCAACGTTGATGGCCGAGCCGTTTTCGGCGACACGGTCGAGATATTCACCGAAGCTGCGCCAGTTCCAGGGCACGCCCAGCTCCAGCGCCTCCAGCGCCATGCCTTCCACCTTGACCATCATCTTTTTCAGATATTCGCCGTCGGATTCGTTGCCGAGCGGTGCCAGGGTGAAACCGCAGTTGCCTCCAATCATTGAGGTGACGCCAAAGAGGTTCGACGGGGTTGTGTGCGGGTCCCAGAAGACTTGTGCGTCGTAGTGCGTGTGGGGATCGACGAATCCAGGGCAGACCACCAACCCGCCGGCATCCACTATCTCCGCTGCAGCCTCATCGACCTGCCCGACAGCGACGATGCGGCCATCGCTAATGCCGATGTCACCCACCGCTGGTGCCGCACCCGTCCCATCAACGATGGACCCACCTTTGATAATCATGTCGAGCATCGCTTCATCCTCCTGGCTTGGAACACGGCCTGCAGCCGTAGAGCGTTCATGCTATTGCCCGAGGCACAAAGCCACCTAAGTACGCCTGGCAAACACTCCCGCTCGAAGTCACGATATTCGGCTTACGCACCTAGAAGTGCTGCGGGGATCACACCAATGCCGTCGCTGCGGCGGTAAGCATACTTGCCAGTGGTGACCACCGCAGCATCAAGCAAGTTTGGGCCGATCCGGTCGGCCAACCAGCGAAGATGCCTCACGTCTTCGTCGGCAACCAGCGCAGACAATTTCACTTCAAGAGCCACTACCCGACCGTCTTCCCGCTCCACTATCAGATCGATCTCTCGCTCTCCCGCCCGGGTACGCAAATGCGCTACACGAGCCCCGTTGGCCTGGGCGTAGACCCTCACCGAAAGAGTCACCAAAGACTCGAAAAGGGCACCGAGCAGCGTGCCATCCCTCGGCATGCTGTGACCGCTGTCGGATCCTGTCAACAACGCCTCCAAATCAACACCGAGAAGCCGCGCAGCCAAGGCAGGATCCGCTAGTTGGTGAATTGAAGAAGCCGACAGACGTGTGAGCCGGTTGCTGCTCGGAAACCAAGCTGGAACTTCTTCGATCATCCAGAGTTGCTCCAGAACACGACGATAGGAGATCGTTGTTGACTTGGCTGGTTTGTCTGATTCCCCTGGCGTGGCAGCGTCTCTGATCTTGGTGTAAGAGGCCGTGGTCGAAGTCGCAGCGGCGTACGCCGTCAGCCAACGCCTGAGCGATCTACGATCACGCACGCTGCGACCAGACTCGTTGAAATCATGTTCAACGATTCGATCGATGTATCCGTCTAGTTGAGCCTTGATCGAACGAGGCGGCGAGCTTCGTATCCCTGGAAAACCCGACCCAACGATCTCACTGGCATAACTCGCCAAACCAATATCGGAGTCACCTTCCAGCGTAGGTCTTCTTCCGCTGAGCAGGTCAGCGAGCGAAACGTGGGTGGGTGCTAAGGAGCGTTCCGCCAAAGACAACGGGCGCATCCTGATCGTAACGATCCGTCCAGCTCCGGAGTGGGTTGGCGCCTCGCTAGGAGCGGCTGAACCAGTCAACAAGAATCTGCTGGTTGAACGATCACGGTCTACTGCCCGCCGAACCAGATCCCAGGAGTAAGGCATCCTCTGCCATTCGTCTATCAGAACAGGCGGATCACCCTTTAGTAGGAGTTCAGGCTCTGCTCTCAAGATTTCTTGATGTCTGGCATCGTCAAGACGGTGAACCGTGTTGGCTCGCCGCAATGCGGTTTCGGTCTTGCCCACCGCCCTCGGCCCCTCAACAGAAATCGCAGGCAAGTCAGCAACAAGTTCATCCAGCTCGTTGTCTACGATCCTTGCGATATAGCTTTTCACGACGTACTACGATACCAATTGGAAGGTGTTTACGATACCTTTTGGAGGATTCTTACGATACTTTTTGGAGGATTCTTACGATACCATTTGGAGGGTGTCAGGGTTCCGAGTGTACTCTCAGCACTGAAACAGCACATGCAGGAGCGCAAACACCAGCAGAACTGGGAGCCCTGTAGTGCGACCATGTAGGTTTCCGGCGATGAGCAGACGGATTGATGAACTCCTCGCGGCGATGACTACCGAAGAGAAGGTGGCCATGGTCACGGGTGGCGACATGTGGCACACCCGAGGCGTTGAGCGACTCGGGGTTCCGAAACTGAAGGTGACCGATGGTCCCAACGGTGCTCGCGGCGACGGACTCATGGGTACCGGCAGCCAGACTGCCTGCATTCCGAGCGGTGCGGCTCTGGGCGCAACCTGGGATCCGGGTCTCGTAGAGGAATTGGGGGAGCTGTTGGGCGACGAAGCCCTGTCAAAACGTTCACAAGTGTTGTTGGCCCCCACGATCAACTTGCACCGTTCCCCCAAAGGCGGACGCAATTTTGAGTCGTTCAGCGAGGATCCGATCCTTACCGGGCGTATGGCTGCAGCTTTTGTGCGGGGGGTGCAGTCGCGTGGCGTAGCTACAACGGCCAAACACTTTGTGGGCAACGATTCTGAATTTGAACGCAACAGCATCGACACCCAAGTCGATGAGCGAACCCTGCGCGAACTGTATCTGGTGCCCTTCGAGCACGCCGTCAAAGATGGCGGTTCTTGGGGGATCATGTCGGCCTACAACCGGCTCAACGGTACGTTCTGTGCGGACAATCATTGGCTGCTCACCACCGTGCTGCGTGAGGAGTGGGGTTTCGACGGTTTCGTGGTGACCGACTGGTTCGGGGCGCGTTCCACAGTCGACATGGCGAACGCCGGGTTGAGCCTGGAGATGCCCGGCGAGGGTCGCTGGTATGGCAGTCTGCTCACCGATGCGGTCAACGACGGTGAGGTGGCGCACAGCACCCTTGATCGCATCGCCGCAGACGTCTTGACACTGATGGAACGTACTGGCGCGCTGGACCACGACAACGATTTCACCGAGACCGAACTGGACCGAGCCGAGGACCGGGCCTTGATCCGTCGGGCCGCGGCGGCCGGTTCGGTGTTGTTGCGCAACGACGGGGTTCTGCCGCTCAATCCCGCCGCGATCACCAAGGTTGCCGTGATCGGTCCCAATGCTTACAACGCCAAAGTGATGGGCGGGGGTTCGGCCAAGGTCAATGCTTACCGGGCTACTTCGCCGCTGGATGCGCTGGCCGCACGTTTGCCCGATGCCGAGGTGGTCTGGGAGAAGGGTTGCGACATTGACCGCACCTGCCCAGCATTGACGAAACCGCTGGTGCAGGGGCCAGTGACCGTTGAGTATTTCGATGGCTTCGATCTGCCCAACCCCGACGAAAACGCAGAGGCCAAGGCCACGATCCAAACTGGCAGCTTCGATTTCATGGCTTTCGGCGAACCCGCTCCGGGGGTGTCTGCTGAGATTTACTCGCTTCGTGCGACAGCGACGGTGGTGCCGACATCGACTGGGGTTTACGAGTTCCGGTTGGTTCAGTGCGGACGGGCACGTGTGCTGGTTGACGGTGAGGTGGTGCTCGACGCAACCGTTGGCGACTACCCGAGAGGTAGCGCTTTCTTTGGTTTCGGCTCCGACGAGATCGTCGCTGAGGTGGATCTGGTTGAAGGGCGTCCGATCGAGGTGACCGCCGAGTTCTCGAACCGCGATTCAATGCTGTTGTCGGGAATGAAGCTGGGACTGATCTCGACAACCGAAGAGGATCTGATGGGCCGGGCTGTTGCCCTGGCTGCCGACAGCGACCTGGCGGTGGTCGTCGTTGGTACCAACGACGATTGGGAGACCGAGGGGCGGGATCGTGACCTGTGGGAACTCCCGGGTGATCAGCCCGAGTTGATTCGCCGTGTGGCCGCGGCAAATGAGCGAACAATCGTGATCCTCAATGTCGGTTCACCTCACGATCTGTCGTGGCTCGACGATCCCGCCGCGGTCCTGTCTGTCGGTTTTGGCGGTCAGGAACTCGGCGATGCGATCGGTGACATGTTGCTGGGCGACGTCGAGCCGAGCGGGCGGGCGCCGACCACTGTCGGGGCCCGTTACGAGCATTTCGGCGCCTACCTGAACTATCCGGGTGACAATTCGATTGTCCGCTATGGGGAGGGTCTGTTCATGGGCCACCGCTTTCACGACGCCATGGGGCTTGAACCAGCGGTGGAACTCGGTTTCGGTTTGTCGTACACGACTTTTGCAATGTCTGAGCCGCGCATCATGTCCGGGTGTAGTGCCTCCACAGGTAGCACTGTCGCTGTTGAAGTTGATGTGACCAATACCGGCTCGCGAAGCGGGTCTGAGGTCGTGCAGGTGTACGTCGAGCCGCTGGATTCTGAGATTATTCGGCCTGTCCGCGAGCTCAAAGCCTTCCAGAAGGTGACCCTCGATCCTGGTGAGAAAGCAACGGTCACACTTGATCTGGAGGCCCGTGCCTTCGCTTACTACGACATCGGTGACCCGATTTGGGATGAGTTGAGCAACGCAGGCCCTGTGCCGGCCGAAGGAGAGGGGCTTCACCGAACCGAGGCTGGCTGGTATGTGGATCCCGGCGACTACCGAATCGTCTCCGGTCGATCTTCCCGGGATTTCTCGGGTACCGCGGTGCTTACTCTCACCGGTGATGCGACGCGCCTGGATACATAACCGCTTGCGCAACAATCTTGGGGTCTTGGGGAACACGACGGGAAGCGACGGTGTTTCTGAAAGCGTAGGATCTAACCGAGGAGAAACTGACAATGCTGTTTCGACGAGACAAGCAAACAATGCCCAGCCGGGAAGAGGCGCTTGAGGGGCGTTCCGATCCGCTTCCAGTGCAGGAGAAACATCTCGTTCTCGGCACGCCACTGGAGGGTCCATATCCCGAAGGCTTCAAGGCTGCAATGTTCGGGCTCGGCTGTTTCTGGGGTCCAGAGCGTTTCTATTGGCAACTCGATGGTGTCTATACGACCGCCGTGGGATACGCGGGCGGCTATACGCCGAACCCGTATTACGAGGAAGTTTGTTCTGGGCGGACCGGGCACAACGAGGTTGTCTTCGTCGTGTTCGACCCCGAAGTCGTCAGCTATGAAGATCTGCTCGCGGTTTTTTGGGAGGTGCACGACCCCACCCAGTTCATGCGTCAACACAACGACATCGGTACCCAGTACCGCAGCGAGATTTACGTCTATGACGAGGCTCAGAGAGCCGCGGCTGCGGCCAGCCTCGACAAATACCAGGGCCTACTGAACGGAGCCGGATACGGCGAGATCGCCACCACCGTGGTAGACGCACCAGTCTTCTATTTTGCTGAGGAATACCATCAGCAGTATCTCCACCGGAACCCGGGCGGATACTGCAATCACGGGGTCTGTCAAGTCAGTTACGCCTGAGGCCCCGCGGGGCCAGGGGCCAACCGACGATCAGATCGACTGGCTCGGGAAACCGGGGCCTTCGTGATCAAGTCCGTCCATACCGGCATTGAGACGAGCCTTGCCCATCAACTCAGCCATCACCGAGCCGAGTTTGGTCGGATCGTCCGGTTGCTCGGCGGTCGGGCCAAGATGCCAGCCTTCGGCGATGCCGAGGTGACGCCCACGAATGTCAAAAACGCGGCCAGTGACCTTGCCCGCCTCCGGGCTGGCCAACCAGGTGGTGAGCACTGCGATCCAGCGCGGTGACATGGCTTCCATAGCCGACTCGGAGAGGTTCTCCGCGCCGCCCATCAACGGCAGAGTGAGTCGGGAGACAGCGGTGGGGGCCAGACAATTCACCGTGACGCCATACTTGACGAGTTCCTGCGCGGTAATGATCGTAAAGGCTGCGATACCAGCTTTCGCTGCGCCGTAGTTGGACTGGCCGACATTGCCGTAGATGCCGGAGGGCGAAGCAGTGTTGATGATGCGGCCATACGCCTCGCCACCAGCCTTGACCTGGGCCCGCCAATGCACCGCGGCGTGATGCGACGGTCCGAACGTGCCTTTCAGGTGTACCGCGATCACCGCGTCCCAGTCATCTTCGCTCATTGAGAACACCATGCGGTCACGCAAGATTCCGGCGTTGTTGACGACGATGTTGATGTCGCCGTAAGTGTCGATCGCTTGATCAATCATGGCCTTGGCTTCGTCGAACTTGGCCACGTTGCCACCATTGACAACGGCCTCGCCGCCCATCGCCTCAATCTCAGACACAACTTCTTGTGCCGGGGTCAAGCTGCCGGGACCGCCGAACTCGTCGCCGCCGAGATCATTGACAACTACTTTGGCACCGTGTTCAGCCATCATGATGGCGTGGTCGCGGCCGATGCCGCGGCCTGCGCCGGTGATGAGAGCGACCTTGCCCTCAAGAAGCTTGCCCATATCCCCTCCAGGGTTAGAACCTGCCAAAACTCAGCAGGAAGTTAAAGTTAACGATCGTTAGCGTGCCACGCTCAACGCCAAACGACTACCTCCGCACGCAACGGAGTGGAACTCGCCTCTGAGATGGTGTCGGCCGGTTACCAGCCGCGGGATACCCATTCGTCGAAACTCGGGACTTCGTTGCCGATGGTTGTGTCGGCGCCGTGGCCCGGCAGCACGATCGTGTCTGCGTCGAATACCCGAAACATGCGATCTTCGATGCTGCGCAGGATGGTCGGGAAGTCTCCGCCTTCGAAGCTCGTGGCTCCGGGTCCGCCGGGAAACAGCGTGTCGCCGGTGAACAGCAGCGGCGTGTCTTGCACGCTGAATGACATGGATCCCGGTGTGTGGCCCGGTGTGTGATGGGTATGGATTCGCAGCTTGCCGATCTCGATCACCGATTCATCGGTGAGGAGGTAGTCGTAGCTCGGCAGCATGGCGGCGTCTTCAGCGGTGACACCGACTTTGTAACCGGCTTCACGCACGGCCGGCACAGCCTGTATGTGATCCCAGTGGCCATGAGTCTCCAGCACGGTGCGCACATCGAGTGCTTGACACAACTCCAACAGTCGTTCGTGTTCATTGGCCGCGTCGAGCAGCACGCCCTCCCCTGTCTCACGGCAGCGGACAACAAAAACGTTGTTGTCGACGGGACCAACGACGAGGCGGTGCACCTCAACCCGGCTATCAGACCAGTGCAGTGTTGACGCGGAAGAAGTCACACCGAGATCGTAGCGGCGGAGCGGTCCTCAGGCAGCCGATTCGTCTTCAACGCTCAGGCCGCTGGCTCGTCTTCGACGATACGCACGTTCCCGAGAGGCACTCCGGGGACGCCGCAGTTCCAGCAAGCATCCGCGCTGGTTCCTCTCCAGGTGACATCGCAACGGATGCAGCGCAGCGGCTTTTCGCCTCCGTGGGTCACCGAAGAGACTGAGACAAGGTCGGTCACAGAAGTCACACTATGCACACCCACCATGACAAAGGGGTGATCCCCGGCCAGCTGTCGGATTCCGGGCGTGGCGCTCTAGCCTGCGTTGAGCAGAATCAGGAGATTTTCATGGCCCCAACCCCCTGTCCCGAGAGCGATGGCTCGAGCCCCAAGCGTCAGCGGTTCGACGAACCACCGCAGATGTGTATCGACCCAGGTAAGCAGTACACAGCAACGATGGAAACTTCGCTTGGCTCGATGACCATTCACCTCGACGCCGCAACCGCACCCAAGACCGTCAACAACTTCGTGACCTTGGCGCGTTACCACTACTACGACGGTGTCGTCTTCCACCGCATCATCAACGGTTTCATGTGCCAGGGTGGTGACCCCGACGGTACGGGTCGTGGTGGCCCCGGTTACCGCTTTGAGGACGAACTACCCCGCCCCGGGCGTTACGAGATCGGTTCTTTGGCGATGGCCAACGCCGGTCCCAACACCAACGGCAGTCAGTTCTTCATCGTGTCGGGGCCGAGCGGCGTGGGCTTGCCAGCGCAGTACTCGTTGTTTGGCAAAGTCGTGTCCGGTCTTGATGTGCTCGACGAGATGCAGCAGGTCAAAACCGACCGCAACGACCGCCCTTTGACCGATGTGGTCATCTCGTCGGTCACGATCAGTGAGTCGGACTGACATGCCTATCGAGACGATCGGCGTAATCGGCACCGGCGCGATGGGCAGTGGAATTATCGAAGTTGCGGCTAAGGCGGGAGTCGCTGTCGTCGCCTACGACATCAACCCCACAGCTATTGAAGCTGGCAAAGCAAGGGTGGAGGGGTCGCTCGACAAGGCGGTAGCTCGGGGCAAGCTCGACGAGTCCGCTCGCGATCGAGCCGCCACCCAAGTCACCTGGACCACCGACCTCGCAGACATGAACGGATGCCAACTGGCCGTCGAGGCAGCGCCGGAAATCCTTGAGCTCAAACTCGACATCTTCAAGCAGCTCGATGCGATATTGCCCGACGGGGCGACTATGGCGACCAATACCTCGTCGATACCGATCATCGACATTGCCATGGGGACCGAGCGGCCCGAGCAAGTATGTGGGATGCACTTTTTCAACCCGGCAACGGTCATGCGGCTCGTGGAAGTCATCTCCACGCAACGCACCGACGCTGCTGTGGCACAGGCCGCTGCAGGTTTCGCTACCGAAGTGCTCGGCAAACGGGTCGTGCATTGCAAGGATCGGGCCGGCTTCGTGGTCAACGCTCTGCTGGTGCCTTTCCTGTGTCAGGCCATCGCCATGTTCGAAGCAGGCCATGCCTCAGCTGAGGACATTGATGAGGCGATGAAACTCGGGGCAGGGCACCCGATGGGCCCGCTGGCGTTGTGCGACATGATCGGTCTTGACGTGATGTTGTGGACCGCCGAGTCGTTGTACGACGAATACAACGAACGCTTTCTGGCTCCCCCACCGCTGCTTCGTCGCATGGTGTCGGCAGGTCACCTCGGACGCAAGTCCGGCAGGGGCTTCTACGCCTACTGAGCCGCTCTGCTTTCGCCGGGCGCAACCGACTACTGGGCGGTTGAGTTGCGTGTCTCCCAGTTGTCGGCGAGGGCGTTGGCTTCACGCTCGGCTCTGATGGCCAGATAGGCGTCTCGGTGGCGTCGATGGCGCTTCAGTTCACGGAAATAGTCACCCAGATAGGCCCAGAGAAACGCCCAACAACCCGCCTCGTGCCATTGTCGAACGTGGATGAGTTCGTGTGCCAACAGCTTGCGGTTGCCGCTGCGGTCATTGTCGGTCCGCAGCAGTACGAACCTGCCGACCGCCATTCCACTCGAACCGAACGGAAGCACCGGCACTCGCACTATTCGCACCCGTTCGGCCAATTCACGGCTGAGAACATCGTACGATTGGATTTCAGGTCCCTCTAATCGTCTCATGTTCAACCCGATCGTATTCGACTTCCGCGTAGCGTCTTGAAGACTGTCCGCGACATTCTGCCGTTGTTCTTCGGTCTGAAGATGCGCGTTCGCATCAGCCTGGTCTTAGCCGCGTCGGCGATGCTGTTGTTGGCCACCGCCTTGTTGGCCGAGCCGACCGACAATCTCGCTGGTGACGTGAACGCCACGAGCACAACCACCACGACCACCACAACCACGACCACGACCACGACCACCACAACCACCACGATCCCGGAATACTCCGGTTGGGTGGATCCGGAATCATCGGGCATGCCGTGGGGTACCGAGGTTCGGGGGTTGCTGACATTTCGCGGCAATCCAACTCGTACCTACTACGGAGAGGGTCCGGTGCCGTCTGCGCCACAAATACTCTGGAAGTTCCCAACAGAAGGTTCTTTGTGTTCGCCCTCCACATCCGGCGGTGTGACCACAACCTGGTGTGGATCAGGGTGGACGGGCCAACCTGCCGTCTTTGAGTACAACAACAAAACCTGGGTGACACTGGGCAGCTTCAGCAGCAACGTCCATTTCCTCGACTTCGATGACGGCACAAAAATCCTCCCGGACTTCGTCACAGGCGGCATCATCAAAGGATCCGTGACCATCGACCCCGACGGATTCCCGCTGCTCTACACCGGCAGTCGCGACGGCTACTACCGAGTCCTCGCCTTCGACGGCGACGAACCCGTCGAACTCTGGAAGCTGTCTGCCCGAGATGTCTTTCCGATCATGTGGAACGACGATTGGGACGGGGCGGGGCTGGTCCTCGACGACTACCTCTTTGTTGGCGGAGAGAATTCTCAGTTCCATATCGTCAAACTAAACCGGGACTATGACACCGAGGGCAGGGTCACAGTTGATCCGCACCTGGTGTTCAACGCCCCGGGATGGGACGACGAACTGATTGCAGCCGTCGGCGAGAACGTCTCGATCGAGAACTCGGTGGCTATTTCAGCCAACCTGGTCTATTTCGCGAATTCTGGAGGGTTGATTCAGGGGTGGGACATCACCGATCTGGCCGATGGCGTCGATCCGACACGAGTCTTCCGCTTCTGGGCCGGCGATGATGTCGACGCCTCCTTGGTGATCGACAGCGACCAAATGATCTACGCGGCGGCCGAATACGAGCGGGGCAATGCTCGCAGTCAAGAGGTCGGTCAGATTTTCAAGCTCGACCCTTCGCGCCCGGATGATCCGCTCGTCTGGAGAGTCGACGCGCGTCCCTATATCGGTGCCGGCGTTTGGGCCACGCCGGGGCTGTACAAGGACATCGTTATCGTGCCCACCGACGCGGGAACCGTGCTCGGGCTCGACCGCGCCACCGGGACCCAGCGCTGGTCGATCCAACTCCAAGGACCAACCTGGTCATCCCCGGTGATCGTTGATGACGTGTGGATCCAAGGGGATTGCGCCGGTTATTTGCGTGCGTTCGATGTGTCTGACACATCCGTCGAACCAGCCCAGCTGTGGGAGATCCACCTCGGCGGTTGCATCGAGTCAACTCCGGCTGTCTGGGGTGGCAGGATCATCGTCGGCACCCGCGCTGGACAGATCTTCGCCGTCGGCTGAGCTCACCGGCGGTACCAGACGGAACCGACAAGCGCCCGCCACAACAGCAAGAGGGGCACTTGTGTCGTAGAAGTACCCGCTCACGCAGTCCGGCCCGCCCCCCGTTACACCTGAACTCACCGGCGGTGCCAGATGGAACCGGTGGGGGTGTCTTCGACCACGATGTCCAGTGCTGTGAGTTCGTCGCGGAGCCGATCAGCTTCTGCGAAGTCTCTTGCTTCTCGTGCCCTGGATCGAGCCGCGACAAGCACGTCGATCTTGTCGTCGTCTGCGGGGTCAACGGGGGACTCAGCGTCACGGGATCGACCGACTCTGATACCGAGAGTTCCGGCGAGGTCGACCACGGTTGAGACCAGCACCGCAGCGGCCGCAGTGTCCCCGGAGCCTGCGTTATCGCTGGTACGGCTTGCGTCGAGGGCTGTGTTGGCTTTTCGAACCGTGTCGAAGATGACGGCGATGGCTTCGGGGGTACCCAGGTCGTTGTCCATCGCAGCCGCAAACGCCTCTAGCGACGCGGTATCTCGCTCGGTCCCGTCGAGAGAAATACCGGCGGCGTTGGCCCTGCGAGCCATGGCGTCGATGCGTTCGATGCCAGCCCGGGCCTGAGTCATCACCTCGGCATTGACCTCCATCGTCTTGCGGTAATGAGTCTGTAGCAGCAGCAGGCGCAAGGCTCGGGCGTTCAACGGGTGCTCGTCGAGCAGGTCGCGAACGGTGCGGAAGTTGCCGAGCGATTTTGCCATCTTCTCGCCGCCGACATTGAGCATGGCGTTGTGCAGCCAATGCTGGGCGAACGGCCGACCCGCAGCGATCGCTTCGGCCCGTTCGTTGGTGTGATGCGGGAAGACGAGGTCATCGCCTCCGCCGTGGAGGTCGAATCCGTCGCCGAGGAGGCCGAGGCTCATGGCCACGCATTCGATGTGCCAGCCCGGGCGTCCCGGTCCCCACGGTGAGGGCCAGGTTGGTTCGTCGGGCTTGGCCGACTTCCAGAGAGCGAAGTCGAGCGGGTCCTCTTTGAACTCGTCTACCTCCACCCGAGCCCCTGAGCCTGCCGCGAGTTCGTCGAAGCTGCGGTGTACGAGGTCGCCGTACCCCGGCACGGAACGCACCCGCAGATATACACCGGATTCGGTGGTGTAGGCCGATCCGTTGCTTACGAGGGTCTCGATGAACGCAACCATTTCGTCGACGAATTCGGTGGCGTGTGGTCGGTCGTGGGGGTGGAGAATGTTGAGTTCGTCCATCACTTCGGTGTAGATCGCCTCCCATCGTTCCGCCACTTGAGGTTCGGTGAGGCCCTCGGCGTTGGCGCGGTTGATGATGTTGTCGTCGATATCGGTGACGTTGGCGACGTGACGAACCTCAACGCCTCGCCATTCGAGGTAGCGGCGTAGAACATCGTAGGTGAGGGCTTGGCGGGCATGACCGAGGTGCGGGTGGTCATAGACCGTGGGACCGCAGGCGTAGAACGAGACCTTGCCGGGGTCTCGCTGGGCCAGGGGCCGAACCTTCATGGAGAGCGTGTCGTATAAGCGGATCAAGGGACTATCGGATCGGGGGTTCAGATCGGGTTGGGTCGGGGGGTCGGTCAGGCGACCGGAGCCGCCGGGGTGTCGAGTTCAATGCCGTACACACCGGCCAATTCTCCCAGCACGGCTGGTGCTGTCGGGTCGTCGCCTCCTGCGAGAATGGCTGTGGCGAGTCCAAGCAACTCATTTCGTGCTTGGGGGGCTTTCAGGTCGTTGTCAAGGGCGGCGCGCATGCGGCTCGCGAAGGGGGCCGGGTCGGGTCCTGTGGTGGCATTAGCTGCCGCGAGCAGCAGATCAAGTCCCGCCGCGGCCTCGTTGATGTCGTCGTCGAACCATTCCCAGTCGTCGCGGTAGTGGCGGGCCATCAGGGCTAGCCGGATCGCTCTTGGGTCGGCGAGTTTCGACAGCTCGCTGACGAAGACGAGGTTGCCGAGCGATTTCGACATCTTCGTACCGTCGTAGGCAACCATCCCGCAGTGCATCCAGTGGCGCACGAAGGTGGTGCCGGTGGCGGCTTCGCTCTGGGCTCTTTCGCATTCGTGATGCGGGAAGATCAGATCACTTCCGCCGCCGTGAAGGTCGAGGGTGGTGCCGAGCAGACCCATCGACATGGCGCTGCATTCGATGTGCCATCCAGGGCGGCCCGGCCCCCAAGGTGAGGGCCATGCGGGTTCGTCGGGCAGCGACGGTTGCCACAGCACGAAGTCAAGGGGATTGCGTTGGCGGGGGTCGTCGGGATGACCGCCACGCTCGGCCGCCAGTTCGATCATGGTCGCCTCGTCGTAGCCGGAGACCGCTCCGAAAGTGTCGAAGGTCGTCACATCGAAGAAGGTGGCGCCTTCGACGGTGTAGGTGTGTCCGCCTTTTTCGAGGGTTGTGATCAGCTCGATCATCTCCGGTACCCATACGCGGGCGTGGGGTTCGGCTGTGACTTCTCGGGTGTTGAGCGCGGCCATGTCACCGTGGAAGCGTGCGGTTTCGGCGGCCGCCAACTCCAGGAAGTCGACGCCCAACTCCCGCGCCTTGCCAAGGATGCTGTCGTCGACATCGGTGATGTTACGGACGAGTTTCACCGTGTGGCCGAGTTCTTCGAGCCGTCGGATCAGCAGGTCGTAGGTCAGATAGGTGTTGGCGTGCCCGAGATGGGTCGAGTCGTACGGCGTGATGCCGCAGACATAAATCGATACTTCTTCCCCCGGCTCAAAGGGGACTACCGAGTTACGCGCCGTGTCGTAGAGAAGCACCCCCGCAACCGTAGCGCCCCGATCCCAAGTTGCTTCTAGTGGGAATTGTCGCCATTGCTGAGCGAGTACCCGCGCCACAACACCCAAAATGTGCGTTGGCTGCTGTTAGTCTGATTCGATTGTGTCTGAATATCTTTGATGATACTGTGATGCCCGTAAGCCACTTCCCCCCTGAATCGATCATTACGAATTGGATGGGAGACCATGGTGGCCCTGACAGAGCAGCGGCGAGCGGAGATCTACAGGAGCCTCGCCGACACGGTAGGTGAACAGGAAGCGGAGTTCCTTATGGCACAGCAACCACCTGGAGGATGGGAGCAGTTCGCCACGAAACGTGACCTGGCAAACCTTGAGGTCAAGACACAGGCCGGATTCGTTGAACTCAACGCCAAGATGGACGTCCAGTTCGCGCAGCTCCGCGAACAACTCGCTGAGCAGTTCGCGGAGATCAAGAAGCAGTTCGCAGCGGTCGACACCCGGTTCGCGCAGATCGATTCCCGGTTCGCGCAGGTCGACACGCGGTTCGCGGCGGTCGACACGCGGTTCGCGGAGCTGTCGGACAAACGCAGCAGAGATGTCTGGGGGTTCGTTGTGGCGATCACTGTGGTGACTGTGTCCATCTGCGGCTCGGTCTTCCTGGCGGCTTGGCAATTCGCACCAGCTTGAACACCACGAGGTTGACGTTCGAGGAGAGCGTGATGAACCCGAAAATCGTTATCGTTCAGCACCAACTCGGTGAGAGCGGTGTTCGACGAGAAGTCGATATTCCTATTGAATAGGTTCTTAGCAATTCCAATCACCGTGGACCGAAGCGGGACGTCTTCGCCCCGGCTACGTTGCGCGGGTGGCCCACACTCGTCACCCGCCGACAACGTCACGAATCCGACAGATGTGCCCAAGCGTCTAATCAGACCAGAGGGAGTTTATGGGTCTCATGTGGAGGCGGTCGTCGAGGCTGACGCAGTGTGTGCCGGTGTGCAACAAGATCCCAGCAACAAAGGATCCGGGGTTGACCGCGTCGAGTTTGTTGCGCAGCCAGCGGAGATTGTTGATGTGGCTGAGCGCGGGGGAACTCGTCGCCTTGATCTCCACCGCCACCACCTTCCCGTCGTCACCCTCAAGAACAAGGTCAACCTCGTGGTTCTGCCGGTCGCGGTAATGCCACAGACTGCGGCCCTTCGGAGCGGTGCCTAATTGACGGATGATTTCGTTGACGGTGAACGATTCGAGAAGCGGCCCAGTTGCGGGGGATGTGGGCGACGCAAGCGCATCAGGGCCCAGGCCGAGCAGGCGGGCTGCGAGTCCCGTGTCGGTCAAGTGGAACTTGGGGCGACGGGCCGCCTTCGGCCAGAGACTGCGGGACCAGGCAGGGATCTCGTGCAACAAGAAGACCGTCTGGAGCCAATCCAGGTAGGAGACCGCGGTGGGGTGACTGATCTCTAGATCGCGGGCAGCTGCCGATACGTTGATCCGGTTGCTGGTGAGCGCGGCAGCCCATCGCAACAGGAGGGGAAGCGACGCGGCTTTGCGGATGTCGGCTAGCTGCGCAACATCGCGTCGAATCACGGTCTCCACATAGCTCTGCAACCAGTCTCGGCGCTCATCGGGGCCGCTGTTGACGACCGCGGGATAACCACCCCGACAAATCAACTCCAGATAGTCGGCTTTGGTGAGGCTTTCTGTTGGAACCGGGCCGGGATCTCCCTGAAACCAACGGTTGATGATGTCGGCGCGGGTTCGGGTCAACTCAGCTTCCGAGAATGGCCACAAGCGGAAGAGTTGAATTCTCCCGGCCAAGGACTCGCTGATATTGGGGACCGTCAAGAAGTTGGTCGAACCAGTGAGCAGAAAGCGCCCAGGGGCCGGATCTGCGTCCACCAGTTGTTTGATGGAGCGGACGACTCGGTCTCCGCCGAGTTGGACTTCGTCGATCACGAGCGGACGCTCTTGGTGCGTTAAGTAGGTCATGGGGTCATCGAGTAACGCTTGGCGGTGTATCTCGTCATCCAATGAGATGTAGGTGCCTCCACGGGCTTCGACCAGCAGTTGGGCAAGTGTGGTTTTGCCGCATTGGCGGGCTCCGTGGAGCATCACGACTCGGGAACGTTCCAGAGCCCGCTCGAGCCGCGGCTGCAGATGTCGGTCAACGGTGTCCACATTGCGACACTAGCACTAATTTAGAAATTGCCCTCAAGATAATTTCAAATTTGCCTGCACATTAGTTACAAAACTGCCCGACCGACCTTAGCCGCTTCAACACGACACCGCTACCAACACGGTGACGCAGACGTGCACGTTCACCACGGGTTCTCGTTCGCACGGCTACCACCTGACGCAGGCGCAACTCAATCTGAAGCGAGATTCGTCTTCTGATCCGTCTGTAGTCGCCTCTGCTTGGAGAAACTCTCGGTGCCGTTGAACAGCATGTGCTCAAGGAAGTGCGCGGTGCCCTCCTGGCCTGGCGAGTCCAGCACGGCGCCTTCGACGGTGGCTGGTTCCGACAGCCTATTCGGGGGTGACGTAGGCGGCGGTCAGGCCTCCGTCGACCTGCAGGTTGGCTCCGGTCATGTACGACGAGTCAGACGAGGCCAGGAACAGCGCGGCCGAGGCCATCTCGGTGGCTTCGCCGAACCGACCCATGGGAACGTGCACCAATCGGCGCTGACGCTTCTCGTCGGTGTCGAGGTACGACATGAGCATTTCGGTTCGCAACGGCCCCGGCGACAGGGCGTTGACCCGGATGTTCTCCCGAGCGTGGATCACGGCCAGCTCCCGGGTCATCGACAGCACCGCCCCCTTGGAGGCGGTGTAGGCGATCTGCGGGGTGGCCGCGCCCACCGACGCCACGAACGACGCTGTGTTGATGATCGAACCGCCGCCCGCCCGGCGCATTGCGGGGATCTGATGCCGGCATCCGTACAGCACGCCCTTGAGGTTCACGGCCAGGGTCTTGTCGATGGTCTCCTCGGACGTGGCGATGGAGTCCGAGTCGTCGGCCAGCATGATCCCGGCGTTGTTGAAGGCGATATCGAGCCGCCCGTAGGTCTGTTCCGCGGTCTTCACGGCCGAGGCGACATCGGCATCGTTGGACACGTCGGCTTGGACCGCGGTTGCCTCGCCCCCGGCCGCTCTGATCAACTCGACCGTCTCGAGATTGGCTGCAACGAAGTCGACTGCGACGATCCGGGCGCCCTCTTCGGCGAACCGCAGCGCCGTGGCGCGTCCGATACCGCCGGCCGTACCGGTGATGAGTGCCACCTTGCCTTCGAGTCTCATACCCGCTCCCTTCAACGGCGGTCGCTACGACCCCCGCTGTGTCCAACATCCTCGCGCACAATCAAAAAGCGCCCCCGGCAGGAATCGAACCTGCGACGCACGGTTTAGGAAACCGACGCTCTATCCACTGAGCTACGGGGGCGGGGCTGGTGCGGAACGCGGTGCGTAAGTCCGCGGTGGTCTAGGATAGTTGCCGCTGAGGGTGGCGAGACGGCGGGTTGGTGGTTGGTCGGGTCCTTCGGCTGGTTCAGGCCGCCTGGGGACGCGTTGGTCTCGCCTTGTTGGGGCTTTGGGAGCCGAGTCGAGGGTTAGGCGGCTGCGAGGGCGGGTCTGGCCCGTGAGGGCGGCCTGAACGTGTAATGTTCCGCATACCCGGTGTCGTCTTCGGCACGCAGAAAGTGTGCGGAAAGCGTTTTGTCGTTCTCGGTTAGCTGATAGGCGATCAGGTTGAGGTGGTTGCGGATTCGGCCAACGGATCGGGCGCGTTTGTTGCGGAGCTTGGCTTTGAGGTTCTCGTTGTTGGACTCGGCGTTCTCGCGAATCCCGAACAGCGCGTCGAAGCAAGGGTCAGATTCGGGGATGGGCCTTGAATACAGCGAACGCCGGTTGTTGCTGAGCCGTTCCTTGTTGGTGCTGTTGTGTCGGATTCTCAACGTGGCGTCAGCGAAGTCACCAGCGAGTGGGTGTCGGGGAACCCGCCATCGCGTGTAGATGACCTTCTTCGCTTTCTGTTGGTTGATTTGGGTGCTGATCCGGTCGAGTTTCAGATACCACTCTTCGGTATCAGCGTCGAACCGTTTGAGACACGGAGTGCCGTTGACGAAGTGGACTGAAGTCTTGGTGGTCGTGCCGTCGGGCAGTTTCAACGTTTGGTTGCCGACGGTACGTCTCTTGATTTTCTTGCCCTTGACCAGCGGCAACTTGTTGACGACGATGAGTCCTTCGTCTAGGAGCCGGTCCGTGTCAACCGAGTGCAAGGCCATGTCGTAAGCGACTGCTTGCAGACCCGCTTCTACTTCGGGGGATTTACGCAGGTCGAGAACCATGTCTGTGAATACTGAGGCTTCGGTTTCCCCGTCTTGAGTGAGACGCATGTCCAAGATGACGCGTCCCTGCCGTTCACCGCTTTGTGCTACCGCTGAAACGGCTTCGTAACTGCCTCGCCTGTCCAGCGAGGGCTTACGGCGGTTCCTGTTCGGCGCTCCGCTGCACATGTCACACTCAGCGTCGCCGCTGGTGTGCGTCTTGTTGTCGTAGTGGTGGCGTCCGTCGGGGTCGTGCCGGCTGTGAGCGATCTCACCAGTTTCCGTGTCCGCTCGATGTTTCGGCGGGTTGAACATGGTGTTGATGATGGTCCCGTCCCCTGTGAGGCAGTTGCCGGGGTCGGGTCGGGTGCGCGACCCCTTGGTGTTGTCGAACAATCCAACCTCCACAGCGGTCTTGACCGCGTTCGCTGTGCTGATCGAACCCATGACAGCTAGCTGGTCCGGTCCGAGGTACCTGTCAAGGAACCGCGAATACTGGAAACGGTTTATGGGATGAGCCGAGATTCGCTGTTCGGGGCTTGTTGGTTGTTGCTTGCCTACCTCCTCATGTATCCGACCCCAGGTCACGGGATCGCCCAATTCGTCATGGGCGCGGCGTACCCCGCCGTTGATCTCAGCGGCAAGCCAGAACACGACCCAGTCAGCGACGGTGTGTTGACGCGGCCGTCCCATACTGCTGGCCGTGGACGTTACCTCTTCTAGGTATGCGACGATCTTCCGAAACCACGGTGTCGACGTGTGTCTAAGGAGCTGCTCGATTTGGGAGACGATCTGTCGTTCACCGTTGACCACCCGCAGTGGCGTGGGCAACAACTCGTCAGAGGGTTCGTCGATAATCAGAGCATCCAAATCAGCAACGCGAACCGCGTCGCTGTCAGCAAAAACTCGGCGGCGGCGAGTGTCAGCCATCGCGTTGCCAGTGGTAGTTGAGCGCGGCTGCGGTTGTGTCAAGGGACACTGATCCCAAGAACCGCGTGGCGGCTTCGATCCCGTCACGGTCAAGGACGGTGCGTGCGGTAGCCAACCTGATCGACCTCGCAGAAACACCCGCAGCGTTGTTCAGTCCCGCGTCACGCAGAACCTCACCGAGACGCACCGTCACAGAATGCGCGCGGCTTACCGGGTCTGTCTTGGTGGTGACGCACAGCAAGTCGTCGGCTTTGACGCGGTAGTGGCGCTGGCTGGCCAAGAACCTCCGCATCATCAGAACCGCCCAGTCGTCGAGGCTGTTCACACGCGAACGCGGACCACCAAACGCGATGGTGTTCGCTGCTAGGTCGATGTCGCAAAGACGTGTTGCCGCTATTTCAGAAGCGGACCCACCCCCAAACGCGATAGCCACGATCAACGCTGTGCGCGAAGCCGACAACGCAGCCTCGGCAACGTCGCGCACCAACTCCGCTTCGTCAACAGTGAGCGGTCGCGTAGCAACAGAATCCGCTGTTGAGCGACCGATCCGCGCGCCGATCAGAGCGGCTGGATCAATCGGTGCTCCCAACGCCCGCCCGGCTTCCAACGCAGCCCAAGCCGCCCATTGCCGGTTACGGGCAGTCGCGGGCGCGACATGCTGATGCACCCCCGAACGGTTGAGGCTCGGTGCCCAACACCACCGCGTCACCATCTCCGCGGACACATCTGACCACTCAACAGCGCCACAAGCCCGCAGATAACGCATCAGCCTTGCCGCTTCGCGGGTCGCCTTATCAGCCGTACGCGGGTTCGAGACGTAACGGTCACGCACCGCGTCGAGCACCAACGGCTCCCAAACCAACAACGACATGTCCCCTACCACGACCAGTCCCCACGCGGCTGTTGACCGCCGCGCCAGCGCGAGAACCGGGTGTTCGTCGAACAAACGGAGCTTTGCTGGGGAGATTCGATCTGTGATATGTTCCACGCGAGGCTTTCTGATGTTGGAACGACGAGGCCGATTGCATCAGCGGTGCCCCTGCTTTCGAGACAACGGGCACCGCTGATGCGCTTTTGACTAGTAACGCACACACCGTTGACGCGCCATCCCGATCCGATGCCCCCCACCAGAGCCACCCACCCGATTTTCGATGGATACACGGACATAATCATGTTCGACCTTTGTTTTTCCGTTATTACGGACAACACTAATACGCAGGTGTGACAGTGATTCCGGTGCTACACACACCGCGGCTACAGTGCGCGGCTATGGCCTACACCCACGCAAAGTCCTGCCCCGCCGAACATCTCCAAGACGGCGAAATCTGGCCCAACGGCACACTCAAAGACACCGCACCCATCGAAGCGCACTTTTCCAAAGCGCTCGCGCAACGCCTCCACCACGCCCGCGCAGGACGCTCCCTCAAAGAAGTCGCCCACATCGCCGGAGTCTCCCAAGACGCAATCAGCCGCCTGCTCCGCGGCAAGACCTGGGGCACCATCCCCGTCATCGTCCGCATCGAACACGCACTCGACACCCAACTCTGGGACACCAACCACATCACAACCCCAGACAACCAACAACAGCCCCCGACAACACGAGCGCAGACCGCTGATGCCCCAGCCACCGCTACCGGATCAGACGTGGAGAACCAACGAGAATCATCGCCATGACCGACAAAGCTGATGTCAGAAACTACGGTTGGTGTCGCACCCCTGTGGGATCGTGGAGGCATGACCAATGACAGCACCGTTCGAGCCAACGCCCCCGGCAAGTCGTTCCGCAAGGCGACGACGCTGGTGGAACTGATCCGCAATTCTTCGAGCTGACTTGACTACGGCTGGTAGTCCAAGCGTCTCTGACAACTATCGCATCGCCAGCAAGCCAGCGACAGGCGTCATGACACACCTTGAGTCGGCATCCCCCGTCAGCCAACGTGTCGGACCTACAGTGTTCTTTACACCCCTTTCATAGAGTGTATAGACACTAAACACACTTAAAGGATATGAAATGGATGATTATAATAAGAGTGTTGCACCTCCGTCCAACACTCTGATCGACTACATCAGCGGCGAGCCGGTGAACGACACGCCGGAAGAGCGAGGTGCGGTCCAAGTCATTCTCAAACGCCTCGTTGATGACTTCAACTACCCAAAGGACCACATTAAGAGCCGTCCGCAGCATAGAGTCCGCAAGTCACCGTCGGACGACCGTCGTTCCTTCCCTGTGGATGTCGCTGTGTTCAGTTCGGAATCCAAGCAGGAGAAGGAACTAATGATGATCGTCGAATGCAAGGCGCCGGGTCGACTAGACGGACGGGAGCAACTC
The DNA here is from genome assembly GCA_965198315.1 of Candidatus Aldehydirespiratoraceae bacterium. Taxonomy (GTDB): domain Bacteria; phylum Actinomycetota; class Acidimicrobiia; order Acidimicrobiales; family Aldehydirespiratoraceae; genus VXYK01. The sequence goes on along the minus strand of OZ240616.1, from coordinate 830,124 downwards.
GAACGCTACATGGAGATGTCGTCTGCTTATCTCGGTGTCTTGTTTAATGGCGAGGATCATGTCTACCTGCAGAAGGTCGTGTCGGCGGACGGCATCTGCGTCTTCAAAGAGATCCCTAACATCCCGCTCTTCGGGCAGACCGTTGATCAAATCGGCAAACACCTGCGGAAAGACCTACGTCCGAGCCGCAACCTCAAGGCGGTCTTCGCTGACTTGCGCAACCATCTGGCCGGTAATGTCGCCGGCATCACCAGAGATGTGGCGCTAGCCGAGCAGATGCTCAACATCGTGTTCTGCAAGCTCCACGACGAACTCAACACGGCTCCAAACAAAGTCGTGTCTTTCAGAGCTACTGAGAACGACACAGATGCGGCTATCGCGGATCGCGTCCACGATCTCTTTGACAGCGTTGTAGACAACTACAGTGATGTCTTCGACAGCGGTACCAGCCTTGAGGTAGACACAGCGAGCCTGGCTCACATCGTGGGCGAGTTGCAGAACTACTCCTTGATGGACTCCGAGCGAGACTCTGTAGGGGATGCGTTCGAAGTGTTCGTCGGACCCGCTTTGAGAGGCTCAGAGGGACAGTTTTTCACTCCGCGCAATGTCGTCAAGATGGTCGTCGACATGCTTGACCCACAACCCGGAGAAAGTATCATTGATCCCGCCTGTGGTTCAGGTGGGTTCCTGATCGGTGCGCTTGAAGCCGTCTGGGCAGGCATAGATACAAGAGCAAAAGAACTTGGCTGGAACGAAGAGGTGCGTTTGCAGCAACGTCAAGAGGTGGCAACGAAGTGTCTACGCGGCATCGACAAAGACACTTTCCTTGCCAAGGTCACCAAGGCGTACATGGCTATCATGGGCGACGGCCGCGGCGGAGTCTTCTGCGCCAACTCGCTTGAGCCGTCCGAGCGGTGGAGCGAGCGACATCGGGAGAGCATCCAGCTTGGGAGCTTTGATGTCGTCGTGACCAATCCACCGTTCGGGAGCAAGATCAAGGTCAGCGACAAGCAGGTCATCGAACAATACGAGCTCGGCCGCAAATGGACCGGGGTGCGCACCGACAAACCCAAGATGATCGACAAATCCAAGAAGACCGACAAATCCAAGAAGACCGACACACCCAAGATGACTGACAAGCTACATGCCGACAGACCACCGCAGATACTCTTCCTTGAACGGTGCGTCAAGCTGCTGAAGCCCGGCGGCCGCTTAGGAATCATCTTACCTGAGAGCATGGTCGGCAATCCGTCGTATCGGTTTGTCATGCATTGGCTCGCTGACCAGACAGACATAAGCGCCGTTGTTGCCCTACCTGAGCCTCTATTTAAAACGAGCGGCAAGGGTGGTACGCACACGAAGGTTTGCGCGGTCATCGCCACAAAGAAAGACAAAGTCAATTCCGATTCAGAACAGGAAGAGCGTCCGTTATTTCTTTCTGATGTCCGATGGTGTGGACATGACTCCCGCGGTAACCCGACGGTCAGGGTCGTCGACGGTGCTGAGAACGTCCTCGACGAAGTTCCATTGGTTGCGCCATTGTTTCGTCAGCACACAAAAGGCAAAGAGCTTCCGACCGAGAGGCTCGCTCATCAACTCGACCGTGGGCCCCTCCGCTCCAAGCAGATTTACGTACCGAAGTATTACGACCCAAGGCTCAAGGAGGCCGCTAAACGGCTTAGCGACACGCACGAACTTCTACGGATCGAAGACTTAGTCAAGTCGGGATCGTTGAACATCACCACAGGAGTCGAGCCAGGCAAGATGTCCTACGGGACCGGCCCGATCCCGTTCATCAGAACCTCTGACATCTCGAACTGGGAAATCAAGGCTGACCCAAAGCACTGCGTGAGTGATGCGGTGTACGAGCAGCACAGCTCAAATTGCGATGTACAGGCCGGGGACATTCTGATGGTACGAGACGGAACCTACCTCGTCGGCACATCCGCATTGATTACCAAACACGACACGCCGATGCTGTTTCAGAGCCACATACTTAGGATGCGCCTCACCGACACCGCGACACTAGACCCGTATCTGTTTCTTGCTGCTCTCAACTCGGAATTTGTAATGCAGCAGGTTCGCTCATATCAATTCACACAAGACATCATTGATACCATCGGCAACAGAATCTACGAGATTCAAGTCGCCGTGATTAACGATCGCGAAAAGCGCGAGAAACTCGCTTCAGACGTAAAGAAAATCGTAGAGAAGCGCGCTCATCTTCGCTCGCTTTCAGTCGAACTTTCGGCGACGATAGCAGCCGGATACGATGACGATTCAGACAACCGTACATCCATTCGGTGACTGCCAACCGCGAGGACCAGGTGACCGAGTCCCATCTCGGAATAGTGCGACACCGAAGGCCAGCCGTTACACCCTGAGAGATCCAAGGTACCCCAAGCAACATTGTGACGCCACGCCTTGGGTTGGTCGTATCCGACCCGTTGTACGATCTCGACGTTCACAAAACCCCTGTTGCCAATGGAAACCCACGGTACGTCGATTCCACAAACCGACAGCCGAACAGTGACGTAGCACGACGTAGACCGCGGTTACGACAAGACGGGCCGCCGCCAAGCACACCGCGGCTCAGTACCGAGGCTTTGACGGTCCATCCCTTCGCCGCAAATCCGTTTTGGAAACGGGCGAAATCCGTTTTGACGGAACCAAACGGCACAGCCCCTACCTGCGGCTTAAGGATTACGCACCAGCCCCACGGGGGGGACTGTCAGATTTTTTGTGTAAGCGGCTGTGATGGTTTTCATTTGATGTGGTCGGCGATCCGGTCGCCGTAGTGGATTGTCAGTGTGTTCAAGATGGTTTTCCAGCCGTTGGTCTTGCCGGTGAGGTTCTCTCGGTTCTTGTGTTTGGTGGTGGCGACAAGGTAGAGGATTTTCATGGCGGCTTGCTCGTTGGGGAAATGCCCTCGGTGTCTCACGGCTCTTCGGAACCGGGCGTTGAGGCTCTCGACGGCGTTGGTGGTGTAGACGATCCGGCGCAGCTCGGCGGGGAACTCCAGGAACGGCACGAACTCGTTCCAGCTGTTTTGCCAGCTGCGGATCATGGCCGGGTAGGTGGCTTCCCAGTCGTCGCGGAAGGCCTCAAAGGAGGCTTCGGCGGCCTCGATGGTGGGGGCGGTGTAGATCTTGCGCATGGCTTTGGTGATCTGGCCCCAGTGCTTTTTGGAGGCGTAACGCAAGCTGTTGCGTACCATGTGCACGACGCAGGTCTGCACCGTGGCGTCGGGCCAGGTGGCCCGTATCGACTCCGGCAGGCCCCTCAGACCGTCACAGCACACGATCAACGCGTCGGCCAGCCCCCGGTTGCGGAGCTCGGTCAGCATCGTCGCCCACTGCTTGGCGCCCTCGCCGCCTGCGGGTCCGAGCCACAGGCCCAGCACATCTCGCTCGCCGGCCAAGTTCACGCCGATAGCCACATAGACGGGCCGGTTGGCGACCTGGGAGTCGCGGACCTTGATGACGATCGCGTCGATCAACAGCACCGGATACACCGCGTCCAGCGGCCGGTTCTGCCACACCGCCATGTCCGCGACGATCTCGTCGGTGATCTTCGAGATCGTCTCGCGGCTCACCTCGGTGTCATAGATCTCCGCCAGGTGCGTCTGGATCTCACCGGTGGTGAGCCCTTTGGCATACAGCGAGATCACATTGCCTGACAGGCCGTCGAGGCGGCGCTGATGTTTGGGCACCGTCACCGGCTCGAACGTGCCCGCCCGGTCACGGGGCACCCGCAGATCAACCTCGCCGATCTCGGTCTTGAGTCGCTTGGGCGACGAACCGTTGCGCGAGTTCGGCGTCCCGCGGCCCTCAAAAGCGTGACGCTCATAACCGAGATGCTCAGCCATCTCGACCTCCAAACCCGTCTGCAACACCTGGCGGACCAGGCCCGTCAACAAGCCGTCCGCACCGGTGAGCTCCACGCCCTCGCTGCGTGCCCGAGCCACCAGCAGCTCAGCCCAGTCTTTCATCGCCGCCTCCCCAGCAGCCCCGTTCGCCGGCATCACCGACATATTATGATCAGTCATAGACATGATCCTTTCCGGTCCACAACACCAAGCCGCGGACCCTCAGATCACACCCGATACACAAAATTCCTGACAGGCCCGTGGAACGGGATCCTACGGGTATGTGCGAGTTGTTGGTTGGGTTGGGCGACGTCGACGATGTACTGTCGGGTGAGCTTCCCCCCTAATCGTGGAGAGGTTGTTAATGGGGGTTGGGGGTGTGGGCTTGTTCGTATTGGAGACCAGGGTCAGGAGTAGCAGACCGGCGCGTAACGATGACTGCAATCGACGTTACGCGCCGGGGTCTCTTGGTCCGCTCGGCATGATCGTGACAGTTGCGAGTCCGGCGTGCAACAACGGTCGTTAGAGGTCGCTCCCCCCACCCCACCAGGTAGATCAGCCTCAAAGGGCCATGCTTGACATCCCGGCGACGTTACCGCTGTGGTGGGACTGGGCGGAGCAGGTGAGCCTTCGCGCCAGTCTGACCTGCTCAAGCACCCTGCACGGCAGCGTTCAGGGAGACAAGCCGACCCGGCTGAGGACGCGATCCGTTTGGCTAGGACACCCCACAAATCCGTTTTGGAAACGGGCAAAATCCGTTTTGACCGAACCACACGGCGCAGCCTCTACCTGCGGGTTCAGGATTACGCACCAGCCCCACGGGGGCAGGGGAGACTCGCGATGGGCCAACCATAGTGGCGCCGATCTGATTGAATTCACATAGGACCCGGTGACGACGATGGAGACCCGATGAGCCACGCCAAGAAGTCCACTAAGGGGAAGGCCGAACGAGGACCTAGACGAGGACCAGTTCGCCTCCTGGGTGAAGCAGGCCAGCAACCTGCCCGGCGAGAGACTCTGAACGCCGACCGACAAGGGACCCGGCGCCACCAGCCGCAACAATGAGTGTCATGTTGTTTCAGGTTGTGTTGTGCTGAACGTTGATGTAGGTTCGTCGCATGGAGACGATGGCGGGAACGGGGATGGACACACAGGTGCTAGTGATCCTCGGCACCGCTTTCGGCGTGATGTTCGCCACGCTCACCACGCTGATGTTCACCTCCATGCGGCTCCAACACCGCGACAACATCAAAACCCGCGAACTCATAACCCAGACGACCGACAAGTTCCAGACTCAACTCGAACAGGCGACCGACAAGTTCCAGACGCAACTCGAACAGTCGACCGAGAAAAGTCGCAAGCTGATCAAACAGGAGACCAAAAAGCTGACGACCGAATTCGACAAGCGAGCAAGTGTCGCTGAAGGCAAACTCGACAAGGTCGTCACCAGCCTCAGCGACGCCCGCGAACGGCTGGCACGCATCGAAGGCCACTTCGGGATCGAACTGCCATCGAAGACGGACCCCGAGTCAAACGGCGACACCAGCGAAGCCGCCTAGCTGCCCCAGCAGTCGCCGGGGGACCACACCAGAGAAAAAACAGGGCCTAAAGAAACATATTCGGGCGTGACGTAGGCGGCCGTCAGGCAACATAGACGACCTAGGCTCTAGAGCGGGCTGAACCCAGCCGAAAGTTGGTCATGCCGTAGGGTCGACAAGGCGGCCGACGAACAGGATTGCGCCGGTGTCCTGGTGGACAATGACCCAGAGGAAGGGACGGTCGGCGACAACGGTGAGGTCGGGCTCTGGCAGACCCGAATCAGTGAACGACATGGCGGTGGCCGCGGCGGCTTCAGTGCCCTTCTCGTCAACAATTACCTTGGCGCCGTGGAGGGCGCCGGTGATGACGATGCCGGGCGCGATGTTGGCAAAGCCTGCGCCGCGACAGAACGCGCGCGGGCAGAGCCACCCGAAAAGATCGGTGGGGGGCAGGGTCTGCTCCCACTTGGGCATGGTGAGATCGACGTGGCCCTCCCTCGCCGCGCCGTGCAACCCAGTCAGTGTCCCAGCGTTGATCGATTCCTCGACAGCAGCCAGGCCGTCGGAGTCGTGGGGGACGATGAGCCACATGGCCAATTCCCCGCCCTGGTAAGGCAGTTCTACCGCGTCGGCACCGCCAAGCCGGACAAACCGGCGGTAGACCGGTTCACGGTCGTGCATGAACGGAACCGTCACCAACCCGCCGTCAGCTGTGGTGAACCGGCCGTCGTCGGTCCACTCGGGTAGGAACGGCACTGCCCAATCAGCCTTGAGATAGACGGTGTTCACCAATATGAGACTCTGGTCCCTCACTATGTCTTCGCTGACGATGACCGGGATGAGATCACGCGTGCTCTCCGACACCCAGCGGTTAATGGCATCGGTGGCCGGGCCGGCTTGTGCGGTGTCGATTGACTGAATTCCCGCTCCGTACTGACTGGAGGCGATGTCGAGAAATTCCGGCAACGGTGAGAACTCGTCGTCTGCGAACAGGCGGTTGGCCACTTCCAAAGTAGTGGACTCCACCGAGGCCTCGGCCAGGCTTAGGCCGACCGTATTGGCCGCTCCGTGGGTATCGGCCTCGGGGAACTCAAAGATCTGGTCAAGCACCGCTCCCGGATCAGCAGACGCCCCAGCCCGGCTCAGGCTGAAGGCGACGCCTATACTCATCGGGCTGGAAACGGCGTTGCCCTCCAAATGCCGGTGGAAGTCCCACCCAGCGGCGTTGATTCCGGCAACCCACTCTTTTGACGGGGCATCGGGATCGGCGGGCACCCGCGCCGCGGTAGGCGGCAATGGGGCCTTGGCCGCGGGCTCATTGGCGGCAGCCGACACGGTTGGCCCCGGTGTGACGGTCGTCTTCGAAGATCCACAGCCCAGCACAATTGAGCTGAGCAGAATCAGCGATCCGATCAGCTTCTTCATGCTCCCATTCATCATGGTCATACTTGTCTGACGACACCGACCCGCAAAAGGTTCCCGAAGCATGGGACGACTGCATCGCATGTGGGATCTGACATTGTTGGTGATGAGTATCATGTTGTTTCAGGTTGTGTTGTGCTGAACGCTGATGTAGGTTCGTCGCATGGAGACAATGGCGGGAACGGCGATAGACACACAGGTGCTAGTGATCCTCGGCACCGCTTTCGGCGTTATGTTCGCCACGCTCACCACGCTGTTGGTCACCTCCATGCGGCTCCAACACCGCGACAGCCTCCAAACCCGCATCGAAACCCGCGATCTCATAACCCAGGCGACCGACAAGTTCCAGACGCAACTCGAACAGGCGACCGACAAGTTCCAGACGCAACTCGAACAGTCGACCGAGAAAAGTCGCAAGCTGATCAAACAGGAGACCAAAAAGCTGACGACCGAATTCGACAAGCGAGCAAGTGTCGCTGAAAGCAAACTCGACAAGGTCGTCACCAGCCTCAGCGACGCCCGCGAACGACTGACACGCATCGAAGGCCACCTCGGGATCGAATTGCCATCAACGACAGAACCCGAGTCAAACGGCGACAACAGCGAAGCTGCCTAGCTTGAACACCACAACCGTGAGCAGGCCAACTGCGACACCGGTCACTTTGCTGGTTGGCACCGTCAGTCAGTGGCGGTCAGGCGGGCGGTGGAGTGGATGGCGTCGATATCGATGTAGCAGCCCTGCAGGTGGCGGCGTTCGGTGGAGTGGAACGCTCGCCGTCCGTGAAGGACTCGGCGGTTGTCTAAGGCCACCAACTCGCCGGGTTGCAGAGTGATCTCGACCGCCGAATCGTCGCTGTCGAGCAAGTCGACGAACGCACGGTACGCGCCGTAGAACGACGCGGTGTCGGTCCGGTCGCCAGGCAACGGTTCCATAGAACGGTTGTTGACGCTCACGGCTCGTACCGCACCGTCACCGTCGAGTTCGATCAAAGGACGCCGAGCCCGCAAGTCCACTTCCCCGCCGTGGAAGCGGAACGTAACATCGGTGCCCGTGAGCGTCTGAAATGCGGCGGGATCCTCCTCCCGCAGGCACGCCGCAGCAGTGAAACCATCGACGAACCGGCTGGCACCACCATCGCTCGCCGCAGCCAGACAATGCAGCAACTGCACGGTCGGACACGGGTCGCGATAGGGGTTGTCGGTGTGGGCGGCCAAACCCAACGGGGTGAAGGCGAGGTTGACGGGGTCGGGTTCAGCTATGACGTCGAAAAAGCTGCCGTAGTTGGTTTCGCGCACGAACCCGATCGTGTTGCCAATTTCCAGCACCGTTGCGGGTTCGACCCCGCAGTCGTGTAGCAGTGCGATGCCGCGCCGCGCCAACTGATCTACGAATGCGCCCCGGTCACCGGTCCAACTCGTGCTGTCGGCACGGATCCGCTCCGAGAACGCCGGCGGCCACGACTCGGCTCGCAACTCATCCGGTTCGCCCGCCGGGATGCAGCAGACGTGCCGCTCACCCGAACGGTGGTGCAAGGTGACCTCAAGCCTGTCGTCGGTGCGGTCGGTGCGAACCACCGTCCAACCATCCAACATCGTGGTATCGACTAGATGTTGGTCGGTCCCCGGGTCACGGCACTCGGCACAGCGACAAGCATCGCGAGCCCACGACGGGTCGATCGGACGCCTCGGCACAAACGCTGCACCAAGCAGACCCCGATAGGTCTCAAGCGGCGGTATGACCAAGCCGTCGACTTTGCCGTCGTCGTCGTAGGCGCGCAACTGCATCGCCTCAGCAGCAAAGGCACCAACCCGGAAAGCTTCTGCGTCGTCTGCACACAGCGGGCCTCCCTGTTCGGCCAGCGACATTTGCGAGGCCATGCTGAGATGGTCGTGATAGCTCGGTTCGACGGCCACGTGATACCGCTTGGCCATGACGTGGCCGCGGATGGGCTCGACAATGGCCTGGTCAAGCAGGTGTTGCAAAGCCCTGGCGCCGACCTCGGCGTGCCCGGGTAGACCCCAGTCACCGGCCCGGCCCAGAATGTGGCCGAGATCGTGCAGCAGGCAGGCGAGCACCATCTCATCGCCGGCGTCATCGGCCGCGGCACCCGCAGCAGACTGCAGCGCATGGTCGAGCATCGACAAACGCTCACCGTATGTTTCGTTCGCAGTTGCGGCCAAGAGTTCCAATACAACATCCACCAGCGGAAGTTCCCGGCCCAGCAGTGATGACCCCTGCCAGCGGTGATCGGGTTCGAACCCGCACAGGTCCGCAACAGTCGGCGCAATATCCAGTGGCGAGGCCTTAGACCAGGCCGAACCGGGTTGAATCCGGCCCGGGGCCCGGACCACCATGAACGTCTCCATCACTTCGGGGACCGTCTCGGTGTGATCGCTGCCAACTCCGCCGTGGTCGGTGGTAACCAGCACGGACGCTTGGGGACCGATCGCGTCGAGCAGGCGGGCCAGCGCTGCGTCCGACCTCGTCGCCGCCGCAACATACTCGGCGCTGTCCCAGCCGTGGAGGTGCCCGCAGAGGTCGGGCTGCGTGAGATACACGAACGACAGGTCGTGGTGACGGTGGGCGCTGGTCGCGACCGCTGCCTCAACGATTCGGTGGTCGTCGGCGAGGTCATAGCCGCTGTCGATCACAAACCGTTCACTGGCTGCATCAGACTCGATCACCGCGTCGAACGGCAACCAGCTCACAAACATTGCCGTGGAGAGCCCAGCTTCGCGGGCCGCGCCCAAAAAAGACGGGGCGTCACTGCGCAGCGGCATCGGTGTGTTGTCGATCAGTCCGTGAGTGGCGGGATCGACACCCCGAAGAATCGACGTATGGACAGGCAGAGTCGATGGTGGCTCCAGGGTTCTGCCTCTGAAGCACGACGCGCCCTCGCGCGCGAGGGTCGTAAGCGTGGGCATGGTGGCGCGGCTGATGTGGCGCGGAGCCAGCCCGTCAATCGAGACCACCAGCACAGGAGAAGGCGAAACCGTCGTACCCACAGAATACGCCTCCCCGATCCAACAATCAGGTATCCCCGACCCCAGTATCACCATCAGCAGGTGCACCACTCGGCGCGGGACACTCCTGCCTGCCTCAGCAGTTCACCAATGAGTCCTTTGCTGACGTCACCGGAATGGTCGTTCGGGATGGTGAGCGGCCGTTGCCCCTCCTTGTACATGGTGTCGTGTTTCCGCCCGCGGTGGGGGCCGCCCCATCCCAAGTCTTTGAACCTTCGTATGAGTCTGGTGCGGGAGAGGGGTACGAGTCTCTCACCCATCAAGAGGGATGGAAGTTGATGCCGCCCAGGACCGGGATGTCGTCGACCCCGTGTTCCAGTTGGACGTGAACCCAGTCGGCCAAACCGGAGCGGAGGCTTTCCAGCGCTTCTTGCTCGCTGCCGCCGTATCCGAGTGCTCCTTGAAGTCCGGCGACTGTAGCAACAAACTCATCGGGTCCGACGGCCCTCACCATTGCTTGAGACATGGCAGCATCCGACCATTCGGCGAGCACCGACAAATACAGGTCTTCTTGCGATCTGGTGGAGTCTGGATCGACTTGAATCGTTCTCGACATTCTGATTTCAGCCCATTTCGTGTTCTTATTTGCAAATAGGGGGAAGCTGGACTGTGGCGGTCTGTGTCGCGCAACTCTACATCTGCTGGCGCTGTTCCCGCAACGGTCGCCGGATCCCGAGTCGAATGGCGATACCAGCGAAGCCGCCAAAACAAACAGCCGCCTAGCTTGCACCGTCGCGGTGGAACGCCTCGATCTCGTCACGGGTTATGGGTCTTGTCGGACGGGTGCTCATACTCGGTTCCCTTCATGGACCACAGCAGCAGCGAACCTCTCCGTTCCAATGTTGGAAATATGCCAAGTGTCATCGGTGTCAACAATTTCACCAAGGTCAGGCAACTGAAATCGGCTGTGCATCTCGCCGTGCCACAGGTTCTGAGGGACTTCAAAACGCGAGACATCCAGCGACAGTCCCCAACCATGAGCCTTGCTCAACGCCTCCTTGATCGTCCACAGCGTGAAGAACAGCCGAAGCTTCCGCTTTCCATCTAGCGCGGCCAACTCTGCCTGCTCGTTCGGACCGAAGGTTCCCTCGATCAGAATCTCAAGGTTGCGCTGCGTAGTGAGTTCCTCGACGTCCACACCCACACGCCCACTGCTCGCCAGCGCAATCAAACCGTGCCCACCTTGCAGCGCGGTCAGCCCTCCCGCGATCACTAGGGCTGCGAACACGGCTCAGGCGACGTAGCTGTCGTCTTGTCCACCGGCTCGGGCTGTGACGGCGACGATCAGCACTATCGTCGCCAACACCAGCATGACCCCTTGAAGACCGACCCCCAACGCCACCAGAGGTCCGCAGCGATCGTCCGGTTCGTAGCGGACCGCTTCGTCTGTTGCCGGTGTGCTCATGCCGTTTCACGGCGCGATGAGCGCAGAGCAACTTCCATGCCCGAACCATAGCCGTCACCTGACCCACCTGAGACAGGCTGCACTGCGCGGTGTGCTGCCCCCGGCGTGCCGCCCCGGCGTGCTGTCGAGGGAGTCTGCGGGCTGTCGAGGGAGTCTGCGGGCTGTCATCGGAATGACTAATATGTCGTGAACACGTCAGGAGGCTGGATTTGCTCTCTGCCGAAGTTGACGCAGTCGCCGTTGAAACTGGGATCGTGGACACACCCGGTTTCAGCGTCGTGCATGAGAGCACGAGCACGGTGTTGAGGCACCGACCGGCCAAAGTGTGTGCGCGGATAGCACCCAGCCACAGAACCCAAGCAGAGACCGCGCACACGCTGCACATTGTGGCGACGCTGGTCGCCCAAGACGCCGCGGTGCTGCCCCCCTCTCACCCGGCCCCGGTACCTTTGCCGTCCGGACGGCACGTCACGTTCTGGCCTTTGGCGAGCCGCCCGACCGCTGCCGGCTTGACGAACCAGGCAATGGCCGACGCAATCTTCAGCGTGCACAGAATCGAACCCGACCCGTCGATGCGCCAATGGAGATACGCCGAGGAGTTGATCCGACAGCGGCTCGAAACAGCTCAACAAACCGGTGTTCCCCCAGTCTTGATCACGCGATTGGAGGACTTGCTTGAACGAACTCTGTTCGCTGTGCAGATCAAAGACATTGAGCCACACATTGCAATCCACGCCAACGCCTATCCAGCAAAGGTGGTCCAACACGAAGGTGAAATCAAACTGATCGACTGCGATCAGGCCGGTTTCGGACCGCTCGAACAAGACCTTGCAACGGTCATACACATCTGTCGGCGCTTCCCGGCGTCAACCACCGAGTACGGATTCCTCAGCTGCTACGACGGCGAATACGACGAGGAACTGCTGCAACGGCTAGTGCGCCTCCAAGACGTGGCGTCCATTATCTGGCTGGCGTCGATGCACGGCACAAAACTACGCGCGCTCAGCGAAGTGCAACACCGACTGGACACCCTCAACACATCACACCGCTGGCACCTCACCTGATCGCAAAATGTCGGCCACCGGCAAACCTGAACCTGTTCGGCGACTCGTGTCAGAATCCGGCTATGCCTTCGCCAAACGAACGAACCGACAACCCGATGTGGGTTCTGGCATACCACAGCGGAATCAGCAGACGCCGCTACCTGAAGCTCCTGGCGGTTGGCGGAGCCGCAGCTGTACTGGCAGCTTGCAGCGGCCAGAAGCTGTCTCCCGACACCACGGGACCCCCCTACTTCAAGAATCCGGCTCCGTTCATCGAGCAAAAACTGGGCCTTGAAGCCCGCCTGGAGAACATGTCGGGGGTCGTCACCCCCAACCGCTTCTTCTTCGTGCGCAACAACTCAACGAGCATGGATCTAGACGCCGATACCTGGCGGCTCTTAATCGAAGGCGACGCCGTGGCCGCGCCCGTCGAACTGTCGTACACCGATATCCGCAGAATGCCCAGCACGACGCTGACTGCCTATCTCGAATGTGCCGGAAACCACCGCGCCATGTTCGGGCTGCTGAACGGCCGCGAAGCGGACGGCACGCAGTGGGAGAGAGGAGCGGTCAGCAACGGCGAGTGGACCGGTGTCAGCCTGGGTTCGGTTCTCGAACTCGCCGGGGCGGACCTGTCGCGCGCCCGCAGCGTGCTGCTGATCGGACTGGACAGCGAGTCTCCCGAGGGAGGCTTTCGGCGGTCGCTGTCCATCGAGAAGGCAACTGACCCCGACACTCTGCTGGCATACGGTCTCAACGGTGATCCTCTGCTGCGCGATCACGGCTTCCCGCTGCGTGCGGTGGTGCCGGGCTGGGTGGGCAGTTCATGGATCAAGTGGGTCGGCCGAATAGTCGTGTCTTCGGAGCCGGCTTGGACACGTAACAACACAACCTCATACGTGCTCATTGGCGACGACTACCCGCCAGAGGGTCCAGCCGAGGGACCGCCGCTAACCGAGCAATCCGTAAAGAGCGCCCTTGCCCTGCCGTGGCCGGCGCAGTTGCCCCCCGGCCCCCAATTGATCCACGGATTCGCGCACTCCCCCAACCCGCTCACCACCGTGGAATGGAGTACGGACTCGGGATCCAACTGGACAGAGGCGACGCTTCTCGGCCCGGTGGAGAGGCACTCATGGGCACGTTTCGAGTTCGCCTGGTCACCGAACCCCGGTGACTACACGGTGATGACCCGGGCATCGGATGTCACTGGCAACTCCCAGCCCGACGCAGTGCCGTTCAACGAGAAGGGTTACCTGTTCAATCAGCCGCTGCCCCACCCGATAACGGTGGTCTAGGCAGGCGACGCCGTCAAGGATCGACCGCTCCTCTCACCAATATGGACTCAACGCGATCTTCTGACAACACCGAGAGTGGTCCGGAGTTCAACGTCCCAGACACCTCATGGGTAGTGCACGAAGCTCCGGAACGGCCCCGTCGACAATGGGCTCTTGTCGCCGCCGCGCTGGCGGTCATCTTCGTTGGTGCCTGGATCCTTCAACACCTGTGGGGTTCCTCCAGCGTCGTGGAACCTCCGCCGGTCACGACACAAGGTGCCGTTGCTGAACCTCTTCCTGAGTCCCCTCCGCCGGACGAGGAGTCCCCGTTGCCCGATGAGACAGCGGCCGAAGATCTGCCAATCGTTACCGGTCAACCGTTGGTAAGCCTGCTTGATGAATGGCCCGGGATCGCGGGCGCAATCATCTTGAGGGGCGCCTCTAGCAACGGCCAACTCGAAGAGGTGGACGTGGTACTCGTCGGGGATCAGCTGAGCGACCCGATCCCCGTTCCTGCGACCACCCCGGAGCCGGTGTGGCTGTCCGCCGACGGAACAATCCTTGCTTACCCCGACGGCGTAGCAAGATCCGACGGCGCAGACTGGCTTCGGATCGCCAAAGCCGACACGATCATCGACCCGAATGAGGGAGCACTCTGGTCCGTCGACCACGAGCGTCGTGCAATCGCCTTCGTCTACAAGGACCCCACAACTCGGCATGACGCCTACGCACTGGATCCAGAAGTGGAGCAGGTCCTCGGCCGACTGGAGAACGGATTCCTAATGGTACGCGGCTTGGACTCCGGCGGCAGCGAATATGCGAACTGGACAGACGACGGGCCGATTGTTCCTGTCGAGGGACTCGCCGGACGCAAGATTCTCGACATCGGCTCCTCGGTGGTCCTGGTGGCGGCGGCGCGAGATCGGATCGTTGCCATGGATGTGGCCGAACCCGGCACAGTGACAGCCATCGCGTCGATACACCTCGATTCTGGTGTTCAACGCGCGTGTTTGTCTCCCGACCAGACACTCGTGGCTGCCTGGGGGTCACAGAGACTTGTTGTTGTCGAGATGGACCCGCGGGTGGAGTATGTCGACGAGCCACTGGTTGACGATTTCACCTGGACAGGAGATCGCCATCTGGTGTTCACAAGAAGAAACAGCCTGCTCGCCAATGACCTCGAATCGGCGACGGTCCGCGTTGCCGAGCTCTCTGCCGACTATTCGTGGCAAGTCGCTTCAAGCACCTCCGCCTGCTGACCATCCGCCCTGGTCACGCCTCGTGTTGTAGAACGATGGCCCTGGCAGGGAGAATGGGTGATGCGGATTTGGCAGCAGCACTCCCTCGGCGACCCGGTGGAACTGTTGAGATTGGAAGAGGTTGACGATCCTGTCGTCGATCCCGGCAAGGTGTTGGTGGAAGTCGAGGCGGTGGGGTTGACATTCGTCGACTGCCTGATGGCCCGAGGGATGTATCAGGCGACGACACCGATCCCGTGGTCACCCGGCACCGAGATCGTCGGGCGTGTAACAGAGGTCGGCGAAGGGGTTCAAGACCTGGAGCCCGGACAGCGGGTAGTCGGAGTTGGTGGCGGAGGCGTGGCCGAGAGGGCCGCACTTCGAGCCTCCGGTCTGTACTCCCTCGACGAGAACGTGACCGCAGGGGCCGCCGCGGCCCTGTTGGTGAACTACGGAACTTCCTGGTTCGCGCTGCACGACCGCGCCCAACTCGCCGCCGGCGAGACCCTGTTGGTGCACGCCGCCATGGGCGGGGTGGGCACTGCCGCAGTACAGCTTGGCATGGCCGCAGGGGCACGGATCATCGCCACCGCCGGCGGTGCCGACAAGACAGCCCGGCTGTCCGAGATGGGTGTCGAACTGGCTGTCGACTATCTGGAGACCCCCGATTTCGTCGACCTGATACGGGCCCACACGGACGGTCGAGGCGTGGATGTGTGCTTCGACCCCGTCGGCGGCGACGTGTTTGACCGGTCCCGACGAGTCATGGCCTGGGACGGACGCTTACTGGTAATCGGCTTCACCAGCGGGCGCATCCCCGAGGCCCCCGCAAACCATGTGCTGCTCAAAAACTACTCGATAGTCGGGGTCCATTGGGGAGCATCGATAGCTCGCAACCCCCAAGCTTCGGAGCAAGCCCACCAAAGATTGCTCACCCTCCTCCAAGAGGAACGAATCAACCCACCTGTGTTCCCCCCGTTCGCTTTCGAAGACACACCCGCGGCCCTCGGCGCCATCTATAACCGCTCCACCTGGGGCAAAGTCATCGTCCAACGCTGAACCGCCCCTGCGCAGGGGATCTTCAGCGGAACATCAGAGCAGAATGCGGCGCGCCACCACGCGCGCGCCATCCAAATCTTCGACGAAATGGTCTTCGGGGACGCGACGCAGAACGTCCAACGCCTCGACGCTGGTGCCCGCCAGACCCGACAGGCCCATCACGATGCACTCAGTGTCGGACACAATCGCTGCGTCCACCAACTGGCCCAACACCAGAGCAGCGCTGTCGTCGATGAACACCGTCTGGGAGAAATCAAGAATCACCACTTCGTGTTCGGCGATGTCGCTTCTGATTGTGCTGAAGAGCTTCGTCGAAGACGCAACGGTGAAGCTGCCCCGCAACGACAGCAGGCCCGTACGGGCCGCGAACGGATCTTCCATTTCGAAATCGAAGTCGAACGGGTCGCCGCTGTCATCGTCGTCATCGTCACCGTCATCGTCGTCTTCGACGAGAAAGGTCATGTCAAGCAGCGGGGTCGAGACGACCATGTCGAGCTCCAAGCGCTCAAGCTGGCGGGCGCTTGTCATGGCCGCCGCAATCAAACCGACCGCCACAGCAACAACCAGATCCGAAATCACCGACAATCCGAGTGTCAGCGCCAGCACAACCACGTTTTCGCGAGGAACGAGGCGAATTCGAGTGATGTAGCGCCAGTCGATGATGTCGAAGCCGATCTTGATGAGGATCCCGGCCAGCACGGCGTGCGGAATCGCGTCGGCGTACCGCCCCAACCCCAACACAAGCGCCAGCAGAATCGTCGCACACAGCACCCCGGAGACCCGCGACCGTCCCCCGGCACGGACGTTGGCCACGGTACACGAGGTGGCTCCCGCGCCAGGCACACCACCGACGAGGGCCACCAGCACGTTGGCGAATCCCACGCCCATCAGTTCCCGGTTGGGCTCGTGGCTCTGGAGGGTCAGCGAGTCGGCCACCCGCGCAGTGAGCAGGCTGTTGATCGAACCGAGCAGGGCGATCGTAACGGCTGGTGGGAGCGCCGCTCCGATGTCGCCCAGCGGGAGTTCCGGCAGTTCGATGTCGGGGAGGCCCGCCGGCACCTCTGCCAAGGTCGGCACATCACTCAGCCAGAACACCGCGAGCAGCGTCCCGATGAGCAGCGCGGCCACAGACGGAGGCATGAACCTGCGGAGCCGTTCCGGCCAGAAAATACAGATCGCGAGCGAGACGAGCCCCAAGGCCAGCGCGCTCGGGTCGACGTTGCTGACGGCTTCGGGCCAGGAACGCAGCGACTTGAGAGCACCGCCCAGGGCAACCTCGCTGCCGAACAACGGCAGAAACTGGACCAGGATGATGATCAATCCGACCGCGGAGGTGAACCCCGACACCACCGCGTACGGCGTGTAGGCCATGTAGCTGCCCAACCGCAACGCACCCATGATCACCTGGATCAGCCCGGCCAGCGCCACGATGGCGAGCGCCTTTGAAAGATCCTGGTTGGCATAGTCGACAAAGACCACCGCCATGGCCACCGACAATGGCGCGGTAGGCCCGGAGATCTGGGTCTTCGAGCCACCAAGCAGGGCCCCCAACAGACCCACCACGATCGCCCCGTAGAGCCCGGCGACCGCTCCCAACCCCGACGCGACCCCGAAGGCGAGCGACAGCGGCAGGGCGACCACGGCCGCTGTCAACCCACCGAAGACGTCACCTCGGAGCACCTGGAGCTTCTCGCTCGATTGCGAACTCATCGCCCCTCGACAATAGACGAACCGTAGGTTGGTAAAGATAACTAAGCATGCCGAATATGCTGGGGGTGGATCTCGGGCGAAAGGGCACCATGAGAGGGACAGACCGAGCAGCGGACCGGGCAGCGGTGGTTGCTGAGGCGATGGATGATATCGCCAGGATCGACGCCCAGGGGCGCGAGCACGGGGGTATCGATCAGGCTGGGGTCGAGCGCATCAAGGCGCGGCTGTTGCGTCTGGCCGAGCGCGAGGACTTGTTCCCAGACGAGGATTTTCCGTCACCGGACGCTGCGTCCAGTTCGCTGATGTACCGAATAGCGCAGGACGACGACCGGCTGGCGCTGTATATCCAAACCGTGGGCAACGGCGTTTCGGCGCCACCGCACGAGCACACGACCTGGGCAGTGATTGTGGGCATGCGAGGCCGAGAGCTGAACCGTCTGTATGGTCGGTGCGCCGGAGAGGGCGAACCACGGGTGCAACACGAAGTCGTTGTCGAACGGGGAACCGGTGTGGCGATGCTCGGCGATGATGTCCACTCGATTCATATCGAGGGTGCCTCGGCTAATTTTCACTGCTACGGCTTGGCCCTCGAACGGCTCTCGGGTCGCCGCTTCTGGAATGCGCAACATGGTGAGTGGCGTGAGTACCACGATGTCGGCACGATCGTCGAGGCCCGCCCCGACTGCTGACTACGGCAAACTCTGACTACGCCTCGGGTTGTGATGGGTTAGACGTAACCGGTGGCGTGGCTGGGGGTGAAACGGGCGATAAGGCGGCGTTCGTCGATCATGGCTTGGCGATATTCGTCCCAGTTGGAGTGCGTTCCCGCGACCCGTTCGAAATAGTTGACGAGAGCGGCGCTGGTTGCGTCGTCAGCGCTGGTGGTGACGGGCGACAACTCAACCGTGCCATCAAGCGAGACATACGACCATGCCTGTTCGTCGGACACGTGCAGCACGGCTCTGGGGTCACGCCGCAGGTTGGCGGTCTTAGCCCGGTCGTCGGTCACCGAGATGCAGAGCACGCCGTCGTCGACGTAGTACACGACATCGGAGGACTGGGGCCGACCGTCTGCGCGGATTGTGATGAGAACTCCAAGCCCGCGTTCCGATGCCCAGTCGATTGCCTCTGCTAGTTCCATGGTGTGGTTTTAGCCCACCGATGTTCGCAGCGTGCGCTTACCGGGGCTTCTGTGAGATCATTGACGAACAACGATGGAATGCCAACCCTTTCCCGGCACAGCCGAACAGGCGATCCGCGTTCAGGCCGCAGCCTCGGCGGTCGGTCTGGGCGAAGGACGGTTCCGGTTGCTGCGGGTCGGTACGAACAACGTGTACACCAACCACGAAGATCTCGTTGTGGCCCGGGTTGCGCCGTCGCATGAGACTGTTGATACAGGCAACGACCGACTGCGAAACATTGAGTTGCTGATCGCCGCCGGCGCGCCGTTGTTGAGTCCTCTCAGCACCGCTATTGAACTGGCAGATGGACGGGTCGTGACTTTTTGGCCGATGGGAGATACCAGCGAGGAGATATCGCTTCACGACATGGCCGCGCTTGTGGCCGAGTGGCATGGTGTGACTCCCCCGCTGTCGCTGGAGATGTGGACTCCTGGACATCAGGACGGGCGGCGCGAACGGATGATCGCCGCTGCGGTAGCGGCGGACGTTCCGTCTTCAGCTCTCGATTTTCTGTTGACGGAGATGCATGAAGCCCGTGCCGCCCTTGTCGAGCTCTGGGACGAGCTACCGCTCACACATCCGGTCGTACCGGTTCACGGGGATCTCTATCCAGGCAATGTTGTGGTCCACAAGGGAAGGACCCTGCTCATTGACTGCGATTTCATGTGCTGCGGTCCGCCGGAGGCCGATCTGGCGCAGATCGTTTCGCACTACGAGCGTGACGTTGGCGATCTTTCCGGAGATTTTGTGACGGTGTATGGCCTCCCGCTCGATGAGGAGTTCCTTAGACGGGCGACCCGGCTCCGTGAGCTCGATCACGGCCTCTGGCTGGCTTCGATGTGGAAAATCCGGCCGGAAGCGCCAAAGGAACTAATGCTTCGAGTCGAGGACTGGGATGACCGCTCGATCCGCTGGACAACCCTCTAGTTCGACCTCGGCTACTGCAAGCCTTGGGCAGCTGCTGGGTCCAGCACCACGGTGACGTTCGCGTGAAGTTGAATCGCTGAAGCGGGTACAGCATCGGTAATCGGACCCTCTATGGCTCGTGCCACAACACTGGCCTTACTCGCTCCACAGGCCACTAACAGCAGTTCGGACGCGGCAAGGATCGTGGCAATACCCTGAGTCATCGCCCGGGCCGGGACAGAGTGCCCGGCCGGAAAGAAGCGGGCGTTGTCGTTTCGGGTCTGCCCACTCAGTTCAACGACTCGGGTGACGCTGTCGAACCGAGTGCCCGGCTCGTTGAAGGCGATATGTCCATTCGATCCGATTCCGAGGATCTGCAGACCGATTGCAGCGGCCTGCACCTCTTGTTCGTAGCGGACGCACTCCGCGCCCAGATTCGGGGCTTGGGGGTCCGGACCATGTAGTGAGCCACTTTCCAGATCGACGTGGCGCGCGAACAGGCGGCGCACAACAGACCGGTAGGTATTGGGGTCACACCGGTCCAACCCGACGTATTCGTCAAGAAGGTAGGCGTCGACGGCACAAAAGCTCAAACCCTGCCGACGACAACGGCTCACGAGTTCGGCGAAGAGGCCTTCCATCGTTTGGCCGGTGGCGAGTCCCAATGCCGGCGACTCTGAAGCGGAGACGAATCGTTCGACGATGCCCGCTGCTTGTAGTACGACGCTGTCGGGGTCGTTGGAGACAATTATCCTCATGGCGTCGAAGAGTTCCCGGCGCCCAGGCCGGCGCCGCAGGCAACCGCGGCGCCGACGATCCCGGCGTGCATGCCGCTGCGGACCACCGAGATCGGTTTTGAGAGTTCGAGCTTCGATGAGAACTTCTCAAAGTCATCGCTGAGCCCACCGCCAACGACCCACCGCGAAGGGTTGAGGATTGCCTGAAGTTCATCGAAGAACGGTTGTGCGCGCCTAGCCCACTCAACAGGGGTGAGCGCCTCGGTTGAGATGGCACGACCCGATGCGACTTCCTCGAAACGGCCCTCGACACCGGTGAGGCCGCCCAACTCGGAATCGGCGATGAGGTTGCCGTTGTAGAGCAATGCACTGCCGATGCCGGTGCCGAACGTCAAGACAATCGTGAGGCCGGACTCGTCGAGACTGGCCTCGCCGTAGATCAGTTCGGCCAGCCCAACCGCGTCGGCGTCGTTGATCAGCACCGCATTACCTCCGTTGGGAGCGCGCAACCATGTCAGCGCGTCTGCCTGTTCCCACGAGGCGCAAAGATTCGGAGCGTGCCTCAAGCTCGAACCGCTGATCATGCCCGGTAGGGCGATACCGACCGGGCCGGTCCACTGCATCGCCGCAGCGATGCGCCGAGTCGCAGCGGCTACATCGCCCGGCGTGGCTGTCGGCGGGGTTGGTTCAACGAAGACTTGTCTCGTCAGCCTGCCCACTTTGAGATCGACGATTGCTCCTTTGATACTGGTGCCTCCAACATCAATGCCGAGCCACACAGCAGCGTCGTCTGGCGGGTGGGGCTGCTGGTCGTGTCCGTCCCCGTCACGGTTGCGAACATGCTCGGAATATTCCATCTCAACGTCGCGGTTCATTCGGCGGGACCGTCGGCTCGAGCACCGGTGATATAGGCAACGAGGTCGTCCTTGGTCACCCCACCGACATCGACATCCGCGATTTTGCGACCCTGGCGCAGCACGACGGCTCGGTCGCACACCGCCGTCACACGGTCCATGTTGTGAGTGATCAGCAACACCGCGACGCCCGAGTCTCGCAGGCCGCGGATCAACTCAAGCACACGGGCCGCCTGTTCGACACCCAGCGCAGCCGCCGGTTCGTCGAGCAACACGATCTGCTGTCCCCAAGCAGCCGCCCGTCCTATCGCCACCGCTTGTCGTTGGCCGCCGGATAGAGCATCCAAAGGCCTTCGCAGAGACGGGATACGGATGTCGAGACGGCTCAGTATCTCATCGGACTCTTTTCGCATGCGCTTCTTGTCGAGCACGCCGATCCACGCTCCGAGCCTCCCGCCGCGGGTGTGCTCACGGTTGAGGAACAAGTTCTCCACCACATCAAGAGGGTCGATCACCGCCAGCGTCTGGTGGACCGTCTCAATCCCCAGAGCCCGTGCGGCCTCCGGCGAGGAAACAGCGCGCTCAATACCGTTGACACGGACGGTCCCGGCGTCGGGCGCATACACACCGGAGATGCATTTTACCAACGTTGATTTGCCTGCGCCGTTGTCACCGAGCAGGGCCGTGACCCGCCCGTAGCGCAAGGCCATCGTCACACCATCGAGCGCCCGCACGGCCCGAAACGACTTGCACAGACCAGTGATCTCGAGCGCAACGGAACCCGGCTGCGCAGAACGCGAATCGGGGGGCACAGAGATCACCGCTGCACACCGCTGAGCACAACGGGGTCACCAAAGCAGTTCCACACACCCGCTACCCGAGGCTCGTCTTTCGACAGGCCTTCAAGCCCGACGACGAAGGCCCTGGTCACAAAGGACTGTACGCGGAAGCCGAAGACCACCGTCGCACCTTCCGACACGGTCCGCCGGTCCTCGGGGCGCAGCTTGGCGTAGTAGTCGATGGCGGCCGGATGGGGCATGTCCACACTCACCGGGTCAGTCGTGACCTCAGACGGGTCGTGTGCCACTAAGGCCCGTACTTCGTAGTCACCGAACACCGGGTCGATGTACAGCCCACCGCCGAAACAGAACGGCACTCCCTGATGGATATGGGCCACCTCGCTCAGGTACAGCACCGCCGGCTGCTCAGGCAGATCCCTGACCGCGTGCAAAGGAGTCGTACCGGTCAAACCATGACCCGGTTCCACCTGGGTGCCGCCTGAGTCTGCCAACAGTCCGAGAACCTCAGTCGAGGTGGTCCCGGGCAGATTGATCTCCAGATTCTCGGGGCTCGCCGGATGCCGACCGGCGATCTCCGCAGCCCGGGCCAGGGTGTCAACGTTGCGTGTGGGGCGCACCGCTCCCGTCTCGGAAGAAAACAGCAGCGCGGGGAACGTCGTGAGTCCGGCGAACTCCACGCCCTGCAGCGAGGCGATGTGATCAATCATGGCAGGCAGATCGTCCACCAGGACGCCACCCTCATGGCCGCTGTAGAACTCGTCGCCTGGATCGAAGACCCGGACCAACAGCCGCTGCGAACGCCCGCGGGCAACCGCCGCTGAGGCGGCTTCAGCGGCTTTGTTAGCTGAGAAGACCGTCCAATAGTCGGGCTCCAGGCTGGCAGCCTCAGCGGCCTCGGCTCTGGGAACTTGGACCAGATGGCCTAGATGACCGAGCCTGTGGCCGGTACGCGCGATAGGCCGCGCACACGCCATGTCAACGGCTACGAACCCGTCTGCACCGCCGCGCGCCATCGCAACAAGCGCACCCGGTGCCCGGCCGATCTGCTTGGTCATGGCGTAGACGGTCAGGCCCAGGTTGTGCGCCCGTCCACACAGCAGAGCGGTGTTGGCCTCAATGGCGTCAAGGTCGAGCACGCAACTGTTCGCCGGCAGTTGCCCGGCCTGGTGGAGTCCGACCGCCGCCTCAACGAAACGGGGATTGTGCTGGAGAAGGGACCGAAGGAACACCTCAACTCTCTTTCTGTTCTCGCATACTCAGTGACACGGCCAGGATGATGATCACTCCCCTGGCGATCAATTGGTCCGAAACCCTAAGGCCCATCAGGATCAAGCCGTTGTTCAGCATCGCCATGACCACCGACCCGGCGACGGCACCCGCTACCGAGGCTCGTCCACCGAAAAGGTTGGTGCCTCCGATCACGACGGCCGCTATCACGGTGAGCAACAAGTTCTCACCGAGGTCGTGGCGCCCGATGGCGAGCCGGCCGGCCAGTAACACGCCGGCGAAGGAAGCCGCAGCCGCGCTCACAACGAGGGCTGATATCCGGACTCGGTCGGTATTGATACCGAGCGCCTTGGCCGCGGAGCGATCAGAACCCACCGACAGTACATGGCGACCCCACCGCAACTGATGCAGAGCGAGATGCCCCAGAAGCCCGACCACTGCAGTCCAAACGAGCAGCGAGGAGATCGGGCCGACAGAGCCCGATCCAAAGACCGCCCGGAAGGTGTCGTTGCGTATCGGCAACGACTGAAGGTTGTTCATGTTTCGGGCGATTCCGCTGACAATCCCGAGCATCCCCAAGGTGACAAGGAATGAAGGGATCCGCACCTTGACGGTGATGAAACCGTTGACCAGTCCAATGCCGGCGCCGACAGCTACCGCAGCCGCAGTGCCTACGACGAATCCGTGGCTGCCTACGACCTCCGCGGCCACCAACGATGACAGAGCAGCGACGGAACCGACCGACAGATCAATCTCCGAGGACGCCAAGGCAAAGGACATTCCCACTGCCATGACCGCAATCGGCGCCGACTGGCGTCCGATGTTGATGAGATTCGAGGAACTGAGGAACCCATCGTCGTGCAGGAACACGGCGAACAGCAAGAATACCAGAACCGCAGCCGCGTACACCACGTAGTGGCGCAGTTCCGCGTGCTGTTTCCAACCTGCAATCCGCGCACGCGCCCCCGCAGGGAGAGGAGTTGCGGCGCGCAAATCTTGGTTCACGATGGGTTCCTCAAATCAAACGGGCTCAGCCGCCGAGGGCATCCAGAACCTCCTGGGGAGGATCGTCGGCCAGCGACTGACGATACCCTTCCACAATGTTGTCGGCCGTGACTCCGATGGCCGGTACCACCACGAACGCAGGTGCCGACTTGCCGAGCACTCCGTAGGCACCCTCAAGGGCCATGGTTCGTCCGAGGTTGTATGCCTCGTCGGCGGCGATGCCGACAACATTGCCTCCTTCAACCATGTCGAGCGACACGTTGGTATCGAGATCCATGGTCACGACCGCCACATCGGAAGCGCCGGCGGCGCGCAGCGCAGCTATAACGCCATCGGCCGGACCCGCTGACCACGGAGCGTAGATGCCGTCAAGGTCGGGGTTGCGGGTGAGCAGCGCAGAGGCGATCTCCTCAGCGGCGGCTGGGTCGGCCAACCCCTGCTCGGCAACTATCTCCATGCCCGGGTAGTTGATCTCGATCCAGGACTTGAAAGCCTGGTCTCGCTGGTTGGTCACGTAGTAGGCGGCGTCGTGGAAGATGAAGCCAACTTCGCCCTCACCGCCAAGGGCGTCCGCGAGCAGATCGGCCGCAGTGATGCCCATTGCCGCAAGGTCGTCGGTCACGATGCCAACATAGTCTTCGCCATGGACGTAACCCTGGGGAACGTTGGACAGGAACACGAGCGACACGCCGGCGTCCACCGCCGGGCGGAACGCCTCGGCGCCCGCATCGGGGCCGATCGCCAGACTGATGATGATGTCCGGGTTCTGGGCCATGACGGTCTCCACATCATTGGCCTGCTGAGCTGCGTCGAAACCGGCGTCTGTCTCCGCTATCACCTCAATCCCGAGTTCCGCGAACGCGTCGCGGGCCCCCCTGGCTCACTGCATCAGTGAAAGCTCCAGAGGTGTGCCACAGCAGCGCCGCCGTATAACCGCCCGCCTGCACTTCGGCGATCTCGTCGTCGTCGAGCCCGATCTCGCTTGCCGCCACAGCCTGCTCACCTCCCGGACCCTGAGTCATGGGCGGCTCGGGTGCCGGTTCGGGGTCAGGCGCCGGTTCAGGATCGGGCGCGGCAGTGGTAGTAGTAGTCTCCGACGAGGTTTCATCGTCATCGCCGCATGAGGCAGCGAAGACTGCGAACACGGCCAGCAGCGACACCAGTAGCAGCCACTTGGGTATCTTATTCTTGGTTGTTGTCATGGTCCCCTCCTTGGGTCCAGTTATGGATCAGCAACTCCGCACCACTCCGCGATGAAGTGGGCGAGCGTACGCGTGGCAGTGACCAGCTCATTGATAGCGAGCCGCTCGAACGGCGTATGACAGTGAGAAATGTCTCCCGGGGCGAAGTAGACGCAAGGAATCCCCAGTTCCCGCAGAAACGGCTTCTCCGACCAATAGGGAGCGCCCTCGACGCGGGCACGCTCTCCGGTGACCTGTTCGATCGACCGGGCCAGCGCTACCACTCCGGGATGGTCAACGTCCAGCTCGTCGGGTGTGCCTCCGAAACGGTGGTCCCGCGGCGCGCTGAACTCCACTGTGCAGTCAACTGAGTGTTCGTCGGCAACCTCTTGAGCGATAGCGACGATCCGCTCACCCGCGGTGTCAAGGCTCTCACCCGGGAGCACCTTGCGGATCAACGACAGCTCGAAACGTCCCGGCACTGCGATATTTCCTCCCGACGTCACCGAAGTGACCAGCAGGAATGCCTCCCCCAGCAAATCATGCGCAGCAACATCTGACCCTAGTTCCTCAGAATGGCGCCACAGCCTCCCCAACAGGCTGTGGCCGGCTTTTAGAGCGTCCACACCCAGTTCCGGACGTCCGAAGTACGCGGACACCCCGGTATAGCCGACATCGGCTATCAGGAATCCCATTTGCGCCGTGTAGATCGCCGATGTAGTCGGCTCCGTGTAGATCGCGAAGTCCGCTTCAGGCCGTTTTCCGGCGCGGCCCACCACCGCGGCGCGCATCCCCGCGGATACGCCACTACCGGGCTGACCCGACTCTTCGTCGCACACGAACAGCGTCGATACCGTGCCGGCGGGCCGCAGGCCGGATCTCTCGAATGCCCGGATCGCTTCAATGATGGCGCAAATCCCTGCTTTTTGGTCCGCGACCCCGCGGCCCCAGATAGCACCGTCGATGATTGGGGAGGCGAACGGATCCTCGCGATCGGTCCCCCGCCAGTGTTCTGCCCAGTCCTCGGTCGCCACCGTGTCGAGATGTCCGGCCAGCAGCAGTGATCGTCCCGAGTCGCCCCCGGCTGTACCGTGGACATTGGGTCGATTCGGGGCGCATTCCACCAGTTCGGACTCACCAAACGCCTCGGACTCCTTGATCCTGCGGAAGACCCAGTTGGCGAAAGTCTCTTCGTGGGGGGTGACACTGGGAATCCGAACTGCTTCGCGCACGAGTTCGACAAGCGCATCGCTGTCGACGGCGCTTGCGACCTCCGAAGCAGCGCTCATCTCTGCTGGTCTCCCAAGATCTCTGAAACCAGGGATTCATGCACGGAACGCAGAGACATCGACACCGCTCCTACCAGAGCCGCCCGGCGGCCCAGAGTGGATGCCGCAAGCGCCGGAGGCGAGTCCACTAACCGGGAGAGATGTAGCCGGACTGCGTCCACGAACACCGGGTTGCTGCCCACGCCCCCGCCAAAAACGACACGCCCTGGATCCGCGATCAGACACAGATGCGACACCGCCAGCGCCATGGCCCCTGCCACCTCGTCGAGCACCGACCGCGCCGCATCGTCGCCCGCTTCAACGGCTTCGAATATCTCCGGCACATCCGCGCTCGGGTCGAGTCCAGAGCGGTGCCCGTCCTCGATCGCCCGTCCGAACAGCTTGCGGATCGAGGGCGCGGAGGCCACATCCTCGAGGGTGACCGGCACCGCTCCGGGGGCAGGCAGCGACAACAGCAGCGAGCCGACCTCACCAGCAGATCCGGTGCCGCCCCGGTAAAGGTCACCTCCGACCACCATTCCCAGGCCAATGCCCGTGCCGACGGAGATCGCCGCGAAGTCCCTGTCGGGCTGTTCGGCTCCCATTTGAGTCAATTCACCCAACGCGGCCAGGTTGACGTCGTTTTCGATATGGATACGGCCGACCATGCGTTCTCCGAGGAACGCGTGCAGCGCCAACCCGTCGAATCCGGGCAGGTTGAGGGCCTGTTCAACGCGGTCGCGGTCACGCCGGTATATTCCGGGCACTCCGATGCACACACCGCTGCAAGGGCCGTCAATGCTCCGAAGCATCTCAGTGGACGTGCTGATGAGACCCTCCAGAGCCGTCCGGGCATCGGGACCCGTTTCCATCTCTCGCTCGGTGACCAGGTTGCCTAACAAGTCGGAGATGCCGATCAGCATCTTCGTGGCGCCGATGTCGGCAACCACTGAGTGCCGGACCGTCGGGACCAGTTCGTAGAGAGCGGCAGGGCGGCCGATCGAACCCGACTTGGGGCTGTCCTTGGCGACCCGGACCAACCCTGCGGACTCCATGTCAGCGACCAGCGCCGACACGGTCGGTTTGGAAAGGCCGGTGGCTCGGGCGATCCCGGCCCTTGACATCCTCAGCGGGTGTGACGCGAACAGTGCGTCAACAATCCGCTGGCCGCTGAGCAGCCTTAGAACACCGGAGCCGGATCCTTCACCCATATTGTTAGTAACACTACCTTACTAATAAGAGTTGTCAAGCAAAGATCTGTGGCGATCTGTTATTGACACCGGCGTTGGCTCGGTGAAGTAGTTGCTGCAAGAGTCCACCTATGAAATATCGATTGATGGGTTCGAGCGGTCTGTGGGTTTCTGAGGTCGCGCTCGGCGCGATGACCTTCGGCAACAGAGACTGGGGCGTCGAAAAAGACGAAAGCCGTTCGGTTTATGAGGGTTTCCGAGAAGCAGGCGGCAACTTTGTCGACACCGCCAACATCTACAGCGCGGGACGCAGCGAGGAGTTCGTGGGTGAGTTCATAGCGGGTCACCGAGACGAGATTGTGCTGGCGACAAAATACTCCGCGCCGATGCGTCCAGGCGACCTCAACGCCCAGGGAAACAGCCGAAAACACATGATGGAGTCGGTCCACGCAAGCCTTGAACGTCTTGGTACCGATTACATCGACCTCTATTGGGTTCATGCCCGCGATCACACAACTCTTGCCGAGGAGATCATGCGTGGCCTCGATGATCTCGTCACCTCGGGCAAAGTTCTATACATCGGAATCTCCGATGCACCCGCTTGGCAGGTGGCCCGTTGCAACACAATCGCCGAATTGCGAGGTTGGAGCCGCTTTATAGGACTCCAAATCAGGTACAGCTTGATCGACCGCGAAGTCGAACACGAACTGTTGCCGATGGCTGAGGCGCTCGACCTCACGGTCACGCCGTGGGACACGCTGGGTTCGGGTGTGCTGACCGGAAAATACACCCGCAACGCCGACACCACCGGCCGAGCGACACTACGCGGGCGGATCTCAGAACGCGGTCTCGGCATCGCGGCTGAAGTAGTCGCCGTGGCCGACGAGTTGGGTTGTTCACCAGCTCAGGTCGCACTCAGTTGGGTGCGTTCTCGAAGAGGGGTTATCGTCCCGCTCATCGGCGCCAGAACACGAGCTCAACTCGACGACAACCTGGGTTGTCTCGACCTTGAACTGCCCGATGACGCCATCACCCGGCTGGACGAGATCAGTTCGATTCGTACGCCGTTCCCCCACAACATGCTCGCAGCGTTCCGCTCAGGCCTCGGCGAGAGCCACCGTCCAGATCAGCACTGACCGGCGGCTAGGCCTGCGTTGTCTGCAGGCGTGCCAGTGAGTCTTCAAGCCCTCCGGGTCGGCTGGAGCGAAGCCAAGCAGCTCGTTGCGTGTTGATCACGTTTTGGTAGTCGGTTGCTGTCGGTTCGTCGCCGAGCAGGCGGCGGAGGCCCAGTTGTGTGGCTGCACACACGGCGTCCAGTTCTTGCGCTGCGATGTTCCAGCGGGCTGTTTCCGAAGCGTTGTGATCTGCTGCGAACTGGTTGCGTGCCTCTGCCAACAGGGCCAACGCGTCGTTTGCCGCGTCGCGGTCCAACTCACCCAGCGTCGGTAGCGCAGAGGCCACCAGCACGTAGAACGGAGCGGACCCGTTCAACCCGACCATGCCTATCGACTCGGCGATAGTTCCGAGCTGATCGATGAGCGCACCGGTGCCTGCGGGCGCATCAAGAATCTCGTCGACGACTGCGCCGATGTCTACGGCGTCGTCAACGGCGCGGCCCGTCCAAGCCGCAACTGCTCCCCGCACGACCGAGGGCAGCGAAACCGCCAGGGGCTGCCAATGGCCGTTATCGCCCCAGTCGCACAACATGAAACCGGTTGCGCCACCTGCCGCGCCCACCTCGGCGGCATCGTTGATGTTTGCCGTGGCGTTGGCACTACGACTTAAGAAACTGTTCCAGGACGAGGTGCCACAAGCCAACCATGTCGGTTTGCCGCTCGCTAAAGCTAGCCGGGCATGCGCCGCGAATCCCTCATCGGCGTCGGCGGGAAGACCAAGCAGCTCCAGCAGGCCCTCCGGCAGCATCTCGATCAGGCCCCCTCTTTGTCGTGGGGCTTCATAGTTCCAGATCACGCACACCGCGCCCTCGGGGATCCACTCAACGGAACTGGGGTCGGTACGGAACTGATCACCCCAGAACAACACCTCGTGGCCGTCCGCTGTCAGCGGCTTGATGATCCGCTCCAGATGTGTCCGGTAAAGCTCATCTCGACCGATCTGGGCCAGCAGATCCGCAGACACCCCGTATCCGAGTTCGAAGGGCTCGTCACCTCCGATCATCACCTTGTTGCCCCCGGTGACGGTTAGTAGCTCTCGGGTCAGGGTGAGCGCGAACTCTGCGTTCTCTGGGGTCGGCGCCAGACACGTGGGCGCTGAAAGAAACCCCGCCAGCTGATCAGGCGGGTTGTCAGGGCACTCCGCGCGGTGCCGATAACCATCGTGGCGCAACCAACGCCCCATATGACCGAAGGTGTTGAGATTCGCGACCAACTCAACCCCACCCTCCGCCGCGTAGCCGGCCAATTCTTCGATCTCTTCAACGGTCAGAGGCGAGGCTTCACGCCAAACCCTCTCGTGACCAGCGAACTCAAAAGTGTGTTTCACGTACAGCTGCAGTTGGTTGTAGCCCAGCATCGAAAGCACATCAACGAGCCACCGCAACGTCGCCATCGTCGGTACTCGGTCACGCGACACGTCCAGCATGAAACAACGAGTAGCGAAGGCGGGTTCACCAACCAGACCAAGCCGGTCGGCCAGACTAGGCACGGGCACTACGAGCCCTTGTTTTTTGATGGTGACTTGAAGATGGTGACGCTTTGGTGGAGCGGAACCAGATCGCGACGGTATTGACGGTGTACCTCGTCAACGGCAGCCGTGGCGTCGGTTTGCACCTGTTGCAACACTGCTTCGAGCTGGGCCACCCTGGCTTCGAGCTTGAGCACCCGTTTCACACCGGCGAGGTTCAAGCCTTCGTCGGTCAAATCCGATATTCGTTCCAGCAAGGCGATGTCGGCGTCGCTGTAACGACGGCTGCCGCCCCCCGTGCGCGCCGGATCGACAAGCCCTTTGCGCTCGTATATCCGCAGTGTCTGAGGGTGCACGCCGGCAAGCTCCGCGGCAACAGAGATCACATACACCGCTCGATTGAATCGTTCCTGGTCCATAGTTGTGTCTCCTTTCTTTCTGTTCACACGCCCAGGTGGGCGCGCGGCGAATCAGTCGTAGCCTCGGCGAACGCCTCGACCGCTTCACGTTGTTGAGTGCTCAGTTCTTGGGGCACAACGACAGCGACGGTCACGAGCAGATCGCCTGCTCCGCCTCGGCCCTTGAGCCGAAACGTCCTGCCCGACACGGTTCCGGGCGGGATCCGAATCTTGACGACCTCACCGTTGAGTGTGGGTACCTTCACCTTGGCGCCCAGTGCCGCTTCGGAAAAAGTAATCGGCACCTCGAGCGTCAGATCATTGCCGGATCTGCCGAACAACTCGTGCTGTTCGACATTCACATGAACGAACAGGTCACCTGGAGGGCCACCGGCGCGCCCGGGTCCTCCACGCTTCTTGAGTCGAATCTTCTGTCCGGTCTTGACACCAGCCGGGATGCGTACCTTCACGTCACGAGCGCGAACTTCTGCACCCGACCCACGACACGTCGTGCATGGCGACGAAATCACCGAACCGCGGCCACCACAGCTCTGGCAGGGCCGGCTGAACGAGAAGAGTCCTTGGTTCTCGTCGTGCACCCCTTTGCCGTCGCAGGTTTCGCATTTGCTGGGCGGCGATCCGGGTTCTGAGCCCCTACCCCCACATCCTGAACATGTCGCCTCGCTGGTAAGGCTGATGACAGTCTCGAGGCCGTTGACCGCATCATCGAAGTCCAGCGTCAGATCCACTTCAAGATCGCTGCCTCGGTGACCCCGAGCCGAACCTGGGTCGCCGCGGCCGCGGCCACCGCGATTGAACAGACCGCCGAGCAGGTCGCCAATATCATTCACGCCGACGTTGAAGCCACCCGGGCCCGGTCCGGCTCCGCCGCCGAACATCGGGCCGATCGGGCCCATTCTGCGGACCTCGTCGTAGCGGACCCGCTTGTCTTCGTCGCCGATCACGTCGTATGCGGCTGATACTTCCTTGAAACGGCCTTCAGCTGTTGCGTCGCCGGGGTTTGCGTCGGGATGAAGCTCACGAGCCAGCTTGCGGTACTTGCTCTTGATCTCTTTGGAAGAAGCGTTTTCGGTGACACCGAGAATCGCGTAATAGTCCTTCTCGAACCACTCTTTTTCGAATTCAGTCACCAAATCACCTCCTCAGGGGCGTATCGCGGATCGTTCTATCCCTTCACCCTCACCATCGCCGCTCGCAAGATCCTGCCATTGAACGCGTAGCCGGTGCGCAGCACCTCCGAGACCATGGGTTCTGCCTGGTCTTCGTCTGCGGGTTCGCTCATTGCGGCCTCATGTCGGTTGGGGTCGAACTCCTCGGCTTGGTCGATGATTTCGAGGCCCTCGCTTTCGAGCACACTTCTGAGTTGAGCCGCTATCGGTTCGACACCTGCAACCCCCTGGAGCGCAGCGGCGTCGCAGGCATCAAGTACTGGCAGGATCGCTTGCATCACACGAGCCGCGGCTTGTCGCACAATCTCCGCGTTGCGTTTGTCTGTCTGTTTGCGGAAGTTGGCGAACTCAGCAGTCACTCGCTGCAGGTCGTTGAGGTGTTGATCTCGTTCTGCGGTGAGCAGGTCCAGCACCGACAACACCGGCTCGGGTTCTGGTTCTGGTTCAGGTTCTGGCTCTGGCCCGGGTTCCGGCTCGGCCGCTTCGTCGCCCGAGGGGGCGGGCTCGGCGGACGAGGTTGAGCCGGCTGCGGGCTCCTCTTCGCTAGAGGCGTCCGGTTCGTCGAGTTCGCTCACGATGCCTGGCTGTCGGCGTCGTCCTCGTCGATGATCTCGGCGTCGACGACTTCGTCGTCGTCGGGAGTCGACTCGGCTGCTGCGGACTCGCGTTCAGCTTGCGCTGCTGCTTCGTAGAGTCGCTGACCGAATTCCTGGCTGGCGGTCATCAAAGCCTCAGTCGCGCTCTTGATGGCTTCAACGTCGGTGCCTTCCAAAGTGGAGCGCACTTCGTCCAGTTTCTCTTCGATGGTCGCCTTCTCGTCGTCGCTGACCGCATCGGCTTGATCTTTGAGCAGCTTCTCGGTCTGGTAGACGAGGGTGTCAGCGGTGTTGCGCACCTCTGCCTCCTCCTTGCGCTTGCGGTCTTCTTCGGCATGCAGTTCAGCGTCTCTGACCATCTGATTGATGGCGTCTTTGTCGAGCGAGCTCTGACCTGTGATGGTCATTGACTGCTCTTTGTTGGTGGCCTTGTCTTTGGCGCTGACATGCACGATGCCGTTTGCGTCGATGTCGAACACGACCTCGATCTGGGGCAGACCGCGCGGGGCGGGAGGCAGGTCGACGAGTTGGAACTTGCCGAGCGTCTTGTTGTAGGCGGCCATCTCCCGCTCACCTTGCAACACGTGGATCTCGACTGACGGTTGGTTGTCTTCTGCGGTGGTGAAGATCTCGCTCTTGCGAGTCGGGATGGTGGTGTTGCGTTCGATCAACGTTGTCATCACCCCGCCCTTGGTCTCAATGCCGAGCGACAGTGGCGTCACGTCAAGCAACAGCACGTCTTTGACTTCGCCTTTCAACACGCCGGCTTGGATGGCTGCGCCGATTGCTACGACTTCGTCGGGGTTGACTGTCTTGTTCGGCTCTTTTCCGGTCATTTCCACGACCAGTTCGGCCACCGCCGGCATGCGCGTCGATCCACCGACGAGCACAACATGGTCGATGGCACCCTTGGTGAGTCCGGCGTCTTTGATGGCCGCTTCGAACGGGCTGCGACAACGGTCGAGCAGGTCGGAGGTGAGATCGCGGAACTTGGCTCGCTTCAGTTCGTAGTCGAGGTGCAGTGGCCCTGCATCGGTTGCTGTGATGAAAGGCAGATTGATCTGCGTCGACTGCACCTGCGACAGTTCGATCTTGGCTTTCTCCGCGGCTTCTTTGAGCCTCTGAGCAGCCATCGGGTCTTTGCTGAGATCAACTCCGTGGTCGCCTTTGAACGACTTGGCGAGCCATTCGATGACGGCGTCGTCCCAGTCGTCTCCGCCGAGTTGGGTGTCGCCGGAGGTGGATTTGACTTCGAACACTCCGTCGCCCAGTTCGAGCACCGACACATCGAAGGTGCCGCCACCGAGATCGAACACGAGGATGGTCTGGTCCAACTCTTCTTTGTCGAGACCGTACGCCAAAGCAGCCGCGGTCGGCTCGTTGATGATGCGCAACACCTCCAGCCCAGCGATCTGACCGGCTTCGGTGGTTGCGGTGCGCTGTGCGTCGTCGAAGTAGGCGGGGACGGTGACAACTGCCTGGGTGACGGTGTCGCCGAGATACTCTTCGGCATCGCGCTTGAGTTTCATCAGGACACGGGCCGAGATTTCCTGGGAGGTGTACGCCTTGGAGTCGATGTCGACCTTCCAGTTGGTGCCTACATGGCGTTTCACTGAACGGATGGTGCGCCCTGGGTTCGTGATCGCCTGGCGCTTGGCTACTTCACCAACGAGAACCTCGCCGTCTTTGGCGAAGGCGACGACCGAGGGGGTGGTGCGCGAGCCTTCTGCGTTGGGGATGACGACTGGGTCGCCGCCTTCCAGCACGGAGACGACGGAGTTGGTGGTGCCGAGATCGATACCTACGGCTTTGGGCATTTTGTGCTCTACTTTCGCTGCGGACGGCACCGCAGATCCGCGGAAACCGTCAGGGTCTTGTTTGTGAATCTTGCTAGAATCAAGTCTAACAGTATTTGAAACTGTTTACACCGAAAAGTTGAGTGTATTGTTATCAACTTTCTCGCGATACCGGCACCGACGAACAACCACAGAGCGAGGACTCACAGGGCTCCGGCTATGCCCGGCAAAAAGCACAGTAGCGTCAACGGGATGTACAACCTGATTCTGGTGCGCCACGGGCGTTCCGAATGGAATGATCTCAACCTCTTCACCGGCTGGCATGACTCCCCGCTGATGGAAATAGGGCGACAAGAAGCCCGCGACGCCGTGCCGCTGCTGGCCGAGGCAAACCTGTTGCCAGACATACTCCACACATCTCTGCTGCAACGAGCCATCGAGACCGCTGAGATCATTCTCGCCGGGCTTGACCGCCGCTGGATTCCCGTTCGTCGGCACTGGCGGCTCAACGAACGCCACTACGGCAACCTGACCGGACTCGACAAGACCCAGGTCGGCGAGATACACGGAACCGAACAACTCCGCCTCTGGCGACGAAGCTACGACACACCACCCCCACCAATCAGCGCAGACAACAAGTTCAACCCAGCAAAATCGGCCGCTTACGCCGACCTCGCGCCAGAACTCATGCCCGCCACCGAGTGCCTTGCCGATGTCGTCGATCGGCTGCTGCCCTACTGGTACGACTCGCTGGTGCCCGACCTGCGCTCGGGGCGCAACATCATGGTGGCAGCCCATGGCAACTCACTACGAGCCCTCGTCAAACACCTCGACAACATCGGTGACGACGAGATCATCGAACTCAACATCCCCACTGGGGTCCCTCTGCACTACGTGATCGGCGACGACATGCGCCCCGTCGACCAGGCTCACCCCCTCGACCGAGCCCTCACCGCCGGCGAATAAACACGGGTGCCAACCCAGGCGACAAAACCAGCTTCATCGACAGTTTCCGCTGCTGCGGCCAACATCATCTCGACTGTCTCGTTGCCTTCGGGGTCGTCTGGTGGCTCGGTCCACTGGGTATTGTTGCGTTCGGCCATCTCGACCATCGCTAGAAACGCCACCCTCTTGTTTCCGTCTGGGAATGGATGGTTCCGCACGAGCCTGTATCCCATCACCCCGATCTTTCGGGCGAGTCCAGGGTGGAATTCGACTCCCCCGAACGTGGCCGCGGGCGCGTGGACCGCTGAATCCGCATTATTGATACAGCTTGTTCGGCGAAGCACCTCGGGCTCAATGCCTAAGACCGCTGCTGCAATCATGACGATGTCATCAAGCCCGAGGTAATTCACGCGCCCTATTCAGCCAAGCGTTCGAGGATCCGTCGATAGCGTGCCATTGACGCGACCAGCCGTTCTTGGAACCCATCGTCAGCCCGGCGGCTCTCGATGTGGTTCTCAATGGCATCTCGCACGGCCTCGGACACGCTCACACCATCGACTTCAGCAACCACCTCCAAGGCTTCAGCCTGGTCAGGGGGAAGCCGCAAAGTCATCGCCTTCGGTGTGTCTACCATGGGATTCTCCTGGGGCTAGGTCGTACTTTAATCATAGATACCTTGTCGTCACTCTGCACGCTACCTTGACACTATTCTACCAAGGTGCAGGGAAGCGGAACTAGGCGACAACCGCGGTTTCCACGCCGTAACCGGAAGTGCCGTGCTCGGCAACGTCTAGGCCCTCGAACTCCTCGTCGGCGTCGACGCGCAGGCCGATCGTCTTCTTCAAGGTGTAGAACAGGATGTAGCAGGTGATCCCGACCCATGCAGCGACCACAAGGACCGTCACCGCTTGCATCAACAACTGCTCGATACCACCACCGTAGAACAGACCTGCGTGCTCTCGGCCCAAGAAGGCGTCGTCGTAGCGGGCGAAGAGGCCGATCGACAGTGTGCCCCAAATGCCGCACACGCCGTGCACCGCGATAGCTCCCACTGGATCATCGACACGAATCCGATCAATCCCAAGCACCGCGAACACCACGATCAAGCCTCCGATAAAGCCAATAACAAGTGCTGCCCAAGGCTCTACCGCACCAACCGGGGCGGTGATCGAAACCAACCCGGCGAGCGCGCCGTTACCTGCGATCGCCACATCGGGTGTGCCGGTAATTTTCCAAATGACCGCGGTTGCACCGATCACGCCGGCCGAGGCAGCGATCAGTGTGTTGAGTGCCAGAAACGGCACGAGGTTGTCAGCGGCAAGCTCCGATCCGGCGTTGAAACCGAACCAACCGAACCACAAGATGAATACACCGATTACGGCGTAGCCGATGTTGTGGCCGGGAATCGCCCGGGGGGAGCCGTCAGGGCCGTACTTGCCGACTCGGGGTCCGAGCATCGCGGCCCCGACCAGCGCCGCTACGCCTCCGGTCAAATGAACGATCGTTGAGCCTGCGAAGTCAGAGTAGACGGCGTCGCCGATGCTCATTTGGGCGATGAGGCCTCCGCCCCAGGTCCAGTGAACGACAACCGGGTAGATGATCGCGGTCATTGCCGCCGAGAACAACAGGTAGGTCACGAACTTGGTGCGCTCTGCCATGGCCCCCGAGGCGATCGTCACCGCCGTGGCGGCGAATACCACTTGGAAGAAGAAACTCGCTGCGGGGGTGACGTTGTCGGTGAGGCCACCGCCTTCATTCAACACAGAGGGGTCCGCGCTTTCGTTGAAGAAGAAATCGCCGAGTCCGCCCCACCAGTCACCGCCGTCACCGAAGGCAACCGAGTAGCCGATGATGAAGAAGGCCACCGTACCGACCGCCATGTCGGCGAGGTTCTTGGCCATGATGTTGGCCAGGTTCTTAGCTCGGGTGAGACCTGCTTCCACGAAGGCGAAGCCGGCTTGCATCAAGAACACCAGACACCCGGCGATAACCAACCAGAGGTTGTCCATCACTTGTTGAACGGCTGCTGCAGCCGCGTCTGAATCCTGAGCTGAGGCTGGGCCGGCCCACAGCAGTGCTATGGCGCCGGAGCCGACGATCAACATCGCTCGCTTCGTTGTCTTGTGCATGGTTCGTATCCCCTTGTTCGTGATGCTCTGCTTGGTGCGTTGCGGTGCTTGATGCACCGTCGGGTTGTGCGTGCTAGCAGCCCGTGCGTGAAGTTAGGAGTGACTGGTTTCGGCACTGTTACGCCGACATGAAGAAGTCAGACAATCAATGCAGGCACCCGTTACTGATTCGGCCTCTCCGGGGAGGTATCGTCTCGACAACATGAAACCGCGCCTCAAACCCCATCAACTCGTCATCGGCCTTGGTCTGGCGATCGCGCTTTTCACGCTCGTCTCGGGCATCGTGCCGAGCTACACGAACTGGCACGACGACAGCGTCGTGCAGCGTGAAGTCTTCGGCAACGTTCCCACCGCCTTGAAGCTCAGCTTCTACTCAATCATCCCAATACTGCTCGTCTACGGCGCCTACATGTTCGCCATGCGGGTAAAGAACTGGGAACGCGGCCGACCAGACAACCGTCGAACCACCGTTAAGAACGCCCCGCGACGTATGGCTGACTTCCGAGCCGGTGTCTATATGCGAACGCTGCTGCGCGAACCGGGCGCGGGAATCATGCACTCAATGATCTACTTCGGCTTTTTGGTGCTGCTCGGCGTTACCACCGTGCTCGAGATCAACCATCAGGTGCCGGAGAGTACGAAGTTCCTGCACGGGGACGTTTACCGGGCTTACTCTTTCGTCGGCGACGCTGCCGGCGCGATATTCCTGATCGGTATCGGCTGGGCGATCGTGCGGCGCTACGGACCGTGGAACTGGCGTCCTTACCGCATTCGCATCAAAAGCAAGCCTGAACACATGGTGATCCTCGGAGTGTTCGCGGCAATAGGGATCACTGGTTTCGGGGCCGAGATGTTTCGCATCGCCATCGATGGCACTCCTGACTTCGAAAAATGGAGTTTCATCGGCTACCCGCTGGCAACGCTCGTTGAAGACAACAACAACATCGCCGGCTGGCATCAAGGGTGGTGGATCGCCCATGTGGTGAGCTTCATCGCCTTCTTGGTGATCCTGCCAACCACGATGCTGCGTCACATGTTCACATCGCCGCTCAACATGTATCTCAGCGATAAGGATCGCCCCAAGGGAGCGATGAAGGCGATGCCCAACCTTGTCGAGGGCGACACCGAACTCGAAACCTTCGGTGCATCAGTCATTGAGGACTTCACCTGGAAGCAACTTCTCGACACTGATGCCTGCACCATGTGCGGCCGTTGTACCTCGGTCTGCCCTGCGCACGCCACCGGAAAGCCGCTCGATCCCCGCGAGATCGTCTTGAAAACCGGTGAAGTCATGGCCCGTACCGGCAATCCGGAAGTGTCACCGCCAATGGGGATCGACACCGAGATAAGCGTCCCTGCCAACTGGATGTTTGATCGCATCACCAACGACGAACTCTGGAGCTGCACATCGTGCAAAGCATGCGACGAGATCTGCCCGGTCAACATCGAAATCCTCGACAAGATCCTGGACATGCGACGTTACCTGACCTTGATGGAGTCGGATTTCCCCTCTGAGCTCGGCCAGGCGTTCCGCTCGATGGAGAACTCGGCGAATCCTTGGGGTATGAGCCAGAGCGAGCGGGCCGATTGGGCTCGCAACTTGGAGGGTCTCAATGTCATTTCCGGTGAGGATCCGCTGACCGCCGAGTATCTCTACTGGGTTGGTTGCGCAGGCTCCTTTGACGACAAGAACAAAAAGGTCACGCAGGCGATGGCGCAGCTCATGCAACGTGCCGAGGTTGATTTTGCGATCCTCGGCCCGGCAGAGAACTGCACCGGAGATTCGGCTCGCCGTTCGGGTAACGAGTACCTCTTCCAGATGCTCGCCAGCCAGAACATCGAAACTCTGAACGCCATGGGTGTAAAGAAAATCATCACCCAGTGCCCCCACTGCTTCAACACCTTGGCAAACGAATACCCCCAACTCGGCGGCCACTACGAGGTTGTGCACCACAGCCAGTTCCTCGAATGGCTAGTTGATCAGGGACGGCTCGATCTGAGCGACGCGCGGCTTGAGGAACGGGTCGTCTACCACGACTCGTGCTACCTGGGCCGCCACAACGACGTCTACTTGGCACCCCGCAAAGTGCTGGGCAAGCTCGGCGGCATCGAGGTTGTCGAAGCTCAACGAAACGGGACCAAGGGAATGTGCTGCGGAGCGGGCGGGGCTCGGATGTGGATGGAAGAAACCATCGGTGAGAAGGTCAACGATGTCCGGGCCCAGGAGTTGGTCGACACCGGTGCCAGCCGTGTAGCTACGGCCTGCCCGTTCTGCTACATCATGATGGATGACGGCGTGAAGGCCGTCGGCAAAGAACCCGAAGAGGTACAAGTCGCCGACATCGCCATTCACATATTGGAGGCCATGGAAATTGGTGAGCAGTAACGTGGCGGGCGTGAAGCCCACGGTCCTCGTCATAGACAACTACGACTCCTTCGTCTACATCCTCGTGCAATACCTCGGAGAACTCGGGGCCGAACCTGTCGTGCGCCGCCACGACGCCATCGACATCGACGGCATCCGCGAGATGAACCCCGATGGGATTCTCATCTCACCAGGTCCGGGCACACCCGATGATTCGGGGATCTCACTTGATGTGCTCGCAGAACTCCAAGGTTCGCCGCCGGTCTTCGGGGTGTGCCTTGGGATGCAATGCCTGGGCCAAGTTTTTGGTGGCAGAGTCGTGCGAGCACCCCAGGTCATGCACGGCAAGACTTCGTTTATTCGCCACACGAACTCTGGACTCTTCGAGGGTCTGCCGAACCCGCTTGAAGCAACTCGCTACCACTCACTCATTGTTGAACGCGACTCCATACCCGAATCCCTCGAGATCACCGCCGAAACAGAAGACGGACTGGTGATGGGCTTGCGACATCGCCAACTCGACATTGAGGGCGTGCAGTTCCATCCCGAATCGGTATTGACCAACTCTGGGCACGACCTCGTCAAGAACTATCTGACCCGCTGCAGCTAGAGCTAGCCGTCATCCGACTCGGGCGCGATGGTCGTTGAGGTGGTGGTAGTAGTGGTTGTCGATATCGGGTCGTCGGACGCTTCA
The DNA here is from genome assembly GCA_965198315.1 of Candidatus Aldehydirespiratoraceae bacterium. Lineage (GTDB taxonomy): Bacteria > Actinomycetota > Acidimicrobiia > Acidimicrobiales > Aldehydirespiratoraceae > VXYK01. The sequence goes on along the minus strand of OZ240616.1, from coordinate 789,438 downwards.
CCAACTTCGATCACAACGACGGTGTCGAGTAGGACTTCTTCGAAAGGTGCCGGGTTCTGGGTGATGACCCGGCCAACAGAAGCATTGCCTATTGGAACGGGAACTAAGACGATCTCGACTTCGAGACGCACTTGGCGCAGCGTCTGTTCGGCGCTATCGGCAAAGAGGTCTACCACGCCCGGCACCTGAACGGTCGGGAAGCCCGTTGAGATGACAATCGTCACCCACGAGCCTTTGTCCTGCAGGCTGCCCGACGGCGGATCGGTGCGAATCACCAGGCCTTCCTCAATCGTCTCGGAGGCTTCCTCAATGTTCTCGGGGGTAACCCTGAATTCAGCCGAAAGCAGTGCTTCGAAGGCCGTGTTGAGCGTGGCGGATTCGAGTTCAGGCACAGGAACTTTCTCCGGACCCGACGAAATCGTAATGACTACCGAGCCGCCCGCCGACAGTTCGGTCCCTGGAGCAGGAAGCTGAGTAACAATCTCGCCGAACTCTCGGACATCGGACACAAACTCAACGGTGACGCTGTAACCCAACGACTCCAACATGTTGAGAGCCGAATTCTGGTCCATGCCGATGACATTGGGAACCTGATCGGGTACACCCGCACTCACGTACAATGTGACTTCAGATCCGGGGTCTACTTTCTGACCGGCCACGGGACTCTGCTGGACCACTTCACCTCTCGGAATGGTCTCGTTTGTGCGCTCGACAATCGTGACCTGAAGGCCGAGCCCCAGCAATTCCCGTTCGGCATCTGACACACTCTTCCCGGCCACGGAAGGGAGCGCAATCAACTCAACGGGAACGGTTGTACCGCCCTCACCGTCGTCGTTGACTTGGTCCACAAAGGCGACGATCAGATAGCCCAAGATCAAAACCAGAAAACACAGCCCGATCAAGAGCCCGCCTGTTCGCTTCCAGTCATCTTTGCGACGCAATTCGGGAGCATCGGAGTAATAGCCACCCTGGCCATACATCGAGCCACCGCGTGGGTCGGCTGGGACCGAAGCCTGCTGAACCGGAACAGCAGCACGAGCCGGTGGAGCTGCCGGCCGTTGGGCTCCAGCCGCTGGTGCTGCCGGGCGCCCAGACGCGGGAGGTCTTCCAGCCGACGGCGCCGCGGTGCTCGGTGCGGGAGCTCCAGCACCCCCCGCACCAGCGCGTCCGGGAACATCGGTCGTGCCGCTCAGATAACGACGCAGGTCAGAGCTCAGATCCTCAGCGGTGGGATAACGGTTCAAGGGATTCTTGGCCAACAGTTTCATGGTGATGGCGTTGAGCGCCGACGAAACCGGCACACCACGCTCAATCAGCGACTGGGGTTTCTCCTGAACATGCTTGTAAGCGACCGCTATCGGGGTTTCGGCCACGAACGGAGGTTCTCCCGCGAGCATCTCGTACAGCACCACACCCAGTGAGTAGAGATCACTGCGACCGTCAACCGACTTTCCCTGCGCCTGCTCCGGAGAAAAATAGGTGGCCGTACCCATCACAGACCCGTGTTGGGTAAGCCCCGCCTCGGTGCGACCTGCCAGAGCGGTGGCGATACCGAAATCGGCGACTTTCACATCCCCGTTGTCTGAGATCAAAATGTTGCCCAGCTTGACATCACGATGGACGAGGCCCGCCTGATGTGCGGTTGAGAGAGCCGCGGCGACGTCAGAGGCGATCTGCGCGGCACGCTGCGCCGGTACTGGCCCGGAGGAGCGCACAACATCGGCCATGGTTCGACCCGCCACATGCTCCATGACTATGTAGTAGGTGCCTCTCTCCTGGCCCCAGTCATAGATCCCGACGATGTTGGGATGGTTGAGATTCGCGGCAGCCTGTGCTTCACGGCGGAACCTCTCAACGAAGTTCGGGTCGTTGGCGAACTCGGGGAACAGAACCTTCAGGGCGACCTCGCGGCTCAGCAATTCGTCGCGAGCGAGATAAACGTCGGCCATCCCACCACGCGCAATATGGCGCAGCAGTTCGTAGCGGCCATTGAAGACCGTTGGCCGACCATCAGACATAGCCCCGCAGTCTACATGAGCGGCACCGTTGACCGTTGTACGGTCGCGGCCCGCAAAATCGGCGTCAAACGGCTATTCCAACTCGGCTTCGGACTGGACTTGGAAAGCGGCTTCGATCACCGCTTTGGCGATCGGCGCGGCCACGCGACCGCCCGTTTGTTCGTTTGCTCCGGGTTGTGCTTCGACAATCACCGCGATCGCCAATTCAGGCGGGCTGTCGGGGAGACCGGCGAAGCCGACAATCCAGGCGTGGGAGTTCGGGGGGTCGGTGCCGAGCTGGGCAGTGCCGGTTTTCCCGCCTACGACCAAACCAGGGACCTGCAGGTTCCGTGCCGTTCCGCTAGTGGCAACATGAACCATCGCTTCTCGCAAGATCTCGGCCACGCCTGGTGAGGTGGCGAGTCGCCACACGTCGGGTGTAACGGTGCTGTAAGCGGTTCCGTCGGCTGCTCTGATCTCCGCTACCACATGAGGGACCATCAACACACCGTTGTTGGCGATTGCCGCAGCGATCATTGCCATCTGCAGTGGAGTTGCAGCTACATCGTTCTGGCCGATTGCTGTCTGAGCCAGGATCGCCGATCCTTCATGTATGGGTGTTTCGCCGTTCGGCAGGGTCGGCAGAGTTGGGGCCACCCCGCTCTCGGCTTCGCTGGTGTCGTTCGTCGAACCCTGTGCTCGAGCGGGTGCGGCCATTCGGTAGTACTGAACGTCGGCCAACAATGTGCCGTAGTCGTCGGGAAACCGCGAGGCAACCGCACCGGGCACATCAAAGGGCAACTGATCGTTGAAACCGAAGTTCTCCGCGGTCTTGACCATAATCTCGGGTCCGATCCATTCCGCGCCCATCTCGGCGAACGCCGTGTTGCACGACACTCGCAGAACTTCACGAAGGTCGCCGCCGCACGAGGCATCCGCAAAGTTCTTTATCGGCGTGCCTGAAGGCAACGGTCGATACTCATCACTTTCTGCAAATACGGGAGTGCTCGGCGAGACCAACCCGCTCTCTACCCCAGCCGCCGCAGTGACGAGCTTGAACGTTGAGCCTGGAAAGAACACTTCACGAAAAGACTTGGCCAGAAGCGGCTCATCAGGGTCATTGCGCAAGGCCTCGTAGGCGTTGTTGACCAGGGTGCCGTTGAGCCCGCTCAGCGGATTCGGATCGAAACTCGGGTAGGTCCACATGGCCACGATCTCACCTGTGGAGGGTTTGAGAGCGACCACCGACCCGCGACGTCTACCCAGCGCAGTCGCCGCTGCCTGCTGCACATCGTCGCGAAGCGTCAACACGAGGGTGCCGGTGCTGTCTCGATCGCGGAACAGATCGGCTGGCGACTGAAATTGTTGTTCGAACCGTTCACCTGCCAGCTCATCGTTGAACGAGCGCTCCAGACCGAACGCACCCTGATTGAAAGACTGAAAACCAACGATGTGGGCGTAGCGCTCGGCGGTTGGATATTCCCGCACGAAATCAATGTCAGAATCAGGAGTTGTCGCAACTGAATGGGCTAGCAGGACACCGTCTGCGGACAAGATCTGGCCCCTGGCCCGGCCGAACTCTCTCAACAGGGGCCGCACATTCAGCGGGTCTTCACGCAAGTCCTGAGCCTTCACGAACTGAACGCGATTCAACTGCCCAAAAAGCAGCACATACAGCACCAGCATGCCGATACCGAGCTGGCGGATCCGGCGGTTCACCGCACAACCCCCGGTTGACCGGCGCGTTGCTCATGCGACAGCCGAATCAGCAGGGCCAGCACTATGTAGTTGGTTACGAGAGCAGAACCCCCATAGCTGACGAACGGCAAGGTGATACCGGTGAGCGGCACCAGTCGGATCACGCCTCCGATGATGATGAACGCTTGAAGCCCGATCAAAGTCGTGAGTCCGACCGCCAGCAACTTCTCAAAGGGCCGAGTCGCCCGGATGGCGATCCGCAGTCCCGAACCGACCATCACCAAAAAAGCCATCAGAATCGCGGTCGATCCCGCCAGACCCATTTCCTCACCGATGGCCGAAAAAATGAAATCTGACTCGGCGATCGGCACGCGATCGGGGTCGCCTCGACCCAGCCCGGTGCCGGTCAATCCTCCTTCTGCCAATGAAAACGACGCCTGCGCAATCTGATAGCCGCCGCCAGAGAAATCTGCGAAAGGATCGAGCCAGGCGTCAATGCGCAACTGGACATGGTCGAACAGCCGCCAAGCCACAATCGCTCCGCCCCCGAACAAGAACACACCCAACGCCAGAAACGACGACCGTTCGGTAGCTACCCACATCAACACCACAAACAGTGCAAAGAACAGCAACGACGAACCCAGATCGCGTTCGAACACCATGATCCCCACCGAAGCTGCCCAAGCAACTCCGATCGGAGCCAGGTCACGCAACTCGATCCGATTGCGAATCAGTTCCCGCGACTCGACCAGATAACCGGCAAAGAATATTGCTAAGGCGATCTTGGCGAACTCGCCCGGCTGGAAGTTCACCGGTCCCAGACTCACCCATATTCGGGCGCCGCGAATATTGACACCGATCCCCGGTACCAGCGGCAAAGCCAACAACAAGATCCCCGCCAGCCCCAACAGGTAGCGGTAACCCGCCAAAGCCCTGGCCTTTGGCACAAGCACCAAGGTGGTGAGAAAAGCCATCACCCCAACCCCGGTCCATAGCGACTGGAGACCTGCGAGGTCTCCGCCGCCTTCGACATCGGAGCCGAGCCGGGCGATCATCACATAACCGATTCCGTTGAGCAGCAGAGCAGTCGGAACCAACACGGGATCGGCCGCGAAAGCCAGGCGGCGAACCGCAAAATGAATGAAGAAGAACAGCCCCAGAGTTCCGGCCAAGAATGGTCTGATGTCGGCTGGAAGTTCGGCGTTGCGGCCAAGGCTGGCAAGCCCGTACGCCGCGACAACCACTATCGAGACCATCACGACCAAGCCCAACTCGACCCGGCGGGGCCGGAGGTTGGTCACCGGCAGAGGTGTTGACGGCAGTTCAGCCGCGGTCACAGTAACGCTAATAGCACTAACAGCACCACCAGCACGATGAGCGCTAAGGCCACAAACCAGCTGATCGGCCAGGTCCCAAAGGAGCGCCAGTCAATGAAAGAGCGCCACGACAGCGAATCGAGCAGTGATCCAGATTCTTCTGCCTCTGTCGACTCGGCTTCCTCGTCGGGCATCTCTTCGTCGGACTCCGCCTCACCAGGCTCCGACTCGTCGGTTGTCGCTTCGTCGGTCGCGTCCACATCGACGTTGTCCGGCACAGCCTTATGGGTTGCCACTACCCGGTCAGCGGGTGGGTCGGGTTCGGTGGATTCCGTATCGACCACATCCACAACAACGACGGTCACGTTGTCTCGCCCACCGGCGGTACAGGCAGCTTGCACAAGGGACGACGCCGCTTCTGCGGGAACGTCTGTTTCGTCGAGGATTCCCAGGATCTCTGCATCGCTGAGTTCGTTGGTCAGACCGTCGCTGCACAACAGATAACGGTCGCCGGTTACCGCTAGGAGTTCCCAAGCGTCGACCAGCAGCTCGTCTTCAACGCCTAGCGCACGCGTGACGACGTTGCGCTGTGGGTGGACCATCGCCTCTTCTGGGGAGATCCAACCATCGCGCACCATGCCTTCAACGAGGCTGTGATCGTCGGTCAGTTGCAACATCTCATCTTTTGTGCGTACATACAGGCGGCTATCGCCAACATTGGCGACACAGAGCCGCTCGGAATCAGCGTCGGTCATAGCCACGAGCGCCACCATCGTGGTTCCCATCCCGTAGAGCGACGGATCGGATCGGGCACGGTCCAGAACCTCGCGGTTGGCCCGCTGCACCATCTCGATCAGCTCATCGGTACTGCTGACGGTCGTGATTTTGGCCATCTCTTCGACAACGATGGCTGAAGCGACCTCGCCGCCACGATGACCCCCCATGCCGTCGGCCACTACAAAGACGTCGTCGGCTACAAAGACGCCGTCTTGGTTGACATCGCGAAGACGGCCCGTGTCGGTTACCGCGCCCCAAGCCAACGTGGTCATGTCAGAACCATCTCTATTTCAGTTATCTGAATTCGAGCGCCTCGTTTGATTCGTGTGGGGCCGACGACTGCCTCTCCGTCTAGTTCCGTGCCGTTGGTCGAGCCTAGATCCTCCAGATACCACGCCCCATCATCAAAAAAGAGGCGGGCATGCAGCTTCGACACCCGAACATCGTCGATTTGGACGCCACATCCCGGCGCTCGGCCCAGCGTGGTCTCCGCGCTGAGCAGAAACTTTCTGCCCGCAAGCGCAATCGGTGCTACCAACAGCAACTCGCTGGCTCGTTGTGCTGACCGACGCGTCGGTGCTTCTCGACCCAGTGCTTCTCGACCCAGTGCTTCCCCACTCGCCGCGCCCCTTGCCCTGTTGGTGGTCTCGGCACCCTTGGTACCTCTGGAAATCCTGGCACCTCTGGCAACCCTGGAGACAGTAAGACCCTGTTCGGCTCTGAGTTCAACCCATACGGCCCGCAGCACGCGCAGAAACACCAAGTAGACGAGAGCCAACAAGCAAAGCCGAAGTAAGACGAGCGATTGTTCCGACACGGTTCTTTGAGGTTACCTCCCGCCAATGACACGAAAGCAGATGTTCAACCAGACCGGAACTCGATCACCATGGCGCCCAACTCAATCCGGTCGCCGTCGACGAGCCGGTGCGAAACCACAGGAGCACCGTTCACCAGAGTTTGGTTGGTCGAGCCGTTGTCTACGAGAAGAAATCCGTTGCCGTCAGGCCGAATCGTGGCGTGTTCACGGCTGACGTTGGGGTCGTCGAACGAGATCGTGCACTCGGGTAGACGGCCCAAGGTGACGAGGTGCTCACCGAGCGCGACTTGTTCGCCTGTCGGCAAGTGCAGCAAACCAACGGTGTCGTTGCCTTCTTTCATGCGGGCGAGCACTCCGATAGTCCCGCTGCGCAGCCGCTGATCGCTCGACAACTCCACCCGAACCGGCCCCATGAACGTCCAGCCCTCGTCACGGGCATGGTCACGGGCCACTTCACACAGCTCTTTGGCCAGCGAATCTTTGACTTCCGCGAAGCGCTCCAAGTCTTGAGTCGACAGCGTCACCCGAAAATGGTTGGGCACAACTGGCTGGCCCCGCACTCCGACACTGCGGGCATCGCCCATCTCGCGCACTATCTTGTGCCCGACCTCTACCGGTCGGACCCCGCCGCGCAAGATACGACCAACGGTGCCTCCCACCAACCGTTCAAGACGACGTTCAACTGACCGTAGGCCCACACTCAGAGAGTAGCCCCCACCGCGACAGTTCAAATCGCGATCTGGTGGCAAACCGGATCCAAACCCAGTCGCGCTAGGATCGGGGCACGTTCACTGCGGTGTGCGGCCACGCGCGAGTGGCGGAATTGGCAGACGCGCAGGCTTCAGGTGCCTGTGTCCGAAAGGACGTGGGGGTTCAAGTCCCCCCTCGCGCACACCTGTGATGTCGCATCACACCCCTCGCGCACACCCCCTCTGACACCATGAAAACCCCCTGGTCAGAAGGCTCCCTTAGGTTGGCAAGGGCAGCAATTAGCGACTATTTCTTACGTCTCGTGCTCTCTCAGCGTTGAAACGGCTGCGTGAGAATCGAATTAACAGTTAATTCTTTCACTGCGCGGCGTTAACGGTCGATACCGTACAGGTATGGCACGCGCTGGACGAGTGAGCTGGCCGACCGGTCCACGGACTGTCTTCTTCGACGACATGGCCGGGAGCACGACCTTGTCGAAGGCAGTGCGTGAGGGTCGGATCCGCAGGCTCGCGCCGAAGATCTACACGACAGACATGGCGAGCGAGCCAGCGGAGATCGTGCGGGCGCACCCATGGCGGATCTTGGCCAAGCTCCTTCCCGCAGCCGTCATTGTTGATCGTTCCGCTGCCGAAGGGGGTCGGATTTCCAATGGAACGCTTTTCGTCGCGGCAAGAACGCAGCGAAAGAGAGTCTCGCTCCCCGGTCTGGAGATCCGGATCCGACCTGGTCACGCGATCGACACGCCGATCGCAGACTCGGTCTGGCCCGAGGGCCTTAGGATGGCGAGCGCAGCGCGCACCCTGCTCGACAATCTCGTGATCACGCGAGGTCGCCGCGGCTATGTTCCGCGTACGCTGTCTCGCGCAGAGCTTGAGGATTGGTTGGCAGGTAAGGCGATCGCCTGGGGTCCAGAACGAACTGAACGACTCCGCTCTGAGTGCCACGAACTCGCCGAGACGTTCCGCAGCGATCATGACGTCGAGATCGTGGACGCGCTGTTCGATCAGCTCCAAGGGCTCGAACCTCCAAGACGAGATGCAGGCGAGATGTTCACTGCGTTCACCGCCGGAACTGCGTGGGATGAGCGACGGATCAAGTTGTTCGAGTCCGTTGGCGATGCGCTCATGTCGCTGCCGGATGGAGTGCCCCGTCACCTGCCTGTGTCCGATGACTTGGGCGAGCTCCCGTTCTATGAGAGCTACTTCTCGAACTACATCGAGGGCACCGAGTTCACAATCGAAGAGGCAAGGACCATCATCGAAACCCGGGTCCCTCCTGCTGACCGGCCCGAGGACGGCCATGACATTCTCGGCAGCTACCACTGTGTCGTCGACCCCGTCGGACGTGCTGCCACGTCGACCGACGCCGACGAGCTGATCAGTTGTCTACAGGCTAGACATCAGACCATCCTCGCCAGCAGAGCTCACAAGACCCCAGGGGAATGGAAGAGCAAGCCGAACCAGGTGGGCGTCTACCAGTTCGTTGCGCCTCAACTGGTCGAGGGGACGCTTCGGAAGGGTCTCGCTGGGCTCGAGCGCTTCGATCCAGGGATTGCGAGGGCCTTGTATGTGATGCTCGTGGTGTCGGAGGTCCACCCATTCACCGACGGGAACGGGAGAGTGGCCCGGGTAATGATGAACGCGGAGCTGTCCGCCGTTGGCGACGCCCGGATCGTGATCCCAAGCGTGTATCGCAACGAGTACATCTCCGCACTGCGTCGCGTCTCGACCTCCGATGGAGACATCGACGCATACGTAGCGGTCATGGTGCACGCATGGAGATGGACCGCAGCGATGCCATGGACTGATCGCGCTGCTACTGAAGGCCAACTCGACGCGACCAATGCGTTGTTGGACTCCACGGATGCACAGAACAACAACGTCCGGCTCACGCTCCCATGAGTGGTGTCGCATCACACCCCCTCGCGCACACACCGGTCGGGGGATTGTTGGGATCAGACGTGTCCGGCGGTCCAGGCGCCTAGCAGTAGCAGCGCCAGGGCTTTGGCGAACTCGGCACCGGCATAGACGCTGTGCAGATGTGAACGGGGTAGCACCTCGCCGTCGATGATCGCCTGAACCCTGACATCAAGCCGTGGAATCAGCCACAGGGTTTGACCGACCACGATGACCAGCACAAGCGCAATCAAGAACCAGTCGACCGGCTTCAGCGAATCACGGACCGCAACGGTGATCACCACCAAGGCCACGCTGAGGAGCCATTCGAGTTTCCCGAAGGCGTGGAACGTCGTGCGGCCCACATCCAAGGCGACCGGTCGGGTCAAGGACTTGGCCCTGAACTTGACCGGTGTCGCCAAGAACGACACGCCCAGCACCAAGCCCAACCACACATAAGCAATGAAACCGATCACGGGAGCGCCCTCCAAGGTCGCGAGAAGAAGTTGAAAGCGGCCACTGAACTACCGGCATCCGGAGATGTCCAGTAGGCAACACCGAAGCCGTCGGATTCGTCGAGACGGCTCTCGACAACCGCGGCGGTGCGGGCCGCAGATGCGGTCAAGGTCTCGGTCAAATCCCGGCCGTCACGCGCGGACAGATCCAAAGCGTTGCGGATCACGTAACCGGCCTGACGGTCAACCCAGGTAGGCACATACTCCACACCGGTCGCTTTGATCCTGCCGTCAGGTCCTTCCAACAAAGCGACCAGCGCGATCATCCCGTCCTGGGTTTCTGTAGGACAGCAATTCGCTGACTGATTCGACAAGAAATTGCCGAGACCGAAGACAACGTACTCATCACCGAGGCGGTCAACGGGCTGAACCACATGCACGTGATGACCGATGATCAAGTCAACCTCATCGCTCGGCAGTATCGCATTTAACCATTGAACCTGAGCCTCAGACGGGGCGCTCTGATATTCGTTTCCCCACTGCAGACTGACGATCACGAATTCTGCACCGGCGTCTTTCGCCGCCCGAGCTTCGAAAATGATGGCCGCCGGGTCGATCGGGTCGACCAGAAACGGCTGATTGGACGGGAGTACCAGCCCGTTGAGCGAGTAGGTGGCCGAGATGTGGGCGACCGCAATCCCGTTCGCCTTATAAATCACCGGGGCAAGGTCTTCGAGATGCGAACGAGCCATCCCGGCCTGCCTCAAGCCAGCGGCCTCGATCACTTCGATCGTCGAGAAAACTCCGGCAACGTTCTTGTCGAACGAGTGGTTCGAGGCAGTGCTGCAACCGTCGTAGCCAGCCTGACGGGCGGCAACAGCCAAGTTGCGCGGCGCATTGAAAAGCGGAAAACCACTAAGCGCTGTGTCGTCTCGCGAGAGTGGCGTCTCAATGTGGCAAATCGCCAGGTCGACCGTCGAAATAATGGGGCTGACCTCGTCGAACATCGGCCCGAAGTCGTAGCCGGATCCAACTTCGGAGCCGGCACCAGGATTGGCTGTGGCATACGCGGCCGCAGCGGACTGAACAGGGCCGTGAGCCAGAAGATCGCCGGTGAAGGCGAGTATCGCCGTGCGTGGTGGAGGCACCGTCGTGGTCGTAGTGGTTGTTGTGGTGGTTGTGGTTGTGGACGTCGTCGTCTCAACAGGCACCACGGGAGCGACCACAACGTCATCGGTACCGCCCATTGCACTCACCAAAACCACTGCGCCTGCAAGCAGAACCAGTGCCCCCAGGAGAACCCAGTTCTTCATGAGCGGGCATTTGTCAGCAGCGCCAACAACGCCGCAGCAGCCCCTGCCCCTTCAGCGCTGGCGGCAGCCAACACTTCACGAAGATCAACCGGAATAACCAGATCGGATATCGACAGACGGGCTCGAACCGTTTCACCGTCGATCACGAATTCAGTGACGCTGAGTTCGGCGGGCGCTTCGTCGACCGGAAAGGAAAGCGCCAGCGGCAAGCCCGCTACTCTGCTGGTCGTCCGACCCCACATACCAGCCGAAACAACATGAAGGTAGACACGTCGATTGTGCAGTTCGGGACCATTTCCACTTGAGGTGAGCCGCGATGACCACCCCGGCCGAATCACAAAAACACCATCGACAATCTCCACCTTGGCGTCCAGATCACGGAGCTCGAGCCAGCGCCGCAACTCAGCTATCGAAGTCTCGACTTCGGCAGTGAGACGCCCCACTTCGACTCGGTCGAGTTGGTTCGAGTCAAGCCCGACGTCGTGCGCTGTCACCAAGGCTCGATCAAACCCGTACCCCTGCCAGGAGCCTTCGGTGAGTTCCATGCCAAGCCGCTGCCACACCGCGATACGCCCGGCGGCCATCACTGGAAGCGCGAAAGAAGGAACAACCTCAACCACGCGCCCCAGAGTCGCTGAACTGTCCTCATGCACAGTTGACTGGATCTTGCGGCCCTCAAGCGCCATCGACGCAGCCTTGACCGCGGCTTCAAACGCGCTGTGCGCGGTAACGGGCACACCAACCACTCCTTCGATGGCTTTGCCGAATTCAGTCCCGAGCAGACCCAGGGAAGCCAGGTATTCCGTCCAACGTCGATTCGGCACTCTCTCACGCTACCTCGCCGGTACCTGAGCAGCGTCTGTGGCGGGTACTGTTCGAGACGTGACGGCACCAGAGGACGCGCCTGACAGAGCAGGAGTTCACGAAGGCATCGAAGGTTGGACGATTGATGGATCCTCCGACGATCAGTCGATTCTCGACGACGCCACTGCCTTGTTGGACACCGAACTCCCCGACCCTCGCTTCGTGTCGTCGGATTACCTTCGCTGGGCCTACCGCGACAATCCGTCGGGTCGGGCCATTGAGCGGCATCAACTCATCGACGTTGAGGGTGAGTCGCTTCTCGTCGCCCACTACGCCATCATGCCCCGAATTTATCGTGGCCCGGATGGTGAGCGTAGCGACGGCGCTTGGTCACAGAACGCTGTGGTTCACCGTGAACACCAGCGGAGTCGCCACTTCAGCCGCATAGGCCTCGAAATCTACGACGAAGCTGGTGACCGCGGCTGGTCGTTCGTTGTAGGTGTGACCAACAAGAAGTCGACTGGCGCGGTGGTGAAATACATGGGCTGGCGTCTGGCGGGACCGCTGCCCGTGCGGGTCATCGCGCCGATTGGCCGCGGTAAGCGCCGAACTCGACACATCGAGATCAGTCCAAGCTTTCTCGATTCCGAAGGGTTCGACGAGTTCGCCGCCACCATTGACCGGCACCGAGTCGTTGGTTGGACGACGGACTACATGCCCGACGTGCTGCGCTGGCGTCTGGCCTGTCCGCACACTCGCTATTTTCTGCACATTACCGATGACGTTGCGCTGATCACGACCCGGACATCGGCGGGTCCGATACCGGCGTGTGTCGTGCTGAAGATCTTCCCGTTGACCAGCGGCACCGCCCATGTCGATGCAACCCGAGTCATTCGTTCCGCCACTCGCTGGCATCGTGGAGTTTTCGCCGTTTATGCCGGGTTCAACGGTTCGGTCCGGGTGCGTGGTGTCCGCCCTCCCAGGCGCCTTCAACCGTCGCCGCTCAATCTCATCATCCGACACCTCAACCCGGCAGTCGACCAGGACGCGATTACTCTCGACACCTTCGAGTTCCTGGACATGGACGCCTACTAGGGCGATTCGGAATCGCGCTGAGGCGGTGAGAACAGATCGTTCTCGTGGTCAGCGAGAAGACCCTTCTTGCGCATCCTCGCTCTGCGCTCTGCTTCTAAGTAGAGGTACCGAACAACATCGTCAGGGGTGTCGTCGTTGCACATCAGATCGGTAGCAAAGGCATCGCGCATCAACTCCGAGCGGATGTCGTCGCGAGTCACCCCGTGCTCATCCGGTTTGCCCGAGGATCTCCTCAGGTGCCGTCTGAACAGCCGCAGAGAGGTGTAGGCCGAAACCGACATACCAAGGGTGAACATGAAACCGCCGAAAAGTACGAACTCCAGCGTCAAGAAGATCCGCGCCATACTGATTTTCCTTATAGATCAGTCAATTGTGGCGCCCGGCAAGTAGGCCGCGATACTCACGCCGAACGTATCGGCCTCCGCAAGAAAAGTCTAGGAGTTTCTTCGCCTTCGCGTTTTTGGGGGGTTCAAGCATCGGCAGGGCTAGACGTCGGCACCGAAGCGCTCGGCTAGGTGATCGACGGGGTTGCGCAGCACCACAACCGGGATCTGCTCGATGAGCTCACGGTGACGGCGCAACAGAGCGGTCCACAGACGAAGACGACGACCACTTCGCCGCAACGGCAAGTACCCGAGTTCCCACATCATCGCCAACCCCCAGAATCCCAGGTCGCTCTGCACTCCGTCGGGTTCAAGAGTGGTATGTATGCGCATCGAACCATGAATAAAGTGCAAAATCGTGTCTTGGATCGCCTCGGCAAGAACCGCTTCAGGAATCGTGGTTATCCCCGAACGGTCATCGGGCGGCGTTACCGAACGGCCAACCGAACGAGAGCGAAACGAGACCCACCAGTACGGCGTGACCTCATCGGACGGCACAAAAAACACGAACGACTTTGGCGCTAGACGGCGTGCGAACACTCTTGGCACTTCACGCACGAACTGCGTGAGGTAGGTCTCGAAATCTTCCCAGTCAGCCACGACGCCTTCTTCTTCGGCAGTGCGCTCAGCAATTTTCGGGCCATGCACTTTCAGCAGATCTTCAAGGTGCCGATCTCGATCGGAGTACCAATCCACATCGGAGCGGGCGAATCCCGTATCGCTGTCCCACTCATCGCCCGGAGCCATGGTGACAACGTCGGTGCCTTCAATGCCGCCATGCTCGGCTACGCCGTCAACCACCATGTTCGGGGTTACCAAATGTTCGTTGACCGCTTGGCTGTCCGGATGCAGGAAGCCGACCATCGATCCGAAGGGCACCGCATATCGGGGCTGCAGACCCGACATCACGTCGTGGAAGTCGTCGATATAGGTGTCGCGAGACACGAACTTGAGTTGCTCGGGATCTTCCGATTCGTACAGAACCGGATATGACTGCGCAAACGAATGGCTCTTACAAGCCAGTGTCGGCCGCCCGAAATCACCTTTGATCTGCTTCAGCGAACGCCTGCGAATCTTGCAGTCGTTGATGTCGATCACGACATTGTCGTCTTCGGCAACGACGAATGTCGTGTCGTCGAAACCGTACTGATACGAAGCGACCCGGACCCCGTCGCCGAGGTCTACCACCCGCCCGTGGACCAGTTCCTGGGGCGACTCGAAGCCCGGACTCTTCACCTCATCGACCATTACATCCACCCCGAAGCGAGGAATCAGAACTTTGGCTGACCGATCCATGCGTCGCATCGACGGATAGTGGAAGTGATCGAAGTGATGATGGGTGAGGTAGATCCAATCAGGTTTGAACATCTCCTCGTCCGGTTCAGCGCTGGGCGGGAAATGCCACCACGACCGCCAATAGCACGAGCCCGATAGCCACGGGTCGATCAACACAGTGCCTGCACGCGTCTTGATGCGCAGGCAGCTATGGCCGATAACGGTCACGTGCATAGGCCGTAACGGTACAGCCACAACTAGTATTGTCGGGTGCGCAGACGTTTCACTGTATTAAATAGTGGTACATTCCGTTGGCTGGTAGCGGGAATGTTCCTGTTTGCGGTGGCCGTACGCTGGTTTGTGTTCCTGCGATGGTACCGAGATCTGCCGATCGGCGTGATCAACGACAACGTGTACTACCACGTCACAGCTAACTTGTTGGCGGACGGGCATGGGTTTGCTAACCCGTTCGAGTACATATTTTTCGGAGAAATCCAACCAACCGCTGGACACCCCCCCGGTTTTACGCTCTACCTGTCTATATGGTCGTTTCTGGGGCTGGACAGCGTTTCTTGGCACCGCCTTGCCGGGGGATTCATATCCGCTACTGCGGTCATTCCGGTGGGAATGCTTCTGCGCCGCTTGTTCAACCAACGCACGGCTCTCATCGGCATGGTGGGCATGGCGCTGCACCCACCTCTGTGGATGAACGACGCGCTGATTCTTTCGGAGTCGATGTATGTCCCGATCGCCGCGTGGGCTTTGTGGTTCGCCCATCGGGTCTATGACGAGCCGTCGTGGCGCCGAATCACCGAACTCACGCTGGTGCTGTCGTTGGGCGCCCTGACCCGCAGCGAACCGTTCATGCTGTTCTTCTTGTTGCTGGCACCGATAGTCATGCTGCACCGCGCCCTGGACTGGCGCGCCCGTGTCACCCGCACGGCCGGAGCCGCTTTGATCGCCATGGTGATGCTGGCACCGTGGGTTGGCCGCAACCTGGCCATCTTCGACGAACCAACCTTTCTAGCCATCGGCCCTGGTTATGTACTCGAACTCGGTAACTGCGACGAGACCTACTCCGGGAGTTTGCTGGGATATTGGAGCGGCGGTTGTGATGAGACAGACTCGCGGGGGGCACTCGGCTTCTGGAGCGCCGAAGATCGCGTGTCGACATGGCCCGATGGTGACGAATCGGTTATCGGAGCCGCGAAGCTCGACAAAGCTCTCGACTACATCGGCGATCACCTCAGCGAACAACCAAAGGTGATAGCCGCTCGGGTAGGGCGAGTGCTTGGCCTGTTCCGGCCGCAACAAACCGCCGACTTCGATGTGTTTTTCGAGCGGCGGATTCGCTCCCATGTCGATATCGGACTGTTCAGTCACTATGCGGTGATGATCGCTTCGATCTACGGTGCGGTGGTGATGCGCCGCCGTACATCTCTGTTGCCGGTGGCTGCAGTTGCCGGCACGTCGATTCTTACCGCGGCGATCACGTTTGGGATAACCCGCTACCGACTCGGAGCCGATGTGGTGTTCGTGTTTTTGGCCGCGGTTGCGCTGGGTGCACTGCTTGACCGTTTCAACCCGTCTTCGAGACCATCTGCAGACCAGCCCGAACCTACGTGCCCCGAGCCAGAACCGAAAGGGGCGTCGGCATGATGGCGCGGCTTCGTCAGCTTCTTGGTGCGCGCGCCGTTCAGATCATCGTCGGCGTGGGGGTGGCAGGATGGTTTTTACGTATCGCCGCGGTCCTGTGGTACCGCCCAACTTGCACCACAGGGGCGGGGGATTGCTACACCCTCGCCGGCGATGCCTATTACCACCATCACCAAGCTGACCTGATCAGCAAAGGCCATTGGTTCATCAACCCACGCGAGTACATAGTCAACGGTCACATCCTCGATTCCGCGGGTGATCCACCCTTATATGCCCTTTACCTGGCCTTTTGGTCGCGCGTCGGTCTCGACGGAGTGACCGACCACCGGCTCGTTTCCACCTTGGCGGGTTTGGCTCTGGTCGTGTCTTTGGGATTGCTGGTCCGCCGTCTGGCCGGTGACCTACCGGGTATCATCGCTGCGGTACTCGCCGCTTTGCACCCGCTCATGTGGATCAACGACATGATGCTGCTGTCGGAAGGCCTCTATCAGCCGTTGATCGTGGCCGTGCTGTGGGCCGGGTATGCGTGGGTCGAGAAACCAACAACTAAACGGATCGTCATCTGTGGCGCGGTGATTTCTATTGCGGCTTTGACGCGGGCCGAAGCGTTGGCCTTGTTCGGTTTCATGGTTATCCCGCTTGTCTGGCGGTTAGCCGATGTCGACTGGCGAGAGAAACTGCGGCAGATCGTGTTGTGCGGCGTGGCCGGGTTGATCGTCTTGTCACCTTGGCTGATCTACAACAATCTCCGCTTCGAGGATCCCGTGACCCTGAGCGCGGTACCGGGCACGGTGATGATGGCTGGTTCCTGCGATGAAGCCTGGAGCGGGGAAGCCATGGGCTTTTGGACGATCTGCTTTGATTCCCGCGAACTCTGGGACGAACTCGAGGCTGAATTGCCTGGTTCGACGCTGCTCGGTGAGTCCCGGGTCGTATACGACGAGTCCGTTCGCGATTCTTTCAATCGAAAGTACGCCTTGGAGTACACGACCGAGAATTGGCAACGCTTCGGAGTCGTGGCTGTGGCTCGGATGGGCAGATCACTCGAGTTGTTCAAACCAGGCCACTCTTTGCGGTTGAATTATCAAGTCGAGGGGCGTTGGGAGGAACCGTCGACGTTCGGCTTGGGTTTCTACTATGCGCTGCTGCCGTTGACGATCATCGGTGGAATAGTGTTCTGGCGGCGTGGCATCAGGCTGACACCGCTGCTGTCGATGTGGCCGACGATCATGTTGGCTTCGGCGATCACTTTCGGTCTGACCCGTTACCGGGTTCCCATAGACATCGCCATGATGGCCCTGAGCGCCGTCGCCATCTCTTGGCTATTCGAGCATCTGAGACCCGATTCGCCCCGCTCGCCTGCGGACACACGTCCACAAATGGGCCAGTTGAAGTAGTTTGATGGAGCATCTGTCGTGAGCAACATCGCTTTTACGCTTGATCTTGAGGATCACCGGCCTGACGAATCCGTCGAGCCGCGTTTCGCCGCGGTTACCGACGAGTTGTTGCGTGACCTCGATGAATGGGGCGTCACCGGGACTGTGTTCGTTGTCGGTGAATTAGCGCGGGACGATCCGGATCTGGTCGCTCGGGTCGCCGCCCGGGGTCACGAAATCGGCTTGCACGGCGCTGATCACACACCGTTGCCCGAGGTCGGACCCGACATCTTCCGCATTGTCACCGCTGAAGCCTCCGATCGGCTCGCCCAGCTTGTGCAAGCCGAAGTCCAGGGTTTTCGGGCGCCGATCTTCTCGCTTGTACCCGAGTCGGCTTGGGCCCCGGAGATCCTCAGCGAGCTTGGTTTCAAATACTCCTCAAGCGTGCTTCCCGCCCGTAACCCGCTGTTCGGGTGGCCGCAAGCTCCCCGCACTCCGTTCAGGTGGCCTTCTGGGCTCATAGAGATTCCGTCGCCTGTCTTTGGTTTCGGGCCTCTCGCAGTTCCACTTCTGGGGGGTACTTACCTGCGGGCTGCGCCTCGACCGATCATTGGTTGGGCCGCGAAAAGAGCCCCTGAGCATGCTTGGTTGTATGCCCACCCTTACGACTTCGACCCGGACGAACCGCGTTGGGTCGTGCCTGAGGTTGGACGTCTCGGTAGCCGGGTTCTGTGGTGGGGTCGATCAGCGATGAAGACCCGGGTCGGGCGACTGGTGGCGGGCAGCCGGCAGACACTCGCCGATATGGCCTCCTCTATGCCTGAGTTACCTGTGTTCGGACCACCCGTCAACAAACTCGAAACAGGGTCGGGGCAATGACCGAAGAGACTCCGGAATACGGCCAGGATGAAATGGCACACGATCTACCCCGTGCTGAAATCGTGGATCGCATCGAATGGCTCGCCGCTCAATGCACTGGCAAGCGGGTTGTGCATGTCGGTTTCGCCGACGCAGGATTTCGTCTTGAGCAGGGGCGAGCGGGGAGATGGCTTCACGGTCATCTTCTTGAAGTCGCCGGCGAACTCGTGGGGATTGACGCTGACGACGCTGGCGTAGCTGCAGCAACCGAGGACGGTTTTGAGGCCTACGTGGTGGATTGCACGGACGCCGAAGCCGTTGCCGCGCTCAATGTGGAGCCCGCCGATGTTGTGCTCGCTGGCGAGGTGATCGAGCACATTTCCGCCCCGGGTCCGTTTCTCGACGCCATGCACCAGTTCTGCAAACCAGACGGCACTCTCATCGTCACGACTCCAAATGCCTATGGCCTGATCAACGTGGCCGCATCAATCACTCGACGAGTCGAGATCAACCATCCGGACCATGTGGTGATGTTCACTTGGCGCACATTGACCGAGTTGATGCGCAGATCAGGCTGGGACCACACCCGAACAGTGACCTACGTCCCCGCCATACGCGAGCGCGGCAACCGATCCCGGCTCGAGGCGGCTGCGGTCCGCTCAATCGTCGGCGTCGAACGGTTGCTCGGCAAGCTGAACCGCCCTTTCTCAGCCGATGGCCTGATCGTCACCGCCACGCCGTCCACTGACCCAGTGTCCCCCACCGCCGAATAACAGACCGTCAGGGGGTGGCGCGGGGGTTGATTGCTTCGACTTCGACACGCAGCAGGGCTAGCTCCTCGGCCAGGTCCTGGGTGCGGGCCTCGACTCGAGACATTTCGTAGGAGAGATGCACTGTCGTGGCGAACAGGAAAGCAGTAGCAGCAAAAAGCACCGTGGCTGGCTCGTACTCGATTCCGATGAAATCAGAGATCGGTACGAGAATGTCGGGAACCGCTGCCAGCGGAAGCAAAGCCAAGCCAACGAAAGACCAGAGCAGGGCATATTTGCTCTTGAGCACCCGTTGGCGAACCAGGCGGAAGATGAACAGGACCGTCAAGAAGATGACGGTGGCGACGACGATATGGGCCGAGGTGGACATGTACCCAGGCTACTCAACCAGTGGATCGCAGTCGCTGCGCACACCACTACCGCAATCTCAGCGGGAACTCGAAAGCGTGGAATCCCGTAGAACAGCGCGCCTACCAGCGATACATGAACAGCCAAGATCGCGAAAGGCCAGCGGGTGAGCCGGTCGCGGCCGAGACGCCACCAGCCGATCAGCGCTAGCGGCGCGGCCACCCAGAACCCGACAAAAGCAAGGTTGGAGGCCCAGGTTTCGCGCCCCTCCCCGGTGTTGAAGTCAGACATTTGCAAGGGTCGGAAAACTGACCACAACCGGCCTAGTCGCGCGGCCATGACCCGAGGCTGGTCGTCGAGATTGTCGCCAATGTAGGTCAACGCCTCTGCCCGCCAGATCCGCGACTGCTCGCTGGCATCGGCCCCCTGCAGTTCAGGTATGCCCGGAGCCAGCGTGTTGGCATACTCCAACGACCAGAAGCCGATCGCGCCCCCCGAATATGTCTGCGGTGAGTTGGCGCCGATCAGGGTCACGCCGTCGTTGGTTGACATCAGTACCGGCTCGTTGAATCGCAGGAGGTTCGGGACCACCCAGGGGGCGATCACCAGAGCCGTCAACGCGCCGCTCACCACGACCGCCTTGACCCGTTCGCGCCAGCGAGGATGGCTCAAGATCACTAAGGGTGCTACCAGCAACACCAGCAGCAGCAACGACTCGGCTCGGGCCAGCGCCGCGAAACCAATCCACGCACCTAGTTGTATTGCCAGACGACCCGAAGGGTCTTGCCGATAGCGCAGCGCGGTCCATATCGACCCGGCGACGAAAAAGGCCGTTAGCGATTCGGCCATGATCAGGCCGTCGTTGATCCACAACGCTGGATAAACCGCCGCGATCGCGGCCGCGGTGAGCCCCACAGCCCGGCCCGCGAGTTGTCGAGCCAGCAAGCCGATCATCACGATCACGCCAGCACCGACAAGACACATGATGAAGCGCTGTTCGAAGATGTGTTCACCTTGTCCACCTGGCAGCCACGAAGCGGGAGCGGCAACAATCGCCGTCAGCGGTGGATGGTCGGCCGCGTGACTGGCTTGAACACCAGCGTCAGTGGTGGCAGACGACAACCCGTGCCAAGGCGTGACGAACCCCTTGCCCGCGGCAAGCGCGTCGGCAGCGAGGGAGTAATAGAACTGGTCGCCTGGGAAAATGTCGAGTGTCTGGAGTGTGTGATCGCGCTTGACCACGATCACGTATATGACGCGAAACACAAATCCTGCCGTAGCAACCACCGCCAGCTGTGCCCGAAACGACGCTGCCCGCCACGATGCCGCGAGCCGTTCGACGGCTGACTCGAACGATGTCGGCCCGTGCGACTCACGCCGGACCAGCCCCTGCATACGCAAACCTAGGCGTTCGACCAGATAGTAACTCGCCACCGAGACCACAAACATGGGTATGAAAGCCACTACGCAGAGGCGCCAATAGTTGGTCTCAAACAACTTCACTTCGCCGAAGATTTCCGTCATCGGACCCCAAGGGTGAACGATGAAGACCATGTGCCAGAGGTAGATCGAATACGAGATCTTTCCCAGCCAGTCCATCGGTCGGCTCGCCACGAATCGGCGCACATACGACCGGCGGTCGGTGCCGAACACCAGTGGGAACAACAACGCGAACCCGATTGCCCCGTACACGAACTGGCGTCCAATCTCCCGGGGCCATGACGCCACATCGAGTCCCAGAGCCAACCCCATCCGCTGCGACACGACATAGAAGAGCAGTGCCGCACCAATCCACCACCAACCGGCCGGCGCTGCCAACCGCTCAAGTCGAACCCGTTGAACAGAACCGTGCTCAAACCCGACTCGGGCAACGCCAAGCGCCATGCCTATCGCGAAATAGTCGAACATTCCCGGAAGCCAGAGCAGCGCGTCGACACTCCACTGGTTGTCCAAACCGAGCATGCAGATCCGAAAGAAAACCGACAGCAGATAACACCCGGCAACAAACACAAAAAGCGCATTCCGGCGCTGCGGGCGCCCGCGGTCGGCCAACCAGGGAATCAGGAATCGGGCGAACAAAGGTAGAACCAGATAGAAGCTGACTTCAGTGGCCAGGCTCCAAGCTTGCGGAATCGGTCCAACTACGTGATCTGTCCAGTAAATGTGGGAGAGCAGCGAAGTGGTGATCCCGTCGGCGAGACCCAGGTCCTCGCTGCTGAACAAGACGATCAACAACAAGGCAGCCCAGAACGCAGGGTAGATCCGCATGAACCTGCGCCACAGGTATTCCGCGGTGGGACGTAGCGGGCGTTCGTCTATGACGGCTGCGGCGATCGGTCTGAACAGCAAGAACCCGGAAAGCACGAAAAAGATCGGAACACCGATGTCGAGGCGACCGATGTAGCGGCCGATGGCACCGTCGTAGGTTCGGCCCGAGTGAAACCCGACATGGTGAAAGAAGACGGCAAAGGCGGCAATGGCCCGAAGACCATCAAGCCCGACAAGCCGACTGATACCCAACCCTGTACCAGTTGAGCCTGTGCTAGCGGGCTCAGAGGAAACAGCGGGCATCAGACAGCAATCCTAGGTCGGTGTCTGAACGCTGCCGAACGTAAGCGGATTGAACACGGAGTTGCGCTGATACCAGTTGTCTTCCGCTCTTGTTCGCTGCGCTCGACTCCCGCTCTTGTTCGCTCCGCTCACGGGCCGCGAGGCCGCGGGCGGGCCGCTCGGGCCCCGGCCTCGCTCGGCGCGGTCGTGTTCGGGATCAATCCGCTCGGCCTCTTAGCCGCCGAAGACTGCGAGCCACTGCTCGCGGGTTTTGGGGCGGAACACCACGTTGCGTTCCCTGGTTATGCCCATGGTGGCCGAGGACTCCATTGAGTATCGGTGACCGGGATACAGCACCGCATTGTCAGGCACTTTCGCCAGTTTCTGGGTCAGGCTTTCATACATCTGCGCTGGGTCTGACCCGGGGAGATCCATGCGTCCACAGCCGTCAAGGAAGAGGGTGTCGCCAGCGACCAACCGACCGTCGACCAAGAAACACTGGCTGCCAGGAGTGTGGCCCGGGGTGCAGATCAGTTCGATGTCCACCGCCCCGACCGACACGACATCGCCGCTTTGATGGTGCACCAGAGCATCATCGGTCAAGCCGGTGACGGTGCGCACGTATTCCGCTTCGGGCGCTTGCACATGTATCGGGATGTCTACGTGCTCGAGGAGTTCGGCGACTCCTTCCAATTGCATGCCCATCATCGATCCGCCGACGTGGTCGGGATGGTAATGGGTGGCCAGCACCCCGGTGCAGCGCATGTCGTCGGTAGCAAGCACTGCGAGCAGGCCTTCAACATCGTAGGCAGGGTCAACCAGCACCGCTTCACCGCTTTGATGATCACCGATCGCATAGACGAAGTTGACCATCTGCGCTGCTATGGGATCGTTGGCAGCGAAGTCTCGACCCGATAGCAGTTGACGAAAATAGAATCGATCGGCGTTGCTTGCGCCGGGCGTAGCCGGAGCCCCGTGAATCATCGCGCTGAGCCTACGCCGGGCGTAGCCGGAGCCCCGGAAGTCATCGCGCTGAGCCTACGCCGGGCGTAGCCGGAGCCGCGGAAGTCATCGCGCTGAGCCTACGCCGGGCGTAGCCGGAGCCGCGGAAGTCATCGCGCTGAGCCTACGCCGGGCGTAGCCGGAGCCGCGGAAGTCATCGCGCGGAGCCTACGCCGGGCGTAGCCGGAGCCGCGGAAGTCATCGCGCGGAGCCTACGCCGGGCGTAGCCGGAGCCGCGGAAGTCATCGCGCGGAGCCTACGCCGGGCGTAGCCGGAGCCGCGGAAGTCATCGGCGGACGAGGGTTCGCCAGAAGGCTCGGTAGCTGGGGTAGGTGATGGTGTCGGTGATGTAGCCGTCTTCTTCCAAAGCCCGGTGGTACTTCGGAAGGTTGGCCATCGGGATACCCGAATCGACATGGTGAGCAAGGTGAAACCCGACCGAATGCGGCAAAAACACGTACCGAGACAGCAACCCCTGATGAATGTTGTTGCTGGTCCGTCGGCGGTCTGGGGATCGGGTCATACCGCCATGCTCGGCTAACGCACGGAGCCGGTTGGCAACCTGCCAGAAGGTCATCCAGGGAAGCCACCACAAGAACACGTAGAGCCACGGATGACCGAAAGCCAAGAACAGCCCGAACACGAATAGCTGGCCGGCGAAGAACCGCGCCGCACGGATCCGCCGTCCTTTCACAAACACACCGACAATCGCTGGTTTGAGAAGCTTGTAGCCGGACACGCCGAAGGCGTCGCGCAACAGTTTGCGTCGCATCGAATCGGCCGGTATCGGATAGCGGGCATACAGCATGAAGTCGGGTTCACGTTCACCGAACTCGTCTCGGTGATGCTGGGTGTGAACTAAGCGGTAGGCCGGTCCACCGTCGCCGAAAGCAAGCAGACCAAGAAGCTTCTCACCCACCCAGTCGTTCGCCGTGCGGTTGCTGAACAGCAGTCGATGGGCGGACTCGTGATGCAGCGTCAACGCCCGCTGGTACCAGATACCGATAGCGCAGAAAGCGAGCAACCACGTCAGCGGATGGCTTATCGTCAGCGCACCCCAAACCACCAGGAAGGGGTACGCCAGAACCACCAGAATATGAACGACGTTGGTCAAGTTGGGAATACGGCGAAGTTCAGCGCGGAACTCGGGGCGGGGGCGCCCGTCGGGCCTCAAACGATCCGATCCTTCAAATGGTGCGAGGTCGTCTTCGCTGGGCGCCAGCCCGCCGGTTAGTTCGGCTACAAGCTGGTCATGGGTGGCCGTATCGACCATGAACCGATCCTACAAGCCAGCCCTGCCACCGCGCTTCAGAGTTGTGAACTCTTGCGGTCAACAATTGCCGTAGAGGGTGCGCGGGCCGAACGACGCGACCTCACAGAAGGACGATTCGACCACCGCGTCGGCTCGCAGGTCGCCATCGGAGGTTGAACTGTTGGGTTCGGACCAGCCGTTGAACAGGTTCGTCAAGATGAGCCAGTCCGCCTGTTCGATATCCGCGGCAAGGCGACCCCCTTCGCGGTTCGCCAACCCCGGATTCATTTGGATGTGATAAGAGGCAGGTTCGTAGTCACCAAGCAGGTGATACAGGAACGTCTCGGAGTAGTTGGTGCGAGCCAGCACCTCTGGACCCACGAACACGCTGTCGCCCGGCTCCGCGAACGCATCAAGCGTCCCCAAGATGTTCAACAGGTCGGCTATATCGTCCGCAGCGACCGCGAACGTTCGACCAGCGTAGGTCGAGCGAACTCCCAGATCAGGATCAAAATACGTTTCGTATGTGACGCGACCCACATAGTGCGGGGCAATCGTGACCAGACAAGCAAAGATCCACACCGCCGCCAGTCCGCTGACGATTCGCCACCTGAGATGACGAGCCAAAGCAATCGCCAGTGCCGGAAAGATCAGCACTGCCACGAACTTGATGTGGTTGGGAGTCGGTCGTTGCAGAAGCTGGGGGATGGTTCCCGCTGCCAACAACGAGAAGGCGAGCAGACGGCGGTCGCGTCGCGCCAGCCAAACCGCCAGCACCGCGGCAAGTACCGTCACCCAGAACAAGGCGGTGATCTGTGCCGGCCGCCCCAGCCCGGGCAGACTGTCTGGCCCTCGGATGAAATCATCAAGCCTCGCGAAGAACTCATCGGCGGTGTCTGAATTGGGAGGTACGGGGAGCCGCCTCCCAGAACGGAGCCGAATAACCGGATTGACGAACATTCCTTCGATCACCGCTGCCGGGCCTGCCGTCGCCAGATGGACGACGTAGCCGACCACGCCGGCGCCCAGACCCATCGCAAACCGTTTCTGGTGCTCGCGGCCCGCTGACCAAACCAGAGGGCCAAGCCCCAAGGCCAGCGCAAGAATCAAATCCGCCCGAAACAACAAGGCAACTCCCGCCAACACTCCGGCCCCCAGCCATCTGCGAGAGTTCTCGTCGGCGTCAAGCGCTACCGCGAGGCCGGCTACGCCAAATGCCAGCGCGGCGATCCAGGAATACGCAATCAGCCCGAAAGGGACGATCAACAGCCAGGCGAGACCGGCCGCGGCTGTTGCGACACCCGTTCCCCAGCGGCGGGCAATTCGATAGATCGCCCAGACCAACAAAACCCGATACAGCATCCCGACGATGCGTTCAACAGTGATCGACACACCAAATATCGAGAATGCCGCGGCCAGCGTCCACAAATCGGCTGGTCCGTAGAGGTGTTCGAAGTCTCCGTGAGGAGTCCACCCTCGCAGCACGAGTTCGCCGCCGATCAGCAAGGTCCCCTCTTCCATGGTGTTGCTCGGCGTTCTGAGCATGAAAAGAAGCGGCAAGAACATCAGGAGGTAAAAAAGAAACCAAGACAAACGCTTGCGGTATCGGTGGACAAAATCGGCAAGAACATCCACGCGGCCAGCCACGTTGCTGGTCCAACGCCAATTTCTCGGGACCGAACGCGTAGGCCCCTCAGCATCCATGCCCACAACGGTAGCCGCAGGGGTCGATAGGTCTAACGCTCGTGTCACCCTATCCTTGAGGGCTGTGAGCGAATCACCGTTAGACAAGCCGGTAGTCTGCTACCTCGGACCGCTCGGGACCTTCACCGAACAAGCTCTCTACACCCAGCCCGATCTCGTGGAGATGAACCATCTACGGTTCGGCTCCATTTTTGAAGTGTTGACGGCAGTGGAAACTGGGGGGATTGAGTACGGCTTCGCTGCAATCGAAAACATGATCGAAGGATCGGTCAACGCCACAATCGACACACTTGCCTTCGATGCTGACTTGCTGATTCAGCGCGAGGTGGTGATCGACATCAGCCTCAACTTGCTGGTGCAACCCGGGGTCCGTCTGGAAGACGTCAAAACTGTTCGTTCGTTCCCGATGGCCTACGCGCAGTGCCGTAAGTTCCTGCGCGATAAATTGTCGTGGGCAACCATCGAGGCAACAAACTCCACGGCGGATGCCGCTCGTGAACTCACAGAAGCTCAGCGGCGGGACACGGCCGCGATCGCTCCACAACGGGCCGGCGATGTCTACGAACTCGAAACGCTGGCGGCGGGCATCGAAGACCACACCGACAACCAGACTCGCTTCGTGCTCGTCACCAGCGAAGGCATACCCAGACCAACCGGTCATGACAAGACTTCAATCGTGGTCTTCCAACGAGCTGATGAACCAGGCTCGCTGATCAGCATTCTGCAGGAGTTCGCTGCACGCCGCATCAACCTCACCAAGCTTGTGAGCCGGCCAACCCGAAGCGCGCTCGGGGACTACTGCTTCCTGATCGACTGCGAAGGCCACATTGCCAACGAAGTTGTCGGCGACGCGCTGCGCAGTCTCCACCAACAGAAACACGTTGTGAAGTTCCTTGGTTCCTACCCGTCGGCCTACGGAACCGAAGAGGAACAGGAGAACAACCGTGTCGGCACCGGAGAATCGGACGTCTGGCTCGCTGAGTTGCGCTCGCAAATCCACTCGGCGGACTGAAATGGAACGAACCTGAGTTGGATGCGTCCGGCCTCTGATCTGCGGGCTGACGGTTCTGACGCAAGTTCTGGCGCGGGTGCGCGTCGTCATCTTGGCCTTGACGGGTTGCGGGGTTTGGCCGTGGCGTGGGTGGTGTTGTTTCACCTGTGGCCTGATGTGGTCCCAGGCGGATGGCTCGGTGTTGGCTTGTTCTTCACGCTGTCGGGTTATCTGGTGGTTGGCCTGATCGACGCTGAGGTGTCTGCTACCGGGCGTTTGCGCCTTGGTTGGTTTATGGCAAGGCGGGTTCGGAGGCTGATGCCGGCAGCTTTGTTGACAATCGCTTCGGTGTTGGCGTTGACGGCAGCTTTGGACGACCAAGCGTTACGAGAAGTTGGTTTTGATGCTTTGACGGCTGTATTGAACGTGTTCAATTGGCGCACCGCGCTTGACACTGCGGGTTACGCGGCGATCTTTGAGGCCCGGCCTGAACCGTTGGCTCATTTCTGGTCGTTGGCGATCGAGGAGCAGTTCTATTTGTTGTTTCCCGCAGCGGCTGCGTTGACGCGCCGGACTGCACTTGTGGTGTGGGCGATGGTGATAGGTGGGCTGGTCGGGGTGGTTTTGTGGTGGGGATCAGCCGATGCGTATGTGGCCACACCGGTGCGGGCATTGGAGATCACTGCGGGAGCAGGTCTTGCCCTCGCGACAGCACGCTTCGGTTTCGTTGAGCGGCTCATGAACCCAGACCCGAGTAGTCACCCGAGGCGCATGACCGCGATCGCTGGGGGTGTGACCTTTGCGGTCGCGGTTGGCGTGACTGTTGTGGCGCTCGCTCGTTTGGGCCCTCAGGACAGTCTGGTTTTCAGAGGCGGCCCGCAGCTGATGGCGTTGTGCTGGGTGGTCTGGGTGGTTGCCGCGGTAAGAGACGGGATCCCCGCGCGGATCATGTCCGCCGGGGTATTGCGCTGGTTGGGCACACGTTCGTATGCCATCTATTTGTTCCACTGGCCTCTGATCGAGCTGACCGATTGGCACCCGGTCATGGTTGTCGCAGCCACCTTGATCGCTGCGGAGGCGTCATATCGAGTGGTCGAGATGCCGGTGCGTTTGGGTAGCGGGCGACGGGCTCTACCGCTGCTCGGCGCGGCTGCGCTGGCAGTGGGACTGATCGCCACAGCCACAGCGGCACTCTCCACACCAGCCCGCGCAATCGGCGAACGTGCCTCGGATGCCGATGAACTACCGGCTTGGACCCTGGAGGCTCCCGAAACTTCAACCATAGACAGCACGCCGTCGACTCTTTCATCATCGTCAGTCGCGGGATCCACGACCACTGAGGCAGTTACCGACGACCTGGCGTCATCAACTACTGAACCTGCTCCACAGCCGGAAACGGTAGTAACGGTGGCAACCGCGGTGCCGATCATCACTGTGCTCGGTGACTCCTCGGGTCTGCACATTGCCGACGGGTTGCGCAACTGGGCCGATGCCAACCGTGCTATGGCTGTTGTGGATCACACCCGTGTCGGCTGTTCTCCGCTGATCAGCGCAGACAGGCCTTGGCGGGCACGGCGTATCGATCCAGAGGCCGATGACCCCATCAAGTGGTGGATCCATGACGAGCCTTGTCGTGACGATTTCATAGAGCCAGGTACGAATCTGGTTCTTGTTGTGGACCACGTGAACCCGCAGTATGAGCACCAACGCGTCGACGGGTCATGGGCCTCCATCCTCGATCAGGACTTCGCCGCGGGAATCGAGGACTCATACCGGCAGTTGCTGGCGAAAGCTCACGCTGTCGACGCCAAAGTCGTGTTTGCGACCGCTCCCTATCTGCTCTCGTATTACGAAGTGGGAATCGACCACGACCCCCGCAGGGCCGAGGCTTACAACTCGGTTGTACGTTCTCTGGTGGCTGAATTCGAGTCCGACACTGAAGGTGCAGTCGTGGCTTTGGTCGATACCGCGGTCGAGTTGGATGCTTCGGGTCATCACGGTCGCTACGGCCGCACCGACGGTGTTCACCTTGACTTCGAGCGCTCCGAAATTTTCGCGGCCGAAATACTCGGCCCCGCGTTGCTGGAACTGTTGGCTGATAACTGAACTGGTCGACGGGTCAGGCCCAACCGCCGTAACCGGGGCGGGCAGACCAGCGACGACCGGCGAAACGCCAACGAGACACACTCCGCGGCGCGACAACTTCACTCGGCTGAGGCCACAGGAGCTCATAGGCGGCCAAAATGGCCGCGGCTTCCTCCTCAGATGGTGTCGGTGAGAACTCAATCATCGCCACGGTCCATTCTGAGAGGCCCTACAGGGGCACGTTGCCGTGCTTGCGCTGCGGCAACTCCTCACGCTTCGACTCAAGCAGTCGAAAACCGGCGACGACCTTCTGCCGAGTTTGCGACGGTTCGATCACATCGTCGATATATCCGCGCTCGGCTGCTACATAGGGGTTCGCCAAGCGATCGGTGTAGTCATCGATCAACTCGGCTCGGCGGGAGGCGGCATTCGCGGCATCGGCTAGCTCGCGCCGGTAGAGAATCTCCACCGCCCCTTGCGGTCCCATCACGGCAAGTTCGGCGGTGGGCCAGGCGAACGACAGGTCCGAACCAACCGACTTCGAGTCCATCACCACATAGGCGCCGCCATAGGCCTTGCGGGTAATGATCTGTATGCGTGGCACGGTCGCTTCACAGTAGGCGTAGAGGAGTTTCGCTCCATGTCGGATGATGCCTCCGTATTCCTGATCCACGCCGGGCAGGAAGCCGGGCACGTCGACGAAGGTCAGCAACGGGATGTTGAAGGCGTCGCAGGTGCGAACGAAGCGGGCGGCTTTTTCTGACGAGTCGATGTCGAGCACTCCGGCCAGCATCATCGGCTGGTTGCCGACGACGCCGATGGCGCGGCCATCCACTCGGGCAAACCCACAAGTGATGCTGCGACCCCAACTGGCGTGGTACTCCATGAAATCGCCGTCATCGACCACGGCGGTTATGACCTGTTTCATGTCGTAGGGAACGTTCGGGCTGTCCGGCAGGATCTCATCAAGTTCGGGGCAGAGGCGATCGGGATCGTCGCTTGCTTCGATCCGAGGCGTTTGGTCGAGATTGTTGGACGGCAAGAAACTCAGAAGATCTTTGACCTCGTCGAGTACCTGCTCCTCGGAGTCGGCAACAAACGTGGCAACTCCGGATTTGCTGCTGTGACTGCCCGCTCCGCCGAGTTCTTCAAGCGTCACCTCCTCACCGGTGACTGTCTTGACAACGTCGGGACCGGTGATGAACATGTGCGATTTCTCGCGCACCATGAAGATGAAGTCGGTCATGGCGGGGCTGTAGACCGCGCCGCCTGCGCAGGGGCCGAGGATCACCGAGATCTGCGGGATCACTCCTGAGGCCTGAACGTTGCGGAAGAAGATGCCGCCGTAACCGTCTAGTGATACGACGCCTTCCTGGATGCGGGCACCGGCACCGTCGTTCAGGCCGACCATCGGTGCTCCGGTGGCGACCGCTAGATCCATGACTTTGTGGAGTTTCTCGGCGAACACCTCCCCGAGCGCCCCGCCCATGACTGTGAAATCCTGCGAAAACACGAAAACCTTGCGCCCGTCGACGGTTCCCCAACCGGTTATGACCCCATCGGTGTAGGGACGCTCTGCGAGTCCGGCTTCATGTGCCCGGTGTCGAGCCAGCATGTCGAGTTCGTTGAACGAGCCGTCGTCGAGCAGGTAGTCGATGCGTTCCCGGGCAAGCATCTTGCCTTTTTCGTGCTGGCGGGACACTGATCGCTCAGATCCCGCATGCACTGCCTGATCCTTGCGTTTGCGAAGATCGTCGAGCTTGGCGTTCATTGACTGGTCAACCACGCCCGCAATCTATCTGCCTTACGCAGCCGTGCCCGAACCAAGGGCCACTGATCCGAGTTGAGGGATGCGAATTTCGGCGGTGTGAACGGCGTTGCGACTCGTCTGGCGGCTCAGCTTGGCGGGCCGTGGATGACTGCGTCGAACACGGTTGCCGGGTCGGTCACAGCAGGAAAAGAGCGCAGAAGCCAGGTGGCTCCTTGGTCAACGAACGGCGGCGGTGTGCCGTCGAATTCGGTTCGCAGGCAGATGTCGAACCCATCGAGATCGCCGCGCACGGTGGCTATTTCGTCAAGTGCCCGACGAAAGCTGTCGTGGTTCAGTTCGATCGGGAACATGCCCTCGTAACGGGCCGCGCGGCGAACCGGTTTCATTGCAGTGCCGCGCGCCGCGCACCAGATCGGGGGGCGGGGTCGTTGCACCGTTCGGGGCTCGGCCGATACGCCGTCCACCGTGAAATGCTCGCCGAAATGGACGACGAATTCGCCCTCCAAGAGTTCGGCAACGATCCGCAGGCCCTCGTCAAGGCGCTGGCCGCGGATCCGCGGATCGATCACCTCATCAAAACGGGCCAGTTCGCCTCCGGTGTCGGTGCCGGATCCGACACCGAGAGTCAACCGGCCCTCGCTCAGCAAATCGACCGTCAGCACTTCTCTGACCAGCTTTATGGGACGACGGCGTGGCACGGGCGTGACCATCGGCCCAAGGCGGAGCTTGTGCGTGGCTGTGGCCAAAACCGCCAGAGCGACCCAGGTGTCGATGATCTCGTTGCTCTCGGGGCGCAGCACATGGTCCCACACGTAGATTCCGTCCCAACCCGATTCCTCGACCGCTCGCCCTAGATCCATCAGTCGATGAGGGTCGGCGAACGGTCCGAACGGCGCTACAAAGATCCCGTGCTGCACGCCCCAACAGTACGCCGTCTGACCAGTTGCCGTCCTGTTGACGAACCAAACCCCGTGACCAACAACAAGCACAGCACAGTAGGGTTTCCCGATGCACAAGTTTCAACGAGTGTGTGTGTTCTGCGCTTCGTCTCCGGGAACGGACCCGGAGATCACCGATGCGACAATCGAGTTGGGCAAACTTCTTGTTGAACGCGACATCGAACTTGTCTACGGCGGCGGTGCAGTCGGATTGATGGGTTTGATCGCCGACACGGTCATGTCGCGGGGCGGACGCGTGACCGGGATAATCCCTACCGACCTCTTTGACGACGAGGTTGGCCATGAGAGTCTCACCTCTCTCGAAAAAGTCGACTCGATGCATACCCGCAAGGCACTCATGTATGAGCTGTCCGATGCTTTCATCGCCCTTCCCGGCGGTTTTGGCACGCTCGACGAACTCGCCGAGACTCTCACCTGGAACCAGCTCGGCATCATGGCCAAGCCTGTGGGCGTGCTCAATATCAACGGTTTCTGGCAGCCTCTTCTCGACCAGTTCGACACCATGGTCAAGCGCACGATCCTCAAACCCTCCAACCGCCAAACGCTGCTGGCCGAGGATTGCCCCGCCGCGCTACTGGACGCGCTCGCCAATCACCAGAGCTCCAACGAACGCAAGTGGATCCAGGCTTAACGAGTTCGGCGTACTGAGAAACCAGGCGACGCGTCAGAGGTGTGTTGCTCAAATTGTATGATTAATTTATATCAATGTGTATCATTTGAGAGTCGACCAAGCCGTAGCCGAGACTCTGCGGACGGGTCGATTGCTGTTTGGCGTAGCCCGAATCCCAACGGTCGTCGTGACCCAAGGCTTCCAGCGCCGATTGCTCTTGTTCGGTCGGGTCTGCCAGCGATTCGGGCGTTGGCCCGGAGACGGGCATGTTGGTGTGTATGGCCCGAACGTTGCCCAGATTCTGTGATCCGATTGTGGTGGTGGCGGTGGCCCTGAGTCCGGTTGCCCCGCGTTCCTCGCCTCGTTACTGGGTCACACGGACGAAGATCGGAAGAGCGAACCAAACACAAACCGACATTTCAGCAGCGCCCGATTCCAGGGTGCTCCTCGGCCAAGTAAACAGCTAGGAGTGCTGCTCCGCTGCGATGTCGGCGTTGCCGGCGGCGATGTCGACGATGGTGGCGATGTCAACGATTGATCGGCGCTTAATCTCCAGTAACGTCTTCCGAAGATCCCCTTCCATTCGTCTGGCGCGCATTTCCTTGGCACGCTTCGGCATCAGTTCGCGTTCGAGTTGCTCGTACGACCTGAAGACTCTGTCCTGCGTTTGGCCTGTTGTCATAGTTCACCCTGCTCCTTGAAAGAACCGTAGCGGAAATAGTTGGCGAAGAAGTGATGGTTCAGCGTCGGGTCGAAATAGTGCTTCCGGCGAGTCCAGACTAGTCCATCGCCCTTCGAGATCACCGCGACGTCAATCGGCCCGCCAACCGTCTCCGCATCGAGAGTCACACGCCGCTTGAACGAGGTCAGATTCACGAGTGTCTCCGCCATCGCCCCAAGTTCGTCTATTGGGAGGGCAGCAACAGCGTCAAGGATCGGTACGATTTGGCTCAGTTGGATGCACTCCATCAGGGCTGAGCGATATTGGTCGAGTAGTTCTTCGCTGCCAGAGCGCAGTGATTCCAACATCGCGCTACTCGCACCTGGGATCACCTGAGCCAACCAATCGAGTAGTGAAATCGTTAACGCAAGCGACGTTGAATCGACAACCTCCCGTAGTTGGGGATCGATACCGGACATGAACAGATCCACCATCTCACGCTGAGCGAAGGGCAACACACCTGCATTGTTGTTGGCGGAGATGCGATGTTCATGAGAAGTCCGACGGCGCAACGAGCCACCCATCACGCCGTAAACCTGTAGTTCGATCAGAGCAGGCACGAACTCTGACTCGCCAAAACCTGCAACAACCAATCCCGTTCCTGACTCAGCCGCCTCAAGCGGACGCTCCATCCATGAGATCGTCAGAGACCGCAGCAAGCGGGTCGCTTCATCGTCCAGTGGAAGTTGTTCAAAGACCTGTCGTTTGGCGAGTCCTGCGGTCTCGCTGAACCTGTTGACAAGATCGTCCCCGTAACCCTCCGGTAAGTTCTCCAAGGACTCTTCGTAGGCATCTATTCTGACGAACCGATATATTAGGTTGTCTTGTCAAATACCGGTCAAAAAAATTGAGTTCTGTGATGTTTGTTAATAAGACAGTAGTTGTCACTGCATTTGCAGTCTTTGCAACAATGATGGTGCCCGTGTCTTCGGTCGCGGCAGTCCCCGGAGGCCTTCTCGACGAAGAGGAGGTCAGCGTTGTCACAGAAACCGGCACGGGCTCCTCTGTGATTGGAGAATTGCCTACTGATGAAGGTGTTTTTGTCGCGACCGAGTACCAGGGAAATCGTATCGCTGTATCTGTTGAACAGCAGTCGGATTTTTCGTGGACTGACCTCCAGAACGATGAACTCTCCGCCACGAGGTTGCTCATCGGGGACGATAGTGCTTACGGGAGGAGCGCTGCTAGTTCAGAAAAGGGTGCTAACTATACTGCCTTAGTAAACAGCGACGGTTTCTCAGTGCTAATCGAAATTATCTCAGCAGATTCTGACAACGAATACGATTTTGATATCGATTTGCCTGATGCTACCACTCTCATCCTTACAGATGAAGGTTCCGTTGACTGCTTGGTAATGATCGATATACGATCGGCGAATTCGAGACTCCGTGGGCGTTGGACGCAGACGGCAACAATCTACCCACCCATTTCAAGGTTGACGGCAATACCATCACGCAGATTGTTGAAACGGACGAGACCACGTCCTATCCAGTTGTGGCTGATCCTCACTTCACATGGGGTTGGGTGACTGGCACTGTGTATTTCAACAAATGGGAAACTTTGACACTGTGTTCAGGATCCGTTCATACGCTGTATACACTGGCTATTCTCCCATTTTGGTTACCAATTCTCCTGGCCGTAGCGGGTATACTATTTGTATATTCATGCACCGCCAGGCTTTTAAATATGTGTATTAAAGTTAAGTCCACCACAGCCGTGCATTTTTACACGGGTGGATTCTGCACTTGGTGAGATCCATGTCGAGCGATGTAAGACTTCGCAATCGTCTATTGCCATTTGGTGTCTCTTGGACTAGTATTCTGGGGGGCGAGCATTGAGTCGAACTAGTGAACTGGGTTTCTTTGTCGCGTCGGTCATGTTAGTTATAGTGTCTCATATCTTGATCCGCTGGGTCTGGCCGAACCGCAAGAGCCGGACGCTATCGGAAATGCGACCCTTTCTGGTGCCGGTGGGATGGGGTTGCCTGATCGCTGTCGTCCTTATGCTCGCTGGACTATGGAAGCCCCTTGAGTACATCATGACTTGGATCCCCGCGATTGCGCTGCTTGTGGTGTTTATGAGGTGGCGGGCAAAGCGGAAAGGGTAAATTCGTCCCTGAGATATCCAAGGCGCCCCGAGCAATACCGTCACGCCGCGCGGAAAGCGCCCTGGAGTTAGAGGACGCTGAAGGCGGTGCGCATTTCGGTGATGAACAGGGCGGGTTGTTCCCATGCGGCGAAATGGCCGCCGATATCGAGTTCGTTCCAGTAACCGATGTTGGCGTAGCGATTCTCCGCCCAGCGCCTGCTGGCTCGGATGATTTCTTTGGGGAAGATGCTGCAGCCGGTGGGCACTTCAACGGTGCCGTCACCGAATTGGGCGAAGCTCTCCCAGTACAGGCGTGCCGACGAAGCACCGGTGGCGGTGAACCAGTAGATCGAGATGTTGTCGAGCATCTGGTCGAAGGTCAGGGCGCTGCGGGGGTCGCCGTCGTTGTCGGTCCAGGCCCACATCTTCTCGGCGATCCAACCGCATTGACCGGCGGGAGAGTCGACCAAGCCGTAGCCGAGACTCTGCGGGCGGGTTGATTGCTGTTTGGAGTAGCCCGAGTCCCAACGGTCGTAGTGACCCAGGGCTTCCAGCGCCGCTCGCTCTTGTTCGGTCGGGTCTGCCAGCGATTCGGGTGTTGGCCCGGAGACGGGCATGTTGGTGTGTATGGCCCGAACGTTGCCCAGATTCTGTGATCCGATTGTGGTGGTGACGGCGCTGCCCCAGTCACCGCCTTGGGCGACGTAGGACTCGTATCCGAGCCGGACCATCAACGTGTTCCAAGCGGTGGCGATCCACGGCACACCCATCCCGGGCCGCATCGGTTTGCCGCTCCAGCCGTAGCCGGGTAGCGACGGGATGACCAGATGAAATGCGTCGGCTGCGCGGCCGCCGTGATTGGTCGGGTCGGTGAGTGGTTTGATCACGGCCATGAACTCGGCCACCGAACCCGGCCAGCCGTGGGTGAGGATCATCGGGGTGGCGTCGTCGTGAGGCGAGCGGACATGCAGGAAGTGGATATCGAGTCCGTCGATCTCGGTCAGGCAGTTGTCATAGGAGTTGAGCTCAGCCTCGAAGCGTCGCCAGTCATATTCGGTGGACCAGTATTCGCACAGCATCTGCGTGTAGGTGAGGGGAATGCCTTGTGACCAGTCGTCAACCGGCTCGGCTTCGGGCCAGCGGGTGCGAGCCAAGCGCTCGTGCAGATCGTCGATTGCTGAGTCGGGTATGTCGATGGTGAAGGGCCTAATGTCGTCGCTCATCCCCGCATGGTGCTCGCCCCGACCGCCAACAGCAAACTGAGCGTAAGCTCGCGACTCATGGATTTGCCTGTTGCGCCGCCGCTGAAGCCGATGTTGGCCAAAGCGATCGACGGGATCCCCGAGGGTGGGGACCTCGCTTTCGAACCCAAATGGGATGGTTTTCGATGCATCGTTTTCCGTGACGGCGATGAGATTTACCTGGGTTCGCGCAACGAAAAACCGTTGACCCGATACTTCCCGGAACTTCTGGCGCCTTTGCAGCAGTGTTTGCCGCAGCGCTGCGTTGTCGACGGCGAGATCATCGTGACAGTCAATGACCATCTTGGTTTCGACGCCCTTCAACAGCGCATCCATCCGGCAGCTTCGCGAGTCGAGCGGCTCGCTGAGGAAACCCCCGCCGAGTTCGTGGCTTTCGATGTGCTCGCCGTCAACGACACCGCTTTGATCGACGAGCCGTTCCGGGATCGCCGCAAGATCCTCGAAACGATCTCTTCGGGTTTCGAACCCCCTGTTCATCTGGTGCCTTCGACGCTCGATCGAAATATCGCTCAAGAGTGGTATGTGCGCTTCGAGGGTGCCGGGCTTGATGGACTGATCGCCAAGCCTTGCAGCGGCACTTACCTGCCCAATAAACGGGCTCAGTTCAAGGTCAAACACACCCACACCGCTGATGTGGTTGTCGCTGGGTACCGGATGCACAAAGACGGCAACGGGGTGGGATCGCTGCTCGTTGGTTTGCACGACGAAAATCAACGACTGCACCACATGGGCGTTGCGTCCAGTTTCAAGGCCAGCCTGCGGGCCGAACTCGTCGACACTCTGGCCCCCAACATCATTGAGGATTTCGCCGATCATCCGTGGTCGGAGTGGATGGACCCGCAAGCCCACCAGGGTGGCCTGATGCCGGGTGCTCCGTCGCGCTGGAGTGGCGGCAAGCCGTCTCAGGACTGGACGCCGCTTGATTGTGAATTGGTGGCCGAGGTGAAATACGAGGCCGTTCTCAACGGCAGATTCCGGGGGACGACGCGTTTCGTGCGTTGGCGGCCTGACCGTGAGGCTGTGTCTTGTGAATACAGCCAACTCGAACAAGCGGCTCCGATGGGTATCAGCGAAGTGTTGAACGCCGAGGGTTGATCATGCCTTCTCCGGGCTCCTCGCGTATGAGGTCGTATTGAAAAAGTGCCCCTCGCTGGGACACCAGATCACGCCGCCGTCACGACACCCGAAAGGCCCAAAATGGCTGCGGTCCCTGCGCCGAGCAACCCGATTGGAGACCTTACTCGGCCCTCATGTCACACCGCCCGTTTAGGTTGGGCGCAAGGTCGCTGTTCCCCGAATCGAACGGCCATTGTCGCCGGATGTACGGATGTAGGAGGGGAGCATGAACCAGTGCCGTGATCGGGATGCGTAGGCTACCATTGGGACGCAGCGAAGGAGGAGGCGTGGCAGCCGAGGTAGCTGAAATTGGCGGAACGTGGTCGCTGTTCCGAGGCGACGCGCTCGACGCTTACGCCCAGTGGCCTACGCCCGCTGCCATTATCTCCGACGGTGCTTACGGAGTTGGTGGGTTCCCTGGAGATCCCCGCACCGCCGACGGACTGGCCGAATGGTACGAGCCCCATATCGAATCCTGGTCCAAGCACGCGCGAGCGTCCTCTACTCTGTGGTTCTGGAACACCGAACTGGGCTGGGCAACGGTGCACCCTGTGCTGATCCACCACGGGTGGGAGTATGTGCAAACCATCGTCTGGGACAAGGGCATAGCCCACATCGCCGGGAACGTGAACAGCGAGACAATACGACGCTTCCCGGTCGTGACGGAGGTGTGCGCGTTCTACCGCCGCCGCCTGGAGTTTCCTACCCCCGACGGCGTGATGCCGGCCAAGCAGTGGCTGCGTTACGAGTGGCAGCGCGCTGGGCTGCGATTGCAGGCCGCCAACGAAGCTTGTGGGGTGGCGAACGCGGCCACGCGCAAGTACCTGACGCAGGATTGGTTGTGGTATTTCCCTCCACCTGAAATGATGCACCGGCTCGTTCTCTACGCCAACCAGCACGGCCGACCGGACGGCGTCCCGTACTTTTCGTTGGACGGCAAGGCTCCGGTCAGCGCAGACGAATGGGGTTCGTTGCGAGACGTCTGGAGCCACACGCACGGAATCACCAACGTGTGGGCGGCTCCACCTCTCAATGGCAGTGAACGCTACAAGGGCAACGGAGTCCGGTCGGCGCCGCGGGTGCATCGGCCGGGCCGCAACGCCGCCGTTCATCTCAACCAGAAACCGCTGGAGTTCATGCGTCGCATCGTCACAGCATCCACCCGCCCCGGCGATGTCGTGTGGGAGCCATTCGGCGGACTGTGCAGCGGCGTCTTCGCGGCTACCGAGTCCGGGCGCGATGGATACGCAGCGGAACTAGTCGAGCACTTCGCTGACTTGGCAGTCGAAAGACTCCAATCCGCGGCCCGCGCTCCTTTGGTCGAGACCACGACATGACCGATCCGGTTCTGGAGCCAATCGCTCCCACGCCTGATCCAGACGACCCACGTACGCTCCTCATGGGCCGCGTCAAAGAAGCGCTTCTGGCCTTGCCAGGATACTTCAACTCGACCACGAACATCGAAGGGATCGACGCCAGCGACCTGTTCGCGCTCAACACCATGCTCGGGACCACGATCGAGGTACAGGTAACAAATACGCTGAACCGGATCCGGGATGTATGGGATCCACACGACGAATGGCCCCTGCACCGGTTCGATCGCCAAGCTCAGACATTTCCCGACGTTTTACTGAGAAGACAACTTGATTCGGGTGACTACGATGTGGCCTTGGGCA
This sequence comes from Candidatus Aldehydirespiratoraceae bacterium, assembly GCA_965198315.1. Classification (GTDB taxonomy): domain Bacteria; phylum Actinomycetota; class Acidimicrobiia; order Acidimicrobiales; family Aldehydirespiratoraceae; genus VXYK01. Next base: position 750,107 of record OZ240616.1, on the reverse strand, counting down.
TAGAGCTCAAGGGGTGGTATGTGCTGTCCAAGGAGGCGGAACCCAGCTTTAGGTACACAGTTACCCCTACCGCTTGCACGGACTGGGATCTGCTGGCGGTCGTTCCGTGGCATTTGTCCAACGTACTGTCGGGCGTCCCACGCGTTGACTCTCCTGGTCTGTGGTCCGCAAAGCACGCTGCTGAGTATCGCAACTACTGGTGGCAGCACATCCGCGACACACAACAGAGCCGTGCAATCGAGGCACCTACAGTTGACGCCCCCTACCGGCAGCGAAGCCACACTTCGGACAGGCCCACCTACGATGGAGGGGGCAACTTCGGCCGGATCGCCAGAGTAGGCATCTTGAACGACTGGACCAAGGACATCCTCACCCGGCCCCTCGCTGGAATAGTGGTTAGAGAGTGGATCGATTTCCTCAAGAGGACCACCACCTGATGCTCAAATGTCAAGCCCTCGCGTTGAACTCGGCGAACAACCGGTGGGCCCGCTCAGCGATCCGTTCAGCCCCGATTGCTTCGCAGCGTTGATCAAATCCGGATCCCGGACCTGCCCAGAGCATCTCGTCGACCGTTGCGCTCACGGGTGCGTCGCGCTCGACAGTGGCGATCCGTCGGAACAGCAGGGCCTCCTCGAAGTACTCGCTGAGGGTGAGGGCAAGTTTCGCACCGCCACGAACATCGAGGTTCCATTCGGCGGCGTCGAACGGGACTTCGTCGATGTGACCGAACCGAGAGAGGATCTTGGCCGCCGATTTCGCTCCCCAGCCGGCGAGACCCGGGAACCCGTCAGCGGAGTCTCCGACAACTCCGAGATAGTCGGGGATCAGTTCGGGGGGCACACCGAACTTCTCGATCACCCCTTGGCGGTCGTAGGTGATGCCACGGCGACGATCAAGTTGCACGACTCGCCCGTCGGCAGTCACGCATTGGGCGAGGTCTTTGTCGGGCGTGCAGATGATGACCTGTTCGACCCGCTGATCAGCTGCGGCCATTGCCGCACCGGCCGCTAGGCCGTCGTCGGCTTCGTGGGCTATTTGTGGCCACACCGCAAACCCGGCAAGTTCCAGCAACTCTTCTACCTCACCGAACTGAGCGAAAAGATCCGGTTCTACCCCGCTGCCATCCTTGTAGCCCATATAGAGGTCGTTGCGAAACGACTCGATCACATGGTCGGTGGCGATTCCGATGTGGGTGGCACCGCCGGCCACGAGGTCCAGCACCGTGTTGAGCACACCACGCTGCGCACCGAGGCGGGTATCACGGTTGGACGGGGCGTAGTGAAAGCGGAACAGCTCGTAAGTCCCATCAACAAGATGCACAAACATCTGCCGAGCTTCCCACACCCAACGGCGCGACGCGCCATGATGCGTGTCTATGGAACTGGAGCCGACCAACCTCCCGATTGAAGAAGTGATCGAAGAGCTGCGGGGTGCGTTGGCAATCACCGGTCACGCGGTTTTGGCAGCGGAGCCGGGCGCAGGCAAGACAACCGTCGTTCCACTGCGTCTGCTCGACGAGCCGTGGTTGGGTGACCAGCGTATTGTCGTGCTCGAGCCCCGACGGGTAGCAGCTCGAGCAGCGGCACGACGCATGGCTTCGTTGCTGTCCGAAGAGCCGGGGCAAACCGTCGGCTGGACGACACGCGACAACCGCCGGGTAGGGCCCCGAACCCGCATCGAAGTCGTGACGGAAGGCGTGCTCACAGCCAGGCTCGTCTCCGACCCGAGCCTGGCCGGGGTGGGAATCGTAATCTTCGACGAATTTCACGAGCGCAGCCTTCCCGCCGACACCGGCCTCGCACTCGCTCTGCACAGCCGCCGCGAACATGGTCTTACGGCCCGGTTGCTGGTGATGTCGGCGACTCTTGACGACGACGCTGTGGCCACCCTGCTCGGTCAGGGCGACGACCCTGCCCCGATCATCACCAGCACGGGACGGACCCACCCGGTGGAAATCCGTTGGCGTCCCCGCAAAGCGCGGGCGCCATTGGTTCCGGCTGTCGTCAGAGCTGTTCGCGAAGGCCTGAAGGGGCCCGGTGATCTGCTGGTGTTCCTACCCGGAGTCGGTGAGATCCGCCGCACCGAAAAAGCGTTGCACGCCGAATTCGGCAACCTCGGCCCCGCAGTCCTGCCACTGCACGGGTCTCTACCGGCGGGCGAACAAGACGCCGCTCTGCTCCCCCGAATGCAGCGGCGAATCGTGCTGGCGACTGACCTGGCCGAAACCAGCCTCACCGTCGAAGGCATCGGCGTGGTCATAGATTCAGGTCTCACACGAGTCCCGCGCCACGACCGGCGCACCACGATGACTGCTCTGCACACTGTGTCGATTTCGAGGGCGTCAGCCGACCAGCGAGCCGGCCGCGCCGGACGCACCGGAGCAGGGATCGCCATCCGGCTCTGGTCGAAGGTCGAACACGGCTCACGGTTGCCGTATCTTCCTGCCGCTATCACCGAGGTAGAACTTTCTGATCTTGTGCTTGACCTGGCCCGTCGGGGTCTCACCGATCCAAGCCGAGTGCCCTTTCTTGATGCTCCTCCCGATGCCAATTGGGCCGCTGCGGTGGCGCTTCTGCAATCCCTTGATGCCCTGGACGAATCGGGCCACGCCACGGCGCTGGGTCATGAGATGGCCGGCGTCGGTGCTCACCCACGCCTGGCCAAGATGGTCGTGGCAAGCGCCCACCCGTGGCTGGCTTGCCTGCTCGCCGCGCTTGTTGAAGACCGAGATGTCTTGCGCGGCCGACCCGACGAACTTCCGGCGGACATGGCTGAACGTCTCACCTTGGTGCTCGACCCCGAACGCCACCATCGAAACGCCGATACACAGCTACTACGCCAAGTACGCAACCGGGCCCAGCGACTGGCCCGAAGCCGAGGCATCGAGCAGGTTCCGGTCGATCCCGAAGACATCGGCGCCACCCTGCTGGCTGGTTTCGGAGATCGCATGGCCCGCGCAGTGCAGGGTGTCAGTGGTCGTTTCGTCCTTGCCGACGGGCGCAACGCCAGCATCGGGCGAAATGATGCACTGGCCAGTGGACGAGGCTTGGTGGTTGTCGATCTCGGCGGACGTCCCAAGCACCCGAGAATCAACCGAGCCGCCCTGCTTGAAGCCACGATCGACCATCTCGTCTACGCGACTCCCGATCTCGAAGCCACCGTGTCCGAGATCATCGAGTCTTGGGGCGTGACGCCGACTGAAGGTGGCCGTCACGACGGGCGGGGCACACGTAATGCCCTGCTCGCTCTCGGTGGCGGGACTTACCTTGAGGTCATCGGCCCTGATCTAGATCAACCCGAGCCCCCGGGTCCGCGACCGTTCGGTATCGACGAGCTCGCTGAGCCCGCTCTGGTCGCGTGGGCGGCGGGCGTTCCCGACCTTGATCTTTGGATCGCCTGGGCGCGCCGCCGTGGTGTTGACCCTGGTGAGGCGACTGCAATGACTCGCACAACCCCAGCCGGTGAGACATTGCGTTGGCGCCTGACTCCGCCCCCCACCAAGGGCGATGGTGATGGGGTGCTGCCGTTCCTGATCGAATGGCCAGGTACTACTCCGGCCGAGTCGGCGGCTGAGGGGGTGACGCTCATGTCTTTTCTGCTGCGACATCCGAGTACCACACTCGCTAGTCGTCTCGCCGAGTACGGCGTAGCGGTAACGGTCGAACCAGGCCCCGCATCGGTTGCCGCAACCCTGCTCACCCCCAACGGCGTGGTGGAGTTGGGTTCTACCAGAGCAGCAGAATGAGCGGCGGCGCGCTACTCCTGCACTAGCTCGATCAGCGTGCCGAGCGAGCCTTTGGGGTGAATGAAGGCGACGGTCGTACCTCGTGAGCCGGGTCGAGGGGTCTTGTCAATCGGGGTGGCGCCCGCTGCCACCATCTGGGCGAGCGCTTCGGCGCAGTCGTCGACGCGATAACCGACGTGATGCAATCCCTCGCCTCGCTTCTCTAGATACTTGGCGATCGGGGAGTCGGGTCGGGTCGCCGCGGTGAGTTGGATGTAGCTGTCGGCGACCTTGATCAACGCTTCTTCGACGCCGTCTGAGACAACGATCTCGCGGTGGTGGACCTCGGCTCCGAAAGCCTCGTGGTAGTAGGCGATCGCAGCCTCAAGGTCGTTGACGGCTATAGCGATGTGGTCGATTTCTGTGAGTTGCACGCGCTAAAGAGTACCGGTCTGAACGGCACCCGCCGCGGGTGCGGTCTCGTTGTCGTCGATGACCTTGCGGCCTTCAAGGGCACGGCCGAGAGTGAGTTCATCTGCATATTCGAGATCGCCGCCCACCGGAAGGCCCATGGCGATCCGGGTGACCCGCACGCCCATCGGTTTCAGGTACTTCACCAGCAGAGCCGCGGTTGCTTCGCCTTCAAGGTTGGGATTGGTGGCGACGATGACCTCAGAGATGTCCTCATCGGCGACCCGGCCCAGCAACTCTTTGATCCGAAGCTGCTCGACGCCGACTCCGTCGATGGGGCTGAATGCGCCCCCCAGGACGTGGTAGCGGCCACGGAACTCCTGCGTTCGCTCAATGGCAACTATGTCTTGACTGTCTTCGACGACACAGACGAGCCGGTCTTCACGACGCGGGTTGACACAAATCGAACACTCGTTGCCCGACTCGGAAAGATTGAAGCAGCGTTCGCAATACGACACTCGTTCTTTTGCCTCGATGATCGCCTGTGACAGCGACAGCGCATCTTCGCGCGGCACTTTGAGAAGGTAGAACGCAACCCGTTGCGCGGATTTGGGGCCGATCCCGGGCAACCGACCTAGCTGGTCGATCAACTCCTGCACCGCGTTGGAGTAACTCATTGATTAACCTTGGCTGCGGACGGGGTCTCAATCTCGGCACCGGGGAAGGCCTCTTCGAGAAGTTCCACCACTTGATCCGTGTGAGACGACGCATCTATGAGTTCGTCCAGGTCCAGGCCATCCCCGTCCGCGTCGCTCGCTTCGCCAGCCGTCTCAGCCGTCTCGACTTCGGGTGGATCAACATTGGCTGGAGCAACACCACCCGGACCACCGCGCGCTTCGTCTTGTGTGGGGTCTTCCACCGGGTCGTCTTGGGGTGCGGCGGGGGGCTCATCGGCGAGGGCAGGGGCATCGGGGACCGAGTCTGGGCCGAACTCATCGACTAGCGCCCGCCACAATCGTTGAAGATCATCTTCGGAGCGCTTGCCTTGCGCGGGACCGAGAAAACTGTTGGCCCGAGAGATCACCAAGTTGCGCGCGAGAGAGAGATGCAGTCCAGCCAGCTCAACAACTTCTCTCGCCGATTTCGGTTGCAACAACCGAAGATCTTCTTCAGCAGCACTCGGAGCGGAGGCAGCTAGCGGCGGTGGAGGCGGCAACTTCGGCGCGACAGCAAACGCTTCAAGCTGGCGTGGTTCATCCGGTTCCGGCTCGACCTCTGGGGCGGGCCCGGCCGCAGAAGCAGGAGCCGGAGCGGGAGCAGCCGCTGCGGGGGCAACCGGAGCGCGAGCTGCAGCGGCCGGAGGATCAGCCGCAGCCGCAGCCGCAGCCGCAGCCGCGGGCGAAGCTGTCGGCGTGCCAGCAGCAAGGCGGGCTTCGAGTTGTTCAATACGCGCCAGCAGCGAATCAACGGAACCGTCGTCAACAGACCGGCACAGTCGAACCAGGGCTACTTCGAGATGCACCCGGGGGTCGGGTGCTTGGCGCATCTCCACCAGTGCTGTCCCCAGAGTCTCCAGCGCCCGCGTGAGTTGCAGCGGAGACATCTGTTCGGCGATCTGTGAGGCACGCTCTTGTTCGACCACAGTGATTCGAGGCGGCGGCGAGCCCATCACGGTCAGGAACGCGTCTCGCAGCCCTGCCACCAGCATCTCGCCGATGGTTCGGGGATCGCGGCCCCTGCCCAACGCATCGCCGACAGCACCGAGGGCAGCGGCCGTGTCCCTCACGGCAAGAGCATGAAGTAGTTGGTCGGTCGACTGATCGATTTCGACTACACCACCGGCCGCTACCACCCGATCGAGCGCACTGAGCGTGTCTCGGACCGAACCATCGCCGACCGAAACCACATAGTCGACCGCGCTGTCGTCGACGTCGAGAGCGGCGTCTTCAATGACCCAGCGGACATGGGCAGTCATTTCTTCGGCGCCGAGCAGGCCGAGTTCAAATACTTGGCAGCGGCTCCGAATCGTCTCGACGACCTTGTGGGGTTCGGTTGTGGCGAGCACCCAGACAACATGGCCGGGGGGTTCCTCAAGCGTCTTCAGCAGCGAGTTCTCCGCTCCCCTGGTCAACATGTGAACCTCGTCGAGGATGTAGACCTTCATCTGACCCGGGTTGCCGAGGTTGACTTTGCCCAACAGGTCACGCATGTCTTCGACGCCGTTGTTGCTCGCGGCATCGAGTTCGTGAAGATCAAATGAGCGCCCCTGCTCGATAGCCACACAGCTTTCGCAGGTGCCGCATGGTTCAGAGTCTTCGCCGAGACGCTCACAGTTGAGCGCTTTGGCGAGTACCCGCGCAGAACTCGTCTTGCCGGTGCCTCGCGGGCCGCTGAACATGTATGCGTGACCGACCTGGTCTTTGGCAACAGCATTGCGCAAGGCCGTGACAACGTGGTTCTGCCCGCGGATCTCGGAGAATCTCTGCGGTCGGTAGCGGCGGTAGAGGGACTGATAGGCCATGCGGGTGTCATCCTACTGTGCGCCCGTGACACGGCTGTCCGACCCGTGTCAGACACAAAAATTGAAGCTCCCGCTTCCGGGAGTGACGGCCAGGCTGTCTGCGGCACACAGGCGGCTCCGCTGAGAGCTGCTGCCTTCCGGCCCTGACCCGGTTCACGGACGCCTGTTGCACAGGACCCGACCGCCACACCCCGAAACGGGAGCGATCAATCCACGCTATCCTTTTGAACCGATACCCACACCAGGGTGTACCCGGAGGGTTGCCAGAGCGGCCGAATGGGCACGCTTGGAAAGCGTGTGAGGTGCAAGCCTCCGTGGGTTCAAATCCCACACCCTCCGCCGAAAAGTTTGTCAAGATTGCTGTGACCTGAAACTTGGGTTCAGGGACTTGACTCACTGCACACAGCCGTAGCTTGCCGGGTCAGCAGCAAAGGTGAAAATTGTGCACCACGATCGTGCAGCATCCGATTGAATAGGCAGTTCATGCTCGTTTCGCTCACATCGACGACGCCCGAGGCAACCGATCTCGGGTTTCTGCTGCACAAGCACCCGGACCGGGTGCGGTCGGTCGATGTCGGCTTCGGGCGCGCACATGTCTTCTATCCGGAGGCGTCTCCGCAGCGCTGCACGGCGACGCTGTTCGTGGAGGTCGACCCGATCGATCTGGCGCGAGGGTCGAAAGGGCGTCAACCCCAAGGCCTTCAGCCCTACGTGAACGATCGGCCCTATGTGTCGTCGTCGATGCTGAGTGTTGCTCTCGGCCGTCTGTTCGGCACCGCCCTGAGCGGGACCTGCGAAACCCGACCTGAACTAGTTTCTGCACCCCTCGACCTTGAAATCGAATTGCCGGTCGTGTCGGTGCGAGGCGGCACAGAAGTACTCGAAGCGCTGTTCGAACCGTTGGGTTACCAGGTTGAGTCGGTGCCGATCCCGTTGGATGAGCAATACCCTGCTTGGGGCAATAGCCGCTGCTTGTCGGTTCGACTCTGCGGCCAGCACACTGTGCGCAGCACCCTTGAGCACCTTTACGTCATGCTCGGTGTGCTCGATGACCGCAAGCACTACTGGATCGGCCCCGACGAGATCGACAAGCTGCTGCGGCGGGGTGGCGACTGGCTTGTGTCGCACCCGCAAGCGGATCTGATCACCCGTCGCTATCTGCGCTTCGGCAGCTTCGCCCGGGAAGCCCTGGCTCGTCTCGCCGACGCCGGCGAGGACACCGATCTGATCGACGAACGAAACGACGATGCCGAACAGGCGGCGGAACGCCCGATCAGCTTGAACGAACAGCGCCTTGAGGCGGTGACCGAGGCCATTCGCCGAGTTGGTGGGGGCCGGGTCGTCGACCTGGGATGCGGCGAGGGTCGGCTGCTGCAACGACTTGTCGCCGAACGCTGCGTCACCGAAGTTCTCGGAGTTGACGTGTCCGTCGGGGCGCTTGAGCGAGCCGAACGACGTCTGCGCCTCGACGAGATGTCAGAGCGTCGTCGGGAGGAGGTTTCGCTAGTGCAGGGCGCCTTGACCTACACCGACGAGCGGTTGCGGGGCTTTGATGTCGCCACCGTGGTGGAGGTCATCGAACATCTCGACAGTGAACGGCTCGACGTGTTCGCCGATGTGGTGTTCGCCAACGCTGCTCCTGGCGCGGTCGTGCTGACGACACCGAATCGGGAATACAACGCGAACTTCGAACGCCTCGGCGCAACTGGTCTGAGGCATGGCGATCATCGCTTCGAATGGACCCGAGACGAGTTCGCAGCGTGGGCCGACAGCATCAAAGATCGGTACGGCTACGGCTACGAGATCAGCAGCATCGGTCCTGACGACCCCGTCAGTGGCCCGCCCACACAGATGGCGGTATTCCGGCGATGAGAGAGACTCTTACCAACATAGAGATCCCCGAACTCGGACTCGTCGTGTTGTGCGGCGCGTCCGGTTCGGGCAAGTCGACCTTTGCCCGCCAACACTTCTCGTCTACCGAGATCGTGTCGAGCGACCAGTGCCGTGCCCTCGTCGGCGATAACGAGAGCGACCAGTCGGTCACCCAAGCGGCTTTCGAACTGCTTCACACAATCATCGACAAACGACTCGAAATCGGTCGCCTGACCGTGGTCGACGCCACGAACATCAAACCAGAAGACCGAAAACCGCTGCTTGAACTCGCACGCCGCTGGGATGTCCTCTCCACGGCCATCGTCTTCGACCTCCCGTTGGCCGTCTGCGTCGAACACAACAACTCGCGCCAGGACCGCCAGACACCGCAGCGCGCCATCAAACGCCAGCACGGAGCGCTTCGCCGCACCGCCAAACGGCTACGAAAAGAACGCTTCAACCGGGTGTATACCCTCGGCTCGGCGTCAGAAGTCGACTCCGTCGCCGTGGTTCGCACCAAGTCCTGGAACGATCGTCGCCAAGACACTGGTCCGTTCGACATCATCGGCGATGTGCACGGCTGTCATGACGAGCTTGTGCGACTGCTCGACCAACTCGGTTACGAGACAACGGCCGAACGGATCACTCACCCTCAGGGCAGGCGAGTCGTCTTTCTGGGCGACCTCGTCGACCGAGGCCCAGGTGTCGCCGAAGTGCTCGATCTGGCGATGTCGATGGTCACTGCCGGCAGCGCTCTGTGCATCCTCGGAAACCACGAGAACAAGCTGAACCGGGCACTTGCAGGGCGCAGGGTCCAGGTAACACACGGACTCGCCGACTCGCTCGAACAGCTCGAACGACGCGGTCCCGAATTCAGCAGACGAGTCGCCGAGTTCATCGACGGTCTCGTCAGCCACTACCTACTCGACGGCGGTCGCCTCGTGGTCGCCCACGCCGGTCTGCCCGAGCGGTACCACGGACGTTCGTCGGGGCGCGTGCGAAGCATCGCCCTGTATGGAGACACCAACGGCGAGACCGACGAATACGGGCTTCCGGTGCGTTATCAGTGGGCCGAGGACTATCGGGGCGAGGCCGCCGTTGTGTACGGCCACACTCCCGTGCCCGTTGCAGGATGGCTCAACGAGACGATCTGTTTAGACACCGGCGCGGTCTTCGGAGGCGAACTGACTGCACTTCGCTGGCCCGAACGCGAGCTGGTCTCGGTTCCGGCGGCACGGGAATATTACAAACCGATCAGACCGATCGAGACCGACACAGAGGAACGACCGCCGCTGTTGCTCAATGTCAGCGACGTCTCGGGCAAGCACTTCGTTGAAACGACCTTGGCGGGTCGCTTGACGATCGAAGCCGACCGATCAAGCGCCGCGCTCGAAGTCATGAGTCGTTTCGCAGTCGATCCCCGATGGCTGGTGTACCTCCCGCCGACGATGGCGCCCGTTGGCACCAGCAAACGCATCGACTACTTGGAGCATCCCGACGAGGCGTTCTCGTACTTCCGGAAAGTAGGCGTCAACGAGGTCGTTTGCCAGGAGAAACACATGGGATCACGGGCCGTTCTGGTATTCGCCCGTGACTGCGACGCGGCTCGACTGCGGTTCGGAATCACAAACGACGCGGCAGGTGTGGTTGTGACCCGTACCGGCCGGCCGTTCTTCGCCGAACCTGCCCTCACAAAGACCTTGTTGGATCGCCTCAGACTTGCCGTTGACGCGGCGGGACTCTGGGACCGCCTGAGCACTGACTGGCTCGTGCTCGACGCGGAGCTACTTCCATGGTCAGCAAAAGCTGCTGAGCTGATCCAACACCAATACGCCGCGACCGGAGCGGCTGGAACGGTTGCGCTCAACACCTCTCAACGACTGCTGACCGACGCGCTCGGACGCGGGATCGATCTCGAAGCCCTGGCGGCACGCACAGCGGACCGAGCGCAGCACGTGGGTTCCTACATCGAGGCCTACCGGCGGTACTGCTGGGATGTCGACGGCCTCAACGGAATCGAGATTGCCCCCTTCCAAATCCTCGCCGCTCAGGGCGAGATCCTGGCCCGCCGACCTCACCGCTGGCATCTCGAACAGATCGACGCGCTCGTTGAGCAGGCCCCGGGGTTGCTACGTCGCACCGATCGCCGATTTGTTGACCTGGGCGACGATGGATCGGTGCAGCAAACCACGGATTGGTGGTGCTCGCTCACCGACGATGGGGGCGAGGGCATGGTCATCAAACCACTCGAGCCCGTCGCCCACGCGAAGGGAGGTCTCGTCCTGCCGGGTGTCAAGTGCCGGGGCCGTGAGTACCTCCGGATCATCTACGGGCCGGAATACCTCCAACCGGCGAATCTCGAAAGGCTCCGTCAACGGTCGCTCCGCCGTAAGTCATCGCTCGCACGACGAGAATTCGCTCTCGGCATCGAAGCACTCGACCGGTTCGTCGCCAACAAACACCTGGCTCGAGTGCATGAATGCGTGTTCGGCGTGCTCGCGCTCGAAAGCGAGCCTGTCGACCCAAGGCTCTAGTCGCTTCAGACCTCGACTCGATCATGGCCAGCACCGTTGCGCCAGCGGGGGATCACATGGTCGGAAATGTTGCGGATCGTCTCCAGCTGTGCCTGCTGGGGGACCGTACCCATCTGGCACAAGAACATGATCTCGTCGGCTCCGGCCTCGATCAGCCTTTTTACGTAGCTGAGGCAGTCCTCCACCGTGCCATAGCCGCGCAACAGCACGCTACCAAAGGCTCAGTTCGGGTCACCAAACACTCCATTCGGCGCAACCGCTCCTCTCACCAAATGTCTCCAGATGCCTGAACGCGCTTGGGGAGCCGAAACCATGGACTCCCCGTCACGTCCATTGCTGTGCTTCAGATCAAGTTGTCAGAGCAGGCCACCAGTCGGCTATGCGAATGTCCTTCAGCGAACAGGTGTTGCTCTCGGGATTAGCCGCGAGAGACGCGCCAGCCGGACTCTTTTAGTGCGTCGGCTGCGTCGTGTTGGTTGCGACGAACAGCCGCTTTCAGCTGAATCGCTTCCCATTTTGCTCGGTGAACGTCAAGCGTGTCGTGCCAATCTGGTCGAGGCTCAACCATTTCTTCGGTGACCATGAACTCGATGAGGTCCTCCAGGGCTGGGCGGAAGCGTTTACCGCCCACAGGCAGATGCAGGTCCCGAAGTTCTCGGGTTTTTCGAGCGTTTCCAGGGTAGATAGCCGAACACCATCCGTCACCGTCTTGTTCAGCAAGTCTGATGTTTGTTTGGCAAACAGACGCGCTTGCGTTTCCAGTTTCTTAGCCACGAGATTGCTTGCGAGGGAGGTTCAGCCGCGTCCAAGTCCGTTGACAACAAACCAGGTACGGCGCAACTTCTCCGATGCGAACTGCCCCTCCTGCGCTTGGCTGCGGAGTTCTCCGATATCAACACCTGCCTCGGCCAGCGTTTCGTCAATGAGAACATCCAACTCATCTTCGCTAATGAGCTCATGCAACGTTTCAGGCATCGTGGATCACAGCTCCGTCTTGTTCGCGACCGTGTAGGGAAAGTCTGGTAATTATCATACTAACGACCTAGGTGTGACAAGTACCGTTGTCGAAGACGCTGCGCCCAACGACAGGTTCTCCACCGGCGGTTACTGCTCGGTCTGGTTTGCGCGGTCCCGGTTTGCGCGGTTTGCGCGGTCTGGGTTGCTGGGTCCGGTCTGAGTCGGTCCTGATTGCGCTGCCTTGCTCGGTTTGGGTTGCCCGGTTTCCGGTTGTGCTCGTATTAGCGGCTTGCTGGGGTTGGTTGGGTTGGGGGGTTTGAGTTTGTATTTGCCGGTTTCGGGGTCTCGGTGGACTTGCCAGCCGTGGTCGTGGATTTTGTGGTGGCAGTCGTCGCATACCAACACCAGGTTGTCTACGTCGGTGGGTCCGTCCTTAGACCACCAGACAATGTGATGAGTTCGGCACCACAACGGGTTCGCTTTACAGCCGATGCAGTGTTGGTCTCGTGCGATCAACGCGACCCGTTGAGCTTCACTAGCGGTCCGCAACCGGCGCCCCAACCACATCTGTTGGGCTTTGGTGTCGAAGATCGAAGGCAGAATGTTGGCTTCAAGCGCCAGGCGATGCAGCTCAACAATCGGTATTGGTGAACCGTCAGCCAACCGGGGATTGTCTAGTTGTTGTTTGAGCACATCGAAATCAGCGATCACCAACAAATCAGTACCCGCAGACTTGCCGTCACCAGCAGGTTCACAAATCAACTCAGCCAACGCGTCAGCCATCCTTTGCTGCGGCGTGGCACGTGTTTTGGGGTCTTCGCGGTGCCACAGCTGTCGTTCCTTGGCAGTCAACGCGGTAGCGATACGAGCTCCGGTGATCTGATCAAACTCGCCTGACAGCACGAACATGCCAGAGTCAGCCGACTCGAAGATGCGTGCTTTGCGGTTGTTGCGTTGACGATCCAACAAAGATTGTCCGTCATCGTCGGCTTGGTCTTGTTGATGACGTTTCACAGTCCTAGCGAACTCATCAAAAGGCTCAGTGTTGGCTGCCTCGACCAACACGCTCTCATCAATAGGACTCTCAGAAGACGCACGAGCAATCAAACGAGCATGACCCACAGGAATCTCACCGGACGCCAACGCCTCGCTAGTCGCAGGCAACTGCGCCAACCGGGTCGCTGTTTCAACATCACGTTTGGCTTCACGCTTCGATGCCTGCAACTCGTTACGAACCAAACGTTGCGTGTCGCCTTTGCTGTGACGACGACTGACCTCAGCGAGCACCTGAGCCTTCATCGCCGCCAAGCGAGACTCGGCACGACCCAACACACCCAAACGCAACGACAACCCCTCATCACACAAAGCGGCCACATCCACCACCTCAACATGAACCACCCCAGCACCAGCCGTTGCGGCACCAGCGGCGGTGTCCAAGAGACCGGATGAGGGAGCTAATTCCATGAACACCACTCTACAAACAGGGTGTGACAATAGCTCATCAAACAACATGAAATATATAAATAATTCAACCAATTACATCCAATAGAATGTATTGCAACAGTGAACGGCCAAACAAGCCCCGATCTGAATGAACCGCCATGAAGCACAGAACCACGCCATACGGAGCTACCAACCTCTATGTCCATTACAACTAGCGAGGTCAGACTGCGACGATACGAAGCGGCGTGTGTAGGGCGATCTGAGCAAAGTCCCGGTCGCGGTGCAGGATTGGCACATCAAGTCGAATGGCTACCGCTGCTACCAGAGCATCGAGTTGCGAACGAACGGTGACACCCCGCCATCTGAGTTCGCGGTAAATCGTCGCGGCGTCGAGCCAGTCCAATTTGGGGAACAAGGATTCAAGTTGTTGCGCCTCCAACAACCTCTGCGTGCGTACCGCGGTTTCACGACTTGCGCCGGCCATTACTTCCAGGAGGATCGGATCGATTACGACCACTTCCCTTTCGGAGATGGCCCGACGCAGGTGCACAGCTTGGGGGGATCCTGTACCCCTCAAGAAGTCGACCCACGCCGACGTGTCAGCTATCAGCACTGCTGTCCCAATCACCGATCCTGTTCGCTCGCATCTCCTCGAGATCTCCCTCCCAGCCAATACCCTCCATGCCGAGTTGCTCGTCGAGGCTCATCGGTCCGCCGCCAACAAGGCGTTCCAAAGCGACGTGGACCGCTTGCCGCTTGGTGCGCAATCCGAACGTTCTCATGGCGCGCTCAACGAGCTCATCGTCGATGTCAATGTTCGTTCGAGTCACGGGGTGACTATACACCACTATGTGTATAGATACACAATCTTCGAAAACGGGAATGTGCATCGGTTCGAACGTTGCGCCGGGGCTAGTACCGTTCTGCAGCAGAGACCCTCGGATCGGTACGAAGATGATCACCGGTCCAAGGTTTTAGCAACAGACACCGAGGCGGTTGCTACCGTGGTTGACATGGTGGAAACGAAGCCCGCTGACGGGCAACAAGGTCGTGAGACTGTCCGCGTCAGCGTCAACCCGTCGCTGTACGAGTGGGCACTGGAACGTTCGAGGTTGGACCCAGACGAACTCGTGACCAAGTTTCCGAAGCTTCGCGAATGGATGGCCAGCGAACGAGAACCCACGCTTAGACAGGTCGAACAGTTTGCGCGGGCGACCAACACGGCTGTGGGATACTACTTCTTGGCGGAACCGCCGAACGAGGAGATCCCAATACCGGACCTGCGGACGGTACGGGACCATGCAGTCAGCAACCCGAGCGGCGATCTTTTGGACACGATCTACCTGTGCCAGCAACGTCAGGACTGGTATAGGGACTATGCGCGAAGTGCCGCGGCTAACAGAACTTGAGTGGATCGGATCGCTGGAATTGAGCACCAGGCCTGGGGATGCTGCTCGGAAGATCACGAGTGCATTGTCTTTCGAGGTTGAGCACAGAGGCGCTAACTGGAGCGAGGCGTTCACGAAATTACGCCAGCGCGCTGAAGAGGCCGGCGTGCTGGTAATGGTGAGCGGCATTGTGGGGAGCAACACGCACCGCAAGCTCAACCCTCAGGAGTTCAGGGGCTTCGCGCTAGCAGACGAATATGCGCCACTGGTGTTCGTTAATGGTTCAGACACTCGCGCTGCTCAGATCTTCACTCTGGCTCACGAATTGGCCCACATCTGGATTGGAGAGAGAGCACTGGACGATGTTGATCTGGGTAAGCGATACACCAACACCCTAGAACGCTGGTGCAATCGGGTAGCAGCCGAACTGCTCGTTCCTATGCAAGCGCTACGTGCAGAGTTCAACCCCGACGTTGAACTAACAGCAGAATTGCAGCGTCTCGCACACAAGTTCAAGTCGAGCGGACTTGTCATGCTCCGAAGAATCCACGAGGCCAACTATCTCACATGGGATGAGTACAGAAAGGCCTACCAGGCGGAATACGAGCGGGCAATGGAGAGGGTCAGCGGCGCTGGGGGTAACTTCTACAACACGCAGCCAGGCCGTGTGAGCAAGACCTTCGCCCAAGCTGTCATCGCGAGCACGCTGGAAGGTCATACGTCCTACACCGACGCCTTTCAGATGCTCGGCTTCAAGAAGACCACCACTCTTTACGAACTTGCCGACCGGCTCGGAGTGACGTGACGACGTACCTACTCGACACAGACGTCCTCATCAGGGCAAAAAACGAGCATTACGGATTCGATCTTTGTCCTGGCTTCTGGCAATGGCTCGACGACGAGAACGCTGCTCACAAGGTGTTCAGCGTCCTAAGGGGTCTACGACGAGATTCTCGATGGCAAGGACGAACTCAGCGATTGGGCGAAGCAACGGCGGGGCTTTTTCTTGGGGCCCGACCAATCAACAATCGCCAGCCTCGCACAAGTCAGCGAATGGGCCGATTCACAGCACGCACAGCCTGCTGTTACCGCATTCACGAAGAAGGCCGACTACTTCTTGGTCGCGCAGGCGCACGCATGGGGTTACACAGTCGTTACGTATGAGGTACCGGCACCGCACTCCAACAAGTCAATCAAGATCCCCGACGCCTGCGATGCGGTGGGAGTCAACTGGATCGCCCCGCACGAGATGCTGCGTTCAGAGGGTGCACGCTTCGATCTTCGTCCTTAGCTGCAACCGGGAAGCTTGGGGATGTTGGGGCGGGGTAGGTTCGGGATCATGTGTGGACGATTCGTTTCCAACACTCCGCCCGACGAGTTGGCCCGCTTGCTGAGGGCACAATCACCGGCCCCAGGTGCCGCGTTGGATCCCAGCCACAACATCGCCCCTACCCAACTCGTGCACGCCGCACGCGAGACCGGTGGTGTGCGTCGTCTCGACACACTGCGCTGGGGGTTGGTGCCGTTCTGGGCAAAGGACCTTCGGATCGGTGCTCGGATGATCAACGCCCGCGCAGAGACCGTCGCCACCAAGAACGCATTCCGCTCCTCGCTCGCCAAGCGCCGTTGTATCATCCCAGCCGACGGGTTCTACGAGTGGCAACGCATCGAAGGCTCCAAACGCAAGCAGCCCATGTTCATCAGCCACCCTGACGGAGAGCCGTTCGCATTCGCCGGGTTGTGGGAGATATGGCGCGACCGAGACAACTCTGATGCCGACGGAGAGCCCCTCGAAGTGCACTCATGCACAATCCTCACCTGCGCCGCCAACGAGGCGATAGCAAAGATTCACGACCGCATGCCGGTGATTCTGCCGAGCGACACCTGGGACTTCTGGCTCGACCCGGCCAACACCGACCCCCAAGCAACCACAGAACTGCTGGTACCGGCCTCGTCTGGCTTGATCCGCACGCATCCGGTGTCAACCGACGTCAACAATGTCCGCAACGACAGCCCCCACCTGATCGAGCGACTGCAAACACATTGAGAACTTCGGGACGGATTTATTGGGGAACTATTGGATAACACTTTGGGGAATAGGTCGGTCTTTGTCGTGTAGGCGCATCCGCAACATCGGCTCCAGTCAGGTCATATGACGAGTTGTTGCTCCACGCTGGGTGAAACGGAGCGTTGTGGGCGTCCCCGAGGATCGGTTCTGTCGAACACCAGGCTGGGCGCGCTCGGCGCAGGGGGATGTGAACCTCCATAAGCACGATTCCGACACAAACGCAACGAGAACTTGGGTCGGTTGCAGATCTGGCATGTGTCACCTTCCGGTAGCGTGAACTGATGCGCTCACGGAAGTGGCAGGCCGTCACGGTTGTCATCGCCGTGGTAGTGGTGCTCGATCAACTCTCCAAACAATGGGCCATCGACCGTCTCAGCCGAGGTCGCATCATCGAAATCCTTCCAACGCTTGAGTTGGACCTTACCTACAACAGTGGTTTCTCGTTCGGCACCGGTGCCGGCCATGGACCATTGGTCGGCACCCTGGTCATCGCCCTGTGCGGGTTCATCTGCTGGCGGTTGTGGCTTGAAACACTGCCCGCTCGGGCCGCGATACTCGCCGCGATCCTCGGAGGAGCGCTCGGGAACCTCATCGACCGGGTACTAAGGGCCGACGACGGCCTCCTCTCCGGCGACGTCGTCGACTTCATAGATGTCACCTGGTACGCGGTTTTCAATGTGGCCGACATGTTTGTCGTATGCGGTTGTATCGTGCTTGTGCTCTACGAATTACGGCATCGCTCCGATGCCGCTGAACTGCCATCGAACGAAGTCCTATCGTGACAGTCCACACATCCACCGAAACCGAACAACCAGCCACCCGGAAGGCCATTCTCAAGCATCGTCGGGGCAGCCGTTGGATGCACTGGATCAACTTTCCGTTGATCGTCATCATGGTCTGGAGCGGCATTCGCATCTACTGGGCAGAACGCGTTTACGCCTTCGGATTTCTCGACTGGGAATGGTTCAAGTTCTTCCCGGAGAGCTTCTATGAACCTCTCGATATCAACAATAACCTTGCTCGTGGTTTGGCGTTCCACTTCAACTTTGCGTGGTTGTTCGTCATCAACGGGCTCGCTTTCGTCATCTACACCTGGCGCACCGGCGAGTGGCGTCAACTTGCGCCCAACAGACGATCGCTGCGCGGATCGCTCGATGTTCTGCTTCACGACCTGCGCATACGCAAGGAGGAACCGCCAAAGCGGGGGCGCTACAACGAAGCGCAACGTCTCACCTATTCGTTGGTGATTCTGCTCGGCGCTCTGGCCGTTCTCAGCGGCTTCGCAATCTTCAAACCAACCCAAGTATTCCCGCTGACCTGGATACTCGGCGGCTATACGTCAGCCCGAATCATCCACTTCACGGTGACCATCGCCTTCGTGCTTTTCTTTGTCGTCCATATCTTGCAGGTGGCGCGGGCCGGTTGGCGCAACTTCACCGGCATGGTCACCGGCTACGAGTTGGTCGACATCGAACCCGAACAGTCCAACGAGCACGCCGAGTCTGCAGAACCCGAAGAGTTGGTGCATTCGGTACCGCCAGACCAGCCGCAGGAGACAGCTGATGCCTGAGAAACCAGAGATCTCAGTTGAGGCGTACCGGCAACGATCACGCCGCTCGTTGCTGACCGGAGGCGTCGCCGCGGTGGCCGGTCTGCTCGGCTGGCGTTGGGTTCAAAACCAGCCCGAGACCAACAACATCCCCAACGTGCTGCGCAACGGTCACGAACTCAACGAATCTCTGTGGACAAAGCTGTTCCGAGACGATCACCAAGCACGCACCTTTGACCGTGATTCCGCCTCGATCCTGCGGCTCAACGGACGCCACGGCTTGCGATCCGAAATCGACCTCGACAATTGGCAGCTCACCGTCAAGGGACCCGATGGAACCGAGCTGGGCCGGCATGTGCTCGCCGACATCCAACGCCTCCCCTACCACGAGATGACCATCGAGCATAAGTGCATTGAGGGCTGGGCTCAGATCACCAACTGGGGCGGCGCTCGTTTCAGCGACTTCATGCGGCTCTACGAGAACCAACTCCCCGACAACATCAGCCACGTGTACATGCAGACCCCCGACGACCAGTACTACCTGCGCAACGGCAACAGGACCCGCGACCGCTACTACGTGAGCGTCGACATCGAGACCATGCTCCACAACCAGACACTTCTCGCCTACAACAACCTCGACGAGCCGATCGACGAACTTCACGGAGCGCCGCTGCGACTGGCCACCCCGCTCAAGTACGGCATCAAGCAGCTCAAACGGATAGGTGAGATTCAGTTCCTCACCGAAGCCGGAGGCGACTACTGGGGTGAGCGCGGCTACGACTGGTACGCCGGACTCTGAGCCCGTGGAGACCACGGACTACCCGACTGACGAAGCCCTGATGGGGATCGCCATCGACGAAGCTCGAATGGCAACCAAGCACGGAGATGTGCCGGTCGGGGCACTGGTGGTCGTCGAAGGCCGGATCATCGCTCGCCGCCACAACGAACGAGAAGCAACGAACGACCCGACCGCCCACGCAGAGTTGCTGGCCGTGCAAGACGCCGCCCGGGCCCTCAACTCCTGGCGCCTCGACGGTGCCACCGTCGTATGCACCCTTGAGCCGTGCCCCATGTGCGCTGGTACGCTGCAACAGGCACGGGTCACCCGGGTCGTCTACGGCGCAGCGGACCCCAAAGCGGGTGCCTGCGGGTCGCTGTACAACCTCGGCAGCGACCCACGCCTCAATCACGAGTTCGAGATACGCCACGGGGTACGAGCCGACGAATGCGCCGCGCTGCTCAGCGACTTCTTCGCCAGCCGCCGTGCCACCAACGACTAACCGTCGCAGTCCCCGACAATATCGCGTCGGTTTTGGTGACGAACCTGCCAGAGTATGGGCGTGGTTGAGGTAGCACGGTCGCTTTGGCTGGATGAACTTGAGTTGGACGCGGTCTCGCGGCCGGCGTTGCAAAGCGATCTCGAAGTGGACGTGGCGATCGTGGGTGGTGGGTTCACCGGGTTGTGGACCGCCTACTACCTGGCTCAACTCGACCCGTCGCTGAACGTGCTGGTGATCGAGAAGACCCATGTCGGTTTCGGCGCCTCGGGGCGCAACGGAGGCTGGGTTGTCGGTGAACTCGCGGCCGGCATCGAAAAGTACGCCGAGTGTTCCGGACTCGACGAATCGCTCCGACTGACTCGAGCGGTGTTCGACGCGGTCGATGAGGTGGGGCGAATCGTCGACGCCGAGGCGATCGACTGCGGGTTCGCCAAGGGCGGAGTGATCCGCATGGCCCGCAACAAACCTCAACTTCGGCGCCAAATCGAAGAAGTCACCCACCACCACAAACTCGGCATCGACGACGAGGAGATCCGCCTACTCAACAAGCAGGAAACCGAGGCGATCATCAACGCCACCGGGATCCTCGGCGGCATCATGTTTGCGCCCTGCGCCGCAGTCGACCCCGCCCGCTTGGTGCTGGGTCTCGCTACAGCCTGCGAAAAAGCCGGGGTCACGATTGTGGAACGCACCGCCGCGGAAGCGATCGAACCGCGCCGAGTTGTCACCGAAACCGGCACGATCAGCGCCTCAGTTGTGGTGCAGGCAACAGAGGGCTACACCCGCGACCTCAAGGGCCAGCGCCGCCGTCTGGCACCGTTCTATTCGCGGATGATCGCCACCGAACCGTTGAACGAAGAGGTATTAACCCAAATCGGGTTGGTCAATCGCCCGACTTTTGCCGACGACCGGCACATGGTCATCTACGGTCAACGAACCAGCGACGGGCGCATCGCCTTCGGAGGCAGGGGTGTGCCCTACCTGTATGGATCGAGGATCAGCCCGTCGATGGAAGTGCGCCCAGATTCGCATCGCCTGGTACGCGAAGCGTTGGTCGACCTGTTTCCGATCCTGGCCGACACAGAGATCACCCACCATTGGGGCGGCGTCTTCGGTGTGCCAAGGAACTGGACGCCATTCGTCGACTACGACCGCGCCCAGGGCATCGCCATCGCCGGTGGCTATGTCGGCGAGGGCGTGGCCGCCGCCAATCTGGCAGGGCGGACTCTGGCCGATTTGATCACCAACACGGAGTCTGAACGGGTCGATCTGCCGTGGGTGGCACCACCGAGCCGATCCTGGGAACCGGAACCCCTTCGATGGCTCGGTATCCGCGGCAGTCGTCGGATCATGGCCAAAGCCGACGACATCGAGGATCGCCGCGGTCAAGAAGCCCGACTGGCAATGGCTTTGACACGCTGGCTCCGAGGGGGTTGAGCACCCGGGCGGCCCCTGCCAACGGTGTGAAGGTCCTGCCAACGGTGTGATAGTTACGCCTGATAGTCCGGGTTGTACCAGACAATCAGGACCGAGTTGTTGCCAACGGTCGGGTCCTCGACATAACCGGGCAAAGCACCAAGGGCAACAAATCCGTTGTTGAGCTGAAAGCTCAGAGTCGGGTCGCGCAGTTCGCCCGCTACCACCTTGTCGATGTACTCATCGGCGCTCATGTCGTGAAGGTGATCGGCATAACCGGGGAGGACTCCGCCAGCAACGATGCCCCGCTTGTTGAGCCGACGAACACAGTCCTTGCGCAGTTCATACAGCTGACGACCGATCCCTCGACCGCGATACTCCGGATACACAGATATATCGGTGCCGTAGTACCAGGGATGGCTGATGTCATGGTTCGACACACCGTCCTCACCGGTTATGTCAGCCAGGGAATGGTCGGTGTGATCGAAGTCGAACTCAACGAGAATGCCCAAGCCCATGCCGACGGGGCGGCCGTTGTCGAGAACCACAAAGTTGCCTTCCGGGAACACTTGAGCCAGCCGCTCCAACTCGCCTGCGTCGTAGAGATCAACCGGATCGATAGTCGAGAACACCGACAGTTCCAGTTCTTCAAGGGCCTCGGCATGCTCCATCGAAAGGTTGACGTATTCGAGATCACTCATCGCGGTACCCACACAACAGGCCGGATCACAAAGGGAACTCGACGTGTTGGAACTCGTTCATCGAAGGCAGCCCCCATACAGCCCAGAAGTCCTTGGTTTTCGGGCGCATCACAACAGCACCGGAAGACTCAACGTGGTAGGGGTCGGTCGCAACCTGACAAACGGCGGAGTCACGGGTGAGTGCCATCAAATCCTGTTCGGTGACGCCATCACGGTCCAGCCGTCGCTGCGCAGTGCTGAGGCGACGCCGTGAGTTTTCGTCGAGAGCGTGGGGGCGTGGTCCTTGCACCGCGCTGGCGGAGTCGGTCAGCGTGTGGTTGGTGTGGGCAACGGCATCCTCGGCGACCGAGGTTACGGGTCGAGCACTGGGCATGGCTTCAATGTTGTAACCGACACCGTCGGCATCGAACACCAAAAAGTTGTGACCGCCGGCCAGATTTGCGTTCAGGATGGCGTCGCGGGCTGCGTCAGCCGAAGACTGTTCGAGAGCATCACGCACGACCTGTGTCCAGACAACACCCGAAGTGCCGTCGGTCGCAGTCAAGTTGTTGATCCCGACGCAAACACCGAGTTCGTTCATGCCAATCTGGCCCAGCGCGCCCGTGGTGGTGAACACCAGAGCCGCAGGCACGTCATCTGGCCTGATCCGCAGCAATATCACATGGTCGGTGGCGCTGGCATGCATGTCCCAAGTCTGGGCCATATATCCAGAACCGCTTGCGCGATGGTCCGGAACAATCGCCGCGGTGCAGTCATCGGCGATAACCGTTTCTGGATGCGCCCCGCCCCCGCCCACAACCGCCCGAACCGTGTCCACGAAATCTGTGAAACCACCGACCACCACCGCTTCGGCTGCGGAAATCCCCGCAGCATCAGCCATGGACACCATCTCGGTATAGAGCCGCGGCGAATGCCGCTCGTGCGCCGAAAGCATCGACTCAGCCACGTCGATCACGTCGCTTGGTTTCATGGGACCGCCCGACCACAGACCCTGCGCCACCAACTCAACCCGCTCCGCGGTGTACTGCCGGATCTCTTCGGCGAAGCTCTGCCCGTGAGCGAAACCCATCGCCTCGGGAGTGCCGGCAAGGTCGACGATGCGAATAGCGGGCCGCTGCATAGAGCTATTGTGAACCACTCATACGAAAGCCACAAGCGAAATAGTCAACTAATCCGGTTGCGTTATCGCCGAATCTGATGTTGAATCCGTCTTTACAAGCGACAACTAGCAATAACAAGAGAAACGTGTCATCGGGGAGGGACTGACGAATGACGTCATCAGCGAACGTAGAACTCGCGCTTCAAGCAGACCGGCACCTTTGGGGTCATTTCTCCTCACTAGGCCGGAGCATCGATGGCATGCCGATCATCGAACGCGGCGAAGGCTGCTACATCTGGGACAACCACGGCAAACGGTTTCTTGACGGTCTAGCGGGACTCTACGCAACCCAGGTCGGCTATGGCCGCGTGGAACTAGCCAGAGCGGCCGGAGCCCAAGCCGAGAAACTCAGCTTCTTTCCCATCTGGACCTATGCCCACCCAATGGCCATCGAACTAGCCGCTCGGCTCGCCTCAATTTCACCGGGCGACCTCAACCGGGTGTTCTTCACGAGCGGCGGTTCAGAAGCGGTCGAATCGGCCTGGAAACTGGCCCGCCAATACTTCAAACTGATCGGACAGCCGCTGAGAACCAAGGTGATCAGCCGGGACCTCAGCTACCACGGCACCAGCATGGGCGCCCTGTCGATCACCGGCCTAGCGTCGGTGAAAGGGCCCTTCGAGCCCTTGGTACCCGGCGCCGTCAAGGTCACCAACACCAACACCTACCGCAAGCCCGAATGGGTTACCGACGACAGCTACTTCGCCGAAGAGATCGAGCAGGCCATCCTGCGCGAAGGACCCGAAACCATCGCTGCGGTCTTCTTGGAACCCGTGCAGAATGCTGGCGGATGCATCACCCCGCCCGACGGATATTTCACACGGGTACGCGAGATCTGTGACAAACACGGCGTGCTGTTGGTCAGCGACGAAGTCATCTGCGCCTATGGGCGACTCGGAGCCATGTTCGGCTCAGAACGGCTCGGCTATGTCCCCGACATCATCACCAGCGCCAAAGGCCTCACCTCCGGCTATGCGCCCCTCGGGGCGATGCTTGTCAGCGACCGTATTGCCGAACCGTTCGTCGACACCGATGAACAGTTTCTCCACGGTTATACCTTTGCTGGTCATCCGGTCTGCTGCGCAGTGGCACTAGCCAACCTCGACATCTTCGAATCCGAAGACCTGCTCAGCAACGTCAACACCAACGAAGCCGTTTTCCGTGCAGCTCTCGACGATCTCAGCGACCTGCCGATCGTCGGCGATGTGCGTGGCATGGGATATTTCTACGGCATCGAACTGGTCAAAGACCAAGCAACCAAAGAGACCTTCAGCGACGACGAGGCGCACCGTCTGCTGCGCGGCTTCCTGAGCCATCGGATGGCTGAACTAGGCCTGATTTGTCGTGCCGACAGTCGCGGTGACCCGGTGATCCAACTGGCACCCCCGCTGATCGCCGGGCCCGCCGAGTTCGAGCGCATCAACAGCGTGCTGCGTCAGGCTCTCACAGAGGCCATGGCAGAGTTGGAGAACATGCGCCGGAGCACGCCGTGACAGGGAGAACACAGTGACAGTGCAGGTTGATCTCGACGACACCGACAAGATAATTATCCGCGAGTTGCAGGTCGATGGGCGCATGTCCTACAGCCGCCTCGCTCCACTCGTCGGACTTTCCGAAGCCGCGGTCCGACAACGAGTCAACCGCCTGCAAGCCCGCAACGTTGTGCAGATCGTCGCGGTCACCGACCCGATGTCGTTGGGATACTCGATGCAGGCGATGCTCGGGATAAAGGTCGGCGCAGAAGTTGCCGACACGGCAGAAAAGATCAGTCAGATCGCATCGGTTGACTACACGGTCATCACCGCCGGTCGCTACGACGTACTTGCCGAAGCAGTGTGTACCGACAACGAGCATCTTCTGGAGGTGAGCAACCAGGTCCGCCGTGTCGATGGAGTGCTCGACGTGGAAGTAATGACCTACCTGCGCATGGTGCAACAAAACTACGACTGGGGCACCGCATGACCGCAGCCGTCGAGATCACCGGCATCACCAAACGATTCGGGGATGTCGTCGCTGTCGACAACATCGACCTGACCATCGCCGACGGCGAATTTTTCGCTCTGCTCGGCCCCTCCGGATGCGGAAAAACCACCACTCTGCGGATGATCGCGGGCCTTGAGTTCCCCACCCAAGGGAGCTTGAAGATCTTTGGTGACGAAGTGGGGACGTTGCCACCCAACAAACGCCCGGTCAACACGGTCTTTCAGAATTATGCCCTGTTCCCCCATCTCAACGCGCTCGACAATGTCGCCTTCGGGTTGAAGATGCAAGGAGTCAACAAGTCAACCGCCCGGTCAAGGGCGCTCGAAACAATTGATCTGGTGCAGTTGACCGGCATGGACGCGCGCAAACCCTCGGAGCTTTCGGGTGGTCAGCAACAACGAGTGGCACTGGCTCGTGCGCTCGTAAACCAACCCAAAGTGTTGCTCCTTGATGAACCACTCGGTGCACTCGACCTCAAACTGCGTCAAGAAATGCAGGGAGAACTCAAGAACCTGCAACAGAACCTCGGCGTGAGTTTTGTGTTCGTCACCCATGACCAAGAAGAGGCGCTCACGATGAGCGACCGCATGGCAGTGATGAACGACGGCAAGCTCCTACAGGTTGGAACCCCCGAAGAGATCTACGAACACCCCGCCAACCGTTTCGTCGCTGATTTCATCGGTCAAACCAATCTGTTGGAAGGAAGGGTCCTGGATTCTGAAACCGTTTGCCTCGCCAACGGCGCGCACGTAACTGGAATCAGCAACCACCCCATGGGAACCCAGGTAGCGGTGAGCCTGCGTCCCGAACGAGCCCATTTAGGCCCCCGAGACGAGACCCAATCACGCCAAGCCGCGGTTGACGGCGTGGTTGAGTCGGTGACCTATTTGGGCAATGCCCGGGTCTACCGTGTCCGGTTCGATTGGATGGTGATTGAAGTTCGAGAAGAGAACCGGCCCGGGACGACATTGCACGAGCCGGGAACCCCGGTCTCCGTTTCGTGGGATCCGAGCGCCGTGTCGGTGGTGGTCGACTAGTGACCGCTATCAAACTCCCGTCCGACGCCGAAGCTGCGGTCGCCACACCGGAGTTTGAGGCCGCAGCGATTCGGCAGGAATCGCGGCGTGGCTTCCTGTTGGCCCTGCCCAGCTACTCATATCTGGTGCTGTTCTTCGCGGTGCCGTTGGTGATCGTGGTGGTCTACTCGTTCGCCACCCGCAACCGCTTCGGCGGCACCGACCTGTCGGGCTGGAACTTGGCAAGCTACTCACGGCTCAGCGAGCCGATCGTCCGCGACATTCTGTTCCGTTCGTTGTGGCTGGCGTTGCTGACCACCCTGATCTGCCTGGTCATCGCCTACCCGTTCGCCTATTACCTGGCGACCAGAACCCCGGTCGTCCGCAACTTGATGCTCGTGTTCGTGATGATCCCGTTCTGGACCAACTTCCTGGTCCGCAACTACGCCTGGAGAGTCATTCTGGGTAACGACGGTCCCTTCACCGACGTAACTGAAGCCATCGGTTTAGGCGAGCGAGAGTTGCTGTTCAGCAAGACCGCGGTTGTTCTCGGCCTCGTCTACAGCTTCTTGCCGTTCATGATCCTGCCTCTCTACGCGGCCATCGAACGCATCGACAAACGCTTGTTGGAAGCCAGCCGAGACCTCTACGCCTCGGGCTGGCAGTCGTTTCGCAAAGTCCTGCTGCCGTTGTCGATGCCAGGCGTTATCGCAGGCTCGATTCTCGTGTTCGTCCCAAGCCTCGGCGCATACGTCACGCCCGACATCTTGGGTGGATCCAAAACCACCCTGCTCGGAAGCTACATCGTGACCCAATTCCTGACCGCTCGGAATTGGCCCTTCGGCGCAGCACTGTCATTCGTTTTGATGGCCGTGATGCTCACCACCACGATCGTGTACTTCCGCAAAGGGGGGCGCACCTTATGAGCAAGGCCGCGAGTAGCGCCGTCGATCCTCGGGGCTGGACCAAGGGTCTGCTCCAGGCCAACGGCTGGATGGTGTACGCCTTCTTCTACGCCCCGATCTTGCTGTTGGTGATCTTCTCTTTCAGTGACAGCCGCAACGTGGGCGTCTGGGGAGGTTTCACTCTTGATTGGTACGAAGGGTTCGTCGACAGCCAACAAACCCGAGCCGCGCTCTGGAACTCGGTAAAGATAGCGGTGGTTTCCACTGTGATCTCCGTAGTTCTCGGAACCATGTCGGCGCTGGCTCTTGAGCGTTTCAAGTTCCGCGGCAAGCACGTGTTCGACGCTCTGTTGTATCTCCCGATCATTATTCCCGATGTGACTATGGCCGTGATGATGCTCTTGTTCTTCGCAGAGTTCTTCGAGGTGCTCAACGCTGTCTTCGGCACCGAACTTCGCAAAGGGTTCAGTTCGATCGCCTTGAGTCACATCGCCTTCAGCATCAGTTTCGTCTCAATAGTGGTGCGGGCGCGCCTGGCGGGCATGAGCAGCCACCTCGAAGAGGCTGCTCTTGATCTCTACGCCACCCGTTGGCAAGCGTTTCGGTTTATTACCTTCCCCCAGATTCTCCCGGGCATCCTCGGCGGAGCGTTGCTGGCAATGACCATCTCGCTTGACGATGTCGTCATCACCCAATTCGTTACCGGACCGGGTTGGACGACCCTGCCGGTTTATGTCTTCGGCCTTATTCGAAGGGGAGTGACACCACTAATCAACGCCGTGTCGGTGGTGATGCTAATGGCGTCCATGACCCTGGTCGCGCTTTCGTTGCTGGTCGAACGTGTCCGCAACGTAGGCACGAATCAAAGGAGAGGCTTTTGACCAGCCTCAACACCGGAGAAAAAAGATCACTAATTTGGGCCCTGCGCCCTTTAAGGAGAAAACCATGAAGAACCTGACTTGGCTGCGAATTCTCGCCGGCTTGTTGGCATTTACTCTGATCGCCGCCGCCTGTGGCGACGACGACGGTGCCGAACAAGCGTCATGCGAAGTTGGCGAGACCGACGGCAACCTCGCCATGTACAACTGGGCCGAGTACATCGACGAGGAACAACTCGCCGAGTTCGCCTCAGAGCACGGCATCAGCTACTCGCTCGACACCTACGACTCGAACGAGGCGATGCAACCCATCGTCTCCGCTGGTGGGTCCGGCTACGACGTCATCGTGCCGTCGGACTACATGGTGTCGATCCTGATAGACGCCGGCAGCATCCAGCCGCTCGACTTCGATGCCATCCCCAACGCCGCCAACATCTCCGCCGACTTCGAGGGGATCTACTACGACCCGGAAGGCGAGTTCTCCGTGCCCTATCAGTGGGGAACCACCGGTATCGGCGTGAACACCGCTGCCGTTGGCACAGACTTCCCTCGTTCCTGGGGCTTGATCTTTGATCCCGCCATATCCGGCGAATTCGACGGGGAGATCCAGTTGCTGAACGACCCACGCGAAACGATGGGTGCTGCCCTCAAGTACCTCGGATACTCGTTGAACACCACCAGCGAGGCCGAGCTTGATGAGGCAACGGACTTGGTTTCTGCGACCGCGTCACGTCTTGCGGCATTCAACACCGACTCGGCAGACGAGTTCCTCACCAGCGGTGAAACTGTCATCGCCCATGGCTACTCGGGTGACATGTTCGTCCAATATCTTGAGACCGACAACCCCGAGGACTATGTGTACTTCGTCCCTGAAGAGGGTGGTACTCGCTGGATCGACAACATGGCCATCCCGTTCGACGCACCTAATCCCTGCACCGCTCACACCTTCATCAACTGGATGCTGTCCGCTGATCAGGGTGCTGCGTTGACCAACTGGAACTACTACGCCACGCCCAACGAAGCCGCCTTCGAATTGCTGGACCAAGAACTTCTTGACTTCATCGGCAATCCTGAACTCTACGCAGGCGGGGTTGAATCACTTGAAGAAATCGAAGACACCGGCGACTTTGAAATCAACTATGCCGACGCCTTCACAGAGGCCAAAGGCTGACATACATCCCTTCGGTGAGTAATAGCGGTTCGGTGAGTCATGGGCGGTGCGTGGGGTCTACGCTCCGTCCATGACTCAACCCTTTCGTTTCGGCCTTCAACTCCACTCTCCTATCGAAGGCATGAGTTGGCTCGACTCTGCGCGCTACGCCGAGCAGCAGGGCTATTCGTCGATCCTCATACCGGATCACTTTCACCACCAGTACGGTCCGGTCACCGCGCTGGCGGCAGCGGCGGCGGTGACCACCGAACTGAAACTCGGTGCCCTGGTTTTCGGCAACGACTACCGCCATCCGGTGACGTTGGCCAAAGAGATGGCGACTCTTGACCAGATCTCGGAGGGTCGTTGTGAGTTCGGTCTCGGCGCTGGTTGGATGCGCACCGACTACGAGCAGTCCGGGATGAACTATGACCGGCCCGGTCTGCGTATCGACCGGCTGATCGAGAGCTTGACGATCATCAAAGGCTGTTGGGCACCGGGGCCGTTCGACTTTGCCGGCGAGCACTACACGATCACCGGCTACGACGGTCACCCCAAGCCGTGGACCGAGTCCGGGCCCCCGATCATCATTGGGGGCGGCGGCCCCCGAATGCTGGGGGTGGCGGCTGCACATGCCGACATTGTCGGTGTCACCGCCAATCTGCGCTCCGGGGAGATCAGCGTTGACGCCATCGCTGATTCGATGCCGGCTGCCTATGACCGAAAGGTTGCTCGTCTGCGTGAGTGTGCCGGGAGTCGCATCGACGATTTGGAGATCAGCTCGCTCACCATGAACACCACCATCACCGACGACCGCGATGGAGCTCTAGGGTTTTTCGCGGAGATGTTTGCCACCTCGACTGCTGATGTTGCCGATTCACCAGCGTTGCTGGTGGGTTCGGTTTCGCAAATCGTCGAGACCCTTCAGGAGCGCCGCGAACGCTGGAGTTTCAACTATGTGGTGGTGCAGCAGGACGGGGGTCAAGGCATGGAGCATTTCCCCAAGGTCGTGGCCGCGCTGGCAGGCACCTGATCGGGCCAGGGATCCGCACATCGGGTAGCGGCCACAGTCGCCCACCGACAGTGATTTATGCGACACTGACAATGTGTTGATCCTGCTACGCCACGGGCGGACTGCGAACAACGCCGAAGCGCGCCTTCAGGGTGACTTGGATGTGCCGCTCGATGATGTTGGCAAGGTCCAAGCGGAGCGCGCCGGCGAATACATCCGTAAGCGCTGGAACATTGACATCACTGTCACCACTTCGCTGCAACGAGCCCAACAAACAGCCGAGTTAGCTGGCTTTTTGCCAGACACCTGTGAGGTTGACGATCGCTGGCGGGAGATCAGCTTCGGTGAGTATGAAGGGCAACGAGTCAAAGAAGTGGTCCCAGATATGGGTGCTCGTTGGCATTCCGACATCAACTACCGGCCCGAAGGTGGCGAGTCGCTCTCTTCGCTTCACTCCCGTGTAGCCGATGCGTGTGCTGACATGACCGAACGTGCAGTCGACAAGAACATCCTCGTCGTGACCCACGCAACGCCTATCAAATCGGCGGTGATTTGGGCGACTGGCGGAGGCCCGGCGATGATCCTGCGGCTGTGGGTACACCCAGGTTCAGTTTCGGTGCTCGAGTACATAGGCGGAAACCCGCTCTTGCTTGAGTTCAATCGCCGTATCCACACGGCGTGATACTCGGGCCTGCTGCTACTTGCCCCACTGTTCTTGCTGCTATTTGCTCCACTGTTCGTGGAGTGTGGCGTATACGCCCTGGTCCCACGAGAACTCCACCATGTTGCCGTCAGGATCGCGCAGCATCGTGATGTAACCGATCGGCGGAGGCATCATCGTCGGAGGCATCGCCAGACAGCCGGCGGACTCGCCTTTGTTTGCAATGTCATCGATGTCGTCTTGCGCGGGCAGTTCCATGCCAAGGTGGGCGAACGGGGCGAGGGTTGCCAGCGGCGCGCCGGCGAAGGGGTCCTTTCCTTCAAAGAACTGGGCAAGTACCAGGATGAACGGGTTGTTGGTTTCGCCGGGCATTCCCAACCAGGCGCCGTAACCGTCGTCATCTTCACGGCGGTCGATCAGTTCGAGAGGCGTGAATTCGGTGTACCACTTGATCGTGGCATCCATGTCGGCGACCCGCAGCGCGATATGCGTCCATCGAGGTTCGGTGGGATGAAGTTGAAAAGTCGATTCGGTCAAAGCGGGCCCTCCCGGTCACGAAACCTAGCATGGTCAGTTGGTCAGACCAACAGCGCCGGTTACGGCATCCGAACGACTGTGGTATCTTGGTCGGACCATTGAACCGATCTAAACCAGAATCCGCTCTGGCCGCTGGGGGACAACAAGCGTGATACCAGATGACCATCCCTTCGAACCGATTTCGCGCCAGACAGTCAGTTCTCAAATTCGGACCCAACTGCTGGAGAGAATCACCACCGGCGAACTGGCCCCAGGTGCCCGGATGCCCTCAGAGCGAGACCTCAGCGAACGCTTCCGCGTCGCTCGAACCTCGGTACGAGAAGCGATGCAGGGTTTGGCATCTCTTGGTGTCGTGGAACGGCGAGGCAACCGGTCCTACGTTGCAGAGCATCTACCCGAAGTGGTGGTAGCACCGGGCGGAACCGGGAACGGGAAGTCGTTCGTCGCCGAGTTGTTCGAAACTCGTCGAGTACTGGAAGTGCCACTATTCGAGATGGCCGCAGTGCGGGCAACCGACGAGGACCGCGAACGGGTGGCAGCACTGGCAGCACGCTTCAACGGCTCGCTCGACATCGGAAAATTCCGGCGACTGGATCGTGAGTTTCACACCACCATCGCCGCCAGCTGCGACAACCCGTTGCTCATCGAACTGTACGGCAAGGTGCTCGACCGACTCTTTCGGTCAGTTGAGTTCTTCACGTTGCTGAGTTCGGAAGCCAACCAGGCCGAAGTCGCCAAGATCATCGCCGATTCATCTGACGGCCACCACGCGATCTCCGCCGCCTTCGTCGCAGGCGACGCGGCAGCAATGCGCCTAGCTGCAGAGTCACACCTCGACCAGGTCGAACATTCCATGATCGACAAACTCGCCTGAGTGATAGGGAGGCGTTGGACCCTCGTGGATCCAACGCCGATCAACCAGCGTGGGTGGCTAGCCGGAGTGGGTCCAAACAGCGTGGCGTTTCTCGATGAAGGCCTTGGGCCACTCGGCCCCGTCACCACGGGCTGCGTTGTAGGCCATCACCTCCACGGCCAACTCGTAGGCATCCTCGGTGGACATGTCCATCTGGGCGTAGAGCGTCTGCTTGCCGACGCCTTTGGCGTAGCGGCTGCCCCGGGTCGCCTTGGCCAGCAGATCCAATGTGGCGGATTCGAGTTCATCGGCCGGGACCACACGGTTCACCAACCCCCAGTCGAGTGCTGTAGCAGCATCGATGGTGTCGCCGGTGAGCGCCAACTCCACTGCCCGCTTACGCCCCAGCGGTCGGGCCACCGCCACCATCGGCGTGTGGCAGAACAGCCCGCCTTTGCCACCCGGCGTCGCGAAAGCAGCCTCCTCGCTCGCCACGATCAGATCGGCGCTAGCCGCCAGTTGCGCACCCGCAGCGGTGGCAAGGGCATGCACCTGAGCCACCACCACCTGGGGAATCTCCGCGATCGCGGTCATGGCCGACGTGCACAGCGTGAACAGTCCCCTGAGTTCGTCCTCGTTCATCTTCGCCATCTCGCCTAGATCATGCCCCGAGGAGAAGACAGGCCCGTTGGCCGCGAGCACGATGCCGGCGACTTCGCCATCGGTGCCCGTGGTACGAAAGGCGTCTTCCAGTTCGGCCAGCATCTCCGATGACAGGCAGTTGCGCCGCTCCGGCCGGTTGAGCGTGATCGTTACGTAAGCATCATCACGTTTGTAGAGAAGATTGCGATAGTCCATGGATCCCCCACTCTAATTCGCTCCCGCCTCGCCGAACATTCAAGAATTGGGCTCTCGCACCGCGCTGGTCAACAGGATGCCTCCTGCGAGGGCGACCAAGGGGGCGGAGCCGAACACGAACAATCCGCCAATCATGCCACCCAGTACATTCGCGCCGGCAATAACGGTGACGGAAACACCCGCGACCTGGATGATCAACGAAACAAGCTTGCTAGTCGTCATGAACTCCAAATAAACGCCGACGATGAGCAGCAGCGCAACCAACGCCAAGATGAGCACAGGAATCCCGTAGGAAACGTCAGG
Source organism: Candidatus Aldehydirespiratoraceae bacterium (assembly GCA_965198315.1). Lineage (GTDB taxonomy): Bacteria > Actinomycetota > Acidimicrobiia > Acidimicrobiales > Aldehydirespiratoraceae > VXYK01. Next base: position 716,928 of record OZ240616.1, on the reverse strand, counting down.
ATCCACTCCACTGAGGGGTCCAATGTCCAGCTCATCCGTTCCGAAACCCCAAACAGGCCAGACCACCCAGTCAAGCCAGAACGAAGCGAAGACAGCCAAGACCGCGCCGAGCCCCCCGGGGAAAGGGTTCGCAAGCTCCAGCTCTGCCTGGTCGAAAGACTCGACAGCCACGAGAACTGCCCCCGCCACTGCAATTGCGGTGCCCACCAATCCGACCCATGGTCCAACTCCCAGGTCACCCGAACTCACGCCGACAATCGACATGAAAACCACGGTGACGCTGAAGGAGCCCAGAGCCTTGCCCAGGGTGACCCCGATCGACCAGTCTCGGAGCAGTAACGACAATCCAAGCACGAAGACGGCCAATCCTGTACCGAAGGTGGTGGCGCCGATCCCAGTTACGTGCGGGAAGCTGTCACCGCCCAACTTCAGCCAGCCGAGCAGGCTGGACAGGACCATGATCGCCGCGCCGACCCTGACCACAACACGGCCTTCAACGTTTATCGCCGACCTCGACGATGGGACTTCGTCCCCACTTGGACCGGCTTCGGCGGCATCCTGAGATGCCGAGTCCATACTGGCGTCTGATGGTTCGTCGAGGTTCTCACCGCTCATGAATGTGAACAGTAACACAGTCGCGCTCATGGACGTTCCGGTCTCTACCGTTAAATCGGCTCTCGAACTATCCTTCTGCTTGAGCCACAACTGCGGAAGGGGCCGACATGAGAGTCATTGTGTTCGGTGGCACGAGCCGGCTTGGACGACAGGTTTGGCGCAAAGCGCTCGACGCGGGACACCAGGTCACCGTCTTCGGCCGCGCAGTGAAGGAACTGCAATGGGACCTAGCCGAACTGATTCGTGAACTGTCTCCGGGCGCTCCGACAAGCCTAAACCAGATGCGGACGCAGCTCAGGTCTCTGCTTGCTGATGGATCTTAATTTTAGACCTCTAAGTTTCAAATCTCTTGATTCAGCTCTAGAGTGAACTCATGGTTAACAGAAGCACATTCGTCAGCGATCCCGCCACCAGGTTCTACCGCCCACTGCTCGGATCGCACCCTGATGCGTTTGAGTGCCTATTCGCATTGCTCAACGACTCAGAAAACGAACAGTGCCTGATCAACGCAGCAACTGACGCCCGACCTGCTCTAGACGGTGTGGTAGTCCACATTGAGGCCGATCCTGTTATCCGAGCCGTGTTGGATTCGGATAGTGACTCACACCCGTTCCGCAAAGCCGTCGGCGTAGTCGTAAGACAGAAAATGGAAGAACTCGGATGGCGAAAAGACAGGGAGGAGACACTGAACCTAAAAAACTCCACCATCTTCGAGAGTTCACAGCTCTACATTCCCAACCCCGAGTGGACCGCGGACGGGACAACATCATGCTGAGCCTGAGTGCCGAAGACTTCACCCTTGATCCCCACGCCGCCAAGTACCGAGACCAACTCCAAGCGCACCGTCATGCGTTTGAACGCCTATTCGCATTGCTCAACGATCCGGCAAACGAACAACGTCTAATTGATGCCGAGTTGTATGACAAACCTGCTCTGGCCGGCGTCGTTCGACTCATTGAGGACGACCCGGATATTGCCACGCTCGTGGAGTCGGACCGCTTTCGCCAAACCGTCGGCGTAGCAGTGAAGCTGAAAATGGCCAAGCTCGGATGGCGAAAGACGGGCAAGAAGGGGACAGTCAAAGGCGCTCGTTACTTCTCAAAAGCTGAGCGGTACATCAAGCAACAGAACACCGAGTCGGGATACACCACAAAGGCGCTGGCCGCCCTAGGGGCCGTGGCCCAGATAGGGGACGACCGCGAAAGAGGGGAGACAAGCCGCACCCTCATGGATGCACTTGAAAAAACGAGGCGCGAGTCAGGGCGCGTATTCTGAGATGCTGCTTGTCCTCGACAGCGGGCCGCTCGGTTTGCTGAGCAACCCGACATCCACCGGCTTGAATCAACAAGCTCGGGCGTGGGCTGAGTCCCACCTGACCGAAGGAGACCGGTTCATCGTCCCTGAGATCGTCGACTACGAGGTGCGGCGCGAACTGCTGCGCGCGAGCAAACAACGTGGCCTCGAAAGACTTGATGTACTCGCCGCTGCATTTGGATACCTGCCGTTGACAACGGCGATGATGCGAGACGCTGCCGCTCTGTGGGCCCACGCGCGAAACGTTGGATTGCCCACCGCGCCCGACGAATCCTTGGACTGCGATGTCATCCTCGCCGCGCAGGCTCGAAACGTCCCGGCCGACGACCCGGCCGAGACCGTGGTGGTGGCCACTACCAACACCACTCATCTGGGCAGATACGTGGACGCGAGACAGTGGACTGAGATCTGATTCTGGCTCCGGGGAAAGGCATCGCTGAACACACTGGTCGGCTTGGCTGCCTCCGTCGGTTTCTGTGTCAATATCTGATATGAACGCAACCGAAAGATTCAGGGGGACTTTGGAGGCTCGCACGATCATTGATCCGGGCGTGTTGGCCAACCCCTACCCGTTCTTCGAGCGGCTCCGCCAGGAGCAGCCGGTGTGGCTCGTGCCGGGACTCGACTTGGCCTTCGTGGCGTCGCACGAGCACATCTTGGACGCACTCCGACGCATCGACGACTTCTCCAGCCACCTCAACGTGCTGGTGATAACCGGCGATGACGGCTCGCCCGCCCTGTTCCGCACAGACGATCTCGGCGAGGGCACCACCACCCTGGCCACCGCGGACCCGCCCGAGCACACCAAGCACCGCAGCGTGGTGTTCCCCGAACTGGTGGCCCGTCGCATGGAGGAGATGCGCCCCTACATCGAGTCCGTCGTTGCAGACCACATAACCGGCGCCCGAACCCAGGGGACCCGGGTCGAGTGGGCCAACACCGTTGCCCACCCGATCCCCGCTCGGGTTGTCGGACACCTGATCGGGCTGCCAGACGAGGACTGGCCCGATGTGATGCGCTGGGCGCTCCAGGGAGGCCTGATGCTGGGCGGAATCCGCGATCTCGAAGCCATGGCCGCCTTGGCCGTCGAGATCGGAGACGCCGCGCCGTATCTCGTCGAGAAGCTGTCCGAGGCCGGCAAGTCTCCAGGCAGCGACCTCGTCGGCGTGTGCGCCAAGGCGGTGGCGACCGGCGACCTCAAGGTGGAGGACGCCATCGGAACCCTCGTGGTCCTACTCGGGGCGGGCGGTGAGTCGACGGCTTCGCTGATCGGCAACGCCACGCGGATGCTGGCCGACGATCCCGAGCTCCAAGACCAGATCCGGGCTGACCACGACCTCATCGAGCCCTTCATCGAGGAGGCTGTGCGGCTGGAGTCGCCGTTTAGAGGCCACTATCGCCAGGTGAAACGAGAATGCGAGCTCGGCGGGGTAACCCTCAAAGCCGGCACCACCGCAATGTTGCTTTGGGCGTCGGCCAACCGCGACCCCGCCGAACACGACCGACCGGATGAGGTAGTGCTGAACCGCCGCATCCCCCGCAGCCATCTGGCCTTCGGCCGTGGGATCCACCACTGTGTCGGCGCTTCGTTGGCCCGCATGGAAACTCACTGCACTATCACGCGGCTGCTGCAGGAGACCAGCTTCTTCTCCCTGGCCGACGACGACCCGCCCCAATGGGAGAGCAGCATGTTCGTGCGTCGCCACGAACACCTGCCCCTGGACATCTCCTGGAACTAGCGTCTTTCAAGAGGTGTCACAGCTTCGGCAGGACATTGATATTCGCTACTTGGTGTTAGCTGTCTGTTTACCAAGTAACCTGTTGTTCATGAGCAACGTGCAGGAATATCTGGTGTCGTCTTCTGGTCAGATGTGTCTACCCGCCCCGGTTCGGCATCGCTGGAACCTTGATGACGGAGGACCGGTCGACGTACTTGATCTCGGGTTCGGTGTACTAGCGGTACCGAAGGGAGAGGGACGCCGTCTGCTAGCGGACCTCCTTGGACGGGACGAGCATGCCGACTTCGTGCGCGGGTTGGCCGACGACCCGGATCTCGCCACCACATGAACCGGACGGTCCTTGACGACCATCTCCTGCGTGACCTGCTTTCCGGTGAGTTGAGCGACGGGTTGGCGCAGGTGCTCGTCGATCACGAACCGGCCACAACGAATCTCTATCTGGTTCGTCTCTGCCGAAGCGTTGTGTCGGCAGCCGGAGGGGCCCTCACCGGTTCGTGGCCCACAAGTGCCCGTCGAGAGTTGGGGCGACAACTCCTCAACCTGCCCTCCGATATTGAAGTAGTACCGGTTCGCAACCTTGCGTACCGGATGGCCGAACTTGCAGACGCGCATCAACTCTCCACTCTCGGCGCCGAAGCGGTAGCGGCTTCTGAACACTTTTCTGCACCGCTCTGTGTCTGGGCCGGAGACGACGGGCCGCGGATCCGGTCTGCGATGTCACATCTCGGTTGCGATTACCACTCAATTTCCCGCTGAAATAGGGTGAGTCCATGATGCAACAGGCTGAGTTGGCCCATCTCAAGAACGACGAGCCCCTCGAAGACGTGTTGGAGGTGCTCGACACCGACGGGGCGGTGATCGTCGAGGAGTGCTTCAGTGCCGAGTTGATCGAACAGATCCTTTCGGAGTTGGCCCCACACATAGAGAAACCAGACTCCAACAGAACCCACATCAACCCGATCATTGCCGACTTCTACGGGGAACACACACGCCATGTGACCGGCTTGTGCTCCAAGTCGCCCACTTTCGTCGCGGAGGTGCTGCTCCACCCGCTGATGCTCGGTGTTGCCGGTGCCGTACTGGGCCCAAGCTGCGCCGACTACCAGCTGAACGTGGCCCACATGCTGGTGTTGGGGCCGGGCGCCGAGGCGCAGTTTCCTCACCGTGACGAGGATGTCTGGGTGCATATGCCCAGTCCCCGTCCCGAGATCGAATTGGCGTCGATAACCGCGCTGTGCGACTTCTCACGAGAAATCGGTGCTACCCGCGTCGTGCCTGGTAGCCACCAGTGGGAACGCGACCGCCTGCCGGAGCCCCACGAGTTCGCGGATGCCAGAATGCCCGCAGGTTCAAGGGTCATCTACCTGGGCTCAACCATCCACGGTGCCGGGTCGAACACCACCACCGATCAGCACCGGCCCGCATTCCACCTGAGCTACATGCTCGGTTGGTTGCGCTGCGAGGAGAACAACTGCCTGGCCACACCCCCCGATATCGCTCGCACGCTGCCCCGCCGGGCGCAAGAGCTTCTCGGGTACGACGTCCACGACGCCATCAAGGACGCCGGCGGTTTCCTCGGAGCGCTCGACATGAAGATCCCCGCCGACATGCTCGCCACCGGCGAACTCTAAGCGCTCCAGCGAACTCAACCAGTGCGTCTATCGAGGGGATAGACTGGGCTGAAATATACTGTTGACAGAATATGCTGTTAATAGTATATTCCTGCGGTGACAGACGTTCTCTACCACCCGAGGTTCGCCAGTCAGTACAAGGCATTGGCCGCTAGCGCCGACGACTCCGAAGAACTCATGGAACTGTTCGGCGAGGTCACCGCCCTCCTATTGGCGTTGGAGGACTTCGGGCACGACATTGAAGGGGAGCAACCCGACGATGCCAGCCATCCAATCGTTATCTCCAAGTATCAGACCTTTGCGCTACGCCGAACTCCCCCGACCAGGTTCACCCCCTACGCCCGCTCCCAACCGGTGCTGCGTATCCCTTACGTCTGGTTTGACAGGCCCCGCGGCGAACAACTCGCCGTAGTAATGCTCGTAGGCGACAAATCCGAACTCGGCAACGCCTGGTACCCCAGCATCGTCCAACAGATCGACGGAACCATGATCCCAGAGTGGGAACACAGAAACGAACAACACAAAGCCCAAGTCAGGAGGACACGATGACCGCCAGAAAGTCAGCCATCCCGGACGGGGAGGAAACCTTTACTGATCAGGACTGGGCCACGGCTACCGAGCAAGTTCGTGCCACTCGAGATCGAGTATTGGCAGAGAACCCGACGGCGGCCGCAACCGCAGACCGCTTATATGCCGATATTGCCGGCCGAGTCCACACACTCGCCGCTATCCGCAAAGCGCGAGGTCTCACCCAACAGCAAATCTCAGCCCAACTGAACATCAGCCAAGCCGAAGTGTCACGCTTCGAACGACGCAGCAACCTCCACCTAGACACTCTGGCCCGCTTCATCGAAGCAACCGGAGGCAAACTCCGCATAATCGCCGTCTTCAACGACACTGAAGTCGAGGTCGGCGTCGGCGACCTACTTGAAGCAGAACCCTCCTAGCGGTGTGTCGCGGATTTGATGCTCCGGTTGAGGGTTGCTCGTGTTGAGGTGACTTTGTCGATGATTTGTTGAGCGCTGCGGGTCCATGCGAAGGGTTGAGGGTTGTTGTTCCAGTTTTTAACCCACCAGTTGATACGGTTTTTGAGTTCGGCGACCGATGAGAAGCTGGTGTTGGTCAGGGCTTTGCGGGTCCGCACACTGAACCAGGCATCTACGAGGTTCAGCCATGACGAGCTGGTCGCGGTGAAATGGAGGTGCCGATGTCTTCGCTTGGGGTGGGCGAGCCAGGCTCGCACAGGTTCGGACTAGGGCCGAGCTGCGCCGACTACCAACTGAAACGTGGCTCACATGCTCGCCTCCGGCGAACTCTAAACGCTTCAAGGATTTCGAGTACGTTTAGAGTAGATTTAGAGTAGCCGCGAAACCCCAGGTAAACCGACAAAATACAAGCCTGTAGTTCCTTTAGTGTCATTAAATCCGGACTGTCCAGTAAGCACGAGGATCTTTCTGTGATCGTCCCACCCATTCGATCAGCCCTACGCTTTGGAGCGCACGAAGGTGCCTCAAGACCACGGGACGAGATTCCCCCGTGATTGCTGCGACATCCCCTGTGCTGAGCCTTTCCGCCGCGCGGATCTCCCGCAGAATGTCACGCGCCCCCAACGGTAAACGTTGCTCCAGTTCCCGGTTCACAGGCAGACACGAGAGGACTAGTCGAGCACTGCCCGAAGTTTGCACGTAGACAGGATCAGTCAACCCAGCCAGGTTCATCTCCTCGAAGATTCTCCGGATTCCTTCACCCAATTCTTGTCCGAACCTGAGATCAGCGCACACCCGTGCGATCCGCGGATTGCGAGCAAAGCGTGTAATGTCCCTCGGCTCGCGGAGGTCGACGATGCCTGGGAAACGCCCAGGACTCTCAATTTCAATGCGATCATCAAAAATCTCGACTCTTATGTGATCTCCGCTTATGTTGTACGACCGGTGGATGACTGCGTTCACCAGACCTTCCAACCAGGCGTCTTCGGGGACGAGTGGGATCCGCTCGAATCTCCCGCCGCCGACTAGGGCTCGGCGAGCAGGCATTAGGTCAAAGATCGCCTGACGAGCATGCCCGATTTGCTCAGGGATCGGACCTTCGACCCGTACGTCGTCGAGCAATTTTTGACGTGCCCCGGTTCCCCGTTCAGTACCTTGGTAACGCAACACCCGGACATACGCCTCGGGTAGCCATACCTGAGGACTGGTACCAAACAACAGCAGTGCCGCGGTCGTTACTTCTCCGGATTTTGTGAGCAGGTTGCGCGCTTGCAACAACCGGTGCGAGTCAGGATGCTCGACGGCCTCAGCGTAGGATTCCAGCCAGTGGGCGTGGAAGTCACGAAACGTGGCTTCGGCAACCGGCGTGATTTCGTAAGATGCCTGCCCTTTGTCGTACAGCAAGTCCCGCCTTTGGTCAAAGTTCAGTTTTCGATTTTCGTCACCTACACGGAGAAACACTTCATCTTTGTGGGTGGCGTGTAACTGTTCGAAAGCTTCGATTTCAATGACAACAAGCGTGTCTGCGGCACCGTCAGCACGTTGGCACTGAACCAACTTGTGGGTACAGCGAACTGTCGGTTGTGTGAAATCAAACGCAACCTGTTGCATTGCCGAGAGTGACTTGGAATCAGCGGAGTCGAACCCTTCGACCCGGCCGTCCTGTAACCCCAGCACGACAGTGCCTCCCTCAGCGTTGGCAAAACCTACAAGGGTCTCCGCGAGCCTTGTCGGAGCTACGCGGGCGCCTTTTCGCTCAAACCATTGATCTTCAGGCATGGACAAGAGCGTTTCGGCTCGCTTGGCAGGGGATTCGGCTAGTGCTTGTTGGACCGCCACGGTGGACATGTATCTACTCTAAACTATTTAGAGTAGATACATGTAGGTCGTCTTCTGTCAGCACATCGCCCCAAGGCTGGTCACACCGAATCAGGGGAAGTAATGCCGAAGGGGGTCAGGGCAGTGCGGGCTTCTTCGCTGGATTGGCTCAGGAACACGGCGCTGTCCCAGTAGTCGGTGCGGTGGGCGATGAGTCCGTCGGCGACGACTAGACGTTGCACGCCTCGTACAGATACGGGGTGCTCGCCTTGCCAGCGGGCGGTCATGGTGTAGAACGCTGCGACCTCTGAGCCTTCCACGATCAACTGCTCGATTTCGTAGCGCAAATCAACCATGTCGGCGAGGAAACCGACCAGCCGCCGGCGATACACATCCTGACCAACGCATCCTGCCCCGAGAGCAGCCGTGTGCTCGTTCACAAAGTCGGGCGACACATGTGCAGCGATTGCTTCTGCGCTACCAGTGGCGAAAGATCCCAGATACGAACGGGCGATCGCGCTCGGGGTGGCTGCTTCGTTGGATTCGTTCACGGACCTCACTATAGAATGCCGCAAATGGTCAGTTGGTCTGACCAAACGGGAATGATCCCCGTCGGGAGGGGCGGTTTCAATGACAACATTCGTAGACCGAGCACCGCTACAAACGGCCTGGTATCCAGTCGCAGAATCGACCGATATCACAGACAAACCCCATTCAGCCCGGCTTCTCGGAGAGAACCTCGTCCTCTGGCGTTCACAGAACGGGGATCTGATCGCCGCACCCGACAAGTGCCCACACCGCCAGGCACCGCTCTCTATCGGCACGTACAACGAAGGCGAAATCACCTGCGCATACCACGGTTGGACATTCGGAGAACAAGGACGATGCGTGCTCGTGCCGTCATCGGGTCCAGGAGCTCCCATACCACCGACCGCACACCTGAACTGCCACAACGTGCAAGAACGATACGGACTGGTCTGGGTATGTCCCGGCGAACCGGCCGTCGCAATTCCAAGAATCCCCCAAGACGAAGACCCGGCGTTTCGCAGGTTGAACACCGGAGTCGAGACTTGGAAGGTGTCCACCCCTCGACTGGTCGACAACTTCATGGACTTCAGCCACTTTCCGTGGGTCCACACCGGCACGTTCGGCCTCGGCCAAGACCCGCTGATACCCAAGCTCAACCTGCTGCAACTCGACGAAGACTTCTACGGCTACATATACGAGGTGTACGCCGCGAACCCCGACGAAGCCACCGTTCTCAGCGGCAGCGAAGAAGACGTAGTGCATCGGGTGATGACCACCGGCTTCGCTCTGCCGTTCATGGTCAGAAGCACCATCCGCTACGACGACGGCCTCGAACACATCCTGCTGTTAGTAAGCACACCTCGCGACGACCTCGAATCTCTGTTCACATTCGTTGTCTGGAGAAACGACGACCACAGCGTTGAGCCCGAAGAAATCGTCGCCTTCGACCGTGCTATCGGCGCAGAAGACAAAGCCATGCTCGAACAGGTGCCCGGGACTCTGCCGCTCACCCGCACCGGCGTCGTCAACGTGCAATCAGACAAACCGTCGGTTGAGTGGCGCCGCTGCTTTGCCGAGTTCATCCAACTGGAGGCCTAATGAGAGCTAGCGACAGGACACATCGATGATCAGCGGCATGAACCACGCCGTGCTGTACGTGCGCGACTCCGAACGGCATCGAAACTTCTACGAAGACGTGCTCGGGTTCAGCACCGTCGTCAACGCGCCTGGGCAATACGCCTTCATGCGCGCGCCCGCCTCCGAGAACCATCACGACATCGCCTTTTTCGCCATCGGAGAGAACTCCGGCGCATCGCAGGCCGGACGGCAGACAGTCGGCATGTACCACATCGCCTGGGAAGTAGCGACCCTTGCCGAACTAGTCGAAATGGAACAACGGTTGCGAGCCGCAGGTGTCCTCATCGGTGCCTCAGATCACGGTGTCAACAAGAGCCTGTACTGCAAAGATCCCGACGAACTCGAGTTCGAAGTGATGTGGCTCGTGCCCCCCGATCAATGGGGTGCAGACGAACACCAAGCGATCATCCGACCCCTGGATCTGGCCGCGGACATGAAACGCTTTGCCGGCTTGGCAGCCAACCCCGCAGCCGAAACCACGAAGGAGACAGCGTGAACCTCTCCAACCACTACTGCCACTTCTTCGAAGATGACGAGTTCAGCGAGACTGACCGGCCGGGATTCAGGCGGCGGGTGATAACAGGAGAGAACCTGCAACTTTGCTTCTGGCGCATCAAAGGCGGTGCGACTGGGTCGTTTCTACACAAACACGACGACAATGAACAGCTCGGGATCATCGTGCGGGGTGCGCTGGACTTCCGAATCTTCGACGGCGAAGAGTCCGACAACTCATCGAAACGAGAGGTGCTGAGCGCCAACCAGGTGTACCTGGCAGCACCCGGTGTGTGGCACGGCGACAGCATCTTCGTGGGCGACGACGAATACGACGAATGCTGGATCCTCGACGTGTTCAGCCCTCCACGCGACGATTTGGTGGCCGGCTGATGGCTGATTGGAGGCTCGCAGTCGACATCGGTGGGACGTTCACCGACGTTGTGCTGCTCGACGCCGAATCTGGGCGGATCGTTGTCGACAAAACCCTCACTACACCCGCCGCGCCACTCGATGGCGTGCGCACCGGGCTCACTCAGCTACTCAAACGGGCGGGCGTGCAACCCCAAGACATCACCGCGCCCATCGTTCACGCAACAACACTCATCACCAACGCTTTGATCGAAGGCAAAACCGGGCGTGCCGCGCTGGTGACCACGCAAGGGTTCGGTGACACGCTGCTCATCCGCGATGAACACCGTTACGACATGTATGACCTGCAGATCGAGTTCCCGGCACCGCCAATCCCCCGCGAGCTGACCTTCGAACTCAACGAGCGGACCATCGCCGATGGCAGCATCGCTACTGACCCGAGCACCGAAGACCTCGAAGAGCTGACCCGACAATTACGTGACGCCGAGATCGAGTCGGTTGCGGTCTGCTTGCTCAACTCCTACGTCAACGCAACCAACGAACAGAAAGTTGCCGCGCACCTGCGCCGAGCCTTGGGCGTTCCGGTCTGCATCTCCGCGGAGATCTCACCACAGATCCGCGAATACCCGCGGATGACCACCACTGCCTGCAACGCAGCGACCATGCCTGTCATCGGCCCGTACCTCGACGAACTCCAGAAGTGGCTGTCGGCGGAGGGGTTCGGAGGTTCGGTGCTGATGATGTTGTCCAACGGCGGGGTTGTGTCGGCCACCGACGCTGCCCGCGGGCCGATCCGTCTGGTCGAATCCGGGCCTGCGGCCGGTGCGCTCGCTGGAAGCTGGTTCGCCAAACGACTCGACATCAAGAGACTTCTCTGTTTCGACATGGGCGGCACGACCGCCAAAGCCTGTCTCATCGAACACGGTGAGCCAGAGCTGACCAACACCTTCGAGGTGGCCCGGGCCTACCGTTTCAAAAAAGGATCCGGCTATCCCGTTTCGGTGCCTTCGGTGGACCTCGTCGAGATCGGCGCCGGAGGCGGCAGCTTGGCTCGGGTGGATCAGTTCGGTTTGTTGAAGGTCGGCCCTGAGTCGGCCGGGGCTGATCCAGGCCCGGCGAGCTACGCCCAGGGCGGGACCATTCCCGCGGTAACCGACGCTGATGTGATTCTCGGCTTGCTGGATCCCGACGCCTTCCTCGGTGGCGACATGCCACTTGACGCATCGCTGGCCGATGCTGCCACCAGAACCGTGGCCGAAGACCTGTCCCTATCGATGATCGACACCGCCGCGGGGATCCATGACGTTGTCAACCAGAACATGGCGGCAGCGGCGTCGATGCACGGCGTTGAGATGGGCATGGACCTTCGCGGGATCCCCGTCATCGCCTTCGGTGGTGCCGGTCCGGTTCATGCCTGCGGGGTAGCTGAACTGCTCGAATCTGACGAAGTGATATTCCCGGTCAACGCCAGCGTCCTGTCTGCGTTCGGAACCCTGGTGTCGCCTGTGCGCATCGACCTCGCCCGCTCAATGCCCCGCCTGATCAACTCCGTCGACCCCGCAGAACGAGACTGTCTGCTCGACGAACTCCGCGACGAAGGGCGCCGGGTTCTTCGGGCTGCGGGTGTTCCCGACAGTGCGATCATGTATCGCTACGGAGTTGACGCCCGCTACGCCGGGCAGGGCAACGAGATCACCATCTGGGTTGGTGAAGGTACCTCATGGCCCGTCGAGCAAGCCCAAGTGGTCGAAGCATTCGAAGCCGAATATCGCCGTATCTACGGAATGACCATTCCCGACGTGGAAGTAGAGGCCATCACCTGGCGATTGTCGGTCTCTGCCGCACCTACGTTGCCTGCGCCGGGCGTACCCGGAGCCACCTCAACAACACCCGCACCGACGTCGCCTGCGCCGGGCGTACCCGGAGCCACCTCAACAACACCCGCACCGACGTCGCCTACGCCGGGCGTACCCGGAGCCACCTCAACAACACCCGCACCGACGTCGCCTACGCCGGGCGCGGCCGAAGCAGCCTCACCAGGACCTGCACCGGTGCCGAACCGCAGCAGGCCGATGGTTTTCGGGCGGGGAGTCCCGGCAATCAACACACCGGTGTATGTCCGCGGCGAGCTCGCGGTTGGAGCCAGGTTCAACGGCCCGGCAGTGGTGGAAGAACGCGAAACCACCACAGTCATCCGCCCAGGTTGGGCTGTGGAGGTCGCCGCCGACGGAAGCCTGATGGCAACAAGGATGCGGCCATGACCACGACCGACACAGCGCAGGAGACTTTCGACCCCATCGAGCTTGAGATTCTTTGGCAATCGCTTATATCGACAGTCAACGAGCAGGCCCGGGCACTGCAACGCTCAGCGTTCTCGCCGATCGTGCGCGAAGCCGGAGACCTCGCAAACGCGGTATTCGACCGCCGCGGGCGCATGGTCGCTCAAGCGGTGACCGGCACCCCGGGCCATATCAATTCGCTGGCTATCGGCGCTTCGAAGATGCTTGAGGAATATCCGTTGGATCAGATCGAACCTGGTGATGTGCTGATCACCAACGACCCCTACAAAACTGCCGGTCAGCTACTTGATGTGACGGTGCTCGTACCTGCATGGCGCAACGGTCGCATCATCGCTTTGTTCGGCTCGACCATCCATCACACCGATGTGGGCGGCTACGGCATCGGCGCCGGCGGACGAGACGTCTTCGAGGAAGGCCTCTGGATTCCCATCTGCAAGCTGATGAAAGGCGGTCAGCGCAATCCCGACGTGTGGAAGTTCATTCTGTCCAACGTTCGCCAACCCGACCACATGGCCGGTGACCTGCACGCGCAGATGGCTTCTGGCGAGGTGGGTGCGCAAAGGCTGTTCACGCTCTGCGAAACCCACGGACTTGACGACATCGAAGCGTTGGCCGACGAAATCATCGACCGATCCGAGCATGCAACCCGGGCGAGCATCCAGGCGCTCCCAGCCGGGACCTACAACGCCGACGCGATACTCGATCTCGCCGATGCCAGCCGCATCAACATTGTCTGCTCACTTGAAGTCGACCCTGTCGCCGGCGAGATCACCGTCGACTATGAGGGCAGCTCAGAGGCATCGCCGTGGGGCATCAACGTGGTCATGAACTACACCCACGCCTACACAACCTTCACCGTGAGGTCGGTTCTCAACCCCGACATCCCCAACAATCACGGCAGCCTCGCCCCGATCAAGGTCAAAGCCCCCGAGGGTTCAATCGTCAACGCGGTCACGCCTCAGCCGGGAACGGCACGCCATGTAGTCGGCATGTTCTTGCCCAACGCGCTGCTCAAGGCGCTCGCTCAGGTTCGGCCCGAAGCGGCTATGGCCGAAGGGTCCGGTGCGGTCTGGACCATGCAGGTCAACGGCAACCACCCCGACGGCAGCCCCTTCATCACTGCGATGTTCACCTACGCGGGCGGCGTGGGGGCTCGCGCCACGAAACCGGGCCTCAATGCCTGTTCCTACCCGACCGGGGTTTCGGCAGTGCCGATCGAAGTGGTGGAAGCGTCGGCCCCCATCAGGTTCTCGGAGAAATCGTTGCGCCCGGGTTCCGGCGGAAAGGGAGCACAAATCGGGGGTTTGGGTCAATCGATCGAGTTCAGTGTCGACACCGAGAAGCCCTGGCAACTGAACGCTGTCACCAGCCGCCTGGCAGACCCTCCCCTCGGCGTGTTCGGCGGCGAAGCGGGCGCCGCGGGCAGCTTCAAGGTCAACGGTCAACCCGTACAGACACAGGCCCGGATCACTCTCGACGGCAGCGATGTCATCCGGCTCGAACTCCCCGGCGGGGGAGGCTACGGAGCACCCGACGATGCTTGAGACCGCCCTTGTTCCAACGTTTTCGTCGGTTTGGGAGCGTGCAGTGCGCGCCCGGGCCGATGAGACGTTCTTGATCTTTGAGGACCCGAACGGCCAAGTGACGCAGTGGACCTACCAGCAGTTCGATTCGCAGGTCCAACGAGTCGCGGCTCGGCTCAATGCTGAAGGCGTTGGTGCTGGTAGCTGTGTTCATTTGGCGTTGACCAACTGTCCGACCTTTGTGGCGGTGTGGCTCGCGGCCAACCGGCTCGGCGCCTGGATCGTGCCCGCGGATCCGCTGGGCAGAGAACCCGAGTTCGCCGAACAGATCGAGCGCACCTGCCCCACGGTGGGCTTCTGCTCAACGAGTCGGAGCACTCAGTATCGAGCGGCGGCGGCTAACGCGGCTGCCGTGGCTGCCGTGCCCGCGGTCCTGGCGGGATCCACGCCACCTGAGGCAATGACCGTCATCGAGATCGACGAAGCCGATGCCACCTTTGCGCTGTTCGGTGAATCAGGTTTCACTGCCTGGGCGAATCCCAAACCGACCGACCTGGCCGCGGTGATGTTCACCAGCGGAACCACCGGACGTCCCAAAGGCGTTTCAGTCACCCAAGCCAACTACGCCTTCGCCGGAGAAGTCATGGCGCAGGCGGCCGGTCTTACCGCCGAAGACCGTCAACTAGTTGTGTTGCCGTTGTTTCACGCCAACGCGCAGTACTACTCGTTCGCCTCCGCGATTTGGGTCGGAGCGTCTGTGGCGTTGATGCACACCTTCTCAGCCAGCGGATTCCTGCCACAAGCAGCACGACATCAAGCCACCTGTGCAAGCCTTTTCGCGGCCCCGCTACGAATGATTCTGGCTCGAGGCGGCCCGGTCGAAGGACTGCGTCTGAGGCATTGCTGGTTCGCCCAGAACTTGGCTGAAGACCAATACCAGACAATTTGTGACTGGTTCGGCTGCCGTCCCCGCCAGCTCTATGGCATGACAGAAACCATCCCAGCAGTGCTCACAGACGAACCGACCAACCCCCGGCCCGACTCAATGGGCTTCGTCACCCGCGGCTGCGAAGTCGAGATCCACGACTCCAACGGAGCGCGCTGCGCCAACGACGAACTTGGCGAGGTCGTGGTCAAAGGAACACCCGGCATCACCATCTTCGAGGGCTACTTCGAGGACCCCGCGACTACCGCTGCCAACTATCGCGGCGAGTGGTTCCGTACCGGCGACCGAGCTTGGCGTGGCGGCGAAGGCCGCTTCTTCTTCGACGGTCGCCGCTCTGATGTGCTCAAGGTCGCCGGCGAGAACGTGTCGACCGTTGAGATCGAGTCGGTGCTGTGCGCGCACCCGCTGGTGCTGGAAGCATCGGTTGTCGGCGCGCCCGACCCGATCCGTGACGAAGTACCGATGGCATTTGTTGTGCCTGCAGACGCCACGAATCCCCCCGAGACCGAAGACCTGCTGAAATGGTGTGACCGTCGCCTTTCCAAGCACAAGCAACCCCGAGGAGTCACCATGCTTTCAGAACTCCCTCGCACCAGCGTCGGCAAGATCCGTAAGTTCCTGTTGGAAGATTCAGTGAAACAAGGAGTTGGTGTCTCATGAGCGTGCTGAACAGCGACCTACTGGCACGGCTCGACGCCTCGACCGACGATGTGTCGCAGGCAGTGACCCTTCCGCCCGAGATCTACACCTCTGACGAGTTCCTCTCGTTTGAAACCGACGCGCTGTATATGAAGGAATGGCTTTGCGTTGGCCGGGCCGAACGAATCGCCAACGTGGGCGATTGGTTCACCGTCAATCTGGTCGATGAGCCGCTCATCATCACCCGCGACAAACTCCGAACCGTACGGGCGATGTCGGCGGTGTGTCAGCACCGTGCCATGCAGGTATGTGAAGGCGAAGGCAACAGCACAACCTTCAAATGCCCCTACCACCACTGGAACTACGCACTCGACGGACGCCTGTTGGGCGCACCCGCAATGGAACGCACAGAAGACTTCAACAAATCCGAATGCGGGTTGCCTCAACTCAAGGTGGAGGAATGGCTGGGGTTCGTCTTTGTGAACTTCGACCCGGATGCCGCACCGCTGGGGCCCACCCTGCACCGCTATGAACCCTTTCTTGGGAACTACGACCTCGCCAACGCGGTGTGCCCCGGCACGTTCACCCTCGAAGACATGCCCTGGAACTGGAAGGTCATGTTCGAGAACTTCAACGACGGCTACCACGCCAACCGGCTTCACCAATTCGTGCAGGACTTCTGCCCTTCGAACATGTCGGGTTTTCCTGTGCCGTGGTCCGACGACTCCAATGTCATCTTCCGCACCGCCGGATACACCCATATCGACGGCGGTTTCAATGCCACCCATCGTGTCATCATGGATGTCTTCCCTGATCTCACCGAAGAGGAACGAACCCGGTCAACCTTTGCTCTGATCCCACCCACGTTGTGTTTCGGCACCGCGCCCGATCAGTGCTTCTTCTTTTTGGTCCGTCCCAAGAGCCCGGAGTCCATTGATGTGGAGATCGGCTACATCTTCCATCCCTCAGCACTGCAAGACCCGCTGTTTGAGCACAAAATGGCGCTTTCGGACGCTGGCGTGCAAGTGTTTGTTGCTCAGGACCAGGATGCCACCACCAAGGTCCAACGGGGTTTGCGTTCGCGTTTCGCACCGCGAGGCCGGTACTCCTGGCAAGAAGAAAGCCATATTCAATTCAACCGCTGGCTAGTTCAGCGCTACCGCAAAGCCTGGCCCGATAGGTAGGCCACCGAATCTAACCACAGATCCCAACAACCAGTGTACTGAATAACCCGAAAGTACATGTTAACAAGGAGGGGAAATCCAATGCCCAAACAATTGCAAAGAAAGCTACTTCAGCTATTGACGTTGTTGTTGGCGTTCACGCTCATCGCCGCCGCTTGCGGAGACGACGATGGCGACGACGAGCCGGAAGCTACGCCAACAACGGAGGACATGCCCGAAGAAGAACCTGAGGACATGCCCGAAGAAGAACCCGAGGACATGCCCGAAGAAGAACCTGAAGACATGCCCGAAGAAGAACCCGAGGACATGCCCGAAGAAGAACCCGAGGACATGCCCGAAGAAGAACCCGTTGAGACAAGCGCCGTCGTGGCAGCGTTTGACAGCGACGGCGACGGGACTGTCACTATCGGTGTCGCTGCCGCGGGCCCACGCGACGACAATGGTTACTACCAGTCGCTGGTGAACTTCGCCGAGCAGTTCTCTGCCGATAACGGTTTCGCTCCTCCAATCGTGTCCGACAACATCGGTGCAGCCGAAGCCGCCCAAGCCCTTTCGGACTTGGCGCAACAAGGTGTCGACATCTTGATGGTCGGCGCCTCCGAGATTGCCGAGCCGCTACCCGACCTGACCGAGGAGTATCCCGACATCTTCTGGTACTGCAACTGCGGTGCTGGGTTCCAGGAGTTGCCTGGTTTGGCGCAAGCAACCGACTGGGGGGCACCCATCCACTACACCGCGGGTGTCGCCATGGCAGGCATACTGCAAGCCCACGGTGGCGACAAAGCAGTGTTCCTCGGTTGTTGTGACATCAACTTTGAGCGCGAGTCATACAACGGCACGGTATTTGGACTTCAGTCCGTCGATCCCAACTTGACCATGGAGTACGTGAGCACTGGCGACTTCCAGTTCGACTTCAACAACTCCGCCAACGCGACAGCGGCACTCACCAACGCCATTTCCAACGGTGTCACCCTGGCTTACGCCTATCTCGGCGGCGCACTCGAGGCCGTCGGCCAACTCGCCACCGATGAAGGCATAGCGGTGTTCGCCGCAGGACCAGCGGACGTGTGTGAGCGAGACGACGGCATTGCCTGGACCGGCAGCATCGTCTTTGACGGCGGCGTTTACGCCAGAGAGGCACTTCCCTTGATCATCGCGGGCGATCTTGCTGAAGGGTCCACCTATCAGTTCCCAACCGAAGCCGGCCTCAACGGTGCGTTGTTGTGCGACCCACCGGCCGACGCACAGGCTCTGCTTGATGAAGCCTTCAACGCAGTCGCCACGGACGGCGCTCTGCTCGGAGAGCTCGGCGGTATTTCGGCTGAGGCTTACTCAGGCGGGTGAGTAACAGCGAACTAGGAGACGCGGGGACCGACGAAACCAACAACTCGTCGGTCCCCGCGGTTCAGCTATCCGGCATCACCAAACGGTTCGGCGCTGTCGTTGCCTGCGACAGCGTCGACTTAGCGCTTCAGCGTGGACGGATCCATGGCCTCCTCGGAGAGAACGGAGCCGGCAAATCCACGCTGATGAAGATGCTCATCGGGCTTGTGCTGCCAGATGCCGGAGCTATTTCTATCGACGGTACGACCCAATCGATCCATGACCCGCTGACCGCGTCGGCGCTCGGTATCGGCATGGTTCATCAGCACTTCAGCCTCGTTGACGCACTCACGGTCTGGGAGAACGTGGCTCTCGGCGACGCCGGCCGACTCGACCCGAACGCAACCCGCAGTCGCATCGGTGAGATAGCCGAGCAATACGGGTTGGTGATCGACCCCGACAAACGGGTCGGCGATCTGACTGCCGGGTTGCGGCAACGGGTCGAGATCATCAAGTGCCTTCGTCGGGACCCGAGCATTGTCATCTTCGACGAACCGACATCGGTCCTCACTCCCGAGGAATCCGAGCAGCTGTTTGAATCACTGCGTCATGTGGTTGCCGCCGAAAGCCGGGCTGTGGTGTTGGTGAGTCACAAACTCGACGAGGTGCTGCACGCCACCGACGACATCACAATCATGCGCCAAGGCAGAGTTGTGGATCAGCGGCGCTCTGTCGACGCGGATGCCCCGACTCTGGCCCGGGCGATGGTCGGCCGCGAAGTATCTCTGCGATCAGAACGGGCCGCGCTCGGCATTCACAGCCTCGATGACACCGACCTCGACGGCAGCGACCTCGACGAAGCCGATACCGCGACGGGTGACACCGGTGAAACCGCCGACAGCGACACTCCAGACACCGCGCCCGACATCGGGCCGACTGCGGTGCCCGTGCTTCGCATCGACAAAGCAGTAGCGCATGACGCTGACGGGGTCATCGCCCTCGATGAGTTCTCACTTGAGATGTATCCCGGCGAGATCGTTGGAGTTGCCGGCGTGGAAGGCAACGGGCAGAGGGCGCTCGGTGATGTGCTCTCCAGTCTGCTAGTTCTCTCGTCGGGCACGGTCACCGTGGACGGCACACCGGTACCCACCGGTAAGTCCGGGGCGATGGCCAAAGCAGGAATCGGAGCCATCCCAGAAGACCGCCACGACAGTGGTCTCGTACTCGACATGACCGTCGCCGAAAATCTCGTGCTCGTTGACCAGTCCCGTGCCGCAACCCGCGGCTTGATCGACCAAAAACGCCTCAACGCCTTCGCTGTGGAGATGATCGAGCAGTTCAGCATCGCCTGCTCAGGACCGAACGCTCCGATGTGGTCGGTGTCGGGTGGCAATCAACAGCGGGTCGTACTTGCACGGGAACTCTCCCAAGAACCGAAGATCCTTGTGGCGGCACAACCAACGAGGGGCCTTGACGTCGGCGCCATCGAATACATGAGCCAGCGCATTGAAGCAGTTGCAGCGTCCGGAGTGGCAGTGCTGCTCATTTCAAGCGAACTGGAGGAAATCCTCGAACTCTCACACCGCATCATCGTGATGCACAGTGGACGCATTGCCGGAACGATGTCGCGAGCGGAAGCGAACTTCGAGACTCTCGGTCTACTCATGGGTGGTGCCGCCGCATGACCGCTGTCGAGACTGCTGACGCCGAAGTCGGCTCTGTCGTGCGACCCCTTCGTACACGGCGTGGTGCACGACTGAGCGAATGGATCGCGCTGTACGGAATGAGTATTTTCGCCGCGCTGGTGTTGTCGGCCATTCTGGTGGAAGCGACCGGGGGCGATTGGCGGCCGGTTGTCAGCGCGCTGCTCGATGGCAGCGTCCGGCGACCTGGACGCTGGGGCGAAACGCTTGCCACCGCGGCACCACTACTCGTGGTCGCTCTCGGCACTGTCATCTCCGCCAAAGCCGGTTTGGTCAACATCGGCCAGGAAGGCCAGCTCTATGTCGGCGCCGCTATAGGGGCATATTTCGGGTTTCTTATCGGCGGGCCCGGGCCGATCAACGTGGTGCTGATTCTGATCATCGGTGCTGCCGGAGGTGGCCTCTGGGCTGGAGTCGCTGCGGGTCTGCGTTACTGGCGCGGCGTTCCTGAGGTGTTGTCGACGCTGCTATTGGTAACCGTCGGCGGCCAAGCCGTGGCCTACGGCTTGCGTTGGGAATGGCTGCTGTTGGCTCCCGAAGGGCGCCGCGGCAACCGCAACCAGGTCAGTGAGCAACTCGCAACCGACAATCGACTTCCTCGCCCCGACCTTTTTGGCAACGAGTTCCCACTGACCGTGTTTATCTCCGTGGTTCTCGCGGTGATCGTCGCGTTTGCGTTGTCACGCACGGTATGGGGCTTTCGGCTGCGGATGCTCGGCCGCAACCCGAGGGCCGCGCAACGATCAGGGGTATCAGAATCCAAATACGGTGCCACGGCCCTCATGCTCAGCGGTGCGTTCGCGGGACTGGCCGGAGCTGCGATGCTCACAGGCGGAGGTTTCGCTTTCGGGAATTACCAGATGGTCCCGGGTTTTTCTGCCAATATCGGCTGGACTGGCTTGCTCGTGGCACTCGTGGCTTATGAGAAGCCTTTGGCGGCTATTCCCGTGGCCGTGGTTTTCGCAGGGTTGCGTACGGGGTCGAGTTTTGTCGGCAGTACCGGGGTTGAAGGTCGAATTACCGATGTCATCTCGGGCTTGCTGGTGTTGGCCCTACTGATCCCTGCAGCGGTGATGTTTCTTCGTGATCGCCGTCGTGCTCGGGCCGCGGCGACGGAGAGGGTGTGAGCCATGACTGACTTTCTCGGCGCGGTCTTTGAAATCTTCACTAGCGAATCGACCTATCTCAACGGTGCGTTGTTCGCGGCTTTCCTCGCCTTCGCGGCGACAGGTGAATGGGTGGCAGAACGGTCAGGAACTCTCAATATTTCGGTCGAAGGGATGCTGCTGGGCGGGGCGTTTGCAGCTGCTATGGGTTATCACATCACTGGATCGATAGCCGTAGGGCTGTTGACGGGCCTCTTAGGAGGGATGGTCATCGCGGGCGTGCAAGCCGAAATGAGCCACCGCCTCGCCGCTGATCAGTTCGTGGTTGGGCTCACGCTCAACATTTTGGTCTTCGGGCTGACCGGGTTCCTCGAAAACGAGATCGCACCAGAATCAACCTTGGCTAGTCGCTGGGAAATCCCCGTGCTTAGCGACATTCCCCTTGTCGGACAGGCGTTGTTCGGGCAGCGCTGGCCTTTCTACATCCTGTATCTCCTGTTGCCATTTTCGTGGTGGCTGGTTTATCGAACCCGCTGGGGTCTGGAGTTACGGTCGGTCGGTGAGAACCCGCAATCCGCTGACGTGTCGGGAATTGATGTCAACAAGCGCCGTCGGCAGTCGATTTATTACGCCGGATTAACGTGCGGACTCGGGGGCGCTTTCCTGATCTTCGGACACATCGGCAGGTTCGAAGATACGGTCGTCGGTGGCCGCGGTTTCATAGCCATTGCAGCAGTCATCTTCGGCGGCTGGACGCTACGGGGAACGCTCGCCGGCTGTGTAATCTTTGCCGGGGCATTGTCGTTCCGTCTTTCGATTCAGGGACTCGGCCATGACATCAACAGCGAGTTGTTGCAGGCCCTGCCGTTCATCGTCACCATCGCGGGCATGGCCATCTTCGCCCACCGAGTACGCGCACCGGCAGCGCTGGCCCGTCCCTTCATCCGCGGCCTCAGGTAGCCAACTGTGCAATACCAACCTTTGGGGCGTACGGGAATACAGGTCAGCCGTTTGGGGCTCGGGGCAATGGTGCTCGGAGCTTGGGGCAACACCGACTTGGCGGACTGCACCCGGATAATCAACCGAGCGCTCGACGATGGCATCAACTTGATCGACACCGCTGACATGTACGGAGACGGCGAGAACGAGGGCATCGTTGGCTCCGCGATCAAGACCCGGCGCGACGAAGTGGTGTTGTGCACGAAATTCCATTACCCGGTCGGCGATGATCCTGATCCGAATCGGCGGGGCAACAGCCGTCGCTGGATCATGACCGCCGTCGAAAACAGCCTTCGCAGGTTCGGAACTGACCGTATTGATCTGTACCAAGTTCACCGACCCGACCCGACCACCGCGATTGATGAGACGGTCGAGGCTCTGTCCGATTTGGTGCGGTCAGGCAAGATCCGGGCCTGGGGCACCTCGACGTTTCCCGCCGAGGAACTTGTGGAAGCGCATTGGGCCGCGGCCCGCAGCGGGGGTATCGGACCCCATACCGAACAACCGCCGTACTCGATCTTGTGTCGAGGAATCGAAAGAGATGTATTGCCCGTGGTTCAGCGTCACGGCATGGGCACGCTGGTGTGGAGTCCGCTGTCCGGTGGTTGGCTCACCGGCAAATACCGGCGAAACGACCCGGCCCCGAGCGGTAGTCGAGGCGCCACGAATCCTGATCATTTCGACGGCGGCAACCAACTCAAGTTCGATGCCGCTGAGGCCCTGGGCAAGATCGCGGACGGCGCCGGTGTTTCTGTCACCCATCTGGCTTTGGCCTGGACGTTGGAGCATCCAGCGATCACTACCGCGCTCATCGGCCCCCGCACCATGGATCAACTCGAAGATCTGCTCGGCGCGGCTGATCTGACTCTCAAAGGCGAGGTGCTCGACCTGATCGACGATGTAGTGCCACCCGGTCACGACCTCAACCCCGCCGACAAAGCCTGGATACCGCCGGGCCTGTCAACCCACGCACGGAGACGGAGCTAGAGCAAATGAAAGCAATGCTGTACCACGAATCGGGCGGACCCGAAGTTCTGCAATATGTTGATGTGGCCGACCCCGAGCCGGGACCGAGAGACGTGGTTGTTGATGTGGCCGCCACCGCGCTCAACCGACTCGACGTGGTGCAGCGCAACGGCTGGTTCCACATGCCTGGTTTCCAGTATCCCCATATTGCAGGTATGGACGTAGCCGGGATGGTCTCAGCGACCGGCTCGCAGGTCGACGGCGTGGCAATTGGCGACCGGGTCGTGGTTGACCCGTCGTTGGCGGGCGTGCCCGAGTCCTCCAAACTCGCCGGGATGGGCGACCTCTACGGAGATCTCGGGATCATTGGCGGCACGGTAGACGGTGGATATGCCGAGAAGTGCCTCGCTCCGAGCTCGCATGTCTACAAAGTGCCCGATTCGATGCCGCTTGAGCACGCGGCCACGTTCCCGACCTGCTATCTCACCGCAGCCCACGCGTTGTTCGATGTCGGCGAGCTGCAGGCTGGCGAAACGGTCATGATCCATGCCGCTGGTTCGGGGGTGTCCACCGCCGCGATCCAGCTGGCCAAGCACGCCGGGGCCACCGTGCTGGCCACCGCAGGCACCGACGAGAAGTGCGACCGGGCTCTTGAGTTGGGGGCAGACCATGCGTGCAACAACCGCAGCGGCGATGTGACCGGGTTCGCCCGGGGGGTCACTGCCGGGGCGGGTGTAGACATGGTCTTTGATCATGTGGGCACGGCTCTGTTCGGCCAATCCTTGTTCGGAATCGGGATCGGCGGGCGACTCGTGAACTGCGGCAACTCATCGGGCGACGAAGCGACCATCCCGTCGCTCGGCTACCTGTTCCACTCGGGTATCAAGATCCTCGGTTCGGACCCGTATCGGCCAGAAGAGTTCGGCCCGGTTTGGGACACGTTCTGTCAGGGCGATTTCGAGGTCGTGATCGACTCTGAGTTTGCGCTGGCCGACGCCGCCGAGGCACAAGCCAAGATGTTGTCCAGCGATTTCTTCGGCAAGATCATCCTCAGACCCTGAACCCCCGTTCTGGCGGTACCAATGACCAGCGAGCCGAGAGACGCCCCGTATCCCGAGTTGAAGAAGACCCATACGATGGCCTGGAAAGGTCGTCCGTGGACTGATTACAAACCTCCACCAGCGGCTCCGGTGTGGGCTGCGATCGAGGGGCTCGGCCGCTACTACATCCTTGTCGCCGCGCTCGAACTCGACGTATTCGACACCCTCAAGGAGACTGGACCAAGCACTGCTGAAGTGCTGGCCGAAAAACTCGATGTGCCTGTTGGTCATCTTGCGACTCTGCTCGACGGTGTGGTCGCTTTGGGGTTGCTCGACCAATTCGTGGACGTTTACGAACTGAATGACACGGCCAAGCGTTACCTGGTGAGCGATGGCCCGGCGACGATGGCCGATCTGGTGGCCATGGCACCCGGGCCGCACCAAAACTGGACCCGCTTGGCCGACACAATCCGCAACGGCGCGCCCGCCACTCCAATCGAAGACGACCCGGTAGCGTTCTATGTGCCGCTGGTGGAGGGGACTTTCACCACGATGTTTCGCTGTGCTAGCCGGGCCGACTTGAAAATCCGTTACTCGGCGCTGGAGCGGCCACATGTCCTTGATCTCGGGGCGGGTGGGGCGCCTTGGTCGATCGCCATTCTCGAGACCTGTACCCAGGGCAGCGCGGTGATCAACGACCTGCCCGGCATCATCGACGTGGCCGCGGCCAAGACTGCCGAACACGGGGTAGCCGACCGCTGCGAACTGCGGCCTGGCGATTTCCACACCATCGATCTTGAGGACGAGGCTTACGACATTGTCGTGCTCGGTCATGTCTGCCGAACCGAGGGCGAAGACGGCGCTCGTCATCTCATTGAGCGGGCCTTCAACGCGTTGAAACCGCAGGGCAGACTGCTGCTAGCGGATTACTTCACCGATGTGGAACGCAAGGTCAACCCGCACGCCGTCATCATGGGCACCACCATGATGGCCAGCACCAAGAAGGGTTCGACTTTCACCCATCAACAGTTCTCCGAGTGGTTGCGAGACGCCGGCTTCGTGAACATTCGGCTCATTGAGCCCATCGGTTTTCAGCAGTGCTTTGTGGCTACTCGACGGTCCAGCCTTCGGGGACGGTGAACTCGCCGACCACTTGGTGGGTGTCGTCGTCGGTTTCGGCGTCGGGAAGGTGCTGCCAAAGCATGATCTGGTTGCCCCACGGGTCACGGAATGAGGCATTGGCGCCACCGAACTCGGTCCAGAAGTGGTCTCGCCACAAGATGGTTCCTCCGAGGCGCTCCGCGGCGGCAAGGATGCGATCGAACGAATCGTCGTCGCTCACCAATATCCAGGCACGAAGGGCGCGACCACCGGGATTGAGGTTCGTGGGTTCGGTCGGTGCGGTGTCGGGGTGTGGCCGCATGTTGGCGGCGTTCGACAGGCCCATATGGAGGTTGCCGGTCGGGCCTTGCGACCCGTCGTCGACCTTGAAGTTCTGGCCGGGCACGATGCGGTGGAAGAGGCCCGGAATACGTTCCTCGATTTCCCAGTTGAATACTTCCGCGTAGAAGGCGTGGGCCGCGTCCACATCGTCGGACGGAAAGTCAATAAATACGAGCGTGTTCGGATAGGTCATGGTTCCCCTCTGATCTGGTTGCTCAGCGACCCTAGCCGTGGTCTTATGGTCTGACCACCCAGCGGGCTTTGATCATCCCGCGAGCTGATCTTCAATGAACAGATTCAGGTAAGCGAGAATCGTCTCCACATAGCTGAGGTACCAAGATCCTCCCACTTCACCGACAACCACGAACACCTCGCCAAAGCCTTCAGGTGCGATATCGGTGGGCAAGCAGTCTGCGCCGGACTCCCCAGACATATCGGACTCTTCATTGATTGAGAGATAGAAGTGCCCACAGAGGCCTTCCCAGGAAACTTCGAATTCAACCTCGGTGATGTCGTCACCATCAGGTTCGGACAGGAAGCTGAAATCCGCTCTCACCGAGCCGGACTCCAGATTCAAGGTGACATCACCGTTTCGGCGTTGTTCCTCCCTGATATCCACCGTCACCGAAACTTGACCTTTGAGGTCGTACGAGTCCAGTAGTTCTTTTAGTTCCTCGATGAGTTCCTGCTCTTCGCTGTCGGTCGACCCGCTGAGCGACTCTGTCAAAGCCGCGTTGGAAGGCGCGTAATCAATGAACACGCCGAATTCGTCGTACGGGGCAAACGCCGAGAACGGAGCAAACATCATGTCTGGGTTTCCATCAAGCAGCGCTTTGAAGTGTTGCTCAAGCGTGTAGCTGTTGATCACATCCACCGCATCGTTGATCACCCCGGAAGGACTCTGGGCGCCAGGCGCGGCGTCCTCGCGGGACAACGAGAAGTCCGCTGGTGGGAGATCCAGAATCTGCCGCAAATATTCGGCGACGGTGTAGAACGGGCTCACATACCAACGACCATCTCGCTTGACCGTCATCAGGAAGACGCCGTCACGAGGGGCGCGGACAGTAAAGGCTTCGTCATCGGATACCCCGACAATCCCTTCGATTGCTTCTCGCGACTCGGCTAGTTCTGGGCTTTCTTCCAGTTCCCGCATCTGGTCACGCAGTTCTTCGATGGTGACTTGGCGCTCTGCTCCCCAGATCTCCGCGAAGATGGGATCGGCTACAGCAGGGGTCGATCGCCATCGACAACGTCCCGCCGCGTATCTCGACTAGCGCTACCCCCGGATACAGCTCGCGGCCACGAGTCTCAAGTCCAACCACTTCGAAATCCACCCCCGCGAGCCAGTTCTCTTTCTCGAGAGTTTCCGTCTCCACCAAGAACTCAACGAGGTTCGGATACATGTCTCCCAGGGTGCCGACCTCAGCGGGTGCCATGACGCTGAGCGCGGCGACTATGTCTTCGTTGTTCAGTGCCTCTACTAGTTCGGCTACCGCCGCTTCAGGGCCCTCCGCTCCACCACGCTCTCCAGTCACACCGCTGATCGCGATGTAGAGCACAACGACTAGGAACACGACACCGGCGAAGAGAGCGATCAGCCTTGTTCTGGAACCAAACCAGGAAGCCAACGAACCCCGTGGCTCCGGCTCGCCCGACGACTCAGACTCACCATCAACCTCCGGCTCGCCCGACGACTCAGACTCACCATCAACCTCCGGCTCGCCCAACGACTCAGTGAGGTTCTCTTGATCCTCTGGCTCGATGTTGTTGTCCATAGAAGTGCTCCAGATCTCGTACTTTTGGTCGGACCCCGTGGTTTTCGCCAGGCTGACAGCCTTGCATCGCTAACGTACTAGCCGCCTTTCCGAACGGTTGAAAGACCTCCCAAAAGGACCAACGACCCTCCGACAAGCGCTAACACCGGACCCAGTTGATTGTCGACGAGGCCCAAATACAGGCCCGCACCCAAGCCGACAGCGGTACCCAAGACGACATGCGCCAAGGAAGCGGCAGGCGGTGATCGCCAAAATGTCAGTAACCAGCACACACCTGCCGACATGGGGAACAAGTACCACGCTGCACCAACCCATGGCGGGGGCACAGAACTGAGTTCGGTCCCGAAACCCTCGATCAATTCAGCCAGCCGAAAGCCCGTCAGACGCGAGCCCAAGACCTCATACCAAACGGCGAACCCAGACACCCCCACCAACATTGCGCCTACGGAGACCGCCATCACACCCCCAATTCGGATTCGTCGATCTTGAGGGACGAATAGATCATCGGAATCAACCGGCCGTGGTTTGTTCATGCGCTCAGTGTCGCACCCTCACACGTCATCCGCGACGGCACCTGCCGGTCTACGTGTATCACCACGACAACTAACCGCTTCCGTACGGACACTCCAACCGGTGCGCTAAGAGCCGCCAACAACGAGAAGCGAAATCCAGACGGTCACGGCGAACCCGCTGAGCATGAACACTAGGGTGCGGGTCTGCTTCGAGATCTCCAGCGAGATGGAACCACGAAGATCCTTGATCTCGCCCTTCAACTCCCTGACTTCACCTCTCACCTCTTTGACTTCACCTCTCACCTCCTTGACTTCACCCCTCACCTCCTTGACTTCGCCTCGCACCTCCTTGATTTCACCTCTCACGTTCGCCAGTTCGCCGTAGACCTTGCCGAACTCCCCATCGACCCGACCGTTGATCTCTGCCAACCCGCTAGTGAACTTGTGCATCTCGCCCTTGATCTTGTGCATCTCGCCCTTGATCTCGTGCATCTCGCCCTTGATCTCGTGCATCTCGCCCTTGATCTCGTGCATCTCGCCCGTGAACTTGTTCACAAGACGTTCCTCAAGGGCGCGGAGATCATCTTTGGTGGCGATCTGGTCCCAATGCGTTGGGGGTAGCGATTCCATCAGCGTCCTAGCTGCATCGGCTCCGAGTGTTTCGGTCAGTCTGCTCAAGAGCGCAAGGCGTTCCTCTTCACTCGCCGGCATGACCATCCTCCTTGATTCCTATGTATTGGAGGGGGTCGCATTCACCGTCCCCGAGTGATGCCCCGCAACTTAGTGCTCAAACCTTTGCTTGGCAACCATCCACTACACATTGTTAATCATGAAATCCTCTGACAGTCACCATAGGCGACCACGCCGATCAGCCCGCAAGCTGATCCTCAATGAAGTCAATCTGTCAGCTGCGTGGGCTTGCGTGTCGATAGCAGTCGTGGTCTCATGGTCTGACCATCCCGCGGCAATCCAACGAATCGAGGAGCACCGCTACCCGTGCATGAGAGTCCGATTTCACTAGAGAGTTTGCGGCGTTCTCGGGGTACTTTCGCCGACGCAGTGGGGTTACCCCCAGCGGTGTACTCAGACGCTGAGTTCCACCGCTTCGAAATCGATGCAGTCTTCGGCTCTGAGTGGCTGTGTGTCGGACGCAGCGAGCAGATCCCGAACGCGGGTGACTATCTCGCCGTCACGCGAGGGGGCGAACCACTCATCGTGGTGCTCGACCCGACCGGGCCCACCTCTCACGAGCTGTCTATGGCATATCTGCTTCCAGAGTCGACCGTTCGCCTGCCTCTGTTCGACCAGTTGCTCGAAGCGGCTATTGCTGGTGTCGCGAACTTCAACCGTCAAGACATGCCGACCAACATCGCCGTGCAGCGCGGCATGCAATCCCGTTTCGCGCCGCGCAGTCGTTACTCTTGGCAGGAAGGCGTGTTGCCCCAGTTCAACTCCTGGCTGGTCGACCGCTACGAATCCCACGCCGGCCAATAACCTGCACTGGCTTGCCGGGGTGGGAGGCGCGGGGCGCGTGCTACGTTTCGGGCACTGGTTCGGGCGAGGTGAGGTGTCTATGCCCACGTTGGATTTCGAGCGGAGTCGTTGGGGTTGGCTGACCCTGCTCACCGCGTTGCTGACTGGAGTAGTGCTTTCGTTTCTTCCGATCTCTTCGACGGCATCGTGTGAGGCGGTCACCGGTGGTACTGAGACGTGCACGACCGGCAGCGAGTCCTTGCTCCAAAGCGAGGGGTTGAGCGTGCTCGCTGTACTGGCCGTACCGGTGTTCGTTGCCGCCGTCGCGGTCGTCTTCCCAAGACGCGGAGTAGCCGTCACCTCTGCAGTACTCCTCACCGTGCTCACACTGCTCGGGGCCGCCTCCCTTGGTCTCTTCTACGTACCGACCACCGCCCTCGCCTGGTTCGCGGTCGCAGCGAGTGCGAGCCAGCCAAGCGGGATCGGCAACCAAGCTTGACCGCTCTTGGGGGTCAAGGTGCACGGCTCTTGGAGCCGGTATTGGATTTACGCGGCTAGGAAGACGAGCATGGGGGTCCATGTGGCGATCATGAAACCGACGAGGGTCGTCATGATGAGCCGGGTCTGCTTGGCCAACGCCGAGTTGACGTAACCCTTCAATTCAGCGAAGTCGGCGCGTACCTTCGCAAGCGACCCATCGACATGGGCTTTCAACTCGGCAAAATCTGCGCGGAGGCCATGTTCAAGCACCTTGAGGTCGTCTTTGGTGGCGAGATGATCCCGCCCGTCAGGGAGAACGCACTTCATCAGCGTCTCCACGGTCTTCGGGCTGGTAGCGGCTGACAATTCGTTGACCATCTCTGAACGCTCAGCCTCTGTGATTGACATTTCCGGGTTTCCCTCATGGTTCGTAGTCCTTTGGAAGGGAATCCTTTGTGTCTGTAGACTGCCGATTCCGAGTGCATCTCACACCATATCGATATCTGTCAAAAGAGTCAATCGGGTGGTCGTCGGCTACACGAGGCTGGTGGTGGATCCGGGGCCGACGGCGACGATACCGACCGAGTTGAAACCACCGATGGAGATGACACCGACAGAGTTGAAGCCGCCGATGGTCACAAGACCGATTGCATTGATCCCACCGATGGAGACGATGCCCATCGAATTCAAACCGCCGAGCGTCACGATCCCCATAGCGTTCAGCCAGCTCAGCGCGGCGACACCGATGGCGTTGTAACGTCCCATCGCCGCAAGACCGACTGCGTTGAAGCCGCTCATGGCCACGTTGCCAACCGCATGTTTCTCCGACGAGGTTCCGTTCGACATGTTCGCTCCTTCAACCCCGCCCGACGACGAACTGTGCAACCGGGCCGTAGCACGGTCGTTGCAGAGATCTGAGTAGTAGCGTCGCGGGGTATGAGAAAGCCCAACATTCTGATGGTGATGGCTGATCAGTTGGCACCACATTTCACTGGTGCCTACGGCCATCGACTGGTGCGCACACCCGCCATGGACTCCCTCGCTGAACGCGGGACGCGCTTCGACGCGGCGTACTGCAACTTCCCGCTGTGTGCTCCCTCCCGATTCTCGATGCTGGCGGGCCAACAGGCCAGCGCCATAGACGCCTGGGACAACGCCGCTGAGTTCCCGGCGCGTGTGCCGACGATGGCCCACTACCTCAACCTCGCCGGTTACCGCACCGTGTTGACCGGGAAGATGCACTTCATCGGGCCCGACCAGCTCCACGGTTTCACCCGGCGTCTGAACACCGACATCTACCCCGCCGATTTCGCCTGGACACCCGACTGGGACGAGGCCGACGACCGGATCGACAAGTGGTACCACAACATGGAGAGCCTGTCCGACGCCGGTCAGGCACTCGCCACCTACCAGATCGACTACGACGAAGAAGTCCGGTTCTCAACGACACGCCAGATCTACGACTTCGCCCGTGATGCTGATGAGCGGCCGTGGTTCATGGCGACCGCGATGATCCACCCCCACGACCCCTACGTGGCCCGCCCCGAATGGTGGAACCTCTACGACCACGACGAGATCGACCTGCCCGACGACACACTCGATTCGGCCGATCCCCACACGTTGAGGATCCGTCACGGCATCCAAGCCGACACCATCGGATACACCGACGACCAGTGCCGCAACGCCCGCCACGCCTACTACGCCAACACCAGCTACTTCGACTCCCTGCTGGGGCATATGATCCAGGCCCTCGAAGAGACCGGCCAGCTCGACGACACGATCGTGATCGCCACCAGCGACCACGGCGACATGCTCGGCGACCGGGGACTGTGGTTCAAGATGAGCTTCTTCGAACGGTCGCTTCGTGTGCCGCTGATCATGGCCGGTCCCGGAGTCGCCAACGGCACGGTCGGCAACGTCTGCTCGCTGCTGGACCTGCTGCCCACCATGCTCGACATCGCCGACGACGGCACCGACCGCATCGAGCCGGTCCTGCCGCTGGCCGGCCGGAGCCTTTGGGAGAGCGCAACCGGGGGGCACGACCCCGTAGATGAGACCATCGCCGAATACACCGGCGAGATGACCTCCCACCCGATGTTCATGATCCGCCGTGGCCGGCACAAGTACATCCACTGCGACACCGATCCAGCCCTGCTCTACGACATCGAAGCCGACCCCCTGGAGCGCAACAACCTCGCTGATGATCCTGCTCATGCCGAACTGGCAGCGAGTTTCGCCTCCGAGACCGCCGAGCGTTGGGACAGCGACGACATACGGGAGCGGGTCGTCGCCTCCCAGCGGACCCGTCGGATGCTCCACGCCGCCATGACCATCGACGGCCACTACTCGTGGGACTTCACGCCCGTTCGTGACGGAGCCAACGAGTACATCCGCGACCACATGGACTGGGCCGAAGCCGGCCCGCGATTGCGCTTCGGTAACCTGACCTGACCCCACGCGACGCTGGTTCTCACAAATACAGAGACCCACCCGTACGGGTGGGTCTCGAGCCCTCCCCACGAAGGGGGAGAGGGGTTATGCCACAAGTGTATGACTTCTTTCTTGAGTGTCAATGGTGATTACAGCAGACAACACCGTCGGACCAGACAACCAGCCTCGGAGGGCCCTAGGAACCGTTGGGGGCGAGGTAGGGGCGGTCGCCGTCTATCTCGAGTCGGCGGATGATACGGCGTTGGGGGAAGTGGTCCCCGGCGGCCCGGTGCAGCGTCGAACGCTCGTCCCAGATCGCCAGGTCACCCTCACGCCACTGCCAGCGGCAGTGCAACGACACGTTGGCTACGTGCTCGCGCAGGAACTTGAGAACCATGTCGCTCTCAGCTTGACTCACACCAACCACATGGTCGATGAAGCCCTCGGCGTAAACCAGCGCTCGCTTGCCGGTCTCGGGGTGGGTTCGCACCAGAGGATGCTCAACCGGTCCGTAGTCCCGCTCGATGGCCTCGACAATTCCCTCGGCACGTTTGGCTCCCTTCTCGGCCACCCGTTTCAGATAATTCTCGTTGGAGTGCCGGATCGTCAGCGACGCAAAGAACGACTGTACCTGGGGGCTGAGAGTCTCATAGGCGCGGGTCGCCGAGGCCCACAGCGTGTCGCCGCCGAACTCGGGGACCAGTTCCATATGCAACAGGGCGGCCTTGGGTGGTTTCGCCGTCCAGGTGACATCGGTATGCCAGCGATCAGCGAGGGGCGGGCTGTCGGGGCCGTCCTCGATCACGGTCATTGACGGTTTGGTCGCACCCATTACGCGGGCTACGGGATAGATGCTGGGCGTTCCGAACCGTCGCCCGAGCGCAAGCTGCTCGTCTTCGCTGAGGTGCACTTCCCGCAAGAAGATGACCTCGTGCTCAAGGAATGCCTGATAGAGCGCCTCAAAGTCAAGTTCGGGATCGCGCAGGTCGACACCAGTGATCTCGGCACCCAACGCACCCGAAACTCGACGGATCTCCATGCCGTCCCTCCTAGACGGTCGACTAAGGAGCCTAGCGGGTAGGTGGTTGTTCAGGGGTTCCATCGGTTTTTCCAGTCGATGGGTTTTGCGGTGATCGAGATGGTGGTGGCGAGGCACGTGTTCGACCAGTCGAACGTGATCCTGGGCGCGGCCGTCGAGGAGTACGTGCCCGAGTTCGGGGACTTCGTGACCGCCATTCTGACTGCGGGCGAGGCTCTGTCGAACTTGAGGGACGAGGTGCCGGAGTCGAAGGTGGGGGTGGACACCGGCGACCTGACCAGCGTTTTGGTCAATTTCGAAGCCCCTTGTTGCCTGACCCGCCTCTGCTGCTATATCGTGATGCACTCACTACTCACCTACTCATTGCTCGCATTCCCGCGATGAATGAAACACAACGAATAAGGATCATCCATGACCTCCTCCCCGACCGACCGCATTCGGCGATCCAGCCTCCTCGCGGCGTGCACCGCTGCGGCCTTGTTCGCGGCAATTCTGTCCCTGCCGTCCTCTGCGAACGCCTCCAGTAGCGCATCGAAGCCCTCTGGGCTCGCGGCTACGCTGGTCGATGCCGACCCTGGTGACGAGTACGACGGTGTCGTCACGCTGACGTGGAATGCACCGGCGCAGGATGCGTCGAGTGTGACCGGCTACCAGATCTTGCGGCGCCAACCCGGCGTCGATGCCGTGGGTGTCTTTCACACCCTTGTGGACAACACCTCCACATCCGACACCAGTTATACGGACTCCAGCGCCAACGATCCCGGCACTGCCTACACCTACCGGGTCAAGGCGTGGCGTGACTCCGATCTGAGCGGTAGGTCCCGCTGGACCCGAATCGACCTGCCGGCCAACTACACGCCGCCGCCGGCAGACACCGTGGCCCCGGACACGACACCGCCGCCGGTCACGGTGCCGCCGGACACTGTGCCGCCGGACACGACACCGCCGGTCACGACACCGCCGGTCACGACACCGCCGGTCACGGTGCCGCCGGTCACGGTGCCGCCGGTCACGGTGCCGCCGGTCACGGTGCCGCCGGTCGTCGGGGAGTCGTCGGTCAAGAAATATGAATTCAATGGCGGCGATACCGGCAATAGCGACAAGACCTTCATTCAGGAGCCCCCCGAAGTGGTGGCGAAGGCTGTAGTAGTTGCACCGGACAATCCGCCGCCGGCGCGAACCGATCTCAATCCGTGCTCGCTGTCCAAGCACAGCAGCAAGTACTGGTGCACGCGTTCAGCCTTCAGGAAGTACCTGGCGCCGATCGATCTGCGGATGACCTACACCAACCAGGGGTATACCCAGATCGGGTGGGACAACCCTCCGATGAGGCCGCTCACGATCACCAGCTACGAGGTGCAGCACAGCACCGACCGCGGCAATACATGGACCCAAATCGCGGACTACACGGGCAGCCATCCCCACGAGATCGTGTTCAAGTCGCCGCACCCACGCGACTGCCGGCTCAACCGGTACCGCGTGCGCGCGGTATACGGCAACGACGGCCAGAGCCCCTGGAAGACAGCCAACGTCGACGATGAACAGCTTCGACCCGGATACCAAGTACCGGCACCGAACATGAATTATTCCGTGTCCGCGACCGTGTCCGCGAGGTGGTCAATGCAAGCCGGTCAGCGCATCGGTGCTATCTACACCCTGTCGCCCCAATGGGGCGACCAGCCGAGCTGTGCGAGCTTCGAAGTGGAGAAGGGCAGCGTCGGCGGTGCGGACGATATGCCGGTCTGCGTGACGATAAACGGAAACCAATTCTGCACGAACCCCGATGGTTCGCACGCTCTCGCACCGACCGACTCCAGCTGGGGTTGGACCACTTCCCCCAGGAGCTTCACCGAAGGATTCGGTGTCGACGCCGATCGCAACCCGTGGCTGCCCAATCCCGACCGCGTGGCGTACGTCGTCGGTGCGCGGGTCCGGTTCACCATCGGCAACAACGTCGGCCCGTGGCGCTACGTCTTCTGGCGCTGGGGCCGTCAGACGTCAGGGAACTTCCAAGTGAGGAGAGCCTTGGCGCTGGACTTCTACCGCGATCTGCCCGACTACGACCCGTTCACCTAGCTCGGACTGACCCTGAATCGGCCCGAAGGTCGTGGCCGACATCAGCCTCCGCGCCATACTGGACACCTCCACTGGTGGTTGTGGCTCTCGGCACCCAGTCATCATGACCGAACTGTCGCACCCACTGGTGGAGTCCGCCCACGATCCGCGAATCGATAAGTTCGCCTACTACGTCGCCGCAGTCACCAACGACGGCGTCGGATTTCCCCGCCGTGGCGAAGGTGGAGGCCGACGTCCTGCTCGAATGGGGCTCACGGGGGACTTCGACGACAGGACCCGACGTCCTCGAGTGCTGGATGCTCTGCGACCCCCGGAGGGGCCGATAGCCCCTTATTGACAAGCTGCCGACTCCTGCGACTATTCTACGGCGACCTCATGTTTAACCTATTGTCCGCTCATGTTCTCATCATCAGCGCAGCGCAACGAAAGGAACCGGCCATGACCCCCCCCCCCCGGATCGCACTTTTCTGCCAGCCTTCTCGGATCAGGGCGCATGAAACCGCGGGGCGCGGTGAGGCGCGGCATCATGGCAGTCGTGGCCGTAGCGCTGGTGGCCGCGGCTCTCACGGCCTCCCCAGCCCAGGGCCAGGGCCAGGAGGTGACCCCGACCTCGGCGGCCACCGGCACCAACCCCCCGGCGAAGCCCCACAACCTCCAAGCCTCCGCGTCCCACGATGAGGTAGCCCTAGCCTGGACGGCATCGGCGGACCCCACCGTCACCCACTACGCCATCCTGCGCCGCGACCGCGACTCAGACGCCGTAGGGGTCTTCCAGGTGATCGAGCCCGACGCCGGTCCCGAGACCGGCTACACCGACACCTCGGTATCGGCGTCGGGCAGCTACGTCTACCGGGCCAAGGCGGTCAGCCCCACCGGCGTCAGCCAGTGGTCCGGCTACGTCAGAGCCGACACCCCGCCCGCCCCCGAACCCACGCCGCCACCAGTACCCGACACGACGACGCCCGATGAGGAATCGTCTTCCGACCTGGTTCCCAAGGGTTCAGAAGACCAACAGCAGGGATCGCTGGAGTTCGTGGCGGACGTGCCCAAAGCGCAGGTGTTCACCGATGCCGACTCAGAAGTCCCCCGCAACTGGGCCCTCACCCCCAGCGGCCTCAGCAGCGGCGACGAGTTCCGGCTGCTGTTCGTCACCTACGCAGGCCACGCCCCGACCTCGGCCGACATCGACGACTACAACACCTACATCCAGTCCCAGGCCAACGCCTCCAATGCCCACTCCGCGATCAAGCCGTACTCGTCGGGGTTCCGGGTCGTGGGCTGCACCGCCGACGACGACGCCCGCGACAACGCCTCGACCGCCTACACCGATTCCGACAAGGGCGTGCCGATCTATTGGTTGAACGGCTCCAAGGTCGCCGACGACTACGAGGACTTCCACGACGGATCCTGGGACGACGAGGCCAACCCCCGGGGCCGCAACGGCAACAGAGCGCGCTCCAACGTCCTTTGGATCTGGACCGGCTGCAACAGCGACGGGACCGAAAAGCGTTTTACTGACGGCAGAGTTTTCTATTTCGGCGCGACCAACGTCGCCTTGGGACGGCTCAACGCCGGGGGTGGTCCTCTCGATGCGGGGGGCCACCCCGAGCTGGCGAGTCATGATCTCCGTAGCTCCACCCAGCAGCGCTATTACGCCCTTTCGGAGGTGTTCACGGTGGGTGGCAGCACGCCGGTGTTCTCCGATTCGGACCCCGCGGCACGCAGCGTGCCGGAGAACTCCAGGGAGTTCACCAATGTCGGCGCTCTGGTGGCGGCTACCGACGCGGATATCGGCGACTCGCTGACCTACACCCTGGGGGGGACCGACGCGGCGTCGTTCGACATCGGTTCGACCAGCGGGCGGATCCTGACCAAGGCCGGGGTGACCTATGACCACGAGACCAAGTCCCGCTATGTGGTGGTGGTGACCGTCACCGACGGCACCCACAGCGCCTCGATCACGGTGGTGATCACGGTGACCGACGTGAACGAGCCGCCCTCGGCCGCGCCGGGCGCGCCGACGGTGTCTGCGACGGCAAGCACAAGCCATCTGAGGGTGGCCTGGGCGGCGCCGGCCAACACCAGCCACCCGATCAGCGACTACGACGTGCAGTACCGCACCGACGGCGTCGGGGCCTGGGTCGAGTGGCCTCACGACGGCACCGGGCTGGGCACCACGATCGTGGGCCTGGCCGCGGGCACGGCCTATGAGGTGCAGGTGCGGGCCCGCAACGTCGAGGGCGCCACCGGGTGGTCGGCGTCGGGCCGGGCCACGACCGCCGCGGCGACCACCGTGGCGCTGAACTGGGAGCTCAAGCCCGACGGCGTGG
This sequence comes from Candidatus Aldehydirespiratoraceae bacterium, assembly GCA_965198315.1. Classification (GTDB taxonomy): domain Bacteria; phylum Actinomycetota; class Acidimicrobiia; order Acidimicrobiales; family Aldehydirespiratoraceae; genus VXYK01. Next base: position 679,009 of record OZ240616.1, on the reverse strand, counting down.
CCGCGGGCGGCCAGTTCCGGCTGCTGTTCTTGACCCACCAGACCTTCCGTCCGACGTCGGGCGACATCGGCGACTACAACGCCTACGTCCAGACCCAGGCCGGCGTCAGCGCCGCCCATCGGGCCATCAGGCCCTACGCGTCGGGGTTCCGCGTGGTGGGCAGCACCGACGACGACGACGCCCGCGACAACACCGCGACCACCTACACCGCCACCGCCTTGGGCCTGGCGGTCTACTGGCTCAACGGCAACAAGGTCGCCGACGACTACCAGGACTTCTACGACGGCACTTGGGACGACGAGGCCAACCCCACGAACCGCTCCGGCAACGTCGACTTCCCCACCGACGGCGTGGTGTGGACCGGCAGCGACAGCGACGGGACGGCGGCGAGCTCGGCGTTCGGCGACAGCAGCGTCGCTTACGGAAGGCTCAACGGCACCGGCGACCCCCTCGACGCGAACGCGAGCTTTTCCAATGTCAACCACCAGAGCCGGCCCTACTACGCCCTGTCGGAGGTGTTCACCGTCGGCGCCGACGCGAACAGCGCGCCGGTGTTCGCCGACACCGCGCCCGCGGCGCGCAGCGTGGCCGAGAACCCCCCCGCCGGCACGAACGTCGGCGCCGCGGTCGCGGCCGACGACGCCGACGCCGGCGACACGGTCCGCTACAGCCTGCGCGGCACGAACGCCGCGTCGTTCGCGATCGACCCGACCAGCGGCCAGATCCGCACCAGGGCCGGGGTGGGCTACGACTTCGAGGCCAAATCGGCCTACTCGGTGCAGGTGCGCGCCAGCGACGGCACCCACACCGCCACCAACACCGCCGACATCGCGGTGACCATCACCATCACCGACGTGGCCGAGCCGCCCGCCGCGCCCGCCGCGCCCAGGGCGCGCACCGTCGCGGCGAACACCGACCGGCTGGCCGTGAGCTGGGCGGCCCCGGCCAACAGCGGCCCGCCGATCACCGACTACGACGTGCGGTACCGGCTCGGCGACAGCGGGGCGTGGAACAACGTGGCCCACACCGGCACCGCCCGCACCGCGACCGTCACCGGGCTCAGCGCCAGCAGCATCGACGACGTCGCGGTGCAGGTGCGCGCCGCCAACGACGAGGGCATCGGCGCCTGGTCGCGGTCCGCCCCGCCGCTGTACGACATCTGCGCACGCACCGCGCAAGTGACTGCGGCGATCCTGGCCGCCACACCCGGCGCCGACACCTGCGAGTCGGTCTCATGGCAGGACATCGCCGCCATCACCGACCTGCGCATCCGGGTGACCAGCACCCAGACACTGAGACCGGTCGACCTCGACGGGCTCGGCGGCCTGGAGCGCCTAGACCTCAGCGGCAGCTTCCTGAACTCGCTGTCCAGCGACGTGTTCGATAATCTGGGCAGCCTGGTTGAGCTGGACCTCAGCGACACCGGCCTGGACACCCTGCCCCACGGCATCTTCGACAGCCTGACCGGCTTGATCGAACTGGACCTCAGCCACAACCGCCACCTGCAAGCCGCCGACTGGCACCCGGACATCTTCGCCGGCCTCCACAGCCTCGAGACCCTGCGCCTCAACAACATGTCCTACCGGGGACGAGGCATCACATTCGTCAACAACGGCTTCTACAACAACCTCTTCGACGGCCTCGACAGCCTGACCGAGCTCGACGTGCGGCCCGCCACCCCGCACCTGGGCGCCCCCCTCGCGCTGGCGCCGCTGACCAGCCTGGCCACCTACAACGGCGCCCCCTACACCCGGCCCGCCGCCACCCCGCAGAACCTGACCGCCACCATGAGCGACGTCGCCGGATCGGCCATCGTCCGAGACAGAGACAACAGAGGCCAACTCACCGGCCGAACAGCCAGCTTCTGCAAAACCGTCACCCTCAACTGGCAACCCCCCGCCGGGGTGAGCGGCATCACCGGCTACAAGATCATGCGCACCCACTACGGCCACCCCGCGATCAGCCAGAGGAATCCCAACACCGACTACCGCCGCTACGGCTACGACATCGTCACCGTCGGCGCCAACGACACCACCTACGTCCACGAACCCCTGCGGCCCGGCGCCGCCGGCCACAAGTTCACCTACTACGTCGCCGCCGTCACCAACGACGGCGTCGGCTTCCCCGCCGTCGTCAAGGTGCAACCCCCCGACGGCATCCTGATCGAATGGCACTCAAAGGGGACTTCGACGACAGGACCCGACGTCCTCCCCTGCCCGATGATGTAGCGCCTCCTCCGACAACCGCCCTGTCCCCGACAGCCGCCCCGTCCCCGACAACCGAACATGGCGTATTCAGTCGCCGCGACCGCATCAGCAGAGTGGCGCTTAGCAGGCGGCCGCGAGTATCGTGGCCGACATCAGCCTCCGCGCCATACTGGACACCTCCACTGGTGGTTGTGGCTCTCGGCACCCAGTCATCATGACCGAACTGTCGCACCCACTGGTGGAGTTCGCCCACGATCCGCGAATCGCATCGGGATGGGAGCATTCGTGCGGGATCAGAGCCGATCAAAGTCTCGCCTGCTGGGTCTGTGGCGCTTCAATTCTTCGGCACTTCAATTCTGTGACAGAGTGCGACGCGATACCAACCCGGTCCGACTCAGACCGTGTCGAGGCGGGCTACCGCGGAGTTGCCGAGTTCGACGAAGCGTTGGTAGCCGTGTTCGTAGGCGGGGTCGTGGGCGGGCAGGATTGTTTGCATGGCAGGCATGGGCCATGCGCCGTACTCGACGCCTGGTTTGGGCCACCAGTCGAGTCCCGCGCCTCCGCGGTGTAGAGCAGGGTCGACGTGTCGTCGGTTGCGGGTTCGCCCAGGTCGGCGATCCCGCCGTCGACGCGCAGCACCAGACCGCTTCGGGGTGGCGCCGTGCGAGGTGCCAGGTTGTGAGCACGGCGTCGGGCTCTGCTGAGGCGATCGGTTCGACGGCTTCGGTGGGAACGCCCGTGCCCATGTAGGCGGGATGGTCCATCGCCACGAGCACGCAGCGACCGTCGCCGGCGACCACTCGACTCGCACGGCGGCGTTTGCCTGCCGAAACCGCCGACAGAAAATGCGCTCCTGCTCCCATGCAACGTACTCTTTCTCGGGTGGACTGATGGTCTTACCATACGCGATGTGCTGCTGTTCACCCATAACCAGCGCAGCGATCAACTCAACCATCCCAACAATCTGAGGGGAAGCCGTGACCGAGAACATTGACGAGTTCGGTCACGGCCTATGGTGCATCTGGCGCAACTCGGGGTGCTCGGTTCTGATGTCGCCATGACCCACTGCGTGCGTAACCCTGACGCCGGTAGTCTCTGGGGCGGAAGGTTGCCAGAGCGGACGAATGGGGCAGCCTCGAAAGTCGTTGTGGCCTCCGGGTCACCATGGGTTCGAATCCCATACCTTCCGCGCCAGAATCACTCCAAATTTACCCTTTTTCATGGTATTGTTTTGATGTTTGTTCCGATGACTACTTACTTCGGAATTGTCCGCACCAGGGTCGATTTCGTCTGAGTTGGTCGTTCGTCAACTGGTCCTAGACCCTGTGAGGTCCAGACTTGACGCGGCAGGAAATAGTGCTGTGACCTCCACCGCTGTCGCAGCCCCCGAGTACGGTTGTTCTATGGTCCTTGACGAACGTGCCCCAGCGCGGCTTGGACTGTGCGTGACTGGAATGCGTGCCCAGGATCGCGTCCCCGGAGCATGATCATGGCACCTCGTGGCGCTGAAGGTGACCTGCTCGACAGGGTGTATCAGGATCTTGAGCTAGACCGAGGACGGCTGCTGGCGGCGTCTCCTCAGCCGACCACTGACGACGCTGCTTGGGACTCGGCGGGTGAATGGCTCGTGCTCGCCCACCGGATGGGAGCGGAGCGCGTGTTCTTCGTGGGGGACGATCCGGTCATCCTCTTCACCAAACTCGATCGGCTGGCGGGAGATGCCGAGATCCTTGGCGCCTATAGGCGTGCTTGGTCTTTGGCTCGGCCGCAGTGTCTGTTCCTAGCGGTTCAAGGCGAACTACGCGTGTATGCCCTGACTGCTCTGCCCGCGCGCTCAGTTGACGACGCGGCCATGCTAGAGCCGGTCGAGACAGTCTCTCGCGCTTCTGAAGTCGCCGACGTTCTTGCCAAATATCACCGGGAGAAGGTCGAGTCGGGCACGCTGTTTGATGAGCGACCGTACAAGGCCCGTGATGGACGAGCAGACGCCCAGCTTCTCCATGACGTTCAAGCGGCAAACGAAGCGCTTCTTGGGGAAGGACTGTCACCCGCTGTCGCTCATGCCTTGATCGAGCGTGTGATCTTGGTGCGCTACCTTGAAGACCGGCTGATAGTCACAAGAAAGTACTTCGCTAAGGTAGCGGATGATCAGAGGCCGTGGCTGAGCTTGCTTGACGTAACGCCTGAAACCCCTCAGCTTGGGGCGAGCAGCACTTTCGTCTCGTGTCTCGCTGATCGGGAATTCACCTATGCCGTGTTCGAACGGCTGGAAGCCGACTTCAACGGTGATCTGTTCCAGGTCGCAGACGAAGAGCGAGCGGTCGTCCAGCAGCGACACCTCAACCTGATCAGCGACCTCTTGACGGGATCGGGCCTGGGTCCTCAGAAGCCTTTATTCCTTTGGGCCTACGACTTCAGTGTGGTGCCTACGAGCCTGATCAGTTCGATGTACGAGCAGTTCTACCGGGCGGGGACCGACGACGGCTCGGGAACTCACTACACCCCGCCGGAGCTGGTAGAGTTCGTGCTGGGTCGTGTGCTCACCGAGGACATGCTCAAGACGAATCCACTGGTCTGCGACCCAGCGTGCGGATCGGGGATCTTTCTGGTCGAAGCCTTCCGGCGCCTGGTCCGGCACGCGTCTTCGGCTCGGGGCCGTGCACTCAGTTCCGATGAACTCAAGGCGCTATTGCTTGGACGTGTCAAAGGCGTGGATGTGAACGCGGAGGCGATCCGCCTCGCTGCGTTCAGCCTCTATCTCGCCTACCTCAACTACCTAGACCGGAAAGACATACTCCGTGCGGGCCCGCTTCCGCCCTTGATCAACCGACCTGATGCGCCAGCCGATAGTGCTGTGCTCGTCGAGGCTGACGCGTTTGCCCCGGCAAGCGATGAAGCAAACGGCGACAGTACCGTGAGCCTGCCTTGGGCTGTCGGAGCCTTCGGTGTTGTGGTGGGAAACCCACCATGGGACGAACCACGCGGGTCCACGACACAGCTAGGCGATGACTGGGCTCTGGAGAAGGGCCTTCCCGTCGGAGACCGCAATCTCTCACAGCTGTTCCTTTGGCGTTCGCTGTCTCTGCTCAGGCCGGGAGGTGTGGCAGCATTGCTCGTCAACGCTACGGCACTCCTCAATTCACGGAGCACATCCAGAAGGTTCCGCTCGCGTTGGCTGCAAGAGGCTGAATTGCGAGAGGTTGTTGACTTTACCAGTTCTCGTGCATTCTTCTTCGACGGCGGCGTCGCGCCCTTCATGCTGCTGGTCTTTCAACCACGGAAGCCCGAACGTTCTTCGGACGCGTCGCGGATGTTCTCATACAGCAGGGTCCGGCCATCGAGATCGCTGAGAGCCACCAGGGCACTCGATCATGCCCATCTTGAACGACGATGGGTCAACCAGAACGCCCTGGCCAGCCGCGACTACCTGTGGAAAACATACGCGTGGGGCAATCATCACGACGAAGCCCTGATGGCTCGCCTTGATGCCGAAGAACGGCTTGAGAACTTCTTGCCCGACGATCCAGTTCCGGGCTACGGGTACCAGCGCGGCAAGACTCCACCCTCCGCGCTGTTGCGCTCGCTGCGCTCCCTCGACAGGTTCAACTTCTGGGGTCCGCTCAGCTCTTGCACATTCGAAGAGCCGCCAGCTGGAGCTAAGCGTCAACCCGATGAGCGCCTCTACGACGGACAACGGATCATCGTTGCTCGAGGTGTCAGGAGCGGCTTTGGTCCGGCGGCTCGCCTCGAGACCGAACCGTTTTCGTTCCGGCACACGATCTACTGCCTTCCCTTGCGTTTCGTCCCCACTTGGCAGGCGAAAACCATTCTCGGCACGTTGTTGTCGGCCCTCGGCCGTTACCGACTCTTCATGGCGAGTGGCTCGTGGGGTGTTTGGCACGACTCGCTGGTACCCAAGGATATTCTCGGTCTTCCGACACGCATGCCGAGGGAGCGAACCAAGGTCACGAAACGGATCTCGCATGTCGTGGACGGGTTGGCCAACATCAGGGTCACCAGCGAGCCTGGCCGCCAGCTCAGCAAGGGAGGCTGGACCGGGAAGCAACAACTCGACGAGATGTTGCTGGAGCTCGACGAGGCCGTGTTCGACTTGTTCGACGCGACGGACGCGGAGAGGGACCTTGTTCGTGACTTCATCAGCCACACTCTGCCCCTTGTGGGGCGCAAGACCAGTTGGTTGAGACAACCGACCGTCGAGATTGGCGAGCGCTACCAAGGCACCGCGGAGGACCTTGCCCGATCTTCTAGTGCTTCACAGCTCGACGAGTATCTGTCCGTGCTGCTGCGGCGTTGGAACCGCGAGCTGGCGCCCGAGGGTGAGTTCTCATGGTTCGCCGTCGAATCGCCCCGCGCTCCCATGATCGCTGTCGTATTGGAAACCCAAGAGAATGATGCGCGTGTCGTCGAGGTAAGCGATACCGACAATGAGCGCTGGCAGGCGGCACTGGAGCGTCTGGGGAGCGCGCTGGAGCTTCCAGTGACGACATCCATCCGAACGGCCGGAACACTGCGCAGCGTGAGCGATCGCAGCATCGTGATCGCAAAGAGAAACGAAGCAAGGCTCTGGACCGCGTCGGCGGCACGTGAGGATGCAGAGGCCACGATCCTGCAAGCGATCAACCTTCAGTCCGCTCGGTGAGCGGTCCCCAGATCTCCGGCCGGTTGCTGTGGGAGCGCCATGAGCAACGCGTGCTCGCGATACTGCGATCCGCACTTCATCGCCTGCGAACCAAGGAACTCCATGACGATGAGCGCAAGCTCAACCGCGAACTCTATTCCTGCATTCTCGAAGTGAACGGGCAGAACAAGAAGTCCGGCAGCGATTCGTGGTTCGACTACCCGCCGATCTATGAAGGTCAAAACCCGCCGACCCCCGATACAGAGGACTCGGCGAGCGAACGAAAGATTCCCGACCTGCAATGGGGATACATCGATCATCAGGAACCAGACCCGCGCCGCTCGGTGCGCAACTTCGCCATCGAGTGCAAGCGCCTTGGCGCGCCGTCGAGTCCCGGATGGAAACTCAACGTCAACTACGTCACGGATGGTGTTCACCGCTTCGCCGACCCCGAGTTCCGGTACGGCAAGGATGTCGCCTCGGGTGCAATGGCTGGGTACGTGGAGTCAATGTCACTAGAGGAGATCGTCGCTGAAGTGAACAGGGCGCTCAATCAAATCGGGGTGCCAGCCCTCACCTTTCCGCCGAAATTGATCGGCCCGCTGAGCGAGATGAAGCACTCATTCGATCGGCCGTTCGAGAACAGTCCTTTTCGGCTGGTTCACGTCTGGATTGACATTCGCCCGGCTGCTTGACGCGAGACACGCGGCGGCGACTCACTCGTTTGACCATCCCGCCTAGGTCTGGTCCACAACGCCTGCGACTCTGAGTCCTGGGGGCATCGGCCCCGCGGGTGTCATGGGTCGGACCGGTCACGTGGGACACGCAAGAAGTACTTGATGACTGGTCGGGTGGCTGTAGTGGGTCATTGCCGCTTCGAACATCTCGGCCTCATACCGCCGTATGGCCTCCTCCACCACAAACATGGGTATGGACAGCGGGATTCTGATTTCGATGGGACCGGTATCTCCTAGCCACTGCCAGCCGAGCGTGCACGCCGGGCGCAACCACATGCGCAACCTGCACAGCAAGCTCAACGCCGGGGCTGGCCGCGCTAGGTGTCCCGGTGTTTTGAACGATAATTCCCCACCTCGGAAATAATGACGACATGGATACCGCTCGCGCTCCTCCCCCGAGCGGGCTCTCTCTCAGAGGACCGCTTGGAAACCGTCTCATCGACAGAAAATGCGCTCCTGCTCCCATGCAACGTACTCTTTCTCGGGTGGACTGATGGTCTTACCATACGCGATGTGCTGCTGTTCACCCATAGTGTTCACCCATAGGCAGCTCAGCGATCACATCAACCAGCCCACCGATCTGAGGAGATGCCGTGACCGAGAACATTGACCTGCTGATCAGGGGCAACTATGTCGTCACCATGAATCCGACCCGTGACATCATCCACGACGGTGCGGTGGCGGTCCGTGGTCGTGAGATCGTGGCGGTAGGCAAGACCAGCCGACTCGAGCAGCAGTACCACGCAGCCGAGACCATCGGGGGCGACCGTTTCGTGGTCACGCCGGGCATGGTCAACTCCCACATCCACATCACTGGCGAACCCCTGACCCGCGGTTATGTTCCCGACGACACTCCCTTCGAGGAGAACGTCTTCATGTGGCTGTGCCCGCTGTACTCCATGTACACCGCCGCTGAGGAGCGGTTGTCTGCGCAATTGGCGGCAACCGAAATGCTGAAGTCGGGAACCACCACCTTCCTTGAGGCGGGCACTATCCGTTTTCTTGACGATGTCGTCGACGGACTCCAAGAAGTCGGGATTCGCGGGCGGGTAGGTCAATGGGTCTGGGACCTCCCGCCCGAACCCGATGTCTACAAACAAGATACCGACCAGGCCATCGCCCACCTGCAACAACAACTCCAACATCACCCTGCGGCAGCCGAGAACCGGATAAGCGCCTGGTCGTTGCTGGTGGGCCACACCACCTGCTCCGATCCGCTTTGGCGGGCCGCCCGGGAACTGGCAACCGAGCACAGTGTCGGGCTGAGTTTTCACATGTCACCTGCCAAGCTCGATCCGGAGGGTTTCGTCGCCGAGTTCGGGCACCGACCGATGGTTCACCTGGCGCAACTCGGGGTGCTCGGTCCTGATGTCGCCATGACCCACTGCGTGCAGGTCGACGACAACGAGATCGAGATCATGGCCGAGACGGGCGTGCATGTGGCGCACTGCCCGACCACTGCGCTCAAGGTCAGCTACGGGGTTACCCAGGTCGGCAAGATGCCGGAGATGGTCCAGTCCGGCATCAACCTCGGTATCGGCACGGACGGCAACAACGCCTCCAACTACTCCGACCTGATGCGGGCCACCTATCTGGTGGCTGGGCTGTTCAAGGACGGGCGCCAGGACCCGCAGATGTTCCCGGCAGAGAAGGCTTACGAAATGGCCACGCTCGGTGGGGCCGAGTTGATGCAGATGTCTGCTGAGATCGGCTCGCTCGAAGTCGGCAAACTGGCCGATGTGGTGCTGCACGACACCGACCGGCCCGAATGGCGACCGCTGCTCAACGTCGCCAACCAACTCGTCTGGTCAGCAGACGGACGGGGCGTGCACACGGTCATCGTCGACGGCAACAAGGTCGTGGTCAACGGTCGGATGACAACCATCGACGAGCAGGCCCTCTACGCCCAATCTCAACTCGCCGGCGAAGCGATCACCACCCGCTCCGGCCTCCCCGACAAAGCCAAATGGCCGGTGTTGTAGGCAAAAGCGTGTAACTCTCGCACAGTTTAGGGAAACCGCGATTACCGTGATTCAGTGCGTCGCGAACTGATGACCGAACCCGATGCCTACGAGCGGGCGCGGCAGTCCTACTTGAATCGAGAACCGGTCCAGCTGAGAAAGCCCGGTCAGAGATACCCGACTCGCGACGAAATACACCAGAGATGAGAGTCTCCAGATGAGTGGGTTCAGCTGATCGGCCAGTGGGAGACGGCTTCGATGTTGCTGCGGGTTCGCAGGGATCGGCCGGCGTTTCGGGCTTCGGCGGCTAGGGCAGCGACATCGACGGTTGTTACCTGCCCGTCGGTGACCACGGGTTCGCCCGCTACGTAAACGTCTCTCACTGATCTGCCGTCGCTACCCCAGATGAGTTGCAGAACCGGATCAGGGCTTGGGGGAATCCACTCGATACGAGACCGGTCGTGAACCACAATGTCGGCTTGTTTGCCGACTTCGAGCGAACCGATGCGGTCGGCCATCCCAAGGGCTTCTGCACCGGCGATGGTGAGCAACTCAAGCGCATCGTGAGCACCGAAGATCGTCGGATCGACCGCAGAGTCTTTCGCCACCCCTGCGAACAGCGCCGCTGTGCGGATCCCGTCGACCATGTCGCCGGCGTTCTCGGCGTCGCACCCCAGGGCCAGGCGGCCCCCTTCGCGCCACAGGTCCAGATGCCGGAACTCACGGGTCAGACCCTGCCCGAGCCGTAGGTAGGCCCAAGGGCACGACACCACTGCAGCACGGCTGTTCACCAGCACCTCTACTTCCTGCGCGTCGAGATGCACACCGTGAGCGACCGCCACGTGAGGGCCCAACACGCCCAGCGCCGCAAGGTGAACCAAGGGCCGTAGCCCGGTTCTGGCCAGGTAGCTGTCGACATCGCTGGTTGTGGGAGACAGATGGAAGGTCATGCCAACACCTTTGGAGCGGGCCAGTTCGCTGGCTGCCACCACCAGCTCGTCGGACATGAGGTCGTGGCCGACGAGGCTCACCCAAGTCGACACCCGTGGTCCGGTGGCGAGGTCCAGAGCCGCGCGCTGTCGGTCGATCACCTCTTCGACTGAGCCTGCGAACGGCCCCTCGTCAACGTCCCAGCCCCAGGTACCGACGGTCGCCCGCGCGCCCACGGTCTGAGCGGCGGCGACAACCCGATCCGGATGAGCGACAGTCCCCGCTTCGAAGGTCGTGGTGATGCCGTTGCTCAGAGCTTCGGCAAGGGTGAGCGTGGCGGAAAGTTCGTCGTCAGCAGGACTGTGCTCGCCGTGAACTGGCACGACCCAAGAAAAAATCGCCTCTCGAGGCGGCAGATCATCTGGAATTGATGATTGGATCAGGCGGTCACCGGTCAGGTGCTGATGGCCGTTGACATACCCCGGCAGTACCAGGTCACCGCTGTGGCCCGAAACGTTTGCCTCGGGATGAGCTGCCCGCAAGTCGTCGAAACTCCCGACCGCGGCGATGGTGTCACCCGAGATGACGACTGCACCGTCGCTGATGATCTCCCGGGCGGGATTCATGGTGACCACGGTGCCCCGCATGATTGTCATGGCCGATCAACACTCCTCACCGGCCCAGTATTGCACTCAGGTCGCTGTGAACCCGTATGAATCCGCTCTCAGGCTGATAGACCGATGCTCATGACGGTTACCTCACTTTGCGATCAATGGCGGGAAGGCAGAACAACCCTCGGGAGTTGGTTGGCAATCCCCAGTTCTGTTACGGCCGAGGCCGTGGCCAGATGTGGTTTCGACTACGTCTGCATCGACACCCAGCATGGTCCGATCGACTACGCCGACTCGGTGCCGATGATCCAGGCCATCCTGCTCGGCGGGTCGAGCCCTATCGTTCGAGTGCCCCGCAACGAACCCGGCATCATCGGCAGGTCCTTCGACGCCGGCGCACACGGGGTGATCATCCCGATGGTCAACACCGCGGCGGAGGCCGAAGCTGCGGTGACGGCATGCCGCTACGCCCCCCGCGGTGTCCGCAGTTGGGGTCCGACCGTGGCCGGTCTGCGACACGACTACTTCAATTGGGAACCCGGCAACGTGGCTTGTATTCCAATGATCGAAACGACTGAAGCCCTCTCCAATCTCGATGAGATTCTTGCCGTGCCGGGCATTGATGCGATCTATGTCGGGCCAGCGGACCTGTCGATCACGCTCGGCTTGCCACCGGGCAACAACGACGGCGAGAAGGCGTTCGACGAGGCGCTCAGTTTCATCCTCGAACGCTGCGCAGCCCACAACATCATCGCCGGAATCCAATCGACCGGCGCTTTGACCCCGAAGCGGGTCGCTGCTGGTTTCCGCATGGTCACCGTCGCCACCGATCTCCTGGCCGCCCTCATGGGCATCAACGCCGATCTGGCCCTGGCCCGCGGCGAGGGTCCTTCGGGTCCTTCGTCGAGTTTGTACTGACCCGCCACCGCCTCGGCGGCGTGCAGTCGTCTATCGCAGAACGCGCTGCGATTTGTTTCTGGAACGCGCTGTGAATGGTGTTCAGAACGCGCTATTGTCGATCTTCAGAACGCGCTGTAGAACTTTGGAGGGGTGAGTCATGGGTGAGTCGGCTGCAACGCTGACGATGCCGGGCTATGTGCCGCGCATCGCAGGCCGCGAAGTCGAGAATGCCCTGGGGAGGCGGGGAGCGGTGCTTGTCGAAGGCGTGCGGGGATGCGGCAAGACCTGGATGGCGCGGCATTTTGCCCGCAGCGAGGTGCGGCTGGACGACGAGGCGGCGCTGCTGTTGGCCGCATCAGATCCCGCAGAGGTGCTGCAGGGGCCGATCCCTCGGCTGTTGGACGAATGGCAGAACGCGCCGCAGCTGTGGAACCGGGTGCGCCGCGAATGCGATGACCGCCCCGAACCCGGCCAGTTCATCCTCACCGGTTCGGCCGCCCCACAAGACGACGTGACCCGTCATACCGGCACCGGGCGCATCACCCGGGTGCTGCTGCGGCCCATGTCGCTGTGGGAGATGGGCAACTCCACCGGCGTCGCATCGCTTGAGAAGATGTTCGAAGGCGAGACCGTCTCTCTGCTTCCGAGCAAACAACCGGGGCTGCGAGACATCGCCTCGGCTGTCTGCGTCGGCGGCTGGCCCCAGAACCTCGGCCTCAGCGAGGACGACGCCAGGTTGTCGGTCGGTGACTACCTCAATGAGATCATCCGGGTGGACATCCCCACCGCCAGCGGGGTGCGCCACGACCCGACCATGGTGCGACGGTTGATGCAGTCCCTCTCGCTCAACGTGGCAACCGAGGCCAAGATGACCAAACTGGCCTCTGACATGGACATCGGCCACCCGCCGGGGCGCAACACCGTCGCCGCCTACCTCGACGCCCTGCGCCGCATCTACGTCGCCGAGGACCAGCCCGCATGGTCGGTGAACCTGCGATCGAAGGCCACCCTCAGAAGGGAGGCCAAGCGGCACTTCGTGGACCCGTCCCTGGCTGCCGCCATGCTGCGGGCCACTCCCCAGCGGTTGCTGAACGACCCGACGGCGTTCGGTGCGCTGTTCGAATCGCTGGCCGTGCGCGACCTCCGCATCTACAGCCAGGCCCAACGGGCGTCGACATTCCACTACCGCGACAACACCGGTTTGGAGGCCGACGCCATCATCGAGCGAGCCGACGGCCGATGGATCGCCGCTGAGATCAAGCTCAACACCGGCCCCAACGCCATCGACAGGGCTGCCAAGGCCCTGCTACGCCTCAAAGGCAAGACAACCCCCCAACGAGGGGCCAGCCTGGCCGCTTTGCTAGTGATCACCCCCACCGGCGCCGCCTACCGCCGTCCCGACGGCGTGCAGGTCGCCCCCATCACCGCACTCGGACCCTGACCCCAACCCAGCGCGGCAGCAAGGTTGACTTGAGCCTCCCCATCGCACAGCCAGAAGCCTAGGCACAGCGACACGCGGCCCGCAACCGACAGATCTTCTGGCAGCACGCATGGGGATCAACGCTGAGCTGGCTCTGGCCCGCGGCGAGGGTCCTTCGTCGAGCTTGTACTGACGCGTCGGCCCGGCCGGGGCCGCTGTCAGTGTCTTCGGACGCGAGGTAGTCTGGCACAGCATGGCGCAACCCCGAGCAAGGACCACTCGCAAAAAAGTGCCGTCTATCAAGTGCTTATAGATCGTTGCGGCCAGACCCACTGTCGAACCGAGGTCACTCAGCCTGTGCTTGATATTGATTCCGGTGCGCAGTCCAACCCGGCCGTCGCGGGATGGGAGGCTGCCGGGCTGCGCGCTCCGGACATGGATGTCGTCCGCTCCTGGCGGCTTCAGCAGCTGCGTATCCAGCTCGAAACCGAGGATGTGGCCGGCATCGTGTTGTTCGACCCGCTGAACATCCGCTACCCGATGATCCACTACCTCCAGGATTGGGACACCTACGGCTACGACGGCGTGATAGAGGACGGCGTGGTCCTGTGCCTCGAGGTGTACGTCGGCGAACCGGGCGGACACGAGGGCATAAAACTTGAGAACCAAGTGTACATAACCACCCAGGGCGCCGAGGTGCTCGACACCTTCCCGATGGCACTGATCCCGCTCTGACCGAGTTCGGCACCGCCGGTGTGGCGTAACCGCAACGCCGGTAGTCTCTGGGGCGGAAGGTTGCCAGAGCGGACGAATGGGGCGGCCTCGAAAGCCGTTGTGGCCTCCGGGTCACCATGGGTTCGAATCCCATACCTTCCGCCAAAGGGTCTTAGCCATTTAGGCCCGTTCTTGTTAGCCACCAAACCGAAAAAGATCTGATTTAGATCCTTTTTGGTGACTTTTGAGGCTTTCGTAGCTTTTGTGGGCCGGCTGGGTCAATGCAGCACGCCACCCACCGCCACAGTGACGTATATGGCCCGGCTCGGTTCAAGAACGTGTGGCGGTGGGTGGACGGGCGCAGCCGGATCGGGAGGCGTACGGATACGGCAGTGATGCAGGAATCGACCTCGTTCGGTTCTTTCGTATCGACCAAGGCGGTTTTGGAGCCATGAGAAACGTCGACCCTGTAATGCCCATTGTGCAGACGATGGTGGGTCCAGCGTGGCTGCCATCTTGGGGTCGCGGGACGCAGAGCCGGTTGCCGTTGTGGAGGTCCACGACGAGGGCGGCTAAGTCGTCGACGCTTCGGTCTCGGACTGCGTTGGCTAGGCGTTGGGTGGCTGCTTCGTAGAGGGGGCGTTCGTTCATGGCGTCGTGGGCTGCTTCTAGGTCTGCTCTGGTGAACAGGAGGTTGTCGGTGAATCTGTCCATCTGGTCATAGAGCCTTCGCCAGACCTTGCCTCGTACGCCCTGCAAGGCGCCGGTGGCGCGCCCGGTGGGCCTCCGCGTGACTGCCGGGGCGATCTTCACCCTCATCTTGATGGGACTGCCAAGCCGTACTGGCCTCGGGGCATTCCACACAAGAGACTCTCAAAGCGTCGAACCGTGCGCGATGAGTTCGGGTTCGTCTAATGGCCCGGACCTGCGACGGTGGTTTCGACTTGGGCCGAGAGCGGGTTACGGTTGGTTGTTGTGGTGGGTTGGGGTTCAGCCATCACGGGGTCTTCCCTTTATTGGTTCGTGCTTTGGGCAATGGCGGTCCTGTGCCGTCGTGCTTGAACGCAATGACCTGTAGGGTGGCGTTGGGTGCGGTGCTCTTGACGTGCTTGATCGTGGTCCGCAAATTCGGTGTGCGATCCGTCAAGAATGGTGACAGGACATCATCGGGAACGACAATCACTCCTGCATCCAGCGCTCCGCCACTGAGAGCGTCTTGAAGGTGCAGTAGATCGACGGCCACCATGTCGCTGCGCCCTGACACTTGTACTTCGACTCCTAGTCGTCTGCTGTTCGCGTCGGTCTTGGACCAGTCGATCCCACCAGACGAGATCTTCTCCCACCCCTGCATGCCAGCAAATCCGGCGTCAATCTGCTCTCGGATTCCCTTGGTACCGTTGGCGTAGCGTACTTCGGCGACGAGCAGAGAAAACCCCGTTATGACACTCTCCACTTCGTCAAGCAGCGGCTGGAGATTCAGCCGCTGCACTTGGGCGTCGAACCCGTTGAAGCTCACACGGCTGCTAATGCGTGGCATGGCTCGATGTAGTCGTTGTTCATGTGCGGCATTACCGATCCGTTGATGCGCTCCAAGACCGGTTCCACAGATCCGATCTCTATGCCAACCCATCGACGGTTGCGTTCTTCACACACGGCGTAGGTCGTGCCGCTGCCGCCGAAGGGGTCTAACACCACATCGCCGGGGTCGGTGCTCATCTCCACCACCCGATCTAAGATCTTGGTGCTGATCGCGTTAGCGGTTCGGCCGCCAGGCTTGAACTTTGGATGGCGAACCGGTGGAATATCGGTCCATACGTCTTTGAGGTTGACACCGTTGGGGTTCATCGCCTTGCGGTGTCCGCCGTAATCCTTGATTTCCCCATCACAATGTCGACAGGTCTGGATCGGCGTACGGATGCGGCGGAACACGCGGGGGTTCCCCTTCGTGAAGTACAGCAGGGAATAATGCGCTGGATACAGGCGTCCTGGTATCGGCAGGCAACTTGAGTGCTCAATGGCAATCCAGTGACGGAACGACATTCCCGACGACGCTAGGTACGCACCCAACGCCATGTTCCATTTTGGCAGGTTGTATAGAAAGAACGCGCCACCTTCAGTTAGGACGCGCACGCCTTCGTCGATCCAACCATGGCACCACGCGAAGTACTCGTCCTCGGACAGATCGTCGTTTATCCCACCGCCGTAGTCCTTGTTGAGATTGAAGGGTGGATCGGCAAAGAAGGTATCCACCGATTCCGACGGTATGGCCGGCAGCACAGTCAGAGCGTCGGCTTGGTAGAGCACTCCGAGATCGGTGCGAAGCGCTGGCTCTGGGAGATCCACGCCACTCATCATGCCACCAGCTCCGAATACGGCAGGTACGCCTTCGCGTCGTCGGTAAAGGCCATCGCCCTATCCGCTGAGCGAGCAGTGACGAATCTCCGCAACGTTGACCCCGTCGTGTCGGAGACCACGCCGGCAGTCACCCTAACGGACTCACGATCCTTCACGCCAACCACCAACGTCATACCCTTGCGGAACGATTTACCGGGCGACTCGGTTTGAACGGTGCTCTCATCGGTCATGCCATCACAGTAAAGAGAGGGTGTGACACCGAACCTAACACATGACCTTTTGTCTATCGGACATCGGTCGCAGACGCTGTCAAAGATCAGATCACGCTGGACGGTCTCAGAGATACTCTAAAGTCCCTCGTCGCCGGGACGGGGTTTCCGGGTGCAGCGCCTCACCGCGACCTGGGCGCGTTCCACAATGCACTGAGGGGCAGTGCCCACACCCGATCATCAATCTGGAACGGGATGCGGCCACTGCTCAGCACGGCACCGCCGGCGAATGCGTCTCCCAGTCGCTCCCGCAGCCAGATGAGTCCCTTGGCGTCATCTCGGCCGACAACGCTGGACGACTTCACCTCGACCCCCACGATTTTGCCTCGGCTCTCGAGCACCATGTCCACTTCCTTGCCGTCGCGATCGCGCGCATGGAATATCCGCGTCTCTTCGGCTGCCGTCTCAATGTGAGCCAACAGTTCCGTTGCTGCAAAGGTCATCTCTGTCGATGAGCTGCTCGACATAGGCGCTGAACCACCTGCGGCGATTCCGTGCAATACAGTTGCCGAGAACATAATCCAGTAATTGCCGGAACAAATATCCAATATTTGCCGATATTCGGATCCCAGGTTTGCCGAAGCTGGCGACCCCCGAAGCAGTGGCCAACGCCTTCCGCCAAGGCCTCCTCTAAGCAGCGTGTGGGGACATACCCTCAGCGCAGAGTTCAAAGGGGCCGCGCATGCTGGGGCCGACCTGTTGAAATAAGAGAGCCCGGCGGGACATTCAGCGCCGTCACAGCTGGACGGAATCATTCGTGTGGGCTGAGGACCAACGGCACCATCACCTGCTGGGGCGCCCACCGCCTCGGGCAGTCCGACGCGCCCATCGGGGGCAGTTCGGATCCGTGCAGGTCAATTGGTCTGCGCCGAGTCAGTCTTCTATGAACCATCGCGCATCACCGCTGAAGATGTGCTACCGTTTTCGGAATCGCAAACGAATCACGAAAGAATTACGTAGCAATCACATGACGCTCAACAGACCGGTCCATGCAGCTGATGCGGCGGACGGAGCAACGGTCGCTGCGCCGCTCGCCTCGGGCTTCGCCGCCTATGGCGGCCCAGCTCAAATGTTCACCCCCCCCCCCCCCCCCCGATTTCTCTTGCCTCGGCTATCCGGAGGTAGGTCATGACCGCCTCCCGTCGCCTTGCGCCGCTCCCCCTGCTGCTCATCGCCCTGCTGGTGCTGGTGCTGGGCGGCGTGCTCCTGTTGTCGACGCTGGCGGCGGCGCAAACCGCATCGCGCGTCCTCGTCAGCAACGTCGGGCAAGGGGACGATGACGACGTCAGCCTGAGCGGCAACGACCATGCGCAGCTGTTCACAACGGGCGCCAACACGGGTACCACCACGGGCTGGGTACTGACCAGCCTGACCGTCGTCGCCGAGAACGCGGAAGACTTCGACGTCGCTATCTGCGAGGCGGATGGCAGCGGGTTTCCAACCGCGACCTGCACGGAGCTGACGCGGCCGGGGAGCTTCGCGATCGGGAGCCTGGAGTTTACGCACGCCGGTCTCAGCCTTTCGGCGAGCACCAACTACCTGGCGGTGTTCAAGCAGGACGGCAGCGGGAGCGTCACGCTCGACTCCACCAACAGCGACGGAGAAGACTCGACCGGCCTCTCGGGCTGGAGCATCAAGAACAGGTTCGACTTTAAGAACAGCGGCGGCGCCTGGCAGCACAGCACCGGGTTCGAGGAGGCTATCCGGATCACCGTCAATGGCTATGAAACGCCCGCGAACCAGGCTGCCAGCGGCCGGCCGGAGATCCGGGCATCCGCGGAGGGCGCCCCCTATCTGTTCGCCGAGACGGTGGGCATTCGCGACGGGAACGGGCTTCCCTTCAGAAATAGGGCTCCAGCGGATTCGGCGATAGGTACCGGTGCGAACGGAGATATCGTCTTCGTCTACACCTACCAGTGGATCCGGGTCGACGGCATGACCGAGACGAACATCGGAACCGACTCGGACGTATACCATCTCGTCGACGCCGACTACGGCAAGCTGATCAAGGTGGAAGTCTCGTTCACGGACCATCACCTCTACTCGGAGACCGTGACCAGCGAGCCGTTCCGCCCGGTCCGCGGCGCGGCCGACCCGTTGCTGATCCCCACAACGCTGGTCGGCAACACGGGCCAGTCGAACACGGCCGACGCGAGCATCACCAAGCAGTACGCCCAGGGATTCACGTTGGGGGTTCACGGCCAGGGCTACGAACTGTCGAGCGTCTCGATCGAACTGGCCGCGGTCCCGACCAATCTGACCGTCTCGCTCTGGATCGCCGACCACGCCGACAAAGATTCGACCCTGGAAAGCAAGCTGTACGACTTCAAGAACCCGGGCTCGTTCGCCGTCGGCGCAAACGAGTTCACGGCGCCGCCGGGCGTGCTCCTGCACCAGAATATCCAGTACGCCATCGTGCTGTCGGGGTTCACCTCGCTGTCGATCAAGGAGACGACGTCCGACGCCGAGGACGCCGGCGGCGAGCCGGGCGCCGCGCTCAAGAACACCGCGCGTGTACGAGATCTGGCTGAGACCGGACGCTGGGGTGTTAAATTGGGGGAGATCCCGAGCAGTGCCATCGATCGCGAAACCGGCGTCAGCCCGAGCACGGAGACCCCGGTGCTGCGCCTGGCGATCAAGGGCTCGAAGCGGGCGAGCGGCATCCTGGCTTCGACGTACGGGCAAACCGCGTCGGCCGACCAGGAAATCATCTCGATCGGCGACGACTGCTGTATGAGAGTGGGTGTCGGCGCAGCGGATCGCTACCTGATCCGCGGGTTTTCCTGGAACGCGGACGACTCAACGCCACTTGGCGGCGGCGTCACCAACCCGTATGAGTTGCGCGACGGCTCGGCCACGGGCGACACGCTGTTCAGGCTGTTCATCACACGGAACATCGCCGGCGTGCCGGAATGGTCCGCGCCGCAAGGTGCCACCGTGGCGGGCGGGAGCGACAACACATACTTCTTCTCAATCGATTTCGATGCCTTCGATCACATTGGAGACGGCACGAGACGGGGCCACGTCTTAACCCGCGTCTTTGGCACCCAGTCCAATCTCTACGACAGGCCGTTCGCGCCGGGCATGAGGTTCGCAGAGACCAAGGACATTAGTATCCCCCAATTCCTGGCGGCCGTCCTCGGCGAGCCGCTCTACGCGATGGTGCAGAACCTGGGCCAGACCGACACCGGCTACCGTTCCGTCGGCGGCGGCACCAGAAAGGTGTTGTCGCAGGGCTTCACGACCGGTCCCGACGCGAGGGGCTACGCGCTGCGGGGCATCGGCGTCGACATCGAGGGCTCCGGCGGCAATGTTCCCGACAGTGCGTTGTCGGTGTCGGTGGCGGTGTACAGCGCCGATCCGGTCGGGAAGCCGGGCGCGAAGCTGTTCGACCTGGTCAGTCCCACCGACTACGCGCCCGGCCACAGCTTCTTCGAGGCGCCAGCCGGTACGACGCTGGAGGCGGACACCTCCTACGTGATGGTGTGGGAACACCTCGGCGGCACCGTGCACAGGATCCAGAAGGCCACGACCGACAACGAGGACTCGGGCGCGGCCTCAGGCTTCAGCATCGCGAACGTGCTCTATCAGGGCGCCGACGTGGACAACCTGGCCGTAGACGGCGATGTGTTGATGATCGCGGTGTACACGGACCGCGACCTCAGCCCGCCCGAGCGGGTGACCGGTTTCGGCCTGCACAGCAGCAACTCGGGACCCAGGGGAATCTGGGGCGACGACGACACGTTCTGGGTGGCCAACGACGGCTCCGCCGACGCCAACAAGCTCTACGCCTACAACCGTTCCGACGGGTCGCGCGACACGAGCGCAGACTTCGACACCCTGCGGAATGCCATGAACGGAGACCCGCGGGGTATCTGCTCTGACGGCACCACCATGTTCGTTGCCGACCATAACGACAACAAGGTCTACGCCTACAAGATGTCCGACACGACCCGGGACTCCGCCAAGGACGTCTCCTTGGTCACCGCCAACGGCAACCCCCAGGGCCTGTCGTGTGACGGATCGCACCTGTGGGTGGCGGAGGACAACGACGACCTGACCAGCAAGATCTTCGTCTATCAGCGCTCCGACGGGAACCATGCCTCCACCTTGGACATAGGCGCCTCCATCTTGAGTCCGAGTTCGACCGTCGGCGCCATCAACAACAACGACCAGCGCGGCATGTGGTCCAACGGCACGACGCTGTTCGTCGTGGACGGCGGAGATGCCCAAGTCTACGGCTACCAGCTGTCCGACCGGACCCGCGACGACGACAAGAACATCGACCTCGACGCCGCCAACACGAACCCGTGGGGGCTGTGGTTCGACGGCCGCGTCCTCTGGGTGGCCGACACCGCCGACGACCGGGTGTACGTCTACGACCTGCCGGGCGCCCAGCCCGACAACACCCCCGCTGTCGGCGCGCCGACGATCACCGGCGCCCCTGTGTTGTCGGCGACGCTCACGGTCAAGGACCTGGGCTCCAACTTCCTGGGATGCGACACCCAGGAAGCCAATAAGAGATGCGAGCCAGGCGAGCTTCTGACCGACCATAGATTCTCCTATGACTCGAGGACCTACCAGATCGACTCCATTGACCTCAAAGCCGGGCTGTTCAGACTCGAAACCGACCAGAGCAGCGTCTCCGCGGGGGCGGCGCTCGCCGACCTGACGCTCCACGTGGGCGCCGTCTCGCTCCCCTTCGCCGACGCAACCCACGCGGCGGGCAGATTCTCCTGGACCAGCACCGGCCTGAGCTGGAGCGAGGACGATATGGTCGAACTGGTGATCAGCGTCCCCGCCCCTTCCCCGGGCGAGACGCTGACTGCCGACACATCGGGCATCACCGACGACACCGACGGTCTCGACAACGTCTTCTACCACTACCAGTGGATCCGCGACGACGGGACCGACGTGACCGATCTCGACGGCGAGACCGGCCCCACGTACACCACGACCGCGGACGACGTGGACAAGGACATCCAGGTGCGGGTCGTCTTCGACGACGACCTCCAGAACCGGGAGTACCCGCGTTACAGCCCTCAGGTCACGGTGCTGGGTTCGCCCCCGGAGGTGACATCGGTCGCGCTGACCTCCATGCCGGGCAGCGACAGCACCTACGCCATCGACGATGCGGTGACCGCGACGGTGACCTTCGACAAGGCGGTGGACGTCACAGCCGGTCCCCAGATCACCTTGCTGATCGGCACGGCGGAGAAGGCGGCGAGCTGCGCCGCGGCGACCAACACCACCACGATGGCGTGCTCCTACACCGTCGTGGCGAACGACACCGCCAATGGAGGCGTGGCGGTCAAGGCGAACACGCTCGTTCTCAACAGCGGCACGATCTACGCGACCGGCGCCACCACCAACAGCGCGACCCTGACCCATTCGGCGCTCGCCCTGCAGTCCGGCCACAAGGTGGACGGCGTACGCCCGCAGATGATCGGGGCAGGCAATGATGGCCCGAGGTCCTCAACCGACGGGACCAAGATCTTGTTGACGTTCGACGAGAACGTCTCCAACGTCGACCGTACCAAGATCAAGGTGATGGAAGGAACCGCGACACTGTCGACAACCGCAGCCTCAGCAACGGACGAAGTCGTGACCGTGACCTTGGCCAGCGCGCTCCTGAGCACCTCAGGAACAATCGACGTCGAGCTCGACGCAGACGCGGTCACGGACCTGCCCGGCAACGGCAACCTGGCGGTCGGCTCAACCCTGGTCACGGTCAACCTGCAGGCCACTCCGCTGGCCCCGACCGACCTGACCGCGACGGCGGCCCCCGACGAGACGCCTCAACTTGCCGTGGCGCTGACCTGGACCGCGCCGGCCTCCGACGGCGGCAGCGCCATCACCTCGCACCGGTACCGCTACAGCCGAAACAGCGGCTCGCTCGGCAGCTGGACCACCATCGACGACAGCGCGGCCGACGGGGCCAACGCGACGTCATTCACGGTCAAGGGACTGGACCCCACAGGCAACTTTTTAACCTTCGCGTTCGAGGTCCAAGCGGTGAATGCCAACGGCAACGGAGATGAGTCCGATCAGGTCTCAGTCGTCATATCTGTGCCGAGTTCGCCGCCCACCCTTACTGTGGTTCCGGGCGACGGCCAGATCGAAGTGAGCTGGGTCACGCCGGACAATGGCGGCAGCGCCATCCTTCGCTACCAATATTGGGTGTTCAACGAAGACACGGACAGCCATGTCGTCAACGTCAACACCAATGTGCCGAACAGCGACGCCGATACGACATCGTTCACGGTCACCGGCCTCGCCAACGGCGTCTCATACGAAGTAGCCGTAGCAGCGGTCAACAGCGTCGCTCGAGGAGGCTACGCATCAGAGCAGAACGTCGTCCCGGCGACTTTCCCGACCGCGCCGAGAAACCTACGCGCCGAGGCCGGAGACCAGCAGGTGCGACTGATATGGACCGCGCCGACGTTCGACGGCGGGGTCGCGATCGACGGCTACGAGTACCAGCAGAGGACGGGCAGCGGCGCCTACGGCTCGTGGACCGACATCTCCGGCGCGGATGAGGACACGACCGAGCACACCGTGACCGGCCTCACCAACGGGACATCCTACAGCTTCAAGGTGAGAGCCAAGAACCCTGTGGGCGGCGAGGGCCCGGCCTCCAACGAGGCCACCGCGGTGCCGGTGACGGTGCCCAGCGCCCCGCAGAGCTTCACCGCGACCGCGCTCAACGCCAAGGTGCGCCTGGAGTGGGCGGCGCCGGCCTCTGACGGCGGCAACCCGATAGTGGGCTACGAGTACCGCTACAGGGCCGGGAGCGGCTCGTTCACCGAGTGGGCCGACGTGCCGGGAAGCAACGTCAACACCACGTCCTACACCGTGACCGGTCTCATCAACGGCACGGTCCACACCTTCGAGGTCCGGGCCAGGACCTCGACCCTCAAGGGCGCAGCCGCATCGGCTGACGCGACCCCGATGGCGGTGGCGCCGGACGCGCCCCTGGTGACCGTCGAGTCCCGGAACACAGCCCTGCGCGTCACCTGGAACGTCGCCGACAACGGCGGCAGCGACATCTTCCGGTACCAGGTGCAGTGGAAGTCGGGTGCGCAGAGCTTCGCCAACACCCGCCAGCAGGACTTCATAACCGACCGCCACACGACGATCACCGGGCTCACCAACGACACGGAATACGACGTGCGGGTGCGGGCCAGGAACACCATCGGCTGGAGCGACTGGTCCACGGTCAAGTCGGGAACGCCTCGGCCGAAACCGGCGCCGACCGTCGCCGTCACCGCCGACGTGACCGAACCGGTGACCGGGCCCTTCAGGGTGACGTTCACGTTCACCGACACCAACCTCGCCGGCGACGAGTTCTACGACGTGGTGGGCTTCGAGGCCGACGACATCGGGGCCTGGTACACCACCAGAGGCACCGCAGCCTACGAGTTCCAGATCACGGACTTCCAAGTGGAGACCCCCGGGCGGGTGTACAGCGCCCTGGTGGAGGACATCATCGACGGCAAGCTGTGGATCGACGTCCCCGTCGGCGCCGCCCAGTCCTCCCAGGACAACCAGGACAACGTCTTCGGCTTCGAGACCTGGCAGGTCGACGCGCCCGACCCCGAGCCCGCCGAAGAAGGACCCGCCATCTGGAGCCAGACCCTCACCGTCGGCGGCCAGTACCCCGACGGCTACAACCTCGACGGCTACGACACCGGCACCTTCGGCTATTTCAAAGGCTGGTCCCCCGCCTCTACCAACGACGTCACCTACGGAACCCTGCCCGACAACAGCTTCTCTTATAGCGGCCCGGTCGAGGTCCTGGAACTGAGCTACACCCCGGGCTGGCGTGTTGTGCGGCTGCGGCTGTGCCCAGCGCCGATGTTCCCGGCCCGCATCATCGAGCTGCGCCTAGGCGACAAGTGGCTGGTCTTCCACGGCCCGAACAGCAGCGAACGGGACTTCGGCCGCATCAGCGACGGAGCCCGCCAGCAATGCCGCGAATACAACTGGGGGCCGGTGATCCTCAACTGGCAGTACGGCCAACAGATCACCGTGCGCATCACCCGCTAGCCGAGTTCTCAGGTTTGCAGACCACATTCCAGGTTGCTGACCGGAATCAGGCTCATCACACACCCACAGCGCCCCCAACCCATTCGCCGCGTGGGTTGACCTACTCGTCAAGGGCTAGAGTTGAACCCGCTACGGCATCCCGACGTTTTGAACGATAAGTCCCCAATTCGGGTAGAATGACGGCATGGACACCGCTTGCGCTTCCTCCCCCGAGCGGACTTCTTCTGGGAGGACCGCTTGGAACCTCCTCGTCGAGGCCAGGTGGCCGGATGGGGTGGAATGCCCGAGGTGCGGAGCCGGCGACCCGGCGTATCGGTCGGGGCGCTCAGCGTGGAGGTGTCATTGTTGCCGCTACGACTTCACGGTCACAACCAGAACGGCCATGCACAGGTCGAGAGTCGATGTCGCCAAATGGGTGAAAGCGGCCTGGCTCTCTGATTTCCGCCCTGCGGTGCTGGCACGCGAACTCGATGTGTCCGCTCCTGCCGCCCGGCGCATGACCGCTGCATTGGAGATGACGAGACAGCCACCCGGAGAGGACCGCTTGAAGGCGCTGATGCATCAGCCCAACGATCCCGCAGAGGCAATTCGGAGCCGCCTGCCCTGCACGTTCGACCCCGATGCCGGCCATGTCGTTGGCCTGAGCAGAGGCCAGCGGGCTGTGATGGGAATCCTGAGGAGCAGGATCAGGGGCACAACGCTCAGCCAAGTGGCCACCGAAGCCCTCCTGTCCGAAGACCACGCGCGGCGATGCTTGAACGCCCTTGCCGAAAAGGGCTTCGCACGGCGGGAACACGGCAGTGTGCCCTGGGGCTACGGTTCGCGCAAGACCGTCCTGTGGTCGCTCGACCTCAGCGAAGAGTGCGTGACGGCGTTGGCATACCTGCCGCCGCGGCCCCGACAGGAGAACGACACCTGCGGTGCGCGGGTGCCGCCAGAGTTCTGGAGCCTGTTCTGGAACGGGGCGAGCGCCAAGGACCTGAGGCTCCCCGACAACGCCTTCTTCGTGGCCACCACCCTGCTGGACGGCCCTGACCCGGTGGCGCGCACTTGGGCGCTGAGATGCCTCCCCCTCGACGCTCTGCGAAGATGCCGGGACATGCGCGGCTATGACACGGGAGAGATCGCAGCCAGCATCGACAAGGCCACCGCCCGGCGCGCCGATGGCTGAGATCGACGCATGGACCGATGTGCTGTCCGATGAGATGCGCTCAGTGTGGCCCATCCTGTCGAGGGTCACCGATCCGCTCGAAGGCTGCCTGATGGGCGGCACCGCGCTGACCATCCATCTGCGCCACCGTGTGTCCTTCGACCTCGACTACATGACGGTCGACGCCTTCTCCGGCGACCACCTCGCCAGGAAGTTCGAGAAGGCCGCGGGCAGTGTCGACATCTACGAAAGCGGCCCCGACCAACTGCACGCCAGAGTCGACGCTGTGCAAGTACAGGTGTTCAAGGCTCCATCCCGGGGGGCCAACCCCGGCCACGTCAAAACCCTCGCCCAGCCCACTCAGATAGACGGGTTGCCCGTCGCCTCCTTAGCAGACCTGCTCGCCTCCAAACTCGACATCATCATGTACCGGCCGAAACTACGGGACTACATCGACTTGGTGGCCATCGACAGGGCCGGGCCCTACACCCTCGAAGACGGGCTGCGATTCCACATGCACCGCTACGGCATCACCCCCGCATCCACTGACGCCACCCACATCATCGGCCTTCTCGAAAGCCCTGGAGACCTCGACCACGATCCCCACTTCGCAGATCGCAAAGACGAAGTTCTCCAATACCTGGCAGGTCGCGCACCCGACCTCGAACAGTTCTTACACCAGATGCGAGTGGACCACAGCGGCCCGACCAACCCGGAGCCTCCCGACAGGAGAAGCCCCGCGGGCCTCAAATCAGACTTCGACGAGTCCCTCGGGTTCCTGTCGGCAGGGGACCCCGGCTCGCTTAGACGACCCTTCGATGCGTAAGACCGGGGTGGACCGTCCTGCTTCGTCTTGACTGGTCGACAATCCCGCGAACAGTCAAGCAACAATATCGCGATTGAAACTGTCACAATATCGCGATTGGAGGACCTATGATGGGTCCTGGGAGGTCGCTTGGTGGCTGATCGGCTAACACCATCCGGGTATATGCCAAGGGTGGCAGATCGTGAGGTGGAGAGCGCCTTGCGCGCCTCGCCGGCGGTCGTTGTCGAGGGGCCGCGGGCGTGCGGCAAGACATGGACTGGTCGGAATCATTCCCGCAGCGAAGTGCCCTTTGACGCCGTCTTCGAGAACCGGCTGGCCGCGCAGGTTTCCCCGATGGAAGTCCTTGAGGGGTCCGTGCCGCGCCTGTTGGACGAGTGGCAGCTCGCTCCCGGCGTGTGGGATGCCATGCGGCGGGCTTGCGATGATCGGGGGCAGAAGGGCCAGTTCATCTTGACCGGGTCGGCCGATCCTCCTGACGATGCCACCCGCCACACTGGCACCGGCCGGATCATCCGGGTGCGGATGCGCCCGATGAGTTTGTTTGAGAGCGGGGAATCGAGCGGGGAGGTCTCCCTGCGCGGCCTGCTCGCCTCGCAGCGCAGTTCTGCCCCGCCCTCCGCTCTCGGCCTCCCCGACATCGTGGACTTGGCCTGCCGGGGCGGTTGGCCAGCCATGTTGGGCGACTCACCCGCAGTGGCGCAGAGACAGCTTCGCGCCTATCTCGACGAGACCAGCCGGACCGACGTCTCCCGGGTCGACGGCACTGCCCGCGATCCGGTGGGAGTGCGCCGTTTGCTGGCCTCTTTGGGCCGGAACACCTCTACAGAGGCGACGCTCAAGACACTCGGCCAGGATGTGGCCGGGGGCGGCGAGACCCTGCATCCCCAGACCGTCAAGAGCTACCTGGACGCACTGAGTCGCTTGTTCGTGGTGGAGGAGTTAGCGGTGTGGAGGCCGCATCTGCGGTCTCGAGCCCAGCTTCGCCGCACCCCCAAGCGCTACTTCACCGACCCGGCGCTGGCCGTGGCCGCGCTGCGGGCCAACGCCGACCAGCTGATGGGGGACCTGAGCTATTTCGGCCTCCTGTTCGAGTCGATGGTGCTGCGCGATCTGCGCGTCTATACCCAAGCCAATGACTGGGACGTTTCGTACTATCGGGACAGCTCCGGACTTGAGATAGACGTGATTCTCACAAGCTTGGACGACCGGGAGTGGGCTGCGGCCGAGGTGAAGCTCGGCGGAACCGAGTTGATCGAAGAGGGCGTAGCGTCGCTACGACGGTTGCGCGACCGGGTTGACACCGCACAGATGGGCGAGCCGCGCAAACTCATGGTCATCACTGCGGGCGGCCGCGGCTTCGAGTACCCGGAAGGAATCTCAGTCGTCCCCATCACCGCCCTGGGACCGTGATCAGAGGCCGCTCAGGGCCAGTGGACGCCGGGATACGGGTTCGGGTTGGCGACGGACCATTCGTGCAGGTGGCGTGCCAGGGCGGGACCCAACGCCGAGCCGCGAGGGTGCTGGCGCTTCTGGACGAAGACGACGGGCACGCACGGCGCGCCCGCGGCTAGACGGTCTTTCGTGATGGTGGCGAAGTCCGCAAAGTTCTCTGTCACGATGACGTAATCCTGCTCGACGGCGGTCTCGTAGAGGGCGTCGTCATCGCTGCCGGCAAGCCCAGCCTCGGCGACACTGAACGCCTCATGTCCGAGCGCGGCCAGCCCCGCCGCGGTGGCAGGCGGCAGCATCTCGTCGATCAGCCACCTCAAGACGACAGCAACTGCTCGCGCCGACGAATCTGGCGGCGGACCTCCTCGGCAGCACGCTCATCCGCTCGGATCAACTCATCGATCTCCTCAGGGAACGACGCATAGAAATCTGCTGCCAACAGTACCGACTCTGCGGTAAGGCCAGTCTCGGCGACGAGGTTCTCGACACGATCCATCCCCTGACCCGGCGCAGCCGCGAGATCTCGTACCACCTCCCACACGTCCGGGCCGCCCACAAGAGCAGCGCGTCGGCCCCCCGCCCCGCCGCGGTAGACGACACCGGCAAAGCGGCGCGTCTTCAGACCCTCGTCGAGCAGGGAGGAAACCAGTTGCGTGATCGAGGCGCCGACATCGCGACTCTCGGCCTCGATGCGCTCCAGTAGTTCCTCAGGAAGACGGAACGATGTAGGTCGTGGCACAATACACCTCGTAGCTCGCTCGCGCTACAGAGTACTACACTACCGAAGAAACACAACCGAAGCCGACCGTGAGCTAGGGGAAGTGGAGTTTGAGGCCGGGGCGGGGCCAGTCGATTTCGACTAGTTGACCGGTGCCGGACAACGTGCAGAAGGCACGCGGCTCGTCGTCAACGAAACAGATGTTGGTTACCAGCACATCCGGCAGCGCAACGTGTTCGACAGTTGAACCATCGGGAGAGATCGCGGTGATCCCACCGTTGCCGATCGTGGCGACACAGACCCACCCCTCGCCGTCAACCGCCAACGAATCAAACAACTGCGCTCCCGGCGCGCCATGAAGCAGTTCGCCTCCTGTCGAACCCAACAAATCCGTCGTGTCGACCATCCCCGGTGCGGTCACATCCCAAACCCGAACCCGGCCCGTGTGGGTCTCCGCGGCATATAGCCGGGAACCGTCGGGCGACAACCCGATGCCATTGGGGGCATCGAGTGGATGAACTCGCTCCACACACGAGGAACCGTCGATCGTGGCGTAGTGCAAACCCGTTCGGTCGCTCGTGCGCTCGAACCGAACCCCGTGATCCGTGAACCAGAAGCCCCCGAACTCGTCGAAGACCAGGTCGTTGGGCGCACGAAGCGGGCCGCTGCTGCTCTCGGTGTAGACGGTCTCGACCTCGCCCGTGACAGGATCGACTCGCTGGATCGACCCGCCAGACCAATTGGTCGGCACTTCTCCTGGGATCAGCAGGCCCATGACTTCTTTGAACTGAAAGCAGCCACCGTTGTTGCAGACGTAGACCTTGCCATCAGGGCCGTAGGCGGCTCCGTTGGGCCCACCACCACAATCCGCCACGACCGTCACCTCGCCATCGGGGGCGACGCGGCTCAACGTGCCGCGGGCGATCTCGACGAGCAACACGCTCCCGTCAGCTTCAGCAATAGGCCCCTCCGGAAACTGCAGTCCGGTGGCAACAATCCGAGGTTCGCTCATTGCCGGACAGTAACCCCACCCCTCTGACTTCGCCACCACGGAACCAACGTGCGGATCTGGGAAAGATTCAGCGGGACCGCGTTCTAAGCCAGTTCAACGCCGGCGGTGGTGAGTTCTGTTAGGGCGGACTCGGTCGTTTCGGGGGCAACACCGGCGCAGTGCTCGAGCAATACGGTGGTGTCGAAACCGGCGGCCACGGCGTCGAGCGCGGTCGCTCTCACGCAATGGTCGGTCGCCAAACCGACAACATCCACCGAAGTGACTCCTCGCGCCTTGAGCCAGTCACCGAGCAGCACCGTCTCGTCTGAGGCTGCACCTCCGTCGAAACCCGTGTAGCTAGCGGTGGTCCGGCCTTTCAAGAAGACCTCGTCTACCGCTATGTCCAAATCAGGGTGGAAGGCCGCACCTTCGCTGTCGGCAACGCAGTGAACCGGCCAGGTGTCGACGAAGTTCGGGCCGACTTCGGGATCGGCGAAATGTTCACCCGGATCGACATGCCAATCCTTGGTGGCCGCCACCAGCTCATAGGCGCCACCGGCACGGTCCAAACCCGCCAACTCAGTGATTGAACGGGCCACCGATCCGCCGCCGTCCACAGCCAAAGCACCGCCTTCACAGAAATCGTTCTGGACGTCAACAACGATCAGCGCCTTCATCGGTTCACTCCTCCATTGCTGTTGACAACCGCCGCCGAAAGCGGTTCCTCAACGCCTTCCCAAATTGTAGGCACCGCAGGAGTAGTCACGGGCCAGGGAGTCCTGTCTTCATCAACCAAACGTGCACGTCGCTCGGCGCAACGAGCCCGAGCCTCGCTCACATCGGTCAAATCGGCGACAACTTCACCATCGCGCAGAAGCGGTACCTGCGGGCACATTGAGTTCTCGGGCACCTCCACCGGCAGAACCGAAAGAACCTCGGCAAGAAACCTGCCTTCGGCGTCATAGGTTCGGTGCACGGACTTGTGACCACCGATGGTGCGTTTCCCCGGCGAGTGCTTCCCGACCGCTCGTAGCGGGCCGGGATGGTCATCGTCAGCGATAGACACCAACTTGTAGACCATCGAAGCCGTCGGATGGCCCGAGCCGGTGACCAGGCTTGTCCCGACCAGATAGGCGTCGATCGGTGCGCCGGCGAGTTCCAAGTCGGCGATCAGAAACTCGTCGAGGTCGCTCGACACAACAATCCGACAATCAACAGCGCCCAGTTCGTCTAGCAACTGGCGGGCCGCACGACTGTCGGCGAGCAACTCGCCGCTGTCGATTCGTACGGCTCCGATTTCGCGTCCGACCACATCGACGGCCCGACGTATGCCTTCCATCACGTCGAAAGTGTCGACCAGATAGGTGGAGCCGACACCCAGAGTGTCGCGTTGCACGCGGAAGGCTTCAGTTTCGCTGTTGTGGGCCAGCACGAACGCGTGAGCTGTGGTGCCACCGGTTGGGATGCCATGGCGACGACCCGCTTCAAGGTTCGAGGTGGTGTCGAAGCCTCCAACATGGGAGGCACGAGCCGCAGCTACTGCCGATTCTGGATCGGTGCGCCGCGACCCGCCCTCCACGAGCAGGCGTCCACCTGCGGCATCGGCCACCCGGGCCGCGGCAGAAGCAACCGCGCAGTCATGGTTCAGGACCGACAGCAGGACTGTTTCGAGCACCACGCATTCAGCGAACGAACCAGCCACGGTGAGTACCGGACTGTACGGAAAGAAGAGTTCACCTTCGGCGTAGCCGGTGATGTCTCCACCGAAGCGGTAGTTGCGCAGCCAGTCGGCCATCATCTCGCCTTGAACAACTCCGCAAGCCATCAAGTGATCAACGGTGTCTTCGTCGAACTGGAAACGCTCAACGGCATCCACTAGGCGGTCAATGCCCGCAACCACCCCATATGCTCGGCCTTCGGGTAGGCGGCGAGCGAAGACCTCGAATACGGAACGCCGTTCAGCAACCCCAGATTTGAGGGCAGATTCCACCATCGTCAACTCATAGTGGTCTGTTAACAGGGCACTTGACCGATGTTCCATCCCGGTTCACGCTAGCGGGCTGTGCTTACACCGATGACTTCCGCATCGGAACCCCGGGGAATCCACGCAGTGCCAGCGCCGATGACTTCCGCATCGGAACCCCGGGAATCCACACTGTGCCAGCGCCGATGACTCCCACATCCGAACCCGGGGAATCCACACTGTGCCAGCGCCGATGACTCCCACATCCGAACCCCGGTGAATCCACGCAGTGCCAGCGCCGATGACTTCCGCATCCGAACCCCGGGAATCCGCGCAGTGGTGGCAACGCGTAGGCTCACGGTATGACCGCGTCGAGTCCGTTCCAGGTAATGCACTCGATGAGCGCGGACCGCTCCGGAATCGAAGGCAAGCAGCTCAACAAGGACACGCGGCGCCGTGTGCTGGCTTTTGCCCGCCCATACCGAGGCGCCATCTCCGTCTACCTGTCGATCATTGTGCTGACGACTTTCCTCGGGCTGTTGCCGCCGCTGTTGATCCGCAAGATCTTCGACGTGGGAATTGTCGACAGCAACGGCCGCTATCTCAACGTGCTCTTCGTTGTGATGGTGAGCGCGGCGGCCGCCGAGGCTCTGTTGTCGCTGGTGGAACGCTGGCTCAGTTCACGGATCGGCGAGGGTCTGATCTTCGATTTGCGGGTGCGCCTGTTCGATCACGTTCAGCGGATGCCCCTGGCCTTCTTCACCCGCACCCAGACCGGCACGCTGATAAGCCGCCTCAACAATGATGTGATCGGTGCGCAGCGGGCTTTCACCGGCACTTTGGGAACCGTTGTCGGCAACCTGATCACGCTCACCGGCACGTTGCTGGCCATGCTGATCCTGGAGTGGCGGTTGACTCTGCTGGCCATCATTATCCTGCCGGTTTTTGTGCTGCCGGCTCGCCGGGTCGGTGCCAGCCTGCAGGACATCACCCGCGAGTCGATGACTGTCAACGCCTCGATGAACAACACCATGGCTGAACGGTTCAATGTCGCCGGTGCCCTGCTCGTCAAGCTTTTCGGGCGTCACGGTGCCGAAGCCGCTGATTTCTCGGATCGGGCGGGTCGGGTACGGGACATCGGTGTGCGCAGCGCCATGTACAGCCGCATTTTCCTGGTGGCGTTGACGCTGGTTGGGGCGGTCGGCACGGCCATCGTCTACTGGCTTGGCGCGCATCTCGTCATCGACGAGGCCATCACCATCGGTACTCTCACCGCTCTGGGTCTCTACACCGTGCGCATCTATATGCCTCTAACCAGTCTGTCCAATGCTCGGGTGGATGTGATGACCGCTTTTGTGAGCTTTGAGCGGGTGTTTGAGGTTCTCGACGCCCCGAATGCCATCGTCGATGCTCCAGATGCTGTCGAATTGGTCGATCCACAAGGCGAGGTCCGGTTCGATCATGTGTATTTCCGTTACCCCGACCCTCCCGAGGGGACACCGGCATCGCTTGGGGGTGACGAATCGACTGCTTCAGTCGGCGATGTGTTGAGCGACATCGACTTGACCGTGGCCCCTGGCCAGATGGTCGCCATTGTTGGGCCGTCGGGGTCCGGGAAGACCACGCTCACCTCGCTTGTTCCCCGCCTCTACGACGTGATTACCGGAGCAATCAGAGTCGACGGCCATGACGTGCGTTCGCTCACCCAAGATTCTCTGCGGCGCGCTATCGGGGTCGTGAGCCAGGATCCGCACCTGTTCCACGAAACAGTCGGGATGAATCTGCGTTACGCCGACACCGAAGCCAGCCAAGCTGAGATCGAAGCGGCATGTCGCGCGGCTCGTATCCATGATGTGATCGCCGCTCTGCCGGAGGGCTACGACACGATCGTCGGCGAGCGTGGTTACCGGCTTTCCGGCGGCGAGAAGCAACGCTTGGCGATCGCTCGAATGCTGCTCAAGAACCCGGCGATCGTTGTGCTCGATGAGGCAACCAGCCATCTCGACACCGAGAACGAGGCTCATGTGCAGGAGGCGCTGGCCAACGCTCTGTCCGGTCGTTCATCGTTGGTGATCGCCCATCGCCTGTCGACTATCACCGACGCCGACCTGATCGTCGTGCTCGACAACGGCCGGGTTGTTGAAACCGGCATCCATGACGAGTTGCGGCACCGCGGCGGTCTCTACGAAGAACTCTACGAAGCTCTGGTCCGCGCCGATCACGTGTAGCGGCTTCGGTCACCACGGAAATCCTGCGGCTTGTGGCAGCACGAGTCCGTAGGCTTGTAGCTCGTGCATACCGAAACCGACGCCGACGACTCGAGCGAAACCGTTCTGGTGAGGATCACCGGGCCCGATCACCCGGGGGTGACCGCCGGGTTGATGAGTGTTCTCGCCGACGCCGGCGCCGAAGTGTACGACATTGAGCAGATCGTGATCCGTGACCAACTCACGCTGGGTTTGGCGGTGGGGGTGCCTCAGGGGCGGGACCTGCTCAAGGACGTGTTGCTGTTCGGCTGGGAACAGGGCATGGAGGTCGATTTCGATCTGGTTTCGAACACGCCGTCCTCGCTGCTGCCGGGCACCGTCGTAACGCTTCTCGGACCCCACCTCAACCCGACCGAGATCGGTGCGGCCGCCACCGCTATCGCTGACGCCGGCGCCAACATCGATCGCATTATCCGGCTTTCGCGTTTCCCGGTGATGAGCTACGAGCTGCTTGTCCGCGACGGCGATGTCGGGAAGCTCCGCGCCAATCTCATGTATATCGCCGCGGCGCATCCCAATATGGATATCGCTATCCAGCGCGAGGGAATCGGGCGTCGAGCCAAGCGGCTGATCGTGCTTGACGTCGATTCCACAATCATCGGCGACGAAGTCATCGATCTGCTGGCTGCTGAGGCGGGCTGTCTCGCTGAGGTTCAGCAGATCACCGCCGACGCAATGGAGGGCGCGCTCGACTTCGAATCTTCGTTGCGCACACGAGTGCGGCTGTTGGCCGGGCTCGATGAGGATGCGGTGGCGCGCGCGCACAGCAACCTCCGTTACACCCCCGGTACCCGCACCTTTGTCCGTACTCTGCAACGTTTGGGGTACACCGTGGCGATCGTGTCGGGGGGGTTCACGGTGTTCACCGACCGGATCGCCGAGGATTTGCGGCTTCACCATGCCTACGCCAACGTGCTCGAATTTGTTGACGGGAAGCTGACCGGCGAACTTGTCGGCCCGATTGTCGACCGTGAACGCAAAGCGGTCCTGCTACGAGAGATCGCGGCGACAGACAACGTTCCGCTGTCGCAGACGGTGGCTGTCGGCGATGGCGCAAACGATCTCGACATGCTCAGCGAAGCCGGGCTCGGTATCGCTTTCAACGCCAAGCCGATCGTTTCCGAGGCGGCCGACACGGCCCTTTCAGTGCCTTACCTCGACGCCATTCTGTTTGTTCTCGGCATCCGCCGCGAAGATGTAGAGGCCGCCGATCGCAGCGACAACAACGGTAACGGCGACCAGAATCTCGCCTGATGCGCAGGGCTGACCCTGCAACGATTTTTCTGGCCACCACCGCGGTCCTGGCCGCGGGCACGAACGCCAAGTGGATCGTGTTCATGCCTCGGTTGGTCGATGACCTTCAACTTGAGCCCTACCACTGTATCTCGGGGGGAGTAGGCACTCGGGGGAGTACGGTCCACAGGGTGAATCAGTCCACTCTCACCGTCGCTGAGCTCTGCACCCTCATTCGCGTGGTCATCGAGGAGACGATGCCCGACGATTTCTGGGTGGAGGGCGAGATCAGCGGGCTCCACCGGGCCCGCAACGGCCATGTGTACTTCGATCTGATCGAGCCTGGGGAGGGTCCCGGCGCGAGTCCTGTCGCGACTCTGCCGGTGGTGTTGTTCCGAGACACGCGGGACCGTGTCAACCGGTTGCTCAAGAGGCACGGTGATCCGATCCGTATGAGCGATGGAGTGTCTGTTCGCATACAGGGTCGGGTTGACTACTACCCGCCTTCGGGGCGGGTGCAGTTGCGTATGTCGTCCATCGACCCGACCTTCACGTTGGGCAGGCTCACGGCCCATAGGGATGCTCTGTTGGCTGCTTTGTCGACTGAGGGGGTCTTGCGGGCCAATGCGGCACGGCACTTGGCGCCGGTACCTCTTCGTGTCGGGTTGGTGACATCCGTCGGAAGCGCCGCCCACGCCGACATTTCTACGGTTTTGGAGCGGTCGGGCTTTGCGTTCACTGTGGTGGAGGTCGACACGCCGGTGCAGGGGGCGGGTGCTGAGGTGCCGGTCGCTGCGGCGATCCGTGCCGCGGATTCTGCCGGGGTCGACGTGCTGCTCGTGGCTCGCGGTGGGGGTTCCAAGACCGATCTGGCTGTCTTCGACCATGAGAGGGTGGCCCGGGCGATCGCGTCGGCTGGGGTGCCGGTGGTCACGGGTATCGGCCATGACATCGACCGCAGCGTCGCGGATGAGGTTGCTCATACTGCGACCACAACGCCCACCGCGGCCGCCCAGTTCGTGGTTGCGCGGGTCGAGCTCTGGCTCGACCGGTTGGCGGACCGCGAAGCGCATCTTGTGGCCGCCGGTCGACGGGCGGTGCAACGTTCCGATCAGCGTTTGGAGACGGTTCGATCCGGTGTGGCTGTGTTGACCCGCAACGTTCTGGACCGCAGTGACCGACAGTTGACGGCTCGCTGCGGACGTCTTGTGAGAGCCGCGCGTTCGTCGGAGCGGCGGGCGCTCAGTCAGATCGCTCGCGGGGTCGCTCGCCTTGAAGTGGCACAACGGCATGGTCTGGCCATCGCCTCTCGCCGGGTCGACGCTGCAGCAGCTCAGGTACGTGCTCTCGACCCGGAAGCGGCGTTGGCGCGGGGTTGGTCGATCACTCGGGACAGTGACGGCCGGGTTCTGCGCTCGACATCGGCCGTTGAGCCTGGCGATACCGTCACAACGCAACTAGTGGACGGCGTCCTCACCAGTACCATCACTTCCCGGACGCAACAGACGAAAGCCGAACAGGAAAACAAGAGCGGGACTTCAGAGGAGGCCACATGAACGACAACCAGGCTGAACACGGCGGAACCGGCGACGGCAACGACCGCGACGGCGACGGCAACGACCGCGACGGCGACGGCAACGACCGCGACGACCGCAACGACGGCAATAACGGGGGTAGCGACCGCAACGACGGCAACGGCGAGGGCGGCGACGAGACGATCGGTTACGCGGATGCCATGCAAGAACTTGAGCAAGTCCTGCGTGACCTGGAAGGCGACGACTTGGATGTCGACATGCTGGCCGCTCGCGTGGAACGTGCCTCTTTCCTTATAGGCCTCTGCCGCAAACGCATCGGTGCGGCGCGTGTGCAGGTCGAACGAGTCGTCGCCAACCTCGACAGCGAAGACGAGGCTGAGACCGATGCCGAGGACGACGACCTGTCGTGAAACCTCCGCCGCCGCAACTCTCGGCCGTTGCAGCCAAGGTTGACGCAGCCCTGAGTGCCCTGTTCGAAGATGAACGCGACACATGGGCTGATCTCAACTCAGCGCTGGACGTGCCCCTGGCCGATCTCGCGGATTTCGTGGCGGGCGGCGGCAAACGGATCCGCCCCGCCTACTGTCATTGGGGTTGGGTCACTGCGGGAGGCGATCCGTCCGGTGAGGGTGCGGTCGCGGGCGGGTGCGCGCTGGAACTACTCCATGCCTTCGCCCTGATCCACGACGATGTGATGGACGGATCTTCAACACGCCGATCCTCACCAACTGTGTGGGCTCGTTACCTCCAGCGCCACCGTGAAGGCTCGCTGCGGGGCGAGGCAAGACGATTTGCCGAGGCCGCGGCCGTCCTGGTGGGTGACATCGCCATCGTGATGGCCGACCGGACCCTGGGCGACACGACGCCTGAGGTGCGTCGAGTCTGGGACGCCCTGCGCACTGAGTTAAACATGGGGCAGTACCTCGACGTGATCGGCACCGCCCAGGGCGGGGTATCGGTCGCCGATGCCCGCACGATCGTGCGCAACAAGACTGCCGGCTACACGATCGTTCGTCCCCTACAACTCGGTGCGGCGCTGGCCGGCCGCGGCGATCTGGACACGAGGTTGTCCGCTCACGGGCTGCCGCTCGGCGTCGCCTTCCAGCTGCGTGACGACATGCTCGGGGTTTTCGGGGAGCCCGAGCGCACCGGCAAACCGGTCGGTGACGACCTGCGTGAGGGCAAACCGACCGTGTTGTTGGCGTTGGCCCGCTCCGCAGCCGACGAATCCCAGCTGGCAGTGCTTGCCACGGTGGGTGCCACCGCGCACGCCGACGGCGGGGGGGAGGTGAGCGACGACCACATTGCCGCTGTCCAGGAGGTGATGGTCGAGACGGGAGCGGTCGCAGCCGTCGAAGCTGAGATCGATCGACTGCTGGCGAGTGCCCTCGAAGCGATCGACGATCTTCCTGACATCAACGGCAGCCACGCGGCTCTTCGTGCGCTGGCAGACTTCGTGGTCGACCGCGACACCTAGATCAATGCCGAACAGCACAGATCAGACCACATTGGAGATACCGGTCTTAGCCTGTAACGGTGGCTGAACTTGAGACCGAGGCGCGACGTCGGCGGACGTTCGCCATCATCTCGCACCCCGACGCGGGCAAAACCACACTGACGGAGAAGTTCCTGCTGTACGGGGGCGTTCTAACGGCCGGTGCGGGTGCTGTCAGAGCCAAAGGCACGCACCGTTCCACAACCTCGGACTGGATGGAACTGGAGCAGCAACGCGGTATCTCCATCAGTTCGACCGTGTTGCAGTTCCCGTACCGGGACTGTGTTCTCAACCTGCTCGACACCCCCGGCCACCGTGATTTCTCCGAAGACACATACCGGGTCTTGGCCGCCACCGACGCGGCCATCATGGTTCTCGACGGCTCAAAGGGCATCGAGAACCAGACCCGCAAACTGTTCGAGGTCTGCCGCGACCGGGAGATCCCGATCGTCACTTTCATCAACAAGTGGGACCGCCCGAGCCGTGACCCGCTGGGTCTGCTCGATGAGATTGAGGAGCAGTTGATCCTCGAACCGGTCCCGATCACCTGGCCGGTCGGTGATGGCGAACGGTTCCGGGGTTTGATCGACCGTCGCGGCGGCAGCTTTCTGCGTTTCACTCGCACGGCCAGGGGCGCTACGGAAGCTCCAGAAGAACTCGTCGATTCTGACCGGGCAGCCCAGGAGGAAGGCGATCTCTGGATCGAGGCGCGGGACGGTGCCGAACTTCTGGACACGGTTGGCCGCGAATTCGAGTCGAAGCTGTTTGAGTCCGGGGAGTTGTCGCCCGTCTTCTTCGGGTCGGCGCTCACCAACTTCGGGGTCAGGCTGCTGCTTGACGCGATGGTCGATCTGGTTCCGTCGCCGACTCCGCGTCACGACAAGGCCGGTGAACCTCGTGCCCTTGCTGATCCGTTCTCGGCGATCGTGTTCAAGGTGCAGGCCAACACTGATCGCAATCATCGCGACCGAATGGCTTTCATGAGGGTCTGCTCGGGGCGCTTTGAACGGGGCATGGTTGTCACACATGGCCCGACCGGAAAGCCTTTCGCCACGAAGTACGCCCAATCGGTGACTGGTCGTGACCGCGAGACCGTCGAGGAGGCATACCCGGGTGACGTGGTCGGCCTGGTCAACGCCAACGAGTTTCGGGTCGGCGATGCGGTCTACGTTGATTCTCCGGTCCGCTGGCCTGACATGCCAGCTTTCGCGCCGTCACATTTTCGGGTGGCACGCACCCTCGACACTTCCAAAGCCAAACAATTTCGCCGAGGCATCAACCAGCTCGACGAGGAGGGCGTGGTTCAAGTCCTGCGGGAACCCGAAGTTGGCGACCAGGCGCCGATCCTCGCCGCGGTTGGTCCGTTGCAGTTCGACGTCGCGACTCATCGCCTCGAAAACGAGTTTGGTGCGCCGGTTGAGTTGAATCCCTGCTCTTGGACCACCGCACGTATCACCGATGAAACGTCGGCTCTCAAGCTTCGCCGAATGAGCGGTGTAACTGTGGCGAACCGAGCAGACGGTGAACTTCTGGCCCTGTTTGAGAGCCCTTATTGGCTCCAGCGTCTAGAGGCGGACCAACCTGAGCTGACGCTGACGAGACTTATTGCCGAGGGCTGATCTAGGGTGCTGGCATGAAAATCAACTTGGACAGCGATGCGTGTCAGGGTCACAATCGCTGCTACATGCTCGCCCCGGAAGTGTTCGACACCGACGACGAGGGCTACGCCGTTTTGCGCATCGAAGGCGATATTCCAAAGGAACTTGAGGAGAAGGCGATGCTGGCAGTCGACAACTGCCCCGAGTTCGCGATTGCGGTCGCCGACGACTGACCGTCGCCACCGGCGTTCACCCCGGCACGGTTGATCACGTACGCTGCGAACGTGCGTATCCACAAGTTCACGTCCACCGATGCTTTCGTAGCTATCGATCTCGTTGGAGCGGAGACTTCGTCGGGTCCGGTTCGTTGGGCTCGCAGAATTCTTCAGGGAGGCGCCAAGGATCTAGCACGATCGCAGACCTATTCATATGCGGTTCTCAACAAGCGTCATGGTGGGGCCTCCGCGGGGATCAGCGCTGAAGGTCCGAACCGCAGCGAAGCGATTGCCGCGTTCGTGGCTGAGGCAGCCGAGTTGGTCGACTACGGCACCTACCTGCCCGACGCTGCCAAGGGCGTCAGCGAAGCCGATCTGGCACCGCTGCGTGCTAATGATCCCCGTGACACCACTCGGCTGGTGGGCTACGGTTCAACGTTCGCTGACCAGTGTGAGGGTTTGTCCGCAGCGGTGTGTGCTCAGCACAGCGTTGGCGATCTTGCGGGCCGGTCGGTTTCAATCGAGGGGTTCAACGCCAACGGACCGGCGTTGGCCGCGGCTGTGATCGAACGGGGGGCCACGGTCGGCACTATCGCGACCGGCGTGGGTACCGTCAGTTCCAGTTCTGGCTTCGATGCGCGGACCTTGGCCGATACTTGGGCTGCACACGGGGCCGGGTTGGTGAACGAGCTTGGCGCTGTGGGTGGTGCCGCCGAGGTTTTTGCTTCGGGAGCCGACGTGTTCTTCGTGGGTTCCAAAATGGGCGCTGTCAACCACGAGATCGCCGCGCAGATTCAAGACGCCGCAGCGGTGGTTGCGTGTGGTCGCATCCCGGTGACTGCTCGGGCTCTTGCCGTGTTGCGGCGCGGCGGTGTGGCGGTCCCTGCCGATTTTGTCGCTCTAGCCGGCTCATCCCTTGCCCTTTGGGAGGATCCGACCTGTTCTGATGCCGAGATTCTCGATGCTGTGGGGGAGACCGTCGGCGTTCTCAGTAGCGAGTTCGCGGTTGATCCCGACGGTCCGTTTCTGGCTGCGTGCCGTGCCGCTGAGTCCTACCTGTTGACTTGGCAGGACGAACTGCCCTTTGGTCGACCCCTGGCTCCTTAGACCCACCCATCCTGCGCCCAAGTGGAGAGCCATCCGGCAAGGCCCGGTCCCATTGCACAAGCCTGCGGGTGCTGCCGCCAACGAACAGGTCCGCGAGTTTTCGCCAAGAAGACGCTACGCTCGCACGGTTTGTGAATACAACTCGTTACACCACTGTAATTTCGATACCTCTCGCCTATTACCGGGTGGCGGGATTGCGCCTGCCGAAAGGGGCCAGTAGCCATGCATGCGAGGTGCCCCAAACACCCACACTGTCGCGAGCTGCATCCGGTTGGCCCGGTGAGAGCGACGCTGCTGGCACTACTGATAGTTGTCGTAGCGTTCGCGACTCCTTTGACGCCGCAAGCCGAGGCGTCATCCAACCCTGGGGTGACTTTTTCTACTGCGTTGTTGGAAGTGGAGGAGGGTGGCACCAACCAATACACGGTGGTGTTGGACAGCGAGCCCGCTAGCAACGCGACCGTCGCAATCAATAGCTACTTCCTAGGTGGCCGAGACGGCGTTTCCTACAACCCCTCCAGTTTGGTGTTCACAACACACAACTGGGACACCCCTCAGACGATTACCGTCACCGCCCGACAAGATGACGACGACCAATCACTCACCTTTAATCTTAGCCACTGGGTGACTGTTGACGACAGCTCTTTCTGGGTCGGCGCGAGCTTAACCGTGGCAGTGACCGATGACGACCAAGAAGAAGTGAAGCTGTCAACGACTGCCATGACTCTCTTTGAGGGTGAAAGCGGTGACTACACAGTTTGGTTGAACCGTCAACCCGAAAACAATGTAACTGTCGATCCTTCGCCGACCGACCACAATTTTGTGTTTGAGCCCTCAGAGGTGACG
Source organism: Candidatus Aldehydirespiratoraceae bacterium (assembly GCA_965198315.1). Lineage (GTDB taxonomy): Bacteria > Actinomycetota > Acidimicrobiia > Acidimicrobiales > Aldehydirespiratoraceae > VXYK01. The sequence continues at coordinate 636,824 of OZ240616.1, read as the reverse complement.
TTCACGCCGGATAACTGGGCCACGCCTCAGAAGATCACCATTACCGCTGAATTGGACGACAACCGGGTGAATGACACGGCCCCGATATGGCACTCGGGTGGAGCAGACTACGGACACAACCGGAGGACCATATTGACGGTTACCGTCATCGACAACTATGAGCCCGGTGTTCAGGTTTTCCCCCGAACTCTGTCTCTAGGCGCTGGGGAGACCGCTAGTTACGGGATATCCATGTGGCGCACGGGGTGTACCGACGACTCGGTTGTGACAGTCAAGATCGTGTCGGACAAAAAGAGCGTCAGCGTCGACAGAAGCCTTGTGACTATTACCAAAGCCAATTGTTACGAGAGGATACGGGTCACCGTCAGCGCAGCGTCGGATGCTGGGAATATCACGGCCACCTTGACCCACACCGTGACCGGCCACAGCCACGTTGACCGGGCACGTCGGCTTCCGGTGACGGTCACCGACAACGGTGCAACCACCACCACTACCACCTCGCCGGGTTTGAGCACCGAACCAGGCGCCGACGACACCGACGATGAGACCGAGTCTGAGTCTGGGGACGGGGATGGCGATGGTGGCGAGGACCCCGGCGACAACAACCCCGGCGACAACAACCCCGGCGACAACAACCCCGGCGACAACAACCCCGGCGACAACAACCCCGGCGACAACAACCCCGGCGACAACAACCCCGGCGACAACAACCCCGGCGACAACAACCCCGGCGACAACAACCCCGGCGACAACAACCCCGGCGACAACAACCCCGGCGACAACAACCCCGGCGACAACAACCCCGGCGACGAGAACCGGGTTGATTGTGAGGGTCTAGACACCCAGACACCGTTCGTTGATGTGTCACCAACATCACCAACAGCGTCAGCGATCGCCTGCATCTACGCGCTCGGCGTCACCACAGGAACCACCCCAACCACCTACTCACCAGCCGACAACGTCACCCGCGCCCAAATGGCCAGCTTCTTGGCACGCCTCTACAAAGCCATCACCGGCACCGATGCAGAAATTGTCGAAACGCCATTCACCGATGTGGCCGCCACAGATTCAGCCCACGACGACATCGGCCGCATCTACGGACTCGAAATCACCACAGGAACCACCCCAACCACCTACTCACCAGCCGACAACGTCACCCGCGCCCAAATGGCCAGCTTCTTGGCACGCCTCTACAAAGCCATCACCGGCACCGATGCAGAAATTGTCGAAACGCCATTCACCGATGTGGCCGCCACAGATTCAGCCCACGACGACATCGGCCGCATCTACGGACTCGAAATCACCACAGGAACCACCCCAACCACCTACTCACCAGCCGACAACGTCACCCGCGCCCAAATGGCCAGCTTCCTAGCACGCCTCTACACAGCCATTACCAGAACAGACGCCCCCATCACCGCCACACCATCCACAGGTACCCACAGCAACTAACCAACCGGACCCAAAGCTGCGGAGGTGGGGGAGGCGGGCACTTCGAGGCCTTCGTAGCTGGCGAGTTCGGAACGTCCCACAACCATCCAGTGAACCTCGTCGGGACCGTCGGCAAGGCGCAGCGTGCGCTGACTCTGATACATGCCGGCCAGCGGCGTCCATTGCGACACACCGGTCGCCCCGTGCATCTGAATGGCCTGGTCAATGATATTGCAGACCCTTTCGGGGACCATCGCCTTGACCGCACTGATCCACACTCTTGCTTCGGCGTTGCCGAGAGTGTCCATGGCTTTGGCGGCTCGCAGCACCATCATCCGCATCGCCTCGATTTCAGTTCTGGCTCGGGCGATTATTTCGGTATTGCCGCCGAGACGGGCCAGCGGTTTCCCGAACGCTTCGCGGGTGAGTCCGCGGCGACACATCAGGTCGAGGGCCTTCTCGGCTGCGCCGATGCCTCGCATGCAATGGTGAATGCGCCCGGGGCCGAGACGGAGTTGTGAGATCTCGAAGCCTCGGCCTTCGCCCCACAACATGTTGCTGACCGGCACCCGCACATCGGTGAGGCGCAGATGCATGTGACCGTGGGGGGCGTCGTCTTGGCCGAAGACATGCATGGGGCCGAGAATCTCGAGGCCGGGGGCGTCCATCGGCACAAGGATCTGCGACTGGCGGCGGTGCGGCGGCCCGGCGGGGCTTGTCTGGCACATCAGGATCATGATCTTGCAGCGTGGGTCTCCGGCACCGGAGAGGTAGTACTTCTCGCCGTTGATCAGGTATTCGTCGCCGTCGCGTACGGCTTGGCAGCGCACATTCTTGGCGTCGGAGGAGGCGACGCCCGGTTCGGTCATTCCGAAACAGGAGCGGATCTCGCCGTTCAGGAGGGGTTCGAGCCACTGCTGTTTCTGTTCCGGGGTGCCGACACGTTCGAGCACTTCCATGTTGCCTGTGTCGGGGGCCGAGCAGTTGAGTGATTCCGATCCGAGTGGGTATTTGCCCAGTTCAACAGCCAGATAGGCGTAGTCGAGGTTTGACAGGCCCTGGCCTGTGTCGGGCAGGAAGAAGTTCCACAGGCCCTTCGCCTTGGCCTGGTCTTTGGCACCCTCCAGCAGTTCGAGTTGACGTTCGGTGTAGCTCCAACGGTCGGCTCGTCCTTCGCCGGCTTCGAAGAACTCTGCCTGCATGGGCTCGACGACTGTCTCGAGGAAATCGACAACCGCTTCGAAGAAGGGACGGGACTCCTCCGACATCCGCAGATCGAAGTCGTCCATCGAGTTGGTCTTGAGCGCCCGTGATTCCATCGTTTGATCCTGCCACCCTGTGGCCGACGTTGCCACACCCAGTGTGATCAGGAGACCGTGGCGGCGGGCCGAGCCGGTATCCTCTCCCGCACGGGGCTGTAGCTCAGTTGGCTAGAGCGCCTGCTTTGCAAGCAGGAGGTCGCGGGTTCGATTCCCGCCAGCTCCACTCGCAGTCGGGGTATTTCGGGCGCACGTCTAGGACGACGTGTGCAGCGCGGGGGTGGGGGTGAACGCGACGGGGACGCGGTTGACGCTGTCGACGAGACTGGTGCGGAGCCGTTCGATGTCTCCAGCCAGGCGAATGTCGGGGATTCGTTTGGCGAGCTCCTCGAAAACGATCTTGATCTCCAACTTGGCGAGGTTCGCGCCCAAACAGAAGTGCGCGCCGCCGGCACCGAAGGCCATGTGGTGGTTCGGGGTGCGTGCGATGTCGAATTCATCGGCGGTGGGGCCGAACTCGGCTTTGTCACGGTTGCCTGAGGGATACCACAAAAGAACCTTCTCCCCGGCGGCGATTTTTTGACCGCCGAGTTCGGTGTCGTCGGTGGCAGTTCTCCGGAAGAAGTTCACTGGGCTGGTGAAGCGCAGCACTTCGTCGACCACCGTGTCGGCCAACTCAGGATGCGCCAACCAGCGTTGCCACTGATCCGGGTTGTCGAAGAAGGCGAGCATGCCCTTGGAGATGCTGTTCCGAGTCGTTTCGTTGCCGGCAACGATCAACAGAATGAAAAAGAGGTCCCGCTCAGCTTCGGTCAACTCCACCCTTGACCCGTCCTCCATGGTCACCACAGCTTCAGTGAGTTTGGTCCACAGATCATCGGCGGGTTCTTTACGTTTACGCTCGGTGAGACCATGAGCGTAGATCCCCATCTCGAACATGGCCTCGTAGGCGTCTCCACTGATATCAGAGCCACCAACAGCCCGGTTGGTCCACTCGAACAACAAATAGCGGTCTTCTTGGGGCACCCCGACGATCTCAGCGATGGCAATCAGCGGAAGTTCCGCAGCCACCTTTGTCACAAAGTCACAAGACCCGAGCGGCGTTACCTGATCAAGGATGGTCGTAGTACGCAAACGAAAGGCATCGGTAAGCCGATGCACAACCCGGGGAGTGAACCCCCTGTTGACCAGCTTGCGATAACGAGTGTGCGCGGGCGGGTCGGTCATCGCCATATGCAGACCGGGTCCGCGCTCGGGAACTTGGTCGTTCAAGGTGATGCCGCCGGCACCGTTGCGACCCGGGCCGGTCTGATGGCTGAACAGAGTGCCGGATCTATGCACTTGTTGGATGTGTTCATAGGAGGTCACACACCAGAACGATTCATTGTCTGACCGCTCATTGGCAGGGTGCCGCCAAACCGGGGCGTTCTCACGCAGGAAGCTGAACCAGTCATGAGGACAACGATCAGCGAAGACACCAAGATCGGTGAAGTCGATGTCTTCGAAGCGAACACCCGCTGTTGTCTCGGCAGTTCTGCCCATACGACTAACACTCCTTTGCCAAAACACTGTCCCTTCCGCCAAAGCACTGTCAAACTCGGCCGTCGTTGCACGCCCAGCGCAGTACCGGAGGCCAAGACGCTACGACGGCGCGCTGCTAAACACCGGCGCGGGGCTCAGGGCTGCTTGACGGTCCGGGGGCCGCGGCGGGCTTTCATTCGTTCACGCATTCGAGCGTTGGCCTCGGGGGTGCCGTCGTGGAAGGTTCCCGACAGCGTGTCCAACGGCACAGGCCGGTTGCCGTAGTTGCACTCGAAGAAGCGGTGGTGCAAGTGGTGAAAGTAATCGGCGCCCTTCATGCTGCGCCCCCCACGCCTGCCGATCTCAAACCGTTCGAACCCCGAGTGGGTGACCGCTGTGGCCAGGCTGTTCGACGACAAGGTCAGGATCAGGATGACCGGATGGGCCGGCACCACCCACCACAGCAGGAACATGCTGAGGTACATCATGTGTTCGACCGGATGCATCGACAGGCCGCTCCACGGTCCAGGGTTCACGTTGCGGTGATGGAGATAGTGGACCCGGTCATACACCCAGCGAATGTGCAACACCCGATGGATGCAGTAGAAGTGGGTGACCGACCACAGCGACGTCAACACGGTGAGCGCCGACAAGTACAGCCACCCCCACCCCGAACTCCACTCGACAGACGGAATCCAATCGTTGGCGTAGAACCACAAGGTGAGCGACTCGTAAACGGTCCAAACCACACAGCCGCTGGCCAGACACCAGAATATGTTGTCGCGGGTCTGGTCCCCCCACAGAAAATCAGGGTTGCTACTGAGCCAGCGAGTGTTGTACTTGTAGCGCTGCTGCTGCGCCCGCCTGCGGTACAGCACTATGTGCAACGTTCCCGCAAGCAGCGTGAACATCACCACGTTGCGGACGTAGATCTCCAGAACCCACCTCGGGTGAAGGGTCGCCATACGCTCCATCGACGGGGTGAAGAAGTTCCACACCACCACCGCGATCCCCACCCAGATGAGGCCCTGTGGGAGCATCATCGAGGCGATATGACGCAGTGTTGCCACTGGCTTCGGTGGCCAGTCCAATAGCGACGACACTGTGATCGGCACGTCGGGCACGTAGCCCTTCGCCCCCGAGCTCGGCGATTTGCCACCAGTTGACTTCGTGTCCGTCATCGGGCTGCCACCTCCCAGTTCAGGTCGAATCATCGACGTCCGGTGTACACGACATGCTACAACTCCATGTCAATCCCCAGACGGGCCGATACTGCCTACGGTCAAGTCCGGCTCACGGGTTCCGGCTATTGTGGCGAGGGTTCGTAGCGCTCTCAGGGACCGCTCAGTAGCGTCGCCTTGCGCTTGGACCGGAGGAGCCATGGTCAAACTCAGCGGTGGTGAAGCCCTTGCCAGGTCGCTCGTCACCGAGGGCGTCGAGGTCGTCTTCGGGATCCCGGGCATCCAGACGTACGGGCTCGTCGCGGGCCTGCGCGACGAGCCGGGGATTCGCCTGATCTCGACCCGCCACGAGCAGGCCGCGACCTACATGGCCGATGGCTATGCGCGCGCCTCCGGGAAACCCGGCGTTGCGCTGGTGGTGCCTGGCGTCGGGCTCTACAACGCCGCCTCCGGCCTGGCCACGGCATACGCTCGCTCCTCGCCCGTGCTCCTCATCGTCGGTCAGGTGCCACGGGGCGCCATCGGCAAGAATGTCGGCGCGGTGCACGAGGTGCTGGACCAGGCCGACACGGTGCGCTCCGTGACGAAGTGGCAGCGGGCGGTGATGAGGCCTCGTGAGGTTCCCGCAGCCGTCACCGAGGCCTTCAGGCAGATGCGCAGCGGCCGCCCCCGCCCCGTGCTGATCGAGGCGCCGCCCGAAGTTGGCGTGGAACGGGAGGAGATGGAGCTCTGGGATCCGGCGCCCGTCTCGCCGATCGTGCCGAGCCCGGACCAACTGCGGGAGGCGTGCCGAGTCATCACCGGGGCGCGCCTGCCAATCATCTACGCGGGCGGCGGGGTAGCGCGATCGGACGCTGAGGACGCCCTCGTCAGGCTGGCCGAAGCGACGAACATCCCGGTTGTCACGTCAAGCGGCGGCAAGGGGACGATCCCGGACAGCCATCCGCTCTCGTACGGTTCCTGCTTCAGCCCCGGGGGGGGGGGGGGGGGGGGAGCGGCAGGAGATGAACCAGCTGTTCGATGTGATGCAGTCCGCCGACGTCGTGATCGGCATCGGCGCGCGCTTCTCACTCGGAAATCCGGCGGGCAACGCCTCCACGCTGGTGAACATCAACGTAGACGACGGGGAGTTGATGCGGATTCAGTCCAACACGATCCCCCTGCACGGCGACGCCAAGACGACCATCGAAGCGATGCTCCCCTACCTCGACGAGGCCGGAGCCGGCGAACGCCCATCGCCTGTTGAGGCCGTCGAGGCGGCACGCAACCTGATCGCCTACTACGACATCAGGTTGAAGGAGCCGCAGTACGCGGTGCTGGAGGCGATCCAAGCCAGCATCCCCGAAGATGCATTCATCGTCTGGGACGTCACCCAGTTCGGCTACTACGCCCGCACGCACTACAAGGTGAACCACCCGAAGACCTACATCGACTCCGGCTATCAGTTCAACGTCGGCTACTCGTTCCCGACGGCGCTGGGGGTGAAGGTCGCCCAGCCCGACCGACCCGTGGTCTGCATGGTTGGGGACGGCGGTTTCCTGTTCAACGCGTCGGAACTCGCCACAGCCGTACAGCACGGTATCAACGTGACCACCGTCGTCTTCCGCAACGACTCCTACGGCAACGTAGCACGCGATCTCGACTTGGAGTTCGGCGGTGCCTACGGAACCGACCTCCACAATCCCGACTTGGTCAAGTTCGCCGAGTCGTTCGGCGCCGTCGGAATGCGTGCGGAGCATCCGATGGAGCTGTCAACGCTGCTTCCTGAGGCGCTCGAGTGCGACGCGCCTGTAATCATCGATGTGCCGTTCGGCGACATGCCGATCCCGCGCGCGCCGCAATTAGCGTCCGTCTATCACTTGCCCTGGACGCAGCCCCAGGATGGCCTGATCGAGTCCTGAGCGCGGGGAACGACCGCAACATGGTCGCCTGGGACTGTCAAATTCTTGGTGACGCAAACACGAGCGCTGGAGCATGGGCGCACAGTCGGGTGGCCGTTCGGTTGCATAGGCGGTATATCACCGTTCGATTACAGAAGCTTCATGTAACTGAACGGTGATATACTGGTCGCATGGGCTCACATGCCGATCCTGCGTTCAGTCACGCTCGTGTGCCGCTTGCTCGACCGCTTGAGGTCGGCCGCGCCATCCGAGCCATCCGCAATGAGCGCGATATGACTCAGGCCGAGCTCGCCGACGCTGCGCAAGTGTCGCGCAAGTGGCTCTCTGAGACCGAGAACGGAAAAGCCTCAGCTGAACTTGGCTTAGTGCTCGCGGTCCTCAACGCCTTGGACTGCGGCATGACGATCATCGAGCGGTCCCAACCCGAGTTCGACCTCGAAAACCACATCGAATCGTTTGCCCGAAGGGACTGAGAGTGCTGTGCGTACTGATCGGCGGCAAGCACGCCGGCGACATCGAGTTCCGCAAACGGAGGGCCACGCTTCGGTACCGGCCTGAATACATCGGGGAATCCTCAGTGCCGTTGTCTGTTCGGTTCCCCGTGGCGGGGCGAGAGGCGAGCGGTCCCGAGCTGCGGAACTGGCTGCTGAACCTCTTGCCTGACGACGACGAGGTTCTGAATCACCTGAGATTCGAGTACGGCGTTGCCGGTCGGGATCCGCTGCGGCTTCTCGAAACGCCGATGGGTACCGACTGCGCCGGAGCAGTGCAGTTCTGCCCGCCTGGACGCCTTGCCGACCTGCTGGCTTCAGGAGGCGGTGAGCAACCGGTCAGCCATGTTGAGATCTCCGAGTGGCTGCGTGACTATCCGGTGCTTCCTGCGAGCATGGACCTATCGCGCAGCGATCTTCACGTCGGGTTCAGTCTCGCGGGCATGCAACCGAAGATCGCATTACGGCGCGCTGCTGACGGAGGATGGATGCGGCCGTGGGGCAGACTGTCGACGACGCACATCATCAAAGCGGCCCGCGTCGAGTACCCCGACGAGTGCGTCTTCGAGCACCTCGCAATGGAAACAGCCGCTCGGCTGGGCATCCCCGCGGCGAGGACCGAAGTGTCCGAGATCGAGGGTCTCCAAATCATCATCGTCACCCGTTTCGACCGCATAGGCAACGGAACGATCCGCATTCATCAGGAAGACACATGCCAAGCCCTCGGCAAGCCCCCATCAGAGAAGTACGAGCGATTCAACGGACCTGGGATCGCTGAGCTGCGTGAACTCGCTTCAAACGCCGGAAGTTCAACCGTGTCCCGCAACGTTGACCGGCTGAGAGACATGCTCATCTACCACTGGCTGATCGTCAGCAACGACGCACACGCGAAGAACTACAGCTGGCTGTTCGCCCAGGACGGAAGTACACGGTTGGCACCGCTCTATGACGCGTGCAGTTGGCTTCCCTACCGAAGGAACCGCCAGATCCAGCGCATTCCGCTCGCGATGAGCATGGGCGAGGGATTCAACCTGAAGACCTGTGACAAGGAAGCTGGTCTCGTGGGCCTTGCACACAAGCTGCGACGCTCTCCCGCGGAGGTATGCGAGCGCGCCGCCGATCTGGCGAACGAACTGCCCGCCGCAGTCGACGCCACGATGAGCACGCTCCCCGAGATTGCCGGGAACCCGCAGACGCTTGAACGTCATGTCATCGAGCTTCATGAGCGAGCACGGCAGTGCGAGAGCCTGGCCACCCAAGTTAACGCTCGGACCGTGGGAGACCTTCGTTATTAACGTTTCATGGGCGAAGTATTAATACGTGGTTTGTTTGTTAATTTAAGTTGAACAAGGGCGTTGGCGGGTCTTCATTCGCTCGCGCATTCAGGCGTGGGCCTCGGGGGTGCCGTCGTGGAATTACGGTTCCACACCCGCCTCGGGCTGAACCACCGCACGCACGTACTCCCCCATCTCCGGATCGGGCAGACCGAACACAGCAACATCGGCCCGCCGCGGCACCTGATCTAGACGAACGGGTCTGACGAGAACTATCCAGATTTAACCACCACGACACACCAGATTCCGCGTATTTAGAGCGAACCTAACGACCTGCGTCTGTCGCTATCGAGGTGAGTCTGGAGTGGGGGACGAACTGCCTTGCGTTGGTGATTCGGGGAAGTGCGGCGGTTCGTAGGTGGCCATCTCGATGATGTATGGCATTCTGCTGGCAAGCGGCCGAGGGCAGCACCAGACGCCGGGGGAATTCCGTCGGTCACAGAACTGGATCGGCGGGAGCCGCCCCGGCCGAGCAGGATTCGTACCCCCACCGCCACAAGAGGTCGAGAACTTCATGGCGGCGCTAGAGAAATTCCTGCACGCCACGTGAACGTCACCACATTGTCTGTTGTCATTGGCATCGTTTGACATTACATTGATGTCAAACGATCCGATTAACCTCTACCTGGCCAAGGAGTCCACATGAGCCAAATCACCGCCCGGGTTCCCAATGACCTTGTTGAGGCGCTGGATGCTGCCGCTGAGAAGTTGAGACGCAGCCGGGCTGATGTCATTCGGCAGGCTTTGGAACGCTACTTGGAGGATCATGATGATCTTGAGGTCGCCCTTGAGCGCCTTCGAGACCCAGCCGACCCGGTGCTTGATTGGGACCAGGTCAGACATGAGCTGCTCAGTTCGGATTGAACACATCGCGACCCGAGACTTGGCACAGAAACCGTAGTCGATGGCCACACATTCAGTTCGGATCAAGCGCAGCGCGACTCGAGATCTGGCACAGATTGCTCGACAGGACCGTGAGCGCCTTGTCTACGCAATTGATCGCCTCGCCGAGCAACCGCATGTGGGCTACCCGCTGAAAGGAGATCTGCGGGGCCTTCGCCGCTTACGCGTCGGCGACTACAGGGTGGTTTACGAATTGCTCGACAATGAACTAGTGGTCCTCGTTGTTCGCGTGGCACATCGCCGGGAGGCCTACCGCCGCCGTTAGAACCGAGCACGTGATCTCGTACATCCGGCCTGGCGAGGCGTAGAGTCAATCGCCGGTGAGGCGGTCCAGGTACTCCTGGCGCAGGGGTTTCTTGTAGAGCTTGCCGGTCGGCAGCCGAGGGAATTCGGCTCGGAAATCAATCACCCGGGGGACCTTGTAGTGCGCGATCTCGGCCCGTGCGAAACCACGCAACTCTTCGGCGAGGTCGTCGGACGGTTCCACACCCGCCTCCGGCTGAACCACCGCATGCACGTACTCGCCCATCTCAGGATCGGGTAAACCGAACACGGCAACATCGGCGACCTTCGGATGCAGCGCGAAGCACGCCTCGATCTCCTGTGGGTAGATGTTCACGCCACCGCTGATGATCATGAACGCTGAGCGGTCCGTCAGATACAGGTAGCCGTCCTCGTCGAGGTATCCGATGTCGCCGAGCTTCGACCAGTTCGGATGCTCCGGGTGCCGCGACTCGGCGGTCTTCTCCGGGTCTCCGTGGTACTCGAACGCGGAGGTCTCCTGTTCGAAGTAGACCAACCCGGTCTCTCCTGTCGGCAGTTCGTTGCCCTCGTCGTCGCAGATGTGGGGGATACCGAGCGCGGACTTGCCCACCGAACCCTTGTGCTCAAGCCATTCCTCGCTGGTGATGAAGCAGAACCCGTTGCCTTCCGTGCCCGCGTAGTACTCCTTGATGATCGGGCCCCACCACTCGATTATCTGCTCCTTCACCGGAATCGGGCACGGAGCGGCCGCGTGGACACACATCTTCAGCGACGACAGGTCATAACCGCCACGCACCTCGGTGGGGAGCTTGAGCATGCGCACGAACATGGTCGGAACAACCTGCGTGTCGCTGATCGAATAGCGCTCGACATACTCGAGAAACTTCGCCGCATCGAACTTCTCCATCACCACGACCGTGCCGCCGAGTTCGTGCATCCCGCCGCACCACTGCAAAGGTGCCGAGTGATACAGCGGCGCCGGCGAGAGATAGACCGAGTTCTCGTCCATCCCCAGCAGAAAGCGCATGAGCATGGTCAAACTCGAGCGTTCCGGATCGTTGATCTGCAGGCCGCTCAGTCCCCGCCGGATGCCCTTCGGGCGACCGGTAGTTCCAGAGGAGTAGAGCATCACATCGCCGGCCGGTTGGTCTGCGAGCGTTTCGGTGGGCATCGCGGCAACGGCCTCTTCGTAGGACTCAAAACCGGGTGCGGTCTCGTCCATCATCAGACGCTTCTGACACTGCGGGATCAATTCAGCCATCCCGGTGGCCATCTCGGCCATCGCCGCGGTGGTGACAAGCACAGTCGAGTTGCTGTCGTTGACGATGTAGGCCGCTTCTTCAGGTGAGAGGAAGCGGTTGATGGCGGTGATGTAGAGGCCCGAGCGCAGCGCGGCCCAGTACACCTCGAAGTAGCGCGGGTTGTTCTCGGCGAGGATCGCTATGTGGTCGCCGCTGCACAGCCCTTGGGCCCGAAGCCAATGGGCCAACCGGTTCGAGGCCTCGTCGAGTTGGCGGTAGCTGACCGACTCACCGGACCCGGCCATGACGATCGCCGGTTGGTCGGGTGTCGTCGTTGCATAGTGGCCGGGGTACATGGGTCCTCAGTCAGGGTTGGGGCCGGCATCCGACGGCAAATCACCGTGCGGCTCCAAGCTCAGTATGAAGGAGCCACCCCCCGCCCGCCAACTCTCTTCCGACCCCGCCCACAGCCGGGGTGCGCTGACTCAGGTCCCGTTGACGCGACGTCCCCTTAGCGCTACGGTCCGAGTACTACCCCTGTCGCTTCATGCGTCGGGGGTTTTGTTTTGGCGGAGACTTACAAAGTCTAACAAAATTGACTGGCTAAGTCCAACAGAATGGACTACTATGAACAGGCGGAAACTCATCAAACGGATCCAAGAGATTGCCAGAGAAGAAGGCCTTGTGCTGACTTTCGTGCGCGAGGGAGGAAATCACGAGATCTGGTCAATCCGCAGCTACCGACTGGTTATCCCCCGCCATCGAAAGATCAATGAACACACCGCGCAAAGCATCATCAAAATGGTCAAGGAGGTGACTAGAGATGAACAGTGAGCAGACTTACCGAGTTGAAGCAGTCCGATCCGGTGACTGGTGGGCCATCACCGTGCCAGAACTCGCCGGGGTTTTCTCCCAGGCCAAGCGCCTCGACCAGGTCGAGTCCCGAGCACGCGAGGCGATCGCCATGATGCTCGACATCGACGAAACCGTTGTCGGACACCTTGAAATTCATGTCACGCCTCCAGGAACCACAAAAGAACTGCTCGAGACTCTGAAAACGACTGTGACCGCCGCCGCCGAGGCCGAGACAAAAGCCGCTCGAGTACGTCAGGAGGCAGCACTGGCCCTCCGAGCCGAGGGTCTGCCACTGCGCGATGTCGGGCGACTCATAGGAGTGTCCCATCAACGCGTCCATCAACTCCTCTCCAGCTAGGGCGGCAGGCGGCAAGATTGTCAGATCCGGTGACCTTCAAGGCGCGCGAGCCAAGTGTTGATATCGCCACGGCTTCGGAGCCAGACAACTGGCAGCGTGGGCTGGTGTTTCAAGAGGTCGCGTACCCGCGGCTCGTGCTCCGGGAAGGTTCGCCAAGCCCAGCGGACGATGTGATCCCGATCCGTGAACAGTGTACGAAGCGGCGGCTCTCGGCATCCTTCCCACAATTCGGTCCGAAGCAGCTTCCTCTTGATGGTGCGACGGACCACACGAGCCACAACCAGCCAACGAGGCAGATCAAGAAACACAAGCAGATCGGCACGTGCGCCGAGCACCGGGCGGGCCAATTGATACTGCCATTCGGTCACCCACCGCTCCGAGCCGGCAAGATCCGCCACATCGTTCTCAAACGACGGACGCGGAACCCAACCAGGCCCGTGATACAGGGAATCCAACTCGACATAAGGGGACCCCAACTCCGCTGCGATGGCCGCAGCCACCGTCGACTTCCCGGCGCCACACGCCCCCGCCACGACCACGCGGTTCAGTTGCGCAGGTAACGGATCATCCCGCCCGAGTAGTGCCACCTACGAAGCGTACGCACTGGTAGCCCGAAGCTGTGATCCTCAAGAGGGTTCGGCGGGGCAGTAGGTTGGGGGTGTGAGAGCACTGGTGCAGCGGGTGGCAGAGGCACGGGTCCGAGTTTCCGGTGAGGTCGTTGGGGAGATCGGCTCTGGGTTGTGTTGTCTGGTTGGCGTGACCCACGGTGACGACCAGGACAGCGCCACAAAGCTGGCCCGTAAGCTCTGGCACCTGCGAATATTCGCCGACGAGAACGGGCACATGAACCTGTCGGTGGCCGATACGAGCACCGAGGTTCTGGTGGTCAGCCAGTTCACCCTCTATGGCGATACCCGCAAGGGCCGCCGCCCGTCCTTCGTGGCGGCCGCTGAACCAGATCAAGCAGCCGAGTTGATCGACGTTTTGACAGCAGAGCTGCGGCTGCTCGGTGCGACAGTGGCCACCGGATCGTTCGGGGCAATGATGGATGTGGAGTTGATCAACGACGGCCCGGTGACCCTGATGCTGGAGGTCTGAACGGCAAAGGCAGCTGGGAACTAATCTTGGCTTGGAGTCGTCTGAATGGGAAAGGTGCCGTATCGAAGGCTTGCCCGGCCTAGTCCTCTGAAGCGAGGATCCAGATGAGAACCAAACTCAAGAACCACAAATCCAAGAACTACAGCATGAGCCGAGTGGTCACCGCCATTGGCATTCTGATCGCATTGCTGCTCGGATCGGCCTGTCAATCGTCTTCGGGTTCAGCGAATTCAATCCACGGGACGGTCAACTACCTGGAGAACCTGGAGTTGACCGAGGATGCAGTCTTGCGTGTCAGTCTCCGCGACACGTCATACGCAGACGCTTCGGCTGAACTCATCGCTGAGCAGGTCATAACCAACCCGGGTCAGGTACCGATCAAGTTCAACGTCGAATACGACCCCGAGGACCTGGACCCCCGAAACACCTATTCCATATCGGCGAGGATCATCGAGACCGGTGACCGCCTGGCGTTCATCAACGACACCGCCTACGACGTGATCACTCGAGGCAACCCGAGCAGGGTCAACATGTTGCTGGTCATGGCCACGCCTCCGCCCGACCCGACCGGTCAATGGAACGAGTCGAACTGGCAGACTTGGGTGGAGTCCGAAGTTCCGGTACTCGGGGCGGAGATGGTCGAGTTCCATCCCGAGCCGATACTGCTTGTCGAACATCTTCAATCGACGATGGACGGATGCTCTCGCCCCGGCAGCCAGACTTTCGAGGTGAGAGGATCCGACATCTTCGTCTCTGTGACCCTGCAGCAACCACCGCCGACTCCCTGGGCAATACCGTGCGACGATGAGGTCGTCACTGTCGAGGAGGTGGTGCGGTTCGGCGATTCGCTGAGCTCCGGCGAGACCTACCGGGTGATCGCCAACGGCGTGGACACAGGGACAGTTACGATCCCCTAACAAGTGACTGATTCGCCAAGTCCTTCCCTGCATCGATGAGACTCCAACGGGACTTCTACGCTCGGGACTCACTGGAGGTGGCTCCCGAGTTGTTGAACAAAGTGATCGTGTTCAGCGGTTGCCGCGGCCGGCTCGTGGAGGTTGAGGCATACCGGGGAGCCGACGACCCCGGCAGCCACGGATACCGAGGGGTGACCCCCCGCACCGAGGTGATGTTCGGACCCGCTGGTCATCTCTACGTCTACTTCACCTACGGGATGCATTGGTGTGCCAATGTCGTGTGCGGTGCCGACGGCGAATGCAGCGCCGTGCTGCTGCGGGCCGTTACCCCACTAGCGGGTTTGGCCGAGATGAGACCCCGCCGGCCCGTGGCTCGGCGCGACCGGGACCTGTGCAGCGGACCGGCCAAGTTCACCTCGGCTTTCGGTATTGACGGAACCCAAAACGGCGCAGACCTGGTTGCCGCAGACGCGGGTATCGAGTTGCTCAACGACGGCACCCCACCCCCACCAGACCCCGGCCGCTCCACCCGCATCGGCCTCAGCGCCGGCGCAGATCTGCCGTGGCGCTGGTATGTCAGCGGCTGCGATGACCTGTCGCGCCGAGGTTGAATCACCTGCGCCTGTCCGAATTACGACTGGGAACCAACACTCTCACCATCAAGCATCGACCACAGCTCGGAGGGTGCTTCGTTCCAAACATCCACCCCTCTTAGAGGAACGCTGGAGCCCAATAAAACGCGAGAAGAGGCACAGCCGCCAATGCCAGATACAGGACAGCCCTTCGACGCAGGGCGAACGCCAGAGCCAACGACAGCCCGATAGTGGCCACTCCCACCATCTGATCTCCATACGGACCCAGGAGATTCGGTGAGGCCGGGTCGTCCCAGTCCCTGTCAGCTACCAGCACGACTATCGTCGCAAACGAGTGCAGGGCCACCACGCCGGCAATCCACACGAAGGCCAGGCGCCGGTTCGATGCGCTGGCCGGTCCGTCGCCCAGCGCGAATACCATTGCCGACACCGCGAATACGCTCAGGCCAAGGAAGAACATCTCAGGTCCCGGAGGTCCGCGTCACCAGTTGCATCTGTGCGACCATACGCCCCAATACCTGAAAGCGTTGCGTAGCCTGTGGGCTGCCAAGTCCCAGTCGGCCTTTCAAGGTGGTTCGTATTGTTGCAATAGAGCCGACGAATAAGTCACGGAATACTTGGCAGCAAGTAAGTAACGTGTCGGGAGTGACCGACGCACATCTCCAGCAGATCGACACGGCCCTTCGCAACGACATCCGTCGGCTCGGTACCCAACTCGGGTCAGCTCTGGTTCGTCAACACGGCCCCGAACTGCTCGAACGAGTCGAGCAGGTGCGCACGCATGCAAGTCGACTGCATCGCAACAGCGAGTCCGGTCCCGACCTCATCGATCACCTCACAGACGTCGACCTTGTCGAGGCGATCCTGTTGGTGCGGGCGTTCACGGTCTATTTCCATCTAGCCAACACCGCCGAGCAGGTCCACCGCATCGAACACCTCAATGCCAACCCGAGAACAAGCAACAGGCGCTTCGCAGAAACCGTCGCCAAACTCCAGGCCAGCGGGGTCTCAGACTCCGAGATCGTCGAAACGACACGGTCCCTCGACCTGCGACCGGTGTTCACCGCCCATCCCACCGAGGCATCCCGCCGATCGATTCTCGACAAGCTCGCCGAGGTGGCCGTGCTGATTGAGGAGCGCAACGAATCCAGCGCCGGGACAAGCGACAAGCAGCGCATCGACCGTCGAATCGACGAACTGATCGATGTCATCTGGCAGACCGACGAGTTGCGACGAACCCAACCCGACCCGGTCAACGAAGCACGCTCAATCCTCTATTTTCTCAACGAGATCACAACTGAGGGCGTTCCCGAACTCTTCGACGACATCGACGCGGTCCTGCGCAGCATCGGAGGAGCACTCAACGAGAAGGCACCGGTTCATTTCGGTTCGTGGGTCGGCGGCGACCGCGACGGAAACCCCAACGTCACACCCCAGATCACTCTCGAAGTGCTCGAGTTCCAACGAAGTCGAGCGCTGCGCATCCTGATCCACGAAGTCGAGCAGCTCTCAGCGGAGCTGTCGGTCAGCGACATAGTCGCCGACGTGTCGGATGAGTTGCTGAGCCAGCTGGACGCCGACGGCGCAGCCTTCCCGGCGGTGACCGCACGTTTCAACCAGCTCAGCCTCGGCGAACCGTACCGGCGGCGCTGCGGTGTCATCCATCAACGCCTTCAAGAGACGGCCAGCGAACCGATGGGGCCCAACGCCTACAGCTCGCCTCAAGAATTCGATTCGGACCTGGCGGTCATGGGGCGTTCTCTTGGGGCGCACCGTGGCTCGCTGTTGGCACAGGGACGCCTCGCTCGTGTGCGCCGCTGTGTGGCTCTGATCGGGTTTCATCTGGCCACGCTCGATATTCGAGAGCACGCTGACGTTCACCACGCCGCCTTGGATCAACTCTTCTCGTCGCTCGACATCGACTATTCGGCCCTCGACCGCTCCGCTCGTGCCGATCTGCTCACGGCCGAACTCGGCAGCCGTCGACCGCTCGCTCCCCCGACGGGACGAACCGGAGGTGACTCGCTTTCGCTGCTGGCGGCTCTGCGCGACGCAATGAACCAGTCCGGCGACGAGATCATCGGCGCATACATCGTCTCGATGACTCAAGGCGTCGACGACATCCTGGCGCCCGCGGTGCTGGCTCGTGACGTCGGGCTCGTCGATCTGGTGGCGGGTGTGGCCCGGCTCGATTTCGTTCCGTTGTTCGAAACGATCGACGACCTGCGAAGTATCGGCACTGTGCTGCGTGATCTGCTCAGCAACCCGTCCTATCGGCGTCTCTTGGAGTTGCGGGGCAACGAGCAGGAGGTGATGGTCGGCTATTCGGACTCCAACAAGGACGGCGGAATCACGACCTCCCAGTGGGAGATCCACAAGGCCTTGCGTCAGATCGCCGAGGTAGCGTCGGAAACCGGCATCAAAATCACCGTGTTCCACGGTCGGGGTGGCACTGTCGGGCGAGGAGGAGGCCCCACCAACGCCTCAATCCTCAGCCAACCGGCCGGAGTCATCAACGGTGCGGTCAAGATCACCGAACAAGGCGAAGTCATAGCCGACAAATACGGACTGCCCGGACTGGCCCAACGCAACCTCGACTTGGCTTTGTCGGCAGTGTTGGAAGCTTCGCTGGCGCACCGCACACCTCGCCACGAATGGTCCGCGACGCACAGCTGGAACACGGCCATGGAACTCATGTCGCAACGGGCTTTCGAGTCCTACCGGGAACTGCTCGAAACTCCCGGGTTCGTCGACTACTTCCAGACGTCAACGCCGGTGGAGGAATTGGCCGACATGAACATCGGCTCACGTCCCGCACGCCGCACAAGTGCCGGAGCCGGTCTTGAAGGACTTCGGGCCATCCCCTGGGTATTCGGCTGGACCCAGTCCCGCCAGATCATTCCGGGATGGTTCGGGGTCGGCGCTGCTCTGGAAGCTGCCCGGTCGGCGGGGCACGCTCCCGAACTCAAGGCGATGTATGACGACTGGCAGTACTTCGCGGCTTTCATCTCCAACGTTGAGATGACCCTCGCCAAAACGGACCTTGCGATCACCCGTTATTACGTTGACCGCCTCGTGCCGCCGGAATTGCATCACTTCTTTGACACCATCGCAGCCGAACACGACCGAACCGTGGCCGAGATCGCCCGAATCACCGACCGCGACCTTCTTGATGACCTGCCGATTCTGAAGCGCACGCTGGCCGTGCGCGATGCCTATCTGGACCCGATCAACGTGTTGCAGGTCGAGTTGCTTGCCCGTTCGCGCGCCGGCCACGACGACGGCCACGACTTGACCCGTCTGCGCCGCGCCCTGCTGCTGACCGTCAACGGCGTCGCCGCCGGCCTCCGCAACACCGGCTGACCGACCCCTGGGCCCTCCGCGATCGCGGGGATTATTCCTTGGCGGGGGGGCGGTAGAACAGGGCTAGTTGGGCGATGGCGGCGGCGACTCCGCCGACAGCGCTGATCAGCAGTCCGGTAACTCCGTCGAGGTTCTCGATCAGCTCGAGTTCGTAGTCAAGGGAGTATTTTCCGGGGCCGGTTGTGGCTATGCCAACGGCGATGATCGCCAGCACGAAGTTGTACTCCCAGCCTTCAGCCACGATGAAGAAGCCGTTGTCGCGATGGACCGTCCATCCGGCTACGACCATCAGAGCCACAAAGGCGAGCGCAGCCAGCGGGGTGAGCAGGCCCACAGCAAAGAGGAGCCCGGCGCCGACTTCGGTGGAAGCAGCGAGCAGGGCGTGGAACTTTCCTGGCCGCATCCCCATGGAATTGAACCAGCCCGCGGTGCCTTTGATCTTGCCGCCTCTGAAGAACTTTCCATATCCGTGGGCAGCGAGGGTCAGGCCGATGGCCACTCGGACGATTAGTGTTCCGAGGTTGAAGCCGTCGATGTCGATGAGGTAGTTCTCGGCTCCAAGCATCAATGCTGATCCCATTGCGTTCCTTTGCGTTTCGGATTGCCTTTGCTTTTCTAAGCGACAAGCGTCGGGCCGGCGCCTGATGGCTACCCGCGTCCGGCGTCAGTGTAGAAGACTCAGGCAATGACCGTCATACTCGCTGCCGCTTGTCGAACCCCGTTCACCGGAATTGACGGTGCTCTCGCCCGTTGGCATCCGGTTGACCTCAGCGCGTTGGTGATGAACGAGGTGATCCGCCGTGGTGGCGCTTCTGCTTCCTTGGTTGATGAGGTGTGGGTTGGATGTGCCGAACCGGTTGGCGCGCAGGGTGCGAACATGGCTCGAGCGGCCGTGCTCAGCGCCGGTTGGCCCCAGCGCATCAACGGAGTCGTGGTCGAGGCGGCGGAAACGAGCGGTTCGGCTGCTTTGCATGCCGCAATCGCTGCGATCGCCTCCGGGTCGGTCGGTACGGCGGTTGTGGTTGGGGTGTCGGTCGCGTCGATTGTGGCGCCTGGAGCTTCGGCTTTGGGCCGGGTGTACGGACAGCCGTGGGGTGAAGGCCCCGCCACACGAGTCGCCGAAGACGGCGGGTTGTTGCCACCACCGAGAACGGCCGATGCGACTGCCGGGCTGCTTGGGATTGATCGAGCACAACAGGACCTCGCCGCGACCCGCAGCCTTGAGCGCCGCCGAGCCGCCGCGACGACGGGTTTGGTTTCGATCGCAGCCCATCCTGGGAGCCGTCTCGGAGCGGTTCGCGGAATGTCTGTCACAAGCGACGAACACCGCGGGGTGATCGACGATCCCTCCGAGTTGCCGCCATTGTTCGTGTCTGACGGCACTGTCACTTCGTACTCGTTTGCTCCACCCGTTGACGGTGCGGTTGCGCTGCTCCTCACTGCTGGGGGTCCTTCCGCCACGGGCCCGGGATTGGCCGATGTGGTCGATGTGGGGCGCGCTGCGGGCAACCCGCTCGATACCACCGGAGGTGTGGAACTAGCGCTTCATCGTGCGCTTTCAAATGCTGGTACTGACCTGCCCGAGATCACTCGTTGGGAGATTGCCGAACGCACCGCCGCCGGGTTCTTGTCGATCTGTCACCGCCTGGAGATAGATCCGATGATCGTCAATCCCGACGGAGGAACACTCGGCGTCGGCGATGCCGGCGCAGCCGAGGAACTCCGCCTGACCGTCGACGGCGTGCTGAACACGCCCCCCGGCGAATGCATCGCCGCGGTCAGCGCTGGGTCGACCGGTTCGGCGGTCACGCTGTGGCGTCGCCGGGCGTAGGCTGGCCTGTAGTGAACGTGTTGAATGTGATTATCGCGGTGGTAGCGGCATTCCTCATCATTCGTATTGGGTTGGCGATGCTACGGGGGCTCGCTCGGCCGGTTCCGGAGCCTCCACCAGCGGGCGAGTTGCGGAAGGTGAAGATCACTTACCGTTGCAGCATCTGTGGTACCGAGGTTCGTATGACCGTCGCTCCCGACGAGGATCCAGAACCTCCCCGGCACTGTCTTGAAGACATGGATCTGGTGGCTCCGGTCGACTAGATCGGTGGTTTTCCACAGTCTGTGGGCAAATCCGTGGATAATCACACCTGTGTGATTCAGCGAACAAGGCCCGCCGACCGTCTCAAACCTCTAGAGTTGCCACATGTCTGAAAAGCCCGCAAAGCGCCGGGTGTCCGGTGGCAGGGTCACTCCCAAAGGAACGAGACCCGACGGATACACGCCCGACACTGTGTCCCACACCGGTCAGGACACAATGCCCCCGAGTCCCATGTGGGTTCCGGTGCTCATGTTCGGCCTGCTCGGTGCCGGTATCGCAACCATCCTCGTCAACTACGTCGGTTCGTTCTGGGACACTTCCAACCCCGTGCTGCTGCTGGGTTTGGGGCTGATCCTGGCGGGCATCATCACCGCAACCCAATACCGCTGACCCCACTCGCTTCGGCTAGCTGTCGAAGTTCTCCCAGTACCTGCTGGGCATGGGTCCACGCTGGTTCTTGTATTTCGACCGGAGCTTGTCAGAACCGTATGGATGCTCCGCGGCAGTGGTCATCTGCTGAAATGAGATCTGTCCGATCTTCATGCCGGGATACAGCTTGATCGGCAGATTGGCGACGTTGCTGAGCTCCAACGTCAACTGCCCGTCGAACCCGGCGTCGACAAAACCGGCCGTCGAGTGGATCAACAGACCCAAGCGACCCAGGCTCGACTTGCCCTCGAGGCGCGCCACGAGATCGTCGGGAACCGCGACCCGTTCGAGAGTGCTGCCCAACACGAACTCGCCGGGATGCAGGATGAACGACTCGTCCTCACCGACCTCGACCAACTGGGTGAGATCGCTGAGGTCCTCCTTCACATCGATATGGCCCATCGTGTGGTTCCTGAAGACCTGAAACAGCCCGTCGAGCCTCAAATCCACCGACGAAGGCTGCAACGCAGAGGGGTCGAGCGGATCAATGATGATGCGCCCGTTTTCAAGCTGTTCGCGCAGTGTGCGGTCAGAAAGAATCACTTGTATCCGATCTCAGTTGCCCTTCGTTGGCGACCTTATCCGCACTTATCACCGCAGGACTCAGTCGGTGCGGACTTCTGTCGAGAGGCTCGCACCAATAGACTGCGACCGAGCCGCCGCGGCCTAGCCGTTTTCGACTCAGATCAACACGCCAGCGGGTGTAGTTCAATGGTAGAACATCAGCTTCCCAAGCTGATAACGCGGGTTCGATTCCCGTCACCCGCTCCAACCGTTCCACTTGCGTTGCGAATCGCAGTACGATTGCCGTACAATTACCGTACAGTTATTCTGTAGTTGAACAGGAGAAACGGTGGCTACTGATACACGTCCCCGGCGCAGTGAAAGGATCGAGGTCCGGCTAACACCCGCGGACCGTGCTCTCATTGATCGAGCGGTGAACGCCAACGGCACTCAACTCACCGAGTTCGTCGTCACCCATCTGACGATCGCTGCTCGCCGGGTGCTGGCCGACCGCAACGAATTCGCACTCAGCCCTGAAGCATCCCAAGCGTGGGAAGAGATCAACAACGGTCCTGCTCAAGACCTGGCCGGTTTGCGAGCCCTGATGGCCCGACCATCACCTTTCGTTGACGAATAACCCGCGCTACCTACCGCCGACACCGCTAACCCCCGATCATCAAATCGAGGATTTTGAGTGCCGCTCAGATGAGCAGACCCAATGGTTACAGCGACACGCTCGCCATTCCATGGCGATGGGAACAACGAAGATACTTGTGGTCACCCAACCTTCCCAGCCAAATGTGGTCGCCTCCTACGGGTGGTGCATGGCACAAATCCAAATTGCGGACGCACCAGTGCGGTTGCGAAAAGGCGCTGGTCGCTACCCCCAACCCATTGCGCTGCTAGCCCGACTCGGAGTCGGTATCGATCATGAAGGTCATGGGCTTGGTGCAGCGCTACTTCTCGACGTGCTGCAACGCACCGCGACCCTGAGCACCGAAATCGGCTGTCGGGGTTTGCTGGTCCACGCAGAGAGCCCCGAAGCCCGAGAGTTCTATCGCCACTTGATCCCAGAATTCCAACCATCACCCACCGACGATCTGCACCTCGTGCTGCTGATGAAGTCAATCCGCGAAACCTTGAAACAACCCTTATAGAGCGGCTCGGCCCGGTCGTAGGCGAGGTCAGTTATGTTGTCTGGTGAAAATCCGTTGTGGGAGAAGCAGTTGTGAAACAAACACGGGGGACCAACGGCGTTGCTGAATCAGGCTCGCCTGCGCAGATTCCACGGCGGGGGTTTGTCAAGGGCTCCCTTGGTGTGGCCGGGTTCGCAGCAACCGCCGCGGTGTTGGCCGCATGTGCAGACGACAGCGTGTTGAACCCCGACAACGGGGGCACCGACAGCGCAGGCGCTGAAGGCCCAAGCGGCACTGCAGGAACGTCGTTCTCCGGGCCTCAGATCAACTGGGACATGGCAACAAGCTGGCCCGAATCACTGGTGACGCTGTATGGCGCTGCCCAGTTCTTCGCTGACAAGGTGAGCCAACTCACCGGCGGTGCGTTCAAAATCACTCCCAAGCCCGCTGATGAACCCATCGGAGCTCTCGACGTGCTGCCCGCGGTTCGAGACCTCGAAGTCGACATGGGGCACAGCGCGTCGTATTACCACGTGAACCTCAGCCCGGTGCAGCAGTTCGGAACCACGGTTCCGTTCGGGCTCACCCAGCGTCAGCAGAATGCCTGGCTATACCACGCAGATGGATTGAAGATGCTCAACGAGTTCTACGCGCAGGAGCACGGGATCATCACGTTCCCCGCTGGTAGCACCGGGTGTCAGATGGGTGGCTGGTTCAGCAAAGAAGTCAAGACCGAGTCTGACTTGCAAGGGCTGAGAATGCGCATACCAGGTCTCGCTGGACAAGTGCTGAAGAACCTCGGCGGCGAACCGATCGATCTTGGCGGTAACGAGATCCGAGACGCTATTGCACAAGGCGAGATCGACAGCGCTGAGTTTGTCGGCCCGACCGATGATCTGATCCTGGGGCTCGACCAGTTCGACGGGCAGTTGTACTACTACCACCCGGGTTGGTGGGAACCCGGCACCACTCTGGAGGTGCAGATCTCACTTGAGCGCTGGAACGAACTCCCGCCGTACTACCAATCCGTCGTCGAGACGGCCGCCATGGCCACCAACATCAACACGGTCGCCCACTACGACTACCGCAACCAGATCGACCTGAAGAAAATCCAGCAGTTCGCCATTATCCGCGAGTTCTCACCCGAGTTGATGAGGGCGTTCAAAACAGAAACCGAGAATGTGCTCAACGCACTCGCCCTGGAAGATGCCCAGTTTCGGGCCGTCTTCGAGCCGTGGCGAAGCTTCCGAGACAGTATCTCTGTGTGGCACGGGTTGGCTGAGCGTTCGTTCCTGTCCCAACAATCCACCATCTGGATATAACAGTACGCACAAGTAGGATCGAAGAATGGATTGAGAGCCAGCGAGTGGCTGCCTTCGAACTTGACTAGCCATTCGCACGACGCACCGATCGCGATCTGCTCGCGGGGTGCTGAACGAGCGGTCAGCAGTCGTTCTCACATCACCGAACAGGCTGACGCCACAGTGAACTCAGGGGCACCGCCCAGATTCTGTCGTCGATCTGGAATGGGATCTCGCCGCTGTACAGAACGGCGCCGTGTTGAAAGTTGTCCTGGAGCTTGTCCCGGAGCCATATGAGACCCTTGGCATCGGAACGGTCCACACTCATCGACGATTTGATCTCGAGTGCAACAACCTGGCCGTGCCGTTCGAGGACAACGTCGACCTCATTCCCGTCGCGGTTCCGGATGTGGAACAGCTCCGTCGCCTCCTCCACCGTTTCGAGATGCGTGGTCAGCTCGGTGACGGCGAACGTTTCGAACAGTTGACCAACCAGCGTCGCATCACGACCAAGTACAGTCGCATTCACATTGAGCAGATGAGCGGCAAGACCCGGATCAGCGACGTGGATCTTCGGTGATCGATTGAGCCGTTGGAGACGCCTGCTGTGCCATGGCGGAACCTGGATGATGATCGACAGATCCTCGAGAAGCGAGATGTAGGAATCCGCAGTGCCCCGTGCAACATCGGCATCGCTGGCAGTCGCTCCCTTGTTCAGCTCCTGACCGGTTCGAGCAGCGCACGACGACAACACCGCTCGCAACTTGCGCGGTCGAGGATTCCCACCGGCAACCTGTGCAGCATCTCGATCCACGAGCTGTTCGATGTAGCTATCGAACCACCGAGACCGGCCGCGCTCAGATCGCTCGACTACATCGGGGAAACGTCCAGCGACAATCCGAGAGAGGTAGTCCGACCGTTTCAGATCGGACCTCTCATACTCCGGCCCCGATTTGGAGAAGAAGGCATCGATCGGGTTGTACACGTTGTCCCGCTCGAGCTCTCCTTGAGTGAGTCCGTACATCCTGACCCTGATGAGTCGACCGGTGCCCGGCCACGTCGCGGCCTGATGCGCGGCGCGGACCGAACCAGTGATGATGAACCTTCCAGGAGCGCTCGACGGATCAGCATCTACCGCTCGCTTCACCGCTCCCAGGATCTCCGGAGCCTCCTGCCACTCGTCGATGAGAACGCTGCCCGGCGAAGCAGCAAGCACGCCATCCGGATCCTCGATGGCGGCGGTCCGCACCCCCGGTGTCGACAGATCAAGGATCGTGTCAGCAAACTGCCCCATGGAAGTCGACTTTCCGCACCCGCGCGGGCCCACCACGAACACGGCAGGAAACTCCGAGAGCAGCTCGCCCTCCAGCATCCGATCGATCACACGGAGAAACAGAGCTTGAGTCACCTCGAGAGCTTAAACTGACCGAAGATCAATTGGACGATCTGCGGAGGGTATTTTGAACATTCTGCGGTCGCTTCAGTGACCAAACTGTCGCCCCCGCAGTGGGCTCTCGGGCTCATCCAGCGTCAACAGAACGCCTGGCTGTACCAGGCTGACGGTTGGCCCGAGTCGCGCGCTATACCTGATTCTTGAAAATCAAGTACGCCATGGTGGATTTTCAAGGATAACTTGGATGGATGCGGCTGATTGATCGGATTATCGACGCCCAGAACCTGCGCGACGCGGTATTACACGCACCGGTGACCTTGCTGACGGGACCTCGACAAGCAGGGAAATCCACCCTGGCCCGTCAGACTATCTCCTCGACGCCGGCGGCGTTCTTCGACCTTGAGGACCATCGTGACCTCGCTCGTTTGGCCGAGCCGACGCTAGCGCTGCGCGACACCGGCGAGACGATCGTGATCGACGAGGCCCAGCGGATGCCCGAGTTGTTCCCGACGCTTCGGGTCCTTGTCGACGAGAACCGTCGTCCGGGCCGCTTCGTCGTGCTCGGCAGCGCATCACCCGATCTCATCGGTTTGGGCTCGGAGTCATTGGCCGGTCGAGTCTCCTTCGTCGAGTTGGGGGGCTTGCGACTATCCGATGTGGGAGGGCACCGACTCGATGATCTTTGGCTGCGCGGCGGCCTGCCCGAATCTTTCCTAGCCCCGACCGACGAGGCCTCGAACCGGTGGCGCGACGACTACATCTCAACGTTTCTCGAACGCGACCTCGCCAACCTCGGCTTCCGCTTCCCAGCCACGACGATGCGGAGATTCTGGACGATGCTGGCCCACTATCACGGGCAGACTTGGAACAGCGCACGAATCGCCCGATCAATCGACGTGTCGGAATCCACCGTAAGGCGTTACATCGACGCCCTCACCGACGCCCTGGTCGTTCGCCAACTGCCCCCGTGGTTCGCCAACATTTCCAAGCGCCAGGTCAAATCGCCGCGGGTTTACATTCGCGATTCGGGCCTGCTGCACCGGCTGCTGGGTATGGCCACCATGGTCGACCTGGAGCGTTCGCCGATGCTGGGTGCCAGTTGGGAGGGCATGATCCTCGAACAACTCCTGGCAAGATTCACCCCTGCCCACCCCACCTACTGGTCGACCTACGGAGGCGCCGAACTCGATCTGCGGCTGGAGATCGACGGACGAGTCCTCGGGTTCGAGATAAAGCGCACCTCCCGGCCGGCGGTCTCAAAGTCGATGCACAGCGCCCTGGCCGACCTCCGCTTAGACCATCTGTTCCTCGTTCACGCCGCCCCCCACAGCTTCCCCCTCACCAACCGCATGACCGCGATCAGCGCCGCAGAACTCGTCACAGGAGCCGACCCAATCGCCGAACTATCGTGAGAGTTCGCGGGAGCATCCGATGTGGCCCGAGTTGCGCGCTATACCTAACGCTGTGCCGTTTTGTCATATCTATCTAGTGCCTTATTGGCAGTTCGGTGTACTACATGCTTGAGTCCAACCCAGGACCAGGCCTTGGTTGAGGTGTACTTCCCGTACGTGTCATCATCAGTTACGCACGCGACCGCGAGGCGCAACTCGGGATCGCCTGATCTCCTCCGAGTGGCTGTTCTTGGCCCTCTCACGCTACTGAGAGGAAAAAGTCGCTACTCTCAGTAGACGCGCGGGATTCATAGTGCTACGGTCGGCCACACCTGAGCAAGGCTGTTGTGAAGGTGCTGATTCAGGTACCGAAGCCGCGGCCCGCACAGGTCTCATATTCATTTCCAATTGGGGGAGACATGGCCACTGATCTTGAGATGTTCGTAGGGGCCGATGGCCGCGAAGAGCAGGTAAGGGAGGTGGAAGCCCGCATCGAAGCCGACGACATCCAGTACTTGTACTGCCAGTTCCTTTCCGTCACAGGACGGATCATGGGCAAAGGCATACCGGCCAAGCATTTCGGCATGATCGCCCGCAAAGGCTTCCAACTCGTCTACGGCTCCACCGCGAATCTGTTCACCGACCGTCACGGTGAATACATCGGTTACGGGCCTGAGGCCCGCGAGTTGGTCGGTCTAGCCGAACCTGAGACTTTCATGCCTCTGCCGTGGGACAGTCGCACGGCACGGGTCTGGTGCACGCTGTTTCGTGGGCGTGAGGAAGAAGTCAACGGCGGAGCCTTCCTCACCTCGGACTGCCGAGGCAATCTCAAGCGCATCCACGCCGAGTTCGAAGCCAAGCACGGACTGCATCTTCGTGCGGGCTGCGAGCCGGAGATGATGTGGCTGCGAGCCGACGAACACGGCAAACCCACCGTTGAGGGTTTGACCAAACCCAACTGCTACCACATCGATCAGTTCGCGGAGTTGCAACCGCTGATCCACAAAGTGATCGAGTACTGCGAGGCGATGGGTCTCGACATGATCCAGGGCGACCATGAAGACGCACCCGGGCAGTTGGAACTCAACTTCAACTTCGACCGGGCCGAACTCACCTCGGACCGGCTGAGCACTTACCGTCAGGTGTGCAAGCAGGTTGGCCGGGAGTTGGGTGCGTTCCCGTGCTTCATGCCCAAGCCCTTCATGGGCGTGTCGGCCAATGGCTGCCACCACAACATTTCGCTGTGGGACGCAGACGGCAACAACAAGTTCATGCCCGAAGGAGACAACCCGCAGATGCCGGGTCCGATCGGCATGAAGGCCATCGGGGGGATCCTCGAGCATGTCCGTGCACTCACCTGCTTGACATCACCTACCGTCAACTCCTACCGCAGGTTGTGGGACACCGGCTTCTGGGCACCTGTGTTCGCCGACTGGGGGTTCCAGAACCGCACCACCGCTCTGCGCGTCAGCGCACCGGGACGCTTCGAGTACCGCTCGGTGGACAGTGCGGTGAATCCGGCCCTGTCGTTCGCTGGTCTGCTCAAGGCGATGGACGACGGCTTGGACCGCAGCCTCGACCCGGGTCAACCCGAGGAGCGCAACATCTACGACGCCATGAAGCAAGGCAAACAGGTCCAGAAGATCCCGCTCACCTTGGGCGAGGCGCTTGAGGCGTTCGACAGCGACGAGGTAGTCAAGGCGGCGCTTCCCGGCGAGATGTACAAGGTGTTCATGCACTACAAGACCGACGAATGGGAGCGGTTCCTGCACACCGTCTCAGATTGGGACGTCGAAGAATATCTCGATGTCCTGCCCTGATTCGGCGCTGCTTCGCCGGGCTTCGCTCGGCTTCACTCGTCCAACAACAATTCACATACATCAGAACAACTAGGGAGGTAGCACCATGTGCGGCATCGCAGGAGTGATCCACCGCGACGGCACAGCCGACATTGGCGCCGAATTGACAGCCATGTTGCAGGCAATGAAGCACCGAGGGCCGGATTCCACCGGTTACGCGGTCTATGGACCAGCCGACGATCTTGTGGTTATCCGCTTCGTGCTCGCTGAACCGAACCGCAGTACCGGTTTCGGGATGGAGGAACGTCTGGCGCGCAACCGATTGGAAGTCGAGTCGCGGCTCGCCAAGATCGGTGCCGAAGTGGCCACGGTCACCAGCGACACCGGTTACGCCTTTCGGGCCACGGTCCGTTACAGCGGTGAACTCAAACCGCTGGCCGACTACCTCGAGGACGTCCCGGGTTGTGAGGTGCTGTCGCTGGGCAACTCGCTGGAGATCATCAAGGACATGGGCGATGCGGCCACAGTGAGCGACCAATACGGTTTGGGCTCGTTTCAGGGGACTCACGGCGTTGGACATGTGCGCATGGCCACCGAATCTGAGGTTGACCTGGCCAGCGCCCACCCTTATTGGGCCTACCCGTTCGCCGATGTGGCTGTGGTCCACAACGGGCAACTCACCAACTATCACCAATGGCGCCGCCGCCTCGAGCAGGCAGGCCATCGTTTCCAAAGCGAGTGCGACTCTGAGATCATCGCGGTGTACTTGGCTGAGAAAATGTCGGGCGGGTTGTCGCTGGAGACATCCATGAAGGACAGTCTCGACGACCTCGACGGTGTGTTCACCTACGTGTGTGTCACCGGCAACGAGCTGGGGATCGCCAAAGACGAGATGGCGGCCAAACCACTGGTGCTGTTCGAGTCTGACGATCTGGTGGCCGTGGCCACCGAGGAAGTGTCGATCCGTACTCTGGTCAAGCGCGAGGTTGAAACCCGCGATCCGTACGAGCGGGAGGTGTTGGTGTGGCAAGTGTAGGTTCGCGCAGCGGGGTCTCTTACGACGCTCGAGGCTTGGTCGAACCCCAGGCCGAGATGCCCGACAACATTGAGGTCGACGGCGGCAGGGCACGCTTCGACGCCACCGACCTCACCATCCGCCAGATCAACATGGCCTTGCGGAAACTGATCTACAACGACGGCATAGTCGATGTGACAGTGCTCAACCCGTCCTCCAAGCATTCGCTGGCGGTTGGGATCTTGAAACGCTGTCGGATCCATTTCGAAGGCAGCCCCGGTTGGTTCGCCTGTGGCCTGATCGACGGGCCCGAGGTGATAATCAACGGACGAGTGGGCTGGTCGCTCTGCGAAAACATGATGTCGGGCGTGGTCGTGGTCGAGCGCGGCGCAGGCTCGCTCACCGGAGCCGCGATCCGCGGCGGTGACCTGATCGTGAAAGGCGATGTGGGCGCTCGCACCGGTATCGACCAGAAGGGCGGCACGATCATCGTGATGGGCGATGTGGGGATCAACACCGGGTTCATGATGCAGCGGGGCCGTCAGATCATTTGCGGCAACGCCGGCCAGAACCTGGGCGACTCGATGTATGACGGCGAGATCTACGTGGCAGGCAAGGTGAGTTCCTTGGGAGTCGACTGCGTGGCCGGCGAATGGACCGACGACGACACCGAGTTGATCGAACGCAAGTTCCGTATCCACGGGCTGGGAGAACCACCGCCGTTCGAGAAGTTCGTTTGCGGCAAGCAACTACACAACTACGACGCACTTGAGCCCTCCGAGCGCAAGCTCGTGATGTGAGCCCAGACAGCATCGAGAGAACATAAGGAGACGACGATGAGCGAAGTGAACAAAAGCACAGATGTGTTGGGGCAGAGCCGGATATTCACCCGCGAGGTGATCAACGACATCCATGTGAAGGCCGAACTGGGCCGTTACCGAATGCGAGGCTTTTCGATCTTCAAGAAGATCCCGCATTGGGACGAGTTGGTGTTTCTGCCGGGAACCCTCACCCGATTCGTGATTGAGGGTTACCGCGAGAAGTGCGAAACAAAGACTGTGCTCGGGGCTCGTTTCGCGGCCAAGCCTCTGGAGCTCGACATTCCCGTGTACATCACCGGTATGAGCTTCGGTGCTTTGTCGCTGGAGGCCAAAATGGCTTTGGCGAAGGGCGCTTCGATGGCCGGCACCGCTACTTGCTCAGGCGAGGGCGGCATGATCCCACCCGAACGGGACCTGTCGACCAAGTGGTATTACCAGATCATTCAGAGCCGCTACGGTTTCAACCCTCATCACCTGATGTTGGCTGACGCGGTGGAGTTCTTTATCGGCCAGGGCTGCAAGGTCGGCCTCGGCGGCCACCTGATGGGCCAGAAGGTCACCGAACAGGTGGCTGAGATGCGGTCGCTGCCAGCGGGTATCGATCAACGCTCACCGGCACGGCATCCCGACTGGCTCGGTCCCGATGATCTTTCGTTGAAGATCCAGGAAGTGCGTGAAGCGACCGACTATCAGATCCCGATCCAGTTGAAGCTGGGGTCGGCCCGGGTCTATGACGATGTACGCATGGCCGCCAAGTGCGGTCCTGATGTGATCTATCTCGACGGTGCCGAAGGCGGGACTGGTGCCGGGCCGCATCTGGCTACCGAGGAGACCGGTATTCCGCTGATGGCGGCTATCCCGGAAGCTCGTCGGGCGCTTGAAGATGTGGGCCTCGCCGATGACATCGACTTGGTGGTGGCGGGTGGTATCCGCAACGGCGGCGACGTGGCCAAGTGCCTGGCGCTCGGTGCCGATGCCATTGCCATCGGCACCGCCGCGCTGATGGCTCTCAACTGCAACAAGGAGATTCCCGGCGTCACCGACTATGAGGGCACGATTGGGGTGCCCGCCGGTGAGTGCTACCACTGCCACACTGGCCGTTGCCCCGTGGGTGTCGCCACTCAGGATGTGGAGTTGCGCAAGCGCCTCGACGTCGATGAGGCGGCGCTGCGGGTCTACAACTTCTTGATCACGCTCACCATGGAAGTACAGATGCTTGCTCGAGCGTGCGGCAAGACCGACATTCATTCGTTGGAGCCCGAGGACCTCGCCGCTCTCACCTATGAGGCTGCGGCCATGGCCAAGGTGCCGTTGGCCGGCACCACTTACGTTCCGGGTGTCACCGAGGAGAACACTCTGGCCGAGATTCGGGATCTGTTCGACAAACACGTGATCGATGGAGGGCACTGAGATGGCCGGATCGGCAAGCACGGGCGAGAGCCCATCGGAAATCCGCACTGTGGCGATCGACGCCGAGGTGTTGGCCGGCAAGCGTTTCGCTTATCAAGAGGACATTTCGCTCGTAGCCGAAATTGATTTGCTGGCTGCAACGCCCGGGCCCGACATCAACTGGCTCGAGGACATCACTCTGTTGGAGGAAGACGGCGTGCCGGCGGTGTTCGACCGCTATTCCAACTCGTTTCTGAAGATCTATTTCGATATTCCTGAGGGCCAAGAGGATGACATCGCCCGCAAGGTGCTGATCAGGCATCTCGTGGACGGGAATTCCTATGGCATCACCTTGAAGGACATCCACTGCAAGTTCCCGCAGGTGGAACTGGGGCCGTGGGTGGAAGAGTCGCACATTGTGGGCGAAAACTGGAAACCGACAGAGCTTGAGGGTTGGAGTGCGCCACAGGCGCATTAGGGCCCTGGGTCAAGCCAAGAACTAACAAGGAGCAGCGATGAGTCTTCCCCGCAGTTCTCGCTATGTGATCATTGGTGCTGGTATTCACGGGTTGTCCACTGCGTGGAACTTGGCCCGTGACCTTCGTTCGTCGGGGCGCGGTTCAGGTGCCGATGTGGTCGTGATCGACAAGGCCGGTGTTGGCGCCGGTGCTTCCGGGATTGCCTGTGGGGTGATCCGCAACAACTATTTCCAGCCGGCGATGCGTGAGCTGATGGCGCATTCGGTGGATGTGTGGGAGAGCGACCCGGAAGCGTTCTCGTACCATCCGGTGGGGTATCTGCAGATCAGCCATGAGGCGATGCATGAAGATGTTGCCTCGATCCATGCTCAACAGCAGGCCATCGGTTACGCCTCGACTTTCGTGGAGGGCGCTCTAGATTCTCACCGTCACATGTTGGGGATTTTCGACGATTGGCAGGCGCAGGGCATCACCAGCGTTCTGCAGGAACATCGCGGTGGTTACGCCAACAACATGGCCTCGTTGAAGGGCTTGTTGGGCAAGGCGGAGGCTGAGGGTGTGTCGGTGGTTGGAGGCGTGTCGGTGATGGGTTTTGAGCGTGACGCTGCTGGGGCCGTGACTGACGTTGTCACCGATCAGGGCAGTGTCAGCTGTGATCAGGTGGTGGTGGCGGTGGGGCCCTGGGTGCAGAAGATTTGGGCCATGCTCGACTTGCCAACTGTCACCGATGTTCTCGGCCGCGACGGTCAGGTGCATCGGCGTCCGACTTGGACCTACATGTGTCTGCAGGAAGGCACGCTGGAGGTCGACCCGGGCTATCTCATCGACAATGCCGGCAACATGCCGCCAGTGGTGCATATCGACACCGACGCTCCGCTCCATGACGCCGACGGCCTGGTCACTGAGGGGCCGTGGGGTGTGTATTACAAGCCCGATTTCAATTTTGGTGGTGTGCAGGGCGGGTATATGCCCTATGTGGTCGACAAACCCGGCGAGGAAGTGGCGGTCGATCCGTATGGCCCGGAGTCGCCCGATTTTGTGGTTGGCGAGGATTTCTATCGCACTTGGTCTGCAGCGTTGGCTCATTGTCAGAAGCGTTTCGAGGGAAAGGGTCATCTGATGAGCCGTGAGCCTTCCGGTGGTATCGGCAGTTTCTCTCCCGACAATTTCCCGGTGTTCGACATGTTCTGCGACAACGTGTACTTCATTGCCGACTCGAATCACGGTTACAAGATGATCGGTGTCGGCGCGCTCGTGGCCAAAGCGTTGTTGGGTGAACCTCAGGGGTTGCTGGCTCCGTTCTGCTGGTCCCGGTATGCGACTGGGGATCTGCACCCCGTTAGCAATTCGCCTTATCCGTGGAGCTGACTGGGAGATGACTGTTACTGGTCGCTGTGCGTGCGGTGCGGTGCGGTTCACGCTGAGCGGACCGCTTCGCCCGGTTATCAACTGCCACTGTTCGCGCTGTCGGCGCTGGACGGGCCATTTCATGGCAGGCACGAATACACAGGTGGATGATTTGTCGTTCGATCGAGGTGCCGATTCGGTGACGTGGTGGACTCCCGACGAGGAGCCGACCGTGGCCTATGGATTCTGCACTCATTGCGGGGGCAGCCTGTTTTGGCGCTCGAGTTCCAAACCCGGGAGATATTCGATAACGGCCGGAACTCTCGACTCGCCTACTGGTCTTTCGACTGTTCATGCCTTGTTCGTGGCCGAGGCCGGCGACTATCACCGCCTCGATCCCGATCTCCCCCACCATCTGCACGATTCCGGTACCGACGGCGTCCAAAGCGAAGACATCTGGTAACCCACCCAGCCGAAAACGACAGAACCCCGGGAACCGCTCAAAGCGACCCCTCGGGGTTGTCAACACCAACCTTACCTGACCCATGTGACAAAAGTCGACAAATTTCCGCTAGGAACATGTCGTGCTAATGCCCGATGAACTTGAGCATCTGATCTCGCCAGCCCGTTTCAGCACCTTCGTTGACCTTTCGTGGGGTGATCGAATGGTTGCCACCAAGCTGTACGAATGGACCGGTCATCTCGCCGGAGCGCTCTTTACGGACTTCCGTCACCTTGAGATCGTATTCCGCAACAAAGTTGACCAAGCGCTGATGGAATATGCCCGAACACACGATCCGGATGTCATGTCGTGGCTCGACGATTCCTGGCTCCCGGACCACACCAACGGCTGGGACGATGAGGCAAACAAGGCAATCGGAAAGGCCCGCGAGATGGCCCGCGGTCGTAACCCGTCCCATGATGCCGTAATTGCGCAGTTGATGTTCGGCTTCTGGAGATACGCGACGAAAGGCCGCTACGAGGAAGCTTTCTGGTTGCCAGCCTTAGATGGGGTGTTCACCAATATCCCTGGGGCGAACGCTGTCGAACGACGAGTGACGTTAGAAACTGCGATGATCAATTTGAACAAGCTGCGGAATCGAATCGCTCACCATGAACCAATCTGCAAACCGTGGAAGAGGCGTACTCAGGGAGGTGTAGAACTCGTTCTCTCGGTTGACGATGTCTACAGGGATCTCGAGGATGTCCTTCGCTGGTGCGATCCATCTTCAAGCGTTCACTTCCTCAAACAATCTCGTGTACCAGAACTCTTAGCAACACGACCGAGCTAGCGAGGTCTGGAGCGGGCCTGACCCCAGAATCTATTTTCTAAGACCTGTGGGATGGAACCACCGAGGCACCGGCGCTGAATCTCTTGCAGGCGGTGGGGTCAGGCGCGGGCGCTGGGGCCGTAGGCGCAGAACATGTGGTCGTTCTCGGCGAAACGGGTGGGGCGCAACCGGTGAGGGTCGAAGGGCGGTTCGTGGCCGAGGACTATGGCCGCCACGATCTCGCCGATGGCCGGCGACAGTTTCAGTCCGTGGCCTGAGAATCCCAGGGCCAGGCACAGGCCGGCGATCTCGGGGGTCCAGCCGATGAGGGGGTGGTAGTCGGGGGTGATGTCGTAGGCGCCGCTGATGTGGCTGAGGGGGGTGGCGCCTCTCATGGCGGGCATGCGGGCAGCCAACGCTTGGTCGATTCGTTCCAGGTGGGCGCGCTGGTCGGCTTCGTCGCCCATCAACAGCGGGTCATCCACGAGCGGCATCTCCGAGGGGTAGGCCGCGGCGAGGAAGCGGCGGCCCATGTCGGGGCGCAGGACGATGTTGGAGTTGCCGTCGGTGACACAGGAGTGCATCTGGGGTTGGCCGGGCTGGGTTTGCAGCATGGTCATTTCGAGCCGCCGCCTTTGCACCGGCACGTGGACACCGATCGGATCGAGCAGGTCGGTTGCCCATGCTCCGGTTGCTGTCACCACCACGGGTGCGTCTATTTCGCCTGCGTTGGTGGACACTCCACTGAGTCGGCCGCGGCTGGTTCGCAACGCTGTCACTCTGACTCCGCTGACGACCTCAGCGCCGTGCGCCTGGGCCGCGGTGAGCCAGCTCAGCACCATTTTGGTGACGTCGATGTAGCCGCCGTCCGGCTCGTATGCTCCGCCTGCCAGGTCGTCGGTGATCAGCAACGGTTCGAGGGCGGCGATCTCCGCGGCGTCCACGAAGCGGGTGTCCACGCCGCAGGCTCGGCCCAGGTCGACGTTGCGGTGCAGGGCGTCGAGTTGGTCTTCGACTACCAGCAGCAGGTAGCCGAGCTGTACGTAACCGGGATCGCCGACTCCTACTTCGGTGTCCCAGTTCTGGATCACGTTGAACCCGTGCCGGGCCATCTGGACCAGCAGTTCGTTGGAGTAGTGCTGACGGATCTGCCCGAAGGTTCTTCCAGAGATCCCGCCCACCGGCGGGCGTTCGTCAACGACTACTACCCGGGCATCGGATTGGGCAGCAAGTTGATAGGCGATGCTGGCACCCATGATGCCCGCGCCGACGACAACGATGTCTGCTGTCGCCGGGGGCGGCCTCATGGGTCTGGCGGTGAACCCGTCAGGAGTCGGTGGCCAGGAACGACTCGAGCGAGTCGTCCAGGGCTTCGACCCAGTCGGTGTGGTGCGTCGGCGCAACCGTACCGGTCATCGGTGAGGCGTGACCGTTGTCGCGGTAGCCGATGATCGACTGTTTCTTGTGCCCCTTCCAGTCCTTGAACATTTGGGAGACCAGCGGGGTGTTGAAGTCCGGGTAGTCGCTCTGTTCAAGCAGGTCCTGGGTGTATGCGCCCTGGTAGTCGATGAGGCCGTAGTCGTCCTCGATGGCGTCCTCGATGGCCTGTTCCTCGGCGATTGAGCGTGCTTGCTCCTCGGTCGAGGGCAGCTCGATGCGTCCGAGGATGACATCGCGGGCGTACCAGGCCTGCACGTCGAACATGTTGAACGTGTACCACTGGTCCTGCATACCTAGATACATCACTCCGTTGTCGGGTTGGAAGACCACGCCGCGGTACAGCATTGAAGAGGCCAAGCGGTTGGTGGTGGCGAGGCGCAGGTCGTCGTCCATGTACGGGAAGTGATGCAGATAGCCGGTGCAGGAGACGATGGCGTCGATCTCGGCTGAGGTGCCGTCGACGAAATGCACGGTGCGGCCGTCGACGTGGCTGAGGATCGGCTTCTCGGTGATGCCGTCGGGCCAGTCGAATCCCATAGGGCCGCTGCGTGACGAGCAAACCACCGAGCGCGCCCCGTATTTCCAGCATTGAGAGGCGATGTCCTCAGCTGAGTAACTCGATCCGATGATCATCACGTTCTGGTCGGTGAACTGTACGGCGTCACGGAAGTCGTGGGCGTGCATCAGGGTGCCGCCGAAGGTGTCGTAGCCCGGGTACTGCGGCATGTTGGGCGTGGAGAAGTGCCCACTGGCCACTACCACGTAGTCGAACTCTTCGGTGCTGGCAGTGTCGTTTTCGTGGCTGTGCACCCGTAGAACGAAACGGCCGGTTTCAGGCGAGCGGCTGACGCTGCGAACTGCCTGGTTGAAACGGATGTAGTCGCGGATGCCGCTGCGGTCGGCGCGGCCCACGATGTAGTCGTAGAGCACTTCTCGTGGCGGGAAGGAGCCGATGGGCCTGCCGAAGTGTTCTTCGAAGGTGTAGTCGGCGAATTCCAGGCATTCTTTGGGGCCGTTGGACCACAGGTAGCGGTACATGCTCCCGTGGCACGGCTCACCGTGTTCGTCCAGGCCGGTGCGCCAGGTGTAGTTCCAGAGCCCACCCCAGTCGCTTTGTTTTTCGTAGCAGACCAGTTCCGGCATTTCCGCGCCGTCGGCTGCTTTGTCGCTTGCAAATGCGTGTAGTTGCGCTAGCCCGCATGGTCCAGCACCGATAATAGCTACCCGTGTCATAGTCCAAATCCCCCCTGTGGTTGGATGTACCTCTAACGAGAGTAAAACTTAGCGCACTCTTTTGGAACGTGCAGAGGAAGCCGAAAAAGGCTGCAAACAGCTCTTAGACGAGTAGCTCGTCGAGGGCTGCGAGTAGCAGCGTGACGTTGCGGGGACGGGCCGTGTGACCCATGCAACCGATGCGCCAGCAGGTCCCGGCGAAAGCCCCGAGACCCCCGCCGATTTCGATTCCGTAGCGGCTGAGAAGTTCTTTGCGGATATTGGCCTCGCTCACCGAATCGGGGAGCCGGGACTCGGGTACCCGCACCGATGTGAGCTGGGGAAGGCGGTTGGAGGCTGGCGCTACCAGTTCGAAACCCCGGGCTTCGAGCCCGGCTTGCAGCAGGTCGCCGCATTCTTGGTGCCGGGCTTGCGACGCCTCAAGACCCTCTTCGAGAACCGCGCCGAGACCGGCATGAAGGGCGTAGATCATTGAGATGGGGGCGGTGTGGTGGTAGGCCCGGGCACCGCTGCCTGTGACGTAGTCAGCGATCATCTGTAGGTCGAAGTACCACGAGCGGGGCCGTTCGAGCATCCGTTCCAAAGCCCGGGGCGCGACGCTGAGCGGCGACAGACCGGGCGGCACGCCGAGACATTTCTGGGTGCCGCTGTAGGCGATGTCCACTCCCCAATCGTCGAGGCGCACATCGATTCCAGCAAGTGATGTGACACAGTCCGCCAACAGGAGCGCGTCACCTTTAGCAGCGCCCAACTCGGCGAGGTCATTGCGCACGCCCGTCGAGGTTTCTGCGTGGACGACCGCTATCAGCGTCGGTTTCGGGTGCGCTTCGAGGAGGCGTTGCGGGTCGATGGGGGTGCCCCATTCGGCTTCGACGGGGACCACCGTGGCACCGCAGCGGGCGGCTACGTCACACATGCGTTGACCGAAGACGCCGTTCACGCCTATCACGACGGTGTCGCCTTCGGACACTATGTTCACGAACGCCGCTTCCATGCCCGCGGAGCCCGTGCCTGAGACGGGAAAGGTCAGAGCATTCTCGGTGCGAAAGACTGTACGCAGACGCTCGCAGGTTTCGTCGAGCAGTACGATGAACTCAGGGTCAAGATGGCCCAACAGTGGACGCGTAAATGCTTGGGTGACTTCTGGATACGGATTGGAGGGGCCCGGACCCATCAAAATTCTATCAAAATTCGGCATAACCATCCGCAAGATTAGTGGAACATCCCTTGACAGTAGTGTTACTGTCCCAGATAATCCCGACGAATTCCACCAAAAGTTCTCTTCGCTGCCTAAATTTCGTCATTTATTCGTCCGACGATTGGTCCATCATGAGCCATCATCAAATTGCCGAGGTGACCCGACGGCTGCATCGCAGCGAGTTGGCGGTGCCGGGTTCAAGCCCCGCTTTCTTCGAGAAAGCGGCGGCGAGCCGAGCCGACTACGTGTTCTTGGACCTTGAGGACGCAGTCGCGCCCGATGACAAAGAAATGGCCCGTAGCAACGTGATCGAGGCGCTGGCTGACATCGATTGGCGAGGGTCCAACAAGACCATCTCGGTCCGGATCAACGGGCTCGACACGCACTACATGTACCGCGACGTGATCGACGTGGTCGAGCAGGCGGGCGCACACCTCGACACGATTCTGATCCCCAAGGCAGGCGTACCGGGCGACATCTATATGGTGGACGCTCTCGTCACCCAGATTGAACAGGGTATGGGCCTCGGCCACCGGATCGGTTTGGAGGCCCTGGTTGAGACTGCTCTGGGGATGGCGAATGTCGAGGCTCTGGCCGCGGCGAGCCCGCGGCTCGAGGCGCTCCATTTCGGAGTGGCCGACTACGCGGCCTCGTGCCGAGCCCGGACGATCACAATCGGTGGACTCAACCCTGACTATCCGGGTGATCAGTGGCACTCGGCGCTGTCACGGATGCTGGTGGCCTGCCGCGCCAACGGGTTGCGCGCCATCGACGGCCCGTTCGGTGATTTCGGCGATCCCGACGGCTTCACCGCCGGGGCCCGCAGGGCCGCGGCGCTCGGGTATGAAGGCAAATGGGCGATCCATCCGTCGCAGGTTGATCTGGCCAACGAGGTGTTCACGCCGCCGGCATCCGAGGTGGATCAGGCCCGGCGGGTGCTTGAGGCTCTGGAGGAGGCCGCCGCAGCGGGCCGCGGTGCAGCCCAGATCGACGGGCGCATGATCGATGCCGCGTCGGCGCGGATGGCTAGCAACGTGGTCGAGACCGCCGATGCCATAGAAGCCGGCTGAAGGGAAGGTTTGGCCGCCTGAGCGCCGCTGGGCGCACATCAAGATCTTAAGCGAACCGCTTACGAGGAGTTCAAGGAGGGGACTTCATGGAGATTCATGAGTATCAGGCCAAGGCCATACTCGCTGACTACGGCGTGTCGATACCCGATGGTGGGCTGGCATACAGCCCGGAGCAGGCTGCTTATCGTGCTTCGGAAATCGGTGGCGAGCAGTGGGTGGTGAAAGCCCAGATCCACGCGGGGGCTCGAGGGAAAGCCGGCGGCATCAAGCTTTGCAACCATGAGCGCGAAGTATGGGAGTCGGCCGACGAGTTGTTGGGCAAGCGCCTGGTGACACAACAGACCGGTGAACTTGGCAAGGGCGTTTACCGGCTCTACGTGGAGGCAGCGGTGGCCGGCGAGAGCGAGATATATCTCGGTTTCGTACTCGACCGTTCTGCTGAGCGGGTGATGATTGTGGCTTCGGCGGCAGGCGGGACCGACATTGAGGAGATCGTCGCCTCCGATCCCGACTCAATTGTGCGGATCAACGTCGAGCCGGCCGTCGGCCTGCAAGCGTTCGAGGCACGCGAGATCGCTTTCGCGGTCGGCCTCGACGCGAGCCTCGTGCCGCAGGCGGTCCAGTTGATGACCGCGTCCTATCGGGCCATCCTCGACCTCGACGCCACCATGTTGGAGATCAACCCTTTGGCGGTAACCGCAGACGGGCGGCTATTGGCGCTCGACGCCAAGATGATCTTCGACGACAATGCCCTGTTCCGTCACCAGGACGTGTCGGAGTTGCGGGACAAGTCTCAGGAGGATCCGCGGGAGCGAACCGCCGTCGACCGGGGTCTCAGCTATGTGGGACTCGAGGGCGACATCGGCTGCATCATCAACGGCGCGGGGCTGGCCATGGCCACGATGGACATGATCAAACATGCCGGCGGTGAGCCCGCCAACTTCCTCGACATCGGTGGGGGCGCCTCGCCCGAACGGGTGCTCAAAGCGTTCCGGCTGGTGCTCTCCGACGACAACGTCAAGGCAGTGCTGGTGAACATCTTCGCTGGTATCAATCGCTGCGACTGGGTTGCTGAGGGTGTGGTGCAAGCCCTGCGTCAGCTCGAGGTACAGGTACCGGTGGTGGTGCGATTGTCGGGCACCAACGTCGAAGCGGGACGGCAAATCCTCAAAGAGGCCGATGTGCCGGTTATCACCGCGCAGTCACTGGCCGAGGCAGGTACGAAAGCTGTGGAGTCCGTCGCAGGCAGGGCAGCCTGATGAGTATCCTCCTCGACGAAACCACGCCCGTGATCGTGCAGGGCATCACCGGGCGCATCGCCACGTTCCATACCGCCGATATGGCCGAGTACGGCACCAATGTCGTGGGCGGCGTCACCCCAGGCAAAGGCGGCACCAAACACTGTGGGGTGGATGTGTACGACACCATGAAGCAGGCAGTGTCCGCCACTGAGGCCACAGCCAGCATCGTTTTTGTGCCTCCTCCGTTCGCGGCCGACGCCATCATGGAAGCGGCCGACGCCGGGATCGAGAACTGCGTTTGCATAACCGAAGGCATCCCAGTGCAGGACATGATCAACGTGAAGCGCTATTTGCGCCGCTACCTGCACGCCAAACGGATGTGCTTGATAGGCCCCAACTGTGCGGGCGTGATCAGTCCGGGCAAAGCGATGATGGGCATCATGCCTTCGCACATTTACGAGCGGGGTCCGATCGGTATCGTCAGCAGGTCGGGAACGCTCGGCTACGAGGCGGCGTCTCAGCTCAAGGCGGTGGGCATCGGGGTGAGCACCAGTGTCGGCATCGGTGGCGATCCCATCAACGGGAGTTCGTTTCTCGACCACTTGAAGCGCTTCGAGAACGACAACGAGACCGAAGCGGTAGTGATGATCGGCGAGATCGGAGGGCTGCAGGAGGCGCAGGCCGCGGTCTACGCCCGTGAGCACATGCACAAACCGGTGGTGGGTTACATTGCCGGTCTCACCGCGCCCAAGGGGCGCACCATGGGCCATGCGGGTGCGATTGTTTCCACCGTTGGGGAATCGGCCGCTGAGAAGGTTGAGATCATGCGCGACTGTGGTGTAACGATCGTGAAGCTGCCGTCCGATTTCGGCACCGTCGTGCCCAAGGTCCTGCGCCGCTGAGGTTTAGGGCCGGTCAGGGCGCTTCGACGTCGCGGACTCGGGATTTGGTGGGGTCGTAGAAGGGGAATTGAACGACGGTTGCGGGGATGCGTTTCTGGTGACCGTCGATCTTGCCGACTTCGACCTGCGTGCCGATCTCTGCAAATTCGACGGCCATGCGACACAACGCCACGTTCTTGCGCAGAGTCGGAGAGATAGTGCCACTGGTGATTGAGCCCACCTGCGCTCGGCCCACGTAGACACCGTCGTCGAGCGCTGCGGGTTCTCCGCCTTGAAGTTCCAGGCCGACTAGCCGGCGCTGCGGGTTGTCCCTGCGTTTCAGCAGCGCTTCCCTTCCGATGAAGTCGTCTTCCTTGGTTTTGAGCGGGACGGTGAAACCGATACCCGCTTCGTAGGGGTCGGTCTGGTCACAGAACTCGTAACCGGCGAAGATCAGGCCCGCTTCGATCCGGAGGATGTCGAGCGCGTCGAGACCCATCGGCACGAGGCCGTGCTCGGCGCCGGCAGCGAAGATCGCATCCCACACCGCGGTGGCATCTTTGGGGTGGCAGAAGATCTCAAAGCCGAGCTCTCCGGTGTACCCGGTCCGGGAAACGAGCACCGATATGCCGTTGTGGTCGCCGATGCGGGCGATGGCGAAGCGGAACCATCCGAGTTCGTTGACGTTGGGCTGGTCGGGGCGTGTCCAGATGATCTGTTCGAGGATCTTGCGGCTGTTGGGGCCTTGGACTTGCAGGTTGTGGAGCTGGTCGGTGGAGTCCTTGACCCAGGCCCGCAGGCCGCGCTCTTGTGCTTGTTGGCGTATCCAGAGACCGCTGATGTCGCTGCCGCCGATCCAACGGAAGTTCTCGCGGCTCAGGCGGAAGACTGTGCCGTCGTCGATCATGCCGCCGGTTTCGTAGCACATGGCTGTGTAGACGACCTGGCCGTC
The DNA here is from genome assembly GCA_965198315.1 of Candidatus Aldehydirespiratoraceae bacterium. GTDB lineage: Bacteria > Actinomycetota > Acidimicrobiia > Acidimicrobiales > Aldehydirespiratoraceae > VXYK01. Next base: position 593,732 of record OZ240616.1, on the reverse strand, counting down.
GGAGAGCTTGCGGATGTTGCGGGTGACGCAGGTTTGCATCAGCAGTTCGGCGTCGGGGCCTGCGACTTCGTATTTGCGCAGGGGCGAGAGGTCGATGGCGGCGGCTGCTTGTCGGCAGGCCCAGTACTCTTCGGTGGCGCCGTGATCGCGGAAGGAGTTGGCGAGCCAGTAGCCGTTGTATTCGCCGAAGTTGCGGGTGAGGGCAGCGGTGCGAGGGTGAAAGCCTGTGTCTTTGGTGAGTTCGGCTTCTGAGTCGGCGGTCATGCGGAATGCGGTCGCTTTCTTGAACATGTTGTTCGCGGGGTAGACGCGAACTTGAATATCGGTTGGGTACCAGCCGTTGGCTGCGTCGATGTCACATGGGCAGGCCGTAGACACGCACACGAGATCTTCCAATGCTCGCAGCAGCACGTAGTCGCCGGGTCGTGACCAGGGTTCATCGAAGTAGATCTGGTTGTTGTCGTCAACGTGGGTGTTGTAGAAGAAGTTGATGGCTTCCCAGCCTCGCCGGGCCGCCACACCGTAGGGGGACCAGACGGTGTTGATGTTGTCGGTGCAGTTGATGTGGCCGGGGAATCCCATCTCTTCGTAGTAGCGGGAGTTGCAGGCTGTGTTGAAGGTGTCGTGTCGCCCGACGGTGTCTTGCAGAACCTCAACGAGGGGTTGCATATCGGCGTTGTAGAACTTGGAGTACAGCCCGGGGCCGGGGCAGGTGGAACCCATCAGGGTTCGGGTGATGGTGCCGTCGAGGCAGTTGGCTCTGCCTTGTTCAAGGTCGCTGACAGCGAAACATTGAAAGTCTGAGCATTGGCGGCCTTCTACGTCGACCACTTGGAAGTAGTCGCCTTTGCGCACTTCGTAGGCTTTCCCGGTTGAGGCTTGGACAGTGAAGTCGTCTGTTGGGTCCGCTAGTGGGGCGGGTAGATAGATTTCGCCGGGTTCGGGCAGCGAGGCGCGGTAAATGTAGACGATGAGGTCGGTCGGCGGGTTCTGGTCTTGGGGGTTCATCGGCCCGCCGGGGGCGGCTACGACCACCGCTATTGATTGCACCGCCGTGAAACTGGCTTTGCTGTCCGCTCGTGAATCAGCTTCGAACACCAGAGCGGGTCGGGCTTGGCTGAGATCAATGCCTTGTCGTTCGAGTCCAGCTCGGACCCGTCGAGCGTCGGTGAGTGGGGCGGACAGAATCGTACGGGTTCCGTTGCCTGAGTTGGTGTCGGCTGCGCTAGCCCCCAGTAGACCCGGGTCGCTCACCCCGTCAGCATCGAAGGCACTCAGCTCGCATTGCTGGCGACCTTCGGGGTCGATGATTTCGATTCGGTCTCCGGCGTTGAGCGCCAACGCGGTGGCTCCGCCACCGGTTACTCTATATCGCTCGGTGCCCGGGTCGAGTAGCCACAAGCCGGGCTCAAGCACTCGTGGCAATACAGAACTAATGCTCATCTGAGGAGGGGGTAGAGGCGGATACGGCAGAGAACAGGTCCCACAACATCACCATTGTCGCTGCGAGCGCAGCAAGAGCCACAATCACTGGACCAATGCCGACATCAGGGGGGCCGGTGTCGGAGAGGTTGAGGATGGCTCGCCCGCTGACCGCTACGGCGAAGCCGGCACCGGTCCATGCCGGCCGGAACTTGACTTGAATCAAGACCAGGGTGATGAGCAGGGCAAGGAAGATGACTTTGCCGTCGTCAACGGCAAAGCCTGTTGATGTCTTAGCGCCGCCGGTCTCCCAGGGAAGGAGTAGGGAGACAACGGCGATCACTAAGCAGAGCCGGGCCAAATGTAGACGGGTAAGCCTCACGATTGGCTTAGCCGGAGGTGAGGGGTTGTAGGGGGTACATAAACGTGAACTGTACCCCCTACCCCTTCTGGTGTCAGGCGCCTTTCTGGTGTCAGGCGCCGCCGACCAACTGGATGCAGATGACGACGAAGACGATGCAAGCAATCGAGAAGATGACGACCGCCCTCTCTACGCCTTTGTCATGGCCTTGCATCTCGTCAAATTCAATTTGTTTTCCGGCCATGTTCAGCCCTCCATATTCGAGTTGTACTTGCCAGCAAGGCGCTCTGCTGACTCAGTGAGCAGGGCGTTTTCACGCCTGGTCACTGTGACTGCCGCAGACACCGAGATGGCGATGGCGATGAGCGTGATGAGTACCGTGGCGAAATTTCCGCCCGGTCCCCATGTGAAGTAGCCCGTGGTTCCGTCAGCGGCTTCTAGAGCCGCTTCCCAACTGTCGTAGGGAAAAGTATTCATGTAGTTCTCCTTAGGTAAGTGAACGTTGATTCAGGTCGTGTTGTCGTTGGTTCGGCCATCTGACTTCTGTTGTCTTCGCTTGCGAATCCCCCAGTACCCGGCGGTGGCAACCACCAGGTACATGAGTGCAAGTGCTGCGATGAACTGGAGCCATGTACCGGACACTCTCGTTATTTGAGGTCGGCGTAGGCCGCTCGTAGCACGGCTTCGGCTGACTCTTCGGAACCGTCGGCGTTGACGATCGGTTCAGCGGCACGGCCGAACTCCGGATAGAAGTCCGTCTCGAACTCTGCCATGTCGAGGCCCTCGATCTCTACTTCGGGTGGGACCCTCAGCAGGTTCAGCTTCTTGAGGATTCCAGAACCGATGTAGCCGGTGAGGAATGCCAACGGGAAGAGGGTTGCGACACCCACGAGCTGACCAAGGAACGAGGTTTCCACCAGCGCTGCGCCGGTCGGATAACCCCCGGCGACAATACCGACAAGTAGTACGCCCCACATGCCCATGACGCCGTGGACTGATATTGCGCCAACAGCGTCGTCGATGCGGGCTTTCTGCTCGATCCAGTTGCCTGCGGCATACGCAAGCCCGGCGGAGAAGAACGCCAGAATCAGGACCAGCGACGGGTTGTAGATATCGGCGCCAGCCGAAACTGCCACGACTCCGGCGAGTCCACCAGACAGTGTCCAGAACGGATCACCCTTGGCGAAGATGTACCCGCCGGCGAAGCCGCCTGCGAAGCCCATCGTGATCGTGAAGGTGATTGCTGACAGTGTCGCTGGGTTGAAGTAGATGTTTGCCCAACCCGGCGTGGTGTCGGCGGTGATCGCTAGACAAGCCGCGTAGAACGCGTAGAACGCCGTGAAGATGATCATCAGGCCCATCAACGTCAGATGGAGGTTGTGCGGCTTGAACGCTCGCGTGCCTCCGTTCCTGTCGTATCGGCCGAGTCTGGGACCTAAGTTGAAGATTATGCCTAAGGCGAAGATTCCGGCGATGCCGTGGACCACGCCTGATGCGGCGAAGTCGTGGTAGCCGAAGTGGATGGTCATCCAACCTCCGTAGCTCCAGCCCCAGGCTGCCGCGACCACCCAGACCAGACCACCCATTAGAGCGGTCAGCCACAGGTAGGCCGAGATGCGGATGCGTTCGAGCACCGCGCCCGACATGATCGAACCTGTCGTCCAAGAGAACAACACGAATGCGGCCCAGAAGACCCCACTAATGTTGTCGCCAAGGTTGGGTCCCATCGAGCCGTCCCATGGAACGCCGTAGCCGTCACCGCAGAAATACGCTCCTTCTCCCCCGGTGCCGTCTGGCGATGTGGTTGGCAAGAATCCTTCTTCCATACAGAAGTAGACCCACCACCCGAGGTAGTAGAACGTCGGTGTGACCACCGCGATTGTCATGATGTTCTTCATTGCCGTTGACATGATGTTCTTGCGGCGGCTTACGCCGGCTTCGTAGGTCATGAAACCCACGTGCAGCAACCACATGATCGCGACGGTGAAGAAGTAATAGGCCTCTGTGAACACTACTGACGTGTCCATAGGCACACCCCCAATTCTTCGTGCTAATTCCGACCTTATGGCCGGATATCGGTGACGTTAGCACAGAGGCAGCAAAGTGTCGAATGTCACCTGTGCTCTTTATGGCACTTTTAGCTGTTCAGCTAAGGTCTTCAGCTGTCTAGCTGCTGTCGGATTCGGTGATCTCCACCTCGATGACGGCACCGGTACCAGCGTCGATCCTCACCGTTGCGTGGCCGAGGAAATCGGTGCGGGACCCATCGGGATCGGCAACGGTGAACACAACTATCCACACAGCCCGCGTCGGTATGCCTTGGCGCAACACTCTCGCTTCGGTTTTCTCGGGCTCGAAATAGTCATCCTCGGCCTCAAAGGCGGCTGTGGCGATCGATAGGGCTTCCTCTCGACTCAGGTCGACTCCCGAGCAGCCACGGATCACGAACACGACAACCAACAGCCCGGCAACGATGAATATCGCCTTGCGGGGAGTCATCCAGTTTTTGAGTTTGGCAATCCAGTCATTCATCGGGCTGGTCACTTCGAATCGTTTTGGGGCGGACGCACAAGACGCAAGACTATATACCCAACCACATGCGTGATTGCCACGAAGCTCACCCACCACAAAGTGATCTTGAGTCGGTAGCCGCGCTCTCGGCATTCCCAAAGTGTCAACAGCAGCGCTGCGACTAGGAACAGCCATAGCTCCAATCTGTCGCGAGCGCCGCTCACCAAGATCATCAGCCCCATGGCTTGAGCCTAAACCACATGTGGGCGGGCAACCAGACCAACAATAGTCTTCGGTGGTTGGTCGGGGGCTAACCACCTGTGCGTATGCTGCTTGATGCCTGAGATCATGTTGGGGCCACGGGTTCGAAAATCGCCCTACTATGACGCGACGGTGGCTGCCGGGGTCAGCGCTTTCACGATCTACAACCACATGTATATGCCGATGTCGTACGGTGATGTGGCTGAAGAATATCGACGGCTGACTGAGCGGGTGGCGCTCTGGGACGTGGCCGCCGAACGCCAAATCGAGATTGTCGGCCCCGACGCTGCGCGCATCGCCCAGTACCTTTCTGCTCGCAACCTGGCGGGCCTGAAACCTGGTCGGGCTCGGTACGCACCGATCTGTGACCACGACGGCAACCTCATCAACGATCCGGTGGTGTTGTGTCTGGCCGATGACCGCTACTGGTTTTCGATCGCTGACAGCGACCTCGGGTTCTGGGCCAAGGCGGTGGCTGGGGAGCGTGGTGCCGATGTGCGGGTCTTTGAGCCTGACGTTTCGCCGCTGGCGATTCAGGGGCCGTCGGCTGAAGATCTGGCGATTGACCTGTTCGGTGCTGAAGTCGTTGGTCCGCTGGGGTTCTTTCACCATGTTGGCGTGGAGCTCGACGGAATTGGTCTGGTGCTTTGTCGTTCTGGTTGGAGCAAGCAGAACGGCTTTGAACTCTTCTTGATGGACGGGTCTCGGGGTGTGGAGCTGTGGGACCGGGTGCTGGCCGCTGGTGCTCGGTTCGGGATCGGGCCAGGTGCGCCCAATGCGGCCGAACGTATCGAGAGCGGTCTTCTGTCTTTTGGGTCCGACAACGATCCGCAGACCGATCCGTTCGAGGCGGGGCTTGGGGCGTGGGTGAACCTTGACGGTGAATACGACTTCGTCGGCAAGGCGGCTCTGCTGGAGCGGGTTGAGCGTGGCATCGAGCGCTCTTTGGTCAACGTTTCTTTCACCGACGGTTCGGGCTCGGTTGCGTCGCTGCCCCTGGAACATCCCCGTTCGGTGAGGTTGGACGGGCAGGTCGTGGGCGAGCTGCGCAACGCCATCTGGTCTCCTCGACTGGGTCATGGCATCGGCATTGCTTTGGTCCACCGCTCAGCGACCACTCCCGGCACGCGTCTCGCTGTCGACATCGACGGCGTTGTGTGCTCTGTGGTCGTTGCCCCCGAACCCTTCGGCACCCCCCGTCGCCCTATCTCGGCGACCTGACCCCCGCGGTGGTGGCAATCGTGGGGGTTTTGGGGTAGAAACAATGGTGTGTTGATCGTTGTTTCTCCGGCGAAGTCGCTGGACTATGAGTCGAAACTGGCCACCAAAAAACGGAGCGAACCGCGGTTGCTGGATCGCAGCCGAGAGTTGGTCGAGGTGATGGCGCAGAAGTCGCCGCAACAACTCAGCACTTTGATGTCGATCTCGCCTTCGCTGGGGGAGCTCAATCACGAGCGCTTCCAGGATTTCCAGACTCCGTTCACTCCCAAGAATTCCCGTCCTGCAGTGCTGGCGTTCAACGGCGATGTCTATATGGGCATGGAACCACAGACGTTCAGCGAACGTGACTTCACGCATGCCCAGAAGACGCTGCGGATCTTGTCGGGCCTTTATGGGGTGCTTCGTCCGCTTGATCTGATGCAGCCTTATCGGCTGGAGATGGGTAGCAGGGTTGCTACTGCTCGCGGCAAGGATCTTTACGGCTTTTGGGGCGACTCGATCACCGATGTGCTCAACGCCGATATTGAGGCGAGTCCTGGTGCGAGTGCTCTGATCAACTTGGCTTCAAACGAGTATTTTGGCGCTGTCAACACGAAGCAGCTGGATGCGCGCCTGGTCAGTCCGGTGTTTTTGGATTCCAAGAATGGGGCCGAGCCGAAGATCGTGAGTTTCTTCGCCAAGCGAGCCCGGGGGTCGATGTCCGGTTGGATTATCCGCAATCGGGTTCGGTCACCGAGGGCCCTGACGGAGTTCACCGAGGACGGCTACAGGTACGACCCCGATCGCTCAGACCCCAACCGCCCCGTCTTCGTCCGTTACAACCGCTCCTAGCTGCTAGCGGCCTTCTGGCCTTCTGGTCTTCTGGTCGCTGATCACTGGGAGGGGTGAGGGTGTTCTTGGGGTTCTAGGTGGAGGTGGGGGTCTGTGTAGGGGTTGGCGCGGGCGACTTCTTCGTTGAGGTCGGCGCCGAGGCCGGGGCCTGAGGGCGGGATGACGTAGCCGTGGTGCCAGTTGAACGAGGGCGGCGGATTGCCGACCACGAAGGTTTCAAACGTTTCAACCTTCACCCGGCCCTCCTTCGTCTCCCGTGGTCACAAGGTGTCTACCACCGCCGGCGTGAAGGGTCTAACACGTTCAGGGCCGTGGGGCGGCGGGTATGTTGGGGGGTGTGTCGTGGGGTGTGTGTTTGGAGAGGGTGAGGAAGCACTGGCCGGGGGTCGGGGCGGCGGGGGCGACGCTGTTGTTGGGGCTTTGGCGGCTCGATGTGCCGACCCCGCACTATGACGAGCCGCTGTATGTGGCGGTTGGGCGGCGGTATCTCGACGGCGACCTGAATCACACTTTGGAGCATCCGCCGGTCGCGACTTACGCGTTCGGGGTTGCTCAGTTGTTGTTTGGGGAGGGGATTCCGTCGGCTCGGCTGGCTTCGTTGGCTGCTGGTGTGGTGACCACTTTTTTGGTTTGGTTGTTGGTGTCGCGTCTGGCGGGTCGAAACGTTGCTGCGCTTGCTGCGTTGGCGTGGGCTTGTCTGCCGCAGTCGTTGAGTGCCGGCGAGGTCGCCACGATCATTGACCGGCCCGAGACAGTGGCGTTTCTTGAGTCGATCACAACGATGTTCATGGTGGCGGCGGTTTGGGCGGGTGTGAGGGCCTTGTCCGACGAGCGATGGCGTTGGGTCGTTGCCGTGGGCGTGTTTGTGGGTCTTGCCACGGCTACCAAGTTGACGGGTTCTCTGGTTGGGCCGCCTATTGTTGTGGCGCTTTGGTTCACCCGGCGTTCGCGGCTCAGTTTGTATCAGGGCGCTGTGGCTGCGGGCGCGTCGTTGGTCACTTGGGCTGCTGCTTATGCGCCGTACGGGCGTGCGGCGAATGAGGCGTGGGTTGGATTGTGGAATGCGACCACGGCTCATATGGAGGCGGGTCATCGGCAGTATGTGGCTGGTGCGGTGTATGACAATCCGCCTTGGTGGACTCCATTCTGGCATCATCTTGATGCCGACGGTCTGTTGTTGAGCGCTGTTCTGGTGGGTCTTGTGTTGTTGTCGGTGCCGCGTTGGCGTCAGCCGGAGGTGGCGTTGGTAGCGGGTACGGCGGCGTTGGTTGTGACGGCTCTTTGTTTGTCTTCGATTCAGCTTCGGCATTACCGGTTGGTGGTGTTGCCGTTCTTGTTCGTGTTGGCGGTCGTGGGCGCGCAGGTGTTGTGGGCGAGACGGGATCGGGTGGCTCGGGTGGCTGCGGTCGCGGCTTTCGGGATTGTGGGTTTGTTCGCAGCCGATGCTGTGGTCGACCGGGTCACTCTGCAGCCGGCGGGATATGCGGCGGTTGGGGAGGTTCTCGAGGCTGAGGGTTTCGGTGACAGGGCTGTCTACGTTTTCGGGTCGCCGCATCTGCAACGCTATTACTTGGGGGATCGTGTGGTTGGGGGTGTGTCGGGTGATCCGATTCCCGTCGGTGCGGTGGTTGTTACTGAGCAGAATTGGGAGCTACGTTTCCCGGTTCAGCGTGACGGCGTTGTGCTGTGGGGGTCTGGCGGTCAGCAGTTGTCGTTGGTTGAGGCGCGTGACGGTCGTCAACTCGGCCCTGTGACTCTCTGGTTGCCTTAGGTTTTGAGTTTTTGGCGTCGACCGGGGCGGGGGTGTCGCGTGGTGTCATACGGGCGTTGTAGTTTGGAGATATGAGTGCAGGTGGCTTGCGTTTAGTGGCGCGCGGTGTTGTGGGCTGTCTGTGGCAGGTCGGTGGCTCATGAGTGGCCCGGATCGGCGCAGGAGTGGTACGTCTACATCGAGCTTCGGGGTTGGGCGGCGTGAAGGACATGACGCCTCGGCGTTCTATGAGCGCTTCCCGGCGCCGGAGATCAGCGACGACGACAGCATTGCCGAGCATTCGTGTCGTGATCATCTTTGGGTGGGTGACGCCCGTGATATGGACGGGTGCGGGGATGTGTCCGACAATTCCGTGGCGTTGGTGGTCACCTCACCGCCGTATTTTGCGGGCAAGGAGTACGAGGAGGCGTTGGGCGAGGGGCATGTACCGGCCGACTATCTGGCGTACTTGCGCATGTTGGAAGACGTGTTTGCGGAGTGTGTGCGCAAGTTGGAGCCGGGTGGGCGTATTGCGGTGAATATCGCCAATCTGGGGCGTCGTCCGTATCGTTCGTTGTCGGCGGATGTGGTGCAGATCCTGCAGGATCGTTTGCGTTTGTTGTTGCGGGGTGAGGTGATTTGGGTGAAGGCTCGGGGCGCGGCGGGGAACTGTGCTTGGGGGAGTTTTCGGGGGCCGGCGAACCCGGTTTTGCGTGACCTCACTGAGCGGGTTGTGATTGCTTCGAAGGGGCGCTTGGACCGGGCCCGACCGGTGGCTCAGCGAGCTGATCAGGGGTTGCCTTCGGAGGCGACTGCGCCGGTTGAGGAGTTCATGGAGGCGACGACCGATATCTGGGAGATCCCGCCTGCTTCGGCGACCCGTGTTGGTCATCCTGCGCCGTTCCCGGTGGAGCTGCCGAAGCGTCTGATTGAGCTCTACACGTATCGGGGTGATCTGGTGTTGGACCCGTTCATGGGTGCGGGGACGACGGCGGTGGCTGCGTTGCGCACGGGTCGTCATTACGTCGGGTTCGATACCGACGCTGCCTACATCGCCACGGCGGAGGAGCGTATTGCCGCTGAGCTCGAGGAGCTTGCCAAGCCCCCCGAGGCGCTTGAGTGGCCAGTCACGGTTCCTCGTTCGGTTGGCCGGAGTCGTCAGCTGAGCTTCGCTGAGGAGTTGGGGGATGCGATGAGATCTCCGAGCGGGCGTACGGTACCGGCGAATGACGACGAGGATTACCAGGCTCGCGCAGGCCGTCAGGGGCGCAAGGCACAAGAGATGGCCTACGCGGTTCTGCTTTCTCATGGTTTCAGCGATATCCGAACCAAGGTTTCGGGGCCTGGTGGCGTGGAGATAAATTTCGAGGCTCTCGATGAGCAGGGCCGGCCGTGGTTGTTTGATGTGTCGGGGGCGTTCAGTGTGACTCAGCGGCCGGGGCTTCGCCGTACCGACACTCTGTGGAAGGCGCTCGGTAAGGCCTCTGTGTTGCATTCAAGCGATCCGAGCACACGCCTGGTTCTGTTGACGACCGACCGTCCGGCGCCCAACAGTTCCGGGGATCGTGCACTTCGTGAGGTCACCGGCCCGAACAAGCCGGTCCGCGCGGTGATCGGCATGCTTTCCCAAAAAGACCTCGACCACCTCAAGGCTCTAGCCACCGGCGATCCCCTCACCGAATAAGGCCTGCTTGTGAGGCTCAAACGGGATGGCTACCAGCTGATTGGCACCTCGGTTCCACCACCCTTGTTGGAGCCCCAGCAACGGATGGTGCCATCGGTACGCAACCCGCAGGAATGCGTCGAACCGGCGGAGACCGCTTGGAACGAACCACGAGGCGCGTCGGTTTGCCCGAAGTCGTTCGTTCCCCAGCAATGGATGGTGCCATCGGTACGCAACCCGCAGGAATGGGCCGGACCGGCGGAGACGGTTTGGAACGAACCCTCGGGCACGTCGATGACCCCTCTGGCTTGCCCGAACTGGTTGGATCCCCAGCAGATGATGGTGCCATCGGTACGAATGCAAGCGGCCGGGTTCGCCATATCGGGGAATTGCACACACGGCAGCGGCATCCAGTCATAGTGGCCTTTCCAACCACCATGATGATCCCGAATCGGGGCAACGATCTGCGTGTCGCGCAACTCAGGACCCTTACGCATTGAACAGGGGTGCGACACTACGCATACAGGGCCGTCGCATGTCACGATTACATCGCCTTGCATGAGCATCCGGTGTGGAGGCACGTCAGCAGGCCCGGTGGCGAGCCACAGGTCTTCAGGGTTTTCTGGCGCAGCGAGTTCTGCCAAAGCAATTCCGTCACTCGCGCCGCGTCAGGGCTCGTTCACCGTCGGGAAGTTCAACGATCTTCCATTCCGAGCGGGAAGAAGTGCGCCAGTCCGGTGCGCAGCGGTCAAGCAGTTGTTCGACTTCCAGATGCCCTTGCGCATGTTCAAGCAGGTCTTGTGTATGTCCCGCAATATAGAGGTCCGCCGCGGTCACCGTGGATTGATCTGACAGGCGCATATTCAGCCAACCGGCGGGCTCGCCCACCGGACCAACGTCTTCGAGCATGTCCAAGAAGCTTGCCAGGCGGGCCAGGGAGCGGCGACTATCGGATGACATCGACTCACCTGCTCTCCACTTGCGGACCGCTGATACCGAGACCCCGCAGAGTCGGGCGATTTCGGACCATCCGAGCCCGCGGTCCGTAGAGAGTTCCTCGAGCAACAGATCTGGCGATAGTCGAGATTTGACTGATGTGCGTTCATCAAGGTCCAGCGAACGGACTATACGACGGCCACCCTCAACGTCTTTGGAGAGAAGACGGACCTTACTGGTGAGTCCTCCGTATGTATCTGTAAGCTCCGCGATCGCGGACGCGTGCTGGGCGGTCGAGTCGTGCTCGTACGCGTCGAGTTCAAGTTGTGTTGACCGGGTGGATGTCTGGGCTTGCGGTGTGGTCATGCTTCTCCTCGGAACAACTCTCGTGATTTGTCAGTTATGGCGTTTTGGAACATCATTCCTACTGGTTCATGCAGTTCATCGAGAACCGGGGCTAGCTCTCCTGTAGTGAAGCTGAGCATCTCCTTACCGGGCGTATCACGGTAGGAATCGGTGTCGATCACGAAGAACGGGCCGTCGGTCGTCTGAGACCGGCGCTTCAACGGCTGGTTGGACACGACTCCCACGCCGTCCAGGGCTGCATAGCGAACAATTATCTGACCGTTTGGTCCGCTGAGTTCGATGACCGTCTGGAACGACTCGGGCGTATAACCCGTGATCGGATCAAGGTGGCTGAGCACATCATTGTTGATCCATCCTGACCATCCCGACACATCGGTGATTTTGTCGGGAATCCGAATCTCGTCAATGTAGCGAAGGCCGACCCGTTCGGCCCCGACTATCTTCACTGAATCCCCTACAGCTCGGACAGCCTCTAGTACAAGTGGCTTGAAGTCTTCCCACTCCCCGTAATCGGTTGTCTCCACCGCGAGCGAGTCCCGTGTCACGGAAACCGAAGTCGTCCGCTCCTTGTTGAGAAACCGTAGCTGTCGCTCCGAGTCGCCCGACGCGTCCATTTCAGGTATTGGGCTGAAGGTTACGATCTCAGGGATTGGGAGGGTGTCGGCGAAGACCTCGGTCAACGATTCGAGTGATCCGCCTCCGGTGAGTTTCGGCGCTAGAGGGAAGCGGATTTCACAAGCTACGAAGGCCAGAGGAGCATTCGCAAACACTTCGCGTGCGTAGCTCATGCACACACGGTAGCAAAACACGTACCAAAACGTGTACCGGCCGGACTGTTCCACTCAACGCGCTAGAACCTGTGGGGGTCAGGGGACGGTGGCGGTGTCGCCGGAGCGGGTGCTGGTGTCGTAGCTGGACAGCACTTCGAAGGTGCAGCCGATGGCGTTGCAGGCACTGACTTTGGCGACGTAGGTGCCGGGCGTTAGGTCGGTAACCGTGTAGCTGTGGGTACCTATACCGACTGTGGCGCTACCGCTGCTACCGGGGGCGCCGGCTTCGGAGGGGAACCACCGAATCTTGTAGCTGGTATCGCCTTCCAGTCCTTGTCCGCTTGCCTCCCAGGTGATGATCTTGGTGCTGTCGGGTTCGTTTGTGGGTGCGTCGTTGATCCGTACGCCAACGATCGACACGCTGGTTGGTACGCCTGCGGTCTTGACGATGGGGGCATACCCCGAGGTGCCCACGAATCCGGAGCGAGTCACGGTTTGGACCCGTACTTGGTAACTAGCTCCTTCTTCCAGGCCCTGGACCTGTGCGGTCAACGCACCCAGCGGGAAGTCGGTGGCGGCGGTTTCGCTGTCGCCGTCGACGATGTTCCAGACGTGTGCTGAATAGCGGGCATCTGGTACCGGTTTGTCGGGGTCGGCGAGTCGGCGGTATTGCACTTTGTAGCCGGTGATCGGGGGTCCGCCGTTTGTTCGCGTGACGGGGGACCAGGTGACCGTCAGCTCTGTGCCGTTGCCAGGCGTGCCGTCGCTGTTGACTCTTGGCGCGATTGCGGTGACAGTGCCGGGTGCGGGCGGCACCGCTGAGGTGTATCCGCTGATTTCGTGGCTGTATTGGCCCGTTCCGATGGCGTTGACGGCGCGGATCGCTACGAAGTAGGTGGTGCCGTCGTCGAGTCCGGTGATGGTGTGGCGGTGGGCCGGGGCGTCGATTCTGATGTCGGTTTCGAATTGGCCGGTGTCGCCTTCTGCGTAGTTGAGCAGGTAGTGGGTGATGGGAGTGCCGCCGTCGTCTGGCGGGTTCCAGGTCACGGTCAACAACTTGAATCCGGGCTCGATATCGATGTTGGCTTCGGATTCGACTTCGTCGGCACCGATGCTGCCGGGTTGGGTTGCTGGGGTTGCCGAGGTTATTGCCCAGGGGCCACCTTCGGTTGGAGTCGGGTTGTCTGTGGAACCGTCGCCGTCGTGGTCGTTGGTTGCTCGGACTCGAACGTCAAAGGAGACGCCTCGTCCGGTAGCGGAGCCACTGCGGCGGTCTTTGAGTTCGGTGATGGTGACTGTTCGGCTGTTGATCTGAGCGGCTGTGAGGGTGACTTCTGTCCAGTCTCCGGCGCGTACTCCGTCGTTGGCGTCTGGTGAGCTTCGGGGCACGAAGGATTCGCGGTATTCCACGACATAGCCGAGTACGGGGTTGGTGCCGTTGTTGGCGGGTGGGTCCCAGGTGACTAGCAGCGATTCGGGGTCGACTACGACTGCGGTGCCGCTGGTGTCAACTGCTGGCGGCGGGCCCGCCGTGATGTTGCGTGGGGCGGGGGGCACAGCCTTTGGCATTGCGGTTACTTCAGATGAGGGTTGACTCTTGCCCGAGCCAGATATGGCTTTGACCGACACGGTGTAGCTGAAGCCGTTGGTGAGTCCGGTGATAGTGGTTGAAGTGACCGCGCCAGTTACGTTGATTTGTTCGGGTCTTCCGCCCGACAAGTAGGTGATTTCGTAGCCGGTGATAATGCCGCCGCCTGTGTCGGCGGGTGGGGTCCAGGTGACTTGCAGGGCTTCATGGGCTGACACCACTCCGGTTGTTTCCAGGCTGGGAGGCCCTGCTATTTGTACCGGGGTGGCTGTTGCTGAGGCCCAGCGCCAGGGACCGGTGGAGCTGGTCTTGGCGTTGACTGCTCGTACTCGTATGTCGCAGGGTTGGCCGTTTTCGAGGCCGGTGATGGTGATCAAGTATTTCTCGGTTGGAGCATTGGGCACGTCCACTTGGCCCGCTGGATTGCCGGGAATCCCGGTGGTGATCCAGCCGGTGCTGCCGCCGCTGCCGCTGCTGGTCGCGCAGTTGCGTTCGACTCGGTAACTCTCAACGGGTTCGCCGTCGGCGTCTCGCGGGGCTCGCCATTCGGCGATTAGTTCTGTACCTGATGTGTCAGAGGGTCTGACAGTGAGTTCTGAGGGGAGGTCGGCGCCTACGGTGCTGGGGCTGATTGGTCTGCCGTTGGGCACTGGAGTTAGTGAGCCTTGGCCGTAGGCGTTGATGGCGGTGATCCAGACATAATACGCCGAAGGGTTGGCTGCGGTGGTGTTTTGCAGGCCGGTGATGGTGTGGCTGCGTTGAGCCGCGTCGTCGATCAAGAACTCGAGGGGTTTGACTCGGCGGTTGGGGGTCCATTGGACGAGGTAGCCGGTGATGTCGCTGCCGCCGTCGTCGGTGGGTGGTTCCCAGGTAAGGGTGAGTTTCATGTTGCCGGATTCGACGTTGAAGTTGCTGACTAGTCCTGGTGCGACGGACGGGGTGCCGGTTGTTTCAACCGACCATGGTCCGTTGCCTCCGGCGTTTGAGGCGGCGACTCTGAGCCTGTATTCGGTTCCTCTGGTGAGGCCGGGGATTTTAGTTGTTGTGACCCTGGAGCTTTGTTGACGAGTTGTGGCGTAGTCTTCGTCGCCGGATTTCCATTGCACGACGTAGCCGGTGACTGTGTTGCCTCCGGTGAAGCTGGGGCCTTCCCAGGCAACGGTCAGTTCGGTGCCGTCATCGCCGGTGGGCTCGGTCGTGAGACCGCTGGGGGCTTCGGCGGTGGTGTTGTTGAGAGTGCGATACAAGCGGGCAATGAACGCTGCCATTTGTTCGCGTGTCACTCCGGCTCTGGGTGAGAATGTGGTTGGTGTGGTGCCGGTGGTGACTCCGAGGCCGTAGATCTGAGCGATTGCTTGTTGCTGTTCTGGCGAGCGGCGGCCGATGTCGGTGAAGTCGGTGTTGACGACTGGCGCGTCGACGCCGGTTACTGCTTTGTAAAGGCGCGCTAGGAACAAGGCCATGTGTGATCGAAGCACGGCGCTTCTGGGCGAGTACGTGGTGGTGGTGGTGCCCTTGGTGATGCCGAGTCCGTAGATGCGGCCGATGTCGTTGATGGCGAAGGAGTCTTCGGGTACATCGGTGAAGGGCGTCTCGACGATTTCTGCGGGGCTTCGGGTCACTTGGCGATAGGTGCGCGCCATGAATGCGGCCATTTCTTCGCGGGTTACTTCGTCAAGTGGGCGGTAACGGTTGTCTGACGGTTGAGTGATGCCGAGTTCTAGTAGGCAGCGGATGTCGTTGAAGGCGAAGCTGTTGGGATCGACGTCGGTGAACGGCAGCGTGCCTGTGTCGGATGGGCAGGTGACCCGGGTTTGGGTGGTGTCGGTTTCTTCAGTGTCGGTTTCTTCAGTGTCGGTTTCTTCAGTGTCGGTTTCTTCAGTGTCGGTTTCTTCGGTGTCGGTTTCTTCGGTGTCGGTTTCTTCGGTGTCGGTTTCTTCGGTGTCGGTTTCTTCGGTGTCGGTTTCTTCGGTGTCGGTTTCGACGTCGATTTGGGCGGTGGCTGTGGCTGTAGATAGTCCGACTGTGCTGGCGAGCATGATGAGGGCGATCGCTGCTCGCATGAGGCGAAGCAGGTTTGACCGAGTTGATCGATGTGACTTCAGTGCCAGCGCTTTTTTGTCGGTGACTGCTGATCTCATCGCTGCTCCGTTCTGGCGTTGGCTTCTCGCGTTTCGCCAACTGCAGTCGAATCTACCTCCTACGCGCTCAACATTCAGAACAAAGGGTGCTTGAAAGCCATACATCTCTGCCGCGTCTATCCGAAGGCCGCGGTCACGGGCGGGGTCAGGGGTTGGGGACGTCGATGGTGGAGGTGTCGGTGTCGGTTGACTGGGCGATGATTTCGACGCTTTGTCCGATGGGGTTGATCGCGGAGACGACCACTAGGTAGGTGCCGTGGGCTAGATCAGTGATGGAGAATTCGCTTGCCGATTTGACGGGGATGTCGGCGCTGCCGGTTGCGCCGATGTCGCCGCCAAGAATTGGGAACCATCTCACTCGGTAGCCGGTGATTGTGCTTTCGGTGTCGGTTGCTTCGACGCTGGTCCACGTCACGTTGAGCGTGGAGTTGTCGTCTGGGTCGAGCGCCACCATCGGGTCGAGGGTGACATCGCGGTCATTCTCATCGGTCAGGACCCCTTGGCTGTCTTTTTCTACGACTGGCACGCCTGCAAGGACGGTTGGGTCGGAGTAGCCGGCGCTGCCATCGACATAATTTGTGAATGCTCGAATCCGTACCTCATATTTGTAGCTTTTGACAAGCCCTCCGATCGTGCCGTTTGTGGCGTCGGCGGGAAAGTCTTGGATGCCGGCGGTGTCTGCGTCGGCGTCTGCGACTGCCCAGCCGATGTTGTTGATGTTGGTTCTAGTAAAAGCAGCTGCGGCAGCGGCCGGGGCGGTAACACGGTATTCCGCTCGGTATCCGGTGATCGGGCCACCGCCATTGGATGCCGTTGCTGGGACCGCGGACCATGACAGATCCAGGGTTGTGCCGTTACCGCCAGGCGTCGGGCTTACCGTGACTGATCTGGGGGCCGACGGTATACCGCGGGTATCTGCATATTGTTCGGGTGAGTTTGCGCCTTCGCCGACGCTGTTCACAGCTCGGACCCACACGACATAGCCGGTATCTCCACAGAGTCCAAACCCGGAATCTGAGTTGGGGCACAGGCCGGTGAGGGAGAGGATGGTCTGTGATGCGTCGACTTGGATCTCGGTGTATGGCGACCAGACTGGTAAGGCGATTGCATACCGCACCACGTAGTGAGTGATGGGGCGAGCCATGTCGTCGGGCGGGAGCCAAGCGACGTTCAGTGACCTGTAGCCGCTTTCGACATCGATCCAGGTCACGGCGTCGGGTACGGTGGCCGGTATTCCAAAGCCATAGCCGTACGGTCCGAAGCCTCCTGTTGGCGGGGGTCCGGGCACTGCATTTGTGGCCACGACGCGGATGTCGTAGGACCTGCCTGTGGTCAACCCTGTGATGGTCACGGTCCTGTTTTCGATGTCGATCTCACCGACGGGGTCTTGATCCCAATCAGTGTCATCTCCTCCTGATTGACGAACTTCAACGACGTAGCCGTTCACTTCGCCTGTGCCGTTGGGTGTAGGGGCATCCCAGGTCGCGATCAGTGTTTCGCCGTGGTCGGGGTAGGGATCTCCGTTGGGAAGGGTCAACGGCGGAACGCTTCCCCATACATTTGTCGGTGTGGCGGGCACAGGTTCAGGGGAGCCTTCGGCTACCGCGTCAACGAGGGATCCATCGCCGGCTACGGCGTCTGCCGGAAGGTCGCTTTCGCCTCGGGCATTGACGGCTTGGACCGTCACCCTGTAGTCAAAACTATTGAACAATCCGGTGATCGTGTAGGACCTCCGGCTGCGAGAGACTTCGACCTCACCGAGGGGTCCGCCGGAGGCCCATGACACTTTGTATCCGGTGATGGGGCTGCCACCATCTGCGGTGGCCGGGACTCCTGTCCATGTGACTTGAAGGGATTCGTGGGTGCTTTTGATCGCAACGTTTGTGGGCGCGCTCGGCTCGCTATCCGGGGTGCCTCGTGCCAAGACCCAGCGACTTCTGAGCGTTGGTTCGTCGTCGATTTGCTGATCGCCGCTGTCGTCTGCGTCGTGATAGCCGTTCGCCCGAACCCTGATCAGGCAGGGATCTCCGTTGGTCAAAGGCTCGTCGCCTTCGAGAGGCAGGAGTTTTACATGCCCCTCAGCGGGTGTGGGTGTGTGCGTTACGGTGTCGCCCCAGGAACGGTCGGATCCACATCTGCGTTCAATCGTGTAATCGAGCAGAGTCGTTCCGCCGTTGTCTGCGGGTGCCAACCAGGTAACAGTCAACCCTCCGTCAGTTCCAGTGGCCCTGAGGTTGCGCGGCGCGCTCGGTGCTAAGGCAGTCGGTGAGACGGTTGCTGGTATCGTGCCTGAGCCCAGATGGGTGACTGTGCCGGCTCCGGCGGCGTTCACGGCTTGGATTGTCACGGAATATCGTGCTCCGTTCTCCAGACCAGTGATGATGTGCGATCTGGCGTCGGCATCGTCGATGTCGAACTGTTGGCGGGCATCACGGCCTACAGCCCAGCGGACCGCATAGCCGATGATCGGGCTTCCGCCGCTGTTGCTCGGGGGTGCCCAGCTGAGCTTCAGCGACTCGTTGGCGGCCGCTACTCTGAATGAGCGAACCAACCCTGGAACGGAGGCTGGGACAGCCGACGCTTCGTTGGACCAGTCGCCGATGCCTGCATCGCTGACCGCGGCGACACGGAAGGTGTATCGGGTGCCTCTGGTGAGGGGTCCAAAGTTGGCTGAGGTGCCGTCAACAGACAGCTGCTTGTCAGTGGAGTAAGCGCTGTTGCCAGACTTCCATTGGACTACGTAGTGCGTAACGGCTTCAGTGCCGCCGTCGAGGGGGGGTGACCATTCGACCTCGAGCGCATTTCCGTCCTCGCCAATTATAGCTGCTTGCACACGGATCGGAGCTTGAGGAGGGACCACCTCGGGAGGGACAACCTCGGGAGGGACAACCTCGGGAGGGACAACCTCGGGAGGGACAACCTCGGGAGGGACAACCTCGGGAGGGACAACCTCGGGAGGGACAACCTCGGGAGGGACAACCTCGGGAGGGACAACCTCGGGAGGGACAACCTCGGGAGGGACAACCTCAGGAGGGACAACCTCGGGAGGGACAACCTCAGGAGGGACAACCTCAGGAGGGACAACCTCAGGAGGGACAACCTCGGGAGGGACAACCTCGGGGGGTAGGGCATCAAGCAGCCGATACATGCGTGCGGTGAACGAAGCCGTCTGGGCTCGGGTGGCGTTGTCGCTCGGTGAGTATTCCGTGGGGGAAGTGCCGGTTGTGATCCCCAGGGCGAGGATCTGCGCGATAGCGGCTTGTTCGTCGCCGCTGCGATCGCCGATGTCGGTGAATTCGGCTGGTGGCGCCGGTGCGCTGCTGCCTGCCACGGCCTCGTAGAGGCGTGACAGGAAGACGGCGATGTGGCCGCGCGACACAGTGCCGTCGGGTGTATATGTTGTGGCATTGGTGCCGGTGGTGATGCCGAGTCCGTAGATGCGGGCAATGCTGTCGGCGGCCCAGTGGTCTGTCGGCACGTCGGTGAACGGCGTCTCGACCACGGCTGCGTCTGTGCCCGTGACCGCTCTGTAGGTACGTGCCATGAACGAAGCCATCTGGGCGCGCGTCACGTTTTCGTCGGGTTGGAACAGGCTGCCGGTCGTCTGTGTGATCTCCAGTTCCAGCAGACAGCGGATGTCGTTGAATGCGAAGTGCGTTTCTGGAACATCGCTGTACGGCAACGGGCCCTCGCCGGAGGGACAGGTCTCACCGCCGGTCTGCGCGCTCGATGTGGCCGTTGCCAACCCGAGACTGGCTACGACGACACAGGCCACCGCCATGGGGACGAGTCGAAGCCCGCTAGACCGCCAAGACACAAGAGACAGGATTCTAATAGCTGCATCAATAAATACAGCACAATAAACATATAAATACGGCATAATACTCATGCTGTTCAACACAGTTCGCGATCAGGCCGTTCGGTTATTGCCGACGAGGGTGATGGAACGCCTCAGCGGCCAGGGATGCGTCGTTCAGGCTGGTGCGAACTGCCAGGCCGCCAAAAAGACCGAGCCGCAGATGGAGACGGTCGCCACAACGAACCCCCAGACATCTCGGCTGCGTTTGTCCGACAACTCCGCGAACCTGCTGTCAACCGACGCGAACTGCTCAGCGAGTTGTTCGCGGAGTTGCGCGAACTGGACGTCCATCTTGGCATTGAGTGCGACGAACCCGGCCTGTGTCTTGGTCTCGAGGTCTGCCAGATCACGTTTTGTCGCCAACTGCTCCCATCCTCCAAGTGGTTGCTGTGCCATAAGGAACTCCGCTTCCTGTTGACCTATCTTGTCGGCAAGGCTGTTGTAGATCTCGGCTCGCTGCTGTTCTGTCAGGGCCACTCTGGTCTCCATCCAATTCGTGATGTCAGGGGGGAAGTGGCTTACGGGCATCACCGTATCATCAAAGCCATCCAGAGACAATCGAATCAGACCAACAGCAGCCAACCACATTCCGGGTGATACGGTACGGGGTACTCGCTGCGCAATGGCGACAACTTCCCATCACAAGCGACTACAACGAAGGGAACTTGCCATGGCGGCAGGCGAGGGGGAGCGTTTCGAGCTCCTCAACAGTTTGATCGAAGCGCTCGGAGAGGATGTGGCCCACAAACTCATGGACTCCCTACCTCCATTCTCTTGGGACCAGGTCGCTACCAAAGACGACCTCAACGCGCTGTCTCTCGTCCATCAAGCGGGATTGAAGTTGACGCCGCACAGGAGGGGGATGTCGTCGCCCCAGTGTTCCAGTTGGGAGGAAGCAGGACGCAGAGCAGGCTGAAAAGGTTCGCGAAATCTGCTAAGAGCGGCAACGGTCCGCTGAACGTTCGAGGCGTAGTCGAAAAAGCGTGTAACCAATGCCGAGGTGCGACACCACACGGATGTAGGATCAATGGACACACGCCAGAGGAGAGAGGGCATCAGCCATGGCGAATCCGCCTACCGTTTCTTCAGCAGCGGTCGCGACGATGATCGATGTCTCCGCCCGAGCATGAGAACCATCGACGAGCAGATCCAAAAGAACTACGAGGCCTACATCAACGGACTCCAAGCTGAAATGGAACAGACCCATCTCGGCAAGACCCTCCTCATGCACGACGAAGAGATCATTGACATGTTCGAGGACCCAGGAATAGCCTACCGCCGCGGCTACGAGGATTTCGGACTTGGGCAGTTCACGCTCATCACAGTCGGCGAAAAACCTGTCCAACTCGGCGTGATGTCGATAGCACTGGCATAAACCGCCCGTCGTGCCCACGTTCAACGTCGAGATCGTCGACGACCGAATCATGGTTGAAGCGACGCTGTCTGTACCGCCCGACGGCCCGAAGAGCGATCCGTTCACAGCTCTGGTTGATACAGGTGCTCAGGCTACGATGGTCTCGGCCAAGGTTGCCACCGCACTCGGTGCGACCTCCGTGGGCAGGAGAAATATCGTCTCTCTCGGCGGGGAGCCCGTTGAATCACCCGTGTACAGACTCAGGATCAGCGTGGGGAGCAGCACCTCAGGGACCTGTTCCGCGTTGAAGGAGCTCTACGTACAGCTTCTCCCGGCCGACCCACCCGAATTTTGATGTGCTGCTAGGTATGGACATCCTCGCTTCGTTTCACATCACCATGCACGACGGGTACTTCACCCTTAGGGACTAGCAACCCACGAGAACCACCAACAACCGACCGCCACCAGACTTCACACCATGACCACCCAACGCATACGGAGGACCCGGTGACCAGGCCCATCATCCCTGAACCTGAGGTCGACGCCGAACGTCCCCCGGCGGAGTATGCCAACGCCGCTCGCCGCGGCACTGCCCGGAGCGTTTGGCAGCACTAATCGGCTGACAGTAGTCAGTCGTCCAGCGTCCAGCGGGTCGGATCGAGGCCCTCTTGGGTGGCGTAGGTTTGCCAGCTGAGGAAATTGTCCTCGGGGGGTGCGGGGATGCCGGCTGCGTGGGTTACTTCGGGGAGGTATGACCAGTAGCCGGTGGTGGTGTGGTGCCGGCGGGTCGAGATGACGCCTTCGGTGGCGAGTTGACCTAGGCAACCACCGAGGAAGCTGGACGCTGAGTACCTTGTCTTCTTTCTGCTTGAGTGGCCCCAGCGCCGATCATTAGGCCCGTGTCCATAGTGCTCGTACGCGACGGCACGCGAACAGATCCGGGGTTCGCCCGGCGGGGGGTTAGGAACGGGCTGGGATGAATATGTTGGCAGTGCGAGGGGGGCTGTTGCCGATGTGGTTGGTTGCCACGACTTGCACGGTGTAGGAGCCGGAGGGAAGGCCGTGTATGGAGTAGGTCCCGCGGGTGTTGCTGGTGATGAGCACGGCGCCTCGGGCACCGTGCACGGGGTCTGTGGTAGAGAACCAGCTGACGGTGTAGCTGATGATGTCGCTCGGTGTGCCTGGGGAGACGGCGGTCCAGACCACCTTGATTGTTCTGGCGTCGGTGGCGAGGGTGGCGGCGAGGAGCGCTGGTGTGGGTGGGGAACCCGCTGCCTTGACCGGAGCGTCGATGTAGCCCGAGATGCCGGTGTTGAGTGCGACCGCCTTCACCCTCACCAGATAGGTTCTGCCGATGATGACGTTGACGACTGCCGTTGTGGTATTGCCGTCGATGCCGAGTGTCGGGATCCAGGTGTTGCCGGGGTTCGTCACGTCGAGGGTTTCCACGATGTAGCTGCTCACGGGGCCTGCGCCGTTGGTCCGGGTGACTCTGTTCCAGGTCACGGTCAGGGTGCTCCCGTTGCCGTTCGGTGTGGGTACTGCTCTGACTGAAGTTGGAGCGTCTGGGAAGAGGCCTGTGGTGGTTTGGATCTCGCCCGCCGGGTTCGGTCCGGTGCCGATGGCGTTGACGGCTTGGACCTGCACGACATAGGGCACACCAACTTTGAGTCCCGTGATCCGGGCGCGTGTGGCGGGTGCGTTGACGCGGATGTCGGTGCTGTAGGGCTCATTGCCTGTCAGGTTCTCGGCATACCTGATGAGGTAGTGGGTGATGTCGCTGCCGTTGTCGGCGGGTGGGATCCATGACGCGATTATCGATGTGTGCCCGGGTTCGAGTGTCGGCGTGACTGCGGCGGGCGCGGTTGCCGGAGTCCCCGATCCCATGGCCCATGGGCCACCTATTGAGGTCGTGCCGGTGTTGCTGTCGTGGTCGTTGGTCGCTTGGACTCGGATGTCGTAGGACCTGCCTGTCTGGAGACCTGCGATGGTCACGGTCCTGTTGATGACATCCACGGTTCCTACGCCTGTGCTGAACCATTGGCCTGCTGGTATCGGATTGACGCCCGGAGTTGTGGAGGAGATGAGGGAGTCGCGCCGCTGTACGACATAGCCGTCGACCGGGTTGGTGCCGTTGGGCTGCGGTGCATCCCAGGTGACTACCAGGCTGGAGCCGGCGTTGACGTTGGTATTGCCGTTGATCAGCAGCGGTGCTGTGTTGACTTGAACGTTCCGGGGCGTTGCGGGCACGGCGCGGGGTTGCGTGTCGCCGCTGGCGAACGCCGCTGTGCTTTCGCCCACATCGGTGATCGTCTTGACGCTTACGGTGTAGGCGAAGCGGTTGTCCAAGCCGGTGATCGTGTAGGTCGTGCGGTTGCCGATGATGACTGAGGCTGGGATACCAGCGGACCAGGTCAGCTTGTATCCGGTGATGTCGCTGCCTCCGTCGTTGGTGGGGGGTGCCCAGGAGGCTTGCAGGGATTCGTGAGCAGTGGTGACCATTACGTTTGTTGGTGCGAACGGCAAAGTTGCGGGGGTGCCGAAACCTTGTGCCCAGGGGCTGGTCAGTATCGGTTCGTTGAAGCTCCGAAAGTTGTTGCGGTCGGCGTCGTAGTAGCTGTTGGCCGCTACCCGCACGTCACAGTGGGTGCCGTTGGCCAAGCCGTGGATCGTGATGGTCTGAACCGCGCTGGCCGTATTGTGTGGCTGTGGCGAGCCGCTGGCTGTACTGAATCGGCTGGCAGTGCCGCAGCGGTTCTCGATGGTGTAACCGGTGAAGGTGGTCCCTCCGTCGTCGGCCGGTTCCTTCCAGTTGAGGGTCAGGGTCCGGTTGCCCGGGGTGACCGTGAGGTCTTGTGGCGCGGTTGGCGCGTTTGGTGCCGGGGTGACCGAGAAGTTGTTGGTACCGGTGGGGGCGCTGGCTCTGTCACCGGTGCCCGCAGCGTTGGTGGCCTGTACCCATACCGAGTACACCGTGGAGTTCCTCAGCCCGGTGATGGTGTAGGAGGTGGCGTCTCCGTTGTTGATCTCAGCGGTTCTTGTTGATTGGCGTCCGGTTTTCCAGCTGATCACGTAGCCGGTGATTTCGCTGCCTCCGTCGTCGGCGGGAGCGGTCCATCTCAGGGCCAGCAAGGCGTTGCGGGGTGTCGATCTAAGGTCGCTGACTAGGCCTGGGGCGGTAGCTGGGTTGCCGGAGGCTTCATCGGACCAGTCGCCTTGGCCGGCAACGTTCACCGCGGCGACACGGAAGGTGTACACCGTGCCCTTGGTGAGGCCATCGATCGTGGCCGAAGTGCCGTCCACCGAGCTCTCGTTGTCAGCGGAGAAGTCGTCATCGCCCGACTTCCACTGCACGACGTAACCAGTCACATCGTGAGAGCCGCTGTCTTCAGGGGCTGTCCAAGACACGTCAAGCGCATCTCCAACGTCGCCGCTGATCGCAACTTCAACACCGGTCGGAGCGTCCGGAGCGGTAGCTGGGTTGCCGGAGGCATCGGCGGACCAGTCGCCGAGGCCGGCAACGTTCACCGCGGCGACACGGAAGGTGTACACCGTGCCCTTGGTGAGGCCATCGATCGTGGCCGAAGTGCCGTCTACCGAGCTCTCGTTGTCAGCGGAGAAGTCGTCATCGCCCGACTTCCACTGCACGACGTAACCAGTCACATCGTGAGAGCCGCTGTCTTCAGGGGCTGTCCAAGACACGTCAAGCGCATCTCCAACGTCGCCGCTGATCGCAACTTCAACACCGGTCGGAGCGTCCGGAACGGTAGCTGGGTTGCCGGAGGCCTCATCGGACCAGTCGCCGAGGCCTACAGCTGTCCGCGCGGCTACACGGAAGGTGTAGGTTTCGCCCGCGGTGAGGTCGTCGAAGGTGGCTGATGTGGCGGTCGTGTCGTGCTGGTTTGTTCGGGTGTAGCTGGTGTCGTCGGTCTTCCACTGGATGAGGTAGTTGACGATGTCGCTGGAACCGGTGTCGTCGGGGGCGGTCCAGTTGACTTCGAGGGCAGTACCGTCGGTGCCGCTGACCGATACTTCTAGGTCGGTGGGGGCGTCGGCTGCGGTTCCTGAGGTGATGGCGTCAAGGACGCTGTACATTCGTGCGACGAACGAGGCCATCTGTCTGCGTGTTACATCATCGCCGGGCGAATAGGTTGTGGTTGTGGTGCCGGTGGTTACGCCGAGCCGGTAGATCTGGCCGATGGCCGTCTCTTGTTCGGAACTGCGAGCCGAGATGTCGATGAATGGAGTGTTTGCTCTCGGGGCGTCGCTGCCGGTTGCCTTCTTATAGAGACGCGCCAGGAACAGGGCCATGTGCCCGCGGATCACGGGGCTGTCGGGTGAGTAGGTGGTGGGTGTGGTGCCGGTGGTGATCCCCAGCCCGAAGATTCGGGCTATGTCGTCGGCGTTGGGATCATCGGCACTGACGTCGGTGAAGTTGGTGGCGACGACGGGGGCTTCGTTTCCGGTGACGAGTGCGTAGGTCCGGGCCATGAACCGGGCCATCTCCGATCGGGTCATGTCGTCGTCGGGACGGTAGTTGTCGCCCGGTGCGGGTATGCCGAGTTCTTTTAGGCAGCGGCTGTCGTCGTAGGCGTAGTTGTTCTCGTCGGTCAGGTCGGCGTAGGCGTCGGCGTCGGTGGAGGGGCATGAGCTGTTGTTGGACTGCGCTGTGGCCGTGACCGTTGCCAAACCGAGGCTGCCCGCGACGACGAGAAATGCGACCGCCATGCGCGTGAGACGGACCAGGCGTGCCTGGATCGATTGGTTCGGGAATCCGGTTGGGGCCTTCTTTGCTGCGCCTGCTGGGATCATTGCCTTCTCCACTCTGGGTTGGATTGCTTGGCTCTTCGCAACCACTAATCGAAACCTATCGGTTGTCCGCACTGAACAGACTACATAATGCGCCGGACACAGTTCGTGACTAGGCCGTTCGGCTAATGGCGACGAGGGTTGACGGAACGCCTCTGCCGGCCAGGGATGCGCCGTTCAGGCTGGTGCGAACTGCCAGGCCGCCAAGAAGACGGAGCCGCAGATGGATCAGGTGGTTAGCCTTCCGAGTTGAATGCGGTCGCGGTCTGTGAGCAACAATCAAGCGAACAAAGCTGCGGACGTGATCCGTGCTATCCAATTGGACCACTCACAACTTCTAGCTGGACAACAACGCGACGAAGCGCTGAAGGTCGTACGTGCGTATCGCGATGATCACAAGATGGCTCTCGTGACGGCAAACAACGGGCTTCGTTCCTGCCTTCGCACGTTGCGCTTGGAAGGTGAGGTTACACAGCGGTTGAAACGGGTGCCGACAATCGTGGACAAGCTGTTGCGGTATCCCAACATGAAGCTCTCCCAGATGAATGACATCGGCGGGTGCCGGGTGGTGCTGCAGTCTGCTGACGAAGTAGAGGCAGTCAAGACCAGGTTCTCAAGAAACAGCCGTACCAGAAACGGTAAGGACGACAGGATCATCGACTATGTCGAACGTCCTCGCGCGTCGGGTTACCGTGCTGTGCACCTGCGGACCGTTTATCGTGGCCGCAGAGTTGAAGTTCAGTTGCGGACACCGGGTCAGCACGAGTGGGCCGTGTTCGTCGAAGAACTCGGAGTGATGCTTGGGCATGATCTCAAGAGCGGTGTTGGCCCTCAGCCGGTCCTAGACTGGCTCTGCAAGCTTGCCGAGGGGACCGCTTGCACAGAATCCGGGGTGCCGTTGGACGAGAACTTCCTTGACGACCTGGATAGGCTCACTAGACTGGCGCAACAGGACTTGAGAGGGCCATGAACGAAACCGGGAAGATTGTCTATTTCTTGATTCGGTTTGACCGCGCTGAGGGCAGGCAAGTTGATCTGCAGGAGTTCACGGATTCCACCGAAGCCGTGGCTGCTTACACCTCAGAAGAGGAAAAGTACGTGGACGTTCCGCACATGGACATTGTCTTGCTCGGATCGTCCAGTATCGAGACTGTCAAAAAGACCCATGGCAACTATTTCGACAGCGACACTGACAGGCTCGCTTCCCATCTGGGCGCTATCACCGATCTTGACGCTTTGTCCCAGCGAAGCCTGAGCATCTGGGCGTTGAGGTCGGATGAGCGAACTGCAGCGTCCGCCTAGACGCTCGCCCGTAAACCGAAGGCACTGGTTGCGGACGTTCCAGTGACGGTTCGGGTCCGATAGATCGTTCTCTTACGCGCGAATCGCTTGACTACTGCGAACCGGTTGGGCCGAACGTCCACCAATGGACGGGTCCAGACCCCCGCACGGGCATGTCAGGATGGCTTCATTCAGTCCTGTTGCCCCATTGCGGCTTGGGTCATCTGGTGCTGAAGCTCCTCGACGGTGAACGGTATTAGCCCGCCTCTGTGGAGCATGGCGTGACAGTTGGGACACACCGGCACGAGATCCGTCAAGGGATTGGTCGTGTGGTTGTCGTGATCTGTGATCTGTGACAACGGTGTTGTGTGGTGGACATTGATGAACCCGTCACCGATTGCGCCGTAGCGCTTCGAGAAATCCAAATCGCACACTTGGCAGATTGCTCCGTAGTGCTGGATGCACGCCTGCCTTGCTCCGCTGTCACGCTCGTACCTGTTTACTTCGACTCGGGTCTTCGCGCCCTCTGGAACGGCACCGACACTGTGGTGCCGCACCCCTGCTTCATCACCTGACAGTGCTTCCATACCGTGACCGCTGAGTTCCTGAAGCAGCCGGGGAGCGGGGTCCGGCATCTCTATCACTGCTGGCCTGTTCCTCCAGCAAGCAGGTGAATGGCCATCGGGCGTTGTCTGTTCCAAGCCCAAACCCCTCGTAGGGCTCTTGAGCAACTTCCCGACGAACGCATGGTAGTTCCTATGCCCGACCACGCGCCTGTGCTCGTCGAGCATCCGACGATGCTTAGAGACGTCATAGGTATTGAATCTTTCCGGAAGACTGTCGACCACTTCCTTCATAACGTCCATGTCGTAGTCATTGAATTCAACCATCTGATTTGCTCCTTCTATTGTTGCGGATGGTCGCGTCGGACGCAGGGGCGTCAGGAGCGGGGGCATCCTTGTGATCGAGTCGACGATCGGACCGTGGTGGAAGTTGAACCTCTGTTGCTGGGTCAGGGGCGGGTCGTCGGGGTGTTTCGGGGGTGGGATCGAACTTGGGGGGACAATAGTTAGAGCCCGAGGCCAAGACCTCGGGCTCTGAACTAATGCTTAGTTGCAATTGCAGCTAAGTAGCCGGCGGCTCTCTGGGCCCGGCGGAGAGCCCAGGAGCCAGCCGACTACATCTTGGTATTTCTTATTCGGGTGGCGGTACCACCGGAGCGGCGGCAGCGACGCCAGCTGTAACGTCGCTGCTACCGACATGGTTGACCGATCGTACCTGAACTCTGTAGGTGCCGGGGTTCAAGCCGGTGATGGAGTACTCACCGGTTCCAGCACCCGAGACAGCGGCGCTGCCACGGCTACCAGTCACTGGGTTGGTGGTATTGGACCAAGTCACTACGTAGCCCGTGATATCGCTATCGGTGCCTTCGGGGACACTTGTCCAACTCACGTTGACTGTGGAACTGGTTGCCTCGTCGACAACGGCCGTCACCGTTGCTGGATATTCAGCAGCGTCTGGTACGCCTGCGGCCGTGACCGTGCCAGCCAGGTAGCCGAAGCTACCGTTGGTCCCTGCTACAGCCCTGACCCTCACCAGGTAGGTGTCCCCGTCGCTGACGGTGACGTCGCCCTTCAGGTCAGTCAGGTCTGCGACTTGGAACGTTGTCCCTGCCCACGGGGCCGGGTTGGTCGTATTAAGGACTTCCACGACGTAGCTAGTGACCGGGCCGGTGCCGTTGGTCTGGGTGACCTTCGACCATGTCACGGTCAGCATCGTTCCGTCGCCGTCCACCTTCGGCACGGCTGTCACCGATGCCGGAGCATTCGGGTACAGACCGGTCGAGCCGGCGAAGTCAGCAGTCGGGTTGATTCCGGTTCCAATGCCGTTGACGGCCTGGATCTGGATCACGTATGGAATACCGACGGCGAGTCCGGTGAGATTGACCCGGGTCAGCGGGGCAGGGACTCGCCTGTCGCTGCTGAACGGCTCATTGCCGGTCACGTTGCTTGCATACCTCACGAGGTAGTGGGTGATGTCGCTGCCGTTGTCGGCTGGTGGAGCCCAGAGCACATCCAACGAGGTGTAACCAGGCACAACAACTGTTGTCGCAGCAGCGACTTCACCAGGCAGTGTGGCCGGAGTTCCCGAACCGACGCCGTATGGACCGGGGCCGCTCGTGGCAACGTCCGCGTCCAAGTTTGTGGCCTGGACCCGTACGTCGTAGGAGGTGCCGTTCGTCAAGCTGTCGATAGTGGTCTTCGTCATCGGCGCCGCTACTACTACGGCGGCCGACCAGTCTCCAGCGGGTGTTGTGACCGAACCGTCATCGGCTAGCACAACGGAAGTCCGGGTTTGCACGTTGTAACTGACTACAGCGCCTGTGCCGTTGGAGGGTGGCGCATTCCAAGTGACCACCAAGGAGATACCGCTATGGTCCTCTCCAGCAACTACTGCTGGTGGCGCCGCTTGGACATTGGTCGGCGCAGCAGGTACCGGAGCAGGATCGCCATTCTCAGCGGTCGACGCTTCGGTGCTTTCACCAACAGCGGTGATCGTGTTGATCGTTACCGCGTACTGATACTGATTGTTCAGACCAGTGATCGTGTACATCCGTGGCTCGGCAGGAACAGTCGCGTTAGCCGGGATGCCGGCGTTCCAGATCACCTTGTAGCCAGTGACGTCACTGCCGCCGTCCTCTTCGGGAGCGTCCCATGTGATCTGCAAGGACTGATGTGCAGTAGTGACTTCCACACCGGTCGGCGCGTTCGGAAGCGTTACTGGAGTACCGGAGCCTTCAGCCCAAGGACTGTTCAGCGTCGGCTCATCGCCGTCCTGGCCGTCGGCGGGGGTATCCGTTTCGTTGTAGCTGTTCGCTCGAACTCGAACTTCGCAAGCATCGCCGTTCGTCAAGCCGGTGAGCGTAGTACTCTGAACCTGCTTGTTCGATTCGACATCAACTGCCGTTCCTGGATCGCTCCACGCACTTATGTCGCCGCAACGATGCTGGACCGTGTAGGCACCAGCGGCCAACAGAACCGTGCCACCATCGTCAGCGGGCGCTGTCCAAGAAACGACCAATACACCGCCACCTGGAGCTGGTGTGACTGTCACGTTCTGTGGAGCGGTCGCCGCGGTTGGTACTGGACTGATAGAGACATTGTCGGTGCCAGCAGGAACTGAAGCGTTCTCGCCAGTGCCTGCAGCGTTGATCGCCGCCACCCACACCGAGTAGTTCGCTGTGTTCCTCAAACCGGTGATGGTGTAGCCCGTTGCGTCGCCAGCAACGTCGGCGGTGTCTGCCGACGCTTGACGTCCGGTGCGCCACGAAACCAGATAGCCGGTGATCGCGCTGCCACCGTCATCGGCAGGAGCGGTCCAGCTCAAGGTCAGCGTGCTGTTACCAGGCGTCGAAGTGAGCTCGCCTACAAGACCCGGAGCAACCGCTGGGTTGCCGGAGGCCTCGTCGGACCAGTCGCTCTGGCCGTCATCGCTCACCGCGGCAACACGGAATGTGTAGGTGTCGCCCTGGGTGAGGCCATCGACTGTGGCCGAAGTGTCGGTTGCGTCGCTCTGGTTGTCTTCGGAGTAGTCGTCGTCTCCCGACTTCCACTGCACGACATAGCCGGTGACGTCGCTGGTGCCGCTGTCTTCAGGGGCTGTCCAAGACACGTCAAGCGCATCGCCAGCGTCGCCGCTGACCGCAACTTCAACACCGGTCGGAACTCCCGAAGCCTCAGGTATCAAAGCGGAGGCCTCGTCGGACCAGTCGCTCTGGCCGTCAGCGCTCACCGCCGCGACACGGAATGTGTAGGTGTCGCCCTGGGTGAGGCCATCGACTGTGGCCGAAGTGTCGGTTGCGTCGCTCTGGTTGTCTTCGGAGTAGTCGTCGTCTCCCGACTTCCACTGCACGACATAGCCGGTGACGTCGCTGGTGCCGCTGTCTTCAGGGGCTGTCCAAGACACGTCGAGGGCATCGCCAGCGTCGCCGCTGACCGCAGCTGCCACACCGGTCGGAGCTCCTGGAGCCTTAGGTATCGTCGCCGAGGCCTCGTCGGACCAGTCGCTCTGGCCGTCATCGCTCACCGCCGCGACACGGAATGTGTATGTGGCGCCCTTGGTGAGGCCAGGGAAGTTGGATGAAGCGTCTTCCACCGAACTCTGGTTGTCTTCGGAGTAGTCGTCGTCGCCCGACTTCCACTGCACGACATAGCCCGTGACGTCGCTGGTGCCGCTGACTTCAGGGGCTGTCCAAGACACGTCGAGGGCATCGCCATCGTCGCCGCTGACCGCAGCTGCCACACCGGTCGGAGCTCCCGGAGCCTCAGCTAGCGCATCAATCTCCCGATACATACGTGCAACAAACGAAGCCATCTGCTCGCGTGTCACGTTGTCTGTGGGCGAGTACGTCGTATCTGTCGTACCCGTCGTAACTCCCAGACCAAAGAGCTGGCCAATAGCGGCCTGCTGCTCGTCATTGCGCCCAGCAATGTCGGTGAACTCAGTGTCTGCAGCCGGAGCTTCGCTACCAGTCACCCTCTCATAGAGGCGTGTCAAGAACAGAGCCATGTGCGCACGAATCACAGGATCGTCGGGCGAGTAGGTCGTATCTGTCGTGCCGGTCGTGATCTTGAGCCCATTAGGACTGATGCGCGCAATGTCATCAGCGTTGGGGTCATCGGCGATGTCGGCGAACATGTGCTCGGCGATCGGCGCTTCCTCGCCTGTCAGCGCCGCGTAAGCATTGGCCATGAACGCTGCCATTTCCGAACGAGTCATGTCTTCGCCAGGACGGTAGGTGTCACCAGCATCGGAGATACCCAACTCGCGTAGGCATGCGATGTTGGCGGCGTGCGTGCTGCCTTCAACGACATCCGAATAGTTATCGGCGCCTTCAGATGGGCACGAACTACCGCCGTCCTGCGCGGTCGCTGTGACCGTAGCCAAACCGAGACTGCCCGCGACGACGACAAAGGCCACCGCCATACGCACAAGGCGAAGGACACTCAACCGCATCGATCGGTTCGGCACCTTCACCGGCACTCCCTTTCCCGTTACTGCTGAACTCATTGCTGCTCCATTCTTGGTTGGATTGTCTGGCTCTTCGCAGACACCAGTCGAAATCTAGCGGTTAACTGCACCCGGCACCTTGCTGGGACACAGAAAACACCTATCACGATCGGCATGCAAAGGTTAGCGCAGGCCGATTTCTAACACAACCCAACCCCCAAGTCAACGACATAGGGGCCGGAAGAGGCGTCAGAATCGCTAGGTGTCGGTAAAAAACCGCACATGTATTCAAGGCCTTTAGCATAACGCCACAATTGGTTACGCGCCATGCTTTCACGGGCTAACTGATCCACCTTTCTTCCTGTTGAGGATTCTGGGGTCAGGGCGGGGGCTCGGCAAGGGGCCGTTACGCTGTGCGGAAGTGGCCGCCCGGTCGCCGCGGGACACTGATTCTCAGCCCGTCGACAACTCCTCTAGCAACCCATGGAAGCCTTGTGATCCAACTCCCAGCACTCCCCTATCCCCAAGACGCCCTCGCCCCGCATATCAGCGAACGAACCATGGGATTCCACTACGGCAGACACCACGCCGGCTACGTGGCCAACCTCAACAGACTCCTTAGCGGTGGGGCCGGTCAGGTCGGGAACACTGTGGGGGCCTCAGGTGGTGTGGCTGGCGTGGGTGCGGGTGGCCGTGGGGCTGGCGGTGCGGGTGGCGGCGGGGGGGTGAGCCTTGAGAGGCTTATTACCACCCCCGGGCCGGTTGCGGTGTTCAACAACGCCGCCCAGATCTGGAACCACACCTTCTACTGGCAATCCATGAGCCCCGACGGCGGAGGCGACCCGAGCGGAGAACTCGCCTCGGCCATCACCTCCAGCTTCGGGTCTGTCGACACGTTGCGGGACGAGTTGACCGCCGCGGCGACCCGCAACTTCGGTTCTGGCTGGACCTGGCTCGTGCGCCTTGGTGTTGGTGTTGGGGGGGCTGGTGTTGGGGGGGCTGGTGTTGGGGGGGCTGGTGTTGGGGGGGCTGGTGTTGGGGGGGCTGGTGTTGGGGGTGCTGGTGTTGGGGGGGCTGGTGTTGGGGGGGCTGGTGTTGGGGGTGCTGGTGTTGGGGGTGCTGGTGTTGGGGGGGCTGGTGTTGGGGGGGCTGGTGTTGGGGGGGCTGGTGTTGGGGGTGCTGGTGTTGGGGGTGCTGGTGTTGGGGGTGGTGCTGGCGGGGAGCTGGCCGTCATCAACACCAACGATGCCGACAACCCACTCACCAGCGGGCACCAACCACTGCTCACGATCGACATCTGGGAACACGCCTACTACCTCGACTACCAGAACGCTCGGCCCGCCTACATCGCCACGTTCCTCGAGCACCTTATTAATTGGGACTTCGCCGCAGCCAACTACGCCGGCGCCTGTTCGGCCTGAGCCGCCCGAGTCTTCGCCGCCTGAGCCGAGCGCGCCTTGTCCGGGTGGAAGAACACCGGAATCCAACCGTCGGCAACCTCGGCGGTCGCCGCAACATTGGTCGGGCCGAGAGCTGCAATATATATAGGTGTGTCCGAACGCTTCGGATGGTGCGTCGGCGTGTAGGGCGAAGCGCTGGGTGGTGGTGCTGGGTGGTGTGTGGGGCGAGGCGTATCACGGAACGTGCTGTTGTAGTGTCACAGGGTATGTGATAGCTTGACAAGCAACGACAACCGGTCCTAATCGTGCCGCCTTGGCGGAGGGCGTGTTAGGTTCACGAAAGGACAACAATGGAGCTATCCGTGATCGTAGAGATCATCAGCGTTATTGGAACATTAGTGGTCTTCGTGTGCGGCTACTTGATCAGGAGTGTGCGCGCAGACATCAAAACCCTAGGTGTGCAGGTCAACACGAAGATCGACAAGCTCGACAAGAATGTCAACACGAAGATCGACAAGCTCGACAAGAATGTCAACACGAAGATCGACAAGCTCGACAAGAATGTCAACACGAAGATCGACAAGCTCGACGAGAAATTCGACACGAAGATCGACAAGCTCGACAAGAATGTCGACACGAAGATCGACAAGCTCGACGAGAAATTCGACACGAAGATCGACAAGCTCGACGAGAATGTCGACACGAAGATCGACAAGCTCGACGAGAATGTCGACACGAAGATCGACAAGCTCGACGAGAATGTCGACACGAAGATCGACAAGCTCGACGAGAAATTCAACACGTTGATAGCGAGCGTCGCGGCGATAGCGGCAACCCAAGCGGAGCACGGCACCATGCTCGACCACATGATGGGGCATGGGGAGCGCATCAGCGCACTCGAAGGCGCCACCTTCGGAACCGCCGCTACCTAGTTCATCAGGCCTTGGCTCGACCTTGGTAATCGCCCGCTGGGTGGGC
This sequence comes from Candidatus Aldehydirespiratoraceae bacterium, assembly GCA_965198315.1. Taxonomy (GTDB): domain Bacteria; phylum Actinomycetota; class Acidimicrobiia; order Acidimicrobiales; family Aldehydirespiratoraceae; genus VXYK01. Next base: position 559,220 of record OZ240616.1, on the reverse strand, counting down.
CAAGCCTAGTTGGGCGAAGAATATCACAGAACATATTGTGATTGTGTCACAGGGGTTGTATTAGTGTGATACACATCAACAATAGATCTCAGTCGTCTCGCCATACCGGGGATCCGTCTGAGGTCAGGAGAGGGCAACAATGGAACTAGCACAAGTTGTTTGGGTCAGTGTGATGTCAGGAGCGCTTGTCTTTTTTTTCACCATGATGGTTGGCATGGTCCGGGACGATCGAAAACATCAACGAGACCAACGGAAGAGAGACCTGAAACGCGAACACGACCAACGAGAAGAGAGGCTCAAACAGGAGATCAAGACGCTTGAACGAAGCCTCGGCTCAAAGATCGACACAATCGACAGGAGTGTCGGAAGGCTTGATGAGAAGGTGCTGGAACTCAGCTCGTCCAGGACTTGACCTTCTCAATCAGGGCCAGCGGATCGCCACCAACCGGGGTGACCTGTAGACGAGTAACGCCGGCCGCGGCATACGCCTCCACACGCTCCCGGACCCGGCCCTCGTCGCCGACCATCGGCGTGGCATCAAGGAAATCCTGAGGGACCGCAGCCATCGCCTCATCCTTGCGGCCTGAAAGGTACAGATCCTGAATCTCGTGTGCTTCTTGTTCATAGCCGTACTGACAGAAGAGATTGTTGTAGAAGTTCTGATCCCTCGAACCCATACCCCCCACATACAACGCCACCATGAAACGGGCGCCGTCACGAATCTTCTGCGCCTGCGGCTCATCACAGATCGCAAGCAATCCGCCGGCCACGACCTCCAAGGGTCCCAGAGCCGGATCACGCTTGGCCATGCCCTTGGCCAAAGTGCCGCCCCAAACCGAGCGAGCCTTGTCGGGGTGGAAGAACACCGGAATCCAACCGTCGGCAACCTCGGCGGTCGTCGCAACATTGCTCGGACCAAGCGACGCAATATATATAGGTATGTTCGAACGCTTCGGATGGTTGATCAACTTGAGCGGCTTGCCCAGACCCGTGCCCTGGTCGGGCGGGAGCGGCAGCTGGTAGCTCGGGCCGTCGTGCACCACCACCTCACGGCGCCACACCTTGCGACAAATCTCGATCAACTCACGCTGGCGACCGACCGGGCGGTCATAGGGCACACCATGCCAACCCTCGATCACCTGAGGACCCGAAGCGCCGATACCGAGAATGAACCGGCCATCGGAGACCGCATCGAGACCGGCCGCAGTCATCGCCGTGAGGGTCGGCGTGCGCGAATAGATAGGCAGGATGCTCGAGCCGAGCTCCATGGTCTCGGTCTTAGCCGCCAGATAACCGAGAATGCTGACCGCATCGAAGCTGTACAGCTCCGCCACCCAGCCAACATCGATCCCGGCGGATTCCAGATCTCGGGCTTGCTCGGCCGCGGCCTTCGGATCGCCGGAGTAATTGAGTGTCATCGACAGCTTCATCGTCTTTGTGCTTTCAGTTCGGTTGTGTGGTCGGGGGTTCGGGGTTTCGGTTGTGTGGTCGGGGGGTTCGGGGTTTCGGTTGTGTGGTCGGGGGGTTCGGTTGTTCGGGGGGTTCGGGGGTTGGTTTCCGTGAGGATAACTATTGTCAGTGTTGGCGACAATAGTTGACCCGCCGTAGTGTCACACCGTTAACCAATACTGGCAACCACCCCTGCCAACCAACCCCGACCACAAACCCTGTCCACAAACACGGACGACCGACAAGCCAGGAGAACGACTCGTGAAGCAATACGGCGAATGGCAAGGAACCATCGGCAAGACCCTCGCCGAATCCCAACCGTGGTTCCCCGAACCGCCCCACCCCGGCGAAGACGCACCCAACGTCGTCATCGTGTTGCTCGACGACCTCGGCTTCGCACAACTCGGCTGCTACGGATCCGACATCGACACCCCCAACATCGACGCACTCGCCGCCAACGGCCTCCGCTACACCAACTTCCACGTCACCCCACTGTGCTCACCAACACGAGCCGCACTACTCACCGGACGCAACCACCACAGCGTCGGCATGCGAGCCGTGTCGAACTTCAACACCGGCTTCCCCAACATGACCGGGCACATCTCCAACCACGCCGCCACGCTCGCCGAAGTACTCCACGACGAAGGCTACGCAACCTTCGCCGTCGGCAAATGGCACCTCGCCCCGATGGAAGAATGCAGCGCCGCCGGACCCATGGACCAATGGCCCCTACAACGCGGCTTCGACCGCTACTACGGGTTCCTCGAAGGCGAAACCGACCAATTCAGCCCCTCCCTCACCTACGACAACCATCCCATCGAACCGCCAGGCCGGGCCGAGGACGGGTACCACGTCAGCGAAGACTTGATAGATCGAGCCGTCGGCTTCGTGCACGACACGAAAAGCGTGCGACCCGACCGGCCTTTCTTCTTGTATGTGGCGTTCGGGGCGACCCATGCCCCGCATCAGGCGCCGGCCGAATACCTCGAGAAATACCGCGGGCGTTACGACGAGGGCTGGGACGTCGTGCGGGCCCGCTGGTTCGCCAACCAACTCGACATGGGAGTGATTCCTGCGGGGACGGCTCTGGCGCCGCGCAACCCCGGAGTCGAACCCTGGGACGACCTACCTACAAACCAACAAGCGCTGGCATGCCGGCTGCAAGAAGCCTTCACCGCTTTCCTGGACCACACCGATGCCCAAATCGGACGGCTGGTCGACGACTTGGAGGCGCTCGGGGAGCTCGACAACACCGTCATCATGGTGTTGGGCGACAACGGTGCGTCGCAGGAGGGCGGGCCGTTCGGGGTGCTCCACGAGATGAAATTCTTCAACGGGATCCTCGAAGCGCCCGACGAGGCGGTGGCGCACCTCGACGAGATCGGCGGGCCACACTCCCACACCAACTACCCCTGGGGCTGGGCGCAAGTCGGCAACACTCCATTCAAGTGGTACAAGCAGAACACCCATGAAGGCGGAGTGCACGTCCCGTTGGTGGTGCATTGGCCCACCGGTCTTGCTAGCGGTTCGGCGGGCGGCTCGGCGGGCGGCGGCTCGGGTGGCGGCGGCGGGGCGCGGGGAGCCGATGCGGGTGGAATTCGGGGGCAGTTCCATCACGTCAACGACATCGCCGCGACGATTTATGACCTTATAAATATACAACCGCCCGCTGTGCGGCGAGGTCTCGAGCAGATTCCGATCAGCGGGACCTCCCTCGCCTACACGTTCCCCGATGCTGAGGCCCCCACCCGCAAAGAGATCCAATACTTCGAGATGGCCGGGCATCGCGGACTCTGGCACGGCGGCTGGAAAGCCGTGACCCGCCACGAACCCGGAGTCCCGTTCGACGACGACACCTGGGAGTTGTACCACACCGACGCCGACCCCTCCGAATGCAACGACCTCGCCGCCTCGGAGCCTGAGAAACTCGAGGAGATGATCGCGCTGTGGTGGCAGGAGGCCGAGACGCATGGCGTACTGCCCCTCGACGAGCGGATGATAGAACTCTTTGCGGTGCGCTTCCGTGACTGCTCACCGCACCCCGTCGACAAGACTTACCGCTACTACCCGCCGGTGTCGCCGATGGGGAGCCAATCCGCCGTGCCCGTCGGCGGCCGCAGCTGGAACCTGACCGCTTCAGTTACTTGTGGCGCTGGTTCTGATGGTGTCCTGTTTGCCACCGGGACTGAGAACGCCGGTATCTCTATCTTCTTGGACGACGGGTATCTGGTGTTCGACTACAACGCCTTCGACGACCACACCATCGTTCGCTCGAGTGCTGCTGTCAGTGCGGGGGATCACAAGCTCGGTCTCGAATTCCACCGAGGGCCATCCCGAACCGCCCAGGCCCGCCTGTTGATTGACGGGGAAGTGGTCGGCGAGGGGCGGATCCCGTGGATCATGGCCACGATCTCCTCGGTCGGACCCAGCGTGGGCTACGACGCCGGTTCGCCCGTCAGCCGCGCCTACACCGACCCCAACCCCTTCACCGGCAAGCTGCACCAAGTCGAGATCCAACTGTTGTCGCGAGAAGACGTCGAAACCCTCCGCGCCCAAGCCCGCGCCGAACTCAGCCGCCAGTAGCGGCAACGGGCACCAAACCAAGACGATCACCACGACGAAGGACCACAGATATCGCTGTCAGTGTCATAGCCCGTGTATACAGTTGTTTCGAGCAACGCTGTGTGTCTCAGCGACCTGCGCCGCCCACAAAAAGGACCTGATGATCGTGCCTGTGATTTTGTCGGATCTCGTTAAGGACCCACCGCTTCTGTTGGCAGCGTGCGAACACTTGGTTCCGTTTATGAACGGATCAGCTATGCGTCGATTGACTTTTTTGCTCGACGAACTTGCCTTTGATTCTGACGGCGACCAACTCGACGCAGCTGACCGGCGCTGGTTGGAAGACGCTCTGTGTCACGGCGAATCTAACAGAGACTGGTGGGAAGACGAATTGTCCCGGCTCCGCGACGCGGGCGTGGAATTGATCACCAGTACAGACAGCCGCTATCCGATCAATCTCAAGCTGGTTCATGACGGGCCACCGCTGTTGTTCGTTCAAGGACGCCTGGAGGCTGAAGATCACCGAGCGGTGGCGGTCGTCGGAACCCGTGAGGCATCCAAGGCCGGACTCGATCTGGCTCAGAACGTTGCAGAAGGGCTGGTTGCGCGCGGCTATACGGTTGTTTCCGGTTTGGCTAAGGGAATAGACACTGCTGCCCACGCGGCATCACTCAATGCGGGCGGACGAACTATTGCTGTGTTTGGTACGCCGATCGACAAAATCTATCCCGCCGCGAACCGCTCTCTGGCTCGACAGATCACCGCCCAGGGCGCTTGCGTGTCGCAGTTCCTTCCCAGTGTGCGTACAGGGCGTTGGTCGTTCCCGGCACGCAACCTCACCGGTTCGGGATTGGCACTCGCCACTGTCGTGGTGGAAGCGTCGGAGAGTTCGGGAGCCCGGCTCCAGGCTCAGGCCGCGCTCAGGCACGGCAAGCAAGTCTTTCTAGTTAATTCCCTTGTCACATCTCAGTCGTGGGCCCAGCAGATGCAGTCGGAATCGCTCAACACCACGGTGGTCGACGACGCCGACCAAATTGTGAAGGAGCTAGAAGCCGATCTGGCCGTCGACGACAGCGCCGTCTTCGTATGACCAATCTGAATCCTAAGCGCTACCTCGAACGCTTGGAGTCGGGATTGGTGCCAATTGCCGCAGCCCAACCCCTCGTGTGCAGTACGTGTCGCAGCGGTGCTAATCCTGGGTATGAACGCTGCTACCGATGTGAGGACGAGGGCATCGTGGAGGTGCTTCCAATATCGATGTCGATTGACGGTAAAGCTCTCCACCACCGTCTTCGCAATTACAAAGACGGGAACACGGAGCAGAAGAAGGTCTTCACACTACAACTCGCGGCGTTGCTTCATCTCTTCTTGCACAACCACCACAAGTGCATTGGTGGTCGGTACGACGCAGTTGTTACGGTCCCGTCAAGTAGGCGGGATGCGGTTTGGGGCATTGTGAAGAAGCTCCCCGACCTTCGTGAGCTCCACGTAGCGCTTACGTATACCGACACAGGTGGCTCACCGACTTACAGGGCGCCCACCGACTTGAAGGCGAAGCGTGTTCTGCTCTTGGACGATACGTTCACTAGAGGTAGAAACATCACCGCTGCTCACGCCGCACTCACGGAAATCGAAGCGAATGTTCTTCTGCCAGTTGTGATTGGCCGCCACTTCCACCCAGAGTTCTCGACTAGTCCCCCTTTGGCGGCTTGCCTCAAGAAACACACGTGGGAGCTTGACCGTTGCGGCATTTGTAGCCCGGTAAATTGCGACCACGGCCCAGAGCCACCGCTGTTTTAGTGTTTTAGGATCTCAGCGGCTGCACTGGCACGTCAGAGCTTCCCGTCACCCTCGGAAGCGTCTGCTGCGACACCGTCTTCGATCTCGCCCCAGGTCTGCAGCGCTTCTGTGTTCGGCGGCGACCACCTCGCGTCACGCATTGAGGCCACTGCCTTCCTCTCTTCGATCATCCGCTCGGGAGTTCTCGCCGGCCTCTGCTGTTCGACCCGACAATCCATGTATGAACCCTTGCGAGAATCGACCACCCAAACCAAGCCACCAGCACCGGACCCAGCCGGGTCACCCCAACCAACACCACCAACGGCATCCTCCTCCTTGCCAACGCTGGACTCCCCCGTTGACTGTCAATCAGGACGTAGTTCCGCGGACGGCGCTGAAGCCCCCCCAAGCCCTGGACTGCGGGACTGGCCGGTCGAAGTGGTAACCGTGTGGCTTGTGGGACTCACCGAACACGGCAGATTAGTGGAGTTTACTGCTGTGCTGTGATGTTTTATATCATACAGTGTCACACCCTTTGACTAGGTTGTGGTCATGTTCGATTCGATGATCCAACAGACCCGGGAGGTGGTGACTTCTGGGCTTTGCCGTGGCGAGTTGGAGTGTCTGGTGGCGGGTGCTGGGCGGGTTGTAGCGGCGTTGAGTTCGTTGCAGACGCGGTGCGCGACTGAGATCGAAGCTCTCGATGACGGCGGGGTGAACTCCAAGACGGTGTTGCGTGAGGCGGGGCGCATGTCGACTCGCGCCGCGAACACAGTCGCTAAGACTGCTGCTGGACTCGCGGAGATGCCCAGACTGGCTGAAGCGTTGGCTGGAGGCGCGATCACAGCAGAGCACGCCGCGGTCGCGGTCGGAGCTGCTGGGAAGACATCTGCTGGGCAAGTTGACGATGAGTTGTCGAAGCTTGCTGAGACTTCGTCTGTTGATGTGTTTGCTGAACAGTCGCGGCGGTGGGTGAACCGCAACCAACCCGACGACGGCGCCGAGTTGTATCAACAACAGCGCCGCAACCGGTTGTTGAAACACTGGATCAACGAACAAGGCATGGGTGTGCTGTTGGCTGAGTTGGATCCGACCAGCTATCAACAGGTGGTCAAAGCAATCAACGTCGAATATGACCGGTTGTGGCGTGACGACGGCGGCCGCGACGGTTCCCCTGATGATGTGCGCACACTGCCGCAGCGTATGGCGGACGCGTTCGTGGCGTTGTTGACCAACCCGGCACGACGCGGACCCGGCAGCACACGCACACAACTCATCGCCATAGCCGACATTGAACGCCTACGCGGCGATAACCCGACCGGGGTCGCTGAGATCGTCGGGGGTGAAGCACTCCCGCAAACCGTGTTGGAACGGCTCATGTGCACCGCTGCTATCACCGGAGTCGTGTTTGACGGTGAAGGACAACCCATCTGGGTGGGACGCGATCATCGACACGCCACCGAGGCTCAAATCAAAGCCATCATCGCCCGTGACCGGCACTGCACAGGCAAAGACAGCACCGCCGGACCCGAACGCTGCGAAATCCACCACATCGTCCCATGGCAACACGGCGGGCTCACCGACATCGACAAAATGTGTCTGGCCTGCCCGCTGTGCCACCACAACATCCACGACCGCGGCTATGTAGTCATCAAAACCAACACCGGCTACAAAATCATCAACCCCAACAACCCACCAAACGGCCCCTAAAGCCCACGCCAAGGCCGGTCCCCGACGAGCTGAGCCCATGGAGCGATCCGGACCCAGCGAGTGGACACTCGACAGGTAGTTACCTTTGTCTTCCGCAGGCGTATGTCCAACAATCGGGCGGCTTGGCAATAGGATGCGGTCGGTGACCACACACGATCAGGGCCTTCCTGAATACGAACGCCCGCCTGTGGTTGAGGTCGCCTTGGCGGTCCAACTTGACAGGGTTATCGGCTACAAGGCACATCACTTAGCCGAAATCGCACGCCGATGGGAGGACGATTACCCAAACGTAGAGGAGAGGACGCCGCTTCCGACAATGGGATTCGGCTCGGACAGGCCCGATCTGACGTTGGACGAAAGCGACGAAATCGAGACACCGCGGCTATGGCTCCAAAACGCAACCGGTGACCGCGTAGTGCAATTACAGCAGGATCGAATAGTCGTCAACTGGAAACAGGGGACTGACGACGACACCTACCAGCGCTATCGGAGCATCCGCGATGCTCTGCTTGATTCCTGGGGCAAGTTGAGGGCGAGTATCAATGACCTTGATCTCGATATGCCGCAACCCTCGATCTGTGAAGCTCAGTACATCAACCATCTCGGATCAGACCAAGGGTGGCATTCAGCCGAAGATACAAAGCAGTTCATCGCGCCGTGGAACGGAACTATGAGTGACGACTTCCTGCCGACAGACCCTCATGGCCGTATGTTGTTGCACTTCCACCTTCCCGACAAACGAGGCTGGCTCAACATCGAAGGGTGGACAGCGGACCGCGACGGTGGTGAAAGACTGTTTGTGTTGCGTCTCACCTCTCGGGGGAGAGCATCATCACCCGACATCGACGGTGCACTAGATTTCATGGACTTGGCACACGAGTGGATTGTCCGAGGATTCACATCCGCAACGACATCAGACGCACACGCGAAATGGGGCCGAACTTTATGACGGTTACCAATCAGCCCTTGTTGACCAGCGAGTTGTCTCAGGTATCTCATCACAGAACATGCGATACGACCGGGATGTCCGAGACGATTACTCCGGGTTCTCGTCCTCCACCACCTTTTGATTCCGCGCGGCCCGTGCTCCGCCTCACCGTCTTGAGCGAACTCCGTGCGCGCCCATGGTTCGGTGAGACATTCACTCGGTTTCAAACACTGCTGAAGCTTGGTGAGAACTGGAATGGTTACGGCGAAAAGGCCGTGCACGAAAACGCCGTGAAGCGAGCCCTGAACGTTCTTGAGGCCATCGGAACCGAGGGGCCTGCTCCCTGGGTCGTGCCCACATTCGAGGGAGGGCTCCAACTCGAGTGGACAGGCAACGACTATGAGATCGAGGTGGATATTCCACCCGAGGGTTCGGCGTCAGTACTGATCGTTGGTCCGAACAACACCGAGACCGAGCATTCAGTCGGCTCTCAGAGCGAGGTATGGGCCACACTCCGAGAACTCATCACTGAAATAGGCCGAGAAACCACTTGACCGCTGCCGAATGTCTAGGTGACGACGAACTCTTGTGGCGACGCGTCCACCCGACACATATCACAAACGGGCGCGTCTCCTCTGCCGCATTCACCGGCCGTGAGATGTCTGTAGATGTCGCAAGCATCCAAGTTGAGATGCCAAGAACGCTCAAAGAGGGCGCTGGTATCGCAGAGCTTCCCACCGGGGCAGCACGCAGTCTCAACCAACAGGTTGTCAGCCAGCCCGAGGAGGACAACCCAGCTCATGCGATCGTGCGTGGCGACAAGCCCAAGAGCATCCAACGCAAACTGAGGGAGGCATCCCGCTTCGTATCAAGGAATGAAATCTGGTCCCAAAACTGAGAGTTGCAGCACGTCGGCACCATCGCTCGTCAAGGGGCACGAAATCCGTGGATGAGACGAATTGGAGGCTCACATGGGCTCCATGAACTCGAGGCGGTTGCCGAGGGGGTCGAAGACGTGGGCTCGGAGGTAACCGTCGATCTCGTTGACGTCGGTGGTCTCTAGGTTCTGGGATCGGCAGATATCGACCAGTTCGGCAACATCGTCGACAAGAAAACCGACATGGGCCTTGCGGGCAGGGCGAAACTCTTGCTCCACACCCAGGTGAAGCTTGATGCTGGGACCCTCGAACCAGGCCCCTCCACGCTTGGCCAACTCCGGCGGTTTCGGCACCTCGGTCAGCCCCAGGACACCCGCATAGAACTCCCGGACCTGATCTTCGGCACCGGGAGGCATCGCAAGCTGGACATGATCAATTGAGCTGACTCTGGCCACTGCTACCTCCTAGGGGGTGCTGATCTACTGGGTGTAGGCGAGGTTGCGGGCTGCGGTCTCACCCCAGTGAGCGTCACCGGACCACGAAATCTTGTTGGCATCGATCTGGGACTGAGGGTCAATCCGGCCGCCGGCGAGCATCACAAAAGTTGCGACGTCGGCAAACACCTCAACGTCAGGGTCATCAAGCTCAAAGAGCCGGCCCGCGCGGCCATCCACACGCACCAGGATGTCTCGGTCAACCGCCCCACGGATCCGAAAAGCGATACTCATCGGGTCGGGCAAACCGATCTTCTTGCCAACGATGTAGCCGATCGAGTCGTCAATCTCTTGCAGGGCTGTTTCGGCGGTGAAGCCCGAGTCGTCAAGAGTCTCACCGAGCGGGATTGCGATGTCGCGGGAATGCACCCACATATCGAACACTCGTACCTGCAGGAAACGGCCGTAACTAGACATCCCAGCCGGGGTGAACGACGGGCGATCAAGTACCTCCGGACCCATGGCACGCAGATCATCAAGACGAGCTGCGGTCGTTTCGGCGACAATCTGCGCGAACTCAGACCTGCTTGCACCTCGGGTGCGGGCATCAAAGTCGCTGAACCGCTCAAAAGGCGGCGGGGCCGTATCCGACGGCTCCCAACCGGTCATCCAGTACTCGGCACCAACGGCGTGGTTGATGACTCCCCTCACATCCCAGTCAGGGCACAGCGACTGCACCGCCATCTGCTCGTCGCTCAAACGGCCGACAAGATCGTTGTAATGCGCGAACAGGTCTTGATGGGCAGCAAAATAGTCGTCAAAGGAGCTCATGGCACCGCAGAGTACCAGCGGCTTGCCAGCAAGAGAATTTGTCAGGCAAACTGACACTTATGAGCGATAGCGAAGTCAACGCAGTCAACGAAGCACTCGACGCCCTGCTAGCCGAGCACGACCCAATGCAAGAGTCGTATCAAGAGTTTCGCGGTCATCAATTCGACGCTGGACTGGCCTGGGTCCAATTCCCGGTCGGCCACGGCGGGATGGGAGCGCGGCCGCAACTGCAACGCAACGTCAACCGGCGACTAGCCGAAGCCGGCGCTCCGTCCATGGACACCAGTCAGTTCTTCATGGCGCTATCGGGACCCACGATCCTCGCCCACGGCACCGAAGAACAACAACGCCGCTTCCTCCGTCCCATGTTCACCGGCGAAGAGAAATGGTGTCAGCTCTTCTCAGAACCAGGCGCCGGATCAGACTTCGCGGGTCTCGCCACCAAAGCAGAACTCGACGGCGACGAATGGTTGGTCAACGGCCAAAAAGTCTGGAACACCATCGCTCACATCGCCGACAAGGGAATGCTCGTCACCCGCACCGACCCACAACTGCCCAAACACAAAGGGATGACCTACTTCGCGCTCGACATGCACGCCGAAGGAGTCGAAGTGCGGCCACTCCGCCAAATCACCGGCGAAGCCGAGTTCAACGAGGTCTACATGACCGATGTCCGCGTGCCAGACGCCGACCGCATCGGACAACGAGGCGAAGGTTGGCGAGTATCGATCACCACACTGATGAACGAACGAACCGTCATCGGCGGATCAGGTGGCGGAGGCATCCCACCCCGAGGCAGCGGCGCCATCTCCGAGCTCGTGAAAGTCTGGAACTCACTACCTGACTACGAGCGCACCGACGCGCGGCGCGACAACTTGATGAAACTCTGGAACCGGGCCGAAGTGCTGCGGCTCACCAACATGCGTGCCGTGCAAAACGCCAAACGGGGTCAACCAGGCCCCGAAGGCTCCGTAGCCAAGCTGGCAGGGGCGGAACTCAACAAAGAGATCTACAGCGAAGGCATCAACCTCGCTGGCATGGCCTCCCAAATTGACCTTGACTACACCTTCCGTCGCCCAACCACAGTCGTGCTGCCCGGCGAAAGCGGCAGCCTCGGCTACCTCTTCTTAAGGGCACGGGCCAACTCAATCGAAGGCGGCACATCGGAGATACTCCGCAACATCATGGGTGAACAGATGCTCGGCCTACCCGGCGAACCCCGAGTCGACAAAAAGATCCCCTGGGCCGACGTCCCCAAAAACTGAACCAGGGCTGAACAGGGACCGGCTGAACCGGCTGGGCCGAACCACGACCGCCACTACCCAAGAACCAAACCGGCTGAACAGGGGACTGGCTGAACCGAACCCGAGCCGACAAACCCCCAAAACCGACCCAAGCCGACCGGCCGAACCACGACCGCCGCTACCCAAGAACCAAACCGGCTGAACAGGGGACTGGATGGACCGAACAGGGCAAAGCAGGGCTGGCTAGACCGAACCCGGGCTGGGTGGGATGAACTGGGGCGGGCTCTTGAGTCTGCGTTGAACTCAACCGGTGCCGAGACGGTCGACCACCGACCGGTGTAGCTGCTGCTTGATCTTCTGGAGGTTGGCACCCGCGGTCGCGCTGTGAGCACCGCCATACTCTGAAGCCGCTGCCATGAGCTGATCAAGGCTCACCGCCTCATTCACAAACCCCGCAGCAACCGCATCAGGCCCGCTGTACCGACGACCAGTCGCCAAGGCCTCTCGGGCGGTGGAGTTAGTCAGAAGGTTTCGGATCATCGCCATAAGGCCAGGACTGAAAGTCATTTGCAGGTGCACCTCGGGCCAACAGACAAACCCCCGATCAGCGCGCATCACCGCATGGTCGTGTGCCAGGATCGCGAAAGCACCTGCGCCGAAAGCGTGACCGTTGACAGCAGCAACTGTCGGAGCCGGAAAAGTCAGAATACGACCGAGCACCTTCTCCACCGTGTTCACATAAGCCTTGATCTCCGGGCGTGAAAGCGTGGCTATGTGATGCACGTCGAGTCCGTTGGAATAGTGCTTCGCCGAACCCGTCGTGATCAACACGGCCGGGCCGCTGAGGGCCTCCGCCTCAGCCTCGTCGAGCAGCACGTTCATGGTTTCAACCCAAGCAACATTGGTGCGGTTGTCATCGTCGCCGAAGTCAATGATCAGCAACTCACCGTCTCGGCTCAAACTCGGTATCGACACGATCTCTCCAATCTCAATCTCAATCTCAATCTCAATCTCAATCTCAATCTCAGTCTCAGTCTCAAACGCAGTCTCAATCTACGATCAAATTACCGATCCACATTGCGAGCCAAGCTGGACCAACACACGGGACCAACACTCGGGCCAACGCCGGGTGCTGGTGCGTCTTGTCGTGGAGGCACCTAAGCGGCCAAGATCAACCAATGGGCCGACCGGCGATCGTGATTGCGCACTTCGAGGGTTTCACCGCCCTTGACGAAACCGCTTTGGATCGACTCGGCACGGTCGGGAGGCTGCTCGACCGTGAACCAATCTCCTCTTGGGACGCACCGCGGGCACAAGAATTACTACCCGAGGCAGAAGTGATCGTCGGACACTGGGGTTGCCCCCTGTTCGGACCAGAGTTCTTCGAAACTGCGTCGAATCTGCGGCTGTTCGCCTACGCCGCCGGCTCGGTCAAGTGGTACCTGAGCGACGAACTCTGGGAGCGAGACATACTCGTGACCTCCGGTGCCGACGCAAACGCCGAACCAGTCGCCGAATACACGTTGGCCATGATCCTGCTGGCCAACAAAGGAGTCTTCGCGGCCATCGACCGAGAATCCAATCGCGCCTCTTGGACACCGCCGCCCGAAGCCGCCGCCCACGGCAACTGGGACAAGACGATCGGACTCGTTTCGGCATCGCTGACCGGCCGACGGGTAGCCCAACTGCTGCAGGCCTTCGATCACCTCGACGTCCAGATCTACGACCCGTTCGTCGACGCCAAGACAATCGAGACCCTCGGCGCCACGAAACAAGATTCTTTGGTTGAACTCTGCGCCCAGGCCGATGTGCTCTCAATCCACGCACCCGCCCTTCCCGACACCCACAACCTCATCGGTGAAAAAGAACTCGCAGCGCTGAGCGACGGAGCCACCGTCATCAACACCTCCCGGGGACACTGCTTGGACCTCGAGGCGTTGACCAGCGAACTCGAATCGCAACGACTCTTCGGCATCATCGACGTCACCGACCCCGTAGAACCCTTACCGTCAGACCACCCGCTTCGGACTCTCGCCAACGCCGTGTTAACACCCCACATCGCAGGCTCACAGGGCACCGAACTTGCCCGCATGAACGAATGGGTGATCGACGAGGTCGAGCGCTACGCCACAGGTGCGCCCCTGCGCAACCCGATAACCCGTGAAATGGTCGACCGGATCGCCTGATCTAATGAGTGCCCGACCACATCAGAACCGACCCCAATGAGTACCCGACCACATCAGAACCGACCCCAATGAGTGCCCGACCCCAATGAGTACCCGACCACATCAGAACCGACCCCAATGAGTACCCGACCACATCAGAACCGACCACATCAGAACCGACCACATCAGAACCGACCCCAATGAGTACCCGACCACATCAGAACCGACCCCAATGAGTACCCGACCACATCAGTGCCTGATCTAATGAGTGCCTGATCTAATGAGTGCCTGATCTAATGAAAACAGTGCTTCCCAGTGGGAATTTCGCCTCGGCCTTGAGATCGGTCACGTCACAGCACGAATCGGCACCCTTTCTGATCGAACCTCGCGGGCAGACTCACAGCTACGGCCAGATCGACGACCTAGCGGCACGCTACGCACACGTTCTCAACGCCCACGGTGCCGGCACCGGCGACCGGGTGCTCGTACAGGTCTACAAGTGCGTCGAAGCGGTTGCTCTATATCTCGCGTGCCTGCGGGCGGGGACCGTTCACGTCCCTTTGAACCCCGCTTTCACAGCGGAGGAACTCGACTACTTCTTGAGCGACGCCAATCCAGCGGTGGTTGTACTCGATCCCACCTCAAAGGCCGCTCAAACAGAGGCTGCCCGAACAGCGGCCGGCAACGACCGTCTAATTCTCACCCTCACCCCCGGGGGAAAGGGCACGCTCACAGCGCTGGCCAACGCGGCCGAAACCCAAACCATCCGGGCCGCCACTGCGCCAATTGTCGACCGCCAAGACGACGACCTCGCCGTGCTGCTGTACACCTCAGGAACCACCGGTCGGCCGAAGGGGGCAGCACTCAGCAACGCCAACCTGCGGCACAACGCCAAAGCGCTCTACAACATCTGGCACTTCAGCCGCAGCGACCACCTGCTTCACTGCCTGCCGATATTCCACACACATGGACTGTTCGTGGCCCTCCACTGCGCCATGCTCTCAGCGATTCCGGTGACCTTCCTTCCCAGGTTCGACTCTGAGCGAGTACTCGACTCGCTGCCAAACACAACCGTGATGATGGGCGTGCCCACGCACTACAGCCGACTGCTGCAGAACCCGCGATTGAACGCGGAACTGGTGGAAGGGATGCGCCTGTTCACTTGCGGATCAGCCCCGCTACGCGACTCGGTGTTCGCAGAGTTCGCCAAACGCACCGGGCACCGAATCTGTGAGCGATACGGCATGAGCGAAACGGGAATCATCACCTCAAATCCGTACAACGACATGCGCTTAGCAGGCACCGTGGGCTATCCCCTACCGGGGGTCGAACTGCGTGTGGTTGACAATGCGGCAACATCGGTCGAACCAGCGGAGTCCGCAGAGCCGGCGAAGTCGGTCGAACCAGCGGAGTCCGCAGAGCCGGCGAAGTCGGTCCAGCCTGGAGTCATCGGCTCGGTGGAGGTTCGCGGGCCACATGTGTTCTCGGGCTACTGGCACCGAGACAAGGTCTCCACCAATGCCCTCAACGATGACGGATGGTTCACAACCGGCGATCTCGGCAGCCTCGACGAAAGTGGCCGCCTGACCCTGCAAGGCCGATCCGCCGACCTGATCATCAGCGGCGGCGAGAACATTCATCCCAAAGAAATCGAACTCGTGCTCGACGGAGTCGCCGGGATACGGGAATCAGCAGTGATCGGAGTGCCTGACCGAGACCTCGGCGAAGCAGTGACGGCCATCATCGTCGTGGACGACGAAAAATTCGCCCTCGACAACTGCACCGCGGAACTGGCAAGACAACTGAGCCGCTACAAGCATCCGAAACAGATCCTGATAGTTCCATCGCTGCCCCGAAACGCCATGGGGAAAGTCCAGAAAAACGCCTTACGAGAGCAGCACCAAGGTTTCTACCGCTAACCCGCTAACCCGCTAACCCGTGACCAGGCTGGCCAGCGCCCAGAAAGCAGCGACCAGGCCAACCACGATGAACACGATGCTACGACCGAGCGGTGCCCGCTCCAGATCACCTTCGCGGCGCTGCGTGGCCGCCGGGCGCAGCAAAGCCAGTAAATTACCGACCGCCATCGCGCCGCCGAGCGCCAACACCAGCCACACCAGCAGATCCTCACCGAGAAACATTCAGATTGCCCGGGTTTCAAGGTTCCTGAACGACGTCAATCTGGGCACGAAGTTGAGGTTGACTGTGCCGGTCGGCCCATTGCGGTGTTTGGCAATAATCACTTCGGCCAAGCCTTCGGTCGTCTGGTCAGTGGGGTTGTACACCTCGTCGCGATACAGAAACAAGACCACATCGGCATCCTGCTCAATCGAACCCGACTCGCGGAGATCAGACAGCATCGGACGCTTGTCCGTCCGGCTCTCAAGGTTTCGGGAGAGCTGGGAAACACCGATTACCGGGCACTTCAACTCACGGGCCAGAATCTTCAAGCCACGACTGATCTCAGCCACCTCAACCTGACGACTCTCAGCACGAGAACGACCCGTCATCAACTGGAGATAGTCGACTACCACCAACCCCAGATCGCCAACGGAGCTCTTCAGTCGCCGCGCCTTCGAGCGGATATCCATAATCGTCGGATTCGGGTTGTCGTCAAGCCACAACGGCACATTATTGAGACGGTCGATGGTGGAGGTGATCCGATGCCATTCATGCTCCTTGACTCGGCCATCGCTCATGTCCTTGGAGTCGACACGAGTCTCAGCCGACAGGATGCGCTGACTGATCTCAATATGGCCCATCTCCAAACTGAAGACGAGCACAGGTTTTTGTTCGCGAATCGCAGCATGGGCCGCAATGTTGAGAATGAACGACGTCTTGCCCATGGCAGGCCGAGCGCCGACCACGATGAAAGCATTGGGCTGCAACCCCGACAACTTGTGGTCAAGATCAACAAATCCGGTTGGCGTGCCGATAATGCCCTTCCCAGACTCGTTACGAGCGATGAGGTGCTCCAGCGTCTCCTTGAGGAGCACTTCGATCTTGCTCATCGATTCGGTGTCTTGACCTTCTGCGATCTGGAACACCATGTTTTCAGCCTCATCGATGGCTGCAATAGCGTCACTGGGCTGGCTGTAACCGATCTCGGCGATTTCGCCCGAAACCCTGATGAGCTTTCTGAGCATGTAGTGCCCGCGCACGATGCTGGCGTACTTCGTCGCGTTCGACGATGCCGGAGTGTTCATTTGAAGTCGATGCAAGCCCTCAAGCCCGCCAACCGCTTCTGCTACGCCGGCCCGCTCAAGTTCATCGGTGACCGTGACAGGATCAACCGGGTCGCCAGAGGCATACAACGCAGCAATAGCGTCATAGACGTGGGCGTGTGCCGGTCGATAGAACTGCTCAGCGCTGACGAGCTCAATCGAGTCCGCTATCGCGTGACTCGAAAGCAGCATGGCACCAAGCAAAGACTCCTCAGCCTCAAGGTTGTGGGGAGGCACACGACTGTCTTGCCGCGTACTGGTTTGAGTCATTGCCATTCGTTCGTCACCTGATCGTCACCCGTTCGTCATCTGAGCCAACCTTTAAATTGGCCCGCTTCCCCCGTGGGAGACCAGGGGAAATCGTCGTATTTCTGGGGATTTCTTGTGTACTTTCCTCAACGGCGGACGCGCGCCTCTCAAACCGCCGGCAAACACGAGATATCAAGCTGTTGTCACCGGAGGGCGACAACCAGTTCACTCTGGAATTACCTCCACCGTGATCGGGAACTCCACTTCGTCTTGAAGCTTGCAGTTCACCGATACTTGGCCAAGTTCTTTCAGCGGAGCGTCCAGCGCCAAGGTATGACGATCGATAACAACACCGGCCTGCGCCTCGAGGGCTTCAACGATGTCGAACTTGCTCACTGAACCAAACAGGCGACCACCTTCTCCAGCGCGTGCGCTGATGGTTATCACCATCGGAACCAGGCGTGCAGCAATCTCTTCAGCCTCCGCCCGACTCTTGGCGTCTCGCAAGACCGCAGCACGGCGCATCGACTCAGCCTGAACCTCCACGCCCTTGCTCGCCTTCAGAGCCAACCCGCGAGGAGACAACAGGTTGCGAAAATAGCCATCGGCAACATCGCAGATCTCGCCCTTGCGACCGAGACCAGCAACGTCTTGACGGAGAACGACCTTCATGGTCTGCCCGATTCAGTAGCCGCAAAGCCTGCACCAGCAGCGTGATCAACACCAACAGCGTCATCAGCACCAGCAGCGTGATCAGCCTCTTCGTAGATCATGTCGTCGTCTTCATCACGAGAAGCAGGTGGCGGACCGCTGGGGCGCGGCAACGGAGCATCGGCACGACCGATGCGATCACGATCACCCCGGCCGCTGCGTTGAGTGGTCACCCGGTTGGCGTACGGGACAAGGGCCATCTCACGAGCAATCTTGATGGCGTCGGCAACCATCTTCTGCTGCTGAGTGTTGTTGCCTGTGACCCGGCGAGCGCGGATCTTGGATCGCTCAGACAAGAATCGACGAAGAAGGTTGGCGTCCTTCCAATCGATGTACTCAATCTTCTCGACGTTGAGGATCGAGACCTTCTTCTTGACCCTGCGGCCACTGTCCTTGGGTTTGCCCCGCTTCTTTCCCTTGTTTCCCTTGGCCATTACTTCTCCAGTTCTGTAGTCTGTGTTCTTGTCGTTCGTGGTTGATGTTCGGTGCTTAAGCCGCTGCTCGCTGACGAGCTAGAACGGCTCCTCATCAAGGTCATACGTCGGTTGAGGCTGAGAGCGTTCGGGAGCCTGCGACCTAGCAGCGCCGCCGCCGCTTGGTCGGCCGCCACCCTCAGCGCCGCCTCGGAACTCATTGCGGGTGACCTCGGCTGAGGCCCACTTGAGGCTCGGCGCCACATCATCAGCAAGGATCTCGATCTTCGAGCGGCGCTCGCCTTGCTGGTTCTCCCAGCTTCGCTGCGTAAGCGTTCCATAAATGACGACCCGCGCTCCCTTGCTGATCGAGTCAGCAACATTCTCAGCAAGCTGACGGAAACAGGTCACGTCGAAGAACGAAACCTCGTCCTCGCCATCATTCTTCTTCTTGTTCCAGGCCACGCCAAAGTTGGCGACGGCCAGCCCGCCCTGCGTGAAGCGCAGTTCTGGATCGCGGGTCACGTTGCCCACAACAGTTACGGTGTTGTCAAATCCCATGTAGGTACCTCCTGGTAAACCGGCCTATGCCGGTACCGTCTCCCCAAACAGGCCGCGGCGAGCCGCTTCCTTTTCTGGGAGACGAAAAAGCTTGTGGCGGACAATGTCGTCCGCAAGACGCAACTGGCGTTCGGTGTTGGGAAGACCTGCCGATTCGGTAACGATCTCCCACACCACATAGGTGCCTTCAAACTTGTGGTCGATCTCGTACGCAAACCGACGACGACCCCAATTGTCGGTGGACGCAATCCGGCCACCTTCGTCGACAATAAGGCCGTCGATGCGAGAGATCACCGCATCAATATCACCATCATCAACATCAGAGTCGACGATGATCATCAATTCATAGGCTCGAGAAATATCCACGAGCACTCACCTCCTACGGACCCGACAAAGCCGGGGCCCCTTCCCGGGGCAGGGGTTGCTGGCTGAAGTTGTTTCCTTTCGGAGTTGCTTCCGTTGGAAACGCCACCTGGGGGAATCGCCTAAGGCTACCGCGGCAAACCGCATGCCCACACCTTGAAAAACTGCATGGTCACATCTTGCCGAGGGGGTGTGACAGTCAGCCCCGCAAGGCAACCAACAGCGCTCTATTCGCCGCCGTAGAGTTGCAGTTCGGAAGCCTCAGCGTCGGCCATGTGATAGCTCTCGGCATGGTTGGGGAACGCACCAGAACGCACATCAGCGGCATAGGCGGCAACCGCCGAAACCGACACAGACTTCACATCCGCGTACCTCCGCACGAACTTCGGCACAAAGCGATCCTCAATGCCCAAGAGGTCGTGGTAAACGAGCACCTGGCCATCACAGCGAGAACCAGCCCCAATCCCGATCGTCGGAATATCGACAGCGTCGGTGACCGTCTCGGCAACCCGATCAGGCACGCCCTCAAGAACCACCGCGTAACAACCGGCATGAGCCAGCGACTTCGCTGCCTGCACCAGCTTGCGGGCATGTTCAGCCTGCTTGGCCTGCACCTTGAAACCACCCATCGCATGAATCGACTGAGGCGTAAGACCAATGTGACCCATCACCGGAATCTCCGCGGCGATGATCCGATCGATCATCGGCAACCGCTTACGGCCACCCTCGAGCTTGATGGAATGAGCACCCGCGCGCATGAGCCGGGCCGCGTTCTGAACCGTCTCCTCCGGAGAAACGTGATAACTCATCCACGGCATGTCAGCCACGATGTGACAGTCCGGTTTGACCCGGGCGACAGCCGCGGTGTGATGACACATATCGTCGATAGTCACCTGCAGCGTGTCGTCGTAGCCGAGCACAACCATGGCAAGGCTGTCACCCACCAAAATAATGTCGGCACCAGCCTCCGACGAAATACGCGCACCAGGCGCATCGTACGCAGTCACCATCACCAGAGGATCGTCACCAGCACGAACCTTCTTGCATGCAATCGCAGGGGCAGTGAGCTTGCCCATGTCTGACTCCTTTCCCGTCCAGCGCCCTCTGTGACCAGGTAGGTCTGTGGCTGCCGGCGGTGAACACAGACTAGCGGATCAAACGGTGCAACTCCAAGCCCCAGAAGACCAAAACCTGGAGATCATCCCACCACTCCCTCAACGCCCTCAACCGCTTCAACCGCACAACCCCCGACCGAACGGCTCCTCGTCAGATGGTTCCAGCCGCAATCCGTGCACACCTCAACCACGTAGCCACGCGACGGTTGCTTGCGAGCATCGAGCCGAGTCATCTCCTTGTCGCTAGTGACACAGCGACCATGCCCCGGCAGCCGCGGACCGAACACATAGGTGACCTCAACCAGCCCATCCGTCTCACAAACCGGGCAGGGCAACTCCAGAGGCCGTCCACAGAACTCGGCGTTGCGGCGCAACTCCGGTTGAGCATCGCACAACTCAGAAATACCGACCTTGCCGTCACGCCAAGCACTCAGAGTCATCTCGCGCATCAAGCGATAGTCGATGCCCGCATCACCACCAACGGCCTGAGTCAGTCCCATCTTCACGCCCATCACAGTAACCGTCCACGCATGTTGCACGCACGACGACAAGAATCAGAGCCATGCAACTGCACGACACAAGGGCTCCAGCAGACCGACCTATTGACTATGTTGACCTCGGCTCAGGCGTTGAACCCACGCTCGACCGACGCCTCATCGGATACGTCTCCGGGCGACGCGTTCTAGAACTGGGATGCGGCCAAGGACACGCTGCGGTCGGGCTCGCGCTGCGAGGCGCGCGGGTGACCGCAATCGACGAACACGTCAAGCAACTGCGGGCCGCTCGGGAGCTGGCGATACACCACGAAACGACTGTCGAGTTCCATCAAACCCAACTCGCTGAACTGGCCTTCTTGACCGCCGACCAAATCGACCTGGCAATCTCGGTGACCTCGCTGTGCTACGTCAAAGACCTCGACCGCGTGGTCCGACAAGTCCACCGCGTCATCAAACCCGGCGGCCATCTGCTCATCTCACTCCCCCACCCAGCGGCACTGTGTGCCGACCCGGACAACCCCGATCTAACAATCCGCCCCTGGACCGGCACTCGCCCGATCAAAGGACGCTATATCCACTCCATCGAATCCATCGTGTCATCGCTGTGCCGCGCCAAATTCATCGTCGACACACTGCTCGAACGCCACATCGAAGACGACCTCCTACCCGCAACCCTGCTCGCCCGCGCCCGCAAACCCTGAGCGAGCCGACGGGCCCCACTCACCCAGCCGAGCCATTCGCCCCACCGAAACACACAGACCCGCCGAGCCATTCGCTCCACAGGGCCAAACACCCGCACGACCCCACACCCCACACCCCACCGAAAGGCACCCCCGCCGGTCCAAACCGCCGCGGCGCAGCCGATCAAGGACTCTGCTTGTCAGACCACCAAGCCTGCAACCGGCGGGCGGCCACCTCGGCACCAAGGGGACCCTCAGCGACGCGCAACTCAACCAGGAAGTTCATCGCCTCGCCAAGTTCGGGACCCGGTTCGATCCCGAGCATGTCCGCCACCTCCAAGCCACCAAACAACGGGGCCGGGTCATCCAGATCGGGCTCACGGTGGCGCAACTCACCAAGTCGCCCAAGTGCCTCGTCCACATCATCGCCCGACAGCCCATCACCCAGACGCAACCCAGCCACAAACGTCAGCAGATCCTCCACCGTGCGACCAGCGGGGCAACCGCCAGCAAGTTCGCGAAGCTGTCGATCCGAAAGCGTCGCCAGATCCGCCGTCAACAACTTCCGGCCCTCACTCAACAACCACCTCACCGCTCCGGCCAGCTCGCCCGAAAACTTCAACGAGCGCAGACCCGGTCTGTCGACCTGCAACGCACTCAACATCGCAGCCCAACGCATCGCCGGATCTGCCGACACCGCTCGCAAACGAGGTGCAGCAGACTCCCAGCCATCACAGCCACCAACGACCGGCACCATCCGACCAACCCCAGTGTCATCAATCAACCGCAAACCTGAAGCCGGATCGTCGAGCAACAACAACTTCTGCAACTCATCACGAATGCGCTCCACCGAAACGATCTCCAAACGGTCAGCCTCAGCCGTCATCGCAGCCACCAACTCCGGCGCCGGCAAAAGATCGCAACTCGCGCAGAACCGGGCCGCACGCAACATCCGCAACGGATCCTCAGACAACGAAACCTCAGGCTCGAGCGGAGTGCGCAACACGGCAGCCACCAGATCGGCCTCACCCCCGAACGGGTCCACCAACGAATGATCGGCCATATCGATCGCCATAGCGTTGACCGTGAAATCACGCCGGACGAGATCATCAACAATGTCATCGCCGAACACAACCGTCGGCTTACGCGAATCCGGACGATACGACTCCGCACGGTGCGTCGTGATCTCATAGCTCTGACCAGCGATGATGCAGCCGATCGTGCCGAACCGCTCGCCCTGGAACCACACCTCATCAGCCAACTCAGCTACCAAACCCCTGATCGCGTCAGGTCGCGCATCAGTAGTGGCGTCGAGATCCTGACCAACGTCAGAACGCTTCAAGAAGTAATCCCGCACCACGCCGCCAACCAAGAAAAACCGATAGCCGGCAGTTACGAACACCTGCGCCAACGGATCGGCCCGCTTCAACACTGCCTCAAGCTCGTAGGTGTAGCCGGCCACACAAAGACATTACCGGGCGCTACCTGCGCAACGGAGAGCGACGTATCGTAACAATGACCATGGCCCTCACCCAGCTCACGATCGGCGACGCCAGATTTCGCGCCGGACGCTGGCAGGGCCGCGCCGACCTGGCCACCCTCGTACCGCTCAGCGCCGCCCAAACACTCGACCGCGAATCACTCTCAACAGCCCGAAACATACTGCGAAACCGAGGTTTCCAAGCCGTGGTCACAGCCGCAGTCGCGCCACCGGAACGGGCCGCCTTCCTGCTCGACGACTTCAGCGAACGCGAACATCTCCACGTGCTGCGCTACGACCTCCAACCACGCTTCGCCGCCAGCGGGCCGGGCGGCCAACCCAGCGGGCCAGGTGGCCAACCTCGCGGCCAACGCCTGCGACCATGGCACCGCCGCCGCCCCAGAATCCGCCGCGGAACCAGCCGCGACTGGGACGACGTGCTCACCCTCGACAGGCAATCATTCGACGAGTTCTGGCACTTCGACCGCGACGGACTCCAAGACTCGATCGAGGCCACTCCCACCAGCCGACTCCGCATCATGCGCCGCTCCGACCACGCAGAACCGCCCGACACCAACGAAAGAAACGACAACCCCAGCAACCAAATAATCGGCTACGCCCTCGCCGGTCACTCAGACCGAACCGGATACCTGCAAAGACTCGCCGTCCACCCCACCTATCGGCAGCAAGGAATCGGTGCGCTGCTAGTCAACGACGCCCTCTGGTGGATCCGCCGACGCGGAGCAAGGACCGCTTGGGTCAACACCCAAAAAACCAACAACAACGCTCTGCAGCTATACAAAAAACTCGGGTTCACCCTCCAAGAACACCCCCTGACAGTCATGTACCGAACACTCACATGACCGGTAGAGCGCGCATCGCTGCCGTGCTAGCGGCTCTGGTCCTGGTGCCACTCGCGACGATCACGAACCTCACCGCTGCGGCCGCTCAAAACGACGGGCGCATAGACCTCGTCGCCCAAACCGCCTTCGTCGGCGACGACCCTGCAACCATCGACCTCAGAGTCATCGCCCCAGCCGATTCGACAATCCGCATACAAATCTACGAGGCCCGCACAACCCGCGAAGACATCCGTGCCAGCTACACCGGCCTCGGCGAACAAAGACCCTTCAGCAACTTCATCTGCGACGTGGACGAACCCCTCGACGAGGCCCACTGCCAACTCAACAGCACCGGAGAAATCTTCTCGATCGAGATCCCAGACGAAGAAATCGGCGAGATCCTGCGCATCAACCAAGGCGCCCTTCCCGTAGTCATCACCCTCGAAGACAACAACGGCGACGTCATCGACACGCTCATCACCCACCTGCTTGTACTTGAAGAGCAGCCGCGACCGACACTTCACGTCGCCTTCATCGCCGACCTGAGCGTGCCGCTCGCCATCCAACCCGACCAGACAATCAACCTCGACACCCAGAACCTGTTTGCTCGAGCTGAACGAATAGCGGAACGCAGTGAAATCCCCATCACCGTGTCGCTGCAACCCGAAACTTTGCAAGCACTGGCGATCAGCAGCAGCGAACAGCTAACCGAGTTCGCCGAGTTGATCGCCGACCGGCCCGTACTGAACGCCCCCTGGGTCGACCTCGATGAAGAAGCCTGGCGGCTAACCGGCGACACCGCCCTCGTCGCTGACCAGTACACCTACGGTGCCACCGTCATCTCAGAAATACTCGGGCGCGGACCCACAAACATCTCCAAAATCGATGCCGACGCCACGATCGAAACGCTGGCACTGCTGCGCAGCAACGGCACCCAAGCCGTGCTGGTCTCACCCAACCAGATCACCGGCAGCACAACCGACAGCAGCGAATTCGCGCCGATTCAACTGCACGACGCCACCGGGACAGCGGTGACCGCCATCTCCATCGACACGTCGCTGCGCCAAACACTGAACCATGCCGACCCAGAACTGGCAGGCCACCGTGCACTCACCGAACTCGCAATCGAAGCAGCCAACGCCACCCTCGACAAAGCCATCCTGTTCGACTTCGATCAACTCGAACCAGCAGCACTCGAAGTGCTCCTAGACGGCATCAACGAACGCAGCAACCTCCGAACATCCCCACTCACCCGGGCTTTACAAGTACCCGTCGCCCGCGACACAGACGGGCGACCAGTCCAGGCCACCTTGACACCAACCCAAGCACCGGATCTGTCTCAGCGCGCAGCCGATATCGGTGTCACCCGAGGAACAGTCGTTGCCTACGCTTCAATGGTTGCCCCGGCGCGAACACCAATCACCGCACTCGAAACGCTCATGGCCGCCGCCGCCTCAAGCAGCCTGAGCGACGAACAAAGCTCCGCCTACACCCTCAGCGTGTTCGAGGCAGTCCTCGCAGGAACAGCCAACATCACCATCGAACCAGCCGAACGCATCACGCTAACCGACCGACAAGCCAACCTGCGGATCACCATCCGCAACGGACAACCCCTTCCCATCACCGTCGACCTGCTGCTCAGCGCTGAAAAACTCCGCTTTTCCGATGGAGCGCGACTCAGCCGAACCCTGGTCCCGGGCGACAACGAAATCACTGTACGGGTCGAAACACTCGCCTCCGGAGACGCCAGAGTCACAGTGGCCATAACCTCGCCCGGAGGGCAACTCGAACTCCACGAAGGCGTCATCGATATTCGCTCCACAGCAATCTCCGGACTGGGCCTAGTCATCTCGATTATCGCCCTCATCGTGCTCGGCGGATGGTGGGTCCGAACGATTCGACGCGTACGCCGCAACCGCGCCGCTGCTACCGTCGCGGCTACTGACCAAACAGCCGACGCCGAAGCAACCACAGCAGAAGCAAGCGCCGATGAGCAGTCAACCCAACCCCAAACAAACCAAACCCAACAAACCCAGCCAACCCAGCCCCAGCAAAACCAGGAGGAACTGTGACCGTTCGTATTGTCACCGACAGTGCCTGTGACCTTCGCGGCGACGAGGTCGACGAGCTCGGCATCGAAGTCGTGCCCCTCTCGATTCGCTTCGGCGAAACCGAATACACCGACCGCGAAGAACTCAGCGTCGAGGAGTTCTACACCAAGTTGGCGTCCGCCGACACGCTCCCCGAAACAGCCGCGCCGGCGCCAGGCCGCTTCGACCAAGCCTTCCGGCGGCAACTCGACGCCGGCGCTTCCGGCATCGTCTGCATCAACCTCTCCGCAGCCCTCTCGGCGACAATGCAGTCCGCCAAGACCGCCGCGGCCTCAATAGACGGCGACATCCGCGTAGTCGACAGTCGCTCAATAACCGTCGGACTCGGATCGATCGTGATCGCCGCTGCAGAAATGGCAGCCAACGGAGCTACAACGACCGAAATCGAAACCGCAGTGGTCGACCTCAGCGACCGGACACACGTATTCGGCGCGCTCGACACGCTCGAAAACCTCAAAAAAGGCGGTCGCATCGGAGGAGCGCAAGCCCTCGTCGGTTCGATGCTGGCGATCAAACCGATCCTCGACCTGTCAAGCGGCGAGGTCCAAGAAGCCAGCAAACAACGCACCCGCAAGAAGGCTCTCGCCTGGCTCCGCGACAAACTCGCCGAGTACGACGATCCGGAGAGCCTGGCCATCATGCACGGACAAGCACCCGACCTCAACGACTTCCTGAGGATGATCGACGGGGTCGTCGACATCAGAGAGGCACGAGTCGAATTGATTGGCCCGGTCGTCGGAACCCACGGCGGACCCGGAGTCATCGGCTTCGCCCTGCAAAGCTGACGAACCGACTCGTACTAGGGTCGCAGTGAAGCTCCCATGGACGACTCGACCCTCATCAACGCGGCACAAAGAGGAGACCGACAGGCCCTCGATCAGCTATTGCGAAAGCACCAAAGCCGCATCTACGCAGTCTGTCGACGAATAGCCGGCAACGACGCGGATGCCCTCGACGCCACCCAGGAAGCACTCATAGCCGTCGTCAAAGGACTCCCCCGCTTCGACGGGCGTTCCAAGTTCTCAACCTGGATCTACCGAATCGCCACCAACGCCTGCATCGACGAACTACGCCGTCGACAACGACAGCCCACACCCGGCCTGTCCGAATACGAAGAAGCCAACCCCGCCCCCACGGCTGCCAGTGCTCCCCGAGACCCCGCCGAAACAGTCACCGCTCGCATGGACATCGACAACGGACTCAAACAACTGGCCCAAGAATTCCGCAGCGCGGTGGTACTGCGCGACGTGGCCGGTCTCAGCTACAGCGAAATCTCCGAAGTGCTCAATATCGCGCCTGGCACAGTCCGCTCCCGGATCGCCCGCGGCCGACGCCAACTAGTCGACGTCATGAACCCCGGCAATTCAAGGAACCAACCCACACCCGAGATTCGTCATAACAAACAAGCCAATGAGTGATCCAACCCCTTCCGACGACGAACTCATTTCGTCCTACATCGACGGTGAAGCGACCCTCGACGAGGTCGCTCGCATCCAAGCCGACCCCGAACTGCGAGCACGCATCCAAGAATTCGAGGCCGCTAAAGACTTGCTGTCCACCCCCGTAACGCCGCTACCGGAAGCCGATGTGGACCGGCTCATCGACAACGCCCTGTGGCAAAGCACCACCAGCGACCGGATCACCGACCTATCCGCGGTCAGAGCCATGCGCACGTTCAGTCCGCAGCGACTGGCAACCATCGCCGCGACCTTGGTGCTACTCGCCGGGGTAGTCGGCGCACTGATCGCTTTCAACTCAGATTCCGGCGACGAAATGAGCGCCACCACCGCCGACAGCGCCGAAATGGCCGATGATTACGCCCGAGACGACGGCGACGACATGGCCGACGACGGAGACATGGTATTCGACGCCGACATGCCAGCCGACAGTGACATGGCCGACGAGGGCGACGACATGGCCGAGGCGATGCCCGAAAGCGCCGCCATGGCCGACGACGGCGACGACATGGCTGACGAGTATTTCGAAGACGAGGGCGACGACATGGCGACGTCCGACGACTCGGAGCAGAGCGTCACAGAAGAGCAAACCGAGTCAACTACCACGGCCACAACTGTCGACCCACCCAGGATCCACACTCTGCTCAACATAGAAACCGCCGAGAGCTACGAATCCCTCGGTGAGCTGATCGACCACACCGCAGACCGATGGCGCGAGCTGGTTGCTACGGATTTCGCCGGATTCATCGTCACCGAAGACGAGGAAGGTTACGAGTCGATCGAACAAGCTCTGGCCGACACCGCTTGCGGGCAAAGCCTCCTCACCCACATCTACGCCATGCCCGACATCGACGGCGCCTATACCCTCCGAATCAGCGAAACCACAATCACCGGCATCCCGATCAGCATCGCCATTCTCCCACTCACCGGCGATCACCCAACAGACACCGCCGCACTGCTGACCGCCAGCGAACCAACCTGCACCGTCGAGCACCTCACAACCCTCGCCCCCTGAACCACATTCATTCCAAGCTCAACAAGGCCGGCTCCCCCTCGGCGGTGTGGAATGTCCGGATGCTCACGAGACCGCGTGCGTCGGCTCAGGCAAGGAGACCTCTCGCAAAAGTTAGACTTCAAACACGATGGACAAGACGATCACCGAAAACCGTTTGGCGTGCTACGTACCCGGTCTACGCGAATACGACGACGCGTTCCGGTTGCGAGTGATCCTGCACGACTTCGGGATGGTCTGGCAGCACGCCGACAGGGCCGCTCGAATCCTACTGGTTGAGGAAGAACCCGAGCCGTTCGACGAACGCTGGGATGGATTCTTAGCGGCCTACGTCGAACATCTCAGTTACCACGCTCAGCTGCCCACGCCAGCATGGACACAGCAGGAGAACCGCTATCTGGAGCGCATGTGGTGGCCGGCCCACTACTTCGAGTTCGAGCGCGGCTCAGTGATGATGAGCACTCCAGCGGCGTTTGAAGTACACGGCATGTGGATAGCCGAACGTGAACTGGAAGTCGTGTGACTCCCGCCTTCTCGGCAGCTGAACTTCAGGAGGCACTGAGCGAACTCGCGGTCGTCCTTCAACGACGCGGCAAGCGGGCGCGAATCTATGTGGCCGGCGGCGCTGCAATGATCCTGGCAAACAAGTCCGACAAGCTCACCCGCGACATTGACGCCTGGATCGAAGAAGGATACGGCGCGGTCATGGACGCGGCGCAACAGATCGCCAGACAGCGCGGATGGCCCAGCACCTGGATCAACGAGCAGGCGACCACCTATATGCCTCCACCAGAGAAGCGCCGCGGAACGGTGGTGTACGACCATCCCTCCCTCAAAGTGATCGCCGCAAACAATGATCACCTGCTGGCGATGAAAGCCCGAGCGGCACGTTCAGTCGACGAGTCCGACGTGGAACAGTTGCTGCGCGCGTGCGGCTACAACACAGTCGAGCAAGTCGAATCACTGGTGCAGAACGTGTTCTCCGACGAAGGCTTGAGCGAACGGCAGAAACAATGGTTGGAAGGCATCATCGACCGGCTGACAGCCCAGGAACACATCGAACCCCCCGGCTCCCCCGGCTAGGGGGACTCAGACCGAATCCGTGAACTGAACCGGCAGGGTCTTGAGTCCGCTGAGCCGGTTGGTGCGGGTCCAGGTGGGCGGTCCCACCACCTCAATATCGGTCCAGCGGTCGAGGACGGCGTTGAGCATCACGTCGATCTCCAGGCGCGCCAGGTTGGCCCCCAAACAGAAGTGGGGTCCGTGGCCGAAACCCACATGGTTGTTGGGGCGACGGTCGATCCGAAACTCGAACGGAGAGTCGAACACCGCCGCATCGCGGTTGGCCGACATCTCCCACACCACAACCTTCTCCCCAGCCCGAATCAGGTGGCCACCCAACTCGGTGTCATGGGTAGCGGTACGCCGCTTGTACACCGACGGCGTCGCCCAACGCACAGTCTCCTCGATCGCGGTAGGCATCAACGACCGGTCCGCGGTGAGCCGAGCCAACTGATCCGGTGACTTGGTGAGCTCCCACAAACCGCCGGCGATGGCCTTGCGGGTCGTCTCGGCCCCGGCGGTGAACAACAACGACCAGAACATCGCCAGCTCCACACCGTCGAGCCGCGACTCCTCCTGCCCGGCCAACTCACCATGGATCACCACCGACAAGAGATCGTCGCCAGGTGCCACGGTCCGCTCGGAAATCAGGCGCTGACCGTACTGGAACATCTGGGCACTCGCCTCCCTCGGCACGTCTGGACGGTCCTCTTGGCTGTAATTCTCCGAAAGTTCATCAACCCACTCACACAGCTTGCGGCGATCCTCAACCGGCACCCCCAACAGCATGCAGATCGCCTGCAAAGGCAACTCAGCGGCCATGTCAACCACCAGATCACACGACCCCCGAGCCCCGTCGGACGGCGCGACGCTGTCGAGGATCTGTTGCGCCTTGTCGCTCAGGTCATCGCGGATACGGCCGATCATTCGCGGCGTGAACCCCTTGTTGACGAGTTGGCGGATCCGCTGATGCCGCTGGTCGTCCATCATGTTGAGCAGCTTCCCGCTCATCTCCATGTCGTCGATCGTCGTACCGCCGAAGGGACGATCCCCACCGGTATGACTCGAATAGGTTTTCGGATTGCGGAACACCTCGACAACCAGTTCGTGGCTGCTCACGCACCAAAAACCCTCCCCGTCCGGCGTCAAGGAAGTCGGCTCGTGCCACCAGACGGGGGCCTGCTCTCGCAGCACCTTCAAAGCGTCGTGAGGAAACCCGTTGACGAAAGTCTCGAAACTGCTGAGATCGGGAATCTCGAGCGTGGTCATCAACCCCCCTCAACCTTGTTCCGGCACCGGTGCGGTGAAACCAGCCTGTTCTTCGAGCGCTTCCAAAGCTCCGATGAAGAACTTCTCGCCGAGGCCCATCTCGACCGAAGCAACCAACACCCGATGAGCGGCCTCAGTGAGCGGCAGCGGGGTGTCGATGTCGGCCGCTGAGTCCAAGGCCAGACGCAAATCCTTCTCGGCCAGAGCCAGGTCGTAAGTCGAATCGTCCCACTGCCGGTCGACGATCATCGATGCAAGCGCCATGTAGAAGCCGGCCGAACTGGCGCGCAGCACGTCGAGGAACTTCGGAATGTCAAGGCCCGCCTTCGCGGCCATCAGATACGCCTCCTCGAACACCTGGGTTCCGACCAGAAAAACGAGGTTGTTGATCAGCTTCAGGAGCGTGCCTGTACCCGACGGCCCGAGCCACTCAGTCTCCGCCTTGCCAAAACACACCAGCACCTCACGACAACGATCGAAAGCGGCTTCGTCGCCGGAAGGCATCAGAGTGAGCTCCCCGGCATCAGCACCCATGTGTCCACCGGAGACGGGGCAATCCACGAAATCGATCCCCGCCACCGCGCAGGCCTCGAAGAGCTCCCTGGTGACATCGACGCTGTTGGTGGACAGGTCCACCACCACCAACCCCGGCCCCGACGCCGAAACGATGCCGCCCTCGCCGGTCATGACCGCCCGGGACGCCTCCGGGGAAGGCAGCGACAAGATCACAACCTCGCTCGCCTCGGCCACACCCGCCGGATCCTCGGCTGCGGTGGCGCCGGCCTCAACGAGCCCTGCGCAAGCCGCCTCTTCAAGGTCTGCGACCGTCAACTCGTGGCCCGCGGCCAGAACATGACGCGCACAGCGACCACCGATGTTCCCCAATCCGACGAAGCCGATCCGCATAGGCACCCTCCTCACAACAACTTATGCTGAGCAACCCAACTGAAACCAGAGGAAACCCCACATGTCCAAAGTGTCGATGGTCGCAACATTCACCTGCAAGGAAGGCAAGAACGACGAGATGGACGCCGCGTTGGCGGCCCAGGTCGCGGTCGCAGCCGAACTCGAAGGCGTGGAGGTCTACTCGTACCACCGCGGTGAGGGCAACAACTACTCGTACTTCGCGTTGTTCTCGTCGATGGAGTCGATCCAGTCACAGGGCCAGTCCGAAGCCCTGCAGGCCGTCATGGCCGAGTTCATGGAACTGCTCGCAAGCCCCCCGCAGATGGCGATGTACTCCCCCGTCGCCGCCTCCGGCCTCGACCTCTAACAGCATCCGCCCGCTGTCGGCGCGCTCACGGCGCTCTCACCACGCTGTCGGTCATCCGGGTGCAAGAACCTCGATGTCGGCTTCGGTCATATCCGGCCACTTCTGGTCGCAGGTCACAATCGTGAAGCCGTGCACCACGCCGACGGCCACCACAAGCGCATCGACCATCGGGAAGCTCCGGTTGCCGTAATCAGCACGCAAGGCTCGAGCACAATCGGCGACATCGTTGGTAACCGCTTCGGTTCGAAAACCCAGCTGGTCCAACACCTCGCCTGCTTCGACCAGCTTGCCCGAACGGCTGGGATGAATCAGCGCCTCAGCTCTCGTCACGTTCAAGACAACAATCCCATCCGCACGCAGACAGCGCCAGACAGCTGACCGATGAAACGGGTGCTGAGAGTCGAGAACCGCTATCGCAACATTTGCGTCAACGACAATGGTCACCGCTCCTGAGCCTCGGCCCGCTGGTCCTCCAAGTACCTGTCGGGCCAGTCGATCCCCAGGGCCTCCGCACGGGCACAAGCCGCCTCAAGACGAGCTTCGAAGATCTCCTCTCGATGGTCCGCCATGAAGTCTCTGATCGCCTGCTGAGTCAGACGTGACAAGTTCAATCCGACACGGCGACTCAAGTCGTCCAACTCCTCGGGCAGATAGATCGTGCGGTTCGGCATGCGCATACCTTAACTGACAATCTACGTATATCAACGCGGCCACCGCGGGGTGCCTGAAATATTGCGCTGGCGCTAGGCTCCGAGGCCATGAACGACGAGACCGCGCCAGTTGAGAACGACTGGATATCCGGTGTCGTCGACGCAATCGTCGACAACGTCGACAAGGTCCGCACCCACGGCACCGAGAACGCAATCCGGGTCGTGCGAGCAATCGTCTACGGCTTGGTCGCGCTGGTTTTCACCACCGCCGCACTCACCCTGCTGATCATCATCGGAGTCCGCCTCGCCGATGCCTACCTGCCAATCGGCTCCGGCGTGGGCGATGCAACCTGGGCCGCCCACCTCTTCATCGGCGGTCTCTTGGCGATCCTCGGCTTCGGATTCTGGCTCAACCGCAGAATCGACGGTATGCGCTGGGTCATCTCAGCGTTGATTCTCGACGCCCTGATCATCGTCGCAATCGTCTGCTACGGCATCATCGACTCGTTCGCGTGACCGCAAGTCCCACCAGTGCAGGCACCAGGAGAACTCTCTAGGAGAACCAATGCCCGAAACCCATGAAGTGATCATCATCGGCTCCGGACCGGCCGGGCTCACCGCCGCCCTCTACACCTCTCGTGCCAACCTCTCCCCGCTACTGCTCGAGGGCGAACCCAGCAGCACCAGCGACCAGCCCGGTGGGCAGCTCATGCTCACCACCGATGTAGAGAACTACCCCGGTTTCCCCGACGGCGTCATGGGCCCCGAGTTGATGATTGACTTCAGAGCCCAGGCGCAACGGTTCGGGACTGAAATCAAGACGGTCAAAGCCACCAGAGTCGACCTCTCCAGACGCCCGTTCAAGGTCTGGGTCGGTGATCCTGAAGCTGCAGAACCGACCTATCAAGCCAGTTGTCTGATCGTCTCAACCGGAGCTCAATCGCTGATGCTCAACCTTGACCGCGAAATCGAACTTGTCGGTCACGGGCTCTCCACCTGTGCAACGTGCGACGGGTTCTTCTTTCGCGACCAGGAGATCGCCGTGATCGGCGGAGGCGACTCAGCCATCGAAGAAGCCAACTTCCTAACCCGATTCGCCAGCAAAGTCACGATCATCCACCGGCGCGACGCCCTACGCGCATCGAAGATCATGCAGCAGCGCGCCTTCGACAACCCCAAGATCGAGTTCATCTGGGACACCGTCGTTACCGAATACCTCGGCGAGGACTCCATCAGCGGTTTGGGACTGCGCAACGTGAAAACCGACGAGAGTTACAATTTGGCAGTAACAGGCGTCTTTATTGCGATCGGGCACCGACCCAACACCGACATCTTCAAGGGTCAACTCGAGATGAAAGACAATGGCTACCTGGTTACTCAACCTGACTGCGCACGCACCAACGTTGAGGGAGTTTTTGCATGTGGTGACGTGCAAGACGACATCTATCGACAGGCCGTTACCGCGGCCGGCTCCGGATGCATGGCTGCACTCGACGCCGAGCGTTGGCTTGAGGCGCAACACAGCTAGAGTCACCAACAAGCCGACTGAAAGAGAATCAACCATGGCCGGATCCCTTGGAACCATCGACGACAGCACCTTTGACGAGGAGATCGGCAGCGCTACCACGCCCGTTCTGGTCGACTTCTGGGCTGAGTGGTGCGGCCCATGCAAGATGATCGGACCGATCCTCGAAGAAATCGCCGATGAGCAGGGCGATGCTCTCAAGATTCTCAAACTCAACGTTGACGATGCCCCTTCGATCGCTCAACGGTTCCAGGTCATGAGCATTCCTACTCTGATCCTTTTCAAGGACGGCGCGGAAGCA
Organism: Candidatus Aldehydirespiratoraceae bacterium; assembly: GCA_965198315.1. GTDB lineage: Bacteria > Actinomycetota > Acidimicrobiia > Acidimicrobiales > Aldehydirespiratoraceae > VXYK01. The sequence continues at coordinate 524,445 of OZ240616.1, read as the reverse complement.
AAACGCATCATCGGTGCAAAGCCGAAGGGTGCTCTTCTCGACGACGTAACCCCGTTCCTGTAAGCGGCCGTATGCGCTCGCAAGCCGGATGAATCCGCCCGGGCTTCCCCTTCGGCGCGGCGACGCCGGGGCTGGGGTGCGAGATCTACATCGTCGACTGGCCTCAGCGGGATTCAGCGATGTCGGGGATCTCGATGTCTTCGACGAAACCACCGAACAAGCGCTTCGTGAATTTCAAGCCGCGCGTCGCTTGGTTGAGGACGGAATCTGTGCCCAACAAACCTGGGCTGCGTTGGTTGACGCTCATTTCCGTCTCGGTGACCGGATGCTCTACCTCCGTTCGCCGATGACCCGCGGCGATGACGTAGCTGATCTCCAGTTGCGCCTGGGCAATCTCGGGTTCGACGCCGGGTGGCTTGATGGCATATTCGGACCCGACACCGAAGCGGCAGTACGGGATTTCCAACACAATCAGGGACTCAGCGCAGATGGCACCGTCGGCCGCACGACCGTTGCCGCGCTCGACCGACTCGCCGGCCGACAGGTGGGTGGCAAAACGATTGCCGAGGTCCGACAAGCAGAGACGCTCCGGCAACACGCCGGTGTTGAGGGACGACGAATTCTGTTGGGCGAAACAGGAGGCCTGCCCGCGGTGGTGAATTCGCTTGCCCGCTTGCTGCAACTTGACGGGGCGACAGTACTCACACTCCACCATCCCGATCTCTCCTCACATGCCCGGATCGCCAACGGCTGGGGCGGTGACGCTTACCTCGGTGTCACCCTCGCCACCGACGATTTCCGAGTCGCATACTTCCAAACCGAGGGCTTCACCTCCAACGGAGGGCGCCTGCTGGCCCAGCAGTGCACGGCCAAAATCCGGTCTGTATTGGACAGCGACATCCCTGCAACCGGGATGCGCTTGCCGATCCTGAGGGAAACCAGGATGACCGCAGTGTGGTGCCGCGTAGGACCTGGGCCAGTGGTGGTGGAGCGAGCTGAGGCAATCGCCAACGCGTTACGCGATGCTGTGACCACTTGGTGTGACGGCCCCCACACAGAGTGAACTCCCCGTAAGCTCTCCCTATTATATTGACAGTCCTACTGACAATAGTTGTGTGAGATCACTGTCCAGCGATGATCCGATAGATCCGCTCAAGGTCATCGACATCGGCGAAGTCAACCACTAGCTTCCCGGGACCCTTGCCCAATTTCACAGCGACCCTGGTATCCAGCCGAACAGCCAAGAGTTCCTCAAGTTCCAGCACTCCAGCATCCGGCACCTTGGGAATCGTCTGTTCAGCTGGGCTTTCATCCTCACCGGCGGATTCAGTGGGATCTTCCTCCCGAAGCATCTCCTCGATCTGGCGAACCGTCAAACCTTCCTCAACAATCTGTGTCGCCAATCGCTCCTGCTCGCTCCGGTCTGGAGTAGCCAACAACGCTCGAGCATGTCCAGCGCTGAGTTGCCCCTCGATCAGCAATCGCTGCACCATCGGAGGGAGCTGCAGCAACCGAAGAGTGTTCGCCACCGCAGACCGAGACCTCCCCACCCTCTGCGCAACATCATCCTGAGTCAAACCGAACTCTTCAACCAGTTGCTGATATGCAGATGCTTCTTCAAGCGGGTTGAGATCCTGCCGGTGCAAGTTCTCCACAACAGCCGTTTCGAGCGAAGACAAATCATCGGAGGTGCGAATGATTGCCGGAATGGCCGCAAGGTTGGCGCGCTTTGCGGCCCGCCAACGTCGCTCCCCCGCTATCAGCTCATACTGTCCGTCCTCCAACTCTCGGACGACAATCGGCTGAATGACACCAATTTCCGTGATCGACCTGGACAAAGAGGTCAACGTCTCCTCGTCGAAGTGCTCCCGCGGTTGGTAGCGATTCGGGACTACCTCTTTGATATCGATCTCTTGATAGACACCGCTGTCAGCGGTGAAGTCCGCTGGAATCAGCGAACTAAGGCCTCTACCAAGTCCACTACGTCTGGTCACCAAGAACCTCCTTCGCTAGGGTGCGGTAAGCAGTTGTCGCACGCGACCCAGGGTCAAATACCGAAATTGGCTGGCCAAAGCTCGGGGCTTCGCTCAAGCGGACAGCTCGAGGGATCACCTGTCGACACACTTTGTCGCCAAAGTGGCTCCGGACCTCTTCGGACACTTGCCTGGACAACTTTGTTCGCCCATCAACCATGCCCAACACGATAGTGCTGAGCTGAAGCTCTGGATTCAGGTTGCGCGTCACCAAGTCAATGTTGCGAATCAACAGGCCAAGCCCTTCAAGCGCGTAGTACTCGGCCTGAACTGGTACAAGAACTTCGTTAGCCGCAGTTAGCCCATTGATCGTAAGGAGCCCAAGAGAGGGTGGGCAATCAATGAACACAACGTCATAGTCGTCGGCAACCGACTCAAGCGCTATCTTCAATTTCCTCTCACGGTTCATAGTAGGAACCAACTCGATTTCCGCGCCCGCAAGATCAAGGCTTGACGGAACAAGGTAGAGGTTCTTTACTGAAACTGGCTCGATCACATCCTCCAGCAGAACATCCTGGAGCATCACATCGTAGAGAGAATAATCGACCATACGCGAATCAATACCAAGGCCCCGCGTGGCATTCGCTTGAGGATCCAAGTCGACGATCAATACGCGTTGGCCAAGCTGCGCCATACAGGCCGCAAGGTTGATAGTCGTCGTGGTCTTCCCAACCCCTCCTTTCTGGTTGGCTACAGCAAACACCCTCGTGTTGGGTTGAGTCACAAACCAACTCCCTTCCTCCGAGCAGGAATATCTTCGGTCAACAGAAGCCGAAGGTCAAGGACCCTCCGATTGTTTCACGTGAAACGCCTCGAAACTCTCAACCGTCTGTTTCATGTGAAACGGTTTCACGTGAAACGCTCAAAACAACGGTTTACGACGGCGTGCTGCCTGGCGGCGGGGGAGTCGATCCGCAATAGTTCCGCCTGTGCGTTGAACACGCAAGTAGCTACCTGAAGTCGTCTCCCAGTGTTCGATCACCGAAGCCGATAGCAGCGACAAGTCTGCAGACAGCCAAGCATTCGCCGTGTCGGCCGATACCGACACCACCAGAGATCCACCCGCAGCAAGTAGCGGGATCCCGGATTCCGCCACTTCACAAGGAGGTCCGAACAGTCGTGCAACCACCAGATCATTTGCTGATCGCCACTGCGGTTCACGGGCGTAGTCGTCCGCACGCCCATGCACGACTTCAACTCGATCGCCCAGACCAGCCGCGCGAACCGCCCCGTGAGCGATCTCGCAACACCGTGCACTTGCGTCCAGTAGCCGCCAGGTCGTTTCTGGATGCAACATCGCCAGGAATACCCCTGGTACACCTACTCCCGTGCCCAAATCAACGCAACGCGCACCCGGCCGTAAGCCGAGGCTCGGAGAAATATAGCCCTCCGCATGCTTGCGGAGCTCTTCAATTGACACCGAACCGAGCGAGCCGATCGCTCGCGCTGGTTCCCAAACTGCTGCTAACGCCTCGTCGGGAGAATCAGCCACCAGTTCTTCGCTGCCTACTCTCCCGAAGGAACAATCACCACGTAGCGGCGAGGATCTTCACCTTCGGAGATGGTTTGGACACCGTCTGTCCTGTCAACAGCATCATGAACGATCTTTCGATCCGCTGCATTCATAGGCTCAAGTGATCGAGGCACTCCGGAATCCTGCACTTCGACTGCTTTGTCACGAGCAAACCGAACAAGTGCTTCGTTTCTTCGCGCAATAACCCCTCCAATGTCCACTCGAACGCGGCCATTCCGGGCACTACCTGCTCGGCGCTGCAAAACCGTCCGTACCAGGTCGTCGATCGCCCCAGCGGTCATCCCCCGGCGACCAACCATACGACCCAGTTCGTCGCCGCTGACGGTAATACGGATCTCGTCGGTCCCGATATTCTCTCTTTCGAAGTTGACGGTCGTGCCAAACCGCTCAGCCAAGCCTCTAACAAACTCCTCGGCAATATCAGCCTGCTGCGGCAAGGGCATCATTTCTTGGTCTTGGTTCACAGTTTCTGCCTTTTTCTTGGGTTTTTGTGGTGTTTGCTTCTTCTGGTCTGTTTGTTGATTTTTCGAAGGTTTGCTGGCCGATTTCTTCGCTGAGGATTTCCTAGCTTTACCATTCTGGGAGCGTTCCTGTTTGCGCCGGCCAGAATCCTGGTTTCCACGGTTGCTGCCGTTGCGGTCTCGGTGGCCCTGGCCTTGCCGACCCCGTCTGTTTCCGCGATCACGCCGACCGCGATTTTCTTTCGTCCTCGGAGTCTGCGGGCGAACTCGCGCTCTCACCCGAGCCGGTTCTTTGACGCGACCGAACACCCCCGTCTTTGCATCGCTAAGGACATCAAACTCCGCGTCGTCTTCATGCACTCCCAACCGATCCAAGGCGTGTTCTTTTGCCAGTTCGATCGAATCGCCGATGCTTTCTACCCATTCCATCACTTCTCCTTTCGCTGTGTGCGCTGCCAACCCCACCTAGAAGTCCCACCGCGGTGGGGGATTGGACGCTACTTCTTTCGTTTCTTGTGTTGTGGAGAACCTGGTTCGGTCGTACGACCAGACCCCCCGTGGTGCCGAGTCGGGGCGTTCCCTGTCCTACCCGCACCAGTGCGTTTCGGTTCGGGCTTGCTCGTTTTGTCCTTAGCCCCAGACTTGTCCGCAGCTCTCCTGCCCTCCGATCGACCCGTATCCTTTTTCGATCGACTTGTGTCTTTCTTACCGCCCGACTGTCTCGGCACATTCTTGCGGGCCGCTGGTCTCCCACCCTTCTTGTTGGCAAAGCTGCCATCTCGTTTTGGGGTTGGCACTCCCTTTTTCGGAGTAATACTCCCTTTCGGCCCGGCACTATCACCCTCGTCGTTCTTCATCGCCTCACGCTTCTGGGCCAATAAAACCCCCGGGCTGTCCTCGCCGCGGTACAAACTCCGGGTTATGTAGGCTTGCTGACCGATGCGATAGATGTTGGAGACCACGAAGTACACAACCAGCGCCGCCGGCATCGTGAAGCTGAACACAGGCAACATGTAGGGAAGGATCTTCATCAGCATCTGTTGCTGAGGAGGCATCGCCGAAGCGTTCCGTCCCTGGATCTGACGCTGTTGAAAAAGGCTGGATACCAGCACAATTAGAATCAAAAGCATATAGGGGAGACCCGAGAAAAAACTTTCGCCAATCACGTCTTGAGCACTGCGAGACAGGTCTATTCCCCAAGACACCATCTCTGTTGGACGATCCCCAATCGTGTCTCCCTCGCCGCCTGCAAGCCTCAAGTAGAGGTCACTGTCGACCGGGAGATTCTGCGGCAGGAACGGCCGATCAATCGAAGAGAATGCCGTGCTGTCGAGTCCTAGGCCAGAAGAAACGCGGCCACTCGTCCATCCAAATTGGTTACCGAAGTTAGTCGCCCGGCTAGTCAGACCCTGAACCACACGGAACAGCACCAAGAACAGCGGCATCTGCACCAGCAGAGGCAAACATCCGCCGAACATGGAGATGCCATGCTCCTGCTGGAACGCCATCATTTCTTCGTTCAATTTTTGACGGTCGCCCCGGTGGCGATTCTGGATCGCCTTCAACTCGGGCTGATAACGCTGCATCTGGAGCATCGATTTGGTGCCCTTGAGGGTCAATGGCGTGACAATGATCATCACCACAAGCGTGAGACCCGCAACGGCCATGCCATACGACGGCCAAAGCTGGTAGCAATACGCGAGTACCTCGCCAGTCAGGTTGAAGATCGGGTCTAACATTCTGGCTCCCCAGTTACAGGCACCGGGTCATACCCGTAAGTACCCCAAGGATGACAACGACATATGCGCTTTGTTGCCAGCCAACCACCGCTGATAGCGCCATGAGACTCAACGGCCTCAATCGTATAAGTCGAACATCCAGGCACATGTCGGCATGGTGATATTCGTCCTGCGGTCAACCGTTGGTACCCCCCGATCAACGCGCGTATCAGGCGTGCCAACGGACTGGGTGCATAGGAGCTCATGAGCCGGCACCCGATACTGCAGACTCAGATTCCCGCTCTTGTCGGCGACGCTGACCCGGCCGCTCGGGTCCCGAGCACAAAATCTCAGTCACGGTGTTTCGCAGTTGTCTGGGCGACCAGTGCTCGATCTTGGAGGTGACCCGGAACAGGTAGTCGCCCGGCGGAAGAATCGACGGGTTGTCACGAGAGATGTCGCGCAGTATCGCGCGAATTCGGCGTCGGATTCTGTTGCGTTGTACAGCATTTCCCACTCTGCGTGAGATTGAGAACCCTATTTTCGCGCTTTGAGTGGGTTTATGGGCAGGCGCGGGCCGCGAAACCAGCCGAAGCGGACCTCGGCCGCGGCGCATTCCCTCCGTTCGTAAACGTTCGAAGGAGCGACGACCAGACAGCGCCTCAATCACGCGGAAAGCCGCGTCCGCTTCTTTTGACGGCGGTGGGTCAGGACTGCACGTCCACCCCGAGTACTCATGCGAGCGCGAAAGCCATGGTTCATTTTTCGCTTGCGCACATTGGGCTGATAAGTCCGCTTCATTTTTCCTCCACAAGAGCCACCCGCAGATAGTGCGGCTGTGGCACACGCCGGGTCCCTCGGATCCGACATAGTTTCGATCACAGTAGGGTTGCAAGGTTACAGCAACAACCACGCAACCGGTCTGTGTGAGGTCACCGAGACACCTCCGAAGACCAAAATTCGGATCCCCAATCGAAATTACAACAAAGAGATTTTTTCTTTCACGCATGTAATTCAATGCACTTATTGTCCCGTGAACAGGCCCGATGAAAAGACCTCCAGTTTCAAGTTGCAGAGATCGAGAACGTTGCTAAGTTCACCCCTTACCACGGTTAGGTTGCCTCACCGACAACGACAAACTTGTCAGTCACCGTTGCTCCCTTTTCCCAACCGCAAGAATATAGTCGTCCACACCTGTGGACAAGCCTGTGGAGAGTCAATTGAACAACGAAGAGGCAGACGATGCGAGCGGTTTGTGGAGTGCCTGTGCCGAGAGTATTCGTGCCCAAGTAAGCGACGCCGTCTGGCACACCACGTTCAGTGGAGCTAGAGCCGCAGCATTCGATGAGGGAGAGCTGGTCATCGTCGTCCCCAACGGTTTGCAGAAAGAACGAATCGAGGGTAGATACCTCGGGCTCGTCAAACACGCGATCACCGAAAGTCGATCCAACGCAACCGTCCGGGTGGAGATCGATACAGACTGGATCGAAGAACCCTTCGATATTCCGCCAGCCGACCTAACCGAACCTGATGAGTATAAGCCCACGTCAAAGACGATTTCTGAGACACTTCCAGAAACAATTCCCGAGGCCAGAAGCGAACTCAACGAGAAGTTCACGTTCGAGCATTTTGTCATCGGCCCGTCAAACCGCTTCGCACATGCCGCCGCATTCTCCGTAGCCGAAACGCCAGCCGCCAGCTACAACCCGCTGTTCATCCACGGAGACTCAGGACTCGGAAAAACCCACCTGCTGCGAGGCATCGCCCACTACATCGGGAGCCACTACTCGCACTACAAAGTCCGCTACGTCTCAACCGAAACGTTCCTCAACGAATTCGTCCAAGCAATCCGCACCAACACGCAACCCGAATTCAAACGCCGCTACCGCACCAACGACGTCCTCCTCATTGACGACATCCAGTTCATGGAAGGCAAAGAAGGCCTCCAAGAAGAGTTCTTCCACACATTCAACGAACTACACCAAAACAACAAACAGATCGTGCTGTCGTCGGACCGAACACCCGACGCCATGCCCACCCTCGAAGAGCGCCTCCGAAACCGCTTCAAGTGGGGACTGATCACAGACATCCAACGACCCGATCTCGAAACCCGGCTCGCCATCCTCCGCAAAAAAGCCGAATCACGAACCGTCCACATCCCCAACGAGGTCTTTACGTTCATCGCCGAGAACATCACCCAGTCGATCCGTGAACTCGAAGGCGCTCTCATCAAGGTGACCGCCTACGCAAGCCTCACCGAGCAGCCCCTCAACATGCGAATCGCCAGCTACGTCCTCGCCGACCTGATCAACAGCTCCCAAAAACCGCCGGTAACCGTAGGCCGCATCATCGAACTCACAGGCGAGATGTTCGGCTTGGAAATCGAACAAATAATCGGAGGCAGCCGCCGCCGGCCACTCGTTGATGCACGACAAGTTGCCATGTACGTCACCCGCAGTGTCACCGACCTCAGCTTCCCCGACATCGGCCGCGCCTTCGGAGACCGTGATCACACAACCGTGATGCACGCCGTGCGCAAGATCGAAGCCCGAATGGGCGAACGCCAACAAATATTCGACAAAGTCACCGAACTTCAACGTCGGCTCAACGAACCACCGTGATTCCACGCCAACACGGGGGAGGCCGAGCACTCGGCGCCTATGCCACGCAGCACGCAGGCAGTGAACAAAGCTGTAGATCACTTGTGCAACGCCAGTGCGCCAAAGTGCACAACTCTTGCAATACCCACAGCCAACGCCTCAGCTCAAACCAAGCTGTGAACCAACAGGCAAACCATGGGGACGCAAGAACTGCAGAAATACACGGCAAACTGACATTCATCCACAATCCACAACCCCTATGAACTCCTACTAGAACTGTTCATACAAGACTCAGGAGAAGTAATCGCACAATGAGCATGCAGTTCAGATGCGAAAGAGACGTACTCGCAGAAGCCCTCGGTGTAGCCGGCCGAGGTGTAGCCACCCGCGGGGGAACAGCAGTCATCGGCGGAGTACGCCTTGAACTTGCCGGCGACCAACTCACCGCCACGGGCAGCGACGGCGACCTGACGATTTCAGTGACCGTAACTGTCAACGGTGGCGGCGACGGCGTAACGGTCATGCGCTCGAAACTAATGGCCGATGTAGTTCGCTCACTTCGACCAGGCGCAGTCGACGTGAGGATCGAAGCCCAGGACGCACGCATCGTCGCCAGCCCCTCCGAATTCTCAATCCGGGTGATCACCACAGACGACTTCCCCGAGATCCCCGAACCCGCTGGTGATGTAGTCACCCTCGACGCGACCGTCTTCAAAGCAGCCGTCGAACAAGTAGAAAAAGCAGCCTCGTCTGACGACGCCAGGCCCATCCTCACCGGCGTGCTGATGGCCGCGGAGTCCGGTGGGCTGCGGCTCGTGTCAACCGACTCCTACCGCCTGGCAGTTTGCGACATAGCAGGCCTGTCGGTGCTGGGTGAGGGTCAAAAAGTGCTGGTGCCGAGCCGCGCTTTGAAAGAACTCGCCCGAATCGTCGGGGAGGAAGAGGAGATCACGCTGTCACTAGGCGAACACAACGCCAGCTTCTCAGTCGGATCAGTGACCATCACCACCCGCCTGATCGAAGGCGACTTCCCGAACTACAACCGGTTGATTCCCGACGCCCACGACAACCGCCTCACCATTGATCGCGAAAGACTGTTGGATGCACTGCGCCGCGTTCGTCTACTAGCCCAGGAATCAACTCCGATCCGCATGTCGATGTCCGCAGAAGGACTCGAGGTAGCAGCCGTCACCCAAGAAGTGGGCGAAGCCCACGAGGTCCTCGAAGCCGAATACCAAGGCGAAGACCTGATGGTTGCGTTCAATCCCGAGTATTTGATCGACGGGATCGAAGTAACACCAGGATCGGAGGTCATGCTGGAGACCCTCGGCGAGTTGAAACCGGCTCTGCTCAAATCCTCCGAAGATCCCAACTTTCTGTATCTGCTGATGCCGGTGCGCGTCAGCTAGGGACGAACGTCTTGGCCGAGCCGCATGGCAATACAGTCCCTGGAACTACTCGACTTCCGCATCTACACCCAAGCCGCGGTCGAGTTCGATCCCGGCCTCACCGTCATCGTCGGAGAGAACGGCCAGGGCAAAACCAGTCTGCTTGAAGCCATAAGCTGGATCGCCGGGCGTGGATCATTTCGCGGAGTAGCCGATGACTCGTTGATCCGCATGGGTGCAGACGCGGCGATCATGCGCGCCCACGCCACAGCTCCCGACGGCCGCAAACAACTGATCGAAGTCGAACTACCACGCGTCGGCAGAAATCGTGTGCAGATCAACCGCCAGGCTCTTCGCCGCAAAGGAGACCTGATCGGAGTCGTTCCCGTGACCATCTTCTCGCCCGACGATCTGGAACTGGTGAAAGGAGGACCCGCAGGCCGCCGGCGTTGGCTCGACGACGCAGCAGCAAGTCTGCAACCCAGCCACGACGCACTCTGCGGCGAGTTGGAAAAGATCGTCAGACAACGCAACGCCCTGCTGCGATCCAGCGGAGGCCGACTCGATGCCGACGGAACCTTCACCCTCGATGTCTGGGACGCCAAACTCGCCACCACCGGAACCGCACTACGAACCGCCCGCGAAACCCTGCTGACCGAAGTCGAACCCCAGCTATCGGCGGCATACGACGCAGTAGCAGGAAAGCCCGCAGAGATCAGCGCCGCCTACCTGCCAAGCTGGGAAGGCGAACTAGCTGCAGCCCTCGAACAGGCACGCACGGTCGACCTTCGACGCGGTCTATCAACCATCGGGCCGCACCGCGATGAGATCACGCTACAAATAGGAGACACGCCGGCTCGAACCCACGCCTCACAAGGCGAGCAACGATCACTGGTGCTAGCGATGCGGCTCGCAGTGGACGCACTAGTACGCCAAGGCGGAACCGCTGAGCCGGTGCTGCTACTCGACGATGTGTTCTCCGAACTGGACGCCGGACGTGCCGAAGCGCTGCTCGAGGCCCTGCCCGAAGGCCAACGCCTCCTCACCACAGCCACCTGGGTTCCCCCCACAGCGACACCTGATCGGGTGCTAAAAGTGGCTGCAGGGACCGTCACGGAAATGCCCCGATGAGCAGCGGTGACGACGAGCCCAAAAAACTTGGATGGTCTGTCGAGCGCCTACTGAACACAATGAAAGCGCCCAGCACAGACGTGCTCAGAGCAGTGTTTCTGCAATGGCCCCAAATCGTCGGTGAAGATGTAGCAGCCCACGCCCGACCCAGCGTCATCGACGGTCAGACGCTGCTGATAATCGCAGACGACCCGACCTGGGCCAGCCAGCTTCAATGGCTCGAAACAGAACTCATAGCCAAGATCGAAGAAGTCTCAGGATCGGACCGGATTCAAGCCGTCAAAGTAAGGGTTGGACCGCAAGGATCAATGCCCCCCGACTGATAGACTCAGTACAGTGTTATGGGCCTGGAAATCAGCGTCTCGAACGGACAGAACGAGATGACAATAGACACGATCAGCGCTGACGAATCGTCCTACGAGGCTCAGGACATAACGATCCTCGAGGGGCTCGAAGCTGTGCGCACCCGGCCCGGTATGTACATCGGTTCCACCGGACCCACCGGCCTGCACCACCTGGTGTGGGAAGTCGTCGACAACTCTGTCGATGAAGCAATGGCCGGCCACTGCACGCGCGTCAACGTCACCCTGAGTGCCGACGGCGCCTGCGAAGTGTCAGACGACGGCCGCGGCATCCCAGTCGAGAATCATCCCAACTACGAAGACCTGACAGCCGCTGAAGTTGTGCTCACCGTCCTTCATGCGGGCGCCAAGTTCGGCGGCAAGGGCTACAAAGTATCTGGAGGACTGCACGGGGTAGGGGTCTCGGTAGTCAACGCCCTGTCAAAACGAGTCGAAGTCGAGATCGATCGTGACGGCGAACGCTACGCCATGCTGTTCGGCAACGGCGGCGAGCTGATTCAACGGCTGAAGCCGGTGGGTCCGTCAGTCATCGGCGAACTAGCCAATGGCGAAACCGGACCCCGAACCGGAACCACCGTGCGATTCTGGCCCGACCCGGAGATCTTCGACGAAGTCGAATTCCGGTTCCAGACCCTGCTGGAGCGCTTTCAGATGATGGCATTCCTCAACCGCGGGCTGGAGATCCGGGTGCGGGACCAACGAGCGAACGCGGTGTCAAACGACTGGGTCTCGTTCCAATACGACGGCGGGATCATCGACTTCGTCAGCCATATCAACGCCTCAAAAGAAGCGCTCTTCGAAACAGTCGGATATTTCATCGGCTCCGAAGAGATCGACGAGAACCCTCACGAAGTCGAAATCGCCTTCCAATGGAACACCGGCTTCAACGCCGACGGCATACACAGTTTCGCCAACGGCATCGCCACCATCGAAGGCGGCATGCACGAACAAGGCTTCCGCTCCGCGGTCACCCGCTCCGTCAACAGCTATGCGCGGAGCAAAGGGCTGCTCAAAGAAAAAGACGGCAACCTCACCGGAGAGGACATTCGAGAAGGCCTCACCGCGATCATCTCCGCCCGAATCGGCGAACCCCAATTCGAAGGCCAAACCAAATCGAAACTCGGCAATGTCTCAATGCGCTCGCTGGTTGAACGAGTGACCAACGAACGCATGGCCGACTGGCTCGAAGAACACCCCGGCGAAGCCAAAGCCACCATCACCAAAGCAACCAACGCCGCTCGCGCCCGGGTGGCAGCAGCCGACGCCCGCAAAGCCATCCGCTCCAAATCATTGCTCGACGGTGCGGGTATGCCCGACAAACTCAAAGACTGTTCATCGAAAGACCCAGCCGAGCGTGAACTGTTCATCGTCGAGGGCGACTCCGCAGGCGGTTCAGCGGTGCGAGCCCGAGATCCCCGAACCCAAGCGATCCTGCCGATACGCGGAAAAATCCTCAACGTCGAACGGGCACGAATCGACAAGATGCTGAGAAACGCCGAAGTCAAAACCCTCATCACCGCGATCGGGGCAGGATTCGCCGATGAGTTCGACCTCGAACAAGCCCGCTACCACAAGATCATTCTGCTAGCCGACGCCGATGTCGACGGCAGCCACATCCGCACCCTGCTGCTCACCTTCTTCTTCCGCCAGATGCGGCCACTCGTGGAAGCCGGATACGTCTACATCGCCCAACCGCCGCTGTACTCGACAAAAGTCTCCAACAAAGAAACCGTCTACCTCAAAGACGACGCCGCCAAAGACGAATTCCTAGCCGGCCGTCCGAACTACACCAAGGACTTCCAGCGACTGAAAGGCCTCGGCGAGATGGACTGGGACGAACTTCGCAACACCACGATGAACGTTTCCTCCAGGTCGCTGCTGCAGGTATCGGTCGAACAAGACGCCATCGCCGACGACGTGATGTCGATACTGATGGGCGACGATGTCGAACAACGCAAGAACTTCATAGTCACCAACGCACGCGAAGTGCGGAACCTGGACTTCTGAAGGTTCCAACATGGCTGACACTCCAACTGTGGATCTTGACGACCAGGACGAGCCCGGTGAGGTGACCGCCATCGAGATCCAGGAAGAGATGGAAAGCTCCTTCCTCGACTACGCCATGTCGGTCATCATCAGCCGGGCTCTGCCAGATGCCCGTGACGGCCTCAAACCGGTGCACCGGCGCATCCTCTGGTCAATGTTCGACCAAGGCTTCAGGCCCGACCGAGCCCATGTGAAATGCGCCCGCGTGACCGGCGACGTCATGGCCCGTTTCCATCCGCACGGCGACAGCGCCATCTACGACGCGCTGGCCCGCATGGCCCAGCCATTCTCGCTGCGACACCCGCTGATCGACTTCCACGGCAACTACGGATCGCCAGAAGACCCACCGGCCGCAGCCCGCTACACCGAATCACGGCTCCACCCACTCGCCATGCACATGCTCGCCGGAATCGACGAGAACACCGTCGATTTCGTCGACAACTACTCAGGCGATTTCAGCGAACCACAAGTTCTCCCGGCCCGCTTCCCCAACCTGCTGGTAAACGGAAGTCAAGGCATTGCAGTCGGAATGGCCACCAATATCCCGCCGCACAACCTCAACGAAGTATGCGATGCGGTTGTCCACCTGTTGCGAAACCCGGACGCCACAGTCGACGACCTGATGGAACACGTCAAAGGCCCTGACTTCCCCACGGGTGGCCAGATACTGGGCCGGGTCGGCATTGAGGCGGCCTACCGAGAAGGCCGAGGTTCGGTCAAATCACGGGCCTCGATCGAGATCGCAGAGATCAAGAACCGCCAAGCGCTCATCGTCACCGCGTTCCCGTATCAGGTCTCCGCCGGGGCGGTCGCTCGGAAAATCGCCCACCTGGTAGACACCCGAGAACTCGAAGGCATCTCCGACATCAACGACGAATCATCCGGGGACGACACCCGATTCGTGATCTCCCTCAAACGCGACGCCAACCCGGAAGTCGTGCTCAACAACCTCTGGAAGAGCACACCACTGCAAACCAGTTTCGGCGTCAACATGGTCGCGCTGGTCGCCGGGGTGCCCCGCACCCTCAATCTGCGAGAAGCACTCGTCGCCTACGTTGACCATCAAATCGAGGTCATCACCCGGCGTTCGCAATCTCGTCTCGATGCAGCCGAGAAACGCCTGCACATCGTTGAAGGCCTGATCAGGTCCCTCGACCTGATCGACGAGATCATCGCCACCATCCGCGCCAGCCAGGACCGCAGCGCGGCCCGTGACGCGTTGATGGCAGACCCGTTTGAATTCTCCGAAGTGCAAGCCAACCACATCCTCGACATGCAGCTCAGCCGACTAACCCGACTCGGCCGGTCTGATCTCGAAGAAGAAGCAGCCAACCTGCAAGAGAGAATCACAGAACTCCAAGCGATCCTGGGCGACGATCAGAAGCTCCGCGGAGTGATCATCGACGAACTCACCGAAATTCGCGACAAATTCGGTGAACCCCGCCGCTCAACACTCGAAATCGATCCGGGCGAATTCGATATCGAGGATCTGATCGATGACGACCCGCTGGTGGTCACCATGAGCGCCGCCGGCTATGTGAAGACGGTCATGGCAGAAGAGTTCAAGACACAAGGCCGCGGCGGGCGAGGCGTCGCCGGCACCAAACTCAAAGACGAAGACACCCTCATCCACCTCATCTGGACAACAGCACACTCGTATCTGCTGTTCTTCTCCACACACGGCCGGGTCTACCGATTGCGGGCGCATGAGATTCCAGTGGCGTCGCGCACCGCTCGCGGCACGGCCATCGTCAACCTGCTGCCCTTGCAGGAAGGCGAACGGATCCAAGCCATCATCGACACCCGCAACTACGAGACTCACCGCTATCTGTTCTTCGCCACCGCCAAGGGTCGAGTTAAGAAGACCCGCTTCAACGCTTATGACTCTTCAAGGCGAGCCGGCCTGATCGCTATCCGGCTCAACGACGACGACGAACTCGCCGAGGTGGTTCCCACCAACGGACTCGACGACATCTTGCTGTCATCCCGGCTCGGCCAGACGATCCGTTTCAGTGAGTCAAGGGTCCGAGAAATGGGACGGGCCGCGGCAGGCGTTATTGGCTTGAAGTTCAAGAAGGCTGGTGATGAAGTCGTGGCCTGCAACATCGCTGCTGGGCAAGCGTCGCTACTCCATCTCACTTCCAACGGTTTCGGCAAGCGGACCCCGATGGAGGAATACCCCACCAAGAACCGTGGTGGGAGGGGAGTTATAGGGGTCAAACTCACCGAAGACAAAGGCTCTGTTGTTGGTGCGTTGGTGGTCGAAGAACACGACGAGATCCTGGCTGTGACAGTCAATGGCGTGGTAATCCGCACTCCGGTCGCAGCGATTTCGTCGCAAAGCCGCTACGGAAGCGGCGTGAAGGTCATGAGCCCCGACGAGGGTGACGTTGTCGCATCCGTGGTCCTGGTCACCCCAGACGACGACGGTCTGGATGACGACGGAAGTGACTCCGTCGACGAATAGGCCGACCGGCTGAACCCGAGCCGAGCTATTTCCCCCAGCAACTCGAATCGAGTACAAGGGTGATTTCAAGACGTGCGTGAGCAAACTGGAAACTGGCCGACGGACCGCGGCCAAGCCATGCCCATGATGGTGGTGGTATTGCTGTTGGCGGCGCTGGTAGTGATGGCGATCGCCCGGCTCGGCATGGCCGCGGACGACGCCGCGAGAGCCCGAACCGCGGCGGACGCTGCAGCATTGGCGGGAGCGGCCGAAGGTCTTGTGGTTGCGACCGAACTCGCCGAGGCCAACGGCGGGAACCTGTTGGACTACACGGCGTTCGGCAACCAAGTCGAAGTTCGTGTTCAAGTAGGAGCCAGCGTTGCGGTTGCCAGAGCGGAGCGCACGGTGGTGTGGGAACATCCCGGTTCGTGATGAACTTCCCCTACACTTGTCCGGTACTCGGCCACCGCTTTGGTCAACGCCCCGCCGAGGAAAAGTCTCCATGAGTGAACCCACAAAATCCCAGCCGGCTAGGCCGTCGCAACGCCCGTCGCAGCCTTCTTCGCAGCCCCTGGCTGCCTTTCTGGAACGCCGCACCGCGAGCCGTCTGCGGGCCCGCAGAGTTCGCCGTCTAGTGCGCCACATCGAGCCGTGGTCGGTACTCAAGCTGTCGCTCATCTTCTACTTCTGCCTCTGGGTGATTCTGTTGATCGCCGGGGTGATTCTCTGGAGGTTTGCGGTCACCGCGGGCACCGTCGACAACGTGGAGAACTTCATCAAGGAACTGTTTGCGCTGGAGACCTTCACCTTCAATCCCGACCAGATATTTCGGGTCAGCGCCTTGGGAGGTCTGGTGATGGTCGTCGCCGGGTCAGGGTTCACGGTATTGATGGCGGTGTTGTTCAACCTGATCAGTGATCTGATCGGCGGGGTGCGGATGACTGTGGTGGAAGAAGAAACCGCCAGGCCCCGGCCGAAGCGCACACGACCCCGCAAAGCAACCTCGGGGGCTGCTCGTTATGTCGCAAAGCCGACACAACAGGCGGCGCAGGGCGCTGGCAGGCCGAAACAACAAAGGGCCGAAGCGAAAGATCCTGTTCCCGAACAAGCCGCCGAAACCCCGTTTTGGCCCAGCGACAAACGCAAAACCGCGAAACGAGGTTCTTTGTCGAAACGGCCGTCCGACCGCTAGCGTGGTCGCCTTGCGGGGCTATAGCTCAGTCGGTTAGAGCGCACCCCTGATAAGGGTGAGGTCGCAGGTTCGACTCCTGCTAGCCCCACGTTCGGCGCCGCAAATCCACGGGAGGAACTGATGGGCCAGGGGAGGAACTGATGGGCAAGAGTGGCCTGTTCACACTCATACGACGAGCTCTCGTTGCGATCGGCGCAGGAGTCGCAGTAGCGGCCGCGATCAGAGTCCGAGGCAGCGGTGGCTCGCCACCCCAAAAAGGAGGCTGGCGGGAGCTTCGAGGCGACGACCTTCGCTGATGTCGCACATCGTGGTGTTCGGCGCGGGAGCAACAGGGACACGGATCGCGCAACAACTTCTGGCCAGCGGTCAAGCGACCAACGTCGAAGTACGCGACACCCGTCGAGAACGCTCGCGACAACTCGTCCACACCCTCGGCAGGGCATCGGAACTCGGCCACGGCTACCACCTTGACTCCTCGGTCGACTTGGCCGTCGTTGCCACCCCGGCCGCGGGTCAGGCAAATCTGGCCCGCCGTGCGGTTCACCACGGCGTTCCGGTCGTAACCACATCGAATCATCTGTCGGAAGTGCGACGTTTGCTGGCTCTGCACCAAGAAGCGCTGCACAACCGGGTCCCGGTCGTTGTTGGTGCCACCTTCATGCCGGGATTCACCTGCCTGATAGCCCGCCACGGCGCATCAGAGTTCGACCAAGTTGATGAGATCCACGTCGCCAAAGTCGGCACTGGTGGACCCTCATGTGCGCGGCAACACCATCAAGCCCTGTCGTCGGTGGGGCTGGACTGGCGCGACGGGCGTTGGACCTCCCGTGCTCCAGGGTCAGGTCGGGAACTCGCATACTTCCCGGATCCCATCGGGGGACGCGACTGCTACCGGGGAGCGCTGCCCGATGCGTTGCTGCTGGTCCCCGAATTCCAAGGAGTGCAACGAGTGACCGCCCGAATGGCCGCAACCCGCAGAGACCGTTTGACTTCGCCGCTGCCGATGCTGCGCCCACCACACGCCGAAGGCGGCCTCGGAGCAGTGCGTGTTGAACTACGAGGCAGAGTTGGCATCGAACGTCGGGTGGGCGTGTTCGGTGCCGTGGAGCGTCCGGCTTCAGCAGCGGCTGTAGTAGCAGTCAGCACCAGCCTTGCAGTGCTCAGAGGAGATTTTCCTGCCGGCGCGTACGGGTTGGCAGCGGCAGCCGATCCGCTGCCACTGTTGAACGACATTGCCGATCGAGGCGTTCGCCCGCTCCGCTTCGAAGGCGTATCCATGTACTACTAACCGGTTTAAAGTAGGGCTGTGCATTTCAGGTTGATGATGGCGTTCGCTCTGTTGGTTGGCGCGTGTGGAGGGTCGGGGTCATCGGAAGAGCCCGAGCCTGTCGACCCGGCACCGGTCGACACGGTTGCTGTGGCGACCCCGGAGGAGATCTGCCCGGACGCGGAGAATGCGGCACCTGAGGAACTGCCCGTCGGCGAGGTGCGAGAGTTGGAGAACCACGGCCGTGTGCATGTGTTGTGTGCCAGCTACGATCACACACCCCCAGCCAGCGGAGATCACTTCCCGGCCTGGCAGAACTGTGGCATCTATACCCAGCCCATTCAGAACCAGACCGCCGTTCATTCCCTTGAACACGGCGCAGTCTGGGTGGCGTATCAACCGGACCTCGATGCGTCTTTGGTCCAAGCGATGACCCAGCGCCTCAAATCGGAGAATTTTGCGTTGATGGCGCCATACCCCAGTCTGCAGAACCCGATCGTTCTCACTGCTTGGACACGACAACTCGCAGTCGACGACTGGTCGGACCCAGCAATCGAAGACTTCCTCGACACCTACTTCGGGAGGTACTCCCCGGTTGCACCCGAAGCAGGCGCATCTTGTGGCCAAGCCGTTGGCTCCGCCCCCACCGCCCCGAACTTGAACTATCAGGACATTCTTGAGGAAGTGAGCTGAACCGGCTCACTGAAAAAGGGCCAGCAACTCCTGGTGGATCCGATTGTTGGAGGCTATGGCTGACCCGGAAAGCCAGACATCGGGACCAGTCTGACCGTCGAACGTGCTGAAACTCCCGCCGGCCTCAGTGACGATGACAGCGATAGGCGCCAGATCCCAAGGGAATGCCTCCGGATCGATCATCGCTTCAACGCGGCCCGTAGCCACAAGGGCATAGCCGGGGGCATCACCCCAAGTTCGCAACTTGACGGGACTGTCGAGCAGCGCCGGCAACAGAGCATCGGGCCAGTACCCGAACCCGCTCGTGCACACGAACGCCCCCTCGAGACCTTCGCGGTCGTTGACCCGGCACGGCTCACCATTGAAGAACGCCCCATGTCCACGCCCAGCCCAAATCGTCTCACCCAATGCAGGCAGGTTGATCACACCCACAGCGGGACCGTGCTCATCGACAAGGGCCAACAGGTTGGCAAAAAGCGGCACGCCCCTCAGAAAGGCCTTGGTGCCGTCGATGGGGTCGATCACCCAAGTTCTGCCTGATGTCCCGGAAGTGTCGGGATGCTCCTCGCCGAGCACAGAGTCATCGGGGAAAGCCGCGTTGAGACGCTCGCGCACCAACGTCTCAGCAGCGAGATCGGCAGCGGTCACCGGTGAGCCGTCGTGCTTCTGGTCGACCGAGAGAGCACTCCCGCCATACCACTCAAGAGTGAGCTCCCCGGCCTCCCGGGCTGTTTCAACACAGAAGTCGACGTCTGCTTGGTTGGCTCTTGGTTGGTTGTCTGGCCGAGTCACCCTTAGAAGCTAGTTGCTCAAGTGGCATCAGCGGTGTAGAAACTGCCGAATTATTATATAGTTTCATGAAGTTTCAATCAATAACCTACTCCAGCAGAGGAGCGAGACGAAACGATGCCCAATTTCGAGGTAGATGAGGCAGCACGCCTGTTGACTATCGCAGACCGGTACTTCGCCCAAGCTTCGGCCTCCCGTGCGCTCGCCGCGGCCATCGACCAGCGCCGCATCTCCCTCACAACCAGGCTGGACCCGTGTGTTCATCGGCATCTCCCCGAAGTGTGGTCGTCCAACGCCGCGGAAGTCAGTCGCATGAGGCTCACCAGAATGATCACCCGCGACGTTTGGGTCGCATGTGAGCAACTGCTCGAAACCCGGATAGCCCTGATCCGAAATGCTGAGGAAGCTGATGCGCAAGCCTTCGTTCTTCAGAGCCGCGCGGCCGAGATCAATTCGGCGACGGCGACCGACGACAGCAAAACCTCTCCCGACAAGCTGGTTTAGCTAGAAAAACAATGGTTTTCAGGGATTCGTCCGTAGTCTGCGCTAGCGACGAAAGGGTCGACAGTGCAACAACTCAGTGCTCAAGACGCAAGTTTTCTACATCTCGAATCACAACGAACACCGATGCACATCGGGTCGGTCGCGATTTACGACCAAGGCAGCGTCGACGGCGGAGTAGTCACCTTCAAGTCCATCCTGGCGATGATGGAAGAACGCCTCGGCATGGCTCGGTCGTTCACCGAGAGGCTCGTTCATGTGCCGATGAAAGTTGATTACCCGTATTGGGTGTCCGACCCCGACTTCGACCTCGAATATCACGTACGCCACATAGCGCTTCCCAAGCCAGGAGACTGGCGCCAACTATGGATTCAAGTCGCTCGCCTCGTTTCACGCCCACTCGACTTGGAACGCCCGCTGTGGGAGTTCACCGTCGTTGAAGGACTCGACAATCTCGACGGCATACCAACCGGTTCCTACGCCATCGTCTCCAAGATTCATCACTGCGCCGTCGACGGTGTATCGGGCCAAGAAATCACCGCGGCGATCCACGACCTCGAACCCGACACCGCCTTGACCGACCCGCCTCTGGTGCGCACCGACAACGTGCCCACCGGGGCTGAACTACTCGGACGAGCCGCAGTCAACAGCATTCGTCAGCCATTGCGAGTCCCCAGCCTCATCAGGGAGACCCTTCCTGCCCTGGGACGCCTGGCACAGGTGGCCAGCAAAGACGATGTCCACCTGCCGGCAGTGCCGGGACGGGTACCGGTGACCCGCTTCAACCAAAAAGTATCCCCACATCGAGTGGTCTCAGGCAAGCGCTTCGACCTCGACGACGTCAAAGCGATCAAGAACACAGTGCCAGGAGCGACCATCAACGACGCGGTCCTCACCATTTGCGCCGGAGGTATCCGCCGTTACCTCGAACACCACGGCGAGTTGCCCGAAGAGAGCCTGACAGCCATGGCCCCGATCTCGGTGCGCGCTGAAAGCGAACAAAGCGACGCAGGCAACCATGTGGCGGCCATGGTCGTGCGACTGCGCACCGACATCGCCGACGATGTGGAACGCCTCTCAGCCATGCGCGAGGCCACCAAAGAATCGAAGGAACTCACCAATGCCGTAGGCGCCCGGTTGATGACCGACTACACCGAATTCGTACCCGCGGCGACAGCGGCGCTCGCCAGCCGCCTGGCAACCCGCCTGGCAGTCAGCACCAACCGGCCAGTCATGAACTGTGTGATAAGCAACGTGCCCGGCCCCCAGATTCCGTTGTATGCGGCATCGGCCCGGTTGATCGACATGTACGGATTCGGTCCACTGGTCGACGGCTTGGCGCTGTTCATTCCGGTGCTCAGCTACTGCGGCGGAATCACCGTCGGCGTTACTTCATGCCGCGAGATCATGCCGGACCCAGAACGGTTCATGCTGTGCATCGAAGAATCCTTCGAGGAACTCAAAGCCGGCGTGTCGGCCTGAGCCATCTCAGCCCTTGGTCAGGTCAGCCCTTGGTCAGGTCAGCCTCAAGCCACGTGTTGAGACGGATCGTAGACCTCTGCGTTCGGGAACAGCCCCCGTAACGCGGCAGGTGGCTTGAACGGCTGCCATTGCGAACCCTCTTGAGCCAGGCGATCCGCAACCACCACAATTGCCGCGGGGTTGTGACCAAGCCCGCAGTGACTACCACGCACCTCAACGTTCTCGGTATGGGGAAAGTCACGGTTCAGGCAGTGATCCCACTTCACGATGCCATCGCCGCGGGTGTAAATCGAAGTAGCCGAAACTGGAATCGGGTCCCTGGCCCAGCTCGGTATGCGAGGCATCGTCACCCGGTCCGAATGGAACTCTTTGAAAGAACTGAACGCCGCGCTCACATTCGAATCCTGTTCCCCGACGATCTGGAACGGACTGCCGAGCGTGATCACCTGGCGGATCATCTCAGGAGCGAGCCGAGCCATCTCCCGGGCGTAGAGGCCGCCAAGACTCCACCCCACAAGGTCGATCGGACCGTTCTTGTCGTCGAGGTCTTCAAGGAGTTGCATCAGGCCATCGAGAATCTCATCGGTAGGACCGATGTTGCGGCCGAGACCCCAACCAACCGCGTCATGCCCCAAAGAGCGAAGCAGAACACGCATCGGCTTGGTGCTGGGGTCGTCACCCAAAAACCCAGGAAGCACCAACACGGGACGCCCGACGCCGCGAGGCAGCACCCGGGACAACACAGGCGCAATAGCTACGAAGGTTCCCAACTCTGCCAGAGCTCGAACCTCCAACATGACTCGTAGCGAATCAAGCCGAGTGCGCACAAAGCCAATCGTGGCATCTTCAAGTCAGTTCGGCAAGTGTTCATCTAATATTTATGCACGTTTCAATAAATCACACTGGTTTTTAATCGATTCCGTCGAAATTGGGTGGACGCTTCTCAGCGAACGCAGTCATCGCCTCGATGTTGGCAGGAGAACCCATAAGCACCGCAAACTCGCCGTTCTCTCGGGCGTGAGCCTCATGCAGAGCGGCCCGGATGGGTTCAACAATGGTGCGTTTGGAAGCAACCAGAGAACTTATCGGCTTGGCAGCCAGAATCTGGGCGTGCGACGTAGCTGTGGCCAGCAACTCGTCGGGTTCACAAACCTTGAAAGCCAAACCCATCTCTAGGCATTCGCCGGCCGTTATCCACTCAGAACTCAGCAAAACCCAACTCGCATTCTGTCGCCCGATCAGCGCGGGGAAGCTGCCACTGCTCGCCAGCTCGGGGGCCACACCGAGCATCGTGAACGGGCACTTGAGTCGGGCCGTCGACGACATGAACACAAGATCGGCCAAACCCAGGATCGTTGCACCGAACCCGAGACCCATACCGTTGACAGCCAAGATCAGCGGCTTCGGGAAATCGATCAGGATTGTGGCAACCCCAGCGAACCCGTGGATCCCCTCGATTCGCTCACCCATAGCCATCCGACCCATCTCGATGACGTCCTGGCCCGCGGAGAAGGAATCTCCTGAGCCGGTGATGACAACCACAGCCACACCCGCAGCTTGTTCGGCTTCGTTCAACGCCTCCGCGAGACCGTCCCACATAGCTGCGTTCATGGCGTTCTTAGCTTCGGGCCGCACCAAAGTCATGGTGCGAACCCGGTGGTCGTCGGTGATCTCAATCATGTTGCCCCCGTGCTGGTAGAAAGATTGCTGCTAGCGAGAGTAGGCGCGCGTTGCGTTCTGAGTGTCATCATGTGGCTGGTTCAACAACAACGCAATCAAACCGCCGGAGGGGGGAGCAATGGCGCAACATGATCTGATCATCAGAGGCGGCACTGTTGTGGACGGCACGGGTGCCGCGAAACGCACCGCAGACGTTGCCGTGAACGGTGGCGTGATCAGCGAGGTAGGCCGGGTCAGCGGATCGACTCGCCGCGAGATCGATGCAGACGGAGCGCTGGTCGCCCCCGGCTTCGTCGACATCCACGCCCACTACGACGGGCAAGCCACCTGGGATGAACGCATGCAACCGTCGAGCTGGCATGGCGTCACAACCGTTGTGTTCGGCAACTGCGGGGTTGGTTTCGCACCGGTGCACGACCAAGACCACAACAAGCTCGTGGAACTGATGGAAGGCGTCGAGGACATCCCCGGAGCGGCTCTGCACGAAGGACTGCAGTGGGGATGGAACTCCTTCGGCGAATATCTCGGCGCGCTCGAGGGCCCCAAAGACATGAACATCGCTGCACAAGTGCCTCACGGTGCTCTGCGCCTGCATGTCATGGGGGAGCGCGGCGCCAACCGAGAAGACGCCACCGACCAGGACATCGCCACGATGGGTCAGCTAGCGGCTGAAGGGATCGCAGCAGGCGGTTTGGGATTCACCACCAGCCGCACCTCGAACCACAAGACGTCGACCGGCGACTTCACGCCGACGCTCACCGCCGCAGCCAGAGAGCTGATCGGAATCGCCGAAGCGGTGGGTAAGGGCAACACTGGGGTGTTCCAGCTCGTGAGTGACTTCACCGACCGCGACGCCGAGTTCCAGATGTTCCGCGACATGTGCGCAGTGTCAGGGCGCCCGCTCTCGTTCACCATCGTGGAGAGTCCACGCTCAGCCGGATTCCATCACGACCTCCTCAGCCGAATCGAAGCTGCACGCGCAGATGGACTGGAGATCACAGGACAATGCCCGGTCCGGCCCATAGGCATCCTGTTGGGCTTCGAGTGCACCCTCAATCCCTTCATGCGCAACCCGGTATGGCAAGAGGTTGCAGACATGGCGCCTGAGCAGCGGGTCGCCGCCCTGCAGGACCCCGACCGTCGCCAGCGGCTGCTCCAAGCCAGCGGCGGTGCCGCACACAACCTCGTCGGTGGGCGCATCATCGAGGACTTCCACAACATGTTCGAGATGGGTGAATGGCCCTACTACGAACCCCCAGCCGACCAGACAGTCACCCGCCGGGCAGAGGCCGCCGGTGTGGGCCCCGTCGAGTTCGCACTTGATCTGCTGTTGAAGAACGGTGGGACCAACATGCTGTGGCTGCCCCTGACCAACTACGGCTTCATGAACCTCGACGGCACCCGAGAGCTGCTGACGCACCAGTACACGGTGCCCGCCCTGGGCGACGGCGGCGCACACGTTGGCACGATCTGCGACGGTTCATTTCCCACCACGCTGCTGCAGCACTGGGGCCGGGACCGGCCCGACAACAGGATCGATCTTGAGTTCCTGGTGCAACGCCAAGCCCGAGACACAGCCCGCACCGTCGGACTGTGCGATCGGGGAGTGCTCGCTGCCGGCTATCGAGCGGACCTCAACGTCATCGACTTCGACAACCTGCGGGTACGAGGCCCGGAGCTGGCCTACGACCTCCCCGCCGGAGGCCGCCGAGTGCTGCAACGAGCCGACGGCTATCTGCACACCATCGTGGGCGGCGAAGAAACCTACGCCTCGGGTGAAGCCACCGGTGCTCTGCCCGGCCGGTTGGTGAGAGGCGCGCAGCCTGCACCGACGACCAACGGGGCGACGAACGGCAGTGGTCGATGAGCGCCCTCGAATCTGTCGAAGAAGTAGCGGTCCGGCCGCTCGAGACGCACGCGAACTGGACCGCTGAAGATGTGGCCGACAGCGACACCTGGACCCACCGGCTCAACGACGACGAAATCGCCGAGCTCGAAGCGGCACTGCTGTCGGCACGTGCCTGCAGCGACGAAGTGCTCGACATAGACAAGGAGCACTTCCCGCTTCCCACGCTCGCACCCGTGCTGACCGGGCTCGCAGAGGAACTGATCAACGGCCGGGGGTTCTGTCGAATATCGGCCCTTCCCGTCGAACGGATCGGCTACGAAGACGCCTCCTGGATGTACTGGGGGATCGGCCTCCACCTCGGTGTGCCCTGGCCCCAGAACGTGAAGGGCCACCTGCTCGGCGACGTCAAAGACCAGGGCAAATCGGTCAACGACCCTACGGCGAGAGGCAACGAACTCGGAGGCGTGGCCCAAGCATTCCACTCCGACGGATCCGACCTGATCGGGCTGTTGTGCCTCGACCCGGGCGTGTCGGGAGGCGAGAGCCAGGTAGCCAACGCGGTTGCCGCGCACAACCGCCTGGTCGCCGAAGACCCACACCTCGCCACGGTGCTCTACGACCCGCTTCCCTACGACTTCCGTGGGGAACAGAGCAAAGGAAGCAATCCCTTCTATCGGATGCCGGTGTTCAGCGAGCACGGCGACCGCCTGTTCGTGCGCTACATCCGGCCGTACATCGACGCCTCGCAACGCCACCCCGACGCCCCGCGACTGAGCGATACACAACGCGCCGCGATGGACGCCTTCGACGACCTCGTCGGCGACCCCGGCAATCGCGTTGAAATGACCTTCGCACCAGGTGACATGCAATTCGTCAACAACTACCATGTGCTACACGGTCGCAACGCCTACCAGGACGACCCGGCCAACGGCAGAGTCCGCTGGCTCAAACGCCTGTGGCTCGCCACCGAGATCCTCGGCCCGCAGGATCGCCCCCAGCGTTTCCAGTCCGCGGGCGCAACCCAGCACTGGTCAACTCGCCGCACCCGCGCCGGAGGCTGAACTGGACGGCGATTCGAAAAGACAACCTGCAACTAACAAGCTAACTATAAAGATGTTACTGTAAAGTTAGCAGTTTGTTAGTAGGGGGGCGCAGTTGTTGAGTCTTCAGGCACACGTCGATGATGCTGTACCGAGGTTGCGGGCGGCCGGAACCGACCTGCAGACCATCGAAGTCAAGTCGGGTGCTGGAGGGTTGCCTCAGTCGCTCCCCCAGACAATCTCAGCTTTTGCCAACGCGCGCGGCGGCATGTTGTTGCTCGGACTGAGTGAGACCGACGGATTCAACCCGGTACCTATTAACGCACCGAAACTAGCCGCTGACCTTGGTGCGGTATGTGCGGAGCAACTACATCCGCCAGTCCGTGCGGACATAGATATCGCCGAGGTGGAGGGCCAGCCAGTAGTCGTTGCGCTGGTGGATGAAAATCCACCGGACCAGAAACCCTGCTACGTCAAGAGTCGCGGTGTCGACAGAGGTTCATACATCCGCACCCATGACGGTGATCGGCGCTTGAACACCTACGAGGTACATGTGTTGTCGTCGTCGAAAGGGCAGCCCGTCGATGACACAGTGGTAGTCCCCGACGCCGCACTCTCGGATTTGGATCCGGAGCGGGTCGCCTCGCTGCTACGTCGGCTCCGAGCCAACCGCGGCAAGGTGTTCTCGGACACCGACGACTCCACGATTCTTCGCCTGATGGGGGTGACGGCCAACACAGACAGTGGACCCGGTATCACCCTTGCCGGGCTGCTGGCTCTAGGGATTTTCCCGCAACAATTTGTCCCACAGCTCAACGTGACCTTTGTTGCGTTTGCTACGCGGTCGGGTGAACCGTTGGCCGATGGAACCAGGTTCCTGGACAACCAGTCGATAGACGGCCCAATAGCTTCAATGGTGTCTGAGACCCTCGCGGCATTGCGTCGCAACATGAAACAACGCGGAATCGTGGTCGGTTTCGGGAGGGAAGACCGTTGGGAGTATCCCGAAGAAGCAATCCGTGAGATTGTCGCCAACGCCTTGATGCACCGCGACTACCACCCGTTGGCCCATGGCAGTCAGGTCCGAGTGGAGTTGTACCCGGATCGGTTGGTGGTGGCCAGCCCTGGTGGGATCTATGGACCGGTCGCCCGTGAAGATCTCATGGCCGAACCCGTGTCGTCCTCACGAAACGCGCGGCTGGCCAAACTGCTTGAAGACGTAGAGGTCGGTTCAACAGGCAGGACAGTATGTGAAAATCGAGGCACGGGACTGCTAGCGATGGCCGGAGCACTACGAGACGCCGGTCTCGAGCCCCCAACAATTGTTGATTCCGTGCGTGAGTTCAGAGTAACCATCAGCAACCACGGGCTGCTCGACGACGAAGCCGTGGAGTGGCTCTCTACCCTCGACACCGCTGGTCTGGGAGATCGTCAACGACTCGCTCTAGCGTACCTTCGCCGCAATACGACTATTACCAACCAACAGTACCGTTCGCTGAGCGGGTGCGATTCTCTGACCGCGACTCGCGAACTGACTGGTCTTGCGTCTGCCGGGTTGATTGACAAGACCAGCGACCGCCGCTGGACAGTTTGGAGACTTGCCGACGAGGCCTCGACCGGCGGAGGTCAACAATCGTTGGACTTCGTCTCGGCGAAGGTAAGTCAGCGACGGGACCGACGACCGGAGATAAGAAAACAACTAAGGTCGGGCCCGAAGAGCGCCCTCGAAATGTCAAAAGCCTTGGAGATCACGAAACCGGGCCTGCTCCGGTGGCTCAGGCAAATGGAAGACGAGGGCGAAGTCCGCACTACTTGCACCAAGAGACGAAGCCCGAACAACAAATGGGAAATCGTCCCTGAGCAACCCTGAGCCATGGACAGCGGACAGACCCAGTGTGGTTGTGCTCGATTGGCTGGCGCTCGAAGATCTGCAACTAACAAATTACTGCAACTAACAAGTTAACTGAACAATTAACTGACAAGTTGTCAAGTGATAACTTGTTAGTTGCTGCACCTTGATTCCCAGAGTCCAACGAAGAGTTCATGCCGCGCGGATGTGTGGAGAGGCTTGCAGCGCAGTATGTTACGGACTTCATGAGATACGCAGCTCCCACAACTGTGGATGAGGCTCTTGAACTGTTGCAAAGCGATCCCGACTCTCGGGTCTTCGCGGGCGCAACCGACCTCATCCCCCAAATCCGAGCCGGTCGCCCCGAGCCATCGGTACTAGTCGACCTGAAACGCATCGAGCGACTCGTTGCAGTCAGCCACAACAACGGCACCTGGACTGTCGGTGCGGCCACGCCCACATCGGCGCTCACCTCCAACGCCGAGTTCAGCTCCATGTTCCCGGGCCTGTCCGAAGCAAGCGGTTTGATCGGCTCCGACCAGATCCAGAACCGGTCAAGCTGGGGCGGCAACCTCTGCAACGCCTCACCCGCAGCAGATTCCGTGCCGGCGCTGATCGTCAACGACGCCACCGCGGTGATCGCGGGCGTCTCGGGCGAACGGACAGCCAGTGTGGCCGATGTCGTAACCGGGCCAGGGCAGACTCTGCTCAGCGACGGGGAGTTCGTCATCGAGTTCCTGCTCGACGACCCGCCCGCCAACAGCGCCGACGCCTACCTGAGGCTCATACCCCGCACCGAAATGGACATCGCCGTAGTCGGCGCCGCGGTGCAACTGACCATGGACGGCGACAGTGTCGCATCAGCGAAAGTTGCCCTCGGCGCGGTGGCCCCGACCTTCGTGCGAGTCCCAGACGCCGAAGCTGCCCTTGTCGGCTCCAGCTTGGACGCTGACGCACTTGCTGCAGTCGCTGCCGCGGCCTCGGCGGCCTGCAACCCCATCGACGACAAACGAGGCACGATCCAATACCGCAGGCAAGTAGCGGGAGTGCTGGCCAAAAGAGCCGCCGTGACAGCCGCACGACGAGCACAAGGAGCGAGCTGATGCCACGAACCCACGTGAACTGCACAGTCAACGGCGACGAAGTGGATTTTCTGTCGGCCGATGAGACCTCCCTACTCAACGCTCTGCGCGACGAGTTGGGCCTCACCGGCGTAAAAGAAGGGTGCGGAACCGGCGACTGCGGTGCCTGCACAATCCTGGTCGACGGCAAGGTCAACTGCGCATGTCTGATGTTCGCTCCCGAAGCCGAAGGGTCCGCCATCATCACCGTTGAAGGCATCGCCCAAGGCGACCAACTGCACCCGCTGCAACAGACGTTCCTCGAAGGAGCTGCTCTGCAATGCGGCGTTTGCACCCCGGGATTCATCGTGGCTGCCAAAGCGCTGCTTGACGAGAACTCCGACCCCACCGAAACCGAAATCCGCTACGCCCTAGCCGGCAACCTGTGCCGCTGCACCGGCTACGACAAGATCATCCGAGCCGTGCAAGAAGCGGCTGTCCAGGTAAATGGAGCCTCCAAGTGACTGTCACCGAGAACCCCCGAACCTACAAATACGTCGGCACCCGACCGGTGCGTCACGACGGACTCGACAAAGTAACCGGCAAAGCCCGGTTCGCTGCCGACCTCGACATGACCGGGCAGCTCCGAGCCGCCCTAGTGCGCTCACCACACGCGCACGCCCGGATCGTCTCGATCGACACCAGCAAAGCCGAAGCGATGCCGGGAGTGAAGGCGGTAGTGACCGGTGCTGATTTTGCTGATCTCGACCCCACCCACCCCGAATTCGACATGGCAGTGAACCTGATGGCACGCGACGAGGTCCTGTACAACGGCCATGTTGTTGCCGCGGTGGCAGCGGTTACGACCGCCCAAGCCGAAACTGCCGCTGAAGCAGTCGAAGTCAGCTACGACCCGCTGCCCGCAGTACTGACCATCGACGAAGCCATCGCCGAAGGCGCCCCGATCGCAAACCCCACCACCCGCACCCTGTTCTCGGCCGATACCGAACCATCGAATCTGGCGTCAGTCAACGAATTCGGCCGCGGCGACGTGGAAGCCGGTTTCGAAGCAGCCGACATCATCCTCGAAGGAGAATTCCGGACCGTTGCAGTGCACCAGGGGTATATCGAGCCCCACGCCTGCGTGGTCGACTGCGGCCAAGACGGCAAAGCCACGATATGGGCTTCCTCCCAGGGACATTTCGCGGTGCGATCCAAAACGGCCGCTGCCCTCGGCTGGAGCACCGACCGGATCAAAGTCATCCCCGCCGAAATCGGTGGAGGGTTCGGCGGCAAGACAACCATCTATCTCGAACCAGTAGCGGTGCTGCTGTCACAAAAAGCTGCCCGTCCGGTGAAGCTGGTCATGTCACGCGAAGAAGTGCTACGGGCAACCGGCCCGGCACCCGCCACCAAGATCACAGCCAAGATCGGTGCCACCGCGGACGGCGAAATCACCACCCTGCAATCCACGATGTACTTCGACAACGGGTCCACCAAAGGGTTCAGCGCGCTCACCGGGGCGATGTCGGTGGCTTCCTACAAACTGCCCAACCTTGAGCTTCACGCCATCGGTACTGTCACCAACACGGCACGCTCAGCCGCCTATCGTGCACCCTCGGCTCCCCAGGCAGCATTCGCCGTCGAAACGCTGATTGACGAACTCGCGCAACGCCTCAATATGGACCCGATCGACATCCGCCTACAGAACGCGGCCGTTGAAGGCGACGCCACCGCTATGGGTATGCCACACCCCAAGATCGGTTTCGTTGAGACCCTCGAAGCGATCAAGAACTCCGACCACTACAACTCACCGGTCCCAGAAGGTGCCGGGAGAGGTGTGGCAACCGGTTTCTGGTTCAACATCGGGGAACAATCATCGGCGACGGTCAACCTCAACGAAGACGGCACGGCCACAGTTGTTACCGGAAGCCCCGACATCGGCGGCAGCCGCGCCTCGATGGCGCTGATGGCAGCCGAAGAACTCGGCCTCGCCGTCGATCGCATAACACCGATCATTGCCGACACCGAATCGGTCGGTTTCACCGACATCACCGAAGGGAGCCGTGCCACGTTCGCCACCGGCATGGCAGTGGTCAACGCCTGCCGCGACCTCATCGGACAGTTGAAGCAACGAGCCGCCACCATCAAGAGCGTGGACGTCGAACAGGTCGAATGGGTCGACGGCGCGGCGGTCATTGAAGGGCAGGACCCGCTCACGATCCCGGAGATCACCGCGATGGCCAAGAACACCGGTGGCCCGCTCACCGCTACCGCCTCGCTCAACGCGGCGGGGGCGGGTCCGTCATTTGCGGTCCATGTCGCCGACGTAGCCGTTGACGAAGAAACCGGGGAAACCACAGTCCTGCGTTACACTGCCGCCCAGGACGCCGGAACCGCCATCCACCCCTCATACGTGGAAGGTCAGATACAGGGTGGGTCGGTGCAAGGAATCGGCTGGGCGCTCAACGAGGAATACATCTACGACTCAAACGGGGTCATGGAAAACGCCAGCTTCCTCGACTATCGGATGCCGGTGGCTTCTGATCTGCCGATGATCGATGCGATCATCGTGGAGGTTCCCAACCCGAGCCACCCCTACGGCGTGCGCGGCGTCGGGGAAACAGGCATCGTGCCTCCGATCCCGACCATCGCCAACGCCATCGCTGCAGCGACAGACGTGCGCATGACCTCGCTGCCGATGTCGCCGCCGAGGCTGCTGGCTGCGCTCAACGAGAACGCCGGTAGCTAGACCCCCGAGCTGGAACCCGTGGCCACTGTCCATCTTCAAGCCGATCATCGTCGCTTCACCGGCGGTGAAAAAGTCTTGCAAGTGGATGGCAACACGGTCGGCGAGCTGATTACAGAACTTGAGCGCCTCTACCCGGGGCTCGGGCCGTTGTTGACCGACGGCGCCAGCGTGGCCATCAACGGCGAACTGATCCCCAACGGGATCTTCGAGAGGGTCGATTCCTTCACCGAGGTCTACTTCGTAGCACCTGTATCGGGCGGTTGACGCCAGCTGTTGGGGCTGTTGTGGCGGCGGGGTTATAGTCGGCTGACCGTCTAATAAAGGGAGACCAATGGCTCACTTCCACGAGTTCGAAATGCTTTCGCTGGAAGGTGACCTAGTGGCGTTTGCGATGTTTGCCGACGAGGCTTGCCTGGTCGTCAACGTCGCCTCCGCTTGAGGCCTCACACGCCAGTACGCAGGTCTGCGTACGCTCCACAACGAAGACCACGGAGTCCAGGTGCTGGGCTTTCCGTGCAACCAGTTCGGTGGCCAGGAACCGGGCAGCGCTGAAGAGATCCGGGCTTTCGTCGACGACAACTACAACATCAACTTCCCGATGTTCGCCAAGATCAACGTCAACGGTGATGACGCCGCCGATCTCTACAACTGGCTCAAGCGCGAGCACCCAGGCGACGATGCCTCGTCGGACATCCAATGGAATTTTGAAAAGTTCCTGGTCGACTCCGACGGAGAAGTGGTTGCTCGCTTCTCACCGGGGGTCACCCCCGAAGAAATCACCGAACAACTGCCCACCCTGCTGAAATAAAGGCACTCACTATGACCCCCCAAGACCTCGTTGAGATCGAACAGATCAAACAACTCAAATACAAGTACCTCCGCCTGCTCGACCAGCACCTGTTTGAACAGATGCGTTCTGTGCTCACCGACGATGTGACCGTTCGCTACAGCGACGGCAAGTATTCGTACGACGGCGTCGATGCGGTGATCGGCTTCCTGACGGAATCGATGGGCTCAGAGAACTTCCTGTCGAGCCACTCCTGCCATCATCCCGAAATCACGCTCAGAGGGGACGGCACAGCCACCGGAATCTGGAAACTCGAAGACCAGGTGATCATCGGCGAGCACGACCTGACATTGCGCGGCGCGGCCTTCTACTACGACGAGTATGTGAAGTCCGCGGCCGGTTGGCGGATCAAGACCACCGGTTACCGCCGGATCTTCGAGGAGATGCATCCCCGCTCCGCCATCGATGGACTCAACCTCGTAGCCACCTGGTTCGGCGGCGAAACCTGAGCGTCTCGAAGATCAGGTGTGGCGGGGGCCGCTTGGGTTTTGGGGGTTCAGGTGTGGCGGGGGCCGCCGCGGTCGCCGGGCCAACGGCTACCTCCACGGTGCTTGTCGCTCTTGTTCGCTGCGCTCACGGGCCGCTGGGCCCTGGCGTCGGCGTGGGTTTTGGGGGTTCAGGTGTGGCGGGGGGCGCCGCGGTCGCCGGGCCAGCGGCTACCTCCGATGACGTCGGCGTGAGGCCAGAAAGCGATCGGGTCTAGAGGGCCGGCGTTGGTGATGTCGCGTGCTTTGGCCTGATGGGTGACCAACTGGGACGACACCATCTCCTTGATCGGCAGGTAACGCGCCACCGGATCCCATGGTGAGTCGAGGAGCTTCAGATCACCGTCGATCTCCTCCACATGGATCTGCTCGAAGCGAGTGGCAACGTCGACCACATGGGGTGGGAAGTCGTACTGCTTCTCGGCTCCGCCGATGGCACGGGAATACTTGGTCCACCACTCGTGCTCAACGAACTCGCCCTCAACCGGGGCTCCCACACCAGTCACCTCACCGGAGAACTCAATGAAGGTGTAGCCCTGATGAACGGTACGAGCACCGACATGATCACCGAGACGGAAGAACTCAATATCGCACAGAAACTTGGGTTGACCGTTGAGCTCACCGCTGATGAACACGGCAGCCTCCTGATCAATCCCCATACCGAGGTTGTAAGCTCCCTCGACACCATTGAACGAAGCCGGAACCTTCACGCTGACACCGAACTCGGGTTCACCGAGGATAGGCACACAATAAATCCCGATCTGCACGACCGGGTCGAGCGCAGTGAGCCCAGGAGGCAGCAGCGGAGCGATGTTGGCCTCGTCGGTCGTGTACTTGACGACGAGCTTGGGCCAGCCGGCTACCTCACCCGGTCGGCTCATCGGCGCAGTGTTTTCTAGCGTGGTCATTAGCAGTCCTCCGTTGGACTCAGATTTACAAGGGCAATCAACACTGATCTACAATGCCCGGGTTCGGGTAGAAAGCTCAAATCGTAAAGGAGCACACCCATGCCGAATCCGCTCGAAGGCGTTGACCAAAGCAACGCTCCATACATCATCGTGTCGTCGGACACCCATGCCGGGTTGTTCGTCGAGGACTACCGCGCATACCTCGAAACGTCCGTGCACGCCGAGTTCGACGAATGGTTGGTGACTCGCCATCAGCAGCGGGCGATGGTCGAAGAACTCAACGGCGAATACGTGGAGCAGTGGGAACGGGAGAACGAAGTAGGTCTCAAAGGGGCCTATGACCCCGAGATCCGCGACAAAACCCTTGACGCAGACGGTGTGGCCGGGGAGATCATCTTCGCCGACGGCGACGCAGTGACCGGAATGGAAGCGCCGCCTTTCGGGGCAGGGCTTCAAGCCGGGATGATCACCGACCCCAGGCTTGCCTGGGCCGGTGCCCGAGCCCACAACCGTTGGCTCGAAGAGTTCTGTGCCACCAACCCTCCCCGACGTGCCGGGGTGGCGCTCGTGCCGATCACCCACGGAGTTGCCGAGTCGGTCAAGGAGATCGAGTCGCTGGCAGGGAAACCGGGGGTCAAGGGAATCATGATCCCCACGATGTGGCACGACAACGCTTCCTACGGCCACGAAAGTTACGACCCGGTATGGGCCGCGTGTGCAGAAGCTGGGCTGGTAGTTCACACCCACTCCGGTGAGGCCGACTCCGGGTCTTACAACGACAACATGGCCCAATACATGCTGGAAGTGGCGTTCTGGACCCACCGACCGCTGTGGCAACTACTGCTCTCGGGCAAGTTCGACAAGTTCCCGAACCTCAGATACGCGCCGGTTGAATGCGGCTCCTGGTGGCTCGGCGACCTGCTGTTCAAGACCGACGCGGTCTTCGGCGGGCGCAACTGGAAGGTCAAGAAGATGGCCTCCCGAACCAAGGACCTGATCCAGAAACTGCCCTCCGAGTACATCGGAACCAACGTTTTCATCGGTGCGTCGACCATGAGCAAAGTCGAACTTCGCCGCCGTTACGTGAACGGTATTGATGCGCTGATGTGGGGTACCGACTATCCCCATCCAGAGGGATCGTGGCCGCACACGCTGGAACGTCTCGAAACTGATTTCCAGGAGATCCCGGTGGAGGAGACGCGGTTGCTGCTGGGCCTCAACGCGGTGCGCTGCTACGACCTCGACCTCGACGGTCTCACCAAGATCGCCGAAGACATCGGTCCAACGCCGTTGGAGCTGAACCAGGACCTCAGCCTGCGCACCTCGCCCACTGCCATCCGTGAGGCCCGATTCTGGTTCGAGGACTACAACATCGAATGGCCCGACTAGGCCTGTCAGCGGGTACCGCACCGGTTGGCGGAAGCGGAAATCGTATAATCAACGCAGCGGAATTGGTAGATTTTGTTTGCGGAAATTGTTGATTAATTTTGGCGGAAATAGTATATTCAAATTGTGACCGGCACTTTGCTCGTACCCGATGGCTACGTTTCTCGGGTTGTGGAGTCTGCGGTTCACCGAGCTCTCGCAGCGGCGCCGATGGTGCTTTTGGAAGGGGCTAAAGGGTGCGGCAAAACATGGACTGGCCTGAGTTCGGCACGCTCCAAGATGATGCTGGACGCGGATGCCAACGACTTGGCCCTAGCCCACGCCTCTCCCCGTCCCGCGCTCTCCGAGGGGCCTGCGCCCAAGCTGGTGGACGAGTATCAGCGGGTTCCGGAGTTGTGGAACATCTTGAAGGGAGTCAGCGACGAAGACCGCAACCCTGGCCGTTTCATTCTCACCGGTTCTGCAGAGAAGGTCGACGACATTACCCGGCACTCTGGGGCTGGCCGCTTGATACGGGTCCGGATGCGGCCGATGTCGTTGTTGGAGACCGGTCACTCCAACGGGGGTGTGTCGTTGAGGTCATTGATGTCTGGCGAACCCGCGCAGTCAGGACGCTCAGAGGAGATTTCTCTCGGAGCCTGGGCTGACATTGTCTGCACCGGTGGGTGGCCTCGTCACCTGGGCTTGGCCTCAGATCTCGCTCAGAGGCTCCTTGCCGCCTATTTGAATGAGACCATCAAAGCCGACATGCCTTTGGAGACCGGTGTGCGACGTTCCCCTGCAAAGGTGATGCGCTTGCTCCGCTCTTGCGCCCGCCACACGGCGACCGTCGCAACTCAAGCGTCGCTGGCCCGAGACACTGCAGGCGATGGACCTGCGGTGAACCGTCATACCGTTAGCAGCTATATCGACGCCATGCATCGTTTGTTTGTGCTGGACGACCTCGAAGGATGGGCACCAGCGATGCGTTCCAAGTCGGTGTTGCGCCAATCTCCGAAGCGTCATATGACGGACCCGTCGTTGGCTGCTGCCGCTCTAAGGGTAGGACCGGGCCACTTGCTCGAAGACCTCAGGACTTTGGGACTTCTGTTTGAATCGTTGGCCATACGGGATCTGCGGGTGTACGCGGAGGCCCACGACATGTCGGTCTGGCACTATCACGACGACAAGCATCGGGAGTTGGACGCGGTAATCGAACATCTCGACGGACGGTGGATCGCACTCGAAATCAAACTCGGAGGAGTGCCCTCCAGGTTGGACGAGGCTGCGGCGGCGCTGTTGGCTGTCGCCCGGCAGGTGGTCAGACACTCGCGGCGAGACCCGCCGACCGCACACGTCATTCTCACCGCGTTCGGACGGCGCGCCTATCGACGTCCCGACGGGGTTGATGTGGTGCCGCTGTCGCAGCTGGGGCCGTAGGCCGCACGCGATCATTCGCCGGTTCCGCTGTTCAGCTGGTGATGGCTCCGCCGTTGAGGTTGATTGTCTGGCCGGTTATCCAACTGGACTCTTCGCTGGCGAGGTAAACGCAGACAGCTCCGACATCGGCGGAGGCGCCGAGGCGTTTGACGGGAATCCCGCGGGCGAGATGTTTGGTGAGGTCTCCACCGCCGTAGTTGTCCATCAAGCCGAGGGCAACGCTGTTTGCGGTAACCCCGAATGAGGCGTTCTCCAAGGCCAACGACCGCATGAACCCCAGCCCACCGCCCTTGCCTGCCGAGTAGGGCGCCACACCAATGTCGACACCGGACGAACCCGCCCCCGACGAGATGGTGATGATGCGCCCCCAGCCTGTGTCGACCATCGGGTTGATCACCGCGTGCACGCAGTTGAGCACGCCGCGCAGGTTGACCTCGATGGGGCCGTCCCACTCGGCGGGCTCCATCTCCCGGAACGGTCTGGGGCGCATCTGTTCAGCCCCGCCGTTGCCGGCGTTGTTGACGAGAATGTGAACGGGCGGGTGGTTGGCGAGTTCGGTTTGGATCGCGTCGAGGTCGGTGACGTCGAATGCTGCGGCTGCTGCTGAACCGCCGGCCGCCGTCAGTTGATCGGCGACCGCTTCTGCTCGCTCCGGGAGAAGGTCGTTGACCAGCACGTGAGCGCCTTGGGTTGCCAGAGCCGCGGCGATACCTGCCCCCATGTTCTGCCCCGCCCCGGTCACCAAAGCGGTCTTGTTGGATAGATCAAACATCCACTTGACGCTAGCCGAGACAAGTCTGCTTGCTGAAACCCCCGTGCGGCTCCCGCTGAGCCCGGCGACAGAACAGCGCGGCTCCGTTCGCCCGGCGACAGCACAGCGCCAGGCGACAGAACAGCGCGGCTCCGGTTGCGCCCGGCGACAGCACAGCGCCCGGCGTTAACACCGCAACACCGCGTAGCCTGAGGTGTGTGAAAGAAACCCCCACCGGTTCGACCAGCAACTCGGGAACCGACTTCATACGGGAGATGCTCACCAGAGACGCCGACGACGGACCCTACAGAGGGCGCGTCCAGACCCGCTTCCCTCCAGAACCCAACGGGTACCTGCACATCGGACACGCCAAATCGATCTCCCTCAACTTCGGTGTCGCTGAAGAGTTCGACGGTGTGTGCCGTTTGAGGTTCGACGACACCAACCCGGAGACCGAGGACGCCAGCTTCATCGACGCGATCCGCCAAGACGTGGCGTGGCTGGGGTTCGAACCCGGCGAGTCTGCCTATGCGTCGGACTATTTCGCACAGCTGGCCGCATGGGCCGAACAACTCATCCGCGACGGACTTGCCTACGTCGACGACCAGGACGCCGAGACGATCTCGGCAAACAGGGGCGGATTCACCACGCCAGGTGTCAACAGCCCCAATCGGGACCGGACCGTTGAGGAAAACCTTGACCTCTTCGCCCGAATGCGCGCCGGCGAGTTCGCCGACGGCGAGAAAGTGCTGAGAGCCAAGATCGACATGGCCCACGACAACATGGCCATGCGGGACCCGGTCATGTACCGCATCCGCAACGCCCACCACTTCCGCACCGGCGACGAATGGAAGATCTATCCGACCTATGACTGGGCGCATGGGCAGAGCGATGCGGTTGAAGGAACGACGCATTCGCTGTGCACGCTCGAGTTCGACACGCATCGGCCGTTGTACGACTGGTTCATCGAACACCTCGGGCTTGGCAACGACCATCCCCGCCAGACGGAGTTCGCCCGACTCAACCTCACCCACACCGTGATGTCGAAACGCAAACTGTTGGAACTGGTTCGCGACGGTCATGTCGACGGCTGGGACGATCCCCGCATGCCCACGCTGCGGGGCCTGCGCCGACGGGGCTACCCGCCCGAAGCGATCCGTGCGTTCTGTGCGCACATCGGTGTAGCCCGGGTCAACGGCACCCACGAGATAGAGCTGCTCGAATCGTTCGTGCGAACCCATCACAACCGGCACGCCCTGCGGCGGATGGCCGTGCTCGATCCGGTCGAGTTGGTGATCGACAACTGGCCGGGGGGCTTGATCGATCAGCGTCCGGCTGTCAACAATCCCGAAGACGAATCGGCCGGTACCCGCATGGTGCCGTTCAGCGGCAGATTATGGATCGAGCGCGGCGACTTCATGGTCGACCCGCCCAAGAAGTTCTTCAGGCTCGCGCCCGGTCGCGAGGTACGCCTGCGTGCGGGATACCTCATCACCTGCACCGATGTTGAGACCGACGCCGACGGTGAGGTGGTGCGTATTCACTGCAGCTACGACCCTGAAACCGCTGGTGGGCAGGCTCCCGATGGCCGCAAGGTGAAAGCCACGATCCACTGGGTGTCGGCTGACCACGCGCTCGACGGCACGGTCATGCTCTATGACCGGCTCTTCACCGACCCCTTTCCCGGCGCCGACGGCGCCGACCCACTCGCTTCGCTGAACCCCACCTCGCGTGAAGTGCGCACCGGCTGCAAACTCGAACCTGCCCTCGCCGACACCCCAGCAGGCCAGGTGGTGCAGTTCGAACGGCTCGGGTATTTTGCCCACGACCAGCAAGACCCGCTGACCTTCCACCGCACCGTCGGTCTGCGCGACGAATGGGCCAACCTGCAGAAGCGCCAAGCCCAACAAAGTCGGACTCGACGGCGCTGAAACCGGCAGCGGCGGCCTTAGGGCGTTGGCGGGTAGGCGCTGGCCTGCGTAGACGCCCGAACCTTCGGCTATGGCTGCGGTCCCCTGACCTGCGGCTTTGCCGCCCACTTTTTGTGTCTGGGCAGGCTGAGCCGAAAATCTGCGCGTTCTACTACATCTAGTGTGGTTAATCGCGCAGATTTAGCTGTGACCACCAGGAGAATCGGTGGATTCAGGGTTAGAGGGCGGTGAGGTTGTGGAGGTAGGGCCAGGCGGTTTCTGGGGGGATACCGCCGCACAGCGGTTGTAGGGAGAGAACGCCGTACTGGTCGCGGAGCTGGCGGGCATCGTCGATGGTGACGATCCTGTAGGCACCATTCTGGGCTCGGAGTTCAGCGACTGTAGTTGCGCTCGACAACGAAGCGGAGGCGACCTCGCCCATCCACTCCTTGTACATGACCGCATCGTGAAGGAGATGAGGGCCGAGGGACTGCCAAGCCGCATCGGTGTCGTCGGACACAAACAAAGAAGTTGGGGAACCAACCGGCGGCGACATGCACATGCCAGGGGGATTGCCAGCCTCGTGAGCGACCTCGTCGTAGGCCGCTGCAAGGGCCGGGTCACCGTGTTGAGGCAGCAACATCAAGCCGCGGCGAGCGGCCCGCCGTGCCGCGGCCACAGTGCCACCGCCGTAGGCGATCATCGGGCCGCCGACGGTCAACGGCTCGGGCGTGACATGCACGGTGCGACCACGCCAATCGAAACGTTCTCCGGCCAGGGCTCGCTTCAACACATCGAGGTGTTCGTCCATAAGCACACCACGCTTCGACGGATCGACACCGAACATTGCGTATTCTTCGGCCCGGTAACCGAGGCCGACCGTGAAACTGACTCGGCCGCCGCTGAGATGGTCGAGCACGATCATGTCTTCGGCGAGCTTGACCGGGTCGTACATCAACGCCAACAGGGCCCCCACATTGAGCGGCAGCGAGGTTGTGCGCGCCGCAGCCGCTGAAGCCATGACGACCGGTGACGGCAGGTAGCCGTCGCTCGCGCTGTGGTGCTCGGAGAACATTGCCATCATCGCCCCGTTGGCCTCTCCCCATTCGCACATATCGAGGGCGGCACCGTAGAGCTCGCCCATCGTGGCGTCGGATTGCGGCCCGAGTCGAAAATCGAATCGAAGAATGAACATGGCGCTCAGCTTTCCCCGTCGTGGCGGCCGAGTCGAAATCAGCCCAGGATTTCCCGCAACACTGCAAGATCAGCGACCGCGGCCGCGAACAGCTTCTCGGGCTCGTTGTCAGTCTCGCTGAGCGTCCCGTCGACGAACTCGAGGTTCCAGGTGCCGTTGAATCCCAGCTCGCCGAGCAAATCGACCGTTGCGGTGAACTCGTCTCGAATCTCAGCCAACGGTGGTGCCTTCAGGTTGAGGTGGTTGATGTGCACGTGACAGATGCGCTCACCGTATGCATCGAAGCGCGCTCGGAGCAGGTCGTGGCTGTCGTGGGTGTGAACCAGCGCACCCACCGCCTCAGGAGGTCCGCCGACGGCCAACACTCTGGCTGCGGCTTCGGGATCATCCATCGCCGAACCGTCGTGGCATTCGCACACGGTCTGGACCCCCGGCAACTCGTTGACCCAACGGGCGAGCCGCTCGCCGTAAGCGTCGAGAGAGGCTTCGTCACGGTCCGCCCCGGTGTTCCACTTGACCTTTCGGGCGCCGCTGCGCAGGGTCATTTCGGCGGCTCGCTGACGTTCCGTGTCGGATTCGTCGTCGAAACTGACGTATGTGTTGTACACGGCCACCCCGAGTTCGTGCCCGAAGATCGCCTCCAACTCGGCTGGTTCAGCTTCGGTGGCGT
This sequence comes from Candidatus Aldehydirespiratoraceae bacterium, assembly GCA_965198315.1. Classification (GTDB taxonomy): domain Bacteria; phylum Actinomycetota; class Acidimicrobiia; order Acidimicrobiales; family Aldehydirespiratoraceae; genus VXYK01. The sequence continues at coordinate 483,000 of OZ240616.1, read as the reverse complement.
GAGCTTCCCACAGTTCAATCCCGTCGAATCCGGTGTCTCGGATCCGGTCGAGCCAGACACTGGCTGTGATCGTCGCCCAACGGTGGGGCGTGATCCCGAACCAGCGGTTGGGTTCCAACGCGATCGTGGCGAGATAGATCTGAGCAGACGACATGTGCTTGGCGCGCCCGGAGAGAGTCGAACTCCCGACCTTCTGATCCGTAGTCAGACGCTCTATCCAGCTGAGCTACGGGCGCAACAGCGGTTCAGTGTACGCCAACTTCGTGGAGGCCCGACAACCTTTAATCAGGTCGGCGCACCAGTCATTGCAACCGGCTCGAGAACCACGACTGGAATCTCTCGATCAGTCTTGGACTCATAGGCGGCGTAATGCTTGAACTCGGAGACGGCCGCATTCCAGATCTCTCGTCGTTCGTCCCCTGAGGTGATCCGAGCGTTCATCTTCCTGGTGCCGTCTGCCGTACGCACAGTGACCGCTGAGTTGTCGAGCAAATTCAGGAACCACGCCGGGTGGTTGTCGTTCCCACCAGCAGAGGCGATCAATGCCATCCGGTCGCCGTCCTGCCACGGCGCAGTCAGCAAAACCGAACGGGATAGACCGCTCTTGCGTCCGATGGTGGTGAGCTCAAGGACCGGCATCTTGGCCCCGGTCCAACCGATCTTCCCGCGGCTGACGGCTATTGCTGCGCCGTGAAAGCGATTCAAGGCTTTGAAGGCAAAATCGGAAGGCATGACAAGGGGTCTTTCAGTTGGCGGAATCTTAGTTGATGACTTGCGGTTACGGAGAGACTGATCAAGTAGCGAGGGCGGTGATGGGGACGATGGAGATGCCGTCGGGATGTTCGTAGGCGTAGCCGGTGGCGGTGATGATGATGAGGCGGGATGGCGTCCAAGTGCCTGTTTATGGGCACTTCACACGCCTATTTATGGAGCCTTTCGGCAGGCTGGATCTTAGTTGATGACTAGCGGTTACGATCGGGTTGCGTCGAACGTTCCCAGTCCATCCGTGGGCGGTCATGACGTGATATCCGCGGCACTGACGAGTACAGGGTTCAGGTACGCCGATACCGGGGGTGATGGGCGGGTAGTGGTGCTGCTGCATGGGGTGTTGATGAGTGGCAGCTTGTGGGACGAGGTCGTTGATGGCCTGCGAGACCGATACCGCTGCATTGTCTTGGAACTCCCGTTCGGGGCGCATCGCACGCCGATGCCCGACGATGCTGCACTTGACCTGGAATCGATCGCGACCATGATCGCCGAAACCCTTGAAGAGCTTGACCTGCACGACGTCACGTTGGTGTGCAACGACTGGGGCGGTGCGCAACTCGTTGTCAGTCCCGGCGGGTCTGATCGCGTGGCACGGCTCGTGCTGGTCTCTTGCGAGGCGTTCGACAACTATCCGCCAGGTCTGCCCGGTCGACTGCTGTGTCTCAACGCAGCAATACCAGGCGGGACTTTCATGACTGCGCAGATGTTGCGACCTCGATGGCTTCGGCATCTCCCGTTGACGTTCGGTGGCCTGTCCAAAAAACGGGTACCGAACGACCTGTTCATGAGCTGGCTCGACCCGTTGCTTCACAACAGCGAAGTTCGCCGCGACCTGAGTAAGTACCTTCGATCCGTGCCCAAAAAGCAGCAGTTACTTGAATGGGCTGAGCAGCAGCGGTCATTCTGGGGTCCGGTTCTCATCGTCTGGGCACGCGAGGACAAGTTGATGCCGCCCGCTCACGCTGAACGGCTGGCGGAGCATTTTGATGACTCTCAGCTGGTCTGGGTTGACGACAGCCGCACGCTGATCCCAATCGACCAACCAGCTGTCCTTACGGCCAGCCTCCGAACGTTCCTAGCCCAATAGACATGCTTAAAAGCGCTCCTATCCCGGAAGCGGTGCTCAGACGCGGTGATTGCCGAGGGTGGATCCGAGCCGTTTGATGTCGTCCGGATCGCTCGTGACGACAGTTGCTCCAAGTCGGTGAGCGCATACGGCCACATGCCCGTCGACAACGTCAGATGTCTCGGTCGCAGCTAGCAGAAGACCAACACTTCTGGCTTCGGCGTGGTCCATCGAGATGACTTCGGTGTTGGGCATCCTCAGCAGAGTTCCGAGGCGGGCTTGGCGGCTGGGATTACGCCACGCCTGAGCAACACATCCCGCAGGAACGGTCAAAGTTCCTTTGGTTCGTCTCGCTTCGGAAACCAGATTTGCAACGAAGCGGTCCCCGCGCTCGAAGGCAATCAGAGCGCCGGTGTCCAACACGACGGCGTTCATGGGGCAGCTTCACCGGCCAACAGACGACGAGCTTCCGCCCGCTCCTCGTCGGTAGGTTGTCCGCCCGTGGCCTCCAGCATCTCAGCGAGCATCGTGTCGAATGAAGCTTCGGCTGCGAGTTGACTGGCGACGGCGTGTTCGACGTACCCCGAGACACTTCGTGCCTCGCCCGCCTCAACTGCCGACTTGACGCGCGCCAGCACATCGGCATCGATGGTGACTGCGATCTTGGCCTTCGGAACGGTCATACCAATCATCCTACCTCTATGGATCGAATTGCTGCAAGGTCGATCCCCATGGCCCACACCATAGTTCACTCCACGTGACTCTCAACCATGATACTATGAAAATCTATGAAACTAGGTAGAAAGTTCATCGGCGCCGGTTGTCAATGTGCACAGTGATACACCGGGTGTTACACTCAAGCGCGTGCCAACGTCTCGACCTCGTCATCCAGTGACTGAAACGGACGACATCGCTGCGGTTCTTGACGAAGCGTCGCGGCGATGGTCGGGCACGCCCCGAGCCAAGCTCATTCGCCTCGTGTTGCTGGATTGGGCTAGTGGAGGTCGTTCGCCGTCGGCGCGTGCTCGAGCGCGTGAGGATTTAACGGGTTCGCTTCCTGGTTCTTCGCACTTGTATCAACGTGCTGAGGACTGGCCCGAGTGATTGTCGCCGATGCAAGCTGGGTTGTGGCGTTGCGTGACCCGAGTGATCGCCACCACCGTCGAGCGGTGGTTGTCAACTACGAGATCGGCAGCGAGAGTTCGCTTCTGCACCCGGTGACCCTGGCGGAGTGCCTCGTCGCGCCGGCCCGGCTAGGGGTCCTTGATGAAGCTTCGACACGACTGCAAGCGGCATTCGACATCGACATCGTCGATCCAGGAGCTCCCTTTAGATGGGCGAAGCTACGAGCCGAGACCCGGCTGCGGCTTCCTGACGTCATCGTGCTCGACACCGCCTTGAACCGACATGCCCGAGCCATCGCCACATTTGACGAGCAACTGCATACCAGCGCAGCCGATTACGGTCTTGATGTCCTGGGGACTTGATCGCCTTGATTCCGTGGGCATCCCAAAACCTGTAGCTCGGGAATGCGGAGTTACGATGACCGCCAAGGACCCAAGCGGTGCAATCACATGGACCTTGCAATCGACGGCTTGATATTCGACCTGGACAACACGCTGTTCGACTTTGAGAGCGCCTTCGCCGGAGTCGCCAACAGCTTCTACGAACAGCACCTTGAGACAACGACATCAGTCACCCGTGCAGATGCCGTGGCGATGATGACTCGCTGGGACCACGACCTACACGCCACCACGCAATACGTACCCAACTTGAAAGAACGGCGGTTCGCTCGTTGGCTAGGCGAATGGCCCGATACTGGCCTGGACATCGCAGCGCTGGCCCGATGGTACGAAGACGCAATGGACCAGCAGATGCAACCCGACCCGGAGGTAAACAGTTTCCTTGCCGGCCTCAACCAACGAAGGGTGGCGTGGGGCATCGTCACCAACGGGCCGAGCACGATGCAGCGCCACAAATGCCAAGCATTGGGCCTCGACCAGATAGCACCCTTCATCGTCGTCTCAGAAGAGGTCGGCTACGCCAAACCCGACCAAAGGATCTTCCGGGATGCCCTCGTTGCGACAGGACTCGACAGCGCGGAGCAGGTGATGTTCGTCGGCGACAGCCCGTTAACCGACATAGACGGAGCCAGACGCTTCGGAATGCGAACCGCCTGGGTCCGGCGAGGCCGCCAGTTCCCCTCCGATCATCCACCACCCGATCACACGATCGATTCCGTCACCGAAATACGGCACCTGATCGACGCTTAGCCGAACCCAGTTACAGCGGCGGAAGAGCAGACAGTCCCCGCCCGCTAGACACACGGTTGACCATCGCGTCACCTCGTCGATCACGGACAGTTCGTAGTAGAGAGGAGATGCCCTCAATCAAAGATGCGGAAGTTGCTGATTTGGATGTCGTCGACGCCGTAGTCCGCGAAGTTGTCGTCGGCCCGCCCCTTGATGAACTCGCGCCAACTGAACCGGCGGTAGTGGGGCTGCCCGGCAAGCAACACATCGATCGGCGCGATCAGGCAGTCACGGGGCGGGTTCGAAAAGAACGGGATGCTGTAGCGGGATCTCTCTGTCATGGGAACGACCCGATGAACCGCCGCCTTGTAACGGTCATTGGTCCACACCTGCATGGTGTCGGCGAGGTTCACCACAACGGTCCCCGGCCGGGGTTCAATATCGATCCAGCCGTGCTCGGCCGATTCCGCTTGGAGTCCGCCGGTGTCGTCCTGCAGCAGCAAGGTGAGTACTCCAGGGTCCGTGTGATAGCCCAAAGCGGTCTCTCCGAGCGGGTTCAAGCCTTCGCGCTCCGTCTCCGGGACAGGATCCCCGACCGGGTAGTAGTTGAGACGCACGGTACTGGTCGAACGCCTGCTCGTGTGGCTCTGCGCCACCTCGGAGGGCAGACCCAGAGTGTGATGCAACAAACCGAGAGTCTTCGACGCGAGCGCAGCGAAAGCAGCGAAGAACTGCTCCATCGTCTCGCGGAAACCGTCGACTCCTTGCGGCCAACAGTTCGGGTTGTGCTCGGGTGGAATCTCCGGATCGATGAAGTCGAACACCTCCTTGTGGTCCCGTCTGCGCTTGGTGAGTTCACGGTCGAACCAACCGAGCATCGAGTCGGGACTCCGGCGAATCAACTCCTTCACTTCTGGCGGTGAATCAAAGAACCGGCGTGTGGCACGCCAGGCCCGGTCGATCAGGTCGTCGAGGTCGTGGCCTTCGAGGAGAAAGAAGCCATGATCAGCGCACGCAGCGTCCAGTGCGCGAAGCGACGCCGCGGACGGCTCAGCAATATCAATAGTCGGAACCAGATCCATCTCCAATGAAGCTAGCCAGATTATTCGAGTGCAGGGTCTTCGCAGAAACTGGGAGCGCGCTGTGGGTCGAAGATGCGGGGGCGTTGGATGAATCCAGTACCGGGGCGTTCGGTGTGCAGGTAGGCGTCGATGGCATCAGCGGTGGCAGTGGCGGCCACCGAGATGTATTCGTCGGTGGTGAACAGCGCGGCTTCTGAGGGGTTGGACAGGTAGCCGTACTCGATCAGGGCTGTGGGGACAGCCGGACGGACGATCATTCCATAAGCGTCGCTACCTCTTGACGACAGGACCCGTAGCACACCTGCACTGGCCGATCGGCTCCAGGTGATGTTGTCGAAAGTAGCGAGCGCAGCGGTGACTTCTTCGTACAACAGTCCACCGAGACGAGCGGAATCGGCGCGGGCGAGGTCGCGTGTAGCAGATTGTATGAACACCTCGCTACCAGGGATGCTGCTTTTTGCCCAGGTGGGTGCGTTGTGGTGGATCGAGACCAGTGCTTCGACTCCCAGATCGTCGGCAAAGGCGGCGCGGACCGACAGCAACGTCGGATAGTCGCCGGTGCGGGTGCTGACCGCGGAGATGCCGCGCCTGGTCAGTTCGTCGATGACGGCGCGGGCGAGTGTGAGGTTCAAGTCGCGTTCTATCAAACCATTGGGCCCTACTGCGCCGGTATCCACCGGTCCGCCGTGGCCCGGATCGATCACCACGCGGGCATCGTTGATATACACACCTTTGGAAACTTCGGCCGTGTTTCCACAGGGTGTCCGCACCAAGTAGCCCGAAGCAGTACGTTCGAGAACCGCGACCGGAATACCCGTGGGCGTCACCAAACCATCCGGAACACTGCTCGCGGGACCCTCCTGAGGTATCGAGTTTTCAAGAACGCTGGTCGTTGTGGTGGTGTCGTCGACTGTGATTTCGGGTGCTGCTGTTGTGGTGGTGTCGTCCACGACTGTGGTTTCGGACACGGTCGTTGTGGTGGTGTCGTCGACTGTGGTTTGGGGTGCTGTCGTTGTGGTGGTGTCGTGACCGAGTTCATCGCCACCTCCTTCAGCGGTGCATGCAACAGCAACAACGGTTAGTACGACTCCGAGAAGCAGGGCTCGATGACTGTGTTTCACCGAAGCGGAGCCTAACCCCGAGGGCGTCCAAGTCGGGTGTGAAGGAGCTTCCCCGATTGCGCACCCGGTCGGGTTGAAACCAACTGCTGGAGGTAAGGTGCAAGCCGCTCGGGAAGGAGCGAACTATGCCCCGCCCTCGTCTCATCGTTGGTTGACGCCGCATCGGGGCGGCTCAGAGGAACTCGCCTTGCCAGAGTTCTCGGACGAAGTCCGTGGCACCGATCAAATCGATGTTGTCGCTGGTACGACGTGGCTTCGGTTCGAGGCAGACCACGATTCGGCGACTGACACCGGGGTGTTCCTCGGCGAGGGTGCGGAGGCCCTTGAGGTGGCTGTTGTTGATTTTGGCGGTCGCCTTCGCCTCGATCGCAAGCCGCATGTCGCCCACAACGAAGTCGACCTCGATACCGCTCGGGAGTCGCCAATAGGTCAGTTGCTCGTCGCGTTCTCGGTATGCAAGGAACGCCGAGAGCTCGTGGAACAGCCAGTTCTCGAACGCCTTGCTGTAGGAGTCGGAGCCTCGGTGCAGTTCACCGCGCCGCGCCAGACGGTTCACGACCCCCACATCCTCGAAATAGAGCTTCGGCGCGCCGGCCAGTCGGCGTTTGGCCCGCCGCCGCCAGCGGGGCAGCCAGCGAGCTAGCAGCGTGTCCTCGAGGATGCCGAAGTACGATTTGACGGTAGGACCCGAAACGCCGCACTCGCGGGCGACGTTCGAATAGTTGACGGGGCTGGTGTCGCTCAGCGCTGCTGCGTCGAGGAAGTCTGAGAAGGCGGGCAGGTTCCGCACCAGTCCCTCGGCGGCGACCTCCTCACGCAGATAGTCGGAGATGTAAGCCTCAAGCCTGCGGTTGTGCCTGTGCGACTCGTAGATCGAGGGCAGGTAGCCGCGGTTGAGAATTCGGTCGAGGTCGAATGACTCCCCGAGTTCACCAGCGGTCAGGCCACGCAGTTCGTAGCGCAGGGCGCGCCCACCCAGCAGATTCGCCGCGCCGCGTCGTACCTTGCGCGCGCTCGATCCGCACAACGCGAACCGCAGTCCACGGTTCTCGATCAGCCAGTGGACTTCGTCGAGTAGGGCGGGAACCTTCTGGATCTCGTCGATGACCACCTGGCGCGATGGATCGGGGCCCGCCGCCTCCAACTCCTCGCGCAACTGCTCGGGCCGGCTGATGTAACGACGGAACTCGTCCGCCTTGAGCAGATCAACCCATACGGCGTCGGGGTACCGATGTCTGAGCAGGGTGCTCTTGCCCGCTTGCCTCGGTCCCCAGAGGAAGAAAGTCTCAGCCCCGGACTCAGGCAGTGACAGCAATCGTTGAAACATCAACTTTAGATTATCATGACAATCAAAAGATCCACTTCAATTTTAGAGCTTGGCGCGGTCCAGTGTCTGCGAACTGGGCGTACATGGCTTCGGCCAACTGAAATCTCGCAATCTGACAATGTCACAATAACTGGCGGGTGGGTGCCCGAGCTATCGGCGGCGATCGCGTCTGTTGATGGCGGCGTAGGTCATCGCGTCTGAGAATTGGTAGAGCAACGCGCCGACGACGGTGAGCATGATCACGTAGGTGGCTGAGAGCGCGCCGAGGTCGCTCTCGCGGCTGATTCCGAGTTCGGCGATGACGATTGAGAACTCCCCGTGCGCCACAAGGGCGGCGCCGGTCCGCAGTCGCCCGGGTGTGCCGATGCCGGCGCGGCCGGCTGCGATCCAGCCAGTGGCGATCTTGGCTACGACGGAAACCACGGTGATTGCGGCCGCAACAGCGGCGACGCCCGGGATGAGGCCAGTGTCCACTTGCAGGCCGAAGAATACGAAGAACACTGCGGCGAAGAGGTTTCGCAGCGGCAGCAGCAGCCCTCGGGCATGGGAGACGATGTCCCCTGACAGCGCGACGCCCACGACGAAGGCCCCGACCGCGGTAGAGAGGTTGAGGCGTCCCGCGATGCCGGCGCCGAGCAGGCTGACGCCGAGCAGGGTCAACAACAGCGCTTCGCTGGATTGGCTCAAGGCGATGGCGCTGAGTCGGTCGCCGAGCGCGTAGGCGATGGCGAGGATTGCCAACACCGCGGCCAGCGAGACGGCGACCGTCACGACGGTGCTCGTCACCGAACCGCCGAACAGCACGCCCGACACGATCGGCAGGTACAGCACCATGGCGAGGTCCTCGATGACCAGCACGCTGAGTACGACCGGGGTCTCGTGGTTGCCGATCCGGTCGAGGTCGGCGACCAGCTTCGCCACGATACCCGACGACGAGATGTAGGTGATGCCGCCCAACAGCACGGCCACGATCGGATCGAACCCGAGCAGCAGGCCAGCGGCCAATCCCGGCGCGAAGTTGAGGGCGAGGTCTGTGAACCCGGCCAATGTGGATCGGCGCACGTTGACGACCAGTTCGTGTGGAGAGAACTCGAGTCCCAGCATCAGCAGCATCAAGATCACGCCGATCTCCGCGCCGACCTCGATGAAGTCCGCCGATGCCGGCAACTCCACCAGGCCGCCGTCGCCGAGAGCAAGCCCCGCCAGCAGGTACAACGGGAGCGCGGGCAGCCCAGCCCTGCGCGCCACACGGGCGATGACGGCCAAGCCCAAGACCACCGCCCCCAGTTCGATCAACAGGAGATCGCCGCCCGTGTGCATGCTGGCTTAGCTGGATGGAGCGAGAAGCCTGGTGGCGGCCTTGACGGAAGACGGCACCCCCACCACCACCGCCGTGTCACCGGGTTCGAGACGGTCAGTTCCCCCCGGTATGGGGATCGAGCCCGAGTCGGTGACCAGCGCCACAATGCCGGCACCCGTGCGTTTGCGCAGCGCAGCCTCCGTCAGGGTCAGCCCGGCCAGAGACGACTTCTCGTCGATCCTGATCCACGAGATCACCAAGTCCTCAAGCCGGTGCACGGCATCGTCGAGATGCTCCAACACCGGGCTGCCGCCCAAGAGCTCACCGAGCGTGTGGCCCTCGTCCTCGCTGAGTTTCACACTCTCACAGGCCCGGTCGACGTCCTGCTCGTCATATACGACCAGATCACGCCGGCCGGACTGATGCACGACCACACCCACACAACGACCAGCGTTCGTCTGCAGGTCAAAGCGAACCCCCACGCCGGGTAGATCCGCCTCTGTTACCTTGCCCATTGCTCACTCCTCCCGACAGCCATTGAGCGATACCGCACCGTATCACCGCCCGCACCGTCGGAACCGCTCGCACCGACCACCGGGACCGCCGACCGCACCGACCGCTGACCGCCGATTGAATGCGGCCAGCGACGCCCTACCATGGCTGGATGCTTAGCGGCGGTGAGGTGGTGATCGTGTCGGGCCCGCCGGGCTCGGGGAAGACGACCGTTAGTGCCGCCCTGGTTTCGGGTTATGAGAGAGGTGTCCATCTGGAGTCGGACTGGTTCTATCGGTCCATCCGGTCGGGGTTCGTTGCGCCATGGCTGCCGGACGCGCACAGCCAGAACGAGGCGGTGATGGAGGTCGCCGTCGACGCTTCGGCCGCGTATGCCGATGCAGGCTACGTAGTTGTGTGGGACGGAATTGTCGGGCCTTGGTTCCTGGATCGAGTTGTTCGACGCCTTGGTGCGCGCAAGATCCGCGTGCGGTATCTCGTTCTGCGACCCAGCCGAGTCACGGCGTCACAAAGGGTTCGGGGACGTGACGACGTGGTCGATACCTCGGGGGCTGAGGTTATGTACGACCAGTTCGCCGACCTGGGAGAGCTCGAGCCTCATGTCGTCTCCTCGGACGCACCGGCCGCGCAGGTAATCGAGGAATGCAGAGCCGCTCTCGTCGACGGCCGTCTGGAAGTAGGACTCGACTCTTGGGCCGACGACCGTTGGCCGGTCTCGGTGAAGGCGGTGCTCTGCTGGGACGACCAGGTCGTTGTCCTGCGGAACCGGCGCGGCGAATGGGAGTTGCCTGGAGGTCGTCTCGATGCCACCGATGACAGTCCAGAGGATGCCCTTCGCCGTGAGATAGGCGAGGAACTCGGGCTAGCGGCTGTGGTGGGTCCGATGATCGACTCGTGGATCTATGACGTGGACGGCAAGCGTGTGCTGATTCTCACTTACGCGTGCACAGCGAGCCGACCCGCTGTGCTGAGTCACAGTGACGAGCACACCGAGGTTGGAGTTCTCAGCGCAGCCGAGCTTGCCAACGCCAACATCCCGAGCGGCTATCTCCAGTCCATCAACTCGATGTTCGATCAGCAACGGTGACATCAGCCAGACACAGGCCACAGATACTGCGCCTTGCGGACAGGCCGATGAGCAGCCCGCCCGACATGAGGAGATCAGTCTGAGATTCCTGGCAGAGGTAGTTGGGTTAGTGTTTTGTAGGGGTCGGCGTGTGCTATCGGTGGGCGGGCGGTTCGGATGTCGCGCCACAAGCCGCGCAGCTGTTCGGACCCGTGGTAGGTGCGACCACGTCCCGCTCCTCTTGGTTCGAGGACTCCGGCGTCTACCATGGATTTCAGATCCCGGCTCGCGGTGAGCTCGGAAATCGGGTCGCCGTCGGTCATCTCAACGATATGGGTGTAGATCGACCTGCGAAGTCGGCGTCCTCGGGCGGCATCGGCCAGCGCACCGGTCACCCGGTTCGGGAGGCTGTGGCGGTCGACGAACTGGGAGATGCTGTCATAGAGGTGTTCGGTCTCGTGGATGCGCCTCTGCAATGTCCACGCCTGTTGATAGTGGGCTCTGAGCATGAATCGAATCCACGGTCGGGCCGAATTCTCTGGGTACCAACTGCCTTGGCCCACTTCAGACAACACTGCGTAGTAGCCCTCGGTGTTGCGCCCCAAATACTCCTCTACCGACGAGAAGATCGGGGAGACGACCCCTTCTCTTGAGAGCACCATCGTTTGCAACGCACGGGCCATGCGACCGTTTCCGTCTCGGAAAGGATGGATCATGGCCAAATTGAGATGTGACATTGCAGCCTGGAACATGACGGGCACGGACTCGTCGTGATCGAGAGACTCGATGAGTTGGCCCATTATCGGCTCGACGAACTCGGCGTCAGGCGCGTTGTAGACATGTTCCCCGTTCTCGTCGGCGACCCAAACCGGTCCCTGCCGGTACTGCCCTGGTCGAGCGTTCAGATCGTGTTTCGTCATCATGAAGTGGAGGGCTTTAAGGAGAGACTCGTCAATTCCGGTCTCGGATTCGGCGAGCTGAAGCACATAGGTCAGGGCGTCTCGATAACCCGAAACGGCTGCTCTTGTCTCTGCGGTTGCGTCAACGGGCTCCTCTCCCTCGATGGTGTCGAGTACATCGTCGAGGGAGGCGCGATATCCCTCGATCCAGTTCGAGCCTCGGACGGCTCGAGCGAAGCTCATCCTCCGAAGGTTTCCGAACCATCGTCGTGGCTGGTAGGAGACGTAGTGGGAGAGTTCCTGGCGCAGCCGTTCGATCTCATTGATAACTAGGAGATCCGCGTCCTCCGGGGTTGGTGCGATGAAGATACCCAGAGACATGAAGTTAAATATATCATACTATGATATGAAGAACATATCATAGTGTCCCGGATGTGGTATAGGACATCAGGCGCAACAGGTGTCTTCTAGAGACTCGGCCCGCCACACAGACACTGTCTCGTAGGCCGCCAGTGAGGCGATGAACAGCCCGGCCAGCGGGTCGGCCCACCACCACCCCAGAGTCGCGTGGGCTCCCAGGCCGATGAGCAACCCGCCCGACATGAGCGCGCACAGTACCGTCTGGGTCGCCTCGGCCTCCACGGCCCGCGATCCCATCACCGGGGCAAGCCGATGTTTGGCCCGGGCCAGCACCGGCATGACTGCCAGCGACAGGGCAGCCATAACGATCCCCACCAGCGATTCGTCGGGACGGTTGGCCAGCACCAGGTCGCGTCCCGCCGCGATGCCCACATAGAGGGCCAGCGCGGCGAAGCTGAGAGCGATCAGTCGCTGGGCGCGTTTGTCGGCGTCCTGTTTGCAGCCGGTGCGGCGCTCCTGGGCCAGCCGCCAGGTCAGGATCAGCGCGGCCGAGACCTCGATGCCGGAGTCCAGTCCGAAGCCGATCAGGCTCACCGACCCCGCTGCGACACCGGCGGCGATTGCGACTACGCCCTCGATACCGTTCCAGCCGATGGTCGCGGCGGTGAGCCACTTCTGCCGAGCGACGGCTTCGGCCCTGTTGGTGGGAGTAGTCAGTGTCATGCTGCCGTCGCCTCTCCCAGCGGTCGCTCCATGACCCTCAACCTACAGGACTCGCCGACCCGCCGTTTCTGGTCCACGCCGCAGACTCTTTGCCGTTGGGCTCCTGCGAGACTTCAAGAGGAAGCAAATCGGTATCAATCCAGGTACTGCAGCTTGGTAGCTGCTGTAGCTGGGGTGCCTGTTGAAGCACTGGATCAACGAAGAGGGCATGGGTGTGCTGCTCGCTGAATTGGACCCGACTAGCTATCAACAGGTACGCAAAGCAATCGATGTCGAATACGACCGGTTGTGGCGCGACGACGGCGGCCGCGACGGCAAACCCGACGAGATGCGCACAACGCCACAACGATGGCGGACGCGTTCGTGGCGTTGCTCACCGACCCGACCCGCCGCGGGCCCGGCAGCACCCGCGCACAGCTCATAGCGGTAGCCGATATTGAACGCCTCCGCGGCGAGGACCCGACCGGGGTCGCGGAGATCGTTGGTGGTGAAGCCCTGCCCCAGACCGTGCTCGAGCGGTTGATGTGCACCGCGGCTGTCACCGGCGTTGTCTTTGACGGTGAAGGTCAGCCCCTCTGGGTGGGGCGCACCCATCGACACGCCACCGAAGCCCAGATCAAAGCCATCATCGCCCGCGACCGGCACTGCAGCGGTAAAGACTGCACCGCAGGTCCTGAACGATGCGAGATCCACCACATCGTCCCGTGGGACCAAGGAGGGCTCACCGACATCGACAAAATGCGTCTGGCCTGCCCGTTGTGTCATCACAACATCCACGACCGCGGCTACATCGTCATCGAAACCAACACTGGCTACAAAATCATCAACCCCAACAACCCACCCAACGGCCCCTGATGAGGTTCCGAGGCTCCCATGCCTCGACACATCACAGAGCGGAGACGGTGGTGTTGTGGTTCAGGACATAGGAAAGGTATGTGTCAAGACATAGGAAAGGGTCTGGTCGGCTGATGTTGGGGCATGTCGAAACGTCGATCGGTTGTCTTGTCGGTGGTGTTGGAGGGTCGGACCCAGGCCCAAACGGCCAGGCTCTATGGGGTGTCTGAGGGTTGGGTCTGCAAGCTTGTGGCCCGCTGGCGTGCTGAGGGCGACACGGCTTTCCAAGCCCGGTCGCGGCGTCCCGGTAGCTCACCATCCAAGGTCTGTGACGAGATAGTCGAGTTGGTGGTGAACCTACGCTCAGAACTGTCCGCGCAGGGCCTCGACGCCGGCCCGCACACCGTCTGCTGGCACCTTCAACAGCGTCACCAGATCACCGTGTCGCCCTCGACGGTCCGGCGCCGCCTCGTCGATCTGGGTCTGGTGGAGTCCAACGCGAAGAAACGCCCGAAGTCGTCCTATGTCCGCTTCGCCGCCGATCTGCCCAACCAGATGTGGCAGTCAGACTTCTGTCACTGGCGGCTCGCCACAGGTGCCGACACCGAGATCATCACCTGGCTAGACGACCATTCCCGCTACGCCCTGTCGGTCACCGTCCATCGGCGTATCACCGGCCCGATCGTGGTTGACACCTTCAACCAAACGTGTGCTGACCACGGCGTTCCCGCGTCCACGCTCACCGACAACGCCATGGTCTACACCACCCGCTTCTCGGGCGGCAAAGGAGGCAGAAACGCCTTCGAGGCCCGCCTCGTAGCCCTAGACATCGAACAGAAGAACTCCACACCCAACCACCCAACCACCTGCGGCAAAGTCGAACGCTTCCAACAAACCCTCAAAAAATGGCTAACCGCCCAACCCGCTGCCCACAGCCTCGACCAGCTCCAAGGCCTCATCGACGAATTCACCCGCCATTACAACCACAACCGCCCCCACCGCAGCCTCGGCCGCACCACCCCAGCCGCCGCCTACCAGCGTCTCCCCAAAACCGGTCCTGAACACAACGGTGCCGACATCCACTTCAGAGTCCGACACGACCGCATCGACAAAACAGGCTCCGTCACACTCCGCCACAACAGCCGGCTCCACCACATCGGCATCGGCCGAGCCCACAAACACACCCCCGTAACCCTGCTAGTCGCCGACCTCGACATCAGAGTCATCGCAACCCAAACAGGCGAACTCCTCCGACACCTCACCCTTGACCCAACCCGCGACTACCAACCCCAAAACCAACCCTGAAAACCCCCGCCCCGCGCAGGTTCGCACCTTGCACATGTCTTGACACATCACAGAGCGGAGACGGTGGTGTTGTGGTTCAGGACATGTGCAAGGTATGAGTCAAGACATGTGCAAGGTTCGGGGGCGGCGATTGTGGCGTCATGTCGAAGCGTCGCGCAGCAATCTTGTCGGTGGTGATCGAGGGTAGAACCCAGGCCGAAACAGCCAGGCAGTACGAGGTCTCGGAGTCGTCGGTGTCGCGTTGGGTGGCCCGCTGGCGTGCTGAGGGCGACACGGCTTTCCAAGCCCGGTCGCGGCGTCCCCGCACCGCGCCGACAGCGATCCTCGACGAGGTGGTCGAGCTGGTCGTGAACCTGCGCGCAGAGCTCGAGTCCCAAGGGCTCGACGCCGGCCCGCACACGATCGCTTGGCACCTCCAACAGCGCCACCAGATCACCGTGTCGCCCTCCACGATACGCCGCCGCTTCGTCGATCTGGGTCTCGTGGAGCCCAACCCGAAGAAACGACCGAAGTCGTCCTACGTACGGTTCGAGGCTGATCTGCCCAATGAGATGTGGCAGTCAGACTTCACCCACTGGCGCCTCGCCACAGGTGCCGACACCGAGATCATCACCTGGCTCGACGACCACTCCCGCTTTGCCCTGTCCGTCACCGTCCACCGACGCATAACCGGCCCGATCGTCGTCGACACCTTCGACCAAACCTGCGTTGACCACGGAGTTCCTGCGTCCACGCTCACCGACAACGCCATGGTCTACACCACCCGCTTCTCCGGCGGCAAAGGCGGCAGAAACGCCTTCGAAGCCCGCCTCGCGGCCCTAGACACCGAACAGAAGAACTCTGCCCCCAACCACCCCACCACCTGCGGAAAAGTCGAACGTTTCCAACAAACCCTCAAAAAATGGCTCACCGCCCAAACCCCCGCCAACGACCTCAACGAACTCCAGGCGCTCCTCAACGAATTCACCGACACCTACAACCACCACCGACCCCACCGCGCACTCAAACGTTCAACCCCCGCAGCCGCCTACACCCGACTACCCAAAACCAGCCCCCAACACAACGGTGCCGACATCCACTTCAGAGTCCGACACGACCGCATCGACAAAACAGGCTCCGTCACCATCCGTCACAACAGCCGGCTCCACCACATCGGCATCGGCCGAGCCCACAAACACACCCCCGTAACCCTGCTAGTCGCCGACCTCGACATCAGAGTCATCGCAACCCAAACAGGCGAACTCCTCCGACACCTCACCCTTGACCCAACCCGCGACTACCAACCCCAAAACCAACCCTGAAAACCCCCGCCCCGCGCAGGTTCGCACCTTGCACATGTCTTGACACATCACAGAGCGGAGACGGTGGGATTCGAACCCACGAACGCCTTACGACGTTACTTCCTTAGCAGGGAAGCGCCTTCAACCTGGCTCGGCCACGTCTCCAGAGTTGTGAGGCTAGCGCACAGAAGCACAAGCCCACCGCCCTGATAATGTTCCTGTAAGCGGAACGTCATTCCGCAATGAACCGAACCGGAAGGGAGGCACTCGTGCCTGATGTCGTGGGGTACCGGGCCAAGATCGGGGTCATCGTGCCGTCGACCAACACTGTCGTCGAACACGACTTCGCCCGGGTCCGTCCCCCCGGGGTCACCTTCCACAGCGGACGGTTCCTGGTGGAAGCACCCGACCTCAGCACGGACGAAGCATTCCTGCACTTCTTGGACCTCATCCGTGAGACGATCCCAACCGCGATCCGCGACATCATGACCTGCAAACCCGACCACATCCTCATGGGAATGTCGGCCGAGACCTTCTGGGGAGGCAAGGAAGGCAACGCCGCCTTCTCCGCCCGAGTCGCCGCAATCGCCGGTGAGATCGGCATCACCTCGGGCGCGGCGGCCTGCAACGCCGCGCTCGGCAAGCTCGGAGTGTCGCGTATAGCCTGCCTGACGCCCTACCAACCAGCCGCAGACGAGCAGGTGTACGGCTATTTCAGCGAATGCGGCCTGGACATCAAACGAGTACACGGCCTGCGCTGCGAATCGGCAACGTCGATCGCCGACGTAACCCCAGAGACCCTCGTGGACGTGCTCAAGAAACTCGACGGCGACGACATCGACGCCATCGTGCAATGCGGCACCAACCTGTCGATGGTCGAAGTGGCCGATCAAGCCGAACGCTGGCTCGGCAAACCCGTGCTGGCCATCAACGCCATCTGCCTGTGGCATGCGCTGCGGACCCTCGGCATCAACGACCAGTTTGTGGGCCACGGGATGATGCTGCGTGAGTACTGACGCGAGTACTGAGTCGTGCCGGAACCTCATGTAGTCGTCGCAGGCGTGGGTCCCGTTGGTTGCGTTGCGGCCGCGGTGCTCGCCGCCCGGGACATCAAGGTGACCGTGCTCGAAGCCGCACCCGAACTGCCCCGCGAACTGCGAGCGTCCACCTTCCACCCTGCCACCCTCGACCTGCTCGACCTGCTCGACCAGTACGGCGTGGTAGACGAGATGATCAGTCGAGGCTTGGTGGCCCCCCGCTTCGCCTATCGGGACCGGCGCAAAGGAGTAGTGGCCGAGTTCGACCTCAGCACGCTGGCAGATGTGAGCGACCACCCGTTCCGTCTCCAGTGCGAGCAGTACAAGCTGTGCGAGATCATGCTCGATCGATTTGCGTCGGTGCCCAACGTCACCGTCAGATTCGACGCTGAAGTAGTCGGAGCAACTGATCAAGGCGACGCCGCCACCGTGCGGTTGGCGTCGGGCGAGACGATCAGCGCCGATGCAGTGATCGGTGCCGACGGCGCGGCCAGCGCCGTGCGCAAATCGCTGCGCCTGGCCTTCGACGGTATAACCTATGAGGATCGCTATCTGGTGGTGTCCACCCCGTTCGAAATGGCTGACCATCTCGACGATCTGGCTTACGTCAACTACATATCCGACCCCGATGAGTGGTTGGTGCTGCTACGCACAGTCGACCTGTGGAGGGCGCTGTTCCCGGTCGCTGAGCACGAAACCGACGACGAAGCTCTCAGCGACGAGAGCGCTCAGCGGCGACTCAGCGGCGTGGTCGCCCGCGAGCAACCCTACGAAGTCGCCCACCGCACGATCTACCGGGTTCACCAACGAGTGGCTGACCGATTCCGGGTCGGCCGGGTGGTGTTGATGGGAGACGCCGCCCACATCAACAACCCGCTCGGTGGAATGGGCATGAACGGTGGGATCCACGACGCGGTGCTGCTAGGCGGCTCACTGGCGGCAGTTCTGCACGGAGACATCGCTGAGGACCGGCTCGAGCATCACGCTGAATTGCGCCGCACCCTGGCGATCGACTACGTGAAACGGCACACCCACAACAATGCCGAGAGTCTGGCAGCGAGCGACCCCGCAGCCCGACAACGTGCCCTCGACGCCTTGGCTGCCACCGCTGCCGACCCCGAACAGAGCAGGGCCTACATGCTCCAGTCCAGCATGATCGGTGCAGTGGACTCGATGAGAGCCGAGTTGACCGAGGTCGGAGCACTGGACCCGGCCTGAAATCGGTGCTTCGGGTCAACGCCCCGATCCGCTGTTTCGTTGACCGGAACAGTGTTTCGCTATAGAGTCACAGCAGGTTTGCGGGAAGCCGCCCGCGATAGAGGCCGATTCTCGGAGGGGAACCCATGATCCGCACCAAATA
The DNA here is from genome assembly GCA_965198315.1 of Candidatus Aldehydirespiratoraceae bacterium. Taxonomy (GTDB): domain Bacteria; phylum Actinomycetota; class Acidimicrobiia; order Acidimicrobiales; family Aldehydirespiratoraceae; genus VXYK01. The sequence goes on along the minus strand of OZ240616.1, from coordinate 464,707 downwards.
CCGCTTGATAGCAGCGGTTTCTGTTATGGCACTAGCGAGCCTCATTGCGCTGCCTGCCGCATTTGCCGATCACGGTGAAGGCCACAACGGAGAGACCATGGAAGTCTCGAAGAGCGAAGGCATTGAAGACGGCGACGTCATCACCGTCACGCTCACAAGCTGGCTCCCGGGCAAGACCGCGACGGTGGTCACCTGCTACAACTATCCAGCGGCCGGTCCCGCCGACTGTGAACTCAGCAACTACGGCCAGCACATCGTGACGATCGCGGACGACGGGACCGCAACGATCGACTATCCCGTGAAGGTGATCCCCCTACGTTGCGACGGCGACAATCCATGCTTCATCGTGGCCGGCGATGGGTTCGGAGCAACCGCAAACTACGCGGCGCAACTGGTCACCTTTGCGGCCGTGGCCGAGCCGGAACCGGAGCCCGAGCCGGAGCCCGAGCCGGAGCCCGAACCTGAGCCGCAGGTGGTCGAAGAGGAGCCGGAGCCCGAACCTGAGCCGGAGCCCGAACCTGAGCCGCAGGTGGTCGAAGAGGAGCCGGAGCCCGAACCTGAGCCCGAAGAAGAGATGGCCGAAGAAGAGACAGCCGCAGTCGCTGACGATGATGACGACGACGGTTCAGGGTTCAACTGGATACCCATTGCGGTGATCATCCCGGTGATCATCGTCGTTGTCTTGATCCCCGCAGTACGCAGGCAACGGCAACGCGGGGGCGGCAGCGCCGACTGATGTGATCGGCCGCCGAGTCCTAGTCGCGACTCTCGTTGTCGCATGCGCCGCCGCGGCCGCCTGCGGTAGCGACGACGAAGCCGAGCCACTTCCCGACGAAGCGGAGGCACTTCCCGATGAAGCCGAGCAACTTCCCGTCGAAGCGGAGTCACGCGACGACGAGCCCGAGCCACGTCCCGACGAAGCGGACCCGCGCGACGAGGAAGCGGAGCCGCGCGACGAGGAAGCGGAGCCGCGCGACGACGGAGCGGAGGAGCTTCCTGACGAGTTCGAGGAACTCCCCGACTTAAGTGACTTCTGGCGTGTCCAGATCGGTAGTTCCGGGGCTGAAACCTCCTACGGCGTCGCTGCGACACCCGACGGCGAGGTGGTGATCACCGCCTCCACCGAAGGTGATCTTGCTGGCGACAACCAGGGTCAGCGAGACGTGTTCCTGGCCCGCTACTCCAATGAGGGCGACCAACTGTGGGCACTGCAGACCGGCGGTGAATCCAACGACTCCCCCCTTGGCGTTTCAGTTGCACCCGACGGCTCGGTCTACGTCGGCGGGTTCACCGACGGCGACTTTGCCGGTCCCAACCAGGGTTCGGCCGATGTCTGGCTCGCCCGTTTCGACGGCGATGGCAACGAACTGTGGCGCAGACAGTTCGGCAGCGACCAATGGGACCGCGGGTTCGACGTGAGCGCCTTCGACGGCGGCGCTTACATCAGCGGGTACAGCGCAGGCACGCTCGACCCGGACACCGACCTCGGTGGTTTCGACGGTTTCGTGGCCCGCTTCGACGCCGACGGCAACCAGCAATGGGTACGTCAGTTCGGCACCGATGCTACAGACTGGGGGCAAGGATCGGCGCTGGCACCGGACGGTGGCCTGTTCGTCACCGGATACACCGAGGGTGACTTCGGCGGCCCCAACGCGGGAGACAAGGACCTGTTCGTGGTGCGCCTCTCGCCCGACGGCGAACAGCAATGGGTCACCCAGCTCGGATCTGACACTCTGGACTGGACCCAGGGAGTCGGGCTCGGACCCGACGGATCAGTGCTCGTCGCCGGTTCAACCGAAGGCTCGTTCGCTACCATCTTTGGTGATGAACGAGACATGATCGTGGCGTCGCTCAATGCCGAGGGCGAAGAACAATGGCGCTGGCAGTCTGGTCTCCCCGGCATCGATTCGGCATTCGAAGTGCGCTATGTCAACAACCGAATCCTCGTGACCGGTACCGTGGACAGATCGTCCGGAGAAGCTGAGGCATCGGAGGAGCGGTTGGACGCAATCGTCGTGACTGCCGGACGTGATATAGCGTTGGCGTGGTTGGGACCAGACGGCGTCGTTATCACGATCGAGTCGTTTCGAACAGATGCTGTGGAGGAGGCGACCGGCCTGGCAGTGGCTGCCGATGGTTCGATCTACTGGAGCGGCTACACGACCGGGTCTTTCGCAGGTGACAATGCCGGAGCTTCGGACCTTATTCTCAATGGTTTCCCGGGCGAAGGATGACCGTTGCTATGAGCGTCGATACGCAGGGCCGGGCCACCGGAGAGTTGTTGGTAGAGGACATGACCGACGACGAGCGCGAGCGGGCACGCCAAGTCGACTCGGTGCTGCCCGCTCTGGCCGAACGGGCAGTCGAAGCTGACCGGGCAGGCGAGTTCCCCATCGAACACGTCCGCACCATCTCCGACGCCGGCCTACTGGGGCTGACCGTACCGGTCGCTTACGGAGGCCTCGGCGGGGGACTGCGCGACCTGGCCGCCGCCACCTTCGCGATGGCCACCGCCTGCGCCTCTACCTCGCTGGCGTACTTCTTCCAATGCAGCGGATCATCTCGAGGATTGTTACCGCTCCAAGCCATCGAAGCCGGACTGTTCGCCGCCGACGAAGTCCCGGTAGTCACCGCCTTCGGGGAGAAAGTGCTGCGCCGCATGGGTGCAGAAGGCCGTTGGGTCGCCAACTTCGCCAGCGAATCGGTGCGCACCCGCGACGCTGCCGTCACCATCGCCACCGAAGCCTCCCGCACCACAGGCGGCTGGTTGATCAACGGAGTGAAGTCCTTCGGCTGTGCCACCGGAGTGGCCGACGACTATCTGGTGACAGCCAAACTCGACAGCGGCGACACCGCCGAGTTCCTAGCCGTGTTCCTGATCCCACGAGACACCCCGGGGGTGAGCGAACGGGCCAGATGGGACGCTGTGGGCATGCGTGCCACCGCCACCCACGGCATCGTTCTAGACAACGCCTTCGTACCCGACGAGAATGCGCTGACCGTGCCCGCGACGTTCGTCAAAATGACCCAGGTGAGCCGAGGCAGTTTCGTCGGCAACCAAGTGGCTCTGTCATCGGTTTATGTCGGCGCGGCCCAGGCCGTATACGACTATGCGATGCAATTCCTGACGACTACCACCTACCACGGCACCGACGAACCCATCGGCGGCAGCGACATGCACCGGCAACTCATCGGCAGAATGCGGGCCCACCTCGACACCGCCTACCTGTGGGCCCGCCGTCAGATCCGCCTGGAGACCGCCAACCCCGAGATCATTCCCAAAGAGGATGTGGTCGCCAACTGGCGGATTGCCAAAGGAGAGATCGCCGACAACTGTTTCGGTGTCGCCGTCTGTGCGCTCAAGGCCTGCGGCACCGGCAACACCTCGATGGACGGCCCTATATCGCGGGGTCTGCGCGACCTGTCAATGGGACTCGTGCAGGGCTTCCCGGCCGAGAGGGGCCGTCTGGAAGCGGCTTCCTACTACGTGCACGGCCACGAGGGCGCGCAGTTCGGCACTGCCGGGGAAAAACCATGAACCAACTCCACAAACGCCCCTGGTTCTTCCCGTCGATGGGCGTGTTCTTGTACCTGACCGGGATGAACGACGAGCTGTTGCATGTGCTCGGCGGCTGGTGGCTCGACTTCGGGCGCTGGGGGCAAACAGCGGCAGTGTTGGTGCTGCTTGCGCTGATTGCATATTTCACCTCAGAAGCGCTCAACCGTCGCCGCTCCGCCTACCGTGCGGCGCTGAGTGCCGCTGATGCCACTCGTCTGGCATCAAACAACCACCCGATCACGGGTCCGCAGATCAAACATATGAGAGGTGCCCCATGAGCTTCTCCGCCACCCGTGCCGGCAGTCGCCTCAAGAACCCCCGAGTGCTCGGGTTGCTATTGGCGGTGGCAATGCTTGCCGCGGCGTGTTCTGAGTCGGCCGACGAGGACCAGACCGATGCCGACTCCGAGGCCGCGCCAACCACCGCAGCCGACACAGCCACCGATGAGCCCGAAGAAACCGACGTGACCGAACCGGCCGAACCCACCGGCCCGGCGCCCGCAGGAGCCGACACCCCCGGCGTCAGCGACGACACCGTCACCATCTCGTTCATCATCACCGACACGTCGGCCGTAGCAGCCGCGTTCGGTTGGGAGACCCCCGATGAAGGGGACCGTGAAGCCCAGCTCGCAGCGATGATCGACCACTTCAACGCCAACGGCGGCTTCGCCGGCCGACAGATCGAAGCCAAGGTCACCGTGTTCAACGCCATCACCGACGGCCCGGTCGCCGAAGAGGCACTCTGCAACGCCATCACCCAGGACGACAAAGCCTTCGCCGTGGTGATGACCGGGCAGTTCCAGGAGAACGCCCGGCCCTGTTACCACAACGCCAACACGATGATGCTCGATGCCACGCTCTACCCGGTCGACAACGCCGGGTTCGCGGAGTTGGCGCCGTACTACTGGTCGCCGATACTCCCCTCCTACGACGATCTGGTAGGCGGACTCGCCGCTGGACTCATTGAGGACGGCTGGTTCGAAGGCGCGACGCTCGGTGTCATCGCCATCGAGTCCGAACTGTCCGAGCGGGTCTACAACCAGCAATTCGTGCCGAGGCTCGAAGCAGCCGGTGTGGAAGTGGCCTCCTACAACACCATCGACCCGACCGACGGAACATCTTTCAACAACGACCAACTCCAGGCCATCATCAACTTCAAGGAAGAAGGAGTAGACAAGGTGGTGGCTATTGGCGGCTCCAGGCTGGTCTCGTGGTTCATCGACACCAGCGTCACCCAGAACTTCTCGCCTGCATATGCCGTGACCAGCTACGACAACCCCGAGTTCAACGTCTTCAACTACGCCTCGATGATGGCCGGAGCCAGCGGCATCAGCGTGATGCCCGGCTACGACGTGGGAGACGAGCAGCACCCGTTCCCGGCCTCAGCCGCCGAACAGGAATGCCTCGACATCTTCACGAACGCATCGCTGGCATTCGAAGAACGGAACAACGTCCGAACCGGACTCATGTTCTGCGACATGCTGCGCCTGCTCCAAGCCGCCTCGCCACACCTGACCGAGGTGAGCGCCCAAGGAGTGACCGAAGCGATCTGGCAACTCGGCGACAGTTTCGAGCCGGCATCGGTCTACGGGGTCGAATACAACCAAGGGAGCTACTCCGGCGGCGACGCCTACCGGAGCTTCCGGTTCGACCCCGAATGCGAGTGCATGGCCCTGATCGGCGACCCGGCGGACTTCGACGGCTGAACGGCCGGCGGTCGGACCGATGGACCCAGAGCGCGAGGGACGGCCCGGCAACCCTCGCCTCCTGACAGCGGTCTGTGTGCAGGCAGCAGGCTTGGCGTCGCCGTTGCCGGTCCTGTTGTTTCGCCGAGAGGAAATAGCCGAACATCTCAATCTGCTGGGAGCGATCGTTGGCGAAGCGACCCTGCTCGGTGCGGTAGCAGTATTGGCCGCGCTGATGGTGCCTCGGTTGCGCGACAAACTTCCTGCCGGGACACTGCTCTTTGTCGGCGGGCTGACGGCTGCGGTCGGGTTGGCCTTGATGGCATCGGCAGACCGACTCGGCCCCTTCGTGATCGGAGGTGTGCTGTTGGCCTTCGGCACGGCGCCGGCTCTGGTGACGCACCGGATTCTGGTTGCAACCGATGAACGCTCTGCGGATCGATTCCGCACCCTCTCGTGGTATTGGGCAGCGGTGGCGAGCGGGGCTTCGTTGCCCCTGGTGCTGCGTGTTGTAGGCCTGATCAACCACGACACGTTGCTGTGGATCAGCGCGGCGCTGGTGCTGGTCGGCACCTTGCTGGTTGGTCGCCATGCGTTGGTGCATGACGAAGACTCAGAAGTGGAGGACACCGTCGCCCGTACCGATGTGCCGTGGGCTCGTCGTGCTTATGGAGCTGCTTTCGCGGGCGGTGCAGTAGTTGTCGGCGGAGCCGATCCCGCCGCGTCGGTGCTGGTGGGAGAATGGCAACGCAGCGACACCCAAACCGCCGCAGTTCTGGCGGCTGGCGCTCTCGCCGCCGCGCTGATCAACGGTTTCGGACCCTGGTATCACCGGTTGCACCGGCTGGTGGGAGCTCGCCGGGCCGACGCCATCGGAACGAATCTGTTGGTGGCTGGTTTGTTGGTGACTCTGGGCGGCTTGTCGTTCACGTACGTCGGGTTGGTGGTCTGCTGGCTGGCCGCCGGCGGTGCTCTCGGCCTGGCCGCAGCCGGACTGGATGCCGCGGCGTTCACCACGCTTGCCCCCGCGTTGCGCAGAAAGGTGGCCGCCCGCCAAGTCCTCTGGGCCGGTATCGGTGCGCTGGGTGTGTCGCTGGTCAACGCTGCGGTTATCAGCAGTTGGTCAGACCAGTGGAAGATCGCCTGGATCGGACTGTTGTTGGTGGTGGTTGGATGGGGTGTGCGCCGCTTCGCGCCCTCGTCGCGCGACACTGCGACCACCGTGGCTCAAGCACAGGCCACCACCGTACCGAGACGGGTTTACGCGCGGCAGACCTCCGAAGGCGGGCCGGCGGCACCTCCGCTGCTCTCGGTGGAAGAGGTATCGGTCGCGTATGAAACCGTGCAAGTTCTGTTCGATGTGGACCTGCGCGTTGATGAGGGGGCTGTCGTTGCACTGTTGGGCACCAACGGCGCAGGCAAGACCACCCTGCTGCGAGCGATCTCAGGACTCGAACCGACCATCGGCGGGCGCATCGTCTACGCCGGACTCGACATCACCAAGACCCGCCCAACCTGGCGTGTCGGAATGGGGTTGCATCAGATCGTCGGAGGAGAGACGGTGGTCGGCCCGCTGACCGTGGCCGAGAATCTCCGCCTCTTCGGCCACGGAGCGAACCAGAAGACCCGTGACAAAGCCGCTGCAGAAAGCGTGGCCGAGGTATACGAGTTGTTTCCGCGTTTGGCCGAACGATCCGGCCAGCGAGCCGACACGTTGTCGGGCGGCGAAAAACAGATGCTCTCGCTGGCAAAGGCCATCATCGTGCCTCCCCGTCTGCTGCTGATCGACGAGTTCTCGCTGGGCCTGGCCCCGACAGTGATCGCCGATCTACTGCCGGTCGTTCGCCAGATAGCCGACCAAGGCGCGGCCGTGCTGCTGGTCGAGCAGTCGGTCAACATCGCTCTGGCAATCGCAGACCACGCCTACGTGATGGAAAAAGGAGAGATCGGCCACTCGGGAACAGCCGAAGAGTTCCGGGCCAAACCCAACTTGTTGCAAGCCGCCTACCTCGAGGGCCTTGCCAGCGCCCTCGGCGCGGATCGGTAGAACCGTGGCCGGGTTCGACATCTCCGGGCCACTGCTGTTGCTGGGCTCAATTTTCGGGATCGGCTACGCCCTGTTGGGCATCGGTTTGGTGCTGGCCTACCGGTCCAGTGGGTTCATCAATTTCGCACACGGCTCTATCGGGCTGGTGGCGGCTTCGATGATGTCGGTCGTCGTCAATGATTACGGCGTGCCCTACTGGCTTGGGTTCGTTGGGGCGTTGATCGTGGCCGCGCTGCTGGCGGCCGGCATAGAAGCCTTCGTGGTCCGCAAACTGGCTGCCGCCCCCAAAGTGCTGTCGATGGTCGCCACTCTGGGTGCTGCACAAGCTCTGCTACTGCTGGCGTTGTCGTTCTCCAAAGGCGGTTTGGGTGGAGGCAGCTTCCCGCAGCCCCCGGGCTTCCCCGAATTCGACCTCACCGTCTACGTTTCGCCTTCGTCGACGGCGCTGCTGTGCCTGTCACCACTCGTGGTCGCGGCGCTGTATCTGTTCCTGCAACGCAGCCGCTACGGCCTGGCAATCCGAGGGGCCGCGGCCAACCCAGACTCCGCGACCCTCACCGGAGCAGACCCACGGCACATGGCGATGCTGTCGTGGGCGCTCGCCGGAGCTATCGCCGCGTTCGCCGCCATGCTCATCATCGGAAACCAGTCGACGGTCACCGCCGATGCTCTGGGCCCCGACTTCATCATCCGCGGCCTCGCAGTTGCTGCCCTCGCCAGGTTCGCCAACCTACCAGTGGCGTTGGCCTCAGGCCTCGGGATCGGGATCGCGGAGCAACTTCTGGCGTCCAACCCAGAAGCCACCGGCTGGTTTGAAGTTGCGCTGTTCTTGTTGATCCTGCTGGGGGTTGCCCTGCAGGTGCGTTCGGGTCGAGAACAGCCCGAACGCTGGTCCAGCCTGGCACCGAGCCGCCGGTTGCCCGATGCCTACCGCGACATATGGCTGATCCGAAATCTGGGCTGGGTGATGGGCGCAGTCGCCGTGATAGCGGCGGTGCTGGTTCCTCTGGCGATCAGTAATCGGTCGGCTTTCGTGCTGTCCACCATCGTCGCCTTCGCCACCATCGGCATCTCGGTTAGCTTCCTGACCGGTTTGGCAGGCCAACTCTCGTTGGGACAGGTGGCTTTCGCAGCTATCGGTGCAGTCGTCGGAGTACGGGTAGCGACTGAGACTGGCAGCTTGATCTTGGGCCTCGTTTGCGGTGGCATCGCAGCAGCGGTGGTATCGGCCGCAGTCGGCTTGCCCGCGCTGCGGGTGCAGGGCTTGCTTCTGGCCATCGCCACGCTGGCGTTCGCTCTGGCCACGTTCAGTTGGTTGCTCCGCCAAGACTGGGCTTTCGGTGTGGGTTTGTCGTCCCGCCCGGTCAGCGTGGTCGGTGTAGATCTCACAACCTCTCGACAGTTCTACTTCGTGGCTTTGGCGATGTTCGTGGTGGTGCTCGCCATCGCCAACGTCTTGCGCCAATCGTCGTTCGGCCGATCGCTGATCGCTACCCGTGACAACGAGGCAGCCGCTCGGGTACTGCAAATCGCTCCGCGACGGCTGTTGTTGCAGGCCTACGCCTTTTCCGGGTTCGTTGCTGGTGTTGGTGGGGTGATTCTGGCCATGAGCAACACCTTCGTTACCCGCAGCATCTTCACTCCGAGCGACAGCATCAACGTGGTGTCACTGGCTGTCATCGGCGGCCTCTCTGAGCTGACCGGACCACTTCTCGGGGCGACCTATCTGATCGGTATCCGCGAGTTCTTCGACCTTGAGTTGTCGGCCTTGGCCGGGCTCAACGCAGCGTGGTTGATCTTGATCCTTGAGCAGCCACGGGGCCTGCACGGTCTGCTGAGCACAACCCGCAGCAACCTCATCGACCAGATAGCCCGGCTGCACGGTGTCGACCCCGTAGCCGCCCGAACCGAAGCAAGCGATGTCGAAGCTAGCTCGACAGCGGTGACAGTAGCTCCCACTGAGCACCGCAGACCCGCCGATGACCTGATGCTGGAAGTGCGTGGCATCAGCAAGCGATTCGGTGACCTGGTGGCTGTCGACGACGTGTCATTGCAGGTTCACGCCGGTGAGACATTGGGATTGATAGGGCCCAACGGAGCGGGCAAAACAACCCTGTTTGAGCTGGTCAGCGGGTATCTGCGCCCCGATGCCGGAACCGTGATCTTCGACAATGCCGACATCACCCGCCTGTTACCGGAGGCTCGCAGCCGCGCTGGTCTGGTGCGTTCCTTCCAGAACGCTTCGTTGTTCCCCACCATGACTGCCCGAGACATTGTCTTCTTGGCGAACCAACGAGCCGCGGGACACAGTTTTGTGGTTGGTGGATCGTCAGCCGAACGCCGAATCGAGGACGAAACTTCCGAGACGCTCGCCGTGTTCGGTCTCGGCGGCTTGGCTGACCAGCCGGTGAGCCTGTTGTCCACCGGCACCCGCCGCCTCGTCGAGCTGGCGGCCAACGTTGCTCTGCGCCCAAGGTTGCTGCTCATGGACGAACCTTCGGCCGGTATCGCCCAAGCCGAAACGGAGGCACTGGGCACACTGATCACCCAGATCCGCGACGCCTACCAGATGACGCTGATAGTGATCGAGCACGACATGCCGCTGCTGAGTTCGGTCTGCGACCGGCTGATCGCCATGGAGACGGGCTCCGTCATCGCCGAGGGCACCCCGAGCGAGGTCCAAGCCGACGCCGCCGTGGTGCGCAGCTACCTCGGAGGCGACCTGACGGCCATAGCCCGCAGCGGCTCCGCGGTCACCGGTGTAAGCGAGTCCTAAGGGTCGTCAGGCGCCCTTGATGTCGACGAACAGGTCGCGTTTGCGGAACGCCGCAGTCATGAAACGGGCGAAGGCTTTGCGGCGGGTCAGCCACACCACGCGGGCGCCGGACTTGTCGGTCGCGAGAATGTGGTCGGCCAGCCAGGGAGTGACGGTGTGGACCTCGTCGCCCAGAATGTTCAAGATCTTCTTCGACTTCTCCCACTGTTCGGAGGTGAGGTCGTAGTCGCCGGTGAGCAGGTCGGTCACGACGATGCCCGGCGAGACAGTGCAGATCTGCACATCGGTGTCGGCGGTGTCTTTGCGTAGGGCTTTCTGCAGGTAACGGACGGCGCGCTTGGTGGCGCCGTAGGCGGCCATACCGGGTTGAGTGGCGCCATCAGAACCGAACCCTTCGGTGTTCCAAACCTGTCCGTGGCCTTGGCGCACCATGTTGGACACAGCTGTCTTGCTGGCTAGCAGCGCTCCGGTGAGGTTGGTGTTGACCAATCCAGCCAGGTCGTCGTCGCATTGTTCCCACAGAGGTCGGCGCTCAATGCTGACTCCCGCGTTGTTGATCCATATGTCGACCCCGCCGAATGCTTGTGCGGCGTGGTCCCATAGCTCCTGGAGTTGGGTGGGGTTGGTGATGTCGCAGGCTTTGCCGCAGACCTTGGACGCCCCGTAATACTCACCGAGTTCGGCCACCACCGTCGCCACGCTGTCGGCTGAGCGTCCACTGATGGCGACCTGGCATTGGCGCTTCAGGAACTCACGGGCCAACCCGTTGCCGATCCCCCTCGTGCTCCCCGTGATAACAATGCGCTTGCCCATTTAGCCCTCTCCTGCAGATTGTACGAGAACGCCGGGTTCAGCGCCGTCTCCAGTGGGTCACCAGGCGATGCTCGACAAGGCTCTCCAGGCTTTTGGGGACGGGGCGGTCGAGACTCGTGGCGATGAATGCGGCGATGAGGTCGGCCAGCAGTTCTCGGATCTCGGGGTCTGCTGAGACAGGGTCGGACTCCAGGAAAGTGCGACCGCTTGTGGTGTCGAGCGGCCAGCAGATAGCGAAATGGCCCACTCCGGCCAACTCAACCAGCCAGGAATCGCCGGTGTCACGGCCGATGGCCTCGTCGAAGGTTCGGCGGATGGGGTCGTGGGCCGTGTCGTCTTGCTTTGTGAGGTAGCGGTCACGGCTCGCTGAGATAACCCCGTCGTCAGTCCCGCCCAGCAACATCTGTGGCACCTTGGCCGGCACGGTCACAACGGTGCTCTCGCCGTGCCCCAACGCAGTGGCGGTCATGGTGTGAGCGCCGTAAGTGAACACCGCTTGCAGGCCCGGGACCCAGGCAGGGTCGCTGTTGTGCAACGCCACCGTGCCACCGGCGGAATGACCACCGATCACCACCCGGGTCAGATCCAGAAGTCCAGCCACGGGGCTGTCGTCTTCGGTGGCGCCGTCGAGACGAGCCAGCAGCGGTTCGAGCACGGTGGACGACGGTCGGGTACCGATCGTGTCAGGCAACAGCGCACCCATATCGATACCGGGAGTGATGCCCCGCCCCGCAGGCCCGAGTGAACCGATAGCCGCACAGGTCACAACGCAGAATCCGTCGGCCACGAGTCGGTGAGCCAGCCAGCGGTAGCCGTCGGGAGCGATGTTGATCCCCGGCATCATCACGATCACCGGCCAGGGATCGGGCGATTCGATCGGGGGGACGCGCCCGGTCAACCGAGCTTCTGCCAACCGTTGGTCGTCACCGGGGTAGTACAGCGTGGCTACAGCTGCGTCTTCGTCGGCCTCAAACGCAAAGTACCATCCCCGAACGATCATATTTCAGCTTATGGTTCCGCTCAGTGGAACGCGGTTTCATTGTCGGGCCGGGCACTCTACGATTGCGCCATGAGCGAACAAAAAAGCTACGGCCCCACTTCGGATAGGCCCTATCAGTGTTTCATGGGCCGCTGGGAAGGGCTGTGCAAGAGCTTCAGCCCCGAAGGGGAGTTCCTTGAATCCAGCGCGGTGCACATGGATGTCTACTGGCTCGACGACCAGACCTGGCACCTCCACGAACACTTCGAAAACCTCTACGGCGTGGGTGAAACCATCTTCAACACGCCGATCGGAGTTGAAGGCAAACGGTGCTTCGCCGACAGCGAACAGATCAGCCTCGAAGGCGCCGAACTCACGCCATACAACTACGTGTTCACCATCGACAGCAGAGTCAGCAACACCATCGTCTACAACAACCACTACTTCTTGAACCCCGACACCCGGCGCATCATCACCCACAAAGTGCGGGACGGGGAAACCAACCTGTTCCAGATTCAAGACTTCGCCCGGATCCAACGGCCATGATCGTCCAGCGCGCCCCCGGCGGTGTTGCTGACGCCCCGCACTTCGTGATCGCAATGCACCAGCACACCGCCTTCGCAGGGTCGCTGGCCGTGAACTTCGGCAACGAAGACTTCGCCGGGCTCGAACCCACCGAACCGATGCAGTTCATCGTCGACCACCACGACCAAGGATGGGCCGACCTGGATGCCACCGCCCCTCAAGACCCGGCGACCGGACTGCCGTACAACCTCACAGCTACGCCGTTGCCGCAAATCGTTGCCACCTCGGCGGGGTCGCCGGCGTTCAACGAGAGCCATCACCCGTTCAGCGGCATCATCTCGTCGATGCACACCTACGGCCTGTATCGGGGACGGTACGGGCTGAGCGACAAGATCTTCCTCGACAGCATCGGAGAGGACCTGCGTCCCGAAGTTGACGCCATGCTGGCAGCAGAAGAGGACCGTCAGAGCCGCCTCCGAGAGCAGCTAGCGGTGAGCGACCCTGAGCATGCAAGCAACGAGTACCTGTTCCACGCCTACAAACAGCTCCAGTTCTTCGACACGCTCTCCCTCTACATGCACCTGGCCCCCGAAGGCGAACGCGGCGAATCAGAGTTCCACAACGTGCCCCGAGCGGTCGGCGACGACGTGACCGTCTCGGTCGTGGAACTGCCCGGTGCGGTCTACGAACTGGACCCGTATCCATTTGCTGCCGGTGAACTCGAATTGGCTACAGAGGGCCGTTACCTCTCTCCGCAACCGGCGGGCACCGACCTCGCCGCGAAGCTGGCAGCGACGTCGATCGAGGCGCAGACGGTGCACTTGGTCCGAGCGTGAGCAGTGGGTCGTTCTCTCAGGGTGTCGGTCAATGGATCGGCGCGGCTGAGGTATACGACTCTCAAGGTCGCTTCGCTGGGTTGGGGCGCGACACCCGGTCAGTGCAGGCCGATGACCAGGCCGGGACAGTAACCGTAGAAGTCACCTTCGACGGGCCGTTCTCGCTGTCGGGGGAGTACACCATCGTCGATCACGGTTCGTATCGGACCTATGAGGGCCCGCTCAACGTGGGCTACGCGGAGGCATTGGGCGACGGCCTGGTGGCGGCTCACAACTACTGGCCGGACCTTGGTCTGTCACAGCGCTTCTTCTTGATGGTGCTGCCCGACGGATCACGTCAGTTGTCTCTGGCTTTGCTGAGCCGGGGGGTGAGGCTTGTTTGGACGGTGGTCGGCGAGTATCAGCGTCAAGTTGACGCTGAGGCGCCGACACCGCCGCCTGTTCAAGCGATGGACCCCGCGGAGTTGGGAGACGACCCAGCGGCGGGCCGAGACGAGCTTTTGTTGCTGCGCTCGGGGTGCTGGTCGGGCCAGTTGCACCATCTCGATGCTGATCTTGAACCTACCGAGGTGGCTGCATATGCCGAGACGGTCACCAAAGGGAGCAGTCAATTCCAAGTGGAGTTGTCAGGGCTTGGGTTCGCAGGCGATGTCTCGTTCCCGCTGACCTCTGACGGCTGGTCTGCCTGGACCCCGAACGGCGAGGTGACAGGTAGCGCAACCCTCAGCGGCGGCAGGGGTCTCAGCGGACAGTTCCATCACCAGACCGACGGACTGCGGGTGTGGCGCCGCGAAGTAGCAGCACTCGACGGCACCATGAAGGCGGTGCTTTGCATCTGGTATCGGGGCTCCGAGCGGGTTGGGGCTAGCTACGGCACCCTGGCCTTCGATCCGGCATGAGCAGCGATGACATGAGCAACGACAGTGTGAACAGCGATGACAGCTTCGGCGGCGCCTGGCGGGTAACCGAATACGTGTACGACCCCGACGGTACTTACCGAGGAACCGTCGCCCAGCGCCGTTGCGTCGAACAGATCGACGAAGCGCGGCTGCGGGTGACCCAACAATGCGAACCGTCGCTCGCACTCGACGGCCACGCCATGGCCGCGTTCGCAGGCGAATGGGTATTCGATCTCGAAGTGGTCGGTGACCAGCGCCGCTACCTGGGCCCCGATGTGGTGGGCACCGCGACACAATGGCAGCCCGGGGCAATGACCGGACAGGGCCTGTGGCCCCGATTCGGATACGAGTTCGAGTCCTACAGCGTGCTTGTCACCCCCGACCGCCAACTCACCGGCGGGTTCTTCTCACTAGCCGGACGGTCAGTGGCCGACATCGTGGGAGTAGCCGTCCCGGAAGCGTCCGGGATCGAGCCTCGCTTGGACCTGTCGGCCCCGCTGCCCGAAGACGGCGATGAATGGCCACTGCGCCGTGCAGTCGGCCCGCTGCTGGTTGCGGCCTGTTGGCCAGCGCCGTCACAACACCGCCGCCTATGGACCATGAACGACCCGATCGGAGCAACCGCTATCGCCCTTGCTGAGACCATCGACGACGACACCCGTTCAGTAACAGTGACCATCGGTTGACCCGGAGAACTCCACCCGGCGCATCGCATCAAACGATCCTTTCGATTGCTGGTCGTTTCCCCTGCGCCAAGATGCGGTCGGTCACTGGCTGCCTGCTTGTCCATCGTCGGCAGGCACCCCGCGGACACTGACCCCGAGCGCCCTCTCCAGGTTCGACAGGTACTCGGCGAAGGCCCGTCGTCCCTGTGTGGTCGCCTGCACCCAGGTGCGCGGTTTGGCGCCTTGGAACTCCTTGGTGATGGTCACCAGCCCCGCGGCCTCGAGCTTGCGCAGATGGACCGTCAGGTTGCCGCCGGTCAGCCGCAGGGTCTGCTGGATGAATCCGTAGGCCAGGCGGTCCGCCTCGAGAACCGAGACCAGCAGCGTCATGATGCGCAGCCGGGTCGGCTGATGGATGGTCTCATCGAGGATGATCTCCTCGCCGGTCGACACGGGAGTTGCGTCCGTGGACGGGGACGGCTGACTGGTCATGGAGGCTTCGTCGTTCACCATTCGCCGGTCTTGTGGACCCACACGAAGCCGGCAACCGTCATGGCCAGCGTCGCCGATCCGGACACCGCCAGTGCCACGTCGCCGAGGAGGTATTCCGGGATGTAGAACGCGGCTGCGAAGCCCAGACCCAACACCGCGATCATGGGACGGTGCATGATGCCGAACAGGACGTATCCGAGTGCCGCCATGCCCACCCAGAATCGCGGGAGGTGCTCGGCATCGTTCCACAACCCTGCCGCGCCAATGAGGAGGAACGAGGCCACCACGAGGGTGACCCAGAAAAGGCAGACCCGGATCCCTGCCCGGCGGGCCGTTTCGCTTGCCGCAATGTTCTGGCTCGCTCGGTGACCGATGAAGCCGCTACTCACCCCACCCACCGGGCCGAGGACAGCCCACAACAAGCCTGAGACCTCTGGCCTGTCCTCGACGAACTCGGTGGCGAGCGTCTCGATGGCGTACTGGGAGAGCCATCCCACTGAGACGATCACGCCCCACAACAGCATGATCTTCGTGCTTCCGGCCAGGTACATCGAGCTCCGGGCATCGTCCATGGTGGTGTGGATGGCCTGCCAACTCTCCTCGGCGGTCAGGGGATCTGAGCTGTCATCGAATGTCTGCATTTGCTCGCCTCCATCTAGTTTGTAACACAAACTAGTTTGCAATAACAACAAAGGTTTGTCAAGTCCTAGTTCAAACCCGGTGGTTCCCGGCGGTTCGAGCAGAACGGACCCGGGCCGGAACAGACTTGGACCACCGCCTGTCTGCTCGGCCCCTTGCTAGATGCAACACGTGCCCAGCGAGCCGAGCACGTCATCGCAGGCGCATCAACCTATCCGTATGTAGCCCCAGCAGGTGATTGTGTTGTCGGCACGTACCCCACACGAGTACTCCTCGCTGTTGGATACAGTCTTGAACGCACCCTCAGGCACATCAGTCCGCCCATCGAAGTAGTTGCCCCAGCAGGTGAGTGTGTTGTCGGCACGCAACCCGCACGAATGCCCCGAGCCGGCGGAAACAGTTTGGAACTTCCCCTCAGGCGCACCAGTCTGCCCCAAGGTGTTGTTGCCCCAGCAGGTGATTGTGTTGTCGGCACGTACCCGCGTGCTTTTTCTGCTCAGCCGAATACCGACGAGACGTCCCCGCCGTGTTCGCTTGTGTGTCCATAGCTCCCATGCTTGCTCCAATCCTTGGAGCCTGCGCAAAACAGTGAAGATGTGTGCGGGGAGCGGGCCGTCGGCGTCTGACTTGCCGCAAAACTGGCCCTGCGTGTTGTGGGTGCCTTGCCTGGGACTCGTCGATGTCGGCGGTCTGCTCCTTGGACTTGCCAGCTGCGGCCGGTCCGGAACGAGCGACGTGACCTCATAGGAACCTGCGCTGACAGATGCCTCATCACTGTTATGTCCGTCCCGTCCCGGCACGCGAGCCGCTCCGAGATGAAGGACAACATGATGCCAGAACCACCACCACAGGCGGTGATCGGCGGGATTGACTGCCACACCGACTTCCACGTAGCCGCCGCGCTCGACCCCTTGGGTCGGGTGCTGGGCACTGAGTCGTTCCCCGCGACCGGCGCTGGCTACCGCTCGACTCATGAATGGCTCTTGTCGTTCGGCCCGATCGCCGCGGTCGGCGTGGAATCGACCGGGTCCTACGGAGCTGCCCTGGCCCGGTCGCTGACCGAGCAGGGCTGCCGGGTGATCGAGGTCAACCAGCCGCACGCGCATCTGCGTTCGCGCCGCGGCAAGAACGACGCCATCGACGCCGAGGCCGCCGCCCGCAAGGTGCTCTCGGGCGAAGCGACCGCAGCCGCCAAGGACACGACCGGCGTGGTCGAGTCGATCCGCCAGCTCAGCGTCGTCCGCAGCAGCGCTGTCAAAGCCCGCTCCGCTGCGCTGTGCCAGCTCGGCGACCTGCTCGTCACCGCCCCCGCCGCGCTGCGCGAACAGCTCGACACCCGCCGCACCCTCGAGGGCAAAGCCGCGGTGTGCGCCCGGCTGCGGCCCGACCCCGCCCGGCTCGCCGATCCCGCCCAGGCCGCCAAAGCAGCACTGCGCAGCCTGGGGCGCCGCATCGCCCGGCTCGGCGCCGAAGCCGACGAACTCGAACGCGAACTCGACCGGCTCGTCGCCGCCGCAGCGCCCACGACAGTGTCGCGTCTGGGATGCGGCACCCACCACACCGCGGCGCTGCTCGTCGCAGCCGGCGAGAACATCGACCGGCTCGGCTCCGAAGCGTCCTTCGCCCACCTGTGCGCAACCGCTCCGGTGCCCGCATCCAGCGGGCGCACCAGCCGCCACCGGCTCAACTTCGCCGGCAACCGCGCCGCCAACCGGGCACTGCACATGATCGTCATCGTCCGGCTCCGCTACTGCGACCGAACCCGCAGCTACCTCGACCGCCGCGTCGCCGAAGGCAAAACCAAGAAAGAAGCCATCCGCTGCCTCAAGCGCTACCTCGCACGAGAGATCTACCGCACACTGCGAGCCGACCTCGCCACCCTCAAAACCCGCACTTGACATCTATAGGAACGTCCCAGGGTGAATCAGAGACTGTTTTTTGTGTGATTCATGCCGAGGTTCTGTCGTGTGGTTGTTTGGGACGTGGGGATCCTGAGCCGAGCGCTTCCAGCTTGGCGGCGTTCTCGGATACGCGGATTCCACGAGCCCAGATCCACATCAACCACTCGAGATTTCTGTGATTCCCAACGGGCCCTGACGGTGTAAGTGCGCGGTCACCCATTGGTGATCCGTAGCCACAACCGTAGCCATCGTGGATCTCTATTTTCATGTAGTGTCACACCCTTTGGCTAGGTTGTGGTCATGTTCGATTCGATGATCAAACAGACCCGGGGGGTGGTGGTTTCTGGGCTGTGCCGCGGCGAGTTGGAGGGTCTGGTTGCGGGTGCTGGGCGGGTGATCGCCGCGTTGGGTGCGTTGCAGACACGCTGCGCAACCGAGATCGAGGGTCTTGATGATGGTGGTGTGAACTCCAAGACGGTGCTGCGTGAGGCGGGGCGCATGTCCACTCGTGCCGCTAATTCGGTCGCGAAGACTGCTGCTGGACTCGCGGAGATGCCGAAGCTGGCCGAAGCGTTGGCTAGTGGTGCCATCACTGTCGAACACGCCGCGGTGGCGGTTGGGGCTGCGGCCAAGACTTCGTCTGGGCAAGTAGACGACGAGTTGTCGAAGCTTGCTGAGACATCGTCTGTTGATGCGTTCGCTGAACAGTCGCGGCGGTGGGTGAACCGCAACCAACCCGACGACGGCGCCGAGTTGTATCAACAGCAACGCCGCAACCGGTTGTTCAAGCATTGGGTGAACGAAGAAGGTATGGGTGTGCTGTTAGCAGAACTCGATCCGACTAGCTATCAACAAGCGGTCAAAGCAATCAATGTTGAATACGACCGCATGTGGCGTGACGACGGCGGCCGCGACGGCACCCCCGACGATGTTCGCACAACACCACAACGCTTAGCCGACGCGTTCGTGGCGTTGTTGACCGATGTGGGCCGTTGCGGGCCGGGCAGCACAAGGATGCAACTGATCGCAGTAGCCGACGTTGAACGTCTACGAGGCGACAACCCCACCTGTGTCGCTGAGATCGTCGGTGGTGAAGCCTTACCCCAAACAGTGCTGGAACGCTTGATGTGCATGGCCACAGTGACCGGCGTTGTGTTTGACGGCAAAGGCCAACCCATTTGGGTGGGACGCGACCGTAGGCTCCCCACCGAAGCCCAAATCAAAGCCATCATCGCCCGCGACCGGCACTGCACAGGCAAAGACTGCACCGCAGGTCCTGAACGCTGCGAAATCCATCACATCGTGCCTTGGGAAGACGGCGGACTAACCGACATCGACAAAATGTGTCTCGCCTGCCCACACTGCCACCACAACATCCACGACCGCGGCTACATCGTCATCAAAACCAACACCGGCTACAAAATCATCAACCCCAACAACCCCCCAAACGGCCCCTAACCGTGACACCCAGCCATCTAGCAAAAGAGGAGAGGTTGAGGCACGTCGACTGGCGCGGCCGCGGTGAGGCGGCGGGTCGGTCGGGAGGGGTCGATGATGGTTCTCGGTGGTTTGAGTCCTGCTTGGTTGGGTAGGACCGATGGTGGTTCCGGGTGGTTTGTCAGTGGCCCAGCCGGAGGAGACCGATGATGGTTCTCGGTGGTTTGAGTCCTGCTTGGTTGGGTAGGACCGATGATGGTTCCGGGTGGTTTGTCAGTGGCCCAGCCAGAGGAGACCGATGATGGTTCTCGGTGGTTTGAGTCCTGCTTGGTTGGGTAGGACCGATGATGGTTCCCGGTGGTTCGTCAGCGGCTCAACCAGAGCAGACCGATGATGGTTCTCGGTGGTTTGAGTCCTGCTTGGTTGGGTAGGACCGATGATGGTTCCCGGTGGTTCGTCAGCGGCTCAACCAGAGGAGACCTGGACAACCACCTATTCGCTCGGGCCCTTGGTAGAGGTGGCCATCGGTTGAACCCAACCGGCAACACCCCGTTGGCGCGTTAGTCGGATGACCAGTTGAGGGGGCCGAACACGATGTCGGTCATGCGGTCGCCGGAGTAGAGCTTCCAGGCCACAGCCAGCGTGTAGTTGCGGTCAAGGATGAACTCCCGCCCTTTGATCTTGAACGCCTCGCTCGCATGATGCTGGGTCGTGTACAGCGCCCGACCGTAAGCGATGGCGTTGCCCCAGAAATCGGGGCCGTCGTAGGTGTAACGGTTGCCACCAGAGCGGGTGCGGATGTAGCTCAGAGACCGGTCGATGGTCCCGGACATGTCCAGAGTGCAGTTGGCGCACACCAAGTCGATGGGGTCGTTGCGCAAGCGCACATCCACTGTGCCCCGACGTTGTTGATCGGCCCCGAACACCTCGCATTGCCCGGTCCATTCACCGCCGATCCGGTCGGGCACGGTGTGGGGCCATGAGGCCAGCTCGCGTTCGGCCTCGATGTGGGTGTCGATCCATTCTTTGGTGTCGGCATTGGTGTCGTAGTCGTGGGCGTTGAGATACACCCCGTTGAACACCGCAAAGATGGTCGGTCCTTCATACAGCAGAGACGAGTACACCTGAGTCACTCCGTCGGGGAGGATCTGGTTCATGGTGTTGAGATCGGCCCGCCAACCCGGTGCGTAATAGTGCGAATCCACCAGCGAACCGTAGGGGTGGCCTGCCCCGTAGAAGTCGGGGCCATGATAGATGCGGTCGTTGCCCTGATCGTCCACGCCGAACTCGAAATCGCGGATCTCGAAGCGGTTGCGCAACGGTCCGGTGTTCATGAAGTTGCACTGCATCCAATAGGTGACCTTGCCGTCGGCGAACACGCTGGCCCGACTGACCTTGTTGAACCCTGTGTGGCTTCCGTCGGCATCGAAAACCGACGGCAGGCCGTACCATTCACCGGTGATGCGCTGCTGCCACTCGGAGGCTTCGGTTTCGCTCATAGGTGATCTCCGTTCTCGGTGCTTGTTCTAGCTGCGTGCTGCGGTTTTGAGACTGGTTTGGATATTGGCGCTGGTTTCTGGGCCGAGCAGTTGGTCGACCCGAGCCCAGACGGGGTCCACCTCGGGGCTGAAGATTGCCTCGCGGTTGCGGAAGTCACGCCGATCCAGATCGTCTGGGGTCGCGCCACCGAGGGCATCGTCAGGCACACCCTCGACCACCAACTTGAGCCAGTGGTCGCGATATGCGGACACCGCATCGAACACCCCCCGAAATCCGTCTTCGTCGGCGCGATGGGCCAGCATCCAGGCCGACATCAACTGCCATTGCCGCGGTGACAAATGTGCGGGTGTCAGCCCCTCCATCTCCACGACCGTGTCATGGGTTTCGGTGAGCGGGCCGTAGCAATGGTCGATGTAGGCCAGGTTCGCACCCGGGTCCAGGCGGGGGATCAGATCAAGGTGGAACGCATAGTGGGGACCGGCCAACACCGAATCCACTGTGAAATGAGGGACCGGACTGTGAGCATCCGTGAACGCGAAACACATGTGGCTGTCGAGTCCGAATGCCTCCACAGTCATACCCACGTACACCAACGCGGCCAGCCCGTCACGCGCCAACACCCGGTGGGCACCAACCGGCGAACCGTCCAGCGCCGAAACCAGCGGTGTGTTCACGGTCTCCGCCAACCCCAAGCGAGCCTCAATCGCCTCGACAGCCCCAAGGCACAGATCAGCCGACAGGCTCATCGCTCGGCCTCGCCGACGGACCGTTGCGCGGTCTCGCCGACAGGCCGTTGCGCTACAGCCTCAGTGACGGTGGGGAACACCCAGGCGTTAGCCAGTTCTGGATCGCCCGATCGTGCCGGTGAGGGAATCACCGCAGCGGCCCGCATGGCCGATTCGTCCGAGAGCACTTCAAGTCCCCAGCCTTTGTCGAGCTGCTCTTGGCGCCAGCGACGGTAGGCCAACTGGATCGAATCGGACTTGACATGCAGTTCGGCCGACAAATCGAACGGCAACAACTCGGGCCGCTGCCCCTCCACGGTGGGCTGGTCCTCCAGAAAAATCTTGATTGTGCGTTGCATGGAGTTCTTGTCGGCCCAACCGCCTGTGAAGAACGTGCGCAACATGGCGAACTTCGAGACGGTGAGGTGCTCATCTCGGGGGACCGCCGCGGTGAAGATGCGAATCTCGCCCATTGGCAGGCGCACGATCAAGAGCGACACATTGGGGGGATAGAACCCGGTAGTTGTGCTGACCGGGGGGCGGTCTTTCTTGGAGATGAACTTCCACAGCCCTGATGGGCGTGGTGGCTCAAGGTCGACCGTGGCCGTCACCGAAGTCAAATAGCCGTCGTGGTGGTCCTCTTCGAGTTCAAAGTCACCGATTTCAGGTTGCTCAGCGTTGCCGAACGATCCGGAGTGCACGAACGGGGTGTGGGCGATGTCGACTGCGTTCTCCAACACCCGGTCGTAGTTGGCGTTCCAGGTGAACTCGCCGAATATGGCGCGGTAACCCTCGGCTTTGGCTTCGGTGTGTTCTTCGAGGCCGTCGAGTACAGGCACCGGAGGTCGCTGCTCTGTAGGCAGGTCGCCCAGGAACACCCATACGAACCCGTAGCGCTCGATACAGGGATAGGTGTCGATCCGGGCCTTTTTGGGGATGGGCAGACCTTGCCGATTTGCGGGGATCTCCACACACGCACCGCCGGTGTCGTAGCGCCACCCGTGGTAAGGGCACCGCACGCAGTTGCCCACCACCTTGCCTCCGGCAAGTGAACCGCCACGGTGGACGCACAGGTCGGATTGGGCGTTGACGGTGCCGTCGGGACTGCGCCACAGCACCAGGTCGTGGCCATGTACCCGGGCCAGTACAGGCTCGCCGACGACATCGGCACCGAACTCGACTGCATACCAGTGGTTCTTGATGAACATTCGATACGTCCTAACTGGGTCTCAGCAGTAGCCGGTCGCCACCCCAGAGAGCTCGAACCAGGCGATCGGTCATCTCCTGACCGAAGAACCGTTCCGCCATCACGTTCGCGGGGTCTCGTTCGGCGATGTTGCGTCGCCGGGCCAGATCGTCTGCGGTAAGTTTTTCGCGACGTGCTTGCGGCACCGGTTCGGCTTCATCAACCCAGCGCAGCCATTGGTCGACCCGCCGATGGGCCAGTTCGCTCACCTGGTCAAGCCGTGCTTTGTCGTGGGTGCGGTTGGGGGTGGTGAAACAGATGGCCACGTCGCTCAGCGCTTGGCGGATATACAAAGCCCTGGAGGTGAACGGTGCCAGCCCCTCATCGGCGCGCAACTCCAAGAACTCTTCGTTGAGCGGTTCGAAGTATTTGTCCAGCGCTTCGGTGTCGAGCATGAGATCGGAACGGGCATTGAAGTCGATGTAGAACCACAGGTCGGGCAGGGTTCCCCAGGCGATACCGAGATGGGGAACGTTTATTTGCGGGCCGAGCCAGGCGGTTACGTGCATGTTGGTGAAGCCCAGCGGCGGGTTGCCGATCCAGGAGTGGACCAGCCAGTCGATTTCGGGTCCGGCATAGGCGGCAAGCCGTCCTGAGGGGTGCTCAGTTTCGCCTCGGTAGGACTCCAAATCGTCGGTGCTCGGGTCTCGGGTCAACTCGAACCGGGCTTCGATCTTGGCCATGAGTTCACCGGTGATGGACCACAGGCGGTTGAACGTTGCCGTAGCATCTGTCGGACCTCGCTCGTCGAAGATGTCTTGGACGCCCTTCAACGTCTCGCGCATAGGTACTCCGGTATCGTCAGAGGAAAGTTGTTCCGTTAAGCGGAACAACGTTTCATTCGGCCTGACAGTAGGGCTGAGCAGCGACGAGTGTCAACAAACCACACTGCCAACAACATCAGGGAACTGCCACGACAATGACCCGCACCACTCTCTACGTCCCGGGTGACCGCTCCGACCGCTTCGACAAGGCGCTCGGTTCGGGAGCTGACGCCATCATCTGCGATCTCGAAGACGCGGTTGCCGAAACAGCCAAGGCAACCGCCCGAGACGCAGTCGCGGACTGGCTGCGAGCCAACTCCGGGGCAGCCGCCTGGGTGCGGGTCAACAGCCGCCCCGACTTGCTCGACGACGATGCTGCGATGGTGCGTTCCTTGGTCGCCGACGGAGTGGAATTCGCGGGTGTGGTCGTGCCCAAAGCCGATACCGCGGTTTGCGCCGTCGACTTCGCGGGCAGCCCCGTGATGGCCCTCATCGAGTCGGCTGTCGGCGTGGCCGACATCTACGAGATCGCGGCGATGCCCGCGGTGGTGCGCCTGGCCTTGGGCGAAGCAGACCTCGCTGCAGACATGTGTATGGAACCGTCCGCCGACGCCCTCGAAATGTGGCCGATCCGCACCCGCGTGGTGGTCGCATCGGTCGGTTCTGGGCTTGAGTCCCCGTGCGGACCCGTACCCACCGACCTTGACGACGACGAAGCGCTAGTCGCCTCCAGCGAATCGCTGCGCCGCCACGGCTTTGGCGGTCGCTCGGTTATCCACCCCAAGCAAGTGGAGGCAGTCAACGCAGCCTTCACCCCCTCAACCAATGCCATAGCTCAAGCTGAGAAAATCGTGGCCGCCTACGAAGCAGCGGCTGCCGAGGGCCGTGCAGCACTGATCGTGGACGGCAAGTTCGTGGACACCGCAGTCGTGCGTCAAGCCCGAGCGGTTCTTGCTAGGGCACCGCGTTGAGTATCTGCGAGGCCTGCCACGGTCGGCCACCCACGAGATCGGTGTCTTTTGAGACCTCCCGGTGGAGGGCTCGGCCTGGGTGCAAGGTCGCAATAAGCAGCCCTTGATCCGGCTTGGCCCGAATGGTTGTTGGAGTGTTGATGGTGCCGTCATAGGCGCTTGACCGCTGAGGATTCCAGAGCGAATCGGCCGGTGGGTCGAGCATTATCGCAGCGCCGGCTGAACCCATCGGCGCGCACGCAGCGAGGCTGACTCGGTTCTCGGCTGCACGCTCCACCAGAGCCAGATCCCACTCCCAGGGGTGTTCAGGCTGCCAACACACCACAACGATGTGGGCGCCGGCCACTGCTGCTAGTCGCACGGCTTCGGGGTAGCGGTGGTCGTCGGCTACCAAGACGGCCAGATCACCGAACGGCGTTCGATACAAGTCCACGCCACTGCCCAAGTCGGTGACTTGCGGGTAGCGATCACTGCGGTGGATCTGCGGTTGTTCGTGGACCAAGCCTTGCGCCGACCAAACCTGGCCCCTGTGTTGAATGTGGCTGTGTTGAGTGTCGCCGTGTTGAGTGTCACCGTGTTGACCGTGACTGTGTTCACTGTCGCCGGGTTGACGGTCGCTGTCTCGATTTGTTTGTAGGGCTTGCGACGACCAAATCTGGTCCCTGTGTTGACCGTCGCCGTGTTGACCGTGTTCGTGTTGACCGTGCCCGTCTCGGTCTTCTCGCAGGGCTGTGGTCACCACCAAGACGCCCTCGGGAATGGTGGCGGGCACCGGTGTCAGCTCCGGCAAGATCACCAGCGCCGCCGAAGAAGCGAAGGTCTCGTCGAGTAGTTCTGGTTTCGCTTGGCTTCCAGGCACGCAGGCAACGACCACCTCAGCGGCCAAACCGGTTGCCGGTCGTGCCGTAGGGGCTTGCGCCAGCGGGGCGTACACACCGGGCCGTCGGCCCACCAGCCGGGTCGGGTCGGCCTCGGACAGGTCAACCTCGGCGATGACCACCGCCTCGCCGGTTAGGGGGCCGATAGCCAACACGGTGCCGTCGGGACCCACGATCTGGCTTTCACCGGCGCCGTTCAAGGTCTCGGCACCCACGCCCAGCGCCTCGCTGAAAGCGTCCACGCGGTCAGGGGGCAACAAAGGACCGACCTTGTTGGCAGCCACCACGAACACGCCGTTCTCGGCGGCTCGCACCGGAATATGCAGCGCCGCCTCGTCACGGGCGAACGAGTTGAGGTTGTTGAGCAACAACCGAGCACCGCGCACCGCCAACGTGCGGGGTATCTCGAAGGTCACGCCGTCCATGCAGGAATACAGGCCGACGGGGCCGAAGCGAGTATCGGCCACCGGGTTCGCCCCGGAACCGGTACTAAGGAAGGACCTTTCATTCCCCATGAGCATCTGTTTGTCCGCGGTGGCCAGCAGTTCCCCGTCGGGGTCGAACAGCAGGCCGGTCACGGTCACCCGCCCGTCAGCTCGGGGGATCGTCACAGCCATTGCGGCATAAATCCCGTGCTCAGCAACCCGCCGAGCAAAAGCCCGCATCCAGGGACCATCCAGTGCTACGGCAACAGCCCGGCAGTGCGCGGCATCGTCGTAGACCGAGATGTGGTTGCAGAACTCCGGAAACACCACCAGATCAGCCCCCTGCGCGGCGGTCGCATCGAGCATTCGTAGGCAGGTGTCGAGGTTCTCCTCGAGATCGCTGCCCGTGGCGAACTGCACCGCCGCCACCGTCAAGTGGTCTGTCACCTGAGGCAGTTCAGCCACCAGGGCGGGCTCCGAGCTTTGTGGACAGCGCTCGGGTGACCTCCACCACCGCAGCCGCCGAACTGGCGATTTTGTCGCGGAAGCGTTCAATCGGTCCACTGACGCTGATCACCGCGACTGGCGCTTGGTTGTCGTCGAGGATCGGAGCCGCGACCGAACCGGCGTCGTGTTGACGTTCACCGAGAGAGACGGCGAAACCCTGCTGACGAATGCGGCCCAGTTCGGCACGAAGTTCGTCGACAGTGATGATGGTGGCCCCAGTTATGGCGTCGAGTGGATTCTCGGCCAGATAGAGGTCAATCTCGCCTTCGCTGAGCCAAGCCAGGAACGCTTTGGACGAAGCGCCGGCGTGCAGCGGAAACGACCCACCGATGGGCACGGTCATCTTCACCTCTCGGGGAGGCGTTATCTGGGCGACGTAAACACGTTTGTTGCCGTGGCGTACCGACAGAGTCGCGGTTTCGTCGGTCGCGGCGCTGAGTCTGCGCATCTCGTCGAGGGCCAGGGTCCGAATATCGAGCTGATCGCGGTAAGCAGTGGCCAGTTCCAACACAGCCGGCCCAAGCGCGTAGCGCCGGGTCTCCGGGTCGATGGTCAACAGGTTCCGTTCACGCAACGAGGTGAGTATTCGATGCACGACCGCCTTGGACACGCCGAGTTCCTTGGAAATCTCGGTGACGCCCAGAGTGCTCTGTGCTCTGGCGAACAGGAACAGCACATCAGCAGCCCGCTCAATAGCGGCCACGCTGCGACTTGTGCCAGTGACTGAGTCCATTGGTTCTGCTGTTCCGCTCAGGGGAATGAGGCTAGCGGATGTTCGCTGGTAAGGCCTATCTTCGCTGGGAACGGTTGCCAACAGACTCGATTGTGCGGAACACTAGGGCCGATGTTCCCCTGGGAGAAACGACGTTCCGCATGAAGGGTCCTCTGGCCGACCTGCGCGTCATTGACGCTTCCACCGTGATCGCGGGGCCGGTGATAGGCCAGATCATGGCCGATTTCGGCGCGGATGTGATCAAGATAGAGCATCCCCAGACAGGCGACAGCATGCGGGGTCACGGTGCGCAGAAGGATGGTCAGGGACTCTGGTGGAAGATCGTCGCACGCAACAAACGCTGCGTGGGTTTGAACCTGAGCGATCCCGACGGAGCCGAAGTGTTCCTGGACCTCGCAGCCTCCGCCGATGTAGTTGTCGAGAACTTCCGGCCCGGCACCCTCGAGCGCTGGGGCCTGGGCCCCGAAGTACTGTCGGAGCGCAACCCCGGGCTGATTCTCTGCCGGGTCAGCGGATTCGGCCAGACCGGCCCGTATGCCCGTCGGCCGGCCTTCGGGACCTTGATCGAGGCCATGAGCGGCTTTGCCCACATGACCGGTGAAGCCGACCGGCCCCCGACCCTGCCCCCCTTCGGACTCGCCGACAGCTTCGCCGGCATCAGCGGGGTCGCCGCGGTGATGATGGCACTGCACCACCGGCACGCCACTGGACAGGGCCAAGTAGTGGACCTGTCGATCCTCGAACCGCTCGCCACCGCGCTCGGCCCCCATGTCATCACCTGGGACCAGACCGGCCATATCACTCAGCGGAGTGGGAACCGCTCGCTCAACAACGCCCCCCGCAACACCTACCTCACCGCCGACAACCGCTGGGTGGCTGTGTCGAGCAGCGCCGACGCGGTAGCTCGCCGCACAATGGAATTGATCGGTCGGGGCGACCTGGTGGGTGAACCGTGGTTCGCCACCGGTGCCGGCCGGGCCGCCCACAGCGATGAGATCGACGATGCCATGGCCGCATGGATCGGCGAACGCCCGCTCGCCGAAGTCGTTGAAGCGTTCGCCGGTGCCGACGTGGCGCTCGCTCCGGTGTACGACGTGGAGCAGTACGTCGCAGATCCGCAGGTGCAGGCCCGCGGAGCCGTGGTGTCGGTCGACGACCCCGACTTGGGTCCGCTACTGATGCAGAACGTCCTGTTCGGTTTGTCGGACACACCCGGCGAGGTCCGACACTCTGGGCGAACCCTCGGCGCAGACACCGATCAGGTATTGACAGATACCGGGATGAGCGCCGAACGACTGGCCGACCTGCGAGACCGGGGAGTGATCGCATGAGCAGAAATATCTCAGGGCCAGTCACGGAGCTTCTGGGCGTGCTCGCTGAAGCCACCGTCTACGATCTCGGTCGCCTGATGCGAAACGGTATGGCGCAATCACCGAACCACCCGATGTTCAACCACTGTCTGGACCGGCGCCACGGCGAACGGGTGCGAGCCGACGGTGGTTCGGCGGCGGCTGACCTGCTGACAACCGGTTGCCACGTCGGGACACATGTGGACGCGCTGGCCCATGTCAGCCACCAAGGCTTGCTGCATGGCGGCATAGATGCGCAAGAGGCTCAGTCAGGCGGCAACTTCGAGGTGTTGGGGATTCAAGAACTGCCACCGTTCGTCGGTCGCGGCGTGCTGCTGGACATAGCCGGGCTGCTCGAGGAGGAGGTGTGCGATGGCGGCCACGAGATCAGCGTGGCCGAACTCAAAGGCGCGGCGACACGTCAAGGCACCCCTCTGCGCTCGGGTGACGCGGTACTGATACGCAGCGGCTGGGGGGCCTACTTCGACGACCCCGACCGTTATGGCGGTAAAGACACTGGAGTGCCGGGAGTCGGGGAGGAGGGTGCGCAATGGTTGGCTGAACAGGGCGCAACCCTCGTCGGGGCCGACACGCTGGCCTTCGAGTGCATCCCCGCTGGACAAGGACATGCCCTGTTGCCGGCTCACCGGGTCCTGCTGGTGGAGCAGGGCATCAACATCATCGAGGCCCTGGAACTGGATGGTCTGGCCGCCGCCGGGGTCTATGAGTTCGTGTTCGTGCTGTCCCATCTGAACATCCACGGCGCTACCGGAGCCCCGGTCCGCCCATTGGCCATCGCATGAGGGCCATCGCATGAGTCCGGTGGTTTCGCAACTGGCGGGCCTGGCTGCCGCCCCGGTGCCAGAAACCGTCCGAGCCGGTATCCCGTCTCGCATCATCGACGTCGTGGGGATTGCCGTACGGGCCTCCACGCTGGAGACCTCCCGCGCGGTCATCGGGTTCGCGGTCGATCAGGGCTCCGCCGCCCAAGCCACCGCGATCGGTGCCGGACAGGCCATGTCGGCAGCCGAAGCCGCTTTCGTCAACGGTGTACTGGCCCACTCGTTGGACTATGACGACACGCATCTGCCGTCCATCCTGCACCCCAGCGCATCGGTGGTGCCCGCCGCGCTGGCGGTGGCTGAGTGGCAGTCGGTGTCCGGCGCAGCACTACTTGATGCTGTGGCGGTGGGTTTGGAGACAACCGTGCGTCTCGGTATGGGCGGCTACGACCCCCATGCCCGTCAATCGGTGTATTTCGAACGAGGCCAACACGCCACGTCGATATGCGGCGCGGTGGGATCAGCGGCCGCCGCTGGTCGGTTGCTCGGCCTCGGTAGTGACGGGATCACCCACGCCATGGGCATTGCCTGCAGCATGGCCAGCGGAATCATTGAAGCCAACCGGTCTGGTGGAACTGTGAAACGACTCCACTGCGGTTGGGCCGCTCGGGCCGGGGTCACCGCGGCTCAACTCGCGGCACGGGGCATTACCGGACCACCGACCGCAATCGAAGGCCGGTTCGGACTGTTCCAAGCGTTCCTGGGTGACCAATCCGACCTCGACTCGGTCACCGCGCACCTGTCAGATCGCTGGCATTGCGATGAAATCTTCTACAAGCCGTATCCAGCGAACCACTTCACCCACACCGGAATCGACGCCGCTATGGCCCTTCGCCAGCGGGGTGTCTGCGCCGAGGACCTCGCTAGTGCCACCCTGGAAGTGGCGCCGCCGACCGTGCGCACTATCGGCGACCCGATTGAGGCTAAACGGATGCCCGAAACCGGATATCACGCCCAGTTCAGCGGGCCGTACACGGTGGTCGCCGGTTTGCTGGGCGGCGGAGGACTGGGCGTCGGTCTGGGCGATTTCAGTGATGCGCTGGCCCGTGACCCGCTTCGTCGTGAACTGATGGAGCGGGTTGATGTCGTGGGTGATCCTCAGCTGATGCAGATATATCCGTACCAGCTTCCCGCCCGCTTGAGCGTTACGACCAGGGCGGGTCAAACGTTGGTGGAAGAGGTGCTCGCCAACCGGGGTGGACCGGACCGGCCCCTGTCAGCGTCGGAGTTGGCAGCCAAGTACACCGACAACACCGCCGGCCTTTTGTCGAGCCAAGACGCCTGCAGAACGCACGAGACCTTGTCGGGCCTCGCCGGTATTGACTCCACCGCCGGGCTGCTGGATCCTCTGCAACGAATTGACGCACCGACGAAGGAACGCCCATGACCGACCTGATCATCACCGGCGCCACCGTGGTCCGCCCGGACGTGGGCGAAGCTGACCAGACAGACATAGCCATCAGCGCCGGGAAGGTCAGCGAACTCGGTGTCGGGCTTGCTGCAGCCGCGCCCGAAACCACAGAGATATTCGACGCTTCGGGCCTCATCGCCTTCCCGGGATCGGTGGATGCCCACACTCACATGGGCATTTACAACCCGTTGCCTGTCGATGCTGCAAGCGAGAGCCGGGCCGCGGCCCAAGGCGGCACGACCACGGTGCTCAACTACATGCGGACGGGTCAGTACTACTTGAACCGAGGCGGGCCCTACGCCGAGTTCTTCCCGGAAGTACTGCAACAGATCGAAGGCCACAGCCATGTGGACTACGCCTTCCACCTCGCCCCGATGCAGGCAAGCCACATCGACGAGATCCCCATGCTGGCCAGCGAATACGGGGTGACTTCGTTCAAGATTTTCATGTTCTACGGCGGTCATGGCCTGCATGGCGCCAGCGACGACCAGTCCAAGTTTCTGATGACCCCACCCGGCGAACGCTACGACTACGCCCACTTCGAGTTCATCATGCGGGGCATCGCCGACGCCCGCCGCAACCACCCGGATCTGGCCGATGCGCTGTCGCTGTCTCTGCACTGCGAAACCGCTGAGATCATGACGGCGTACACCAAGTTGGTCGAAGCAGCGGGAGACCTCACCGGGCTGGCCGCGTACTCGGCTTCTCGCCCTCCGCACTCGGAGGGACTAGCCGTGACCATCGCCTCATATCTGGCCCATGAGACCGATGTGGTCAACATCAACCTGCTGCACCTGTCGTCGGCGAAGGCCGTCGACGCGGCCCTGCGCATGGAGCGGTGCTTTGAGAACGTGAACTTCCGCCGCGAAGTCACGATCGGGCATCTGCTGGTGGACATCGAAACTTCCGGCGATCCGTGGGGGAAGGTCAACCCGCCAATCCGTCCCCGTGCTGATGTGGAGGCGCTGTGGAGCCATGTGCTCGCCGGTGAACTGGATTGGGTGGTGAGCGATCATGCCTGCTGTCGTACCGAGGCCAAGGTGTCTGCTGAGAATCCTGACGACATCTGGCTCGCCAAAAGTGGCTTCGGGGGCACCGAATACCTGCTGAACGGGCTTTATTCCGAAGGGACCAAACGGGGCTTGGGTCTGGTGGACATGGCTCGCATGCTGGCATGGAACCCGGCCCAGCGATACGCGCTCGGTACCAAAGGAACTATCGCTGCTGGTTTCGACGCCGATATCGCATTGTTGGACCCGGCAGTCAGCCATGTGGTGTCAGCGGCGGAGTCAGAATCCAGCCAGGGTTACACACCGTTCGAGGGCCAGGAACTCAACGGCAAGGTGCGCCGTGTCTGGTTGCGGGGCCAACGCATCCTCGCGGACGGGGTGGTGGTTGGCGATCCGGCCGGCGAATATCAGAAGAGACCGACATGAGCGGCGCGGCTTGGTTTGCGCCTCCTGTGAGTTCAGCGAGGTTGAGGGAAACCGCCGGCCTTGGCGACCAGACTGGGCACGCCGTGGCCGAGTTGGGTTTCCAGCCAAGTGCTCGCAGCGATCAACGCGTCCAAATCCAGACCGGTGTCAAAGCCCATCTCATGCACCAGATAGACCACATCTTCGGTGGCCACGTTGCCGGTGGCTCTCGGGGCGAAGGGACAACCGCCGACTCCGCCAAGGCTGGAGTCGAAGATTCGCACGCCCTCGTCGATGGCAGCCGCGATGTTGGCCAACGCAGTGTTGCGGGTGTTGTGGAAATGCCCGCGCAGAGCGATTCCCGGAGCACGTTGCGCGGCGCCGGCGAACAGAGCCCCGACTCCGGTGGGCACGCCTGCGCCGATCGTGTCGGCAAGGGCCAGTTCGTCGGGTTGCGTGTCGGCCAGATCAGACACAATGTCGAGCACCTTGTCGGTATCGACCCGACCCTCATAAGGGCATCCGCACACCGCCGAGATTGTGACAGCGGTCTTGATCCCGGCCGAGCGGGCAGTGTCGCTGATGGTGCGCCAGCGCTGTATCGATTCGGCGATCGTGGCCCGCTGGTTGGCTTGGGAGAAGGTCTCGGTCGCAACGACCACGCCGCAGACCTCGTCAACGCCCGCTGCTATTGCCCGTTCGACACCCCGCTGGTTGAGCGCCAGGGCGCTGTAACTCACGCCGCTGGATCGGGGCACTGCGGCCATGACTGCGTCTCCGTCGGCCATTTTCGGCACGGCTTCGGGGTTGACGAAGCTGGTGGCTTCGATGCGGGTATGGCCGGCGGCGATCAGCCGTTCGATGAGCTCGACTTTCTGTGCCGTGCTGAGATCGGCGGGATCGGCCTGCAATCCATCTCGGGGGGCAACCTCGACGATTTGGATGGACTCGGTCACCCTGCCGAGCATACTGGTGACGCATGACCGGGGCGCTTTCCGATATCCGTGTGATCGAGATGGGCACGCTGCTAGCCGGGCCGTTCTGTGGTCAACAACTAGCTGACCACGGTGCTGAGGTCATCAAGATCGAACCACCCGTAACCGGTGACCCGATGCGCGCCTGGGGCCAAGAAAAAGCCGACGGTAAATCGTTGTGGTGGCCGGTAGTGGGCCGGGGCAAGAAGTCGGTCACCATCAACCTTCGCGAAGCCGCCGGTCAGGACTTGGTGCGCCAGTTGGTAGCCGACGCCGATGTACTGGTGGAGAACTTCCGGCCGGGCACGTTGGAGAAATGGGGTCTTGCTCCCGAAGATCTGCAAGCTCTCAACCCGCGATTGATCGTCACTCGCGTCTCGGGTTACGGCCAGACCGGGCCGTACTCGGCGCAGCCGGGTTTTGGGGCCATCGGTGAGGCGTTGGGCGGTATTCGCTACACGACCGGTGATCCCGAGAAGATGCCCAGCCGAACCGGCATCAGCATCGGCGACACGCTCACTGCCATGTTCGCAACGATCGGCACCCTCAACGCTGTTCACGCCCGCGAGCGCACCGGCAAGGGCCAGCTTGTCGACGCCGCGCTGTATGAGTCGGTGCTAGCTGTGATGGAGTCTCTGCTGACCGAATACCACGTGGCCGGGTTCATCCGTGAACGCACCGGTTCGATGATCCCCAATATCGCTCCGGCCAACGCGTATCCGACCCGCGACAACAAGATTCACCTGATCTCAGGCAACCAGGACACCGTGTGGCGGCGGCTCGCTGAAGCGATGGGCCGTCCCGAACTTGGCGATGACCCCCGTTTCGCCACCCACATCGCCCGAGGAGACAACCAGCTTGAGCTGGACGAACTGATTGCTGAGTGGTCGGTAACCGTCGACGCCGAGGAGCTACATCAACTGCTCAACGAACACAGCGTCCCCAACGGTCAGATGTACCGCGCCCCAGAAATGCTGGCCGACGATCATTTCGCGGCCCGCGAGGCGATTGTCTGGGTTGACACACCCGATTTCGGCTCTGTACCGATGCAGAACGTAGTGCCGAAGATGTCGAACACCCCGGGGTCGATCAATTGGTCGGGTCCGGCTTTGGGTGAGCACAACGACGAGGTTTTCGGCCAGATCCTGGGACTCAGTGCCGATGTTCTGGATCGGCTTCGGGTTGACGGGGTGATCGGTTGATGCGGAGCGTGACGATATGAGCGAGGAAGTGACCGACAACGGGTTGCTAGACGATTACCGCCGTGCGGGGTTCAACAACCGGCTGGGGTTCGGCAAGCGGCCCGCCCTCGTCGTCATCGACTTCTGTCGGGCCTACCTGGATGAGGCGTCGCCGCTCTACGCCGGGGTGGAGGACGCCCGCGCTTCGTGTGTGCGGGTGTTGAACGCTGCCCGAACCGCTCAGATCCCGGTGCTGCACACCAGAGTGGAGTTCCAGCCCGGTGGAGCCGACGGCGGCATATTCTTCCGCAAAGTCGGTGCCCTCGAGTGTTTCGTGAGGGGTAACCCGCTCGGCGAGTACGGCGCCGGACTCGAACCCACCGCTGGGGAAGTGGTGGTCGTGAAGCAGTACGCCTCAGGATTTTTCGGAACGTCGCTGGCTTCGACGCTCACCTCGATGGGTGTCGACACGCTGATCCACACCGGTGTTTCCACCAGTGGTTGCGTTAGAGCCACGGCGCTGGATGCCTGCCAGCACGGGTTTGTGCCGATCGTGGTGCGTGACGCCTGCGGAGACCGAGACCCGCAGGTGCACGAGTCCAACCTGTTCGACCTCGACGCAAAATACGCAGACGTAGTCTCCGAACAAGAAGTACTGGCCTACCTGGCAACTCATAGAGCCTGAGACTCAGGCCGGGTTACTGGTACGAGACGAACAGCGGGTTGGGGGTCAGGGCCAACACTTGAGCAGCGGTGCCGGTGCTGACGGCGATCCTCGTCCTCTGATCGGTCTACTCAAGTGCCATGGGCCGACGGTGCGCTGGCGGACGTCACAGCCCGGGCATAGCTAGCGCTCCTTCTTATTCGATGGTAGTTCGAATCCCATCAACGGTAGATGTCCTTCCTGGCACCGATCGTGAGCACGACAATGTCACCGTGTCGCGCTGTGTAGATGATGCGATGAGAGCGTCCTAGGCGCGCGGAGCGCTTGTCCCGTAGTTGGCCCTTGAGTTTTTTGCCGAGTCCAGGCTCGTCGTCGAGTCGTCTGATGAGCTCACGCGCTTTCTGCGAGAGCGCCGGGGGTAACCCATCCAGGTCTCTTTTAGCTCTGGCGGTCAGTTTGGGCACGATTTGATCAATCGAGGGGAACGAGATCGCCGGCAGCGAGGTCAGCCTCAGCTTCGGCGATAGCGGCCACGGTGTCGCTGTCCGCAAGGATGTTGAGCGTCTCAATCAGCGACTCGTAGTCTTCGTGCCCCACGATCACAGCTGCTGGGCGGCCGTGCTTGGTGATGATGAATTCGGCCCCGGTGGACTCGACCTCGTCGACGATCTCGCTCAGGCGACTACGGGCATCAGTCAATGGCGCTGTGTAGCTGCTGGAACTGGTGGTGATGTTGGCGGTCATACTCAAACTGTACAGAAAACAAGACAGAACACCAACAGCGTCCTCCCAGACGAGGTCCGCGGACTCAAGCCACCCTTAAACGTGTTACGCTTAAGCGGTGCAGATATTTGAGTCGGCCTACCGGCACGGGTTGACCGACGAGGACATCCGGCATGCATGGCAACACGCCATGGGCTTCTATGACATCGACAGCGAACATGAACCGACCAAAAGCCTGTGCATCGGTCCCGACCGTGCGGGCAACCTACTCGAACTCCTGTACCTCCAGGCAGCAGAACAGGACTTGGTCGTTCACGCGATGCCACTGCGCCCAGTATTCCGCACCTACCTCACCGGGGAGCGACCATGAGCAACGAGACTAAGACCGACAAGACCTTGACCGGCGATGAGACAGAGGCCATCGCCACGGACTTCGAGGGGCGCGAGTTCACACCCGACGAGCTCGCCAAGATCAAGCGGACGCGCCGCCGCTCACCGAGAATCGGAGAGACACGGGCCGAGGTGTACACATTCCGCGCTCCCCACAGCTACAAGAGCCGGATCAAGCAGCGGGCAGCTTCCGACAAGACCACCGAGAGCCAAGTCATCCGAGACGCCCTCGACTCCTACCTCTAACCGACCAACAACACTGTTTTTGCCGAAGAATTCGCTTGACGTTGGGTGAACTCAGAGCGGGTTGCGCCAGCTCAGCCCGGGGAAGCGTGTGAAGTCGCTGTCGTTGGAGTGGACCTCTGCTTGGTGCTCAACGGCCAACGCGGCGATGTGGGCGTCGGTGACGAGGTCTCCTCCTGTGCCGGCGGCAGCCAGCATGTTGCGCAAGAGCGCGATGTGCTGGGGGCCCGGGTTCAGCGGTGAAACGGTGGGTGAGTTGAACCATTGGGCCATGAGGTCAACGGCGTGCGCCGGATCCGCTGGGGTGTTCATGACCCTGGGGTGGGTGAGCAGTCGCACGAAACCTGCCGCCACCAGCCACGGAACCCCGACTCGTTCGGTTCCGTTCACCAGATCCTCCCACCATTGCCGGGCCGGATCGTGCAGTGGCGCGCCGGTGCTGTGGGCGTAGACGAGCAGGTTCAGGTCCGGGACAATCACTGTGGCGGCGAACCAGCGAAGTCGTCGGCCGCAAGCGAGTCGTTGAGCTGATTCAGCCGCAACGGATCGACGCCGGGTCTGAAACCGCTGTCGTGGGGCCTGATCTTGTAATCGGACTCCGTCTTTGCGAGCACCGGGGACAGGCCCCGCCGCAGGGTGTCGTTGACGACATGCTTGAACGGCACTCCCACCCGTTGGGCGTGTTCTCTGAGGGCCGCGGCCAAGTCATCATCGAGAGTCAACGTTGTTCGCATTCAGACATCGTAGCATCTCAAATTTATGATGCTCTGATGTATTCCTTCGATGGCTGGCGAGAATGAAGTGAATGTACAGTCCGCTCAGGCCGGGTTACTGGTACGAGACGAACAGGGGGGTGGGGGTCAGGGCCAACACTTGAGCAGCGGTGGCGGTGGGGGAGTCCTCGTCGTAGAAGTTCTTCCAACCCCAATAGAACTGGTCTGCGTCGGGCTGGCGGGTGAGGGCATTCCAGGAGCTGTACTTGGTCGGTAGCGGACCCTGACCGTCCATATGAACCAGAACCGCCAGCTCGGCGGGAGTCTCGACCAGATGACGGTTCGTGATCATGGAGAACTTGAACTGGTGGAGGACCAGCAGCTTCTGGGGAAGTGCTTCTTCACGGACGATCCCGGCCAGCCACTCGACAACCTGGTTGATCTCACCCGCGTCGACCGTGCCGATCTGCTGCAGATGACGTTGGCCGGGCTTCAGCCTCCACTCGGGATCCAATGCCAGCCCCACATGAGGGAGGCGCAGGAACTCCTCGTAGATCTTTGCCTGCGAGAGATAGTCGGATAGTCCCGGCTGAAGATCCAAGACCACATAGAAGTCGTTAGCGGCCGCTGTCTCGATTAGGGGCCTGAGTATGTCCAAAGCGGTCTCATTGGAGAAGTTCCCGTCGTAGCCGGCGCTGCCCGCGGCAACGGTGGCGATGATCTCGAAGGTGGGTAATACGGCGAAACCGTCAGCGTCGTAGCCCTGAGCGATGGAGCGGAGGCGTTCGATACTCCTATCGGGACTCTGTTCTCCCAACACTCCGAGCCCTGATGTCTGTGGATGGCCGTACATGGCAACCATGCGGCGGGGTTGGTTTGGATCGAACAGGAGGAAACCACCCCCGGGTAGTTCAGGGCCACGGCGGATTACATCCAATTGCCAGGCTGCGTCCTCGCCGTAGTCCGAAAGCAGTTCCACCTCAGAAGCAGCGGCGATCATCTCCCGTTCCTCGACAGATGCGGCTCGGAGGTCTCCAGGCACAGTGATCACCCTGACACCGATTTGGTTGCCGAGAACCGCCAGCGGCACAGCCTCGGTGTAGTTGTCGACGAGCCAGACGCGGTCATAAGACCCACCTTGAGGCAATAGTTCTGCCTGCTGATCGACAGTTACCGATTCGGAGACGAAGTCGGCCAGTTCGTCGTCAAGGTGCCGGTCGTCGATTCCTACAGCAATGATCTTCTCTGGAGCGAGACGCCCGAGCTCGTCCATCAGAGGAACATCAAATTGACGATCGACGAATAGCAGCGGCCCCTGAATCCCCTGAGACTGAAGCGTGGAGATCGCGGCAGGGTCGGTGGCGAACGCAAGACCGACCTCGTGGGCGCAGTCATAGGTGGCCTGTGATATCTCGATGCTGGCAGCCGTTGGAGAGGGTTGGGACAAGCGAAGATCGTCGGGGATATGAGGTGAACAATCGCGCTCGGACGGTTCGATCCGATCGTCGGCGTCTGTTGATCCCTGGACTTTCTCGGATGCGGTCGTGCCCGACTGAGCGGCTTCGTCGTTTTCGACAGAACTGTTCGAACCCAGGTCTGGAGTGCCCTCGTCTCCAGAAGCGCAAGCCGCAATTACCAACAAGGCCACCAAGAGAAAATGTCGAGTCGCAAGACGCCAAGAGCCGCAACTGCGCTCCAGGCCTAGAGAATTCAGCGAACCCAATTTGAACCTCCGAGTGCCGGTCGAGTCGCAGGCTAACCGACCAACGACCCGATTTGTGTCAAAAGCTCGACGGCCAGCTCCGTGCCGGGTCATCCCGTGCTCGGGCTACTGCGGCCAGCTGGGTCGTCCGCCGACAGCGCGGTCGATCCGATACGCCTCGCTGAGCGAGATCATCGGCGAGATCGGTGCCGACTCCCGGCAGACCTATGGAGCCATTCGGGTCCGTGCCGAGCTCGTCTTGGGCCGGGGCACAGCAGTGTGCCCCCAGACCGTCCAGATGCTGATGAGACAGGCAGGGCTGCGTGGCGTCTCGGGACGACCCAAGTATCGCAAGGTCCCCAATACGCCCACCGCGTCGGCCGATCTGGACTCCGGTTCTAGTCGGCTTTGTAGTACTGGCCGTCGGCTGTTATTTTGAGGAGCGGCGATATCGCGTAGAAGCGTCTTTCTTCGGTGTTCGCCAGGACAGCGTCGTCGGCGTAAAAGGGCCTGATTTCGGCGTGGTTCAGGTATCCGATCCCGACGTTGTCATTGCCCAAGGCTGAGTTTACGTCTTCGATCTGGAGGGGGCTTCCTCGTATGCCGGCACCGGTGAACACTTCGAGGTCTTGTTCGGTCACAAGGCGGCCGAATTCGTCTCTGGGCCGATCGGTGGAGTCCCAGTTTGCGTCCCAGAAGTCGCGGTGGTCGCCTGCGACTCTGTCGCCGCCGAACCAGTAGATCGGATGGCCCGCGTCGCTTGAGAAGGCGGTGTCGCTGTTTCCGAAGGCCGAACCCATCGAGAGAGTGGCTACGACGCGGAAGTTGGAGCTGAATGGGCGGATGGCGGGGTGCCCGTTGGCGGCGAGTTCCTTGACGAAGTTTCTGTAGTCAGATATGGCGTCGCTGGTGGCGTCGCGTACTGCGGAGGTGACGAACAGCAGGCGGAATTGGTCGACGTCGGGCTCCACGCCGGCGGGTATCATCGGGTCGAAGGAGCTGATTTTTCGGTTGTTCCAGCGGGCTGCGTTGAAGGCGTCGTCGCCGCGGCAGCTGACTTGGGTGTTGTTGTCGGGGCCGTGGAGCCAGCAGTAGTGGCTGGTGCCGGCGACGGGGTTGCGGGGGTTGATTCCGGCGTCGGCGCTGGTGGGGTGGCCGCCGTGGCCTTCGCTGTTGAAGAACTGCTCGTAGCCCCAGCACTTGAGCCTGGTGCTGGTCCCGCCGATCTGTTGCATGGTGGCGCAGGTGTGGCTGCCGCCCGCGGCGACCTCGATCCACCGGTAGTCGGGGTCGGCGACGGGGCGGCCGTTGTTGCCGGTATCGTCGGAGCCGTCGTCGGTTGCGGGGCAGCCTTTGTTGTCGGGATTGTCGGGATTGTCGGGATTGTCGGGGTCGAACAGCGGACCCGGATCGCCGTTCGGGCGTATTGGGACGAGCTGGTCTTCTTGGTTTCTGCCGAAGCAGTCCATGGTGCCGTCAGAGATCACCGCGCAGGCATGGCCGCCGCCCGCCGACACCGCGGTGTGATGCAGCGTGCCTTCGTCGCTCAGTCCCAGCGGCCCGTGACGGCCGACGTCGCCGGTCGTGCGACACTCCTTGGTGACGGGATCTTTTACGCAAGATCCGGTGTCGGGATCGAGTACGCGCTCCAAGGTGTGGTTGCCCATGTCGTTTCCCTCGCAGACGATGAAGCCGTCGGTGCCGAGCACGCAGGTGCGGCTCGCGTGGAAGCCCCGGTACACCGTCCCGTTCCAGTTCCAGTGCGCAGGCCGGAAATTCGTCCACCCGCCCGCCGACACCAACCTGAACAGGTCATCGGGCCGCACCTTCGACGTCCTCTGCTGGCCGTCGTAGTCGTTGCCCCAGCACTTCAACAACCCCCCGGCCCCATCGGGCTCGGGCTCGGTCAACGCGCACGTGTGCCACGGCCCCGCCGACACCGACGCGAACACAAGATCGTCCTGCGGGACGGTGCTCTGGCCGTAGGTGTCGTCGCCCCAGCACTTGACCACCCCGTCGTCCTGGAGACCACAAGTATGGAACCCCCCAGCAGCCACGCTCACATACCAATGGCCCTCATCAGGCAAGGGCGTGTTGCGCTGGCCGTGGAGGTTGTCGCCCGCGCAACGGATATTGCCGCTCAACGTCACCAGACACGAGTGATAGCCGCCCGCGGCCAACTGGGGCCGCACCGCCTCCACAGCAGGCCCCTCCGGCACCCTCACCGGATCAGTGAACTCGCTGCACAAAGACTCGGGCCCCTCCTCAAACCCCGCGTCGTCCACGAACCACAGACAGACGCTCCTTAGCTCTGGGATTGTTCCTAACTCGGATGCTCCCGGAGCCTGCGCCTCAACCACTTTACATTCAGCCCTAAAGCATGTCCCTGTAAGAGGTCCCAGACACCCGACCACAGCAGGCGACAACACCCCCCAAGCCATCAAAATGACAGGGGACTACAGTCCTACCCACCGCAGCGAGCAACCAACCCCGACATTGCCACACCAGGGCCACCAACAAGGTAAAGGGGTCTCCGGCGCGGCACGGCCGGTGTCAGAGTTGGCGGCGTCGTGCACCGCCCTATGAGCGCGGTTACTGAACTTCATCAACATGCTGAACTTCATAAGCAAATCGTATATCACTCATCAACAAGTCGTAAGTCGGCTCTTCGGATTTAAGCAGGCACTGAGTCCTCGGTGACAGGGGTGGGGGCCTCCAGAATCAGGGTTGAGCGAACACCGAATCTGAAGGAGGTCCCCGGTACAGAGGGGGGACTCCCCAGCCTCCATGGCGTCCAAATCGACCACTACACCATCCTGGAGGCAATGACCGGGACCGACATTGAAAAAGCCATTGACTCCGACGCCTCCGACGCTCAAGAGAGCCGCACTTGCGGAAGGCCTTCCGGTTGGGGGCTGTGCTCCCAAACGTCTAAATGCGCCACCTGGTGGGAACATACACTCCCCTTGGCCGACATCCACACCCGAGGCTCAACCAGACACGGCTCAACCCAACCATTGAACTTGAATCACGACCTGGACACGAACCAGCCATAGACGTGACAATATAGACCCCTGTCACGTTGTTGGGTAGCCTTCTCGGGGCTTACCTCCTAATCGAGGTGTCCGGCCAAAGGGGGGATGCTCAGCACATGTCTTGACACATCACATTTGCGGAGCTGGAGGTGTTGTGGTTCAGGACATAGGAAAGGTATGTGTCAAGACATAGGAAAGGGTCTGGTCGGCTGATGTTGGGGCATGTCGAAACGTCGATCGGTTGTCTTGTCGGTGGTGTTGGAGGGTCGGACCCAGGCCCAAACGGCCAGGCTCTATGGGGTGTCTGAGGGTTGGGTCTGCAAGCTTGTGGCCCGCTGGCGTGCTGAGGGCGACACGGCTTTCCAAGACCGGTCGCGGCGTCCCGGTAGCTCACCATCCAAGGTCTGTGACGAGATAGTCGAGTTGGTGGTGAACCTACGCTCAGAGCTGTCCTCCCGAGGCCTCGACGCCGGCCCGCACACCGTCTGCTGGCACCTTCAACAGCGTCACCAGATCACCGTGTCGCCCTCGACGGTCCGGCGCCGCCTCGTCGATCTGGGTCTGGTGGAGTCCAACGCGAAGAAACGCCCGAAGTCGTCCTATGTCCGCTTCGCCGCCGATCTGCCCAACCAGATGTGGCAGTCAGACTTCTGTCACTG
Source organism: Candidatus Aldehydirespiratoraceae bacterium (assembly GCA_965198315.1). Taxonomy (GTDB): domain Bacteria; phylum Actinomycetota; class Acidimicrobiia; order Acidimicrobiales; family Aldehydirespiratoraceae; genus VXYK01. The sequence continues at coordinate 422,405 of OZ240616.1, read as the reverse complement.
GCGGCTCGCCACAGGTGCCGAGGTCGAGATCATCACCTGGCTAGACGACCATTCCCGCTACGCACTGTCGGTCACCGTCCATCGGCGTATCACCGGCCCGATCGTGGTTGACACCTTCAACCAAACGTGTGCTGACCACGGCGTTCCCGCGTCCACGCTCACCGACAACGCCATGGTCTACACCACCCGCTTCTCGGGCGGCAAAGGAGGCAGAAACGCCTTCGAGGCCCGCCTCGTAGCCCTAGACATCGAACAGAAGAACTCCACACCCAACCACCCAACCACCTGCGGCAAAGTCGAACGCTTCCAACAAACCCTCAAAAAATGGCTAACCGCCCAACCCGCTGCCCACAGCCTCGACCAGCTCCAAGGCCTCATCGACGAATTCACCCGCCATTACAACCACAACCGCCCCCACCGCAGCCTCGGCCGCACCACCCCAGCCGCCGCCTACCAGCGTCTCCCCAAAACCGGTCCTGAACACAACGGTGCCGACATCCACTTCAGAGTCCGACACGACCGCATCGACAAAACAGGCTCCGTCACACTCCGCCACAACAGCCGACTCCACCACATCGGCATCGGCAGAGCCCACAAACACACCCCCGTAACCCTCCTCGTCGCCGATCTCGACATCAGAGTCATCGCAACCCAAACCGGCGAACTCCTCCGACACCTAACCCTCAACCCCAACCGCGACTACCAACCCCAAAACCAACCCTAAAAAACCCCGCCCCGCGCAGGTTCACACCTTTCCTATGTCTTGACACATCACATTGCGGAGGGAGGGGGATTCGAACCCCCGGGGCCGTGAAGCCCGCTGGTTTTCAAGACCAGTGCAATCGTCCGCTCTGCCATCCCTCCAGCTAACCAGGATACTGGAAGGCCTCTGGAAGAGGGCTCGCCAACAGTTCGGGTAAGGCTCGCGCTCCGCACTAGTCCTTGGAAGTGAAGCCCGGTACCTCTCCAGACGGTGAGTGGCCGGGCTTTCGCATGTCCTAACCGTGTTTGTCGACATCTTGGACGCGGTCAATCAGCGTGTGCGCTAACCAGGATGCTGGAACGGCTCTGGAAGAGGGCTCGCCAACAGCTCACCTAAGACATCGAGATAATGGGTGCGAGGCCACTCGACAACCCCGAGCGTTGCGAGATGAGGCGTCATCCACTGCACATCAACCAGCCGTCGCTGACCGTCACCCAAGAGATCCACGAGCGCCACCAGTGCAACCTTGGAAGCATCCGTGACGCGGTGAAACATCGACTCGCCTGCAAACAAACCACCGACAGCAACGCCGTACATACCACCGACCAATTCCCCGTCCAGCCAGGTCTCGACGCTGTGAACCCAGCCCAGAGAGCCGAGCCGAACATAGGCATCGCGGATCTGCGCATCGATCCAATCATGGGGCCGACCTGAGTTGGCACAAGCATCAATAACCGCAGGCAGCGAACTGTTGATGCGAATCTCGAATCGGCGAGCCGAGCGCCGCAGGGAACGGCTCACATGCAGTGAACCGAGTTCGAGAACCCCTCGTGGATCCGGCGACCACCAGCCGATCAACCCGTCAGCCTGTATCGGCATCGGGAACATCGCAGACCTGTAGGCAGCCAAGATCGTTTCCGGTTCCAGATCGGCACCGACCCCGACCAACCCAGAGGGCTCCGCGCTCTCGACAGGCGGAAAGCTCCACGAACATGGCGCAGGTTCGACGGGCATGGGACAAGGCTAGGGCGCGCTAGGTTGCCCGGATGGCGAACCGCCCCCCTCTCGTTGCCTGGATGAACCCGTTGCCCATGGAGTTGGCGCCCGCGCTGCGCAAACTGAGCAGACCCGAAATGACAACGCAAAGCCAGTTATTCCACTCAAGCCGTAAGTATTGGACTTAGGATGTCTGCATGAGTCCGAGCATCGAGCCGGGAGGATTGTCAGCGCGGGGTCGGCGTGATCTTGCCACGTTGTTCGGGGCGGGACAGCGGACAGTCACGGTGGATGCTGCGGCCACGGCGTTGGGGGTAAGTCGCGAGTCTGCTGCGCGGCGGTTGTCGGCTTGGGCATCGAGGGGGTGGCTGAGGCGTGTCCGACGGGGTCTGTACATCGCAGTTCCGGTGGACGCGCGGGATCCGGCGACCTGGAAGGAGGACCCCTGGTATCTGGCGGACTTGGTGTGGGATCCGTGCTACATCGCCGGGTGGTCGGCTGCGAATCACTGGGCGCTCACCGACCAAGTTTTTCGCTCTACGGTCGTTTCCACCGCACAACGGGTGCGCCGAGTTGATCAGAAGCTGGCTGGTGCCAGCTATCTGGTCCATCATGTCAACATCGACCGCTTCGAGTGGGGACTCGTTGGGGAGTGGCGGGGTGACCGGAAGGTCAAAGTGTCTAGCCGGGAACGCACGGTTGCCGACATGCTGTCGGACCCAGTACTGGGTGGCGGCATCCGTCACACGATGGAGGTCCTTGACACGCTGCTCTCGGTTGGGAGGCTCGAGGATCTGGTGGGTGCCCTTGAACGACTGGACAACGGAGCGGCAATCAAGAGGCTCGGGTATCTCCTGGAAGTGCTGGGACACGACACTAGGGCGATTGTTCGGCCTTTGACCTCAGGGTTTCCGCTGCTCGACCCGTCGCTGCCCTCGGGAGGCACGCGGTCGGCTCGGTGGGGCCTGCGGATCAACGCAGATGTGTCGGCGTGATCACCAATCGAGAGATCGCCAACTTCGCAGGTGAGTAGCAACTTGCTCACCATGTGGTCGAGAAGGACTACGTACTTGGCTGGCTCCTTGCCGGCATCGCGGAGCACCCGCAGACGCGGTCCTGGGTGTTCAAGGGCGGGACATGTCTTCGGAAGTGCTGGTTCGAGACCTACCGGTTCTCTGAGGACCTCGACTTCACTGTCACAGAATCCGATCTCGATGTCGGACGATTGGGAGAGACGTTCGCGGAGATCGCCGCATGGCTGGATGACAGGTGCGGGCTACGGCTGATCGTGGACGACGGCTCGTTCCGACAGCGCCAGAACAAGCGAGGCAAACCGACGATCGAAGGACGGGTCGGCTGCCTCGGGCCGCTAGGCATGCCCACGCCACCCAAGGTCAAGCTCGACCTCACGGCCGATGAAGCCATCGTGCGAGGCTTGGAGTCACGACCCGTGCAACACCCGTTCAGCGACGCACCAGCGAGCTCTGCCACCAGTCACCTCACCAGTGTGGTCTGCTACTCGCTGCCAGAACTCCTGGGAGAGAAGATCAGAGCACTCGCTGAGCGCTGCCGTCCCCGCGACCTCTACGACGTCGTCCACACCCATCGTCATCCGGACCTGATCGGTCGCGCCGACGACGTGGTGCAGGTCCTCGAGGCGAAGTGTGCCCACGCACGCATCGACACTCCGACGCTTGCCACGATCCGCTCTACTCCGTTCAGGGACGAGATCGAGACCGAGTGGTCGAACATGCTCGGCCACCAACTGCCTCACCTGCCGAGCTTTGACGACTTCTGGTCCCAACTCGACGATGTGTTCGCTTGGCTGGACGGGGACCGACCCGTGCCGCAGTTGACGGAGATCCGGCCGACGGAGCCAGTCACTGGCTGGCGGCCAGCCCGGCACATGACCTCATGGCAACAGGGCTCGCCGATCGAGCTCATACGATTCGCTGGAGCGAACCGTCTCAAGGTCACCATCGACTATCACGCCAAGCAGGGCCGAATCGGGCTACGCACGGTCGAGCCCTATTCCCTCCGCTACTCGCAAGAAGGGAAGCTGCTGGTCTTCGTCGTAAACGATAGAGAACAGATACGCAGCTACCGCGCCGACCGCATCCGCGCAGTCAGCATCGAGTCCGAGAGCTTCACCCCCCGCTACCTCGTCGAGTTCTGATTCGCTGTCCGTACCGGTCAGGTCTACGAACCTGTTCGCCCGAAGTGAATGCATCAGTCCAGCGCAGGTTCGACAGGCATGGGACAAGGCTAGGGCGCGCTAGGTTGCCCGGATGGCGAACCGCCCCCCTCTCGTTGCCTGGATGAACCCGTTGCCCATGGAGTTGGCGCCCGCGCTGCGCAAACGCCGGAGCAATCTGGCCTCAGTGGCGAGCGGCAGAGTCCTCGACCTGGGCGGTTGGTCCGACCATCTCGACAGCTATCAGATCGCCACCGAAGTCGATTCGGTCACAATGCTCGATCGCCTGGGCGACATCAGGGCCGGCACCCCCGCACACGATCCTCAAGGCGTTACCAGAATCGATGCCGAACCCGAGGAACTGAGCGAACTCGGCCACGGCCCCTTCGACACGATCGTCAGCCTGATCCGTACCCCCCTCGTGGCCGACCTGAATCGTTTCCTTCGAACCCTCAGGGAGCTACTCGCCGACGAAGGTCGCCTGCTCTTCCTTGAACCGGTGGCACGGGCCGGTCGAACCGGTCGCCTGCTGGCGCTCGGTGGGCGTGTTGGCCGCGCAGTCGGCGGATTACGCCTCGACTGGGACCTGCCGGCGGAGATCCGAGCACTGGGACTGACGATCACCGATCTGCAGCGCTTCGAAGTGCCGACCGTGTCGGCACCGTTCCGCCCGTTCGTGGAAGCGAGGGTGCGGTGGCCGATCAGCCCACCTGAATCGTCACCGAGTTGACAGTGACGGTCCGAGACGGCCGACCTCCGAGCCCGCTGTCGTCGGGTTGGTGCAAGCCGATGATGTCTTGCATCACGCCGAGACCGGCTTCGTGGGTCTGCCCGAACACGATGTAGGTACCCTGGCCGTCGAGCAGAGCGGTGTTGGGGCCGGTCGTGAAGAAGAACTGGGCGCCGGAGGCATCAGGACCACCACTTCGGGCCATCACCAACTGGCCCGGAACATACCGGTAGGGCCCAGTGAGGAAACCACCCTCGTCATTGAAGGTCGGCTCGTCGGGGATCGTGTAGCCGGGTCCCGGATCGCTGGCTGAATCTGTGTGGGGCGAGCCGCCCTGAATGATGTCGATGCTGGGATCGGTTCGGAACAGAGTGGTGCCGTCGTAGTATCCCCAACGGGAGAGGGTCACGAAATTGTTGACCGTGTTGGGGGTGTTCTCGGTGTCGAGGTCGATGACGATCTCGCCTTCGGAGGTGTCGAACACCGCTTGGTAGTTGTGGACGGGGTTGATACACATCGGCTGCGGACCACCGAAGTCGAGCGTACGAGGGCTGCTCTTGTCGGGAGCGGGGCAATCCGGATTGGACGGCTCCGAAATCTCCACCGGCTCCGTGGGCGATGTCGTACTGACGGCCTCAGTGACGACCGGATCAGGTTCGGGTTCGGTCGGGGGCTGCGTGGTGTCCGTCACCACCGGGTCAAAACCGTCGAACGGGTCGTCATCGCCACGGTTCAGAAACCATCCGATACCGACGATCAGGATCACGATCACGGCGACCCCCGAACCCCAGCGGATCGTCTGCCGCCGGGTTCTGGCTTTCGCTTCGGCTGCCTGCGCCGCGGCGACGCGGCTGGCTCGGTTGGCTTTCTGACGGGCGCGTTTGACGGTACTCACCGCATCGCAGGCTATCGGCTGGTCCCGCCAATTTCGGACCGTGGCCTGTTGTCTCCCGCTCTTGTTCACTGCGTTCACGGGCCGCTCGGGCCACGGCCTCGTTCGGTCGCGGCCGTGTGCGGGATCAATCCGCTCGGCCTCTTAGCTCAAGAGCGTGAACATTATTCCCGCGGCGAGCGGCAGGATCATCGCCACAGCCAAACCCACGACCAACCAGAGAAGGAGGCGACGGCGGCGTTGCTCATACCTGGACACCGCTTGGGTGTGGTGCTGTTGCTGGGCGGTCTTTACGCGTCGCTTGCGGGTGTTGGGGTTCGTGGCCACTGCAGTAGAAGCTAGCGCCTGCCTGCACGGGCTCCAAGCGTTCTGTAGCCTCGGGACGTGCGCAGGTTGCTATGCCTGATCGCCGTCTTTGTTGCGGGTTGTGCGCTGCAAGGCAACGGCGATGACGAGGATCAGTCAGAACTAGAAGCCGACTCGTCATCAATCGCCAGCGATACGACAACGATTCCGCATTCGGTGGGACTTGTGCGTGTCGGTCCTTCTGCTTACGACCTTGTGTTCACATGCGTCGACGGTGGCGCCGGTGAAATCCTCGCGGTCGGCGTCGGAAGAGACGTCAACAACAAACCTGTCGAGGCCTTCGTTCAAGCATTCGTCGGTGAACCCTACGTGGGTTTGAAAGTTGGTGATGAGGGCGAAGAAGTGCTCTTCGAGCCACGTCTTGGAGTGCTGCTGGATTTCACCTTCGGGCACGACATCGTGCGGTTCGACAACGTTGACTTCGTCACCGATCTCAATATTGACACCGGCGAATACACACCCGCGGGAATGGGCTCGGTGGTCGTTGAATGTCGCAGCTACGAGGCCGAACTACCCGACGCAAGGCTCGAGGACGAAAGGCTTGAGTAAGAGGGCGTCCTAGGCGCAGGGGTTGTCTTGCAGGATCATCGGCAAGCGACCCGACCGATAAGTCGTCACCACGCCGTCTTCGACCGTGAACACAACTCGGAAGTTGGCGTCAGAGGCATCAGATGGCACAAAGATCAAGTTGACAGTATCGGCATCGATCACCTGTCGCTCAAGCTTGTCTCCGAACGTATTGACTAGATGTTCGGCGGTGGTTCCGATCCCTATTCCCGAACGTGTTGTGATCGGGCCATCAACAATGTCGACCCGCTCAATTGTGGATGCATGCACCAAGAAGCTGATCCCGGGAGGAGCCGCGGCAGGCGTGACGTGATAGCACTCGCTCAGGGGCTCACAGGAGAGCATGGCCGACCCGCTCACCTCAGCAGCCTTGGGTACTGTCAGCCCGAAGGTGACGATTCCGAGCCCGACCGTGCTGATTGACGAGCTGGGGCCCAGTTGCGGAACCGCGTCTTCTGCGACATCGGCAACTACCTGAGCACCAGCACCGTCGGCTGTACAAACAACCGGAACGTTGACTGGCACCGAAAGCGGAATCGAAGTTGTTGTGCTCGTGGTAATGGGCGTCTCAGACGGGTCGTCAGCGTCGTCAGATCCGTCGTCGCCACCCGGATCAGCCGCAGTGTCCGAAGTCGTGGTAGACCTCGTGGTCGTACTGCTCGTAGTTGTTGATTCGTCTTCAGAATCGTCGCCGTCGCCCCGACTGATTATGAGAAGGGCTGCGGCGACGATGAAGATTAAGGCAACGAGAGTAACTGCAATCTGACGTGGTGACATGACTCAACCGGGCTGCTTGGGGTGTGATATCGGACAGTTCGGAACTTATCACACGACACTGTGCTTTCCGGTGCAAGAACAGGCTTTTGGTTACACCAATGGGATTCGTAGGCCGCCCGGGGCTCGAACCCGGCACCTTGAGATTAAAAGTCTCCTGCTCTACCCGATGAGCTAGCGGCCCACCAAGCAGGCTACAGGCCGCGCTGCGCGCTACTGCCTCAGACTCCCGCGTCGGCTTCGATCTTCAACAATCGCTCGAAATTGTCTCGAAGCTCATCGCGCCGACTGCGATCATGGGCCAGATTCACCAGTTCCAATGGATCCTCGACGGTGTCGTACCACTCATGATCGTGATCCTCAAAAGAAGCATCGACATCAAAGAGTTTGGTTGCAGAAGACCGGGAGCCGTCACGCTCAATGCCACCGCCGATCCCGTAGTAGCGGGCATATTTGGTGACCCCATCGAAAAAGCCGCGGACCGCGTAACGGCAATTTCGAAGCAGCGAAGACTGGGCGCTGTCCTGGGAGAACAACACATGGTCACGCGGCCGGGCGTCCGAGTCGGCAAGCGCGGGCATCAGGTCGACACCCGACAACGAAGGCGTCTCGTCGAGGTCAACTCCGCCGAGCGCGCACAGAGTCGCGGCGAGATCAACATGAGTAGCCAAAGCATCGGTCGTCGTTGCGGACTCGGTAACACCAGGAACCTTGATGACCAGCGGCACACCCATGACCTCCTCATAGACACACGGCAACTTGGCGCGCAGGCCGTGGCTGCCGCAGGCGTCACCGTGATCAGAGGTGTAGGCGATGACCGTGTCGTCGTATATGCCGAGTTCGTCCAGGGTGCTGAGCAAGTCGCCGAGATTCTGGTCAAGTTCCTCATGCAGGTAGGCGTAGTAGTCGAGTTGCCGTAGCCAGGCCCGCTCATCGGCGAGGTCCATCCGGCCCACGAAGTGTTCATGGTTGCGTACCTGGCGCCAGGCCCGCTGGATCTCCGGTTTGGAATGGAGATCGTCGTGAAAGTTGGCGGGAAGTTCGCTGAACCGCTCCGGGTAGTCCTCTGACATTGCCTCCACCGGTACCCCCTCAAGTCGCAGGTGGTGCATGAACTCGAAAACCTTGGCGTCTTTTGGGTGCTGGGCCTGGTAACTCAGATGGTCAATCGGAAACCACATGATGTCGTGCGGGTTCACGAGGGCCACCGTGAGATGCCAGGGTTTGTCGTCGTCGGCATGCGTGCGCAGCCAGTTGATCGCATCCGCTGCAATGATCGGATCGAAGAAGCGACCGCTCCAAGCCGACCCTGTGTAATGCACGTCGTTACCCCGAAAATCCTGGTAGCCGTGGGCGGTCATTTCAGGGATGTGCTCGTGCGAAAGATGCCATTTGCCCAGGTAAGCACTGTAATATCCGTGGTCTGCCAGAAGACTCCCGATTGTCGGAATTGCCGGATCGAGAGCCGTGTGAGCCGGGAACGAGACGTTGTCGACCACCCCATGCTCGGCGAGATAACTACCGGTGTAGAGACTCGCCCTGGACGGCGAGCAGGGCGAGGAGTGTGTGTAGTAGCGGTTGAAAGTCAACCCGTCGGTTCGTAGCCGATCGTGCGCCGGAAGGTCAGCCTTGCCGGTCAGCCAATCGTTGCGTCGTTCCTCATCGGAAACGATCAACAAAATGTTGGGTTGTTTGTCCATTGTGGCAGCGTAGAACGCTCAACTCAGCCGAGCTATATGAGAAGCCATAACTGAACGGATGGTTTCTAGGGTTTCGCTGTTGGTGAGGTCATCAATGATCATCACCTCACCAACATGGATCTGCACCAGCGGTCGGCCGCGCCAAGGAATCCGCGGGAACCGACTGTCACCTGGCCAGACCTCATCAGAACCGACAAAAGCGACGGGCAACACAACCGCGTCGGCTGCTCTGGCGATCTCCAAAAACCCTCTGCGGACCTTGCCGAGACCCGATTCATCACGTTTTTCGGGAGGCACGATCCTACCCTCAAGCATCACCGCCACCGGGCGACCAGCTGCGAGCGTCTCAACAGCGGTATTGATCGTTGCTCGCCATCCACTACCAGCACTGATACAACCAGCCGATTTGAGGAACCTCCCCACCAGCGGAATGTCGAAGTACTTGGCGCGCACCAAGATCCGAGCTCGCAGTGAGAGACTCTCAAGTAGCGCGAACCCCACGGGCACATCAAAAAAACTCCTGTGGTTGGCGACCACAACCACGGGCCTTCCGAATGTGTCGATCGGACCGTCCGTAGTCTGGCGGGTGCGACACAACAGACGACTCACAACTCTCAAGAAGACAGCCCTCCGCGCAAATCGGCGTTGATCACGATCAGAGACTGGTGCCACGGCCTTTGTCTAGCGCCCTTTGGACTGGGCGGCACACAAGTTTGGCGTGGCGATGAGTAGAAACCGAGCCCGTGAACTACGGTCGGCGGTTTATGCCCGCCGCAGCGCCCGAAGAGATCACCCGGGAGAGTTGGCTGGCGTTGATCGTAGTTACCGCGGCGGCGTTTCTGGTGGTGCTTGACGTATCTGTGGTCAACGTTGCTCTGCCCTCGATAGCACGCGACCTCGAAGCGACATCGGTCGAACTCCCCTGGGTGATCTCCGGTTACAACATCGCCTTGGCGTCACTGTTGCTGCTGGCAGGACGAACAGCAGACCGTCGTGGCCGGAGGGCGACGTTCACGGCTGGGTTGTACCTGTTCCTTGCCGGCTCCGCCCTGTGCGGAATGGCCAATAGCCCAATAACCCTGATCGTCGCCCGGGTAGTGCAAGCGACGGGGGGCGCATTTCTCATGCCTGCTTCGCTGGCGATGGTCTTGCCCCAGTTCCCGCTCTCTCGACGAGGTGTAGCGATCGGAATCTGGGGTGCCGCCGGCGCGTTGGGAGCGGCCTTCGGCCCCTCTGTTGGTGCCGTGTTGATCAGCGCATGGAGCTGGCGGGGGATATTCCTTGTCAACGTTCCGTTAGGACTGATCGTCGCTGTCTTAGCCCGACGTCTGGTCGCTGAAACGCGTGATGAAACCGCCGAGGGACCGCTCGATCTGATCGGTGTTCCCGTAGGTGTGGCCGGCGTGGCCCTGGTCATGTACGGAATCGTTCGTTCAGAACAGCACGGGTGGACCGATCAGAGTGTGCTCCTGCTGATCCTGGCCGGGATCGCGGTCGTTCCTTTTGTGGTTTGGCGATCAACACGCCACCCTGCCCCGCTGCTTGATCTGTCGCTGTTCGCCGGTCGTCCCTACTCAGTGTCAACGGCGGCGTTTTGGGCCTATTCGCTGGCTTTCACGGCCGGATTCTTCCTCAACTCGTTCATGTTTCAAGAGCTTTGGGGTATGAGCGTGCTGAAGACCGGTTTTGGTCTCACTCCGGGTCCTCTGATCGCCGCGGTGACATCTGCGCGCTTGGGAGGGATGGCCGACCGGATCGGACACCGCTGGATAGTGTCAATCGGCTGTTGGGTGGTTGCCGCGGGCTACCTCTGGATATTGCTGACTTTCACGTCGGAACAGGATTATGTCCTCGTCTACTTGCCGTCTGCGGTCCTTATCGGAGTGGGCGTCGGAGCAACTATCGCCGGTTATCAGAGCGCGGCGATGGCAGAGGTCGGAGTCGACCAGTTTGCGAGCGCCAATGCCACGCTCCGCACCTTTCAACAGGTCGGGTACGCCATTGGCATCAGCGTGGTGAGCACCCTCGCTGCCGGGTTCAGCTACGACGGCATTTACAGCGGTTTCATATGGGTGATCGCCTGTTTTGTTGTCTCCGGGATGGTGATGCTGGTCGGCTATCCATCAGGTTCAGCCGCCGCCCGTCAAGCCTCAACACACTGATCGGAGACTATGGGAGATTCAGCTTCTCCACATGGCAGTTTGACTAATGGGGTCCCAAGAACCGGTCGCCGTTGAAGTGCACTAAGTGAGTGGGATGGTCTGCGGTCCAGACCTCAGTCTCCCACGAGATATCGGTCAGGTATTTTTTCATCGTTGCTTGATCTGTGAAGCAGGAAACGAAAACAAGCCCCGCTTTGCAGTTTTGAAACAGACTCTTGAGTTCGAGGTGGCGTGTGTGGTCGACGGGTCCATGAGTAGACGCCGCTTCCAACAGGACAATCCAGTTTCGATCCTCCATGTGGACCACAAGATCGGGCATCTTTCCGTGAGCGTCGATAGAGACACCTAGGGCATTCAAATCGTCGCTTTGATAAATGAGCCACTTCGCCCCGGCATCACCAACGTAGAGAACTGAGCCTCCAGGAGTGAATCTGGGACAGAACTCCTCAATCATGCTCTTGAGCAGGGGGTTCTGACCGCCAGCAGACAACACGATGCTGGACCCGTCTGGCAACGTGACCGGGATCTTCGCCAACTCGCGCTCTTGCCGGTAAGTCGTCGCCAGCCCCGGCTTGGCGTCAAGATACCGGTCCAGGTTCTCGACGAAGTAGGCCGTCCCACGCGATTGAATGAGTCTGAGGGCCTCGTCGGTTACTTGGTAACACCAGTTTGGAGAGTTGATGGGACGGGATGGGTCGTCAGGGTTCTCAATGACCAGGTGAGCCTGAATAAACTGGTGGAGGGTTTGGCTTCGAATTTTTTCACGGGTGTTCGGCTTGTAGTCAATGTCGTAGTGTTCCCGGATCCAAGCCATGATTTCGACGGTCCTGAGAGGAACTGCTGTTGCATCAGACCATGAGTCATTGGGCCGCAGGGCTAGCAGCGCCAGCAGGACAAGCGCCGAACGTTCGTTTTGACGTTCATGATCCAATACGAGATTGCGTAGCAACAAGCGGCAGTCTTCGACTGAGACGGTGGTGGTCATCGGAATTACTCAGTGATGTCAGTGAACGACAAGCGTCTCTGAGTATGAGTTCCGTGAGTCGAATCGGCGTCTTCTAGTTGAGGGAAGCGCAGTCGTCTCAGATCGGAGGCGTTTACTTGGGTGCTTCCACTGAACATTCTAAAATAGGTATCGACTAGTTCGCTGTTCAGGAACTCCGCTAGTTGTATCGCTTCGGACTGGTTGATCGGTTTTCGGTCGCGGTGAACAACGTTCACATGGTTCTCAAACGCTATGTAGTCATAGCCCTTGACTGGGAGGTATACCCCGGCGACTACTCGGCGGCGCTGTTCTTTGGCGGTAAAACGCTTGGTCAGCACGTATGGGCCGTTTGGAAACAGCATTCGTCTATTCGTGTTGGAGACGGCGAAACCTTGAGGTTTGGTGGTCGCAACGGGCCACTCGACACCGGTCGTCTTGATGTTTGCCGGATAAATCAAAGGCACGGATCCGGGGACTCCGGCTTCGGTAAGATACTCGCGGGATCGAAAGTCCACGATGGGCCCTGTTGAGACACTCAAGCACAGCGAAGTCAGGTCGGCGGGAAGTGCCGCTACCTGGCTGGATACATGCGTTTCTGCGGGGCTTGCGGGAAGGTTGATGAATCTCTGGCTGTCCTGGGGCGACACGATGTTGTCATGTAGGACATCGTGGAGTTGGTGAGGTTCGCTGAGATGATCGGAGCGAGTCTCAACTCGGACTGAGTCGCTGTCGGCAGGGGTAGACATCTTCAGCGAGAAGATGATCGTTTCTTGGAGCACAGATGAAGACCGAAAGAGCCGGTCACGGCGGTCGAAGAGGATGGCTCGGCGGAACGCGGCTCTGCTCATCAACTCCTTGCGGAATTTTGTGAAGTAGAGACCGTTGGTAAAGGACCGAGGTGTGATGGCGACAAGTTGGCCGCCGTCTTGCAACAGGTCAGTTGCGACCGCGAGGAACGCGGCATACAGGTTGGGGCAGTCGAAACCGTGGCGACGAAGAACCATCCGGCGGCAAGGATCTCGAGAGTTGAGTTTCATGTACGGGGGGTTCATGATCGCAATATCAAACCGGCGGTCTCCTGCCCAGTCGGAGATGTCGCAGAAGTCGCGTTCGACGATCCGAGTTTCGAGCGGTATCCCGTAGGCGTCCGCGGTTACTCGCGCCGCTTGTGCGGCTCTTTGCAACAGATTGATCGCGGTGGAGTCGGTCTCGATGAGGTCAACTTCTATCGGTACTTCGATGCCTCGTTCGATGAAATCGGCGATCAAGGCGAGCATCAATGCGCCAGTTCCGGCACCGGGGTCGATCACTCTGAGTGGTTGACCGGTGGGTTCAACTAGCGATGCGATGGTGCGAGCGACATCAGAAGGAGTCGTGAACTGCCCTATGCCAGACCGTCGGACCCGGTCGGTGATCTGTTCCAACTCCTCGTTCAGAGAGTCGGCCAGGTGCCTCAAATTGTTGGCCGCGTCGAGCCTACCTGTAACGATTCTCGTGGTTTCGATCACCGCCATATCGATCACCTCCGATCCCAGCGTGGATTGTTTGGAGCATAGACGACCCCTACGACACAGCCTGTGACGCCCGCCAAGCAAGAATCGTCAGGTGACTCGGCTCTCAGGTGCGCTCAGTTCTCAAGTGAAGGTGTATTCGCTGGAGTCGGGGGCCTTGGTCCACTGCTGGTAGGTATGGATCGGCCAGGGCGACAGGGTGAACACGTCGCCGTTGGCGTTCTTGTAATGCGTGTGGGGGATCGACCAGTGGCTCCAGACCATCTGGTCGATCTCTCTCTTGCGGTGAGCGTTGTAGGCGTCGTGTATCTCCGGTCGGGGTTCCATCAGACGGTGGTCCCCGTCGAGAAGCTGTTCCAAGCACCCCATGATGTAGGTGATCTGGCATTCGGAGTGGAAGATGAGGCTTCCGCCGTGAGCCAGATTGGTGCCTGGTCCGTACATGCAGAACAAGTTGGGGAACTCCGGGATGGTTATTCCGAGATAGGCGGTCGGTTCCTCGCCCCAGTAGTCATTGAGGAGCTTGCCTCGGCGCCCGCGGATGTCCATCGGCCACAGGAAACGGTTGTGGTGAAATCCGGTTGCGTAGCAGATCACGTCGATCTCGTGCAGCTCGCCGTCGGTTGTGCGCACGCCGGTCGGCTCGATGCGCTCAATACCGGTGCGGATGAGGTCGACATCGTCGCGGGTCAACGCAGCGAGCCACGATCCGTTGTCCTGCAAAGTCCGTTTTCCGGTCGCTGGATAGTCGGGAATGACCTTGGCCAACAGTTCCTCGTCGTCGCCGACCTGTTGCCGTAGCCAACCCTCAAAGAAACCTCGAGTTGCCAGATTTCGTTCGCTGATGGCATATCCGTCGCTGTCGTCGTAGTCAGGGTCGATACGACTGCTGCTCAGATCTCCTCCAGAACCCGGCCAGAACTGTAAGAACCGGAACCAGCGCCCGAAGAACGGCAGGTGGCGGATCGCCCACTTCTGCCCTTCGGGTACTTTCTCGTGGTAGTTCGGGTTGGGGAACATCCATTGAGCCGTACGTTGAAAGATCGATAGATGTTCGACCTGATCGGCGATGGTGGGAGCAATCTGAAAGCCACTCGCTCCGGCTCCGACCAGAGCGAACCGTTTGTTGGTGATGTCGACCGTGTGGTCCCAGCGAGTGGAGTGAAACGACGGCCCCTCGAAGTTGCTGATGCCGTCGATTTCAGGCATTTTCGCGCGGTTCAGGGAACCGACGGCGCTAATGATCGCACGGGCGGGCAGCGACTCCTCGACACCGTCGGCCGTACGAATCTCAACGGTCCAGATTCCTGTGGACTCGTCGAGAGTGGCTCCGACGACTTCGGTGTCGAAGCGGCAGTGATCGGTGATTTCGTTGCGCTTCATCACGTCGACGAAGTACTGCTGCAGTTCGGGTTGTTGAGAGAAGTACTCCGTCCAATGGTCCGAGGGCTCAAAGGAGTAGCAGTAGAAGTGGCTGCCGACATCAACCCGGGCTCCCGGATAGCGGTTCTCCCACCAGGTACCACCAGGTCCACCGTTCTTTTCGAGGATCGTGAAGGGAAGACCGGCCTCTTTCAGACGAATGCCGGCCAACAGGCCCGACTGACCACAACCGATCACCACGACCGGGAAGGCTCTCTTGACGTCATCTGAAATCTGCTCGGACCAATCAATGCGGTTCACATCGGTGTCGCCGAGTCCCATCTCGTCGAGCATCATCGGCACGACTTCCCCCGGGATCTCGGCAACCCCGATGAAATTCATCATTTCGTGCAGAAGATCAGCATCCAGCTGTGGCTCAGCCAAGACACAGCCGCGGTCGCGGTAGGCGATGATCTCAGGCAGGGCACTGCGCCGCACCTCAGCTTTGGACTCTTCATCCATGTAGCCCTGGTACTCGTTGAGGAACAAGCCGGCAGGTTTGATATCACCGCGGATCCAACTGAGATCCCCGGTGATGTGGACCATCGTGCACATCAGGGTGGGGATGCTGACCTCTTCGAGAGCCGCGGCAATAGCAGCGTCATCATCAGTGAACGGCTGGCCGGCGTGGGGGTGGCGGGTATTCATTGCCGTAGCCTGCCGCGCCCCGCGAGCACATGTCAGATCGGGCCGAACGAAAAAGCGCGGTTCGGGTTGGTTACCCTCACCCCTAATGCCCGACGAACCCTCCCCAGACACGACCCCCCCACCAAACCCCGACCAAGACCCCACAACACCCGTCCCCGAGGGTGACCGCGGATCCGATGCGGAAGTCATCGGCAAAAGCACAGCCGATGCGGAAGTCATTGGCGCCAGCACAGCCGATGCGGAAGTCATCGGCAAAAGCACAGCCGCCAGCTCCAGCGAACGCGGATCCGCGGATTCTCGCGGATCCGATGCGGAAGTCATCGGCGCAAGCGCCGCGCTTGATCTGGTGGACGAAGTGCTCGAAGCGCTCGACCAAGATGAACTGGAACGAGCAGAAGAACTGGCGGAACGGCTCGAGAGCCCGGACCTTCCCGACGAGAACTGAACCGAGATGCGACGCGGAGGATTGACCCTGGTTGCTCTGTTGGCCGTGGTCGCGGGCGTGTTTCGTTTTCGACGCCCCCAGCGGTCGGCAACCTCGCCAATCGCGGCGTTGAGCCGAGCCCAGCGCCGCGCTGAGATGGCGCGACTGATGGTTCGCCGCGCCTTTGACAGGAGCATGACCAAGGCGCGCCTGAAACTAGCTGCCGACGGGTCACGGCGTCGTCTGCAAGCTGACCTCGAACGTCGTGAAGCCGAAGATGTCGTGGCAGCCCTTGGAGAAATGAAGGGCGCGTTGATGAAGCTCGGTCAGATGGCGAGCTACCTCGACGAAGGTATGCCACCCGCGATGAGTAGAGCGCTCGCCAGCTTGCGCAGCGGCGCCCCACCGATGCCCTCGGATCTGGCCCTCACCGAGATCGAACGGGCACTGGGCCGTCCGCTCCACGAGGTGTTCGCAGAAATCGATCCAGAACCAATAGCCGCTGCTTCGATCGGCCAAGTTCACCGAGCCATCACCACTGAAGGGAAGGCAGTGGCGGTGAAGGTTCAGTACCCGGGGATCGCCCAAGCCATAGCGGCCGATCTTGACAACAGCGAAACCCTCGCCAGGCTCTTGAGCATGGTCTACCCGGGGCTTCACCCCGACGACCTAGTGGCCGAACTTCGTGCTCGCATCAGCGAAGAACTCGACTATCACCACGAAGCGGCGAACCAGATGCTCTTCGCCGACTACTACCGCGGCCACCCCCATATTTGGGTACCTGATGTTGACCCGGAGCGTTCCACGGATCGAGTTCTGACCACCGAATATGTTGCCGGACGACCGTTTGAGACCGTCTATGACGAAACGGACGAGGTGAAGGAGCGAGTCGCTGAAGTTGTCTACCGTTTCGTGTTTCGCAGCTTGAACCGCCTGCATGTGTTCAACGGCGACCCCCACCCGGGCAACTATCTGCTAGCCGACGATGGCCGCATCGCTTTCCTCGATTTCGGGCTGGTGAAACACTTCGAACCCACCGAAGTAGAGCAGTTCGCCCGGCTGATTCGGGCAATGATTCGACGGGATCCCGCCGAATTCCGCAGCACTGCGGAGGAGGTGAAAGTGCTGCGGGCGGATGCGCCATTTGAGGATCAGGAAATCTTTGATTGGTTTGCTGCCTACTACGAGATGATCCTCGACGACGCCCCTGTCACGTTCACCTCCGACTACAGCGCCGGGCTCCTCCGTCAAACCTTCGATGCCAAGACCCATGCGATTTTGAAGCACACCAACGTGCCGCCCACGTTCGCCCTGATTCAGCGCATCAACCTCGGCTTGTTCTCCATCCTGGGGAAACTGGGAGCCAGGGCCAATTGGAGGAGGATTTCTGAGGAACTCTGGGAATGGACCGACGCGCCTCCCAGCACACCAATGGGCCACGCCGAGGCTGCCTGGCTAGCCGGAAGAGTCCAGCCGACATCGAGCACTTCGCCGGATCACGGGGTTGGGTCAGAGGAGCTAGCCGGCCTGAGGTAAACCGCTGGTGTCGACCTGCGCCGGGAGATCAGCCACGGGGGAGAGCGTGGCAACCGGGTCAGTTCGATCGTTCAGGGCCATCAGGTATCCAATAGCCCGTTCCGTCAGAGGGTTGCGCTGCTCCAACGCGTCGAAGGCCGGGGAGTGGTTGGGAACCACAAGGTGCGCCAGTTCATGCACGATCACATGATCCAACACCCAGGGAGGCACATCCACGAGTCGGTCGGAGATGCGGATGTGACCGCTGTGGGGGGAGCAGGAACCCCATCGCTGTCGTTGGGTCTTGGACCAGCGAATCGAAGTCGGTAGTGGCAGATCGAACTTTTCTGCCAGCACCCGAGCGCGGCTTGCTAGGTCGATTCCGTGGGAGCGTCGCTGTCTCTCGATGCGGTCAACAATGTCGCTGACATACTCGGCTTCATCCCGTGAAGTCATCCAAGAGGGGATCCGTACTCGGATCACCCCCTCAACGATGCGGGCGGAGACGGTTTTGACTCTGCGGTCGCTGCGGATGACTTCTATCGGGTAGCGCGAGGACATGAAATTCGAGGATGGAATGTCGGTCATAGGATCAGATCCTGTTTTTGAGGTGTGATTTTTTGGGTGAGCGCTACCCGCTCGCCGAGGTGCCAACTTGTGCCGTCGTGGTGAAACCAACGGCCTTCGAGATTGGGGATCCGGTTGTATTCGTTGCCGAATTGGCGTTCCAGGGCGTAGATGACCCCACCGTGGGCGACAACGAGCACATCGCCGGTTTCGCACTGCCGGCGTAGCCTCTCCAGTCCTTCTAAGACACGCCGCAATACCGACTCGTCGGGTTCCCAACCCTCGGGCCAGACACCGGCGTCGAGTTGACCGGGGAACCGTTCGTCGATCTCTTCGCGGGTCAACCCTTGGTATGAACCGACATCGCGTTCTGAGAAAGAGTCGTCGATCAGCACGGGGCCGATACCTGTGACTTCTGAGATCACCACGGCCGTTTGGCTGGCTCGCTGAAGGTTGCTTGAAATGATCGCGTCGAAGGAACCGCAATGCGCCGCCGCGTCGGATGCCTGAGCGAATCCGAACTCCGAAAGCTGGGGGTCGGCTTGGCCCTGCCAGCGCCCGAGTTGGTTCCATTCCGACTGCCCGTGGCGGGCAATAAGCACGTTCAACATGATGGCGCCGACCGTACCGGTGCCGTGTGACAAGATCGGGGATACCACCCCAGGCTGCGAAACTGACCGGTAGCGTTTGGTGATGGCCACGATCCGATTGTTTGCTTCGGCCCGGGAAGCAGCTGGGCGTCGCAGCGACGAATTCGCTGGTTCCACCGTCGGCGACATTCTTGAGGCCGCAGTCGATTGCTATGGATCAGATTTCGAGGCGGTGCTGGAGACATGCGCTATCTGGCGCAACGGCGACCCGACCGAGCGGGACGAGCGCGTCACCGACAGCGACGAGATTGCCGTGCTGCCCCCTGTCTCGGGAGGTTGACGGGGAGGGGTCTGCGGTGCCGTCCGCAGCGTGGGCAACGCGCCGTGCTGCCCCCTGTCTCGGGAGGTTGATGTTGGGGGGTCTGCGGCGTCGTCGGCTCAAAGGTTGGGTATCGTTCAAAAAATGGATTGCCACCGAACATGCGCGGGCGGACCTTACGAGGTGGCGTGGTGAGTCGGGTCGCAGTTCTTTCGCTCCACACGTCGCCGCTGGTGCAACCCGGCGGAGGCGACGCGGGCGGCATGAACGTCTATGTCAGGGAACTCGTCTCCTCGTTGGCCCAAGCTGGAGCCGATGCCACCGTCTATGTCCGACGCTGGGCCGATGCGCTACCCGAGGTTGTTGATGTGGAACCCGGGTTCCGAGTCGTGCACATCGAAGCGGGCCCCGTCGGCCTCGCCAAAGAGGCACTACCCGGAATTGTCGATGACTTTGCTGATCAGGTTCGGGGTTACCTGCTGCGCGATCCTGTCGACGTGATCCACGCCAACTACTGGCTGTCTGGAGTTGCAGGTCACCGGTTGAAACACGAACTCGATTTGCCGTTGGTAGCGACCTTTCACACGCTGGCGCGGGTAAAGGCCGAAACTGGTGATCCCGAGCCGCAACTGCGCATCGACGCCGAGATCGATGTGATCCGCTGCTCCGACGTGATCACCGCCAACTCCGTGACTGAGTTGCACGAGTTGGTGTCGCATTACGGGGCCGACCCGGACCGCATTGAGATCGTTCCCCCAGGAGTCAACCACGCCTTCTTCTCTGCTGGGGCACAACACGGAGCACGCCAGGCCCTCGGACTGGGTTCTGGCCCAGTGCTGTTGTTCGTCGGTCGTATCCAGCCATTGAAAGGCGCTGATGTTGCTGTTGAGGCGCTGGCCGAACTCAACGATCCCGAGGCTCGACTGCTGATCGTGGGAGGGGCGAGCGGTACTGACGGTGACACCGAAGTTGCCCGGTTGGAAAAGCTCATAGCCAACAATGGCCTCGCCGAGCGGGTAGAGATTGTCGAGCCACAACCGCACCATCTGCTTTCGACGTATTACCGGGCTGCCGATGTGTGTCTGGTACCGAGCCGTTCGGAGTCCTTCGGCCTAGTGGCCCTTGAAGCAGCGGCCTGCGGAACGCCCGTTGTTGCATCCGATGTGGGAGGGCTGCGCACGCTTGTAGAGCACGGTCGCACGGGATTCCGAATTGCGGGCCGTGATCCGGCCGAGTTTGCCGAGGCAGCTGGTTCGATCTTGGCTTCACCGTTGCTCGCCGATGAGTTGTCACGCAATGCCGCGACTTCGGCCCGGTCCTACACCTGGACGACGATGGCCGGACGGTTGCGCCGTGTCTATGACGACATCGCGGCTCGCGTGCCGGTTGACTGCACGTGAACCTCAGGCACTCTCGGTAACGTCGCGTGATGGAGTCGCCTCTCGCCACACCCGCCGAGCTGGCAGCCGTAGAGCAGCGCATCGACGCCTGGCTGGAACAAGCCGCGGCGTCCAATCCGCTGATCGACGCAGTGGAACGCGATACCGATGACCATGTCCGCTGGTTCGTCCGGGTACTCGGTGAAGAGAAGGATGTCTGGACAGCCTGGCTCACCCTGCGTCAGCGCACCCTGCAGTTCGAGACCTACGTGATGCCGGCACCCGAAGAGAACGAAGCCGAGTTCTATCGCCAACTGTTGCGCCGCAACCACAAATTGACCGGGCTGGCATTCGAGATCGGCGAGGAGGATGCGGTGTTCTTGGCCGGGTCGTTGCCCGTAGCAGCGGTGACCGAAGCTGAACTTGACCGAATCTTGGGATCATTGTGGGCGGCCGTCGAACTCTGCTTCAGACCAGCCCTACGGATCGGCTTCGCCTCCCGCTTCTCGTAATATTTGAAACTGATCCCATTTTTGGTTGGGTTTCAATCAGTCTCATGTATATTAGTCATTGACCCGGCGGGACGGCGGTGTACTCGGGGAAGTGTGCATCTTCGTTCCCGCCGGTCCCCCCTCCCTCTATGGGAGAGCGGCCGATAGTTGCAGGTTCATCTCGTCCAGGGCGGCGCGGGCCACTTCGACTGGGTTGGTCCCGTCGGGCTCTGATTGCCAAGCTCCCAGGATTGCCCTACTGGAATTGACGATAATCCCGGTTCCCTGAGCGGTGCAACCAGCCACAGCCTGTTCGGCGCCAGCTCCTTGAGCTCCGAACCCGGGCACCAAGAACAGCGTGTTGGGAAGAATGGCCCGCAACTCTGCCGCTTCGGAGGGCCAAGTAGCTCCGACCACGGCTCCAACATCAGAAAACCCGTTAGCACCCTGGCGCCCCTGTCCCCATTCGTGAACTTTTGCCGCTACGACCGTCAACAGCGAATCGTCGCCAACGATCTGGTCCTGAAAATCTTGTGCGCCCGGGTTGGAAGTGCGCACCAGCACAAAGACACCTTTGCCCTCTCCAGGCGAACCGAGCAACGGTTCGACAGAATCACCCCCCAGGTATGGGTTGCCGGTGATCCAGTCAGCACCCAACCCCGGTAGTTGTTGGGAGCCGACCAGCCCGGGTGCAGACGTCAGCAAGCCCTGTCGATAGTGCACTGCAGTTGAACCGATGTCGGAGCGTTTGGCATCCACAATGACGGGAACCTTGAGCCTCCGAGCCTCGGCCACAACCCGTTCCAACACCTGCCAACCAGCTGAACCGTAAGCTTCGTAACACGCAGCCTGCGGCTTCACCGCCGCACAATGGCCCGCCACGGCACGCACGATCGACACCATGAACGTCTCGAAAGCAATCGCCACCTGCCGGCGCGGGTCATCACTCTGCGCGACCGCAGATCTGACGATCTCACCGGGAATGAGCTCCGGCCGAGGATCCAAGCCCACACAAGCAATCGAACCGGTTGACGCACACGACCCAGCCAACAAGTCCCCTCCATGCATACGCGCACGCTACTGCCCAGCGGCCAAACTGCCAATGAAACGAGGCCTGGTGGGCTACGGTGCGTCGGATGAAGCTGCAGATGATTGGTGGCGGCAAAATGGCCGAGGCGCTACTAGGGGGACTGGTCGATCGCGGCTGGGCGACAGCCGACGAACTGCATGTCGTAGAGCCTGTCGCCGAGCGCCGGGCGTTGCTCGCGGCAGAACACCCGACGATGTCGATCGGGACCGAACCGATTGACGAAATCGACGCGCTGATCGCCGTCAAACCGGATGTGGTAGCCGCGGTCTTGGGGGGTTTGGCAAAAGCCGGAGTCAGCCGAGTGCTGTCTATCGCCGCGGGTGTGCGGACCGAGGTGATCGAAGCGCAGCTGCCGGCCGGCACGGTGGTTGTGCGCGCTATGCCCAACACTCCGGCGCTGGTCGGAAAAGGAGCAGCGGCCATCGCCGAAGGCGCTGCGGCAGGTCCAGACGATCTTGATTGGGCGTCCAGCATCATGGGCGCGGTCGGCACCGTCGAAATCGTCGCTGAAAGCGACCTAGACGCAGTCACCGGGCTGTCCGGATCAGGCCCCGCCTATCTGTTTCACCTAGCCGAAGCGCTGACCGCAGCCGGAATCGCCGAAGGCTTAGCTCCCGAAGTAGCCGATGCCCTCACCCGTCAAACCCTTCTGGGGGCGGCCACACTGCTCTCAGAATCGGGTGAAGACCCGGCAGTACTGCGCAGCAACGTCACCTCACCGGGAGGCACCACCGCAGCGGGCTTGGCCGTGTTTGTCGAAGCCGATCTGGTCGAACTCGTAGGCAGGGTTGTGCGGGCAGCCACACAGAGATCACGCGAACTCGGAAGCTGACGTCGTCGTGACCGCCCGATTCGACACCATCTCGTTCCTGTCCGATTACGGGCACGAAGACGAATTCGTGGGCGTAGTCCACTCGGTGATCCGCTCAATCGCCCCGCACGTCGCGATCATCGATGTCACACACGGAATAACCCCGCACGACACCCGAGCCGGAGGTCTGGCCCTCGCCCGAGCCGCCAACTATCTGTGCCCCGGCGTGGTTGTGGCGGTAGTCGACCCGGGTGTGGGAACCCAGCGACGAGCGGTCGCAATCGAAGTCGGCGACGGAGCGTCCTATCTGATCGGACCCGACAACGGGCTGTTGGCCCCGGCGGTCGGTCTCGTGGGCGGTGCCACACGGGCCATCGAACTGACATCGCAAGACCACCGCGTGCCCTTGGCTGGAGGTGCAACCTTCGATGGCCGTGACGTGTTCGCGCCGGCTGCAGCGCACCTGTGCAATGGGGTTCCACCAGAAGAACTCGGAGAAGATATCGACCCCGCCGGCCTGGTACCCGGTGTGCTGCCGGTAAGCCACCAAGACGGCGACGAACTCGTGGCCGAAGTGTTGTGGATCGACCGCTTCGGCAACTGCCAGTTGAACGTCGATCCCGTCGACGTTGACCGCTTCGGTACAACAATGCTGGTTGTCATGCCGAACACGGAGAGAATCGGGATGCGAACCGAGGCATACGACCAGATCCCCACCGGTCGAGCAGGCCTGATGGTCGACTCCAGTGGTTTGCTTTCACTGGCGATCGCGCGAGGATCATCTGCAAGCGAATTCGACCTGGCCGAAGGCGACGAGGTTCGCCTAGCAGCAACCGACCCCAGCACAGCCCAAACACAAGCGCAACAAGGCGGTGCGACCATCGCAGTCGAGATCCAAAGAAAGGAACGCTCCCAATGAGAAGCGGAACCACCATCGTCGTTGTCATCCTGCTGGTCCTGATTCTGGGTGCCTCAGCGTTGCAGTTCCTGTTGTTGTGAACAACCCGATAGGTTCCACGGCTTGCTGATGGAGCGCGTGCCATCATTACGGTGATCTCGATAAGGACCCCGTCACCGTGAACCTCGCCACTCTGCTCGAAGACCATCCCGGTAGCCGCACGGCCATCGTTTCCGGTAGCGACCGCGTCTCGTATGGCCAACTCCGAGAAGAGATCGCCGCCACCCGAGGTGTGCTCGTTGGTCGCGGCCTCGAGCCGGGAGACAGAGTCGCCATTCTTTGCGGCACGAACACACGGTTTGTGCGTGGGTGGTATGCGGCGATTGGAGCAGGCATGGTTGCGGTTCCCCTCAATCCGCAGGCACCCGCGGCTGAGATCCAACGTGAACTGTCGGTTGTCAATGCCAGAGCAGTGATTGCCGGCCCCGCAGGAGTGGCTGCTCTGGAAACGCTCGACCGAACAGAGGTTGCGGCGCTTGAACATTGCCTTGTGCCGGCAGGTTCAGTATTCGAAGGCGCGATCGATCTCGACGCAGCCGTCGCCCGAGCCGCACCGGTGCCGATCGTCGACAGGGACGACGAGCAGTTGGCGACCCTGCTGTTCACGAGCGGCACCGCAGGCAGCCCCAAAGCCGCCATGCTCACCCACGGCAACCTGGCGTCGAATATTCGCCAGGTACTGGCCCGACCCGAACAGATTGCCCGCCCAGACGATGTGTCTGTATGTGTCGTTCCCCTCTTTCATGTGCTGGGACTCAACTCGATCCTCAATGTCTCGCTTTGGGTCGGCGCGACGCTCGTGTTGGTTGAACGGTTTGATCCGGTGTCGATGGTCGAACTCGTAGTCGAAGAACAAGTCAGCACCATGGCCGGTCCACCCACCATGTGGTCGGCGTTGACCCATCTCCAAGACGTTGAAGAAGGGGCGTTCTCCTCGATTCGCTTGGCCGCCTCTGGTGCCGCGGCAATCCCGGACCGGGTGGTGGAAGAAGCACAGACCCGCTTCGGAATTCGGATCTATGAGGGTTACGGCCTGACCGAGGCAAGCCCGACAGTAACGCTCGCGACCGGCACAGACGCTCCCATCGGTTCAATAGGCCAGCCAATACCGGGCGTGGAAGTACGCCTTGTTGACGATGGCGGAGATGTGTACGTCGGTGACCCGGGTGAGGTTCTAGTGAGAGGCCCCAACGTGTTCCGCGGGTACCTCGGTGATCCGATCGCCACCGCCAGGGTCATTGATGAGGCGGGATGGCTCCACACCGGTGACATCGCAGTGGTCGACGACGACGGCTATCTCTACCTGGTGGACCGAGCCAAGGATCTGGTCATTGTTTCTGGATTCAACGTATTCCCAGCCGAAGTTGAACAGGTGCTCGTCACCCATCCGGCGGTTCGCGAAGCAGGTGTTGTCGGGATACCGCACCCACACAGCGGAGAGACAGTGAAGGCTTTCGTTGTGGCCGAAGACGGCCACATGGTGGAGGAGGACGAACTGGTGGCATGGTGTGCCAACGAGTTGGCTCGTTACAAATGTCCCACCAAGATCGATTTCGTCGACGAGATCCCGCGGGGCATGGGTGGCAAGGTGCTGCGTCGCGAACTGCGTTAACTCGGCAGTAACTCGCAAGGCTACGGTTGTGTCAGTGAACGACCACGAACCCATCCCAGAAGCCACTGTTGCTCGCTTGCCCGTGTACCTGAGGAGCCTTGTGGAGTTGGCTGCGAGCGGCCCAACAACGGTTTCGTCGCTGGGCCTTGCTGAATTGGCCGGTGTCAACGACGCAAAAGTCCGAAAGGATCTCAGCTATCTGGGTCCGCACGGAACGAGAGGCGTGGGTTACAACGTTGACCATCTGATCGTCGAGATCAGCCGTGCTCTGGGCGTGACCAACACTTGGCCGGTCGTAGTCTGCGGACTCGGCAACCTTGGCCGAGCGCTCGCCAACCACACCGGTTTCACAGACCGAGGGTTCCCGGTGGTCGCCGCAGTGGACACCGATCCCGACAAGATCGGCGCCACCATCGACGGGGTGACCGTGCACCATCCCAAGCACCTGGCTGAGGTCGTGGCCACCCATCAGATCGCTATCGGGGTGATCACCACTCCTGCCGAAGCAGCACAGGAAACCGTGGACCTGCTTGTCGAAGCTGGGGTTCGCTCGATTCTCAGCTTTGCCCCCGCGGTGCTCGTGGCGCCCTCCGAGATTGACGTCCGCTCCGTCGATCTCTCCACCGAACTGCAGATTCTCGGGTTCCATCTCCAACGCCAACAACCACAAGACACCGGCGGGGTCGCCGAAAGCTCCTGAGCCCGGTACCGTTTTGTTGGTCTGGAAATCGAACGGTGCCACGAGCGACCCGCTCGAGCGTCGGATTTGAGGAATTTGGCTGTGTCGATCGTTGCGATTGGTTGTAATCATCGGTCGACTCCGCTCGCCAAGCTTGAGCAGATGACCGTCGCTGCCGATCAACTGCCGAAGGTGCTGAGCGGGTTGTCGGAAGCAGACCATCTCTCTGAAGTTGTGGTGCTGTCCACTTGCAATCGTGTTGAGGTGTACGCCTTCGCCGAGCGCTTCCACGGCGGTTACCAAGATGTACGCGAGTTTCTGGCTCGCCATGCAGGTCTGGCCCCCGAGGATGTGGCTGACCATCTCTACGCATACCACGACGCTGACGCTGTTCGACATCTATTCTCGGTCGCCGCAGGACTTGATTCCGCCGTTGTCGGCGAACATGAAATCCTGGGGCAGGTGCGGGACGCTTGGGATTGTTCCGTCACCGAACACGCCGTCGGATCGGTGCTCGGTGCTCTCTTCCGTCACGCCATTGAAGTGGGAAAACGCGCCCGGTCTGAGACTTCAATCGGCCGTGGAATCGCCTCGGTCTCTCAAGCTGCAGTGGCGATGGCCAACGAACGTATCGGCGGCATAGCCGGGCGCTGCGTATTGGTGATCGGTGCTGGTGAGATGGCTGAAGGAACCGTCAAATCTTTGGCTAAGGCCGGCGCCTCGGAGATTGTTGTAGCCAACCGCACATATGACCGAGCCGAGCAACTAGCCGCGGTCTGCGACGGCACCGCCGTTCATATTGAGGAACTTCCTGACGCTCTTTCGCGAGCAGCGGTGCTGGTAACCACCACCGGAGCTCAGGAACTGATCCTGCAGGCCACGGATGTGGCAACGATGTCCGTTCGGCGCGGCGATCTACCGCTGGTGATCGTTGATATTGCCGTTCCCCGTGATGTCGACCCGGCGGCCAGCCGACTCAAAGGAGTCACACTGCTCAACATGGACGACATCGGCGATTTCATCGATGGTGGCCTCCAGAGCCGCAACCGCGAAGTGGCCAGTGTCGTAGAGATCGTCGACGCTGAAGTTCAGCGCTACCAATCGATCACTTCAGCACGTGAGGTGGCGCCGCTGATCAGCGCGTTGCGTCAGCAGGCCGACGAGATCAGGTTGGCAGAACTCGAGCGGATAACCGCGAAACTGTCGGACCTCAATGCCGAACAACTGGCGGTCGTCGAAACTTTGACCAAGCGGATAGTCAACAAGATGTTGCACGGGCCGTCAACGCATCTCAAAGACGCTGCAGGACGGGCCCGCGGAGATCGTCTAGCTGAATCTCTGCGTGATCTCTACGATCTCTGAGGCGAGGCGGCGAAAAATGCTTGCAGCCACACGTCAAAGCCCTTTGGCTCTGTGGCAGACCCGTCATGTGGCGTCACTGCTGGTCGGGGCAGGTCTGGTTGAGAGCCTGGAAGAACTCGCGGTGTCGACAGCGGGTGATCGACGAACAGACACTCCAATCCACTCAATGGGCGGCAAGGGAGTCTTCTCCAAAGAAGTACAACAGGCGGTGCTTGATGGTCGCGCCGATATTGCAGTTCATTCCGCGAAAGACCTCACGTCTTCTACACCCGATGGGCTGCTGCTTGCGGCGGTGCCACAGCGCGGTGATGCCCGTGACGCGCTGGTGGGAACCCGCCTGCAAGATTTGCGTGAAGGGGCCCGAGTCGCCACCGGATCCGTGCGCCGACGCGCCCAACTCGCTTGGCACCGACCGGACCTGGAGTTCTCTGAACTGCGTGGCAATATCGCAACGCGTCTGAAGAAGGCCGAACAGTTTGACGCGATCGTGATGGCCATGGCAGCTATCCAACGCCTCGAACTAGACATCGAAGTAGTTGAACCACTTGATCCTGAGGTGATGGTCCCCCAAGTTGCCCAAGGTGCGCTGGCAGTCGAATGCCGAGCAGACGACGAAGACACGATTGCTGCGCTGCGTGCTATTGAGGATCCCAGAACACGGCTAGTCGTGGATGCCGAACGCGCGTTTCTTCACGAACTCGGCGGTGATTGCACGCTTCCAGCGGGTGCGGTTGCAGTGCTCAACGATGCTGCCGGCGGTGACGGCAATATCGAATTGGTAGGAATGCTGGCCTCACTCGACGGTCAGAGGTTGGTTCGTGAACAACGCCGCGGCACAGACCCGGATGCTCTCGGCCGTGGCGTGGGCCGCTACCTGCTCAACGACGCTGGAGGCCGCGCTCTGCTAGCGGAATCCCGATGGGCAGACAATGGCTGAACGTCCCCTCGACGGTGTTCGGGTGGTGGTGACCAGGGCCCGCCATCAAGCTGGGGGGCTTGCCGACGCACTAGAAGAACTCGGCGCCACAGCAGTCGTCGTGCCGGTGATCCAGATCGTGGACCCCGCCGATGGAGGTGCTGGCTTGCGAGAACATCTCGCCGGTCTGGGCGGTGATGACTGGCTCGTGATCACCAGCCCCAACGGCGCAAACAAAGTCTCCGAAGCTCTGGCTCTGGCACCGCTGGCCGAGGGGGTCTCTGTTGCCGTAATAGGCCCCGGCACCTGCGACCGTGCCCAAGAGTTGGGCATCGAAGTTGATCTCGTCCCGGATACCTCAATTGCAGAAGGCCTGCTCGAATCGTTTCCTCAACCCCGCCACCCGGACGCGACGGTTCTATTGGCCCGCGCTTATGAAGCTCGCAGGTTGCTTCCAGAAGGACTCCGCGAGCTGGGATGGACAGTTCACGATGTAGCGGCATACCGAACAGTCGGCGTACCGGTCAGCGACGCCGATATCTTGGCTTGTCGTCAAAGTGATGTGGTGGCGTTCACCTCGTCATCGACAGTCAGTCATTTGTATGCGGCTGTCGGCCCTGACAACCTCCCCGAAATCGTTGCCTGCATCGGTCCAGCGACAGCCGCCACCGCACATGGGTTGGGCCTGACGGTCAGCGTTGTAGCCGAACCCCACACCATTGGCGGACTCGTGTCCGCAATCGTCGACTTCCACGGGACCGATTGCGGCTCCGACGCCACCAGAACCGAGCGATAAAGTTCGGTCAATGTGGGGCTGCTAACCTCGGTCCGGACTCAGGACTCGTTCTAGAGTTGCGAAATCAAACAAGACAGGGGGTCAATAGAGACCATGTTGAGATTTGCTGAGGAAGTCGTTCTCCTGTTGTTGCGTGACGACGACGGGAAGTTCGTGCATGTGCCGAGTTGGCTACTGGACCGGATCCTTGCCGGTGCAGTGCTGATGGACTTGGCGATGGAATATCGCATCGACACCGACCCGGAGAGACTGGTTCTGCTTGATGACACACCAGTTGGTGACAGCCTTCTAGACCCGACGTTAGCTCGAATCGTTGAGGACCGGGATGGTGCGGAGCGTGACGCCCGTTACTGGGTTGAACAGGAAGCCACACACGCTGAAGAGATCCGCGAGGAGGCGCTCAACCGTCTTGTCGAAGTGGGGATCTTGGAACGTGAAGACGACCGCTTCTTGTGGGTGTTCAAGTCACGTCGCTACCCGGTCATCGACGGCAAAGCCGAACGCGAAGTGAAGCTGCGGATTTTGGGTGTGCTGTTCAGCGACGAGATCCCAGACCCCCGCGACGTTGTGATCATCTGCTTGGCCGACGCTTGTGGTCTCTTCCGGGAACTTTTGCCAAGGCGAGAACTCGAGCAGGCATCTGTCCGAATTGAGCAGGTGCGCAAGCTGGACCTCATTGGTCAGGCGATGGCTCAGACCATCTACGACATGGGGGTGTGGCTGGCCGCCAGCCGCATTGAGGGCCGCATGTTCTAACGGCGCGGTGCTTTCCGCTCCGGTTCGTTTCGCGCTGTTCGCTCCGGTTCGCTTCGCTCTGGTCCCGCTAGGCCCTAACCTTGCAGGGTGCCGTTTCCTCAACGCCGCCTGCGCCGCCTGCGCCGAACTCCCGCTTTACGGCGCCTCGTGTCCGAAACCCATCTTCATGTCGATGACCTGATCGCCCCGCTATTCGTGCGGGAAGGCATCGACGAACCGCAGCCGATCTCGTCGTTGCCCGGCCATTACCAGCACACTCGAGAGTCGCTGCGAGCCGAAGTGAGCCAACTTCGAGACCTTGGCGTCGGCGCGGTCGTGCTCTTCGGGATCCCGCAAAGCAAAGACGCCGAAGGATCAGAAGCTTGGAACCCCGATGGCATTGTGCAAGTCGCCCTCGCTGAGCTGCGTGAGGACCATGGCGACGAGATGGTACTGATTGCCGATCTGTGTCTTGACGAGTACACCGATCATGGTCATTGTGGCGTGCTGGACCCCAGCGGTCAGCCAGACAACGACGCCACCCTTGAGCTCTATGCGCAAGTCGCTGTCGCCCAGGCACAAGCCGGTGTCGACATCGTGGCACCCTCGGGAATGATGGACGGGCAAGTAGCAGCCATCCGCAAAGCCCTCGACGAAGCAGATTTGGAACGAATCGCCATACTCGCCTACTCCGCGAAATACGCGACCGCTCTCTACGGCCCTTTCCGTGACGCGGTCGACGTGACCATTGTCGGTGGAGGTGACCGACGCGGCTACCAGCAAGATGTGGCCAATGCCCGAGAGGCAGCCGAAGAAATTCGCGAAGACATCGCTGAAGGTGCGGACATCGTGATGGTCAAGCCGGCTCTGCCGTATCTCGACGTGATCGCTCGTGCCCGAGCCGAGTTCGACATTCCCATCGCGGCCTACCACGTGAGCGGCGAATACGCGATGGTTCACGCCGCCGCGCAATTGGGCTGGTTGGAACTTGAAGCGGTGGCGTTAGAGCACACTCTGGCTATCAAGCGCTCCGGGGCAGATCTGGTCTGCAGCTACTTCGCACGTTTGCTTGCCGAGCGACTCCAGTGAGCAGCGACCTTTCCAACAGCGCGCTGTTCGACCGCGCTCAGGCAGTCATCCCCGGAGGTGTCAATTCGCCGGTGCGGGCCTTCGGGTCGGTGGGCGGGACACCGTATTTCGTTGCCCGAGCGAGCGGTCCCTATGTTTACGACGTCGAAGGAAACCGCTACATCGACTACGTCCAAAGCTACGGCCCGACGATTCTTGGTCACGCCCACCCGGCTGTAACCGAAGCGGTGCAAACCGCAGCGGCTCTGGGCACAAGCTACGGTGCGCCGACGCAGGCCGAGGTTCGCCTAGCCGAAGAGATCACTCGCCGCGTCGTTGGTTTGGAGATGGTGCGGCTCGTGTCCAGCGGCACCGAAGCGACGATGACCGCTATTCGCATGGCGCGCGGAGCAACTGGGCGTGATCGCATAGTGAAATTCGCCGGCAACTATCACGGCCATAGCGATGCTTTGCTGGTAGCAGGCGGGTCGGGAGTTGCCCAGCAAGGTTTGGTCGGTTCGTCAGGCGTTACAACCGGCGCGGTAGGCGACACCGTGGTGGCGCCCTACAACGTTGTTCCAGAACTTGACGAAACGGTTGCAGTGGTCGTTGTCGAACCGATCGCTGCCAACATGGGTCTCATAGAGCCCGCAGCCGGTTTCCTTGAGGGCCTTCGGCAGGCTTGCGATGAGGTCGGGGCACTGCTGATCTTTGACGAGGTCATCACCGGTTTCCGCCTTTGCCATGGGGGAGCGGCCGAGTGGTACGGCGTGAGTCCCGACATCTGGTGTTTCGGCAAGGTGATCGGCGGTGGTCTGCCGATGGGAGCGATCGGTGCTTCAACAGAGATCATGAGCAACCTCGCCCCGTTGGGAAGCGTGTATCAGGCGGGCACTTTGTCGGGCAATCCGCTGGCCACCGCGGCAGGACTGGCAGTTCTCGAACAGTTGACCCCCGACTCCTACAGCGCGCTTACCGAAATCTCGGCGTATTTGCAGGCAGGTTTGACCGCAGCGTTCGACGACGCGGGTGTTGAGGCTTGCGTACCGCGGGCGGGGCCGCTGTTGGGTTTGTTCTTTGGCAGCGACCCCCCGACAGATTTTGAGTCCGCCAAGGCGATCTGCGACAACGGCATGTACCAAAGGTTCTTCCATGGGATGCTGATCCGTGGTGTGGCTTTCGCTCCGGGTGCCTATGAGGCAGTGTTCACATCACTGGCCCACACTGATACCGAACTCGACGCCACGATTGAGGCATGTCGCCAAGTGGCCAAGGAGATGGCGTGAAGAAAAAATGGCTGATAACTGGGGTTCTGGTGGTTTTGGCGGCGGTAGTCGTAGCACTCTGGTTGCTGTTCTTCGGTGACGATGCACCCGAAGCAGTAAGCACCGAAGCAGGTCTGGAGCAACTCCAAGAAGACCTCGCAGCCACCGATGACGACTCAGACGATGCGCCCTCGCCCTCGGGCGATGACACAGCTACAGAGGTTGAGGCCGATCCTGAACCATCAGATGATCAAGAAGCTGAGTTGAGAGCCGACCAGAGTCCTACCGGTGGTCCCGCCAACGGTACGTGGACGGTTGACGATGAGTTCGGTGACTTCGATTTTGACACGGCCAGCGGCTCTTTTGCTGGTTTCCGTGTGGAAGAGGAACTGACGGTTGGCGATGTCACAGCCGTGGGACGCACCGGTGGCGTGACGGGTTCACTCACAATCGAAGACGGAACACTTGCCGCCGCTGAAATCACCGTCGACATGACAACGATCGTGTCCAACGACGGCCGCCGCGAGAATGCCATTCGTGGCGCTGTCGGTGCCGGCGACTTCCCGACTGCGATGTTCGTGCTCACCGAACCAATGCAGCTCGACACTGAGGCCTTGGAATCAGGTTCGACGCTTTTTGTCAACTTGGTTGGCGACCTGACCGTCAAGGGCACCACAAATCAAGTGGCCTTTTTTCTGCAAGCCACAATCGTCGAACCCGGCATCGGTCTCATAATCGGGTCGACTGAGATCTTCTGGGAAGACTTCGGCATTACCCCACCGCGTGCGCCGATCGTGGTGTCGGTAGCAGATCACGGCATCGTAGAGTTCCAACTCATCGTCCGCTCCGGCTAGATCAAGCCAGCCAGCTCTGTTAGCTAACCGAGCAGGGCAGGTGTTTGATGCCGTTGATGAAGTTGGAGCGCAAGCGTTCAGGCGGGGCCGTGGCTCCGATATTGGGGAAACGCCCCAGCAACTCGCGATACATCACACCGATCTCCCGTCGCGCCAAGTGAGCACCCAGGCAATAATGCGGACCCGGTCCGCCGAAGCCGATGTGATCGTTGGGGGACCGGCTCAGATCGAAGCGGTCGGGATGTTCGAACACCGCCTCGTCGCGGTTGGCTGAGTTGTACCACAACACCACCTTCTCGCCCTTGGAGAACTCATGGTCCCCGAGTCGCGCGCCGTCGGTGGTGACCGTGCGCCGAAAATGAATCACCGGTGTCGACCAGCGAACGATCTCTTCGACTGCGCTCGGGGTGTTGCCCTCGAGATCGCTGAGCCACCACTGGCGCTGCTCAGGATGTTCGGTGAGAGCCACCAACCCGTGGCTGATGGCGTTGCGGGTGGTCTCGTTACCGGCCGCACACAACAGCACGAAGAACGAAGCCAACTCCTGGTGTGTGAGCCGCTCGCCGTCGATCTCGGCATGGACCAGCGCGGAAGTGATGTCGTCTGAGGGTTCGCCGGTCCGGAAGGCCGCCAACTCGGTCATGATCCCAGCCAGAGACGCAGCCGCATTCAAGAAGGCCTCCAGCGCGTTCGTTCCCTCCGGGACGTACTCGGGGTCGCCTGCCGACAACAAGATGTTGCTCTGGTCGAACACATCCTTGTAGAGACTCGGCGGGATACCCATCATCTCGCAGATGATCTGCAGCGGCAGTCGGGCAGCCACTTCGGGCACGAAATCGCATTCACCCACTTCAGCGAGATCGTCGACGATCTCAGCGGCTATCCGCGCCACCTGTTCCTCCACACGGGCCAGCGTGCGAGGCGTGAATCCTCGGGACACCAACCGCCGCAGACGCGCATGGCGGGGATCGTCCATATTGATGATCGAGCCGAGGAACTCGTTGAACTCGACTGGTAGATCCGTGATCTGGGTGCCCTTACCCGAGCAGAACAGATCGGCGCGGCGACTGGCCTCAACAATGTCGGCGTGGCGGGTGATCGCCCAGAATCCCGGCCCGGCGTGGGTGATCACCTCGCCGTCGAGAATGTAGTCGCGCTCCTCGCAGAAACGGATCGGATCGGTAGCCCTCAACAGAGCGAACGCCTGCTGCACCTCTGCTTCTGGACGAGTCCAGAACTCCATGATGTTGCCCAAATCGATTTCGTACAGTTCCATGAATCACCTCCGATCACTATTTGCATCGGTTGCCGTCGCCCCAAAAAGAACCTGAGCCGACCGAATAGCGAAAGGTTAGCCGCACAGCCGGCATCTCGGTAGAGTCGGCGGAACACCTCCAAGACCAGAAGGGACGGCAGTAATGCTCACCTCAGGGCTCGACCATGTGGCCGTGATCACCAATGACTCCGATCGGCTCCAGAGTTTCTACATCGACATGTTCGGGGCGACCGTGGAAAGCGACGGTGAGGAGTTCCCGGGCGGACCCCGCATGACCGTCATCAACATCGGACCGGCGACAGAGCTGAACGTCTTCGAGATCGACGGCAACGAACAGGCAGACCAGCAGACACCGATGTTCGGACGGGGACGGCTCGATCACATCGGTCTGCACGCGGCCAGCCTCGACGACTTCGATCAGATCCGCACCCGGTTGATGGCTGGAGGGGCAACCGACGGCACCGTTACTGACTTCGGTCGCAAACTCAGCCTGTTCTTCCGCGATCCTGACCAGATGGAATGCGAAGTGCTGGTGGCCAACCCCGAACCGGGCCGCGTACCGATGGGCAGCGCCTCACACCTCTACCAGTAAGAACCGAACGCGGATCTGGCGCGTCGGCGCAAAGCAGGCCATTCTTCACAGATGAAACAAGGACCGATCTTTCGCCATTTGGATCGGCTGGAGTGGGAAACCGCGGCTGATCAAAAGGCCGAAGTAGCCGCGCTCGCCGCCCAAGCAGACGCTCTCGGTGCCCGGCGCAGCCGACTCACCACCGGCGAGCACGGTTTCCACAGCCACATCTCCGAGATGCCTCCAGGATTCTGTGTCCCTCCCCACACCCATGACATCAACGAGATCATGGTGATCCTCGACGGCAGCGTGGAAGTGACCAACGGGACGGTGCTGAACGCCGGAGACACCGCCGTCATCCCCGCAGGCCACCTCTACGGTTTCACTGCCGGCGAGCAGGGAGTGCGCTTCTTTGTGGCTCGCACCGCCGACGCCGCAACCAACCTCAAGTAGGAGAAAACGATCATGCGCCACGGGTTCAAAGTGTTCGATGCGGACGCACATGTCGTCTACCCAGCCGATCTGTGGCAAACGTATTTACCCGAACGCTTCAAACATCGACTCGACCGCCGCAACCCGGCGGGACTCGAAACCTACAACCCGGTGTTGGTCGACGGCCGCTACAGCCAACACGACGTGAGCCTCTACGGGCAGTTTCAGAAAGCGATCAACTGGACTTATGAAGACATGGTCGCCCAGTACGGTGAACTCGCCACCGACGGATTCACCGGTGATCGGGTAGCCAAAGCGCTCGCAATCGACGGCGTTGACTGCTGCGTCATCTACGGACCCGAATACGACATGTGGCTCGCCGGTATCGACCCCGAACTCCAAGCGGCGATGGCAAGGGCCTACAACCACTGGGGCGCAGACATGCGAGAAGCCTCAGGCGGGCGCGTGATGACCGCCGGCCCGGTCCCCCTCAACGATGTGAGCCGAGCGATCGAAGAGATCCAGTACGCCTATGACCACCTCGGGAC
This sequence comes from Candidatus Aldehydirespiratoraceae bacterium, assembly GCA_965198315.1. Classification (GTDB taxonomy): domain Bacteria; phylum Actinomycetota; class Acidimicrobiia; order Acidimicrobiales; family Aldehydirespiratoraceae; genus VXYK01. The sequence continues at coordinate 386,497 of OZ240616.1, read as the reverse complement.
CCGCTGCTTCTGGACCCGACCCAACCACACCAACCACCGAGAACTCGGTGACCGCTACTACGACCCCATCTACGAACTGCTGCAAGACCTCGACTGCGCTTTCGCCACCCACGAGTTCATGGGCCTCAACGCCCAGACCGAAGGCGTCGACCGCTTCAAGACCTTCACTGAATGGCACACCGTCGTGCATGTCCACGAAGCCCAGAACGCTTGTCTCTCAATGATCGTTCAAGGAGTGTTCGAGCGCTTCCCCAAGCTGCGCTGCGCCTACCAGGAAGCCGGTTGTGGGTGGCTTCCGTCCTGGCTGCATCGCATAGATGAACACCTGGAGATGGCGGGAGAGGCCGAATGCGGCTATCTCACCATGACCGCCACCGAGTATTTCAAACGCAACTGCTGGATCAGCACCGAATGCGAAGACCCCTTTGTGGCCGATGTCATCCGCTGGTTGGGAGACGACCACATCCTTTGGGAAAGCGATTTCCCGCACCCGGACTCCAAATACCCGGACGCAGTCCAGTATTTCCTCGATCTCGAACCGGAACTGATCAGCACCGAGAGCAAACGCAAAATCCTCTGGGACAACTCCGTCGACTTCTACCGTTTCCCCGACGACTACCTGCCGACGAAGTTCATTGAGGCCACCGAGCTAGTTCCGCAATGAATCAGGTTCGTCGACCCCATGAAGCGGTCGACTACGACCTGCTCACAACACGGCTCCCGCCACCCCCGGAGTACCTCGAGACCGTCTATCTCGACGAACCGGAAACGATCGCCGACAAACAACTGGCCCGGCTGCAAGGCCGCGCCCGAGCCGCCTACGGAGTGCCGTTCTTTCGGCGCCGCTGGGATGCCGCCGGAGTCAACCCCACCGATATCCGTTCGCTCGACGATCTCAGCCGACTCCCGAGCTACACCGTCGACGACATCCGCGAGAGCATCGAAGCCGACCCGCCCTACGGCGACTACCAGGGAGTGAGCGTCGAGCAGGCTGTGCAGGAACCGATGCGGGTCTACATGAGCGGCGGCACAACCGGCGTGTCCCGACCGACGCTCTACACCGCCTGGGACCGCGAAGCCGGCGCGATCCTCAGCGCACGAGCGCTCTACATGCAAGGGATTCGACCCGGAGACGTGGTGCTCAACGCCTGGGCCTACTCCACCCACAACGGGGCCCACGCCATGGACGAAGCGCTCTACCGCTGGCTCAACTGTGTAGTACTGAGCACCGGAACCGGCAACGTGACCCCGACCCGCAAACAAATCGAGCTGGCGGTGCAATACGGAGCAAAAGCGATCCTGACCACCGGCGACTACCTGCTGCACCTTGCCGAAACCGCCCGCCAAATGGGAATCGACCCCATCGAGGACCTGCAACTGCGAGCGCTGCCCAACATCGGTGACAAACAACGGCTCAGCGAAACGTTCGGTGCGGCCGTCTACGACTCGTACGGCTTCCACGAAGTGCAGTGGGTCGCCATCGAATGCGCCGCGGGCGACGGCCTGCACATCTTCGAAGACGCCTTCATCGTGGAGATCGTCGATCCCGAGACCGGCGATCTGTTGCCCGACGGTGAGCAGGGCGCGGTGTGCATCACCGAGATCTACAAGACCGGCAGCCCGCAGATCCGTTACAACATCATGGACCTCTCAGCGCTCTATCCCCGGAGCCGGTGTGAGTGCGGAAGCTGGCTGCGCAAGATGGCCCCCTTCGCAGGGCGCGGCGACAACATGGTGAAACTCCGTGGAGTCAACGTGTGGCCCGAAGCACTGGGTGAGATTGCCATGAGCGTCCCGGGCGTGGGCGACGACTACTTCGTGGTGGCCAACCGATCAAACAACCGAGACGAAATGACCGTGAAGATCGTGAGTGAAGCCGATCCGACCGATTTCGAAACGTTGTCCGATCGAGTTGCCACACAACTCCACCAAACAACCGGTGTGCGGATCGGAGCCGAAGTGGTCACCCCCGGATCGCTCGACCATCTGACCGGATTCGGTACTGCCGCCAAGCTCATCCGGTTCCGTGACAACCGATGATCGACTACTGGTGCAACGCCTTCACACCCGACCGGGAGGTGCTCTGGACAGAGGTGATCGCCCGTGACAGTCTGAGCATCCGTACTCGCGGCGGCGACTTCGAAGACGGTTTTTGTGAACCAGCAGAGATGGTGAAGCGCTTGGACCGGGTGGGCGTCGATACCGTCGTGCTGCCCGTATGTGAACTAGAAGCGGAACTCAGCGGAGACCAAGACGACCCGGCGCTCACCGAGTTCGCCCACTACGCGCTGCGTGAATCTGAGCTGAACAGCCTGGTTGCGACATATCCAGGGCGGTTCGTCGGGGTGTTCAGCGTCAACCCCGATGCGGGCGCCGCGGACCTCGCAGCTGCCGCCGAAGCCGTCGACGCGCAGTGGTGCGTGGGCCTGCACACCCACACCCACAGCTGGGACCGGCCCTTCGACCACCCCGACTATTGGCCGTACTACGAACTGTGCTGGCAGAACCGCATTCCCTTCACGATGCAAGCCGGAGCTTCAGGAGGCGACATGATCCACGAGTCCGGTCATCCGAATGCCATCGCCAAGGCTGCCACAGAGTTCCCTGACGTCGGATTCGTGCTGTCACACACCGGAGCTCCCTGGGTTGTCGAGACCATCGAGGCAGCTTCAAGGTTCCCCAATGTGTACATCGGCACGGCTACCCACCCTCCCCGGCGCTGGCCCGACGAACTTGTCGCATTCATCAAGGGCCACGGCCGAGACCGCTGTCTGTTCGGCACCGGGTTCCCGCTCACGGGCCACGTGAGTTCAATGCGCCAGCTCCAGGATTTAGCACTCGATCCCGAAACCGTTGAAGCTCTGCTTGACGGCAACGCACGTCGTATCTTTAGTCGTATTCCCCAACCCGTCACCGCATCGCAAGGGAGCTGAAATGGTCGGCACCACCTACAACGTTCCACCCGTCCCACCCGACGAAGCCAGCACCGACTGGTTTGATTTCGCGCCGCTGCGAGTCGGGATCGAATACCGCAAAGTCGATCCGGCTGCTCTCGCCGATGTCTACGGCGAAAACGCCGAGCACATGGCTGAGATCGATGAGCACTCACCTGAAGGTGGATTCAGCGACGAGGGGATCTCGGTCCATGTCGTTGCCGACGGCCACGAATACCTGCGGTTCGATGCCTTCGACGACGACCCGCACTACCACTACATCGACAAGGCGGCAGGAACCAACACCATTGTCGAGTTCGACAAGGTGGCTCACGGGCCGGTCAAACCCTGGGTGCTCGCTCAGCTGCGCGGCCGTCTGCCTGAAATGCTGAGCCATGCCGGTGCATCCGAGCTGGCCGGTTCGCTGAGTTCCGAGATCGGCTCTGAGATCGCTGAACAGGTTGAACGCCATCTTCAAGCGATCGGTGAGTTGTGACGTTGAGGGTCGTACCGACGACTCCGACGCTGGGGGCCACGGTCACCGGCATCGATCTGGCCAGCGTCACTGCAGGCGACATCGAAGCCGTTACCGCCGCGATTCTTGAACACAAAGTCCTTTTCTTCCCGGAACAAAACCTCGGCGGAGAAGCACAGCTGGCCTTCGCTCGGAGCCTCGGTGAGATCGACGTCGCACCCTTCGGCCCGAAACACCCGGACCACCCCGAGATGACCGTTCTCGACCAGGTCTCACCGAAGAACCAGGGTGCTGATGCCTGGCACACCGACAACACCTACCTTCCGTGCCCGCCGTCGTTCACGATCCTTCAATCGGTGATGCTGCCGGAACTCGGCGGTGACACCTGCTTTGCCGACATGTACGCGGCATTCGACGCGCTGTCGCCACAGATGCAGGCATTTCTCTGCGAGTTGACCGCCACCCATGACCTGACCAAGACGCTCAAGCGAGCCATCGCCGACGGCAACGCCGATGTCGACCTCGCCATGATGCAGCAACAGTGGCCGCCGGTACATCATCCCGTCGTGCGAGTCCACCCCGACACCGGCCGCAAGGCGCTCTTCGTCAACGGCAACTTCACCACCAAGATCGATGGCCTCACCAGCGCCGAGAGCGAGGCGTTCCTTTCGATGCTGCTAGAGCACGTCGGCACTCCCGCGTTCCAATGTCGCCATCGCTGGACTGCTGGCACGTTGACGATGTGGGACAACCGCTGCGTACAGCACTACGCGGTGCCCGACTACACCAGCCGCCGAGTCATGCACCGCCTAACCATCACCGGCACCAAACCCACCGGAGTTGCGGGACCCACCTGAGGTGACAGGGGACACGGCGCAGTCGACCCCGTCCGAAGTCGCCGATACCGGTCGCCCAGGCCTTGGTGCGGAACCGGTCCCGCCGCCACATCAGGTGCTCGTCGAGGCCCAGAGCCGCGTCGGTGATCTTGCGCGCTGGTCCGGGGCGCCGGGTCGTCGGCCAGCCCGTTGAGGTGCCATGCCCGGGTGGTCGGGGTGTCGGTGCTGGCTTGGTGGGCATAGCCGTGGGTACTATGATTCCGCGTTGTTCGTCTGACTTGCGGTTTGGAGATTAGAGATGTCGTTCAAAGGTCTGTTGCGGTCCGGGTCTAAGGCCAGCTTGGAGCGTTGTTTCGCCGGGGGGGGGGGGGGTCTGTAAGACTCCTTAGGTTCCGGTCGCTGTTTGGGCGGCCGTTGGCGGTTTTGGTGCTCGCGGCGGCGGTGGTGGTGCCCGCGTCGTCGGCTGGTGCTGTGGCGGGGTACGGCGACGTTGACGAGGGCCGTTACTTCACCGATCCGGTGCAATGGTCCGTCGATGGCGACGTGACCGGCGTTGACGGTGCCTGTTTCGAGCCCGACCGGTTGGCGTCTCGCGGTGAGATGGCGGTCTGGTTGTGGAACATGGAGGGCCAACCCTCCGCGGCGGTGGCGCATTCGTTCACCGACGTGACCGATCCGGGCCAACAGGATCCGGTGTCGTGGCTGCTGGCGGAGGGGATCACCACGGGCACGTCACCGACGACGTTCTCACCCGACGACGGGCTGAAACGGGGCCAGTTCGCGGCGTTCTTGTGGCGGCTGGCCGGTGAGCCCTCCGCGGAGGCGCACTCGTTCACCGACGTGGTGGCGGGGTGGCAACAAGGCCCGGTGTCGTGGCTGTTGGCGGAGGGGATCACCACGGGCACGTCACCGACGACGTTCTCACCCGACGACGGGCTGAAACGGGGCCAGCTCGTGACGTTCCTGTACCGCTACAAAGGTGAGCCGACCGTCACAATCGACCCGGACTCGCCCACCTGCCCACCACCGGCCACGTTCAAGGCCGTCACCGCGGGCGGCGTGCATTCGTGCGGGTTGCGCAGCGATGACACGATCATCTGCTGGGGCTGGAACATCGACGGGACAACCGACGCGCCGTCGGGCACGTTCCAAACCGTCACCGCGGGCTTCGGGCATTCGTGCGGGTTGCGCAGCGACGACACGATCACCTGCTGGGGTGGCAACAATTCCGGGCAGACCGATGCGCCGTCGGGCACGTTCAAGGCCGTCGCCGCGGGCGGCGTGCATTCGTGCGGGCTGCGCAGCGACGACACCATCACCTGCTGGGGCTTCAACCACCGCGGGCAGGCCGACGCGCCGTCGGGCACGTTCAAGACCGTCACCGCCGGCCACTCGCATTCGTGCGGGTTGCGCAGCGACGACACGATCACCTGCTGGGGTGAGAACATCGGCGGGCGGAGCGATGCGCCGTCGGGCACGTTCAAGGCCGTCGCCGCCGCCGTCGGGCATTCGTGCGGGTTGCGCAGCGATGACACGATCACCTGCTGGGGTGAGAACGAGTACGGGCAGACCGATGCGCCGTCGGGCGCGTTCAAGGCCGTCTCCGCCGGCGGAGCGCATTCGTGCGGGCTGCGCAGCGACGACACCATCACCTGCTGGGGCTACAACAACCTCGGGCAGACCGACGCTCCGTCGGGCGCGTTCAAGGCCGTCTCCGCCGGCAACGGGCATTCGTGCGGGCTGCGCAGCGACGACACGATCACCTGCTGGGGCTCCAACAACCGCGGGCAGACCGACGCGCCGTCGGGCACAGCACCGGGCACGTTCAAGGCCGTCACCGCAGGCGCCAGTCATTCGTGCGCGGTCCGCAGCGACGACACGATCACCTGCTGGGGCGCCAACGGCTGGGGGCAGTCTGATGCGCCGTCGGGCACGTTCAAGACCGTCACTGCCGGCAACTTGCATTCGTGCGCGATCCGCAGCGACGACACGATCACCTGCTGGAACGCTGTTGTGCCGTCGGGCACGTTCAAGGCCGTCTCCGCGGGCCTCGGGCATTCGTGCGGGCTGCGCAGCGACGACACGATCACCTGCGTGGGCTACAACCTCAGCAACGTCTATAGCGACGCGCCGTCGGGTACGTTCAAGGCCGTCTCCGTCGGCGGCTTTGGTTCGTGCGGGGTGCGCAGCGACGATACGATCACCTGCTGGAACTCTTGGGGCTCTAGTGCGCGGTCGGGTACGTTCAAGACCGTCACCGCCGGCGACTGGCATTCGTGCGCGGTCCGCACCGACGACACCATCGAATGCTGGGGCCCCAACACCCACGGGCAGTCTGATGCGCCGTCGGGCACGTTCAAGACCGTCACTGCCGGCAACTTGCATTCGTGCGCGATCCGCAGCGACGACACCATCACCTGCTGGGGCGACAACCGCTCCGGACAGTCCGATGCGCCGTCGGGCACGTTCAAGGCCGTCACCGCAGGCGCCAGTCATTCGTGCGCGATCTCCAGCGACGACACCATCACCTGCTGGGGCGACAACCGCGACGGGCAATCCGATGCGCCGTAGGGCCGGTGGCGGTGGCGGGGTCGCTGCCGGGGGTTCGGGTCGGGTGTGTGTTGGCTCGGGACGATGTCAGCGGTCGCTGTCGGCGGCGTGGTCGGGGGCGGTGCCATATTGGGCCTGTTTGTCGGCGGCGTCGCGGCCGAGGGCGACGGTGCGGGCTGCGCGCTGCGCTGTGGGGGGCGCCACGGTCTGCCTCCGCGGGTGGTGTAGCCCTCGTCGGTGAGCGCCTGGGCGACGGCGCGCCATGTCAGACGGTCGGTGCGGTGGTCGAGCGCGCGGGGCGGTGCCATATTGGGCCTGTATGTCGGCGGCGTCGTTGTCGAGGGCGACGGTGTGTGCTGCCCCGTGGGGGGTGCCACGGTCCGCCTTCGCGTGTGGTGTAGCCCTCGTCGGTGAGCGCCTGGGCGACGGCTCGCCATGTCATGCCGTCGGTTCGGAGGTCGAGAGCGAGGGCTCCGGCGAGGCGGGTGGCTTCGCTGGCTGGTCGCCTGAGCCGGTGGCCTTGTGCTTTCTTCGCGGCGAGCGCTGCTGTGGTGCGTTCTGAGGTCTGGTCGCGTTCGAGCTGGGCGACCGCGGCGAGCATGGTGAGCGTGAACCTGCCCGTCGGGGTGGCCGTGTCGAGGTTCAAGTCGAGGATCGCGAGTGCCCACCCGTCGAGTCGGCGCGGGCGGCGAGGTCGAGCACGTCGCGGGTGGAACGCCCGAGCTGTGAGAGGCTGGCGACGATCAGCACCGCGGCTGCGCCGTTGTCGAGTCCGCGGAGCGCTCGGGCCATCGCTAGTCAGCACGCCCACGCGTCTACGAGAGCTGTGAATCGAGAGCCGGGTCTGGACTCGTCAAGTTCAACTGCCGCCAGTACTTGATCAGTTGTTGTCGTTCAGGACGCTGCGGTCGGTCATGTGCTCGCGGCCGGTTGTGGAGATCGTGGTTTGGGTGCTTCCGGCGTTGCTCGGGCGCATGCCCGCGGACCGGGTCGCCATGGTGCGGGTGCGCATCTTGCGGTCTGTCTGTATGCGGCGGTTTCGCTGATCAGCGGGCTTTAGTGTTTTATTCACATATCTACGAAAAAATGTAGACAGTCAGATATTTCGCTATACGCAAACCACAGACCGTCCCACGGCAAACGTTCGATACTCGAAACCGGGTTCGGAAGGTGATCGTCGACACGAGCGTGTTGCTGGCGGCATTCGTTCCCGATCAGCAGATGCACAAAGCACCACCACGACTCACTGCATAGCGACGCTGAGTTCGGGGGACCCTTGGACATGCCAACATGTATGGCGTGAAACAGTTAACGGTCTACTTGCCGGACGATCTGAAGAAGCGTCTCGAACTGGTGGCGCGTCAGGAACGTAGGACGGAGTCCGCGATTGTGCGTGAAGCTCTTGTTGATGCTCTGGATCGCCGAGAGGTGACCCCGACAGTGCCGCTGTTCACCGAAGGCTGGGGAGACCCGACCCTAGCGGAGCGAGTTGACGAGTTGCTGGCCGAAACCGGGTTCGAAAGGTGATCGTCGAAACGACCGTTTGCCGGCGGCATTCGTTCCCGACCAACGGAAGCATAAAGCGTGTGCCCACGCACGCCACCGAAACCGTTTTCAACCACACACCTGGACGCTGCCGACTAGTTGCTCATTATGAACAGGCCGCCTTGCATGGTGATGTGGAAATCGCCGAGCACATCCATCCCTAGGAGCACATTGGACTCGGCCTCCACATCGCCGGCGCGCCGGCCGAAAGGCCAGCAGCTTCTTGAGTGACGGGCATTGGCAATGTGCTGTCGAGGCAACTACAGACCGAGAACCCCATCATCACCCCACGACGGTTCAGCCAGGCTCGCCGCAAGGTCCATCGTGAACTGCTGGCTGTCGCGGTCATCTTGGGTGGCCCTGTCACGGCTCATGTGTTGCTGCGCCTCTGTGAGGGCCTCTCGCTTCGTCGTGCGTGGTTCGCCGTGCCAGATGGTGCGGCCCGAGAGCCGCACCACACCAACGAATCTGCCTCCTTCGACTATCGCATCGAATGTGGAATCGCCAAGCGCTGACATCGGCTCACCCTATCCAGCGAACGACGGACTCGGATGCGAGCCAGCACGACTCCTGGGAGTGCCGGGTGCGCTCTGGATGCGTCTAGTCCCCTAAGGACCACCCGAAGAAGGTGCGGGAAACCGGCCGCGTCTACAAGCTGATCCAGGAGATCTCCGAACCGGACGTTCAACGATCAACCCCACAGACCCCTAAGGGGGCATCTCTGAGCCAACGGTGAGACGATAATGGCAGTTGGAAGCAGACAATAATAGCAGTATTGTAGGGACGATAGTTGCACTAGGTAGCGTGCAATGATGGCAGCAGGGAGAGTCATGGACATACTGTCGAGGAGGCTCGAACCGATCACACGCCAAGCGTTGGGTGATTTCCGAGTCGTGGTGATCACAGGGCCGCGACAAGCGGGCAAGACCACCCTGGTGCGTCATGTGCTGGACGGCGCAGGCACCTTTGCGCGGCTTGACCGCGCCGCGACACTTCAAGCCGCGCTGGCCGACCCGGATGGGTTCGCAGCGTTCGGAGAGACCCCGCGGGCTTTCGACGAAGTGCAACGCGCCGGGGAGCCTCTGATACGGGCGATCAAGAGCGCCGTGGACGACGATTCCAGTCGCGGCCAGTTCCTGCTCAATGGGTCGGCAGACTTCCTGACCGTTCCGACCATCTCAGAATCTCTCGCCGGGCGGGCTGCGTTCTTGGAGTTGTGGCCGTTCACTCAAGGCGAGATGCACCATGCGCCTGACGGGTTCATCGAGGCGGCTTTCTCAGACCCTGACCGCCTCATCGAAGGCGGAGCCTCGCCTCTGTGCACGGGCGATTACCTTGAGCGGGCCTGCACAGGTGGCTTCCCCGAGGCGATTTCCATGCCGGCGCAGGCCCGCCAGCAATGGTTCCGCGACTATCTGCGGACCGTCATCCAGCGCGACATCAAGGATCTATCCGGTGCCCGGCGCACGCAAGATCTGCCCAAACTGCTGAAGTTGCTAGCGGCGCGTACAGCGAGCGAGTTGGTGGTGAAGAACCTGCACGACGACATCGGGTTTGGGAGTCGTCACACCACCGAGGCATACCTCGGGTACCTACAGATGACCTATCTGGTGCTGCAGCTGCCCGCCTGGTCGCGGAATCTCACGAGCAAGGCCACCCGCCGACAGAAGGTGCATATCACCGACAGCGGACTCGCTGCCCACATCCTCGGCAAGTCGCCGCAGTCATTGGCGCGTCCTACCGACCCTGCTCGCGGCCAGATCATCGAGTCGTTCGCCGTCAACGAGATGTACCGCCAAGCATCCTGGCATCGCAGCGCTATCACGCTGCATCATTTCCGCGATCGTGGCGGCATAGAGATTGATGTCGTCGCTGAGGCGGCGGACGGACGGCTGGTAGCGGTTGAGATCAAGTCGGGGCCTGCGGTCAATAGATCTGATGCCCGGCACTTGCGCTGGCTTCGCGACAAGGTGCCCGACGATTTCGTTTGCGGCGTGGTCCTGCATACCGGCGAACGCGCCTACCGGCTCGAAGACCGCATATTGGCCCTGCCGATCTCATGTCTTTGGACCACTCCCTGACCTCCACGGGAATCGCCAGCGGCCTCCTGCGCGGTTCTCGACCAACACCCTTCACCCCGCGGCTCACCCTAGACCCGCGATGGCCCCGGCACCCCAGCAATAATTCCCTGCGTTGCTGATGCTCTGAACCGCACTCGAGTTGCTATGTGAGCGAACGCTCTGCTCGGAGCTGGCGGTAGTGGGTGATGAGGGCGTTGGTGGAGGGGTCGTGGGTGAGCGTCGGTTGGCCTGGGGCGCTCAACTCGCTGGCGATTGTGGTGGTGAGGGACTTGCCCAGTTCGACACCCCACTGGTCGAACGAATTGATTCCCCAGCCGACCCCCTGGGTCAGTGTCTGGTGTTCGTACAGGGCGATGAGTTGGCCCAGGACCGACGGGGTCAGGAGCGGCGCCATGATCGTGGTGGACGGTCGGTTGCCGGGAAATGTGCGGTACGGCACCAGGCCGGGTCGGTTCCGGCAGCTGCGACCTCTTGTTCGCTTCTGCCAAAGGCCAGTGCCCCTGCCTGAGCCAGGCAGTTGGCCACGAGCAGTTCGTGGTGCGCAGCGGGCGCGTCGAAGACTGTTGTTGAACGTCAGCGGAGCGGCCTTCACCGCTCGCGGCAGCCCAGACTTGGCAGTGTGCTGGGGTGTGAGGGAATGTTCCAATCGATCTTGGCCGAGTTGCCGGTGAACTCAACTGCCGTAGCGTCTTCCCGGTTACTGGTCAGATCGCCATCCTTGTACCAACCACGGAGACAATAGGTTCGGTGGTCATCACTCCACCACAGGGACAGATAGCCAGCCCCAACGGATCCCTCCATGTAAGTCACATAGAACTCTGGCGCCTCGTGAGACCAAAACAGCGTGATAACACGCGGGCGGCTCTCCCAAGTGCCCCAGTGCTCAAGTTCGGCTCTCGGTTGTCCAGGAATATCGCCGAGTTGGCCCTCGCTCAAGCGCAGTCGGACTCGAAGCTCTACAAGACGAGGTATGGGGAAGGCCCAATCGTCTAATGCCCTATAGAAGTCATCAACGGGGATGCCGAAGGCTTCCTCAAAAGCTTGCTGCCAAGTTGAACGTTCGCCGAGCAGCTTCCAGTAATTCACAAACGAGTCTTCCCGTTCTGCTTGCTCTTCGATCAGAAAAGAAATTGCGATGAAGCTCAAGGGATAGGCCTCATGAGAATCGTAAAAAGCTCCCGTATCCTCATACCTTGCCAACTCCGCTGACAAGTTGTTCAGGAACTCCGGTTCCCCTGCACCTCGGCGCGCCAGATCTACATAGGGGGTGAAACGCTCGCTGAAGTCACGGCGACCGGGCCTGCCCAGACTGTATACGTAGTCGGCATAGGAAGCCGAACCTTCCACGAGCCAAAAGGCGCCCTTGAATCCTGCAGCAAGTTGCAGTTGCACGACATGGAAGTACTCGTGGATGATGGACTCGGTATGGGAATTGAGCGACTCATCGAGAAGATGTCCGTACACCAGGGCCATCACCGCGCCGTCCGTTGCGGAGTCAAAAACAAAGGCGTCACTCGACGCGTGCGGATTGGATACAAGTGAGAAGTCCCCGCCTCCCGTCATGTCCCGGTACACCGGGGACATCCATTCGTGGTCGCCGACCAGAACGGTGAAGCCCGTGGCTTCAACATCGAATCGGTCGCTAATATACGCGCGGGAGTGCTCCATCTCATCACGCAAAGCGGTCTGATGCGCCGCAGGGATGTTCTCCGCGAAGATCCACATTGGCGGAGGTTCGTCGGTGTCGGGTTCGTCGGTGTCGCAGATCGGGGTTGAGGAGTTGACGGTTACGTCCGGCTCTTCTTGGTAGCGGTACAGGAAAGTGACGAGTTGGGCACGGGTCAACGTGTCGTCGGGTGCGAAGGTGGTTGCTGATGTGCCGGTGGTGATACCGGTGTCGGCCATCCACGACACAGCATCTTGTTGCCAATCCGCGATAACGTCACTGAAGTCGTGCCGCGGAGCAGAAGGCTTACCGGCGAGACGATGCAAGAACGCTGCGACTTGGGCACGGGTCAACGTGTCGTCGGGTGCGAAGGTGGTTGCTGATCTGCCGGTGGTGATACCGGTGTCGGCCATCCACGAGATCGCATCGTGTTGGGACGGGTTTGTCACGTCGGTGAACGAATGACGATCCCCTGCAGCGGGCTGGCCCTCCATGTGGTAGATCCACACAGCTGTTTCGCCCCTCGACACCGGAGCATCCGGCTCGAAACAGGACGCCGCGAAGTTCGCGATCCCGTTGTCGACCGACCATTGCACCGCATCGGTGTACCAAGTGCCGCCCGGCACGTCTCCGAATCCCGCGACGGCCCCGGTTGGTGACGGCGACGCCATCAACAACGCCGCTGTCAATGCAAGAACCAACCCGACCCGACTCAACCCAAACGCGAGACGAGAACACGAATTGAACATCGACACCATGATGCCACAAAACCCACCGGAGTGGGCACCGCCTGAGGTGCCAGTCAGCGCCAGTTTCTCGCCACGCCAACCAGTCAGGGTCTCGTGTGATCGTGATTGAGCGTCGAGTGCTCTGCGGGGAAGTGGCACCATATGTAGTACAACGTATGGCGTGAAGCAGACCACGATCTACTTGCCGGACGACCTGAAGAAGCGTCTTGAACTGGTGGCGCGTCAGGAACGTAGGACGGAGGCTGCGATTGTGCGCGAAGCGCTTGCTGATGCTCTGGATCGCCGGGAGGTGACCCCGACGGTGCTGTTGTTCGCCGAAGGCTGGGGAGACCCGACCCTGGCGGAGCGGGTTGACGAGTTGCCGGCCGAAACCGGGTTCGGAAGGTGATCGTCGACACGAGCGTGTTGCTGGCGGCACTCGTTCCCGACCAGCGGATGCACAAAGCGTGTGCCCAGGCACGCCACCGAAACCGTTTTCAACCACACACCTGGACGCTGCCGACTAGTTGCTCATTATGAACAGGCCGCCTTGCATGGTGATGTGGAAATCGCCGAGCACATCCATCCCTAGGAGCACATCGAACTCAGAGGGTTGGAAGGGCAATTCGAAAGCAACTACAGACCGACCCACGGCAAATGTTCGATACTCACCATCGCCGGATCGCTGATCGACCGGGATCGAGAGATGCATACCGAAGCGCGTAGTTTCTACTGGATCACCACTGGCGGGAACTATGGCACCGCGACCTACGGGAACAGATCCGATTTCCGCCACCAATCTGCTCGTAACACCAGTCATTTGGGCTCCGGTGTCTACGAGTACCGTGAATCGAGAGCCGGGTCTTGACTCGTCAAGTTCAACTGCCGCCAGTACTTGGATCAGAACGCGGTTGTGTTCGACGGGTCTCGAGAACGTCGGCATCTACAGCAGTTCGAGAGTCTGAGCACCGAGGCCGATCGGGGCGGCTCCGATCTCTTGGATTGAGAAGTTCCCCAAACCATGCCGTTCGCAGCCGGCATCGTACGCGTCGCTGGCTGTCGGGAAGTACTCGATGATCTTGCCGTCGACCATCAGCGCGACCTCGCCCTTGTGGTACCTCTCTGCCTCGTCCTTGTACTCATTGAGGTAGATGGCGTAGTTCGATTCGACTTGCGAAGCCGCATCGCCAGACATGTGGTGTACCTCTAGTCGCCGGGGGTGTGGCCTCTAGTATGCACAGCCCGATGTGGAACCCGCAAGGGGCGCGGGTGCGCGTTTTCGTTGCTGATGCTCTGAACCGCGTTCGATTCGCTATGTGGCCGATAACCGTGCTCGGAGCTGGCGGTAGTGGGTGATGAGGGCGTTGGTGGAGGGGTCGTGGTTGAGCGTCGGTTGGGTTGGCGCGCTCAACTCGCCGGCGATTGTGGTGGCGAGAGACTTGCCCAGCTCGACACCCCACTGGTCGAACGAATTGATTCCCCAAACCACGCCCTGGGTCAGGGTCTGGTGTTCGTACAGGGCGATGAGCTGACCCAGGACCGACGGGGTCAGGCGCGGCACCATGATCGTGGTGGACGGTCGATTGCCCGGAAAGGTGCGGTGCGGCACGAGACCGGGATCGGTTCCGGCAGCTGCAACCTCTTGTTCGCTTCTGCCGAAGGCCAGAGCTTCGGCTTGAGCAAGACAGTTGGCCACCAGCAGCTCGTGGTGCTCATCGGCCGCATCGCTGAAGTCAGGGTTGGCGAAGACGATGAAGTCGCACGGCACGATGGTGGTGCCCTGATGAAGGAGCTGATGAAAGGAATGCTGTCCGTTGGTGCCGGGCTCGCCCCACAGGATCGGTCCGGTCTCGTAGCCGACGGTCTCACCGTCGAGCTGTACACGCTTGCCGTTGCTTTCCATATCGAGCTGCTGCAGATAGGCGGTGAAGCGTCGCAAGGCTTGCGAATAGGGCAGCACGGCCCGGGTCGGCAGCCCGCAGAACGTGCGGTACCAGACCGCAAAGAGTCCCGCTAGCGCGGGCACATTTCGGTGCAACGGTTCAGTAGAGAAGTGTTGATCGACGGTGCGCATACCGCTCAACATCTCTTCGAATTGCTCCGGCCCGATGGCTGCCATCAACGATAGACCGATGGCAGAATCCACCGAGTAGCGGCCCCCGACCCAATCCCACATCTCAAACATGTTCGCCGCGTCGATACCGAACTCGGTCACCGCGGCCGCGTCAGCCGATACCGCCACAAAGTGTCGGGCGACGGCATCGTCACCCAGAGCAGCGGTCAACCAGCGGCGCGCTGAAGCCGCATTAGCCGACGTCTCAGAGGTGGTGAACGTCTTGGACGCAACAACGAACAGAGTCGTGGCAGGATCGAGATCCGCCAGAGCAGTCAGCAGATCGTGGCTGTCGACGTTGGAGACGAAGCGACAGCGCAGACGCTCATGTCGATACGCGGCCAGTGCTTCATAGGCCATTGACGGTCCCAGATCCGAACCGCCGATCCCGATGTTGACGACAGTGGTTATCGGCGCACCCGTACAGCCGAGCCACTCACCATCACGAACCCGCCCACAAAAATCGGCCATGCGTCCACGCAAGTCATGAACCTGCGCGACGACGTCGGTTCGGCCGGAGGAGTTCTGATCAACCTCGATCACGGTGCCCCCGGGTGCCCGCAGAGCAGTGTGCAGCACAGCCCGGTTCTCGGTGGTGTTGATCCGCTCGCCGCGGATCATCGACTGCACCCGTTGTGCCAACCCAGCCCGTTGCGCCAGAGCCACCAGCGCAGCCACGATCTCATCGGTCACCCGGTGTTTCGACATGTCGACCAGAAGATCGCCAACCGTGAACGTCAAGCGCTCAGCCCGACCGGTGTCGTCGGCGAACAGGCGGCGAAGATCAAGATCGTCGAAGGACTCGGCCAACGCCGACACGGTGCCCCATTCGCTAGTGGTTGCGATATCCACCGATCTCCCTCGCGTAGCTCTGCTCAGAAGATTGTCGCGGGGATCGCCCCTGCGGCGCTGACAATTCCCCAGAATGTCGGGGTTCAGCCGGCGGCAACCTCGTCATGCGCCGCCGCGACAGCAGCCCGAGCCTCGTCGAGCTGGGCACTGACCTCGGCCACTGATACCCCGAGAGCCAGATTGCCCACACCCGCCTCCTCGTTGAGGTGGACGAACTCCTCAAGCACTTCAAGTTCGTGAGCGGCCGTTTCGTCGTCAAGATCACCATGAGCCACCCGCTCGTAGTAAACGACCGCTGCCAGTTCCTCGACTGTCAAAGACTCGGTGAAATTGCCCATTGCGGCACCGAAACTGCCCACCGTGCGGGGGCTGTCGGTCCCGACGCGGGCTGGATCGCCGTACTGGGGACCCTCGGTGATCTCGGTTTGGTCCGAACCGTTGGCGACCCAGGCGATATGACCGGCCAGACCGTCGTAGCCGGCCGCATTACTGGGGAACGTAAGCAGTACTTCACCGCCGTTGAGCTGGCGACCGGTGCCACCCGAGCCCGTACCACCGTGGCAGGATGCGCAAACTTCGGCATACACCTCGCCACCCTCGAACAGCAAGCCTTCAGGGTCAGCGGGCGGGCGCTCCAGATAACCGACGTAATAGATCGCCCAGATGGGCAGGAAAAGCAGGACAGGCATGACCCAATAGGGGATCGTCTTGCGCTGCAGTGCTGCGGTCACATAGGGGGGGACCGGTGCCTCAACTTTGACCACTGGTGCTGCTGGAACCGCGGCGGGTGCGGTTGGCGGCGCAGGCACGGCGGGAGTGCCAGCCGCGGCCGCGCCGGCCGGTGGTTGCGAGTCATCGTCGGCCGTGTCTGCAGCGTCGGGTTCACCGCTGAGGCGAGCGCGTGCCTCAGCGGCCCTCTTTAGAAGGTGATCGGGTACTTCGACCAACGTCGTCTCCGGTGCGGGGTCAGAACTGAGCAGAGTTTGCTGCGTGGCGCGACAAACTCTAGGGGAACTTCGGGGAAGGATAGAGCGATTGCTCCCAGATTCGACAAACTCAACCCAATTCTGGGCGCGTAGCAGGCAGCACCGGCTAGTGGGCACGGCGCTGGCGAAGCACAAGAACGCCGTGGTTCTCCGAATACGAGACCAACGGCGCTGGGACCTGGAACCTGGGTGGGATCGTGGACTATTGGGCCAAGACCGCCCTCGCCTGCGAGGTCGCCGCCACCAAGACCAACACCGATGCCATCGGATTCCTCTAAGCCGCCCTGACAGAGGTCGAGAAGCTGCTCGGCGTGACCTCGGTCGAAGACCTCACCGATCCCGACAGCGGCGACAGCGGCAAGATCCAGATTGTCACCGACAACAGGCACTGCTTCAAATCAGCCCGCTTCGCGGCCTGGGTGACCTCCATAACGTCACATAGCCCACGTCCGCACACGCAACCGCGCTCGGTGGACCAACGGCATGATTGAACGGTTCTTCGAATCGATCAAATACGAGCACCTCTACCGGCGCGATATCGGCAACAGCCTCGAACTCGCCGCCCAAGCCAACGCCTACCGCACGATCTGCAACTAGGTCCGGATCCACGAGGCAATCGACATGGCCCGACCCGTCAACTGCTGCCAACAAACCCCACCACGCACCAACAAATAAAGAATCTCTCTCAGATTCTTGACACGGGACACTTTTCACCACTTGTCGTGAGCGGAAAGTAATTGTAAGATGACTGAATCATGATAAAAGGAAACGCTATACTGAACCTTAAGCTTCTCCGACGTTGGGCGGCCACCATCGTGGCCGTGTTGGCGGTCACGGCCACGATGGTGGCCGCGCCTACTGCGGCTATGCCGGGCGGCGACGATACGCCTCTGGATGGCACTGGAGTTGGGTCCAGCGGTCCGGCGGATGTCGGCGACCTGCTCGATCCCGATCCGGTCGCTCACACCGGTGCCGCAACCTACACCTTGGTGTCGACCCCGGGAGACGATGCCCCCCAAGGCCTTGCCACGGTGGACGGAACGGACACGGTGTCTACCCTGACAAAAACGCTCGACGACGGAGCGTTTCTCGCGGTATTGATCATTGACGATGTCGTCGACCCCACCGAGTTCCGATTTCAGGGGGCGGTTCCTGATGGGCACACCGCGGAGGTGCAAGCTGACGGATCGGTGGCGATTTTTGACATCCACGGAAACCGAGCCGGAGGATGGGAGAAACCTTGGGCGATTGACGATGAGGGCAAGACGGTCACTACCAGTTTCACAGTGGAGGACGACACGCTGGTACAAACCGTCGAGCACGTAGGCCACGCGTATCCTGTAATCGCTGACCCGTGCGGCGGGTGGAAGAACTTTTTTTCCTGCACTGTGGCGGCAGGAGCTGTCCTCGGTGCAGTGGCGGTGTGCGCGGGTTCGGTGGGCCTTGGTTGCGGTGCGGCTGTCTTAGTCGCTGTGGGTACCGTCGGCCTAGTGGTGGTCGATCGTCTTGAGTCGCGTCCACCGCCGCGTAGCCGCCCCAACCCGTCCCCGTCTCCGTCCCCGCCTTCGTGCTCAAGACCCGGCTGCCGATGACCGCAGTTGACGGTGCCCGTCCGAGATATGGGTACCTTGACGGTGACCGCATTAAATACGGGTTCCTTGACCATCGCCGCCCCGCTGGCACCTTAGACGCTGTGTTCGCGGCGTCCGTACTCGTATTCTTTGTGATGGTTGCCCGTTCAACGCGACTCCAATTTGGTGAGCCTTGGATGGGAGCGCCTTTCGTGTTGCTAGCGGCGGCCTGTTGGAAGATCCGCTACATCCGCGCGGCACACGAAGTTGCCGGGTTCGCGGTGGCTCAAGTTGGTTTGGCCGCAGGGGTGGTGGCAGTGTGGTTCATCGCTCAGGTCGGCCTTGACGGCACCCGTCCAGATCTTATTCCGTGGGCGGTGATACCCTCATTTCCCTTGTGGGTTGTGAGCATTATCTTGCTCCGCCGAAAATGGCGTGCACGCAACTCTGACAACTGACCCACATTGAAACGACGAGTCCCCACAGTTGGGCAACTTCTGACCCATTTTCTGCGGCGCCGTTCGTAGCTTGGGTCAACGCGCGCCGAGAATCTTTGGGCGTGTCTGCGGTGCCGTCCGCAGCGGATTCTGGAAGAACCGTGCTCCCAACTGAGCGGTTTTGTTGCTCGGGACTACACTTGTGCGAAGATTCACGAAGTACCCGGATCTCAGTCTCCAACGGAGCCGAACATGGTTGCCTTCTCGCTGTCTATCATCGTCACTCTCGTAGGAACCGCGGGTATTCTCGCGTACGCGAAGCGGCGCCCGATAGGCACCCCGCACACCTGGGGTGAAGCGATGTTCGGCGCGATGTTCGTGTTCTTCCTGCTGTTCATGGCCTACGGAGTGGTACCCCATCAATGGCTCACCTGGGCAGAGAATGAACTGGCCTGGCGAAGCGACAAATTCTTCATCGGTTGGGGTGGCTTCCTCAAGCCCCAACCCGCGGGCGGCTGGAACCCGTTGACGATCAACTACCTGCACATCGAACACATCATCGCGGTGTTGATCTACGGCATCGTCCTGGGTGGCAACGTCTGGCTCTGGAAAGTCTGGCAGTCAAGAGGCCAGAAGCCCGCCGAGACCGCCCCAGCCCGTTCGGCCTTCGGTCGTCCGCTCGTGAAGGAGGGTTCGTCGCTATGACCACAACCGACGCCAACCCGCCAATGCCCGAGTTCCGCGACGACTACGTACTGCAGGAAGTCGACGCTGCCTGGCTCAGCGCAGCCGTCAAGCCCAAGCAGTTCATCCATATCGACCAGTCCGAGTGCATCATGTGCGAAGGCTGCGTCGACATCTGCCCCTGGAAGTGCATCCACATGGTGCGCCCCGACGCGATCGACGAAGCGGTCGGTACCGAGCAGCCCGGGATCGACCCGAGCGACCATGTGATCTTCACGATCGACGACGACGTCTGCACACGCTGCGCGCTCTGCGTCGATCGTTGCCCCACCGGCGTCATCATCATGGGCCCAATCGGCGATCCCGCCGTAGAGGGGGATCGCCACCAGCGAACCAACACCCACGGCTACGGATACGGAATGCGACTCGGCTAGAACCGGGCGACGCAGGAGAGAATCAACACAATGGCAATCGATACCGACGACATCAAGCCACCGCTCAAGGAGCGGCTGTCTCAGCAGATGTCGAAGCTCGGCAACGACATGAAGGGCAGCCAAGCCTGGAGCTCGATCTTCAGGCCCGGGTCGATATTCCGCAAGGGATACACCGACAGCCCGCGCAACCGCAGCTATGTGATCATGAACAGCGTGTTGTACCACCTCCACCCGGTGAAGGTGAAACGGCACGCGGTGAAGGTCTCCTACACCCTCTGCCTCGGTGGGCTCACCTTCTTCCTGTTTATTCTGCTGACCGTCACCGGCATCTTTTTGATGTTCTTCTATCGCCCGACCGCCGCTGCTGCCTGGGACGACATTTACACGCTGCAAACCTCGGTCACCTTCGGGCTGCTGGTTCGAAACCTGCACCGATGGACCGCGCACCTCATGGTGCTGACAGTGTTCCTGCATATGGCGCGGGTCTTCTATCACGGGGCGTACAAACCCCCCCGCGAGTTCAACTGGGTCATAGGCGTGATTCTGCTGACCCTCACGCTGCTGCTCTCGTTCACCGGCTATCTGCTGCCCTGGGATCAGTTGGCCCTGTGGGCTGTGACGGTGGGTACCAACATGATGGGGTACACGCCTGTATTCGGTGATCAAGTCCGTTTCGTGTTGCTGGGAGGGGTTGAGATTGGAACGGACACGTTGTTGCGATGGTATGTGCTCCATGTCCTTATGCTTCCGTTTGTGGCCGTCATCTTCATGGCGATCCACTTTTGGCGGGTGCGTAAGGACGGCGGCATCTCGGGTCCGCTGTAGGTCGTGAGGAGATCAGGAGATGGTTGAAGTTCCCGAACACCTTCGTAAGAGAGCAGAAGAAGCCCGGGCCAAAGCGGCTGCCAAAGCAGCAGCGGCCGCGGGCGAGACCCCAGCCACTGACGAGCCCGCCATGACAGAGGAACAGAAAGCGGCAGCGTCGAAGATTCCCGCGCATCTGCTCGAGCGTTCCAGAGCAGCCAAAGCAGCGGCCGGCGGGGCAGCCGGCGAGCCCTCATCGGTAGCACCAGCCGCCCCCACAGCACCCGCTGCCGCAGCCGAGGCGCCAGTGGCGACCGGCCCGGGCGGACACACTCAGCGTCTGCTCACGGTGGTCAAGTCCGGTTCCATCCAAGACGTCAAGTCTGTGCCGCAGGACAAGGTGCATGTCTGGCCGCATCTGCTGGTCGTCGAGTTCGCGGCAGCACTGTTCATCACCGCCTTCTCCACCGTCTTCTCGATATTCGTCAACGCTCCCCTTCTGGAACTGGCCAACTTCAACGAGACACCCAACCCGTCGAAGGCTCCCTGGTACTTCCTGGGCTTGCAGGAACTCCTGACCATGTTCCACCCGATGGTTGCCGGTGTGACAATTCCCGGTATCGGTATCTTTCTGCTCATTCTTGCCCCTTACATCGACAAGAATCCGTCCCACAAACCCGAGGATCGCAAATTCGCCATCTCGCTGATGACCATTCACCTCATGTTCTGGGCGGTGTTGGTAATGATCGGCTCGTTCTTCCGCGGACCCGGATTCAACTTCGTCTTCCCTTGGGAAGCCGGCCTCTTCTTTGAACTGTGATCGAGAACTGTGATCGAACTCTGATGACCCACTCAAACGCCTCAACCGTCAAACGATCCCGAAAGAGCACACCATGACGATCACGATCGTCATCATTGTCCTGGGTGCCCTAGTCGTGCTTTCGACCTTCGCGGCTATGCGAGGCCGACAGAACGCTGACGCTGTCGGCATGTTGTCACGCGAGACCCGCAAACGCGACGCCACAAGTGACTCGCTCGAACCCGCTAGAGAGCTCACAGGACGCGAGGTTGAGAAAGCTGTGGTCGCTCAACGGGAAGCCGCGAGCAAAGAACTCGTGCTGGCAAGCCGCGTCCCCCCTCCACCACCCCCCTACATACCGCCAGACCCCGAGACTCTGGGAGTCACCCGTCGTCAGTTCTTCAACCGTTCAATCGTCTTGATGTTCGGCCTTGGTTTGTCAGGCTTCGGTGTTGCCTGCATCGCCTTTTTGTGGCCGCAGATCGGCGGTGGATTCGGGTCAGCCATCAAAGTGGGGCTTGTTTCCGACATTCTCGCTGAAATACGCAACAACAACGGATTCCTGTACCGGGCTGACGGCCGCATGTGGATCACCGAATATCCCAACGGCGCCGTCGAGAAAGCTCGCGCCGTCTACTCCGGTCAAGAACTCGCAGGTATGGAATCCGGTGCCACTCTCGGCCTCGACGGAGGGGTTGTGGCGCTTTACCAGAAGTGCCCGCATCTTGGTTGTCGAGTGCCGAACTGTGACACATCACAATGGTTCGAGTGCCCCTGCCACGGTTCTCAGTACAACCAGGTGGGGGAGAAACGCGGGGGTCCTGCGCCGCGGGGCATGGACCGTTTCGCCATGTCGATCGGTATCGACGGCTCACTCACCGTGGACACCGGAACGATCATCCAAGGCCCCTCCATCGGGACCAACACCACCGGGCAGGAAGCCGAAGGGCCCAACTGCATCGGACAAGCCAGCCACTAGTAACCTCTCTCCGTTCTCATGCTGCTCGCCGCTTCCACCCCGCGAACAATCGGATACGTCATTTTGGCGATCGTCTTTGTTGGTGGACTCGTATATCTCTTCTTCAACATTCGAGCGGCCAAAGGCGAGGTGGGCTCTGAGGTCGAACTTGCCGCCAACCGCCGCGATGATGTCCGCGACGAAGACCTTGAAGGCAAACGCCTGGATTTTGTCTTGGGCGCCAACTTGGTGATGCTCACGATTATTGGTGTTTCGTTGCCGCTCTATTGGCTCGGCGAACCAGGCCGTCAACAGGGACGAGACGTAGACACCGCCCGTATCTTCACCAACCGCGGTGAAGAGATCTACCTGGAAGGCGCCGAGTGCGTAACCTGCCACGGAGCTGACGGAACCGGTGGGTCAACCAGCGTCGCGTTGACCTCAGAATCCGGGGAGTTCATCGCCCAGGTGAGCTGGGTAGCCCCCGCTCTCAACACAGTGCTCTCCCGCTTCTCCGAAGACGAGATCCTGCACACGCTCAACTATGGCCGCAATGGGGTGATGCCTGCGTGGGGTGCCGCTGGCGGAGGCCCGCTTACCGACCAGCAACTCGAAGAAATCATGTTCTACCTGCGGAGCATCCAGATCAGCCCGGACCGCATCGTCGATCAGGTTGAAGCGGGGGTAATGCAAGCCGTGCGTGCACACCTCTCGGCTTCAGGTGACGATGCAACCGACGAGCACGCCAGGCAATGGATTTCCGACGCACGAGCTGTTGCAGAGGCCGCTCAACAACTGGCAATCGCGCAAGACGATTCGCTGGCGCTCGAGCAGAACTCTGAGGACCTGAGGTGGGCGGCACTCGACATTCTGGTGAGCGGCGAGGGACTCAACCCTGCGGCCTGGGAGCAATACAAGACCTACGGGCAGTTGCTGTTCGCCAACCCTGGAACAGTCGGATCCTATAGTTGCGCTCGCTGCCATACCTACGGGTTCAGCTTCGGCGCGGATGAGGAAATGACCTTGCGGGTCAACGGGCGAGACACACCGATTGAAGGCTTCGAAGACGGACTCAACCAGGCCGGAGGGTTTTTCGGACCCAACTTGCAAGGCGGCGCGACCCTGGCTGAATTCGAGTCACCAAGGGGTCACGCTGAGTTCGTCGAACAAGGCCAGACAATCGGCTCCACGTATGGGCGAGGCGGATCGGGCGGTAATGGGCAGATGCCGGGCTTCGGACCCCGAGTCGAGACCGACACAGTTGGACCCGGCATCCCCAACGATCTCGAAACCCCATACCCGGCTCTACTCACAGCCGATCAAATCGATGCCATCGTCGCCTACGAGAGGAACCTCTGATGGAGGCGGTCGAACTTATTGCAGGTCTCGCTTGGGACCCCGAGATCCGGGGCTTCCTTGCGGTTCTCACGGGTGTCGTGGTGCTCATGGGTTCGGTTTGGCTGTTGCTCGCCACCAATTCCGGCACCCGGCTGGGCACGCTGATCGCGCTCGCCGGATTCTTCGGATGGATGACGATCATGGCTGCGATCTGGTGGGTCTACGGGATCGGCTATCGAGGGGATGCGCCGAGATGGGAACCAGTGGAGATCGTTGAGGGATTGGACAGCGAGGGCCATTTAACGTTCGCCGCGCTCGACGAAGCCGAAGAACTTCGCTCCGAAGACCTGCCAACAGCTCACGAGTTGGTAGTGGACGCCTATGCGGGGCTCAGCAGCGTCTCAGACCCCGAACTGCGAACCGAGATCGAAGTAGCAAACCTGGAGTACGGGGTTGTCACAGTCGCGGATCTGACCGCAGATCAGACCGAGGACCTGACCGATCAAGAAATCGCCGCCCTGGCAGACGAGGAATACGCCAAGAACCGGGCCACCACACTCAGCGAGCTGGCGGCGGTAGCCCCGAGTCTGATCGACCCGGACGACGAGGCGCTCGGCGGTTGGACGTTGTTGTCGACAGCTCAAGCAGGGGAAGCCCAGGCGTCGGCGATCGCCATTCTGCTTGAGAGCGGAGATTTCTCGTTCAGCACCCAGAACGAGTTCAAGCTCCTTGACGCCTACAGCATCGGCGGGAAGCGCGGCCTTCCGTCAGAACCGAGTCGTTGGGACCGGATCGAAACGCAGATTCGCACCGCGCTGACGCTCCAACATCCGACCCGATACGGCATCGTGCAGTTGCAGGCAGTCTTGCCGGAGTCAATCGACAACCTTCCCGGCCAGGCCCCGAAACGTCCGATCGCCGATCCCGATGAACCAGTCGTCTCGGTGGTGATGATCCGCAACCTCGGCAACCTTCGGCTCGTGCCGGCGTTGGTAGCTCTCGGTTCGCTCTTGATCTTCCTGGCTTTGTGCTACATGCTCCACGAACGTGACAAAGTAGTGATGGCCCGCGTAGCCGAGTTCAACAAAGGGTCGGGATAGCACATGATCGGTCAGTACCTCCCACTGTTTGCGCTCTTCGTGCTGGCCGCCCTGTTCGCCGCTGGAAGTTTCGTCGCATCGGGACTGCTGGCGCCCCGAAACCCGACCGGCCCGAAGCGAGCACCCTACGAATGCGGCATCATCCCCACTCGGGAGACACCAGAACGCTTCCCTGTCCGTTTCTTTTTGGTGGCGATGATCTTCGTTGTGTTCGACATTGAGATCGTCTTCTTCTATCCGTGGGCGATAGCGCAGGGCGGACTCGGCCTGTTCGGGCTGGTCCTGATCATGATCTTCTCGTTCGCAGTATTTGAATCGTTCGTATATCTGATCGGCAATGGAGCGCTCGAGTGGGGTCCGCTCAAACAAGTGGCCGGTCCAGCAGGAGCGATCTCAGCCGAACGCACAATCACCTCAACTGTTCGCCGGGTAGGACTCGAAGATCGAGGCCCGGCGATTGTGTACGAGTCCCCCGTCGCCACAGAAGACTCCGAGGACGGCGCAGGAGAGGCGGCCTGATGCGTATCCCCGGTATCGGCAAAGCCGGTGAGATAGCCGACGATGGTCTCGCCGGCCTTGAACACAATTTCATTACCAGCAACGTCGAGTCGCTGGTCAACTGGGCTCGGATGCGCAGTTGCTGGCCTGCCACGTTCGGGCTGGCGTGCTGCGCTTTTGAAATGATGGCCGCGGGGGCAGCCCATTACGACCTGGCGCGCTATGGCATGGAGGTCTTCCGGGCTTCGCCCCGTCAGGCTGACCTGATGATCGTTGCCGGCCGCGTGTCTCAGAAGATGGCACCGGTGTTGCGGCAGGTGTACGACCAGATGATGGAACCCAAGTGGGTTATTTCGATGGGAGTGTGTGCTTCCAGCGGGGGCATGTTCAACAACTACGCCATCGTGCAGGGCATTGATCAGGTTGTGCCGGTGGATGTTTACGCCCCTGGCTGCCCGCCAGGACCTGAGACTCTCATGCATGCGATCTTGACGCTCCACGACAAGATCAATACCGGCGAACTGTTGAAACGTCGGGAGACCTCTGGTACCGGCGAAACGGCAACTGGGGCGGGGATCATGGTCCAGCAGCGCGATGGACAAACCGCCGGTCTCACTATCCGGAGCTGATCATGCCGGAACTGCTTGAGAGCGTGCGCTACGGGGTATCGGCATCGGAAATATCTTCTCAGACGGTGCTGTTTGTGACAGTCGACGAATACCTGGGAGCAGCGACCGCCGCCCTACAAGACGGCTTCGACCAGCTCGTTGACCTGACTGCGGTCGACTATCTCAGCTACCCGGGGGCGCGGCCCCGGCCCGCAGATGTGATCTGCGAACGTTTCGAAGTTGTGGTGCAACTGATCAATTTCACTTCCCGAGAACGGCTGGGACTGCGAGTGCAAGTACCGGCCGATGAGCCGATCGCGCCATCGCTGTTCGACCTGTGGCCGGGTTGCGAAAACCTCGAACGTGAAGTGTTTGACATGTTCGGTATTGAGTTTTCCGATCATCCCGACATGAGCCGAATCCTGATGCCCGAAGACTGGATCGGCCATCCTCTTCGTAAGGACTTCGCGGTCGGCGACGTGCCCGTTCAATTCTCTGAAGCGAGTGCTCCACGGTGACCGCCGAACGGGTGATGCGACGCGGCGATGACTCCGCGGTGCTGCGGCTCTCCGAAGCCGAGGCTGCGCGTATCGGTGACGACGCGGCTGACACCGACGACGACGAACGGGTCATGCTCAACATGGGCCCCGCGCATCCGTCGACCCATGGCGTGTTGCGTCTGATGTTGGAGATGGAGGGCGAAACCGTGCTGCGGTCCAAACCCGTGATCGGTTATCTCCATACAGGCATGGAGAAGCAAGGCGAGAATCTCACCTATCTCCAGGGTTGCACCAACGTCACCCGCATGGATTACGCGTCGCCGCTTTTTTCGGAGTTGGCGTTCTCGCTCACCACCGAAGAACTTCTCGGCATCGAAGTCCCCGAACGCGCGACCTGGATTCGAATGTTGATGTGCGAACTCAATCGCATATCGTCGCACCTGCTGTTTCTTGCGACCAACGGCATCGACCTCGGCGCGGTGTCGATGATGGTCTACGGCTGGCGCGAACGCGAAGAAGTGTTGCGTTTCTTCGAGAAGGTCACCGGGTTGCGCATGAATCACAACTACATCCGCGTCGGCGGTGTGGCCGCGGACCTCCACGACGGGTGGCGAGACGACCTAGGCGAGTTGCTTGAACTCATAGATCCGAGGCTCGACGAATACGACGTGTTGATGACAGGTCAGCCGATCTGGCGTGAACGCCTGCAGGGCGTAGGGGCGATCAACGCGGATGAGGCGCTGGCGTTGTCAGCCACAGGGCCGTTGCTGCGTTCCACTGGTTACGCCTGGGATCTACGCCGTGACGAGCCCTACCTCGCTTACGACGAGGTCGAATTCGATGTCATCGTCGGAACTTATGGGGATTGCTACGACCGTTTCGCAATCCGCCTCAACGAGATCCGCGAATCAATGAAGATCGTGGAACAGATAGTCGACAAGATGCCCGGCGGTGACTACCGCTTGCAAGACAAGAAGGTCACGCCACCACCACGGATTCGCCTCGACGAGTCAATGGAAGCGCTGATTCATCACTTCAAGATTTTCACTGAGGGTTATCAGGTGCCCAAAGGCGAGGCCTACACAGCGGTTGAATCGCCTCGTGGTGAACTCGGCGTCTACATCGTCAGTGATGGCACCGCCACACCCTACCGGATGCGGGTACGCCCACCGAGTTTCATCAACCTCCAGACGCTGCCACACCTCATGCGCGGTGGCCTGATCGCAGACGGGGTCGCCATCATCTCCAGCGTCGACCCGGTCCTGGGTGAGGTCGATCGATGAGCTTCTTCACCTCGGCCAACCTGGACACAGCACGTGAGATCGTTTCTCGCTACCCAGTGCCGCGCTCGGCGCTTATTCCACTGTTGCACCTCGCCCAGGAACAACACGGCTGGGTCTCAGGCGATGCGATGCGTCAGATAGCCGACCTCTGCGGTGTCACCCCCGCCGAAGTCAAGGGCACTGGCAGCTTCTACGAGATGTTCAAATTCCATCCCGTCGGCAGCTACCTGATCAACGTCTGCACCAACATCTCCTGCATGCTGCTGGGAGGAGAGGAACTACTCGACCACGCACAGCAACGACTCGGCGTGAAGACCGGGGGAACTACCGCCGACGGCATGTTCACCCTCGAAGACGTGGAGTGCATCGCGGCTTGCACCGAAGCGCCGTGCCTGCAAGTCAACTACCGCTACCGACTGCGAGTCACGGGCGACGACTTCGACGAGATGATCGACAGCATCCGCGCGGGCCGCACCGATGATCTGCCGCAGCACGGAACCCTCGCCCGGCTGCGCCAGCGCATCCCCTCAGACAGGCTTGCGGGGATTGTGCCCCCCGACGACGCCCGCGAGGCACCTGTGTGGCTGAACCGCAACCACGCCGCCGAAGACTCGGTGGTGAGCTGATGGCAACCAACGGCTATGTCGCACACGCACCGGGCTTTGTCGACAACGACGGCCCCAAAATCGTCAGCGAACGGTTTGGCTACTCCGACTCGTTCACCCTGGCCCGTTTTCAAGCCACCGGAGGCTACGACGGCCTGCGTGCCGCGCTCGCCAAGCGACCTGCCGACGTGCACGACGAGGTGCGCAGCGCCACCTTGCTGGGGCGTGGCGGCGCGGGATTCCCGGCAGGCGTCAAATGGGGATTCCTACCGCCCGGTGAGTTCCCCTACTACCTGGTCGTCAACGGTGACGAAAGCGAACCCGGCACATACAAGGACCGCCTGCTCATGGAACGCGATCCGCATCAGCTCATCGAGGGTTGTCTGATCACCTGCTATGCGCTGGGCCTCACCCAATGCTTCCTCTACGTACGCGGCGAGATGGCGCTTGCCCAAGAACGGATCGCAGCGGCACTCAACGAGGCCTATGACGCCGGATACGTTGGCCGCAACATTCTCGACACCGATTTCTCCGTAGACATCGTGCTCACCTGGGGTGCCGGTGCCTATATCGTCGGCGAAGAAACGGCGCTGATCGAAAGTCTCGAAGGCAACCGGGGTATGCCCCGCCTCAAGCCCCCCTACTTCCCGGCCGCGATCGGGCTCTACGGTCAACCCACCATCGTCAACAATGTCGAAACGCTCGCCAACCTGGGTTGGTTGATGATCAATGGCGCTGAGCAATACAAGAGCTATGGCTCTCAGGCATCGCCAGGAACACGACTTTTTGCAGTCTCAGGCCATGTGCACAGACCGGGCGTGTACGAAGTTGAGCATGGTGTCACCACCTTCCGTGAGTTGATCTACGGAGACAACTTCTGTCAGGGGATCCGTGAAGGCCATGAACTGAAGATGTTCATCCCCGGGGGTGGCTCAGCGCCCTGGTTCTTCGAAGAACACTTGGATCTCCCCTTGGAAGCTGGGCCCGTCGGCGCGGCTGGTTCAATGCTCGGATCTGGTGCCATTGTGGTAATGGACGACACCACCGATGCTGTCAAAGCCACGCTGCGAGTCGTCAAGTTCTTCGCTCGCGAGTCGTGCGGCAAATGCACGCCTTGTCGCGAGGGCACCACCTGGGAAGAACGGATACTGCAGCGGATCCTCGACGGCGAAGGCCGACACAGCGACATCGACATGCTGCTTGATATCGCCGACAACATCAGCCCCGGCCCCTACCCGGTTGCAGCCCATCCAGAAGAGGGCCTCGAGGCGGTGCCCTTCCCGCCGAAACAAACGACGATCTGCCCGCTCGGCCCGTCGTCGGTAGCGCCGATCGTCTCAACGATTCGCCGCTTCCGCCATGAATACGAGGCCAAGATCACCAAACGGGACTCGATTCCAGTACGTGCCGAGGTGTTCCGGTGACTGATACTCAGCCCACGGACACAGCAGGTGAGGTGTCGACGGTCAGTGTCATCGTCAACGGCCAAGAAATCCAGGCGTGCCCCGATGAACTGCTTATCGACGCTTGTGAGCGCAACGGCACCTACATTCCCCGGTTCTGCCATCACCCCCGAATGAACCCGGTGGGGATGTGCCGGATGTGCCTAGTGGAGGTCGATACAGGGCGAGGATCCAGCCTGCAACCAAGCTGCATGGTTCCCGTGAGCGACAACATGGTGGTCGAGACAGAGACTGATGTGGCCAAGAAGGCCCAGGACGGGGTGCTTGAGTTCCTGCTGATCAACCATCCCCTCGACTGCCCGGTCTGCGACAAGGGCGGCGAATGCCCGTTGCAAGACCAGACCATGGCCTATGGACCGGGCGAGTCCCGTTTCATCGAAGAGAAGCGGCACTTCGAAAAGCCGATACCGATCAGCGACACTGTGTACCTGGACCGCGAGCGTTGCATTCTCTGCGACCGCTGCACCCGCTTCGCGGATGAAGTCGCAGGCGACGCGTTGATCTCCTTCATGGATCGGGGTTCCAACACGCAGGTCAATACCTTCCCAGATGAGCCGTTCGCCTCCTACTTTTCGGGCAATACGGTGCAGATTTGTCCGGTAGGAGCGCTCACTGCCAAGCCCTATCGGTTCAAGGCACGCCCCTGGGACCTCGAAGAAACGATTTCAACTGCTTGGACCGATTCAGTCGGTTCTCGCATCACCGTGCAGTCTTCGCGCAATCAGGTGTTGAGAGTCCTTGGTGTTGACGCCGATCCGGTCAACTGGGGTTGGCTCTCAGATAAGGAACGATTCGCTTTCGAGGCGCTCAATAGCGACAGTCGACTGGTCGCTCCCATGGTGCGCAGTAACGGTCAACTCGAAACAGTTGGCTGGGGCGTGGCGTTTGATCGGGTAGTCGCTGCGCTCGACGGTGTCGATCCCAACCGAGTAGCCGTGATCGGTGGTGCTCGCCTCAACAATGAAGCTCAGTACGCCTGGGCGAAGTTGGCCAAGGGCGTCATCGGCACCGATCATGTCGACGCTCATCTTGGCGACGGTCTACCTGCTGAAGTTGTGCTCGGCCTACCCCGGGCCACCATCAACGACGCCTGTCGTAGCGGTGGAACCATCATCTTGTGTGGCCCAGACCCTAAAGAAGATCTCGGAGCGCTGTATCTGCGTTTACGCCATGCCGTGGTCCAAGACGGGGCGACCCTTATAGAGCTCACTCCGCACCGCACCGGTCTCAGCAACATTGCAGCGCACTCTCTGCGTTGTAGGCCCGGCGAGGTGGGAGATCTAGCCGCCGCCCTGGTCGCCGCCGCAACCACCCCCGAACCCGCTGACAACGACGCGCAGCAAGACCCCGGCACCAGTGCGGAGGGCTCCGGCTACGCCCGGCAGGAGCACAGTGGCTCCGGCTACGCCCGGCAACAACACAGCGAGGGCTCCGGCTACGCCCGGCAACAACACAGCGAGGGCTCCGGCTACGCCCGGCAACAACAGAGCCTATTGGCGGCGGCGCGAGATATCTCAGGGCCGTTGACGGTGGTGCTCGGGCGGGCCTCTCTCAGTGAGTCCGCCGATGCTACCGTCGACGCGGCCGTAGCCTTGTCGGCCCTTGATGACGTCTCGTTCCTGTCTGCGTTAAGGCGCGGCAACATTCATGGAGCGCTCGACGCCGGGCTGGCGCCGGGCCTGCTCCCAGGCCGTACCACGTTGGAACTCGGCGCACACCGTTTCAACGACGCGTGGTCGGGTGTTCCCTCCGAAGTCGGTTACGACACCACTGGCATACTGCGAGCCGCCGAAGCAGGTGAAATCGACACGTTGATCCTGCTCGGGGCTGACCCGTTGAACGACTTCCCAGACGCTGAACTGGCTCGTGGCGGGATGGCCGGAGCCGGCACTGTGATAGCAGTCGACCTGTTACCCAACGACACGATCACAGCCGTTGCGGACGTGATCTTGGCTGCCGCCGGACCCACAGAATCATCCGGCACCTTCACCAATCTCGAAGGCCGGGTCAGTGTCTGCGGGCAGATCGTCACAGCCGCAGGCATTTCGCGGCCCGACTGGATGGTCGCAGCCGAGATAGCAACCCGGCTGGGTGCCGATCTCGGTGTTGATTCACCCGCCGCAATTCGAGCCGAACTTGCCTCGGTCTCTGAAATCCACGCACCGCTCACCGAAGCAGCCCTCGAGGACTCTCCAGTAGACGGCGTACTACTGAACGGCAACGGTGATATCGCGCCCCCGGGTCCGTCCGGAGCGACCAGTCCGGTGAATGATCGCTATTCGTTGCGCCTGTTGACCACCCGACGGATGTACGACGACGGCACCGCGCTGCGCCACAGCCCGGCAAGCAGCGGGCTTGCCGCGCCACTCGAATTGCGACTGAATCCGGTTGACTTCGACAAGATCGGGGTTCAGACAGACACCGTGGTGCGGGTCGAATCAGCGCGGGGCCATCTCGACATGCCTGTGCAGGTTGATGCCGGTGTGCCTGTGGGTTCGGCGGCCGTGTGGTGGCGGACTTCCGGCGCAGACTGCAGGCCGCTCATCGACGCTTCGGCGATGGTCACTGATGTGAGAGTGGAGCGGCTGTGATCCCTACCGATCCTCTTTTCAGCGATCCCTTCGGCTGGTCCGAAGTCGGCGTGGTGCTGCTCAAAGTGGTTGTGGCCTTCGTTTTCCTGCTGGTTGCGGTGATGTTCAATATCTGGTTCCTGCGCAAGGTCATCTCCGACATGCAGAACCGGATCGGTCCCAACCTGGCTGGGCCGTGGGGCATCTTGGTGACCTTGGCCGACGGCATAAAGCTGTTCTTCAAAGAAGATCTCATCCCCGAGAAATCCCACCGGTTCGTCTTCAAGATGGCCCCGTATCTGTCGCTGATCCCGGCTTTCCTGGTGTTCGCGATCGTGCCGATCGGGGGAGACTTCAACCGCACAGACGGTCCCGACGGCGTGATCTCGATTTTCGGGCACGAGACTCTGCTGCAAGTAGCCGACCCGCCTGTCGGCATTCTCTTCTTCTTGGCAATGTCGTCGCTCGCTGTCTACGGGGTGATGCTCGCAGGCTGGGGTTCAGGTTCGAAGTACCCGTTGTTGGGTTCAGTACGAGCTTCGGCTCAGATGGTCAGCTACGAAGCCGCCCTGGGCCTGTCGATAGCCTCGGTCGTGCTGGTCAGCGGCACGTTGTCGATGCATGAAATGGTGTTGGTGCAAGCCGGTCAAGGCTTCAACAGCTTTCTGCCCAACTGGAACATCATCGTCACCGGTTTCATCCCTTTCTTTGTCTTCTTGGTCGCGGGGACCGCAGAACTCAACCATCCACCTTTTGATCTGGTCGAAGCCGAACAAGAACTCGTCGGCGGCTTTCATACCGAGTACTCGTCGATCCGCTTTGCATTGTTCTACCTGGCGGAATTCATGAACCAGATAACTATGGGTGCGATTATCGTCACGCTCTTCTTGGGGGGACCCGCTGGTCCGGCACTGTTCGTGCCGAAGGGTTGGTGGATTGGCATTTTCTGGTTCTTCTTCAAATTGATGCTCTTCTTGTTCGGGTTCGTGTGGTTGCGCGCCACGCTGCCTCGGCTCCGCTACGACCAACTCATGGACCTCGGCTGGAAGTTGCTGATTCCCTTGTCGCTTGCGTGGTTCTTGGTTCTGGCTGGCATCCAGATAGGTCGTGAGCGCGAGTGGAGCAGCATCGAAGTAGGCGCCTTTGCGCTGGGTTTCGGGGTTGTTTGCATGCTGTGTGGATCGTTGCTGATGATGGCGTTGCGCTCCGCACGCAGGCAGCGCCTCGCTGATCTTGAAAAAGAAAAAGCGATGGGACCGCACCGTGGCTGAACTGACTGACTACATAAAAGGCTTCGCCGTCACCTTCAAGAAACTCTTCGAGGATCGGGTCACCGGGGACTATCGAGGTGGGATGGCCAAACCCGGCCAACCTGACGAAAAGCGCCCCAAAGTTGAACGCCTACACGGGCGACATGTCCTCAATCGTTACGAAGACGGTATGGAGAAGTGCATCGGTTGTGAACTGTGCGCGGCTGTGTGCCCAGCCAAATGCATCCATGTGCGAGGCGCCGACAATGACCCCGACAATCCGACTTCACCCGGTGAGCGTTTTGGTTATGTCTACGAGATCAACTATCTGCGGTGCATCCATTGTGACCTGTGTGTGGAGGCGTGCCCCACACAGGCCATCACCGAAACGAAACTGTTCGAGTTTTCCTTCACCAATCGCAACGACGCAATCTATACCCGCGACGAACTGCTAGTCGGCGACGACGGCAAGCCCCAACAGCTTCCGTGGGAAGATTGGCGGGAGGGCGAGGACGAAATGACTTCTGGCTGGATGCGAGCCACGTCGCCGTCAGGAGATCATCGCTACGAAGGTGTCGTGCAGTGGTCGGGGGAACTCGGCTACGGCGTGCGAGCACCCGAACTCGGGCAGTCTGCTGACGCTGCTGACAACCCTTCTTCAGACGCAGACACTTCGGTTGGAGGTGACGCGTGAGCGAAGTGATCGTCTTCGCGGTCGCCGCCGCAATTGTGTTGAGCGGCGCCATCGGTGTGGTCGCATCGCGCAACCCGGTGCACTCCGCGCTGTTCCTGATCCAGACGCTGTTCGGCGTCGCCGTGCTGTTCGTGCTGCAGGAAGCACATTTCCTGGCCGCAGTGCAGATCGTGGTCTACGCCGGAGCCATCGTCATCCTGTTCCTCTTCGTCATCATGCTGCTCGGGGTTGACACTGCTGATGACTGGTCGGTGGAACCGATTGCGGGCCAACGCCCGCTGACGGTCATAGTCGGGGCGACCCTTCTCGGCCTCGGCCTGACTCTGGTGGTAGTGACATCCGGTGCGCTCACCGGATTTGTACAGAGCGGTGGCGAACGTGCCCTCGACAATGGGCTCACCGACATTGAACGCATCGGGCGTGTCCTGTTCACGGACTACGCACTGTCGTTTGAGATAACCGCCGCCCTGTTGACGGTCGCGGTGATCGGAGCGGTGATGTTGACCCGCAAGCTGCTGCGCAGCGAAATGCTCGCCGATCTCGAAGCTGCCTCAATGGATCTGCCGCCTGCATCCCCCGACGGTCGGTCGGGACCCGACGAAGCGCCGGGGAGGTGATCTTCGATGGAACTCGCCATTGAGTCGTATCTGCTGCTGTCGGTGGTCATGTTCATCATCGGCGCGGTGGGTCTGTTGGTGCGCCGCAACCCGCTGGTGATGTTCATGTGCGTGGAGTTGATGCTCAATGCTGTCAACGTCACCTTCGTGTCGCTCGGCACCGAACTGAACGATGTGTCCGGCCAGATTGCGGTGTTCTTCGTATTGGTGGTGGCGGCGGTCGAGGTCGTGGTCGGACTGGCTCTGGTGGTAGCCATCAACCGACGCCGAGCGGATGCCACTGCTGACGACATTTCGGTGCTGAGGGGCTGATATGGACCAGTTGCTCGACTTGGCCTGGCTTATCGTCGCATTTCCGCTTGTCGGGTTCGGAACAATTCTGCTGTTCGGACGTCGTCTCGGTGAGCCTGCTGCCGGATGGCTCGCAACTGCCGCGATGGCCGGCTCGTTCGTTGCCTCGGTGCTTGTGTTTGTGGGCTTGCGCGATCGTCCCGAAGGCGACCGTCGGTTCGTTCAGACGTTGTTTGAATGGGTTCCAGCGGGCGACTTCTCAGTTGATGTGGGATTTCTAGTTGACCCGTTGTCGGTGACGATGACCTTGTTCATCACCGGTGTCGGCGCCCTGATCCACCTCTACTCGATCGGTTACATGCACGGAGACTCCGACTTCTCGAAGTTCTTCATGTACTTGAACCTGTTCGCTTTCTCAATGTTGATGCTGGTGCTCGGTGACAACATGCTCCTCACCTTTCTGGGATGGGAGGGCGTTGGGTTGTGCTCCTACTTGCTGGTCTCGTTCTGGTTCACCGACGAATACAACGCATCAGCAGGGAAGAAGGCCTTTGTCACGAACCGCATCGGTGACTGGGGCTTCATGGTCGCCATGTTCGTCACTTTCACAACGCTGGGATCAATCCAATACACCGACGTGCTCGACAACGCTGGTGGGTTGGCACAATCGACCGCAACGGCGATCACCGTCCTGCTGCTTATCGGCGCGGCGGGAAAATCGGCACAGATCCCACTGTATGTATGGCTACCCGACGCCATGGCCGGTCCCACACCAGTGTCTGCGTTGATCCACGCGGCGACGATGGTTACATCCGGCGTGTACTTGCTCACCCGGGTCAATCCGATAATCGCCGAGTCGGCTGCGTGGGCTCCTTCGCTGATTGCCTGGGTCGGTGCCATCACCGCGTTATTGGCAGCGACCATCGCGGTGGCACAGAACGACATCAAGAAAGTGTTGGCGTATTCGACCATCAGTCAACTCGGCTACATGTTCCTGGCCGTCGGTTCCGGAGCGTATGTGGCCGCCATCTTCCATATGGTCACCCACGCGTTCTTCAAAGCGCTGTTGTTCTTGGGTTCGGGGTCTGTCATCCACGGCATGGACAACGACCAGGACATGCGCCATTACGGCGGCCTTCGCAAGCTGATGCCAATAACCTCCGCCACGTTCATTGTCGGCTGGTTGGCGATCGCCGGAGTGCCACCGTTTTCAGGCTTCTGGTCCAAAGACGAGATTCTGGCCTTCGCCTGGGAGGAGAACGTGCTGCTGTGGCTCATCGGCTTGATCACCGCGGTGCTGACCGCGTTCTACATGAGCCGCCAAGTCTTCATGACCTTCTTTGGTCGTTACCGCTTCGCTGACGTGAGGCCAGAAGAAATCTCTGAGGCTTGGTCGGCTCGGGTTGTCGACGCCTCGACAGCCGTTGACGAGGCCCAAGCCAGACTCGGTTCAGCCGAAGGGGCGATTGCCAAAGCCAACGAGAAGCTTGAATCAGCGCAAGCCAAGCTTGATTCCCGCAACGCGGAAATGGCAGAATCCGACCCGGCCGACGAACGGGCCACAGCTAAAGCAACCAAGAACCTTGAACGGGCCGGCGGTGCGGTTGAGACAGCGGAGGCTGCGGTTGCCGCTGCAGTCGAGGCGCACGCTGACACCCAACGGGCGGCCCTCGCCGCTCAAACACAACACGAGCAGGTGCTCACCGCGGCCGCGGCTATCGGTCAGGGTGCCGACGCCTCGATCTTCGATGAACCCGACACGGGTGGCCTCGATGAAGCTGATCTTGGCTCCTCAGTGAAAGCCCGCCGTGAATACGACCCACACGAATCACCCTGGTTGATGACGTTGCCACTGGTTGTACTGGCGGCGGGTGCTGTGGTCGCGGGGGTGATGAACCTTCCGTTCAGCAGCGACCTTCACTTCTTGGGCAATTGGCTCGAACCGTCGCTCTGCAACGAGGAGCATCTCTGCAATCAGGCGCATCTGAGTTCCGGTGCGGGAGCGAAATGGGCGTTGGCAATCGTGGCCGTCATCGGCGGCGGTGTGGGTATCGCTGCCGCCGTGCTGATCTACCTGCGCGGTGCTGTTGCCGGGCGCGGTGCTGTTGCCGGGCGCAGCGGGAGCCTTGCAGACGGTGCGGTTGAGGCGCGGCCCAAGTACTGGGCTCAGCGTGTTGAACTGCCGTTGTTTGCCCGTGGCTGGTTTATCGACGAATCGATTACCAAATTCATGGGTGGACCGGGTCGCAAGAGCTTCGATGCTGTCGTGCATTTCGACACGATGGTGGTCGACGGCACAGTCAACCGTGTCGGTCGTTGGATTCGCTTGGGTGGCAACGCAGTGCGCCGAGTACAAAGCGGCCTCGTTCGCTCCTATGCGCTGATGGTTGCGATCGGCGCGGTGGCCCTCTTCGCCTGGTTCCTGTCGAGAGCGAGTTGGTGATGGGAACCCTGTTGGCCAATAGCCTGTTCGCCGCAGAAGCGAGCTCCGCTGCCAGCACATTTCCGGTGCTGAGCGCCCTCGTGGTCACTCCGGTGATCGGTGCTCTGGTGTTGCTGTTGTTACCCAACAACCGACCCGAGTATTTCAAGCAGATCGCTTTCCTGTTCAGCGGCGTGGTTGGCGCCATGTCCGTGTGGGTGCTCACCGATTTCAGCACGGTGGCAGCGGCGGAGTTCCAGCTGAAGGACCACCACACCTGGATCGAGTCCCTGGGAATCTCCTGGTCGCTGGGAGTCGACGGAATCTCACTGTGGCTGGTGGTATTGACCGGGCTGATCTTCCCGTTGACCATCGTCGGCGTCGACGCAGAACACGGCCCCAAGGCCTACTACTCGTGGCTGTTGATTCTCGAGGCCGGCTGCATGGGGGTCTTCCTCGCCCTCGACCTCTTCGTCTTCTTCACGTTCTTCGAGATCGTCCTGGTACCGATGTACTTCCTCATCGGCAGGTGGGGTCACGGCGAACGGGCCTATGCGGCCACCAAGTTCTTCATCTTCACGATGTTCGGATCGGCCTTGATGCTCGTGGGGATCCTGTCGTTGGCGTTCCTCAACCAAGTCGAGACCGGGGTGCTCACTTTCGATCTGGAGGTGCTGGCGAACTCCCAGTTGATTGCCACGACAACCGCGCGCTGGATCTTCTTGTCGTTCGCGTTGGCCTTCGCGGTGAAAGTGCCGCTGTTCCCGTTCCATACCTGGCTGCCCGATGCCCACACCAACGCTCCTACCGCGGGTTCGGTGATCCTCGCCGCGGTGATGTTGAAGCTCGGGACCTACGGTTTCTTGCGTTTCGGTATCTTCCTGTTCCCCGAAGCTGCGGTGTGGTTCGCTCCATACCTGGTTGCTCTGGGCACGATCGGCATCATCTACGGCGCGGTGGCTGCGACGATGCAGCGCGACTTGAA
This sequence comes from Candidatus Aldehydirespiratoraceae bacterium, assembly GCA_965198315.1. Taxonomy (GTDB): domain Bacteria; phylum Actinomycetota; class Acidimicrobiia; order Acidimicrobiales; family Aldehydirespiratoraceae; genus VXYK01. Next base: position 347,821 of record OZ240616.1, on the reverse strand, counting down.
ACGCTTGGTCGCCTATTCGTCGGTCGCCCACCTCGGTTTCATCATGATCGGCTCGTTCGCGTTGAACACCGAGGGCCTCGTCGGCGGCCTGTTGCAGATGGTCAACCACGGCCTTTCAACGGGTGCGCTCTTCTTGTTGGTGGCGATGATCTACGACCGCCGCCACACCCGCATGATCTCCGAGCTGGGAGGACTCCAGAAGCCGGCGCCGATGCTGGCCGGAGTCTTCATTCTGGTCACGTTGTCCTCGCTGGGCCTTCCAGGACTCAACGGTTTCGTCGGTGAGTTCTTGACACTGCTCGGTGCATACGCGGCCTACAGCTGGTGGGCGGTGGTCGCCGCTAGCGGAGTGATCATCGCGGCTCTCTATCTTCTGTGGGCTTACCAGCGGGTATTCCACGGACCCGCGGAGGGCCCCAACGCCGAAGTCAGCGACCTGAAGTTGCGTGAAGGGCTGTTGCTGGTCCCGTTCGTGGTCGGCATCGTCTTCATGGGCGTTTATCCCAAGCCGGTCATCGACCGGATGGAACCGGCTGTTGACGCGCTCATCGAGCACGTCGAGCTCCATGTCGAGGACTTCTCCGAACCGGTGGCGAACCTGGACCTGCTGGGTGGTTCCGGGGCTGACGACCACGGCGGTTCATCTGAGAGCGAGGACGGTCACTGATGCCCGCTCAGGTACTTGCCCAGATCCCCGACGAGGTGACACCACCGCTGTATTCGCTGGTCGGGTTGAGTCCGCTGATTGTCTTGGCGGTCGGGGCCTTCCTTCTGATCATGTTCCGCTCGGTCATGAAACGGTTGCCGGAACCGGTGGAGCGTATTGCGACGATCGCTGTAGGTCCGATCACGGTTGCGGTCGCCTGGATTGTGGCTGGTCTGGTCGGCAACGCGATGCCTCTGACGGACCTGCGCTCCGATATCGGAACGCCGGTGTTCGTGGTGCTCTGTGCGGTGGTACTCGTGGTTGCAGGCCTTTTTGTCAGCACGATGCGGGTCCGGTTCGACGCGATCTTCACAGCAGGCACGGCCCTGGTCGCGCTCGCTGCGCTCGCTGAATTGTGGCACGACCATTACCGAGCAGCCTGGCCGTCGATAGAAGGCCTCGGCGATAGGCCTGTGGGTCTTGTCGGCAACCCGGTTGGAGCTATCGGCGATCAGTTCTCCTTCGACGGGTTCACCATAGTGGTTGCAGGGGTGATCGTGTCGGCTGTGGCGCTGTGCGCGCTCCTGCTCGACGAGTACCTGCGTCGTGAGGGCATCGACGGTCCCGAGATGTATGTGCTCATGATGTTGTCGGCAGCCGGCGGCGTGGTGATGGCCGGTGCCGGCGACCTGATCGTCCTGTTCCTCGGTCTGGAAACGCTGTCCATCCCGGTCTATGTCATGGCCGCCTCGCATGTTCGTCGCAGCGAGTCGCTGGAAGCCGGTTTGAAGTACTTCGTGCTCGGGGCCTTCTCGTCGGCCTTCCTGCTGTACGGCATGGCGTTGATCTACGGCGCTACAGGTTCTTTGAACTTTTATGAGATCCAGATTTATCTTGCGTCGTTTGTGATTCTGGACGACGCCATGCTGTTGGCGGGTCTGGCAATGATGCTCGTTGGACTTGGATTCAAGGTCGCTGCTGTTCCCTTCCACGCCTGGACGCCCGATGTGTATCAGGGCGCGCCCACACCGGTCGTTGCGTTCATGGCTTCGGCGGTCAAGGTCGCGGGTTTCGCGGCGCTCGTGCGTGTGTTCGTAGTGAACTTTGGCCATTACCGGCCCGACTGGCAACCGGCGGTTCTTGCCTTGGCGGTTCTGACCCTGCTGGTTGGCGCGGTACTGGCAATCGTGCAACGCGACGTGAAACGCATGTTGGCCTACTCGTCGATCTCCCACGCCGGGTTCATTCTGGTGGGAGTGCATGCTGCAACCCACCGAGGCACAGCAGCGGTGGTCTTCTACCTGGCGGCCTACACGTTCATGGTTATCGGCACATTCGGCGTTCTCACGGTCGTGTCGGGCAAGGGCGACCGCAAGACCAGCCTTGACGATCTCGATGGTTTGGCTGCTCGCCGCCCGGCTTTGGCGTTGGCTTTGACGATTTTCTTGTTGGCTCAGGCGGGCGTGCCGTTGACCACAGGATTCGTGGCGAAGTTTGAGATCATCGGCGCGGCCGTCGAAGTACGGTCCTTCTGGCTGGCCGTTGTCGCCATGGTCTCAGCGGTGGTGTCGGCGTTCCTCTACCTGCGGATCGTGCTGTCGGTGTATCTGGGTTCGCCCGCCGACGAGGGTTCCGATGACGGGCCTGCGGAGCGGGTACACCCCGCGGCCGGTCTCGCTATTGGAGTAGCCCTGGCGATCACCATCGGTTTCGGTCTCTTCCCCGGCCCCATCGACAAGTTGACCCTCGAAGCCATCCCCCAACTGTTCGCCATCTGACCCGCGAGGAACGTGTTCGGCCCGCGTCGGTAGAATGGGTCCGGGGAAGTCATGGCCGCGGTTTGGTCGCTGTGGGCCTCATTGATTCCAGGCCAGGTCCACATGGTGCAGCTGTGCCCAGGGAAGCAACTGCTCCTCGCTTCGTTGTTGGTGTTGGTCGCCGCCGTACACCGCGATCAGATCGCACCGATGCTGATCGCCGATCTGGGCTTTCACTTTGCGGGCGGTTGTGAGAAAGCTGGTTGAGGGCGTGGCCGCGGACTTTGCCTCCATCAGGGTCAACCGCTCAGGGTGTTCAATTACCAAGTCGACCTCGGTGCCGTTGCGATCACGATAGAACGACAGGCCCCGATTCAAGCCGTGATGGGTGCGCTGTTTGGTGATCTCCGAGACGACCCACGTTTCGAAGATCGGGCCGCGGAGCGGGTGGGAGTGCAGTTGCTCGGCAGTGCGGATGCCAAGAAGGTGACAGACGAGCCCGGTGTCGTAGAAGTGTAGTTTGGGCATCTTCACTAGACGCTTGCGGAGGTTGGTGTGGAAGGAGGGAAGCAGGAACACCACGAAACTGGCCTCCAGGATGCTGAGCCAGGCCTTCGCCGTTGGTTGGGAGATCCCGCAATCGCCGGCCAGCGACGAGAGGTTGGCCAGCTGCGCGGTGCGGCCTGCGCAGAGTTGGACGAATCGTGCGAAGCCCGACAGGTCGCCTACGTTGCGCAGTGTTCGCACGTCGCGCTCGATGTAGGTGGCGATGTATGAGCCGATCCATTCAGGCGGATCGAGTCCGCGGTCGAAGATGCGGGGATAGCCGCCGGTGATCAGGGTCTCGTCCAGGTCTTCGGGGTGGTGGGGGAAGCGGACCGCCTCTCCCCGGCTCAGCGGCAGCAGATGATGGACTGCTGTGCGACCTGCCAGCGACTGGTTGACTGACTCGATGAGCGAGAAGTTCTGTGAACCGGTGAGAATCCACTGGCCCGGCGTTGGATCGGAGTCGATGAGCCCTTGGAGGTAGGAAGGAAGGTCCGGTGCCCGCTGGACTTCGTCGATGATCGCCCCACGGGGAAACTGGGCCAGAAACGCCCGGGGATCATCGACAGCGAAAGAACGTACATCGGGCGCTTCCAGGCTCACATAGGGATGGTCGGCAAACACTGCCCGACACAGGGTGGTCTTCCCGCTCTGGCGTGGACCGGTGAGCGTCACCGCCGGCGCGCTCAGCGCCGCTCGCTCCAACTGGGGCGCCAAGTCACGATCAACAGACATCGCTGCAAGCCTAAGCCATATACGGCTGATTCAAAATCATATTTTGAATCAGCCGCAGGTGCTCCACACTGGGAAGGTGAAGAAATCGGGTGACTCGTAGAAAAACCGCCTACGATTGCCGGACTATGGCGACGGCCCCCGGATACCTGCCCCCGCTCAACTCGCGCGAGGAGTTCGTCGATCACCTTGAGGGCTACACCGAGCCCACTGTCGAGGAACTCGAAGACGGCAAACTGAACCGCAAGCTGCTCAAGACCTACATGTTGGAGACGGCTCGACACAGTAGCGCCACACCAGAAATGGATTCGCTCTTCCCTGAGCATGTTCATCTGCGTCGTCTTGACGACACGCTCTACCGAGTCGAAGACCGTGAGCACCAAGATCAAGTCGTCGGCCTGTTGGAAGTGTTAGAACGGCGCCATCCGGTCCTGTACACGACACTCGACGCCAATGTGAGCAACAGGTGGGTCCGACAAGCCGTGGACCGCAATCCCTGGCTGGACCGACTCTGGCTTTCGTCGCCGATCCTCTTCGAACTGTGGAACTACGTGAAGCGCACGACCCCCTCCCATCGATACGTGCGCCTCGGTTTCGAGCACGAAGCTGTCTACGAGGTCACACAAGGCCTCTACGAAAGCCATGACGAGGAAACCGACGAGCCTGAATCCGTAAGCGACGATTCGGCTCGGGGCTTGGTCGACCGCCGCCGGTCACGGGTAACTCTCACGGAGCGGCTCAGCGAACTTCAAGCCAAATTGCCGGACTTCCTTGATCTCTACGACCCGATGCACTCGCTGGTGCAGTTGCAGATCCCGAGCGGAGACCGCGGCGGTCACTTGCTCTACCACGACGGTCACGCAACGAATCGGAGCGGTTCTTTCGTTGAGCACCGCCAAGAGATTGCAAAGGTGCTGAAGCTGTATCGCAACGTCACCGAACACTCCGAGGAGCGGCTCTGGTTGGAAACGACTGAAGTTGGTGACGACTCATACAGGCTCAAGGGTGCTCCAGTCACGATCCGTTTCAGCCGACCACTCAGTGAGGCGACCTTCGCGCGCTTTGTCGATGTCGGCCTGAAACGTCGCACGAGCAGGCTTCGCATCGGCGGGTACATCACATGGCGTGGACCAACCAAAGTTCACGTGGCGGCCATTGACCGGCATCTTTGGCAGCCGTTGCTGCTGGAGGCCACGAGCCGGCAACTCATCGCTGTTCTGCCACGCGGTACCTGTGGCAATACGATCCACCGGCTCGTAACCAACGTTCAACGTTGGCTCGATCCGAACGTCGAGGTGTGGCTCGGCAGTGAGTCCTATGAGGCCGCCGTAGCGAACTCGATGCGAGACGCCGCATGACCGACGAGCCCACTAGGTTCAGGGGCCGATCGGTGGGTTGTTGGGGCTGACGATTGTGTAGCCGGTGTCGGTTTTGACGACGATGTGGCCGCGGTCGTGGATGTTGTGGTGGCACAGCGGACAGGCGAGACACATTTTGTCGATGTCGGTGAGCCCTCCTTGTTCCCACGGCACGATGTGGTGGATCTCGCAGCGTTCGGGTCCTGCGGTGCAGCCCTCTCCTGTGCAGTGCCGGTCGCGGGCGATGATGGCTTTGATCTGGGCGTCGGTGGGCAGCCTTCGGTCGCGCCTCACCCAGAGCGGTTGCCCTTTGCCGTCGAAGATCATCCCGGTAACCGTGGCGGTACACATCAACCGTTCGAGCACGCTCTGGGGCAGTGCCTCACCACCGACGATCTCAGCGACACCTTCGGGGTTCTCGCCCCTCAGGCGTTCGATGTCGGCCACCGCTATGAGTTGTGTCCGTGTGCTGCCTGGCCTGCGGCGTGCCGGGTTGGTCAGCAGCGCAACGAACGCGTCCGCCATTCGTTGTTGTGGTGTGCGCACGTCGTTAGGTTTGCCGCCGCGTCCTCCGTCGTCCCGCCACATCCGGTCATACTCGACGTCTAGTGCTTTGCGTGCCTGCTGGTAGCCGATGGGGTCCAGTTCTGCTAGCAGCACTCCCATACCTTCATCGTTGACCCAGTGCCTGAACGACCGGTTGTTGCGCTGCTGTTGGTACAACTCGGCGCCGTCGTCGGGCTGGTTGCGGTTCACCCACCGCCGCGACTGTTCAGCAAACGTGTCGACTGACGAAGACTCAGCCAACTTCGACAGTTCGTCTTCGACTTGTTCAGCCGAAGTCTTCGCCGCTGCTCCGACAGCGACCGTAGCGTGCTCGACGCTGATCCTGCCGTCAGCCAACGCGTCGGCGAGCTTGGGCATCTCAACGAGCCCTGCAGCAGTCTTCGCGACCTTGTTGGCCGAACGTGTCGACATGCGCCCCGCCTCGCGCAGCACCACCTTGGAGTTCAACCCGCCGTCATCGAGCTCATCGATCTCAGTAGCGCAGCGCACCTGCAACGCACCGAGAGCGGCGATCACCCGTCCCGCCCCGGCAACCAGAGCCTCCAAGTCGGCACGGCCAAGCCCCGAAGTCGTCACCTGTCGGGTCTGTTGGATCATCGAATCGAACATGACCACAACCTAACAACAGGGTATGATACTGCATAGCAAAGACTGATACATCATGATAGGCTGACCATTGAGACCGTTGTCACGGAGAGCACGACGCTGCCGGGCGGTCGCCGCCACAGGCCGGCGTCGAGTCGGGATTGGTCTCCAGCTTCTCGCCTAGTTCCTGGGCCAGCACCTCAGCGAATCCCTTGACGGTAGTCAGCGCGAATTGCCGCCAACCTTCACGCTGGGCGGCTCCAGCCGAGGCGGTCAGCGCCGCCGGGACTGCGAGCGCTCCCAGCACCTGGCCATGCACGGCTTCCTGCAGCCGGACCAGGGTCTCGGACGGAGAGGCCCCGATCCGCTGCGGCTTCAGGTCGGTGCGTGCTGCTCCAGGCGGCCCGGCGGGATCAAACCCTGCCATAGCTGGCACCGAAGTCGTCCTGCCGCCCAGCTCGTCGAGCGCGGCCAGGGTGTAACCGAGGGCCTCGCCGGGTCCGGCCTTTGCGTAACATTTATGTCACGGTATAGTTTGGGTGTATGCCAATTCCACGTGCCGGAGCCGAACGTTACCTTGAGGGTCGCCGCACGGACGCCGATTACGACCTTGCGTACGAGACCTCTCGGAGACGTATCGAGCAGATTGACTCGCTAATCCGAACTTTGGACCAGCGTCGTTGCAGTCTTGACCTGAGCAAGGCCGAATTGGCACGTCGTGCCAACCTTCGCCCGGAAGTGATCAGGAGACTATTCTCCGCCAGATCCCCCAACCCGACACTCGCAACCCTCGTGGCACTCGCCGAAGCCATGCAGATGGAGTTGGTTGCCGAGTCTCAAGAGGTGAGCCAAGCAATCTGCGCACTTCCCGGTGCCGTCGAACTCCGAACGGTACGTGACTGTTGACTTGCTGGCCTGATCGTGGAAGGCGGTGATCTTGCCATTTGCGGGTGAAAAGTGTTGTACTACACGGCGTGACGACGATTCCTGCTTCTCTGTCTGCATTGACGCCTGAGTGGGTCAATGAACGATTGGCCGCCGGTGGGCATGACTCCGAGGTCACAAGCATTGAAGTGCGACCTTTGGAGGGGTTCTCGGGGATCATGGGCGAGGTGGCGAACCTCGACCTGACCTATGCGGGCGACACCGACATGCCCAAGACCCTGTTCGGCAAATGCCCGCGCGATGACGAACGGGCCCGGCGATACAACAAGGTGATGAACGCCTACAAACGCGAACACGGTTTCTATAGGGATTTGGCCGGGCGGGTGCCGATGGCCCTTGCTCGTTGTTTCGTCAACGAATACGACGAAGAGTCTGGCCGGGCCGTCCTGCTGATCGAGAAGATTGAAGGCACCGCCGGCGACATCCTGGACGGCCCAGACATTGAAATGTTCAACGAGTTGATTCGCCAGCTCGGCACGATGCACGGTCAGTACTGGGGCAGCGACGTGTTCAGCTCGCGTGATTGGTGTATCGACTGGAACTCGCCGTCGTTGCGTAGCGGTATTCCAATCCTTCGCGAAGACTGGCCGTTGATGAGGCAGATTTGGCCCGACATGGGGCCCGTCGAGATCCTTGATTTCTACGAACGGACCTGGGTCTACGACACTGAGTTATGGCTTGAACGGATCGGCGAACGGCCTTGGACGATGATCCACGGCGACTACGAGTTCGACAACATCTTCTTTGCTGCGGACGGTCCTGTGATCCTCGACTGGCAAACCACGATGAAGAGCTTTCCAGGCGGTGATATGGCCTGGTTCCTCGGAGTCGGAGCCACCAGCGAGTCGGTTGCCGAAGAAGATGCGCTGCTCGACACCTACCGAGCCGCGTTGGCAGCCGCGGGGGGACCCGACTGGTCACGAGAAGAGCTGCTCAACGATGCAGCCGCCAGCCTTCAGTTCCACTGCACGGGCTCGGCAGCAGCTCTGCGCGGCGTCATTGCCGGAGGTGGGAAGCCAGAGGACCGCAGCTACCAGCGGTTCGAAAAAATGGTCAATGGCATGATGGCCTGCGCGGTTCGCTGGAAGGTGTTGGATCGAGTGGCACAGGATTAGGACGAGTCGAGCCAGGCAAGTAAAACTCAGCCCATGCCTTTGAGCCGCGCTGACGACTATCTAATCCATCAGTATCCCGAGCCGATCGACACGGTGTTCACAGGGGATCGCCACTTCTACGATCGCTACTACTTCAACATGCACGCCTCGGACGACACTTTGTTCGCGGTAATGGGCATGGGCCAGTACCCCAACCTAGGAGTAACGGACGCCTTCGTGAGCGTCAACCACCAGGGCAGACAGACCACGGTGCGCGCCTCGCGAGAACTCGGTTCGGATCGCCTCGATACCAGGGTCGGCCCGATTCGGGTCGAAGTGATTGAAGGACTCCGCTCGCTGCGGGTCATCTGCGAACCCAACGAATGGGGACTCGCTCTCGACGTGACTTTTCGGGGCACTACCGAAGCCCTGGCGGAACCCAAAAGCTGGACCCGGGTAGGCACCCGTGTCACCCAGGAGACTTACCGCTTAGCACAGGTCGGCTCCTATGAAGGCTTCATCGAAATCGATGGGGAACGCTACGAAGTCACCCCGAACCGCTGGGGCGGTGCCCGGGACCACAGTTGGGGAGTGCGCCATGGCGTCGGCGAACCCGAACCAAGGGGTATCCGCTCAAAGGTCTCGCCCGAGATGGCGATGGGCTTCTTCCACAATTGGCTGCCGATCCAGTTCGACGATCACATGGTCAAGATCACGATCGACAACGACCATGCGGGACGACGGATCCTTGAGGAAGCGGTGCGTCTCTACAACCTGGGTGACCCGCGAGAAGCCGAACATCTGGGCCGCCCCGAGATCGACATCACTTATCACCCCGGTACACGGGAAGTCGCCAGTGCAGAAGTGTGGTTCAGCGGCCCAGGAGCATCAGATTTGCGCATCAAGACCACCCCGTTGAAAACGGTCTATCTCAAGGCCGGGTCCGGCTACATGTACGACGGTTACTGGGGACATGGTGTGTGGCAGGGAGACGACGAAAAGGTGGAGGGTGTGATCACTCAGATAGGGGAGCCGACCGAACGATTGGGTATCTCTTTTCTCAACGAAACTCTGAGTCGCCACGAGACCAACGATGGGCGTGTCGGCTATGGAATGCACGAAAATCTGATCTCCGGTTTGTATCTGCCCGACGGCTTCGACAGTCCCGAGGCAATGGCACCTCAGACAGGCACGTCATAGCCGTATCGGTGCTTGCTCCGGGTGGCCCAATGGTTCACCACGCTCGCTAGGCTTACCGTTCGTGTCGGATTTTCTCCGTAGTTATCTCACCGTCGGAATCTTCGGTCTTGCAGGCGTCGCCCTTGTCGCCGTCTTTTTGGGCCTGGGCCGGATCTTCAGGCCCTCAAATCCGACCGAGCAAAAGCTCACCTCGTATGAGTCTGGAGTAGATCCGACCGGCGATATGTGGTCACAGGCCAACATCCGCTACTACGTCTTCGCGCTGCTCTTTGTGATGTTCGATGTGGAGGCAGTTTTCATCTTTCCGTGGGCCATGCGTCTTGAGGTCTACAAGATGTTCGGTCTGGTTGAGATGGCGATCTTCATCTACATCTTGTTGTTGGGCCTTCTCTACGCCTGGCGGAAGGGGATGCTCCGATGGGTCTAGTCGAATCGGGGAAAGTCCCCAAGCCGCTGACGTCGTTGCTCAACATGAGCCGCAAGTACAGCCTGTGGGCCTACCAATGGGGACTCGCTTGCTGTGCCATTGAGATGGGGGCCGCTTTCGGTTCGCCTCGGTACGACGTGATGCGGCTCGGTGTGATCCCCCTGCCGGCAAGTCCGCGTCAGTCCGATCTGTTGATCGTGTCGGGCACGGTGACCGACAAGATGGCACCGTCGGTTCTGCGTCTCTACGAACAGATTCCCGAGCCCAAATACGTCATCTCGATGGGTTCCTGCGCCAACTGTGGTGGCCCCTATTGGGACTCCTATTCGGTGACCAAAGGCGTGGATCAGATCATCCCGGTTGACGTCTATGTGCCCGGCTGCCCACCCCGGCCTGAGGCGCTGCTCGAGGGCATTGTCCTGCTCCAGGAACGGATCCAGAACGAAGACATGGCGCAGCGTTGGAGAGGTGATCCCATTGTCGTCCAGTGACACAGTGTCGTCCAATGACACCGTCGACGTCACCTCTGCGACTGACACGGACAGTGACGCAGCAAACGGATCAGCAACTGACGAAATCCGTGAAGCGGTTCTGTCTGAGCTCATAGCTGAGTTGGGCGATGCCGTGGTTGGTTCCCACATAGCGGCAGGCGTCGACATCACCGTTCGCGTCACGGCTGAGGCTTGGGCCGCCACCGCTGAATTCCTGAAGAACGAGATGGATTTTGCCTACTTCGGTTTCCTGAGCGCTATTGACTGGCTGCCTTCACCATTCGGCCGGGATATGGACAGTCAAGTAGATCTTGCACTCGACCCGGCTTCTGAACCCGCCGCTTCCGAAGCAATGGACTCCAACGTCATGGAATGGGGACTCGCCGGAGGTGATACCCGATTTCAGGTTCTCGGGAGGGTCAACGACATCGTCAACCATCGGGCCATCACCTTGAAAGCCGATGTGGACGACGCCAGCATGTCGGTACCGAGCTGGGTACCGGTGTACACGGGTGCCAATTGGCATGAGCGTGAGACCTGGGAAATGTTCGGTATCGACTTTGTCGGCCATCCCGGCTTGCGTCACATCTACCTTCCCGGCGAGTTCGAGGGGAACCCGCTGCGCAAGGACTATCCGTTGTTGGCGCGGCGTGTGAAGCCTTGGCCCGGCATCGTCGACGTCGAACTGATGCCGACCGAAGAGACCGACGAGCCAGAAGACAGCGAAGTCGCAGAAGAGACAGGCGACGCATGACCGCCGTCTCGAACCGCCAGCAACTCAACTACATCGCCGCTCAGGCCGCAGACGCTCGGGTCAACCTCGAAATTGAAACCGAGGGCATGACCCTCAACATCGGTCCGCAGCACCCAGCCACCCACGGCACGCTGAGAATCGTGGCCAAGCTCGACGGTGAGCAGGTCATAGCCGCCGACCCAGTCATGGGCTATATGCATCGCGGCTACGAAAAACTCAGTGAGGTTCGCACCTATCCGCAGGTCACGACCCTTATCAACCGCATTGATTGGCTGGGGAGTTTCGCCAACGAGGTGCCGTTCATCTTGGCGGCTGAGCAGTTGTTGGAGGTCGAAGCTCCACCGCGCGCTCAGTGGATCCGCACGGTTCTCTTCGAGATGAGCCGAATCGCCAACATTGTGCTGTTCCTCGGAGACATGGCGGTACAGGTGGGCGCGGTCACGCCGGTCTTCTTTGCTTTTCGCGACCGGGAGCACATTCTCAACCAGATCGAAGCGGCAACTGGAGGGCGTTTCCACCCCAACTTCGACCGAATTGGTGGCCTGAAAGATGACCTGCCGAAGGGTTGGATCGTCGAGACCAAGCAGGTCATGAAAAAGATGCGCTCGTTCTGCGACCAGATCGAAGAACTGGTTATGGGCAACGAGATCTTCCAAGCCCGTACTCGTGGAATCGGTGTGGTTCCCGCAGACATCGGCCTGTCCTACGGACTCTCGGGTGCCAACATCCGCGCATCCGGGGTTGACTGGGATGTCCGACGCGACGGCACCACCGGCACCGGTGGCCTGGTACACAGCGAACTCGACTGGCGGGTTTGGACTCACCCCGACGGTGACTCGTTCAGCCGATTCTGGGTCCGCCTTCAAGAAGTACGGGAGTCCACCAAGATGGTCGACCAGATTCTCGATGGCCTCCCCAGCGGTCCGATCATGGCCAAAGTCCCACGCATCATCAAGGTTCCCGCGGGGGAGGCGTACGTCGAGACCGAGAATCCCCTCGGGGTGATGGGTTACTACGTGGTTTCGAAGGGTGGTCTCGTTCCGTTCCGGGTCAAGATCCGCTCTGCGTCGTTCAACAACATGTCGATCACCCCGTGGTTGCTGATCGGTGTCTATGTCCCCGACATCATCACCATCCTCGGCAGCCTCTATTTCATCCTCGGAGACATTGATCGGTGAGCAGCAGTCACGTTCTCGCTGAGCTGGCCTACTGGCAGCAGACCGGCATCCGTGTCGGCGCTGGACTGGCCGCGGTTCTGCTGGTGGCGGGCGCTCTCGTGCAATTGCATCTGTTCAAGGCCGTGTCGTTCATGCAGAGTCGACTGGGCCCGATGGAGGCCGGGCCCTACGGTTCGCTCCAGTTGTTGGCAGAGGTCGGCAAGCACCTTCAGAAAGAAGACATCTTCCCCAGAAAAGCCGACAAGTTCGTATTCGGTGCGGCACCGTTTGTGGTGCTCGCCTCCACGTTCTTGTTGGTGGTGGTGGTGCCGGCGGGCCCCGACCTTTTGTTCGTCAACAGCGACTTGGGGATCTACTTGGGTCTGGCAGTTTCGTCGGTTTCGGTGCTCGGCATTCTCATGGCCGGTTGGGGGTCGTCCAACAAGTACTCGCTCCTAGGTGGCCTGCGGGCGACAGGCCAGCTCATCGCCTATGAACTGCCGCTGATCCTCGCGGTGGTCGGAGTGGTGATCCAAGCGGGCACGATGAACATGGCAGACATTGTCTACGCCCAGGCGAACGGCGAGATTTTCGGTTTGGGTGTGGTCGGAAATCCATACATCCTCACGCAGGGTGTGGCGTTCATCATCTTTTTGATCGCCATGCAGGCGGAACTCGCCCAAGCACCGTTCGATATGCCTGTGGCTGAATCCGAACTGGTGACCGGCTACTTGACCGAATATTCGGGGATGCGCTTCCTGCTGTTCTTCATTGGCGAGTTTGCCACTGCCGCGGTGTTCGCAGCGGTTGCTTCGGTGCTGTTCCTAGGGGGTTGGTACATCCCGGGCATCGATCCCAGCGCAAACATCATGAACGTCCTGGGCCCGTTGGTGATGCTCGTGAAGATCGTCGGCCTCACTTTCCTGGTCTTCTGGACCCGTTTCACCATGCCCCGCTTCCGCGAGGATCAGCTTCAGCGTCTGGCATGGAAGTTTCTTATTCCCATTGCTCTCGCCAACATCGTGGTGACGGGCATTCTCAAGGTCACCTTCTAGGTCGGCAGGTACTTATGGCACTCATACCAGGACTCATCAAAGGGCTCGGTGTCACCGGGTCTACCATGTTGCGCACGATCTTCCCCGGCGGGCTCAAGAAACCGATTCCTTCACCTGTGAAGGGTGCGGAGACTGTGCAGTACCCCCACGAGAAGGAGGCACCGCCGACGCGGGCCCGTGGAGTGATCGCGCTTCACGAGGAGAACTGCACCGCTTGCATGCTGTGCGCCCGTGAATGCCCGGATTGGTGCATCTACATCGAGGGCCACAAGGAGAAGGCGCCGCCGCGTCGGGCGGGCGGAAAGCCGCGTCAGCAGAACATCCTCGACCGCTTCGACATTGATTACGCGTTGTGCATGTTCTGTGGGATCTGCGTTGAGGTTTGCCCCTTCGAAGCGCTGTTCTGGAGCCCTGAGTACGAGTTCTCTGAGCCCCGTATCGCGGATCTGCTGCACGATATGTCACGTTTGTCGGAGTGGATGGAAACGGTCCCCGACTTTGAGGACTATGAGGCCGGTTCGCAGCAGAAGAAGCTGAAGGTGCCGCCCACGTGAGTTTGCTTGCCGCACTGTCCGCCGACGCCGACCTCTACGTGGCGCAGAACGTCTTCTTCGCGGTCATTGCCGTGTCGATGATTGTCTCGGCAGTGCGGGTTGTGACCACCAGCAACATTGTGCATGCGGCGCTGTGGCTGGTAGTGGTTCTGGCCGGGGTGGCCGCTCAGTTCATCCTGCTCGGCTCGGAGTTTGTTGCGGTCACTCAGGTGTTGGTCTACATCGGCGCGGTGGTGGTGCTGTTCTTGTTCGGGGTGATGCTGACTCGTGCGTCGCTGGGTGACGACGAGTCGGTGGGCGACGAGAAGAGGGGTATGGCCGCGGTCGTGGGAGTACTGCTCTTCGCGGTGATGGCGGTCGCATTGATTCACAGTTTTGAAGACGGCCGCTTGGTTATCGATCAACCCCAGTCGGTAAACACCGTGTCGGACGCTATTTTCTCGCAATACATCGTGGCGTTTGAAGCGGTCTCCGTGTTGTTGTTGGCAGCGTTGATCGGCGCGATCGTCGTGGCGCGGAAGGACTGAAAGGTAACGACCGATGTTGTTGAATCAGTTCCTGCTGCTGTCTGCCGTGTTGTTCTGCATTGGTGTCTACGGCGTTTTAGCCCGCAAGAACGGCGTGCTGGTGTTGATGTCGATCGAACTGATCCTGAACGCCGTGAACATCAACCTTGTTGCCTTCGGTGCCCTAACCGCTGATGTCGATGCGGGAGGCGAGGTATTCGCCCTGTTCGTCATTGCGGTGGCCGCTGCCGAAGTCGGCATCGGCTTGGCCATTGTCCTGCTCATCTACCGCAACCGTCGCAGCATCGACCTCTCCGAGATCGATCTCATGAAGGGCTGATCTGTGTCTCTTCTTCTTGGGTTTGCTGCGCCTAGCTCTGTACCGACTTCGTCGACTGTCACGGATAGCGTGAACTGGTTTCTTGAGTACGCATGGCTGGTTCCGTTGCTGCCTGCGTTGTCGTTCGTGGGGATTCTCTTTTTCGGCAAACGCATGCGTTACAAGGGCGCCGAACTGGGAATTGCAGCGGTGGGGCTTTCGTTCCTGCTGGCCGTGTGCGCTGGCTTCGCCTGGCTTGACCATCGCGACAATTTCGTTTTCCCTGAAGACTCTCACGCCGTTGCCACGGTTGACACTCACGACGACGCGGCTCCGGCTACGCCCGGCGACGACTCTGATACTCACGACGACGCGGCTCCGGCTACGCCCGGCGAAAGCACTGACAGCCACGCCGACGCGGCTCCGGCTACGCCCGGCGACCACAACGCCGGCCACAGTTACGTGGCGGTTCAGAGTCGTACGCAATGGCTGCAATCAGGGGGTGTTGAGTTCAGCGCGGGCGTTCTGGTCGATGGCCTCTCGGTGATGATGCTGTTGGTGGTGACGATCGTGTCGCTGCTGGTGCACATCTACAGCACCGATTACGTGGGCGATGACAAGCGCTACACCCACTTCTTCGCGTTCCTGTCGTTGTTCACCGCGGCGATGCTGTTCTTTGTTCTCAGCGACAACATCCTGCAGATGATCGTCGGCTGGGAACTCGTCGGTGTCTGCTCCTTCGTGTTGATCGGGCATTGGTGGGAGGAGAAACCCAATTCCGACGCCGCGCTGAAAGCGTTCCTCACCAACCGAGTGGGCGATGTCGGTCTGATAATCGGCACGATCACGCTCTTCTTCGCTGCTGGTGGGGGCAAAACCTTCGACACGGTCGCCATCAACGACGCGATTGTCCGAGGCGAGGTCGGCCACACCGCGCTGGTGGTCGCGGCGGTGTGCCTGATGGCTGCGGTCATGTCGAAATCGGGTCAGTTCATTCTCCATACCTGGCTGCCTGATGCGATGGCCGGCCCGACTCCAGTCTCAGCGCTGATTCATGCCGCCACCATGGTTGTCGCCGGTGTCTTCATGATCGCCCGTCTGTACCCGGTTTTCTTTGAGGGGATGCAGATCGGAGGGTCGAGCATCAACCTGATGGCCACCATCGGCGCTGTCACCCTGGTGTTCGGCGGCTTGCTCGCGTTCGTGCAGGACGACATCAAGAAGGTGCTGGCCTATTCGACGGTCTCGCAACTCGGCTACATGGTCATGGCGCTAGGTGTCGGTGCCTGGACCGCAGCGGTCTTCCATCTCTTCACCCACGCCTTCTTCAAAGCCAACCTCTTCTTGGGTTCGGGATCGGTGGCCCACGCGGCGCATTCGTTCGACATGAAGCGAGACATGGGCGGAATGCGCAAATTCATGCCCAAGACCTATGTCACCTTCATCATCGGTTCGTTGGCGTTGGCCGGTCTGTTCCCGTTGGCTGGTTTCTGGTCCAAAGACGAGATTCTCGTCGGCACGGGCGGCTGGGGACTGTTCGGCGGCACCGGTGGCAACGGCGCCTACACCTTCCATCTATTGATGGGAATGTTCGGAGCGGCTCTGACCGCGGCTTACATGACCCGTTGCGTGTACCTGACATTCCACGGGGAGTACCGCGGCGGCCGCGACCACGCCCACGATGCCCACGGCGCGCACGAAGCCCATGGCGATCCACACGAGTCGGGACCGCGCATCCTGGTACCGCTCTACATTCTGTCGGGGCTGGCCATCGTGGCTGGTTTCGCAAACCTCCCGGCCGGTTTCCAACTTGTTGGCGACTCATGGACAGAACGATTCGGCCATTTCGTAGAACCGACAGGATCGTCATATTTCCCGGCGATCAGCCACGCGACTCCGAGTTGGTCGTTGGCCGTGGTGGCGAGTGTCGTGGCTCTGGCAGGTGCCGGTGCAGCGATCTACTACTACTTCG
Source organism: Candidatus Aldehydirespiratoraceae bacterium (assembly GCA_965198315.1). Lineage (GTDB taxonomy): Bacteria > Actinomycetota > Acidimicrobiia > Acidimicrobiales > Aldehydirespiratoraceae > VXYK01. The sequence goes on along the minus strand of OZ240616.1, from coordinate 331,156 downwards.
TCAAGGTAGATCGTTTATCCAACCAAACGCATCAGTCCCTTACCGAGTTGCCGGACGGTCTGTCCAAATCCAATGGCCTGGCAGGTGCCGGCCACAAGGTGCTCGTCAACAAGTACTACCTCGACCATCTCTATGAGCGAGTCATCGTTGCCTTCACCAAGGGTCCACTGGCTCGAGCGGCTTACTGGGTCAACCAGAGTGTGATCGATCGGACGGTCGACAAGGCTGCTGAAACGGCAGTGCTGGTGGGTCGCCATGTCTACGACGTGGTCGATCAAAGCGTTATTGACGGCTTAGTCGACGGTTCGGGCCGGGTATCGGACGCAACCGGAGAAGAACTTCGTCAGATCAACTCCGGCAAAGTCCAAAATTACGCGGCAATCCTCTTCGCAATGGCGGCTGTGCTCGCCGGAACCTTCTTAATCATCTTCGCTCTCTAACCCAGGAATCTTTTCAACATGGACACCATCGCTGATACCAACTGGTTGCTCACAGCCTTAGTCTTCGCTCCGATCGTCGGGGCGTTGATCATGGTCTTGATCCCCCAACAAGAGGAGCACACCCACAAACAGGTGGCCCTGCTCACTTCACTGGTCACGTTGGGACTCGCCGTCTTCCTGTTGATCGACTTCGACTACGGCAACGCCGGATCGTTGCAGTACTTCGTGGACACTGAATGGATCGAAGTAATCGGCGCGGGCTACACGATCGGCGTCGACGGCATGTCCCTCCCGCTGATCGCGCTCACCGTTCTGATCATGCCACTGGTCTTCGTCTACTCCTGGAACCACATACCTGAGCCGGGCAATGCCAAAGCGTTCCTGATTCTGTCGCTGATCTTGGAAACGGGGATGGTCGGCACGTTCGTCGCTCAGGATCTGGTCCTCTTCTTCGTGTTCTTCGAGGTCGTGTTGCTGCCGATGTTCTTCATGATCGCGGTTTGGGGTGGAGAGAACCGACGGTACGCCTCGTTGAAGTTCTTCCTGTTCACCCTGTTCGGCTCGGCGTTGATGCTGTTGTCGTTCCTCGCTCTGTTCTTCCTCACCGAAGCGGAGACCTTCTCCATGTTGGTGCTGACCGAGAACGCCGGTGAGGGGATCCCAAGGGGCACGCAGTTGCTGGTCTTCGGGGGCATGTTCCTCGGCTTCGGGGTCAAAGTTCCGATGTTCCCGTTCCACACCTGGCTGCCCGACGCCCACACCGAAGCACCAACCCAGGGTTCGGTCATCTTGGCTGCGGTGCTGCTGAAACTGGGTACGTACGGCTTCATTCGCATTGCCATCCCGATGCTGCCGGAGGCCGCCGAGGCTTGGGCGCCGTGGGTCGGCTTGTTGGCAGTGATCGGCATCATCTACGGCGCGCTCGGTTGTTTGGCCCAAACCGACATGAAACGCCTGATCGCATTCTCCTCGGTTGCGCATATGGGCTTTGTCATGCTCGGAATCGCCACGCTGACCGACTTCGGCATCAACGCCGCCATTTTCGGCATGGTCGCCCACGGGTTGATCACCGGGATGCTGTTCTTCATTGCCGGTTCGGTGAAGGAGCGCTATCACACCTTGGAGATCAAACGACTCGGCGGGATGCTTGTTCAGGCCCCCCGCTTGGGCTGGATTCTGGGGTTCGTGTCGATGGCGTCTCTCGGCCTGCCCGGCCTTGCCGGGTTCTGGGGGGAGTTCCCGGCGATCCTCGCGGCCTATAACCCAGCCGCCGGGATCTCCGAAGGAACCTTCCGCGTCTACATGGTCGTGGCTGCTATCGGTACGGTGCTCGCTGCTGGCTACTTGTTGTGGCTCCTGCAACGCACGACGATGGGTGAGCCATCGGCTGAATTCGCCGATGACCCCAATATCACCGACGTATCAACGATCGAGTGGATTGCTTGGGCGCCGATGCTCTTCGGGATCGTGTTGTTCGGCGTTGCACCCGGCTTGATCTTCGAAGTGACAGACCCCGCGGTGCTCCAATCGCTCGACAACTGCATCAAAGTGGGATGCGAGGCGGCTGAGGTCACAGCTTCAGCGGCGGGTGGAGGCTGATAGTGCTCGCTGGTATCGCGCCGCTGTTTGCTGCGACCGAATTCGTTCGGCCGGTGATCGACTGGCACGCGGCCGCGCCCGAACTCACCCTGTTGGGTTTCGGCGCTCTGATCACGATGATCGACATCGGCTGGCTTGAGCGGGCCCGAAGAATCGCTGCGCCGCTCACCTCTCTGGCTCTGCTGGCGACGTTGGTGCCGATAATCACCCTGGCTCTGGCCGGTGACGACAGATCAATGTTCAAGGGCGGTTTTGTGGTCGACGACTACAGCCTGATCATGAAGGCCACGTTCGTGTTGGCCGGCTATGTGGTCGTGCTGATGTCGACCAACTACATCGCCGAGGGCGACTACTGGGAGAACGAGTACTACGGCCTGTTGCTGAGTTCGATCCTGGGCATGATCCTGATGGCTTCGGCCCGCGACCTCATCTCCATCTTTGTGGCCCTCGAACTGCTGTCGATCCCGCTCTACATGCTGGCCACCTGGCGCAAACGCGACCTGAAGAGCAACGAAGCAGGTCTCAAGTACTACCTGATGGGGGTGTTCGCCTCGGCGGTGATGCTCTACGGCATGTCTTTGCTGTACGGCGTAACGGGATCAACTCTGCTGGTCGAGATCAATGATGCTGTCAGCGCGGCAGCCGATCCTTCCGCGGTGGTGGTGATCGGCATCATCTTCGTGGTGGTCGGATTCGCTTTCAAGGTGTCGGCATTCCCGTTCCACACCTGGGCGCCCGACACCTACGAAGGTTCGCCGACACCGGTCACTGCGTTCATTTCGGTGGCCTCCAAAACGGCAGGCTTCGTGGCTTTGATGAACTTGTTGTTCGTCGGTTTCATAGGCCGTGACGACATCTTCGAACCGCTCATGTGGGTGTTGGCGGCAGCCTCGATGACGGCCGGGAACTTGATGGCGTTGCGCCAGACCAACATTGTGCGGCTGCTCGCATACTCGGGTGTGGCACAGGCGGGTTACATGCTGGCACCACTGGCTGTGGCAGGCACCGTGCCCGAAAAGGCTCTCACCGCCTCTGTCACGTACCTGGTCATTTACGCGGCTATGAACCTTGGTGCTTTCGCAGTGGTGATTGCGGTCGCCCGCAAGACTCGTTCTGCGGAGATCGCCGACTATCGGGGTTTGTTCTACTACGCCCCCGGACTCACCGTTGCTATGACCATTTTCTTGTTCTCGTTGGCGGGTATCCCACCGTTGGGTGGTTGGTTGGCGAAGTTCCGGGTCATGGAGGCGGTCATTGAAGCCGACACGGCAGCGGGCGTGGTGCTGGGCGTTTTCGTGGCTGTCAACTCGGTGATCGCGCTCTACTACTACGCCCGAATCGGTTTCGGCATGTGGGCTGAAGACGCCCCCGACGGTGATCTGACACCCGTCAATGTGCCGATGTCGTTGGGCGTGGCCCTCACCCTGACCGCGGTGATCACGATCGCTATGGGCGTCATTCCAGGTGATGTCGTCAGTCGTTTCACCGAGGTGAGCCTGCAGGCCGGAGGCTGAACCGCCGTATTTTGAGTGGGGCCGTAGTCTGGAGTTGTGGTGTCTCTCGCTGATCGGCTGCGTCGAAGAATTGCTGAGCAGGGGCCGATCCCGGTGTCGGAATATGTGACCGCCGCGCTCTACGACGAACGTGAGGGCTTCTATCAGGCGGGAGGCCAAGCTGGACGGGGCGGGGATTTCCTTACGGCTCCTGAGGTTGGCCCGTTGTTCGGTGCAGTTTTGGCACGGGCAATCGACACTTGGTGGCGGGATTTTGGATGCCCACAGCGTTTCTGTGTGTATGAGTGGGGTGCTGGCCCGGGCACGCTGGCCCGCGCGGTGTTCGCTGCTGAACCCGAAGCGCTTCGCTCTGGAGCTTTGCGCTGGCATGCGATTGAACGGTCAGCCGCTCAGCGCGCTCAGCATCTTGAACACCCGTCGCTGGTCTCTTCGGCGACCGGACCCAGTGACCCGGTTTCGGTTGGAGTCGTGTTGGCCAACGAACTCTTGGACAATCTGGGATTCGACCTGTATGAGCACAGCGGTCAGCAGTGGTTTGAGCTGCGGATCACAGAAGGCCCCGGTCCAGGTGAGTTCGCGACGGTTGCGGTCCCGGTAGCGGAATCGTCGCCGGTAGTCGAAGAACTCAGTGCTTTGGTGGGTGAGTCGGACCGAGAAGGGGTGCTTGTTGCCAGACAACTCGCTGCTAGGGAATGGCTAGTTGAAGCCCTCGCTTCGCTCCGCAGGGGCCGTGTGGTGGTGCTCGACTATGGCGGTACCACCTCGGAACTCACAGCTCGGGGCACTTGGCTGCGGACTCACTCCGGCCACCGTGGGGGTGACTCGAATCGCTGGCTCAAAGATCCGGGAACTTGCGATATCACCGTTGATGTCGCCACCGATCAGCTTCAATTGGTCCGCAAGGCCGACTCAAACCGAACCCAAGCAGATTTTCTGCGAACACACGGCATCGATGAGTTTGTTGCGGAAGGAAAGCGCCAATGGCAGGAGTCGGCCCATATAGGTGACCTGTCAGCCCTGCGAGCCCGCAGCCGAATCCGCGAAGCCGAGGCCCTCCTCGACCCAGCCGGTTTGGGCTCCTTCCGCGTCCTCGAATGGCTTGTCTCACGCAATATTGCAACTGTGTAGCAATCTGCTACAGTTCCCTGTGAGGTGTTTGTGGCTACCAGTTCCCCGATCCGAATTGACGACGATGTTCATGCTTCGGCGAAGCTCATGGCGTCGTTGATGAGCCGAAGCACTGCACAGCAGATCGCACACTGGGCACGGATCGGACGTGAACTGGAGACTTCTCAGAGCGTGTCTCAGCGAGCGATTGCCAAGGTTCTCGAATGCGAAACGTCCTACGACGACCTCACCGCCAAGGAACAGGCTGTAGTTCGAGCCGAGTGGGTTGAACGCATGGCACAGCGGCGCGAAGCGCTCGACCTTGCCGCTGAGTTCATCGCGCAGGGGCGGTCGTTCGTCGAACTTGATGAAGACGGCAACATCGTCGAGCACAGAGCACGAACCGACGATCAATCAAGTTCCGTCTGACTCTCAGTGTCGGATCCAGTTCTCCAGATCGTTGCCGGACCAAACGGGGCCGGGAAGACAACGTTTTTTGACAGGGTCCTCGCCCCGATACCGCTGGAGTTCGTCAATGCCGACAACATGGCGGCGCAACACTGGCCTGGAGACGAGTTGATTCATGCCTACGAAGCGGCGGAACTCGCCGCGCAGCGGAGGGATGAACTGCTCAGGCATCGGCGATCCTTCGCCACCGAGACTGTCTTCTCCCATCGGTCCAAGGTTGAACTGATTCAGCGAGCGGTGGAGGACGGTTATCTGGTATCGCTCCACGTCATTCTGGTTCAAGAAGATCTGGCTGTAGCTCGTGTTGAGAATCGCGTCGAGAACGGGGGTCATGAGGTTCCTCAGGAGAAGGTACGGTCTCGATATCGACGGCTCTGGACCAACATCGCCGAAGCCATTGACTTGTCCTCAGAAGCCCACGTGTATGACAACACCGCAGCGAGATCACCGTTCAGACTTCTCGCCAGCTACCGAAACGGACTGATCGTCAACGATCCGAGTTGGCCGGTTTGGACGCCAACCGAGTTGACCGCAGAGGTGCCCGTAGACGGCAAGCCTGAAATCGACCCTGATTTGATTGTGGAGATAATCAGAGCCGATCGTGATTCGCGTTGATCATCGTCGACCTGAGCGTGGTCGTAGAGGCAGTTGTGGATCGAGTATCCGAAACCTCGAAGCGCTGCGACAGATCTCTCAGGACGTGTCGCTCACCGCCAGGTAACCCATCGCCAATGGGAGTCGCTCCAAATCCGTTGAGGAGTCGGTGTGCCCGAATCTTTGCTACCGCAGGCGCAGTCCGGTTATGATTACCCGCTAATCCCCTGCCCTCGTCCGAGGAAGGTGCAGTTTGATCATGGAAGAACACACCATGAGGCCGCGATCGCGTGACCGGGCCTGAAACCGACGCTGACGACAGAGGTGTGCATGCCGAACGCACGGTCACGGCACCGGGACAAGGACTACGAGTCACTGTTCAAAGAAGCAGAGCGCCAAGGCTGGGTCATCCAAAGAACCAAGAAGAACCATTTTCGTCTGTTGTGTCCATCCGAATGCGGCCAGCACATCGTGGTTGCATCCTCGACACCATCGGACCGCCGTAGCCTGAGAAACGTTAAGTCACAGATGCGGGAATGCGAAAGGACCAAAATCTGAGATGCAGGAGACACACACTGAGGCGCTGTGCCGGATCGGGATTCAGCACAAGGACGAGGACGGCACCCGACCGCTGACTTACAAAGAACTCTGCGAATTCGTGAGCGACTTAGCAGATCATCTCATTGATGACGAGCGCACCATCGATCCGGTTGTGTCTGGCGACGCAGGGGCCGGGGAAATCAAGGTCGTGTTCGAACTGGCCCGCCCTATAGCCGATCGAGACACCGACGTGGAAGTGTTCGATATTGTGTATGACGCTGGCAGTGCGCTCGGCGCGGAATGGATCAACGATTCGAAACGTAAACGGCCGCGCCGCAAGACACCTTCGGTTTCAACGATGCTGTTTCGTCGGAGTCAGCAGATCGCTGATGCCGGGCTTGTAGACGCCTGACCTGTCGCACCCTGACCCGGATCCTGATGACGAACTCGTCGTGGACTGGGCCGATCTGTTTCTACACACGATTTAGAAGGAAATTATGCGTATTAGATTTTGGCTTAGCGTATTGCGTATAAGTTGCAATAATGTGCGCTAAACGGTGCAGAGACTGGTGTGTGTCGAGCCCGGTGTCGTGGCAGTCTAGGTGCGCCAGCCGGAGGCTATGTGTTCGAGCCACCATTGGGGGGCGTTGTCGGTCAGGTTGGCGAGGTTCGAGTAGTCCCACCAACGCTGGATCAGGCCGTCGTCGGTGAGTTCCATCACTGAGGTGAACGGGTGGACGATGCGTTCGCCGGTGTGGAAGACCCATTCCTCGGCGTGTTCGGTCACGACGAAGTGATCCTCGGCGATCATACGACCTTCAACATGGTTGTGTTCCTGCACCGGGTCGAGGCCGAGGTACAGGCGGGCCACGATCTCGTCGGGTCCGTGCGCGCCGCCCATAGTCTCGCCGAGACCGGTATCGACGTAGTTTGCTGTATCTGTGAAGAACGAGGCGATCACGTCCCAGTCGTGGGAGTAGAGGGCGTCCCAGTAGCGGGCGACGATCTCCTTGTTGCGTTCCTGAATGTTCTCAGCTTGATCGGTGCTCACCGTATGTTCTCCTCGGGTCGGACTGAGTGTGTCCCAGACCGACCCGAAGAGTAGAGCCCAAGGGCGGGGGCGTGCCCATCGAGCCGATCTAATCGTCTGAGTCGTCGGAGGTGTCGAAGTCGTCTGAGTCCGGATCGTCCAGGTAATGAGGTTCGGCGTTGCGCTTGCGGATGGTTCGCCGGATCAGCCAGACAGCCACGACGACTCTGAGAATCCGCCCTTCGGCCGGTCCACGCTCCCGCGGGACAGTCCGTCAGCAACAGGGTCAAGAATCTGTCTCAGCGGGACACTCAGGTTAGGCAGAGTTGTTGCGGTTATGTATTGTTCGTGATTATGTCGTGTTCTAGTTCTCGTTCAATTGTCGGGTTGGTCTGGTCGGTTGTTGCGTTGACGGCAACATTGTTGATGGGATCACCCTCCCCAGTTGGGGCCGTTGCGGGATACGGCGACGTGCCTGAGGGCACTTGGTACACCGACGCGGTGCAATGGTCTGTTGAGCAAGGGATCACTGGTATTGGCGGGACTTGTTTCGTGCCTGATGCTCCCGTGTCGCGTGGTGAGACGGCGGTGTGGATCTACAACATGGAAGGCCGGCCTGCTGCGGGGGTTCGTCATTCGTTCAGCGATGTGACCGACGCGTCTTTGCATGATGCGGTCTCGTGGATGAGCAACACTCGTATAACTACCGGCACATCGGCCACGACGTTCGCTCCTGGTGAAACGCTCACGCGTGGCCAGGCGGCCGCGTTTCTGCATCGTTTGGCCGGTGAGCCTGCGGCGCGACCGCATCGGTTTGTTGATGTCGTGGCGGGTTGGCAACAGGCGCCGGTGTCGTGGATGGTCAGCACTGGTATCACGACTGGCACGTCGGCCACGACGTTCGCGCCCCAGGTCACGTTGACCAGAGCCCACCTTGTCACTTTCTTGTACCGCTACCAGGGCGAGCCTGCCGTGACGGTAGACCCCGCCAACCCGCGGTGCGACCCCTCCCAAGGAGGCGAGGAAGGTCCTGTGTCGCGTGTTGTGCGGTACCAGCCCGGTGAGGTGATTGCGGGTTTCCCGTCGGGTTTCGCGGCGGTCAGCGGCAACTTCAGCGGGGCGTCAGCCAGGATCAGCGGCGGTGTCGCCACTGTTGAGATCACTCGCAACGGGAGCGCCGCCTACTCTGATGCGACTTACACTTGTGCGTCTTCGGGTGGTTGCACCATCGTTGACGGCCGCGTCACCAAAGGAACGGTCACCGCGACCAGGGCGGCAGCTGACGAGACGGCGCCGGATCTGGTGGTGGGTTCGCCGACGGTGGACGATAGTTCTCCGGACGCGGGGGAGAGTTTCAGGTTGAGCGCTACGGTGCGCAACCAGGGCGACGGCCGGTCGGCGTCCACTGTGTTGCGTTACTATCGGTCCACCGACGCGACGATCACGACTGGTGATACAGCGGTTGGCGCCGACTCGGTGCCCGGCCTAGACGCGCGCGAGAGCGAAACCGAGTCGGTCTTGCTGACTGCGCCGGCTGCGCCGGGGACCTACTATTACGGTGCGTGCGTGGACTCGGTGGCCGGCGAGTCCGACGCGACCAACAACTGCTCAGCGTCGGTGACCATAACGGTCGGCACGGCGCTCGACCCGCCCTCCAACCAGACCTACATCTACAACAACACGAACATCGTCGTGACGTGGGACGCTGTGACCGGCGCGACCCACTACAACGTCTACTACGACGACGACCGGGCAGACAGCTGTTCCCTCTCGTTCGGCACACCATCGTTCTGTGAGCTTCTGGCCTCGAATGTCACCGGCACGTCCTACACGCACACTAGCCCCGACGGCGACTCGGTCAATCCCGGTGACAACTACTACTGGGTGACTGCCTGCAACGCCTCGGGCTGCTCCGCGGTGGACAGCGACAACCCCGCAACCAACACCAGCAATCCGCCCGACCCGCCATCCAACCAGACCTACAGGTACTCGGGCGCCAGCACGGCAGTGAGCTGGGACGCCTCAGCCGATGCCACCCACTACAACGTCTACTACGACGACGACCGGGCAGACAGCTGTTCCCTCTCGTTCGGCACACCATCGTTCTGTGAGCTTCTGGCCTCGAATGTCACCGGCACGTCCTACACGCACACTAGCCCCGACGGCGACTCGGTCAATCCCGGTGACAACTACTACTGGGTGACTGCCTGCAACGCCTCGGGCTGCTCCGCGGTGGACAGCAAGAATCCTGCAACCAACACCAGCAATCCACCTTCCCCGATCGTCTCCCTGCAGACCACTACGGCGAACGGTCGATGTGCTCCTGCCATCGTCCTTGGTATCTACGACTGGGAGAATTGTGCGTGGGAAGTGAACCCGAATCCCGAACTGAGCCGATCCGCGATGCTCTCGCTGACGCAGAAGGTGTGGTCCGAGATGGAGGCCCCCGGCAAGCCTGACGAACCGCCTAGTCTGACGGAGGGATACTGCGGCGTGGACACGCTGGGTTGTTATCTCCCTAGCACGCACACAATTCAGTTATCGGAGGGCTTCACGTTACGGACTCTTTTGCACGAACTTGCCCACGCGTTGGTCTCGGAAAGCGATTCTGCGCGCGAATGTGACGACGATTGGACACACCGACAACCGGAATGTTCCCACGGCGATCTGTTCCGGTGTGCTGCGGACCTACTGTATGTTCGTTACGGAGGACTAGAGTCTTCTGGCGTTTGTGGGCAATCCCCCAACCTAGTCCCGGGGAGTTGGTTCCTTGGTGAACCCTTTGAAGTGGAGTGGGGCATTGGCCACGCGAGTGCTGCGGTCAGGTCGGATGATAATGATCATTGGCTCCAGGTGCGCTGCGAATCAAATTTTGAGTTCGGCACCTCTCGCGAATTCAGCGTGCTTCTGATTATCCCGCGGACGATCAACGACGACACGGTGCGGATCCATTACCGGTTTTCCAACGAGCGGCAACTTTCCGACAGCCAGTGGAGTGTTGCTGACTCGGGTGATGCAGTTTTCTTTCGGGGGGATCGCGGTAGCTTCCTGGATCGATTTAGCGGAGCGGACAAACTCCATATGCGAATTGAGTATGGCGAGCGAGATATTGAGAGGCTGACGTTTGACCTAGGTGACTCGCCTGGTCTTTCGATTGTCAGGTCAGCATGCCGGTGAACTGGCGAAACCTAAGCGCCAGCCGGAGGCGATGTGGTCGAGCCACCATTGGGGGGCGTTGTCGGTCAGGTTGGGGAGGTTCGAGTAGTCCCACCAGCGTTGGATCAGACCGTCGTCGGTGAGTTCCATCACTGAGGTGAACGGGTGGACGACGCGTTCGCCGGTGTGGAAGACCCATTCCTCGGCGTGTTCGGTCACGACGAAGTGATCCTCGGCGATCATGTGACCTTCGACGTGGTTGTGTTCCTGCACCGGGTCGAGGCCGAGGTACAGGCGGGCCACGATCTCGTCGGGTCCGTGAGCGCCGCCCATAGTCTCGCCGAGACCGGTATCGACGTAGTTGGCCGTATCTGTGAAGAACGAGGCGATCACGTCCCAGTCGTGGGAGTAGAGGGCGTCCCAGTAGCGGGCGACGATCCCCTTGTTGCGTTCCTGGATGTTCTCAGCTTGATCGGTGCTCACCGTGTGACCTCCTCGGGTCGGACTGAGTGCGTCTCAGCCCGACCCGAAGAGTAGAGCCCAAGGGCGGGGGCGTGCCCATCGAGCCGATCTAGTCGTCTGTGTCGTCGGAGGTGTCGAAGTCGTCTGAGTCTGGATCGTCCAGGTAATGAGGTTCGGCGTTGCGCCTGCGGATGGTTCGCCGGATCAGCCAGACAGCCACGGCGACGAACGGCAGGAAGGGTAGGACTGTGCCGAAGATGATCAACCCCACCGAACCCAGCGTGGTCAGCATGGACCAGCCCGAAGAGAACGAATCCGAGAATCCAGGAAGCGGGTCTTCGACGCTGGCCTCCAAATACACATAGTCACGCACTTCAAGCTCAACCTCCTCGTTCTGAGGCAACAAGCTGGCCGCTGGAACTGCAGTGGCGACGACCTCAATTTCACGTCCCCGACTGGTGTTGATCCGACGCACGAAACCGTCGGTGGCTTCGATTTCAACCACAGCAATCAAGGACTCCCCGGGTTCCATGGTGTTGAGATCGCCGCTGCGCACGGTCAGGTCGTCGATCCGGAGCCTGAAGGTTGGCACGTTGATGTCGACAGCGGTGAGAACGTCATCGCCGATGTTGCGGACCTCTATGCACAGAACCGCTTCGTCGTTGGCTTCTATGGTCAGATCAGAGAACCCGGGGCAGGCGTCCTCTTCGTCTTCGCCGAGCCAGGCCACCATGTCGATGGCGGCATCGGGAACGTCGGGGCGCATTTCGGTGATGGTGACGGTGATAGTTGCGAGGCTGACCTGGTTCTGGAGCGTTCTGAGTCGGCCTTTCAGCTGTTCAAGGAGTGTCTCTCGCTCAAGTAGCTGCTGTTCGAGTTCGACGATGCCCTTGACATCGGAGGCGTTGCTGATGAGCGCTCGCACACGTTCCACGCTCAGTTGCGCAGTTGTGATGCGGCTCTCAAGATCGACAACCCTCTCGGTCACGTCGTCGGTGTGAATTGACTGGTGCTCGACTTCGCCGACGCCTTCCAAGGCGCGCATCGCTCTATCAAAGTCCTCGGGGTAGACCTTGTATGTCAGGACCGTATGGGGTCGCGATCCCGCTACTGTGCTTTGCCCGAACAAGAATCCGCCGACCTCGGCGATTGCTTCGTTGGCTCTGTTAGTCGCGGCGGGGACGTCCTCCACGCGGATATCGATTTCTGCGGTGTAGATGATCTGCCGGCCGATGCTGATCGGTGAGATCTCGGGAACGGCCAGTCCCTCGCCCCCGCTGGTTGCGGCGTCGTCCATCATGTCGTCGCTATCGGCTTCTGTGGCCATGTCGCCGTCGTCGAAGTCGGCTTCTTCTACTGCCGCTGGCGAGTCATAGCTTTCGTCGCCCATATCGTCGCCGTCGTTGACGCTCATGAAGGCGGTGGTTTCTGTGTCGTCGCCGTTGACGATCCCGCATGCACCGAGCAGCAGGACGAAGCCAAGCAGGGCAACGGCCCAACGTATCGAGCGTGTCGTGGACTTGGTCATTTGAATCCCCTTTGAGTGGGTTGGACCCGCGTGGTGTCGGATCTGACTATCAAGTAAGACGGTCGTTCTCAACGATTAGTTCCCATGTCTCGCGATTGACGCAGGTTCGTCACAGAAACGCAGCATTTGAGCTTTCGCCGTTTGTGAGCGCGAGGGGTTGCGTCGGTAAGGTCGCGACATGACAAAGAGAGACATTCACATTCGCACTTGTCACCTTTGCGAGGCGATGTGCGGCCTTGAACTCCATGTCGAAGACGGTGAGGTGAAGCTGACCCGCGCCAACCGCGACGATGTCTGGTCGAAGGGCTATCTCTGTCCCAAAGGCACCACCCTCGGTCACCTCCACACTGACCCCGACCGGCTCCGTGTACCGCTGGTTCGCAACGCCGCCGGAGAGCACAAAGAAGCCGGCTGGGACGAAGCGTTTGCCCGAGCTGAGGAGTTGATGGCGGACGTGATCGCCGAACACGGCAAGGAAGCTGTCACGATCTACATCGGCAACCCGGCAGCCCACAACTATTCGATCAGCCGTTACACCGGCCTGATGATGGGACTCGCCGATTTGCCTGGTCCGATCTATTCGGCGGGCACCGTCGACCAATGGCCCAAAAACGTCACCTGTTGGACTATGTACGGGCATCCGTGGCGTATCCCGGCACCGGATCTCCCCAACACCGACTTCATCGTCGTGCAGGGCGCAAACCCGCACGCCAGCCAGGGTTCTTTGCTTGCTTGTCCCGATGTGTTGGGAGAGCTCGACAAGGTGCGTGAGCGTGGCAAGGTCGTGGTGATCGACCCTCGCCGCACCGGCACCGTCAAACACGCAGACCAATGGCTACCGATCTATCCGGGCACGGATGCGGCGTTGCAGTTGGCGGTAGTACAGGTGCTGTTCGAGGAAGGTCTAGTTGATCTGGGCCATCTCAGCGACAAGCTCCGCAACGTTGACGTGGTTGAACGCGTGGCCCGCGACTTCACACCCGAACGGGTTGCTGCCACATGTGGTGTGACAGCAGCCGAGATTCGCACTCTGGCGAGGGAGTTCGCGGCAGCGGATCGGGCCTGCTGGTATGCCCGAATCGGTACCTGCAACCAAGAGTTCGGGACGCTGGCGTCGTGGTTACCTGACGTGATCAATGCGCTCACCGGCAATCTCGACAGCGAAGGCGGCCTGATGTGGGGCAAGCCGATTGCTTGGTCGGCAACTCTTGCGCCGCGTGATCAGCCGATTGAGTTCGGCAAGTTCCACAGTCGTGTGCGAGGCGCGCCGGAGATCATGGGGCAGTTCCCGGTGTCCTGCATGGCCGAGGAGATCGCCACGCCGGGGGAGGGCCAACTGAAGGCTCTGGTTACGGTGGCCGGTAATCCGGTGATTTCAGCACCCGATTCGGGCAAGCTCGACGAAGCCCTGCCGATGCTCGATTGCATGATCGCGATTGACAACGCCTTGAACGAGACCACGCGGCACGCCGATGTGATCCTGCCGGGTTTGTCACCTCTCGAACAGCCCCATTACGACGAGCTGTTGTGGTCGTGGGCGGTGCGTTCTGCCGGGAAATGGTCACCGACCCTGTTTGAGCCTGAAGATGGCCGTCCCGAAGAGTGGGAGGTGATGATCCGGGTAGGAGCGATGATGGCGGGCATTCCCCGAGAACACGTTGATATCAAGGCCATCGACGACGGTTTCTTCTCGGCGTTCGCGCAAATGGGGGGCGCTGACCCCGAGGTGGCTCTGGCGGCGTGCCCCGAACCCGGTCCGGAGCGTCTCAACGACAACGCCATCCGCACGGGTCCCTGGGGCGACCACTACGGAAAGAACCCCGACGGTCTCACACTTCAGCATTTCAAGGACGAACCCAACGGCATCGACATGGGGCCGATGGTCCCCCGCATCGACGAGATCGTCTGTCATCCCGACGGCAGGGTCGACCTGGCCCCTGAGTACGTGATCGCCGACCTGGGTCGCCTCGAGGAACGAATCGACCGCGAGAACGCCGGGCTGTTGTTGATCAGCCGCCGTCACGTCCGCTCCAACAACTCGTGGATGCACAACGTGAGGGTGCTGGTCAAAGGCAAGGATCGCTGCACCCTGTTGATCCATCCGGACGACGCGGCCGCAAGTGGCGTTGCGGATGGTTCGGTGGCTCGGGTCTCGTCGACTGCCGGTGAGATAGAGGTGCCGGTGGAGGTGAGCGATGAGATGATGCCCGGGGTGGTGTCGCTGCCGCACGGTTGGGGGCATGACAAACCCGGAACACGCATGTCGATCGCCCGTGAACACGCCGGGGTCAACAACAATCTGCTGGCGCCGGGCACGTTTGTCGACGTCCCCTCGGGCAACGCCGCGGTCAACGGCATCCCTGTTGAAGTCGTGCCCGCCTAGCGGCACTGCCTGAAGAACTCCCGTCGTTGTGGGTGGGTGTCGGGCGCGGGTCAGTTGTCGGGTTGGGGTTGTTGGGTGAAGTATCGGTGCAGGAAGGCGGCTACTTGGGCGCGTGTGGCTGGGTCGTCGGGGCAGAACCGGTCGGCTGCGCAGCCGGTTGTGATGGCGTTGGCGGCCATCCACTCGACTGCTGTGAAGTAGTAGGCGTCGGGTGACACGTCGTTGAAGGTCGCTTCGGCCACGGTGTGCTGTTGGCCTGAGAACCGGTACAGAAACGCAGCGATCTGCCCGCGGGTGACCTGCTGGTCGGGGCAGAAGTTACTCAGGTCGCCGCAGCCGGTGGTGATGCCCTCCTCCGCGGCCCAGCCGGCGGCTTGTTGGTAGTACGCCGATTCGTCGACGTCGTCGAAGCGTTCGGCGCCGGACACGGCCGGTTCGGGCCGTCCGGCTGCTCTCCACAGGAAGGTTACGAAGTGCGCGCGTGTGGCTGGGTCGTCGGGGCAGAACCAGTCGGGTTGGCAGCCTGTGGTGATCTCGTTGGCGAGCATCCAGTCCACTGCTTCTGCGAAGTAGTCGTTCTCGTCGACGTCGTTGAAGCGCTGAACCGCGGTCAGCGGCTCGCTGGACTCCTCGCCAGCATCATCGTCACCGCCGGTATCGTCCTCGCCAGCATCATCGTCACCGCCGGTATCGTCCTCGCCAGCATCATCGTCACCGCCGGTATCGTCCTCGCCAGCATCATCGTCACCGCCGGTATCGTCCTCGCCAGCATCATCGTCACCGCCGGTATCGTCCTCGCCAGCATCATCGTCACCGCCGGTATCGTCCTCGCCAGCATCATCGTCACCGCCGGTATCGTCCTCGCCAGCATCATCGTCACCGCCGGTATCGTCCTCGCCAGCATCATCGTCACCGCCGGTATCGTCCTCGCCAGCATCATCGTCACCGCCGGTATCGTCCTCGCCAGCATCATCGTCACCGCCGGTATCGTCCTCGCCAGCATCATCGTCACCGCCGGTATCGTCCGGGGTGCCGGGGGTCCCGGGGGTGCCGGGGGTGCCAGGGTTGCTGTTGTTGCCGCTGCCGGTGCTGTCGGGGGCGGCGATACGGCCGCTGTCACTCGAAGCCTCCTTGCTAGGCCCCTCATTGTCCATGTAGTCGACAGTCACCTGCAGATACTGGTCGACCTCATCAGTCCCAGGCGTGAAGCTGGGCGCGGTAGCGCCGCTGATCGCATTGAACGGACCCGACGACTGCGCGGACACGCTCCACTGCCACGACTTATTCCTGACACCGCCGTCAGGGTCGCTCAGCACCGCGGTCAGCGCCGAGCCGACCTTCCTGATGCCCGATATCGCCACAGTGCCGTCCTCGTTGCGATTGGTCACATTGATCGTCAGTCTTGTGGTGTTGTCGATCGTGTACGGCGACGACTCCGCCGCGCCGTCCGCGTCTCGGCGGTCGGTGGCCTGCACCTTGACCACATAGCTGGGACGGGTCTCGTAATCCAGAACGGCGCCGGGGCGCACAGTGACCTGCCCGGAACTCTCGTCGAACGCGAAATTCCGATTGAACGCCGCCAGATGACGCCGCTCAGGCGAAGAGTCCCCCGTCTTCACCACCGAGTGGTAGACAGCGTCACCGTCGCCGTCGGCCGCGGCCACCGGCGCACCGACATTGCCCGAGGGGGTGTTCTCCGCGACCGACCGCGAAACAGCCTCCCCGGTGAACTGCGGAGCGGAGTTCGTGCTCTGTGCGTTCGAGACAGTCGGCACCACGGCCAGAACGACGGCCACCACCGCCAGCGCCGCGGGCAGCGCCGGCCATCTGCGCCTGCGGGCACTCATTCTGCGGGGGGGGGGGGGGGGGGGGGTGAGAGGGGGGGTTGAGACACAGTGAGGTCAGGCATCAAGAAACTCCTTAGTAACAGATGTCAAGGGCTACACCCCGTTGAAAATCACCGAACGTACACTACTAGCTCATGGACAACATACGTCAACCTCATACACAAAATATTTCAACAAGGCGATACGAAAGGCCAACGGCGATGGTCTCGGCCCCTAGTGTCCTGAGTGGGGAATTTGTTGCATATATGTGGCTATGGTGTCGAAGATCTCGTCTGTGGTTTTGTGCCGGGTGAAGGGTTTGGGGTCGTTGTTCCAGTTGTCGGTCCAGGTGTTGATGGAGTCTTTGAGTTCTGCGACGCTGCGGTGGGTGCCGCGTTTGAGCCATTTGGTGGTGAGTTCTGAGAACCAGCGCTCGACGAGGTTCATCCAGGAGCTGTAGGTGGGGGTGAAGTGCAGGTGGAATCGGGGGTGGCGCACCAGCCATCGCTGGATCGCCGGTGTTTTGTGGGTGGAGACGTTGTCGAGCACGATGTGCACGTCGAGCCCGTCGGGGACCTGTGTGTCGATGAGGTTCAAGAACTTGCGGAACTCCTCGCTTCGGTGACGCGGGGTCATCGACGTGATGACGCGGCCCGAGGCTGTGTCGAGGGCTGCGAACAGGTCGGTGGTGCCGTGGCGGCGGTAGTCGTGGGTCCGTCTTTGGGGCGTCCCGGGCATCAGCGGCAGGATCGGCGCGGTGCGGTCGAGGGCCTGGATGCCGGTCTTTTCGTCCACGCACAGCACCACCGCCGCGTCCGGGGGGTTCAAGTACAGGCCTGCCACGTCGCGGACTTTCTCGACGAACTGCGGATCAGGAGACACCTTGTACTCCCCGACCAGGTGGGGCTTGAGCCCGAACGCGCGCCATATCTGGCTCACCGCTGTCTGGGTCACCCCTGCCGCTTTGGCCATCGACCGCGTCGACCAGTGCGTCGCGTCCGCCGGGACGGTCTCCAAAGTGCGCACCAGCACATCCTCGATCACCGCGTCGGTGATCTTGCGCGGCGGCCCGGGCCGCGGGTCGTCGGCCAGCCCGTCGAGGCGCCGCTGCGCGAACCGCTTGCGCCACTTCGACACCGTCGCCGGATGACAGCCCAACTCCGCGGCGATGCCATTGTTGGCGCGGCCCTGCGCCGCCGCCAGCACGATCCGGCACCGCAACGCCAAAGCCTGCGACGACTTGGGGCGGCGCGCCCACCGCTCAAGCGTCTCGCGCTCGTCGCCGCTCAACTCCACCAGCACCGCCGGCCGTCCCCGTCGAGCACCCATCACAACCTCCGATCCACAGCCAAGACCCCATCATGACACACCCCACACAAAAACGCGACTAACTAGACACTCAGGACATTACATGCTAACGGTGGTTTGAACTCAGGAGCAAGCCAAGAAAACAATGAAACAAAATCACATTTCATGAGATAAAACATATTTGAGCACGAACAGAACATAATTCAATGGTAAAGACAACACGTTAGATGCCGGGAGCAGTGCCCCTGGGCAGCCCAGAGTGGCAGCCGACAGCGCCGCGGTGCTCGCCCACCGGGCCGGCGCAGGAAGAAGGCTCAGCACCGGCGGGGGCGTGGATCCGCTGAGGCGTACCGCAGCAACCGGGGAGAATCCTGGCCGGTAGCCTTGCGGGATGGACATCGACGATGCAGCGGCGGCGCTCTCCGTCATCGTCATGGACAGAGATGTTGCCGGTGCGCTCTGGGCGGCGGTCGACAGCGGCCGGATCGACGATCTGGTGCCTGAACTCCCACTGCTGCGCATGGAACAGGACCCGATTCATCGTCATAAGGATGTGTTGGCCCACACGATCGCGGTCGTTGCCAAGACACCCGACGATGAGATTGTGCGTCTAGCGGCACTCTTCCACGACATTGCCAAGCCCAGGACCCGCAGCTTCGAACACGGTGGCGTGACTTTCAGGCATCACGAAGCCGTCGGTGCCCGCATGACCCGCAAACGCATGACCGAACTCGGCTACCCCGAACAGGTCGTGGAGGAGGTGAGCGAGTTGGTTCGGTTGAGTGGCCGCTTCAAGGGCTACTCGGACGGTTGGTCTGATGCTGCTGTGCGCCGCTATGCCCGTGAGGCCGGCCCACTGCTGGGGCGACTCAACGCCTTGATCCGGTCCGATTGCACCACCCGCAACCGGCACAAAGTCGAAGAATTGCAGCGATCGATCGACGAACTCGAGTCGCGAATCGCGGATCTTGCCCATCAAGAACGCAAAGCCGCGGAAAGGCCCCAGCTCGACGGCACCACAGTGATGGAATACCTCGGTGTGGGTCCCGGCCGACACGTTGGCGACGTTCTCCGGTGGCTGCTTGAGTTGAAGCGTTCGGAGGGCGTCCTGGATGACGAAGAGATCTTCTCCCGCCTCGATCAATGGTGGGAACAGAACCGCACCCGCTACACCTAGCCGGATGGATCCTCTGACGCGTCGCCACAGACAGGGCGGTGTCGTTCCCCGAAAATCCACAACCTGCGTCGCCATTCTGGCTTCGCTTGTCGGAGCATTCGTCTCGGTCGGATAGGTGCGTTACGGTGAGTTGCTGGTGGCGACCGTCCGTTCCCAGAGCTTTAGTTGGCGGCCCTAGCCGTTCGCGTAGCCCTTGATGCGACCAAACCACTCACGAACGAGGTCGAGTTCTGCTGCCATTTCATCTATATCCGGCGCGACGTAGTTTAATTCAGGGCTCTTGTCATGACGCCGCGCCCAACGCGATACGCGGGCGTAGCTCTCCTGGAACTCCTTGTCATCTTCTGGTGTGAGGCTAGCAAGCAGCCTTAGCATCCTCGGCCGGACTTCGAGCGTGGCCCGGTCCACTAATCGGCCAACTACCTCGCCACTCAACATCCGTTCCCAGGTCTCGGACAGCTTCCCGGCCCAATCAGCCGTCTCCTTCTCAAGTTTCTCTTGCTGCCATCCAGTCATCTCACGTTTGATCCGAGCTAGGTCGGCTTTGAGCGTGCCAAGTCTGGCCTTCACGTCTCGCGTCTTCCAAGGATGGGAATCGAGGCAAACGCCCGGTTTGCCGTCTCCTCGCCGTTCCACGGAGCGTTCAACCATGGGAACCTCAGCTTCACTAGCGGCCCGAGCAAGGTCGGTAACAAACGCAACATCATGCGTAAACACAACCACCTGGCGCTCCTGTGAGAGTTCGGCCAAGCGAGAGGCAACATGTGCACGCCTGATGTGGTCGAGAGATGACACTGGATCGTCAAGCACAATCGCCGACTTTGAGTCATCCAGGAAGGCCTCGGTGAAGAACCCAGCGAGACCGAGAGCCGTCTGCTCTCCTTCGCTCAAAACCTTCGCCATCGCGGGCTGCTGAACCGCGCCGACAAATGCTGGTCGATGTTGAAGCCGACCCTTCTGACCACCTGTGTCTTCCAGGGTTACCCGCTCGAGTCGGAGTCGATCGGACTCTCGCGTGAACCGGTCTCGGACAAGCGTGGTCACATGAGACCGTGTCAGAGCGGTCGCCTTGCGAGTTATTGCGGCTGTATCGGTAGTCCTCTTGGCAGCGTCCAAGCGACCGCGTTCGCGCCGGCGTTCCAACTCGCTCTCCAGTGCCGGATGTGCCTTCGCCATCAATATCTGATCGGTAGTCTCGAATTGCTGTGCTGACACCTCAGCGAGTTGTTCCGCGTACTGTGAAGAATCGACTTTAGATGCGCGCTGTCGGAGAGTTTCCGACGTTGCCGTCGCGACTTCTACCTCGTCTCCCTCCTGGGCCTCTTCTGCCGCCGATAAACAAGTCGACAAGGTATCCACGGTCGCGACAACGCGATCGAAGACTTCCAACCGACCTCGCCAAGCCTCCACAATCTCCGGGTTAGCTTCAGCGATCTGCTCGAGCGACACGAGTACGTGTGTCGGGCTAGTATCAACGCTTCGCAGTGAATCAGATTCAAGCTCTGCTTCTCGTTCAGCTTCAGTCGCTTTGCGCTCGGTCTCATCCTTGACGGCGGCTTCGAACTGAACGAATCGGGTACGCGCATCGTCGTCGAGGGCCTGATGGCAGAGGACGCAGGTGTCCGCGTCAGCTGGGAAGGGCTGACCAGGGTGCGCCTCCGTCTCGGCGAACGTGCGTGCGGCCTCCCAGAGGACTCGCCAAGTCTCCGAGCCGACACCCGGAACGGGCTCGGCTTCGAAAGACTCGCCGGCCGCGATCGGCTCTGTCCTTGTCCGAGAAGATGTCGCTCAGCACGTCCTCTCGGTGTCGCGATCTGGCTACATCCTTCAAGAGACGAGCGAATCCCGACTTGCCGCTCCCGTTGTCTCCGTAGACAACGACAAGGCCGTTGTCCGGGAATTCCAGGCGCTGACCAGGAACGAGCGCGTTGACGCTTGAAAACACCTCAATACTCTTGAGGCTGACCTGGTCACGCGCTCCCTGCGCTCCAGGCATGTCATTGAGCCGAAGCGGCGGTTCCGTTAACTCATTCCCAGCTGCAAGTTGCGTTGCGATTTCTTCGTAATCGTCCCGGCCGAGCGGTTCTGCCCGCGCCAACCTTCGCATCACCGCTACCTGCCACGCCGGCCGGGATGCTGACCATTCGACAACTTCTGATTCAAGGGATGCCACTCAATAAGGATGGCAGAGCAGTGGTCTGCCTGTGATCTTCGCGGTCGGATTGTTTGACTCACGGACACGTCGACCGAATGGGGTCATCGTGCCGAGGACGTGTACACGTTGCGCTCGGGCTGGTGTGACCTGTCAAGCGGTGTGGTGGCGTGGCAGATCTTGCAATCGCAACTCACCTACGACGGCGCTGCGGTGCCGCTCGAAGCGGGCGAGAACCTGAGCCAACGGGTCGCTTTCAATATCCTGCCCCTGGCGGGTTCGATCGTTGATGAGGGGGTCAACGAGACCAACGGAGACCAACGAGGAGCACAAGCTGCGCGGTAAGAGCCGCAAGATTCTCGACATTCCTAACCTGGAGGTCTCGGGCACCTGTGTGCGGGTTCCGGTGTTCACCGTGCACAGCCTCTCGATCAACGCCCGTTTCGCACCGGTGATAGCGCATTCGGCCAAGCGAAGCGACCGGGACAAGGCTGTTCGCAACGTCGGCCCAGTCCGCTTCGTGTGGCTGCTCGATACGAGGCAAGTGCGGCGTGGTCGCAGAACCAATTGGTGCAGTTACGAGTCGTCCTGCGCAGGCGCGTCGTCCTCCGCAGTGACCGTTCGCTGCAACTCGGGCCACAAGCCGAGCATCTTGCTGCATATGTCCGCGTACAAACGCTCGGTGGCGCCGCCTCCAAAGGCAGCCTCTGGCGCGACGTCAAACGCGTGGTGCAGCAGTGTGGGCGTGTCTGTCTCGATCATCATGTCGATGTCCAACGGGTTGGGCGAGACGCCTTTGGTCTGATCGGTGTCGAACACGAGAATCCAGGCGGTCGCTTCCTCGGTTAGCCCGACGGCGTCCGGTCGAGGCAATGATCGAAGTTTCTGATTGCAAGGATCATCCTGTAGCTCAGGTCCACCGAGATGCGGCTGCCAAGAGTTCCAAACCGCACGCGGAAGCGCCAGCACGGTTCCTGCACAGTTCTTGTGGAGACCCAACTGGAACTTGAAGATCATCTGGTAGAAGGTTCGCTTGAACGTGTCAGCGATACTCGGTCCCTGGATTCCCCTACCCGCCCACTCAGGGTTCTTGCCGACCTGATCGGCGAAGTCCGATGGGTGCAGGTCGAGCGCACTTCGTAGTGCCTTCGTCGCTTTGCCGTATGACCCGTGGAAAGCCATCGTCTGCACTTCCACGATAGCGTACCGACCGATCTCGGGGTCACTCGAACCCGGCGACAGCTCAACCATCGTGATGTCGAACGAGAACTCCGGTGACCGATCAGTCCGGTTCAACGAGATTTCCCCGCCGAGGTGAGCACGGAAGTAGACGAAAACCGGTCTGTTGGCCCCGAGTGCGTCTCGAATGCTCGACTGCGTCGTCGATTTGTTGAGCGTCACAGCTGCGACTATCAGTGGCTCGGCGTCAACGGCAATGTCAAAAAGGCGACGCGCAACCTCCCTGAGGAGCCTGTCGTCGAGTGTGCGGTACGGACAAACCAACCAGTCGATCGAGCCGTGGTCCACGCTATACCGCTGCGAGTCCTTGGTGGTGATCGTGCACACACCCTGGGAAGGCTCCGGCTTGATGCACTTCTGGGTATCACCAAATGCGTCGGTCAGGAACGGACACACACATCCCCTCATTTCCTCCAGCGACTCTTCGCCGAGTTGAACGTTGGGGTAGATGCGCTGCCCGTACCACTCTCCCACGTAGTGGTTCGGCTGACGAGAGATACTAGGAGGCATCAGAGTCGACCGCTGACCGCGGTCGCAAGGTCTTGCGCAGCAACCTGTGCGAACGTTTCAGCAATCTCAAAGCCGATCGCGGTGCGGTCATGCTCTGCTGCGATCATGAGCGCACGCCCAGTGCCGCAGAACGGGTCGAGGACCACACCTCCGACCGGGGATGACGACAGGACGCGAGGTCGTATCAGATCTGTCGGGAACGTCGCCGAGTGCCCGTGCGTACCGGAGCGAACGTTGACTGTGACGACGTCCCGACCTCCGGGTTCGGCTTCGTCGAGGTCGTAGAAGTAAGAGGCCCGACCCTCCCTCGGCCGGTGGACGAAGTGGAACAGGTGCTCGTGAGTCAGCCGAAGGCGATCCTTCTCAGGACGGGGCGGAACGTTGGGCTTCGACCAGATGAGGTCGTTCCGCAGAATCCAGCCACGACCCTGCATCGAGATCGCGAATCGTGCTGGCACCATCAACAGCTGTTTCTCCTGTCGGTAGTCTCCCATCGGTGTTCGCCGTCTGACCCGGCGTGTGTCGCCAAGACCTTGCCGCCCCTTAGGGCGGATACTCGCCCAACGTGCGAAGTAGGTGTCACCGATGTTGATCCAGACGTTCCCGTCGGGCTTCAGAACAGAGCGTGCTCGGTCGAACCACTCAGCCAGATGGGCTACATACCAGTCGGGTGTCGGTTCAAGGCCCAACATTCCGCCGTTCGCTCGATACCAGTCGTACGGTGGGGCGACATCAAGCGACTCGCCCTCGCGGCGCCACGCATCCTGAACCGACCAGTTGTGATCCTCTTGCCCCTCGTACACACGTTGACACCAATACGGTGGACTCGTCACAATCAAGTCCACGAACGACTCAGGGAGCTTCTCGATCAGATCGAATGCATCACCGCAATAGATCTCCGGTACACGTCGTGCCAGCGTATCTGCAGTTCTTCGACTCATATGGCCCACACTAGGGTCTGGGTGTGACGCCGTATTGGGATGCTGTCGGCTAGCGGCAGGAGGGATGTTCGCGTGGACCGACTCATACGACTCGCACTCTTCTGCAGTTGGTACCGGCGCGGGTCCGACCTGTGCCGGAGCCACATGTGCAAGGAGCGTTCGGCTGAACTACTTGCCCATTGATGATCGGTAAATCGCGTCGTGCCGGGTAACACTCGCCGATGGGCAGTGGCTGCCGTTGAACCGTCTTGGCTGTGAGCACTCCGACCCTGGCTGATTCGTGACATGCAGCGACTGGGGCAATCCTCTGCAACCCCGAACCAATTCTCCCCACGCAAGATCAGATGCTGGCGTGAAGGGTTGCCGGGTAGCCTTTGACGCATGGATATTGGAATCGTAGGGGCGACCGGTCAGGTCGGTGGGGTGGTCCTCACCGTGCTCGCGGAACGGGATTTTCCGGTCGACACGTTGAGGTTGTTCGCTTCGTCCCGTTCCGCGGGAACGAGCATCGACTTCAAGGGCCGGCCGGTCGTTGTTGAAGAGGCGCTGACCGCCGACTACGCAGGGCTCGACATCGTCATCTTCTCTGCTGGGGCAACTGTGAGCCGTGAGTTGGCACCGAAGGTTGCAGCCCAGGGTGCGTTGGTGATCGACAACTCGTCGGCATGGCGCATGGATCCTGAGGTTCCGCTGGTGGTGCCGGAGGTCAATTCTGAGGCGCTGAACTCGATCCCCAAGGGCATTGTTGCCAACCCCAACTGCACCACCATGGCGGCGATGCCGGTGATGAAGCCGCTGGCCGACGAGGCTGGCCTTGAGGCGATGGTGATCTCGACCTATCAGGCTGTGTCTGGAGCAGGTCTGTCAGGGGTGCGTGAGCTTGATGACCAGGTGCAGAAGGTTGGAACCGCTGGACCTGAACTCACCTACGACGGTGCTGCGGTGCCGCTCGAAGCGGGCGAGAACTTCAGCCAGCCGGTCGCTTTCAACGTCCTGCCCCTGGCGGGCTCGATCGTTGATGACGGTGCCAATGAGACCAACGAGGAGCAGAAGCTCCGCGATGAGAGTCGCAAGATCCTCGATCTTCCTGAACTGGCGGTGTCGGGTACGTGTGTGCGGGTTCCGGTCTTCACCGGGCACAGCCTTTCGATCAACGCCCGGTTTGCCTCGCCGATCACTCCCGAACGTGCTTATGAGTTGCTCGGGTCGGCCCCAGGGGTCGTGCTCGAAGAAGTTCCCACACCACTGAAGGCCGCTGGTGTGGACCCTTCATATGTCGGCCGGATCCGCAACGACCCGACGGTCAGCAACGGCCTGGCCCTGTTCGTATCGGGCGACAATCTGCGCAAGGGCGCAGCTCTCAACACCGTGCAGATCGCCGAATCCCTGCTCGCCCAAGGTCTCATCGCCGCCTGAGCGGTGCAACCCTTAGGGTTGAGGGCTGACAAACCGAGGAAACTGAGAGGCGAGCAGCAATGGATGTTCGAGAGGCGCTGTACACGACCAGGGCGATGCGGCGGGTCAAACCCGACCCGATCCCAGAAGAGATCCAACTGCGCATACTTGATGCAGCTATTCGGGCGCCGAGCGGGGGGAACAGTCAGGGATGGCGCTTTCTGATTGTGGACGACTCCGAGCAGATCGCCAAGATCGGTGCGCTCTACTCGGACTGCATCGACATGTTGTGGGAGACCATCTACAAGGACCAGGTTGCTGAAGCGGCTTCCGGGGAGACTCCTGAGTCCCGCCAGTTTTCGAAGATCATCAAGTCGGTGACCTGGGCGCAGAAGAACTTTGCGACCTACCCGCTGCTGCTGTTCGCGTTCGACAAGTTCGACACCACCGGTGGATCGATCTTTCCGGCCGTGTGGAGTGCGATGTTGGCTGCCCGAGCCGACGGTGTCGGCTCATCGCTGACCAGCGTGCTGTTGTTCAAGAACGACGAAACCCTTGATGTTCTCAACGTGCCCAAAGACCAGGGGTGGCGGATGGCCTGCTGTGTGCCCATGGGCTACCCGCTGGGCACGTGGGGTACTGCCAGCCGACTCCCCGCACACGAAGTGTCGTATCGCAACACTTGGGGAACTCCCCTCGGCGCAGAAATCAACGAGCCCCTCTGGCCCTAGGAGGCCCTAACTGGTCAGTCCCAGAGCCAGCGGGTGGCGCATTTTGAGAACTCTTCGGGAGTTTCGATCATGCCGAAGGCACGTTCGGGGATCACCTCGAACGCGGCGCCGCCGTACACGGCCTCCATCATCTCCTCTTTGGAGAAGTTGTCGTCGCAGTACTTCTCTGCCCAGGAAACAGCGAGCGGCTCGGCTTCGTCGCCCTCAACAAGTACCGCCCGTCCCTCAAGAGAAACGCACTCGACACTGTTTGTCGTAGTGACGACGACCTGATCGTTGGTCTTGATGTTGCGCGCTTTGCGAGCCCCGAAGTCGCAGGCCATCCCGAAGCGTTCCCGCTCGGGCATCCAGACACCCCAGACGGGCATCGAATGCGGCCGCCCCTCGGCGTTGGCAGTCACGAACCAGAAGTTGCGTTCGGCGAGCAGCCGTTGCTCCGCCCATGACCAATCCAACAAGCCCTCCGGGTCTTCAGTCACCCCATAACCAGCCATGTCGGGACGTGTACTGCGGGGCACCTGAAAAGTCTATAGCCACTATGGTCGGCGGCAAGGCCGTGGGTAGGGCAGAATAACGGGCCATGCCAGGTTCAGTGAGTCGTTGGATTCTTGGTGTTGACACCGGCGGTACTTACACCGACGCGGTCATCTACGACGAGGGCTCGAACTCCCTACTTGCCAAAGCCAAGGCACCGACGACACACGATGATCTTGCGGTCGGTATCGGTCAGGCGATCGAACGGGTGCTCGCTGCCGGATCAGTCGCCCCGAGCGCTGTCAGCTACGTGTCGCTGTCGAGCACGCTGGCAACCAATTCGCTGGTCGAAGGCAAGGGACGCCCGGCGGCTTTGGTGATGATCGGATTCGAGGAGGCCGTGCTCGACCGGGGTGGTTTGCGAGAAGCGATCGGCCGCGATTCCGTGGTGATGGTTGCGGGAGGGCATACCCCACACGGTGCCGAAGCCGAACCGCTCGACACCGAGGCGCTTGCTGCGGCGGTCACAGAGATCGCACCATCGGTGGATGGCTTCGCGGTCACGTCGCAGTTCAGCGTGCGCAACGCCGACCATGAGATCGCCGCTCGTGACTTGATTCGGGAGCGAACCGGCCTGCCTGTCACCTGCAGCCATGAGTTGGCGGATGGACTCGACGGCCCCAAACGGTCGGTGACGGCTCTGCTCAACGCCCGCATGATCGCCTTGATCGACGAGCTCGTGTCGACCACCACAGAGGTACTCGACCTGCAGGGGATAGGCGCTCCGATCATGGTGGTCCGTGGTAACGGCTCGTTGGTGTCGGCTGACTTTGTCCGGGAACGCCCTGTGGAGACGATCCTGTCGGGCCCGGCAGCCAGCCTGCTCGGTGCAGCTCATCTCGTAGGCGAGAAGGACGCCATCATCTCCGACATCGGCGGTACCACGACCGACATCGCGGCATTGCGCGACGGACGGTTCGACTTGGGTGCCAGGGGCGCGACGGTCGGTGGACACCAAACCATGGTTGAAGCGGTAGCCATGGCGACTCATGGTCTAGGTGGTGACAGCGAGGTGTTGCTTGCGGATCGTCCGCTCGGGGCCGACCTGGTGGTTGGGCCACGACGTGTGGTTCCGCTAGTAGTCACGGCGCAGAGTCACGGTGACTTCCTGCAATCCCAACTGAGGCGCCAACTCAACGCCGAAACCCTTCCGCAGGAGTGGAGCACAGTCTTCCTGCAGCCGACAGCGAAAGCCGCGGAAGCCTCGCTGGATCGTGTCGAACGTCAGTTGATGGAAAGGATCGGCGAGCAGATTGTTGCCGCGGACACTGTTATCGAAGGCAGCCGATCTGCTCTCGCCACGAGAAGGCTGGCTGCTCGCGGTGTGTTGCGCATGTCGGCATTCACGCCTACTGATGCCAGCCATGTGCTTGGCACTCAATCAACCCATGATCCTGCGGTTGCCCATGCCGCTGCCCAAGTGTGGTCACGGCGATGCGATCATCGCGGCAAGGCCATCGTCGAAACGCCAAGCGAATTCGCTGAGGCTGTGACAGCAAGCCTGGTGCGCCAGTCGGCTGAGAAGCTGCTTGCCATGGCATTCGCCAGCGATGGCCTATCCGAACGTGCCGCTGCTTCTGAGGTGGTGGCCGCGGCGCTTGACGGTAAGCAGCGCTCGTCCAAGCTGGTGGTTGGTCTGGCGGTTCCGTTGGTGGGCCTTGGTGCCCCGGCGGCTACGTACTACCCGGCCATCGGAGATTTGCTCGGCACCGGAGTTGAGATTCCCGAGCACGCGGAAGTGGCTAATGCGATTGGTGCTGCTGTGGGCAAGGTCCGTTTGAGTCGTCGTGTGACGGTTTCCGCGCCGCGTCGGGGACTCTTTCGGGTCCACATCGGCCCAGAACCCGGCACTTTTTTCGAACTTGAGCCAGCCAAAGAAGCTGCCATTGATCAGGCTTGTTCAGCGGTGGCCGCGGCGATGGCTGCCGCGGGCGCGCCCGAGTTTGACTTGGAAACCCACTGGAACGAGAAATCCGTTGATATCGACGGTCGTGTCCTGTTCGTGGAAGGTGTCGCCACCGTCATTGGCACTGGTCGACCGCAACTCGATTGACCGTCGTCGGCCTACGCTTTGGGTATGGCATCAGACGCAGCACTCGAAAGCGAACTCATCAACCGGGTCACCTGGAAAATCCCCAACGCGTTGGCGTTGGTGGGATCGAGAGCAGGCGACGAACGAAACGCGATGACCACGAGTTGGATTTCGCAGTTATCGATGGAACCAGTGCTGATCGGCATTGGAGTCGAAAACACCGCGGTCACCCATCGGCTCATCAGCGATGGCGGCTCCTTTACGGTCAACCTTTGGGACTCCGAAGACACCAGAGTCTTCGTCAAGTTCTCGAAACCCGCCCGCGACGACGGCGAAACCCTCAACGGTCGGGCTGTTCGATCTGGCCGTACCGGAGCGCCGATCTTCGTTGAAGCCATCGCTTGGATGGATTGCGAGGTCCGCCATGCGATCGACTTGGGCACTCACACGCTGTTCATCGGTGAGCTTGTCGACGCCGCAATCGTGGATGACACCAAGCGCTCCGCTTCCATGAACGACACCCGCATGAAATACGGCGGCGTAAGGCGGCACTGATCAGCCAGAACCGCGACTAGATCACAGGAAGGGGATGCTGATGCGAAACAATGAGCCAATGCGGCGTTGGGTTGTCGTGGCTTGTCTGGCGACGATTGTTTATTCGGCGGGGATCGGTCTGAACAGGTTCCTCGGATCTGAGGGAGAACCCGGGAGCCTGCGCATCTCGGTATCGCTGGTAGCGCCCTTCGTTGTCGCTGCTCTGGTGGCTCTGCTAGCCAACTCAGCAGGTCGAGGACGTTTCGTGATGGCAGCGGGAGCCGGCATCATTCCGGCGGCGGTGATCTCGGTCGTAGCGCTGCCCCTGTGGATCCCGGCGATCATGTTGCTGGTCGTCGGCTGGCGCCAAACGACGCCGGGGTCGATGAGAGAGATGGTCTCCAGCATGGTTGTCACGATCGGAATATTCGCCGCCATGATTGCCTTGCTGGTTCAGAGGGATCCTCTTGAGTGGTTCGATGGCCCAATCGATCAGTATTCGAACAACACGATTACGGCTTCAGAATCGTTGCTGTCGGCCACGATCCTCGGTGTGGTCATAATTGTCGCAATGGCCGCTGCTCGCCCGAGGATTGTCGACGAAACCGGCTCCGACAACCCCGACGGTTGAGGCCATGGAGGCTCTGCTCGGGCCGTACCGGCGATTGACGCCGCGGCGGGTGGACATGCTGTTGTTTGTCGCCGTGGTCGTTGCAGCGGTCACCGGGCTGTTGTCGTGGGGCGTGGGCACCGGTTGGGCCCGCTGGGTGACTGTCGTTCACGCGCTCGCCGGTTTGAGCCTGTTTGCGCTGGCACCCGCCAAAATCAGCGGGTCGGTACGTACCGGTCTGCGCCGACGACGGGCCACGCGGTGGCTGTCGGTGCTGCTTGGTGGGCTGGTGACGGCCACGGTCGTACTGGGCGTGCTGCACTCCACCGGACTTTGGTACGGGGTCGGTTACTGGTCAGCGTTGTGGACCCATGTGTTGTTGGCCGGCGTGCTGGCTGTGCTGGTGATCTGGCATATCGTCAGCCGCACGGGTCGGCCGAGAATGGCTGACCTTGATCGCAGGGCCGTCGCTGGAGGTGGCGCTGCGCTGGTGGCCGCGGCCGCGGTGTATGGCGTCCAAGAACTCGCCGTGGGTGGGAATCGGCGCTTCACCGGCTCTCACGAGACCGCCTCGTTCTCCCCGTTGCAGATGCCGACGGTGACATGGCTCAACGACCGTGCTCCCGATGTCGCAGCCCAGCAGTGGGATCTCGCCATCGCCGGCGAGCCGGTCTCGATCAAGGCCCTTAGGGACTCGGCTCGGCCGGTGGAGGCCGACCTTGACTGCACCGGCGGGTGGTGGAGCCGTCAGCGGTGGGACGCGGTTCCGCTATCGGAATTGATGCCTGGCTTGGACGCGCCCACGCTTGAGGTCACATCGCTGACCGGCTACAGCCGCCTGTTCCCCGCCCGAGACGCCGAGAACCTCTTTCTTGCTGTCGGTTACGACGGTGAGCCCCTGCGACGAGGTCACGGAGCCCCGGTGCGGCTAGTGGCACCCGGACGGCGCGGTTTCTGGTGGGTGAAATGGGTCAGCTCCGTGCAACCCGTCGACCGCAGATGGTGGCTCCAGTCGCCCTTCCCGTTGGAGTGACGACACCCGCAGCCGGGATCCACCGGTTGGGTGTGCCGGTGTGGGCTTTGGCCCCCGCCGAAATCTGCGCGTTCAGCTACATATAGTGTGGCTAATCGCGCAGATTTGGCTGTGTCCACCGGGAGAATCGGTGGATTCAGGCTAGGAGGCCGTTTGGTTGCCGCGCCGTTCGCGCATGCGCTGTCTCATGCGATCGTGGGCTTCGGGGGTGCCGTCGTGGAAGGTCCCGAAGAGCTTGTCGATCGGCACGGGCCGGTTGCCGTAGTTGCACTCGAAATAGCGGTGATGCAGGTGGTGGAAGTAGTCGGCACCGGGAGCGGTCCGGCCTTCACGTCGGCCGATCTCGAAACGCTCGAAGCCGGAATGCGAGACCGCCGGCGACACGCCGTTGAACAAACCGTTGAGAATCACGATGAAGGGGTGGGCGGGCACAACCCACCAGAGCAGAAAAACGCTGAAATAGATCACATGCTCGAGCGGGTGCATGGAGATGCCGCTCCACGGCCCGGTGTTGACGTTGCGGTGATGCAGGTAGTGGGCGTGGTCATAAAACCAACGGACATGCAGAAGCCGATGGTTCAAATAGAAGTGGGTGACGGACCACAGGAACACACCCACGGTGAGCACCCCCAGATACGGCCACGCCGAGTCCCACTGTGCTGAAGGGATCCATTCGTTGGCGTAGGCCCAAAGGGTGAGTGACTCGTACACGGTCCAGATTCCGCAGCCGCTGACAAGGCACCAGAACATGTTGTCGCGTGTCTGGTTGGTCCACAGGAACGAGCGGTTGGTGGTGCTGAGCCAACGCTGGTTGTACTTGTAGCGCTGCTGTTGGGCTCGCTGGGTGTACAGGAACAAATGGAGTGCGCCCGCTACCAACGTCAACAACAGCACATTGCGCAGGTAGATCTCCAGTATCCATCTCGGATGCAGGGTCGTCATACGTTGGATCGACGGGGTGAGGTAGTTCCAGGCCACAGCCGCCAAGGCGACCCAGAAGATCCCGTAGGGCAGCATCACGGGAGTGAACAGATAGCGTAGCGTTGCTACCGGCCGCGGTGGCCAGTCAAGGATCGGTGACACCGTTATAGGGGTTGTCGGTTCATACCCCTTGGGCTCGGGACCGCGCTCCGTGTTGATCCTCGGGGACGGATCCGCCATGGGCGTGCAACCTCCTCAGCAGTTGCTCACTCGGGCCATGATGGCGTGGGTGACCAGAACCGAATCGTACACCCTGCGTCAAGGTGCAAGTGCGAAGGTTCAGTGGCTGATTCTCAGCGGTGAATTCTCAGCGACCGGCGGTGGCGGGAACCGGGGCAATGGTGAACTCCATGACATCGTCGTCGACCGGTTGGCGGCCGATGAACTTGCGGTCTCGGAGGTAGTTCTGAGTGTTGAGCCAGGGTTCCCGGTCGCCTTGGCGGGGAAGCAGATGCATCGCCCGTCTGATGTAACCCGCTGGGAAGTCGTCGATGAAGGGGCGTGGAACCATGTCGTGATCGGTCGGTCGGAGCCGCGGTGTGCACTGTGTGGTTCCTGTCTCGCGCATGTGATTGAGCAGGCGACAGAGGTAGGCGGCGTTCAGGTCGGCGCGCAGCGTCCACGACGCGTTGACGTATCCGAACGTCGTCATGAGGTTGGGGACGTCGGAGAAGGCCATGCCCTTGTAGGTCCAGGTGTCGCCGAGGTTCACGGGTCGGCCGTCGATCTCGAGTGTGACCTGGCCCAGCGCAACCAGTTGCAGGCCGGTGGCGGTGATGATGATGTCGGCTTCGAGTTCAGTGCCGGATTCCAACAGGATGCCTTTTTCTGTGAACGTGTCGATGGTGTCGGTCACCACCGAAGCCGAGCCGTTGCTGATGACCTTGTAGAGGTCGCCGTTGGGAATCAGGCAGAGCCGCTGGTCCCAGGGGTTGTACTCGGGGGTGAAGTGGGTCTCGATGTCGTAGTCGTCACCGAGAGCATCGCGAGCGGCGCCCAAAAGACGTTCCTTCAAGCGCTCCGGTTTCGTGCGGGACATTCGGTAGACGAGGTGGGTCCGGACGATGTTCTTCCAGCGGGTCAGCCAATAGGCGGCCCGTCTCGACAGCACCTGTTTGAGCCGTCGGTTGATCGGGTCGACGTCGGGTGCGGGCGCCATATAGGTCGGTGAGCGCTGCAGCATGGTGATGTGGGCGGTGTCGGCGGCCATCGCCGGTACCAGAGTCACCGCGGTTGCACCCGAGCCGATGACGACCACCCGCTTGTCTTTGTAGTCGAGATCTTCGGGCCAGGCCTGTGGGTGGAGGATCTCGCCCTCGAAACGTTCGATGCCGCGAAATTCGGGGGTGAACCCTTGGTCGTACGAGTAGTAGCCGGAGCACATGGCCAAGAAGTTGGCCGTCATGGTGCTGTGCTCGCCGGTGTCGGTGTGTTCGATCTCGACTGTCCAACGCTGGTCGGTGCTCGACCATGAGGCTCGACGTACGCGCCGGTTGAAGTGGATGCGGCGAGCGAGGTCGTTCTCGTCGATCGTCTCTTGGAGATAGTTGAGGATGGTGGGACCTTCGGCGATCCACTTGTCGGCGGTCCACGGTTTGAAGCTGTAGCCGAGGGTGTGCATGTCGCTGTCGGACCGCACCCCGGGATAGCGGAACAGGTCCCAGGTCCCGCCGATATCCGGTCGCCCCTCGAGGATCGTGAACGTGCGGTCCGGGCATTGTTTCTGCAGGTAGTACCCAGTCCCGATCCCGGTGATCCCCGCCCCCACCACCAAAACGTCTGTGTGATCGCCGGGTACGTTGCTTTCGCCGGGCACGTTGTTGTCGCCGAGCACGGCCGGAGCCGCGTGAGTCGAAGCCGTTTCGCTTGCGCCGGGCGTGCCTGGCTTTTGCGAGTTTGTGTTGCCGGGGATGGGAGGAGAACTGTCGTTCACAGGATCAAGTATGGCTGGATACGCGGGTCAGTCCTCGAAGAGGTGGTACATGGCGGCTGTTGCACCGCACATCATCTCGACGCGCTCCGAACGCTCAACGGACGCTACGAACTTCAGACCATCGTCGGCCAACCAGCGGCCGCCTTCGCCGAGTGCATCGAGGGCAGGGGCAACAACCGTACGAGGATCCACGGGCGGGCCTCCCATACGGTCATAGTCGGGACCCGAGGAACGCAACGCGGGGGTGTCCATGCTCGGCGCGACGATCGCCAACGTGTCGACTCCGGCACCCTTCAACTCCCAGCCGATCGCCTCAATCAAGTTGATGGAGAAGGCCTTGGTTGCACTGTAGAGACCCACGCAGGCGGTGCCGGACAGGGCAGACCCCGAACTGGTGGCAACGAATCCCCCTCGGCCGCGTTCGGCCATGGCCGGCAGAGCCCATGCGGCCAGATCGACAGTCGCCCGGCAGTTGATGTCGAGGGTCTTGCGCCGCATCTCCGCGTCCATGTCGAGGAAGGGGCGGACATATGAGACTCCTGCGTTGGCTATCGCAATCCCGATCTCAAGGCCGGCGGTCTGCTCGGTGAGCACATCGACCCATCCGGGGTCGCTGACATCGGCAATCACCGTGCGAGTCTCACCACCGAGCCCAGCGGCGACATCGACGACTCCCGGTGAGATGTCGACCATCACAACCCCGACGCCCCGAGCTATCAACTCCTCAGTGTACGCCAACCCGACCCCGGCCCCCGCACCCGTGACCACACCCCACGGCCCATACTTCTCAGCAAAGTCTGTCATCCCACAACCTTGCCAGAGCCCACCCCAATCCGTCGAAACGGGCAGGGGCCTGGGAACCGTGGACGCTACGTCGATGTCTGTGGTGACGCGTCCCACCGGATATGCCAGATCTGGCCTTCGCCATCTTTGACGTCCACCCAGATTTGGTCGTCTGCTTCGTCGTACCCTTCGTCCACCTTGGTGCCACTGATTTGAGCTACCCGATCTTGAGGATCGTGAGGCACTAGGCATCCCCCCAGCACAACGTGGGGAGGCGGACGCCCCGCGGGCAACCCCCACCAGATTTCCGCGTCAGGTAGATCTTTTGGCCTGCCACCAGGCGACTGCGAAGTTTTCATGTGGCGATTCGCGCCTTCCTCAGACCTTGATGTTTGAACACCACCAGAATAGCGCTGCGCCAGAGGGGCGATGCCCGCTCAGGACACGAAGGACCAGACGGCGTCGGCGGGGAGCGGGGGAAGGTCGGGTAGGTCGTTCTCTTGCCAGGTGTCCAGCAGAAGCCCCAGGGCGCGGGCGGCGGAGACCTCCTCGCGGCGATACAGGTTGAGCACGGCCTTCACGTAGGCGTCAGGCAACCTCGGTGGCGAGAGTTCGTCGGCGACGATCAAACCGAGTTCGACTATGTCGGATTGGCGCGTTCGCGTTGCGCGTACCACCGCCAACTCCTGGGGCGACGCGATCTCCATTTCGTCCAGCCGCCGTGCCAGCGTGGCCATGTCCACGCGGTATTCGCTGGCCAAGCGCACAGCGTCGACACGGGTGTCATCGCCTCCGCTCCAGCGGTTCTTCAACGCCACAGCCGGCAGGAGCAGAGCCCGCGCGAACCGGTCGATGCGTCCCTCGCGTCTCGCAGCAGGGGCCTCGGCCACACGCCAGTCCGTGGAGTACTCGTCACCAAAGACGTAATGGCCCAACTCGTGGGCGAGCGTCAAGCGTCGGCGGCCGGTCTGGCAGCTGCCGTTGACAACTGCCACACCCCCGCAGGCCAACAAGAGCGAAGCCCCATCGGCTCCGTTCTCGCCGAACTCCCAAGAGAAGGCCAACAGACCTAGATCAGATGCACGCGCGTCCAGTGCGATCGCGGGTTGTTCCTGGTTGTACCCCAGTTGCCGACGCGCCTTGGCCGCTGCGTGCTCGGCTTCCTCGGATGTCTTGGGGAACGCGATAGCGGGGGTCTCAGCCAACTCAAGCTCACCCAAACGCTGGAGGAACTCGACCTCTCGGGCGATCCGTTCGGTGAAGAGATCCACGCTCGGGCTTGCAGCACCCGGCTCTGCGGCGTTTCGCCTCGACAGCACCGCCTGAGGGGCGTCTTCGAAGAACCACTCGACGCGCATCTCCATTGCTTGCGCGAGCCGGACCAACTCGGTCGCGCTAATGCCCCGTCTGCCGGTCTCGACCTTGGCCAGGGCACTGCGAGCAATCCCCACACGCGCCGCGCACTCTTCTTGCGTGAGGCCTGCATTGCGTCGAGCGGCGGCCACGCGAGTCCCCAAGTGCTCGCTCTCCCTACTCATATGTTCGATTATAGAACAATTGCTCTCCGGTTCAAGGGGGATTCTGAACCAAGACGGCCCATCGTTCATCGAAATGCTGCTCGTGCCGGATAACGCGAGGGAGGTTATGGCCAAGAACGCCAGGTGGTTACGTCGAGGGCGATCACGGGGCCGGGGGGTCGTGTCGAGCGGTACTGCGGGTACTTCGCTGCCAACAGGTCCAAGGCCCGGTCACGCTCGTCTCCGTCGACAAGCACTCGTCCACTACAGTCCAGTCGTATCCACCACAGTTCCGACCAATCGTCGTCGTAGCAGTCCACCAGCAGACAGGCATGCCGATCAGCGGCGAGGTTGTCCAACCGGCGCAGCGCCAGAGTGGACTTCGGTTTGGCGTCGACCGCCGAATACACCACGTCGCCGTCCAGCACGAAGCAACACGGCACGGCGTGGGGTCGCCCTTGGGCCGTAATGGTGCTCAAAACCCCTGACCGGGCTTCTGAGACCCGTTGCCGCATCTCCGCAAGATCCATCCCCCAACCCTACGAACCGAACGGAAGCGATGAACATCAAAACGATTATCGCAACCTCGGCTCTGCGATCTCGGCGTGCAGACACTACATCCAAAGTGGGGGAATTTGCTACACTCAAATGGTGTAAAGTACTATATCCACCGGTCAGCCCGACATGACAGAGTCAGCGAAGGACGGCGATGCCAGATCTCCTCAAGCCAGATGGCTACGTCGCTCGCATCGCCGGCGCGCGCTTGGACCGGGCGCTCAGCACGGCGCCGATGGTCCTCATCGAAGGCGCCAAGGGGTGTGGCAAGACGTGGCTCGGGCTGAGCCGGTCTCGCAGCAAGATGATGCTGGCCGAGGATGCCAACGCGCTCAGCGCGGCCCGCACGATCACTCGTGAGGTGCTGCTGGACGGCGATCGGCCCAAACTCGTCGACGAGTGGCAGCGCGCACCCGAGGTCTGGGACGCCGCCCGGGGCATTTCCGACTTGGACGCCGCCACGGGCAAGTTCATCTTCACCGGTTCCTACTCGCGGGCGGATGCCGTTACCCGCCACTCAGGAGCCGGCCGCCTCATGCGTATTCGGCTTCGCCCTATGTCGCTTCACGAACTGGGCCATGCCACCGGGCAGGTATCGGTGGCCGGCCTGCTCGCGGGAGAGGCTGCTGCCGCGCTCGCTCCGCAGATCGACGCTCGGCGCCTTGCGGAGTTGATCTGCCGGGGTGGATGGCCCCGCCATGTCGGGCTGGCTGCGGAGGCCGGCCAGGAGCTGCTCGTGGCGTATCTGGAGGAGACCGCACGCGTCGACTTCCCAGCGGAAACGGGGACTTCCCATGACCCGGTGAAGGTGAGACGGCTGCTGCGGTCGCTGGCACGCAACGTGTCCACCACTGCCTCCCAGGCATCGTTGGCGAGAGACACCGCCGGCGACGGGGCACGGCTGAACCACCAGACGGTCAGCCGCTACCTCGACGCCCTCGAGCGCCTCTTCGTTCTCGACGATCTCCCGGCGTGGTCGCCGCACATGACATCGGGCCGCCCGGCCCGTCAGTCGCCGAAGCGGCACCTGGCTGATCCGTCGCTCGCGGCCGCCGCGCTCGGGATAGGGCCTGACCGTCTCGCCCGCGACATGCGTTCGCTGGGTTTGCTGTTCGAATCGCTGGTCGTGCGCGACCTGCGCGTGTACTGCGAGGCCGACGACATCGCGGTGTTCCATCACCAAGCCCAACGCGGCGGCGAACTCGATGCCGTGCTCGAGGCACGCGACGGACGGTGGGTTGCCGTGGAAGTCGAGCTCGGCGGCAACGAACAGATGCTGGACCAAGCCGCTGCGAAGCTGCTGGCCGCGACCCGCAGCATTGACACCTCTCGCAGACTGCCTCCTGCGGCGCACCTCATCGTGACAGCGTTCGGCACCGCCGCCTACCAGCGACCCGACGGCGTCACCGTCGCACCCATCACCGCGCTCGGCCCGTAACCCGCTACTGGCGAGTGAGGGCGGTGCTTCCGATCATCGCCGTCATGGTCCCAAGCTCGCCAGCACTTGCATATGTCTCGCGACATCAAAATTTTTGTCGGGCAGGCGGGATTTGAACCCACGACCTCCTCGTCCCGAACGAGGCGCGCTACCAACCTGCGCCACTGCCCGTGTTGCAGAAAGGTGAGTTTACCGGCTCTCGGTGAGCGACGCGAGTGCTTTGTTGATGGTCCGCAGAGTGTTGAAAGCATTGAGCGGTTTGATCAGCCACCCGTCGGGAGCAGCTCGGCTGGCCAGGAAGACGTCGGCTTCGCGGTCGAGCAGCAGATAGATGACGCTCGGTTCGAGCCGACCTGCCTCTTCTTCCTGGCGGACTGCCAGACAGGCAGCCACGCCCCCCATATTGCCGATTTGTAAGTCCAACAGCACCAGGTCGGGTTTGATCTGTGCAATCGCCCCCACGACATCGGCACCGTGTCCTACTCGGTGAATGAGGTGAGTGCCCCCGACCGCGGCTTCGATGTCGTCAACCAACCAGTCGGCGTCGGTGGCAAGGAGGATGTCGGACACGCGCCGAATCGTACACCGCTGCAGTGACGACCGCGGTGTCGGCGCGCGGCTGAGACAAGAACGCGACAAAAGGGATACGATGCGCTTGTGCTTGAGATCTCAGCTAGTCGCGTAGGCGATGGAAATTATGTTGTGCTTCGCCCGGAGGGAGAACTCGACGCTTACTCCGTTGCTCAATTCCGCGAGGCTTTCGCAAAGGTTTCTGAGGAACAGCGGTTGTTGGTGGACCTGTCGGGTGTGCAGTTCATGGACTCAGCGGGTCTTGGAGCCTTGATCGGAGGCATCCGCAAGGTTCGCGACAACGATGGCCGGATCGCGGTGTTCAGTGATCGTGCTGCGATTTCTCGGTTGCTGCATACGACCGGGTTTGATCGCATTGTCCCGGTGAAGGAAGACCTACCCGAAGCTGTTGCTGCTCTCCGCGATAACTGAGCCCGTGATTTGCGGTAGCTAGTTCTCAACGGTTGGTTTCGGGCGCGGTCAGAGCGGGTCTTGAGTGAGTAGTTCGGCGATATGGCTGAGCATGGATATGTCGTGCACGTCGCTCGACAGCATCGGAACTTTGGTCAGCGTCGCGTCGGGGACGTGAGCCATGAGTTGTGAGACCCTGCCTTCGTCGCCTGCGGAGGCGTTGACGTGATCAACGAGCGCTTGCGCCGGGCCAACTAGTGGACTTGCACCCAGTCTGGTCTGAAGCTCTGCGGCCTCGTCGGTTGATATCGACAAGGCAGCGAGCATGCGATTGATTACTACCGCGTGGACTGCCAGGTCGGCGTCGGCCAACCTGCTGAGAAAGTAGAGCGCTTCGGCGATTGTGTCGCTTCGGGGAGAGGCAACGAGTACGAAGGCAGTGTTGTTGGATGCCAACAGGGCCAGGGTCTCATCGGCTCGTTGTTTGAAACCTTCTTCCATCCCCTGAAACGTTTGAAAAAACTCGATGGCATCGTCAACGACCTCGGCGCCGACAACGCGTGACAGACGGCGAACCACACCTCCCGCAGCCCTGTTAACCGCCCTCAGAACGCCGGGACGGGGAGATATCAGCAACTTGTAAATGGTGTTGTTGAGCAGCCTCGTCAGCAGTTTGGGGGCCTCGAAGAAGGCGAGAGCATCGCGGGTTGGTGGTGTGTCGACCACCACGAGGTCCCAGTCGCCCGAGAAGTGCAGTTCGTTCAGCTTCTCGACTGCCATGTAGTCCTGAGTGCCCGGCAGTTCCGTCGAAATATTCACGTAGAAGCGATTGCTGAAGATGTGTTCTACCTGGTCTTTGCTGGTGGCGTGGCGGGTCACGACATCATCGAAGGTTGCTTTGCTGTCGAGCATCATGGCGCCGAGAGTCCCCGGCCAGTTGCCTTCGATCACCGTCGGGGTGTTGTCGAGTTCGTCGATCCCGAGGGCGTCGGCCAGGCGTTTGGCCGGGTCGATTGTGACGACCACGGCCCGCCGTCCGGCCTGGGCCGCGGCGACCGCGGTGGTTGCTGCCATCGTTGTTTTGCCGACGCCGCCGGTACCGCAGGCGACGATTACCCTCTTCTGACCAACAAGGTCGCCATAACTAATTGGCCCATAACCAATTAGCGGAGTGCTGCTCGTCATATCACTCAGCGGTGGAGTGTCATTCATGAGCCGGCCCACTGTTCGATTGCTTCAATGGAAGTGTTGGCCGCTGCGGCGAGCGTCGTGAGTTCGGTGGGACCGACTGAGGTTGTGAACAGATGCGGCAGACGTATCTGTGCAAGAGGCAACTGCTGCGCCAACGAGGTGAGTTGATCGTCCTGCAACGACTTGCGATCACGCCGAAAGTTCGTTGCTGTAACAAGGTCGTTGATCTCCGCTGTACGCAGGTTGTGCTGCGATGCTGTGTTGTCAAACACGTTGAGGTCGGACACATTGTTGTCGGACACGTTGAGGTCGGGAATCTTGTCGATTGCTTCGATGGATGGAAGGAGGCCGTTGACGACTACCGGGCCGAGGGCCAGCCCGACCTCGTCCTCAACCGCGAATGCCGTTTCGACCAGTTCCTTGATGGGAGTTTCCTCGGCGATGGTGACGAGCAGAGCTCGGCATCGCTCGCCGTCGCCCAACATTTCCAAGGCTTCTGTTGCCTGGCGTCGCAGCACACCGGTGCGTGCCGTGTTGCGCACTGCCAGCGGAGCTTTCAAGAATTTGAGCGCATGGCCCGCCGCGGGAGCATCGACGACTATCAGGTCAGCCACACGGCTTTGCTCAAGGTGTTTGATCTGACCCAGCACCAACAGTTCCTTGATACCGGGTGTAGCGGTGGCCACGATCTCCAGCAATCCAGACTTGGACATGCGCCGCACGATCCGCGTAAAACCGTGATTGCTCAGCCAATCGGTGAGCGCCGCGTCGGGAGTAATTGAGCGGCAGCGGATCAAGCCGGGGCCTGAGTCGTTGTAAACGGTCTGCTCGTCGTAACCTTGTGGGTCGACACCGAACATCGGTGCCGAATCCAACCGGCCAGCCACCTCCACAAGCAGGACGGTGTGTCCGGTTTGAGCCGCTGCCAAGGCCAAGGTGGCTGAGGTGGCGGTCTTGCCCACACCACCTTTCCCCGCCACGATCAGGATCCGCGACGATGCGAAGAATTGACCGGGATCCATTCCCCTCCTCGAAGCGATTGACACGATGGACACGGCGAAAGCTACGTCGTTGGGTCACGTTATCGTCTGCGGCCGCACTGCTAGCGATGTTGCTGCTTGGTTGGTTCATGCCCGCCCACGCCCAGCAAGGCTCAGGAATGGTTGCCCAAACACCTGCGGCCGATGAATTCCAGATTTTTGATGTGGTCGAGATCCCAGGGTTGATCGACGAGATTGTCGCTGACTTCATTGAGGACTCCATCGCCAAAGCCGAAGCCGGCGGATCGGGTGGCGTGGTCCTTCAGGT
Source organism: Candidatus Aldehydirespiratoraceae bacterium (assembly GCA_965198315.1). Taxonomy (GTDB): domain Bacteria; phylum Actinomycetota; class Acidimicrobiia; order Acidimicrobiales; family Aldehydirespiratoraceae; genus VXYK01. The sequence continues at coordinate 289,626 of OZ240616.1, read as the reverse complement.
GAACAGTCGTGGGCATGTGGTGAGCGACGAACGGCTGACGGAGGTGGCACAGGCCATTGTTGACTCCGCGGTCCCGGTTTACGCCTGGGTTGGTCCCTCTGGAGCCACCGCTCAGGGTGGGGCGGCTCAGCTTGTAGCGGCGACGCAGGAGTTGTCGGTCGCGGTGGGCGCACGGTTTGGAAACACCGGCGGACTGATCTTCCCGGAGCTTCTGTCCGAGGAGTTTTTGCTTGTCGCCGATGCTCTAGAGAACGGCACGGTAGATGAAGAAACCGTTGTTGAGCAGGGTCTCGCCAAGCGCGATTCACCTACTCTTGTGTTCTTTGTGCTGGATTTGCCCGGTTTTGCTAGCACAGTAGACAGCAGCGGTGACGAACCGGTGCGTGTGCCGGATTCGCGAGTTCGTTTCTCCAAGCTCCCTTTGATTGACGGCTGGGTGCACAGCCTTGCGAGTCCTGCCATGGCGTATCTGCTCTTTTTGATTGGGGCGGCGCTGCTCATATTAGAGTTCTATACGGCAGGTGTTGGGATAGCCGGGGTGATTGGGGCGGGCTGCTTTGTGGTTGGTTGCTATGGCTTCGACGTTCTGCCTGCTCGGAATTGGGCGATCGCACTGCTTGTGGTGGCCATGTTCGGCTATGCCGTTGATGTGCAGGTGGGAGTGCCGCGGGTCTGGTCGTGGATAGCGACGATTTGTCTGATTGCCGGATCGTTGTTCTTGTACGACGGCATGGCGATCTCGTGGATAACGCTGCTGGCGGGCATTATCGGCATTTCGCTGTCGATGATCTCGGGGATGCCGTCGATGATCCGTACACGCTTCGGAACGCCCACGATCGGCCGCGAATGGATGGTGGGGATGATGGCTGAGGCAACAGAAGACATCAAGAAGGAAGGCATCGTCAGTGTTGAGGGTGCTCCATGGCGAGCACGAGTGAATCGCACGACGCCGATCTCGGCGGGTGATCAGGTTCGCATCGTTGCCATTGAGGGGCTTTACCTTGAGATCGAACCCGAAACCGGCGGTGCTCGCGACTACCGCGAGATGCGCCATTGATCCGAATTGAGTCAATTTTTTAGCTGTTGACCAAAAAAACTACTAACAGTGGGAATTTATCTCTGTTTCGCGCTTAAAACGTTTGCCCATTCAGGTTCTGTCTGGTAGCCAAACATCTGAAGAAACGGAGTGTGAATGATCAAGCAAATCGACGCCATAGATTGGCAATTGCGAGCGGCTTGCCGCGGACCTCAATCGGCGATCTTTTTCCCTCCTGCGTCGCCAGAGCGACGAGATGAAAAGCGTGCCCGCGAAAGGCACGCCAAGGCGATTTGCGAAACCTGTACGGTGCGCAACGACTGCTTGGACCATGCCCTCTCCATTCGTGAACAACACGGGATTTGGGGTGGACTGAGCGAAAGCGAACGCCGTCAACTGTTGACCGTCTAAGCGGATTTCGCTAGGCCGATTCATCTGGCGGCGGCAGTCGGGGTCCGCCGATCCGCAGATCACCTCGACGTCTGGTGATCCCGTGGTTATCGAGATATGACAACAACGGAATGGCGTACTTGCGGCTCGTCCCCCACTCATCGCGGACTTCGGCAACCGTTACCCCATCTGGTTGGCGGCTCAGCAAATCAGCCACGACTCTGGCGGCGGCATCGAGTGCGCTAGCCGCGAAGTAGACCCCACCCTCTTCCACCACGTCCCCCCTCCGAACCAACTCCCGAAGTTCGGCCCTATCAATTCCCTCAGGATCTGGCGGGGCGAAGGGCGACGCCTCCAAGGCGTCGATGTAAGCGTGTCCGGTCAAGGTGTCGACAGCGTCGATTGCTCGGGCATGGCCGTGATCCACAGCTACACCCTCGATCGTGTCGAGCAACGCGCGGCCGAAGTCGTCGAGCTTTGCAATATCAAGTCCGAGCGGCCCGGCAGAGGCGATGGCCTCACCGAGTTCGGTGTGCCTGGCCTTCAACACAGCGGGATCCACCGCCCAATTCCCCACATCGGCCTTGCGGTGTTCGCCGGTGAGCCGCAGCAGATGGTCGACATCCACTCGGCCCCGCTCGCTGATCACCCGGTCCAGGCTGCGATCAGGTCGGGCTTTGGCAGCGGCAACTATCGGGTCGACATCAAGGATTTCTCCCCCACCGAGCGTTTCACCCCGGCCCGATTCACGAAGGATGAAACGGTCACCGGGCAGCAACGGCAAGCCGACAGGAAGGTGAAGGCGCACCGGGCCCTCCGTGCCCGGTTGAATCTCATCGGGACCCAGCACCCGGACCCGGACAGGGAACTCCCCAGAGCCCAGATACGCCATATGAGCGCCCCGCCGGGTCACCGGATGGTCGATTGCATCAAGGACCTTCAACAAGCCGTCCACCCGCTGGGTGACATGCCACTGGTCGGCGGTGACCAGCACATCGCCGCGGGTCAACTCATCATGGCTGACCCCGGACAGGTTCAAGGCGACCCGGTTCCCAGGACCGACTTTCGTGCGTGGCGCGTGCAGACTCTGCAGTGCACGGACCCGTACGGCTCGCCTGGGGGGCAGAGCAGTCAACTCATCGCCGACCCGTACCCGGCCGCCGGTGAGGGTTCCCGTTACCACCGTGCCCGATCCCTTCGCAGCGAACACTCGGTCGATCCAGAGACGGGGACGCTTGTGATCGACAGCGGTCGGTGTGGCTTCAAGCAATTCGTCGAGTGCTACCCCCATGTCGGCAATGCCGGATCCGTCGAGCGCGTCCACCTCAACGATCGGAGCAGTCTCCAAGAAGGTGCCTTCGACACGTTCTTCCACGTCAAGTCTTGCCAACTCCCGCAGGTCGTCATCGGCCAGACCCGTTTTGGTCAGCGCCACCAATCCGTGTTTGATCCCCAATAGCTGCAGGATCTGTAGATGTTCCTCGGACTGCGGCTTCCAACCCTCGGTGGCCGCCACCACGAAAACGCAGGCGTCAACACTGCCCACACCCGCCAACATGTTCTTGAGGAAGCGGACATGGCCGGGCACATCGATAAAGGCCACCCCTCTGCCCGAGGGAAGTTGAGTTGAAGCGAAGCCCAGGTCGATGGTGAGTCCGCGTGCCTTCTCCTCAGACAGCCGGTCCGGGTCGGTACCGGTCAGCGCTTTGACGAGAGTCGACTTGCCGTGGTCCACATGACCCGCCGTCGCGACAACATGCATTAGTCAGCACCCGCAGAGCGTGGTGAGCGGGTCATTAGCCAGCGCCGGGGGTCAAAGCAGCCGTTATCTCAGAATCATCGTCCGGGTGAACAGTGCGCAGATCAATGATCGTGCGCCCGTCGATGACCCGGGCAATGATCGGGCGCTCCCGGTTGCGCAAGGCGCTGCGCTGGTCACGCTCGACCGCCACTCCCGCCGATGGAATCTCGACTTCGGGCAGAGTCCCACCACCCGGCGTGGAAGCCACATCCACAACGACTCCGGCACCGATTTTTTCAGCACGGGAACGCAGCACGTCTTGAGACAAAGACGCCATTCGCCAGAACGGGATGGCGTCACCGTCACGGTTGAGGTAGGCGAGAGCAGTTGCCTGCAAAGCGCCGAGCACCAAGGCCCCAGGTCTCAGCGCACGGGCCAACGGATGCGCCGCGCAAGCTGCCACCAGATCAGCGCGGCCCGCGATGATGCCCGCTTGTGGTCCTCCGAAGAGTTTGTCGCCGGAGAATGTGACCAGATCGGCACCCGCTTCAAGTGTTTGACGAGCGGCTGGTTCGTCGTCGAGCCATCCTGGTGGCCCGCCGGGCAGCCAGGGACAACGACTGTCGACAAGCCCTGAGCCGATATCTGCGACCAACGGGCGGTTGAGCGCAGCGAGTTCCGCGGTTCGGGGGGCTTCGGTAAAGCCGACGATCTTGTAGTTCGACTGGTGCACTTGCAGGACTAGAGCTGCGTCTTCGCCGTGCTGATCGACCGCGTGTTTGAAGTCGTCGAGCCGCGTGCGGTTGGTGGTGCCGACTTCAATGAGGCGTGCCCCCGAACGTGCCATCACGTCGGGAACCCGGAAACCACCGCCGATCTCCACTAATTCGCCCCGAGAAACAACGACTCCCTTGCCCTCGGCAAGGCTCGCCAAGGTGAGCAACACTGCCGCCGCGCAATTGTTGACAACGATTGCAGCTTCAGCTCCGCATACCTGAGCGATCAGTGCCGGCGCGGTGTCCATGCGCGAGCCGCGCTCGCCGGTGGTCAGATCGAATTCGAGATTGGAGTATTGGTCGGTTTGTGCCCAGCTCATGGGGGCACGACCGAGATTGGTGTGCAACAACGTGCCGGTGCCGTTGATGACCGGGCGTAGCAGGCGTCTGGCCATGTCATTGGCGATCTGCTGTGCGCTTTGGGGGGATCCGGCTGAGATCGCGGTTCGAGCCGCCTCCACCAGCATTGGGTGAGGAAGGCCAGTGTCGTGCAACGACCGGGCCAGCCGGTCGACCGACGGGGGGCGTGAAGCTTGTTCAGTCACGGCCAGTTCAGCCTAATTCGTTCTCGCTTCCCTAATTCGTTCTGGCGGTGCCATGCGTCGGAAACCGCGCCGTGGCACCGCCAGAACGGGCTTGCGTCGGGCCGGATTGCTCGTACGATGGCTGCATCTTGGGCATCCTTTTTATTCTGTTCCTTGTGGTCCTAGTCGTTGAGGGTTATGTCATCCTGGCGTTCAACGAGGCCGTGGGTGGATGGAACACCATCGGTCTGATCGTGTTGACCAGTATGGTCGGTGCCGCCCTCGTCAGGCGAGAAGGTCTCAGCGTGCTGCGCAGGGCACAGCAATCGCTCGACAAAGGGCAGATTCCAACAAACGAGTTGATCAACGGCGTGTTGTTGTTGATAGCTGCGGCGCTGATTTTGACTCCCGGGTTCTTTACTGCCGGGGTCGGCCTGCTGCTGTTGTTTCCGCCTACCCGGGCGGTCGTGCGCGAAGTGCTCAAGCGTCGCTTTGCCGGTCGTGTGAGCGCCGGTGGGACGTTTGGTGGGCAGGGCATACGTTTCAATCAATGGACCGATGTGAGTGCAACTGATGTCACCGACGCTGGTGAAGCGACCTATGGCGACGGCAGCGGGTCAGCGATCGAACTCGGCCCGGTGTCTGAGGAGGACACCGACTCCGATACCGATGACGGCGGTGACGACAGTCCCAAACAACGCTGACTGAACGCTGGCTGAACGCTGGGTTCAGCTGGGGCTCGATTCGAGTTCGTCGAGCTCATCGAGGGCAGCCATGGCCGCTTCGAGCATGCGTGCCGAGCATCCCGCCATCTCGACTGGGGGAATGTACTCCTCAGCAATGGCAGCGGCGATGGCCCTGATGGCATCGGCTGCGGGACTGGAGCCGAGCACTGCGGGAGAGCCGCTGTCGCCTCCGACTGATACCTCAGCTTCGATTGGAACCGATCCGAGCAGCGGAACACCCACATCGTCGGCCAGCTGTTGTCCGCCTCCGCTTCCGAACAATGCGTGTTGGCTGCCGTCCGGGGCAACGAAGCTGGTCATGTTCTCGATAACCCCAACGATCCGCAGATAGTTCTTGCGTCCCATGTCGGCAACTCGTGCGGCGACCTTTTGCGCGTTGCCTGCGGGGGTGGTGACGATCAGCATCTCGGCGCGGGGCAGCAGCTTCGCCAAGCCCATCTGCACATCGCCGGTCCCTGGTGGCATGTCGATCAGCAGGTAGTCGAGATCTTCGGACCAGGCGACGTCTTCGCAGAAATGCCGTACCGCACGGTCGAGCATCAGGCCGCGCCACATCAGCGCCGAGTCTTCCTGTTCGACCAGGAAGCCCATTGAGACGATTTCAAGACGACCGCTGCCGATCTGACGGATAAGCGGAGTGATCTTGCCTTCACGGGCGACCAGGTCGCCGTCTACGCCGAGCATGCGGGGAACGGAAAATCCCCAGATATCGGCATCCATCACTCCAACCGCATAGCCAGTGTCGGCCAGCGCGGCAGCGAGGTTCGTTGCGATTGAGGACTTGCCCACGCCGCCCTTACCCGAGGCGATCATGATGACCTTGGTGGTCGGAGGGATGGCGGTGGCCGGAGCGTCCTGGCTGACGTTGAACCGTGCTTTGGCCATGGCCTCAGACTTCTGTTCTTGCGTCAGTTCGCCCCAGTTGATCTTCACGCTGGTGACCCCGGGAAGCGACAGGAGCCGGCTGCGGATGTCCTTCTGGATCTGTCCTCTCAGCGGACAGCCGCTGGTGGTCAGGGCAATCTCAAGAGTGATCCGGCCGCTGTCGGCGACGTCTACCGAGCGGGCCATGCCGAGTTCGACGATGTCACTGCCCAGTTCAGGATCGATCACGCCGCGCAGCAACCCCATCACGTCTTCAGCAGTAGGCAGAGCGGCGTCCTCCACAACCCGAGGCTATCGCCGCAACACAAGTGCTGAGGCTCCGAAACAAATGTCAGTGGCAGCGGGTAAGGTAGAGGCAGTATCGTGGTAGTTCTCCTAGAGAGGAAGTCCTGTGATCACACTGACCGATTCCGCTGTGTCGAAAGTTGATGAACTCCTCACCGCCGAGGGAGAGGACGGGCTGGCCTTGCGTGTCTCCGTGCGCCCCGGTGGCTGCTCCGGATTCTCATATGAGATGTATTTCGACAACGAAAAGACTTCCGACGACATGGCGGTCGCCTATGGCCCGGTTGATGTCGTGGTGGATCCTTCGTCTGCTCAGCTTCTTGATGGAGCCACGCTCGACTACAAAGACGGCCTCACCGACGCAGGGTTCTCCATCGACAACCCCAACGCACAGCGCACCTGCGGCTGCGGGCAGAGTTTCAGCTGAGCCCTCGACAGTCGCATCAGGCCGACGCCCCGCCCCAGAGCCGGTCGATCGGCAGGGCGATGATGCGGTCGTCGTCTTGGTAGCGCACGCAGTGAGCGCCTGTGTAAAACACAACGCCGGCGACAAATCGCTTTCCTAAGGTTTCGCGCAGCCTCCGCAGGCCGTGTCGGTCGCGTCTGTGGACCCTGCCGCTGGCCTTCACTTCAATGCCGATGACGGAGCCGTCGTGCCCGTCTTCTATGACTAGATCGACTTCAGCGCCGTCGTGGGTGCGCCAATGGCCGACATGAGGACGGTGCTCGAGCCACGAGGCCTGCTTCAGCACTTCACCGACGACGAACGTCTCGAGGAGGTGCCCGAACTGTTGCAACGAAGTGGGGTCCAGTCCAGCGAGCTTGTCGGGCGGAAGGCGCAGCAGACGGGCGGCGAGTCCTGAGTCGACAATGTGCAGCTTTGGGCGTGAAGCGACTGAGGTTCGCAAGGTCTTGCCCCAGCCGGGAAGCAGGCGTACCAAGAAACTGCTTTCGAAGAGTTTGATGTAGTCCGTGGCGGTACTCGTAGCCAACCCAACGCTGGCTCCCGCTTGAGACATGTTGAGCAACTGTGCCGTTTGGGCTGCCAGACGGGTCAGCAGCGGCGCGAGAACGCCGGGTTGACGCACTCGTCCGAGTTCGAGCAGATCGCGTTCGAGGCACAGCGTGAGGTAGTCGTCGAACCAACGCGCCCGCGAGGCGTCGGTGCGTTCTTGGGCCATCGGAAACCCGCCGCGGGCTATCCGGTTTGAGTAGTCGGCGCGTGTCGTGGTGGACGCTTGCGGTGTGACGACCGTCGAGGCGTCTACGAAGAGCGTTTCGAGCAGGTTCTCGCGGCTTTCGCCGATCTCACCCTGTGAGAGTGGATGTATCTCGATGCGGTGAAGGCGTCCGGTCAGGGACTGCGCCGCCAGCGGTAGTGAGTCGAAACGCGTCGACCCGGTTATGACGAACTGCCCGGGCGACCCGTCGCGGTTCAACTCGGCTTTGATCGAGTCCAGCACTTCGGGCACGTGCTGGTATTCATCGATGAAAACGGGTCTGCGTCCGACGACGAATAGCCCGGGGTCGTCAGCCGCTGCGGCGCGCACGGCTGGTTCGTCGAAATCAACCACATTACCCCCGTGTTCTTCAGCGAGCGCGCGCAGCAGAGTTGACTTGCCGATCGAGCGGGGACCTTGTAGAAGCACCACCGGTGATTCAGTGATCCGCTGCCGTGCGATGTCTTGCACTCGTCTCTGTATTAGCTGTTCCACAGGGTCTCCCGTGAATATTCAGGACATGATACCGTAAAATATAGAGCTTATTACCGTATATAATAGAGATTTCTCCCGGTAAATTTAGTATATGATTGTCGGAAAATTTGGGCTGGCATTGTTTCTGCGGAGGACTCAGCGTTCGTTTTCGCAGGGGGTCGAAGTGGGGGCTACGGTTTCGGCATGACTGAGCGAGCGTTCGATCCAGAGTTTCTTGAGATGCTGCCGTTGCTGCCCACGGTGACGGACTTCTCAGACCCTGCCGAGATTCGTGCGATGCGCGAATCGATCGGATTGTTCGCCACTGAGGTCGAGCCTCTAGACGACGTGGTCCGTGAGGATCGCACTGTCGACGGTCTCAACGGCGACCCCGATGTGCCGATCCGGATATACCGTCCAGCTCCTGGGAGTTCGGATCTCCTGCCGGCTGTGTTGGAGATCCATGGTGGCGGGTTCATGGTCGGTTCGATCGAGATGATGGACCCCTGGTGTGATCGTGTGGCCGCTGATTTCCCGGCGGTGGTGGTGTCTGTGGAGTACCGGCTTGCTCCCGAGGATCCCTTCCCTGCGGGAGTCCATGACTGCTATGCGGCGTTGCTGTGGTTGTCGGAGAACACTGCGGAGTTGGGGGTGGACCCTGAACGCATCGCTATTGCCGGTCAGAGCGCCGGTGGTGGATTGGCTGCCGGCACCGCACTCATGGCCCGCGACCGTGGTGGTCCACAGTTGTGCTTCCAACTGCTGGAGATCCCTGAGCTCGACCACCGGCTTGAGACACCGTCGATGACCCAGTTCGACGACACGCCGTTGTGGAATCGACCCAACGCGATCTGGAGTTGGAGGCATTACCTGGGACCGGACCACGAAGGGCCTGTATCGCCCTACGCATCACCGTCGGTGGCTGATGACCTCGCGGGCCTGCCCTCTGCGTTCGTGTCGGTGATGGAGTTCGATCCGTTGCGTGATGAGGGATTGATTTATGCGATGCGGCTGCTCGAAGCGGGTGTGTCGACCGAGATCCACGCCTACCCGGGAACGTTCCACGGTTCATCGATGGTGGCGAACGCCCAGGTCAGCCTCAACAGCGCCCGTGACGCATCCGCAGCCCTGCGCAAAGCGCTCGGCGCCCAGACGAGGCGATAGGAGGGAGTAACGATGCCTGAAGGTCTTCACAGCAGATCCAAGCGTCGCCGGGTCAGATGGTTGGCCGCGGCAGTCTCGCTGGCGATGGTGGCCGTGGCCTGCTCGGGTGACGACACCAGCGCAGACCCCGAACCCGATTCCACCACGACGACCAGCGTCAGCGCGCCCGACCCGACGACGACCACCACAACCCCGCCCGAACAGACCGCGACCCCGATCACAACCACAACCACGACCACGGTGCCGACGATCACCGAGGACCGCGCCTACTACATCCTTCCACCGGGCAACTACGGCGGTATTCCCACAACGGAAAATTCGCTGGACCAACTCCCGCTCTACGACGGCCTCACGCCGTTGCGAGGCAACATCAGCGATGCCGACATCGACAACCTCTTCCTTCCCCAGGATTTGGAGCCGATCGGCGAGACTGTCGAGGAGCCGACAGGGCGCGAGGGCACGACGATCCTCTACGACGAATTCGGGATCGCTCATGTCAGCGGCGTTACCAGAGAAGACCTGGCCTTCGGCGCCGGCTGGGTAACGGCCCGTGACCGTGACCTGCTGCTGACACTCGGCCGGGGTCCGGCACGAGTTGCCGTGGCCGACGTCCCCGGAATCAACGCCTTCAGACTCATAACCAGCGCACAGTCGTTCACACCCAGCGCGGCGGCTGAACAGCTTGTCACCGATCAGGTGAATCTGATTGTTGAGACCTACGGATCCGAGGGCGAGCAGATCATCTCCGATGCTGCGGCCTACGCCGAGGGAATCAATGCGTTCTGGGAGGCCAACGGAATCGTTCGGGAGCCGGTGAATGTGAACGATGTGATCGCGGTGACTGCTTTCATCGGTTCGATCTTCGGTTCTGGCGGTGGCAGCGAAGTGGCCAACGCCGAGTTCCTGTCCGGACTGAAGAACGCCCTCGGCGCAGAACGGGGCACCGCTGCTTGGGAAGACTTCATGCAGACAGATGATCCCGAAGCACCCACCACGATCGACCAACGCTTCGAATACGGCACCTTCACGGGAGGTGAGGTCACCGGTTCGGTAGTGATCGATGAGGGATCGGTGATTTCCTTGGATCCTCGTGCTCCCGTGGAGGGTTCAGCATCGGTGTTCAGCGATGAGAGGGTCTTGTACGAGGCAGCCTCGGCGCCTCCGTCGCTTACCGCATCGAACTGGTTGACGGTGGCCCCGGAGCGGTCAGTCAACAACACGACGCTGGCGGTGATGGGTCCCCAACTCGGCTACTACTACCCAGAGATCGTCCAGCAGATTCACTTGAGCGGGCCGGGAATCGAAGCGCAGGGAATCGCGGTGCCCGGGTTGGCGATGTACATCCTCATCGGACGTACCACCGACTATGCGTGGAGCCTCACCTCAGCCAACCAGGACGTGATCGACGTGTACGCCGAGGTGCTCTGCAACCCGGACGGTTCAGAACCTTCTCGTGAGTCGAGTTCCTACATGTTCGACGGTGAGTGCACTCCCTTCGAGCAGTTCTATGCAGGGATGCTCGGCGATACGCCGATCCGCTATCCCGTGTCGGTGCACGGCCCGGTGATCGGCACGGCGATGTCGCAGGGAAAGCCGGTCGCGCTCACTCGGAAGCGTTCAACCTTCGGTCGTGACGGACTCAACCTTGCTGCGCTGAAGGACATGACCGAGGGTGATGCCGCCACACCGGAGGCGTTCTTCGAAGTGACGAACCAGTTCGGCTTCACGTTCAACTGGGGTTACTCGAACCGGCAGGGCATTGCCTATTTTGCATCCGGCTACCTGCCGGAGCGTGCTGAGGGGCTTGACCGCCGCTTGCCGACGCTGGGCACCGGCGAATACGAGTGGCAGGGATTCTTGGAGCAAGACGAGCATCCACACGCGTCCGGCCATCCGTCGGGGCGACTCCTCAATTGGAACAATCAGTCTGCTCCAGGCTTCATGCACGGTGACGGCAATCTTTACGGGTCGGTTCACCGAGTCGAGTTGTTTGACCAGTGGCCCGACAGGGTTGACTTGAAAGGCGTTGTCGGAATCATGAACCGTTCCGCTACCGAGGACACTCTGTCGCCTGTGTGGCCGGTCATCAGTGAGGTGCTCCGGTCGACGGATGCGTCGAGCAGTGCGGCCGCCGAGGTGGTCGATCTCCTTGATGCTTGGGTGTCTGACGACGCGCCGTTGCTCGACGCCGACGAGGACGGCTTCTACGACAGGGCCGGAGCCTTCTTGTTCGACCGGCTCTGGGGACCGATCACGGATACGGTCATGGAGCCTGTGTTCGGCAGGGCTATGCGCGGCTCGATCAGCTTCAGGGGAATCAGCACAGCGAGCCTGATTGACAAAGACTTGCGCACGCTTCTTGGTCTTCAGGTCGAAGGGCCGTTCAACCTCCGGTACTGCGGAGGCGGCGATCTTGAAGAGTGCAGTGAGTCCCTGTGGGCCACGATTGAGACGGTGGTCTCCGAAATCACAGCCGAACGGGGCGACGATCCGACCATGTGGTTGCGTGAGGGTCTTCGCTCAAGTTTCGCGCCGAACCTGATCCCCAACACCTTCCGTTCCACCAACCGCCCAACCTTCCAACAACTTCTCGAGTTCGCCCCCGCGAAATGACCACGTCAACTGGTGAACGCGAGACTAGGGATTGAGGTTTAACGCGACGGTGGCTCGGCCAAAGTGCCGAGCCACCGTCTGGACCTAGTGTGCTGTCCGATCCTTGGGCCTAGAGGCCTCCCACCGGTGATGAGACATTCGAATACAGCGTTGCCCCTTCGCCAAGGCTGTCGACGTACAACACTTTGACCCGCAACTGGCCTTGCGCGGCATCGCCGTCCACGGTGAAGTCTTTCACCCCCGTGCCGTACGGGAGGTCGAACCAAGCGCCCGGTGTCCAGGCGATCTCCCACTGCCAAGTTTCAATCGACGCAACGCCGTCCGGGTCGGTGAGCGTGGGCACCAGCTGCGTCCCAGACGCGTGGCTGGTGACATTCAGAGTGACGGAGCCCGGTTCGTTCACGTTGCCCACGAGGACGGTGATGTCATTGGTCACGCCGTTGCCTGTCCATTGCAAGGAGTAGGAGGACTTCGTCTCATAGTCCAGCAGCTCAACCGTCGACAATTGGCCCGTTGTGGAATCGACGCTGAAGGACGCAGCATCATCCCCGCTGATGGAATGGGGCCCTTCCAGTCCGAGTGGATTGGCGATGCCCACAGGAGTCCCCGCGGGCGAATTCTCATCCACCCTCAACTTCAGCCTGGCATCCACCTTGTGGAATGAGTGGTCGCCTATTGCCTCCGTTGCTGTCAATACCAGCGTGGCCTCGTTGCCTCCGAAGTCGGCAATCCGGCCGCCGTTCAGGTCAATCGACGGGCCCGCAGCAACGGAAACACCGTTGTCGTCGTAGTCACCCGTTTGCACCGTGTACAGGAAGTACACCCTGCCGTCAGATTCAACGCGGTCCAAGATGGCTTCCACCGTGCTGTCGCCGATGGTCAAATCCAGACTGACCGGGCCTTCGGCTTGGACATGCTCGGTGAACTCCACCTTGACCTCGATGACTTCACCGATGTCGTAGACGTCCCCCGATGCCGGGCTAGAGGTGATCACAGTTTCATATATCTGCGGTTCTACCAGGTCACGAGAGGGTACAGAGTAGGCCACTTTGTCGGGGCCTTGGTTGTCGGTGTAAACCGCCTTGACCCGCAGAAGGGTATTCGCGTTACCACTGCCCACGGTGAAACCCTTGTTCCTGCCAGACGGGATGTCGACCCAAGGTCCCCCTTGATTGGAGGCCTGCCACTGCCAGCTGATCCTCGTCTCACCGACCCCGCCGTCCGGGTCGGTGAGCACGGGCAACAGCGTGTCCCCATCGATATGGAAGCTGGCATTCAGAAAGATGGAGCCTGGTTCGTCCACGTTGGTCACGAGGACGGTCACGTGTTTGGACTCGCTGCCGCCTGTCCATTGGAAGGAGTAGGAGGACTGCCTCTCGTAGTCCAGCGACTCCTCCGTCGACAATTCGCCCGTCAGGGAATCGACGAAGAAAGACTTAGCATCTTCCCCGCTAATGGAATAGGGCCCCGTGAAATCGCCGGGAATGCCCACAAGAGTCCCCTTGGGCGAATTCTCCGGCACCGAGAGCCTGGCATCCACCTTGTGCCCCGACTGGTCATTCAACTGAGTCGCTATTCCCTGCTTGGCTGCGTTGCCTCCGAAGTCGACAATCTCGCCGCCGTTCAGGTCAATCGACGGGCCCGCAGGAACGGAAATACCGTTGCTGTCATAGTCGCTCCTTTGCACCGTGTACTGGAAGTACGTATCTCCACGATCACCTTCAATGCGGTCGAAGCTGGCTGACACCGTTTCGTCGCCGATGATCAATTCCAGCTCGGGTGTGCCTGTGATTTGGACGTGCTCGCTGTACTTCACCAAGACCTCGATCACTTCACCTAGTTCGTAGGTGTTCCCCGATTCCGGGCTAGAGGTGATCTCAGTATCCCATGCGTACGGAATATCCCTGTCACGAGAGAAGTCAGAGTAGACCGTATTGCCGGAACCAAAGTTGTCGGTGTAATCCGCTTTGACCCGCAGAAGGCCAGTCGCGGTATCACCGTCCACGCGGAAGTCCTTGGCCCTGCCCCACGGGAGATTTGTCCAAGAACCCCCATGCAAGGAGGCCTGCCACTGCCAACTGATATTCATCACGCCGCCGTCTGGGTCGGTAAGGGTAGGCACCAGCGTGTCCCCAGCCCTATGGGAGTCGGCATTCAGAGTGATGGAGCCTTCCTCGTCCACGTCGGTCACGTGGACGGTAATGGTTCTGGAGATGCTGTTGCCTGTGTATTGGAAGGAGTAGGTGGACTTCGTCTCGTAGTCCAGCGACTCCGCCGTCTCCGACGTCGACAATTCGCCTGTATCCGAATCGACGGTGAAGAACGCAGCATCGCCTCCGCTAATGGAATAGGGCGCACTCAGAATGTCGGGATCGCCCACAACGGTCCCCGCCGGCGAATTCTCCGGCACCAAGAGCCGGCCATCCACCCTGTGGCTTCTGTCGTCAGTGAGAGCGTCATGGTCCAAGGCGGCGGCTCTGATGGTTCCATTGCCAATGTCGCCAGCGATGGTGGCGTCATGGGACGCCAGCACGTTCGCGCCGATGGAGATGCCGTCACGATCCTCGTCTCCAACGCCTACCTTGTAGGCAAAAGTCAGCTTTGAGGCTTCGGTGGTCGTCAACGGGAACCGTATGAACTTTTCTCCTACCTGGACTTCCAGTGTGGGCGACGTTTGTAACACTACCGGTTGATCCGTCTCATCGGCGACGGCCGACGAGCTACTCTCTAGCCCCGAGTCGGCTGAAGAATCCTCGGACACGTCCGAATTATCGGGATAGCTAACCGAGAAGTCCTTGTTGAAAGAAACCTCTATCTCAATCTTGTCACCAATGCCGTAGGTGCCGTCCTCTCCGGGGAGCGAAGTGATGTCAATGTCGGTGATATACGGCGCACCGATGGAACCGTCTACCTTGTGGTCAGAGTCATCCACGAGGCCGACGAACCGGGAATCGAATTCCACGTCGGTGCCCTTGGCCTTGAAAGTTCCACCGGCGATATTGAAGTCAAATCCGTTAAGTCGTGTGGCGACGCCGTTGGTATCTGAGTCGTCCTCTTGGACCTGATAGGCCAAGACCACCTTGTCGGTTCCCGTACCCGATGCGTAGGACAACAGCCGATAGCCATCGGTGTCGCTGTCCGAGTCGTACATCTCCAGAGGCAGCAGCGGAGCGCCCTCCACATCGACTTCCTCACTGAAGTCGAGCTCAACCTTGATGGTTTCGCCATCCGTGTAAGTTTGGTCCACGGCTGGCGTGGAGATTATCGAGATATTTTCGACGTACGGACGCCCGTCCACCCTATCGGATGACGTCGTGCCCGCAAACCTGGGGTTCACAGCTTTGCCAGAGGTATTGAAGATCCTTCCCGACCCGTGGAATCCGTATATTGTGAGCCCATCGTCGGAAATTCCTCCATTCTGGACTTTGAACCCGTCGCTGGCCAGATCGGAAGCCTTCACCGTGTATCCGAACACCAAGTGGCTGGAGTATGTTCTCCCCCTGTAATTCGCGTGGACGGTGAAAGGTATGTGTCCGGAGGAGTTCTTGTAATTGGCGCCCCGCCAGCCGTTCAAGCTAAGGCTGATCCCAACATCCCCCGAAACAGCTACGGGGTGATCGAAAGCCACCCGGAATTCGATCTCGTCACCTGCCCGATAGGTTTGGCCGTGCCAGCTATCGAAATATTCGCTACCTTCGTAGTCCCCAGAGCTGCTGTCTTCTCCGACTTCCCATGGGGCATCTGGCGCTTCGGGCGAAGTGATGACCTCTATGCCGGTAATCCTGGGATGACCGGTCAAACCGTCGATGGCAAAAACTCCGTTACCCACCGCATCTGAGGCCCAGACCTTTAATGGGTCGACGTTACCTTGTTCTTGGGGCTGTACATCCGAGACCGTTCCGTTGGTGTAGACACCGTAAATGGGGTCACCGCGGAATCCCGAATTCACGGCGATGTCTAATGAGTTCAAGTCGCCAGGTTGCACCGTGTACGTAAAGACCGCCCAGGTAGTTCTACCTACTACGGATCTAGTCGCGCTATCGCTGTAGTAGGCTCTCCTATGTCGGACGTTGTCGTCTGCGTCTCTAAACTTCAATACGAGGTATGAGCCATCGCTGGCTTGGACCGACCCGTTGAAATATGTGCCTATCTTGAGAGTTTCCCCTGCCTTGAAGGAGGACCCCTGGTTAGGCGTATTGAGAAGCCTGGTATAGGTCACCTTTAGTGGATCGTCGTCTCTGATTTCTACAGCGCAGTACAGCGACGTTGAGTTTGAGGTGCCCTCCTTGCGCGCCCAATACATCCCTGCTTCGAAGGTCTCAGGTCCCTCGAACAGGTCATCCTCAATCGTCTGGAAAGTGTGGTTGATGGTGGAATAGAGGACCGACTTCCTCTGCTGTTGATCGTGTCTACGATGATAGTCGACGCTATGTCTAGCCGACACAGGATTGTCATCATTGGTATCCCATGAGACACGCCATTTTCCGGTGGCGCCTCGTCGGTTTAACCACTTCACCTGAAGGTCGAAGTCATCCCCCTCGGTGACGTAGGTGGGCTCTGCTTCGGAATTGTCCGTCCCCGGCCTGCACCGCAACGTAAAGTCACTATTGCTGACTGCTGACGCGGTGAGCGACGTCGCTGATATTACAACAGCCATCAGTACCACCGCTGAGAGTAAACCCAGAATCCGAGTCTTTCTGCTTCTCATGTTATTTCCTCTCATGTTATTTCCTCCAAGTTCGTTCCATTAGAGCGCTAGCAGTGACCCACATGCCGGTTTCGGGGGCTTCGACGATGGCGGGACCCAGGAGTTCGGTGATGCTGGTTCCGATCGCGGTGGGGTCGTTGTGGGCGACGATGGTGCCAATCATCAGACTCATCCAAACCACTCCCTGTCGATCAGGACTATACAAGATCGCCATAAGTTACACACTACTTGCTCATTAATGCAACTCTGGGGTGTTGCACATTTGATGGCCCAAATGGCTCGTCAGTCGGCGGGCTGGGGCTCGACCGGACCGCGAGATACAGCAAGGAGCGGGCCCATAGACACCCAGTAGAGACGGGGGCGCCAACGCATTTGAGCCCCGAGGGGCTTGCTGGTCACCTCAGTGGCGCCGGCCGCCCGGCTGGAAAGGCTGCTGCACTCAGTCGTTGATCCACATCATTGAACCGGCCTAGAATCCATTCATCCATTTGTCTGTGTTGTGGGTTGTGATCTTCGCCGAGGGAGGGCGTTCGTGGCTGGGTTTCCAAGACTGCTGGCAGTTGGCGTTGCGCTTGCGACGGTAGTCGGCGTGGAGGCGCGTCTCGATGTCACTTCGGTGGCCGCATCCACGTCAGCTTCGGTCATCGGACAGGGGGAGCCTGCCTTGAGCTTCGCGTCTGACGGCCGCTTCTTCCTGCCGCCGCAGGTGTTTCTCTACCGCGGCGCCGACTGGTCTGGCAGGAACGACACCGACCACAACATCGGCGGCGGCCGGTATTTCGACAGAGTGGAGGTTCGCGAGCGAGATAACGAGGTCGACAGCCTCAGGTACGCGATCGAAGATCTGCCTGACAAGTCGATGTATCAGTGGTGCGACGGGGATCCAGCCCAGTGTGCCCATGTTGAAGTCGGCATAGTTGGAGACAGCGGCGCTCTGTTCCTGTTTGCTGACGAGGCCTCCATCACCACCGACATCGTTCGGGAGGGTCCCGGACTCGATTGGGGATTCCATCGGCATCACTATGTCAACGATTATCCAAGGCAGAGAGTCGAGCTGTCCGTCGAGATTCCTGATCAGGATCTGAAGGTATATCGTGAGGTGTCGGTGGGACCATCAGAACGGGCGCCCGATTGCGCCGATTACCCCGGCCAGGACGCAGACAGGTACACGTGTCTGTTCTTGGCGGAGGCGCTGCCTTCAGATCCTCCGATTGCCTCCGCAGACATGGTCAACGCGTTGCCGAATCTCGTCCAGCCCAAGGCAAATTATCGCTTGGTCTTCGCGGAAGAATTCGACGGGACGCCGGTGGAGGATGGATGCAAGCCCGGTATTGACGACGGCATGGTGACCCTCAGTGGAGACGTCTGGAACTTTGACACGAACACTTGCGACAATGTAGACCGTAACGGCGTGCCCTGCGCGAACGTCGAAGACGGCAGCTACTATATGACAGTCACCACCAGGTGCTCTCCCGAGATAGTCACCGACGGCAAAGTAAGGTTCAAGTACGGATACATTGAAGTAAAGTACACCGCTGATATGAAGGACCACAACACTGCTAGTTGGCTGAATATGGCGTTGTCCATTGCCGATCCTCTCGTGCTTCTCAAGCACAAGTATCGCCGCTACAACGTGTCCATCGACAGCTATGAAGCCATCACTAAGCGTCTCGGAACTGTCATCAATCTGTTCGAGTTCCTGCCCTCACATCGCAGGTCGGTATCTCATCAATGGATCAACCCGTATGGTGATTCGGCGTTCACGACAACCGAGCCGATGCGAAGTAGCAAATGGCTCCAGTTATGCCGTAATCACCGAGCAAACATAGATCCATTCTTCGACAGAGCGTTGCCAGCGGCTGAATGCAATCCTACCGAGACCATTACAAGAGGTATCGAGTGGACGCCTCGAGGATATCGCACCTTTTTCAAAGTCGACGGGGTCCACGACAGTCTTAAGGTTGTACCCATGGACAAGATCTCGATAGAACGATATCCCAGCACAGTTTCGATGGACGGAAAAGTGTCGTTCAGTTCCACTGCGCGAGCCATAAATGACAGCCAACGTGGGCAATTCTTTGAGTTCCAAACCGACGGCGATCCAGATTCGATCTTAGAGAAGATCGGAATCTCTCACATCCCATTGGAGTTTGAGCTTCACGCTCATGGGAATCCATCCAGCGACCGAATCCAGACCAAACTCAAGATTGACTACATCAGGGTATTCCAGCCCGTCGACCGCTACGCGGGCATGGAGCCCGTCTACCAATGAGCTCCGCCCGACTGCGACGACTGGCGGGGGGCTTGGCGGGGGGCGTCGCGCTGCTGGCCGCCACGACGTTCGGTGCCGTAGCGACGGACAGCGAGAGTGCCTCCGGGGCTGTCGGCCCGGACGACACCCTCGGCCCGGTCGTGGCTGCCAACGACGCGGACGGGCCCGCTCTGGCGTTCACGTCTCGTGAGTTCTCCTTCTACCCGAGCGCTTTCCTGTTCTGCGATCACGGTTTCGCCGATTGTGACGGGGGTGTCAATACGCTCCAAGGGCCGGATTGGGACGATCACAATGATGATCTGGTCCTCGGCAACCGCTACTTCGGCAGGGTGAGCGTGCAGGCGCGCGATAGCGATACAGACAGTGTGAAGTACGCGGTCGAGGGTGTGTCCGGAGAGCCACGCCAATTCTGCGGGCGTAACTGCTATGACCTGTTGCTCGGAGTGCGAGAGGACAGCGGCCTGTTGTATATGTTCATGGATGACTTTGACAACGACAGACCCTACTATTACATAAACGGGCATCCGGTCAGAACGGCAGAAATTTCGGCCGAAGACTCCGATCTGATGGTGTATCGCGAGGTTGTGGTCGGCCCGTCGGAGCATGCCTCAGAGTGCGGCGACTATCCCGATGCGAACCGGGACAGGTTCACATGTCTGTTCATGGCCGAACTCCTGCCTTCTGAGCGGCCGGAGACCCCGTCGAATCTGCGCGACAACCTGCCCAACCTCGTTCAGTCCAAGGAGAATTACAGCCTGGTCTTTGCGGAGGAGTTCAACGGCACGCCGATTGAGGATGGATGCAAAGAAGGCCTGGACAACGGGATGGCGACTCTCAACAGCGACCTCTGGAACCACGATCCCAACCCGTGCAACGACACGGACAGCCTTGGCGAGCCCTGCCAGAATATACGAGACGGCCGATACTACATGACGAGGGTTCACTCCTGCCGAGGATCAATGTCGACCTACGGCAAGTTCTCCTTCAAGTACGGATACATTGAGGTCAAATTCAGCGTGAACACGAACGTCAATTACTTCTACCAGAACTATGCCTTCTCTGCCGGAAACCCTGTGGTCGCCTTGGAGGCCCTGCATGACGAGTATAATGTGGTCGTGGACAGCTACGAAGATATCGCCAGGACATCCAGCATGGAGATAAACGTCTTCGAACATGTCCCTGTGTCCAAAAAGACCGTCTCGCATCAGTACATCAATGGTCCTAAGCAGCAATACGATGCCCCATTGGTGCCGACTAATTCGTCAAGGTGGAACTTATATTGTGGCAGCGGCACGTCATTTCAGATTACGTTAGTACACGCTAGCTGCTCGAACAATGGCAAAATAACGGTGACCTTGGGCCTAGAGTGGACCCCAGGCGGCTATCGGAGTTTTCAGAAGATCGACGGTCATGATGATGACTTGACGGTCAGACCCAAGAACAAGATCTCGGTCGAGTATAAACCGATCACGATCACCGATGCCGACACCGGCGAGTTCACAATCGGTAGAAATAAGGTGGCGTACACCGGGTCTGACCGGGACAAGTACTTCACATACTTGGATCCGGACGACACCGACTCCCTGCTGGAACTCGTAGCAATAGCTCACAGGCCCATGGAACTCATAACGCGGGCATCGGGGTTCGCCTCCAGCAGCTACGACACCATCCGCACCAGACTCGAACTGGACTACATAAGGATCTTCCAGCCCGAGGACCTCTACACCAGCATGGAGCCAGTCTACCAGTGACCGCTGCCGCCGGCCCCGGCGCCGCCCCCTGAGCGGCGGGCCGCCCGTTCTCCCGCCGTCGGGCGCGGGCATGACACGGTCAGTCCCCCGCCGTCGGGCGCGGGTATGACACGGTCAGCTCGTGTTCGAGCCTGCGGCTGCGATGAGGTCGCGGGCCCGGTACAGGAAGCTCGCCATCTCTGCCCGGGTGACCGGCCTGTCGGGGCAGTACCGCAGCGGCTCTGAGTCGCAGCCGACGGTGATCCGGGCCCCGTAGAGGGCCTCTATGGCGTTGGCGTGCACACCGGAGGGCTCCACATCGGCGAACCCGGCCCGCTGTGCGGGGGCCTCCAGTCCCAGCGCGCGGGTCAGGAAGCTCGCCATCTCTGCCCGGGTGACCGGCCTGTCGGGGCAGTACCGCAGCGGCTCTGAGTCGCAGCCGACGGTGATCCGGGCCCCGTAGAGGGCCTCTATGGCGTTGGCGTGCACACCGGAGGGCTCCACATCGGCGAACCCGGCCCGCTGTGCGGGGGCCTCCAGTCCCAGCGCGCGGGTCAGGAAGCTCGCCATCTCTGCCCGGGTGACCGGCCTGTCGGGGCAGTACCGAGGCGGGTCTTGGGCGCAGCCGACAGTGATCCGTTGCTGGAACATCCAGGCCACCGCGGGCTCGTAGTAGGCGCCGTCCTCGACGTCGCCGAACATCTCCGAGCCGTCAACCAGCTCAGGCGGCTCGACCGGCTCGACCGACCCGCCGCCGCCGCCTCCGCCGCCTCCGCCTCCGCCGCCTCCGCCTCCGCCGCCTCCGCCTCCGCCGCCTCCGCCGCCTCCGCCGCCGCCGCCGCCTCCGCCGCCTCCGCCGCCTCCGACGTTGTTGCTGGTCGCGGTGATGGTCACCTCGATGGAAGCGGTGGCATTGGCGGGGTCGGTGGCGGTGACGGTGACCCGATGGATGGCTGCCGCGGCGTCGAGTGCTGCGTCGACGGAGACGGTGACTTGGGCGCTGTACTGATCGATGTCGAACAGCGCCGCTCCGGTGCCGCTGAGCGTGTAGGTGAGGATGTCGCCGTCGGCGTCGTCGGCGGCAACGGGCGCGCCCACGGGCGTTCCGGCCGCGGCGCCGGTTGCGAGGGTGCGCTGAGCGCCGGCGGTGGAACGGAACGTGGGCGCGTCGTTGACGGGCTCGACGATGACGGTGACGGTGGCCTCGTCGAAGTGGCGGCCGTCGGAGGCCCGGTAGGTGAAGGTGTCGATGCCGTGATAGTCGGCGTCGGGGGTGTAGGTGACGGTGTTGTCGGCCTCGACGGCGGCGGTGCCGTTGTCGGGCCGGTCGCGCAGCACGACGCTCAGGGCTTCGCCGTCAGGGTCGGTGTCGTTGTCCAGCACGTCGATGCGCGCCGGGGTGTCCTCTGTGAGGGTGGCCCGGTCGTCGGCCGCCTCGGGCGGCTCGTCGACGTCGCCGCCACCGCCGCCACCCTCGACGTCGCCGCCGCCGCCGCCGCCACCCTCGACGTCGCCGAACATCTCCGAGCCGTCAACCAGCTCAGGCGGCTCGACCGCCTCGACCGACCCGCCGCCGCCTCCACCTCCGCCGCCGCCGCCTCCACCTCCGCCGCCGCCGCCGCCGCCGCCGCCGCCTCCGCCGCCGCCGCCTCCGCCGCCTCCGCCGCCTCCGACGTTGTTGCTGGTCGCGGTGATGGTCACCTCGATGGAAGCGGTGGCATTGGCGGGGTCGGTGGCGGTGACGGTGACCCGATGGATGGCTGCCGCGGCGTCGAGTGCTGCGTCGACGGAGACGGTGACTTGGGCGCTGTACTGATCGATGTCGAACAGCGCCGCTCCGGTGCCGCTGAGCGTGTAGGTGAGGATGTCGCCGTCGGCGTCGTCGGCGGCAACGGGCGCGCCCACGGGCGTTCCGGCCGCGGCGCCGGCTGCGAGGGTGCGCTGAGCGCCGGCGGTGGAACGGAACGTGGGCGCGTCGTTGACGGGCTCGACGATGACGGTGACGGTGGCCTCGTCGAAGTGGCGGCCGTCGGAGGCCCGGTAGGTGAAGGTGTCGATGCCGTGATAGTCGGCGTCGGGGGTGTAGGTGACGGTGTTGTCGGCCTCGACGGCGGCGGTGCCGTTGTCGGGCCGGTCGCGCAGCACGACGCTCAGGGCTTCGCCGTCAGGGTCGGTGTCGTTGTCCAGCACGTCGATGCGCGCCGGGGTGTCCTCTGTGACGGTGGCCCGGTCGCCGGCCGCCTCGGGCGGCTCGTCGACGTCGGTGACGGTGATGTCCACCGCGACGCTGGCTGAAGCGGTGGAGGTGTCGGTGGCGGTGACCGTCACCTGATAGGAGCTCTGGACCTCATGGTCGAGCACCGCCCCGTCGTCCACGCGGACCTGGCCGTCGGCGCGGTCGATCCTGAACAGGCCCGAGCCGCCGGTGAGCGTGTAGACGAGGATGTCGCCGGCGTCGGGGTCGGACGCAGCCACCGGCGCGCCCACAGCCGTCCCCGCCGGCGAGTTCTCAGCAACAGTGCGCTGAGCGTCGCCGCCGGAGAACTCCGGGGCGTCGTTGACGGACTCGACTACGACGGTGACGGTGGCCTCGTCGAAGTGGCGGCCGTCGGAGGCCCGGTAGGTGAAGGTGTCGATGCCGTGATAGTCGGCGTCGGGGGTGTAGGTGACGGTGTTGTCGGCCTCGACGGCGGCGGTGCCGTTGTCGGGCCGGTCGCGCAGCACGACGCTCAGGGCTTCGCCGTCAGGGTCGGTGTCGTTGTCCAGCACGTCGATGCGCGCCGGGGTGTCCTCTGTGAGGGTGGCCCGGTCGCCGGTCGCCTCGGGCGGCTCGTCGACGTCGGTGACGGTGATGTCCACCGCGACGCTGGCTGAAGCGGTGGAGGTGTCGGTGGCGGTGACCGTCACCTGATAGGAGCTCTGGACCTCATGGTCGAGCACCGCCCCGTCGTCCACGCGGACCTGGCCGTCGGCGCGGTCGATCCTGAACAGGCCCGAGCCGCCGGTGAGCGTGTAGACGAGCGTGTCGCCGGCGTCGGGGTCGGACGCAGCCACCGGCGCGCCCACAGCCGTCCCCGCCGGCGAGTTCTCAGCGACGGTGCGCTGAGCGTCGCCGCCGGAGAACTCCGGGACGGTGTTGGTCGGCGGCTCGGCCCGGGTGCGCGCGTCGGAGGCCTGCTCGGCGCTCTTGGCGGCACCCTCGCCGTCGTCATAGGACACGCTGGCCCGCAGGTAGAGGCCCACATCGTCGTCTGACGGCGTGTAGCGGCGGGCTGAGGCCCCGCTGATCTCGCTCCAGGAGCTCCGGTTCTGGGAGCGCTGCCAGGACCACGAGACGTTGCTGACGGAGCCGTCGGGATCGCTCAGCGTGGCAGTCAGCTCGGTGCCGGCCTGGGGCTGCGACGACAGCCCCACCACGCCCGGCTCCTCCATGTTGCCCACCGTCACCGTCACCGCGATGCTGTCGCTGAGGCCGGCGGGGTCGGAGGCCACCACAGTCACGTCATAGACGTTGTCGCCGCCGTCGTCGTCGCGATCCTCGAAGTCCGGCGGCGAATCGAACTCCAGCACGCCGGAGGCGCTGACAGTGAATACTTCGCGGTCGGGTCCGGCCAGCGACCAGCCGACGGTGTCGTTCTCGGGGTCCGTCGCGCCGTAGCTGGCTACGCCGCCTGTGCCGTTCTCGTCGTAGTCGGCGCTGTCCGGGCCGTTGAGCGATGGTGCTTCGTTGACGTTCCTCAGCGTCACCGCCACCGCGACCTCGGCTGTGAGGCCCGCCGGGTCGTTGAGGTCCCGGTCGGTGGCCCGCACCGTCACGTTGTAGACGTTGTTGCGGCCGGTGTCGGCCCTCGCTTCGAAGTCGGGCGGCTCGGCGAAGCTGAGCACGCCGCCCGCGTCGACCTCGAAATGGGAGGCGTCCGCGCCCGCCAACGACCACACGACCGTGTCGTTGTCGGGGTCCGTCGCGTCGTAGTCGGCCACGCCGGTGAGCGCGTTCTCGTCGAAGTTCGCGCTGGACGGCCCGCTCACCGCCGGCTTCTCGTTGACATCGGCCACCGTCACCGTCACCGCGACCTCGTCTGTGAGGCTGGCGGGGTCGGAGGCCACCACGGTCACCTGGTAGTCGTTGTCGCCGTCGGCGTCGTCGCGATCCTCGAAGTCCGGCGGCGAATCGAACTCCAGCACGCCGGAGGCGCTGACAGTGAATACTTCGCGGTCGGGTCCGGCCAGCGACCAGCCGACGGTGTCGTTCTCGGGGTCCGTCGCGCCGTAGCTGGCTACGCCGCCTGTGCCGTTCTCGTCGTAGTCGGCGCTGTCCGGGCCGTTGAGCGATGGTGCTTCGTTGACGTTCCTCAGCGTCACCGCCACCGCGACCTCGGCTGTGAGGCCCGCCGGGTCGTTGAGGTCCCGGTCGGTGGCCCGCACCGTCACGTTGTAGACGTTGTTGCGGCCGGTGTCGGCCCTCGCTTCGAAGTCGGGCGGCTCGGCGAAGCTGAGCACGCCGCCCGCGTCGACCTCGAAATGGGAGGCGTCCGCGCCCGCCAACGACCACACGACCGTGTCGTTGTCGGGGTCCGTCGCGTCGTAGTCGGCCACGCCGGTGAGCGCGTTCTCGTCGAAGTTCGCGCTGGACGGCCCGCTCACCGCCGGCTTCTCGTTGACATCGGCCACCGTCACCGTCACCGCGACCTCGTCTGTGAGGCTGGCGGGGTCGGAGGCCACCACGGTCACCTGGTAGTCGTTGTCGCCGTCGGCGTCGTCGCGATCCTCGAAGTCCGGCGGCGAATCGAACTCCAGCACGCCGGAGGCGCTGACAGTGAATACTTCGCGGTCGGGTCCGGCCAGCGACCAGCCGACGGTGTCGTTCTCGGGGTCCGTCGCGCCGTAGCTGGCTACGCCGCCTGTGCCGTTCTCGTCGTAGTCGGCGCTGTCCGGGCCGTTGAGCGATGGTGCTTCGTTGACGTTCCTCAGCGTCACCGCCACCGCGACCTCGGCTGTGAGGCCCGCCGGGTCGTTGAGGTCCCGGTCGGTGGCCCGCACCGTCACGTTGTAGACGTTGTTGCGGCCGGTGTCGGCCCTGGCCTCGAAGTCGGGCGGCTCGGCGAAGCTGAGCACGCCGCCCGCGTCGACCTCGAAATGGGAGGCGTCCGCGCCCGCCAACGACCACACGACCGTGTCGTTGTCGGGGTCCGTCGCGTCGTAGTCGGCCACGCCGGTGAGCGCGTTCTCGTCGAAGTTCGCGCTGGACGGCCCGCTCACCGCCGGCTTCTCGTTGACATCGGCCACCGTCACCGTCACGGCGATGCTGTCTGTGAGGCCGTAGGGATCCACAACGTTCACGGTCACAGAGTGCTGCGACGCCGCCTCATGGTCGAGGGCGCCCTTGGTCCGCAGCTGGCCCGACGACGCGACGATGTCGAAGAGCCCGGCGTCGGGGCCGCTGAGCGTGTACGTCAGACTCCCGCCGTCGGGATCCTCAGCCGCTACAGGGGCGCCGATGTTGCGGTTCGGCGGCGTGTTCTCCGCGATGGTGCGCTCGCCGGTCTCCGTCGCCGGGAACCGGGGCGAGACCGACCCGCGGGCGAAGGTCAGCGTCGCGATCGGTTCGGCCGAGAACCGGCCGGTGCCGCTGATGCTGGTGATGACCCCCTGGGAGACCGTGGCGGGGTTGTTCAGCGAGAATCCGGTGCCGTCCTCGGTGCCGGCGTCCCACGGGTACAGGTTCACGGCCCGCGACTCGATCCACCCGTCCTGGGCGTCGAGCAGCAGCAGCCCGGCCACGCCGACGAACCAGTCCGGGCTCGGCGCGATCATCGTGGTCAGGGTGACCCGCGGGTGCCCGGTGGTGAGCGTGACGTTGCTCAGGGTCCGGGTCGCGGTCGGGCCGATGAAGTCGGTGCTGCCCGACAGGACCGACAGCGCGCCGGGGGGATCGGCGTTGATCTGCTGGGTCACCTCGCTTCTCAGCGTCGAGTGCCCCCCGACCTCGGCCATGGACTCCACCCCGGCGCCGGCAGTGCCGCCGCTCTCCAGGAACGTCGCGCCCGCGTTGTGGACCGCGCCGATCAGGCGCGAGAAGTGCGCGCCGCCGGGACGCCCGCCCGGCGTGGCGTTGCTGGTCCAGCGGCCCCGGAACGTCACCGTGTAGACCGCCGCCGACTGCCCGACAACAGCTGGATCGCTCGCCGGCGGGCTCAGCGACAGGTCCTCGGCGGCCCGGGTGACGCTTATCGTGTAGGTCTTGGTCGTGACACCGTCCTCGGCGGTGACCTGCACCTTGATCACGTTGGCCCCCACCGACAGGGCCACCTGCAACCCGGCCGCGCTGTCGGCGTCGGTCAGCGAGTCGCCGTCCTCGTCCAAGTAGGCCACCGAGGCATCGGCGTCGGAGGTGGTGGCAGCCACAGTGACCAGCCCCTGCGCGTGCCCCGTCGACGCCTTGTACGACGTGATGCCGCTCGCGAAGGACGGGTACAGGGTCGAGCCGGTCAACGCCAGCGCGCTCAGGGTCGCATCGCTGGACAGGGACGTGGTCGCGGTCTCGTCCGCCGACCAGTCACCCGCGCCCACCGAGTTGACCGCCCGCACCTCCACGTCGTACTGGGTTCCGCTGTCGAGTCCCGTGATCGTGTGGCTCAGGTCGCCGCCGCCGGAAGTCCAGGCCGGCTCGACCCTCCAGTTGTTGTCGACCGCCTCGTCGGCGCTGGTCTCAATGTGGCGCGCGTCGTAGGACGTGACCTCCGCTCCGCCGTCGTCCGCGGGCGCGCTCCACTCGACGGTCAGCGTCGTGCGGGCCGCGGTCAACTTGTCGATGGTCGGAGTCCCGGGCAGCGTGGGGGGAGTCCCCGTGGCGGCGGCCGACCAGTCACCCGCGCCCTCCGAGTTGGTCGCCCGCATCCGCACGTCGTACTGGGTTCCGCTGTCGAGTCCCGTGATCGTGTGGCTCAGGTTGCCGTCGCCGGTGGTCCAGGCCTGCTCGACGGTCCAGTTGTTGTCGACCGCCTCGTCGGCGCTGGTCTCGATGTATCCCACGTCGTAGGACGTGACCTCCCTTCCGCCGCTGTCGTCGGGCTCGGTCCACTCGACGGTCAGCGACTGCACGCCCGGCACGACCGAGGTGACCGTCGGGGCGGCGGGTGCCGTCGGCGGCGGGTCGACGATGAGGACGGGCGCCTTGTTGTCGACCAGGCCCGACAGGCTGGTCGAGTCGCTGGCGGTCAGCGCCACGAAGAAGACCTCGCCGTCCTCATCCTCGTATTCGTCGTCCGACTTGATGTCGATGCTGACAGTGCGGGATGCGTTGGCGGCGGCTTCTCCGGACCAGTCGAACTTCTCGTACCCGTAGACGGTGTACACCGACATCGAGCCTCCGGAGAACAGTTCCCCGTATCCGTACTTGTAGTCCTCACGCCCGGGCGTCTGAGACTCGGCGAACTTGAGGTCGACTCCGTAGGAGGACGCGGTGGAGGCGATCACCGAGTCCTCGGTGATGAGCGCTCGATTGTCGTCGGCGGAGCTGTGGATGATCGCGACGACCGGCCAGGGCGCGGCATCGCTGTTGGTGTTGGTCAGCGTGCATGTGAGGGTGTTCCCCTCCTCCACTTGCGATGGGCACGACAGCGTGAACCCGTCCACACCGACCTCGACGTTCTCGGTACGCGATCCGCGCGAGACGGCGACGGTGTAGGTCTGCGACGTGCCGTCCTCGGCGGTCACGAGAACCGCTGTCGAGGTCGAGCCCGAGCCGAGATGCACGGCGGCGCTCTCGGCGCCGCTCTCAGCCGTCACGCCGTCCACGGTGACCGTGGCCCGCCCATGGGCGACCGTCGGGATCAGGGTCACCTCTGTGACGTCGTAGTCGACCGTGACCTGGTACGATAGAACGGTCGATGAGAACGTGAGCGTCTTCTCCTCTACCCCCCCCCCCCCCCCCCCCTCCGGCGAAGATGCGGAGGTCGCTCAGGGACGCGTCGCTGCTCTCGCTGTCGCCGTCTGAGACCCGGACCCTCTGCCGGTTGTTGTACAGAACTCCCACGTTCCTGCTGCCGTCGGACGCCAGGGAGACGTAGAACACCTCCTCGCTCTCATGATCGTCGTCATCCACGATGCTGATGACGACGTCGCGCGAATTCGTGGCCCCGCCGGTTGTGGTCGTGGTCGCGCCGGTTGTGGTCGTGGTCGCGCCGGGTGCCGCGGCCGCCGTTCCCGACCAGTCGAAGAATGAGTAGCCGACAAGGTCGGGACCGATCCACCACACGCCACCCTCGATAGCGGCTTCGGGAGTGGGAGCGCTCAACTCGACATCGAGGGGCGAGCCTCGGACCAGCGCCCTGTTCGAGTCGTCCGACCGGTGCAGGATCCCGACGACCGGCCAGTCCGCCTCGGTGACCGCGGTGTTCGTGAGCGTGCACGTCAGGGTCGAGCCCTCCTCGATCAGCCCGGGACACGTCAGCTGAAACCCGTCATGGCTCACCGTGACGCTGTCGGAGGCATCGGTCAGGCCGAGACGGAAGAACGCAGTAGCGCCGGCAAGCACGATCAACAGCACCGACGGTGCAACGAGACGTGAGGAAGGCAGACGGAGTTTCATTGCAAGCAGAACGGACTAAATCGAGGACAGGCTGCCCTGTCCGTCTCATCAGAATATTATACGTATGGGATTTATGCTTCTTTCATGTCTATTCCATGTTTCTTTCATGTCTGATACGATAGGGTGCGTTGTAGTCGGTGTTTCACCGACGCACCCGGCCGTCCGCGACGGCATCGTTCGTTTCCTTCCTCTAGATGCCCAGGAGGCACGCCATGACCAGCGCCGGTTCCGCCCTTGAGAACGCCCGCCCTCAGAACCTGCCCCAAGCGGCTTGCCCCCCCCCCCCCCCCGCAGATTCCGAGGAAGCCGGCCATGACGACTACCGGATCCGCCCCTGGAATCCCCGTCCGTCCCACGCGCGGACGCGTCCGCCGCCGGTTCGTCGCCCTGGCGGTCCTGCCGACGCTGATCGGGGCATTGCTCGTCGCGGGCGGCCATCCGGCCCAGGCGCAGACCGCCGACCTGATAATCACGCCGACGGCGTTGACCATGGATGAGCAAAGCCAAGCGACTTACATGGTGAAGCTGGCGACGCAGCCGACCGCGGACGTGACGGTGACGATCAGCGGCCACGAGGGCACCGATCTGACCTTGAGCACAGAGTCGTTGACGTTCACGAGGTCGAACTACAACACGTTTCAGACGGTGACGGTCACCGCCGCGAGCGACGCGGACAGGAGGGACGACGTTGTGACGCTCATTCACAGTGCCGCCGATGGCGGCTATGGCGGGGTGTCCGCCAACTATGTGGTGACCGTCGAAGATGACCCCCCGGGGCGTGTGCTTGTCATTCCGGATCCGATGAAGGTGGACGAGGGCGGGACGCTGTCATACAGCGTGAGGCTGAAACCGATAATCACCGACCGGGGGTTCGCGGGGAAACCGACGGGGAACGTGACGGTGACGGTCAGCGGCGACGCGGGCACCGACGTGTCCAACTTCACCGAAAGGTTCGTGTTCACGCCGGAGAACTGGTTGACGCACCAGAACGGCTCGATCAGCGCCGCGCAGGACGCGGACGCGAACAACGACAAGGTGGCGCTCGACTTCATCGCCACCGGCGGCGGCTTCGACGGGGAGGCCATCAGCGTGGATGTGACCGTGGTGGACGACGAGCCAGTCGGGGTGATCACAGCAATCTCCCCTTCCAGCGTCCTCATGAACGAGGCGAAGGTGAGCCTGAACATCTGGGAGGCCACACCGAGGACCAGACTCCACTGGCGCTACCAGCCCGTCGGCGACAGCCCCTGGACGACGGGGTCCAGCCCGAAGTACACGAACCTGACCGGCGGCGGCGAGGTCACCTCCGAACGCTTCACGTTTGCTAGCCGCCACACCGTCGCCTTGACCGGCCTGACCGCCGGCACGACCTACGAGATCCAGTTCGCGCTGACCGGCGACAACCGGACAGCCACCAACGAGACGCCCGACTTCTCCTTCACCTCAGCGACGAAGCAATTCTCGACCACGAGCCAGACCATCGAGATCAGCATCAGCGACGCCGCCTCGGTCGCAGACGAAGGACAAGGCCTGCTATTCGGGCTTGCCCGCCACCACGCCGGGTCCTACCCCCCGGGTTTGACCGTGAACTACAGACTCGACGTGTACGACTACTTCGGCGGCGGCCCCAACAAGAACGACGGACGCGGGATGGTCGTGTCGGAGACCACCACCGGGACAACGTTCTTCGGGCACAGGGATTACAACGGGGGACTCTCCATCTCGACGACCCGGGACAACGTGTGCGGCGCGCAATGGCGTGCCAGGTACTACAAGGTCACCCTGCTCGACGGCCACAACTACATACCGAAGTCCGGAGACTCAGGATGGGAGGACGGATACACCATCGACGTCGAGCACCGAACCCAGAACTGTGACTGGGCTGACTGGCGTCAAATAGTCGGCCTATGAGAGACCGCCGAAGAGAATCCCGACACGGCTCCCACGGCTTCGCGGCGTCGGGTGTGCCCGATGGTCGCTGACGCCCCGCGACAGCCCGTCGAGACGCCCCACGGCGTCCCGTCCCGTGTGACCCGAGTCGGTGGGTCGAGCCCGATCGGCGGGCTCGCGAAATCTGAGCAGGAGGAATCAAGATCATGACGAACCGGAAGTCGATCCGGCGGACCCTGGCGGCGCTGGCCTGCCTCGTCCCCCTGGCGGCCGTGGCATGCGGCGGCGGGGACGGGGAAGCGGGGTTGTCCCGCCCCGAGGTCGCAGAGATGGTGCGCGCCGAGTTGGAGGCTGTTCCCGCACCACCGCAGCCGGTGGCCGGGATCACCGCCGCCGAGGCGGAACAGGCCATCGAGGCGGCGCTGGCGGCGCTGCCCCAACCCGACACGGGACTGTCCCGCCCCGAGGCGGAACAGGCCATCGAGGCGGCGCTGGCGGCGCTGCCCCAACCCGACACGGGACTGTCCCGCCCCGAGGCGGAGGAGGCCATCGAGGCGGCGCTGGCGGCGCTGCCCCAACCCGACACGGGACTGTCCCGCGCCGAGGCGGAGGAGGTCGCGCGGGCGGCCGCCGAGGGGTCGGGACTCACCGCCGCGGATGCCGAGCGGGTAGCCCGCGGTGTGGTGGCGTCGATCCCGCTGAGGTCCGCTCCCGCGGAGTACACCAAGTTCTTCGTGGGCAACGCCATCAGCCGTTACGAGACGCAGGGCCGCGACGCCACCGTTGCCTACTACAACCGCCCCGAAAGCGTGGACGGCCAGTGGTACGTGTTCATCATCGACGGGAACGACCAGGTCATCGGCCACTACGACCCCGACCGGCGGGGCCTCGACGTCAAGGGCTGGGTGGGCACCGACGCCAACGGCTACAGGTTCGGTCCCGAGATGCTGGCGGCCACAGAGGCGGGCCGCTGGGTGCCCTATGTGTATGTGAACCCCGCTGGGGGCACTCTCGGCGACGAGGGCGCGTTCGAGTTGAAGAACGCCTGGGTCGTGCGCCATGACGGGCTGCTGTTCGCGTCGGGCTGGTACATCAACACCGACGAGTTCTTGCCGCAGCTCATCTCGGAGTCGGCCGAGCATTTCCGCACAGGCGGCCTCGAAGCGATCCTGGAGTTCTACAACGACCCCCAGGGCATCTCCACGGGCCTCATCCCGACGGCGGAGTACTACAACAGCACCGACACCCTCGACGGGTACTTCACCGGGTTCACCGCCGCCCCCGACGGCGAGATCCTCACCCACTTCGATCCCGCACTCATCGGAACCGACGTCGAGGACCTGCTGGGCCCGGCAGTGCGCAACGCCACCCCCAACGGTGCCTGGATCACCGCGGAGGACAACCCCGCCGGAGCCGCAGGCCCCGACACAATGCGCATGTGGGTCATCGACGTGAACGGCACCCTCATCGGCGGCGGCTGGTACAACAACGGAACCGGCTGACTCGCAACGGTTCTGCGACCTCTACGAGACCGGAGAGATGCTCGGTGGCCTTGACCCTCAGGGTCGTTCGTGTGCACGGCCAGGGAGCAGACCAGGAAGCGAAGCCCGGTCACAGATCGAGCACGCACGGTCGGGGGGTGGCACCGGACCTGTTCGACGCGGCCGCGGCCGAGCGGTGGTGGAAGCGGTCCAGCACGTGGTGTCGTCAACACCGTCGAGCGCCCCTGATTGAGGTCCTTACAACCCGCCCACTACCACTGCGGCCGTAGCTTCGCTGGTCAGTGACTCCCAGGAGCCCAGATCGTCGGTGAAGGTGACCCGCACCTTGATGGCCTTGCCGACGTCGGATGCCTGGACCGTGTAAGTGGAGTTCGTTGCTTCGGCGATCCCGGTGTCGTCAGCCAGCCACTGGTAGCTGTAGGTCACGTTGGTCAGCCCGTCGGCGTCGGTGATAGCGGTCGTGCTTGCCGTCACAGAGTTACAGGTCTCGGTCAGTCGAGGAGGAATTCGGTGGCGTTGTGGTCGCTGATGGCGGTCATGGCCCGGTTGAACATGTCGACTATGAGCGCCCTCGCCCGGTCGTTGACCAGTTCAACCGTTCCTGCCTGGATCGGATAGCACAGACAGAACATGGCGGTCGCACGGTAGTCGTCCATCAACATGTCACGGTCGTGTGACACACCGGCGGCTTCGAGTTCGTTGAGGTAGGCGTCGATCAGCGCCGTCTCATGGGCTTTACGGTCGTCTATGGTCAGGCTCTGCGTGATGAAGTAGGCGAGGTCGTACGCGAAAGGCCCTTTGGCGCAGACCTGCCAATCGATGACTGTGACCCCTCCGTCGGCGAAGAAGAGGTTGTCGAGCCGGTAGTCGCCGTGAACGATGGTGATCGGACGACCCTCCTTCACTGTCAGCAGCGAACGGACTGACCCTGGGAAGCGTTCGATGATCGCCGTCAGCTCGCTGGTCACAAGCTCGGGGAACTTCTCCTTGAAGGGTCCCCACGAACCGGTAATCGTTTCGATCAGCGCTTCGGGGGTGGGCGGATCGGAACCGAACGGCAACCAGGCGAAGTCGGGATCGTCGAACAGTGCCGAATCAGCGAACCTTGCGTGGTGTCGCGCAAGGTTGCGGACGGTGAGCAGAGCCGCGTCGGGCGGGCAGCCGTCCACCTGGCTGTGAACGGTCGCGTCGCCGACGTCCTCGAAGAGGAGCACGAAATCGTCGGTCCCAGGGTCATGGTCTGCCGCGTAGCAGGCCGTGGTCGGGATCGGGGTCAGCTGAGCGAATTGGCGGTAGAACCCGACCTCCTTCTCGTAGAACCGAAAGACTTGGGCCATGTAACGGGCTTGAGGGTCAGTCGACGGGAGTTTCAGCACCAGAGTCGCCGGGCCAGCCGCTTCGCTGTCGTAGCGCAGCGACAAGCGGTAGAGCAGGCCCATGATCCCGACTCCCATGCCGATGGGTTCGACGTCGAACCCGGTCACCTGTGAGTCGGCGGCCAGAGCGCCCGATGAGCGCAGCGATTCTGTTAGCCACTGCGTCGTTACTTCGTCGATCACGGTTGGAAATGTCGCCATTGCGCCGAACACTAGCCGTTGACGGTGGTTCGGACTTTTGGTCATGCTCACTGGGTGCCGACCACTCGCTGATGGGGCATTGGTCACTCGTTGATGGGCGCTGGTCACTCGTTGATGGGCATCGGCCACTCGCTGATGGGGCGTAGAGTCAGCCGATGGAATCAACCGAGTCCATAGAGCTTGTTGTCAACGGTCGCGCGGTCAGCGTCGATGGCACGGTCGCCAACACGGCGACGCTGCTCGACGTCCTGCGTGACGATCTCCGGCTCACCTCGGTCAAGGACGGGTGCAGTCCGCAGGGGCAGTGCGGTTGTTGCACGGTGTTGGTAGACGGTGCCCCACGGGTGTCTTGTGTCACCCCGGTGCGTCGGGTTCGTGATCGCACCATCACCACGCTTGAAGGACTCCCCGACGACCTCGCCGAAGCCTGGGCTGACTCGTTCGCCTCGACAGGTGGAAGCCAGTGCGGTTTCTGCACGCCGGGCATCATCTGCCGCTACGAGGGACTGCGGGCCAAGGGCGCAGACCACGAAGACCGCGAGGCTGCGGCCAAGGCACTGCAGGCGCACCTGTGCCGCTGCACCGGCTGGCAGACGGTGATCGACGCATGGGTGGCCTTCGGCGACCACCAACGTGCCCGGGAGAACCCTGTCGATGTGCGCAAGGCGGGCCAGCGGAGCGCCGCTGCTCGAAGAGCGACGATTGAAGGTGGTGTTGCACAGTCCGTGGGTCCGGCGGTCGCCGCGGGACGCGGCGGTTTCGCCGACGACTCAGCCCCCGCCGATGCGCTCGTAGCGGTTCTGGCGAAAGACGAACAATGGGTGCTCGCTGAGAGCCGTGCCGAGGCTTTGCGGCTCGCAGGCAAGGTGCAGGGCCGCCGCACGACAGCGGTTTTCGAGCCGCCGATATCAATGCCGGAAGGCGACTTCGACCTTACGCTTCGCACCTCATGGGTTGAACCGGCCTACCTTGAGACTGATGCATCCTGGTGCAAACCGGGCGGCGAACCGGTGTCGCCTTTGGCGAATGGGGGAGCGTTCGGAGCGAAACAATCAAGCGACGTAGCGGAGGTGGCACAGCGTCTCGCAAACGAAGCGGGACATCCCGTGAGGGTGTTGTACTCCCGTGAAGATTCCGTGCGCCGAGGTCCCAAGCGTCCACCTCTAACAGCGGGAATCAACCGCGATGGAACAGGCGTAGTCCGGGTTGCACGAACACCGGGTATCAGCGACGCGATCACCGAGGCTGCCCCCGGATTGCTGGTGCAGGAAGTGGATGTGGTCGGTCCGCCCACCAGCGCGGTTATCCGTGGTGCTGGTTGGGCTGAAGCAACGGTTTTGCTGGCTGGCGTAAGAGGCGAGGTCGGTTGGATCAAAGCGCCCGGGGGAGGCGCGGCAACAGCTTCGGTCGGAGCGGATGGAACGCTGTATGTCTCCGTGCGCTGCGGAGCCGTGCTGGACGAGACTGTTCTGCGCTCATACTGCACCGGAGCTGCGCATATGGCCCTGTCGTGGGTGACAAGCGAGAGCCTCGCAGTTGACGGGCACGGAGAACTTCACGATCTAACGATCCGTTCCTTCGGCGTGCTGCGCGCCGTCGACACTCCCCGTATCGACATCACTATCGAGCCGTCGGCAGGCGATCCGGTCAACGGCTCAGACGCAGTGTTCGCGGCGGTCGCTTCCGCCGTTTGGCTTGATCGAGGCTGCCCGCAGCAATGGCCGATCAGCGATCGTTGACTATGGTGCTTTGATAGTCTGCGAGGCACCCAGAAACTGATTTAGGAGCACAATATGAGCACCCCGGTAGGCCCCTATTCGCCGATTATGCGAGGCGGGGATCTTCTGTTCACCGCCGGCCAAATTGGTATCAGTGACGGTGTACTGGTCGAGGGCGGAGTCGAGGCAGAGACGAGGCAGGTGTTCGTCAACTTGCGCACAGTGCTGGCATCGGCTGATGCCTTTCTCGCCGATGTGGTGAAAGCCACCGTGTTTCTTGTCGACATCGGTGACTACGCGGCGGTGAACAAGATCTACTCCGAGGAGTTCGATGGACACCGCCCGGCGCGGTCCGCGGTGGCTGTCGTGGCTCTCCCGCTCGGTGCTCAAGTCGAGATCGAAGTAATCGCGGCACGCCCGGCCGATCTGGCAGACTGAAGCTATGGACCTGGGTGCCTTAGTGATCGTGGTGTTGCTGGTTGTGGTGATGCCCGTGGCTGTGCTCATGAGCATGGCCGCACTTGCCGGCGTGCTCGGGGGTCTCATTGGCCGCGATCGCGATCTCGACAACGTCGGCGACGACGGTGAACCCAACGAGTATCTGGCGCTTTCGCAAACCAACCCCTACCTGGGTTAGCTGAGAAGCGACTAGCCCCAGCGGCTGCGGCCGAAGGAATAACCGACGGAGCGGACGGTTTGGATCAGGTTGGCGTGCTCCTCACCGAGTTTTGAGCGCAGACGCCGCACATGCACATCCACTGTGCGTGCGCCGCCGTAGTAGTCATAACCCCAGACCCGGTTGAGAAGAGTCTCGCGGGTGAAGACTTTGCCGGGAAACGCGGCGAGGAACTTCAAGAGTTCGTACTCCATGTAGGTGAGATCAAGCGGCTTGGAGTCGATCACGGCTTGATAGGTCTCAAGGTTCATGGCCAGCGGGCCGTACTCAATCAGTTCGACATCATCGGCTTGTCCACCCCGTCTGAACAGATGTTTGAGGCGAATCTCCAGCTCCGAGGGATGGAACGGGTACAGACAGAAGTCGTCGAACAGATCGTGATGGGGATCAAGCGGCTGGAGATGGCCGCCGTTGATGAGCAACAGAAGCGAGCGGACGTTGACCTCGCCGTTGTGAACCGATCGACAGAAACGCAGTGCCGGTTCCAGATCTGAACCGGCCATCACAATGGCGCCCACCCAGCCGTCGGCCGGCTCGTCGGCACGAGCCGTTTCGATGTCAACCGCGGCCTTCCACGCCCAGCCTCCGATATCGAGGGTCTGAGCCAACTCCGGCGGCGCCGGGTCGGGAAAGACAAGCAACGGCTTCATGCGTTCACGATACGTTCACTTCTACCAAGTCGGGAGATAGCGCTCCAGTTCAAACGGGGTGACAGTGGACTGGTATTGGTCCCACTCGGAGCGTTTATTGCGCAGAAACCACTCGAAAATATGGTCGCCGAGCGATGCACGGACAAGGTCGGATCCCTCCATAAGGTCCAGTGCTTCGCCGAGCGAACGGGGCAGTGGTTCTATCCCCAACTCGGCGAGTTCGTGCGGGTTGAGATCGTGAAGGTTGGTGCTTGTTTCCGCGGGTAGTTCGTAACCTTCGCTGACGCCGCGCAAACCAGCGGCGAGCACCAATGAGAATGTCAAGTAGGGATTGCAGGCTGGGTCTGGGGAGCGGTACTCGATTCGGGCCGAGCTTGGTTTGCCTTGCCTGCGCACCGGTACCCTCACCAAGGCCGACCGGTTGTTGCGCGCCCAGGCGACATACGGAGGTGCCTCGGATTTCTCCGACAGTCGCTTGTAGCTGTTGACCAACTGGTTGGTAACAGCGGTGATCTCACGGGCATGACGTAGGACACCGGCTGTGAACTGACGTCCGGTTGCTGAGAGCCCGTATGGGTCGGCGCTGTCGTGGAAGACGTTGGTATCGCCGGTGAACAGCGACAGATGGACATGCATCCCCGACCCCTGCACACCGTTGAGCGGCTTGGGCATGAACGAAGCGTAGGTGCCACGTTCCATGGCGATTTTCTTCACGACCAACCGCAGGGTCATGAGATTGTCGGCCACGTCGAGCGCCTCGGTGTAGCGAAGGTCGATCTCGTGCTGGCTCGGGCTGTCCTCATGGAACGAATATTCGACGGGTATCCCCATGGCCTCGAGCATGTGAATGGTCCGTTTGCGGAGGTTGCTCGAGACATCGGCGGTAGTGAGGTCGAAATAGGAGGCGTGGTCGAGGGGTTGGGGTTTGCCCAGAGACGGATCGCCTGAGGCGAAGTAGAAGAACTCAACCTCCGGCGCAGCAAAGAACGAATATCCCCTGCCCCGAGCCTCGTCGAGATTGCGACGAAGGACCTGGCGCGGGTCGCCGTCGAAGGGGGTCTCGTCAAGGTTCTGGATGTCGCAGAACATGCGAGCCGACGGTTCGTCTTGTGTGGCCCACGGAAGCAGCTCGAAGGAGGTGGCGTCTGGTCGAGCCAGAACGTCGGATTCGTGCACGCGTGAGAATCCGTCGATAGAACTGCCGTCGAATTGCACACCCTCGTCGAAAGCGGCTTCGAGTTCGGCCGCTGTGATGGCCACCGACTTGAGTTTTCCGAGCACATCGGTGAACCAGAGTCGGATCAGGCGCACGCCCCGTTCCTCCACGCTTCGAAGCACGTATTGCTGGTCGCGTTCCATTGTCACCCCGATTGTGTCAGCCGGCCCCGAGCGCTTCCACGGTGCCACACCAGCGGGCGGATTCTGCTGCGTGAACCCCTCGTTCACACACTCTTAACAATTGGGCAACCGCGCAGAAACCCGATTCTTGAACCCTTAGGCTGTCTGTTGGCTAACCTGACGCTGTTTGGCATCAGGGAGAGCCGAACAGTCGGCGAACAAGAGTCGACAACCAACCGCCAAGAGAGGAAATCTAGTGGCTTACCGAGCTGAATATCTGTGGATTGACGGGAGCGAACCGACCAATGAGGTTCGTTCCAAGACGAAAGTTCTGGCTGATGGCGAAGAGCCGGGGATCTGGGGTTTTGACGGTTCCAGCACGAATCAAGCCGCCGGCAGCGATTCTGATGTCGTCCTCGAACCTGTGTTCCAATGCCCCGACCCGATTCGCGGCGGCGACAACATCCTCGTTATGTGCGAAACGCAGCTGACCGGAACTCTGGCACCGCATCCGAGCAACACCCGACGTCAAGCCCGCGAGTCGTATGGCCGCTACTCCGATCAGGAACCCATCATCGGGATGGAGCAGGAATACACCCTGCTTGATCGCATGACAGGCTGGCCTGCAGGTTTCCCGCCCAATGGTTTCCCCGCTCCGCAGGGTCCGTACTACTGCGGTGTGGGTGCAGTGAAGATTCACGGTCGTGAGTTGATCGAGCGCCACACCACCGCCTGCATCGAAGCTGGTCTGGCGATCTCAGGTACCAACGCCGAGGTCATGCCCGGGCAGTGGGAGTTTCAGATCGGCCCGATCAACACGATGGTGATCGGCGACGAGATGTGGGTCGCCCGCTATCTCCTCTACCGGTTGGCCGAAGAGTTCGGAGTTGAGGTTTCTCTTGAGGCCAAGCCGATGAAGGGAGACTGGAACGGTGCCGGCATGCATACCAACTTCTCCACCAAGTCGATGCGGGAGTCATTCGACCCTATTATCGACGCTTGCGAGGCGTTGGGGGCCGAAGGGGTACCTGCGCGCCACATCGCGGGATATGGCGTGGGTATTGAGGATCGACTGACGGGGGCACATGAGACGGAGCGGTTCGACACTTTCTCGTACGCTCCCTCCGACCGCGGTGCATCGATCCGCATTCCTTGGCAGGTAGTGCAGAACGGCAAGGGCTACATCGAAGATCGTCGCCCCAACGCTAACGCCGACCCCTACGTGGTCGCCGCGTTGATGACCGAGACCGTCTGCGCCGCGCTCGCCTAGTTCGTTGAATCAGTAGGGGCCCGGGCCGGGGCCAGGTCGAGAATGGGACCGCCGACATTGTGGGAATCACCCAGTTAAGCGGCTTGTTGTGACTGAGGGCTCCGCGACAGCGGTGGTGTTGGCGTTTGGCCCTACGATGAAGCCATGACGTCTCGTACTGATGTCTTGCGAGTTGCCGTGTGCCACATCAACCCGACGGTGGGTGACCTTGAAGGCAACATGGCGCTGGCGTTGGCCGCGCTTGCGGAGGCCGAAGAAGGCAATGCCGACGTTGCAGTCATGCCGGAGATGGCAATCACCGGTTATCCCCCCGAGGATCTCGTGTTGAGGCCCGGTTTTGTGGCTGATTGTCGGGCCACGCTGGAGAAGTTCGCGACGCAGACCTCGCGGTGCGCGGTTGTGGTCGGGTTCGCCGATGGTGATCCTTCGACAGAGCGCGAGGTCGCGGATCTTGCTGTGGTTGACGAAGACGGGTTTGGTTACAACAGCGGTGTCTGGAACGCCCTGGCGATCTGTGCGGAGGGTCGCGTGGTTGGGACCTACTACAAGCGTCATCTTCCCAACTACGACGTTTTCGATGAACTCCGTTACTTCCAGCGTGGTGATGATCCGTTGACTCTGTACGAGATCGCCGGCGTTCCTGTTGGTGTGACGGTGTGTGAGGACTCGTGGATTCCCAACGGCCCGGTTTCGAGGCTCGCCTCGGCTGGGGCCCGTGTTGTGATCAATGTCAACGGTTCGCCGTTTCGCACCGGTAAACAGAAGGTGCGGGAACAGGTCATCAGCGAGCGCGTGGCCGAGGCGAGAGTTCCGGTCCTTTACGCCAACCTCATCGGCGGGCAGGACGAACTGGTTTTTGACGGCGGCTCATTCGTTGTGAGTCCCACACCGCACGGGCCGAAGGTGACGGCTCGCTGTGAGCGTTTTGTTGAACGCGTCGAGTTGATCGATATTGAGTTGGCGAGTCCGCGTGAGACAACCGAGGAGGCTTCGGTGGTTGCGGTCTCGGCTGGGAATCCTCGACGGCGAGAGCGGCTCGTGGCGCCGATCGTGGAGCCGTTGGGGGAGTTGGCCGAACAGTGGCGGGCGTTGGAACTCGCCACCCGTGATTATGTCCACAAGAGTGGGTTCAGCGATGTTTGTATCGGCCTTTCGGGCGGGGTTGATTCGTCGATCACCGCCACGATTGCTGCTGATGCCCTTGGTGCGAGCCATGTTCATGGCGTGCTGATGCCGTCGAGGTACTCGAGCGATCACTCCATTGCCGATGCCGAAGCACTGGCTGCCAATCTCGGTATCGACGCTCGTACCGTTGCTATCGAGCCTGCTCATGCAGCGTTTACAGAGATGCTGTCCAGCGACTCTGCCACACCGGGGAATCTCGGCGATTTGACCGATCAGAATGTGCAGTCGCGGATTCGTGGTGTGCTGTTGATGGCGCTGGCCAATGAACACGGTTGGTTGGTCTTGACGACCGGCAACAAGTCGGAGGCAGCGGTTGGATATTCGACTCTTTATGGTGACACGGCGGGTGCTTACGCGGTCATCAAAGATGTCTGGAAACTCACTGTGTATGAGTTGTGCCGGTGGCGCAATAGCCAGGGTGCTGCGGTGATTCCTGAGTCTGTTTTGGGCAAGGCTCCGTCGGCTGAGCTGAAACCAGATCAACGTGACGACCAGTCGCTTCCGCCGTATGAAGTGCTTGACCCGATTCTGCGGGCCTTTGTGGAAGGAGATCTGGGGGTGGCAGAGATCGTTGAGCAGGGTTTGGGAGACCGTGACCTGGTACAGCGGGTCTGTCGCCTTGTCGATATCGCTGAGTTCAAGCGCCGCCAAACTCCTATCGGGGCTCGTCTCAGCAACAAGGCGTTCGGTCGTGATCGCCGCATGCCGATTATCAACCGCTACAGGGGTTGAGGAGCGTTCCGGCCATGAGCGACGAAGCGGGTCGGGTACACGGCGAACAGGCTTTGACAGTCGCTGCAACCGCGACCACAGTGCGCGGCCTTCACTGGGCTTCGTCGAGTTTGTTTGAGCTCTTCGTTGCTTGGGCCAGTGAAGTAGAGCCTGAACGCGGTGATGTTGCTGCCTGGTTGTCAGCCACAGGGCGTCACTTGGGTGAGCAAGCCGATGATTTGAAGACACTGATGCCGGATTCGGTGCTTCTTGCCGACACGACCAGCTTCACTGCTCCCTCTTCAGAAGCCGAAGAAGCCCTCATCGCCATTCGAGCGATTCCTGGTTCAGTCGTGCGGCTGGCGATCGCACAGCGTGTGCTTCTGGGGAGGCTCAGAGCGTCGTGTGAGTCGCTGCAACGACTAGCTGAACCCCATGCAGATGCGCCGTTGCTTCGTATCATCGGCTTTTTGCTGCTCGACATACGCAATGACCGCGAGCAAGGCGAACTTCTCCTGGGTTCACTACGCAACTCGGAAACCAACCAACACCTCAACAGAGGTGTGATGGAAGCCGAAAGCCACCTTGTGTCTGCGGGTGGTCTTGTGCCCGCGGGAGTGCTTCACTAAGCCAGATGGCAATTATCTGGCGGTTGTATAAAAACAATCCGTCGGTATCGTAAAGCGAACGGGGCTGAAGCGACGAGAGGGACATCCGTGGCGAAGGAGCGTGTCGAGAGGGACGAAGAGGATCTGGTCCGTCTATACCTGACGGACATAGGTCAGTATCCGCTCTTGACCAAAGAGGGCGAAGTTCGCCTAGCTCAAGAGATTGAGGCTGGGATTGAGGCACGCCGCGAGTTGGCCGAGTCGAAGCCGACTCCTGCGCGTCGCCGCGAGCTTCGCCGACTTTCGCGCAAGGGCGAGGCCGCAACCCGTACTTTTGTCCAGTCGAACCTGCGCCTCGTTGTCTCTATCGCCAAGAAGTATCAGGCCTCCGGGTTGCCGCTGCTCGACTTGATCCAGGAAGGCAACCTCGGTTTGATGCATGCCGTCGAGAAGTTCGATTGGCGTAAGGGCTTCAAGTTCTCGACCTATGCCACCTGGTGGATCCGTCAAGCGATCACCCGAGGAATCGCCAACACCGGTCGCACCATCCGCT
Organism: Candidatus Aldehydirespiratoraceae bacterium; assembly: GCA_965198315.1. GTDB lineage: Bacteria > Actinomycetota > Acidimicrobiia > Acidimicrobiales > Aldehydirespiratoraceae > VXYK01. The sequence continues at coordinate 246,794 of OZ240616.1, read as the reverse complement.
TGCCGGTGCATGCGGGGGATACTCTGGCGCGCCTGCAGAAGGCACGGACCCGCCTTGAACTCAAATACGGCCGGCCCGCCACGCTCAGCGAACTGGCGTTTGAAGTGGAGATGCCTGAAGACAAGGTGACCGAGGCGCTTCGTTTCGCGGCTGAGCCTTTGTCGCTTTCTGAGCCGTTGCGGGAGGACGGCGACGCTGAACTCGGTGATGTGGTGGAGGACCGTGGCGCGGATTCTCCCTTCGAGGTGGCGGCGACGTCTTTGTTACCTGACGAGATTTCGCGTCTGTTGTCTCCGCTCGATGAGCGTGAGCGTGAGATTCTCAAACTTCGTTTCGGCTTGGACCGTGGTGAGCCTCGAACCCTTGAAGAGGTCGGTGAGCATTTCAACCTCACCCGGGAACGCATTCGTCAGATCGAGGCCCGAGCGATGTCGAAGCTCCGCCACCCCTCCTCCGACACCGGCGCCCGCGACCTCCTAAGCATCTAGCCACTCGGGCCTGCGCCCGTTTGATCCGGCTTGAATACAACTCCACTTACAACAACTCCACTTACCATAAATCGGACTACCACTGCGGCCTCGCCTTAGGAAAGCACCGCGCGATGGTGTATACGAAGTGCTAGCGGTGTTCGGTTGACTGCGACGCTAGGGTTTCTACCTCATGGACAGCGAACCTGACCAGCGAGATCACGGTACGCCCGGGACAAGATCGGCCGAGTCGCGGTCCCGTCTTGAATCGGTGTCGGTCCGCGGCTTTCGGTCACTCGCTGATGTGGAACTGTCGGATCTCGGTGACGCCACCGTCCTTATTGGAGCCAACGGGTCCGGCAAGTCGAACGTCATCCGGTTCTTTGAGATGCTGAGTTGGATGCTCCGGTGGCGGAGCCTCGAGCAGTTTGTCGCCCTGCACGGCGGTGCCGACGACCAGCTCTTCATGGGCAACAAGGTCACTCCGCGCATCGAGGCGGACATCCGCCTGGCGACGTCGGGCGGGGCTAACGAGTACTCCTTCGCGTTGTCCTACGGGGCCCCGGACCGGTTCGTGTTCACCGAGGAACGGTTGCGCTTCAGCCGTGACGACACTGAGGGTCAGGCACCGTGGCAATCGGTCGGGAGCGGGCATACGGAGGCCCGGATCCACTCGGCCGCCCAAGACGGTCTTCCCGATGTCAACCCGACGACGGCACGCGTCATTCGCCGGCTGCTCAAGGACTGCGGAACATTCCAGTTTCACGACACGTCTACTGGATCAAGCATGAAGCAACGCTGGGATGTGTCAGACAATCGGAGCCTGCGCCCCGACGGCGGAAACCTCGCAGCAGTTCTCATCCGTCTCCAAGACGACTACCCGGACCGCTTCGAGTGGGTGCAAGAGAACGTCCGGCGGGTGCTGCCGAGCTTCGATCACTTCGTCCTCGAAGAAGTACATGGGCGCATTCTCTTGAGGTGGCGTGGAACGGCCTCGGACAAGACCTTCGGCGCTCATCTCACGTCAGATGGGTCGCTGCGATTCTTCGCTCTGGTGACGCTGTTGAACCTGCCGCCCGAGATGCTGCCGAGCGTCGCGTTGATTGACGAACCCGAACTCGGACTGCATCCGGCGGCAGTCACTCTCGTAGGTTCGATGATCGCTTCGCTGGCGACCCAGTGCCAAGTAATCGTGGCCACGCAGTCGCCGCAACTGGTCAACTGCTTCGACCTCGACGAGATCGTCGTGATGGAACTGGAGGACTCAAGAACGGTTGCGTGCCGCAAGAGTCGCCACGAGTACGAACGATGGCTCGAAGAGGATTACACGACGGGGGAACTCTGGCAGATGAACCTGCTGGGCGGCCGTCCGTGAAGCGCGTAGCAATCATCGTTGAGGGCGACACGGAGGAGGAATTCGTCAAGCGGGTGCTGAGACCGCATCTCGAAGCGCACGGTGTTGCCACGGAAGCGATGAAACCCAGTGGCCAAGGCGGCAACATCAGCGTGGCCAGGCTCGCACCCGTCATGGCGAAGCTCTCGTGGAACTTCGACGCGGTCACGTCACTGGTCGACTTCTACGGCTTCAAAGGCAAGCGATCCGGGGAGTCCGTAACAGACCTAGAGGCGCGGATCGATGCGAGCGTCAGACGGCACAATCCGCAGCACACCGACACGGTTCCCCAGTTCGCGTACGTCCAGCGGCACGAGTTCGAGGCGCTACTGTTCTCGGCTCCGGCTGCATTCAACGTCATTCCGAGCCTGCCCCGCGAGGCTCTGAGCGCGCTTGGACAGGTCGCTCACCAGTTCGCGACTCCAGAGGACATCAACGATGATCGCGACACTGCGCCGAGCAAGCGGATCGCCCTCGCGGTTCCGAATTTCCACAAGCGCCTTCATGGCCCGGCCATCGCGAACGAGATCGGTCTCGCGGCAATCCGAGACGCCTGCCCCCGTTTCCATGCTTGGGCGAGTCAGCTTGAATCCCTTCAGAGCTGACCGGCGCGTAGTCGGCAAGAGTTGCGTAAGCATCGAAGTAACCACCGAGTCCCGTGGGGTCACCCGAGAGCGCCCCGTCATTCTGAATTGCAGTACGCCGATTTTGCGAGTCCTTGGGTTGTCAGGGGCCAATCGCTACATGAGTTCACCAGCACTGCGAGCACCTTTGCCCAGAAAGGGAACTCGATACTCTCCGGGATGACTCTTCTGAGTGGTGCGAACTTCGCTGGCTCCAGGATGCTCTCGGCAAGATTTTCGGATGCCAATTTGGAAGGAGCCGTCATGTCCGAAGCGAGCCTGTCCGACACGGAATTCGACTCGGCGATTCTCTACGGCGTTGATTTCTCGAACTCGCACCTTTTGAATTCGGACTTGTCCGACACCCATTTGATCGATGTCAATCTGACCGATGCCAACTTGCACGGAGCGATTCTCTCGGGCTCAAACCTCTCCGGATTCGTCAGCGAAGGCTCTGCGGAGACATCCCCGCCGAAGGGCCTGACCCAAACCCAGTTGGATCAAGCAAGTGCTGACCCGGACAACCCACCCACGCTTGACAACAGCAACGGCCTGACCTGGAACCCCAGGCCATCCCCGGCGTAAGCACTCGGACGCATCCTGGAGTTTCAGCGGTAAGTGCCCGAAGCTCCCGGACCGCTCGCGCCGGACTGGGCGGTGTCAAGCAGTCGGTCGAGTAGTGGGCTTCCCCACGTGAGCAAAGACAGGCCATCGTGCTGCTGCACTTGGTTGCGTTCTTGTACTGGGTGCTCGAACCGATAGCGATGTCGAAGCTCCGCCACCCCTCGTCCGATACCGGCGCCCGCGACCTCCTCAGCATCTAGCCGCCCCCGCGGTCGATGACCCCGGTGAACCGTTGGGGTTTCAGTCGCCTTCGTAGAGGCGGGTGAGGTCGATGAGTTCCACGTCTGGGCGGGTGCGGGCGGTGGCGGCGAGTCGGGGGGTGAATCCTCGGGTGGAGAACAGGAGACGCTTGGCAGTAGGGGACAGCGCGACCCCGGAGCGCTCGGCGAGCAGGTCGCTGAGCCGGTCGAGGCGTTCGAGGGCGCCGATGTCGAGCCGGTGGGTCTTGGCCTCCCCGATGAGTTGGATGGTCTTGGCGCTGCCTGCGTGCGTCCCGCGCCGCAGAGCAACCACGTCGAGCTCGAAGGACTGGCGAGTGAGCCGGTCGTTCACTTGCAGCGAGGCCGATGGGCCCGCAGTGCCGCCAAGTGTCGCCTGCGAGGCGTAGCGGTCTGTCCACAGGCGGCATATCGACTCGAAATGCGGACCGATGATCTGTGAGCGGTAGGTGGCTTGTGCATCGGCCCACACCTCGAGTGCGTGGCGGTCTTCGAGTCTGGCACGGTGACGTCGGTTGATCAGATGGTGGAATCGCACGATCGGATCGGCCACCCGGTAGAGCGGCCGCCGGTCGGCTAGAAGGTCCTCGTGGCGCAGCACGAAACCGGCGGTGGTCATCACACCGAGGTGATGGCTGATGTCATTGGATGTTCTTGCGAGCGCCCCGGCGATCTTGGTCTGTGTCGTGTGCCCGTCGGCGACAGCCTGGAGCAGGGAGTAGTAGGCGGCCTCGTCGGTGACCCGCGGGTCCTCTCGCAGCAGGTACTCATCTTCTCGGAACAGCACATGAGACGGGTTCAGCACCGTCGCCGCAAGCCATGCAGGCAGGTCTTCGGTGCTGTCGGGGACTTTGGCGGCGGCGGCCAGGTCCTTGTAGCCCGCAGCGCCGCCCACCACGGTGTCGACCGCGAACGCCGCGGTCATGTCGGTAATGCCCCAGTGGCCGCGCGCCTGCCGGTAGTCGAACGCGGCCAGCGGCATGTCCAGCGTTGCACGGCCCCGCATCGGCGAAGTGCCGCTGAGCAGCCGCGTCATTACCGACATGGCCGAACCGCACAGGACGGCGCTCACCGGCGCAGTCCACGCCTCGGTCAGGGACCCGGCTGCGGCCTCGTCCATCAGCGCCTGAATCGCCGAGTCCAGGTCGGGATTGTTCTGTTGGAGGTACGGATACTCGTCGATCACCAGTGCCTGTGGTTGTGTCCCGTGTGTGCCCAGCGCGTTGACGGCCTGATCCAGGGCGTCGAGCCAGTCCCGGAACGGGCGTGGCGGCGCCCATTGCATCTGCTGACTGAGGCTGCCTGCGAACCGGTCCAGAGCGGGTCTGCGCTCCTCCCGCAGCGCCAGGTGGTAGACCCCGTCCGTCGCCTCCACCAGGCGACGCAACAGAAAGCTCTTGCCGAAGCGCCGCCGCCCGTACACGATGCCCAACCGCAGCCCCGGACCCGGTGCAGTAACGAAACGCGACAGGTCCTCCCACTCGTTCTCTCGGTCATAGAGACTGCTCGGCCTGACCGGCGTTCCCATCCGACTGCCCCCGTTATCTGGTCCGGTTTAATATAACTCTACTTACTATAAGTCGGGTTACTATCAATTGCAATCTCAATTCGGTTAACGGGTCGAGGACCTTGGCCGGTGGGTTCAGCCGTGGACGGTCATTGAGGTGGCGGCTGCCTCGCGGTTGCGGCTGAAGAACCCGACTTCGATGGGCATGTTGGTGTAGCGGCCCTCGACGACGAGCGGGTCATTGTCGTGGTCGAGGCCTCCTTCGACAGCGGTGATCAGTTCGGCCATCACATGTCCGGCGACGGGTCCGTTCTTGTACTGGTTGCCGCTGGTGCCGATGGCGACGTAGAACCCGTCGAGGTCGGTGCGGTCATAGATCGGGACCCAGTCGTCGCTGACGTCGTAGAGGTCGACGACTCCCTGAAGCAAGGAGTAGTAGGCGGCCTCGTCGGTGACCCGGGGTCCTCTCGTAGCAGGTACTCATCTTCTCGGAACAGCACATGAGACGGGTTCAGCACCGTCGCCGCTAGCCACGCCGGCAGGTCGCCCCCCGACCGCCGTGTTGAGCGTCGCTATGTTCCCGTTGCGCATTACCGACCCGACGCAGTCGCCATTTTAGTTGGTGAGCATCGGCGGATGCTCCTCTGGCACACCAGCCGGTTAGAGTTGCGCGATGACAAAGACTTTCAGAGTGGCACACGCCCGGATCGATCTCAAAGGAATTTGGGGTGCGGGCGGGGACGATCAGTTTCGGGCCGCTCTAGAGCAGTCATGGGTCGCCGGCGAGGAAGTTTCCCGCTACGGGCGCACGTGGCGTATATCGAGACATGTCGAAATGGGCCAGGGTTTCTGGTCAGGACACATCGGGTATGTCGAGGGCGACGCATTCTCCACACTGGCGTGGAACGAGGAGACGAAGGAGTTCGACCGTGGCGAGGCATCGGGCGGAGTCGTGATCCCGTTCGTCGTCAATCTCCCGCAGCGGATGGTGTCGTTCCAATATGCAACGCGTGACGTCAAGCTGCACACGGTCACCGGGAACCTCCAGGCGCTGTTGAACAAGGAGAGCATGTACGACTGGGAGGTTGCGCCGCTTTCGCTCAAGCGCACGTTCGAGGATTGGCACTCGTCTGTTATCAGTATCGCTACTCTCTCAGCGCTTTTGCGCGAGCCGAATCCGAACTGGGAGGACAGGGAGAAGATCGCCGATCTTCTCAACGGCCTGGAGGCGAAGTCCGTGCGTCTGTCTGCACAAGCTCGCGAAGGCGCGTCCATCGATCGAAATTCCAACTGGTTCATCCAGATGTTTGATCACATCCGGCGCGGAAACGGTCAAGCAGTCATGACGGGTACTAGCCGGGAAAGCGGCGCGCTGTCGAAATTCACTCAGACCGCGGAAGGCGGCGCCGTCGAGGCAACTGAGAGCGTGCGTGTGGAAGATGACGTCGTCGAACTGTCGGGAGACGATCTGGCGCAAGTCCAACGCACGTTCGTCGAACGAGACGACGGGGTCGTGGTACAGTCCGAGTTGGACGAGGAAACCGATGATCAGCCGGATTGATAGTCCCGAGTGGCGCACTTTACTCAGGAGCGCTCGCCACCCCGATCTCTGCGTGGCCGCGGTTGTATGGAGTTCGGTAGCAGTATTCCTGAGTTTGTCCGACTGGGTGCCGTCTTGGCCGCTGATTTTGACGGTGGGAATCCCGATACCATCAGCGTTGTTTGCAACGGCTTTGCACCAGCGCACCGCGCTTGACCAGCGGCTGGAGAAGACCGATTACGGAGAATTACTCCGCATGGTGGACTCCTCAGGAGACCGGGTCCGGGCACCGTACACCGTCACGATGTTCGCATCCCTTTCAGCTCTCATAGTTTCCGTCGCGACAGCAGTTCTGCTTGCGATGACCACAAACCGCGCGGTGATCGTGATCTTCGTCTCGGCGACAGCAGGATTCGTTGCCTGGTCTATCCTGGCTGTCGTCTCACTCGTTCGACTGGACTCGCTTCACAGCCGGTCTGTCTCGAGGTTGCTGGCGATGCGCGAACAGGCTGAAGCCGACCAGCGGCATTCGCCGCCGACGAATTAGGTCTCACCCGCCAGACTCAGGTTATGTCCACAGAGATTGTGATGTAGTTGGCGGCTGGCATCTCCGATGCCGACATGACATGGTGTCGTGCCAATTGTACGCGTGGACCCTGAAGCCAAGTCAGAAGCGTTGGTTGCTTGCGCCGGACTGGGCGGTGTCGAGCAGTCGGTCGAGTAGTGGGCTTCCCCACGTGAGCAAAGAGAGGCCGTCGTGCTGCTGCACTTGGTTGCGGTCAAATGTGATGTCGTGCACCAAGCCTCCGAGGTGGAGCAGCCATGCACCGTCGATGTCGGGGTGTGGACTCAGTCGTTCTGCACATGATGGGATCGCCAATAGCGCGTCCTGGAGCCCCAAAAGATCCATCGCGGGGCATAACGGTTGGGTGTGGTGCGGAACCGCGTCGAGGTCTTCGAGTCTGACGCGCGAATCAGTCGCCTGGCGGTTCATCTGCTCAATCTCGTGTATGGCGATGTCGGGGGTGATCTGCCCCAGTGCCGCCCGCTGCACGGCTGATTCCATTGATGCGAGCACTGGTTGCGCGCTTCCTACGACGGTAGTGAACCATTGCAGCCGTTCTTCGATACGCCGCAGGATGTCGTCTTCGACTGTGCCTGTGTAGGACAGGTTGGTGACTTCAACGAGAGGCAGGCCACCGATGCGGTCGACGCGCCCGATGCGCTGCTCGACACGCATGAAGTTCCATGGCAGGTCGTAGTTTATGACGCGGGCGCAGGTCTGCAGGTTCAGGCCCTCCGACATCGAGTCGGTGCCGAGCATGATGCGGACGTCTTCACCTCGCCGGAACAGTTCCTTGACGCGTTCCTTGGAGATGGCAGCCCAGTCGTCAACGGTGGGGTCCCATCGTTCGCCTCGCCCCCCGTAGTAGCAGACGATCCCTGTGCCATAGATGACTCTCAGGCGTTCCCGCAGGTAGCGCAGTGTGTCAGCGTACTGCGTGAACACCACCACGCTTCGATGCCCACCCTCAAAGCTCGACTCAAGCAATTCGTACAGCCGTCGGGTCTTGGGTTCGTCCGGGGGCAGGTCGTACAGCCCGTCGATGAAGCTGTCCAGCTCAGACAGCTCCTCAGCCAGGTACTTGGTGGCAGTCGCCGTCACGGCATCGTCCCACTCGGCACGGACTACATCGGGATCCCACGCTAAAACTCTCTCGGTGGCGCTCGACATCGCTTGTGAAGCGGCTATGCCGTCGGTAGCTATGGCATTTGACTCCTCGGACGATGCCACATCGTCATCGTCGACGAACGCCTTGAGATGGCGTTGGCCTCGCAGCACTTCTCGGCGCCGCTCAAGCGAACAGCGCACCGCATAGAAACTCGACGTGAGCCGCCGCCGGTAGACGGTCATGATGAAGCCCAAGGGGCGTCGCTGGCCCCGATCGGCCAAATAAGCGTCGTAGTGGCGCTTGATGTAGCTGTCGATGCGACCGTAGAGCGCCTCGGCCGACTCACCCAATTCGCACGACTCGTGTGTAACTCGGCGCTCTGGAACAACGGTGCCCTCCGGCAGTACGCCCTCCGCCTGGTATGTACGCAGAGTTGCCCGAGTGGTCCGGAACACTCGGTCGCGCACGGGCGTGTTGGCCCGCAACCAAGTGTTCCACCACCATTCCTGCTCGTCGCCCACGTTGCGTGTCGAACCCTTCGTGTACGGCCGCTTGTGGAACTCGGTAATGCGCTTCGCTGCCACGAGACCGAGCGCTCCGGTCATCTCGTCGACGAGCGCGGACTCGGCTTCTGCCTCGACGAAGTGCCCCTCCAGCATCCGGCGAAGGAACTGCCAGTCACGGTCGGCGAACATGGAGCGGAACTCACCGAAGTACCGCTCCATGCGTGCCGACGATTCGGACCATGGCGACGGAAGACCGAAGAGTTGCAGCAGGTCCCAGATATCGTGGGTGTTCATCTGCATCGGGGTGGCTGATGCCAGCAGCAGCACGTTCCACATGCCCGCCCGTTTCATTGCCGTCAGCGTGGCCAGCATCTGGTTCGGCGAGTCCGATGCCTTGGTACCGCGACGGCGAGCATGATGGGCTTCGTCCACGAACACGAGGTCCCAGGTGCTGCCCTCGGTCAATGCGGCGCGGTGCTCACGGCGACGGGCAAGGTGAGACGATGCCAGCAGCACGGGTGCCGATCTCCACGCACTCGCGCCGGACGCTGCCGCCTTGTGACGTCTGCCACCGGCCCACACCAAGTCGCCGCTTTCCAAGCGTGGAATGTCCAGCAGGAACTTCTCGCTGAGTTCCTCTTGCCACTGGATCAATACGGAAGCGGGAACCAGGAGCAGCGCGGTGCTGAGTCGACCCGACAGCAGCAACTCGCGCAGTGCCAAGCCGGTCTCGATCGTCTTGCCGAGACCGACCTCGTCGGCCAGCAGGTACGAACGCGGCCACGTCTCGGTGATCCGACGCGCGATGGCGAGTTGATGCGGCCACGGTTCAACGGCTGCCGAAACCAGTCCGACACCGGAGCGGGTGCTTGGCGCCGCGCGGATCGCAGCCAGATGCTCAAGCTCCGATGGAGTCAGCGGCGGTTTTGGCTCCAACGGATCGCGAGGCGGCGGAGTCCAACCGGGCGGTACCAGTTGCACCAACTGATCGCGCACCGCTTGGGGCAACGACACGGTTCGCCAAGAGGCACCACTGCTCTGCTTCTCGTTACCGCTGCCGACAAACGGCTGACGGCCGCACCACAGTTCTTCAAACTCTCGTGCCAAAGGTTGGCCGTAATCGGCCCAGCTCTCGGCGCGCCACGACCGATACACGCTGAACGACTCGAAATTGTGCTCCCAGCCCGAAGCCGACTCGTTGATGCTGCCGGTGAATGCCACACGATTGCCTGCGTCATCGGAAAGCACCCCGGACTTGGCGTGGAAGTAGCGCTGCCCGGCCTCAGCACCGGCTAGGGGAACGCCGTTCGAATCGCACGGCACGCCGACTCGGATCTGGAGGCGTTCCTGTTGCACCAGCCAAGCGATGACTCCGAGACGCTGATATGCAACCTCGTCGGCACTGAGGGAGCGATCCAGGTCGCCGCTGAGGCTACGGGCCAAGACATCGGTCAGCGGCGCCTGGCCGAGAAGCGCGTCACGATCGGCTTCGGACAGTTGTGCGCCGACCAGCAGCCTGATGGTGCCGCTGTTATTGATGAATCGTGCCAACCCCGCAGCAGCTGACACGAACGATGACGACGAGAAGTATCCCGCCACCCGATCGTACGAACTCGCACGTTCCAGGATCGGCACGTAGAACGTGTTCAGCGGATCGTCGGAGGAGTCGTAGCGCGTTTCAAGGTTCAGCCCGGGGAACCCATTGTCAGTCATCCGCGATGCCTGGCAGCCGCATGTCCTCGACTTCGAACTTCACCGGCTCGGCTGGCAACTCGATGTCCTCGAAGTACGCCTTCACGAGCGAGTGCAGGTGCTCGGCCTCGGGGACGTTCCATTCCCCCTGATGCTTGGTGTTCGGAAGCGCACGCATGAACGCTTGTAGGCAGGATTTGAACACGGGGTTCTCTGTGAGATCGCGCTCGTCCAGCCATCGCTTGGCCGCGCCCGGGCCGTCTTGCGCGGTGATGTACGCGGTGGTGTGGATGGCATCGACCCACACATCGACGACAGTGCGAGAACGGTCGATACCGGGCAGGTGAGCGTCTGTCTCTCGACGCAGCCGAAGCCGCGGCTCGGTCAGCAACACCGTTCCCTTTGTTGCGTTGACCAATTTCGCGTTGACGACGTCGTCAAGATCGAGGTCGCTGATGGACAGAGCCAATTTTCGAGCCTCGTCATACGGGAACTCGCGGGCACCAAATGTGCTCCACGCGAGCAGTGTGAAATCGGTGAGTGGGTCGAACTCGATGTCCTGGCCGACCAGCCGCATCCGCTCGCGGCGTAGGACCTCTGCTCGGGCGACGACCAGTGCTTCCTCGGGCCGCAGCAGCCGAGAACGACCGGTTTCGTCGGCCTCCGCCGCGAATACAGGCCACCGTGACGACAGCACCGACAAAGCGGGCCCGTAGGTGGACAGCAGCAAATCGACACCGACGAGACCTTGCGTGTGGCCACGTTCGAGGGCATCGCCAGCGGCGCCACGTATGTCTGCAGCGATGTCGTCGAAGTACACCAAACCGTCGCTGAGCTGATTGTCCGCTCGCTTGCGGCAACTCAAGAACATCGTCGACTTGACGGCATTCTGACGGGCTTGATGGAGAGACTGCTCGCTCTCTGTGTGTACCGGCCAGGACGCTCGGATCTCGAAGCCGGCCTGCAACAGGGCAGTGCCGAGTGAGTCCCACGCATCGGCCCGCTTGTGGGTGAACATCACCGTCATCACGCCATCAGGAGTGAGCACGCGGTGACACTCGGCGAATATGGCCGCCATCTTGGCCGTGTAATCGTGATCGGCCAATGCTGAGGCTCGCCTGCCGGCGTGACTGAAGCGTGCCTTGTTGGTGACCGCCTCGTCATGTTTGTTGGTGAGCTGATCCTCGAACAGGTCTGGCCATAGCCGTCCGAGGGTCTTCTTGTGCCACACGTAGAAGTAGTCCGCCAACTCGGCGTACATCACGTTGTCGTAGTACGGCGGGTCGATGCACACCAGAGACTGCGACCCATCAGCCAATGAACTCAGATTGCCGGCGTTGTTGCTGGTCACGGTTACTGGGGCGGATGGTGTTACGACATCGCCGAGGAACTGGCCGTCGCTGTCAGGCGACAGCAGGCTTGCGGTGCTCCGGTATGCATCGAGCAACTGGTTGAGTGTCCAAGCTGGGAGTTGTTCCGCGCCCTCGAACTCCGCGAAGGTGTTCTTAAAGGCATAGTTGTGGGAGTCAAAGACTGAGCGCATCACTTGGCGGCTGGCGTGCCACGAACCAAGACGGGCGTTGTAATTCAGCGCCTTCCCAAGCATCATGGCGAGCAGTGCCAATACGGCATCCGCCCGATCTGTGCCGCCCAGTTCGGCACGCACCTCGGGAATCAGCTCGCGATATTCCTCGACAAAAGTGCCGTGCACCAGCAGTTGCCGTTGCGTGAACATGTCCCGCCAGAGCGTCATCCCGTAGTTGTGCGGTTCATTTGTTTTGTTGCCCGGAGGGATGGCCTCGGCGGGGAGGACATCATCACGCTCCCATTGCGGTAGCAGACGCTCCAACGCGGCTTCCGCATCGGCGAGAGCTTGCAGATCGACATCGGTTGGTGCGCGAAATCCCCGGCCCCTTGCTGTGCGGTTGGCAACTGCGTACAGCGCTTCGCCCATTCGACCTGCCTGTGCTTCGGCCTTGATGTACTCGCTGTCGATCACGAGGTCATCCCAAGGCGAGACCGCCTTACCGCGTGACCACGTTCCGGCCTTCTTTGTGTCGAATTGCGCTGCCGTGCCCTCGACGATCTCGAAGTCGGGCTCGTCGAGCATTTCGCCGGCTCGTTTTGTAACCAGTCGCACCGCAACGGGCTTACTGCCCCGCCGCAGCGCCCAGTCGCCAACCAACGGCACACGCTTACCCGTCCTCGGACACGCCACGGTCCGGGCGAAAATGTACGCCAAGACTGGCTCGCCTTCCGATTCCTTGACGAAGTACGGCACCAGACGCTCGTTGAGCCGCTTGACGAGAAGATGCCCGAAGTGCTGCAAGTTCCCTACGAGCGATGTTCCGAACAGCGTCGGAACTTCAACTCCCGCCCTCAACACTGATGCCGCAACGGGGTTGAGGTCATTCGCATGAGCAGGTAACCGATAGCGCGCCGCTTCGTACGGGATCGAACCGCCTCCTGCTGTTGGATCGAGCAGTGTCGGCACGCCGTTCCATACTCGCTGCAACACATCGTGCAGGAGATTGAGGTCTCGGGCGTCCGGAGAGTTCTTGTAGGCCTGTCTATAGCCGTATCCGTTTCCCTTGAGCTTGATCCCGGCCGCGTTGGCCGCATTCAGCATTCGCTTCGCGTTCACCGGGTCGCCCCAGATGCCGCAGAGATGAAGGAACCAGCGTTGGTATGCCTCCGGCGTCGCCAGCGCTTCATGGTCAACGAACTCGTCGGCGAGATCCTGGGACCAAGCGGGCAGCAGGCTCGCAAGAATGGCGCCAGCGCTGGCGACCAACGGCCGCCGGGCCCACCACACATGCAAGAAGTAGATCGGGGGTAGAGCACTGGCGGCTGCCCGTTCGCGCACCGATTCGATACCAAGTTCTGCGACCGGAAACCAGTCCTCAATTAAGAGGCGTGGCCGGTCGCCCTCAGTCATCGGCTAACAGCAGTCGTAGAGCCCGCAATGCCCGGCCCCGTCCGGGGCTAGACGTTCGGGCATACCAATACAGCGCTTCTTCGGGCGACAGGGCACCTACGCCGTCGACGATTGTTCGCCGACGAAGTGGCTTCGCCACCGGTAGTGAGGCGCAGACCGTCAGTGCCAAGCGAACTCCAGGACCCTGCTGCAAGTTGAAGGGTCGGCACCGCCTCGGCGACACGGCGGCGGGCGGGTAACCCGACGCAGCTACCGCCTCGAGTACCGCTCGCCTGAATTGAGTGGCGCGTGTCGCATCGACCTTCGCCACCGCCTCTTTGGCGTCGCCAAACGTCTCGCTGAGACGGAACCCCCAGTCGTCACCGGCCAAGGTCGGCTGCAACTGCAACTCAAAGCGTCGTTCACGCACGCTCGGCACGCTCACTGCTCACCACCGGTTGAAGCGCTGTCGGCAGGCTCAGCCTCGATGAGCAGTGCACCTGGGTTGTTGTTGGCGACCACCGATCGGAATTGCTCCCACTCGCTGCCGTCAACCGGGATTGGCGACGGCGGCGTCAGTCGCATCGTCAACGTGCCCCCAACTGCGCTACCGAGATCTGCCAGAGCGAATATCGCTTGCTCGATACGACGCCAGTCGTCGATGCTGCTGGCGAGATCGGCGCTGAATGCACCAAGCCCGTCGAACTCGACCTGCAGCGACGCGGTGATCTCGCATTCGAACCGCGGCAGCTGAGATGCGCAATGGCCCAGCGCCCGAAGGTCGCTGGTGCCCTGGCCAGTCCCGCCACTCGCCGTGACGGTCAGCGCGGCTATGTCATCGACGCCACCATCTGCGACAGCATCTCGGAGATTGCCGAGGGCGACCCCGGCCGTCTCACCCTCAACGGCGATTCGTCGTAACGGCGGTGGGGGCAGATCGGTGGGCTGTGCGGGAATGAACACGAACAGCGCATCGAGTTCGGTTCCTTCGATCTCGCCTGCCAACAAGGGCTGGGGCGCAGCTTCAAAGCTGGGGGCGGTAAGCGACACAGCGATTTGCCGGTCGGCGCGCACCGCGGAAGCGAGAGCAGACAGCACTTCTGCCTTGGGTGGTTCACCACCGAGCGCTGTCGTGAGTTCGCGCCGAAGACTTGTCCCGTCGAATGACCCTGCGCTGGTAGTCACCACCCTGCTGATCGCGTCCCAGTCCGCGCGCTTGCGCAGCAGGTTCAGCTCGGCGGCCCGAGCCAGCGTGTACAACCAGGTGTCCGCGGAGATGCGAATCCTCGCGGGCGGGTCGTCTCTGCCCGATGCCTGCTGCGATTCTGCGTCGAAGTACACCCATGTGCCGTTACCGACACCCGCCGAGATTGTCTCAGTAAGCAAGCTGGCGTTCAGCACGATCTTCTGGCGGTAGTCACGCCAAGGCAAACCGGCCAGCTCCGCCGTTGTAATGTCCGTGCGGACCTTGCTGAAGCCGCTGGCGTTTGCCAGTAGGTCAGTCGGCGGCGGAGTGTCGGTAATCTTGCCGTGGCTTCGCAGCGCTTCGACGATGACCGGCGTGTGGGGACCCTTCGGTGTCTTCCCGTAGTCGCCAAATGACAGCTGCAGGTGCCGAAGGTGGCTGTTTGCAGGCGCATTCTCGGGCCAATACAGGTGGGCGTATGCCCGTGTGATGGCGATGCGGGATTCGAGCTCGGCATCTTGCGCCAAGCGCCGGAGTGCCTTCGCAACCTTCTCGTCAAACTGGCTGAGGCTGTTTGAGTTACCGGTGATGCGTTTTGCCGCGAGCTCGAACCGGACTCGATAGCGCATCGCCTCCACCTCATCCTCGTCGGCCACCAGGACCACGATCGAGTTGCGGTTGGTCCTGCTCTGCTCGTTCGTGCCGTGACGATGGGCCACATCGACAACTCGTTCGGGAATCTCTCCTGTCGATGCAGCGGTGACCGTCAGGTCCTCGTGCGAGAACACCACCAAGTGCAGCTGCTGGACGTCGGGAACATCGGCAGGCCCGGTCGGGAAATGCACGGCCTTGGTTGGGCCGTCGCTGGCGAAGATGAGGCGAACGCGCCGGTCCAATTCCTCAGTGACATCCGCCTTGAGGACGTTCGCCACCTCGCTGGCGATGATGCGATTGGCGTTGGGCTCCACCTGAAACCGCCATCGAGCACCGTCGTAGGTCAAGTGCCAAGCGACGCGGCTGGTTGCCTCCAGCGCAGCGTCCACCGCGTCAGGGCTCTCGCCCGGCGCAAGCGTTCCCGCGTAGACGTCCGGACCAGAAGCACCCGGCAGTGCTCCGCCAACGACGCTGTTGCAAAACGTTGCACGACAGGCGCGCGTGGCGAGCCGCTCGGTCGGCCATCGTTCCTTGTCAACTGACGCGGCGTGGCTGGTGCTTGCAGCGAAGTCGGCCTCAGCGGGTCCGTCGAGGGACTCGCGCCCGATCGTCGTCGTGATGGCCGACCTGACGGTCAGGTTGTCGAGAGGAAGATCGCCAAGGTTGATGATGGGTGTCGATACGCCCGAACCCCAGAGCGCAGCGACCGTCTCGGCTAACATCTTGAGTGCGCCGCGAGCACGCTGAAACCCAGGCATGGGACCGATCCGCTTGTCTAGGCAGTCGATCAGTGCCGGATGGAATGGGTACGAGGTACGCAGTCGTTCGGCGTAGCTCGCCGGGTCGTCGGTGGCCGAACCGCCCACCGTGACACCCCGTTCGGCCAGCGTCGAATAGAGCTTCCGGTAGGCCTGTGCGGCTGCCCGAGCTGCGTTCTCGTCGACCTCGGCAAACAGGCGTCGGCGTAGGATGAAGCCGATCTCGTCGTCTTCGGCTGGCCGACCGACCGCGCCCTTCGGACGCTCCATGACGTCGTGAGCCTCGGCGAGCGTGTGTTGGACCTCGGCATCGCGGAGTGCCTTGTCGACATCAGCGGTCTCGGCTTCGAATGCCTCAGTTCCGGTGGCCAGCGTGACGATGATGCGCGCCCGCGGCGCCGCGGTCACAGCTTCGAACAACACCTTGAGCCCTGCGATGGTCTGCGCAGCCAGATTGCGCGATTGCTCGCTCCCCGAAGTGGCCAGCAGCCGCAGGTGCTGGGCGATCTCATCGATCACGATGACTGTCGGACGGTCGCCGATGATGTCCAACCACACTTGCTTGCCGATGGCCGTGCGAGCCTTGTCGCTCTGGTGCACCGCAGCCCATGCGTCGTCGCCGAACTGACGTGCGATCTCGCCCCACATGGTGAACGTGGTGACCCCGTCGGTGGTGAGTCCGTTGATCGGGTCGAGGCTGTCGCCGACCACCGCGGCGACTGCGCACTCTTCAGGCAGCAGAGCCGGGTCGATGAACTCGTCGAGGTTCGGGGGGCGAGCGCCACTGGCCAGGTGCCACAAGGCGATGAGACCGTGCGTTTTCCCACCGCCGAAGCTGGTCTCGTAGCGGTAGACGGCGTGCTCGGCGCTGGGTGCTGCGCTGGCATTGTCCGATAGGCGAGCGAAGGTTCCCGCTAGGAGGTCGCGCAGGCCGTTCGTCGGGTGTGTGATCTTGAAGAACGAGTCGGGGTCGGCGTAATCGTGGTAGCCCGCAGCACCGCGGATGACCTGATCGAGCTGAGCCGCGAAATGCTTGTCGACGAGACCGCCGCGCAGAACCTCCTCGCGGGGAACGCACGACTCGACAACGCTCGGGAGTAGCGCCATAGACCGTCGAGACTCGCATGGTGGACTGATATGTGCAAATCGTGTCTTAGCCGTGAACAGTCATTGAGGTTGCGGCTACTTCGCGGTTGCGGCTGAAGAACCCGACTTCGATGGGCATGTTGGTGTAGCGGCCCTCGACGACGAGCGGGTCATTGTCGTGGTCGAGGCCTCCTTCGACAGCGGTGATCAGTTCGGCCATCACATGTCCGGCGACGGGTCCGTTCTTGTACTGGTTGCCGCTGGTGCCGATGGCGACGTAGAACCCGTCGAGGTCGGTGCGGTCATAGATCGGGACCCAGTCGTCGCTGACGTCGTAGAGGTCGACGACGCCCTTCTTCTGGTGCGGGATTCCGAGGCCGGGGATCCGCCGGCCGGCACGGAGCACCTGGGCCTCCCACTGACTGTCGCTGATCCGGTTGTCGTAGTCGTCGGGGTCGACCCAATGCTGTTCGTCGCAGGTCGGGTCGCCGCTGCCGATCAGTATGTGGTTGCCGACCTCGGGCCGGTAGTAGACCCCGGTGTCGTCGTCTGTGGCGGTGAAACCCTGCGCTTCGTAGTCGAACCCCTCCGGTGCGGGCACGTGATGCACTTCGTGACGCAGCGCCCGGGTCTTGATCTTCATCGAGTCGTAGACACCGGCCATCTTGTTGATCACATACGAGTGGGGCCCGGCGACGTTCACCACTACCGGCGCGGCGATCGTGGTGCCGTCATCGAGGGTGACGCCCGTGACCCGTTGCGGCGAGCGCAAGATGTTGACGACCTGCGAGTTGAACCTGAAGTGGGCACCTGAAGCCTCTGCGGCCCGCTGCAGGTTGTGGACCGACAGTTGGGGGTCGTTCACATACCCGGCCTCCGGCGAGTGGATCGCACCGCTGAGCTGCCCTTCAGGCTCTTTCCAGAACTCATGGTCCGACGGCAGTTTGGGCGGCCCGTGGGATCCCTGGTCGAAGATCGGTAGATGCCGGGCGAGGTCGTCAAGAGTCCAGTCCGAAAAGGGAATGCCCAGTTCCTGCCACAGGGCACGTACCCGTTGGGGGTGGTCGGTGTAGTCGCTGAGAAGCACCACCTGCCCGCACTGGCGGTACTCGATCAGTCCCAGTTCATCGTCGACGCCTATGTAGTCGCGCCAGTTGAGCCAGTAGTGGAGGCCTTCCCAGGCCAGGATGACCCCAGGCTTGGTGGAGTAGCTGAATCGCACGATCGCACAGGAGTTCAGGGTCGATCCTGCACCGGCGGCCGCAGCCTTGTCCACGCAGAGTACCCGCCACCCACGCCGTGCGAGTTCCAGTGTCGTGGCCGCGCCGATGATCCCTGCGCCGATCACGACCGCGTCATAGCTGTCACTGCCGTCGGTAGCGACTGAGTGCGGACTGAGGCTCATCGGGGGATCATATCCATGCGGCGATTCCCAGTCTGCACGAAGCGCGGCCGTGGCAACTGGATCGATTCGTGCGGGTCGGGCGGGCGTTGAGTGCCGGCCGTTATGCGTCCTCTGGAGTTTGCCGCCACCACTACGACGGGTCGTGAGGTTCAGGGACTCTGCCAACGATTCCTCGTTAGTGTTGTCGATCCGTTTTACCTGCTCAGCAGGGCCTTTTTAGAGGTCGAGAAACGATTTGGCTGATTGGCAAGAAATTTTCGGGTGACATAATTCTGCCACATTCCATTCCTACCGTGCCCCGCATCACTGGTTCTTGAACACGAAAGGAGTGGACGAGTGAATATCAGAATGCTGACAAAGAAGTACGTGATCGGACCCGTCGTGGGCATCCTGCTCGGAGCGGGGATACTGATCGGCTGTACGAACGACACCACCGAGGAGAGCTCCGGCGAAAGTGCCGCAGAGCACGACTCCGGTGGCGAGCACGGCAACGAGTCGGGCGGCGAGTCCGGTGGAGGTAGCGAGGAGGGCAGTGCTGCGATGCTGGCCCCTGACCAGACCTTCGACGTGACCCGCAACGGAGCCCGGCTGGTCCTGAACTACGAACCGGCCGACAACGCCTTCAAAGGCACCGTGGCCAACACCACCAACGGCACCCTGACCCGGGTCCGGATCGAGGTGCACCTGTCGAACGGGACCGAACTCGGCCCGACGACTCCGGTGGACCTGGCACCGGGCGAGGTGATGGCGGTCAACCTGGCCTCGACGCAGGCGCCGTTCACCGGCTGGGTGCCCCATGCCGAGGTCGGCAGCGGTGAAGGTGGCGGCGAGCACGGCAGCGGTGGATCCGAGTCGGGCTCGGAGTCCGGTTCGGAGTCCGGCAGCGGTGAAAGCGGCGCAGAAGCCGGCGAAGCCGCCATGTCGAGCCCGATCATTGGTCTGGGACAGACCTGGGACGGCAACCTCGGCGGCCTGGCCGTCTCGGCCCGGTACGACGCAGCCACCGAGTCGGTCCAGTCGACGGTGCAGAACACCCTCCCCGAGGTGCTCTGCTACGTGCAGGCCGAGCCTCACCTGAAGTCGGGCACGCAAACCGTGGGGGAGCTCGGTCCCGACGTGCTGGGTCATCTGAGCCCCGGCCAGCAAGCCACGTCGAGCGTGTCGGTCGCCAGCGAGCCGAGCCTGGCCGGAGTCGCCTACGACGGTTACGTCGTCCACCTGGAAGTCTTCGACTGCGGCGGCACGGGCCGGGGCCTCACACCGGAGGTGAGGGCTCCGAGGGCGGCGGCGAAGGAGCCGGCGGTGAAGGCCACGGCCCCGGTGGCGAGGGCGGCTCAGAGGGCGGTTCCGAGGGCGGTGGTAGCTAGCCATCGGTTCTGACGACGAAAGATCCTCCCTAGGCGAGTGCGGGCAGGAGCGGTGCAATTCCCGCTCCTGTCCGCCTCGCTTTGCCCGTTCTGAATATGAAACGAGATACCTTGTCATGGTGGTGGTGAACACCAGAGTGTTGATCATCGAAGACGACACGAGGATCGCGAACTGGGTCAAGGTGTACTTCGAGCGGGCCGGATACAGCGCCACTGTTGCCAACGACGGCCTCTCGGGCCTGAAGCTCGCCCGTCGCACGGCACCGGACCTGATCATTCTCGACCTGATGCTGCCCCGCATCGAAGGGGTGGAACTGTGCAAGATCCTGCGACGCGATTCGGACGTTCCGATCATCATGCTGACGGCCAAGGAAGCCACCGCCGAACGGATCGTCGGACTCGAGAGCGGCGCCGACGACTACATCGTCAAGCCCTTCGACCCAGACGAGGTCATTGCCCGGGCCGAAGCGGTGCTCCGCCGGGTCCAGAACAGAGTCCAGGAGGTTCTGACCCGCGGCAACATCACCCTCAATGAGACGACCGGGGTGGTGACCGTCGATGGTGAGCCGGTGACGCTGACTCATGCGCAGAGAGAGTTGCTCGCAACGTTCATGCGCCACCCCGACCAGTTGCTGACCCGCGATCAGCTGATCGAGTTGACGTTCGAGGACGACTTCGACGGGTACGACCGGGCGATCGACAGCCAGATCGCCCGCCTTCGCAAGCAGATCCACCGATACGGCAGGCAGCCCATTCAAACTGTCTACGGCGCGGGTTACAGGTTCGTGGGAGAGTGAACCATGTCGTTGCGTTGGCGAATCATGGGTTCGACCGTCCTGGTGGTCGTTCTCACCGTCCTGGTCAGCATCGGCGTGGGCTACTACACGACGCAGACCAACCTGGGTGAGTTCGTAGACGAGATAGGCGACGACGAGGCGGTCCAGTTGGCGCGGAGTCTGAGCGGTGAGTACACCGCAGCGGGTGGTTGGGAGACAGTGGACAGTTCGCTGTCTGAGGCCGGCTACCTCTACGGCGAGAATCCGAGCGAGGTTCAGCACGAGGGCGGGACCGAAGTCGGCGCGCGGGAGGCCTCGGAGGCACTCCACCATGACACGGTGCGGATCGTCATCGTCGACATAGACGGGCGCGTCGTGACCGACAATCTGTCCGAGCTGGCATCCGGGGCGGGCGCGCCCGCCCTGGAGGGGCGCCAGGGGACTGTGTTCGACCTGACTTCCAACCAGCCGGTGGGCCACGTCTATGTGGACGTGAACCGCGCCTTCCTGTCGACCGAGTCGGACGGGTTCCTAGACACGCTCCTCAGCCTCACCTTGATCGGCGGCGCGCTGACGGTCGGCGTAGCCGTGCTGCTGGCCGCTTGGTTGTCGAAGCGGATAACTGCACCCGTGTCGGCATTGACGGAGGCCACCGAGGCGATCGCCTCGGGAGACACGGCCCGGCTGCCGGTCGTCTCCTCCGACGAACTGGGAAAGATGAGCGCAGCCTTCAACCAGATGACCTCTACCCTCGAGACCCAGCGCGAGCTCCGCAGGCGGCTGATCAACGACGTCTCCCACGAGATCAACACGCCCCTGAGCGTCATCCTGCTCGAGGCGAGAGGGCTGCGTGACGGGCTCCAGACAGCGGGGAGCGCCTCGGACCACATAATCGAGGAAGTCGAGAGGCTGCGCGGTCTCGTGGCAGACCTGGACTGGCTCGCCGAAACCGACCACGGGGAGATGAGGCTCAACCTCCAGGAGTGCTCGATCGGTGAACTCCTGGCTGCAGAAGTTGAGCGCTGGCAGCCGCAGTCCCAGGCGCGGCAGGTTGAGCTGTCGCTGCTTGCGCCCGGCGACCTCCCGACCATGGACCTCGACCGGATGCGTATCTCCCAGGCACTGGGAAACGTAGTGGGCAACGCCGTTCATTGCACTGAGGCCGGCGGGAGCGTCGTGGTCAGGGCCGAGCAGCAGGGCAGCGAAACGCTGGTTGTCTCGGTGACCGACGACGGGATCGGCATCGACCCCTCAGACATCCCCCACGTCTTCGACCGATTCTACCGAACCGACGAGTCGCGGAGCCGCGGGATAGGCGGCACGGGGCTTGGCCTGGCCATCACCAAGGCCATAGTTGAAGCACACGGAGGGACGACGACCTCGGCCAGTGAAGGGCCCGGGCAGGGCGTCACCGTGACTATTCGCCTTCCCGTGCGACCGGGTGACCGGCCTCCCGCCGCCTCTAGCGGCGGAGCAGTTGCTTGACCCGGTTTACGGCAGGCGTCCACAGCATTTCGGGTTCGGTGAACCGGCGATGGTTCTCACCGGGCAGCCCAGGGCATAGTCATGCTATAATCATGCGATGCCAAGGATAAGGATCAGCACGACAGTGAGCGACATCTTGTTGGACCAGGCCCGCTCAACCCTGCCCGATCTCAACGACGCAGCGCTTTTGGATCGTGCTCTTTCGGCTTTGTGTTCCGAGCATCGTGCTGCTGAGGTTGACCGTTCCTACAGGGTCTTCGACGAGGTCCCGCTCGACACCGAAGACGGATGGGGGAACTTGGCAAACTTCCTGGAAGCAGCTGAGGGATCGTGAACGGATTGCCGCGGCGGGGCGAAGTCTGGTGGTGCGAAGTTCCCGACAAACACCGCCGACCGGTGGCTGTGTTGTCTCGTGACGCCGCGATCTCCGCGCTTCAGAGAGTGGTCGTCGCACCATGCAGCACGATCGACAGGAACCTCATCACAGAGGTCCGCCTTGAACCCGAAGAAGATCCGGTACGCCGTGCCTGCGTGATCCAGTTGGATGCCACGTTCAACATCTCTGTGGCGAATCTCACCTCCCGCCTCGGTCGCCTCAGCGGCACACGAATGCAGCAGGTCTGTGGAGCTCTCGCCTCCGCCGTCGATTGCCGCCAGATCTGAGACCGCCTGATCGAACAGCGAGCCGCCGCGAGCCGCCGGACAGTTCCTCGGCCTGGGTGGTCGGTGAGCGTCGGCCCGATTAGTGTCCACGTTCGCACCGGCACCGTCGAATGTGAGCCCAGTCCCGACGGCACGCTCGTGACTCACTCCTATGAAATGGCCTTCCGCGGTCCGTTGGTGGCGAGGTTCACACCAACGGAATCGAGAACTACATCGGACACACCTGCTGAGGGATTTGGTTAACCGTCTATATAGTTGCGTCAGCTTTTTATGTCGGATATATCAGCTTATTATGTTGACATTGTGTCCCCACCTCGTGCATGGTTCCATATCATGTCAACACCCCGACCATCACCAACATCTCTAGGAGGACTGACCCCATGAGACAGAAGACCATCAGCGGCTGTCCATGACCCGCCGGCACCCCAGCGCCACCGACGAGAGGCTCCCAGCGACCGCATGGTTGATCGCGGCAGCGGCATGTGTCCTCTTGGGCACCCTGCTCGCCGCCGGGACCGCGTGGGCGCAGGCCGCGACGACCCCCGGGGCTCCGGCCATAGAGTCGCTGACCGCCGGCGATCAGGCGCTGACCGCCGTTTGGACCGCTCCCGCGAGCGACGGCGGGTCCGAAATCACCTCCTACGACCTGCGCTACATCCGCAGCGACGCCGCCGACAAGGCCGACGACAACTGGACGGTCGAGACCAGCGTGTGGACCACCGGTGACGGTGCTCTGGAGTCCACCCTCAGCGGGCTGGCGAACGGCACCTCCTACGACGTGCAGGCCAGGGCGGTCAACGCCATCGGCAACGGCGCCTGGTCCGCCACGGTCACGGCCAAGCCCGCCACCGTCCCGACCGCCCCCAACCTGTGGCCGGCGTCCGCCGGCAGCGGCCGGATCACCATCACATGGTCGAGACCGGCGAGCGACGGCGGGTCCGACATCACCTCCTACGACCTGCGTTACATCCGCAGCGACTCCGACGACTCCGACGATGCCAACTGGACGTTGCGGGAGGACTTCAGCAGGACGGCCAGCCGATACAGGATCTCGGGCCTGACCAACGGCGTCGCGTACCACGTGCAGGTGCGGGCGGTCAACGCCGCGGGCGACGGCGCCTGGTCCCAACGCCAGACCAGGACCCCCGTGGGGCCTCCCGGCATACCCTCCATCGACACGGTGACCCCGGGCGACGGATCGCTCGCCATCACCTGGTCGGCCCCCTCCAGCGACGGGGGCCGGGACATCACCGGCTACAACCTCCGGTACGTACGCAACGACCTAGTGGACAACTTCCTGTTCGTGTGGAGCCAGGAGCCCGGCATCTGGACCTCCGGCGACCTGGAGTACACCCTCAGCGGGCTGACCAACGGCGTCCGGTACCGGCTGGGCCTCCAGGCGGTCAATGACGAAGGCACCAGCGGATGGTCCGACTGGGACGACCCGCGAACCGGTACTGCCGGAAGCACCCCGGCGGCGCCCGGCGCGCCCACCATCGACCGGGCGACCTCCGACGGCGCCAACGTACACGTCAGGTGGTCCGCCCCGTCGAACGACGGCGGCGCCGACATCACCGGCTACGACCTGCGCCACATCCTCAGCGACGCCACCGACAAGTCCAACACCAACTGGACCCAGGTGGACGACCTGACCGGCGACTTGAACCACACGGTCGAGGGACTGACCGACGGCGTCGAGTACGACTTCCAGGTGAGGGCGGACAACTCCGCCGGCGCGGGGTCCTGGTCCGCGACCGTCAACAACACCGACCCCGACCCCCCGGGCGCTACCGGCCTCCTGGACGTCTCCGAGGAGATGCCCAACCAGCTCTGGGTCTCCTGGCGACCCCCGGCTGACGACGGCGGGGCGTCCGTCACCCACTACGACCTGCGCCACATCCGCAGCGACGCCCCCGACAAGGCCGACACCAACTGGACCCAGGCGGACGACCTGACCGGCGACTTGAACTACACGATCACCGGCCTGACGAGCGGCGTCAACTACAGGGTGCAGGTGCGGGCGGCCAACCGCGGCGGCAACGGCCCCTGGTCCACCGTCGTGACCTTGCAACCCAAGTACGCGAGGCCCAACCCGCCCGCAAACATCTCGGTGACCCCCAGCGACGGCACGCTCACGGTCGGATGGTCCGCCGCCCCGGCCAAGACGGGGGTCACCGTGGCCGGCTACAAGGTGAGCCACATACGGGCGGACCATCCGGAGTGGGAAGACTTCAGCCAATGGACGACCAGCGACCTCATCGCGCCCGACACCCTGGAATACGCCATCACCGGACTGCAGAACGGCGTCCGGTACTCGATAGACGCCCACTCGGTCAGCTCCCAAGGCAGAGAGAGCCAGCCGCCGCATCCAGTGCCGGTCGACTCGCCCGGCAGGGCCCCGGGCGCTCTGGGAGAGCTGAAACGAACCTTGACCCGCGAGAGCAGCATCTCCATCAGGTGGATAGGGCCCACCGACGACGGCGGGCACACCGTCACCTCCTACGACATCCACTACCACCCCACCAGCGATCCCACCAACGTCGTCAAGCGTTCACAGGTCGCGGTGGAGACCATCGGCGTGCCGGCACAGACCAACGTCACGTGGGTCGGGAACCTGACCCCCCACGTCGAGTACGAGATCCAGGTGCGGGCCCGCAACCGGATCGGCGCAGGCCCCTGGTCCAGCCTGACCCTGATCCCCCGGCGCCAGCCCGTCGAACTCACGATCGACTCGGTGACCGAGGGCGACGGCACGCTCAGGGTCGCCTGGACCGACGGCGGCGACGACGAGATCATCGGCTATGAAGTGCGCTACTCCTTCCGCCGCATCGCAGAGCCGTGGCCGGACAGCGACGATTGGGAGTACGTCCGCAACATCACCGGGACCAGTCCCCTGCAATACACCGTCGACGGCCTGGTCAACGGGCGCTGGTACCAGGTCGAGGTCCGGGGGCGGAACCGGTACGGCGTGCTGACGACCGACTGGGGCCGCTATTCCGACCCGGTCTCCGGCACGCCGAAGACCATCCCCGGCGCGCCGGCCGTCAGCTCGGTGACGCCGGGCGACGAGAAGCTCACGGTGGCCTGGGCCGCCCCGGCCGATGACGGCGGGTCCGGCGTCACGTCCTATGACCTGCGCTACATCCGCAGCGACGCGGCGGACAAGTCCGACGACACCAACTGGGCGGAGCTGTACGGCGTGTGGGCTTCCGGCGCGCGGCGCTACGACCTCTTCGGCCTGACCAACGGTGTGGCCTATGACGTGCAGGTGCGGGCGGTGAACGCCGCGGGCGGGGGGCCGTGGTCCTCGGCGGGGACCGGCACAGCGCAGACGACGCCCGGCATGCCGTCGATCGGCTCGGTGACCCCCGGCGACCGCGCCCTGTCGCTCGCCTGGACCGCCCCGGCCGATGACGGCGGGTTCGGCGTCACGTCCTATGACCTGCGCTACATCCGCAGCGACGCCCCCGACAGGGCCGACGTCAACTGGACGGTGAACAGCAGCGTCTGGACCTCCGGCGACCTGCGGCACACTCGGAGCGGCCTGACCAACGGCGTCCGGTACGACGTGCAGTTGCGGGCGGTGACCGTCGTGGGCGCGGGACCCTGGTCCGGCACCGTCTCCGGCGCACCGCGGACGACGCCCAGCGCGCCCACCATCGCCTCGGTGACTCCCGGCGACGGCACGCTCACCATCGACTGGTCGGCCCCCTCTGCCACCGGCGGCGACACGATCACGTCCTATGACCTGCGCTACATCCGCAGCGACGCCTCCGACAGGGCCGACGTCAACTGGACGGTGAACAGCAGCGTCTGGACTTCCGGCGACCTGCGGCACACCGTCGGCAGCCTGACCAGCGGCGTCGCCTACGACGTGCAGGTGCGGGCCGTCAACGGCGCCGGGAACGGCCGGTGGTCCGCCACCGTCTCCGGCACACTACAGACGATACCCGCAGCCCCCACCATCGACAGTACGGCTTACGGCGACGGCACGCTCACCATCGACTGGTCGGCCCCCTCTGCCACCGGCGGCGACACGATCACGTCCTATGACCTGCGCTACATCCGCAGCGACGCCTCTGACAGGGCCGACGTCAACTGGACGGTGAACAGCAGCGTCTGGACTTCCGGCGACCTGCGGCACACCGTCGGCAGCCTGACCAACGGCGTCCGGTACGACATGCAGTTGCGCGCCGTCACCAGCGTCGGGGTCGGTCCCTGGTCGGCCGCGGCGTCCGCCACTCCCCAGACGGCGCCCGGCGCCCCGGCCATCGACCGGGTCACCTTCGGCGACCGCGCCCTGGCCGTGTCCTGGTCGGCCCCGGCCGATGACGGCGGATCCGCGGTCAGGTCCTATGACCTGCGCCACATCCGCAGCGACGCCCTCGACAAGGCCGACGTCAACTGGACGGTGCGGAACGGCGTCTGGAGCTCCGGCGACCTGGAGTCCACCCTCGACGGTCTGACCAACGGCGACGCCTACGACGTGCAGGTGCGGGCGGTGAACGTCGTGGACCCGGGGCCATGGTCCGCCACCGTCTCGGGCACACCCTGGACGAGACCCGCAGCCCCCGCCATCGACAGCGTGACCCACGACGACCGCACACTCACCATCGCCTGGTCGGCCCCCGCCGATGACGGCGGGTCCGACGTCACGTCCTATGACCTGCGCTATATCCGCAGCGACGCGCCCAACAAGGGCGATGTCCACTGGACGGTGCGGGACGGCGTCTGGAGTTCCGGCGACCTGGAGTCCACCCTCGGCAGCCTGACCAACGGCGTCGCCTACGACGTGCAGGTGCGGGCAGTGAGCGACGTGGGCGGGGGGCCGTGGTCCTCGGCGGGGACCGGCACGGCGCAGACGGTGCCCGGCATGCCGTCCATCGGCGCGGTGACCCCCGGCGACCGCGCCCTGTCGATCACCTGGACCGCCCCGGCGCGCGACGGCGGGTTCGACATCACCTCCTATGACCTGCGCTATATCCGCAGCGACGCGACCGACAAGGCCGACGACGCCAACTGGACGGAGAGGGCCGGCATCTGGATTCCCGGCGACCTCCTGCAGTACCGGATGAACGAGGTCACCGGCTTCCACGACTTCCTGAACGCGGTCGCCTACGACATGCAGGTCAGGGCGGTCAGCGCCGTCGGGGCTGGCCCCTGGTCCGCCGCCAGGACGGGCACACCGAGCACCGTTCGCCAGTCACCAACGAGTTCCGGCGGCGGCGGCGGCGGCGGCGGCCCTAGTGGTGGCGGCGGTGACGGCGGTGGTGGTGACGTTGGTGACGGTGGTGGTGACGGTGGTGACGGTGGTGACGGTGGTGGTGACGGTGGTGACGGTGGTGGTGACGTTGGTGACGTTGGTGACGTTGGTGACGGTGGTGGTGACGTTGGTGACGTTGGTGACGTTGGTGACGGTGGTGGTGACGTTGGTGACGGTGGTGGTGACGGTGGTGACGTTGGTGACGTTGGTGACGGTGGTGGTGGTGACGGTGGTGACGGTGGTGACGTTGGTGACGGTGGTGACGGTGGTGGTGGTGACGGTGGTGACGGTGACGGTGGTGACGGTGGTGGTGGTGACGGTGGTGACGGTGGTGGTGGTGACGGTGGTGGTGGTGACGGTGGTGACGGTGGTGACGGTGACGGTGGTGACGGTGGTGGTGACGGTGGCGGCGGTGCTCCACCCGGGCCGGCCGAGCCGCTCGACGGCTCGGAGTTGTTCGGCGACGTCGAGGACGGCGCCTACTACGAGGCCGCGGTGGCCTGGATGTTCCAGCAACAGATCACCGTCGGCTGCGGTTCCGAGCCGCTGCGGTACTGTCCCGGCGATCCGGTCACCCGGGCCCAGATGGCGAGCTTCCTGGCCCGCGCGCTGGATCTGGGTACCCCCGAGGATCTGGCCGGGTTCGCGGACGTGGAGCCCGACGGTGTGCACGCTGACGCCATCGAGGCCCTCTACGGGGCCCGCATCACCGTCGGCTGCGGTTCCGAGCCGCTGCGGTACTGCCCCGGCGATCCGGTCACCCGGGCCCAGATGGCGAGCTTCCTGGCCCGCGCGCTGGATCTGGGTACCCCCGAGGATCTGGCCGGGTTCGCGGACGTGGAGCCCGACGGTGTGCACGCTGACGCCATCGAGGCCCTCTACGGGGCCCGCATCACCGTCGGCTGCGGCTCCGAGCCGCTGCGGTACTGTCCCGGCGATCCGGTCACCCGCGCCCAGATGGCCGTATTCCTGTACCGGGCCCGCGATCTAATCGCAGCCGCCGCCGACGGCACCGCCGGGTCAGTCTCCTAGGACACGAAGCCGCGCCGCCCATCCCACCCAGCCGCTCCCCGGAGCGGTAATCTGCGAACGCTGTGTTGTCACAGCTCCGAGTCTTGAACCGGTGTTGCCGGACCGTTTGAAGGATCACACAGAGGATGGGAATGTCTCTGCACCGCACGAGCTGCACTTCAGCGAGGAGTTCGGGATCAGCCACCTGACCGTGCGCGATGATGCCTTCACGGTCACGGACGGCGACGTGACCAGCGACCGGCGCTCGGGAGCATGTGCGTGGCGAGGTTCACACCAACGGAATCGAGGACTACATCGGACACGCCTGCTGAGGGATTTGGTTGACCGTCTGTATAGTCACGTCAGCGTATTATGTCGGTTTTGTCAGCTTATTATATTGATATTGTGTCCCGGTATTGATATTGTGTCCTCACTTCGTGCGTGGTTCATATCATGTCAACACCCCGACCGTCACCAACACCTCTAGGAGGACTGACACCGTGAGACAGAAGACCATCATCGGCGGTCGTGATCGCCTAATGCGGCAGCGTTCGAGTTCGAGGGATTCCGGGGGGGGGGGGCTCGGCCAACCGGCTGAGAGTCAAGACCGCCTCACGGCGTATTGCGCGGCTCCCACAGGCGCTGATCGGACTTGTGGCCCTCTGCGCCGCCCTTGTGCTCATCGCCGGGGTCGTCCAGGCCCAGACGACCACCGTCCTGGCCAGCAACACGGGAGAAACCGCCACCGGGACGCAGATTCTTACGAGTAGCTACAGTCCTACGGTTCCCCGAGCAGTTGCCCAGAGGTTCAAGACCGGCACGAATACCGCCGGCTACACGCTCGCCTCGGTCGGCATCAACTTCGAGACCATCGCCGACACCTCCACCGCGGGCGCCGATCTGGAGGTGACGATCCGTCCCCGGATCTCAGAAGGTAGCGGTCTAGGCAAACCCGGCGCTGCGGTCTGCACGCTGGATGACCCGGCGACCTTCACCTCATCGGGTGTGCAGACCTTCACGGCCCCCACCACCTGCCCGAACCTGACGGGGGACACCGGGAACGGCCTTCTCCACCACTACTACCTTTACATCGAGCGCAAGAGCGGCACGAGCGTAATCAGATTGCACACACATGCAACCATCGACCCCCCTCCCGCGGGCTTTGCAGTCGCCAACAACTTGGTGCGTATCGGAGTAACGGAACTCGCTGGCCAAATCCAGATCGAGATCAGCGGCAGCCGTGTGGGCGGCATATGAGGGAGCGGGACTGCGCGGCTGTCGCGGGCGGCCGTGGCATGTGGCGGCACGCTGCACAGAGGAGGAGGGTCTTGACCAGAGTGACGATGAATAAGGCCGCGGCGGCGCTGGCGGCGCTCGCGGTGCTCGTCTGTTTGGGTTCGGTTGCCTGTGGTGGTGACGACACCGGGCTGTCGCGCGCCGAGGTGGAGGAGATCGTGGGCGACGAGCTGGCCGACATGCCCGCCGCGGGCAGCGGCGTCACCGCTGAGGATGCCGAGCGGGTAGCCCGCGGTGTGGTGGCGTCGATCCCGCTGAGGTCCGCTCCCGCGGAGTACACCAAGTTCTTCGTGGGCAACGCCATCAGCCGTTACGAGACGCAGGGCCGCGACGCCACCGTTGCCTACTACAACCGCCCCGAAAGCGTGGACGGCCAGTGGTACGTGTTCATCATCGACGGGAACGACCAGGTCATCGGCCACTACGACCCCGACCGGCGGGGCCTCGATGTCAAGGGCTGGGTGGGCACCGACGCCAACGGCTACAGGTTCGGTCCTGAGATGCTGGCGGCCACCGAGGCGGGCCGCTGGGTGCCCTATGTGTATGTGAACCCCGCTGGGGGCACTCTCGGCGACGAGGGCGCGTTCGAGTTGAAGAACGCCTGGGTCGTGCGCCATGACGGGCTGCTGTTCGCGTCGGGCTGGTACATCAACACCGACGAGTTCTTGCCGCAGCTCATCTCGGAGTCGGCCGAGCATTTCCGCACAGGCGGCCTCGAAGCGATCCTGGAGTTCTACAACGACCCCCAGGGCATCTCCACGGGCCTCATCCCGACGGTGGAGTACTACAACAGCACCGACACCCTCGACGGGTACTTCACCGGGTTCATCGCCGCCCCCGACGGCGAGATCCTCACCCACTTCGATCCCGCACTCATCGGAACCGACGTCGAGGACCTGCTGGGGCCGGCAGTGCGCAACGCCACCGCTGACGGCGCCTGGATCACCGCGGAGGACAACCCCGCCGGAGCCGCAGGCCCCGAGACAATGCGCATGTGGGTCATCGACGTGGACGGCACCCTCATCGGCGGCGGCTGGTACAACGACGGCAACAACTGACGCAGCCACGTTCACGCGATGGACCGAGGGAGCGTGAGAAGTAGACGCGCTGATAGCCGGTATCGGTGGCGCGATGAGTCTCGCGGAATCCCTTGCGTGGGTAGTACTGGATGTTCTCGGTCATCTTTGCGTGCGTGTAGAGGCGGATCTCGCTGAGGCAGACTCGCTTAGCCTCCTGATCAGCGGCAGGGTGGATCCAGCAATCTGCCACCACCGCCGCAGGTCGCGCGTTAGCGTGCTCGTTTGATGTCGAATAGCCCAGCGCCAGTCCCTGAGCCGGAATCGATGGCTGGCCGTGTGACCCAGTTCGTCAGGGTAGGTGACACCGTTCGACGTCCAGCGACCGAATCCTCAGCATCGGTGCGGCAGCTCCTTGTGCACCTTGAACGAGCCGGTTTCGATGGTGCGCCCCGTTTCCTTGGTGCTGAGTCCGACGGTTCGATCGTGCTTAGCTGGATTGACGGGTGGGTGCCGGTTGACTCTGAGGGCTGGCGGCTGGGCCTCACCGAGTTGGAGTCGGTCGGGGAGTTGTTGAGGTCCTATCACGACTGTGTCGTCGGGTTCGCTCCCCAGACCGGGTTCGAGGAAGGCCCTCAGACAGTTGCGGCGGATCAGGTCGTGTGCCATGGGGACATAGCACCGCGCAACACCGTGTTCGGGGACGGTAGGGCGACGGCGTTCATCGACTGGGACGGGATCTTCGTCTCGACACCCATGTGGGACCTCGCGCACGCCGTTTGGCAGTTGTGTGATATTGCTGACGAGTATCGGATAACAGAGCGCTACGACTCTGCGCGAGCGAGCGGGTGCCGCCATCGAAGGTCTGGGAATCGGCTGAAATCGGAGTCGGTGGTCACAAATGTGCAGCCGTGCTCCACCGCTACGGCGGCATGCTGGGCATCGGCGACCAGCTTCCCTGTGGCCCCGGACTGGCGGCATATTCTGTAGAAGATCTCCAAGTGGTCGGGTCCGGGGCCGACGATGCGCGCGGTTGGGCGCTCGACCAGCGCCGACACGAACGCTAGAGACTCCTCGAGAGGGGATGGTTGCTCAAAGATTCTCGGGTTGGTTGCAACGCGAATGAAACCGGACAAAACGAGGACCGATAGGGCAAACGGCTCTGGTCCTGTAGCAAGACGGGTAATCCACTCCGCGTACTGGGCGTGTTCTGGGACTGAGTCCTCAATATGTGCATAGATCAGCACATTGACATCGGGCAGCAACACCGAACTATCGACTCACGTGCTTGAACTGGGCTTCGTCTTCTTGTGCGTCGAGCGCCCTCGGCCGGTCGAGATCGACTTGCGAGCCGATTTTGCCGCCGCGCACCGTAATCAGCCGGAAAGAAGGTTGCTCTGACGGTTCATTGCGTTTGAGAGCATCGTCAAGCGTCCGGGCGATAAAGGCGCTCATGCTTATCCCACGAGTATCTGCCTCGCGCCGTACCTGCTTGGCGAGTCGGTCGTCCAGTGAGATTGTGGTCCGCATGATGCTCTAGCATAACAGATAAGCACCAGTGCATCATCAGCTAGCGCTACCAGGTTGTTTTCGAGGAAGGCCCCCAGGCGGTTGGAGCGTTCCTCTATAACAAAGCGTCGCGGATTGCCTGTAGGTCGCTGCTCTTCATGTAGGCATCGAGAGGTCCAGAACCAACGAGGCCGAGGGCATGCTCCGGCGAGGTGCTCGCGGCGGTGCGTACAACACCGGGTTGAACAGCTATCCGGTCCCGCGTCCCGGGATGTGTGTAGAAACCGAGCCTGCGAGCCCTAGCGCCAAGACGATCTAGAAGGTTGGGCAGGGCGGCCGCCAAGCGACGTTTGACGCGGCTGCGCTCGTAGGAGTTGCAGCGCGGCGCTATCCCTACCACTCCGCCGCAGATTATGCGGTGGTGGCGGGGTTGTTGCTGTTGACCTGTGAGCATCCCGAGCTGTTGCAGGCCACCACCCAGTAGTAGTTGGCGTCGTCGTCGGGGTCGGTGTGGGTGTAGGAGGTGTCTGTGATGTTGGTGGCCAGTTCCTCACAAAACGATGCTCTGCCCCCTGAGCTGACCCGGCATGCCGACGAGAAGAAGTCGTCGTAATAGATCCTGTAGTAGCTCGCACCGTCCACCGGGTCCCAACTCAACACGATGCTCGAACCCTCAAACGCGTAGCGGGCCGTCGGCGTGTCCGGGGCGGTGCCGACGGTGGTGGCGGGGTTGTTGCTGTCCACCGGTGAGCATCCTGAGCTGTTGCAGGCCACTACCCAGTAGTAGTTGGCGTCGTCGTCGGGGTCGGTGTGGGTGTAGGAGGTGTCTGTGATGTTGGTGGCCAGTTCCTCACAAAACGATGCTCTGCCCCCTGAGCTGACCCGGCATGCCGACGAGAAGAAGTCGTCGTAATAGATCCTGTAGTAGCTCGCACCGTCCACCGGGTCCCAACTCAACACGATGCTCGAACCCTCAAACGCGTAGCGGGCCGTCGGCGTGTCCGGGGCGGTGCCGACGGTGGTGGCGGGGTTGTTGCTGTCCACCGGTGAGCATCCTGAGCTGTTGCAGGCCACTACCCAGTAGTAGTTGGCGTCGTCGTCGGGGTCGGTGTGGGTGTAGGAGGTGTCTGTGATGTTGGTGGCCAGTTCCTCACAAAACGATGCTCTGCCCCCTGAGCTGACCCGGCATGCCGACGAGAAGAAGTCGTCGTAATAGATCCTGTAGTAGCTCGCACCGTCCACCGGGTCCCAACTCAACACGATGCTCGAACCCTCAAACGCGTAGCGGGCCGTCGGCGTGTCCGGGGCGGTGCCGACGGTGGTGGCGGGGTTGTTGCTGTCCACCGGTGAGCATCCCGAGCTGTTGCAGGCCACCACCCAGTAGTAGTTGGCGTCGTCGTCGGGGTCGGTGTGGGTGTAGGAGGTGTCTGTGATGTTGGTGGCCAGTTCCTCACAAAACGATGCTCTGCCCCCTGAGCTGACCCGGCATGCCGACGAGAAGAAGTCGTCGTAATAGATCCTGTAGTAGCTCGCACCGTCCACCGGGTCCCAACTCAACACGATGCTCGAACCCTCAAACGCGTAGCGGGCCGTCGGCGTGTCCGGGGCGGTGCCGACGGTGGTGGCGGGGTTGTTGCTGTCCACCGGTGAGCATCCCGAGCTGTTGCAGGCCACTACCCAGTAGTAGTTGGCGTCGTCGTCGGGGTCGGTGTGGGTGTAGGAGGTGTCTGTGATGTTGGTGGCCAGTTCCTCACAAAACGATGCTCTGCCCCCTGAGCTGACCCGGCATGCCGACGAGAAGAAGTCGTCGTAATAGATCCTGTAGTAGCTCGCACCGTCCACCGGGTCCCAACTCAACACGATGCTCGAACCCTCAAACGCGTAATGCTGGTTCGGCGGGCCGGGTGGCGCTTCTGAAGTGTCGTCGGTGACGACGACCATGATCTGCTGTGTGGCGGTCTTTATCCGCTGCGCGCGGCCCGATGTCGCCGCCACGACGACCTCGTAGGTGTTGTCGCCGTTCGCGTCGTGGGGAGCGTCGTAGTCTGGCGCGGACTTGAACGCCAAGTTCCCAGATCCGTCGATCTCGAACGCCGTGTGGTCGGTGCCGGCGGTTATTCCATAGGTGCTTACGGTGTCCCGGGCGTCGTTGTCGACGGCCCGGACCCTGACGGCTTGGACGTTGTTCTCACGGACCGTCACTGACGCAGGACTGGTGAACAGCGGTGCGCGGTTGCTTGCTGTGGTGGCGACGAGCGGTTGGGACCATTCGCCGGCGCCTGCTCGGCCGATGGCCCGCACCCGTACTTGGTAGCGGGTGTTCGAATCGAGGCCGGAGATGGTGGTCCGGCGGTCCGTGCCCGTGTGGGACCAGCCGGTCCACCCGACGGCTGGGTCTGCCTGTCGGTACTGCAGGTCATAGCCGGAAATCGTCAAGCCCTCGCTCGCGGGCTGCTGCCACTGCACCGTGAGACTGGACTCGGAGGCGTCGACCAAGCTCGGTTCTGGCGGTGCCGAGGGTGGTCCTGCGGTCTCTGTGGTGTCGTCGGTGACCGTGACGGTGATCGTCTGCGTCGCGGTGAGCAGTCGACGGCCCGTGCCGCCGGTAACCGTCACGGTTACGTTGTAGTCGTTGTTGCTGTCAGCGTCCGCGGGGTTCTCGTAGTCAGGGGCAACCGTGAACTCCAATTTGCCACTGATGGGGTCGACGCGCAGGCTTGCCGCGTCGGCGCCCCCGCTGATCTGGAAGGCGCTAACGCTGTCTTGGGAGTCTGCATCAGATGCGGCGACGGTGCCGACGGCGACGGCAGGCTCGCGAATTTCGAACGCGGCCGGGCTGGTGAATCTGGGCGGGGTATTGGAGCCTGTGACGGTAGTTGAGGCCGTCGACGGCTCGGACCAGATACCTGAGCCCTCCGGGTTGTTGGCGCGCACGCGCGCCTGGTAGGCGCTGCCCTCGTCGAGTCCCGTGATCGTGGCCGTTGTAGTTGTGCCGGTGTGGGGCCAGTCGGCCCAGTCCGACCAGTCGGATTCCTCGAGCGTTGACAGGTTGCCGAAGATGCCGAAGATGCCGCGGAAGACATCGCCGATGCCGCCGAAGATGTCGCCGATGGCTTGGGCGAGGTCGCCGATGGACCCGCCGATGCCACGGCCGGCCTCTCCGGCATGGTCGAACCAGTCTGCGAAGCCCTCGCCGATCTCAGTGATGTCCGCTCCGACCTCCCATATCGGTCCCCAGCCGGTTTCTCCGAGATCGTGCCAGACTTCACATCCGGTGTCCCAGACGTGGCTCCAGCCGGTGTCGGCGTCGGTGCCTCGCAGCAGCCTGTCGCCGATCAGGTTCCCGATCTCCTGTCCTGCTCTGCCGGCATCATCCCAGGTGTCATCCCAGAGGTCGCGTCCGTCGCCGCCGAGGTCGCGCCAGATGTCGCATCCGACGTTCCAGAGGTCGCGCCCGACGTCGTTCCACTCCCTCGTGCCGAGCACCTCGTCGTGCGAGTCGACGGCCCGGTACTGCAGGTCGTAGTCGTTGATCGGCGGCCCGCTGGTCACCGGTTCGTGCCACACTGCGCTCACCGAGCCGGTCGCAGGCTCCAACGTGGGCGGGTCGGGCGCGCCGGGCGGCTCGGCCGTGTCGGTCACCGACAAGCGGATCGTCTGTGCGGCGGTCAGGGAGCGGTCACCGAAGCCGCTGGTGACTGTAACTGCCACCTCGTAGATGTTGTCTGTGTCGGCGTCGGTCGGCACCTCGAAGTCCGCAGGCGACACGAACTCCAGGTCGCCATTGCTGTTCACAGTGAACAATCCCTGGTCGGAGCCCCCGGAGATCGTGTAACCCGTGACAGCATCGTCATCGTCCACGGCGGCAACTGTGCCCGCGCCGGTTGTGTTCTCGGCGACGCTGCGCTGTGAGGGGCTGGTGAAGCGGGGAGCGGCGTTGTCGTCGCCGACAGCTGAGCCCAACGCGACGATCGCGGCGTTGGGTTGGATCATGCCCCAACCGAAGTCGTCGGTCCGCACCCCCGGTTGGGTTCTGTCGGGTTGCAACGCGGTGGAGAAGATCGCCTCGCGGATCTGCACGGGTGTGGCGTCGGGATAGCGGGCTTTCATGTGCGCCACTACTCCGCTGACCATCGGTGCAGCCATCGATGTGCCGTTCATGTTGCCGCCGCTGCACCCTGAAACCCCGCTGCACGGCACCGTCGAGTAGATCAGGAGTCCCGGCGCGGCAATATCGACCCAACGATTGGAAGTGCTGAACGGGGCTCGAGCACCGCTCTGTGTGGTAGCGGCGACCGAGATGACATCGGGGTGGATCGCGGGAATCTCCGGGGCGTCGCGATTGGAGAACCTGTTGCCGCGGTTTCCTGCGGCCGCCACCAGCACCACATTGCTCGTGGTGGCCAAGTGGATGGCGACGTCCAATGTCGTCGGGAACGGCTGTGCCTCGTGCCAAACCCCTCCCAGCGACATGTTGATCACGTCGGCACCGTTCTCCACAGCCATCTTGAGCGCTTGGGGAAGAGTCCACACTTCCTGCGCACATTCACTGTCTGTAGGAGCGTTTGCCAGCGGCAGCTTGATCGGGAGGATACTCGCTCGAGGTGCGATGCCCGCCACCGCGACGCCGTTGCCGGACTCTGCGGCCGCGATGCCCGCCACGTGGGTTCCGTGCGAACTCAGATCCCGACGGTGGCAATCACGACCCGTGTCCACGATGTTGTCGTTGAGGTCGCCGTGGGCGGCGTCGACGCCAGAGTCGATCACCGCCACAGTCACACGAGCCCCCGCGGGCCAGCCGTCCCACAACGCCTTCGCGTCCAGTTGCGGCAGGTGCCACTGGCGGCCGGCATCGGGGTCGCCGTTCGCGTAGTCGTAGTCCTGGCGCAACCCGAGTTCCGCTACGGGGAGGTCGGCGGCGATCACAGTGGGGTCCTCGGCCAAATCACGTCGTGCCTGAGCCAGTGTCCGCCCGTCGAGTTGCTCGTACTCGATGAGCACACAGCCGCCCTCGATGCGTATGATCTCGACACGGCCGTCGAGCGATCCCGGAGTTGCTGACTCGGGACAGCCCTCGGCGTCGTCGAGAGACCCGATCGCCGAGAGTAACCCGTTGATCTGGTTGTAGTCGACTGTTTCCAACGGCGCGGGTTCCAACGGCGCGGGTTCCAACGGCGCGGGAACCACAGGGGCCCGGTAGAGGAATGTCGCCATCTGCGCGCGGCTCACATCGTCCAAAGGACAGAACATGGTGCCGTCCCCACAACCCGTGGTGATCCTCGACGCGGCGAGCCTGGCCACGTGCGCCGTGTACCAGGTGTCGCCGGGAACATCGCTAAAGCCCGGATCGGGCCCTTCGGGCAGCTTGTAGGCGCGCGAGAGGAACGTGGCCGTCTGGGCGCGGCTCACATTGTCGTCAGGACAGAACATGGTGAGATCCCCACAGCCCGTGGTAACCCCCAGATCGGCCATACGCTCGATGAACGGTGCATGGAAGCTGTCCGCGGCCACATCATCGAACCTGGTGGTTGTGACTGCCTCAGGGTCCTGACCGTCGAGCATCCGGACGATCCAAACCGCCATCGTTTTGCGATCTAGCGGGTCGTCGGGACAGAAACCCGCCGCGCACTCGGTGCCCGCGAACACGCCCTGTTCAGCCAGCACCGTCACCGGCACCGAGAAATAGCGGTCATCGGCAACATCACCAAACCCGCCAGACTGCGCGAACGCCGGACCCGGCGAGACTGCCGCCACTCCGGCTGAGACTGTGACAGCGACGACAACCGCAGCCACGATCCGCCACACAGACGAACGCTTCACCATGCTGACTCCCTTCGGCGGGCGACGAGTCCGCGGTCAATCAGATCCTTGCGCCAGTCGTAGATCGTCTGATCCGTGACGCCGAACCGCGGCCCGGACAATGTTAGCGGTCCCCGCGGCGCGTTGCCGGGTTCTCG
This sequence comes from Candidatus Aldehydirespiratoraceae bacterium, assembly GCA_965198315.1. Lineage (GTDB taxonomy): Bacteria > Actinomycetota > Acidimicrobiia > Acidimicrobiales > Aldehydirespiratoraceae > VXYK01. The sequence continues at coordinate 208,202 of OZ240616.1, read as the reverse complement.
CTGTCGATCTGCGAGCATCCTCCGCGGTTGCAGGCGGTCACCCAGTAGTAGTTGTCGTCGGGGTCTGGGTCGGTGTGGGTGTAGGCGGTGTCTGTGATGTTGGCGGCCAGTTCCTCACAGAACGAAGCGCCCCCTGAGCGCACCTGGCAAGAGGAATCGTGGAAGTCGTCGTGGTAGATGTTGTAGTGGTCCGCTCCGTCGACCGCGTCCCAGCTGACGACGGTGGTCGACCCCTCCACGACGTAGGCCAGGTTTGCTGGGCTGCTGGGCACGGGCTCGATCGGCCCGGCCGGGTTCTCGCTGTCGATCTGCGAGCATCCTCCGCGGTTGCAGGCGGTCACCCAGTAGTAGTTGTCGTAGGGGTCTGGGTCGGTGTGGGTGTAGGCGGTGTCTGTGATGTTGGCGGCCAGTTCCTCACAGAACGACGCCTCGCCCCCCGAGCTCACCTGGCACGACAACGAGAAGTAGTCGTGGTAGATGTTGTAGTGGTCCGCTCCGTCGACCGCGTCCCAGTTGACGACCGTGGTCGACCCCTCCACGGCGTAGGCCAGGTTTGCTGGGCTGCTGGGCACGGGCTCGATCGGCCCGGCCGGGTTCTCGCTGTCGACCTGCGAGCATCCGTGACGGTTGCAGGCGGTCACCCAGTAGTAGTTGTCGTAGGGGTCTGGGTCGGTGTGGGTGTAGGCGGTGTCTGTGATGTTGGCGGCCAGTTCCTCACAGAACGACGCCTCGCCCCCCGAACTCACCCGGCACGAGGAATCGTGGAAGTCGTCGTGGTAGATGTTGTAGTGGTCCGCTCCGTCGACCGCGTCCCAGCTGACGACCGTGGTCGACGGCCCCTCCACGGCATACGTCGCGTGCGAGGGGCTCGCCAGTGCTTGGTTGGGGAGGCTGCCGGCCTCGAAGCCTGAGGCATTCTCTTCGCTGAGGCAGCCAGCCTCTGCCAACAGCGCCCGGACATCGGAGTCGAGGCTGTTCGCGTCGTCCTTGAGTGCGTCCAGTTGCGGCAGCAGAGTTTGGAACACGAACGGATTGGCGACTGCGAGCTGTGGCTGCGCGTCGGCCATATCCTTGATGGACCGCGCATAGAAGAGGGATTCCGAGTGCCAAGCGGCCACCTCGGGTGGCGGCTGGATTGATTCCATGACCTGGATCCATCGCTCCGTCGCCGCGGCGACCTCACCGTTTGTGGCATCCTCCGCGAGTCCGCCCGGGTCGTTTTGGGGACACGCCGCCGCGTAGTCGTCGAGGGACATCTCAGAACTCACCGGTACCGAAGCCGACCCGTCCGTGTCCTCGCCGAAAGACTCACCAAGCTCCTCCAAGAAGTCCTCGTCACTGTCCAGGGTGAAGCCCCCGTCCTCGATGCAGCCAGCCTCGACCAGCTGCTGCCGGGTCTCTGGGGGCACGGCAGCAGTAGCGTCACTGATCGCGGGCCCGTATTCGGAAATCAGGCTGAGCACTGCACCGAAGAAGAACATGTCCGCAGCTGAGAACACGTCCGCATCTGTGTCGCTGTCGGACTCAGGGGCGTCATCTAGTGCCGCTTTGAGCGCACGTTGATAGTCAAGCATCACGTTGTGCAGTTCAGCGACCCCCCGAGGCGGTGTCACCGACTCCATGCGCCGGATGTGCTCGTCCAGGACCTCCGAGATCTCCGCGATGGTGGCGTCGTCTCCCGATGCCGCTGAAGCCTCGCCACAGACTGCTGTGTACTCCTCAACGGACATGGGATCGCCCCCAGAACCGGAGCCGCCCCCGCAGGCCGACGCTGCGACCGCCATGAGCAGCACCCCTAGTAGGGTGCCGCTCCACCACGAGCGACCGACGTGCCCGGACGCACAGGAAGTGGCCGTGAGCAGACAAGGAGACGAGAACCCCCGCACCTCCCGCTCGCGAAGCTCGCCGGGATGCATCTTCAGTCGCCTCCGCACCCTCAATGTCCTTCTCTGCCCTTCTCCCGAGAGTTCGATTCTCGCAATCTCCGCAGGGTCGAATAACCTAGGGTGTCAGGGAGTGATCCGGCAAGTCATGTGCAGGTGTGAACCTGCGCGGGTTGGGGTTTTCAGGGTTGGTTTCAGGGTTGGTAGTCGTGGTTGGGGTTGAGGGTTAGGTGTCGGAGGAGTTCGCCGGTTTGGGTTGCGATGACTCTGATGTCGAGGTCGGCGACGAGCAGGGTTACGGGGGTGTGCTGGTCGCCAGCGACAAGGTCAGCTTCGATCTGTTCTGGCTGCGAGACGGTCGTCCTCATGCGTGGACTCGCTTCCTCCGTCGTCTGGCGGACCAGCGATAGTTTCGAGCGTGAGGATCGGCAGGGTCGTAGCGTTGCCGCACTGGCTGCGTGCTCTGGTGCGGGTTAGGTGTGGACGGTGAATGCTTGGCGGCGGTTGCGGCCGGATCGGTAGATCAAATAGTCCCGATCAAACGAGATCGCCTCGTGCTCGCCGAGGCGCTGCATGATCGATCAGCTTGTGCGATCGACGATTGAGAACTGCTGGTCGGTGAACGCGTCGTGAATTTGCGCGGCGATCTCAAGATCAGCGATCGTGGCGACCTCCACGCGGGCCCTGCCGGAGCGGATTGCGGTGACCAGTGTTTCGGCGATATCGACGCCGAGACGGTTCGCGGCCAAGAACCAGGTCTCGACGAGCACATGGTCGCTCGTCACCAGATCCCCAGAGAACTCGCTGAGCCGCTCGACGGCTCGGCCGTGATAGGCATCGCAACGGTCGGCTGCCGCGTACCACGCTGACGTGTCGACGAAGACGCTCACCGCTGCGCATTTCGAGCAGCTATCGCCTCGGCCGTGGCCGCCTTGCGATCGACGGAGATGTCGCTACCGCCGGAGTCTCCGATGCCGAAGATGGCAGAGATGTCGGAGTTGGAAGCCGGTTGAGCGAGGTCTTGCTCTACGAGGCGGCGGATGTACTCGGCCATGCTGATGCCCAGATCGACGGCCTTACGTTTGGCCAGTGCATGTTGTTCGGACTCAAGATCGATCTGTGTACGCATGATGCTACATCATAACAGCACACAGCGCTGCAAAGAGGCGCCTATTTCCCGCAACGCGGGCGACGCCCAGGCCGCCGCATCCAGCGCCGAGCCCTTTCGGGGCGAAGAGTGGTGAGTGGGTGATAGCGCTGACCAGTATCGGAGAACAGAGCGCTACGACTCTGCGCGAGCGAGCGGGTGTCGCCATCGAAGGTCTGGGAATCGGCTGAAGTCGGAGTCGGTTGTGACGAATGTGCAGCCGTGCTCCACCGCTACGGCGGCATGTTGGGCATCGGCGACCAGCTTCCCTGTGGCCCCGGACTGGCGACATATTCTGTAGAAGATCTCCAAGTGGTCGGGTCCGGGGCCAACGATGCGCGCGGTAGGGCGCTCAACCAGCGCAGACACGAACGCAAGAGACTCCTCAAGAGGGGACGGCTGCTCAAAGATTCTTGGGTTGGTCGCAACGCGAATGAAACCGGACAGAACGAGGACCGACAGAGCGAACGGCTCTGGTCCCGTAGCAAGACGGGTTATCCAGTTCGCGTACTGGGCGTGTTCTGGGACGGAGTCCTCGATATGTGCATAGATCAGCACATTGACATCGGGCAGCAACACCGAACTACCGACTCACGTGCTTGAACTGGGCTTCGTCTTGTTGTGTGTCGAGTGTCCTCGGCCGGTCGAGATCGACTTGCGAACCGATTTGACCGCCGCGCACGGTAATCAGCCGGAACGGAGGCTGCTCTGACGGTTCGCCACGTTTGAGAGCGTCATCGAGCGTCGCTGCGATAAAGGCGCTCATGCTTACGCCACGAGCGTCTGCCGCGCGCCGCACCTGTTTGGCGAGTCGGTCGTTCAGTGAGATTGTGGTCCTCATGATGCTGTAGCATAATATATAAGCACCAGTGCATCACTTGTAGCGTTACCAGGTAGTTCGAGCTTGATGGTCGCGAGACTCCGACTGGTCAACGGTTGAGTTCGACTCACGAATCGCGGCGATGGATTCGGCTCTTCCCACAGTACGGCGGCAGCGGCTCGGTGCTACGGTCCGTTGATGGTGTTGCGTGCGACCGCGTCGACGTTGATGCGGGCTACTCCGCAGCAGGTTATGGAACTCGTCTTGGACCTGGAGCGGTACCGGCAGGTCGACTCCAAGATCGTCGCGGTGGGCAAGGTGGTTGGGCCCGACGAGAACGGTCAGGGCCGAGTGAGGGTCTGGTCGCGACTGAAGTGGACCCCTCCGATTCCCGACACGCAACTCTTTGTGTTGGAACGCTGGGACCGTCTCACCTTCAAGGGCGCTCCGGGTCAGCTTGGTCGGTTGGTGTTCACCTTCACGGGCACGTTCGAGTGTGAACCCAGCCCCGACGGCACGCTCGTGACTCACTCCTATGAACTGGCCTTCCGTGTTCCCTTTCGCATCTTCGAAGTTCTTCATCGGAGTTGGCTCCAGCGCGATCTCGACGATGAGATGGCACGGCTGACCCGACTGCTGGAAACCTCCTGAAGCCGCGTCTTCGACGAAGGAAGACGCCCCCATCCTTGGCGTGCAGGCACCCTTCGAGTCCGAGGTTCGAAGGCTAAGACGGACCGGCAAGGTGGATCCAGCAATCTGCCACCACCGCCGCAGGTCGCGCGTTAGCGTGCTCGTTTGATGTCGAATAGCCCAGCGCCAGTCCCTGAGCCGGAATCGATGGCCGGTCGCGTGACCGAGTTTGTCAGGGTTGGTGACACCGTCCGACGGCCAGCGACCGAATCCTCAGCGTCGGTGCGGCAGCTTCTGTTGCGCCTTGAGCGAGTCGGTTTCGATGGTGCACCCCGTTTCCTCAATGCTGAGTCCGACGGTTCGATCGTGCTTAGCTGGATTGACGGGTGGGTGCCGACCGACTCTGAGGGCTGGCGGCTGGGCCTCACCGAGTTGGAGTCGGTCGGGGAGTTGTTGAGGTCCTACCACGACTGTGTCGAGGGGTTCGCTCCCGACACCGGCTTTGAAGAAGGCCCCCAGACAGTTGCGGAGGGCCAGGTTGTTTGCCATGGGGACATAGCGCCGCGCAACACAGTGTTCGGAGACGGACGGGCGACGGCGTTCATCGACTGGGACGGGATCTTCGTCTCGACACCCATGTGGGACCTCGCGCACGCCGTCTGGCAGTTCACCCCGATCTGCGACGATGCCGATCCCTTGCTGGTCGACTGGCCGAGCCCGCCGGACCGGTCAGAGCGTATCGCAGCGCTAGTCGGTGGCTACGGACTGAGCGACGACCGGGCCGACGAACTCGCGGACATGGTCGTGGAGGTCATCGCCGGCATCAGGCGCAGCGTCGTCCGCAAGATCACCGCGGGGATCCCAGCGTTCATCCAGATGGAACGCGAAGGCATCCTCGAAACCCTCACCAGCCAACACCAAGCCGCCCAACAGTTCCACACACTCATCGCCCAAGCCGCCGCATCCAGCGCCTAGTCTTTTTGGGGCCGGTGGGTGACAAAATATCGAAGGAAGATCTCTCGCTCACGAGGATCCTGCGGCAGTTCGGGAGCATCGGACGGGATCAACGGTAGGCGTCCCTTCTGTGTGAGATCGTTAGAACGACGATGTGTCCGTCGCTTGCTGTGTAGATGATTCGGTGGGACCGTCCGAGGTAAGCTGAGCGCTTGCCCTGCAGCGGGCCAACTAGCTTCTTGCCCAAGTGGGGTTCGTTGTCGAGGCGTCTGATGATCGTCCTGGCTTTGTTCGCCAGCGCGTCCGGCAAGTTCTCAAGGTCCTTCTTGGCGCGACGCGCCAGCTGGGCCACAGCGCCCTCAGTCGAGATCGGTCAGGTCGCCAGAGGCAATATCGCGCTCGGCCTCGGCAATAGCGTCCATGGTTGTCTCATCGGCGAGGATGTTCAGCGTTTCGAGCAGCGATTCGTACTCCTCGTAGCCCACGATGACCGCTAGGGGTCGTCCGTGGCGGGAGATCTCGATCGTCGAGCCGGTTGAGGCCACTTCTTCGACAATTTCGCTAAGGCGACTACGGGCTTCGGTTAGCGGGGTCATGTGGTTCTCCTGCAGTCCGTGGTTGTGGCCGGGGCAGTATTGTACAGAATTCTATACAGAAATCCCACTGGTTGCCGTGGCCGTGTTACACCTACGCCGATCTGGTCGCCAGCGACAATGTCAGCTTCGATCTGATCTGGTTGCGAGACGGGATCTTCGACGGTTTGAGAGCCCTGGATGGTTTCGGCGGGCGTTGTGTCGAAATGCACGCTATACGGCTGACTAAAATAACATTAGATCACGGGTAAAATATACATCAGAGTGTAGTCGAAGTGGTGTTTCGCTATAGGCTCATGCATGGATTACGTCGAACGTCAGGCAGAGCAGCAACTCCATACCGTTCTGGACGCGTTCCGGGTGGTCGTGCTACATGGCGCGCGGCAGTGCGGGAAGACCACGCTGGCAAGGGCCGTGGCGGCCGCACGAGGCGGCACCTACACGACACTCGACGATCCGGCAGTCCTCGCCGCAGCTCTTGACGACCCGCGGACTTTCTTGCTCAACCAGCCCCACCCGCTGGTGGTCGACGAGATCCAGTTCGGTGGTGATCCGCTGGTGCAGGCCGTGAAGATGGCGGTGGACGACGATGGTCAGGCGGGACGATTTCTGTTGACCGGTTCCACGAACTTCCTGACTGTTCCGACCATCAGCGAATCGCTGGCAGGTCGAGCTGCAATCGTGCAGCTCTGGCCTCTGTCGCAAACGGAGATAGAGGCGCGGACAACGCAGGTCGACAGCAACAGTGATCTGGACGCATCCAATGCCGCTGACGTTGACGCGTCGAGTGGCGATTCCGTCGTCGCGGCTTGGTTCCGCGACGAATTTCGGCTCGGCAGTTCCGCCGACGCGAACCGTGATGAATATCTGCGTCGGCTGTGCCGAGGCGGTTACCCCGAACCCTTCGAGATGGAAGGACGACTGAGGTACCGTTGGTTCGACAGTTACGTGACCACGGTGCTGAACCGCGACATCGTCATGTTGGGGGAGTTGCGGGCGATGCCGGCGATGCACCGCTTGATACGTCTTGCTGCTGCAAGCACGGCTACCGAGGTGAACCTCGCCGATTGGTCTCGGCGTCTCGGTATCGATCGTCGCACCGTTGAGAGTTACCTCGGATGGATGCGCACAGTCTTCCTGGTGCATGAGCTGCCTGCTTGGACACGCAACCGAACTCGTCGAGCAATCAAGCGACCGAAGCTGCACATGCTCGATTCGGGTCTCGCCGCGACGCTCTTGCGGCTCGACGCCGCTGCCCTGCGGCACCCGAACGCCACGATGACAGGCCCGCTCATCGAGACTTTCGCGGTCAACGAGATTGTCAAACAGATATCCGCGGGTGATGAGGCGATCGACTTGCACCACTTCCGTGACAGTACCGGCCGGGAGGTCGACCTCGTGCTCGAACGTACGGACGGACTCCTGGTTGCTGTCGAGATCAAAGCATCCGCATCGCCTTCACCCTCCCAGATGGAGAACCTGGCATGGCTGCGCGACTTTATGGATCGAACCGAACCGGGATCGTTCAAAGCGGGTGTCCTGCTGCACACCGGCAGCCACTCCCTCAAGCTTGGCGACCGCTTGTATATGCTGCCGATCGAGCAACTGTGGACCCGATGATGGTCACCGTGGTAGCTATCGAGGGGCGCTCGTCACTGCTCGACTACCGCAGCCCTTAGCCTGGATCCACCGGTGCGGTGAGCGTTGGGCGTACCGAGCAGGTATCTACCCTCTGAGGCTGCAGTAGCTCGGGGCGGTGCCAGGCCAACCCTCGAAGGTCAGGACGTCCAGCGCGAAGGCGTCCAGCAAGTACACAAAATCGGGGGACATCGCCTCACATGTCGCCTTGGCTGTCGGGGCGAGGGCGGCGCAGTCGTAGATGCCGTCAGTGACGCAGACAACGACGATGGATTTGTAAACCTCGTCGAAATCACTACGAACTTCTGAGACAGCGATATGAACGCCCAGCATCTGATCGGTGCTTAGCGTCTCGTCCGATTGGCAAGAATCCTGTACGGCTTCAGCCCGCCCGCCGTTTTGTTCAAGGAGATGGCCTAGGACACTTAGCGATGACTGAACGGTCACGGCGTCAAGCGACTCCGCCCGAGTGATGAGGCTCCTGAGTTCGTCGCTGACGAGTTCAAGGTAGTTGGCATACCAGTTCTGGGCCGCCTCGCAACCACTCGGCGCTTCAGGGGTCGTCGGTTCCCAAACTGGGGGTTCAAAGTCGGGCCACCTCGGCCCGGTGTTGCCGCAGGGGTACTCGGCCGATTCAGGCGGCGTTTCAACCCGAACGCTCAGCCAGGGCTGACTTGCGTTGCATAGTCGCCATCCGTCGTCTTCCACCGTCACCCCGTAGCAGATGTATAGGACGGACACAGGCAGCAGTTCTGTCTGTCCGTCCCGTGACGCACACTCCGCTCGTGCTCGGTCAAGTTCGTCGTCGCCAACGATCAGCGATGCCAAAGCACCGGAAAGCATCAGCGGTGCTGTGGTTTGCGTGGGTTCGGATGCGGGGTCTGTCCCGTCTTCACGTTGTGATGTCGTAGTGCTCTCCGGGGTGAGGCGCGGGAGGGTGGTTGTATCCAAACCCGCTCCTAGGGAACGGCCAGACCCAGAAGAGTCGTCTTTGCCACCAACGCAAGCCGCGACCGCGCTCGGGACCAAAACCGTTGCCACTAGTGCGAATGCCCAGAACCGCCGGATTCGCAAGACCCGCACCCTAGCCGAATCTGCCTCTGTTCCCCGTGCCTAGTGCGGTCTTGTGAACATTCGTTCGTGATCCTATATTCGCTCGGCCAACAGTTCCCCGGCAGCGTCTTCGCACCCCCATCCCACATTTACGCGCAGCCTCAGAAATAGGAATCCCGTGCGTTCTGGGGTCCCGTGCCAGCGGTATATCGGCTGCATTCGGCTTGCGCCTACTAGCCGGACCGTCGGGCGATCCCAATCGTAACTGTTGCAACCTTGGTGGCAAGTGGGTACGGTCCGCGGCATGACCGATGCAGCGGTTAGTCCTCGGACCTCCTACTTGTTTGCCCGGCCGCGAGCATTGCACGGCATTGCGCGTGTGTTCGACTTCTTCGGCGTCTACGACTCCTACAACACCTCACCGACGCCTCAAGAAGCCGACATCTTGGCTGTCTTTCAGGACTGGCTCGCCGTGGAGAAGGATGCGAAGCATGTCATGGGCGCACCTTCCGCCCCAGGTCTCGAGTGACTTTGCCTGAGCCTTCGGAGCCATCTCCCAGCGAAGTGTCTGACATCTCTATATGGGAGTCCATCTACCAGATTCAGCGGCTTTCGCGTCCCTGATTGACGCTGGTTGCCAGCGTTTGTCTAGTTGACCGAAGACCTTGGAGGCTGCACACTGTAGATGTCGCTCGGTGCTGTTCTGGGTGGAAGACGAAAACCCCGGAGGGCCAGTCCGAGGATCCGATTGGGTCGCATAGGACGGGAGCCGGGGCTTCCGCATGCCAAGGCAACGGTTATTTCAAGTAGCGGAACTCGGACACGATGTTCAGCTTCTGCAAGTGGGAGAAACTAGGCGAGTGTCCCAGCGTCAGGCGCTCCCGGGTAATGCCAGCTAGCGCATCCCGGTAGCCGAACAGAGGTTCCACCTTCGTGCGCCAGTCAACCGGGTTCTCCGGTGACCGCGCGAAATGGTGCTTATTTTGCCGTAACGGAGGTGGACATCCGCCGGACCCCTCCTCAACAGAAAAGTTGTTGCCTCTGGTCAGTGACGGGCATTGGTGTAGTGCCCGAAGTCGCGCAGTCACCTAGGATCACCGGGGTGTCTGAGACTGGTTCATCCGACTACTCCACGCCTGAGGGTCAGGCTCGGACGGCGATTGATGAGCAACTGGCGGCTTGTGGGTGGGTTGTGCAGGACTACCGGAGCGCGGCGGTGGCTGCGGCGCGGGGTGTTGCCGTTCGTGAAGTCCCGACCGGATCGGGTCCGGCCGACTATGTGCTGTTCGTGGACAGCCAGGCGGTGGGGGTGATCGAGGCGAAGAAGGCTGGGAGCACCCTGACTGGCGTTGAGTTCCAGACCCGCAAGTACCGCATCGCTTACCCCAATGAACTGCCGGCGTTCGAGGTTGGTGGTGCGCTGCCGTTCGGCTATGAGTCGACCGGCGCTGAGACTCGGTTCACAAGCGGGCTGGACCCTGTGCCCGCCAGTCGGAGGGTCTACACCTTCCATCGACCCGAGACGCTGGCCCGCTGGCACGAGGACAATATCAACGGCCGTGGCGCTGGTCTGCGCGCTGGTGTCCCGCTCCTGCCTGAACTCGATGCGGGTGCGGGAACAGCGCACCTGTGGCCTGCCCAAGCCGAAGCCATCGGGAATCTTGAGCAGTCGTTCCGGGAGAACCGTCCTCGGGCCTTGATCCAGATGGCCACCGGTTCTGGCAAGACGTTTGCTGCCGCCAATGTCTGTTATCGCCTGCTGGAACACGCGGGAGCCCAGCGGATTCTCTTTCTGGTTGATCGGGCGAATCTTGGTCGGCAGGCATTCCGGGAGTTCCAGGGGTTCGCCACCCCCGATGACAGGCGTAAGTTCACTGATCTCTACAACGTCCGCCAACTCACGTCTTCACGTCTCGACATGGCAGACGAGGTGGCCACGAAGGTCCACATCTGCACCATCCAGAGGCTGCATTCGATCCTGAAAGGTGATGATGAGTTGGACGAAGCGGTCGATGAGCAGAGCGGCTTTGAGACGGCGCCGACCGCGCCGGTGGATGTGGCCTACAACCCGGCAGTGCCGATCGAGTCCTATGACCTGATCATCATCGACGAGTGCCACCGTTCGATCTATGGCGTGTGGCGCCAGGTTCTTGAGTACTTCGACGCTTTCTTGGTGGGGCTCACGGCCACGCCGGGGATCCAGACGTTCGCCTTCTTCGACCGGAACATCGTGATGGAGTACGGCCATGCCCAGGCGGTGGCCGACCGGGTGAATGTCGACTTCGACATCTTCCGCATCCGCACCGAGATCACCGAGTCCGGCAGCACGGTCCCCGCGGAGTTCGTGACCGAGTTCCGTGACCGCGAGACCCGCCAGCTCCGTTTGGAGAAAGTCGACGAGGACATCGACTACAGCGCCGCCGAACTGGACCGCAAGGTCGTGGCACCCGATCAGATCCGCACGGTCGTCCGCACGCTGCACAATTCGCTGCCGGAGATATTCCCCGACCGCGATCGCAGGGATGACGGCTTGCTGCAGCACGTCCCCAAAACGTTGATCTTCGCCAAGGACGACAGCCACGCGGACGACATCGTGCAGATTGTCCGGCAGGAGTTCGGGCTTGGCAACGAGGGCGCGGTGAAGATCACCTACCGCTCGGGAGACGCCGGCAACAAGCCTGAGGAGCTGTTGCAGCAGTTCCGCACCAGCTACGAGACCCGCATCGCCGTAACGGTTGACATGATCGCCACCGGCACCGATGTGAAGCCGATCGAGTGTGTGGTGTTCATGCGGATGGTGCGCAGCCGCAACTTCTTCGAGCAGATGAAGGGGCGGGGCGTGCGGGTGATGGACGGCGACCAGCTGCGTGCAGTCACGCCCGATGCCGTGGTCAAAGACCGCTTCGTGATCGTGGATGCCGTTGGTGTCACCGAAGCCGAACTGCACGACACTGTGCCGCTCGAACGCCAGCGTCATGTGAGCTTCGACCGGCTGTTGAACCAGATCGGCATCGGCTCGGTCGATCCAGAGGTGGTGTCGTCGGTGGCGTCTCGGCTCACCCGGCTTCACCGGAGGATGACGACAGGAGATCGAGCCGAGGTTGAGGAGGTGGCCGGAGTCGGGCTGACGGAGTTGGTGCGCGGCATGGTGGACGCTCTCGACGTCGACCGCCAGTACGCGGCAGCTACGGCTGAAGCTGACGGTGATCCGACAGCCGATCAGGTCAAGGCTGCCGGCAAGTCGATGATCCGTGAGGCGCTGAAGCCGCTGGCAGGCAACTCGGCGCTGCGGGAGAAGCTGATCGATGTGAGGCGCAGCTACGAGCAGGTGATCGACACGGCGTCGCAGGACTCGGTGATCTCCGGTGAGTTCTCTCGGGAGGCGGCCGACCGTGCCCGGTCTCAGGTCGAGTCTTGGCGGCAGTTCATCGAGGACAACAGGGACGAGATCACCGCGCTGGAGGTGCTATACAGCCAGCCGTACGGCGGGGGCCTCAGCTACAAGGACATCAAGGAGTTGGCCAACGCGATTTCGCGGCCTCCGCATCGTTGGACCCCGGAGGCGCTGTGGGAGGCCTACGAGACCCTCGACGCTTCGAAGGTGCGGGGTTCGGCCCACCGAGTCAGCACCGATTTGGTGAGCCTTGTGAGGTACGCCCTTGGCGAGGCTGACGAGTTGGTTGCCTTCCCCGAGCTAGTGAACGACCGTTTCGAGACATGGCTGCTACAGCAGTCGAACGCTGGCCGCTCGTTCTCGGAGGAGCAGGTGGCCTACTTGGACCTGATCAAAGCCCGCATCGCCACCACCCTCGGCATCACCCCCGCCGAGTTGATGGGACCCCCCTTCAGCACCCAAGGCGGCCTCGGCAAAGCCCGCCAACTCTTTGGCGCCGAACTAGAAGCCCTACTCAACGAACTCACCCAGGCCCTAGCCGCATGACCACCGACCTACCCCCCGGCTGGGCACTGACCACGCTTGAGAACATCGTCGACATCTTCGATTCGAAGCGCGTGCCAGTGAAGAAAAGCGAACGAGACAAGAGACAGGGAAATGTGCCGTACTTTGGAGCGACCGGTCAAGCCGGCTGGATTGACAAGCCCATCTTCAATGAGGAATTGCTGCTTCTCGGCGAGGACGGGGCACCGTTCCTTGACCCGGCCAAGCGCAAAGCGTACATGATTGATGGTCCAGCATGGGTCAACAACCACGCGCATGTGCTGAGAGCGATTTCTGATCTAGCGACGAACAAGTTTCTCAAATACCAGTTGGACTGGATGCCCTACGGGGATCATGTGACGGGCACCACACGGTTGAAGTTGACTCAACGAGCAATGCGCCAACTCCCGATTCTGTTGCCGGACGTAGCCGAGCAGGAGCACATCGTCGCCGCCATCGAAGAGCACTTCTCCCGCCTCGATGCCTTCGAGACCTCGCTCCGGAGTAGCTTGAATTCTGTCGCGGCGCTGAGGCTGTCGATCTTGAGGACCGCCTTCTACGTCGATCAAAGCCTCCCCGAGAGTTGGGAGCAGCAGGAAATTGGTGAGGTTGCTGATGTACATCTCGGCCGTCAGAGATCACCTCAGCACCACTCGGGGTCGCAGATGCGTCCGTACCTTCGTGCCGCGAATGTCACTTGGGGTGGGATCAATCTTGACGACGTCAAGGAAATGAACTTCGACACGAGCGACTTTGAGACCTTCCGACTTCATCCAGGCGATCTGCTGTTGAACGAAGCATCCGGCAGCCCCAACGAAGTGGGTAAACCCGCGGTGTGGTGGGGTGAGATCGAGGACTGCTGCTTCCAAAACACGTTGCTGCGCTTACAAGCTCGCGACATCGACCCGGACTACCTGTATTGGTACTGCTACATGGCGGCCATGACGGGACGCTTCGGCGAGGCAAGCCGCGGTGTCAATATCCGACATCTCGGCAAACAGGGCCTCGCACGATTTCCCATTGCCGTCGCGCCCCGAGCCGAGCAAAAGGACATCGTCACTCGACTCCAGGAGCAGTTCCAGCAGTCGTCGGAGTGTGAGACCTCAGTTCGTCAAGCACTTGAGCGAGCGCGTGCTCTCCGGCGCTCGGTGCTAATGCGGGCTTTTTCCGGCCAACTCGTTCTGCAAGAACCTGGACAATGAGCCCAGCCTGAAGAATGAGTCAGCGCGTCCGAAGCGTCGTAGATTTCAAAAGCGAATCAGTAGCCGTCTCGAAGGGAAACATCAATGGAACCGAGATCGCGAGCGAAGCGCATTGCGGGGTGGTTGTTCGTTGCAGTCGGAGTCGCACTAGCGGCTTTGATCGTGTGGTTGGTCGGATCCGAATGGAGTGAGGGGATTGTTCAAGGGTTGGCTGCCTTAGGAGCGTTGTGGTACTGGGCATACCGAAGCCGTCCACGAGTGAATCTGCGGTTGCTGTTCAGCGGCGGCCTTTATCTTGAACTGACCAATACCGGGAACCGAGTCGCGAAGCAGGTACGGATCAAGTGCGAGCCGCCGATCCCGTGGGACAGTACAGGCATCGCTTCTGACGGGGGCAAAACCCGGCAATATCTACTCGGTCCGATTGAAGATTTTGGCGACATGGCCCCAGACCAGCGCTACGTGGTTTTCTTCGGTAGCCCGTTGCCGCAGACTGTCGAAGCACTGGACGCGACGGGATTCGAAATCTCCCACGAGAGCACTTGGGGCTTTCGTAGGCGGAGATCCAACATGCGTTTTGGCGGTTCCGGTGCGCGTAGATCAATGCCAGAGATAACTGCGACGCCGCTCGACGAGATTTCTCAGGCAGTAAAGGCGCAACATAAGGAACTCGACAAGATCCGAAAATCGATTGACGCGTTGCCAGGCCGATTGGCTCCGTCATCGGGCGACCACAAGTCCTAGTTGTCGGTCCGCGTGATGTAAGCACTTTGAGTAGGGGTTATTTCTCAGCAAGTCGGCGGAGAAGATTCGCGAGCAGGATCACCGAGTCTGCAGCGATCCCGGCATTCCTTCTCGTCGGCTCACCCTGGTGCTTGATGGCTTGGGCTAGTTCGATGGCAGCCCGGGCCACCTTTCTGATCTCCGCATTCGCTGGTCCGGAAGCGGCGTTGTCCACGAACCTGCCGAGCCGATCCTTCGTATTAGCGACGGGTGGCTCCCGCTCGCCTTCCCTGAGGTGGCGCTCTGGATCGAACACAACCTCGCTGAGCCGTTCCAAGACCGCTACGCAGTCGTTACCAACATTGCGGTAGTCCTGCGGACTTCGAGCGGACCCAAAATGGCGCCGTATTTCGTTGATCTCGGTATCAACACGGGACCATCCTGTGCCTGGATGGCTTGTGACAGGCTTTGCCAGCGCCGATCCGAGTTCGTCGTCCTCTAGTTGCGCGAGTTGAAGGTGGACCGGCTCAAAGAGTTCATTCAGTATGTCGCGCCGAGCCTGCCAACTGCCATAGCCGTCGTTGGCCATCCAATGAGACCGAAACGTGCGATAGTCGCTGAAAGGCAGGTCGAGGACTATATCTAGGCGTTTCGACAGTTGCCAGCTCGTTCTCAGAATGAGCCGAATGCCATGCTCATCGGTGCGCTGCTGTTCGTCCGTACCGTAGGCCTCAAGCTCGTCATGCGCCAACCGTAGCAACGCGGTGGCGACCTCCACGTCAGACCGGTCGTTGTATGTACCAGCGCGCACACGCTTCAATAGCTCGTGGTTGAGCAAGTACCTGTCTGAGACGAGGTCGTCCTCGAAGAAGTCTTCTGGTGTCACCAGTTTCAATTGTGCCCTTGCTCGGGCTGCCATCAGGCCGTTGACGTTTGAGTTTTTCTGGTGGGACCGCGCTTTCGAGTTGCTGCTCTCGGTGGTGTTAGTGATTCAACCGATGCGATTTCAGATTCTGTCGGGTTCAACGACGCGGCTTTCCGAGAAACGGTCTACCGGAGGGATCAAGGACGGAGATCGAACTGCGCGCCTTCCGCGCAAGCTTCGTTACGCCGCCACTGTCATCAGAGACACCTCTGATGCGTCATGTGGCATAGATTGGGGTCATGGGACAAGGTGATCGTCCAGCAGAACGGCAACCATCCGGTGATGTAGTGCATCGTGCGGAATCGGGTGATCGGTCCGTGGCTGGACAGTCTGAGCATCCGACGGCGGAACTGCCCTCCTCAAGCGTTCGAGCGGATGCTTCGACATTGCTCGAACGTTGGTGTCACCTTCCTTATGCTGACCCCATGAGACTTCGGTCTGATATTGACGATGTGATTGATCGGTCATTGTGAGCGCGCGCCGGTGACCGCACAAGACCCGAAGGCGATGGTGCAGAAGCTGTGGGACTTCTGTGATGTGCTGCGTGACGACGGCCTGTCCTACGGCGACTACCTGGAACAGCTCACGTATCTGCTGTTCCTCAAGATGGCCGACGAGCAGCACGAGATGCTCGGAGGCGAACGCATCGTGCCCGTCGAGCACGGCTGGCAGTCGTTGCTGAACCGGTCGGGTGCGGATCTGGAAGCCCACTACAGCGATGCACTGGCCGCGCTCGGCGCAGGTGAGGACATGCTCGGCGTGATCTTCCACAAGGCCCGCAACCGCATCCAGACGCCCGCCAAGCTGGAACAGCTCATCAAGGAGTTCATTGACCAGCACGAGTGGATGAGCTACGACGCCGACCTCAAAGGCGACGCCTACGAGGGCCTGATCGAGAAGACCGCCCAGGAGGGCGCCAGGGGAGCGGGCCAGTACTTCACGCCCCGGGCGCTCATCAACGCCATCGTCGATGTGATGCAGCCCGAGCCCGACGACCGCATCTGTGACCCTGCCTGTGGCACTGGCGGTTTCTTCCTGGGAGCGTACCGGTCGATCGTCGAGCGGTTCCCGCATCTGGAACCCGACCAGGTCGCTCACCTGCGCTCGGGTGCGTTCACCGGTTGGGAGATCGCCGACCTACCGGCCCGGTTGTGCGCCATGAACATGCTGCTGCACGGTATCGAGAGCCCCGAATCCGATTCGCCGATCGTGGTGGACGATGCTCTGCGTGACGCTCCCGGCAAGCCGTTCGACATGGTGCTGACCAACCCGCCGTTCGGCCGGTCGTCGTCGGACAGCTACGAGCGTGAGGACTTCTGGGCAACGACGAAGAACAAGCAGCTCAACTTCGTCCAGCATGTGGTGAGCCTGCTGAAGATCGGCGGGGATGCGGCCGTGGTGGTGCCCGACAATGTGCTGTTCGAGGCGGGTGCCGGCGAGACGATCCGCCGCCGCTTGTTGCACGACTGCGAGGTCCACACACTGCTGCGGTTGCCGACCGGGATCTTCTATGCACAGGGTGTGAAGGCCAACGTGCTGTTCTTCTGCCGCCGTGAGGGCGCCGAGGACGCATGGACCCGTGAGCTGTGGGTCTACGACCTGCGCACCAATAAGCACTTCACCCTCAAACAGAACCCGCTCACGCGGGCCGACCTTGACGACTTCGTCGCCTGCTACCGGGCCGACGCTCGCCACCAACGTGCGGAGTCCGAACGGTTCAAGCGCTACACGTACGACGAGTTGATCGCCCGTGACAAGGTCAGCCTCGATCTGTTCTGGCTGCGAGACGACAGCCTCGAAGACGCCGACAACCTCCCACCTCCAGACATCCTCGCCGCCGAGATCGCCGAAGACCTCCAATCCGCCCTAACCGAAATCCAAGCCCTAACCGAAGCCCTCTCCCCCACCCCCGCCCACGAAACCCAAGCCGGAACGCGCTAACCAATATGACGAATGCTGAGTTGATCGATGACACCCCGAAGAGACCCGTTCCCGATGCGGATGGTCTCGGTTGGCAGGGCTACGAGAAGCTGGTCCGGGACATCTTCGAGGTGCTTGGGCGAGCAGCTGGCGTCGAGATCGTGTGCTGGGGCCGATCATGCGTTGTGGAGGGTCCCATAGGCGTGAGCCATCAGGTCGATGTTCTCACAAGTTTCAGCGATGGCTTGAACGAGTATCGGACAGCTGTGTCCTGCAAGTGGTGGAAACACAGAGTCGGGATCTCTCATGTGAGAGAACTGGCGTCTATTGTGCACGACACTGCCTTGAGCAAGGGTGTCATCGTCTCCAAGTCAGGGTTCACCAGACCCGCCAGAGATCTGGCAATCGCAAAAGGTATCGGGCTCATCGAACTGCGTAAGCCCACCGATGAGGACTGGGGTGATGGCATCACCGATGTCCGAGGCGAAGTCAAGATTGACAACGGGTTTGCGATGTTCGATGTGGGCTTCCGTCGTGCCGAGCCGATCCCAGAATCAAACGACGAGACCGGAGAGAAGACATCCATGCCGCGGTTGCTCAAGGTCTCGATTCCCAGCGTCGGCGACAAGACACTGGTGGAACTGGCAGAGGAGGCTCACGGAGGAACGCCAGAGCAGAAGCATTATGAACTCGACTTTCCCCACGGAACCGTTCTCACCACGCCTGAGGATCTCGCGTATCCGGTGAACGGTCGCGGCGTCCGAGGTATGAGCTTTAGACTGGTCGCGCTACCACGGCACAGCTTCGAAGTGTCCGTCAGAGCGGAGGATCGAATCTTCATGATCCTGCGCGACGCCCTCACAAACCGCCAGCACAACATCACCACAGACGGGGAGATCATAGAGACTGTCGAGACAGGGACGATCGACGGCTAGCATAAAGCCGCGGTAAGCCCGTCGACATGCCCGAGATTCGGTTGCCTGAATTGCGTGACACCAGGGACACACACCAGCGTTGTATTCTCGCTGCCTCAGGTGCCGCAGTGCTCCAGCACACAATTGCGTTGTCATACGACCCAACTAGTATCACAGCTATGTTATTCTCCAACCTTGGCTCCTCCCTAGCCCCTGCCATGGAGCACGCTGCGGCAAGCGCCCCGCCTAACGCAGAGCAGTTCACGGGTGAAGCAAGTAAGAGTTCCAGTGGCCGGTTCGCCCCAACCCGTCGACGGTGCATTGGCCGCAACCCTTACGTGCATCACATCAAGAAAGCGCTCCGTCGGGTAGAAGCGTTAGATTCGATCAGGAGGGAGTTGCCCGAGGGATGGGCTATTTCTACCGACAACCATCAAGACGGCTCTGAGCCAGCGCTTCGTGTAGGAGCCGAATCATAATGGCTGATTTACTGTTCAATAGAACAGAACTGCGAGACGTGTTGAATTCTCGAGAGCAAACTATTTCCAAGGAAGTAGCGGGTCTAGACGAGAACCAACTCCTTAACTCATCACCCGCGGATCTCTGCCAGTACTTCGTAGCGAAATATTCGTTTGAACCGGTGAGTATTGATGAGGGCGGTATCCAAGCCGATTATGGCGATGCACAGATTGATGTCAGTCAGAGGTTTGATTATGCAGTATATGATCGAGGCAGACCAAGATATGTGACAGGCACCCGTGTCGCACTGTTTGTGCCGTTTGAAGGTGACCGGGAACTCCTACATTGTAGTCCCTCGAGGTTTGACTATAATCCACCTCGTGCCAGAGTTCAATCAAATGATGTTGCATTTGTTTATGACAGAACAGTCACAGACACTGCAAGAATTGGTGATGAATTTGGACGTGATCTAAGTAGTCTCAAGAAGTACTTGGAATGGATAGAAAGCGACGTCAACCAATTCAACAACAGCATTGAACAAAAGGTAGATCGGCTCATTTCAGAGCGCCGAAAGAAACTGCTTCATGATAGAAACATCGTAGAGAGCTTAGGTTTCGCGCTTAGGCGTTCAGATGTGCCAACGACATACTCTCCATCAGAAGTGAAGCGACGGATAGTGCCTCGACTTCCAACGGCGACATCAGATTCATATGAGCCCGAACCAGCTCTCGGTATGGGCGAATATGAGCATATCCTCTCAGTGGTCTCCAACATGGTGCTAGTGATGGAGCGTAGTCCGAAAGCCTTTCAAGGAATGAGCGAAGAGGACTTGAGACAACACTTCTTGGTCCAGCTTAACGGGCACTACGAAGGCCAAGCCACAGGTGAGACATTTAACTTCGAGGGCAAGACGGACATCCTCATTCGTGTCGACGGCCGAAACTTGTTCATCGCTGAGTGCAAATTTTGGACCGGAGCAACCGCCATGAAAGCAGCGCTGGACCAGTTGCTTAGTTACACGAGTTGGAGAGACACCAAGACAGCTCTACTTATTTTCAATCGTGATAGGCAGATGTCTACTGTGCTTGAGAAGATTCCTGATGTTGTCAGGGCTCACACCAACTTCAAAAGGGAAGTCACCTACGACTCAGAGACTGGCTTCAGGTTCATCCTGGGACATCGTGACGATCTCAACAGAGAGGTCATACTCACCGTCCTCGCGTTTGATGTCCCTGCATGAGCCAACACTTCGCGACCGTGACCCGCCCAACTGAGCCGCAACATAACCTGGAGCATCTTCGCATCGATCCGCCCGACCATCAACAACCGCCCAGTGGGCGGAACAGCGTATGCCATGCGACATACCAGGCTGCTGTTGTTCGTGTGAGTTGTCCCACAACCCCAGACTCAACAAAGGAGGCTTGCTCCATCACCGAGCCACCAACCGTTGTGTCCACTACAAGCGGCAGATCTCGCGACGTAGGCCTCGCGCAATCGCAGCAGGTATTCGCCGCGGATGCCGGACCGTACCAGATCCCTTCTGGGCTCGAGGCTGCTCCATCTTGCTTCCGCGCAACTAGAGTTGGGTTGGAAGGTCGGCACCTCTACGAACCCACGGGGTAGGCAACGATGAACGACACTCATGACAGGCTCTTCGTCGAGGCCCTCGGACCATCTTCGTGTCGTGGGTGCTCCTGGCCTGTTGCTGGGCGTGTCACGGTGACGAGCTAGCGATGGCTGCCTCGGCGCTAGCGCGCGCCCGAGACCTTCTAAGAGCTGTCGGCTACCAACACGAGACACTTCGCGAGGACTATCCCGTGTTAGTTCCCGAACTCGAACGTGTTGAGTCAGCTGGCCTAGTCGCGTTCAGTCGTCGTGCCCCTCTGGACATGTCGACGGCAGTGATTGTTGTCCACTTCGACGGCATCGAACTGGCTCATCGAGTCGCCTGTGCCCTGGGCGCCCCCTATGTCTTGACACCACGTAACGGCAGGTTCGACCTCTTGATCGCCGAACCCGGCGAACTCAAACCCTGGTGCACAGTCGACGAACAGTCGGTAACCGAGTTGAGGACATGGATCTCCCCAGATGCCGCCACCGGGATCAAGACCGGGTTGCGGCAGCCGCCTCTATTCGACATTCCCGTCGACTTCTTAGCGGACGCCAAGTCCAAGAGTTCTGAGCATCTGGGTCCCATTGTCGGTGATGCGCTTGCCATGGCGAGCGCTGAGCTGACGACTAGCAGCGCCGATGCTGCTACAGATGAGCCAAGAGCCCACCTAGAGGCAGCCCGTTTGGTGGTTGGCGCGTTGACGGCACTCGTGATTCGTGACTGCGGTCGTACCGATCCGTATGCCGCCTCGGATGCTCAACTGCCTGCCGAAGCAACCGTTGAGGAAGCAGCGGCGAGACATCCCGCGGCCTTTAAGTGGCTCAAGAACGCGACACCAATTGAACGGCGCATCCTCAACGATCTGACCATCCAGCTTGGATTTGGCATCAACTACCGCAGTATGGACCCGGCGGTTCTCAGCCACGTCTACGAGCAAGCACTGGTTGACGATGACATCCAACGCGAACTCGGCATCTACTACACACCACCCGCCCTCGCAGCCCGCATGCTTGAGAGCTTGCCCGTGGAACTCATCGATCCCGAGGACCGATACGTGCTAGACCCGGCGTGCGGATCTGGAACGCTTCTCGTTGCCGCTCACGACCGCCTGTCCAAGCTGCAACCGCACGACTGGTCACTCGACGCTCGACACCAAGACCTCCGGATACATTTTCGTGGCCAGGACAAGGATCGTTTCGCCAGCGAGATCGCCCGGCTTGCGTTGCTGCTCAAGGCACAGCCCGTCGGCAACGGATGGGCCATCGAGACAGTGGACACTCTCAAGGTCGAGACGCTGCCGCACACCCCTCGGATCATCGTGATGAACCCGCCCTGGAGGTTCACCTCCGACGACAAGCGGCACCAAGAGGCCGACGAGTTCATGAACTGGGCCGCGCGACATCTGGCACCGGGCGGGTTGCTAGGAGCGATCATCCCGACCTCGTGGCTGTCCTCCGACAACAGTCGAGACACCCGCGACCGGATTCATAAACAGTTCGAGATCTTCGAGCTTTGGAGACTCCCCGAATCCACTTTCCCGAAGTCTCAACAGTCTCCAACCGTGTTGTTCGCACGCAGAAACAACGAAAGCTCCGTAGTCGGCAAGAGAATCGTCAGACAGGTATGGCGCAATGAGATGAAACAGTTCACCCGCGGAGAGCCACCCCGGACGAACTTCGTGGTTGAAGACTCGTCGGCTCCGCTTTCCGATGTCCTCAAGCGGCCAAAGCTCAAGGCACCGACACACGCCCTCGACACCGTCGCGATCGTGCGCAGCGGCCAGCAGCCACTCCCAGGAGCCGACGACGGGGACAGTGGCAACATCTTGTACCTGGCCAAGTTCGGACATGTAACACCGTATGGACACACAGACGCTTCCCGACTGCAGCGCCGCCGCTTCCCTGAGGACTTTCAAGGCGCTCGGGGCGAGGAGGTCATCAATCGGCCCAAAGTCCTCGTGTCCGCAGCGCGGAGTGCCGACAACCCGTGGCGCCTTCGGGTAGCGGTCGATCGGCTCGGCGTCGGTTGCACCAACAGCATCCGCTGCGTCGCGCCTAGGGAGGAGTCGAACCATGACCTGTTGTATGCGTTGCTCGCCATCTTGGGGTCAGGGTTCGCTAGCGCGTACGTCGCGTGCCATGGAATCGACCGAAACATCCCCGCGCACCTCATGCAGTCGTTCCCCGTGCCGGCATCAGAGTCCACGATTCATCGGCTCGGAGAGCTAGGCCGCGAGGCTTGCGACGCCGCACACGACACTTCAACACTGGGTGATGTCTTGAACCGGATCGAGGAGGCGGTATGGCAGGAATACGGCGTCGACAAGACGTTCCAAACCCAAGCGGTCAGGCTGCTCGCCGGGCATACCGACCCTAACGGCATCATCCGATACCCGGTTGAGGGCCCCGCGGCCGAAGCAGGCACGTCACATGTGCCACGCCTCGGGGCAGTGCTCGAGGTCAAGCCGGATTCAAGAGTCCGTATCTGGGTCAACGGGGTCACCCAAAGCAATGGCGTCACCATTGAAGTGCCGCCACGCATGCCGGGATGGATGGTCCGACATGGCGCCACCTTCGACGCCCGCGGAATCGACTCCGTCGAAGACATTGCAGGTGCAAGTTTCGAGTTTCAGCCGATGTCGTGGCAGGTTCTCGACCTCGAAGGCGGCACGACAGACCTGCCGCAGGTCTAAGTCCCACCGATGCCTGCAACCGTTGTTATTGTCGATGTGGGCCAAGGCGACTGCACCGTCGCCGTTGACCACGACACGAAACAAGCGCTACTGATCGATTGCAACGAGCGCCACCACCTCAAGGCGCTAGCGGCGCTCGAAGAGCTAGGCTACGCCGAACTCACAGCCGTGGTCGTCACGCACTCCCATATCGATCACTTCGGCGGTGTCCTCGACGTGCTGGCGCATCTCCCGGGGCACTTCACCGGCTCGCTCTATTTCAACCACGACACCCTCCTTGCGATACCACGCAGCTCAGACGAATCCGAGGACACCGAGACCAAGGTGAGGGCACTGCTCAGACGGACGCTCGAATACTCAGACCAGGTTGTACGTGCCCAGTCGGACATTGGGCCTCAGACCTTGGGATCCATGACATGGAGACTGCTTGCGCCAACCTATCCTCAGGTGATCAGAGCGGTCGCGCACGGTGATGCCAACCTCGCGAGCGGAATCGTCGTGATCGAATCGGGAGGCAAGACAGTAGTTGTTGGCGGCGATGCGCCCTTGGAGACCTGGCGGCAAGTAAAAGCGCACCTGCCCACCCGATCAATCGTTAGGTGGCCACACCACGGAGGCTCCATCTCAAGATCGAACACTGGCCAGGCAACACTGTTGGAATTGCTAGACCCGGAGGCTGTACTCGTCAGCGTCGGCGCAAACAACAACTATAATCACCCCAGCGATGAGTTCTTCACCGCAGCGGCAGCACACGGCTGCCTCCTGTTGTGCACCCAAGCGACCACCAAATGCACCGGAACCACCGGCTCGCGATGCGCAGGTTCTATCAAGATAGACCTCACCTCAACAAGCAAGGCAAAGCCGATCCCCGCGCGAGCACACCACGACACCTTCGTCCGGAATTTGAACGCTGCCCGCTGCCTCTGATGGGGCCACCTCCCAGCTGCGACCGTGCGCATCAACCACGGTGACGCTGCCATTGGCGAGGATGGTTGAATCCACCGCTGTGAGGCAGCTCGGATCCAGCAGTTCATTGGGTATTTTGAGGAGAATCGTGGCGGAGGTGGACGGGAATCGAACCCGCCGGACAGGGATCACCCATCCCACCCGCTTTGAAGGCGGGGGAGCCCACCAGGCGCTCGGACACCTCCACACGAGACGCTACAGCCAAACAGGAAACTCTCGACGGTGTGGATCGTCCGACGGACTCCAATAAGGTCACATCCCAGAAAATGGTTCGTTGGTCTAGGTCCCGGTGGGGCGTACGAGTCGAGCAACCCGCCGAATGATAGAGGTGAGTCCGAGACCGGAGCGCATCTCGAATGCCTCGTTGTGGAAATTCGATCGCCGCAGTCCGTGCGAGACCAGACCGGCCTTCAGGGATTCCCGCATCCTGTATGGGCCACAGAAGTACACCTCCGCTGAGGACAAGTCCTTGCCGACCTCGGAGGCGATGCGGCTGGCGGTTAGCCGCTCGTCTCGGTCCGAGGCGATGAGGATCAGATCAAAGTTGGGGGTGGCTCGGGCGACGGCCTGGAACTCGGTGAGATGGAGGGCCTCGTCGTGGGCCTGGACGCAGTAGTAGAGCCGGGTCGGGCTCGACCAGTCCGACTCCAAAGACTGGGCCCAGGCGATGAAGGGGGTGATGCCGATGCCAGCTCCGATCCATACCTGAGAGGTTGTTGTCGAGGTTGGACAGAAGTGGCCGAAGGCTCGCGAGACTCGGGCCCGGGCGCCGACGGGGAGCTTCGTCTCGAGTCGTTTGGTGTAGGTGCCCAGGCCCTTGACCATGAAGGTGAGTTCTCTGTCGTCGTTGGGTTCGCTTGCGATCGTGAACGGGTGTATCTCGCGCAAGCCGCCGGTGCTGAAGTTGAGGAACGCGAACTGGCCGGCGCGGTGGCTGATCCCCGAACCGTCGGGTTGGAGCCGGATCTCGGTCACGTCGGCGTGGTTGACGATTTCGGCGACCCGGTACCTCACGGTATCCACCCCGAGGATGCGCGGAATCAGGAGGTACAGATAGGAGCCGACTCCAAGGACACAGAACATCGTGAGGTAGAGACCGGGCAGATCAAGGGTGGAGAACGACTTGGTGACGAAGATGAAGTGGATCGCCGCGGCGGCGAAGGCGAGACCGATGAGGCGGTGCGACCATTTCCAGATGTTGTAGGGCACCACGGTGAGCAGAGACAGGATCACCAGCGGGACGAGGGTGAAGAAGGCGACGATGCCGATCTCTTTCGCCAGCTCGGCGATCTGTTCTGACAGTTGGGTCGGGGTATCGAGTTCGGGGGTCTCGACGAAGGCGGTGAAGTGGTAGATGCCGGTGCCGATAGCGACGACCCCGAGCCACTTGTGGAGAACGTAGACGCGGTCCATCGGACCGAACACCGTCTCGATGCCTCGGAACCGGGTGGCCAAGAACAGCGCCAACGCCATCAGAACCAGCGACACGGCACCGGCGTACTGGCCGTAGATGTAGGACGCGGTGGTCTCGGTGTTGAGCAGGGGGACGAACCACACCAACGGGAGCGCCACCGCAGCCACGATGATCATTAGTCCGGTGAGTCTCAGTTGTCTGAGGACCACGTCTGCTGTCCTCAGTTGGGGCATCGTGTTGCCGATGTCATGGACCCAGTCGGGGTTGCGTCGGCGGGAACTTCACCTTCGTCTCCCGCCGGTCGGGATCGTCAGCCGGCTGTCGGCTGCCGGTCCTGTGCTCCCTCCGGAAAATGTGCGGTCGGTTGTTCGGAGCGCGCTTTTGTCCACCATGGCCAGACACTGTGACTCAGGATCCGGCATCAGCCATCCGCCTACAGGAGATGTCGCGTACTCCGATCGGAGTAATTTGGCTATCGGTTGAAGCCGGGTCGGTCAGCTCACGTGGCCCGAGGCACCGGGTTGTTGGCCGGGAGTGACAAGCCCGGTCTCGTAGGCAACGACCACCAACTGGGTCCGGTCTCGGGCGCCGAGCTTGGTCAGGATGCGACTGACATGGGTCTTGGCTGTCAGTGGTGAGATGTAGAGTCGCTCGGCGATCTCGTTGTTGTTCAAGCCGCGGCCCACCTCAGCGAGGACGTCGCGCTCTCTGGCCGTGAGCTCATCGAGCACCCCGTTGTCTTCAGCAGGGGTCGGGCGAGCTACGAATTCCGAGATCAATCGGCTTGTGACAGATGGGGCGATCAGGGCCTCACCCTTGTTGACCACTTCGATTGCGTCGATCAGCTGCCGGGGAGCGATGTCCTTCAACAAGAATCCTGACGCCCCCGCTCTCAGCGCCCCATACACGAAGTGATCGAGATCGAAGGTTGTCAGCGCCAAGACCTTTGTGTCGGCCATTCGGTCGTCACCTATGATGCGCTCGGTGGCCTTGATCCCATCGAGGTCGGGCATGTGGATGTCCATCAAGATGACGTCCGGGCGCCGACTGAAGGCTTTGTCGATGGCCTCGTACCCGCCGGAGGCCTCTCCGACCAGTTCCATTCCCGGTTCGCCGTCAACCAGATTGGCAAAGCCCTGACGGACCAACTCCTGGTCATCTACCACCAACACCTTGATCACGTTGCTCATCGGGTCCGCCGTCGATAGGGGATCAAGGCCACCACCTCGAACCCGCCGCCTGTCGTTGGGCCGGCCCGCAGTGTGCCGCCCAGGGTCTCGGCCCGTTCGGTCATCCCGATGACCCCCACCCGGGTGGACGCTACTGGCGCGATGTCCATGGCCGATCGATTGTTCCGCACCTCGACGCCCACTTCGTCGTCGCCGTGTCGGATCGTTACCAGTGCAGGCACAGCACCCGCGTGCCGGGCGACGTTAGTCAACGCCTCCCCGATGATGCGGTGAACGGCGACCACCGACGCATCGGGTACGTCGTCGGGGAAGCACCCCTCCATCTCGATCTGAGCGGTCACCCCGGCCTGGCCCGCACGCTCGGTCAGCGAGGAGAAGTCGTCGGGATCGGCAGGGGTCGGCACCAGGTTGATCTCCTCGCTTGATCGCAGTAAGCCGACAAGATCTCTTAGGTCTTCCAGTGATCGCTTGCCTACGGCGTTGATCGCCTCCAACGCCTTGCGTGCCTGATCGATGTCTCGATCCAGCAGATGCGCGGCCACTCCCGACTGCACGGCTATAACCGACAGTCCGTTGGCCACGACGTCGTGGAGGTCCTGAGCGACCCGGCGCCGCTCCGCCTCGACCTTGGCCTTTGTCTGGGCCTCGACCCTCGACTGGATCCGAGCAGCTCGTGTTCGTGCGATCTCGCCTACCGCCAACGGAAACAGCACCACGACCATGTTGCCGATCCACTCGTTACTGAACGGGGTCTCGATCGCCGCAGACAGAGTCGCATAGGTCAGTCCGACCGCCCCGCCATAGACCAGGTTCCTGCGCTCCTCCCACCACCTAGCCGTCGTGTAGAGAGCCACCGACATCGCCGGTAGTGCGATCGCGTCGCTGCCGTTGGAGACGAGCATGCCGATCCCGCCAGCGGCTACCACGATCAACACCAGAAGCGCGTTAACCCGCCGGAACACCAGCAACGGACCCGAGGCCAATACGAACACGAACCCGGCCACGGTCGGTTCGGGGTCTGCCTCCCCGGCCTCGCCGAACAGCAACAACAGCCCGACCAGTACCGTCACCGCCGCGACGACCAGATCAACCAGCTTCGATCGGCGTAGCAGTTCCCCCCACAGAGCGGTCACGGTTCGCGTCGCGGTGAACCGCCCGACCCCAATCGTCGGGGCACCTTCGAGGGGTGAAGATTCAAGGTGGCTGTCCCATCGAGCGTCTGTGTGACTAGGCACGAGTCCGGTGTCCACCCTCACGTTAGTGTCTCCAGCGTCCGTGGCATTGTCCCACATGATGCTCCCACCCGCTTTGAAGGCGGGGGAGCCCACCAGGCGCTCGGACACCTCCACACCAGACGCTACAGCCAAACAGGGAACTCCGACGGTGTGGGATCAGCCGTCACTCGATAGCGTCATCGGCATGTCAAAGAACCGTTTGCTTCTAGGTGTCGTGCTGATCGTGTTGCTGGTGCTGCTGGGCCGCAAGGTCAAAGACGTCTGAGCTAGCGCGATCGGCGGTTGACACCGCCGCCCTCCCAACTAGGGTGTGACATACGACTTCCCCCGTCGAACATCGAGTTCCGGGAGTTGTCGTGTTTATTGTTTGCTGGTCGCCCAAGGGCGGATCAGGTACCTCAGTCACAGCCGCCGCGCTGGGCCTGACGATTGCCTCATCAGGTCGTGAAACCCTACTAGTCGACACCGTCGGTGACCTTCCGATGGTCCTCGGCCAGCCACCCGGCACCGGCGACGGACTGTCTGACTGGCTCCTCGCGCCCTCCGACGTGTCCGCCGACGCATTGTCCCTGCTCGAGATGCCGGCCGGCGAACGGCTGCAACTCCTCGGCGCGGGAAACGCCACGCAAGAAGCGATCGATCCCGAGCGGACCGTGTTGGCGGCGGAGCTCCTGTCGAGGTCTGCACGCTGGGTCGTGGTCGATGCGGGCAGCACGGGCCCTCCCGAACCCTGGCTGGTGCACGGAACCCGTGCCGTCATGGTTATTCGGGCCTGCTACCTGGGGATTCAGGCTGCGCTCGCTCGGCCGTTGGCGCTGGGGACCTCGGTCGTCGTGGTGGAAGAACCCGGCAGGGCTCTGCGACTGTCCGACGTGACAGCAGTCTTCAACGGACACAAGGTCCTTGCTGTGCCCTGGGACCCGGCGGTCTCGCGGGCAGTCGACTCGGGACTGCTCGCGCACCGGATGCCACGTTCGTTGAACCGCTTGAGCGAGGTGCTCGATGGCTGAAGCGCTGATGCTCGATCTCGCCGCAACGGTCCACGGCGACCTCTTGGACCAGGGCGGCGGCACCGCGGAGATCTTCCCCGCCATCTCTCGCCACGCCCCATTGTTGGGTGCCCGTGAACGGGAGTCGCTCCATCGGCAGGTCGAGGCTCGTTTGGCCGGCCTCGGTCCCATCGAGCCGTTGCTGGTTGATCGCGAGATCAGCGAGATCATGATCAACGGACCCGGCGTGGTCTGGTTCGAGCGGCATGGGCGAATCGAGTCCAGCGGTGTGGTGCTCGGCGAGGCTGAACTGGAGTTGCTCGTCGAACGGATCGTCGCGCCGATCGGCCGGATTGTCGACCCACGACGGCCCTGGGTCGACGGGCGGCTGGCCGACGGCAGCCGAGTCAATATCGTGGCCGCACCCGTAGCCATCGACGGCCCCTACGTCACCATTCGGCGGTTCGTGCTGCGAGCCGAGGATGTGGCTGATTTCGGGCCACCAACCGTCGCTTCGATGCTCGCGGAGTTGGTCACAAACCGGCGCAGCATCATCGTCAGTGGCGGTACGGGCGCCGGCAAGACCTCGCTGCTCAATGCTTTGGCAGCGCATGTGGCGATTGAAGCTCGGGTGATCACCATCGAGGATGCGGCCGAGCTTCGACTCCGCCATCCCCATGTGGTGCGTCTGGAGGCCCGAACCGACGGAATTGAAGGGGTCGGGGCCGTGGAGATTCGGGATCTTCTGCGCAACGCGTTGCGTATGCGTCCTGACCGCATCGTGCTCGGTGAGGTGCGCGGCCCCGAAGCGCTTGATCTGGTTCAGGCGCTCAACACCGGGCATTCGGGGTGCCTGTCCACGATCCATGCGAATTCTCCGACTGATGCCTTGCGAAGGTTGGCGTCGTTGGTGATGTCGGCTGGAACCGGGCTGCCACATGATGCGATCCGCGCCCAGATTGGTTCTGCGGTCGATGTTGTTGTGCAGGTTGAACGCGCACCGTCAGGTGCTCGCGAAGTAGCAGCCGTTGTCGAGGTGGTTGACGGGGACACGGTGCGCCCCCTCTGGTGCGGGGAGTGACAGTGGTGCGGGGAGCGAATGTTGTGCGGGGAGTGCCTGTGGTGCGGGGAGAGTCTGTGAGTCGTGCCGAGCAGCGTCGGCGGGTTGTGGCGATCGGCCAACTTCCCGAGATGCTCGACGTGTTGGCGCGTGAGTTGAGAGGCGGGCGCAACCTGCACGAAGCGATCCAGACGGCTTCATCGGTGCCACCACTACACAGTCTGGGGCTCGACACTCTGGTGACCCGCTTCGCTTCGGGTGAACGGCTGGTCGAGGCGCTCGATCGTTGGGCCGGCGAGTTGAACCATCCCGACGGTGATCTGGTGCGGGCGGTTGTGAGCCTCGGTTCGGTCACGGGTGGGGCGCTGGCGGAATCGATGGAGCGTGCCGCGTTGACTCTGCGGGAGCGGGCCGGGCTTGTTGACGAGGTGCGGGTGTTGACTGCACAGACCCGAGCCTCAGCGATGTTGCTGTTCGTGGCGCCGATCGGCTTCTTGATCCTGCTTCTGACGCTTGATCCTGCGAGCAGCGCGGCGGTTTTCACCACCGGTTTGGGTCAACTTTGCGTAGCGCTGGGGCTGGTGCTCGATGTGCTTGGTTTCGTGTGGATGCGGTGGCTTGTGGCGTCGGTGACCCGATGAGCGTTTTTCTCGTCGTCGGCTGTTGTGTGCTCAGTGCGGTGTGGTTTCGTCCCTGGCGTGTCCGGCCGCGGCCACTAGCGGAGGCTTTGCCCAAGCCGCGACTCCCCTCTGTGGGTTCATCTAGTGGTTCAACTGGTGGTTCAACGAAAAGTAAGATTCGGCAGCGGGCGCTGCTCGTCGGGGTGATCTTTGGTGTGGTGATGGTGGGGTCTATGCAGCCGGTGTTGGTGGTTCCGCTGCTCTTTGTCTATGCGGTCGTGGTGGTGCGCGGCCGCCGCGCGCAGGTCGATGATCACGCCAACGTGGTAAGAACCCTTCCCGAGGTCGTGGATCTCTTGTTAGTGGGGGTGGGCGCCGGGCTCACACCCAGAGAAACGCTGCAGCGTTGCCAAGCATGGTTGCCCGATCCGTTTGCCAAAGCCGTGGATAGTGCGCTGGCGAGAGCGGCAGCCGGGGCGACCTTCGCCGACGCCCTTGATCGAGCCATGACGCCTCTCGGAGATCGGGTGCGACCGCTGGTGGCGGCGCTCAATGCCGGTGAACGCGATGGCTCAATGCTCGCAGGAGGCTTGTTGCGGGTGAGTGACGAGGCTCGTCGTCGGCGGCGTGTAGCTGCACAAGAGCGAGCGCGGCGTGTGCCGGTCGCCATGCTCGGACCGCTGTTGTTGTGCGTGCTTCCCTCATTCGCATTGCTGACCCTGGTTCCGCTGGTGCTCGGTTCTCTCAGCGACCTCGGTGTGGTCGTTTAACGCATTGTTGCCCAGTTGCCCAGTGGCCCAGCACACCAGAGCACTAACCGCTTCCCCCGACACATCAGAAAAAGTACGAAACAGGAGGAAGCGGATGCTATTGCGTCAATGGGTGGCGATCGAGGTCACCCTGTACACGGTCGTTGTTGCGGCGAAGGCGCGGTTACAAGACGACAGGGGTCAGGCGACTGCCGAGTATGCGCTAGTGGTGCTCGGTGCGGCCACGGTGGCGATGATGTTGATTGCCTGGGCCACGTCCACGGGCAAGATCTCGTCTCTGCTCAACAAAGTCGTCAACTCGATAGCAGATCGGGTTTCGTGACACGACGCTGTAGCAGAAGCAGGGGCCAAGCAACCGTTGAGTTCGCGTTGCTTCTCCCGGTCGCGGTTGTCGCGCTGCTGGTCATTGCCCAGATCGGACTGGTGGTTCGTGCCAGGGTGATGCTCACTCACGCTGCTCGTGAGGGGGTCCGGGTTGCCGCGGTCGGTGGATCGGACGCTGAAGTCACCGCCGCGGTGGTCGATGCCGGATCGCTTGACCCTGCTCAGCTCACAGTCGCGGTTACCCGGGATGCCTCGGTGGTCCGCGTGCTGCTCGTCTACGAGATGGAAACCGATGTCTCGGTTGTTGGTGCCATTCTCAACGACCCCGAGATGTCGTCGGTGGCCGCCATGTACCGGGAACAGTGACCGTGCCCTTCGGCAATGTATGAACCAGCTACGCGTGCTGGTCAGATACGGTTTCTGGGGTGCACTTGACTCAAACATTTCGCGAGGGGCCGTGGTCGGTCACTGCTGTCGCGGGAGAACTTGATGTCGTCGGCGGACCCGAGTTGCGTCAACACGTGATGGCTCAGGTGCGCGAAGGCAGTCATCGTCTGGTGCTCGATCTCAGCGGAATTGACTTCATCGACTCGTTCGGACTCGGGGTGATCGTGGGTGCCCTCAAAAGAACACGACTCCTTGACGGCGACCTGCGCATAGTGGTACCCGGGCCTCGGATTCGTAGAGTTTTTGAAGTGTGCGACCTCGACCGTGTGTTCGAGCTTCATCGAACCGTGCAAGAAGCGGTCTCGGCCCAATGACCCTAGGCACCCAATGACCCAAGGCAAAGGTCTCTCCGAGGCATCCGACCCGACAAGCTCCGACGCCGACAGCACCTACACTGGCGAAGTTGTCCTCGCCATCCCGGCCCTCACCGAGTATGTGTCGCTGGTGCGGTTGGTGGTGTCCAGCGCTGCGCAGATCCACCCCTACATCGAGCCGGAACGGATCGAGGATCTTCGGGTAGCGGTTTCCGAGGCCACGACCAATGCCATCCGGTCCCACGAAAGCACGGGAACTACTGCTCAGATCAGGGTCACTTGCAACGTCGCGGAGGATCACATTGAAGTGATAATCCGCGATCACGGTAGAGGTTTCGACTTAGACACCCTGCCAGATCTCCCCGAACCGGATTCACCCGATCGGCTTCTCCATGAATCGGGGATGGGACTTCGGCTGATGCAGATGCTCGCCGACGAGACAGACATTTATCCTTCCTCATCTGGTACCTACGTTCGCTTGGTGTTCCACGGAACTAGACGTCGCCGCGCCATCATGGGCGGATAGCGTCTCGCATTGTCATGTCCGACGATTCGCCCCAACAGTTGTCGCCCAAACGGCGAAGCCGAGAACTTAGATTTGTTGAAGCCCTAGGTCGCCCATTGCGCAGGTTCCTGCGGATCCAAGCCGCGGGCGGCATCTTGTTGCTGGGAGCCACGGTCATCGCCCTGATTTGGGCCAATTCTTCTTACAGCGACGTGTACCACGAGATTCTTGAGACCCACATTTCGATAGAGATCGGCTCTCATGTCCTCTTGGACTTGCCGCTCGAAGCATGGATCAACGACGCCTTGATGGCCATCTTCTTCTTTGTTGTCGGCCTTGAAATCAAACGGGAGTTCGTGGTTGGGACGCTCCGGGACCCTCGTGCGGCCGCTCTTCCAGCGATCGCCGCGATTGGGGGAATGGTCGTTCCAGCCGGAATCTACTTCTTCTTCAACCCCAGTGGCATGGGTGCAGACGGTTGGGGTATTCCCATGGCCACCGACATTGCCTTTGCCGTTGGTGTGGTGTCGTTGCTTGGCAACCGCGTACCGAGCGTGATGAAGGTGTTCTTGCTCACCCTTGCCATCGTCGACGACATCGGAGCGATCGCGGTCATTGCAATCTTCTATACGAGCGACCTCTCCATCGGATGGTTGCTCGCCGCGGTTGCTGCCATTTTTGTGGTGATCGGCATGCGTAGAGTGGGGGTTGCGTGGACTCCCGCATACGTGGTCGTGGGGTTTTTCTTGTGGTTCGCGGTGCATGACTCGGGGGTTCACGCCACGATCGCCGGAGTAATTCTGGGGTTGCTTACACCCGCACGCCCCTTGAACGAACTGCAACCCGACGAAGGGCCGGTTCTCAGTGCGTTGCGTGGTGATGCGAACGCCATGGTCGTCCGCCGTGCGAGTGTTGAGTTGAAAGACCAAGTTTCGGTGGTTGAACGGCTTGAAGACCTGCTCCATCCAGTCTCGAGCTTCCTGATCATTCCGATCTTTGCTTTGGCCAATGCGGGTATCGAACTGTCGACCGAGACCATTTCCGATGCCGCGACCAGCCCGATCACGATCGGCATCGCCGTTGGTCTGGTTTTCGGCAAGCTCGTCGGTGTCACTCTTGCCACATGGCTCAGCGTGAAGTCGGGGTTGACATCGCTGCCACCGTCGGCCACCTGGACCCATGTCATCGGGCTGGCGGCCACAGCAGGCATTGGTTTCACGGTGTCGCTGTTCATTGCTGGTCTGGCGTTTTCGGACCCGCTACTCACCGAAGCGAAGATCGGTATTGTCGGTGCGTCGCTGGTCGCCGCGGTGATCGGATCGTCGATTTTATTGCGTGCGAAAGAAGTTGAAGAGATCGAGACAGACGACCCGATGTTGGTGGGTACCGCCAGCCCCTAGTGTTGCGTGGCTACATTCGAGGGCTACATTGCCCGACACGTGTCCTCCCGTTTGGATTGATTGTTCCCTGTGACCAACGCTCTAGTTATTGTCGAATCGCCTGCCAAGGCCAAGAAGATCGCGGAGTTTCTTGGCGCCGGCTACACCGTCGAGTCGTCGATCGGTCACATTCGCGACCTTCCGCGCAATGCCGCGGAGGTGCCTAAGGCCTACAAGAACGAGCCTTGGGCGCGCACCGGGATCAATGTTGATGACGGGTTCAAACCGCTGTATGTGGAGAACGCCGACAAGCGGGCGCACATTCGGCTTTTGAAGCAGTTGGTCAAGAACAGCGACGAGTTGTATCTGGCGACTGATGAAGATCGGGAGGGCGAGGCGATCGCTTGGCATCTCATTGAGGTGCTCAATCCCCAGATACCGGTCAAGCGGATGGTGTTCCACGAGATAACGCCTGCGGCGATAGCGGCCGCTGTCAACTCTCCTAGGGAACTTGATCGCAAGATGGTCGACGCTCAAGAGGCCCGGCGCATCCTCGACCGACTCTACGGATACGAAGTTTCTCCGGTCCTCTGGAAAAAAGTGCTGCCGCAGTTGTCGGCAGGACGGGTCCAGAGCGTCGCCACACGTATCGTGGTTCAGCGTGAACGCGAAAGGATGGAGTTTCGGGCCGCGAGCTACTGGAGCGTCAGCGGTACTTTTGCGGCGCTCGAGGGCGACACGCGAGCATTCTCGGCGTCGCTCGCCTCCATTGACGGCGTGAGACTGGCCAGCGGTCGAGACTTCGGCGACGATGGCCGACTAGCTGGCGAAGACGTGACAGTACTCGACGAATCCGCCGCGTCCGAACTTGTCGGCGAACTAGCGGGTGTGCCCTATGAGGTCCGGTCCCGTGAGTCCAAGCCCTATCGCCGACGTCCCGCAGCCCCTTTCATTACCTCGACCTATCAGCAAGAAGCGGGTCGCAAGCTGAAAATGTCGGCCCAGATGGCGATGCGCGCCGCGCAGGGCCTCTACGAAAAGGGCTATATCACCTATATGCGAACGGACAGCACGACGCTGTCCGAGACGGCATTGCAAGCGGCTCGTGCCACCATCAAGAACCGTTACGGCAGCCAGTATCTGCCCGGCACTGCTAGGCGATACACCAAGAAATCGAAGAACGCTCAGGAAGCTCACGAAGCGATCCGACCCGCTGGCGAATCGTTCCGATCACCTGAAGAAGTCGCCCGGGAGGTTCCCCGTTCAGAGGCGCGGGCCTATGAACTGATCTGGAAACGAACCGTTGCTTCGCAGATGACAGACTGCACGGGCGAAACCGTGCAACTTCGACTTGGTGCTGCGAGTCGCAGCGGGACCGATGTGGTATTCAGCGCCAGTGGCACAGTGATTTCGCACCGTGGTTTTCGCGAAGTCTACGAAGAGACTTCCGATGGATCCGGTGACGAAAACGAAGAACGGCGTCTGCCTTCGATAAACCGAGGCGACGGGGTTCGTGCAAGGGGTCCGCTGGAGACTGAAGGGCACGAAACGACTCCGCCGTCTCGCTATACAGAAGCCTCGCTGGTCAAGCGGCTTGAAGAACTCGGCGTTGGTCGTCCCTCCACGTATGCGTCGATCATCAGCACGATCTTGGACCGCGGGTACGTCTGGAAGAAGGGCTCGGCCCTGGTTCCTTCTTTCACCGCGTTCGCGGTCGTCAACTTGATGGAGAGGCACTTCCCCAACCTGGTCGATTATCGCTTCACCGCCCAGATGGAAGACGACCTGGACAAGATCGCCAACGGCGCCGAAGAGTCCGAACCCTGGTTGACACGCTTTTATTTTGGAGGAGGCGAAGGCACCGAACCTGGTTTGAAGGAGAAGGTGTCGACTCGCCTTGCCGATATCGACGCCAGAGCGATCAACACGATTCCTCTGGGGATGAGCGAAGACACCCAACCGATCGTCGTCCGGGTCGGCCGTTACGGCCCGTATGTGCAGCGTGGTGATGCCGATGACGACGGTGCCAATAACGGCAACAACACTGCTTCAATCCCTGAGGATCTTCCGCCCGATGAACTAACCCTCGAAAAGGCGCTCGAGTATCTGGAGATGCCCAAAGCTGGACGCATACTGGGCACCGATCCAGCGACCGGCATGAACATCTACGCCAAGGCCGGTCGTTTCGGCCCTTACGTACAGGTTGGCAACA
Source organism: Candidatus Aldehydirespiratoraceae bacterium (assembly GCA_965198315.1). Classification (GTDB taxonomy): domain Bacteria; phylum Actinomycetota; class Acidimicrobiia; order Acidimicrobiales; family Aldehydirespiratoraceae; genus VXYK01. The sequence goes on along the minus strand of OZ240616.1, from coordinate 171,675 downwards.
GCGACGAGCAGGATCAGAAACCGAAGTCGGCCTCGTTGTTTGCGACGATGACTCTGGAGCGGGTCACGCTCGCGGATGCCCTCCAGCTTTTGTCGCTGCCGCGCACCGTGGGCACCGATCCAGCAGATGGAGAGGTCATCACCGCCCAGAACGGTCGTTACGGTCCCTACGTAAGCAAAGGTTCCGACAGTCGCAGCCTCGACAACGAGGAACAACTCTTCACGGTGACGCTTGAGGAGTGTCTGGCGCTGCTCGCATTACCCAAGCGCCGGCGTGGTCAGGCCCCCAAACCGCCGTTGCGCGACATGGGCGAAGATCCTGATACCGGTAAGGCAATGGTCGTGAAGGACGGCCGTTTCGGCCCGTATGTCACCGACGGCGAATACAACGCGTCTCTCCGGAAAGGCGACACGGTCGAGGATTTGACGATCGAACGTGCCGCGGAATTACTGGCCGACAGACGCTCGAAAGGCCCTGCCAAGAAGGCTGCGAAACGTGCAGGAAGCAGGAAGAAGACGACCAAGAAGACCGCCAAGAGGGCGACCAAGAAAGCGACCAAGAAGGCCACCAAGAAGACGACGAAGAAGCGGGAGACCAAGAAGGCCACCAAGAAGCGCGCAACCTAGCGGTTGAGCGAATTCACGTTCCGGCGGTCTAGTCTCGCGCGGTGGACGAGCAGATCCCCTCGAGTAGCGCCTCCCGGCTGGGGGAGGCACTAAGAGCTTCTCGCGAACCGGGTCCCATCGAAACGATGTTCGGTTCAAGGGAGTTCTTTCGGCTGTGGATCGCGCAGGTTATCTCCGCCACCGGGGACTGGCTGGGGCTTATAGCTATTATCTCGCTGGCCGATCGACTCAGCGATGGTTCTGAAGGCACGGCCATTGCGCTAGTCCTCGCGGCACGGATAGCACCAGGGTTCTTCCTGGCAACCGCTGCGGGGGTGCTTGTCGATCGGCTCGACAGAAAGCGGGTGATGCTGGTCTGTGACATCTGTCGGGCCTTGGTTCTTTTCTCGTTGCCTTTCGTCGACAGCCTTGCGGGGCTGATTGTTGCCTCGTTCGTTCTGGAGATTTGCACGATGATGTGGTCACCAGCCAAGGAGGCGGTGGTTCCAAACATTGTCCCCACCGAGAAGCTCACAACTGCGAACTCCTTGAACGTTGCGGCTGCCTACGGCATGTTCCCGGTCGCCGCCGGGATTGCCGCCTTGTTGGCCAAACTCGCCGAGTCCTTCAGCGATGAGGGTTGGGTCAATACTTTCCGGCTGAATCAAGAAGGTCTGGCATTTTATGTCGATGGTCTCTCATTTTTAGCGACAGCACTGATCGTCTCGACCATCGCCTTTCCGCGTCGCAGTCGTGAAGAGCGGAAAGGGACCAAAAGAGGCAACTGGGAGATCGGTGGCGCGTTGCGCGAGCTGCGTGAGGGCTGGCAGTTCATTGCAGTCAACCCGATTGTGCGGGCGGTCAACGTTGGTTTGGCAGTCGGAGTGATCGGCGGAGGAATGCTGGTGCCGCTTGGTGCATTGTTCGTCAACGACGTCATCTCAGGAGACGAAGCCGATTTCAATCTCATTCTCTTCTCGCTCGGATTGGGCATGGCGCTCGGTGTGATAGCCGCGACCGCGCTGCAAAACCGCATCAGTCGTTCCGCTGTGTTTCCGCTGGCTTTGTTTTTGGCGGGAGGCGCTTTGCTCGTTTCAGGCTCGTCTTCCCTTCTCGGGATTGTGGTTCCGGCAATCGGGGTTGCGGGGTTTGCCGCGGGGCCGATCTACGTTTTGGGCTTCACGCTGCTGCATGAGCATGTTGACGATGAGTTGCGTGGCCGTATCTTCGCCGCTCTTTTGGTGCTCGTGCGCTTCTGTCTGCTGATGGCACTTGCGGTGGCACCGTTGCTGGCGGAAGGCCTTGATGTGCTTTCGGATCGTTGGTGGGACTCTGATTGGGACTTCTTTGGTGTGACTATTGCGGTGCCGGGTGTTCGTCTCACGTTGTGGCTCTCTGCGACAACTGTTGTTGCGGCCGGCCTGCTTGCGTCTTGGAGTCTCCGCGCCAGAGGTATCAAGTCCACGCGAGCAACAGCACCGAGCGGAGAAAGCCAGTGACTGGCTCCTTGATCGTGTTCGAAGGAATCGACGGTTCAGGCAAGTCAACCCAGGTTCGCAGGCTTGCCCAGCGTCTCGACTTCGACGTTACTTTTCAATTTGGGGCGACCGACGTGGGCAGCGCCATTCGTTCGATTCTTCTCGATCCACACAATGATCGTCTTGATGATCGAACCGAGGCCCTATTGATTATCGCCGACAAGGCACAGCACGTGAGCGAGATCGTGCGACCTGCCCTCGCTAGCGGACGCACGGTCATCTCCGATCGGTACTGTGCTTCGACTCTTGCGTATCAGGGTTACGGTCGCGGCCTCGACTTGGAACTCCTCGACAAGATGATGCGTTTCGCTACCCAGGGTTTGGAACCGAACCTCACGGTGTTGCTCGACATTGAAGTATCAGCCGCACTTGAGCGGCTCGGTGATCGACGCGACCGCATCGAGGGCACAGGGACGGAGTTTTTTCAGCGGGTCAGCGACGGCTACCGTGAGCTTGCCGCGCAACACCCGGACTCCTGGGTCGTAATTGACGCCGATGGCACCGTCGATGAGGTGTCTTCTCGGGTTGAGTCTGTGGTCGATGATTTGCTGCGCTGATGACTTCTGAACCGTGGGAGTCGCTGGTCGGTCAAACCGAAGCTGCGCGCCGGCTGCGTGCGGCGGTGTCGTCACCGGTTCACGCCTATCTGTTCGTCGGCCCCCGAGGAGTCGGTAAACGCCAGGCAGCACAGATCTTCGCTGGAGAGTTGCTGGCCGACGCCGACCCCGACGGAGCGGGCCGTCACCGACGTCTGGCGCAGAAGCTGACCCATGCCGATGTCGTTGTCTTCGCCCCGTCGGGCAACAACTTGCGCCTCGGCTCGCGAAGCGATCCCGGTGAGATCCCGGCAATCATTTCCGAGGCGACCCGTTCGCCCACAGAGGGCACTCGCAAGGTCGTGATCGTTGAGGAGTTTCAGTCAGCGGACCCCCCGGCCTCATCGGCGCTGCTGAAACTTGTGGAAGAGCCGCCACAAACCACGATCTTCGTGTTGCTGGCCAGTGATGTGCCGCCTCATCAAGCAACGATTGAGTCTCGCTGCTTGCGGCTCGATTTTCTGCCCGTCAGCGCCGAGGCCATCGCCGAAGCCCTCGTCGCCGAAGACCTGGCCGATACCGAGAAGGCCAAGGTCGTGGCGGCAGCGGCGAACGGCAGCGTGGACAGGGCCCGTTTGCTGGTGCTCGATGAAAGACTCGCCTTCCGACGCGATGCCTGGTGGTCAGTTCCTGACCGTCTCAACGGCAGCGGTGCCGCGGTAGCGACCGTTGTGGAAGAACTCAGAGGCCTGATTGACGATGCCGCGGAGGTCAAAGTTGCCCAGCATCAGCGAGAACTCGAGGAGTTGAACCAGCGTGAAGAACAGCTCGGGACGCGTGGCTCTGGTAGACGCACCGTTGAGGCTCAACAACGGCGTGAGCTTCGTCAGTTCCGCACCGAAGAACTGCGGTTCGGTTTCGCCACGCTCGCGGCCCGCTACCGCGAGCTGGTCGTGGCCGAGTTGGGTGGCGAGGATGCGATTGGGGCTGTGGAGCCCCTGCGTCACAGCACCGATGCGCTGATCCGCAATCCCAACGAGACCCTGCTGTTGCAGGCGTTGCTGCTGAAGCTGTCACCCATCGACTAACCGACCTTTGCCTGACAACTCCGTGGAAGGGCTGCGGTAGTTTGGTACCTTTCGGTGTCTTGCCCGAGTAGCTCAGTCGGTAGAGCGACGCTCTCGTAAAGCGTAGGTCAGGAGTTCAATTCTCCTCTCGGGCTCGTTTTCTACTCAGCGCACGCCCTTTGGCTTACACTGGCGGACATGGGCCTTACACTGGCGATCATGACTTTCGCAGTTGTTTGGCACTTCTGGATCGCAGTTCCGCTTGCCGTCGGGGCCGTTGTGGCCGTGATTGCGACGGTCGTGGGTTACCTCAACAAGGTCACCTCCACCCGTTACCCCCGAGACTGAACAGGACTGCTGAGTGTCAACGGATCCAGTCGACTGGGACATCGCCAAGAATGTCGCCTACAAGACGGCGGGCCGCGACCCTTACCAGGCATCGTATTTTCGCGCAGGCCTTGAGGAAGACTTCGACCGTTACACCGCGCAAGCTGAGGAACTCGTTGCGCAGTGCACTGGCCTCCGTTCGCTCAGCGGTAATGCCCGCGGTCGGGTAACGGATCGCAAAGGCTGGGTTGACGCCAACCTGGCGTCTTTTCAACGGCTTCTGCGACCCATTGTCACCAAACTCGGAGAACATTTGGACGAAGGCGCCATGCGCGGGTTGGGAGGCAAGGTGGCGGGTGCTGAGTTGGGCATGATGCTCGGCTGGATGTCGAAGCGGGTGCTCGGCCAGTACGACCTGCTGGTAATCGAAGACGAAAATCCTGAAGAGCAGGACATCGTCTATTACGTCGCACCAAACGTATTGGCGCTCGAACGTCGCTATGCCTTCCCGCCCCAGGAGTTTCGATTGTGGTTGGCGCTGCATGAAGTCACCCATCGGGCGCAGTTCACGGGTGTGCCGTGGATGCGACAGCATTTCTTGGGACTCGTCGAGTCGACCATGGATGGGCTTGATCCCGACCCGAAGCGGGTCATCGAGGCGGTCTCCCGGTTGATCGAAGCCCGTCGACGTGGTGAAGACATCATGGGTCAGGGTGGGGTGATGGGTCTGTTTGCTTCGGAGCAACAACTCGTGGTGATCAACGAAGTTGCGGGCCTGATGAGTCTCCTTGAAGGCCACGGCGATGTGACGATGGACCGAGCGGGTCTGGGTCTGGTGCCCTCGGCGCCCCGCTTCGCTCGTGTGCTTCGCAACCGTCGTCAGAACGTTCGCGGCTTCACCAAGGTTTTTCAGAAGCTCTCGGGGCTTGAAGCGAAAATGAAACAGTACGCCGAGGGCGAGCACTTCATTGCCGTGGTGGAGGATCACGGCGGAGCCGAACTGCTCGATCGGGCATGGGCTGAGCCGGCCAATGTCCCCTCGATCAAAGAGATTCGGCAACCGGAACTGTGGATCGCTCGGGTTTCTTCGGCTGATGTCGCGGCTTGACCCATGGACACCGCAGAGCTGCTAGCTCGCTGCGACTTTGGTGAGGACGACGAACTTGCGCTTGGTGTAAGTGGAGGGGCCGACAGCACGGCCATGGCTCTGCTGGCGGCCGAAACCGGCCGGTCGTTCACGATCTGGCATGTGGATCACGGCATTCGGGACGCTGGTGCTGCTGAAGCTGAGTTGGTGGAGAAGTTGGCGTCGTCGCTGGGTGCGCCGTTCGAGTTTCGACGGCTCAACCTGACAGACGGACCGAACCTTGAGGCAACCGCACGAGAAGCTCGATACACGGTGTTGCCAGCCGATGTGTGCGTGGCGCACACAGCCGACGACCGGGCCGAAACAGTACTGCTCAATCTGTTGCGAGGCGCAGGTCTGGCCGGAGTGGCCACCCCGTTCTCTCGTGTGCGTCGCCCGATTATCGACCTGCGCCGGGCCGAAACCCGCGCGGTGTGCGAATCAGCAGGGGTTTCGGTGGTCGACGATCCGATGAACGACGACCCGCGCTTCGCCCGGGTCGTTGTGCGCAATCAGCTGCTGCCGTTGGCGTCCGATGCCTTGGGACGTGACCCGGTTCCCTTGCTGAACCGCCACGCCGATCTCGTCGCAGATGCACTCGCGGTCATTCAAGACGCCGCGCTGGAGCTCGACCCCACCGACACGGCAGCGTTGCGGGTCGCCCCCCGAGCAGTTGCCTCAGAAGCGTTGCGCCAATGGTTGATGACGCAGACAGGCTCGCACACCGCAGTCGACGCCGCTTCGATTGACCGGGTCATGGCTGTGGCGGACGGCACGCACCGGGCCACCGAGGTCGAAGGCGGCTACCGAGTAGCACGAACCGCCGGCCGCCTCCGCCTGGACCAATATTCCCAAGACCCCCGACCTGTCTGAAGGACCACCGCCCCAAGCCCGTCCACGCTTGGGTGGGCACAGCGTCGGCGAGTGCTTGTAGGGTCTGGGGCGATGACGGTTCCGGAGGGGAGCATCGGTCGAGTTCTGGTTGGCTCCGAGGAACTCGCGACGCGCGTTCGAGAACTCGGTGCGCAGATCACACAGGACTACGCCGGGCGCAGCCCGCTACTCGTGGGGGTGCTCAAAGGCGCGTTCGTCTTCATGAGCGATCTGGCCCGTGCGATTCAGCTGCCGGTCGAGATCGACTTCATGGCGGTCTCCTCTTACGGCGCGTCCACAGAGTCGAGCGGCGTGGTGCGCATCGTCAAGGATCTGGACCTCGATGTCGCAGGCCGCGATGTCCTGCTCGTCGAAGACATCGTCGATTCCGGATCCACTTTGCGCTACCTGCTGAGGTTCCTGGATGAACGTCAACCGGCCAGCTTGGAGGTCTGCGCCCTGCTGGTGCGTGATGGTGCCAGAACCGACGATATTGCCTACGTCGGGTTCTCGATTCCGGCCGACTTCGTGGTCGGGTACGGGCTCGATGTCGCCGAGCATTATCGCGAACTGAGCTCCATTAGTGTCTTTGAGCCCGCAAACTCAGCTAGCTTGCCACCGTGAACTCACGCGACGACTACACCCGGCCACTGGTCAACGGACTCCAAGCTCCTCAAGTTGATCAACCAAGGATCGCCGCTGCGGTTCGGGAGATACTGGCCGCAATCGGAGAGGATCCGAACCGTGAGGGACTGCTCGAAACGCCCGACCGTGTTGCCCGAATGTATGCCGAAGTGTGCGCTGGGCTTCACGAAGACCCGGTCACCTATCTGAAAACGACCTTTGAGGTGGGTCACGACGAGATGGTCATGGTTCGCGATATTCCGCTCTACTCGCTGTGCGAGCACCATCTCATCCCATTTCTGGGCACGGCCAATGTGGCTTACATCCCCAGTGGGTCCGGTCAGGTCACTGGGTTGTCCAAGTTGGCTCGCCTGGTTGACGGATACGCCAAACGTCCGCAGGTGCAAGAACGGCTGACCACCCAGATTGCCGAGGCGATCGAAGGGGCGCTTGAACCTCGCGGTGTGCTGGTTGTGATCGAAGCCGAGCATCTCTGCATGTCGATGCGGGGTGTTCGCAAGCCGGGGACGACCACGGTCACATCAAGCGTGACTGGGATATTTCGCGACAACGTCGCTACCCGTGCTGAGGCCATGCGCTTTCTTGATCGGTAGAGACATGACCCTGGTCATGGGCATAGTGAACGTCACGCCCGATTCGTTTTCCGACGGTGGTCTCTGGCTCGAAACAGAAGCGGCGATTGCCCATGCCGATTCGCTGATCTCTGAAGGTGCCGACATCATCGATATCGGTGGTGAGAGCACCCGGCCGGGGTCACGCCCGGTGGATGAGGCCACAGAACTGGAGCGAACGATTCCTGTTGTTTCCGCAGTGGCTTCAAGAGGAGTTGAGGTTTCTATCGACACCACCAAAGCTGCGGTAGCCAGAGCCGCTGTTGATGCGGGTGCCACGATTATCAACGATGTGTCTGCGTCGCTCGAGAACGTCGCGGCGTCAACCGGTGCGGGTTGGATCGCCATGCATGCGCTAGGCGACAGCGCAACCATGCAAGACGATCCTCGCTATGACGATGTGGTGGAAGACATCGCCGATTTTCTGGCTGATGCAGTGCGTCGTGGCCGTGATGCGGGCGTGGAACGCATTTGGGTTGATCCCGGTATCGGCTTTGGCAAGACGACGCAACACAACCTGGAACTGTTGGCCAACATTGATCGTTTCGCAGAGATCGCCCCGGTTCTTGTCGGGGCGAGCCGCAAGAGCGTCATCGGAGAAATTCATGCCCATTCCGACGCTGTTGAGGGTGAGAATCCGATCACCTCATCCGCTGATCGGCTTGAAGGCTCCGTGGGGATTGCGGTATGGAGCGCGTATCTTGGAGTTGACATGATCCGAGTGCATGACGTCAGGGCCACGGTCCACGCCTTGAGTTTGCTTAAAGCATGAAGGGCCTGGATATATGGCAGTGAGGGGCCGCTGGGCACAAGGCATCAAACCGAAACATTTTCGCTGGGTCCTAAAGGATCAGGTAGCTGTTTGTGAGCGCCCCGGCGGCTATGGCTTCGATCACCGCAAGGTTCGCCGACTGGAGGAGATCATCTGGCTTCGCGAGCAGGGGTTTCACTTCGTCGTGTCGCTGATCGGTTCGAAGCACAACCTCCACAACTACGAAGAACTCGGTTTGCCGTACCACCATGTGCCGTTCGCCGGCTTGAGCGACGGGCCTTTGGGACTGACTCGAGCGATGGCAGCAATCCGTGACCACGTCAGGGCTGGGCATAAAATCGTTATTCACCGCGAAGAGTTGAGCGAGACGATCACGGGGTTGATGGCCGCTTACCTCCTGTGGATGGGTCTGGTACCCGACGGCCCGCGAGCGATAATGGTGACGGAACGGCTCTTTGAGCGTGAGCTGACTTCGACCGGTCGCGAGATGGTGGCGATGTTGGAGCGGTGCGACCTGCAGGACGAGGTGCCGACGGGTGCTTTCGTGAACATCGTTGACGAGTCCGAGGAGGACGACTCAGACGAAGGCGAGTCTGACGATGGCGGGTCTGACGGAGGTGAGGCTGATGTCTCCTCCTGACGTCATCCAACTACGGGGCTTGCGCCTGGCGTGCATCTGCGGCGCTCTACCAGAGGAGCAAAATCGGCCGCAACCCTACGAATTCGACATCGACGTAGTGGCGGAACTAGCCGCCACCACCACCGATGAACTCGCCGACACGATCGACTACGGCAGCATCCTCGCCCAGATTGAAGAGGTCACTCAAAACGAGTCATTCCAGCTCTTTGAACGCCTGGCACAACGGGTAGCCGAGGCAGTGCTTGCTGATGAACGGATCACCGAAGTCGCCGTCGAGGTAAGAAAACTGCGCCCACCGGTCACCCAGTTCCTCGATTCGAGTGGTGTTCGGGTTGTTCGACGGCGATGACCGAACATCACCGAGCGTTTCTGGGTTTCGGTTCGAACCTCGGTGATCGTGTCGGCTATCTACGCGATGGGGTGGCGGCGGTTCCAGATTTGGTCGGGGTGTCTGACGTCTACGAAACCGCGCCGGTGGGCGGTCCGGAACAGGGTCCGTATCTGAACCTCGTAGTGGAGTTGCACACCCGGCTTGGTGCACGAGCGCTGCTCGGTGTCTGCCAGAGCCTTGAAAGTGCTGCTCAGCGGGTGCGGGAAGTCCGCTGGGGTGCCCGTACTCTCGACGTTGACGTCTTGTGGGTCGATGGCGAAACGCTTGCTGACCCCGACCTTGTCGTCCCTCACCCGCGCATGTTCGAACGGAGCTTCGTGTTGATACCGCTGCACGACCTCGCCGCGGATCTGCTTCCAGAGGGTTTCGATGTGGACAGCGCGGGCCGTCGCGATCAGGTGGTGCGCCGTGGTTGCCTCGACGAACTGGCGTCGGTGAGCGACCCATGAGACGAGTCCGCATCATCGGTGGTGGGCGGGCCGGGAAGTCGTTGGGCACTGCGCTCGAGTCCGCGGGATGGGAAGTCTTGGGTTATCTGGGTCGAGACGACGACCTCAGTGCCGCTGCTGTCGGCACCGACGTGCTGGTGATCGCTACACCCGACGACGCCATCGAAACTGTCGCTGAGTCGGTCCGTCCGGTACCCGCGACTTTGGTGATTCATCTTTCTGGGGCCTTGGGACTTGATGTTCTCAAAGGGCACCCGCGCGGCGCGGCTCTGCATCCGCTGGTGTCTTTGCCGTCGGAAGAACTGGGGGTCGAGCGGTTGGCTGGTGCTTGGTTCGCGGTGGCCGGCGACTCCGAAGTTGACTCGCTGGTCACTGCGCTGGGTGGTCGCTCATTCCCCATCGACGAGAGTGCGCGACCCCTCTACCACGCCGCTGCAGTGATTTCGTCCAACCATCTCGTTGCGTTGTTGGGTCAAGCAGAACGGGTGGCCAACCTGGCCGGTGTACCCCTCGAGGTGATGCTTGATCTAGCCCGAGACACCGTCGACAACGTCCGGCGCTTGGGTCCCGCAGCAGCACTCACGGGTCCGGCGGCACGAGGCGACGAAGCAACGATCACACGCCACCTTGAGGCCCTGCCACCCGACGAACGCGCCGCATACGAGGCCCTGGTTGAAGAGGCAAAGCGCCTAGCTGACAGCTGATTCAAAGTCTCAGCCACAAAGGGCTTCAGCGACACAGGGTGCAATCGGCCCGCTAGCGTGCGGGGCGTATGCCGGTGCTTCTGGGAGTTCTAGCGTCGGTGTTCATCGGCGTGTCGGACTACTACGGCCGATATTGCGCCCGGCGCGCCCACGCCATGACCTCAGTGGGCACCGCCTTCATCGGTGGGCTCGGGATGACGGCCGTGCTGCTTTTCTTCGTGCCCAGCGCTATCGATTATGAGGCTCTCCTGTTGGGGGCTGCCTCAGGCGCACTGATGGCTTTCGCGCTCTCGGCTATGTGGCACAGCATGGCCATATCGTCTGCAGCCATCGCGTCGCCCATTGTGGCCGCATTCACGGCTTTGGGGCCTCTGGTGTACGGACTCAGCACCGGCGAGCGGCCCTCGCGGGTTGTGGCTGCGGGAATCGCACTGGCCGTTGTAGGCCTGTTGGCCGCGGTCATCGTCCCCGATCTTGGCGGGAATCTCCGAGCGGGCATCGCGTTCGCAGTAATGGCCGGCACCGCCTTCACTGTCGTAACAGTACTTCTGGCCAGGACCAATCTGGACAGTGGTATGTGGCCCGCGGTCAGCCAACGGCTGGTGGCTGCCGCGTTGATGCTGGTCGCTACAAGAGCGATGCGAATCCCTCAGGTACTGCCGCGCACGCTTCGACTTCCCGGCTTCATCGGAGGGATAATCGGTGGCGCAGGGATGGCTGCGTTGATTGCCGGATTGCAGAGAGGTCCGGTGGGGGCGGTCGCAGTCGCGGGTTCGCTCTTCCCGGTTGTCACCATCGCTTTGGCGGTGCTGTTCGACGAGGACCGACTCCGCTGGTGGCAGATCATCGGCATTACCGCCGTGTTGACCGGCACGACCCTGATGACCATCGGTTGAGCGCGCACGTTTAGGCTGGTTCCAAGTTGTTGATCAAGACCACGGACAATGGAAACAATCACCACAATTTCTGAGTTGAGGGAGCGGCTCGAGGCGGAGCGTCGGGCGGGTCGTGGTGTCGGATTTGTGCCGACCATGGGGTACTTGCACGCCGGGCATCTGTCGCTGGTGTCGACCGCGGTGGCGGAGAATCCGGTGACGGTCGTATCGATCTTCGTGAACCCGCTGCAGTTTGCCGAGGGCGAGGACCTTGGTTCCTATCCGCGGGATCTGTCGGCAGACAGCGCCGAGTGCGCAGCCCTAGGGGTGGACTATCTGTTCGTACCATCAGTTGAGGAGATGTACCCCGGCCCGGTTGCCACGGTCGTTGAAGTGCCATCGGTGGCAGCGCCTCTAGAAGGGGTGGCGCGTCCTCATCACTTCGCAGGCGTGGCAACTGTTGTCGCCAAGTTGTTTTCGATCATGGGTCCGTGCAGTGCCTATTTCGGGGCGAAGGACTGGCAGCAGGTTTGCGTCGTCAAACGCATGGTCAGCGATCTGAGCATTCCGGTGGAGGTGGTTGCGTGCCCAACGGTTCGTGAACCCGACGGCTTGGCGATGTCGAGTCGCAACGTCTACCTCACCGCCGATGAGAGAGCCCAGGCCCCGGTCCTGCGTGGCGCGCTTGATGCCGGGCTGGATGCGATCAGCGCCGGGGAGAGGGACTCGGAGGCGGTCGAGGCGGCTATGGAGGCTGTCGTCAAGCGGACCGACCTCGCCTCGCTCGACTATGTGGCCGCGGTGCAAGCCGATTCCCTTGTCAGCGACGGTCCGTTGCGCGGTGAGGTTCGACTTCTCGTGGCAGCCCGCTTCGGACAAGCCCGCCTCATCGACAACGACGGTGCATCAATCTGACCGGCACGGCCCGTAAGGCACCTGAGCCACCTGACCGATAGCGTAATCGTGTGCTTCTTACGATTGATGTCGGAAATACCCAGAGTGTTCTCGGCCTCTACGATCTCGAAAGTGATGAGGGCGAAGGTGCCGCAGTCGGCCTGGTAGATCACTGGCGGCTTTCAACTGATCCGGAGCGAACCTCCGATGAGCACTCGGTACTGATTCGTTCGTTGCTCAACACCGCAGGGGTTGATCTGGAAACGGATCTGACCGGCACCGCAATCTGCTCTGGCGTTCCGCGGATTCTCGCAGTGCTGCGCGACATGGTTGGGCGCTACCTGCCGTTCGACCCCATCGTCATAGAACCAGGCGTGAAGACAGGTATCCCGATCCTCTATGACAACCCCAAAGAGGTCGGCGCGGATCGAATAGCCAATGCCATCGCGGCCTTCGACCTTTACGGTGGCCCCACGATCGTTGTCGATTTCGGGACCGGCAACAATTTCGATGTCATCTCCGAGTTCGGTGAATTTCTCGGTGGCGCAATCGCTCCCGGTATTGAAATCAGCCTTGATGCGCTGTTCGGCCGTGCCGCGGCGCTGCGTGCGGTTGAACTCATTGAACCCCGCAGCGTGATTGGCAAGTCGACGGTCGAGTCCATTCAGTCGGGCACGGTTTACGGCTTTGCCGCAATGATTGACGGCATGGTTGATCGCTTTGCTGACGAGATGGGTGAGATAAACGTGGTGGCCACCGGTGGTCTTGCGCACCTGATCGCCCCGGTGGCGCGAACAATCGAGAATGTCGAACCCTTCTTGACTCTCCACGGTCTACGAATCGTCCACCAACGCAACACGCGCTAGCGGACAGCCCCTAAATCTGCGCGTTCAACCACACTATTTGTAGCTGAACGCGCAGATTTCGTGGGCAGCTAGCGGGCAGCCCCTAGCGGACAGCGTTGAGGCGTTCCATGAGGTGGTGTCCGGCCGCCCGCAGGGCCGCTGCACCTGTCGTGTCTGGAAGGTCCGATAGAGCGGCATCGGCTTTGGTGGCCCATGTTTCGGCCATGTCGATAGCAAGCTCAACCCCGCCGCCTCTGCGTGTCAGCTCACGAGCTCGGTCTCGTTGTTCGATGGTGATGTCGCTTCGGAGCAGCGAGCGGAGTTCGCCGGCGACGTCTGGATCCTGCAGCGAGTAGATCACAGGCAGCGTGTAGATCCCTTCGAGAAGGTCGTTGCCGGAGGGTTTCCCGAGCTGCTCGTCTGTGGCGATGATGTCCAATATGTCGTCGACTATCTGAAAGGCCATTCCGTAGGCGCGTCCGAACTCAGTGAGTGTGTCGATCGTCGGGCGGGGGATTTCGGCGACGATTCCGCCGATGCGACAGGCAGTCGCCAACAGAGATGACGTCTTGCCCGAGATCGACCGCTGGTACTGGTCGAAGGTGCGACCTGGGTTGTAGGTGGACTCCAGTTCGAGAATCTGGCCGGTACAGAGTTCGGTGATAGTCGTGGCCAGCAACCCGGCTACTTCAGTGCCAAGCGCTGCCGCCAACTCAGAGGCACGCCCCAGCAAATAGTCGCCGGCGAGAATCGCTCGCAGATTTCCCCACTCTGCGTTGATGCTCTTGACACCGCGGCGGGTGGTCGCCCCGTCCATCACGTCGTCGTGGTAGAGCGAGCCGATGTGGACCAACTCGACCGCACAACCACCGCGGATCACGTCGATCGAAGCTGCCGCGCTGTCGTCATCGTCAACCGCCGCGGCAGCGATACAAAAGCCGGGCCTAACTCGCTTTCCACCAGCATTGATGAGGTGGCTTGCGACGTCGGTGAGAAAGTCGTCCTCCGCCGAAACGACCCGCAGCAGTTCGGTCTCGACGCGGAGCAGATCGTCCTGCATCGACGGAACCAGAGAAAGCGGAGTTGCAGCCACGCACAGAGGTTACTTGCCCAATCTCGTGGTAGGCGTTAATCGGTGTCGTTGTGCATTCGATGGTCTTACCGACAAGCGTCCCTATACACTTAGATCTGTACAGCCCGTTATTCAGGAAGGAAAACCCGATGTTCGAGCGGTTTACCGACAGGGCTCGACGTGTGGTGGTGCTAGCGCAGGAAGAAGCGCGCCTGCTCAATCACAATTACATCGGTACCGAACACATCCTCCTCGGGCTCATCCATGAGGGTGAGGGAGTTGCGGCGAAGGCACTCGAGTCGTTGGGCATCAGCCTCGAAGCAGTTCGCAATCAGGTTCAGGAGATCATCGGACAGGGTGGATCATCTCCAAGCGGCCACATTCCTTTCACTCCCCGGGCCAAAAAGGTTCTCGAACTGAGTCTTCGTGAAGCGCTGCAACTCGGCCACAACTACATCGGCACGGAACACATTCTGTTGGGATTGATCCGGGAGGGCGAAGGTGTGGCCGCCCAGGTCCTCGTAAAGCTCGGAGCCGACCTCAGTCGCGTACGTCAGCAGGTCATCAAGCTTCTTTCGGGTTACGGCGGTCCTTCGGGAGAGCAGTCGTCGGGATCTTCTCGTGAGAGGGCGGGTGCGGTCACGGGCGGTTCAGGTGGCGACAGCGCATCCGGGTCCCTGGTTCTCGACCAGTTCGGCCGCAACCTCACGCAATTGGCGCGAGACAAGAGCCTTGATCCGGTTATCGGACGCGCTCGTGAAACCGAAAGAGTGATGCAGGTTCTCAGTCGCCGCACCAAGAACAACCCGGTGCTGGTGGGAGAACCCGGCGTCGGCAAGACCGCCATCGTCGAAGGACTTGCGCAGGCGATCGCCAACGACAACGTCCCCGAAACGCTCCACGAAAAGCAGCTCTACACGCTTGATCTGGGCGCTTTGGTCGCCGGGTCGCGCTATCGCGGCGATTTCGAGGAACGCCTGAAGAAGGTGCTCAAAGAAATCAGGACCCGCGGCGACATCATCCTCTTCGTCGACGAGATCCACACCCTGGTCGGTGCAGGCGCGGCCGAAGGCGCGATCGACGCTGCCTCAATCCTCAAGCCCATGTTGGCTCGGGGTGAACTTCAGACCATCGGTGCCACAACCCTCGACGAATATCGCAAGTACTTCGAGAAGGACGCAGCTCTGGAACGGCGCTTTCAGCGGGTCGTGGTTGATGAACCAACTGTCCCCCACACGATTGAAATCTTGAAAGGGCTGCGTGATCGTTACGAAACGCATCACCGTGTGACCATCACCGATCAGGCTGTGGTGGCTGCCGCCAATTTGGCGGATCGTTACATATCTGATCGTTTCCTGCCGGACAAGGCGATCGACCTGATCGACGAAGCTGGTTCGCGTCTACGCATCAAGCGGATGGCCACCCCGCCCGAGCACAAAGAACTCGAAGCTGAAATCACCGAGGTCGTCCAGAAAAAGAAGTTCGCGGTCGAGTCTCAGCAGTTCGAAGAAGCAGGTCGTCTACGAGACCGGGAGAAGGAGCTGCTGGCGCGCCGCGATTCGTTGGAAGGCGAAGCCAAAGAATCCGGAGTCGACCTCTTCGACGAAGTCGACGAAGAAGCCATCGCGGAGGTTTTGTCGCTGTGGACCGGCATTCCCGTCTACAAGCTCACCGAGGAAGAGACCCAGAAGCTGCTGCGGATGGAAGACGAACTCCATAAGCGAGTCGTCGGTCAACAAAGTTCGGTTCACGCGGTGTCCCAGGCAATTCGCCGCACTCGAGCCGGTCTGAAGGATCCGAAGCGGCCGAGCGGTTCGTTCATTTTCCTTGGTCCGTCGGGTGTCGGGAAGACCGAATTGGCTAAGACTCTCGCCGAGTTCTTGTTTGGTGATGAGAGCGCGCTGGTCAGTCTCGACATGTCGGAGTACATGGACAAGCACACTGTCAGCCGGCTGATCGGTTCGCCGCCTGGTTTCATCGGCTACGACGAAGGCGGTCAGCTCACCGAGCAGGTGCGCCGCAAGCCCTTCTCGGTGGTGTTGTTCGACGAGGTCGAAAAGGCCCATCCGGATGTCTTCAACACCTTGCTGCAGATTCTCGAAGAGGGTCGTCTCACCGATAGTCAGGGTCGTACCGTGGATTTCCGCAACACCGTGCTGATCATGACCTCCAACTTGGGCACCCAGGATCTGCGCAAAGCCAACCTCGGGTTCACCAAGGTTGACGAGGCTGTCACCTACGAACGCATGAAGGAGAAGGTCACCGATGCCCTCAAGGCACATTTCCGACCGGAGTTCCTGAACCGCATCGACGACGTGATTGTCTTCCATGAGCTGAGCCAGCGCGAAGTCCGTGAGATTGTCGATCTCATGGTGGCCCGCACCGCCGAACAACTCGCCGGACAGGGAATGGGCTTGGAGTTGACTGATGCGGCCAAGGATTATCTCTCATCTGAGGGCTACGACCCGACAATGGGGGCGAGGCCGTTGCGTCGTGCACTGCAACGCTTGGTGGAGGATCCGTTGTCGGAGAGGTTGCTGAACAAGGATTTCCGGGCTGGTGAAATTGTCATCGTTGATGTCGAAGCCGACCCAGATACGAGTGACGAGTTGATGATCGTGTTCCGATCCATCGAGGGTTTCACTCCTCCTGAACCTGAACTCGCCGAAGCGGTTGACAGCTTCTAGAGTGCCTATGGCCCGAGCGGCCTGTGAGCGAAGCGAACAAGAGTGGAAGATATCGTGGCCCGAGCGGCCTGTGAGCGAAGCGAACAAGAGCGGAAGATATCGTGCCCGGTGACGTGCTCAGCGGTCTAGCGTTCATACGATGATGCGGTTGCGCGTGGCTACTTGGAGAATGAGGGCGCTCGCTGCGTTGGCCTTGTTGTTGCTCACGAGTGCATGCCGAGTCGATACCACCGTCGACATCAGGGTTGACGACGACGGTTCGGGCGAGGTGACGGTGGAGGTGGTCGCTGACCCTGAAGCCGTTTCTCTGATTCCCGATGCTCCCAATGCGTTGAAACTGGACGATCTCAGTGAAGCGGGCTGGACGGTGAACAGCAGCACCGTTGATGGAGCTGGTTCATTGACTGTGACGATCGCGAAACGGTTTCCAAACGCAGACGCGCTCGGCGGTGTGTTGGCCGAGATCGCTGGTGAGGACGTGGTCTTCGAAGGGTTCACTCTCATCAAGGAACACAGCTTCGACGTCATCGGACTGGGGCCGGCGAGGACCGATTACGAACTCAGTGGTTCGATCAACCCCACCTTCGACATCGAACAGATCGGCGGCGTTTTCCCGCAGGGGCTCCCCCCTCTCGGGCGAACCACCGGCGCGATCGAAAACGATTTTGAAGGTGACTTCGAAGATGTACTCGGGTTGACCGTGACAGTGAGGCTCCCGGAGACACTGGGATCGGCTAACGGTGAGATTGTCGACGAGACAATCATTTGGACGATGAGCTACGGCGATCGCGCCGTGGAGATCGAGGCGAATTCGGCAGTAGAGAGCATTCTTGTGCGGGTTTGGACGATGGTCGCTCTTGCTGCCGGCGTTTTCTTGGTGCTGCTTCTCGGTACTCGGTTAGCGCGGTTCTTGTTGGCCAAGTGGCGCACGCCGAAGGGTCGCCGACGCCGGGATATAAGGCGTCGCCAGCATCGTGCAGCCACCCGGGCACAGGAGGCGAGCCGGCCCCGTCGTCGAATGTTGCGGCTGTTGGTGGTGGACGTTCATGGTGTGTTGGTCCGGCCCTCGGACCCGCTTGAAGGTGCGCTGCTGCCGCTGATCCTGACTGAAAAACCCAACATTGATCCCCAGCTTGTAAGAGATCTCCATCGCAAGTTGGTGCTCGGGCGTTTGTCGCCGTCGGAGTTCTGGAGCGAGGTTGATCTGAGTTTGGTCGCTGATCAGATTGAGACGAGGTACTTGTCGTCGTTCCGACTGCTTCCCGATTTGCATCCGTTCCTGGATCGCATGAAGAACAGCGGACTTCCCGTTGCTGCAATTGGCAATCAACCACGCGCCTGGGGTGACCGGTTGCGTCGGATGGCAGCCCTTGATGACTCGATTGCGTCGTGGATGGTCAGCGGTGATGTCGGATCCACCTTGCCCGAACCCGCGCTATTCGAGGCGACCCGACGGACTTTGTCGGTTGATTTGTTTGACTGTTTCTATCTGAGCAGTATCCCGGGCAACTTGGATGTTGCCGAAGAGTTGGGAATGGCGACTGGGCTGTTCTTGTCGGGTAACGATGCGATCCCCGACACTGACCACACGGTGGTCCTTGGATTCGAGGACCTGCTCAAAACCCGCGGGGCCTAGAGCGGTAGCCAGATCTCGCTGTCACAGGGCCTCCATAGTGTGCGTCCATGGCTCGAACGAGAACTATTCACCGCTGTTCAGTGTGCGGCGCCTCCGCGCCGTGTTGGACGGGTCGCTGCGATAGTTGCGGCGAGTGGAACACCCTCAGCGAAGAACTAGTTGAGCGTGATCGCTCCACTTCGCTGTCTTTGGTGCCTCCTGTTGAGGGTGCTGGCGTAGCGCTTCGCATCGGTGATGTGATCGATGAGTCGGTCGCTATTCAAGCTACTGGTCTGCCGGAATTGGACCGGGTTCTTGGGGGTGGGCTCGTTCCGGGGTCGGTGACTCTGCTTGGTGGTGAGCCTGGTATCGGCAAGTCGACTCTGCTGCTCCAAGTAGCGGGTCAGGCGACAGGAGCGAATCGCCGGGCGCTGTATGTTTCGGGTGAAGAGTCGATTGGCCAGATCAGGATGCGAGCGGATCGTCTTGGTGTAGTCCAACCTGAGTTGTGGCTTGTGGCCGCAACTTCTCTACCGCAGGTCCTCGGTCATCTTGATGACGTCAAACCCGATCTTGTAATTGTCGATTCGGTACAGACCTTGCAGAACCCTGCCCACGCATCGGCTCCCGGTTCGGTCGTGCAGGTCCGTGAATGCGTGCATGTGCTGGTGCAGGAGGCGAAGCGTCGTGGCATCGCCTTGTTATTGGTGGGCCACGTAACCAAGGAGGGAGCCTTGGCGGGGCCGCGGGTGCTTGAACATGTGGTCGACACGGTGCTTGAGTTTGAAGGCGAGCGTCATCATGAGCTTCGGTTGTTGCGCGCCACCAAGCATCGCTTCGGACCGACTTGCGAAGTCGGACTGATGCAGATGGACAAGTCGGGGTTGGCGCCGGTTGAGGATCCGAGCGGATTGTTCTTGGCTGATCGGGTGGTGCAAGTATCGGGTTCGGCGGTGGTCCCGACTGTTGATGGGAACCGCCCTTTGCTTGTCGAGTTACAAGCGTTGGTTGCCCCGTCGTCTTTGGCGACGCCGAGGCGTAGCGCGTCTGGTGTGGATCACGGCCGATTGGCAATGCTGCTAGCCGTTCTTGAGAGGCGGGTTGGGTTGCCACTTTCGAGCGCGGAGGTATATGCACTGGCCGTCGGAGGAGCGAAGGTGAGCGACCCGGGTGCTGATGCTGCACTGGGGCTGGCTGTTGCTTCTTCGCTGACTGACCGTCCATTGGCTGAAGATCTGGTGGTCATCGGCGAGGTCGGCTTGGGCGGTGAACTCCGTGGAGTCAGCCATACCAATCGACGGCTCGCGGAGGCTTCGCGCATGGGGTTTTGCCGTGCCATCGTTCCTCATGCAACTGGCGGGGCCCCTGAAGGTTTGACCATTTTGCGAGCACCAACGCTGGCCGCCGCCGTACAACTCGCCGAGGTCGGCCCGAGTTGATCTGAGATGACAAGATACGTCGATGCGAATTGAACTACCGTCCGGCACTCCCGCCGAAGTTGTTGGTTCCAGCAATGAGCGGGGGCTTGTATTGGTGCCCGACATTATGGGGCTTCGTCCGCTCTTTGATGAAATGGCGGCCCGTCTAGCTGACGAATGGCAGTGCTGTGTGGTTGCCCCTGAGCTATTTCCCGCCCAGGAGAATCTAGATATCGAGGGCCGTTTCGCGGCGGCTCCGTCGCTATCCGACGGTCGCGTCTTGGGCGACATGGTTGCCGCGGCTGATCGCACCGGCGCGGCAAAGGTGGGAGCGATCGGGTTTTGCATGGGTGGGATGTATGTCAACAAGGCAGTCAGCACCCGCCGTTTCGATCGGCTTGTGTCGTTCTACGGGATGATTCATGTGCCGGCGGATTGGCGAGGACCTGGGCAGGGCGAGCCTCTTGAGCATCTGAACAACGGCGATCCGTCCTCGCTGCTGGCCGTGGTCGGCACCGCTGATCCGTATACACCGGCCGAGGGAGTAGCAGAACTCCGGGCATCCGGGGCGCAGGTTGTGTCCTATCACGACGCGGAACATGGTTTTGTTCACGATCCCGCCCGCCCGGCGCACCGCCCCGATGATGCTGCCGACGCTTGGCAGCAGGCCTCGCGCTGGCTCTGGCAGCTCAGCGAGCTCTGATAGTGAGCTGTTCGCGGTTGGTGATGACGTAGCGTCGGTCGGACTGATCGATCCAGTTCAGACGTACGAATGAAGCAATGGCCTTGTTCACCCGCTCGCGGCTGGCACCGATCATTCCAGCCAGTTCTTCCTGGGTGATGGGAAGAATGAACTCGTCTTCGTCGCCTGCCAACTCCAGGAGGCGTTTGGCGGTCCTCCCAGTCACGTCAAGAAAGACACTGTCGGCCAGGCTCTTGTCGGTTGCACGCAGGCGACCGACCAAGAGTTTGACGACACCCCACAGTTCATCAGGGTGCTCTTCGTACAGCGCCCGAACCGGCTCGTAGGGGATGGCGATGACCCCCGACGGTTCCAGTGCTCGAGCACCGGCTGATCGTTGTCCACCGTCGAACAACGGCATTTCGCCGAACAGATCGCCTGTTTCCATCAGCGCCACGACGGATTCGCGTCCGTCGATTGAACGATTGACCATGGCGATTCGACCGCTGGTGACGATGTAGATGTGGTCGGGTTCTGCGCCTTCGGTGAACAGCGTGTCGCCTCGCCGCAGTTGATGTGCTGATCCTGTGGCCGCGATGGCAGCGAGAGATTCTTCGGCGAGACTGGCGAACAGCTCAGTAGCGCGAAGAATGCTGGTCTCTGTCATGGGTCTTCCAATCTAGTTGGGCGACCCGATCCCGTTTCTAATTCAGGCAATAAAGGCCTAGAGGCTGAACGGCCCAGTGAGCGGAGCGAACAAGAGCGGGAAACAACAGGTATCGGTGCAACGCCCTGTTCAATCCGCGCATTTGGTTGGGTGATTCGATTTGCTGCTGCCAAGCTGTAGCTGTGAATAGTGAACGCAAGGGCGCTGTCTGGACCATTGTGGCTGCTGCCGGTTCTGGGAGTCGTTTCGGCGCGGCGAAGCAGTTCCTCGATCTGGCCGGTGTGAGCGTGCTTGATCGCTCGGTGCGCACCGCGGCGCGCCACAGTGACGGCGTCGTGGTCGTCGTGCCGGCAGCAGATCTGGCGGGATTGATTATGAGTCTTGAATCCAACGAGTTGCCCGACCGGTCTGAGTGGCGGGTGGTGCCTGGCGGTTCAACCCGCTCGGAATCTGTTCGGAATGGTCTTGTTGCGGTTCCCGAGAATGCTGAGGTCGTGCTGGTTCATGACGCGGCTCGGCCGCTGGCTTCAGATTCGATTTTCGAGAGTGTCATCGCCGCGGTGCGCGTCGGTGCTGATGCCGCCACTCCGGCGATTCCGGTGAGCGACACCATTCGGTATCGCTCGGGTGGTGTCGTTGACCGTGATGAGATTGTGGCGGTTCAGACACCTCAGGCGTTTCGAGCCGAGGTACTGCGACGGGTTCATCAACAGAGTCCAGAAGCCACAGATGATGTCTCTCTGGTTTCCGATGCCGGTGGCAGAGTCGAACTCGTGTCAGGTGAGCAACGCAACCTCAAGCTGACCACCCCCTACGATCTTGAGGTGGCTGCCTTTCACCTTTCGACCCAGGGTGAATCATGAGTGATGTTGAGATTCCGTATCGGGTCGGCCAGGCGTTTGATGTTCATGCCCGCTCCGATGATCCAGACCGGGTGCTGGTGCTCGGTGGCATAGCGTTCCCTGGCGAGCCGGGGTTGAAGGGTCACAGCGACGCCGACGTGATCGCCCATGTCTGTGCCGATGCGTTGTTGAGCGCAGCCGGATTGGGCGACATCGGTCAGATGTTTCCCGATACAGACCCGGAACTTGCTGGTGCTGACAGTGTCGACCTGTTGCGCTTGGCGGCCCGAGAGGTGCGTGAGAGTGGCTGGTCACCAGGAAATATTGACTGTTCGGTCGTGCTTGATCGGCCTGCGCTGGCACCCGTGAAGTTCGCGATGGAGTCCAAGCTGTCGGGTGCGGTGGGTGCACCGGTCTCTGTCACCGGTCGCCGAACGGAGGGTGTTGGTGCTTTGGGTCGCGGAGAGGGCGTGGTTGCGTGGGCGGTCGCGCTGGTAGCGAGATGAGCCGGAACAAGAACTCGGGGAGTAATAGACGGCGCGGCGCTCAGGGCGATGGGGCAAGCGGACGAGCGAAAGGCCAACGGCGCAGTTCCTCGGGCGGGCCAGCGAGTCGTCGGCAGGGTCAACGCGGTACCACGCCGCGCCGTGATGACCCGATTAATCGCAGCCGAGGACCGTCTTTGGGTGGCGATCAGGTGGAGGGCCGTCATGCGGTCAGAGAGTTGTTGTTGGCGGGCACCCGACGCACCCGCGAGGTCGTTTTGGCGAGTGACCTTGATGACGCCCCGATCCTTGGCGACATCATCGACCTTGCCGATGAGAACAAGGTGCCTATCCGCGAGTTGGCGAGAAGCAAGTTTGAGTCCATGGCTCGCACCGGCGCTTCGCAGGGAGTTCTCGCTACCGCAGCCCCGCTGCAACCAACCGAGTTGGCGGATTTGCTGGCTGGCGGCGCTGCGGATGACAAACCGTTCCTGTTGCTGCTCGACGGCATCACCGACCCCCAGAATCTCGGAGCGATTCTGCGCACGGCTGAGTGCGCTGGAGTAACGGGGGTGGTGTTACCCCGTCATCGTGCGGCGCACATCACGCCATCGGTGACGAAAGCCGCTGCGGGCGCGATCGAGCATCTGCGGATGGCCCTAGTCGGTGGCCTGCCGGCCGCGATGCAAACGTTGAGCGACAGCGGTGTTTGGACGGTTGGCCTCGACGCCAGCGGTGATCAGCCGATCCATCAGTTGACCGTCGCAGATGAACCGATTGCTCTGGTGTTGGGGGCGGAAGGCCCGGGGTTGAGTCGCCTGGTTCGTCAGCGCTGCGACGCCTTGGCATCGATTCCGCTGCAAGGCGCGCTCGGATCTCTCAACGTCTCAGCCGCAGCCGCGGTCGCCTGCTTTGAGATCTTGTCGCGCCGCACCGGGACACCGAGCGAATAGCACTGGTTCCGACTAAGCGGCCGCGGATAGGTGACACAGGTCTCGGTGGATTGCGTTCTGATCGTGATAGGCGCTAGCAAACCGCAGGTCAGGGATCGCAGCCGCAGCCAGAAGTCCGGACCTTTCCGCAGGTCAACGCCTATTCGCCACCGTCCTGAGCCGGGATCGTTATGACCATGCTGCCGACATGGTCCTTGGATCCGAAGGCTTCTTGTGCGTCGTGTATTTGTTCCAGCGGGAAGGTGCCGCCCACCACCGGTCGAACCTGCCCTGCTTCGATGTAGCCGACGAGGTCGGCGAAGACCTTGGGTTCGTAGATGGTGGCACCGTGGAGTTGCAGGTCGCGCAGGTAGAGAGTGCGCAGGTCCAAGTCCACGATCGGACCGGCGATGGCGCCGGAGGTGACGTA
This sequence comes from Candidatus Aldehydirespiratoraceae bacterium, assembly GCA_965198315.1. Lineage (GTDB taxonomy): Bacteria > Actinomycetota > Acidimicrobiia > Acidimicrobiales > Aldehydirespiratoraceae > VXYK01. The sequence continues at coordinate 147,947 of OZ240616.1, read as the reverse complement.
ACGACCGCCTCGTTTGAGGCCTTCGAGCCAGCCTCCGAAGTCGTCCCCGCCGACGATGTCGGCCACTGTATCGAAGGGCCCTCCGTTGGTTTCCACTGCGGCCGCGACGGCGTTCTCGGTCTCTCGGGCAACCGCCGCGTCAGCCCCGAGTTCGAGGACTCGATCCAGCTTGGAGGCACCGGCCACGGCAACAACGCCGGCACCACGGAGTTTGGCGAGCTGCACGAGGGCGCTCCCGACTCCGCCCGACGCGCCCGGGACGGCGATGGTCTCCCCGGCGCTCAGATTCACCCGTTGCAACATGTGTTCGGCGGTCGACCATGAGCAGGCGAACGAAGCCAGCTCCACGTCGGACAGTTCGGTCGAGACCGGGTAGACGTTTTCGCTCGGCACCGAGCAGTACTGCGCGAAGCCTCCGTCTCGTTCGCTTCCCAAGTAACCGGCGAGTTCGCGTTCGTTGGGGTAACGACGGTCACGCAACCAGGGGTCCACGAGCACTCGACACCCCAAAACGTTGTTGTCGGCGCCTTCACCGACCGCTACGACCACCCCGGCGATATCGGCTCCCTGAATCCGAGGAAAAGCAAGCCCTTCTCGGCCCCAGCCAACATCTTCGAGGTCTGCCTCTGCGAAGCCATCGCCGGATGTGCCTGCAGAAACCGAACGGCTGTACCAACCGACTCGAGTGTTGATGTCGGTGTTGTTGACCCCACATGCCGACACCTGAACCAGCACATCGCCTTGGTCGGGTCGGGGAACGGGCACGTCGTCGCGCACTTCAAGCATCTCGGGTCCGCCCGTGCCGAGCAGCAGCGCAGCCTGCATCGTTGCTGGAATCACCTGGTCCTTTGTCATGGGTTCGCCCACCTGGTTCGGGGTTCTGCTCGTCGGTACGGTTTGGTCCGTTTGGTCCGTATTCTGTCCCGTCTGTCCCGTTTTCTGTCCGTTTGGCCCGTTTTCGTCTGTCCAGTTTCGGTCCGTGCGGATGATAACGGCCTCGCATCAGCCTGTGGCCGCTTGGTCGAGAGCGTGTCCCCGGTTTGAGCGCTTTGGGCAGGGTTGTATCTTTGCGTATTCGCTCGGTGTGTGGCCGAGGTGATCAGGACGGACGATGGCTAAACCGCCGATGGTGAATATGGGTCCGACCGACGACGAAGCACGGCGGCGTCGGCGGCGTGACTGCTTGGTGGTGAGCCTTGCGGTTGGGGTCATCGGCGTGACCTTCGGGGTATTCGCCGAGGCGGCCGGCTTCGATCTTCCTCGCATTGTGGTGATGTCGGCGTTGGTGTTCACCGGTGCTTCGCAGTTCGCGGCTGTGGGCGTGATCGACGATGGCGGGACGGGTGGCGCGGCTGTCGGGTCGGCGTTGTTGTTGGCGACCCGCAACGCGCTGTACGGGCCGGTTGTGCGCAAGAACCTGCCCGACTCGACGCTGCCCAGACTGGGGGCAGCCCATTTCGTGATCGATGAGACCACTGCCATGGCGGTTGCTCAACCGGATTGCCGCGCGGGTTGGGACGCCTTCTGGTTTACGGGCGTGACGCTGTGGATCTGCTGGAACTTGGGTTCGTTGGCGGGTGCGGCACTGGGCTCTGTTTTGAGTACGCCTGAGACTTGGGGACTTGATGCGGCCTTCCCGGCGATCTTCGTAGCGTTGCTTGCCACTCATGTCCGCACCGCGGCAGGGCGTGTGGCGGCGCTCACGGCAGCCGCCGTCGCTTTGGGGGCTGTGCCGTTCACTGCTTCGGGTATTCCGATCCTGCTGGCCGTGTTTGCGGTGTTACCGGCGTTGTACGTACGTCACCGGTGGCCGAGCGATTGCGAAGAGCCGTTTGGCGGCGAAACTGCAGGTCAACCGTGAGTTGGCCGCTGATGATCGTACTGGCTGCGGGTTCCTATGGCTTGAAGGTCTTGGGGGTGACGACTTTTGGCGCAGTTGTGGAGCGCAGGCTTGGACCGTTGGTGTCGTTGTTGCCGGCTGTTTTGTTCTCGGCACTCATCGTGGTGATGACCTTCGAGACAGCGGGTGAGCTGGTGCTGGACGCCCGGGTTGTTGGCGTGGGTGTTGGAGCGTTCGCGGCGTGGCGCAAGGCGCCGCTCCCGGTGGTGATCCTCGCCGCCATGTCGGTGACCAGCGTCCTACGTTTGATCACCTGATAATCAGCGGTCGCAGAACTGTCATCTCCGTGGGCCACTTGCCCGACCCTTCGATGTAGTCGTCGACCAGTGAGTTCTTCCCCACGGACTGAGCGTAACTTGTGTCTGGCTATCGTTGACTTCGTGTCACATCCTTATGCCGTCGACCCTTCCAAAGCGCTGCCTGCGTCGGCCTACCGAGGTCCTGCGTTCGACGCTGATCTCGCCAACATCTGGCACAACGACTGGGTTTGGGTCGGCACCGCGGACCAAGTGGCTGAGCCGGGCGACTACTTCGCGACCGATCTTGCGGGTCAACCGCTGATCGTCCTGCGCAACCAGGAAGGTGAACTCACCGCGTTGTCGAACATGTGCGCCCACCGGGGCACACTGATCGCGGACGGGGCTGGCAACACGAAGCGATTCCAGTGTCCGTACCACGCTTGGACCTACGCGGACGACGGGCGTTTGTTGTCGGTTCCGCACTCGGCCAAGGACGATGTTGATCGAGCAGTTCATTGTCTGCCCCGGTACCGGGCCGGGGAGTGGCACGGCCTCGTCTTTGCATCCATCAACCCCGATGTAGCGCCGCTCACAGACCGGTTTGCCCATCTGGAGGAGATCGTCACGAAAGCGGGAATCGCGGACCTGTACCACTGGCCTTCGGAACGTAGTGAACAGGTGTGGGACGCGAACTGGAAACTGATCATCACCAACGCGATGGAGAGCTACCACCTCTTCAAGGTCCATCCCGAGACGCTGGAGCCCTTCACACCTACCCGCGACACCTACTACGTGTTGGGCAACGCAGATGGGGCCGTCACCGGTGGGATCACCTCCTCAGGGGATGACTTCACGCTTTTGAGCCTGCCGCCGAACCTTGTCGGAGTGTTCAGCGATGGATCGTTGTTGTGGCAGGCTGTTCAACCGCTTTCCCATGACCGAAGTCGAGTCATTACCGGTGGGGCGTTTCCCTATAAGCCTCCTTCGTCACAGAAGGGGCTGGCGAAGTTCACCACCAAGGCGCTTTCAAGTTTGGTCTCGAAGTCGTATCCCGACTTCCTGCCGGAGGACAAGTTCATCTGCGAGCGCGGCCAGAGCGCTGCCACCGGTGACTATGAGCCTGGCGTGCTCGTGCCGATGGAGCAGGTGGTCGTCGACTTCCACCACTACCTGAACCGTCAACTCCACGGCGCTGATACTCCGCCCGTCCGCACTTCCGCCGAAGTAGGAATCGCCCGATCGTCTTGAGATTCGAGATGTCGAATCAGTGACCTGCGTACGCTAGCAATGGGGCATCGATCGCGACGACCACAGTCCCCGGAACTGCTGCGATCTCGTCTGCAAGGTCGTCAATATTGCGCACGGCGGCTTCCAGCCGCAGACAGGTGAGGCTCTTTGAGGTCTCATCTTCAAACCAGCAGATGCCGCTCTCGTTGTGGGCCGTCCAAGCTAGATCGAGACCTATGAACGTCGACACGGCGTATTGCTAGCACACGCAGCGATAGACATCAGCGTGACCCAGACCCGTTGGTCCGCTGAGGTGGCTAGGTTTGGTGGTACACCGGTCGGAGCGCTGACGCGCAGACAATCGTGATTCTGCTACGACAGGAGCGCGTGGCCGAGTTCGGCGACGATGGTGAGGTCTTCTTCGGTGAGAGCCTCAGCGTCGGGCGATGAGGTCAAGCGGCGGAGTCGTGCGAAGGTGTATCGGAGGTCCTGGCTTGGTGAGAACCATTTGACCAGGGTCGTCCCGACCCAGTCCCGAAGCTCAGCACCGGCCCCGCTGATGGAATCGACGGCATCGTCGAAGTCGGAATTGTGGACTAGACGGACGAGATCGTGGATGTCAGAGCCGACCTTCGCGGGATTGCTGCTCTGGGAGCGCTGGGGGATGGAGACAGCCTTGAGCGCGATGAGTGAGGATGCGGTTGCGATCGGAGCGCTCGTCCGAGCGACGACGGTCTCGTCTTCGAGTACAAGAAGTTCGGTTGATTCTCTGGTGGATAGGGCCATGCGTCGGGCGAGGGCAAACGCCCGCTCACCGGGGTCTCCCGGCAGTGGAGTGTCGCTCGTGTCGCCCATTACGTCGACTACGACTGCAGCGCCGTCTTGGATGATCTGCAGCCTGGCGGCAGCGAGGCGCTCGGCACCGGGTCCGGCGGCGAGGATCTCGACGAGTGAGGGTTGGTTGCGGGTCACGGTGTCGAGGTCGTTGGTGACGCGGTGGACTTCGGTTATGCGCACATAGACGGCGAACCCGCCGACGACCGCCCAGGGAGGTTTGGTGGGGAAGCGGTTGAGTGCGTCGACGAACGATCGGATCTGGCCGGCGAGATCGCTCTCAAGGACGACAGACTCACCAGGCACGAGCGATCCCTTCGGGCTTCCACTGCTCGAGCGCTTCGAGTCCGCGAGCTTGGTCCTGGGCGATGTCGAGGGCGACGACGATGTGGTTCGCTACCGGCCACCGCTCCCCGGTTGCGCGGGAGTGGTCTACTCTCCGGAGACACGCGAGCCGGACGGGTGCCACCGCCACGGTGCAGGCGCGCGAAGCGGGACTGGTTGCTTCGCCCAGGTGCGAGCGTGCAGCACGAAGGAATGACTCGGAGGGCACGTAGAAGTCTGGCGGGTAATCGCCGGTTGCGACGATCGGTATGCCCCATGACGCGGCGGCTCGGGTGTCGGTGAGTGCCCAACCTGTGGAGTCCTCGGGCTTGTCGAGACCAAGTCCCAGACGTCTTGCCTCGCGGGCGCCAGGTTCAGGGAGCGCATCAAGCAAAACAGCCCGTCGTCGCCACACCGACAGAAGCGCGTGGAAGAGATCCGGGACCAACGCTTCACCAGCGGAGGTGAGGAGGCCGTCGTCTCGTAACCCCGTCATCACCTTGGAGACGGCGCTGGGCGTTCGTTCGATGTAGCGGGCGATCTCACGAACACCGTGGGGCTGGTCCGGCGTTAACAAGCAAGCTATTGCGACTTCCTTGGCCACCTGACTGTCGAGTGACCCGGAGGGAATGCCTGCCATTGGGAGGGTGGTTTCGACGTCCGTGTGGATGATCAACGGCGGGGCCACGACGCGTAATTCTCCGCGTCGGTCGAAGTAGTTGACCCCCGCCTCACGCAGCGACAGCTTGGCATCGGCGGCGATGCGATCGGCAACAACTATCAGCGGCACGTCCGGCTTCGCAATTCCAGCCAAGTGCGCTCCGTGCGCTGCAGTGACCACCGACTTGACCTCGACATCGAATTGCTGGCCGGCAACCTCGACCACGGCATCGACGCGCGTGCCCCCGGCAGGCTGCTCCCTCGACAAGACGTCGGTAACGACGCCTATCCGACCTAGAACCTCGGCCAAGTCGTCTACAGCGTTTTGCCCCATGACAGCGTTGGTACGTCGCGCCATGAACTTAGTCTACCTTGTTCTGTGTTCGTGTACACAAGAACACAGAACATCATTGTCGAGCCGTCTCTTTTGGGATAGTTGGCTTGTGCCTGAAGACGAACCTAGGTGGGAGTCTCGGCTCGTGGGACGGCTGCTGCGAGCCGCCCGTCGGTGGTGATGATCGGGGCGTCGAGTTGTTCTGCGAGTTCGACGTAGAGCGCGTCGACGAGCCGGAGGCTGCCGCGTCGGTCCCAGGCACCTGTGAGCAACTGCGGCAGTTGATGTCGACGGATTGGCAGATCTTGCAGCAGCTCCGACCGGGCGGACACATCGTCTGCGGATAGTTGGCCTCCGCGGTGCATACGTCCCAGGGCCGACAGGACTTCGGCATCGAAGTGGGCCGGGGCGTGCAGTTCGTTGCCCCGTATCCGCCGACGAATTGGTTCTGTTGCGGGGGCGTCTAGAAGCAACTCGACGATTGCCGATGCGTCGAGGACTAGCGCTCCGCCTGGTTCATCGTCCAAGTTCGAGTTCGGCTTTCGCTTCTGACACTGCGTCTCGGATGGTCGCTAGATCGATTCCTGTGGGGGGAAGCGCAGCTGTCTCGTCGAGCCAATGGTCCAGGTCCCGCGCTTCGACAGCACGGCGGATGGCCTCTTGGGTGAGACGTGACACATTGAGCCCTGATTCCCTCGCAACCTCAGCAAGGTCATCCGGCAGATAAACATTCACCCGAGCCATACACACACTATACACACCTACGGTCAACCAATCAACCATAAGGCAGACCCGTTTGCATCTTGGCACGCGACTGTTCAGCTATGCGGAGTCAACTTTCTGATCATCGGTGTCGCGTTGGGAGCCAGCGCGACGGTGTTGAACTATGTAGAGGAGGCACATGAGGAGAAAAAGTGCCAGGAAGATGAGACCTAACCACCAGAAGGCACCAAGTCATGACAGCAATTCCAGACACAACGGCGAGACTGAAGTTCTTGGCGGTTAGTACCGACCGTTTTCAGCGCTGGCGTATATGAAGTGGTGGCGGCGGCGGCGGTGGTGGCGGCGGGCCGTGCCTACCACAATCACGGTTTTGTCGTGACCGGTTGGGTGCATCGCGCGCCCGTTTGTAAGTCGCTTACATTGCGCCGAGCGCAGAATTCTTGATCTAAAGAATGTCACTGTTCTTCTCCCTTTGGAACCTGACGCGCCGAATCCAACTTCTCTGTCACACAGTGATCCTACACTTAAGGCGTGGCTGACAAATCGGCGATCGAGTGGACGGAGGCAACTTGGAACCCCACCACCGGTTGCGATCGCGTGTCCTCGGGGTGCGATCATTGTTACGCGCTCACGTTGTCGAAACGGCTCAAGGCGATGGGTTCACCGAAGTATCAACTCGATGGTGACCCGAGAACGAGTGGACCAGGTTTCAGGCTTACGCTCCATCCATCATCGCTGGATGTGCCTCGTCGCTGGAGCACACCGCGGCTTGTCTTCGTGAACTCGATGAGCGATCTCTTTCATGACGACGTTCCACTGGAGTTCATCAAGCAGGTCTTCGAGGTAATCCGAGAGACGCCTCACCACACCTACCAAGTACTAACCAAGCGGGCCCAGCGGCTGAGCCGTGAAGCCGGTGAACTCGACTGGCCGTCGAACCTATGGATGGGCGTCAGCGTGGAGTCTCGCCGGTACACCTTCCGAATCAATCACCTTCGCAAAGTTCCGGCGGCAGTGCGGTTCGTAAGTGCTGAACCTCTTCTGGGTCCACTCGGCGCACTCGATCTTGATGGTATCCATTGGCTAATCGCCGGAGGCGAATCCGGTACCAACGCACGGTCTATGGATCCCGCATGGGTAACCGAGCTTCGCGATACCTGTACCTCAGCGGGCGTCGCATTCTTCTTCAAGCAATGGGGAGGTAGAACCCCCAAAGCCGGCGGCCGGGAACTCGAGGGCGAAGTGTGGGACCAACTCCCGGAAGAGGCGGCGGCCTGACCCAATGGCCGTTCCAACCGAAGTCCTTTGGGAGCGCGACCCCCACACGGCAGCGAAACACACGCTGCTGCGCCGGTACCTGTCGGCGTGGTTTCCCATTATGGCAAAGCAGTTTCGCGACACCGGGATCACTTTCTTCGACGGCTTCGCGGGTCCAGGGGAGTACACGAACGCCCAAGACAGTTCGCCCGCGATCGCGATGGAACAAGCACTGCGGCGCGAAGTGTCACACAGCGGTACTCGGATACGTCTCGTCTTTGTCGAAGATCAACACGGACGCGCTGAGCACCTAACGAACCTTCTGGACACTCGGTTCCCACTTGTGAGCAGGCCCCGCGGCTTGGTGATGCAAGTCCGTCACGGCAGGTGCAGCGACCTCTTTGAGCAGGCGATCGCTGAAGTGGGCGGGTGGGATGGACCAGTATTCGCCAATCTCGACGGCTGGGGTGCTGACGCGGACTATGAGATTGTGCAGCGGATCGCTCGACAACGATCATCCGAGGTGCTGATCACATTCGAGGATCAGTTCTTCATCCGCTTTGCCAACGGTGAACAGCAAGCAGGCGAACGTGTCTTCGGACACAGTGATTGGCGGCGCGTCGATCAGCTACCGACTGCTGAGAAGAAACCGTTCCTGCTCGGGTTATACCGCGAGGGCCTTTACTCGGCGGGCTTTGTGTATGTGCTGACCTTTGAGATGATCGACGAAGGTGGGCACTCTCTGCATCTCTTCTTCGGGACTACGAGTAAAGTCGCTGTGGAGAAGTTCAAGGACGGGTTGTGGGAGGTCGACGGGGTCTCCGGGCAGAAATTCCGAGATCCGCGCGATCCCAACCAGTTGTCTTTCGACATTCTGCACCCGGACTTCACGCCATTAGAGAGTCAGATCTTGGAGCTGCTAAGTGGGGGCAACCGCAGCATCGCGGAGTTCCGCGAGCACGCCCTCCTTGAGACGATCTACAAGAAGACCCACGTCAAGCCCGCGGTGGATCGGCTCATCGAGCAGCGTAAAGCGGAACAGGTGGAGACCGGCCGGTCCTATGCGGACCACGTGCTTGGATTGGCGGACCCGCAACTGTTCTGATGCTGCCTCTCTCGATCGCGGCATCCGCGGCCAGGCAGCGATCTGTGTTCTTGTGCCCACGACCGTCCCCTGAACTGCTGAGATCTCGTTTGCAAGGCCGTCAATATCGCACACGGCAGCTTCCAGCCCGTGCGCGCGTGAGGCTATGACTTGTCGAATAGGGGCGGTTCGCTGACCGGTTTCTCCAGAGGTCGCAAGAGGTGGAGCATCTGCTCTTTGCCGGCGTTCCCGAGGGGCTCGACTCCGTCCTCGGAACTCCATACGCCGGTGGTGCTGTCCACGGCCCTGTAGATGTGGAGTGCCACATCACGAACTCTGTCGAGGTCTGTCATCCAACCGTGGTCGTGGGCGCATTCCTGCAGATCGTCGGATCGGCGCTCGACATGGCGAAGCCATCTCTCCATTGTCGAAGGCGCAAGCAACGAGTCGGATTTGCTGCTGTTGACGCTCCGCGAAGTCATAACGAAGTTCTCGATCTGCGAGAGACGTGCCCGGGACCAAGGCACAACGTGGTCGAGAGATCCGCTGCCACGCGACAATCGGTCGCCTGTATAGATGCAGCGTCGGTCCTGAATCCGGACGAGACTTTTGCGCATCTCTGGCGGCGGCATGACCCTCTCCCGTCCGAACAGATGGGAGTAGACGTCGTCGACCGGCAGTTGAAGCTCCTCGCGATTGATTCTCATGACCGCCTGAGCGAATCGGAACTCAACCAGCGGACGCAGAACACCCCCGAACTTCGTCAGGCTCTGCGCAACGCCGGGAAGCAGCGTCAAGCTTGAATTGTCCGAGTTCAGGTCGTACAGGAACGGCTCAGGATCACCCGGCAGTTTCTGAAGCAGGCGCACGGGGTTCTTGAGCAGGGCAGCGCGGACACTCTTGAGCGCAGTCCCCAGTTCGATTTTCCATCCCGAGTGCCATCCGGTTTCTTCGACTTTCCGCTCAACGACACCCAGAGGTTTGTCACGCAGGTCCCCGAGCGTGTGGTCCTTCAGGGATTCGCGGAGTTGCTGAATCTCCTGCATGACTGTCGTATCGTCGGCGATGGTGCCGTCGCCGCGCTGTTTGCGTGCCGAACTCTGGCGCAGAGTAACGCCGTCGTAGGGGCGGGCGTGTTCCCAGTGGATCTCGAGATAGCGCTCCGCCACTGCATCCAGAGGAATGCTGGGGGACTGATCGTCGAGTGTCGGCGCCAAATCGAGCAGCGTGAGGAGGAGTCCGAGTTTGTTGGTGCCCGTCATGGAGGCACGGTCGAGGATCTCCAGCACACCTTGAATCGGGTCCAACTGCTCAGGCCGACCAGAACTGGAGGAAGCCACAACCGACGACAGTAGCACCGGCCTTGGACGCAGTGCGTGCGACGGCGACGCATGTCCAGATCAGTGGCCGAGGTGGATGCGGATGTCGACCGTGGTGCGTGGTTCGTCCTCGGTGAGTACCGATTAGAGGATGTGATCACGCGCCCACCGAAGGCTGTGCCAACTCAAGGCCCCCTTCGTGGTTGGAGCCCGAGACAGGAGTTGAACCTGCGACCTGCTGTTTACAAGACAGCTGCTCTACCAACTGAGCTACTCGGGCGTTGCCTCAGCGTAAGGCTGTTTGGGCCGATCAGCGCCGAATATTTTGTCTGCGGTTCCCATTGCGCGCCGTGATCTGTCAAGCTAAGGCATACTTGGGACTCACCCACGAGGAGCACAGCCGATGACAGCACCTGGGCGCTACGCCGCATCTGACAACTCGTTCACCAAGTCGACCGCGACAGCCGCCGCGAGAGGCGGCGTATTGATCGTCATTGCGATCGTCATCGGTGTGCTTTTGTTATTGCAGGGATTCGATGGTGGCGATCCCAGCACCACCGCGGAAGATGATCCCGATGAGACTGCCGACGACATGGAAACCGAAGACACCACTCCAGAAGAAACCGTAGGCGATGACGCCGATGACGCCGATGACGGCACGACTTCAACCACGAGTACCGCCGCCCCGATCGTAGTTGATCCCCCGAATTCGGTGAAGGTCGCAGTCCTCAACGGCCGGGGCGAGACGGGCTTGGCGGGATCGCGTTCGGGTCACTTGACGACCGCTGGGTACGTGTCGATTGCTGCCAACGCTGATACGAGCGACAAAGAGTTCAGCCGGGTCTATTACACGCCCGGATATGCAGATGAAGCCGAACTGGTCGCGGTGGCTTTGAACGGATCGCCCTCCGTCATCGAAAGGGCACCTGCCGATCCGCTCACCTTGGTGAGTGAGACCTACCGAGAAGCCGCCACCGACTACCACATCTACGTTGTGCTCGGTGCGGACGCGGTCCTCGGCTGACCAAACAACACCACTCGCCTGGCCTTGGTAGAACCCTGCTCCAGGTAACAGGGCGCGCTCTGAGACGATGGGCCAAACTGGGCTGTGCGTGTTTTGGCCTGCCCCGACAAGTTCCGAGGAACAGCGACTGCCGTTGAGGTAGCGGAGGCTGTGGCCGCAGCGGTGTCCAAGTTCGGCTGGGAGTGCGTGATCCAGCCCATGGCCGATGGAGGCGAGGGCACCTTGGAAGCATTCGGCGGGGCGAACCGGACGACCGCGGTTACAGGACCCGACGGCTCATCTGTGCAGGCCGAATGGCATCTGAACGGAAAGCTGGCGGTGATCGAGATGGCTCAGGCGTCGGGATTGAATCTGGTAGGGGGCGCAGAGTTGAACGATGCGATGGAGGCGACGACCGCTGGGACCGGAGAGTTGATCTCGGCGGCAGCAGACTGCGGCGCGACCAAGATCATTGTCGGCCTCGGAGGATCGGCCACCACAGACGGCGGTATGGGAGCGCTACGGGCAATGGCGCCCTTGGCCCGCTATCGCGGTGTCGACATCGAGGTCGCGGCCGACGTGCGAACAAAGTTCATCGACTCGGCGGCAGTGTTCGGCCCACAGAAGGGGGCATCTGCGGCGCAAGTTGCGTTACTGCGGCGTCGGCTCGTCCGGTTGGCACAGGTTTATAGCGCCGAACATGGCGTGGAAGTGACCGATGTGCCCAGAACTGGTGCAGCCGGTGGCCTTGGGGGAGGGTTGTTCGCTGTTGGCGCAAACCTGTGCGATGGGTTCGAGTTGATCGCTGATTCGGTGGGTCTCTATGACCAGATGGAAGAGGCTGATCTGGTAATCACAGGAGAGGGCTGCCTAGACGCCACATCTTTCGAAGGAAAGGTCGTGGGAGGCGTGGCGGAACTGGCCCGACATGCCGGTGTGCCGGTAGTGGCCATCGTGGGAAGGACGACGCTCAATGTCGCCGGCTTGATCCCGACCGTGGATTTGACGGAGAAATATGAAGAACGTGCCCGCAGTGACACGCTCAATTGTGTCGAATTGGCAACCCGTGATTGGCTCAGCGCTTGCCTTTGACGTTGATGACCCATCCGGCCATAGCAACCACGATCAACACGAACAGACCGAATTTGAGTATCCCTGCAAGCGAGCCGACCAACCATTGAACAATGGTGATCACGCCGAAAACAGCCAGCGCAGCGATCACGACAACCGCAGGAAAGGGCAATCCGCTCGCCTTACTTGATTTGCTCATGTCCTTAGCGTACTTCACGGTCGTCTCGAAGTGGCCGGTGACTCAAGGTGGCCCATGTCTCAGACTGGCCGAGCGCGCAATCAGACCAATTCCCGATAGCATCGGTCGGGAATTGGTCTAGGGCGTCGAGATACGCCGAGTAGCAAGGAATAGACACCACCATGAGCGTCATTATTCGAGTCCCGGCCACGCTGCGAGCCTTAACTGCAGGCGAATCCGAAGTCGCGGTTGAAGGCGGCACGGTAGCGGCCGTGATCAACAATCTTGAACACTCACATCCAGGGTTCAAGGAGCGCATTCTCGACGATGCCGGTGAGTTGCGTCGCTTTGTGAACCTTTTCGTTAGCGATGACGACGTACGGTTTCTCAATGGGCTCTCCACCGAGGTGGCTGCGGGAGAAACACTGAGCATTGTGCCTGCAGTCGCAGGCGGATAATTCGCTGTCCCAGTAGTTGCGATTTTGGTGTCCCCCAGATTGAATTAGCACTCGCGGCACGAGAGTGCCAGCGATGATGTATCTGCCATCGACGAATCTGGAGGAATTGTGGCGAAGACCATTCAATTCGATGAACAAGCCCGACGTGGCCTCGAAGCGGGGATGAACCAACTCGCCGATGCTGTTCGAGTAACCCTCGGCCCCAAAGGCCGCAACGTGGTGCTTGAAAAGAAGTGGGGCGCTCCCACCATCACCAACGACGGTGTTTCCATCGCCAAAGAAATCGAACTCGAAGACCCCCACGAACGCATCGGGGCCGAGTTGGTCAAAGAGGTCGCCAAGAAGACCGACGACGTAGCGGGCGACGGCACCACCACAGCCACCGTCCTGGCTTGGTCGATGGTACGTGAAGGTCTGCGCAATGTTGCCGCAGGCGCCAACCCGATGTCGCTGAAGCGTGGTATTGAGCAGGCTGTCGAAGTCGCCGTTGCTTCCATCGCCGACAACGCCCACGACGTATCAGACGACAAGGAACAGATCGCCAACGTTGCAGCCATCTCCTCGGCAGATCCAGAGATCGGCTCAACGATCGCCGATGCCATCGACAGCGTCGGTAAAGACGGTGTCATCACCGTTGAAGAGGGCCAGACCTTTGGTCTTGATCTCGACTTCGTTGAAGGTATGCGCTTCGACAAGGGCTATATCTCCCCCTACAGCGTCACCGACACAGAGCGCATGGAAGCCGTGCTCGACAACCCTTACATCCTCCTTGTCGGCTCGAAGATCTCCGCGGTGCGTGATCTCGTACCTGTGCTCGAAAAGGTGATGCAGTCCAGCCGACCGCTGCTGATCATTGCCGAAGATGTTGAAGGCGAGGCGCTCGCCACGCTCGTGGTCAACAAGATCCGCGGGACCTTCACTTCGGTCTCGGTCAAAGCCCCGGGTTTCGGTGAACGCCGCAAGGCCATGCTCCAAGACATCGCCATCCTCACCGGTGGTCAGGTTGTCTCTGAGGAAGTCGGCCTCAAGCTGGAAGGCGTAACCCTCGACATGCTCGGCGAGGCCCGCAAGATCGTGGTCACCAAGGACGAAACAACGGTCATTGAAGGTGCCGGTGATGCTGCGGATGTGGCAGGTCGAATCAATCAGATTCAGGCTGAGATCGAAAACACCGATTCGGACTACGACCGTGAGAAACTCCAAGAACGCCGTGCCAAGCTCTCCGGTGGGGTAGCCGTACTCAAAGTCGGTGCCGCCACAGAGGTTGAGCTCAAGGAGAAGAAGCATCGCATCGAAGACGCAGTGTCAACCACTAAGGCCGCCATCGAAGAAGGTGTGGTCGCCGGCGGTGGGACAACGTTGATTCGTGCCCAGGCCGCCGTGCGTGATGCCGTTGCTGATATCGCCGACACTGATGAGCAGGTAGGTGCCCGGATCGTGGCCAAGGCCCTCGAAAGTCCGCTCTACCAGATTGCGGTCAACGCGGGGATGGAAGGCGGAGTCGTTGTGGAGAAGGTGCGCAACCTTGAGGGTTCCACTGGCCTCGACGCGGCCACCGGCGAATACGTCGACCTGATCGGCGCGGGCATCATTGATGCGGCCAAAGTGACTCGTTCGGCGTTGCAGAATGCGGCATCGATCGCCGCGTTGTTCCTCACTACAGAGGCTGTCATTGCCGATGCGCCCGAAGATTCAGCCGGCCCCGCTATGCCTGACATGGATTTCTGAGCTTGATCGGAAATCCCAAGCACCGGAGTTTTCTGAGCTTGATCGGAAATCTCGGCTCACGCGGGAGAGAAGTAGTCGATGAGCGGGGCTGAACTGCATTCGGTTTGCGAGGCGTTGGCCCCCTTGGTCGGCGTTTGGCGAGGTACAGGCGACGGTCATTATCCGACCGTCCCTGACTTCTCGTATCTCGAAGACCTTGAGTTCTCCCATATCGGGAAACCGTTTTTGGCCATGACGCAACGCACCCGCGACCCGCTCAGCGACGCACCTCTGCACTCCGAGGTCGGCTTTCTCCGACCACAACCTCGTTCGGGCATGGAACTTGTGCTCACGCAACCGACGGGAGTGGTGGAGATCCATACCGGCACCGTCGCTGAAACCGGGAGTTCTCTGGTAGTCGATCTACGCACAGAACGAGTGGAGGGGACGCGCACCGCCAAACCGATCACAGAAGTTCGTCGTCGGCTTGAAGTTTCCGGCGACACACTGATCTCAGAGATGTGGATGGCTGCTATGGGGCAGCCACTCACGCACCATCTGCGAGCAGAACTGTCGCGTGTCGATGATCGCCGAGGCTCATGGGATCTGCGTCTGCCCGGTTCGCCCTGAGCGGGTGCAAGACTGAGCGGTAGTGTGGACTCGTGAGTCGCTCGCGTAGTCAACATCGGCTTGTCAAGCCGTGGTCACCTACACAGTCGATCAGCGGGCGCTCGAGCGTGGAGTTGGCGACCGAAGAACCGATGGCAATTGAACTCGACGGTGTTCGTGTGGCCACAACCATGCGCACACCAGGCCATGATTTTGAGTTGGCAGCTGGATTCTGCCACACCGAGGGGCTGCTCGACGGAAATCCGGTATTGACCGTCAAGTACTGCGAAACAGACTCTGCACTGGCCACAGAATTCAATGTGGTGAGTGTCTCCACGGGAGGCAAAGCCCCCGTTCCCACGCCACGACTCACGGCCACAACCTCATCATGCGGATTCTGCGGCACCGACGAGATCGATGAACTCGCCGGCAAGCTCGACCCGGTTACAGGACCCGCTCTCGATTGGCAGGTTCTGGCAGACGCTCCCGACACGATGCTCAAGGAGCAGGTCCTGTTCACCCAGACGGGAGCAGTTCACGCGGCGGGGGTGGTCAACCCGGATGAGACCGTCACCACTACCCGTGAGGATGTCGGGCGACACAATGCCGTCGACAAGATGGTCGGCCGCTTGCTGTTTGATGGGCAGCTACCAGCCCGAGGCTCAGCCGTGGTGGTGAGCGGCCGAGCCAGTTTCGAGCTGGTCCACAAAGCTTGGGCTGCGGGCTTTCGAGCCCTGGTTTCGGTGAGCGCTCCGACAGCTCTGGCCGTTGCCACTGCCGAGCGGGCCGGTATGCAACTCGCAGGCTTCGCCCGAGGCGGATCACTCACCGTCTACGTCGACGTGTGACCTGCCCGGGCCTGCGGTCCCTCAAGACCACACGAGCAAGAATTCACAATCGGTTCTGCGCCATCGCTCGGCTACGAAGCGATGGGTTGAAACTCGGGGTCTGAGAAGGGTTTGTAGCTGTTGGGCCAGGGAGAGGACAAACGGCAGATCAGGCGCATATATGGTGCAACCTCGGGCGGGTTGACATGCTCAACGACGATGTTCACGGCGTTGTCACCAGCGAGATCGCGAAGATCGTGAACCGTGTTGACCAGGTAGTTCGGGACCCAGCCGATCGGCTCGCCGAGCGTAGTGTCGATGTGGATGGCAAGGGCGTTCACCTTGTTGTCGGAGTCATCGACGAGTACGAGACGATCGCCAACGTTCAGGTCTGCCACAGCGTCTGAAGCGCCAAGTCGGTGGCGGATACCTCTTACGAAGAACAACGTGGTGAGATCACCGCGGTCCGTGTGGACCGGTGGGGCGAACACCTCGATACGGTCGGTCAACTTCCGTCCCTCATTGCGGGCCATGACCTCGAACGGATCGGTTTCCAGATGGAGACCTAGCTTCTCCAAGTAATCACCGTAATCGGGTCGTTGACGAGGCATCTGTCGCTTGCGGAAAACAGGGAACAATTCTTCAGACTCGTAGACCCGGTGGAGGTCGGGTAGACCGGGGAGGAGTGGGAACCCTTCCTCCGTCAAGCGCTCCGCGTTCTTGAAGTAGACGAACCGGAATGATTGAGACCCCTCACAGACGCGCCGGGTGAGACGACCCACAGGATGGATCAAACCCTTAGGGTGGCGCCAAGTGACAAATAGGTGCTGCTCGCTCATGTGATTCGACTTTATCGATGGGGTATGACAGGGCGTTGTATCGGGTCCGGGCGCACTGGGGGAATCTTGTAAGTCGCTGGGATCCTAGGAACTGGGCCGGTGAGTCCGATCGACTATTTCTGCGACAGGTCCCACGAGACCGGTGTAGAACGATCCAAACTCAGCGTAGATGGCCGAGGCAGTGTCGTAGCGCATCGTGTACACGGTGTCTTTCAAATCGTCGAGGTTGGTCCCGAACAACGTGACCCCCCATTCCCAGTCGTCAAGCCCGGTTGATGCGGTGATCAACTGGACGATGCGACCCGCGAATTTCCGCCCCGAGGTGCCGTGTTCGTACATGAGTTCTTTGCGTTCATCGAAGGTCAAGCGATACCAGTTCTGGTTCTCGTTGCGCCGTTTCGTCATCGGGTAGAAGCACCAAGCCGACTTTCCTGGTGGCGGCAACTCCGGATAGAGCCGCATGTTCTTCATGTCTTCGCCGAGTCCCAAGGCGTATTCGGAGAGTTCGGTGATCGACACGAAGCTGTCCACCACTTCAAGGCCGGCGTTCACGAGGGCGGTCTGCAGGTCGCGTAGCGGCCAACCCTCGCGATGAAGCGCCATGAAACACATTTCCGCCTTGTGGCCGAGTACGGCCACGCTCACCACCTGGACCCCAGCCGCTTGAGCCTCCTCGACGGAAGCCACGATTGCGCCGTTGTCAGCCGCAGCGGTGCGTTTGCAGAACAGATGAACGACGGCAAGGCCCTCGGCTGTGGTCACAGGATCAAGCATGTCCCCAATGTTACGGGTCCGCCGCAACAGCGACTCAGTCCCTGTTACACAAGCGGCTCGGTCGGCCACCCAGTTTGAGGCTCAGCTGCTCACATAGCCTTGGAGTTGGTCGTTTGCGACAGCTGCGGGGTCTCGGTCGGCGGGGTTGCCGAAGCCGCCGCCCCCGGGTAGCTCAAGGATCAGGCGACGGTCAGCGGGAACGGTCTCTTTACCCTTGGTTGGGAAGGGGCTGCCATCGTCGAGGTAAACCGCGCCGGCGGCGCCGTCGCTCCCGCCGTGACGGCCCCGTGCGGGGTTGGCGACCCGGTCGAACATCGCCGAGAACTCAAAGAGGTAGCCATCGGTCGGTCCGACTTCGATTATCTGGCCCAGACCGCCGCGTTGTCGACCGGCGCCGCCGCTGTCGTTGCGGATCTCTTTACGCCAGATGATGATCGGCCCGACCTGCTCGGTCGCTTCGACCGACATCGTGCGCACACCCGACGGGAAAGCGGTGGCGGTGAGTCCGTCGAGGCTGGGACGAGCTCCGGTTCCGCCACTGTTGAACATCAACAGCTCAACAGGCGGTTTGGGATCATCGACGTTGGCGGATCGGGCGCTGGCCTGAAAGTTCCACAGCGCCCCCGAACCTTCGGCTGGTATCCGATCAGGAAGCGCCGCGGCGACCGCACCGAGGCACAGGTCGGTCACAAAGTGTCCGATCACATGCCGGACCGCCACCGGATCAGGGTGCTGGGCATTGAGAATCACCCCTGGTGGTGCGCTGACGGTGAAGGGTTCAAGCGAAGCAAAGTTGTTGGGAAGCTCAGGTGCCAGCGCTACGAGCATCCCGTAGGTGAAATACGCCTGGGCGTAGGTGAGGGGTACATTGACGCCGAACTTGCTGAGCGGTGAGGTACCGGTGAAGTCGGCGTGCATGCCGTCGGCGGTAACTGTGACGGAGACGCACAGTGTGAGTGTGTGATCGTATCCGTCGACGGTCATCTGGTTCGTGTAGACGCCTTCAGGGACCGATTTGAGTGCCGCCATCGTGGCTTTTCGAGTGCGATCGAACACGAACTCGGCGAGACCCTCCAGATCGCTGAGTCCGAACTCGTCGAACATGGCGCAAAGACGCCGTCTGCCGGTTTCGTTGCAGGCTGCCAATCCGAAGATGTCGCCGACTACCTGATCTGACTCGCGCACGTTCTGGGCAACGACGGTGACCAGATCCCGATTGAGCTTGCCGCGCTCCACCCATTTCAGGATGGGGATGCGGATCCCCTCCTCATAGACCTCTCTGGCCTCAGGTCCGTAACCGCGACCACCGATATCGACTACATGCGCAGTTGAGGCGAAGAACCCTACGTGGGAGTTGTTGTAGAAAACTGGTGTGGCGACGGTGATGTCGTGAAGGTGTCCGGTGCCTTTCCAGGGATCGTTGGTGATGTACACATCCCCCTCGAAGATGCGCTCGGGACCGATGTCGTTGATGAAATGACCGAGTGCCGCCGCCATCGTGTTGACATGTCCGGGCGTGCCGGTCACCGCTTGGGCGATCATTCGCCCTCTTGTGTCGAAAACCCCTGCTGAGAGGTCGCCCGCCTCGCGAACGGACGTGCTGAAGGCGGTGCGAACGAGAGTCAGCGCTTGTTCCTCAACAACCGAAATCAAGCGGTTCCACATGACCTGGTTGCGCAAGTCGGCGGTGCTCACGGCTCGCCTCCGACTCGGTCGGCTCGGCTGATGCGCAGTGACTCATCGGGCTGGACCACGCAATGGTGATGAGAACCGAGCACGGTAGTGGTCTGGGACTCGACGATCAGCGCTGGGCCGGCCACCAGATCACCTGGGTTGAGTTGCGTGCGTTCAAACACCCCAGCGGTCACACGCTCGTCCAGGGCGGGGTCGTACATCTCCCGCATGATCCCAGCCACAGCAGGGTTTCCGTGAGCGACGATCTCGACCAGCGGTGGCGGCTCGGTGAGCGACGACACCCGAACTGCCCAACTGACCGCTTCGATAGTCAAATCGTCGATGGCTCGTCCGAAGAACTCCAGGTACGCCTTGGTGAACTTGGCGGCCAACAATTCGGCGGCGAACTCGTCGAACTCACCGTCGTCAAGGCGGACCGGGATCTCCCAGCCCTGCCCCGCATAACGCATCGACACCTGGCGTTCGACGATGGTTTCTGTTTCGCCGGACGAATCGGTCGTGGTGCCGATTCGCACAAACGACTCGGCTTCGGTTGTCAACTCGGTGAGCACTGCGTTGGCCCCGACGTAGTCGAAGTCGTCGGTGGTCGTGTAGAAGCTGCGAATCGCCTCGTAGGCGAAGGGAGCGCGGAGAAACCCAATGGCAGATCCGACACCGGCGCCACTGGGAACGATCAGTTCATCAAGGCCCAGTTTGTCGATCAGTCGAGAAGCATGAAGCGGTGCTCCGCCGCCGAAAGCGATCATCGTGAACCCGGCGAGGTCGCGGCCTCCCTCCACCGCATGGACCCGAGCGGCGTTTGTCATGTTCTCGTCGACCACCTCGGAGATGCCGACCGCGGCGGTGCCGGCGTCAAGTCCCAGCGGATCACCCACCGCAGCGGCGATGGCCTGCAGCGCCAACTCGGGTTGGAGGTCAATATCGGCCGCCCCGAAGGTATCGGCGTGCAGGCGCCCGAGCGCAAGATTGGCGTCGGTGACGGTGGGATCGGTTCCGCCGCGATCATAAGCAGCCGGTCCAGGTTCGCTGCCGGAGCTGTGGGGGCCGACACGAATCTGACCAAGGGAGTCGACCCGGGCGATTGAGCCGCCACCGGCACCGATCTCGATCATCTCGATGACCGGGATGGAGATGGGCATACCGCTGCCCTTCTTGAAACGGGAGCGACGATCAACTTCAAATACCTTCGCGGTACGGGGAGTGAAGTCTTCTATCAGCGAGATTTTGGCGGTGGTCCCACCCATGTCGTAGGAGAGGACCCGGTCTCGTCCGTAGCGGGCGGCAAGATCAGCGGCGAAGATAGCGCCACCAGCGGGGCCTGACTCGATCAACCGCACCGGGAACTCGGCAGCGCTCTCCACGCTCATGAGGCCACCACCGGAATGGATCAGATACAGCGGACAGCCGACACCGATCGCGCCCAGCTGGTCCCGCAGCCGGAGCAAATATGACGCCATCAGAGGTCGCACGTAAGCGTTGGCACACACCGTGTTGAAGCGTTCGTACTCCCGCATCTGCGGGGAGACTTCGCTGCTGATGGAGACCGAAACATCGCTGAGAGCCTCTTTCAACAGGCTACGAAATCCCCGTTCGTGGACGCCGTTTCGGTAACTGTGCAAGAAACCGACTGCCACAGACTCGTAACCCTCTGCGCCGAGATGCTCGATCAACGATCTTGCACCGGCGTCGTCGAAATCTACGAGCACCTCCCCGCGGGCGTTGAGTCGTTCAGTGATGACGTATCGATCCTTGCGCTCGATGAGAGGTTCCGGCAGCACGATGTTGAGGTCGTACTGCTCAAATCGGCTTTCGGTACGGGTCTCGATCACGTCCCGGAACCCGGCTGTGGTTACCAATGCGGTCTTGGCCCCCCGTCGCTCGATGAGGGCGTTGGTGGCCAGCGTGGTCCCGTGGATGATCTGATCGACATGGCGAAGATCTATGCCTGTTTCGCGACTGAGTTGCTCGATTCCGGCGAGGATCCCCTGTTCAGGTGCGTCGTAAGTGGTCAGGACCTTGGTTGAGTGAAGTGTGCCGTCGACAGTTTGGACGACAATGTCGGTGAACGTGCCCCCGATGTCGGCCCCGATGCGCGCCCGCTGGGCGTCGCCGCGTCGGCCCGTACGAATCGCCTCCATGCCAATAACCGTATCGGCGGCACCTCCGAGTGCGTGGGCGCAAAGCCGGCCCCGCAAGCCTCCCGGTAGGATCGCCGACGGTGTCTGTCCGCAAACCCTTCCCAGACGTGCTAGCCGGAATCGCCGACGTTGAGGGTTGGTTGACCGATGCGCAGGCCCGGCGGCTCCATGAGCGTGCATGGGAACTTCAAGACGATGCCCAGATCGTCGAGATCGGGAGTTTCCGGGGCCGTTCGCTGATCGTTCTCGCCAGTGCCGCGCCCGTGGGCGTGGGGATCGTGTCGATCGACCCGCACGGTGGCGGTGACCGCGGCCCCCAGGAGATAGCGTCCGACCAACAGATCGGAGACAGCGATCACGCCGCCTACAGAGCCAACCTCCAACAGGCCGGTGTCGCCGAGCGTGTCACCCACATCCGCAAGATGTCGGTTGACGCCCTCGGTGATGTCAACGGCGACGTCGACCTGCTCTACATCGACGGCGCGCACCGATTCGGACCGGCACGGAGAGACATCGTCGACTGGGGTGACCGGGTCCCAGACGGCGGCACCATGCTGATCCATGACTCGTTCAGTTCGATCGGCGTGACCCTTACGTTGCTGAGCGCGACCTTCGTGACCGGCCACTGGCGCTATGTTGGCCGCTCGGGGTCGTTGGCGGAATACCGGCGTGAACCGATGTCGAAAGCCGCGTCGGTCACGAACCTTCTGCGTCAGGCGCTCCAGCTCGGCTGGTTCGTGCGCAATGTCTTCATCAAGGGCGCCTTGACGCTCAAGCTGTATCCCCTGACCCGGATTTTCGGTCACACAACACGGGACTGGCCGTACTGACCTCGACTTCGGGGCAGCGAAGGGTTTTATCTTGGATCCACCGGTTCTCCCGGTGGTCACAACTAAATCTGCGCGATTAACCACACTGTATGTAGTAGAACGCGCAGATTTCGGCTCAACCTGCTCAAACTTTGGTCGGTAGAGTTGGTGGCGCCCGACCACCATGGAAAGCCCCATGAACGCAGTCCCCGCAACCTCAGCCCTTCTCGCAGATCGAAGTTTGGTCGGCACCGATCTGTCTCGTGCCTACACCGCCGAGATCGACGCGTGGTTGGAGTCGGTCGTCGAGGGCGTGGAGGAAGTACGAGGGGTGGCACTGGCGGCGGTGGGGGGTTACGGGCGAGGCTCGCTGAGCATAGGAAGCGACCTTGACCTGCTGCTTGTTCATAACGACTCGGGCCATGTGGCTGAAGTAGCAGAGCGAATCTGGTACCCGATCTGGGACAGCGGAATGAAGCTCGGGCATGCCGTTCGAACCGTCGACGAAGCAATCGACCTGGCCGCCCATGACCTCGACACGGCGACTTCGCTGCTTGACATTCGCCTCATCGGCGGCGAGGCCCGGCTCGTGGATGAACTGGCAAAGAAATCTCGCGATCTGTGGCGTTCCAACGCCGACAAGATGCTCGGTCTACTCGTTGAGTCAGTCCGTGAACGCCACGACACCTCCGGCGAAGTTGCGTTCTTGCTGGAACCGGATCTGAAATTGGCCAGGGGAGGTTTGCGCGACGTTGACTCCCTGCACTGGATCGATCAAGCAGAACAAGGATTGCTGGAAGCGACAGAACGCAGCGAGCTGATCGAACCACACCGGATCTTGTTGTCGGCACGGATCGAACTACAGCGGCTCAGCGGACAATCCGGCAACCAACTGTTGCTACAAGACCAAGACGAGGTATCAGCGGCGCTCGGCTACGCGGATGCCGACGAATTGATGGCAGCGGTCGCTTCAGCGGCCCGTTCGGTTGCCTGGACGATGGACGCCGTTCTGCATCGCATCCATGTGCGGTCGACCCGCCGCCGTTGGCGCCCCAGGGTGCGAGGGTTCGGTCATGGCATCGAAATTGTCGATGAGACGCTGCGTTTCGGCGAGGATGCCCCGGTCTCACAAGACCCGGTCATGCCGCTGCGGGTTGCCTACATTGCTGCTGCTGAAGACGCCTTCATTGAGCGTGATGTGCTCGACAGACTTGCCGTTGAAACCCCGCCTATGCCTGACCAATGGCCCGACGAGGCGCGCGAGATTTTTGTTGATCTCCTGCTTCTGGGATACGAAGCGATCCGGGTTGTCGAAGCGCTCGACCAGGTTGATCTGATCTCTCGGCTGTTTCCAGAGTGGGCACCCAACCGGAGCCGACCGCAACGCAACGTGTATCACCGTTATACGGTTGATCGCCATCTGCTTGAAGCGGCGGCTGAGGCGGCCGCAATTGCTGATCGTGTGGAGCGCCCTGATTTGTTGGTACTCGGTGGGTTGTTCCACGACATCGGCAAGGGATACCCCGGGGACCACAGCGAGGTTGGGGTCGGGCTGACCCGCAGCATCGCCACTCGCATGGGTTACCCCCCAGCCGATATCGAGACATTGGGAATACTTGTTCGTCATCATCTGTTGTTGCCCGACGTGGCGTCGCGACGCGATCTCGACGCCGAGGAAACCATCCGTTTTGTTGCTGAACAGATCGACTCGGTTGGCACTCTCGAGTTGCTCGGAGCGTTGACCGAAGCAGACTCGATTGCGACAAGCAAGGCTGCTTGGGGTGGTTGGAAAGCTGAGTTGGTCAAGAAGTTGGTCAACCGAACCTCGCACTTCCTGCAAACCGGCGGAACGATGCTCCCTTCCCAGTTTCCGACTGAGCAACACTACGAGTTGCTGGCACAGGGCACCGAAATTGTGCAGCTCGAAGGCCAGGAACTGACAGTGATAACCCCCGACCGGCCGGGTGCCTTCTCAAGGGTGGCGGGAGCGCTGGCTCTACACGGGGTTGAGATTCTCGGAGCGCGACTTCACACCGAGGGGTCGCTTTCTCTGCAGGTTCTGCGCGTCGGTGGTGGCATCGGTCTTGATGAGCGCCCCCAGCGCGTGCAGGACGACGTTCGCTTGTCATTGGCGGGGGGTCTGGCTGTGCGGGCCAGGCTGCTCAAGCGAGCCCGCACCTATCGTTTCCAGCGTGTGACAACGGCTCGTCCATCCGAGCCCGAGGTGATTATCGACAACGAACTGTCGTCGGATGCGACAGTCATCGAGGTACGCGGGCCGGACTCGATCGGGCTGCTGTACCGCATCACCAGCGCCCTCGACGATCTGGATCTCGACATCTATTCGGCGAAAGTGCAGACCTTGGGCGACGATGTCGTCGACTCCTTCTATGTGCGTGGTACCAATGGCAGGAAGATCCTCGACGACAACTATCTTGGCGAGATCGAAATCGCTGTTCTCACCGCCATCGCCTCAGACGCGTAGGGTTGTGACGTGAGTGTCCGCCGAGCCAACGAACGGGTGCTTCTGCGTTGGGCAGAGGCACTGTCGGCGACCGCGCGAACCGGTCTCGGGTTCACCGACAACCTCTATGAACGTGAGCGATTCCAAGAGGTGCTCGCCGTAGCCGCAGATATTCGTTCCCATGTTGAAGGCGGGTTTCATCCAGAAGAACAGGTCCAGGAGTGGGTTGACCGTATTGGTTCGGGTGTAGCGGGTTACGTGACTCCCAAGATCACCATCGGCGCCGTCGTGGGCAACGAGCGCAACGAGATGCTGATGATTCAGCGGGCTGATTCCGGGGTTTGGCTCTACCCGACGGGTTGGGCCGATGTCGGCTACTCGCCGGCGGAGATCGTGGTGAAAGAGGTCTATGAAGAGACCGGGATCGAATGTGAGGTGATACGCCCGATATCGATTCTGGACGGGCAGCGCCGCGGCTTCACCCGTATTCCTCTGGTGGCGTTGGTGTTCCATTGCCGTGCGGTCGGGGGCGAGCTGCGTCCGCATCCGCTTGAATGCCTTGACGTTGGATTTTTTGCCCGTGACGCTCTTCCCGAGGCGACGGTCAATCCCGACTGGTGGGCCGATCACGCTTTTGCTGCGATTCGCGGTGAGGATATCAAGGTCCAATTTGATCCCCCGCGCAATCCGCCATGGCGCGGCGATCCTGAGTCCTGAACACTGAGAGGTCCTGTGCCGTCCACCATTGATCACGGAACCACCCGCGATGGCCTGATTC
The DNA here is from genome assembly GCA_965198315.1 of Candidatus Aldehydirespiratoraceae bacterium. Lineage (GTDB taxonomy): Bacteria > Actinomycetota > Acidimicrobiia > Acidimicrobiales > Aldehydirespiratoraceae > VXYK01. The sequence continues at coordinate 122,696 of OZ240616.1, read as the reverse complement.
AAATGCGTCGCCGTTGGCAGCCTGACGACCCGGCGCGGGCCGCGGTTCTGTTGCTGCACGGGATAGCTGAACACAGCGGCCGTTACGGGCATGTGGGCGATCGTCTCGCTGCGGCTGGTTTCGACACGGTTGCTATTGATCACCGTGGCTATGGTCGCAGCGGAGGTCTTCGGGGTCACTGTGATTCTTGGTCGCAGTTCTCCGACGATGTGCAGGACCAGCTGTTCGAGGTTCGCAAGCTTGGTTTGCCGACGGTTCTTTTAGGCCATTCGCTCGGCGGGTTGATGGCTACCCGTTATGTCGTCGACGAACGGCCCCAGCCGGATCTCCTGGTGCTTTCGGGTCCGGCACTCGGCGCCGAGATCCCGCTTCATCTGCGACTGGCGGCACCGGTGCTGGGCCGGTTGCTGCCGAGGTTGGAGATAAATGACGAGGGCGACCCCTCCTTGTTGTCGTCCGATCCCAGAGTCGGAGAGATTTTCTACGCCGATCCGCTGCGGGTTCCCAACCCGACAGCACGTATGGGCCTTGAGATCATGCGTGCTATCTCTGATGCGAGGTCCAAGATCGAGCGAGTGACGATGCCGACCCTGGTGGTTCATGGCGGCGACGATCGTCTGGTGCCTACAGAGGCCTCCGAGATCCTCGAGACCCTCCCCAACGTTGAGCGAATTGTCTATCCGGAACTTCGCCACGAAGTGTTCAACGAACCCTCCGGCCCCGAAGTCATAGGCCAAGTGATCGTCTGGATAAATTCGCAACTTTCTTAGCATCACTATTGCAAACCCCAATATCCGCTTGCATAATGCAAGCATGACAAACGTACTAATTCGAGACCTACCAGAAGAAGTCCACCGAAAGCTCACTGAACAGGCTCGCTCCGCCGGGTTGTCTCTGCAGCACTACCTGACGACCGAACTCACCCGGTTGGCTCAGACCTTGACCCTGGACGAGGTCATTGACCGAATCGAGCGTATGTCGGGCGGTTCTGTCGGGTTCGAACAGGCGGTCGCCGACCTTGAAGAGGTTCGGGGTGAGCGTTGATCGTCGTCGATGCATCGGTACTAGCGAACTTTCTCGTTGACGACGGCCCCAGCGGCAAGGAAGCCCGAAGTGCTCTCTCTCATGCGGGCGAAGCCTTCGTCCCAGACCTGATTGACGTTGAAACCGCAGCCGTTCTGAGAAAGAGATGGATTGCCGAAGACATCACCGAGAGTCGGTTCGTAATGGCCATTGACATTCTCGCTGAGCTTCCCTTCCGGCGCTATCCCACTTCGCTGTTTCTGCGACGCGCCTATGAGTTGCGGTCCACCGTCACCCCCTATGACGCCATGTATGTGGCCCTGGCGGAATCCCTCGACTGCGAACTACTGACTTGCGACGCGCGGCTGGCGCGAGCGACGGGCCCGCGTTGCCCCGTCCGTCTCCTCAGTGCATGACGATCCAGAGTATGTGGTCCTAGTCCTGCCGGTACGCTGAACGTATGCGACTACAACTGGCACTCAACGTGGACGACATCGACGAGGCAGTCGACTTCTACTCGCGGCTCTTCGGGGCGGAGCCCGCCAAGCGACGTGACGGCTACGCCAACTTTGCTATCGACGAACCACCGCTGAAGCTGGTGCTCTTCGAGACCGCAGGACAGGGCGGAACGATCAACCATCTAGGTGTCGAGACCGAGACCACCGACGAAGTCTTCTCGGCGCAGCGGCGTCTTGTGGCTGCGGGGCTGCGCACCACGGGTGTGGACGAGACCATGTGCTGCTTTGCCGACAAGACCGAAACCTGGGTCACCGATCCTGCAGGCGTCGAGTGGGAGTGGTACGTCAAGTCCGGCGACAACGACGTACGCGAGAACATCGTGGTAGCGAACCCGGTGGTCGCCGACAGCGACGATTCGTCGTCTTGCTGCGAGGTCGCCTAGCCGGCTGCAGCGGCCGACATGAAGTTGCGGTAGAGCTGTTCGGCGTCGGCTACGAAGCCGTCGATGTAGAGGTCGGCCTCGTCGGCCAGGGTGTCTAGGGAGCCGGGGCCAAGGGTCGATTCGAGCGCATCGCGATACGCCTCGATCTCGCCCCAGTTGCGCACCGTGTCGGGTTCTACCTCAACGTGGTATTGCATCGACCAGGCGCGAGGCCCATAACGCATGGCCTGCACCCGGCACTCTGGCGAACTGGCGAGCACAACCGCGCCTTCTGGCGCTTGCGCGACACAGACCGAATGCCATTGCAGCGCGTATTGACGGTCAGCCATCTCCGCAAAGATCGGATCATCCCGACCTTCCGGTGTGAGGTCGACTGGAAGCACCCCGATTTCAGGCGGACGTTGCGGTCCACAGGTTCCCCCGAGGGCGTCGGCCAGGAGCTGATGGCCCAGGCAAACCCCCAGAAATGGCCGCTCAAGTTCGCATACCCAGTGGCGAATCACCTGCTTTTCGGGGACCAGCCAAGGGTGTTCCTCGACATCCCAGACGTCCATCGGGCCGCCCATCACCCATAGCGCGTCGTAGTCCTCAAGCGGAGGGATCGGTTCGCCCTCGTCGAGCTCAACCGCGGTCCAGTCGATCCCGTCGGCCCGCAGATATTCCCTGAGCTGACCGGGATGTTCACAATCGATGTGTTGAAAAACAAGCAATCGCACGCAGGATTCACCAGAAGGGTTAGTCGTTGTCTCGGAGGAATTGTTCGACTTCGGCGAGGAGGGTCTCGGGGTCGTCGTTGAGATCTGGATCTGAGTCGGCATCAAATGGGATGTTGTCATCCCAGGCTTCCTCAAGGTCGGCAACGTAGCTAGCGGTTTCTTCGTCTTCCGCCACGAGCTCGTTGACTTGGTGTTCATAGGTTGCCGCGGCGATTTCCAAATCGGTTGCGAACACCGATGTGCCGAGCAACTCCGATACCCGTTGCACCAGAGCCAGTCCTGCTTTGGGCGACGGTGCGCCCGGAACGTAGCTCGGCACCGCCGACCAAAGCGAAGCAGTCGGCAGTCCCGCTTCGCGGCACTGGGTGGCGAGCACCCCGACGATCCCTGTCGGTCCTTCGTAGCTCGACGGAGCCAGATCGAGCCGGGCTCGGATCTTCTCGTCGTCGCTCGCACCGTAGACCTCAACCGGTCGGCTGTGAGGCACATCAGCCAACAGCGCCCCCAGGGTGATGACCTGGCTGACCTCAAGCATCCGGGCGGTTTCGATGACCTGGTTGCAGAACGTCCGCCAACGCAACTGAGGTTCGAGCCCCAACAGAACAACGACATCCTGCTCGCCGTCGCGCACGACACAAGACCGGAAAAGATTGGTCGGCCAGGTCAAAGAGCGCCGACGCTGTTGGTCGAGCTGCACCAGCGGACGGCTGGTGGTGAAGTCGTAGAAGTGCTCCGCGTCGATCTCAGCCAGAGCCGTGCCCTTCCATCTGTCGGCGAAGTGACGCGCCGCGATCGAGGCGGCGTCGCCAGCGTCATTCCAGCCTTCGAAAGCCGTGATCAGCACCGGTGACCGCAGTGTCGGAAGATTGGTCAACCAGTTGATATGAGCCGGAGAGTGCGTGGAACTCGACACGCCATAGACCATATCTGAGAGCGTGCGTCGCGCGCGCCTAGGTGGTGAAGCGGTAGACGTTGGTTTCCCGCTTCGAGAATCCCATTCGTTGATAAAGGCGGTTGGCGTCTTCTCTTGAAGGGCGGGAGGTCAGATCGACGGTCACGGCTCCAGCGGCGAGGGCACGTTCTATAGCGGCTTCGTTCAGGCTGCGTCCGACACCGGAGCCGCGGGCGTCTTCATCGACGATGACATCCTCGATCCAGGCCCGGATGCCGGTCGGGATGCGAAAGAGCACGAGAGTGAGCGTTCCGACCACGCCGCTGTGGTCGCGTGCCATCAGCAACCTCACCGCGTCGGAGTCGATGATTTCCTGGAGCTCAGCCGCTGTGGGAGGCGGTTTGGAACGCGACAACTGCGGCACGAGACGCGCCATTGCCTCGACGAGTTCGTCGCTCACCTCGGTTGCTTCATAGATCTCAACCACGACACGACCTCCGCTTCTCATCTAGGAGCGTAGACCTTTACGAGATACTTGCCGGATCAGGCCTTCCTGCACCACGTTGGCGATCAAACGGCCGTCGTGGGTGAAAACTCGCCCCATGGCGAGCCCCCTGGCCCCGGTTGAGGCCGGCGTGTACTGGTCGTACAGCAACCATTCGTCTGCCCGGAACTTTCCGTGGAACCACATGGCGTGATCAAGGCTCGCCAACTGGATGTCACCAACTTCGGAGTTGGTTCCGTGAGGAAGCAGGGTCGTGTCGAGCAAGGTCATATCGGACGCGTAAGTAAGCAGACAAGTGTGCAGCACCTGATCATCGGGAAGGCTCCCATCGGCCCTGAACCACACTTGTTGCACGGGCGGGAGTGGCTCTGATCGTTGGAACGGGCTGGCAGTGACATAGCGAATATCAACAGGGCGACCAACACCCGCGAAAGGATCCGGGCTCCCCCGAGCTCGGTAACGCTCCGCTCGAGTGGGCAATGAATCAGCGGGCACCACATCGGGCATGGGATCGAAGAACTCAAGGCCCGCCTCGACGATCTGAAACGATGCCTGCAAGTTGAAGATCGCTCGCCCGTGCTGAATGGCCACGACCCGTCGAGTCGTGAAGCTCCTGCCGTCACGTATCCGATCGACTTCATAGAGCACCGGCACGGTCGGGTCGCCGGGGCGCAGAAAATACGCGTGCAGCGAGTGCACCGAACGATCAAGTTCAACTGTGCGGGCCGCCGCTACCAGAGCCTGGCCGGCGACCTGACCGCCGAAGATTCGCTGACGGTTCTCGTCTGGCGACACACCCCGAAAGACGTTGACCTCGATTACTTCGAGATCAAGAAGCTGCACCAGCGCATCAACATCATCCTGCATGTCCCTATCTTGCTCTGTTATCGACGGGTATCGGCGCGAACGGGAGTGAAACGACGCGAGTATCCTCTCAAGCCATGCCCGTCATCAACCGAGCGGTGATCGCGCAAACCGTGCGCGAGCATTGGCGCAAGGCTCTTCGGTATTGCGCAGTTTCGGCGGTCAACGTGGTGGTTGGGCTCACTACCCTCGCTTTCGCTCTCGAAGTGTTGGACCTGGTACCGGTAGCCGCCAACCTGACGGCCTGGATGGTTAGCACCGGTCCCGCCTATCTGCTGAGCCGCTACTGGGTATGGCAACAACTGGGCGCCAACAGCGTGAAATCCGAGATCTTGCCGTTTTGGATCATCGCTTTGATCGGTCTGACGCTGTCGAGCGTGACCATCGGAGTGCTGGGGATGATCACCGACAACACGCCCATTCTGCTGCTGGGCACGGTGGTCGCCTACGGCGTTGTCTGGGTCGCCAAGTACCTCGTGCTGGATGGCCTGTTGTGGCCCAAAGACAGCGAAGAGTCAGTCGTCGAGGTTGTTTGAGTGGACCCGGAACTGCTCAAGCATGCGCTGGCGGCACGCGGTTTCATGCCTCCCGACGAGGGCATGGCTCTGTACGAGGCCGCCATGGCGGTTACAGCAGACGGACCGTTCCTCGAAGTGGGCAGCTACTGCGGCAAATCAGCGGTCTATCTCGGTGCGGCCGCGCGCCTTACCGGTCGTGTCCTTTTCGCCCTTGACCACCACCGTGGCTCTGAAGAGAACCAATTGGGCTGGGAGCACCACGAACCAGACCTGGTCGACCCTGACCTCAACAAGCTCGACACCCTCGGGACCTTTCGTCGCACCATCCACGATGCCGGCCTGGAACCGACGGTGGTTGCACTGGTCGGGGACTCACCGACGGTCGGGTCGGTGTGGACCACGCCCCTGGCTCTGCTCTTCATCGACGGCGGGCATGGCCGCGAGCCGGCGCACCGCGACTTCGAGACCTGGGTGCCCCACGTCGTTGTCGGCGGCACGCTCCTGATCCACGATGTGTTCCCTGATCCGGCCGACGGCGGCCGACCGCCCTATGAGATCTATTGCAGAGCGGTCGACTCGGGAGCCTTCGAGGAGATCAGCGCCACCGGTTCGCTGAGGATGCTTCATCGCACGAACCCGGATTGAGGACGTTGGCGAGTAGATGCTGACCTGCGGAAGGGTGGGGTGACGCTTTCGCCCAACGTTCCCAATACTTTCCGCAATGGGTTGATTTGTGCACAAAGTTTCCACAATATGTGCACATCTCGGCTAGAATGAATGCCGTGAACACCAAGTCTGCTGAGCACACTCCTGCTCCGGCGGAGCTGCAAGCGGAACTGGACGCCGCCGTGCCGCAACTTCGAGCCACCGCCACCGACGACGAGGCGGTCGAAGTCAAGTCAGCCGCAGGTGGCTTTCCTGAGAGCGTCCTGAAGTCCATCTCGGCGTTCTCCAACGACCGAGGTGGCCTGCTCGTCCTTGGGCTCAGCGATACGGATTTTCTGCCCGTACCAATCAACCCCGCGAAGCTCGCCGCCGACCTGGCGTCGAAATGCTCAGATGTCCTCGAGCCCAGGATTCGGCCGACTATCGGCATCTGCGATGTCGACGGCGAACCGGTGGTCGCTGCTCGTATACCGCCCTTGGGCCACCAGCACCGCCCCTGCTATGTCAAGGCGGAGGGCATGAATCAAGGTTCGTACACACGGGTTCACGATGGCAACCGGCGCCTCACCGATTACGAGATACATGTGATGGTCTCGGGTCGCGGCCAGCCGAACGATGATGCCGCGGCGGTTGACGGTGCGGGCTTGGAGCACCTCGACGATGCGCTGGTGGGCGACCTGCTGAGACGGATTCGCCAGCGCCGCGGCGAGATCTTCACCGAAGCCGCCGATCACGAAGTGCTGCACATGCTCGGTGTGCTGACCGAACCGCGGTCCGACTCATCAGTCTCACTCGCAGGTCTGGTGGCGCTGGGCCTCTATCCCCAGCAGTTCGTGCCGCAACTGGCCGCCTCGTTCGTCGTGCTGCCGACGACCGACGGGTCACCTCTGGCCGACGGAACGCGCTTCATCGACAATCGGCCACTCGACGGACCGATACCGGCGATCGTGTCGCAGGCCGTCTCGGCAATGCATCGCAACATGCGACGACGGTCAGTCGTGCAGGGCGCCGGTCGTCAAGACATCTGGGACTACCCCACAGAAGCCATCCGCGAGATCGTGGCGAATGCACTCATGCACCGCGACTACCACCCGACCGCTCAGGGCACTCAAGTGCGCATCGCCCTCTATCCTGATCGATTCGAGGTCGCCAGCCCCGGCGGACTGCACGGCATCCACGCAGGGCACACCGACGTCACGCAACTCATCGACACGAGCATCAGCAGCACCCGCAACGCGCTGCTCGCGCGACTGCTGGAAGATGTAGTCATTCCGGGAACCGGCAGGCCCGTGTGCGAGAACCGGGGTTCGGGCTTGCGCGCCGCGGTTCAGGCCCTCGACCGGATGGGAATGAAGCCACCCGAGCTGGACGACCGGGTGCGAGAGTTGGTCGTCACCGTTCGCGATTCGTACTTCCGCTTTGACGTCTCGGTCCGCGACGGTGGCGACCTTCTTGCCGGCACGTTCGACCACGACCCATGGGAACCCACGTCAGGAGCACGACAGACCGAAGCGGGCATGGTCGGGCAGGCTCAGTCGCATCAGCCGCACGAGAGCATTCAAGACCAGTTGGTCCGACTGCTTGAGGCCGGCCCGCGCAGCAGCGTCGAGTTGGCAGCAGCGCTCGGCACCTCGAAACAGACGGTGCTGAACTGGCTGCGTCGCCTCCGAGCCGACGGAATCGTCGCGCCCACCCGCGCCGAGCCCCGCACCCGCGGCAACAAATGGATGCTCGCTTAGAGCTCTTTTGGCGGGGACCGATGTCCACACCCACCCCTACGAAACCCGACTAGCCAGGCTCAGGTGGGATTGGTTACGCCGGAATCGACCGGGTCGATGTCGATGATCGGAGGCAGGAACCGGTGGTCCGAGAACAGCTTCGCGGCCGGGCTCGAGCCTTCGATCGCCTCCGCTGTCAGCAGAACGGCCGCAGCTGAATAGGTGGACCGTTCACCGGGCGGGAACATCGTCAGTTCGGAGTGGACCATGCCGGTGATGTAGCGGCCGTCGGGTTCGCGGAGCTTCTGTGCGGCGGTGAACAGGCGGATGGCGGTGTCGTAGTCGCCGACACCGAGGTGGGCGATGGCACACTCGCAGGTCTCGGCGGTGGTGACCCAGGGGCGGTCGTTTACACGGCGGGGTGTCGCTGCGTGTGTCGATCTGTGCTGCGCGGCGGGTTTGGTGCGTTGCTTGTCGTGTTGGTTCGTCTGGAGGGGTCCGCGGTCGGGCCGCGGACGAAATCTTGCGTCGCGTTGCAACAAGGTAAAGGGGGGGCGAGACTGCTGGTTCTATGTCTTCACGATATGTGGTATTGCATTCGAGATCGGTGGCCGGGCCGAGCCTGGCTTGGTCGTCTTTGGGTCTGGTTGTAGCGTTGGTCGCAGCGTTGTTGATGGGGTCGCCGCCGCCTGCTGGGGCTGTGGCGGGGTATGGAGACGTGGCTGAGGGGACTTGGTACACAGACGCGGTGCAGTGGTCACAAGACAACGGTATTGCCGGTGTCTCCGGGGCTTGTTTCGCGCCTGAGACTCCGGTGTCGCGTGGTGAGACCGCGGTGTGGATCCACAACATGGCGAACCGGCCCGACCCCGGAGAGCCCCATCCGTTCACTGATGTGGCCGACGCGTCCCAAGATGACGCGGTGTCGTGGATGGCCAACACCGGTATCACTACCGGCACGTCACCGACCACCTTCGCGCCTGATGAAACCCTCAGACGTGCCCAAGCCGCAGCGTTCCTGCACCGCCTAGCCGATGAGCCTGTTGCTCCGGCGCACAGTTTCAGTGATGTCGTGGCGGGTTGGCAACAAGGGCCTGTGTCGTGGATGTCTCACACCGGTATCACCACCGGCACCTCACCAACCACGTTCGCGCCCGATGACACGTTGACTCGTGCCCAACTCGTCACGTTCTTGTACCGCTACAGCGGTGAACCCTCAGTCACCGTGGACTCCAACAGCCCAACATGTGATCCCAACGCCGCAACACACCAAACAGTCAGACTCAGCGCCGGCGGTTCGCACAGTTGCGCGATACGTGCCGACGACACCATCAACTGCTGGGCTACGCAGACTGATGCGCCGGAGGGGAGTTTCAAATCTGTCAGCGCCGGCCGCTCGCATAGTTGCGCGGTGCGTGCCGATGACACGATCGCCTGCTGGGGCGACAACGTGGTGAGGCAGACTGATGCGCCGGAGGGGAGTTTCAAATCTGTCAGCGTCGGCGGTTCGCATAGTTGCGCGGTGCGTGTCGATGACACGATCGCCTGCTGGGGCTACAACTTGGCGGGGCAGACTGATGCGCCGGAGGGGAGTTTCAAATCTGTCAGCGCCGGCGGTTCGCATAGTTGCGCGGTGCGTGCCGATGACACGATCGCGTGCTGGGGCTTCAGCTATTTCTATAGGGACGGAGAGATATTTTCGGGGGGGCAGGATGATGCGCCGGAGGGGAGTTTCAAATCCGTCAGCGCTGGCGCGGTGCATAGTTGCGCGATCCGTGTCGATGACACGATCGCCTGCTGGGGCGACAACGAGGACCACGAGTATGGGCAGGCCGATGCGCCGGAGGGGAGTTTCAAATCCGTCAGCGCGGGCGGTTCGCATAGTTGCGCGGTGCGCGTCGATGACACGATCGCCTGCTGGGGCAACAACTCAGATGGGCAGGCCGATGCGCCGGAGGGGAGTTTCAAGACTGTCAGCGCGGGCGGTTCGCATAGTTGCGCGGTGCGTGCCGATGACACGATCGCCTGCTGGGGCAACAACTCAGGTGGGCAGCTCGAAGCGAGCCTCAAGACGGACAGCGTCAGCGTCGGTTCGCATGGTTGCGGGATACGTGCCGATGACACGATCGCGTGCTGGGGCGCCAACTCAGAGGGGCAGACCGATGCGCCGGAGGGGAGTTTCAAGACTGTCAGCGTCGGCTTCAACCATAGTTGCGGGATACGTGCGGATGACACGATCGCCTGCTGGGGCTACAACTCAGATGGGCAGACCGATGCGCCAGAGGGGAGTTTCAAAACTGTCGGCGCCGGCAGTTCGCTCAGCTGCGCGGTACGTGCTGACGACATGATCGCCTGCTGGGGCGACAATGAGTATGGGCAGGCCGATGCGCCGTCGGGGAGTTTCAAGTCTGTAGGTGTTAGCGTCGGCGGATTGCATAGTTGCGCGATACGCAGCGATGACACGGTCGCCTGTTGGGGGAACAACTCATATGGGCAGGCAACCGCGCCGTCGGGGAGTTTCAAGTCCGTAAGTGTCAGCGTCGGTGGATTGCATAGTTGCGGTATACGTGCCGATGACACGATCGCCTGCTGGGGCTACAACTCAGATGGGCAGACCGATGCGCCGTCGGGGAGTTTCAAAACACTCAGTTTCGTAGACTATTACACAAGTTGCGCGTTACGCAGCGACGACACCACCGTCTGTTGGGGAATTTCACCCGGATAGGTAGGCGTAGCGGGAGTAATAGCCTCGAACCGGGGTTGTGGCTCCACCGTCGACGCGGCGGGATTGTGCCTGTGCTCGGGGGTTGCGGGTGCTTCGTCGTGCGCAACCCGACTAGCTCGGCTCAGGTGGGGTTGATGACGCCGGAGTCGACCGGATCGATGTCGATGATCGGAGGCAGGAACCGGTGGTCCGAGAACAGCTTGGCGGCCGGGCTCGAGCCTTCGATCGCCTCCGCTGCCAGCAGAACGGCTGCAGCTGAATAGGTGGACCGTTCACCGGGCGGGAACATCGTCAGTTCGGAGTGGACCATGCCGGTGATGTAGCGGCCGTCCGGCTCGCGGAGCTTCTGTGCGGCGGTGAACAGGCGGATGGCGGTGTCGTAGTCGCCGACACCGAGGTGGGCGATGGCACATTCGCAGGTCTCGGCGGTGGTGACCCAGGGGCGGTCGCTCACACAGCGGATGCCTTCGTCGCCTTGGTTGAAAGTGGCGAACCGCTCGGCGAGATGAAGTCGGCCTGCGTCTCCGGTGATCACGCCCGACAGTACGGGGTAGTACCAGTCCATCGCCCATCGGTGCTTGGGGGAGAACGCAATGTCGCGTTCGTTACGGATCGCGTGGGCCAGCTGGGCCACCGACAACTCCCAGTCGGGGCGTTCGTGGCGGAGTTCTTCGGCGATCGCTACCGCGCAGCGAAGGCTGTGGGCGATTGAAGACGAGCCGGTCAACAATGCGAAGGGCCATGGCGTGCCGTCGGGGTGGCGCGCCCAGAGAATCTCACCGCGCGGCTGTTGCAGATCCAGAACAAAATCGATGGCCCCCTCGACAACGGACCACATTGTTTCGAGGTAGCCGAGGTCGCGGAAATGCAGATAGTGATGCCATACCCCGGTGGCAACGTAGGCGATGACATTGGCATCGAGTTTGTCCTGCTCCACCTCGTGTTCCAGGTAGTACTGATGCCAGGAACCGTCGCTTCGTTGGCGGTCGACGAGCCATTGGTAGGCAGCCTCGGCTTCGCTTCGGTGACCACCGACCACGAGCGCCATGGCCGCCTCAACGTGGTTCCACGGGTCGGCGTGACCGCCGGGGAACCAGGGGATCATGCCTGACCGGAGTTGCCAATCGGCGATGTGATCGGCAGTTTGTCGGATCTGGTCGGCGGACAGCAGGCCGCGGATTTCAGGTAGCACGAGCTCTCTCTCTTTTTGGGACTCTATTTTTGGCTCTGGGGAGAGTCGAGTGTTGTACTAGGGCGTTCTCTGCGGCCGTCGGTTTCTCCGCGGTGACGGAAACCTCAGCGTTGATCGGAACTTGGGCGTAGACCACGAGACTCTTGCCGAGCACCGGGTTGAGGATCTTCTCGGCTGTGCGCGTCAACCAAGGTGTCTTGACGATGTCCCATTCGAGCAGCTTGTGGTAGGTACGCACAGAAAAATTGTCTTCGATCTCGTTGTTGACACCGACCGCACAGCGAAGCCACCAATACGGAGAATGCAAGGCATGGGTGCGGTGCGAGACCGTAGGTTCGAAGCCTGCGGCACGCAATTTTTCCCGCAGTTCCTTCTCGGTGTAGATCCGAACATGACCGCCTACTGCAGCGGGTGCGTGGTAGTCGGAGCTGATCTTCCAGCAGACCTTCTCTGGAAGCCAGGCCGGGACGGTGACCGCCAAGACCCCGCCGGGCCTGAGAACCCGAAGGAGTTCGTCGAATGCCGCATTGTCGTCAGCTACGTGTTCGAGCACTTCGGAGGCGATGACTTTGTCGAAGCTGCCATCAGCGAAAGGCAGAGCGGTGCCGTCACCCTGCACCACCGTGTGACTGAGCTTGGCGTCGAACACCCCGTCTTCGATAAGCAGCGGAGCGGTGTTGCGGATGGACTCGAGTTCAGTCAACGCCATGTCGCAACTCACGACATCAGCGCCACGAACCAGCGCCTCGTAGCTGTGACGCCCGAAACCGCAGCCCAGATCAAGTAACCGGTCGCTCGCGCGCAGACCGAATCGGTCGTAGTTGACGGTGAGCATCAGGTTGTGCCTTGTTCTTCGAGCACCGCTCGATATTGAGCCACGGTGCGCTGCGCAGTGTGACGCCACGACCACTGATCGATGACTCGTTGTCGGCCTTGATTCCCGACCTGAGCTCGCAGTTCAGGGTTGTCCAGCGCTTGGCGAATGGTTGACGCCAAGGCTTCGCTGTTGCCCGGCTCGGTCAGGAAACATGTTTCGTTGTGGGTTCCGGCGACTTCGGGGAGTGCGCCACCGGTCGTGGCTACGAGTGGAACTCCACACGACATGGCTTCGATGGCAGGTAGTGAGAACCCCTCATACAGCGAGGGCACGATGGCCAATTCGGCTTCGCTGTAAAGCTCGACGATGCGCGTATCAGCCACATCGGAGACAAACTCGACGCAGTCATCGAGTCCTAAGCGGGTCATCACAGTGCTGGCATGGCTGTCGGGTCGCCGTTTGCCGATGATGGTCAGTTCGATGTGGCGTTCGGTACGCAGCTTGGCCACCGCTTCAAGGAGGAACTTGAGCCCTTTCATGGCCACATCGGCTGATGCCGTGGTGACTAGGTGGCCGTCGCGGCGTTGAACTCCGCTTACGGGAAGGAACAGATCTGGGTCCACTCCCACCGGCACCACATGCAGTCGATCGGGATCAATTCCATAGTCAGCGCTGATGTCGCTCTTTGAAGACTCGGAGACGGTCATCAGTCGAGGCATACGACGTGCGACCTGGCGCTGCATCCTGGTGAAGGAGTACCAACGCCGTTTGCCCAACCTCTCCCAAGCTGTGCGGGCATGTTCGAGCTCTAGTTTGCGGTCGACAGTGATTGGGTGGTGGATCGTTTCTAGGATCGGCCAGCCTTCGTGTTGCAGTTTGAGCAGACCCCAGCCCAGTGTTTGGTTGTCGTGAATGAGGTCGAATTCGTGGCGGCGATGCCGCAGATGGCGCCATGCTCGAAGGCTGAAGGCCATAGGTTCAGAGAAATTGCCGGTACAAAACGATGCGTGTTCGGCAATGTCGGTCCAGTCTTTCCATTCCCAGATCCGCGGTTTGCGCATGGGATGCGGTTCGCTCCAGATGTCGAGGCTGGGTAGTTCGATGAGCGGAACGCGTTCGTCGAGTATCGGGTAGGGGGGGCCGCCAAGCACCTCGACGTGGTGTCCGAGGTCGACGAGCGCCTTGCTCAAGTGCCGGACATAAACGCCTTGTCCTCCCACGTGAGGTTTGCCGCGATAGGTCAGCAGTGCGATGCGGAGGGCGCGATCATGGGGGTTCTGCGCCTTAGGCATAGGTGAAACAGGCTTCCACAGGCAACAATCGGACCCCAAATAATGCCCAAGGATTCGCCTTTTCCCTACCCCGCGTGACTCCCGCCACCATTTGTCGGGTTCGCTAAGGCGCTCGCTTGCGGGCTCTGCGGACTCGGGAACGCCTGGCAATGGCTCGGCTGGCCGAATCAAGGTGGGCGACGATCACTATCGCCAGTGAGGCGATGAGGACCGGCCATGCCCCGAACACCACCGCTGGGGTGCGGCCTTCGCGGAGATTTATCGTCTCGATCAGGACTTGTTGTTCGCTGACTCCGGTTCGTGCAACGACGGCACCGGATGGGTCGATGATGGCGGAGAATCCGGTTGGAGATGCCTGCAGAACCCAGCGGTCCGTTTCCAGTGCTCGGAGCTGACTTGACGCGATCTGTTGGCTTTGCACGATTGTGAGCCAGTAGCTCGAGCCGTTCGTGGGATTGAGCAGAACAGCGCCGCCGTTGCCTATGGCGTCGCGGGCGCGGTGGTCAAAGAAGACCTCCCAGGAGATGGCGACGCCGAGCGGCCCGAGTTCGCTGTCGAGCACCGCCGGAGCGGTTCCCTCTTGTACATCTCGTGAAGGCAGTTCGCTACTGAAGCGCTCAATCAAACCGCGAAGCGGCACGAACTCGCCGAAAGGCACGAGTTGAACCTTGTCGTAACGATCACCGATGACTCCGGTCGAATCGGTGACCAATGAATAGTTCAGGTTGCTGTTGCCATCTGCGCTTGGCTCGAACCAACCGGTGACGACCACGGCATTGAGATTCTTTGCGAGTTGCGTGATCCGTTCTGTCGCTTCGCTGCGACTCAGCAATGGATCCGGACAACGTGCTGATGAAGCGGTGTCCGCAGCCGGATGCACCACATCCTCGGGCCACAGCACGAGATCTACAGGTTCGCTGATGAGTTGGCTTGCCTCCATGTGTCGTTCGAACACTTGGCGGTTCTGGCACAGGTCAGCACGGGTGTTTTGAGGTCCCCCGCCCTGCACGACGGCGACTCGGATGGTGTCACCCTCAGTCGTAGCGACCCACGGCACCAATCCGGCAAGCGGTAGCGACACGAGTATTGCCACGGCTGTCAGGCTGGTTCTGCGGCGTTTGGCGAGATCGGCCAGGATTACGCCGGCAAGCGCCATCAACACCACTAGCACCGGCGACCCGAAGAGCCGAACTGACGAGGCGAGCGGAGTGTTGACGCCTGCCATTGCCAGCGTAGACACGGGGACTCCGCCGAAAGGCCAATTCCAGCGGAACAACTCGACCAACACGAGCGCGGCGCAAAATACTGCACTCCGATATCCGCGCTCGCTAGGTGTGATCCATCCAACCAACGCGATCATCACGCTGAATGCGGCCGCGGCGACGGGCCAGCCCACCGGTGTCAGGTCGGCCATCCACAAGGTACTCGGGTAGAACCAGGCTGCACCGACGAGCAGGGAGCGTCCGAATCGGGTGTGGGGTGTCAGTTGGTCGAGAACATGGAACCAGAGCGCCAATCCCGCGATTGTGAGGGGCCACCAACCCCAGGGAGGAAGTCCGGCTGCGATGAGCAACCCGGCGAGAATCGACAGCGTCCGTGTCTTGGTCACGGTCCTGTGGTGGTTCGGCTCATGATCGCTTGGAGAGGTTTGGTCTGAGTCGGCGGACGCCTCCGATCGCGCCTACACCTTTGATCCGGACGGTTACGTTGTCTTCGCTGATGACCCAGTCTGGTAGGTCGGCGGGTTCAGCTACCGCGAGGATTTCGTCGGGGTGTGCTGCGGCACAGAGTTTGGCAGCGAGATTGACTGGTTCGCCGATGTAATCGTCGCCCTCAAACAACAGGGCGATGCCGGTGGCGATTCCGACGCGAACCTGGATCTCGCTGTCGGAGAATGCATGAACGAGGTGTGCTCCCGAAGCGATTGTGGGGGGTGCGTCGGTGCCCACAAGCATGACCCCGTCTCCGAGCCATTTGGCGACGCGCACGCCGCGTTTGGCCGCTACGTTGCGGGCGATTCGCCGGAACTGCCCGAGCAGACCGACAGCGGCGTGTGGGCCGTTGTCGCGTGTGAAGGCGGTGAATCCGCTCAGGTCCGCGAAGCAGAAGGTTCGGGTGACATTGAGATGGGCGTCGCCTTCGATTAGTTCGTGGGGAGGTGCGACCCGGTCGGTTCTTGCCGCGTCGGCCCATTCCCGGGCGGGCCCAGTGTCGGCTGCGAGAAGTGGCAGCAACAGTTCGCCGGTTGAGTCGATTCTCTGTGTCTTTGCTGTCTCAGGTTGGCTGGGGACTGGAATTGCTTCTGAGTCCGTGGGTTTTGTCACAGCTACAGATTGGCACAGTCGATCACACTCGGAGGCCGCATACTGGCCATGGTTGCCTTCCGCGTTCGGACCAGAGGGCTCGAGCCATGGCATCTTGCCACCATGGTTCGACTTCTACGGGGTCTTGGCCCACGAGCCAGGGAAAGTGACGCTCGGCGACGCCGTCCCAGGTGTGTTGAACGAACTGGTATGCGCCTCGGTAGAGGCCGACGGTGTCGGTCCACAAGGAAACGGCGGTGTAGTTGTCGGTTGATTCACAGTCGCGCAGCCGTTTGAGTTCGTCGGCGGAGAGCACATCGTTGACATGCTCGGTGACTTCGAGGTAGAACGCGACTTCTTCAGGGGTGCAGGAGGACGCGAACAAGAGTGCTGTCAGCGCGATGACGATTGCGCTCACTCGTAAGTGCATGACTGGGATTCCTTCGTGCAGGACTTTCGTCCGGTGTTGGGGGAGGTCGGCCCGCCCGGTCGGGGCAGGGCGTTGAGAGATCCGCCTCGGTTTGTCACATAACTGTAATGTCGACGGCGGAACTCTAACGAGCCCGTGTCGTCGTTCCAACCCCGTTCTGGCGGTGCCATGCGTCGGTTTCCGACGCATGGCACCGCCAGAACGGGCTCACTTCACCTGAGTGTCAACCAACTCGGGGATGGGATTTTCGTGCAACCACGACTCGACCAACTCGGTGGCCTCGGGACCTGCCAGTTCGGTCACGACCTCCAGGAACGCGGCGGT
This sequence comes from Candidatus Aldehydirespiratoraceae bacterium, assembly GCA_965198315.1. Lineage (GTDB taxonomy): Bacteria > Actinomycetota > Acidimicrobiia > Acidimicrobiales > Aldehydirespiratoraceae > VXYK01. The sequence goes on along the minus strand of OZ240616.1, from coordinate 105,810 downwards.
GTTGGTATTGGCGTTGGCGCTCTGTTGGTAGTGGGTTCGCAGAATCTCAGCGAACACGCTGTCACCAGCGAACTTTCGCAGAGCGTGAAGTGTCAACGCGCCGCGAAAATACACCGAGGCGCCGAACATTTGGGTGATTTGGATCTCCAGCGGAGGCACCCCACCCGAGTCTCCCATTTGCGTATGCCACTCGGCCATCCGCTCGTCGAGGTTCCATCCGTGATGCTCGGCCATGTATATGACCGACAGATACGTGGCGAAGCCCTCGTGCAGCCAGGTTTCCCGCCAATCGTCGAGCGTCGACGAATTGCCGATCCATTGGTGCACGATCTCATGGGCAACCGTGAAGGGATCAATCGTGTAGCGGCCATGCACCGACAAGGTCTGGTTCTCGAGCGCGAAGCCGAGGTTGAACGGCATCACGATCGAACCGTAGACCTCGAACGGATAGGGACCGAGCAGGTCTTCGTAGTAGCGGATCACCTGAGGGGTTATCCGCAGTGCTTCGACGATCTCATCTGAGTCGGCTCGGGGGACGTAGTCGCGGATCAGCGGGCCATCGGGTTGTTTGGTCTCGACACGTTCAAAGTCACCGACGTAGACGGCTGCCAGATAGGTGGCCATCGGGTCGTCCATCCTCCAGGTTGTGGTTGTGTAGCCGTCGACGCTGGTCTCTTCGACGAGGATCCCGTTGGAAGCCGCGGTCAGAGGTTCGGGCACTGTCAAGTGGATCTCGAAGGTCGCCTTGTCGGTCGGATGGTTGTTGGACGGGAACCAGCTCATCGACCCGGACGGCTCGTTGGCGGTGAAGACCACGCCGTCACTGTTGTGCCAGCCGAGTTCCGAGAACGGCACACCCGGGTCTGAGATCGGCTCGGGCGATCCCGAGTAGCTCACCTCGGTGACAAACTCGGCTCCCGCAGCGAGTGGATTGGCAGGAACGATGACCAGTTCGGTGTTGTAGCGGGAGTACTCGGCCTCGGACCCGTTGACTCTGACATCTTCAACCGTGAGACCCGACAGGTCCAGGTTGAATTCCGAGAGTTCTTGGGTGGCTTGCGCGGTGATCGTGGTGAGTGCCTGGATTGTGTTGGCGACCGGGTCGATGTCGAGATCGATCTCGTAGTGGAGGGCGTCGTAGCCTCCGTTTCCCAGGTACGGGTAGAAGCTGTCGCCCAAGCCCTCAGCTTCCCTGACCCCTGTCGACACAGTGGTGGTCGTGCTCGTAGTTGTAGAGGTGGTCGCGCCTGTCGTTGTCGTGGTGACCAGAGGCTCGTTGACCGAAACGTCATCGGTTCCGCTGCAGGCAGCCCCAGACAACGCCACGGCCAAGACAACGATCATTCCCCGACGCTTCACCACAGCGAGTGTAATTTGTAGGGTCACAAGATCACGCGGGCACAGAAGAGGAGAGGGCAAGGGGGACCGGCATCGGCGGAGGCGGCACCACGGCACTGCGGATCACCTACACCCACAAGTCCGGCGAGGAGCGCAAACTGACCTTCCTCACCGAGAAAGCCGACGACGCCGACCAGCGCATCGCCTCAGTACGCACACGGTGAAGCTGATGACGACTTGATCGCCGTCGAACGAACCGGGTGGTGTTGTGGTTTTCCAGCGGTCACCCTGGCGGTTGAGCGAGACAGCAGGTGTGTGCGTGTGTATGTGGCGGCCTGGTTAGGCGTCGAGGCCCCTGCTGGAACCTCGCCTCGAATCGGTCGCTAGCCATCAACCGTCGCAAATCGGCAGTTCGTCGATATATCCACTAAAGTCACGCATGGACTCGGGTATGCATCCACTCAACTGATTAACGCCGAGGTACAGCTGCTCTAGGTTGGTGAGGTTGCCGAGTTCTGCTGGGATCTCCCCACTCAACTGATTATTGCCGAGGTACAGCTGCTGCAGGGTGGTGAGGTTTTCGAGTTCTGCTGGGATCTCCCCACTCAACAGATTACGGGCGAGGTCCAGCAGCGTAACGCACTCGCTACCAGTGACACTCAAGCTGTCGACACCGGCCCACTCGCTGAGGGGAGCGTCGGTGAGCCAGTTCGTGTTGTCGCCCCAGTTCGGGCCGTCGGTTGCGTTGTAGAGTGCGGTCAGTGACGCTCTGTCGGTCCGCGACGCTTCATCGTCGCATTCAGGCACAGCGAACTCCTCAGAGGGGATCTCCTCGGTGTTGTCCGCCTCGGTGTTGTCCGCTGAGTCGTCGGCGAGTTCGGAGGTCTCCTGTTGGGTGCCGTTCTCCGTTTCCGGTGCCGAGCTGCCGCCGCAGGCGGACAGGAACACAATGAGCATCACGCCGATTGGACTACAAGACACTCTTGAGCTTCATGATGTTTCACGCAAGCTGTGGTGTGGTCACGGCTTGGGACGCGGTCGCTGTCCTTGACGGATCGCGCTCAATGCCTTGTGTGCGCATCCCTTCTACAGCCAGCAGGGTGGTGTGCCCTGTGTTTCGCGCGGTGGGTCTGTTTGATGGGTCTACGCGCTTGATGGACAGGCAGTCTGAGCTGGGAGCGCAAACTGACCTTCCTCACCGACCAAACCGCGGAAGCCAGCCAGCGCATCACCTCCGAACGAACACGCTGATCCTCCAGAACGAGCTTGGGGGGTAGCGTTTAGGAAGGTCGGGTGGTGGCGGTGCGGGCTTGGCGGACGCAGGCGGGGAGGCCGAGACCCCGCATTGAAGCTCCGGCGACGGTGACTCCGGGGGTGTCACGTTGCAGGTACGCGTCGATTTGATCGCAACGCTGGAGATGGCCGGGGAGATACTGAGGGAGGCTCCGGCGCCACTGCGTGACTCGCACGGCACTTTCTCCTTGCAATCCGATGGTCAGCGCCAATTCCTGGCGGAGGGTTTCGACGAGGGCCGACTCGTCAAGATCCAACCAGCGTCGATCGTCGACTCGGCCCGCTGAGACCCGCAAGATGGCGTGGCTGCCGTCGTCGTAGTGGTTCCATTTCGACGATGACCAAGAACAGGCTGTCATCAACAGGCCCTGGTCGCGTGGAACCAGAAAACCCGCACCGTCGAGGCTGTGGCCTACCTGCTCGGAGGGTACGACGAAAGTGACCAGAACAACGTATGAATAGACAAGGCCCGATAGCAGCGAAGCAGCTTCGGGGGAGTGAGGCTCAAGCAGTGCTGCGCTGATGAATCCAGGTGTGGTGATGATGACTCGATCGCCGTCGAAGTGACCAGACGGTGTTGTGACTCTCCAGCGCTGACCGTGGCGCTCAAGCGAGACCGCAGGCGTTTGTATGTAGATGTGATCGCTGAGTTCATGATGGAGCGCGTCGATGACTCGTTGACTACCGCCCTTGACCCCGTGAAAGACCGGGCCAGGTGCCGCAGAGGCTCGCTGCTCGCGCAGAGCCTCGACGAACGGTCCGCCTCTACGCGCTGCGTCTGCCAACGCCCGCGCCCCTGAGGCGATACTCAGATTGTCGGCATTCCCGGCGTTGATACCGCCGAGCAGCGGGTCCACGAGTCTTTCGAACACCTCGTCACCGGCACGGGCCCGGACCACTTCACCGACCGTGGCGTCGCCGACCAATCCGGGGTGGTCAGCAAAGCCGCGCGCCTTCAACTCAGCTGTGCCTTCAGCCGAAACAATCCCGCCAGCGTTGAGTTCATCGGGTTCCAACGGCACGCCCAAGACGCTCGGTGGGATCGGCCGAAGCGCCCCGTCAACCCAAATGAAGGCACCACCGGAGGCGGGCGACACCAGATCGTCACCCAAACCGAGCTCGCGGCAAAGATCCGACATTTCCGGTTCGCGGGCCAGAAATCCATCGGCTGCACAGTCAACGTCGAACTCAAGCGCCGATCCCTCCACCGGACCACCCGCGACCTTGCCTCCCAACCGTTGGCTTGCTTCCAGCAAAACAAAGTCATCACCTTGTTGATGAAGCTGGTGGGCCGCGGACAACCCGGTGATGCCACCACCGATGACCACCGTCCGACTGCTCATCGCTACGTCAGGTCAGCCGATCCGACGGTGCCCTCCGCGTGAACGATCCGTACCACTTCGCTGAGCACATCGGGATCACTAGAGGGCAGCACACCATGGCCGAGATTGAAGATGTGTCCCGGGTGACCGGCATTGCGTGCAAGAACCTCGCGGGTCTCCGAAACAGCTGCGTCGACACCGGCGATCACCGCGGCGGGGTCAAGGTTGCCCTGCAGTGCCACGGTGTCGCCGAGACGAAGCCGGGCTCTGTCGATCTCAACGCGCCAGTCGATGCCCACAACATCGGCGCCGGCACTCTTGATGAGTTCCAGCAGTTCACCGGTGGTGACACCGAAGTGAATCCGAGGCACACCGGTTCTGGCGATAGCGCTGAGCACCTTCTGTGAGTGCGGCGCCACACACCGCTGATATTGGGCCGGCGAAAGCGCCCCAGCCCATGAATCGAACAGTTGAACCGCCGAAGCTCCACCGTCGATCTGCGAAATGAGCGAGGCGATGGCGAGATCGGCCAGCCGGTCCATCAGCGAGTGCCACAACTGCTCGTCGTTGAGCATCAGCGATTTGGTGTTCAAGTAGTCACGAGACGGTCGCCCCTCGATCAGATACGACGCGACCGTGAAAGGTGCTCCAGCGAACCCGATGAGCGGCACGTCAAGTTCGTGGACCAACTGCCGAACCGTCTCAAGCACATAGGGAGTGTCAACAGCGGGATCAAGCGGGCGTAGACGGCCCAGGTCAGCGGCAGTGCGAAACGGTTGTTCTATCTCGGGTCCAACTCCGGGCGTGACTGTGACTCCGAAACCGATGGCATGGACGGGCACGACAATGTCGGAATAGAGAATGGCGGCGTCCACCCCATAGCGACGTACCGGTTGAAGGGTTATCTCGGTGGAGAGATCGGGGTTCTTGATGGTGTCCAGGATCGTTCCAGTGCCGCGGATCGCCCGGTATTCAGGCAAAGAGCGTCCTGCTTGACGCATGAACCAGACCGGAACTCGGTCATGGGGTAGACCTCGACAGGCCCGGATGAAGCAATGGTCGTCGAATCGGTTGGATGTGCCCACACCGACCACGCTAGCCATGCTGTGCCTGTTGGATCAGGGCGTTCAGGCCAACCCCGGTAGGGGTTTCAAGAAGTCGGTCGACCGCGATCTCGCCAGCACTCACGGCTCGAAGCCGCTGGTCTCCGTTGTCGCCAGAGAGATCTTCGAACGCGTCGCGGTGAGGCTCAAGCACCACGACTGCGGTGCCCTGACGCCGCACCTCGTCGACCTCGTTGGCCAACTTGTTGCTGAACCAACTGCGTATCGGATTGGTGACGCGCCCGAGCGCACCACCGGCCCCGGTCATGGCCGACGAAATGATCACAAGGTCAAAACCGAGCATTCCGGTGAGATCGGCATTCGTAGCGGAATGGACACCGCCGTCGATGTATTCGACTTTCCCGATCTGTGCGGGAACATATATCCCTGGCACCGCGGAGGATGCTCGTGCCGCCTGTCCGATCGTTCCCCTCACATCGTCGCGGCCGAATACGATACGGCGACCGTCACTTGCTCGGACGGCAACTATCCAGGTTGGCAACTCTGTCCAGCGGCCTGGATGGAGTTCGTTCATGCGCTTCTCGGAGGCAGCGCCGGAACGGGTGCCTCGGGGAACGGCCCCGAACGCGGCACGAACGGGGTCGGGATTCCACGGAGGCCACAGGGCCTTGAGTGACATCTCCACTGAGAGCGGCCGCCAGTCGCGCTCAACAGCATGTTCGTCGTAGTCGGTGGTGACCCGGGAATAGATTTCGGCCGCTTCGGCGCTCACCGGCTCACCGCGAAACCGCGCGACCCGATCAAGCGCTGAAACCCCACTACGCAAACTGATGGCAGTGAAGGCACCGGCTGAAGTACCGACGATGAGGTCCGCGCCGCGTGGGTCCCAGCCCACCTCTGACGCCAGCCGGGACAATACCCCGCAGTGCCATGGGTCACCGACGATTCCGCCTGCACCAAGAACTAGACCGACTGAGAACATCCCCGCAGCGTAGGGGCGTCTGCGCCCCGCTAGACTAAATGGCTTCCTATTCGCAGTTTCCTATTCTTCTGGCCCTTCTGAGAGTTCATCCACCCAGTGTCGCAACCTCATCGAGAACTTGAAGCTGAACAGGCATATCTCGACACTGCCTATGGCTGTCTGGACGACTCGCGTGAGCGAGTACGGCGAATCACCGAGATGTTCGAAGCAAACCCGGGAGGCACCAACCAGGCGCGGTTCGAGCGAGAATCGGTACTTCAGGGCGCCCTCAATCGCCTGACCCGACTCAACCTGGGTGATCGCTCGTTGGTGTTTGGGCGCATCGACCCGGCAGGGACCGATGAACGCTTCTATATCGGTCGGGTTGGTGTCTGGGACGACGATCAGAACGCGGTGGTGGTCGACTGGCGAGCGCCGGTTTCTGAACCTTTTTATCGGGCGACCGGTTCTGAGACCATGGGCCTTGAGCGTCGTCGGTATTTCGCCACACGGGGTCGCACACTGCTCGGGATCGACGATGAACTCTTCGGCGAACTAGCAGATCCAAACCGCGATGGCGATGTGGCAATCAGAGGTGAAGGTGCATTGATCGCTGCTCTAGAGGCGGCGCGCACGGGACGTCTCGGCGACATCATCGCCACGATTCAAGCTGAACAGGACCAGATAATTAGGGCGCCGATGCCGGGGTTGCTGGTGGTTCAGGGTGGTCCCGGTACCGGCAAGACCGTAGTTGCACTGCACCGGGCTGCCTATCTCCTCTACACTCACGGACTTTCTCTGGAGTCCCAGGGCATCCTGGTTGTTGCCCCGAACAGGCTGTTTATCGCATACATCGAACAAGTTCTGCCATCGCTGGGCGAGGCGGGTGTGACCATTGCGGTGCTAGCCGATCTGGTCCAGCCGCGGGTTCGAGTTGACATGCTCGACAACGAACCGACTGCTCGTATCAAGGGCGACCCTCGAATGGTGGATGTGCTGGTAAGGGCCGTGTCAAACCGCCAGCGACAGCTTCGAGCCGATCAGTATTTCGGGTTTGGTCTGCAGCGTTTGCGGATCACTGTTGCGGAGTCCCGCAGAATCGTCTCTGTGGCCCGAAGGCGTTCCCGAACCCACAATGCGGGTCGCAAGATCGTGGAGGATCGGTTTTTTGAAACACTTGCTGCGAGCGCTCGCACCCATGTCGACCCTCAGGTTGTGCGTGAACGCATGCGGCATGACCTCCGGGTCCGCGAGACGCTCGATTGGATGTGGCCGGTTCTCACTCCCGCTCATCTGCTGCACGACCTCTATGGCTCGCGAGCGCTCTTGAAGTCTGCGAACCGTGAATCTTTCAGCGAAGAGGAGATCCTGCGTCTTTACCGGTCTCGTGCTGAACATGCCGATGAGGTTGTGTGGAGTTTTGAAGATGTGCCTCTGCTTGACGAGGCCCGCTCTCTATTGGGTCACCGTCCAGGCAAACGTGTGTTGGACGCGGTTCGCACCTATGGGCACATATGTATTGACGAGGCCCAGGATCTTTCGCCGATGGAGTTGCGCATGGTGGCGCGTCGGTCGCTCAACGGGTCGCTGACTGTTGTTGGTGACATAGCCCAGGCCACTGGAGCGTGGGCCAACAGCGATTGGAATTCGGTTATTTCTGCGTTTGCCAGCAAGCACGAGCCGAGAATCGCCAAACTGACTGTCGGCTATCGGATCCCGGGTCCGACCATGAAACTGGCCAACAGGATTTTGCCGCTTGCCGCTCCGGGGTTGTGTCCTCCCACGCCCGTCCGAACCGATGGCGACGAGCCTCAACTTGTCGAAGTGCACGGCCCGATTGGCGACGCTGTGACCCGAGTTGTGCTGGGGGAACTTGCCGCTGTCGGGGAGGGGAACGTGGCTGTGATCGTTCCCGCCTCGCTGCTTGAGAGTGTGTATTCGGCCTTTGAAACTCATGAGTTGTCGTTTGGCGGGCCCACTCGTCACGGGCTCGATCAGCGGGTCACTGTTGTGCCGGTGCGTCTGGTCAAGGGTCTTGAGGTGGACGCCGCGGTTGTGGTTGAGCCGCGTCGGATCGTCAACGAAGAGATTGAGGGTTTCCGATCGTTGTATGTGGCGTTGACGCGGGCCACCAAGCGGGTGACGGTCGTCTACAGCGAACCTCTGCCAGAACTGCTCGGGTGACGATTTTCGTAGTCATTGACTCTTGACGGTAGGATGTAAGGCATGCCTCACTCGGATTCCGACGCCGCGCTGATTGCGTTGGTGGTCGTAGCCAAAGATTTGTGGGTGAACCGATCGGTTCCGGTGTTGAAAGGCGCGGATCTGGTGGCTTCGCCCGGTCAGCATCTTGTGATCCTGGGTCCGAGTGGTTGCGGCAAGACCACTTTCCTTCGCGCTATCGCGGGTCTTGAACCGGTCGAGCGGGGTGAGATCTGGGTTGGTTCGCAATTGGTTGCCAGTTCCAACGTGCATGTGGCTCCTGAGAAACGCCGTGTGGGGTTGGTGTTCCAGGACGGTGCTCTGTTCCCGCATATGAGCGTTGCTGCCAATGTCGCCTACGGTCTCCCGCGAGCAGACCGCTGGCGGAGATTCGGACTGACCAGTGAGCGTGGTCGGGAATCCGTGCGGATGATGTTGGAGATGGTTGGGCTCGAGGAGTTCGGTGATCGTTTGCCTGGTTCGCTTTCGGGTGGGCAACAGCAGCGTGTGGCGGTCGCTCGTGCGTTGGTGCCGCGGCCTTCGGTTCTGCTGTTTGACGAGCCTTTTTCGAGTTTGGATTCGAACCTGCGTGCGGGCGTCAGGTCCGAGGTTGCCCAACTGCTCAGGGAGCTTGAGATCACCGCTATTTTTGTGACCCACGACCAGACCGAGGCTTTTGAACTCGGTGATGAAGTGGCGGTGATGCGTGATGGGGTGCTGGTTCAGCAGGCGACTCCTGCTGAGCTCTACAACCGGCCGGCAGACCCCTGGTTGGCTGCTTTCGTGGGTGAAGCAGAGTTGTTGGCGGGTTATGCCAGGGGATCAGAAGCAGACACTGTGCTTGGACGTATTCCTCTTGCGAACTCGATGAGTGGTCCGGTTGAGGTTCTGGTACGACCCGAGGAGATCGTTCTTTCTCCGGGTTATGGCGGTCGAGTGGTCGGGATCGACTACTGCGGCCATGACGCGCTGATAAGTGTTGTGTTGGCGGGAGGTACGGTGGTGAGGAGCCGAGCCACTGGTGCGCCGAGATTTGCAGTCGGTGCTGAGGTTGCGGTGGGCCACTCCGGGGTGTCCGCCTTGGCCTACGGTGGATCTTCTGAATCAGCACCGCTGGTAGCCGAGACGGCCAGTTAGTCTGCTGCTGGCGACGATATATAGGGCCTGTGACAAGTGTCATATGTTAGGTATACCTAACACAGGATGAATAGTGGCTATATTCCCCGGCATGAAAACATCGAGCACCTACTTCCCTGTGCTAGCGGCTCTGCTCGGTCTGGCGTTGTTCGCAACCGCCTGCGGAGACGACGGAGGATCAGATGAAAGCATCACGCTCTACTCGGGGCGCAACGAAGAACTGATCCAACCACTAGTCGACGACTTCATCGACAGAACTGGGATCAGCGTTGAGGTGCGCTATGGCGATTCTGCTGAATTGGCGTTGCTGATCCAAACCGAGGGTGACAACACGCCGGCAGACCTCTTCATCTCCCAAAGCCCGGGAGCGCTCGGCCTACTAGCAGGCGAGGGTCGTCTAGCCACGCTTGGAAGCGAACTCACCTCACTTGTGGCCGAAGGTTTCGCGGCTGGCGACAGCACCTGGGTCGGCATCACCGGCCGAGTACGGGTGGTGGTCTACAACAGCGACCTTGTCGACGAAGCAGATCTGCCGACCTCGGTCCTCGACCTGGTCGAACCCGAGTACGCGGGCAAGGTCGGAGTTGCTCCCAACAACGGTTCGTTCCAAGACTTCGTCACCGCTATGCGCAATGAACTCGGAGACGATGCAACCAGCGACTGGCTTGTAGGAATGGCAGCAAACAACTCTCCCAACTATCCCAAGAACTCCCCGATTGTTGAGGCTGTCGGTCGCGGCGAGATACCGATGGGATTGGTCAACCACTACTACAACCTTCGTGCTGTTGAAGCCGATCCCTCGGTGGCCAGCAAGAACCACTTCCTCCCGGTTGACGATATTGGTTCATTGGTAATCGTTACTGCCGGAGCGGTGCTGTCTTCCTCTGGAGCCACAGCAGCCGCCGAGTCGCTGCTGAGTTTCCTGCTGAGCGATGATGCCCAGATGAACTTCGCCGAACAGACGCAGGAGTACCCGCTGGTTGCGGGTGTTGCCGCGCCCTCCGGTTTGCCGTCTCTAGACGGGTACGCCGCTCAAACCATCGACTATGACCTGCTGGGGGACGGTCTACTGGGAACGATCAATCTGATTCGAGAAAGTGGCATTGAGCAGTAGCACCGAACGCCGGAACCGCGTCCTGTTGCAGCGGGCACAACAAGGCGGCACTGTCGATAACGGTGCGGCCGACGATGGGTCGATTGCGCCGAGTCGTCGGCCTCCCGCGGTGATGTTGGCTCTGTCAGTTCTAGTCGGCATCGTCTTTATGGGGCCGTTCGGGTACGTCGTTTCGCGCAACCTTGATTTGGGAACCGACCTCGGCTCGCTGTTGCTGTCTCAGTCAACGTGGGATCCGCTGCGCCGCTCACTTCTCCTCGGGGTCGTGGTAGCGGTCTCCACAGCCGTAATCGGCACCAGTTTGGCCTGGTTGACGATCCGCACGGACCTTTGGGGCCGTCGCATCTGGCGTATCCTTGCCCCTCTACCGCTAGTCTTCCCGAGCTTCGTAGGGGCGACCGCCCTAATCGCCGGCTTTGCGACCGGTGGCCTTGTCGAGGACCTTGTCTCCCCGCTAGGTATCACCGACCTCCCAGACATGAAAGGGTTTCGCGGTACTTGGCTTGTCCTCACCCTGTTCACCTATCCCTATGTGTATCTTCCGGTAGCAGCCCGCATGGCTTCGCTTCCGCAGTCACTTGAAGAATCGGCTCGTCTGCTCGGTCGCAAACCCATAACGGTCTTTTCTACGGTTGTTCTTCCGCAGGTTTGGAGTGCTGTCCTAGCGGGAACGATGCTCGTGTTCTTGTACACGATCAGCGATTTCGGGGCTGTTTCCCTGCTCGGCTACAACACCTTGGCTGAACAAATCTACGCCGACCAGCTATTCGACCAGGCCCGATCGATGGGACTTGCACTGATATTGGGGGTTACAGCCCTGTGCGTTGTGATGATCGAACGCGCGCTGGAGCGGCGCCGCGCTCGAGTGGAGGTGACTCGCAGCCAAGATCCGCTGATCGTTCCCCTCAAGGGTTGGAGTATCCCGGTGTTGATCGCGGTTGCAGCCTTCATCGGCAATGCACTGATCGGACCGGTAGCAGTCCTCGGGTTCTGGGCTTGGCGTGGTCTCACCACCAACATCGACTCGGTGGGACTGGGAATCGACATCGGGGCTCTCGTGGAGCCGGCGCTGCACACCGCCGAAGTTGGTCTGATCACTGCGTTGGTGGCAATAGCGGTGGTGTTGCCGATTGCCTGGCTGACCGGGCGTTATCGCAGTCGGGTTGCGGGCGCTGCCAATTCGATGGTGGTTGCGGGCTTCGCTCTTCCCGGCATTGTGATTGCTCTCTCCCTGGTCTTCTGGGCCATCGACGCTCCCATCATCGGACGCTGGTACCAGACTCTTCCGCTGCTCATCGTCGCCTATGTACTGCACTTTGGTGCCCAAGCGAGTCGAGCTGCCCATGTTGCGGTGGAGGCAGTACCGGAAACTTACAGCGACGCCGCAGCGACCCTGGGAGCGAACCGGTCCCGACGCTTCCTAACCGTTGAACTTCCACTCATGGCACCAGGCCTTTTTGCTGGTGCCGGCTTGGTGATGCTCTCCACCATGAAGGAACTTCCGGCCACTCTGCTGTTGGCCCCGATCGGGTTCGACACGCTAGCGACAGAGGTCTGGGGCGCGGGCGAACGGGGCGCCCTGGCTCAAGGCGCCGTGGCCTCTCTGGCGTTGGTCGCGGTCAGCTCCGTACTGACCTGGGCGGTCGTGCTGCGCCGTCTTGATGTGCACTGACTCGGCCCGTGCCGCGGCGAATGTCGGCTAGCTGACACTCTGTGTGTCGCATCGGCGACTCAGTTTGTCCTCAAGTCCTGCCAACATGCCTGCTCGGCGGATGTACCCGGTAGTGAGCGGCGGACATATCGGGTCGCGTTTCATGGGGGTCCCCAAGCGGGAGGGACTCCCCCATGAGCGTGGTGTATCGACTGACGACTAACGTGAACGTCGATCAAGGAGGTTTCATGCGGTCCACTCGTCTCCGGATGACAACGGGTCTGTTTGTGCTAGCTCTGCTACTGGCGGGCTGTGGTGGCGATGACGCCGAGGAAACCGGTGAACCCGCTGAGCCTCAAGCAACAGAAACCACCCCAACTTCATCGACGACGTCAACCACCGTGCCGATCCCCCAGGACGCAGTGGCCCTCGGGGAACTGCAGATCATCGGGGTCGAGTTCGGGGATAGCGGTTTCGTGAGGATCCAGAACCGGGGCAGCACAGAAGCGGATGTCAACGGGATCTATATCTGTCAGTTCCCCCAATACACGGACCTCGGTACTGTCGTGACCGGTGGTGCGATTGCTGCCGGAGAAACGGTTGAAGTTCCCGCTTCGGCCGTCGGGGGACTGAGTGCGGAAGGTGGCGAGGCAGCGCTCTACGCCAACAACAGCGACTTCGGGTCACCGGACAATATTCTGGCATACGTGCAGTGGGGGACCGGAGGCGCTCGAGCCGAGGTAGCCACCGCAGCCAACATTTGGGCAGGAACCGATGTTTCGATCACCCCCGATCCCGCCTATAACGACATCGTGCTAGACGGCGACCCTGTCGACCCGGAGAATTGGAGCTGAGTTGGGAATCGAGGTCTACCCCATCACCGCGACGTTAGGGGCCGAAGTAACGGGTGTTGACATGGCCGGTGTCGATGGTGTCACGCTCGACCAACTTAAAAAGGCCTGGTTAGACCATAAAGTGCTGGTCTTGCGTGATCAGCACATCACCACCGAGGAACACGTTGCCTTCGGACGGCTCTTCGGAGATCTTGAGATTCACCCGTTTACCGACAACGACGAAGAGCACCCCGAAGTGATCGTGCTTGAAGCCGGAGGAAACAGCGGCAAGACCTTTGTTGCTGCGGGTTGGCACAGCGATGTGACCTGGCGAGCTGAACCGCCGATGGGTTCAATCCTGCGGGGGCGCATTGTTCCAGCCGTGGGTGGAGACACCTGCTTTGCCGATGCCACCGCGGCTTATCAGCGTTTTTCCGACGAGTGGAAGCAAAAGGTGGACGGCCTGTACGCGATCCACGACTACTCGCGTGTTTTCGCCAACCGTGTTGAGCCCGCCGAAGCGGAGAAGATTCGGGCGAAGTATCCGCCGCAACTCCATCCAGTCATCAGAACCCATCCGGTGACGGACGCCCGCGGGATATACACCAACATCGGCTTCACGTCACACATTGATGGGATCTCGGCCGAAGAAAGCGACGAGATCCTGCGTTATCTGGAGCGGGCGATTATGAATCCGTCGGTTCAATGCCGTGTGCGCTGGGGGGTCGACACGTTCGTGATGTGGGACAACCGGGCCGTGCAGCACACGGCCACCGCCGACTTCCTGCCTCAGCACCGGTTCATGGAGCGCGTCACGATTATCGGCGACCGCCCCTTCTAGTCCGTTTGCCCTGGTTTTATCAACAGAGGGGTTCGTAACGGATACCTGAGTCGACTAGGCGGGTGAGGGCGTCATCGAGGGCTTGCACGGTTTGGGAGCGGTCGCCCCCGCCGTCGTGTAACGACACGATCGCTCCGTCGCTTGCGCCGGCCACTATGCGGTTGGCGATCGTTTCGGCACCGGGCCTGCGCCAATCAAAGGTGTCGACTGTCCAGAGAGCTATAGCCAGACCGTGCGAAGCCGCCCAGTCGTAGGTGAACGCATCCCTGGATCCGTAGGGCGGTCGCAGGCACGGTGCCGCATGTTCGCCAAGGATTTCCTGGGTCCGGCTGATGGTCTGGTCGAACGATTCTCTCGAAAGCGTGGTCAGGTCTTCGTGAAGCCAGGTGTGGTTTGCCACGGTGTGTCCTTCGGCGACGATCCGTTCGACAATGGCCGGGTACCTCTCGACGAGGGAGCCGACCACGAAGAAGGTGGCGCGGGCGTTGTGGCGAGCGAGGATGTCGAGCATTTGCGGTGTGTAGACGGGGTGTGGACCGTCATCGATAGTGAGATACACAACATCGCCTGGTTCGGCAGTCGGTCTTGTGGGGATCGTTGGCAGCGGGACCACCGGGTTGGAATCTGAGAAAGCGCGGAGCGGCAGCACCGTGACGGTCAGCTCGTAGTCAGCGGTTTCTCCGTGGGTGGACACCACGCCCAGCCTCCATGGCCCGCTGGCGGGGAGAGTCACGTTCGTTGTCTGGCTTCGGTCGTTTAGCGAGGCAAGCACGAAATAACCGAAGTCAACGGTCAACCAGACTCCTAGCGGAGCCGTCAGCTCGACGTTCATTTCTTGTTGCTCGCTGGCCTGCAAAGTGTAGGTTTGCCGCTGGCTCGGCTCGATCGTTCCTGTTTCCGTGGCCGATATCGCCCCGCCCTCGAATTGGATGGCGATGTCGGGAAGTTCCAGTTCGGGCAACGGGAGGTTCTTGAGCGGTCTGGTGCTGATCACTTGGGCCTGGGGTTCCGCCCCGGTCAGGTCGATTTCAAGGGTTCTACGTTGGGTGATGACGGTGAACGGTTCGTCTTCGAGGCGGTCCAGCAGCGTCACTTCAATCAGACCGTGTTGGACTGCGATCTCTTCGATGATGACACGATCGCCAACATGCACGGGTGTTTGGGGCTCGGCTGTTCCCTCGTTGTTGATCACGGGGACGATCAGGTGGAAGACGCCGGTTCCTGCGGAGTGTTCGATGATGTGTGTGACCAGGTCTTCGTCTCCGTCGTTGTCGAGGTCTCCTTGAGTGACCCGGTTCTGCAGCAGGAACATCGTTTCGGAGTCGCCGCCGTAGGAGATCGTGGCCTGCCCGTCCTCTAAGCCGACGGTGTCGCCGTCCAGTTCGAAGCTGAGGTTCTCCAGGTCCTCCCAGGCGATCAACGCTGGTTCCGCAGGAGTGGTGGTGGTGCTGGGCGGTGCGGTTGTTTGAGTCGTTTGAGTTTGCAGCGTCGTGGTCGTGGTTGTGGTGCTGGTGGGGGTCGTTGTGGAAGGGTTCTGGTCTGTTGCGGTGGTGTCGTCGGAGCAAGCGGCCATCACCATGGCCAGTACTAGGCCAACGAGGACTAGTGCACCTTTCCGTGTTGTTGCGACGTTCGCCACGCGTGACCTTCTTTTTGGTTCGTGCCTACGGCGAGGTTACAGCGAGTCTCGGCGTTGAGTGATTGATGCACTTGGGCGGATGACAGCGCCAATAGGGCAGGTTGTTGCCGTCAAGCCGCGTCGGTACCGTTGGGGTCCGCGGGGTGGAGCAGTTTGGTAGCTCGTCGGGCTCATAACCCGAAGGTCGCGGGTTCAAATCCCGCCCCCGCCACCACAAAAACCCTGGTCACGGCGTTGTCGAGGCCAGGGCTTCGTCGTCCACAGGCCATTCTTCTAACGGATGATCCGGCACGGGGCGGCATTTTGAACTGTCCGGTCCGGTTCGGGGTGGGCTCACGTCCGGCATCGCGCAAGATCTTCCACACCGTCGACGCGGCAAGACGGTGTCCGAGACGGCGTATCTCTCCATGGATGCGTCGGTAGCCCCAGGTTGGGTTCTCTGTGTCGAGGCGCAAGACCAGCCGACGAAGCTCCGCTGGTGTGGGAGGGCGCCCGGTTCGGGGCCCAGGTGGTTGGGTCCAGTGGCGGGCGACGAGGTGTCGGTGCCAGCCGATCACGGTGGCCGGTTTCATGATCAGCATCACACGGGTAAGCCGCTGCCGGTCGAACGCACGCGAGAGCACGGCCAGGATGGTCCGGTCCGTCGGGGTGAACCTCGGCCGCTCGACTTGTCGCTGCAGGATGAGAATCTGATGGCGAAGGGCGAGGATCTCGGCGTCACGCTTGTCACCGGATACCAACAGCAGTCCGAGACGGGCGATCAGGAGCCGAAACAGGTGTGAGACAAGCGATGACACGGCCGGTCACGGTACCGGTCGCCAACGCTGTGACCTGCAGCGACGCGTTCTCGGCACCCTCAGCTTCCCGATTGTCAGACTAGGGCCAGAATTTCCTGGGCAGCAGCGATCGCCAACTCGATGTCGGCCGTGGTGTGTTCAGTGGACACGTACCACAGGCCTGGACTGTGGATCCCCCGCGCGATGAGGCCCTCCACAAATGACTGCTGACGGGAATCGTCCGATCCCGCACAGTCCTGGATGCGCACTACGTTGTGCGGGTCACCCATCACCGAAATGCTGATCGGCCCGACAGAGCGCACGGCCAGATCTGGGTGGCTATCTGCCAGTCCGGCAGCCAGCTGCCCGCCGAGTGCGTGCAAACGCGTATACGTCGCTTCGCTGTCGCGAGCCAACTCGCTGACGGTGGCAATGATCGCCGCGCAACCAAGCGGGTTGCCGTTGAACGTTCCATTATGGATTAGTCGCCCCGACGACACGACCTCCATCGCTGCTTCGGTGCCCGTCACAGCGCTGATCGGAAAACCACCCGCCAATGCCTTCGCGAACACGGTCATGTCGGCGTCGACCCCGTAGAACTCTTGGGCGCCTCCGAGCGCCAGACGGAACCCGGTGATTACCTCGTCGAACACGAGGAGCGATCCGTTGTCAGTGCACATTGATCGAACCAGCTGCAAAAACCCCGGCATCGGCGGGATGACTCCCCCGTTGACGTTGAGCGGCTCACAGATGACCGCAGCGATCGAGCTGCCGTACTGATCAAACGCGGCAACGAGCGCGTCTTCATCGTTCCATCGCACAGCGATCACGTCCGCTGCAGCACCGGGAGCGGAACCGATAGTCTGAGGAACCGGTTGCTCGATAATCGCTTGCTCGGTGCCCATGGAGTTGCCCACGCTGGCGAACATCCCGTCGAACCAACCGTGATAGTGACCCTGGAACTTCAGGACCAGTGATCGGCCTGTTGCCGCGCGGACAACTCGCAGCGCTGCCGCCACGGCCTCGCTACCAGTACTGGAAAAGATCGCCCGGTCTGCATTCGGCACGACCTTGGTAAGCAGCTCTGCCGCCTCAATCTCCAGCTCGTGCTGTGAACCGAACGTCATCCCGCGCGCTGCCTGCGCAGCAATCGCCTGGGCGACAACGGGCGACGCGTGGCCAAGGATGGACGGTCCATACGACAACAAGAAGTCGACGTACTCATTGCCGTCGACATCCCACAAACGCGTGCCCAAGCCACGGTCGAAATAGAGCGGCACTGGTCGCGCTGCGGTCCGGACGGTGGAGGTCACGCCTCCTGCTATCGATTCGCGTGCCCGGTCGAGCGACGCAATAGACCGCCGATGGCGCTTGGCCACCTCCGGTGGAACTTCGGTGCTCATG
Source organism: Candidatus Aldehydirespiratoraceae bacterium (assembly GCA_965198315.1). GTDB lineage: Bacteria > Actinomycetota > Acidimicrobiia > Acidimicrobiales > Aldehydirespiratoraceae > VXYK01. The sequence continues at coordinate 88,235 of OZ240616.1, read as the reverse complement.
AGCCGACCAGCGATGAAGCGCCTCGCGCCTGCTCAAGAGCGGCGATCACCCGATCACGACCTTCTCCAGTTACTGGCAGAAGGGGAGGTCTGGGAGGCCCGACCTCGAGGCCAGTCAACTGAAGCCCGAGCTTGTTGACCTGCACATATTTGCCCGTGAGCTCGGCCTCACTGAGGTAGGCGTAGATGCAATCGGTGATCGCCTTGGCCAGTTTCAGATCGTTGGCCTGGGTAGCACGGTGCAGCGCCAGGCACTCCCTGGGCATCACGTTGGCCACACCGGCCACCCAACCGACGGCGCCTGCAGCTAACTGCTCCATCGCCTGATGGTCGGTACCGCACAGGACTGGGACGGTGTTTCCTGTGAGTCGATTGATACGAGTGACACGGGTGCAGTCACCCGAACTCTCCTTGATGGCATCCATGTGGGGGAGAGCAACAATTTCGGCCAACTGCTCGGGTGAGGCATCAATGCCAGTCGTAGCGGGATTGTTGTACACAATTACCGGTACCTCGATCCTGGCCGATACGGCGGTGTAATGGGCGAGCAGCTCAATGGGGTCCGGTAGTGCGTAGTAGGGGTGGGTGATCATCGCCCCGGTCGCCCCGCGGGTGGCGGCATCGTCGATCAGCCCGATCACTTGGTCAGTCGAGTAGCTTGAGCAACCGACGTACACCGGCACCTGGCCGGCGTTCGTGGCCAGCACGAGGTCGATGATCGCCGCCCGCTCCGCCTCCGACAGCGCCAGTGCCTCACCGGTGCTAGCGCACGCGATGAGCCCGTCGACACCGTGGGCGACGAGCGTGCCGACCAGTGTCTCCAGCTTGTCAAGCGCTACCGCGAACTGGTCGTCGAACGGCGACACCAGCGGAACGATTACACCACGAATACTCATTTTCAGACGTCCTTTGTAGATCTAAACGATAATCGACTTTATACTAGCAGCCTCCAGCGGTTCCGGTTCCGGTGCCTCGTCGAGAGAAGTCAGATACGCGAACACCCGCGCCGGGTTGACGGTCAGCAAGGTGGTCCACAACTCGCGCGGCACCCCGACATCGTCGCCCAGCAGCTGGATGTCCTTGAGTAGCCCGACGTACCCCTTGCCCCCATAGCGCTGCCAAAGCGAACGCAAACAGACGTCCTGCGAAACCAGGATCGACGGGGCCAACCCCTCTGTGGCTAGCGTTGCGATCGCTTCGAGCCGCTGGACGTCGGAGGGCATCACCTTCCCCCGGCTGTCCGGGTAATGCTCATGACCAAACGTGTCGTACTCGACCATCGCGCCGCGAGACGCGACCTCGCGCTGCTGCACAAGGTCGATCGCCACATCCATGTGACTGATAACAACACGGCCTAGGTCCGTGATGCCCTCCTCGTTCAGTATGTCCAGCACGCGCATCACTTCACGGCACTCCGCAGCCATGTGCACGTTGATCGGGCAACCGGTCCGCAGCTGTGCACGGGCCGATGCGCGCAAGACACGCTCCTCGCCAGGAAGCAGAGGGTCCCCCGTGCCGATCTCGCCGAGCACACCGGGACGGATCCCTGAACCGCCCTTACCACGCGTAACCTCATCAACCATCACATCAGCCAGCTGGTCGATCGACATTGTGGCAATCTCGAGCGGGTGGGACGCGCCGACGTACCAGCCGGATCCCATGATTACGTTGGCCCCAGAAGCGCGCGCCGCTCGCACCAACAAATCCGGATCGCGAGATTGTTGCATGATCGGAGTGACGTCCACGATGGTCGAACCTCCATTGGCAACGAACGACCGAAGCTCGTCGGTCGCTATCCCCTCGTCACGCATGTCCAGGTTATGAAGAAATCGCATCGGCGTCCGCCGCAACTCGGCCGGGTCCACTAGCTCGATCGGGGTCGATTGTGCTGTGGAATCGGTGCAGAGGAACGAGCTGTCACAATTGAGGTGCTCGTGCGGAAGTGTGATGCCGAGGCGATCACGATGGATGGGGCCGAGCACGGTCATTGCGTACATTTTGTTCTCCTGATCATCGCATTGCCTTGGCGCCGCCGTCGATGCCAATGACCTCACCGGTGATGAATCCGTTGGTCATCAGGGCCACTGCTAGCTCGGCGCACTCTCTGGCGGTACCTACCCGCCCGACCGGCAGCCGAGCCGAGGCTTCGGCCTCGATGTCATCCGCCGACTGCAAGTGATCCACGTTTGACCACAGCGGCGTCCGCACCGCACCGGGGGCAATGGTGTTGATGCGAAGGCCGAGTGTGCCCAGCTCGAGGGCCAACGAGCGGGTGAGTGCGTTGATGGCTCCGTTGATGGCCGAGCCCACGACGAAACCGCGAACCGGGCGATCGGCCGCAACCCCGCTGTACATAACGACGCAGCCGCCGTGACGCATGTGCGGCACCGCTGCCATCGCAGCAAGGAACGGTCCCCAGAACTTACTGTCGAATGCCTCACGCGAATTCGCCTCAGTCACGTGCTCAAAGTCCACGGGCACCACCGTTGACCCGGGCAACACCAGGTGGTCGAACGGAGCGTAATCGGCGAGGAACTCAGCGACGGCGTCGCCGGATTCGATCGAAAGTGCGCGGTGACACACGGCGCTCCCGGAGCGCTGATTGATTTGCTCCGCCGCCTGAGCCAGCCTGTGCGGGTCCCGTGCCGCGATCACGACGTCGGCGCCCAACTCGGCTACCAGCTTGGCAGTAGCCAAACCCATGCCGGCGCTGCCGCCGATGACGACAACTGTCTTGCCGGTCAGGCCAAAGGGTTGACTCATGGGTGGTTCTCCTCATTCGACGTGGACAGGGGTCTGTGCTCTAAGCGATATCCGCCGGGGAACGGGTCATCGGGGTCGAGCATGATTGTCGACCGCGCTGTCACGTATGCCCTGCCGGTGACCTGTGGCAGGATCGCTGGCATGCCACCTACATCCGTCAGCTCGGTCGCAACCGCTCGGAAGCGTGTGCCGAGGACCCCCTCGAACTGCACCGTTCTGCCGACCGGCACCACCCCGCGCGCCCAGAGCGCTGCAAGCCGAGCGCTCGAACCGGTTCCGCAGGGCGATCGGTCGAAGGTTGCCGGCGGCGACACCACAGCGTGTCGGTACACATCGACGGCCGACGACTCCGTGGTCCAGAGCACCTCGTAGAGTCGGTCGATGGTTGATGTGACGGGATGGCAGATCGTCAGCTGGTCGTTCACCGCGCCGACGATCGCCTGCGACCAGGATCCGAGGGTCTTTTCGTGCTCGGGACCGACAACGAACCCGAGCACGTCGGCGTCCACGATCGCATAGAAGTCGCCACCGAAAGCCACATCGACGAGGATCTGTCCGAGGCCTGGAACTTCGACCTGCGCATCGCGGTGCAAAAGGAATGACGCCACGTTTCGGAGCGTGACCGCTCCGACATTGCCACCCCTCGTGTCGACGTCGCAGTGGACAAGACCGGCCAGCGTCTCGAAGGCTACGCCGGTGGTATCACCAGTGATCTCGAGTAGACCCGCAGCGAGAACCGCCGTGGCCGCGCCGATGATGCAGTGCCCACACATCGGCACGTACTCGTCCTGCTCCATGAGTAACACTGAGAACGTCGCCGTTGGGTCGATGGGAGGCATCAGCAGCACCGAACACATCATTGGGTTACCGCGGGGTTCAAAGTTCAAGAGCGTCCTCAGACGGTCATCGTGCTCGCAGAGATACAGCTGGCGCTCGAGCACTGTTACGCCCGGCGGCACGGGAACACCACCGATAACAACCCGGGTGGGGTTGCCCTCAGTGTGGGAGTCAACCACCTCGATCAATCGAATCGCGCGCGAACGCATCAGCAGGTCCTACGGCCGCTCGGGTTCACCGAAACCTCAGTTGGGAAGTGGCACGCGACCTCATGACGTTGCTCCTTGGGAAGGGATATCGATGCGGGAACCTCCTGTCGGCAACGCCCCGGTCTGCCGAGCTTCTCGTAGCGGAAACACCGAGTATGGAAGGAGCAGCCCTCAGGCGGGTTCGAGGCACTTGGCATCTCACCGTCAAGCACGATCCGCTGCTCGCCGCGGCCGTCGGGCTCCGTGGTCAACACCGCTGACATGAGCGCGAGGGTGTACGGGTGGTGCGGGTTGTTGTACACATCCTCAGCGGGTCCAGATTCCACAACCTTGCCTAGGTGCATCACTGCGACATCGTGAGCTATATGGCGCACTACCGCGAGGTCGTGGGCGATAAATAGGTACCCCACTCCCGACTGCTCCTGCAGCTCGGCGAGCAGGTTCACCACCTGTGCCTGCACGGAGACATCCAGGGCGCTGACCGGTTCATCGCAGACCGTAAGCCGAGGACGAAGAATCATCGCGCGAGCAATCACCACCCGTTGCCGTTGGCCGCCAGAGAGCTGGTGGGCGAATCGGTCGACGAGCGCATCGGTGAGGCCGACCTCTCGCAACATCTCTCGCGCCTTCTCTCGCGCCAACCGCCGACCCGCGCCCTGTTGCACGCGCAAGGGCTCACCGACGGCATCGATAACCCGTTGACGCGGGTCCAGACTGGATGTCGGGTCCTGGAAAACCATTTGAATAAGGCGATGATCGGCCCTAGTGCGCTTGTGACCGAGTGAGCGTCCGTCAAGGAACAGATCTCCATCGGTCGGCGACTGCAGCCCGACTACGCATCTGCCGACAGTGGTCTTCCCCGAGCCCGACTCCCCGACCAGCCCGAGTGTGCGTCCGGCGCCAACGGTCAGCGAGACGTCATCAACCGCGTGGACTGCGGGTCGTCTGGACCGTTTAAAAACGACGGAAAGATTGTCGACCCGGAGCAGGTTAGTTGTCATGCAGGCACTCCCGGATGGAAACAGGCCACGAGTTGTCGACCGAGTTTGCGCAGCTCTGGCTCATCGTCGTGACAATCTTCGGTGGCGGACGCGCAACGCGGAGCGAAACTGCACGATTCGCCTTGTGCCTCACCCAGCACAGGAGGCGAACCTTCGATCGATCGCAGGCGGCGTCCGAGGTCGGCTAACTGCGGTTGGCCTTCGAGCAACGCACGGGTGTAGGGGTGCGTCGGGTGGTCAAGCACGTGACGTGTTGCGCCCTCCTCCACGATGCGACCAGCGTACATCACCGCGATCCGGTCGCATAGGCGGTTCGCAACTCCCAAGTCGTGGGTGATGACCAGCAACGCCATTCCCAGGTCGCGTCGCATCCGGTCGAGCGTGTCCAAGATCTGTGCTTGCACGGTGACGTCAAGCGCAGTGGTCGGCTCGTCTGCGATTAGCAGGTCCGGAGTACAGGCAAGCGCGATGGCCAACATGACCCGCTGACGCATTCCCCCGGACAATTCGTGCGGATAGCTGCGAAGGCGTGAATTAGGATCCGTCAACTCTGCAAGCTCCAAAAGTTCGAGTGCTCGCTGCTTAGCGCGTGCTCGAGTGATGTCGAGGTGTGCCCTCAGCGTTTCGACTAGCTGCGCCTCGATCGTCATGACAGGGTTGAGCGACGCCTGCGGGTCCTGAAACACGATGCCCACGCGAGCGGCACGGATCGAGCGCAGCTGGCGAGCTGATGCGCCGACCACGTTGATCCCGTTCAAGAATACCTCACCTTGGACTCTCGCTGTCGTGCCCAGCAATCCCAGAATCGCCAAAGCGGTCGCAGTCTTTCCGGATCCCGACTCCCCGACCAAGGCGACCGCTTCGTCACTATTGATCGTCAGATCAATGTCTCGCACGGCCGACAGATATCCACTTCGGGTTTGAAACGCCACGCCCAGCCGTTCGACCGAGAGTAGGGGTTGCGGCGTCATAGTGGCCTCACTGGTCAGATTGTACACGTCGCCCTAATCGGGGCTCAGCGATATCAGCGGTGGGTCTTGCGACAGCCAATACTATTCGTTAGGGTTACCCCACGCAATAAAGTCGACTATAAGTAATCGACTTTCAACTCAAAGGGGTATCCATTGACTCTTCGACTGTTTCCCGTAGCAATTCTTCGACTGCTTGCCGTAGCAATGGCGTCAGTGCTCGTTGTTGGAGCTTGCGGCTCCGACGACGACACGCCGTCCGAGACGATCGTCGACACCGAAACCACCGGTGACAGCGGTGACAGCGGTGACAGCGGTGACACCGAGACCACCGGTGACAGCGGTGACACAGAATCACCCGATCCTGCCCAAGGTGGGCTGAGTGGCACGCTCATTGCCGGCACCACTGCGGAGCCCGCCTCCCTCGACCCAATCTTCGAGACCAACCTGGCTAGCACGCTAGTGTACATGCCGATGTACGACCCACTGATTGAGTTCGCCCCTGACCTCGGCTACACGCCGCAGATCGCCGAGAGTTACCAGGTAGCCGACGACGGCATGTCGATTGCCTTCAGCATCCGCGAGGGCGTCACGTTCCACAGTGGCCGAACCGTCACAGCCGATGACGTCCTGTACTCCTTCGATCGCCTGCGCTCCGAGGAGAGCATCAACAAGGGCCTGTACGCTTTCGTCGAAACAATCGAGGCCGAAGGCTCCACCGTTACGTTCACTCTGAACACGGCAGCGCCCCAAGCATTGCTCGCAATCCTCGCCGTGGCCCCCAGCGTGATCATGGACCGCGAAGTGGTCGAGGCCAACGGCGACCTGCGACGGGTCGACGGCGGTACAGGCGCTTTCGAGCTAGCAGAATGGAGTAGCGGCAGCGAGATCGCACTCACCGGTTACTCGGAATACTGGGCGGCAGGGTTGCCGAAGCTCGAACAATTGATCTTCCGCTTCGTTCCCGACGAAGTCTCCGCGGCAGCAGCGCTGTCGGCCGGCGAGATCGACTGGTTCCAGTTCACCGACCCGCTGGCAGCCTCAGGAATCAAATCGGCAAGCTCGGTCACCTACACCGAGTCAGACTCGCTTGCATACGTCTACCTGGCCTTCAACACCGGACTAGCGCCTTTCGATGACCCGGCCGTACGTCAGGCCATCGGCTACGGCATCGACCGTCAGGAAACTGTCGATATCGCCATCGAGGGCCGTGGTACGGTGACCTCTCCAATAACTCCGGCTCAGGTGGAACTGGCACAACCCCTAGAAACCTTCCCGTCCTACAACTACGACCCAGACAAGGCGATCGAGCTGCTCTCAGAAGCGGGCATCGACGGACTGAGCATCACTCTGACCGCCAACTCTTCCAACGCTGTCATGATGGCGACAGCGCCGGTCGTCGTCGATCAGCTCGCCCGCATCGGAATTGAAGCAGAAATCCTCCCACAGGAGTCGTCCGTCTGGTTGGATAGCCTTCTGAACCAGAACTACGACATGATCTTCGGTACCAGCGGTGGCTACCCGAACCCGGACGTTCCGTTCTACAACTCCTTCACCTGCGAAGGTTCATGGAACTACTCGAAGATTTGTGAGCCGTCCTTCGACGAGCAGGTCCTCGCAGCCCGGGCGGCAATCGGCGCAGAGCGTGTCGCCCTCTACAACGAGGTGGAAACCCGCTTCGTTAACGAGTTGTCCCCATACCTGTACCTCTACACCGCCGACTCGATATGGGGTTGGAGCTCCGACGTCGACGGGTTCACTCCCCTCCCGTTGAACGAACGTCGGTTTGCTCAGGTCACGATCGGCGAATGAGGCAACGGCCGGTGCCAGCCACCAGCGCCTGGCACCGGCCCCCCCGCTCCCGAATGCTCACCACGTGATTCGGCGCACTATCACCTCACATCCAGGCTTAGCGATCGCAGCGTCCGTTCTGTTTGCCATCGCTATTGCTGCACTTTTCGCACCGCTGATCTCGCCATTCGACCCGCTTGCCTTCGATCGGGAACGACGGCTTACCGGTCCATCCGCAGACCATCTGCTAGGTACCGACCGATACGGGCGTGACCAATTGAGTAGGCTGCTCTACGGGGCCCGCATCTCACTCGGCGTCGCCGCCGGCAGCGTCGGCGTCGCACTCTCGATCGGCGCAACGGTCGGAGTGATCGCCGGGTACTTCGGCGGCAAGATCGACCATGTACTCATGCGCGTCATTGACGTCCTGTTCGCCTTTCCACCCCTTCTGTTGGCCATCATGCTCGCTGCATCTCTGGGGCCGAGTGCGCGCAACGCCGCACTGGCCATCGCCGTGATCTTTCTTCCGGTCTTCGCCCGCGTCGCGCGATCCACCACGCTCATCGAGTCGCGCAAACCATACGCCGAAGCGGTTCAGCTGATGGGAGCGCGCAAGACGAGAATCATGGGTCGACACATCGTTCCGAACATCACAACCGTGCTGGCTGTGCAAGCAAGCATCGCCCTTGCCCAAGCCCTTCTCCTGGAATCGGCGCTCAGCTTCCTCGGTCTCGGACCACAACCTCCAGCAGCCTCATGGGGCTCGATCCTGGGTGACGGCCGGGTACTGCTGGGCCTTGCGCCGTGGGTGACGATCTCCGCCGGAGCGACGATCACCATCGCCGTACTGGCGCTGTTCATGCTTGGCGATGGCCTAAGCGACTTGCTCGACCCACGGAGCCGCCGATGACGCGCTACATCGTGCGACGCGTTCTTGGTGGCGTGGCCACACTTACCGCGCTCTCGGTTCTCGTCTTCATCGCTCTCGTAGCAATCCCGGGCACGATCGTGGGCAGCACGCTCGGAGCCGAAGGCGCGAGTGACTCCGACATAGTCCGACAACTCGAGGCGACGTACGGCCTCGACCGAAACGTGTTCGTGCAGTACTTCGATTGGCTCTGGAGCGTGATCAGGGGGGACTTGGGTGAGTCATGGCGCAGCGGGCGACCAGTGCTCGACGTCATCCTTGAGCGGTTGCCACTGACGATCGAGATCACCATCGGCGCAATCATCGTCGCAATCATCATCGGTGTGCCGCTGGGGGCCATTGCCGCCAAACGGCAGCACACCTTCGTGGATCACGGAGCCAGGATCGCCGCACTGCTCGGCGCGGCGATCCCCGTGTACCTGACCGCCACGCTGGTGCTGCTCGTCGGATCCGAGAATTGGGGCTGGGTGCCACCGACGGGCTACGTCGCCTTCTGGTCCGACCCGATAGAGAATCTGGCCACCGTGATCACACCAATCCTGATCCTCGGCTTCAGCAGCGCTGCCTCGATATTGAGAATGACGAGAGGCGCGATGACCGACGTGCTGAGTCAAGATTTTGTCCGTACCGCGGAAGCCAAGGGGTTGCGACCAATGCGAATCACCATTCGGCACGGGCTACATAACGCGTCCATACCCGTGCTCACCGTGCTCGGAGTGGAGGCTGGCGTGCTGCTGGGAGGCACCGTTCTCACAGAGTCGGTGCTGTCGCTACCTGGAGTTGGCCGCCTAGTGGTTGACGCCATCACGCAGCGCGACTATCCGGTCGTCCAGGGCACAGTCCTCATGATCGCTGGTATGTTCATCGCCATCAACATCCTGACAGACCTCTTGTACGGGCTGCTCGACCCGAGGATCCGGCTCGAAGGAGACAACTGATGAACCCAACGCGCATTGTCCGCACGGTGACGGGCGACATCGAACCCAAGGACCTAGGCGTCACGTCGGCACACGAACACCTGCTGTGCGACCTACGCGGCCGAGATTTCCAGCTCCCAGACGACCCTGAGGAGCAGCGCCGCGCTACCGAACCGCTGCAGATCGAAAACCTCTGGTGGATCCGAGAACACCACCTTGAAAGCCAGACAAACGTCGTTCTCGACGAAATCGACATCGCCGTATCCGAGCTGGCACAGTTTCGTACCGACGGTGGTCAGTCGATGATCGACCTGACGTGTCACGGGCTCGGTCGGCGACCGCTCGAGACGAGCGCTGTTGCAGCCCGCTCAGGAGTTCAAGTGGTTCTCGGCTGCGGCTACTACGTCGAGAGTTCCCACCCCGGCTCCCTCCGGCAGACGTCTATTGACGAGATCGCGCGGTCGATGGTGGATGACATGGTGGTCGGCATGGACGGTACCAATGTTCGCGCTGGCGTAATCGGCGAGATTGGGTGCTCGTGGCCCGTCACCGACGAGGAGCATCGCGTCCTTGAGGCCAGCGCGCTCGCCCACGGTGAAACCGGAGCTGCCGTCGTGGTGCACACGGGTCGCCACGCATCCGCAGGGCTCGACCACGTCCAACGGCTAGTGCGCCTCGGGGTGGCGCCCGATCGAATCGTGATCTCCCATGTCGATCGCCGCATCAACGACATCGACGACGCAATCGAGCTGGCGCGCACTGGTTGCTATCTGGCGTTCGACTGCTTCGGCCTCGAGCCTTGGATCGCTCCGTCCGCGCGAGGTATGCCGATGCCGTGCGACCTCGAGCGAGCCGTGATGCTCCATCAATTGTGCGAGGCGGGCTTCGCCAGGCAACTCCTGATTGGGCAGGACATCGCAATGAAACACCGTCTCTGCCACTACGGCGGCCACGGCTACAGCCACGTGCTCCGCTGGGGACTGCCCGTACTTCGGCACGTCGGCATCCCCGACGAGATGAGTGCGCAGTTCCTCGTGGACAACCCACGCGAAGTGTTCTGGATGAACGGAGCTTCTCAGGGCACAACGACCAAGACCATCCAGGACAGGTAAAACCAATGACATTGACCTATGACCACCAAACAGCAGACGGAACGACAGCGCAGTCATTGCTTCATCCCATCGGCCACTACATCGCCGGTAGCTGGCAACCCCCCGTCTCCAGCCAATGGCTGGACGTCGTCGATCCGTCGACCGGCGCGGCTGTCGGCCGCATCGCTGCTGGCGACGCCGATGACATCGCGCTGGCGGTGAAAGCGGCACGTGCCAGCTTCGACAGCGGCATCTGGTCCGGACTCGCGCCGTCGGACCGGGCGACCGTTCTGCGCTCTGCAGCCCGCCTCGTGGCCGAGCAGACAACCCTGCTGGCTACCATCGAGTCGATCGACAGCGGCAAGCCCATCAAGGAAGCCGAAGGCGACATCGCCGGCGTCGTTGACGTCCTCGACTATTTCGCGGGCGCTGCAACGAAGGTTGTCGGGCAGACGATGTCGCTGCCCGAAGCCCAACTCGGCATCGTGCTACGTGAGCCCGTAGGTGTCGTGGGAGCGATCACACCTTGGAACTTCCCGCTGTACGTGGCGGTGTGGAAAGCCGCTGCCGCATTGAGTGTTGGCTGCACGGTCGTGTTGAAACCGTCGGAGCTCGCGTCGATCACTTGCCTGCACTTAGGAGAACTGATGACCAAGGCCGGGCTTCCCGATGGGGCGCTCAATGTGGTCAGCGGCCTCGGGGCAACGGCTGGGGCCCCATTGTCCTCGCACGGCGATATCGACATGCTGACCTTCACCGGATCAACCGCTACGGGCTCGAAGATCATGGAAGCTCGCGCTCGTCGAGTACTCCCCGTGCAGGTCGAACTCGGTGGAAAGTCTCCGCTAGTCGTGTTCGCCGACGCGGATATCGCAACGGCGGCTGACGCCGCGGCGTTCGGCGCATTCTTCGCCCAAGGCGAGAACTGCAACGCAGGCAGCCGCATACTGGTCGAGCGCTCCATTGCCAGCGAATTCGTGCGGCGGCTGGTATCGGTCGCGGAAGCGATTCGAATCGGGGCGCCACTTGACCAGAAAACCGAACTCGGCTCGCTGATCTCACCAGAACATCTAGCCAAGGTCGAGGGCTTCGTCGACCGGGCGCGCGCCAGCGGAGTCACCGTGGCATGCGGAGGTTCCCGAGTGACAATTGCCGGTTGCGAAGGTGGAAGCTTCTACCGACCCACGGTCTTGACAGACGTCGGTCGCGACCACGAGGTGTTCACTGAGGAAATCTTCGGTCCAGTGGTCACGGTGACGGTTTTCGATTCCGAGATCGAGGCAGCCGACCTTGCCAATGCCACCGTATACGGGCTCGCTGCAGGTGTCTGGACACAAGACATCGACCGCGCGTTTCGAATGACGCGCACAATCCGTTCCGGCTATGTGTGGATCAACACATACAACACGACGCCGGTGGAAGCGCCGTTCGGCGGGGTAAAGCGTTCAGGTTTCGGCCGCGACACTGCCATGCAAGCAATCGACAACTACCTGGTCTGGAAGACTGTTGCAATTTCCACTGTCCCGTTCGCAGGTTGGTACCGGGCGTCCGCGCGGGACCTCGACACAGTGGGAACCGAAAGAGAGGTGGTCTCCGATGAGTGACTGGAGCGTCGCATCGAAGGATCGATTGTCAGAGTTGGTCGCGTCGCAGATCCGCGATGCCATCCGGTCAGGTCGCCTGAAGCCGGGTGACCGCCTGATCGAGTCCGCCCTCGCAGAGCGGCTCGACGTCAGCAAGACACCGGTACGGGAGGCCATCCGAGATCTCGAGCGTCAAGGCTTGGTGCAACAGCACCCTCGCCGTGGGTCATTCGTGCGCAGCATGACCGTGCAGGATCTTCGCGAGATCCGCACTCTTCGAGCCACGTTGGAGGGTCTGGCAATGCGGCTCGGCATGGAGCAGGGCAACACCGAACCATGGATCGAGGAGCTTCAATCCCTCATAGTCCAGATACGCGAGAGCTCCTCACCGAGCGACATGAACGAGTTGCACGCTCAGTTCCACGTGGCGCTGTCATCGCGTTCACAGAACGGTCGTCTCGATGAGATGCTTGCAAGCCTTCAGGCGCAAACACGGATCTTCCTGTCGTTCGTGCACTTGCTGTACGAAGGCTCAGGGGAGATCGCCGACGCGCACCTTGAATTTATTGATGTAATCCGCTCCGAAAACCCAGTCCTTGTTCAGCCGCTGCTCCGCCGTCACATCCTCGAAGATGGAGCTCAACTCGAGGCGATCTGGTCGTCGCAGACGACCGAACTCTCGGAGGAGACCGCATGAACCCGATCGCAGGCTGCGGCCACCGCGGCAACGGCATCGACCGCCCGGAGCAGACGCTCGCCGCGTACCGTCGCGCAGTCGAATTGGGTGCCACGTTCATCGAGTTCGACGTTCGCGTCACCAAAGACAATCAGTTGGTGGTATTCCATGACGCTACGCTCGAACGTACTACGAACGGCACAGGCCGAGTCATCGATCACACGGTCAGCGAGTTGCGGGACCTTGATGCTGGTGCATGGTTCGCGTCTGAGTTCGCCGGTGAGCGAGTGCCAATGCTCGAAGATGTGCTGGCTTTCCTTCAGGATGCAGGTGTCATCGGTTGTGTCGAGGTGAAAGCCGAGTCAGCAGACGAGGCCGCGCGCACAGCGCTGCTCTTGGCCGAATGGTTGGAGGAGCACGACTGCAACGGGCTGATGCGGGTGTCGTCCTTTCACCTCGACGCGCTCGCAACGGTGGCAGCCAAGGCACCATCGCTTCGCCAGCTTCCGTGGATGGATGAGTTCTCGCCGGCCAATGTGCCCAGTCATCTGCAAGATGCTTCGAGACTGCAGGCACTCGGTGTGTTCCATACGGCAGCGCTCTTGAGTCGTGCACAGGTCGCCGAGCTACAAGCTTCTGGGCTCGAGGTATGGGTGTGGTCGGCAGACGACGAAGCATCACTTGCCCAGGCTGTGTCGCTTGTTCCCGACGTCATCTCATGCTCAAACATCGGTGGCTTGATGACGCTGGTCGGCGGGGACGACCAATGAGGCTCGCCAGGTTCGAACACGATCAACAGGTACGCCTCGGTCTGGTCGAAGCGGTAGACCAAGACACCGTCCGGTTACGTCCCTTAGAAATCGGTTGGGACGACGCCGTAGAGGCGCTCACCGCAGGCGCAGCTGAAATCAACCGCGTTGCCGCGAGCTCACCCGCTATGGACACCCCGTTCAAAGATCTGCGAGCGCCCGTCGGTCAACGCGGCAAATTGATCTGCGCCGCTATGAACTACCACGAGCATGTCGCCGAGGTGACGCCACAAGCGTTTGTCAAGGAAGCAATCGTGCCCAAGCTTTTCATCAAGCCATCCACCAGCATTATCGGGCCCCACGCGGAGCTGGCCCTTCCGACAACCAGTGACACCGTGGACTGGGAACTCGAGCTCGCCGTCGTGATCGGCACCGGTGGACGCAACATCGAGAAGGCCGATGCATTTGAACACATTGCCGGCTACACGGTGATCAACGACATCTCAGCGCGGACGTCGCACTGGGGCATGGGCGAGCGAGCGCCGTCACACTGGGCCGATTTCTTCGACTGGTTGATGGGCAAATGGGCGGACGGATTCGCGCCCATGGGCCCATGGTTAGTTTCCGCCGACGAGGTGACCGACCCACAAGCACTAGATCTTGAGCTGAGCGTGAACGGCGAGGTGCGACAGTCCGCAAGCACTGCTCAGATGATCTTCAACGTTGCGGAACTGATCGCCTTCGCGTCGACGTTCATGACGCTCGAGTCCGGCGATGTCATCGCAACTGGCACTCCCTCGGGAGTTGGCGCCACGACGGGCACGTTCCTTAAGCCAGGTGACGTAATGGCCGGATCGATCGCTGGTATCGGCGAGATCCGCACTCCCGTGGTTGCACCAAAGGTTTGAGCAAAGGGGTGGCGCATTTCAGTGAGCAGGTCCGTGGAGGGTCGCGGCGCGCCGCCCGAACTCCTGCCCCATGATCCGACCGGATCGTAGCTCTGAGACGTCATCGGCCCGTGGCCGGCATCTAACAGAGATCTAACAAACCAGACGTAAACAGCAGGGAACATAGGGGAACAGAGGGGACGTGAAAATCCCTCCTGACCAGGGATAACTCTCGAAACCCCTGCCCACGTGCGGGTTGCTCGTCGGGCTCATAACCCGAAGGTCGCGGGTTCAAATCCCGCCCCCGCCACCAACGAGAGGGCCCAAGTCCGAGCCCCCGCCCCGACTTGGGCTTTGTCGCGCTAGGCCCGACCTGCTAACGGATCTGCTTCGAAGATGGTCGTCTAGAACTGATGGAGACGGTGGCCGGACACAGCGTGCAGTCGCTGGCTTGTCGACGTTCGAGACTATTGGTGTGGTGCTCCGCAATAATCGTTGATGCTGGGAGCGCACACCGGTCGCCGCACCCATTTCTCGGCAAGAGCGTTGCGCATTCAGTGGCAATCGCGTAACGTTACGGACTAGCCCACCCGGCCCTTTATGGGCCGGGTTTTCTTTTACCACTCGGTCGGCTTGGGGAGCTTGCCGGCTGGGTCTGGTAGCTGGCAGGCTCTGAAGTCTGCTTCCGTGAGCTGGTACCACCAGTGCCCGCCAACCCCGTCGTCGCGCCGTGCCGAGCGCCGAGACCGCGACCTGATCAGAACCCTCAACCGCCCTCAGTCGGCGTGTTGTGACGGAGGCGCGTTCACGTGTAAACCAATGTCGTTCAGTAGATTAGCGACGGCTTCTTTTTCCCCAAGATCCGCAGCACGACATCTTCAGGTAGGTGTGCCCGTCTCGCGAGCTGTGACGGGGACATTTCGGCCTTGGACATTGCACGGCGGAGGAAGCGAGGGGCCGAAAGGGATCGGTCGGTTGAACCGGGCTCGGCTTCTCGCCAGCCATAAGCGCTTCTTTGCTTCATTGCGCGGATGTACATGGTGTCGTCGATGACACCCAGGTCTTTGGCCCGCCGTACGAGAGCCGCCATTGACATTCCCCACACACGCTTCAGTTCCAGATAGCGGTCCCAATCAAGATTTCTTGGTAGCGCTTTGCGCATGGCTTTCTCAGGAGCGAGAAACGCCCCAGCGAATCTGTGCGCCTGCGCTTCGACGGTGCGCGTGCCAGGAGTGTGGGGGATGCCGCAGTGCATGACGATGTGCCCTAATTCATGCGCCAGATTGAAGTTGTCACGGTCCCACACGGATCGCTTGCCTCCATCGAGGACGATTACGGGCAGTTGATCGACGACCGCGGAGTAGGCATCGATGTCGCGGCTGGTCTTACGATCACGCACAATGGTGATTCCTCCGGCTTCGAGCCGGGCGATGACCTTTGAACCGATCGGTTTGCTCTTGGGAAGACGGAGTGCGATTCGTGTACGCTCAGCAGCGCTCTCGATCTCTTCGGCGACATCTTCGATCCCCTCCTCCGGGCTCACCGCACAGCTACACGAGAAGGGCTCGGCCGGGAATTCGACCCGATCGCGAAGGACGCTAGCAACCCGAGCCGTTGCAAGTACGAACTGTTCTGCCTTGCGCTGCTCCCGCATCGGAGTGCGCCGCAGGTGACGGAACTGTGGCCTCATCTCGATGTCCGGTTCACTGCGCTCGATGAATGCAGCGGGTGACACTTCGAAGAAGCTTGCCACTTTCGCAATGTTCGCGGCTGAGAGCGCCGTGTCACCGCGCTCAGCCTGGCTCAATGCCGATGCTGTGATGCCAGCCGCGGCAGCGACCGTTGCCTGGGTTTCGCCGAGCAGTTCTCGGAGCGCAACCAGGCGCGTACCCGAGAAGACTGGAGCTACGCGGCGTGCTTCTGCCTCCAACTTCTTGGTGCCCACTCTGGATTGAGCCACGTTCAGAACGCCCTATTGGAAATAGTGGGCTTCCGACCTTCGCAAGCACAGCCATGGGTTGATCGCCGTTCATCGACCCGAGGGCATGGACACTTCAGCACAATTGGGGCCGCGGATGTTGCGTGGCAGAAAATCATGGTGTAGAATTAAGTTATGCGGGAATTTCGTTATCAGCAATCAAGTCGAGACTCGCAAATGGAGAGAACCAATGAAATACTCCCGCACACTGCGCGAAACGGAACCTTTATCGCCGGAGACGAAGTCCTCATAAGCGCGCAGCCTAGTGCAAATCGCGGTACTCCAGGGTGGATCCCTACGACGGGAGCCGTTGTTGGTGTCATCACGCTCGTACCGCCATCAAGGGCTTCGTTCGCGCCAACCCCAATCACAGTAAGCCATGGCAAACATGGCTCCATCGAAAGGAATAGCCATGGATGGCACAATCCAGACACATCAGGTAGCACCGAGTAAGGGTTACGAGATCATCGTAAATACGCGTCCGGAAACGGTCGAGTCCGAGTACCTGACCTACGGGGAAGTCGTGAGCCTTGCCTTTCACCCACCGCCTAGCGGCCCCGACATCGTGGTCACGGTCAACTATCGCAACGGCCCCCGAGGAAGCAAGGGTTCCCTTGTGAAGGGGAAGCGCACCAAGATCACCGATGGAATGATCTTCAATGTCCGCGTCACTGATAAGTCGTAGCGACGACCTGCAGCGGCTCTGGGATGACGGCTACGACATCGCGACCGATGGCGGATGGCTCCTGGTACGGCAGGTGCCCTACGTTGATGTCAATCGAGTCGTTCGGTTCGGCACACTTGCTGTCAAGCTGACGCTCGCCGGAGAGGTTACGACAACCCCTGACGATCACACGGCGCTCTTCAGCGGCGCGGAGCCGTGCGACCCCCAAGGCCATCCACTGAATGCGGTTATCAACTCGAGAAATGGGACCACTGACATAGGCGGTCAGGTATTTGAGTTCTGCTTCTCGCAGAAGCCTCTCGACCAGGGCCAGAAGCGGCCGTATCAGGACCACCACGAACAGGTCTCGACCTATGTCGAAATCCTCAGTGGTCACGCGCGCGCTGTTGACGACGCCGTGAGTCCGCAACCGGTGGTGCGCCTGCCGCCCGTTGAGGCCGACTACCCCTTCGTGTACAGCGACACGGCGTCTGCGCGCGCCAATATCAGTGGTGTCAACCGGAAGCTGTTGGGGCAGGTGGTGGGAGTGATCGGTCTCGGTGGTACAGGCTCCTACATTGTCGACCTAGTCGCGAAGACGTACGTTAGAGAGCTACATCTGTGGGACGGAGACCCGTTCCTTCAGCACAATGCTTTCAGGGCTCCGGGCGCGGCATCCGTAGATGAATTGCGCGAGATGCCATCCAAGTGTGAGCACTACGAAGAGATCTACTCAAAGATCCATGCGCACATTTTCGCCCACCCCTACTACATGAACGCAGATCATTTTGAAGAACTCGATCAGTTGGACTTCGTATTCTTGGCGGTCGATTCAGGCAAATCGCGCGGCGAAATCATCCCGGCGCTCCTTGAGCGCGAGATTCCGTTCATCGATGTAGGCATCGGCATTGCTGAAGAACAAGGAGGGCTGGCAGGCCTAGTTAGGGTCACGCTGGTGGAGGGAGTTGCGAGTGAATTAGCCCTTGAGCACATCTCGATGTCAGACGGCGTTGAGGACGGTGACTACACGGAGAACGTGCAGATAGCCGACATGAACGCCCTCAACGCCGTTCTCGCGGTGATCAAGTGGAAGAAACATATAGGCGTGTACGCGGACCTCGAGCGGGAGTGGCACTCGGTGTACACGATTGACGGAAATGACCTTGACAACCTTGGCTCTGTCTGATAGTAGCGACCGTGCGGTGTGGGTTCGTCCTTTGTTCGTGGAGGTGGTACCGGGTCCCGATCTCATGGAAGACGGGGTGCTGTACATCTCCATCGCGTACGCTACGGCCATCCATAAGTGTGCCTGCGGATGTGGCCGACAGGCCGTAACGCCCCTTTCTCCCGAGGAATGGTCCCTGAGCTATAACGGCGAAACAATATCGCTGAGACCCTCAATCGGTAACTGGGGAATGGAATGCAAGTCCCATTATTGGATTCGGGACAATCGAGTCATCTGGGCGTGGGCCGAGAAGCGCCGCGGGCTCTTGGCGCTGCTCAGGAGCGCCCTGCGCTATGGCCGAGGGCTCTTTCGCACACGAGAGATCGGCACAAGCGATCACAGGGAGGATGGCTGAGGTGCATGCGTATCCTCTGACCTCTGCGTCCTATGGGGTCGGGCTAGCGCGTTAGACTGGCACATCGGACTCCGTTGATTTCTGCGCATCCTTTCCTGTGATGACCAATGCGACGGACACGATGAGAGGGAAACCTATTGTCGTAGGTCCTCGTATCGGTGGAATGCAGCGAGCTTTGCGCCTTCTAGCGTTGCGTACCCGGTCTTGCTCCACGAACGGCCCGAGTCTCGTAGCTCAATCCTGAATGCCCAGCGGTTACCTGTTGGGTACAGAACAACGTTGAAGCCGTTGCGGTTGAGATAGGGGTTACCCTTGCGAGACTTTCTCCACGTAGCGTTCATCCACCTCGATTGGCGGGTGGCCGAGGACTTAGCTCGCTGCTCTCTCTGGCGCGGTGCTGTGTAGTCCTCTTCCATTCGTCCGGCGCACACGCTTCCTACGCCGAGCACCTCAGGGTAGTTGTCGTGTTCCATGTAATGGACATACCGGATGTCCTGGGTTTCGCACATCTCGCACGTCGCGAGGAGATCACCGAGGTCATCGAAAGAAACTAGTTGCCATCCCCTGTGCGGCACGCCCGGCCACGACCATTTTCCACGGTTCATTGCGTGCCTGAACTCATCGCATGAGTGAGCAATTTGCTCCGCAACTGTGGGCCCCGCTGGCGGTCGCCATCGACAGGATCCCGTCCGTCGCGTCCGTTTTCCCGTCACACGTATAGTCAGAGCGCCGAGACATCTCAGTCCTCGTTGCCGGGATCCGAGTCTGAGTCGTGTGTGAGGGTGGAGCCTAGGATGCCGAGTCGGTGGGCTGTCACGGCTGGCGAACACGCCAACACGTATCCGGTGTCCGGGGTGCCCACGATCGCACCCATTAGGGGCGAAGCGAGTGAAGCCAACATCGCTTCAATCTCCTCTTGAGTGGGAAGATCCTCGCTGTCTTGGTGATACATGGTTAGTCGCAGTTGGTTCGCTGTCAGCGGCCCGAGGTCTCGGGCTAGGTCAGCAATTGCGTCGACCAGCCGCTGGGCCAAAGTCACGAGCCGATTGGCTTCCTCCGCACGTTCCTCGATCTCGGACAAATCGACCTCACCACTCTGTTCGAACATGGTTCTGTAGTCGGCTAGTCCAAGCGGCCGAACAGAATGCAATTCGCATAGACCCGCGAGGGCATCCGCTGAAAGGACTGCAACGTTGTGAAGCTGAGCACGTTCCATTAGCCGCCCACCCGACGGATTAGGGCCGACCAACATTGAGTAGTCCGCCTCGTGTTTTAAGCGGTGCTCCGTCAGCGTGTCCCAATCGACCTGGTGGTCCTGTAACGACGGCGCCGATGTTGTCTTGGCATCGATTGCGACGCGGTAGCTGGCGTCACCTCCGAATCGAGCATCAACCAGCACGTCTGTTTGTCCGGAACCGCCGAGATGCTCAGCAGCGAAACCCAGATACCGAAATGCGTCCCGGAGCGCCCGCTCGAACTGTGTCGGGTTCTTGCTGTCTGTTGCGGCGCCGGTGACCTGGCGTGATATCTCGGTCGCCCGATCTGGGGATCCTGCGCCAAGGTCTCGGCTCGGGTCGCCCTCCCCGAGATCAAGCACTGCTCTTTCGTGGCGCTTCTTAGGGCCGTCAATATCGCCTGGTTTGGAGCTCTGTCGATCGAGCGTAGGTTGTACGACAACGAGTTCCAGGAACCCCGAGCCATCGTCGGTGAGGCAGAGAAGCCCGTCACTGTTTCGTTCTATGAGGCCAGCGGACTGGAGCCAGCCCCTTCGGTTGTCGATTTGGGTGTTGGTTTCCCAACCCATCAAGTACTTCTCACCAGCCCAGCGGCGCAGGTCGGCGGTGGTCATTGGTTGTTTGAGACCCTTTAGCATCTCGCCAATGAACTGCACCTTTTGGTGAAGTCTCGTGACTAGCGGAGCCGGGTCACGGTCTAGCAACCACAGCTTGATGAACTCGGGAAGAACCCATACACCCGAATCGAGGCCTAGGAATCCAACCTTCTTCAGAAAGCCCAAGCGACTCCTCGCGGCGCTCTCCGTCAGACCGAAATGATCGGCCATACGCGCGGCGAGTTCCGACTGTGAGGGAGGCGCATTTTGTGTGCTCTCGGCTGTCCATCGCAGGGAATCGAAATAACCGTCATATCCACCAGGCATCGACAGGACGCCTTTCGTCCTGTCTTCCCACAGCACATGAATCGGTTGCGTCGAAGGCCGAATTTCTGCCATTGCTGCAATCTAGCAAGGGAATCACATGGTCTCGGCCTAGGCGACTGCAGCCAAGGCTTCAGCACATCTCGCAATGTCTCTAATGATTGCAGGGGCTCACCCCACTTCAGAGAGAAGTCTCGTAGGCCGTGCGTTCACTGGATGATGTAGAGAGCGGCATCACGGCCGAGCGAATTGGTCGCTGTGGAGGACAGGCAGGAAACCGCAACCTTATCTTAGTGTTCCAGGCTGTCTGCGGGGTGGTGTCACACCCGTCTGTCATCGTTGGGTTCTCGATTCCGGTGAGTTCTTTGACGTGCCAGATGCGACTTCCCCGCAAGGCCGGTGTTGAGACAGTTAATCCAACGCCAGGCTGCTCGGGTATCGCCCGGCTCACAGCTGTCGGCTACTACTCTCCGTGAAAGGAACACCAACCATGGCCTTTAGAACCATCGACCTCTTTGCAGGAGCGGGCGGACTCACCGCAGGCTTCTGGCTGGCCCGCGACAGCACAGGTGCTGGACTCTACGACACCGTCTTCGCGGTGGAGCACGAGCCGGCAGCTGCGGCCACCTACAAGGCCAACTTCGGCATACATGTTCATGACGGGGACATCGAGTTCGTGGACCCCAAGGTCTATCCCAGCGCCGACATCATCATCGGAGGGCCGCCCTGTCAGGGATTCTCTCCGCTTGGCCGTGACCGCGCCCCCGACTCGAAGGCCGAACTGAACGGATTGTGGGAACACTTCTTTGCCGCTGTCGTACAGGTGCGACCGCGAGCGTTCGTGATCGAGAACGTCCCTCAGTTCCAGCGCTCCGCCCAATTCAACGAGCTATTGGACCGGATGGCTAGTCACCCTTTCCTGTCAGAGTTCGGATACGGCTACGGAGTGCTGAATGCCGCGGACTACGGGGTGCCGCAGACCAGGAGACGGGGCATCTTCATGGCGGTCCACAAACAGTCCGTGCCTTGGCCCCCGCCGCCTACGAACGGCGACTCCCCGATGTTCGAGCGGCCGTATCGCACAGTGCGTGACGCGATATCCGACCTTCCGGCCGAGCCCACCACAGATCAACCCACCACAGCCGAGGACGGTTCCCAGGATCTCCACATCCGACGCAATCCGCGGGAAACCTCCCTTCAGCGTTACCGGGCGATCCCACCGGGAGGCAACCGCTTTGATCTGCAGCGCAATCGACCCGACATAACGCCGGCCTGCTGGCTCAACAAACCCACGGGCACTACTGACGTGATGGGTCGCATGTGGTGGGACCGTCCGGGGCCGACCATACGGACCGAGTTCTTCAAGCCCGAGAAGGGACGTTACCTACATCCCGAGCACGACAGGCCGATCACCCACCGCGAGGCTGCTCGGCTCCAGAGCTTCCCCGACACCTTCATCTTTGAAGGAACCAAGATCGAGATCGCCCGCCAGATCGGGAACGCCGTCCCGCCGGTGCTCGCCCGTGAGATCGCTCTGCACCTCGCGCGCATCCTCGAATGCGGCAAGGATCCCGGTAGTTGACGTCCCGATCGACCTAGCCACTCTCAGTCTGCTGGTCCGGACTCGATGACTTGTCGGCTCAGTTTGAGATAGAGGTCGCGGTCGGGACTCGGTTCTGATGCTTCGTCGGCGTCGGCGAGTCGCCACCACCCATCACCTAGCCAGACGCTTCGGTCCGCTCCATACTCTGCCGGGACGATCCGGCAAGAAACCAATTCCCCCTTGTAAGGAACAGGAAGATCCAATCCTCGGGCGATGTGGGGGTCAGCCCCCTGGTGGCCCAGGATCAAGAACCCCTCGCCGCCAAGATTCTTGGCCAACCTCGCATCACGAGCCCGCTTCATCGGGTCCTTCTGCTGTGCAACCGTCGCCATGGTCGGCCGGTCGATGATCTCGCCTTGGATCTCGCGCAACAGCGCGTTCACGCGCTCCTGGCCCGAAGTGTTCAGCAAGATTGCACGACGGCTCTCTTGGCTCATCCGCCGAAGCAGGTTCGGGGGCAAGTCCTGCAATCCACCCCAGAGCCAGTGGGCGCTGTTCATCCCGTCGTCGTTCAGACGCCGCTTGTTGTCCCGGTTGTACTGCCTACGCCTCCCACCAGAATCGTCGGTCTTGAATTTGAGCAGGTCATCGCTGATCTGAATAACACCGGCGGCCCATTGGGCATCGTCGTCGCTCATCCAAACCAGGAGTGCGAGGTGGTCGGCGGTTCCGGACTGCTCATGGTCGTTGCAGAGGTACATCTCCATCGGGATCTCCCAACCGCCGAAGTCCTTGGAGAACTTGCAATCGACGTCGTGCCCGTCTATCTGCCAGTCGAGGTCGGTCCCGTCGGAAATTTCGAACTCGTTTGTGAGTCCGAGTTCCACCTTGGTTCCCAAGTGGGTCTTCTCGGTCTTGTTGAGTTGTTGGTAGCACCATCGGCGCGTGCGCTGCCCGTCGAGCAGTTCGTACAGGGAGTCGCGCAGCACCCAGGCAAACCGCTCACGACCGTCTGGTTGCTCCTCGAACCAGTGAACAAGACCTGTGAGGGTGGGGTCAGGTGAGGTCTGTTCGCTGGGAGGGCGTTTCTTGGTGGACATTCGCGCCGTCGGGTCGTCAGCGAAGTCTCCTAGCAGCGCGCCACGAGATCCCCTCGATCTCCTTCTGCGTCGTATGGGGTCCGGTCGGGTCACACAGCGGGTCTACCGGGAGCATCGTGGTATTGGCAACTCTGCACGCCGCGTTGACGGGATAGCTGACCGGGAACTATCGCCGGTTGCCGACGGTTGTCTCGCTCTGAAGTCGCGCCGTTCCGTCGGCCTTAGCTCGGATTGCCTCCTGGACTTGGTCGGCTACCGACTCGGGGTCTTCGTGCTCCCAGAATCGCAGAACTGTCCACCCGGCTCGCTGCAGGTAGGTCGTCGTCTCCGCGTCGCGTTCGACGTTGCCGGTGATCTTGTCGGCCCAGTACTCCGAGTTGGTGGCGGGTTGGGTGTGGTGGTCGGGGCAGCCGTGCCAGAAACAGCCGTCCACGAACACGGCGATCCGGCTCTTGCGCAGTACCAGATCAGCGGTGCGGGGTAGTTCCGGCTGGGGACGGACCGAGACCCTGAAGCGGATACCCCGTCGATGCACCGCAGAGCGCACGGCCAACTCGGGCTTCGTATCGCGGCTCCGATTGCCCTGCATCGACTTGCGGTTGCCGGGCGAGGAAGCCCAAGACGCTCTCCCCGAGCCTTCGGCCACCTTCAAGACAATAGTGGATCAGCCGATCCGACACGGGCTGGAAGCTCTGCCCGCTAATGCCTTGTGGGATCCTCGTGGTCCTCGAAATAACCGGACCGACCACTAGGTTCTTGGCTTCGATCGGGCGTATCCTTGCTTGTAACTCCCCGGTGTCGCCAATGCCTTCGTGGCATGCGCCCGGGGTATTGCCTTTTTCTGGGTGGGTCTGGGGAGATCGTCTGGTGACCGCGACTGTCACACCCCTGTTGTGTGCTTGTGGTGTGGACTCTCT
Organism: Candidatus Aldehydirespiratoraceae bacterium; assembly: GCA_965198315.1. GTDB lineage: Bacteria > Actinomycetota > Acidimicrobiia > Acidimicrobiales > Aldehydirespiratoraceae > VXYK01. Next base: position 63,899 of record OZ240616.1, on the reverse strand, counting down.
ACGAATTGATCGGAAGGCGCGAGGGGTGCAATTGCGTCTTGGTGATGGGCAGAGGGTGCGCGCCCGGGCCGACCGCAGCGGGCAGACTGAGGGTGTGACCGTTGGCTCCGCGATCTCTCTCTTCTCTGGCGCCGGGGGTCTCGACTTGGGGATCGAGTCGGCGGGGTTCGCCACGCTGGCCGCGGTGGAATGGGACGATGATGCCTGCGACACCTTGGAGAAGAACGCCCCAGTCTACTTTCAGAGTCTCCGCGAGGTGGTTCGGGCCGACCTCTTCCCGCTCGCCACCGGCGCAGGTGAGGGTCTGACCACGCGGGACATCCTCCGAGCGGCCGGTCTGTCGAGCCGGGAGAGGCCCGACCTGCTCGTGGGTGGGCCACCTTGCGTTGCATTCTCCAAGTCAGGCTTCTGGCTCGACTGGAAGCGCGATGGCGTCGACCCCGCAGCGAGTCTTCTGCAGGCCTATACCCGTGTGCTTGCCGAGGCAAGGCCCCGCTACTTCATTTTTGAGAACGTGTACGCGCTGACCTTCAACAACAAGGCGAGCAAGCCGGCGTTCACCCGATTGCTGGCGGAGATCGAGGCGGCGGGATACCGGTTTTGGTGGCAAGTGTTGAACACGGCCGACTACGGAGTGCCCCAGGCGCGACCTCGTCTGTGTGTCGTGGGGTGTCGCAAGCGAGACACACTGCCTGATCCGCCGGATCCGACTCACCACGGACCATGGGAACGACGAACTACGACCGGTGGGCCGCTGCCCCACGTCACGGCTGGCGAGGCGCTTGCCGGGTTGATCACCGACCCCGAGCCCCAGGAGGTGGTGCGAGGGCGTTGGAGCCACCTCCTGCCCGAGGTTCCGCCCGGTGACAACTACCTTTATTTCACTGAGAAGCGTGGTCACTCAGCGCCGATCTTCGAGTGGCGGTCGCGGTATTGGTCGTTTCTGTTGAAGCTCGATCCAGACCGGCCGTCACCGACGATCCAGGCTCAGCCCGGTCCCAACGTCGGTCCGTTCCACTGGGACAACCGCCGTTTGCGCGTCCCCGAGCTTCGAAGGCTCTTCACGTTCCCGGACGACTTCGCGTTCGTCGGCAAGCGAGCATCAGTGCAGGCTCAGATTGGGAACTCGGTGCCTCCGTTATTTTCGGAGCATGTCGCCCGAGTTGTCGCGGCTGCGTGCTAGCGCCACCGAATTGAGGAGTGGGCCGTGACGAATCTGGCTGGCCGCAGCTACGTCCCCAAGCTGTACCGCATCTCCGAGTCCCGTACACCGGTCGTGGACCTGTTGCTCAAGGGCATTGTGGACGGGGGTGGACGACTGGTTTCATGCTCCTTCCCGGCCAAGAAGCTGGCACCGATCTATATCGGTGCTGAAGACAGTGACAACCATCGCTTCGGTCTTGTTGTCTATCCGTTCACAACTACAAGGCGAACCACCAGGAACCGACCCACTACAGAGCACCGCTTCCAGATCCGATATGGCGACCCAGCCCGGGTTCGCCTTGAGCTGAACCCGGTCGGCCACGATCCCGCTGGGGTGGACATCACTCTGGTTCTTGCCGTCGACCCCGAGACGGGCATCATCGTCGGCCTGGATCCCCTCGTCTACGCGCAGCTCCCGATGGGAATCTCGGGTTACTACCGGGACACGAACGCCGAGGCCGTGATGAGCACGGGTTGGGCCTGGTGGGCGAGGGAGAAGACAAGACCGCGCACGCCCGAGGGCGAGGGTTGGGACGGTCTGGAATCCATGGTCGGCTTCCGTCCTGATCGCTTGCTCGACTTCGCCCGTTTCGAGGCGCTCGCAACGAGTCTGGGGTTCGACACGGGTCTGCGCCTGAGCCTCGCTGAGCACTTCCTTCACGGCAGGATCGGTCGCCACGACCTTGAGACTCTCTACGGTGTCAGTGCAGCCACCATCCTCGACATCATCGAGTCGAACTTTCGTCTCGGCGTTGCGGTGCGGGGAAGCATTGCAGAACACCACCTGGGCAACTTCCTCGATCGCGATCAGTGCATCGCCTCCCACGAGTCGATCGACCAGGACGGAATGCCGGACTTCCGGATCTGGCTCGACGATGGACGCGAACTGACGATCGAGTGCAAGAACGCTCTCAGCGAGACCTACAAGGACGGAGACCCAAAGGTAGAGACCCAGAAGACCCGCGACTCCGGCGCAGGAAGAAAGTACGCCTACGACGCCTTCGACATCGTCGCAGCGTGCATGTTCCCGGTCACCAAACGATGGATGTTCAAGTTCAAGTGGGCCCGCGATCTCACACCATGGAACAAAGACAACACAAGGATCGGAGCCATCCAGCGAATCGACGACACCTGGGTCGACTCCCTCGACGAACTGTTCCAACGTGAGACTCGGCAATGAGCGCGACCATTGCTGAGGTTGCAGGACTTTTCGACTCTGGGCGAAATCGACGACACTTTCGATGTCGTGGTCGCGAATATCGCCAGAGTGGGGATCGTGGAACTCGCCTCGGAGTTGGTCTCGCACGTGTCGCCGGGCGGATGGACTTCCCAAGATCGTAAAGGTGTAGCTATACTCCGTCGACAGGGGCAACTATGACAAGAGAACCAGACGACACGGAGTTCTTCAGCGTCGACGATCTGCCAGACGCCGATCCAGCAGCAGTCGAAGCCGCCTACAGCCAGATTGTGGCCCGCCACGTAATGGCGAACCTTCGCGCCGGCAGTGGTATGAGTCTCGAACAAGTCGCCAGGCGGCGTGGAGTGACCAAAGCCGCGGTGCACCAGCTTGAGATCCGGCCGCTCGGCAAAGTCCGGATCGCCTCATTGATCGGCTACCTGCAAGCGGTCGGCTACGACGTCGACGAAGACTGGGTCGCCCGAAGCCTTACCGCCGCTCTTCCAGCGCGTAGCTAAGGCGCGCGCCTCGGCGACTGGCCGCGCCCGGCACTCTTGTCCTTGGTGTGCATTCCGTTGGCGTGGTGGATACCATCCCGGGCTGGGTAGATGGGAGCGAGATATTCGTCGGGCTCAAAGCGCGCCTCACAGCCGCGCTCGCACTTGTCCAATTCACAATCGCCGTCAGTTCCAGGGACGGCCCAAACAAGGAGCTTGAGGGTTGCGGATCAACGTATATTCACGTGGGTTATTTCTGCCGATTGCGGTAAGCGTTGTATTGCTGATACTGGCCCAACCCATCTTGGCCCAGAGCGGCGCCGAACCCCCGGCGGCCTCACCAACAACGACGACCCACGACTCGGTCGCCCTGATTAGCCCGGAGTGGCCGGCAATCCAAGGCGATCTGGTGTGGGAAGCAACCATGACGGTGGGAAGCAATGGAGGCTTCCTGGAGAATGGCGGTCCTCTCGATGGCTCTATCACCGAAAACGAATTTTCATGGGGAGGGGTGGACTACACAGTAAGAGACATCTTCCTCATCCATCCGGAGTCGAATCCGGAGTCAACAACTGTCAGCATCGATGTGGTACCCGAACTCCCGGATGAGTCCAGTGGTCTGCGGCTTGAGGTTGAGGGGTTAGGGCTGAATCTTGCGGACGGAAGAGGTGACAGTGGGCATTTCAGATGGCACGATGTCGACCTGGATTGGAATGTCGGCGAGCCGGTTTCCCTGAGCCTCAATGAGTTTCCCCAGCATCTTGAGCCTCGGTCCATAGACGGTCGAGCAAACAACCTCAACTATCTCACGTGGGGCATGGCGGGCACGAACCTTCTCAGGAAGGCCCCGCTCTCTTACACGGACGGCGTATCAGTACCTACGAACTCGCGACCGACCCCGCGCACCATCAGCAACCTGGTGTTCGCCCAGGACGAATCGGTGCTGAACTCCTCACAGGCGAGCGACATAACATGGCAATGGGGCCAGTTCATAGATCACGACATAACTCTCAGCCCGGACAACCTGGATGATCCCTTCCCAGTCCCCGTTCCTCGATGGGATCCGGTTTTTGATCCAAGCGGGACCGGCCAAGCCACCATCCATGTTGATCGTTCTGCATTCGACCCTGAGACTGGGACAGATACACACAACCCTCGCAGGCAGTTCAATGCTGTCACGGCGTTCATTGATGGCTCACAGGTGTATGGCTCAGAGAGGACCCGAGCCCAGGCTCTTCGCGCCAACGACGATACGGGAAGGCTCAAGACCTCACACCAGGGACGATTCTTGCCCTACAACGAGCTAGGACTCGAGAACGAAGGGGGAAGCAATCGGCAGAATCTATTCTTGGCGGGCGATGTCCGAGTCAACGAACTGATCGGACTCACCTCCATGCATACTCTGTTCGTCCGCGAGCACAACCGCCTCGCGGAGGTCATAGCCGACCAGAATCCTGGGCTGAGTGGCGACGAGATCTACGAACTGGCCCGCAAAGTCGTTGGTGCTCAGATACAAGCGGTCACGTTCAACGAATTCTTGCCCCTACTACTGGGCCCCGACGCAATAGGCCCGTATTCTGGCTACGACCCAAGCGTTGACCCGACCATCGCAAGCGAGTTCTCAGCGGGGGCCTACCGGGTCGGCCACACCCTGCTCTCCCCGAATCTCCTGCTCCTCGGCGCCGATGGAGAGACCAGCCAGATAAGCCTTGCACAAGCGTTCTTCAATCCCTCGTTCTTCGAGGATCATGGCATCTCTGCAGTCCTTCGCGGCCTAGCCGCCCAACAGGCCCAAGACGTCGACTCGCTGGTCATCAACAATGTGCGGAACCTTCTCCTCCGAGAACCTCAAGGGCCTGCCTTCGATCTGGTGGCCCTCAATATTCAGCGGGGCCGCGATCACGGTGTGGGGGATTACAACACCGTGCGCAGCGCGTTCGGCTTGCCTCCGGTGGAGAGCTTTGCCGACATTTCATCTGAGCCGAGCGTTCAGCTGGCTCTGAGACTCGCTTACGGAAACGTCGACGACTTGGACCTATGGCCGGCTGCCCTGGCAGAAGACCATGTGCCCGGAGCGGCGGTCGGTGAGACCCTCCAGGCCACAATCTCCGACCAGTTCCGCCGCCTCCGCGACGGCGACCGCTACTGGTTCGAGAATGACCCCTATTTCCTGGCCAACCCTGCGCTTCTGGACCAGCTAGGCGGTACGACCCTGGCGGATATCATCCGCCGTAACACCCCCATCGACAGTGAGATCGATGACAACGCATTTGTCGTCGGAGGCGACGCTGAACCGCAGCGTGCCTCCGAAGTGTTCGATGACGTTCCTCCCGAGGCATGGTACGAGTCCGCAGTCACTTGGATGGCCCATCACAACATCACCACTGGCTGCAAGGTGCGACTGTTCTGCCCGGACCAGGACGTAACCCGCCAACAATTCGTCACCTTCCTGTGGAGAGCAGCGGGCGAACCCCCCGCCACCCACTTGGGCTCGGAAGCCTTCGCCGATGTCCAAGAGGGTGGCTATTCGGACGAAGCGATCGGCTGGGCCGTCTCCCGAGAATTGATTGAAGGATGCACACCGGGCACATTCGGAGACCAAGATTGGAACTTCTGCCCCCAGCAACCGGTGACCCGAGGGCACATGGCCACCCTGCTGTACCAGCACGTAGAAGCCGACTACATCGGACAAACCGCTCCCTATGCGGACGTGGCACCCGACAGCGACCACGCAAACAGTGTGGCCTGGATACACGAATTCGAAATCGCCACCGGATGCGACACCGATCTCTTCTGCCCTGACCGCAACGCCACCCGCGCCGAAGCAGCAGCCTTCATAAACGGAGTAGCTGCCCGACCTTCGGCCTGGGGACCAGGAACCAACTGCTTCCCACCCGCCGCAGAATAGAGGACAGTGACACCCCCGTTCACCTGGTGAAAGGCTGTTGATGTGGCTGTTCGCGGCCTACATCGTGTGGGAGGTAGTCAACCGCCTATTCACGGACCAGGGATGCGACGGCATGTCGCTGGATCGGGCATGGTGGTGTGGTGATTGTGGTGGCGACCAGCGCGGACGAGCTTGCCGAGATGTGTGAACGGCTTCGAGAGTTCGGTCTGGGATCGCTGGATGTTGTGGAGCCCAGCGACACCCGCCGGGTGATATTGGCCGCCCTGGATGACGAGCGGAATGCCGGGAGCCTTGTCGCGTCGCTTCAAGCTGAGGGTGTGATGGCGGTGACAAGGCCCGATGGCGGTGCGGCCCTACGGGCATGGCTCCGTGACACTCGCCCGGTCACGTTCGGTGGACGACTGAGCGTCTGCCACGCCTTCTCCGAGCACGACCGCAGCGATCTTGTGGGGTTGATCGAGCTCGGTTCAGGTGGTTTCGGAAGTGGCCACCATCCCACGACACGTCAGATGATCGAAGCATTGGTGGAGCGGATCGCTGGCGGCGAGCGGGTCCTTGACGTTGGCTGTGGAAGCGGAATTCTAGGACTCTGCGCGCTCAAGCTTGGTGCGGCGAACGTGGTGGCGGTCGATGTCAAGCCCGATGCCGTGGAAGCGACAAAACGCAATGCTGGAATCAACGCCATGGGCGGTCGGATCCAAGCATCGCTCGCTGCTCTTGGCGAGATCGACGGCACGTTCGATGTCGTGCTCGCGAACATTGCCAGAGCAGGGATCGTGGAACTCTCCTCGGAGATGGTCTCGCATGTGTCACCGGGTGGATGGCTTGCTGTGGGTGGGATCTCGCCGTCTCAATGTTCCCAGATCGTCGAGTTCCTCCATCCCCTCGTCGAAATCGAACGCCGAACCAGCGGTGAGTGGTCATCTCTAGTGCTCGCTGCCCCCGCAGAACCCCGACCCTAGAGCCGGCGTAGGTCAGGATTCAGGTACTGAGTAGCGCGGCGAGGCGGTCGAACCGGTGGTCTTCGTCACCTGTGATCCGTCCGACCCAGCGCAGCGCCTCTGCGGTGTCGATGTGGGTTCCGAGCGCGATCATGGCTTCGATGTCGATCCAGTCCTTGGGTCGATCGAACACCGCCTTGCAGACGCTGAGGTGGGTGGCGGAGAGCACGCGAATCGTGTGATCGGCGAAAGGCACAGTGACGGTTGCGGCTTCCGCGGCGGCGTGAAAGGGGTCGTAGGAGAAGAAGAGGTCGATTGGTGTGTTGTCCCACATATTCCGCGCCTGGCCGTCGCGGGCCAGCGTCTCGGCGACGGTGTCGGTGTCGACTCCGAGTTGGCTGAGTGGCTCGAATACCTCTGCGGCTCGCTCTACGGATACGAAGACGTTCACATCGATGTCGATCGTGGCTCTCGGCTCTGCGTGATAGGCGAGCGAGATCGCACCACCGAAAGCGTGTGGTATTGCTGTCAGGGCACGATCAATTGCGAGAATCTTGTCGGGCAGCGACAAGCGGGTCACGACGAGTCGATTCGGGGATAGGCGAGTGAGGCGCGTCTGTGATGTCCGACGGCGTCGGCAAGGAGGAGCACATCCACGAGTCGGCTGGCGTGCTCTTCGGGGCATGACGGTGGGGGGATGTCTGGCGGCTGGGATGCGAGTTGGAGTTCTAAACGGTCGCCCGCTGCTGTGATGAGCCGTCGCAGTGTGCGAGTCGTGGGGTCTCGCCGCCCATGTTCGTAGGCGGAGATCACCGGTTGGCTGGTGCCGGCGCGTGTAGCCAGCACCGCCTGACTCAGACCGTGACGCTGCCGCGCCGCCCGAAGGAGTTCTGCCGGTTCCATAATTAATAGCATAATATATCGCTTTGTATATGTCAGCTTCACAGCAGCTAGTGAACCGAGATACGCCGTCAACAATGAGTTGCCCGTAGCCGTATACTGCGGGAAATGGACCGCTGGCCAGACCGGAAATCGGTGCCATGAGTAGTCGCTGGGACCTGCCCGAACCGTTGGCGACAGCCGAGGTCCGCACCACAGACGGCACGGTCATCGTGCTGAGACGACACGGCAATTTAGAAGGCCCGCGACTGGTCGTGAGCCACGGCAACGGATTCGCAACCGATATGTACTATCCGTTCTGGTCGCTGCTGGCTGATCGCTGTGACCTCGTCCTTTACGATTTTCGCAACCATGGATGGAGTGCTCGGAGCGACATTCGCAGCCACAACATCGCCACCTTCGTCGCGGACAACCGGCAGGTGTTTCGCGATATCGACCGCCACTTTGGGTCGAAACCCAAGGTCGGGGTGTTCCACTCCCTGTCCGCCACGACCGTGCTCCACCATGATCCGCCTGGCGCAGGACTCGCGGCTCTGGTGCTGTTCGACCCGACTGTGTATCCTCCGAGTGACGACATGCTCGACGTCGACAAGAGGTGGCAGAGACTCGCGGCCGGTACCCGGAGGCGGCGGGAACGGTTCGAGACGTGCGAGGAACTGGCTGAGAGCATCGGGCGTGCGCCCGTGTACGAGCGACTGCTGCCCGGAGTGCCCGAGTTGATCGCGCGAACTACCTTGCAAGCCGCAACCGAGGAAGAGGGTTACGAACTTCGCTGTCCACGCGCCTATGAGGCGCGGATATTCGAGTATGCGTTCGCTTACAATCTGGAGCCCGATCCGAACGCCTTTTCCTGTCCGGTCAAGGTGATAGGCGGCGATCCAACCGCATCGTTCTCCTTCCTGCCGCGCAGGGATCTTGGCGGTCTTACCGACCTTGACTATGACTTTGTCCCCGACACAACTCATTTCCTCCAACTGGAGAATCCAGGTGCCTGTGTTTCGGCGATGCTGGCGTTCCTCGAGCAAGCTGGACTCGCTTAACGGCCCTTGTCGGTCGCCCCGTTCTGGCTACTCCAGCATCTCCACGATGACGCTGCCGCTGCCGACGCCGGCGACCAGGCCCGGGTGCGTGAGGTATTCTGTGCTGGTGGCGTGGAGGCATTCCTCGACCTGCGGACACTCCGACGCGTCGAACGTGTCAACCACCTGGAGGTCTGGGCGTAGACTCACCCAACCAGTTCAGCTCGCGTTGCTGAGGCTCGAATCCCGGACTAAGTTATGCGTGTTAAACTGGCAAATGATGCCGACCGGAGGCTGGTTACGAGCCACTGTCGGCCGAGGAGGACTGACATCATGACTGGTGGAGATGCGGTAATGCGCTCCTACGGGGCGCAACAACCAGTACCGACGTTCGACGACCCAGCGTTCAGGAAACTCAACAAGCCTCTTGCCGACGCCCGTGTTGCGATCGTGACCTCGGCAGCGCTGCACCGGCCTGACCAGGATCGCTTCGCTGCCGCAGACGCAGGCTTTCGGGCGCTCGACCGTGCCGACCGCAACATCGTCATGGGCCACTGGAGTCCCAACTTCGACCACACAGGCTTTCAACTCGATCTCAACGTCGTGTACCCGATCGACCGGTTGGAGGAATTGGCCGCTCAGGGTGTCATCGGTGATGTCGCGCCCCGGCATTTCGCCTTCGCCGGCAACCAACCTGAGACAGTCAGCGAACTGTGTCTCGACACCGGCCCCGCATGTGCCAAGGAGATGTTGGCCGATGCGGTCGATGTGGTAGTGCTGACGCCGGTTTGACCGGAGTGCACGCGTACCGTGAGTGCGCTCGCCCATGTCTTCGAAGCTGCTGGTCTGTCGACCATTGTGCTCGCTTCGATGAAGGAGGTAGCCGAGCGGATGATGCCCCCGCGCACGCTCTACTGCGAGTTCCCGCTGGGCCGTCCGCTGGGTCGTCCAGACGACCTTGAGTTGCAGCTTGATGTCTTGAAACACGCCCTGGCACTGCTCGAATCTAACGAACCCACCCTGGAGACCTACCCCGTGGTCATCGAATCCACCGAGACGCCGTTGGCGTGCTCAATCCCGCCGCGTTTTGATGCAACGTTGCCACCCGCGGTTGATGAGGCACGGGGCCTGCGTGCTGCTTATGACCGGTCGCTCAAGGCCAGAGGCATCACCTCGGTGGGCCGTGCCATCAATGCAGACACCATCGAAGAGGCACTTGACGTGCTGCATCAGTGGGCTGAGGGCGCATCGTGGAAAGACCTTCCGTTGCCAGGCAAGAACACGATCGCGGTCTGTCACGACATACGGGCCTACTACAGCGAAGCAGCCCTCGAGCTGGCGACAGGGCCGGCGCCAGGTGGGCGTGCGGTCGAAGCCTGGTTCCACACCGAGACCGAAGCCGGCAAGACCATGATGGCGGCGCGCACCCAGCTGAAGGAGCAGGACGCACCGTTCCCGTTCTGGTTCTACATGGCCCCCGCCCACCGCTAGCCTGGTCGGGTTGACTGAGCCGACAATCACAGTTCGTCCGGGGCATCCAGACTTCTTGGATCTCGCCTGGGAGCAGTCCGTCGTCGATTGGGACAGTCCTCGGCTGGTGACACTGCCGAAGGGGATCTCGCGCCACGAGGTGCGCTTCGTCGCCTACGACGAGGGCCTGTATGCGATCAAGGAACTGCCCCACAAGGCGGCGCGTAACGACTACCAGGTGCTGCGCGCACTTGAACGGTTGGAGGCTCCGGCGGTGACCGCGGTAGGGCTGGTTGAACATCGCTGGGGTGACCCCGGCGCCGAACGCTCGGCTGCTCTGATCACCAGGTATGTCGACTTCTCGTTCTCATACCGGGAACTGCTCGAAGGGGCCGGTTTCGGAGAACGGCGCCGACAGATGCTGGCCGCTTTCGCAGGACTGCTCGTCGAACTGCATCTGGCTGGTTGCTTCTGGGGTGACTGCTCTCTGTCGAACGTTCTCTTCAAGTACGACGCAATGGCCATCGAGGCTCTGATGGTCGACGCAGAGACCGCTGAACTGCACCCCGAACTCAGCGACGGTCAACGCCTCCACGACATCGACATCATGACAATCAACGTGGCAGGTGGTATGGCCGACATTGCGGCTTCACGAGGGGTCGACATCGACGACGCGGACACTGATCTCGGCGAAGAAATGGCCAGTTGGTACGAATGGCTGTGGGATGAGACAACCAGCGAGACCGTCATCGGCACAGGCGAGCGCTATCGCATCACCGAAAGAGTGCGGCACCTCAACGACCTGGGATTCACGGTCGACGAAGTCGACCTCACGTCCACCGATGGAGGCACCCGGCTGCGGATGCGGCCGAGCGTCGGCCCGCGGAACCACAACACCCGTCGCTTGCGGGAGTTCACCGGAATCGAGGCCTCGGAGTGGCAGGCCCGGCACCTGCTGAGCGACATCTACCACTTCTCTGCAGGCCAACGCGCTGCGGGCCAACGCGTTGAAAAAAGCGGCGATATGGCGCTGGCAGCGATCCGTTGGCGCACAGAACGGTGGGAGCCGGCAATTCGTCGAATCCAAGATCAGGCGGGGGATGACAATGTCCTGCAGGGATACTGCGACTTCCTGAATTATCGCTATGAGGCATCGAGTAGCGCCAGCGCCGACCTGGGCCAAGAAGCCGCCTTCGACGGATGGCTCGCAGCCGGTCGCCCCGGTTTTCGCCCCGAACCCGAAGCCTCACCCGCCGAAAATCACGGTTAGCGTCTAACGACGTCCCGACGGTGGCCGCCTCCGGCATGATCGAGGAAAAGATGAAGGCAATTGAGATCCAAGGTGACCGACTGGGGTGGAGCGACACACTCCCTCCGTCGTTGGAGGATGGGGAGGTCCGCATCGAGGTCAAGGCGAGCGCCGTGAATCGGGCTGATCTGGCGCAACGCGCGGGCGTCTATCCAGCGCCGCCCGGTGCCAGTCAGATTCTCGGACTGGAGTGTTCGGGCGTGGTGTCCGAGATCGCCCCAGGTGTGTCCGGCGTTGAGATCGGCGATGAAGTCTGTGCCCTTCTCGCCGGAGGCGGTTATGCCGCGCAAGTCGCAGTCCCGGCCCCGCAGGTTGTCCCGATCCCTGCCGGTTTGTCGTTCGTTGAAGCCGCCGCGCTGCCCGAGGTCTTCGCCACCGCATATCTGAATCTCTACACCGAAGCAGCCCTGGCTCCCGGCGAACGAGTTCTGTTGCATGCCGGAGCGAGTGGTGTGGGCACCGCCGCTATTCAATTGTGCAGGGCCTTCGGCAACCCCGTTTTCGTAACCGCCGGCGCAGATGAGAAGATCGAGCGGTGCGTAACACTGGGCGCGTCCGGAGGCTCCAATCGACATTCAGGGAGCTTCGTCGATCACGTTGAGAACTGGACCGACGGCAACGGCTTCGACGTGATCCTCGATCCGGTGGGTGCCAGCTATCTCAACGACAACATCGGCAGTCTCGCCATCGACGGTCGGCTGGTGCTGATCGGCCTGATGGGCGGCGCCAGCGCAGAAGTCCCGCTCGGGTCGTTGATGATGAAACGACTGCGAGTGATCGGTTCAACACTTCGAGCCAGGCCGGTGGCTGCGAAAGCTGTGATCATGTCGGCTCTTCGCGAACGGGTCTGGCCGCTTGTCGAATCGGGCGAGATCGGTCCCATCATCCACGAGGTGGTCCCCATTGCCGAGACCGAGCGTGCTCACGAACTGATCGAATCCAACGAGACTTTCGGCAAAGTCGTCCTCAGAGTCGACTGACCAGTCCAAGCCCCGCCCCCGTTACGCGCTGTTCACCCCGAGACCGCCCGTCGGGTCGGTCTGGTGGATGGAGGCAGTCACGGGCTGGACGTCTTTCAGGTTGGGAACATGGCTTCGATGAGATGTGGGCCGGGCTCGCGGTAGGCACGGACGAGTTCGTTGCACAGATCCTCGGCTGTGGTGACCCGCGCGGCGGGGACGCCCTGACCCTCCGCGAGGCGACAGAAATCGAGATCAGGCTGACTCAGATCGAACATGGCGCGGGCCGCCGGGCCGCTGGCGCCGGCACCCACACGGTCAAGTTCCATGGCAAGAATCGCGTAGGCCCTGTTGTTGCACAACAGCGTGGTGACGTTGAGTTGCTCATGAGCCTGTGTCCACAACGACTGAATCGTGTACATGGCGCTGCCGTCGGCTTGGAGGTTCAGCACCGGACGGTCTTCACACGCAACCGCGGCACCCGTTGCGACCGGCATGCCCTGACCGATCGCCCCGCCGGTCAGGCTGATCCAGTCGTGCTCGGGAGCATTGCGGGTGGCGCCGAGCATGAACATCCCGCAGGTAGCGGCCTCGTCAGACACGATCGCCTGCTCGGGCAGGGTGGCGGCCACGGCTTGGGCGGCTGTCACCACATCAATCGGTCCTGTCGGTCGTTCTAGCTCGCCGGGCGGCGGAGCCTCGGCAGGGTCCGCGTCGGCGGCGATCAGATCACTGAGCGCTTCGAGCGCGGACAACGAATCCGTGCCCGGCTCCGCCAGAGTGTGTACAGTGCAGCCGCTCGGAACCAGTCGGCCGGGTTTGTCCGGATAGGCGAAGAAGGCGACGGGTTCACGCGCCCCCACCAGGATGAGGTGTTCGACATCGTCGAGCTGGGCCATGGCCATCTCGCCGAGATATGGGAGCCTGTCCGGCTCGAAGGCGCCGGCGCCCCGTGTCATTCGGGTGGGAAAGGTCTCGTGCAGCGCCTCGGCCCCTGTGACGTGACAGATTCGTTCCAATGCTCCTACACCGCGACGATTCAACACTGCGGCTCCCACCAGCAGTGCGCTCGCAGACCCGGCTCTGCTCAGGGTGCGTGCGGCGTCTTCGACGGCTGCATCGCTGACCGCAGGCACCGAGGCCGGCTTGATCCGAGGTGCCCCGACGGCACCGGAGGACCAAGAGACGTCTGCGGGAAGAATCAAGGTGGCGATGCCGGCACCCGAACGCGCCGCGGCAACGGCTTGTGCGGCGTCGGCTGCTACCGCCGTGACACTCTCGCTGCGTCGCACCCAGCCCGAAACGGAGGCCACAACGGAATCGATGTCGGATTCGAGCGGTGCATCAAGCGCCTTGTGGTCCAGGGCATGGTCGCCGACAACGTTGATCATCGGTGTGCCGGCGCGGCGGGCGTTGTGCAGGTTGGCCAACCCATTGCCGAGCCCAGGACCGAGATGCAGCAACGTTGCGGCCGGAATTCCTGTCATCCGGGCGTAGCCGTCGGCCGCCCCGGTGACCACGCCTTCGAACAGTCCGAGCACCGCCCGCATTTCCGGCACGTCGTCGAGCGCGGCGACGAAGTGCATCTCGGAGGTGCCGGGGTTGGCGAAGCACACGTCGACGCCGGAGTCAACGAGTGTTCGCAATAGGGCTTGGGCTCCGTTCATGTCGGTCATGTCAGCTATGGATCAGGCCGTCGTCGAACACATCGGCAGTGGTCACCAAACCGGCCCGGTTGTCGAAGTCGGGCGCCAGTTCCCGACCTTCGTAAAGGACCAGCCACAGGCGAAGGAGGTGGCGTTTGCGGTCCGGCTCGTCGTGGTCCTCGAAGGCCGAGCGCGAATGGGCGACGGCGTAGTTGTTGACTAAGACGATATCGCCCTGTTCAAGCCGGAACCGGACGTGGATGCCGGGGTCACCGGCAAGCTGGTCGACGAGGCTCAGCAGCTGGTCCTGCGCCTCGGTCAGTGGGGGGCACTCGTCGAAGCGTCGGGCCGCGGTTCGGGCGTAGCCCGAGTTGTGGCGCAGCGAGAGTTGGCCGTTGGTCATAGAAGCCAAGACTCGGGTGTAGAAGGGCCCGCCGTCGGGGTGCTCCTCATCGCGACAGTCGAAGTTGAACGGCTGGTAGTAGGTGTCGATCAAGTCTGGTCGGCGGGAGAGTACTTCGTTGTAGATGGTCTGGAGCGGTGCCAGAGCGCTGTCGCCGCCTTCCCTGGAGGTTCGCAGGCACATAAGAGCAAGCAGATCGGTTGACGTATCGGTGTGGAACGGTAGGGCGATCCGAACCTGGTAGCCGCGGGCGTTGGTGTCGGTGAAAATGTCCCTGCCGGTGTCGCGGACGTGTCCAAGCAGATGACCCTGGGCGTTCTGCTTCACCGGGACACCCATCTGTCTGCCGAGGGCGTAGTAGACGAGCCCCGCTTCGCGCTCGCTCCAGCCTTCGATGTCGAGTCCGCGGACCAGGACGAAACCGATGCCGTTCTCGAGTCGTTCGGACCACCGCGCGATCGTGTCGGCCAGTGCCGGAATCGGAGTTGAGGTCGGGTCGATGGCCCCGAGCCCGGTCTCCCGTGCCGAGAGTTCTACCCGAAGGCGTTCCAGTTCGGCGAGTTCGCTGTCGTCGAGTTGATAGACGTAGTCGCCGGGCGACAGGTCGGGACCGCGCCACGCTGCAGCGCCGGTCAGC
This sequence comes from Candidatus Aldehydirespiratoraceae bacterium, assembly GCA_965198315.1. Taxonomy (GTDB): domain Bacteria; phylum Actinomycetota; class Acidimicrobiia; order Acidimicrobiales; family Aldehydirespiratoraceae; genus VXYK01. The sequence goes on along the minus strand of OZ240616.1, from coordinate 48,830 downwards.
GGTTCGCGCACTACTACTCGGTCGTCAGGCACTGGGTTGTCGGGCACTGGATTGTCGGGCACTGGATTGTCGGGCACTGGGTGTCAGGCACTGGGTGTCAGGCATTGCTCTCTCCTGTCGTTGGCAGCAGGTCGGGAATCAGTGCTCCCATGTGGTCTCGGGGGACCACCGCTCGTTCACCAAAGTTCCGCAAGACAGGGTCGGGGTCTTGCAATAAGCGACCAGCCAGCGCGCCGAGCAATCGAGCGAGCGCGGTCTGGCGCCAGAACCAGGTCGTCCGTTCGGCGGTTGTTGCGGCGCCGGGCTGTTGGGAGACGGCATGCAGGTACCAGGTTCGTAGGTCATCGGCGGCTAGGCGAGCGGCGTTGACCAGTGACTGGTCGCCCAGAAGATCCGAAACGTCTGTGCCCGCCGTGACCTGTCCGATGAAGGAGACCGCCTCAGCGAGTCCCATGTTGCTGTTCGGGGCCGGAGCAGGCGCAAGCTCAGCCCACGGGGCGAGCTTGCCGAGCTCCACAAGAGCCGCCTCGACAAGCTCTGGCTCATCGGTGGTTTCGGGAGCGAAGGAGATCGGACAGGCCCAGACCATCTCGTCGTCCGTCACCGGAGCGTCGTCTGCGAAGTCAGCCAACACAACCGGCCCGTCGGAGCGTTCAAGCAACTCAAGGGCCTCGCGCAACACTCGACGTTGGAAGTCAGGCTTGTTCGGCGCGCCGAACGGACGGCCGAGCTCGAACGGCACCCACAAGAACCGAGGCAGTCGCATTGCTTCGGTCTGCTCCCGAATGAGTGAGATACCCGTCGTCGCCACACCGGCTGCTTCCAGGTAGTGCGATACCGCGCCGACCGCGCGGGTGCAATTCGGTCAAACGGGGACCAGGCAAACGGCGTCGACACTGTCAGCTTCAAGGAGCCGGGCAAGTTCTGCTGTGGTGGGTTCGATCATCGCCGGTGGCCAACCCGCGCCCATCAGCGAGTAGTGGTGATCGGCAACCGACCCGACCACGCCCTCGGCGGCCAGTTCACGGAGACGATCGAGTGGGAAGACCGTGTTGACGTCCTCACGAAAACCCGTGCGGTCGAAGTGCACCGACGAGTGGGTCATGGTGAGCCCGCTCAGGTCGATGTCGCCCGGAACCACCCGGTAGGACAGATCGACGTAGGAGAAGGCGTCATCGCCCAATCGATGGAGTCCGGCGGTGGTCAGCAGAGCCACTCGGCGGTCGCGCAGCGGCGGCCCCTCGACCCAGGGAGAAGCGTCGTAGACGGGCAGTTCCTTGCCCATGATGTGGTCTCGTTCGGTTTTGGTGAGATCGCTGAGATGGACCATGGTTATCGGCGGTGAGTCACAGTGGGTCGGGTGTAGTTCATCATTGCTGTTCAGTGCTGGGTGGATCTGAGAATCAGGTCTTGGCGGTCTGCCGGCCAGTCTCGATCGTTCAAGCGCTCATCCCGCCACGACAGGCAAGCCTTCGTCAAGGACGGAAACCGCAGTTGCAGAGCATCGGCTGCGATTGTGAGAACACTCTGCGCGGCATCCGCCACTTCGGGATCGTCAACACCGGTCGTGTTCGCTCGGCTCCAGAGGTCTGGGATTTCGCCGCAGACGGCCTCAGCGGATGCTCCGGCCTGATCGTCGGCCAACAAGACCCATGCGGTTCCGATTGCGGCGGCGCGCCCCGCGGCACCAAGAGCATCAATCATCCGCATTTCGAGGTAACCCCGAGGGCGGAGCGGTGGAAACAAGGTGCTGATGTGCAGCGCCAGTTCTTCGGGTGTCGGGGGGTGGCTGCTGGATTGCCACTCCCGTAGAGAAAGGTCGTCGAGCTGTGGGTGCACGCCGTCCGGCGTGATTCGGAGCATGACCGGTGAGTCGAGGATGTACTTGCTCCAAGCCGCAACTCCCGGTGGCACTGGAAGGCCCCGGGACGGGGCCGTAGCAGCCCACACCTGTTGCCGACGCGAGACCGCGGCGAAAGTCGAGCCGTCGGTCGTTGGGGAGTTGGCGAAAGCTGCAGACAGCACCGGAGCGATCACCTGAGCGCGCCGCCAACTGCGTTCAGGGTTGGGACCCAAGTCGATGTTCAACTGGAGCGAAGCGGTGAGGTTCATCATCTGCAATCCCATTGGTGATCTTGCCGCGAAGAATCGTTCCATTGCTTCGTAACGGGGTTGCATCAGGGTTCGAACAGGCGGGCGAAGCGGGTCGAGGCCCAACGCGACGAGCAGCAGACCCTGCTCGCAGAAACGGGCCCTCAGGACTCGTGCGTCGGCAGTGATTGCGTCGAGGAGCTGCAGCGGATCATCAAACGGTCGGGTGACGAGCTCCAACTGGCCGCCTGGTTCGATCGTGAACGAACTTCGAGCAGGAAGAGGGCCGCTCGCGACCTCAGCGACGCGAGCCGCGGGGACCGCGCGCTCAAGATCATCGGCCGCAAAGACAAGCCACTCCACTTCAGCGCCTATGCGGTTGTGCACGGTCGCCTCAAAGGCAGCCACAGCAAGCTTGTCAACATCAAGGAGTGTGGGCCTCGCGCCGTTAGCGGACAGCATTTTCAAGCCAGTCGATCACATCGAGATCTGGTCGGGTACCGGTGAGTGCGGCGAGTTGTCGGAGTCCTGTGGGACTCGTCACATTGATCTCGGTCAGATATCCGTCGATCACGTCGATACCCACGAACATCAAGCCATCGGCACGCAGCGACGGTGCGATGCGAGTGATAATGCGCCGGTCGGCCTCGTCGAGTTCCACCGCAAAGCTGCGTCCGCCGACACAGAGGTTGGCGCGGAAGTCAGCCTCCGTCGGCACTCGTAGGATGGCTCCGAGAGGTTCGCCGTCGAGCAACAGGATGCGCTTGTCGCCTGCGCTGACGTTGTCGAGGAACTTCTGAGCGATCACCGGGGTTTGCCCACGCACGGTGAGGGTGTCGATGATCGAGGCCGCGTTGTGGTCGTCGGGCCGAAGCGCCATGACGCCTCGACCACCGTGACCTTCGATCGGCTTGAGCACTGCCGCTCCGTGGGAACGGCTGAAGGCCATCAGCCGCTCGGCGTCGGAGGTGACGATTGTGGGCGGCGTGATGTCAGCGAAACGGTAGGAGTACAACTTCTCGTTGGTGTCACGCAGTCCGCGCGGGGAATTCACCACCAGAGTCGAGTCCACCAGATAGTCGAGAAGGAGCGTGAGGTGGCGATAGTCGGGATCGAACGGAGGGTCCGTGCGGACCAGCACCGCATCCACCTCGGTCAGATCCAGCCGCTCGAATGGTCCGAGGAGCAGAGGTGTGTCGCAGTGTTCGTCGATCGAAGCCGGTCGGACCCAGGCCCAGACCCGGCCATCGACCAGTTCGACCTGGGATGCGTCGCAATGCCAGACACGGTGCCCACGTTCCTGCGCTGCCAGCATGAGAGCGAACGAAGTGTCCGTCTCGGAGTTGACCGTGTCGGGTCCGTCCATGATGACGACGATGCGCACGGCTAACTCCCGTAGCTCTCCGGGCGTTTCCGGCACAGCGGGGAGGAGTGGGGCCGCTCGGTCACCGCGGACTCACAGCACCTGGGTCTCGCCCAGCGGATCCGACATCGTCACGATGTACCCGATCGCCGGGTCGGCCTGGCCCTCCAGCAGGCTCTGGTAGACGGCGATGATCTCATCGGGACCGGTTCGATGAGTGACAGTGAGCCAGCGGTCCGTGGTGTCCAGGAGACGGTGGAACGAACGGGCGAGGCGCGCGGTCAACTCAGCGGCCCCCCACTCTTGGTTCCGCTTCGTCACCTGGCCCGGAGCGAAGAAGAACTCGGGTTTCGGCCCTGCAAGATCCTTAGGCGAACCGCCCGGATCCTCCCAGTGAGTGGCCCCGACCGTCAGCGAGCAGGCGAGGTTGTCCGCGAAGTGTGTGTGTACCGCCGAGCGGACCGTGCCGCTGCCGGCGGTGTCGACCAGGCCCGAGGTGATTGAGGCGTCAAGCCGGCCGATCTCGTCGTAGCTGATCACCTGCGGATAGATACCGAGGCTCTCGACGAACGTACGGTTGCGGGATGAGGTGAGTCCGACGCAGTTGTGGCCGCGGCGGGCCAGACAGTCAGCGAGGCAGATCGAGGTCTTTGATGAGGCGCTGGTGACGAGGGTCTGGGAAGCACCGTGGAATTCGTGATCGGCGAGGTAGTCGTCAATTAGGAACGAAGTCATGAACAGGCCGCGCAGCAGCAGATACTCATCGACTTGGTCGCACCGAAAGGTCGGGTCGCTGTCGACGTCGATGAAGTCGGTGTAGGTGCCGGCATGGTTGGCACGATGCCCGCCGATATCGCGGAAACCGCTTCGTCGGGGCTGAGCGTTGATGACAAGCTGGTCAGACATCGGGTAGAAGCCGAAGAACCGCCCGCCGAGGGGTATTTCAGGGTTGGCCGTTTCGATCACCGAGCCGAGTCCCATAGCCGGGAGCCGTCCCCAGGGGGTTTCGGTGGGGAAGAACCCCCAGTAGTCGAGCATGTCGCCGGCCACTGCGTAGGTGACGTTGTTGGTGGTGAACGCGAACCGTTCGACGGCGAGGCGAATCTGGCCTTCTGTCAGTTCAGCCGCGGTCTTGTCGATGACCCGGGTATCTCTGAAATTCTCGCGGTTGACTTCGAAATCCATGGGCGGATCCTAACAACTGAGCACAACTATTGCCAGTCTGAGGCGCAATACAGTAGATTGAAGCGGTAATTCAAAGCCAGTATCGGATACTCAGACTGACCATGCACATTCTTCAAACACCAGATGACGCGGCTGACCACTTGGTCGACTATCCAAGAAGCCGCCGCTACGTGTCAGTCCCGGCCGGCGACGGGCAAGATCTGAGAGTCCATATGGTCGATGCCGGTGACCGATCCGCTCCAGCGGTGGTGTTCCTCCATGGCAACCCCTCGTGGTCGTACCTGTGGCGGCACCAGATCGTGGCAGCAGTTGACGCCGGGTACCGGGCGATCGCCCCAGACCTGGTCGGGATGGGTCTGTCCGACAAACCGTCTGAGATGTCCGACTACAGCGTCGCACGCCATGTCGGCTGGATGCGCTCAATGTTGTTCGACCAGCTCGGCCTCACCGATATCTCATTCGTGCTACACGACTGGGGTGGGATAATCGGGATGCGCCTCGCCGCCGAGCAGCCCGAACGAGTCGGGCGCATGGTCATCTCCAACACCGGACTGCCGTGGCGTGACGTTACTGCACCGTTGCCCGAAGTCATCGAAGCTTCGGGTCCGCTGGCCGGCTTCCAGGCATTCGCGGCGGCAGCCCCGAAGTGGGAGCCTTGGACTCTGCTTGGAATGGTCATGGCCTCCCAACCTGCGCCTGAACTCGAATCGGCTTACCAAGCGCCATACCCGAAGCAGAATCTGACGGTCGGCAGTCGCGCCTTCACACAGTTGTTGCCGACCCACGCCGACAATCCGATGTACCCCGACAACTACGAGGCCTGGAAGGTTCTCGACACCTTCACCAAGCCTGTGCTCACGATCTTCAGCGACAAGGATACGGTCGCCCCCGACGGGTGGAGACCGATTGTTGACCGCATCCCTGGAGCCGGTGGCCAACCCCACACGATCCTTGAGGGAGGTGGCCACTTCGTCCAAGAAGACCTGCCGGAGCAGTACACAGAGACACTGATGGGTTGGTTGGGAGACGCGGGTGAGCGTCTGCTTGCTACGGTCGTGGCGCGATGACAGACAGCGGCGAAATCCAGACCCCGATCGACGGGCGTGCCGCTCGACGGGAACGCAACATAGACATGGTGCTCGACGTGGTGCTTGAGATGTTCGCCGAAGAGTCGCTGTTCCCTACCATCGAGCAAGCCGCGAAACGGTCAGGGCTGTCGTTGCGCTCGTTGTACCGGTACTTCTCCGACCCAGGAGAGTTGCTTGAAGCAGTCATTAAACGCAACCGCGAGGTCTCAGCTGATGATGCCCATCTTTCGTCGATCGGCCAGGGACCGCTTCCTACTCGGGTCGATGATTTCATAGCGATGCGGATGCGCCTCCACGAGAGGATTGGCCCGGTGTATCGAGCGACGGTCGCCAACGCCGCGCTGAATTCACGCATCCGCGACGAACTGGCCGCAACCCGCAACGATTTCCGTGTTCAATTCGAGCTTCAGTTCGCCCCCGAATTGAATGAACGCAAGCGGTCTGATCGAGTGGCTTTGCTGTCCGCCGGAGACGTGATCACTCAACTCGATTCGATCGATTTTCTGCGCCGTCACCGTCAACTGACCGTTGCTGAGACTGAGAACTCGCTGCGCATCGTGCTGTTGGCAATACTCGTGTAGTGCCAGTTAAACTAGCATAATATCGTCCAACTGAGTCACCAGACTCATTCCAGAAGGTCACAACCGATGAACAGTCCGACAAGTCCCACGATTGACTCGATACCCGTAGCCAAGACACCCCCCGGCGGCTGGACCGAATGGCCGGCCCCGATCCTCGTCGGTTGCCGTGAAGCACGCCCCGAGGGCGCACCGGACCTTGATGGTTACTGGCAGACGATTGAGGTGACGGTCAACGATCAGGTCGTAGGCGACCACCCGTCGGTAGGAGGTGTCACTCGGGTCGAGCAGGCCGGTGATCGACTAGTTGTGATCGGTGGGGGCGTGATTCACGACATGCGCTGCGACGGCACGCTCGAAAACGGGGTCCATGATGTGGCCGAGTTCGACAAGAGAACCGAGATCAATGTCGCGGCGAGCTACGAAGACGGTGTGCATGTGCTGCGCCCCGAGGGGATGAACTTTGAGGTTCGTCGCTGGCGCGAGGGTGAACACCTGATCTGGGACTACGCGCGTTTCGTGGCGCGAATGAGACATCTCGGGTCATCAGATCTCGATCCCAGCGATGTCTTTGCTGCAATCGCCAACGCCTGATACGAACCATCACCAACCAACGAAGGAGCGACAGATGGAGGTAGTGAACGAAGTAGTGCCGAGCACCACGGAACGTCTTGAGGAAATGATGCAACCCGGTCCCGAGGTTCCGATCTACATGGTCAACCTTTTGAAATTCAAGGACCGAGCTGAGTATGAAGACGGGCGCGAGACTGATCTCAGCGGCTATGACGCGTATCAAATCTATGGACGAGAGGTCTTCAAGTTGTTACCCGAATACGGTGCCAAGTTCGTGTTTGCGGGTGATGTGACCTTTCTGTCACTCGGCCAAGTCGAGGAACTCTGGGACGAGATCGCCATCGTGATGTACCCGTCGCGGGCAGATCTCGTGGCAATGTCGTCGTCGGAGGCCTGGCAGGAGATCGCGGTGCATCGCACCGCGGGACTGGCCGGCCAACTGAACATCGAAACCGTGGCTCAGCCAGGATTGCCGGTTTGATGCACGCGTTCGGTCTGTAACAGACGATCGATGACAAGCTGAGAGTGTGCAGGCAACGCCGGATGAGCGACCGATAGTGAGGGCCCGAGGCCCTCACCCGTTGGTTGCTGCGGCGCTTTCGGTGATTTGGCCCGGTCTCGGACATTTCGGGCATCGTAACCGCCGCGCTCTGGTACTGCTACTGAGCTCTCTCGCGCTTAGCGGCGCGTTGGTTGCCTATGTTGCCACGCGCAGTCAATCAACCTTGCTCGCCTGGACTTTTGCTCGGTCACCTTTGTGGATCGCCATTTTTGTTGCGGCACTGTCTCTGGTATTTCGAATTTGGGTTGCGGTTGATGCTTACATGGTTGCCCACGGCTGGCCTCAACCCATGGGTGGTTCGCTTCTGGCCCATCGAGCGATTGCTACGGTCACGTTTGTTGTTCTGGCCGGAATTATTGCCGTGCCGCACTTCTTTGTCGTTCGCTACGCGGTTGCTCAGCTCGATCTGTTGCACGACGTCTTCAGTGCAACAACGACCTTGACCGCAACTCCGACTCCGCTTGTCGATACGGAGGAGCCATCCGAAAAAGATTCGCTTGCGCATGGTTCTCCCGATCAGGGTTCCGAGCCGGGTTCTTCGTCGATTCCTCCGGATACAACGGTGCCGAGAGAGACTTGGGATGGAGACGAACGCCTCACCGTCGCGTTGCTTGGCGGTGATAGCGGATTTGACCGCGTTGGAGTGCGAACGGACACGATCATTTTGATTTCCATTGATGTGGACACCGGCGACGCGGCAGCTTTCAACATCCCTCGCAACTGGAGAGACCTCACATTCCCTGAAGGCACACCCGCGGCCGAGCAGTGGCCTGATGGCTATATGGGTATTGCCAACGAGGTCTATTCCCTCGGTTTGAGTCACCCAGATATCTTCCCGGATGTAAGCGACCCTGCGGGTCACGCCATCAAGTCCGCTATTGCCCAGCTCACGGGCATACCGGTGCAGTATTACGTGCTGATCGACATGGTGGGCTTTGTCGAGATCGTCGATTTGTTCGGCGGTATCGACCTCCACGTCACCGAAGAGATCAACGACCGACTAAAGGCCGCCGTACTCGGCGGCGAACCAATGGACATCGTGGTCGAACCTGGGAACTATCGCTTCAATGGTTTGACCGCTCTGGCTTATGTGAGGGCCAGAACCCAATCCTCTGACTATCACCGCATGAATCGGCAACGTTGCGTCGTCGAAGCCTTGATCAACCAGGTGTCGATTCCAGCGGTACTCACCAACTTCGTGTCACTGACCGGGATCATTTCGTCGCATGTCCAAACAGATATTCCGCTTGATCGTGTTGACGAACTCGTTGATGTTGCACGCAAGCTTGACACTTCGTCGATTGTGACCGTCAATTTCATCCCTCCGGAGTTCCCGTCGGGTAGTGTGCCAACGCCTTTGGTGCGGGAGGCTGTTACCGAGGCGTTGTTAGGCGTCGCAAACGAAGCTAATGCTGCTCTCTCTGAGTCCTGCCAAAACCCCGAGTAGGACCCGTGTCAGTGTGATCGTGTCCTTGCTGGCCGTGATGCCCGTGGTCGTCTAGCACAAGCATGCCCTGATCGTGTTTGTGATCTCGGTGGTCTCCCAGTAGACGTTCACCGAAAGCCTCCCTGAGTCGCTCCTCGGTGAGCATTTCTTGCGGGCTGCCAGCCCCGATGAGCCTGTTGGCGAGCAACATCACAGAATCACAGTGCCGGGCTTCGTCAAGGTGGTGTGTGGTGATGATCACTACCGCTCCCTGACGAGAATAATCTTCGATCACCGAAAGGATCCGGTCTTGGCTTGGGATGTCCAGTCCTGTTATTGGCTCATCCAGCAGGAGTATTTCGGGTTCAGACGCCAGTACTTGGGCGATCCTCACCCGCTGCTGTTGTCCACCGCTGAGTTCGCCGAAACTGTGATTCAAGAGATGGTTGATGTTGAGGCGCTCGCCGGCGGCGTGCATGGCTGCTCGGTCAGCGGCCTTGAGCCGGCCGATTAGACCCCGCTCGCGGTATCGGCCCATTGCCAACACTTCGTTGGGGGTGAGAGGCATCCAGGTGGCGGGCAGGTGTTGGCAGACGTATGCAAGCCGGTCGGGTACGCCATCGATCTGTCCGGAGGTGGGGTGTATCAGACCAGCGATGCTCTCCAGCATTGTGGTCTTGCCCGAGCCGTTGACTCCCATGACCGCGGTGGATGTGCCGGATTCGAACCGGTGGGTGACATCGTCGAGCACGTTGAAGTCGTCGAATCGAACGGTCAGGTTCTCAACTTTCACGGCCATCTTCACGCAGTCAGACTAGTTGGGCTGTGCAGAGGAAAACCGACGGCTTCTCCGGTCCGTTCTGCTCGGCAGAAAGTCCGCACCGCAGCTGTCCTCAGCGCAGTCAGTACCGAGAGATTCGAATTGGAAGGTTGTGTGTGTGACTCCGTGTTCCTGCTCAGCGATGCGCCGGATCTCAACCAGCAGTTCCTGTTGATCGCGGGGCCGGTCGGGGTCGATGAGAACATGAGCCGTCAGCGACACGAAACCTGATGTCACCGTCCATGCATGGACATCGTGAATCGCATCCACACCCGGCACGTTCTCCATGTCCGAGCGCAGCTTGTGCAGGTCAAGATCCTCCGGTACGCCCTCCATCAACACGGCAAGCACCGTTTTGGCGAGATTCCAAGAACCGATGAGGATTAACAGCACGATCAAGACGCTGATGATCGGGTCGACGATGACAATCCACTCAACGTCACGCCACACCAAGATGATGATTCCTGAACCCAGGACGCCGACCGAGCCCATGATGTCGGCCATGACGTGTTGCAGAGCGCCCTTGACGTTGATGCTGTGTTTTGATGGGCCGCGCAGCATATAAGCCACGGCGATGTTCACGAACAAACCGATGCCGCCGACGACGAGAACGGTGGCTCCTTCGACCTCCGTTTCCCGCCAGCTATTGAAGCGGTCGATCGCCTCCCACATGATCCAGCCCGAGATCAGCCATAACGACACGACGTTGACCCCGGCCGCCAGAATCTCGGCGCGGTTGCTGCCGTAGGTGCGCTTGGCCGACGCTGGCCGTTTAGCCAGCCGGATGGCGAAGAGCGCCAAAGCGATGGAAGCGCTGTCGGTAAGCATGTGGCCCGCGTCGGCGATCAGCGCCAGGCTTCCCGAGATCACGCCTCCTAGGAGCTCGACGACCATGAAGAGGCCTGTGATCGCCAGCGCGCCGACAAGGACGCGTCGCGATGCCTCTCTCAGATCGTGATGGTTCCGCCCGTTGCTCCGGTTGCTGCTGTCGCCTGAGGCGGATCGAGCCCTGCGTCTACGCAGTCTGCGAGCCATGGCATTCCTGACCGGGGTATTGATGGGCTACCAACCTTGATTTCAGTATGCCCGGTTGATTCAGAAAGAAGCAAGGTTCGACGACGCCTACGTGGTGGTGACGGGCTGTCAGCGGTCCAACTCTCAGACGGGACCCTCGCATTTTGCACAGTGACCGTGTAGGTCAAGGCTGTGATGAAGGGGCTTGAAGCTGGCGCGGCTGGCGACCAGGTTGAGGTTCTGATCCAGCAACTCCTCGACTTCGTCGTCGAGACGGACATCTTCGATAGCGCCGCAGTTGACGCATACGAGGTGATGGTGGTGTGAGAGCAATGGCTCGGCCAATTCGAAATGAGCGTGTCCGCTGCCGCCGGTTATGCGGTTGACGACACCGCATCGCTCCAGGACTTCAAGGTTGCGGTAGACGGAACTGGAGGCTAGATCGGGCGCGATTGCGACGATTTCGGGCAGCGTGAGCGGTTGGCTCGATTCGGCTAGGGCATCGACAAGCCGGTGGCGTCCGGTTGTATAGCGGTGGTTCTCGATCGAGAGCCGCTTGTGCACGAAAGCATGATGCTCAAAGGACTGGTCGTCGGGTCGGGTTGCTGTTGGCTTTTCCATCAGACGTTTTAAATGTAAATGAGACTCATTATCATTATTGCGAGGTCATCAACTCTGGAGGAATCATAGTCGTGCGTGTCGGACTGCGAACCATATTGGTCATCGCGGGGTTGGCGGTGTTTGCTTCTGGATGCGGAGGGTCCGTGAATTCGGAATCGTCGGTGGACACCCAGTCTGGCGCTCCAAAAGTACTCGTGACGACCGGTATCTGGGCCGACATCGTTGCCAACGTGGCCTGTGGTGGAATTGCCGAAGTCGAGACCGTTATTCCGGTCGGTGGCGACCCCCACGGATTCGAACCGTCGCTGCGTGACCGGGAACGCATGGAGAACGCCGGCCTGGTGGTGGCCAACGGATTGGATCTGGAACTTCAACTTGTCGACACGCTCGCGGCGGTTGAGGATTCTGGGACGCCTGTGTTTGAGATCGCGGAACGGATCGAGTCGATTCCTTTCTCTTCGGATCACGACGATCACGCCGACGATGACGGTCTGGGCGACGATCACGATGCCGACGAGGACCACGACGATCACGATGCCGACGAGGACCACGACGATCATGATGCCGACGACGATCATGATGCCGACGACGACGATCATGATGCCGACGACGACGATCATGATGCCGACGACGACGATCACGCCAGCAACGACGACGATCACGCCAGCAACGACGACGATCACGCCAGCAACGACGACGATCACGCCAGCAACGACGGTGGTCACGGCCACGGCAGTGTAGACCCGCATGTCTGGTTCGATCCCGTGCGCGTCTCGGGTGTACTGAACGAACTGGCTCGGCACCTGACTGACGATGCAGGCATTGACGGCGATGCCGTAACGGCATGTTTGAGTGACTACCAAGCGGAGTTGGCCGCGCTGGACCAAGAACTTGAAGACCTGTTGGAGCAGTTGTCGCCCGATAAACGCAAGCTGGTCACGAACCACGATGCCCTGGGATATTTTGCCGACCGTTACGGCTTTGAGATCATCGGGACTGTACTCCCTTCATCCACAGCCTTGGCTGAGACGAACCCGGCCCAGCTTGAGGAATTGGCGAGGACCATCGAGCACGAAGGGGTCAACGCCATATTCGCCGAGACGGTGCACTCCAGCGATGATGCCGAAGCGCTCGCCTCGCGGGTAGGTGACGTGGAGGTCGTGACGCTTTATACCGGCAGCCTCGGCCCACCGGGCAGTGGCGCGGAGGACTATGTCGGGTTCATGCGCACCAATGCACGTCTGATAGTTGACGCGCTCGGTTAGAACTGACTGTGGAGTTTCTGACCGACCCGGTGACTTGGTGGATAGATCCATTCACGTCCAACTCATTCATGCGAAACGCGCTCTACGCGGGCTTGCTTGTGGTACTCACCACCTCGGTTGTGGGCACTTGGGTCGTGTTGCGTGGGATGAGCTTTTTGGGCGACGCCCTGGCACACGGCGTGCTCCCCGGCATCGCTGTGGCGTTCATCATCGGTGTGAACACCACAATCGGAGCGTTTGTTGCAGCCTTGGTGATGGTGTTGGGTATCAACTTGATCCGAAATCATTCGCCGCTCCCCGAAGACGCCTCAATTGGAGTGCTCTTCGTGGGTTTCCTGGCTCTGGCAGTGGTGATCATGTCGAGTTCGTCGGGGTCATACACGGGTGACCTCAATCGCTTTCTGTTCGGCTCGATCACCGGAGTCGACTCCGGGGACCTTCGGCGCCAAGCAATCGCGGCGGTGATCTCGCTGGCTGGCGTGACTGTTTTTTATCGAGCGTTTCTGGTGATGACTTTCGACGAAGCCCAGGCACAGATCTTGGGTCTGCGCCCCCGTCTAGCGCACGCGATGCTGCTGGTGTTGCTGGTGATCTCAATCGTTTCGTCTTTCGAAGCGGTCGGGAACCTGTTGGTGTTCGCCTTTTTGGTCGCGCCGCCCGCCACTGCAGTGCTGCTGGTAAGGAGAGTGCCGCGGATCATGATCGTCGCGACTGCTATCGGAGCGGGGTCGACAGTGGTCGGGCTGCTTATCAGCTATCACCACAGCACCGCCGCCGGAGCCACGATGGCCCTTGCAACGGTAGTTGTCTTTCTTGTCGTGCTCACGTCAAAGTCGGTGCTGAATGCCATTGGAGAGCGTCGCTAGAACTCAACGCGACAGACTTTGGGATTGGTAGCAAACCTGCGCCTAATATCAGTCGGGCTATGGCTGCGTCGGAACAGCAACGCCGGCTAGGTGAGCAATTCGAGTTCCCCCAGACCGTCGAACACGTTGAGGGCAGCGGGCCGCGCAACATGGTCGCGGGTCGCATCCCTTCATTGCCGGCCGTTCGGTGTCCGATACGCATCTTCTATTCGATGTTGCTGATGCGGACGAATCGGAGAACATGAGCGGTTCGCGACGCGAGGCGCACTACGTCGAACTGCTGAGACATGCGCTGGACGAGGTGGATGCACCCGAAGATCAACTGCAACGACTCGGATTATCGTGACGCGGTGTCAGACCCGTCAACCCAACGTCTTGTGGTTGATGTGCGACGAGTTGCGGCCCGACGGCGTGGGTTGCTATGGCAACAAGTGGGGGGTTGTCGATACACCGAATCTCGATTCTCTGGCAGAAACCGGTACCCGTTTTGATCGTTTCTTTGTGAACTCTCCGATCTGTGTGTCGTCGCGCACGGCTTATTTGACAGGCCGTCGCCCCGCGGTCACGGGCGCGTACGGCAACGAAGCTTCGTATCGCTGGTTCCCACCCGAGACCTTTGCACCGCAACCCGAAGAGACTCCCGAGACATTTGTGGAGATGCTGGCTGATGCCGGCTACGTCACACGCAACCTTGGGAAACAGCATCTCAACAGATTGCTTGAGCCATTCGAAACGTCTGACACCAACAACGCGGATCAGTGGCGCCTCATGCAAGCAGTCTCTGAGATTGGAGTCGATATCCAGCGCAACGGGGTCGGTTCTGTAGTCGGAGGTGTCTGGCCCACCGGTCACGAATACCCCCACGAAGCGCTGGCAGATCAGGCGCGGGCGTGGCTTGCCGAGGCGCCGACGGACAAGCCGTGGTTGCTGCGAGTCTCGTTCCTGCAACCGCACACTCCGGTTGTGGTTCCTGAACCGTTCGCGAGCCGTTTCGTTGACCAGGACTGGACCACGCCCAGAGATACCCGCGCTTCGGTCAGCGCCTTTGAACAGAACTTCGGCGACGTCACCAGGCCAAGCGATGTCGATGATGAGTGGATCAGCTTGGCGAGAGCCCGGTACTACGGGTTGGCAGCATGGCTCGACCACCAGATTGGGCGGGTCTTGTCCGCGCTCGACGAGTCTGGACGGCGTGACTCGACCGTCGTGGTGTTCTGCTCAGACCACGGAGCGGGGTTGGGTGAAAGGGGCAACTGGGCCAAGCATGTTTTTGCTCCCCAAGTTCAGGGTTCGCCGCTGATCGTGGCGGGGGCAGGTATAGACCAAGGTGTGTTGCGCAACGACCTCTGTGAAGCAGTCGACTTTGCTCCAACAATCCTCGCCCTCGCCGGGGTGGAGCCGACGGCTGGGTTGGACGGCCGCGACCTGTTCGCGTCGAACCGCGGGGGACCGGCATTCGGTGCAATCGGCTACGGGCTTCGAGAATGTTTGGCGCAACCAATGACAAGTAACGGACAGTGGCCCGACGGCCGGGGCTGGCCGCAACGTTTCTGTGTGCGTGATGATCGCTACCGACTTGATCGCTCGACTCGAATGGACGGGCAGGTCATCGACGCGCAGGACACGGATGCCGATGTCTTCTTGGCCGATTCGCGAACGGACCCCGATGAGATCTGCAACCTGGCCGACGATGGAGTCCATGCTGAGGTACGCGATCGCTTGCTTTCGCTGCTTGAAAGCCACATTGTCACAGCAGCCGATCCTGAACTCGATGACTTCTACCAAGCTTGGCCTTCGATCATCGAGGAGATGATCGCTGAGAGGCTGGGACCTGAGCGTTCGCGAGAAGACACTTGATGGCCGGCTCTCGGAGTCCCTCGAACTTGGTGCGTCCCAACGTTTTGTTCATCATGACCGACCAATGGCGCTGGGATTGGCTCAGTTGTATGGGGACTGTCGGTCCGCGCACGCCGCACGTTGACGCCCTGGCTGCGCGCGGCGTTCATATGACTCACCTGGTTACCGACTCTGCGGTCTGCGCGCCGGCACGGATTGGGTTGGCATCGGCGCTGTCACCGCTGCGTCTTGACTGTTTGACGAACAGTTCAGTGCTTCCGGCTGGTACCGAGACGTGGCACCACCGTTTCCGTGACAGCGGATACCGGGTCGGGTTGGTCGGCCAGACTGATCTGTCGAAACCGACCCGCAACATCGGGTTGAAGGGGGATCGCCAGCTTGTCCATGAATGGGGTTTCAGCGACGGACTCGAGGTGGAGGGCAAGATGCATGCCGCGGCTGGTGGAGAGGGATATCCATTGGGACCCTACGGCGCGTTCCTTGCTTCACGAGGTCTGTTCGAGGCGTTTCACCACGATTACAACGCCCGCAACATCCCCATGTACAAGGCCTTGTTCAGCAACGGGCGTTACGACGACCCGGACTGGTATCGGGATTCGGTGCTTCCCGCGGATGCATTTGCAGACACCTGGATCGGTGAACGCGCGGTGGACTGGCTTGCCGCAGCGGGAGACGACCCCTGGAGTCTGATGGTGAGTTTCGCCGGCCCCCACGATCCCTTCGACCCGCCGAGCCTGTGGGCCGACATGTTCCGACATGCCGACATGCCCGACCCGGTGCTCAACGCCAACGACAACAAACCCCTTTACGTCACGACTTCGGCATGGGGCTTTGATGCTGCCCACATAGCGGAGATTCGGCGTCAATACAGCGCTTCGTGTGCCGCCATTGATTATGAGGTTGGCCGTATGGTGGCCGTACTTGAGGACCGCGGGGTTCTTGCGGAGACGATTGTGGTCTTCACCTCAGATCATGGGGAGATGCTCGGCGATCATCACCGGTTCCAGAAGCATGTCGCCTATGAGCCCTCGGTGCGGGTTCCCTTTGTAGTCGCCGGTCCTGGTATCGCCCAGGGAAGCAGTGAAGCGCTGGCACAGCTCAGCGATGTGGGCCCGACCCTCTGTGAACTCGCTGGTCTTGAACCCTGGCGCGGTGTTGATGGAGTGTCGTTCGCCCCGACCCTGGCCGCTACCACGGTTCCGCACCGTGATGCTGTGGTGTGCGCCGAACCGCATTACCGCATGGTTCGAACCCAAGACCGCAAATACATCTGGAACCGCAACGACATCGAGGAGGTCTACGATCTCGGCGGCGACCCTGGCGAGTGCGAGAATTTGCGTGGGACTGCGCCCGAACACGAGTTACTCGACCTCCTGATTTCGCACACCGGACCCTTGCCCGAAGGCCCTAGTCTGTTGTGACGGGAACCGCACGACCCGGTCGGCCTCTGATTCGAACCGGTTGAGGAGGAAGCATGGATCTATCCACCATCGACTACGAAGTACGTGACCATGTGGCCCATCTGAGGTTCACCCAAGGTGACAGCGCAAATGTCGTCAACCGAGCCTTCGCTGCGGATCTCAGGGCGGTGATGCTCGAGATCGAATGGGATGACGATGTGCGTGCCGTGTCGGTTACAGCCGAAGGCAAGTTGTTCAGCGCCGGCGGTGACCTCAAAGAGTTCCATTCCAAAGGCGCCGACCTGCCCAAACACGTCTCCGACCTGCTCGCAGACTTCCACACGGCCATCTACAAGATGAACCGCATCCCCAAACCGTTCGTGGCAGGGGTCCGTGGTGGCGTGGGTGGAGCGGGCCTCTCGCTGGTCGGGGCTTTTGATCTGGTCGTGTCCGGCGAGTCAGCCAAGTACACGATGGCCTACACCCGAGCGGGCATGACGCCCGACGGAACTTCCAGCTACTTCATCGCCCGCCACATCGGTGTACGTCGGATGCTGGATCTGACGCTCACCAACCGGACGCTGTCCGCGGCTGAAGCCGAGGCCTGGGGGTTGGTGAACCGCGTGGTGCCCGATGATGAGGTCGACGAGGCCACCGAGCAGCTCGCCCAACAGCTTGCCGACGGTGCCCCGTATGCGATCGGCAACGCCAAGCGCATCATCTATGAAGGCTACGAGCGGTCGCTTGAAGAAGCCGGCGAAATTGAAGGTGTGATGATCGCCGGTGCGGCCGCAACCAACGACGGCAGGGAAGGAATCGCGGCATTCGTTGAGAAACGCCGCCCCGACTTCACCGGTTCCTAGGCTACGACCTTGACTGACCAGCCGACTTCCTCAACGAACAGGCAATCTGGCGTCGAACGCTACATGCACGGGTACCACGAGGTGATCGTTGGGTCCTACACCCGCCGCACCGCTGAGGTGTGTGCCGGCTTTCTGCTGCCCCGCCTGCGGCCGGACACCGTGCTGCTTGATCTGGGATGCGGCCCCGGTACGATCACCGCCGGTTTGTCTCGCCGGGTCGGGCGACTGGTTGGACTGGACGCATCCGCGGAGATGGTCGACACTGCGCAGAACCACGCTGCAGACTGCGGGATCGACAATGCTGCCTTTGAGGTCGGTTCGGCTTACGACCTGCCATTCAGCGATGACAGCTTCGACGTGGTGCACGCCCATCAGGTCTTCCAGCATCTGTCGCAACCCGTCGAGGCACTGCGGGAAGTCCGCCGAATCCTGAAACCCGAAGGGATAGTGGCAATTCGTGACTCCGATTACGAAACGATGATCCACGCTCCGGTGACCGAGGCCATCGTTCGTTGGCGTGAGCTCTATCACCAGGTGTCCAGGGCCAACGGCGGCGAACCGAATGCTGGGCGGCATCTGTTGTCCTGGGTGACCGAGGCCGGGTTTGTCGACCCCGAAGTCACCACCGACTCGGTCACGCATGCGACTCCCGAAGGGAGAACGGCTTGGGGCGAGATGTGGGCGGTGCGAGTCGTAGACAGCGACTTTGCCCGTCACGCGGTAGACCACGGGCTCTCCACCCGAGCCGAACTGCAGCAAATATCGGACGCCTTTCGCCACTGGACGAGCGAACCCACCGGTTTCTGGGCCTACATGTGCGGCGAAGTCATCGCCGTTCGCCCCTCAACTTGACCAGACTGGAGTTCTTGTCCTGCCCAGCAGTCTGCTGAGTGATCTGCGGGATCGTTCGGCGAAACCATCCGTCGACGGTTCGGATCGCCCAGTAGGTCCGCCCGGTCGGGTCGCGTTCGACTATCGGATATCCGTTATCGCCTCACGACACGCCAGCACCTCAGGCTGACCGTCGACATCAACACCGATCCACGCCCGGCCCTGCTCGATAAGCGCCGAGGCATGGACGTTGCATTAACCTCGTACGGGCCAGGCATGTCTCAACACAGGACCCGCTCGCCGCCGCCAAGAACAAACCCTACGCCGAGCAGGACCTCGCGTCGCACTGACCCCCCGGAACGGAGACACAAAGATGGATGTATGATCGCAACAGCTGGCGTAGCACTGGCGGCTATAGCGGTGGCTATAGCCGCGTTCTTGGTGTTGCGCCCAACGAACGCTAAAGGCATCGCCGCTGAGATAGTGAAAGAAAGCGGTGAGGACATCCTCAGACGAGTAGCGGAGCAACTCGAAACACACGGCAACTACCAGTCCAAGGTGATCGACGGGATGGTCCAACCAGTGCAACAAAACCTCAAGAAGGTCGAAAAGCAGATCAACGAGATGGAACGCAAACGCGAAGGCGACTACGCGAGCCTGGGCACCACAGTGCAGGACCTCGCCGGGCAAGCCAAGTACCTGAACGATGTTCTCCACTCAGACCGACGTCGGGGGCAGTGGGCTGAGCAGCAACTGAGAAACATCCTCGAACTCGCGGGCATGGGTAAACACATCGACTTCGACGAACAGGTCACTTCAAGCGACAACAAGGCACGCCCGGATGTTGTCGTGAAGATCCCAGGCGGAGCGAAAATCCCCATCGACGCGAAGTTCCCTCTGGTAACTGACCAAGAACATGTCACGGATGAAGTCAACGACGAGACCCGACGCGAATACGCCGACCGGATCCTCAGCCACGCCAAAGATGGGTTTGGAGATGCTTGACAGGCTGCGGGTCTACGCCGAACATGTTGACAGAGTGGGAGTCAACCTTCGTCAGGCGATGGAAGCCCACAACAGCAGCGTTTCGTCGCTGGAGGCTAGAGTGTTCCCACAGGCAAAACGGTTCGAGCAGTACGGAGTCACCGCACCCAAGCCGATACCCGAGTTGGAACAACTCGACACCACACCCAAATCGTTCCGTGCTCCCTAAACGACCGACCGAACCGCCTGATGAGCAACCAAAACCCCGCTGAGCAGCGGCTCGCTAAACCAGCAGAAGCGGGCACCAACGGTTGATCACCTGCGACGACACCGGACGGGAACTCAACCCAACCAGCGAATCAGACTGGGACGGCTGGGTTGGGGCGACAGACACCCGTAACTTCATGTTGCAGAACCCGTTGCTTGACTGGCTTGACCGCTGCGGCGAATCAAAAGAGTTCGTGCCTGACTCGCCAGATCATCGCACAGACTATGTGACGTTCCTGTTCAAAAAAGGCCAACAGTTCGAGCGGGCTGTTGTAGCGCATCTACAGCATTTGGGTATCGGGGAGGTCCGGGCGGTCACAGGCACCGAGCAGTGTCTAGGGGTTCGTGACCTTCAAGCAGCGACCAACACCTACGCAGCAATGAGCGAGGGGGTCGAAATCATCCACCAAGGTGTGCTGCGTGACCCTCAGAATCGTTGCTTCGGGTCACCTGACCTGTTGATCCGCAGCGACATCCTCACCTTGTTGTTCGGTAACGCCCTAACATCAAAAAAGAACCGGTTGTTGTTCACGGCGCTCTCTCGTTCAATCTCAAAGCGTTCGCCAACGCTCTTCATTCGTTGGGTCTCATCGAGACACAATGGAAAACTGGACCAGCCGACGGTTTAGGGGCGATGACAGGTGCTTGGTGGTGTCAGCAGCAAATCGACGCTGGAGAACATCAACGGTTGATCGACATTGACCTCATGGGAGAAATCCGTGACTACAACGAGGTTGACTGTCGCGTTATGTGGGAAATCCTGTCGTATCTGCGCGCCAACCACTAACCCACCTGTGTCTGCTCCGCATCAAGCCTTCGCGGTGCGGTCAGTGTTTGTGCCCAGCCGCGCACCGTCCGCCCCGACCGGGGTGAGGATGGGAGCACCGCCCTGTCTTTGACTTGTTGCGCGCTCCACATTTACCCAACACTGTCTGACTCTGTTCTGGCTGATCTACCGGCCGCCTTCGAGACGGCCGACGCACAAATAGAGGAGAACCAACCTCGCAGGACGCGCACCCGACGACCCCTGCGAGCACGCACAAGCATTTCCTTAGCCCAATACTCGTCGCGCGGGCGCAGGCTCCGAACACCCGCAGCGACCTCCATCAGATCTAGGAGTTCCTCTTCGTCGTATATACCAGTCTCACGGATCAAAACAATGCAGTCTTCTTCGTCGGCCCTGCGGCCTGATTGGAGTTTCATGGCCAACAGATACCGCGGGCCCGCGGAGTCCAGGATGAGGCACTCGCCAGTGAAAACCCTCTCCGGTTGTACATCAAGAGACACCGCAAAGCCCTTCACCCCATCATTGATCCAATCAGGTGCCAGATGATGCCTCGCAGCGACCACCTCGCACGCTTCTCGCAGGGCGTTGTTCATCCCCTCCGAGACGACATCTATGTCGCCGGTAAGCCTGCCTGGGACGCGAGTCAGCATTGGTGCTCCCCCGACTGTGACTAGATGCACGGGAGCACAGTTCGCGGCTGCCATGATCTCATCAACCTCCGACAGCAGTGCAGGCATCTCGTTGGCGCCGAACCGCCCGTAGCCCCCCAGCGAGAGGCTTTCGTCAACCAACTTGGGTAAACCCGTGGATTCTGTGATCTTCGATGCTCGCGGGGTCGAACCACACCCGATGGTACGCACACGCATCGGGCGCGTTGCTGTGAAGCGTCCAAAGACTAGACACGCGCCGCCGGGAGGCGGTCATCGCTATGTTGCGGCGGCTACGATGCGCCCACACCCAACTAGGGACAGGCACACCATCACGGTCACACAACGCATGAACGACCGCAGCGATGCGCGTCAAGTCATGACGACGGCGTGTGAAACGGTGGTACCAGCGATGCCGGCGAGGCGGTTCCTGCACCATTGCAATGCGGTGAGCGTGGTCAGCGTGAGCCCATTGCTTACACAACACGCGGAGTTCAACGATGCGGCCGCGCTTGTCGTCATCGGCCATCCAGCGGGGAACTTGGTCGGCGGTGATAGTGGGGACGAACATGATGGTATGGAGGTGGGATCGGGTTCTCGCGACCCATATTAGCGGGTTAGCTTCATCGTGCCTAGAGGGGCAACGCCTGCTCCGACCAAGGTGGAGGATGTGAGCACAGAATCCACCACCAGAACAACACCGCAGGGAACGCCACGACAGCGACTAGAACGCGTGACGTTGGTTAGAACCGTTCTAGGTACGGCCCCCTGTGCTAGTCGCGGGCAGTAGTCAGTATTCGCCGGACGCGATCATCGCTGCGATTTTTTCTGTTTCGAGCATTGGAGTAGTCTCTGGAGGGCCTGGCGCTGATGGCTGGAGGCCGACGAAAGGAGGACCTCGGGGTGGCGATGTCCTCGGAGGTTGCGGGTCGGGTTCCGCTCGTTGACTTGTCGGGAGCGTTCGAACCTGGTCGACGGCGCGACCACGCCGTTGAGGCGATCAGGCGGGCCTGCGAAGACGTGGGTTTTCTGGTCATTACAGGTCACGGAGTCAGCAGCGAAACCGTGCAAAGGATCGAAGAAGTCTCCCGCCAATTCTTCGCCCTGCGGATAACCGAGAAGATGAAGCTCATGCGCCCGGAAGGCAACAGGCGGGGTTACAAGCGTCTCGGGGGCACTTTGCTGGCGTCGTCGCGTGGAGTTGAGACACCCCCAGACCTGTGCGAGTTGTACCTCCTCAACCGGTTTGACGACCCCGAATCGGCCCGGCGCGCTGGACTGCGCGAAGGCCGCGAAGCCTTCTTCGCGCCGAACGTCTGGCCTGATCCAGAGCAGGTTCTGAATTTCCGGGAGACCTTCGAGACCTACTACGCGGTGATGGAGGGTTTGGCGGCCCGGCTGATGGGCTTGATGGCGCTGACCCTCGGCCTGAACGAGAATTGGTTCGACGACAAGATCGCCGACCATGTCACGGCCCTCTCCGCCATCCACTACCCGGCCCTTGACGAAGCCCCCCTCCCCGGGCAGTACCGACGCGGGCCGCATTCGGACTGGGGCAGCCTCACTGTGTTGCACCATGACGGCGGTCCGGGCCTGCAGATCATGTCGCCCGAAGGCCAATGGGAGGACGTACCGGTGGTCACCGGGTCCTTTGTGGTGAACATCGGTGACCTGATGGCAATGTGGACCAACGACCGTTGGGTTTCGACGGTGCACCGCGTCGTCGTGCCAGCCGATGACTGGCGTGAGCGGATCTCGATCGCGTTCTTCCATCAGCCGACCTACGACGCACGCATCGAATGCATCCCCACCTGCACGTCAACCGACGACCCTCCTCATCATGAACCCACCACTTCAGGTGAGTGGCTGGAATCGATGATCGACAAGACCACCGCCTATTGATTGATTCGTCAATGGCACCTTCGGCCCAAGGCTCTAGCATGAGTGCCGGTTGGGACGGACCATAGACCGGGAGGTCGCATGAACCCTCGAAGAGACATGCTTATCGGTGCCATTGCCTGCATCGTCATATTCTTCTTCTTTGTCAGCATTGACTTGTACGAGACAGTCTCGGACTTCACGAGTGAGCACGAGGGCTGGCAACTCGTTGAGATCCTGGCGGCCGTGCCTACGCTCGCTCTGGTCACTTCCTGGTTCGCCGTGCGGCGCTGGCTGGAAGTAGCCCACCTCAACGACCGCTTGGCGCACACGATCGGGCAACTCAAAGAAGCGATCGATGAACGCCAAGCCATGGAGGAGCAGATCGGCGAGGCATACAAAATGGCGGCGATGGGCCAGCTAGCCGGAGGACTCACCCGAGAGCTCAACAATGTGATGCAGCCGATCGTCACCTTGGCGCAGATGGGAGTCGACCAAACCGACCAGAGCGAATCGCAAAGGGAGAAAATGGGTCGCATACTCCTGGCGGCGGAGCGTGGTTGCAAGATTCTCGAGAGTTCACTGGCTCACCCTGTCGGCGGATTCGGCGAGGCAGAAGAGATCGTCCCGTCGCAGGCGTTGTCCAGTGTGATTGCCCAGGTAGGAAAGTCGGTCGGAAACGATGTGACGATTGTGTCCCGTTTCAGCGACGAGGGTGGCGTGATCTCAGTGAACCGTGAAGAATTCGACTCTGTGTTTACGGGTTTGCTGACCAACGCGGCACAGGCCATGAAGCGTGGAGGCGAGATCACGGTGGGACTCTCGACCCGCACATTTGACGAGGCCCAGGCGCGTGTGCAGGGTGTCTCAGCCGGCGACTACTTCAGTGCCACTGTGGTCGACCAGGGCATCGGCATGACCGATGATGTGCGAAACCAAGTTTTTGATCCGTTCTTCACAACCAAATCGGCCGACGGATGCGCCGGTCTGGGTCTCACCATCGCCTATGAACAGGTTCACGGATGGTCGGGCAGGATCACCGCGGAATCGTCTTATGGTGAGGGTTCGACGTTTGAAGTCCTCATCCCCCGCCACCATGCAGACGAAGCCCCAGGAGCCTGAATAATGGCGACCGTGTTGGTGGCTGACGACGACCCTGGGGTGCGCTTTGCGCTGACGCGGCTGTTGGATGCTTGTGGTGACCATGAGGTGATCGAAGCCGACAGCTGCGAAGCAGCGCTGGAGCTGATGGCTTCCCAGAAACCGGACGTGGTTGTGACAGAGGCCGTAATGCCGACAATGACCGCGATCGAGTACATAAAGGCGTTGCGCTGGGCCTACCCTCGCGCCGGGATCGTGGCTTTGTCTGCGGGTGGTATGCACCAAAGTCCAGAGTTCGCCACCGGCCTTGCCAGCACCGCAGGAGCCGACGAGGTCCTGCGCAAACCTGTCAGAAACGAATCCCTGTTAACCGCCGTCAACAAAGTCCTCCGCTGAGTGCTGGGAGGGTTTAGAACAAACCCGACCTGATCCTAACGAAAGCGGTGATGCCGCTGGTGAGCTTGATCGCCCACCGAGGGAAGCAAATTTTATACTGTACGATAGAATTCAATGCAATTTGATTGTTCGTACGGTAAGCTGAGTGCGTGACAACACAAGTGAAGTTTCGTTACTCCTAGAGGCGAGGGTAAGATAATGCGGATGAACGGATCAACTGGTTCTGCTGCTGATGACGCTGCGCTTCAGAAGCTCGTTGAAGCCCGTCAACTGTACGAGGACTATCTGGCTGTCAGGTCTGTCGCCGAGTCGGCGACGTTGCGCGATCTGGCGACCAAGGCCGTGTCTGAGGACAGATACCTAGATCCCGCCTTTACACCTCAGCCACTCACGATCTCGTTCCGCTGATCCAGTCGGAGCGACGGATGCCCTCTTGGAACGAACTACTTGAGACGTTTGCTGAACAAGTAGACGATGAGGCCCGGTTTGAGTGGTTGAATTCCTGTCTGGCCGGCGTCCTTGATGAAGTAGGTAGCTTGCGCGGTGGTCGCAACGTGATCATGTACGGATCCTCATTCCTGCAGAGGCCGCGACTCCCAGCGGAGAGCATCATGATTACTCCCGAGGACCTGAATGGCTTCATGGCTTGCATCCACGGCATGGAGCCCTCCAACGGGCTCACGCTCATACTGCATACACCGGGGGGCAGTCCCAACGCAGCCGAGATGATCGTCTCGTACCTGCGTTCAAAGTTCACCAGGATGGAAGTAATTGTTCCGGCGTTGGCCATGTCCGCTGGCACGATGATCAGCCTTGGCGCAGATCAGGTGGTCATGGGCCGTCAGAGTCAGTTGGGCCCGATTGATCCGCAACTGGTGTTCGGAGGGGGTCAATCGGTGTCTGCGCAGGCTGTGGTTGACCAGTTCGAGCAAGCAAAAGGGGATGTACTGTCAGATCCGACGATGGCACACGTCTGGGCCCCGATCTTGCCTGCCCTGGGCCCCTCGTTACTCGTGGAAGCGGAGAACGCGTTGTCCTATTCCGAGTCAATGGTGAGTAAGTGGATTGAGCGTTGGATGCTCGTTGGGCATCCAGATGCTGAGGGTCGAGCCGCCGAGGCTGCTCGGTACTTCAATGATGCGAAGGCCCATAAGTCTCATGGACGCCGAATTGACCGAGTTGAGGCGAGAGAACAGGGACTCAGAGTAGAAGATCTGGAAACATCACAAGAACTTCAGGAGGCGGTCCTTACCGCGTATCATCTGATGACCATCTTTTTTGAGCAGGGACCTGTCACGAAGATGATTCGCGCGAACGGAACCGAACGAAGTTGGGTGAAGATCCGCGAGTGAGCGGTAGGGGATGACGCGACGCGCTGTGGCACCTGGACGCGACTCATCTTCCAACTCGGGTTCAGCGACCATCGGGTCCGATTGCATACAATGCGAACGATTTCCGGCTCTTCGGATTTAAGCGGGGAGTGGGTCCGCGCTGAGATGGGTGGGGGCCTCCAGAATCGGGGTTGATCGAACACCGAATCTGAGGAGGCCCCCGGTGGAACAAGACTCTACGCGTACCAGTTGCGTGATCGAGCCGCCGACGCCTCGGCGCTGTCAATTCGTGTGGGATAGGGACTGACGGCACCATCGAATGCTGGGGCCGACCTGTTGAAATAAGAGAGCCCGGCGGGACATTCAGCGCCGTCACAGCTGGACGGAATCATTCGTGTGGGCTGAGGACCAACGGCACCATCACCTGCTGGGGCGCCCACCGCCTCGGGCAGCCCGACGCGCCCATCGGGGGCAGTTCGGATCCGTGCAGGTCAATTGGTCTGCGCCGAGTCAGTCTTCTATGAACCATCGCGCATCACCGCTGAAGAGGTGCTACCGTTTCCGGAATCGCAAAAGAATCATGAAAGAATTACGTGGCAATCACATGACGCTCAACCACATGACGCTCAACAGACCGGTCCATGCAGTTGATGCGACGGACGGAGCAACGGTCGCTGCGCCGCTCGCCTCGGGCTTCGCCGCCTATGGCGGCCCAGCTCAAATGTTCACCCCCCCCCCCCCCCGATTTCTCTTGCCTCGGCTTGCCGGAGGTAGGTCATGACCGCCTCCCGGCGCCTTGCGCCGCTCCCCCTGCTGCTCATCGCCCTGCTGGCGCTGGTGCTGGGCGCCGGGCTCCTGTGGTCGACGCCGGCGGAGGCGCAAACCACGCACAATCTCGTTTTGAACACAAACCAAGGGAGCGGTGACACCGTCTTCACTGGTGGCAACGACCATGCGCAGCTCTTCCGCACGGGCGGCGGCGACACCTACACGCTCACCCGGGTGATCGTCTTCTCCGACGACAGCGAGGGCGACGACTTCGACATCGAGATCTGCGGGGTGGACACCACCGACGATGAGTTTCCAACCGCCGACTGCACGGCCCTGACGGCGCCGGCCAGCTTTACGTCCGGAGAGCTGCTCTTCTCGCACTCGGGCCTCGCCCTCTCGGCGGACACCAACTACGTGGTGGTGTTCAAGCAGAAGGGCACCGGCAGCGTCAGGCTCGGCACCACCACCTCCGGCGGAGAAGACTCGGAGGGTCTCACGGGGTGGAGCATCAAAGACAAGTACTATTCGCACGACGGCACCGACTGGGCGATCAAGAGCGGGGCCGACGAGGCGCTCCGCATATACGTCAGTGGCCCTAGAACGCCGAACCAGGATGCCACCGGCCGGCCGGTCATCTACCCGTCCGCGGAAGGCGCCGGCATCCTGTTTGCCGACCCGTCTCGCATTGCCGACCCGAACGGGGTCCTCGTTTACAGCAGTCAAGATACGAAATACGTCCCACGCTACGACTGGTCCTACCAGTGGATCCGGGTCGACGGCATGACCGAGACCAACGTGGGCGACGGCACGGCCAGATACCAGCCGGTCGACGACGATATCGGCAAGCTGATCAAGGTGGCAGTCTCGTACACGGATCAGGACAACTACGCGGAGACCGTGACCAGCCTGCCGTACGGCCCGATCACTCGAGCGCCCGCCACGTCGCTGCCGCTGTCGACGCTGGTCGGCAACACCGGCCAGTCGCCGTCGGCCACGGCGATGATCACGCAGCACTACGCCATGGGTTTCACGTTGGGCGACCACGGCCAGGGCTACGAGATCTCCAGCGTCTCGATCGACCTGGCCGCGGCGCCGTCGAGCCTGACCGTCTCCCTGTGGGTCGGCGTCCCTCCTGACAACACTTGGGAGGGGGCCGCGGCATACAGGCTGTTCGACTTCACCGACCCCGCCTCCTTCCAGGCCGGCCTGAACACGTTCACGGCGCCCGCAGGGGCGTTCGCGTACCAGAACGTCCAATACTTCATCGTGCTGTCGGGGTTCGGGGCCTCGCTGTCGATCAACGAGACGACGTCGGACGCCGAGGACGCGGGCGGCGAGACGGGCGCCGTCCTCTTCGACGACGCGCAGGTCCGAGCGTCGACTTCGACAGGACCCTGGAGGGAGCAGACTCAGCCGGACGACCTTACTGTTGTGGTAGTACCGGCGCCCACCACCCGTACCACAGGCGTGGACCCGAACACGCAAACCCCGGTGCTGCGCCTGGCCGTCGAGGGCTCGAGGCGGGCCAGCGGCGTCCTGGCTTCGAACTACGCGCAACCCGGGGGCGCCCAAGAAATCGTCTCGCTTTCCGACGAGGGGGGTCTCCCCATCACGCTCGGCGCAGCGGATCGCTACCTGATCCGCGGATTTTCCTGGATCTCGGACGACACAACGTCACGGTCAGGGGGCCTTCACACCCCGTTCGACCTGCGCAGCGGCTGGACTCTCACTGGCCTGCAGAAGATCGATGACGCGGGCACCAAGTGGTTCGGCCTGGCCCCGACACGTTACGAAACAGCAGGCATCAATGTATGGACGGCGCCGCAAGGCGCAACCGTGCCGGGAAGCGAATCATACATGGCCTACGAGAAATACGAAGAGAGACCGGTCGGCATCGTACTCAGCCGCTTTCATGGCACCGCCTCCGACAACGATGACAGGCCGACGGCGCCGGGCGCGACCCTCTCCGACGCAGTTGGGGATCTCAACGGCAGACCGCTGATGGCCTTCCTCGGCGATCCGCTCTACGCGATGGTGCAGAACCTGGGCCAGACCGACACCGGCTACCGTTCCGTCGGCGGCGGCACCAGAAAGGTGTTGTCGCAGGGCTTCACGACCGGTGCCGACGCGGGCCGCTACGCGCTGCGGGGCATCGGCGTCGACATCGAGGGCTCCGGCGGCAATGTTCCCGACAGTGCGTTGTCGGTGTCGGTGGCGGTGTACAGCGCCGATCCGGTCGGGAAGCCGGGCGCGAAGCTGTTCGACCTGGTCAGTCCCACCGACTACGCGCCCGGCCACAGCTTCTTCGAGGCGCCAGCCGGTACGACGCTGGAGGCGGACACCTCCTACGTGATGGTGTGGGAACACCTCGGCGGCACCGTGCACAGGATCCAGAAGGCCACGACCGACAACGAGGACTCGGGCGCGGCCTCAGGCTTCAGCATCGCGAACGTGCTCTATCAGGGCGCCGACGTGGACAACCTGGCCGTAGACGGCGATGTGTTGATGATCGCGGTGTACACGGACCGCGACCTCAGCCCGCCCGAGCGGGTGACCGGTTTCGGCCTGCACAGCAGCAACTCGGGACCCAGGGGAATCTGGGGCGACGACGACACGTTCTGGGTGGCCAACGACGGCTCCGCCGACGCCAACAAGCTCTACGCCTACAACCGTTCCGACGGGTCGCGCGACACGAGCGCAGACTTCGACACCCTGCGGAATGCCATGAACGGAGACCCGCGGGGTATCTGCTCTGACGGCACCACCATGTTCGTTGCCGACCATAACGACAACAAGGTCTACGCCTACAAGATGTCCGACACGACCCGGGACTCCGCCAAGGACGTCTCCTTGGTCACCGCCAACGGCAACCCCCAGGGCCTGTCGTGTGACGGATCGCACCTGTGGGTGGCGGAGGACAACGACGACCTGACCAGCAAGATCTTCGTCTATCAGCGCTCCGACGGGAACCATGCCTCCACCTTGGACATAGGCGCCTCCATCTTGAGTCCGAGTTCGACCGTCGGCGCCATCAACAACAACGACCAGCGCGGCATGTGGTCCAACGGCACGACGCTGTTCGTCGTGGACGGCGGAGATGCCCAAGTCTACGGCTACCAGCTGTCCGACCGGACCCGCGACGACGACAAGAACATCGACCTCGACGCCGCCAACACGAACCCGTGGGGGCTGTGGTTCGACGGCCGCGTCCTCTGGGTGGCCGACACCGCCGACGACCGGGTGTACGTCTACGACCTGCCGGGCGCCCAGCCCGACAACACCCCCGCTGTCGGCGCGCCGACGATCACCGGCGCCCCTGTGTTGTCGGCGACGCTCACGGTCAAGGACCTGGGCTCCAACTTCCTGGGATGCGACACCCAGGAAGCCAATAAGGGATGCGAGCCAGGCGAGCTTCTGACCGACCATAGATTCTCCTATGACTCGAGGACCTACCAGATCGACTCCATTGACCTCAAAGCCGGGCTGTTCAGGCTCGAAACCGACCAGAGCAGCGTCTCCGCGGGGGCGGCGCTCGCCGACCTGACGCTCCACGTGGGCGCCGTCTCGCTCCCCTTCGCCGACGCAACCCACGCGGCGGGCAGATTCTCCTGGACCAGCACCGGCCTGAGCTGGAGCGAGGACGATATGGTCGAACTGGTGATCAGCGTCCCCGCCCCTTCCCCGGGCGAGACGCTGACTGCCGACACATCGGGCATCACCGACGACACCGACGGTCTCGACAACGTCTTCTTCCACTACCAGTGGATCCGCGACGACGGGACCGACGTGACCGATCTCGACGGCGAGACCGGCCCCACGTACACCGCGACCGCGGACGACGTGGACAAGGACATCCAGGTGCGGGTCGTCTTCGACGACGACCTCCAGAACCGGGAGTACCCGCGTTACAGCCCTCAGGTCACGGTGCTGGGTTCGCCCCCGGAGGTGACATCGGTCGCATTGACCTCGGACCCGGGCGCCGACGAGACCTACGCCATCGACGATGCGGTGACCGCGACGGTGACCTTCGACAAGGCGGTGGACGTCACAGCCGGTCCCCAGATCACCTTGCTGATCGGCACGGCGGAGAAGGCGGCGAGCTGCGCCGCGGCGACCAACACCACCACGATGGCGTGCTCCTACACCGTCGTGGCGAACGACACCGCCAATGGAGGCGTGGCGGTCAAGGCGAACACGCTCGTTCTCAACAGCGGCACGATCTACGCGACCGGCGCCACCACCAACAGCGCGACCCTGACCCATTCGGCGCTCGCCCTGCAGTCCGGCCACAAGGTGGACGGCGTACGCCCGCAGATGATCGGGGCAGGCAATGATGGCCCGAGGTCCTCAACCGACGGGACCAAGATCTTGTTGACGTTCGACGAGAACGTCTCCAACGTCGACCGTACCAAGATCAAGGTGATGGAAGGAACCGCGACACTGTCGACAACCGCAGCCTCAGCAACGGACGAAGTCGTGACCGTGACCTTGGCCGGCGCGCTCCTGAGCACCTCAGGAACAATCGACGTCGAGCTCGACGCAGACGCGGTCACGGACCTGCCCGGCAACGGCAACCTGGCGGTCGGCTCAACCCTGGTCACGGTCAACCTGCAGGCCACTCCGCTGGCCCCGACCGACCTGACCGCGACGGCGGCCCCCGACGAGACGCCTCAACTTGCCGTGGCGCTGACCTGGACCGCGCCGGCCTCCGACGGCGGCAGCGCCATCACCTCGCACCGGTACCGCTACAGCCGAAACAGCGGCTCGCTCGGCAGCTGGACCACCATCGACGACAGCGCGGCCGGCGGGGCCAACGCGACGTCATTCACGGTCAAGGGACTGGACCCCACAGGCAACTTTTTAACCTTCGCGTTCGAGGTCCAAGCGGTGAATGCCAACGGCAACGGAGATGAGTCCGATCAGGTCTCAGTCGTCATATCTGTGCCGAGTTCGCCGCCCACCCTTACTGTGGTTCCGGGCGACGGCCAGATCGAAGTGAGCTGGGTCACGCCGGACAATGGCGGCAGCGCCATCCTTCGCTACCAATATTGGGTGTTCAACGAAGACACGGACAGCCATGTCGTCAACGTCAACACCAATGTGCCGAACAGCGACGCCGATACGACATCGTTCACGGTCACCGGCCTCGCCAACGGCGTCTCATACGAAGTAGCCGTAGCAGCGGTCAACAGCGTCGCTCGAGGAGGCTACGCATCAGAGCAGAACGTCGTCCCGGCGACTTTCCCGACCGCGCCGAGAAACCTACGCGCCGAGGCCGGAGACCAGCAGGTGCGACTGATATGGACCGCGCCGACGTTCGACGGCGGGGTCGCGATCGACGGCTACGAGTACCAGCAGAGGACGGGCAGCGGCGCCTACGGCTCGTGGACCGACATCTCCGGCGCGGATGAGGACACGACCGAGCACACCGTGACCGGCCTCACCAACGGGACATCCTACAGCTTCAAG
The DNA here is from genome assembly GCA_965198315.1 of Candidatus Aldehydirespiratoraceae bacterium. GTDB lineage: Bacteria > Actinomycetota > Acidimicrobiia > Acidimicrobiales > Aldehydirespiratoraceae > VXYK01. Next base: position 16,796 of record OZ240616.1, on the reverse strand, counting down.
GTGAGAGCCAAGAACCCTGTGGGCGGCGAGGGCCCGGCCTCCAACGAGGCCACCGCGGTGCCGGTGACGGTGCCCAGCGCCCCGCAGAGCTTCACCGCGACCGCGCTCAACGCCAAGGTGCGCCTGGAGTGGGCGGCGCCGGCCTCTGACGGCGGCAACCCGATAGTGGGCTACGAGTACCGCTACAGGGCCGGGAGCGGCTCGTTCACCGAGTGGGCCGACGTGCCGGGAAGCAACGTCAACACCACGTCCTACACCGTGACCGGTCTCATCAACGGCACGGTCCACACCTTCGAGGTCCGGGCCAGGACCTCGACCCTCAAGGGCGCAGCCGCATCGGCTGACGCGACCCCGATGGCGGTGGCGCCGGACGCGCCCCTGGTGACCGTCGAGTCCCGGAACACAGCCCTGCGCGTCACCTGGAACGTCGCCGACAACGGCGGCAGCGACATCTTCCGGTACCAGGTGCAGTGGAAGTCGGGTGCGCAGAGCTTCGCCAACACCCGCCAGCAGGACTTCATAACCGACCGCCACACGACGATCACCGGGCTCACCAACGACACGGAATACGACGTGCGGGTGCGGGCCAGGAACACCATCGGCTGGAGCGACTGGTCCACGGTCAAGTCGGGAACGCCTCGGCCGAAACCGGCGCCGACCGTCGCCGTCACCGCCGACGTGACCGAACCGGTGACCGGGCCCTTCAGGGTGACGTTCACGTTCACCGACACCAACCTCGCCGGCGACGAGTTCTACGACGTGGTGGGCTTCGAGGCCGACGACATCGGGGCCTGGTACACCACCAGAGGCACCGCAGCCTACGAGTTCCAGATCACGGACTTCCAAGTGGAGACCCCCGGGCGGGTGTACAGCGCCCTGGTGGAGGACATCATCGACGGCAAGCTGTGGATCGACGTCCCCGTCGGCGCCGCCCAGTCCTCCCAGGACAACCAGGACAACGTCTTCGGCTTCGAGACCTGGCAGGTCGACGCGCCCGACCCCGAGCCCGCCGAAGAAGGACCCGCCATCTGGAGCCAGACCCTCACCGTCGGCGGCGAGTACCCCGACGGCTACAACCTCGACGGCTACGACACCGGCACCTTCGGCTATTTCAAAGGCTGGTCCCCCGCCTCTGCCAACGACGTCACCTACGGAACCCTGACCGACAACAGCTTCTCTTATAGCGGCCCGGTCGAGGTCCTGGAACTGAGCTACACCCCGGGCTGGCGTGTTGTGCGGCTGCGGCTGTGCCCAGGGCCGATGTTCCCGGCCCGCATCATCGAGCTGCGCCTGGGCGACAAGTGGCTGGTCTTCCACGGCCCGAACAGCAGCGAATGGGACTTCGGCCGCATCAGCGACGGAGTCCGCCAGCAGTGCCGCGAATACAACTGGGGGCCGGTGATCCTCAACTGGCAGTACGGCCAACAGATCACCGTGCGCATCACCCGCTAGCCGAGTTCTCAGGTTTGCAGACCACATTCCAGGTTGCTGACCGGAATCAGGCTCATCACACACCCATAGCTCCCCCAACCCATTCGCCGCGTGGGTTGACCTACTCGTCAAGGCGAGTCACAACGCCATGCACAAAGTCCCAGCGACGGATCAGGTTCTTGGTCCAGAAGTCAATCTGAGGACAGATACCTAGACCACACCTTCACACCTCAGCCACTGACGATCCCGTTCCGCTGATCTCTCTGCTTTGCGATGTCCTTCGATGACTCAGGGCGATGGGGTCTTCGAAGTAGCAGAACGATGGAGACCCGAAGACACCGAGGTTCAGTAGCTCGCCCGCGATCGTAATCGTGCAAGCGGTACGGGATGACACGACGCACGATGGCACCTGGACGCTGTCAGTGGACAGACCGTCGCCAGAGCGCTCGGCGATTACTCGATTTGTCGACTGAGCAGGCAGCCGAGGAGATTCTCGGCTACGACGAACACGGTTTGACTACGTAGCTGTCGCAGACGACTCCATCCACACCGACATCCCCATGACACCCACGTAGTGACACGAGGGCTTGCACGACGCGATTCATATGTCGCATGCATGTCCGATTCATGCATAGCATGCGTGTCCAGTGTCTCCGTTCCTCATATCTGCTTGGTGTCGTCGGTCTGAGCACAGCCGGCGAGCCCTGAAGGTACCCAACCGGGCATGCTCGCCCCTTTCGGGGGGGGGGGGGGGTTGACAGCGCTCCGTCTCCCCCGGCGGCTGCGGGGCGCGGGGGTGGCGTTGGCGGTCGCTGCAGGGGTGCTCGCGATACCCGGTGCGGCTGCGGTGCAGAACAACCCTGATCGCCCTTCGGGGCTGGCCGCTGAAGCGCTGTGCGGTGGCGGCGGTGTGGAACTGACCTGGGTTGCGCCGACGGCGGACGTTGCGTCGGTGGACGGCTACCAGGTGCTGCGGCGTCGCCCCGGCTACGACCCGGTGGGCACCTTCCATGTGCTCATCGACAACACCGAGAGCACCGAAACGTCCTACATCGACGCCACCGCGACCACCGTGGGCCAGCGCTACACCTACCGGGTGAAGGCACGCCGGGCCGAAGTGCTGTCGGGGCGCTCGGGCTACACCTTCGCCGACATCCCCGACACCTTCGACTGCCCCCAACCACCCCCGCCACCTGACAACCACGACAACGGTGAGGGCAACAGCGACGAGGTCAACAACGACGGCGTGCCTGTCGGCAATTCCATCGTGAAGATCGACGGCAACGGCGAACAAGGCGTGCGGGACGAAGCCAACAAAGAAGACCCAAAACCAGACCTGAACGTCCTCAAAGCCGACGTACAGACCGAGACAGTGGCGTTTCCGTCGCGGAGTTTCGGTCTGGTGTCGGGCAATACCGATTCGGAGGGGCTGTGGGGGGACGGGTCGACGCTGTGGGCGCTCGACTCGACCGACCGCAAGGGCTACGCCTATGGGCTGGACGATCCCGGCACGGCGGTCGATGAGCTGGGGGCCCGCAGGTCGTCCTCGGACGTGACGGTGCCGTCGTCGATCAGCATCGAGGGCGCGGGCGTGGACACAGCCAACACCAAGGTGTTCATCGGCGACTACCAGGCCACGACGGTGAGCGTGCGGGTGTTCTCGCTGTCGGGGTTCTCGCGGCTGGCCGGCGAGGACTTCGACCTGCCCCGCATCAGCGCGGGCGGGTCCGAGCTGTTGCGCAGCCCCAGCGGGTTCCTGTCCGACGGAACCACCCTGTGGCAGGTCACCGCCGGAGTCAAAAGCATCCACGCGTTCAGCTTGGTCGACGACCCCAACACCGGAGCCGACGAGTACGGGGCCCGCGACTCCGCCAAGGACATCGAGGTGTCGTTCCTGCCCGGAGCCATGTGGTCCGACGGCGACACCATGTGGGTCCTCGACGACGCCGGCGACCGCCTGGCCGCGTTCGACTGGCCGACACGCACCGCCAACCCGACCCGCGACATCGCCCTGCACACCAAACACGACGACCCCGGCCAAGTGTGGGGCCACAACGGCGCCCTCTATTCGCTCCAACTCGACGACAACAAGGTCTACGCCTACCAATACCTCAACAACGCCTCAGGACTGGTGGTGGCGGGCGGCGGCGAGCCGGGCGACGTTTTGTCGGCGGACCCGTCGGGGATCGTGGACCCCAACGGCCTGGCCGACGGCTTCGACCCGGCCCTTCGATGGCAGCGCAGCCGAGACAACGGCGAGACCTGGGCTAACATCGACGGGCAGACCGGCACCGAATACGAGATCCGGCGCAGCGACCGGGGTGCTTTGGTGCGGGTCGTGGCCGTCTTTGTCGACGAGGCCGGCTACGACGAGGCGACCCCCAGCAACGCGAGGGCGGTTCCCGCTGTGGCGTTTCCGTCGCGGAGTTTCGGTCTGGTGTCGGGCAATACCGATTCGGAGGGGCTGTGGGGGGACGGGTCGACGCTGTGGGCGCTCGACTCGACCGACCGCAAGGGCTACGCCTATGGGCTGGACGATCCCGGCACGGCGGTCGATGAGCTGGGGGCCCGCAGGTCGTCCTCGGACGTGACGGTGCCGTCGTCGATCAGCATCGAGGGCGCGGGCGTGGACACAGCCAACACCAAGGTGTTCATCGGCGACTACCAGGCCACGACGGTGAGCGTGCGGGTGTTCTCGCTGTCGGGGTTCTCGCGGCTGGCCGGCGAGGACTTCGACCTGCCCCGCATCAGCGCGGGCGGGTCCGAGCTGTTGCGCAGCCCCAGCGGGTTCCTGTCCGACGGAACCACCCTGTGGCAGGTCACCGCCGGAGTCAAAAGCATCCACGCGTTCAGCTTGGTCGACGACCCCAACACCGGAGCCGACGAGTACGGGGCCCGCGACTCCGCCAAGGACATCGAGGTGTCGTTCCTGCCCGGAGCCATGTGGTCCGACGGCGACACCATGTGGGCCGTCGACGACGCCGGCGACCGCCTGGCCGCGTTCGACTGGCCGACACGCACCGCCAACCCGACCCGCGACATCGCCCTGCACACCAAACACGACGACCCCGGCCAAGTGTGGGGCCACAACGGCGCCCTCTATTCGCTCCAACTCGACGACAACAAGGTCTACGCCTACCAATACCTCAACAACGCCTCAGGACTGGTGGTGGCGGGCGGCGGCGAGCCGGGCGACGTTTTGTCGGCGGACCCGTCGGGGATCGTGGACCCCAACGGCCTGGCCGACGGCTTCGACCCGGCCCTTCGATGGCAGCGCAGCCGAGACAACGGCGAGACCTGGGCTAACATCGACGGGCAGACCGGCACCGAATACGAGATCCGGCGCAGCGACCGGGGTGCTTTGGTGCGGGTCGTGGCCGTCTTTGTCGACGAGGCCGGCTACGACGAGGCGACCCCCAGCAACGCGAGGGCGGTTCCCGCTGTGGCGTTTCCGTCGCGGAGTTTCGGTCTGGTGTCGGGCAATACCGATTCGGAGGGGCTGTGGGGGGACGGGTCGACGCTGTGGGCGCTCGACTCGACCGACCGCAAGGGCTACGCCTATGGGCTGGACGATCCCGGCACGGCGGTCGATGAGCTGGGGGCCCGCAGGTCGTCCTCGGACGTGACGGTGCCGTCGTCGATCAGCATCGAGGGCGCGGGCGTGGACACAGCCAACACCAAGGTGTTCATCGGCGACTACCAGGCCACGACGGTGAGCGTGCGGGTGTTCTCGCTGTCGGGGTTCTCGCGGCTGGCCGGCGAGGACTTCGACCTGCCCCGCATCAGCGCGGGCGGGTCCGAGCTGTTGCGCAGCCCCAGCGGGTTCCTGTCCGACGGAACCACCCTGTGGCAGGTCACCGCCGGAGTCAAAAGCATCCACGCGTTCAGCTTGGTCGACGACCCCAACACCGGAGCCGACGAGTACGGGGCCCGCGACTCCGCCAAGGACATCGAGGTGTCGTTCCTGCCCGGAGCCATGTGGTCCGACGGCGACACCATGTGGGTCCTCGACGACGCCGGCGACCGCCTGGCCGCGTTCGACTGGCCGACACGCACCGCCAACCCGACCCGCGACATCGCCCTGCACACCAAACACGACGACCCCGGCCAAGTGTGGGGCCACAACGGCGCCCTCTATTCGCTCCAACTCGACGACAACAAGGTCTACGCCTACCAATACCTCAACAACGCCTCAGGACTGGTGGTGGCGGGCGGCGGCGAGCCGGGCGACGTTTTGTCGGCGGACCCGTCGGGGATCGTGGACCCCAACGGCCTGGCCGACGGCTTCGACCCGGCCCTTCGATGGCAGCGCAGCCGAGACAACGGCGAGACCTGGGCTAACATCGACGGGCAGACCGGCACCGAATACGAGATCCGGCGCAGCGACCGGGGTGCTTTGGTGCGGGTCGTGGCCGTCTTTGTCGACGAGGCCGGCTACGACGAGGCGACCCCCAGCAACGCGAGGGCGGTTCCCGCTGTGGCGTTTCCGTCGCGGAGTTTCGGTCTGGTGTCGGGCAATACCGATTCGGAGGGGCTGTGGGGGGACGGGTCGACGCTGTGGGCGCTCGACTCGACCGACCGCAAGGGCTACGCCTATGGGCTGGACGATCCCGGCACGGCGGTCGATGAGCTGGGGGCCCGCAGGTCGTCCTCGGACGTGACGGTGCCGTCGTCGATCAGCATCGAGGGCGCGGGCGTGGACACAGCCAACACCAAGGTGTTCATCGGCGACTACCAGGCCACGACGGTGAGCGTGCGGGTGTTCTCGCTGTCGGGGTTCTCGCGGCTGGCCGGCGAGGACTTCGACCTGCCCCGCATCAGCGCGGGCGGGTCCGAGCTGTTGCGCAGCCCCAGCGGGTTCCTGTCCGACGGAACCACCCTGTGGCAGGTCACCGCCGGAGTCAAAAGCATCCACGCGTTCAGCTTGGTCGACGACCCCAACACCGGAGCCGACGAGTACGGGGCCCGCGACTCCGCCAAGGACATCGAGGTGTCGTTCCTGCCCGGAGCCATGTGGTCCGACGGCGACACCATGTGGGCCGTCGACGACGCCGGCGACCGCCTGGCCGCGTTCGACTGGCCGACACGCACCGCCAACCCGACCCGCGACATCGCCCTGCACACCAAACACGACGACCCCGGCCAAGTGTGGGGCCACAACGGCACCCTCTATTCGCTCCAACTCGACGACAACAAGATCTACGCCTACCAATACCTCAACAACGCCTCAGGACTGGTGGTGGCGGGCGGCGGCGAGCCGGGCGACGTTTTGTCGGCGGACCCGTCGGGGATCGTGGACCCCAACGGCCTGGCCGACGGCTTCGACCCGGCCCTTCGATGGCAGCGCAGCCGAGACAACGGCGAGACCTGGGCTAACATCGACGGGCAGACCGGCACCGAATACGAGATCTTGCGCAGCGACCGGGGTGCTTTGGTGCGGGTCGTGGCGCGCTTTGTCGACGAGGCCGGCTACGACGAGGCGACCCCCAGCAACGCGAGGGCGGTTCCCGCTGTGGCGTTTCCGTCGCGGAGTTTCGGTCTGGTGTCGGGCAATACCGATTCGGAGGGGCTGTGGGGGGACGGGTCGACGCTGTGGGCGCTCGACTCGACCGACCGCAAGGGCTACGCCTATGGGCTGGACGATCCCGGCACGGCGGTCGATGAGCTGGGGGCCCGCAGGTCGTCCTCGGACGTGACGGTGCCGTCGTCGATCAGCATCGAGGGCGCGGGCGTGGACACAGCCAACACCAAGGTGTTCATCGGCGACTACCAGGCCACGACGGTGAGCGTGCGGGTGTTCTCGCTGTCGGGGTTCTCGCGGCTGGCCGGCGAGGACTTCGACCTGCCCCGCATCAGCGCGGGCGGGTCCGAGCTGTTGCGCAGCCCCAGCGGGTTCCTGTCCGACGGAACCACCCTGTGGCAGGTCACCGCCGGAGTCAAAAGCATCCACGCGTTCAGCTTGGTCGACGACCCCAACACCGGAGCCGACGAGTACGGGGCCCGCGACTCCGCCAAGGACATCGAGGTGTCGTTCCTGCCCGGAGCCATGTGGTCCGACGGCGACACCATGTGGGCCGTCGACGACGCCGGCGACCGCCTGGCCGCGTTCGACTGGCCGACACGCACCGCCAACCCGACCCGCGACATCGCCCTGCACACCAAACACGACGACCCCGGCCAAGTGTGGGGCCACAACGGCGCCCTCTATTCGCTCCAACTCGACGACAACAAGGTCTACGCCTACCAATACCTCAACAACGCCTCAGGACTGGTGGTGGCGGGCGGCGGCGAGCCGGGCGACGTTTTGTCGGCGGACCCGTCGGGGATCGTGGACCCCAACGGCCTGGCCGACGGCTTCGACCCGGCCCTTCGATGGCAGCGCAGCCGAGACAACGGCGCGACCTGGGCTAACATCGACGGGCAGACCGGCACCGAATACGAGATCTTGCGCAGCGACCGGGGTGCTTTGGTGCGGGTCGTGGCGCGCTTTGTCGACGAGGCCGGCTACGACGAGGCGACCCCCAGCAACGCGAGGGCGGTTCCCGCTGTGGCGTTTCCGTCGCGGAGTTTCGGTCTGGTGTCGGGCAATACCGATTCGGAGGGGCTGTGGGGGGACGGGTCGACGCTGTGGGCGCTCGACTCGACCGACCGCAAGGGCTACGCCTATGGGCTGGACGATCCCGGCACGGCGGTCGATGAGCTGGGGGCCCGCAGGTCGTCCTCGGACGTGACGGTGCCGTCGTCGATCAGCATCGAGGGCGCGGGCGTGGACACAGCCAACACCAAGGTGTTCATCGGCGACTACCAGGCCACGACGGTGAGCGTGCGGGTGTTCTCGCTGTCGGGGTTCTCGCGGCTGGCCGGCGAGGACTTCGACCTGCCCCGCATCAGCGCGGGCGGGTCCGAGCTGTTGCGCAGCCCCAGCGGGTTCCTGTCCGACGGAACCACCCTGTGGCAGGTCACCGCCGGAGTCAAAAGCATCCACGCGTTCAGCTTGGTCGACGACCCCAACACCGGAGCCGACGAGTACGGGGCCCGCGACTCCGCCAAGGACATCGAGGTGTCGTTCCTGCCCGGAGCCATGTGGTCCGACGGCGACACCATGTGGGTCCTCGACGACGCCGGCGACCGCCTGGCCGCGTTCGACTGGCCGACACGCACCGCCAACCCGACCCGCGACATCGCCCTGCACACCAAACACGACGACCCCGGCCAAGTGTGGGGCCACAACGGCGCCCTCTATTCGCTCCAACTCGACGACAACAAGGTCTACGCCTACCAATACCTCAACAACGCCTCAGGACTGGCAGTGAAAGGTCGGCCGACTCCGGGTTCGGTGCTGAGCACGGATGTCGGCGAGATTGTTGACCCGAATGGGGTGGCGGATCCGTTTGTTGGTGTTCTTCAGTGGCAGCGCAGTGTCGACGAGGGCGCGACGTGGGCTGGCATCGACGGCCAGACCGGCACCGGTTACACGATCTCACGCAGTGATCTGGGGGCGCAGGTCCGGTTGCGGGTGAGCTTTGTCGACGAGGCCGGCTATGACGAGGTGTTGCGCAGCACAGGCGTGTTGGTGGTGCTGCCGTCGGCGGCGTCGGTGGGTTTGGGCGATGCCCATGTGACAGCGGGCGGGTATCACACCTGTGCGCTGTTGACGGCGGGGAGTGTGCAGTGTGTGGGTTATGACAAGTTCGACCAGACGAGCGATATTCCGGCTTTGGGTTCGATGGAGACTTGGGAACTGTTGTCGGCCGGGGAGTTCCACACCTGCGGGTTGGTGTCTGACGGCACAGTGAAGTGCTGGGGCCGCGACAACTTCGATCAGGCGCCTGCGTCGAAGTCCGCGTCGAGCGGGGAGTTCACATGGGTGGACGCAGGGGCGTGGCACACGTGTGCGCTGACCGACGCGGAGGCCATCGAGTGCTGGGGCCGCAACGACGACGGCCAGACCGATGTGCCCGAGCTGGTGGGGAGCCTCACCTGGCTGGCAGTGTCCGCGGGAGGCAGCGCGGCGTATTCCTCGCCAGGCGACGACGGGTGGAACAAGGGCTACACCTGCGGGCTTGCATCCGACGGGACGATCCTGTGCTGGGGCGCCTATGGGCCCAGCACCATGGTGGTGAACTCCTTTGACGGCCCGGTGTCTGTGGATGTGCCCGGTCGCGGCGTCTGGCAGGTGCCCGAGCTGGACGGCGGGCTGTTCTACACGTCGGTGACCGTCGGCGGCGCGCATGCCTGCGCCACGGTCTCGGACAGCTCGCTGCGCTGCTGGGGCGAAGGCGGCCCGCACCTGGGAGCCGCCTACAACGACAACGGCCAGTCGGCGTGGTCGCAGCCCGAACCGCCTGCAGGCACCGCATGGACCTCGGTGACCGCAGGCGCCTACCACACCTGCGCCACCGCAGGATCAGACACCCCGGCCTCGAAGATCGTCTGCTGGGGCAACGAGAGCTTCCTGCACCGCATACACCCCACCAAACGCGCCCACCCCACCGGCCGCTTCGTCGACGACCACGCCCGATTCCCCTCGGTGGGAAGCTGGCACACCTGCTGGCTCCACAGCCAAAACGCCACCCGCGTCACCTGCAAAGGCGACAACAGCTTCGGCGCCCACACCTGGACCAACAAGGCATTGTGACGTGATGGTTCCACAGCGCCGGCTCCGCGGCATAGCCGTTAATCGAGGGGGGGGGTTGACAGCGCGGCTCCTGTGGTGGCGGGTGGGGGCTGTTGTTGTTGTGTTGGGGGTGGCAGGGACGGTGTTGGCCTCGTCGGGTTCGGGTGCGCCGTTGAGCGCGGCCGAGCGCGCCCAGCGGCCTTCGGGGTTGTCGGCAGAGGCGTTGTGCGGTGGCGGCGGGGTGGGGCTGTGGTGGGAGGCGCCGACTGCCGATGTTGCGTCGGTGGACGGCTATCAGGTGCTGCGCCGCCGCCCGGGCTTCGACCCGGTGGGCACCTTCCACATCCTGGCCGCAGACACCGCCAGTGTCGAGGCGGCTTATGTGGATGACACCGCCACCACCGTTGCCCAGCGCTACACCTACCGCATCAGGGCGCGCCGCGCCGAAGCGGTGTCGGGCAACTCGGGCTACGCCTTCGCCGACATCCCCGCCGTCTTCGACTGCCCACAACCACCACCGCCGCCGCCCGACAACAGCGGCCAAGGCAACGAAAACGGCGAGATACCACTTGGCGGCTCGATCTTGAAAATCGACGACGACGAGCAAGGCGTGCGCGACGAAGCCAAAGCAAAAGACACCAAACCCGACCTGAACGTCCTCAAAGTCGCCCCACAAACCCAAACCGTGGCGTTTCCGTCGCGGAGTTTTGGTTTGGTGTCGGCGAATGCGAATGCTGTTGGGTTGTGGGGGGACGGGTCGGTGCTGTGGGTGGCCGACCCCAACGACGGCAAGGGCTACGCCTATGTGCTGGACGATCCCGCCACGGTTGTCGATGAGCTGGGGGGCCGCAGGTCGACCTCGGATGTGACGGTGCCGTCGGCGATCAATATGGCGACGGTGGGTGTGGACACAGCCAACTCCAAGGTGTTCATCGGCGACACCCAGCTGACCGCGACCAGCGTGCGGGTGTTCGCTTTGTCGGGGTTCTCGCGGCTGACCGGCGAGGACTTCACGCTGCCCACCTTGGAGGTGGGCGGGTCGCAGTTGTTGCGGAACCCGTCCGGGTTGTTGTCCGACGGGGCCACCATGTGGCAGGCCAACGGCAGCTTCAACGTCGCCCACGCGTTCAGCGTGGTCGACGACCCCAACACCGGAGCCGACGAGTACGGGGACCGCGACTCGGCCAAAGACATCGACATGGGGTTCTTCTCGCGGGGCATGTGGTCCGACGGCGACACCATGTGGGCCGTGGACTTCAACGGCGACCGCCTGGCCGCGTTCGACTGGGCGACGCGCACCGCCAACCCGTCCCGCGACATCGCTTTGCACACCGACCACGACCAGCCCGTGGGCGTGTGGGGCCACAACGGCGCCCTCTATTCGGTCCAGCGCAAAGACGGCGCCAACAAGGTCTACGCCTACCAATACCTCAACAACGCCTCAGGCCTCGAAGTGACAGGCGGCGGCGAGCCGGGCGAGGTGCTGTCGGCGGACCCGTCGGGGATCGTGGACCCCAACGGGCTGGCCGAGGGCTTCGACCCGGCGCTTCAGTGGCAGCGCAGTGTTGACGGCGGCGCGAGCTGGTCCGACATCGACGGCCGGACCGGCGCCGACTACGAGATCCGCCGCGGCGACCGGGGCGCTTGGCTGCGGGTCGTGGCCGTCTTTGTCGACGAGGCCGGCTACGACGAGGCGACCCCCAGCAACGCCATAGCGGTGCCCGCGGTGGCGTTTCCGTCGCGGAGTTTTGGTTTGGTGTCGGCGAATGCGAATGCTGTTGGGTTGTGGGGGGACGGGTCGGTGCTGTGGGTGGCCGACCCCAACGACGGCAAGGGCTACGCCTATGTGCTGGACGATCCCGCCACGGTTGTCGATGAGCTGGGGGGCCGCAGGTCGACCTCGGATGTGACGGTGCCGTCGGCGATCAATATGGCGACGGTGGGTGTGGACACAGCCAACTCCAAGGTGTTCATCGGCGACACCCAGCTGACCGCGACCAGCGTGCGGGTGTTCGCTTTGTCGGGGTTCTCGCGGCTGACCGGCGAGGACTTCACGCTGCCCACCTTGGAGGTGGGCGGGTCGCAGTTGTTGCGGAACCCGTCCGGGTTGTTGTCCGACGGGGCCACCATGTGGCAGGCCAACGGCAGCTTCAACGTCGCCCACGCGTTCAGCGTGGTCGACGACCCCAACACCGGAGCCGACGAGTACGGGGACCGCGACTCGGCCAAAGACATCGACATGGGGTTCTTCTCGCGGGGCATGTGGTCCGACGGCGACACCATGTGGGCCGTGGACTTCAACGGCGACCGCCTGGCCGCGTTCGACTGGGCGACGCGCACCGCCAACCCGTCCCGCGACATCGCTTTGCACACCGACCACGACCAGCCCGTGGGCGTGTGGGGCCACAACGGCGCCCTCTATTCGGTCCAGCGCAAAGACGGCGCCAACAAGGTCTACGCCTACCAATACCTCAACAACGCCTCAGGCCTCGAAGTGACAGGCGGCGGCGAGCCGGGCGAGGTGCTGTCGGCGGACCCGTCGGGGATCGTGGACCCCAACGGGCTGGCCGAGGGCTTCGACCCGGCGCTTCAGTGGCAGCGCAGTGTTGACGGCGGCGCGAGCTGGTCCGACATCGACGGCCGGACCGGCGCCGACTACGAGATCCGCCGCGGCGACCGGGGCGCTTGGCTGCGGGTCGTGGCCGTCTTTGTCGACGAGGCCGGCTACGACGAGGCGACCCCCAGCAACGCCATAGCGGTGCCCGCGGTGGCGTTTCCGTCGCGGAGTTTTGGTTTGGTGTCGGCGAATGCGAATGCTGTTGGGTTGTGGGGGGACGGGTCGGTGCTGTGGGTGGCCGACCCCAACGACGGCAAGGGCTACGCCTATGTGCTGGACGATCCCGCCACGGTTGTCGATGAGCTGGGGGGCCGCAGGTCGACCTCGGATGTGACGGTGCCGTCGGCGATCAATATGGCGACGGTGGGTGTGGACACAGCCAACTCCAAGGTGTTCATCGGCGACACCCAGCTGACCGCGACCAGCGTGCGGGTGTTCGCTTTGTCGGGGTTCTCGCGGCTGACCGGCGAGGACTTCACGCTGCCCACCTTGGAGGTGGGCGGGTCGCAGTTGTTGCGGAACCCGTCCGGGTTGTTGTCCGACGGGGCCACCATGTGGCAGGCCAACGGCAGCTTCAACGTCGCCCACGCGTTCAGCGTGGTCGACGACCCCAACACCGGAGCCGACGAGTACGGGGACCGCGACTCGGCCAAAGACATCGACATGGGGTTCTTCTCGCGGGGCATGTGGTCCGACGGCGACACCATGTGGGCCGTGGACTTCAACGGCGACCGCCTGGCCGCGTTCGACTGGGCGACGCGCACCGCCAACCCGTCCCGCGACATCGCTTTGCACACCGACCACGACCAGCCCGTGGGCGTGTGGGGCCACAACGGCGCCCTCTATTCGGTCCAGCGCAAAGACGGCGCCAACAAGGTCTACGCCTACCAATACCTCAACAACGCCTCAGGCCTCGAAGTGACAGGCGGCGGCGAGCCGGGCGAGGTGCTGTCGGCGGACCCGTCGGGGATCGTGGACCCCAACGGGCTGGCCGAGGGCTTCGACCCGGCGCTTCAGTGGCAGCGCAGTGTTGACGGCGGCGCGAGCTGGTCCGACATCGACGGCCGGACCGGCGCCGACTACGAGATCCGCCGCGGCGACCGGGGCGCTTGGCTGCGGGTCGTGGCCGTCTTTGTCGACGAGGCCGGCTACGACGAGGCGACCCCCAGCAACGCCATAGCGGTGCCCGCGGTGGCGTTTCCGTCGCGGAGTTTTGGTTTGGTGTCGGCGAATGCGAATGCTGTTGGGTTGTGGGGGGACGGGTCGGTGCTGTGGGTGGCCGACCCCAACGACGGCAAGGGCTACGCCTATGTGCTGGACGATCCCGCCACGGTTGTCGATGAGCTGGGGGGCCGCAGGTCGACCTCGGATGTGACGGTGCCGTCGGCGATCAATATGGCGACGGTGGGTGTGGACACAGCCAACTCCAAGGTGTTCATCGGCGACACCCAGCTGACCGCGACCAGCGTGCGGGTGTTCGCTTTGTCGGGGTTCTCGCGGCTGACCGGCGAGGACTTCACGCTGCCCACCTTGGAGGTGGGCGGGTCGCAGTTGTTGCGGAACCCGTCCGGGTTGTTGTCCGACGGGGCCACCATGTGGCAGGCCAACGGCAGCTTCAACGTCGCCCACGCGTTCAGCGTGGTCGACGACCCCAACACCGGAGCCGACGAGTACGGGGACCGCGACTCGGCCAAAGACATCGACATGGGGTTCTTCTCGCGGGGCATGTGGTCCGACGGCGACACCATGTGGGCCGTGGACTTCAACGGCGACCGCCTGGCCGCGTTCGACTGGGCGACGCGCACCGCCAACCCGTCCCGCGACATCGCTTTGCACACCGACCACGACCAGCCCGTGGGCGTGTGGGGCCACAACGGCGCCCTCTATTCGGTCCAGCGCAAAGACGGCGCCAACAAGGTCTACGCCTACCAATACCTCAACAACGCCTCAGGCCTCGAAGTGACAGGCGGCGGCGAGCCGGGCGAGGTGCTGTCGGCGGACCCGTCGGGGATCGTGGACCCCAACGGGCTGGCCGAGGGCTTCGACCCGGCGCTTCAGTGGCAGCGCAGTGTTGACGGCGGCGCGAGCTGGTCCGACATCGACGGCCGGACCGGCGCCGACTACGAGATCCGCCGCGGCGACCGGGGCGCTTGGCTGCGGGTCGTGGCCGTCTTTGTCGACGAGGCCGGCTACGACGAGGCGACCCCCAGCAACGCCATAGCGGTGCCCGCGGTGGCGTTTCCGTCGCGGAGTTTTGGTTTGGTGTCGGCGAATGCGAATGCTGTTGGGTTGTGGGGGGACGGGTCGGTGCTGTGGGTGGCCGACCCCAACGACGGCAAGGGCTACGCCTATGTGCTGGACGATCCCGCCACGGTTGTCGATGAGCTGGGGGGCCGCAGGTCGACCTCGGATGTGACGGTGCCGTCGGCGATCAATATGGCGACGGTGGGTGTGGACACAGCCAACTCCAAGGTGTTCATCGGCGACACCCAGCTGACCGCGACCAGCGTGCGGGTGTTCGCTTTGTCGGGGTTCTCGCGGCTGACCGGCGAGGACTTCACGCTGCCCACCTTGGAGGTGGGCGGGTCGCAGTTGTTGCGGAACCCGTCCGGGTTGTTGTCCGACGGGGCCACCATGTGGCAGGCCAACGGCAGCTTCAACGTCGCCCACGCGTTCAGCGTGGTCGACGACCCCAACACCGGAGCCGACGAGTACGGGGACCGCGACTCGGCCAAAGACATCGACATGGGGTTCTTCTCGCGGGGCATGTGGTCCGACGGCGACACCATGTGGGCCGTGGACTTCAACGGCGACCGCCTGGCCGCGTTCGACTGGGCGACGCGCACCGCCAACCCGTCCCGCGACATCGCTTTGCACACCGACCACGACCAGCCCGTGGGCGTGTGGGGCCACAACGGCGCCCTCTATTCGGTCCAGCGCAAAGACGGCGCCAACAAGGTCTACGCCTACCAATACCTCAACAACGCCTCAGGCCTCGAAGTGACAGGCGGCGGCGAGCCGGGCGAGGTGCTGTCGGCGGACCCGTCGGGGATCGTGGACCCCAACGGGCTGGCCGAGGGCTTCGACCCGGCGCTTCAGTGGCAGCGCAGTGTTGACGGCGGCGCGAGCTGGTCCGACATCGACGGCCGGACCGGCGCCGACTACGAGATCCGCCGCGGCGACCGGGGCGCTTGGCTGCGGGTCGTGGCCGTCTTTGTCGACGAGGCCGGCTACGACGAGGCGACCCCCAGCAACGCCATAGCGGTGCCCGCGGTGGCGTTTCCGTCGCGGAGTTTTGGTTTGGTGTCGGCGAATGCGAATGCTGTTGGGTTGTGGGGGGACGGGTCGGTGCTGTGGGTGGCCGACCCCAACGACGGCAAGGGCTACGCCTATGTGCTGGACGATCCCGCCACGGTTGTCGATGAGCTGGGGGGCCGCAGGTCGACCTCGGATGTGACGGTGCCGTCGGCGATCAATATGGCGACGGTGGGTGTGGACACAGCCAACTCCAAGGTGTTCATCGGCGACACCCAGCTGACCGCGACCAGCGTGCGGGTGTTCGCTTTGTCGGGGTTCTCGCGGCTGACCGGCGAGGACTTCACGCTGCCCACCTTGGAGGTGGGCGGGTCGCAGTTGTTGCGGAACCCGTCCGGGTTGTTGTCCGACGGGGCCACCATGTGGCAGGCCAACGGCAGCTTCAACGTCGCCCACGCGTTCAGCGTGGTCGACGACCCCAACACCGGAGCCGACGAGTACGGGGACCGCGACTCGGCCAAAGACATCGACATGGGGTTCTTCTCGCGGGGCATGTGGTCCGACGGCGACACCATGTGGGCCGTGGACTTCAACGGCGACCGCCTGGCCGCGTTCGACTGGGCGACGCGCACCGCCAACCCGTCCCGCGACATCGCTTTGCACACCGACCACGACCAGCCCGTGGGCGTGTGGGGCCACAACGGCGCCCTCTATTCGGTCCAGCGCAAAGACGGCGCCAACAAGGTCTACGCCTACCAATACCTCAACAACGCCTCAGGACTGGCAGTGAAAGGTCGGCCGACTCCGGGTTCGGTGTTGAGCACGGATGTCGGCGAGATTGTTGACCCGAATGGGGTGGCGGGTCCGTTTGTTGGT